>NZ_CP023275.1 GCF_002309535.1 Sulfurospirillum diekertiae | reverse complement strand
TTGGTTATTTTAGGGATTGATCCGGGGACACGTAACTGTGGATATTCTATTCTCAAAAAAGAAAAAAACAGCCTGATTCTCATTGAAGCAGGACTGATTAAAATCAAAGAAAAGGTGCTTCAGCATCAGATTATGGAGCTCGTTGAAGGGCTCGATACGATCTTTAAACACCACACGATTGATGAAGTAGCGATTGAAGATATTTTTTATGCCTATAATCCTCAAACGGTGATTAAATTAGCACAATTTCGAGGCGCTTTAAGTCTAAAAATTTTACAAACCATTGGTAATTTTAGTGAATACACAGCACTTCAAGTGAAAAAAGCCGTAACAGGAAATGGAAAAGCTGCCAAAGAGCAAGTTGCCTTTATGGTAAAAAAGATTTTAGGGATCAAACAAGAGATCAAACCTTTGGACATCACCGATGCCATTGCGATTGCCATCACGCATGCCCAAAGGATTAAAGTTTAGTCGTTTGTTTTTAAACTAAAGAGGTACTTATGTTCTTCTGGAAGCGCATCATAAAGTGCATGGGCTAAATTTTGAATTTCCCAAAGCGCACTTTTATCGCTGCGTAGTGTTAAAAAGTTTTGAAGGCTTCTAGCATTAACTGTCCATGTAAGTTCGGTTTTGTAGCTCTCTGGAAGACAGTATTTTGCCTTATCGTTGCTAATGCCTTCCACGAGCACTAAACGCAGGTTTTCAAGTGCTTTAACGCTCATTTCATCAACCATCTCCACACCGGTTAAAACCAAGTATTTTGAAGCACGTTCAAAATCTTTACATGTAAAGCTCTCTTCGTTCTTTAACTCTTTAAGTGTGTAGCGTGTTGACTTCACTGAAAGAGAGGCCATACGGTGGCGTGCAAGCTCTTGAAGAAGGGCACGGGAAATGCCTTCAATGTAAAAGTTATAGACAAGATGCTCTAAGGTTGAAGCGTGTTTAAATTTATTGCCAACACGATCAATGAGTTCTCTGTCTTTTTCGCCGCCTTCGTCGCTTTTGTCAAAACTTTGCCAGCAGGTACGAATGGCATCGGCACAAATAAGTAGGGGAGTGTAGTGGTTGAGTGTGATTTTCATGAGTGAGTCCCAAGTTGTTTTTTGGGACTCATTGTATTACATGTAAGCTAAAAAATTGTTATTTGAGTTGGAGTAAAGTGTTGAGCATTTCATCCGCTGTTGTGATTGTTTTTGAGTTAGCTTGGTAACCTCTTTGAATAACAATCAACTGCGTAAGAGAACGTGAAAGGTCAACGTTACTCATCTCAAGTGAACTTGCTTGGATCGTACCTTTACCACCCGTTGAAGCTTGTCCAACGATAGGGTCGCCTGAGTTGGATGTTTGGACAAAACAGTTACCACCATCACTCTCTAAACCTTGGTTGTTCGTAAAGGTTGCCATAGCTACTTGTGCGAGCGCAAAACTACGTCCATTGGTAAAACTACCAATAACTGTACCTGTTTCATCGACACTAAGACCATTAAGATCACCACCCGCATAACCATCTTGGCTAATACCTGAAGTGTTTGAGTCTTTATCAAAGCTGGTCATACCATCAAATTGTCCGAGTGTTCCAAATTTAAGTTCAATGTTTTGACTACCTGATGAGCCGTTGTTTGCTGTATAGGTAAGACTTCTTGGAGAATAGGTTGCTAAAGAACCATCGGACTTAAAGCTCACGGTTCCGGTTACAATATTTGCAGGGTAGTTTCCAAGGTTAATGTCTCCTGGTTCTGGAACAGAAACAAGGACTGACCATGTAGTACCACCCTCAGATGTGAAGCCTGTTTTGGTGAACTCAAGTCTTACGGTATGTTTTGATCCTAGAGAATCGTAAACATCGATACTTGAAGCATGAGTTGCGGCATAAACAGATTGAGATGTTCTAACAGAGGTACCTGATGTTAAGGTTCCTTGAAGAGAATTAATAGTGGTACTAAAGTTGTTGTTTGCGGCAACGTTGTTAGTTGCATTGGTAAGATTTGTAACTGTCAAATAAAGATCAGAATCATTTGCATTGTTAAAGTTTGTTCCAACAGGAAGTGTTGTACTACCAGCACCCGTTGCTGAAGAACCAAAGAGCACAGCTGCACCAGCAGCAGGTGTTGCAATTATAGTTCCTGCAGGGATAGTGGCTACTACTGCCGGAGCAGTAGGTCCATAGGTAGTACCATTTATAGTAACATTAGCAAGAGGTGTAATATTCGTCTGAATGATTGTTCCTACAGGAAAAGTAGTCGTTGTAGGTCCAGGTATAGTAGTTGCTACAGCTAATGTAGTTCCTGCAGGAATAGTAGCTACTGCTGGAGCAATAGGTCCATAGGTAGTACCATTGATTACAACATTAGCTGATGGTATAATAGGTGAACTTAATATTGCATCTTTTGGAAATGTAATAGATTCTGTTGCTAATATTGCTGTTAATTGAGCAGCAGTCTTTGTAGTTACTAAAGCACTACTTGTTATATCTCCATCATCAGAATTAAATGTATCACCCTTAGGGTTTGCAATTTCAAATTGTCCTGTTTTATTAACGGTAACTGTTACACCATCATTTTTATCAGCAACACCATCACCTGAGTAATCAACATACAGCCTTGCATCTTTTTGAAGAGCTTCTCTAAGGTCTTCTGTTGTTCTAAAGGTTCTCTCTGCACCATCATTGTAACTATGGTTTGTATTGAGAGGGTTAGGGTTGTAGGTATATTGATAGGCTGTAATCACATTTGTTGAAATTAAGCCTGTATTATCAGTACCTACAGTTAATTTAATATTTTTACTAGCGGCTTCCGTGCCAGTTTGATTATTGTTGGACAGGTAGAGTCCTGTACCCCCTGTGATGTTAGCAGTAACACCTGTTTTACTAGTTTTGGCATTAATTAAGCCCGCAATATATGATGAGACATCAGAAGCTATAGATGATGTAATACTACCTGTAATTTTTTCACCATTTAAGACAAGATCAACGTTTGTTGTTCCTGGAGCCGTTATGGGCGTGGTATTGGTTCTAGCCTCAGCAAAACTTGTCCAAACACCTTGTCCCTTTGTGAGACTAAATGCATTACCATCAGAGTTAAAGAGTGCACCAAAGTCTTGTCCACGTTCATAAAGTGCTTTGCTGGTATTGAATATATCACTACCAGCATCATTTTCATCGTGGGTTTCAGTTGCTTCTTGAATCCCATTACCATTGGTATCGACCCATCCATGGTTTGAATCTAAAGAGTAGATAACCGATTTATGGGTACCAACGCTAGCGCCTGAATCAAGATTTGCTTTAACGGCAATATAAGTAGATGCATTGGCGGGTGTTGTCAGTCCTGGTGGAATAGTAATGTTGGCAATTGGTGATGTCGAATCAATCGCAAGAGTTGATTTATCTCTGTTCCATCCCTGTGCGATATAACCATTGGTATCGACAAAGTTACCATTTGCATCAAAGGTAAAGTCACCACTTCTCGTATACTTGTAGGTACTTCCTCCATCTGGGGAAACAACGAAGAAACCATCACCTTGAATAGCAAGGTCGGTTGTTTTATCGGTTGTTTCAATGGAACCTTGTTTAAAAATTTTTGTGACCGTACTTACTTGCGTTCCAAGTCCAATTTGCATAGCATTTTTACCACCCAGTTCACCTTGGGGTGCTGTTGCAATTTTAGCGGTTTGACTTAAGAGATCAGAAAAATTTGCTCTACTGTATTTATAGCCTGTGGTATTAACGTTTGCAATGTTATTACCTTCAACGTCCATTGCGATCTGGTGTGCCTGCAAACCGGTAACGCCGGCCCAGAGTGATCTCATCATTGCGTATCCTTTTTAAAGTTACTTTTTGTTTTTATCAATTTGTATCAAATGAAAGCAATTTTTATTCCATGAAATGCTATTTTCGTTAGGTTTTCATGTTGATTGCATTTTTAATTAAATCATCGCTGGTAGTAATGCTTTTTGAGCTGGCATCAAATGCTTTTTGGGTAATAAGAAGCTCTGTTAATGCCGTTGCCATACTGACATTACTCCCTTCTAATTTATTACTAAAAATAGTTGAACCTAAAAAACTCTCACCGTTTTTATCCGTATAAAAGATAGGTTTTCCGCTATTATTAGACGCTTCAAAAAGGCTAGAAGAGTCTTGTGTAAGCCCTTGATCATTTTGAAAATGGTAAATAGCCACTTTTGCAACAGCTGAGCTTTTACCATTACTAAATTCAGCAATAACATTGCCATTAGTATCCATAGCATAGTCTTTTAAAAAGCCTTCAGCAGATCCATTGGAAGTTGCAACATTAGCTTTTTTAATGGTTGTGCTTGAAATAAGTCCATCAAAATTACCCACTGTTCCTAAGTTAAGCTCTAGAGGTGTTCCTCCATTGGAAAGGGTAGGTACAGTGTTTGATAGAAGTTGTCCCGCTCCACCAAAGGTGAGTGTTCCTGTTTGGGTATCCACAATGTTATAGACTTTATTGGTTGAGGTATCAACATAATATTTCGTAGGATCATAGATTTTTGTAACCGTACCTTTTACCGTATCAACGTTGTAAATAGAAGTATCATAGGTTTTTGTGGAGTCGTAGTTTTCTACAGTATAGTCCTCAAAATAACTTAGTACTTTAATGTTGGCATCCCATGTGCTACCAGATGATGCTTGTGGAACTTGTTTGGTAAAGGTCATATCAATAATATCTTTACTGCCATCAGGGGCAATAATACCTGTTGTCAGGTGTTCCGTATTGGCAATCTCTTGAATAGATTTTACAGAAACACTTGCTGTTAGGGCAGAAGTTGTATTTAAGCCACTCACATCAGAATTTGAAATGCTCCAATTTAAAGAAGCATCCAGTTCTGTTGAAATATTTTGTGTTTTTCCATCAACATCGGTTAATGTAACAATGACAGTGTCACCTTTTTTAGGGTTTTGAATTGCTGTTGTATTGTTGACAGTGCCACTTAAACTCACTTGTCCTGCAGTAGGTGTTACGGTTGAAGTGTAATCAGCTGTATCTAAAGGAACAGTTACATTATCAGTCTTAATTGTCGGATCAAGATTTGCACCGTAAGAAACTTTTGTCGTTGCAACAGGTGGGTAGTAGAGAATATCAGGCAAAGTTACTTTCGTTTGACTGCCAACACTTCCCAAAGGAACATCGCTCATAGGCGTAATAGCGTAAGGAGTAAGTGCGCCGCCCGTTGTAGCGGCATTGTAATATGTTCCAAATTTAGCAAGGGTTGCTGCATCAAGCGATGTAGGTGCAATATTGTTGCCAGGGGTCGCCATAAGATAGTAACCATCAGCATTGACCAAAGAGCCTTGTGCATCAAGTGAAAAAGAACCAGCACGGGTATAATATGTCTTTGCAGCATCTTGCCCTTTAACGCCAAACCAACCATCTCCTTGAATGGCAAGATCAAAGGGACTATCGGTATTTTCAAGAACACCTTGTGCTAGATCTAAAGCAGTGGTTTGGCTTTGCGCTCCAAGACCTTTATCATTGGAGTAAGAAGCATACGTGCCTGTTAATACGGTTGAAAAAAGAGTTGAAATTTCTGCACTACTCCCTTTATAGGCACTTGTGTTGATATTGGCAATATTATTGGCCTGCACATCCATCGCAAACTGTTGTGATTTGATACCAGAAATTCCATTGTAAAAAGAGCTAGTCATGAGAAATTCCTTTATTGATCATAAAATTCAACAACATCACTCATGGCATAATATTGAGAACCCAATTTAATATAAGTTGATCCGGAGTCATAACGTACCGATTCAACAGGGTAAACACCAAATGCGGTTGTTTTTGCTGCACCTGTTGAGTCTACATACGTTGCAGTAACACTGTAAGCACCATCTTTAACGAGTGTGCCGGAGTTGTCTGTTCCATCCCAATTAAAGGATAAAACACCACTTTTCCCTGCTGCTACAGTGCTAAGATCAATGGTTTTAACTGTAGCGCCCGTGCTATCAGCAATAGTCATTGTTCCCGTTTTGATTTGTGTTGGAAAATAGACTTCATAAGTTGATTTTCCACTGCTAAGTGAAATAGCATCACTGCCGATGCTTCCCATTTTCCCAATGAGTGCCGTTGCATTAGAGTTAACACTCTGTTTAAGCTGGGTTGTCAAATTTTCCAAAGCAGTATTTGTTTTTGTGGATGATTCCAACGTAGCAAGTTGTGAAGTTTGTGTTAAGATTTTATCAGAATCCATAGGACTTGTTGGGTCTTGGTGTTGAAGCTCTGTGAGCAAAAGTTTTAAAAAATCGTCTTTTCCCAATGTATCTGAAGACGTTGTTGAAGCGGCAGTTGTCGAACTACTCGTGCTCGTTGTTGTATCAGTACCTGTTTTAATAAGATTGGAATAACCGTTTGTATTGATTGCCATAATGTATCCTTTTCTTTATAATTTATACGTATTGAGGAATGACAATTTCTAATGACGCTGTCTCTTCCTCACTTGATTCCGTGGTAAACTCTTTAGAGTTATCACTACGTTGTTTTTGGTTTTGCTGTGATTGGTCGCTATTTCGTTGGTCACTAAAATTCATTTGTAGATTAGTAAAACCCATATTAATCAGTGCATTTTTAACGTCATTTTGGTTTTGAGTAAAAAGTGACATCGTACTCGTGGTGGAAGAGATGTTTACATGTAAATTATTTCCTCGTGTGAGTAACGTAACATCCACATCTCCCAAGCTTTTAGGACTTAAAGAGAGTTCTACCTTCATAATAGGAGGTTTATAGGCTTCAATTTTTTCTTTAAGATCCGTTGCAAATTGGTTCAAACTTTCTTTAACTGGTACGGCTTTAGTGGTTGACAAATCTTGTTTTACGGTTACTTTACTATCTGTTTTAGCATCGACTGTTAGTGGTGTATCTTCTGATTTAGCAATTTCCTTCTCTTCTGGCTTCACCACTTTTTGTATTTGTGTTACCTCTTCTGCTGAAGATGCAACATCACTGATTGTTTTATCAGATTTCACAGTTTTTAGGACAGTATCGGTTGTCTCTTCTACTGTTTTGACCAAAGGCTCTTTTTTAACCTCATTGACGTGTGTGGTAGCAACTTGAATTTGTGCAGGTTCTTCTTGTGTGACAACTTCCGCTGTTTGAATGGGTGTTGCAGGCTTTTTAAGTTCGTTGTCATTCACTACTTTTTGAACCACTGTCTCAAGCGGTAGTGTCGCTTGAGTGTTTTCCTCTTGTGGAGTTTGAAGCGCTTTTGCAAGAGTATTTTGTTGCTTTTCATTTACTATAAGTGGCTCTTCAACAATAGGAGTGTTTAACGTTGTTGTAGTATTGGTAGTATTGGTAGTATCTATTGTAGGTGTTGTAGATGTTGGTTTTACCTCTTTTGAAATCAGTTCACTTAATATGGATGGCGTAGTGGTTGGGATTTCCGTTGTTGTTGTTGGCTGTTTATCTAAAAGGCTCATAAGGTTGGTTGTTACCGCTTTGGTTGTTTCGCCATTTTGTGTACTTTGAACTGTAGTGAGAGCCGTTTTAAGATCATCGAAAAAATTATTTTGAGCGAGTGTTGGGAATTTCTTTTGAATGCTATCCATCGTTTCTGTTGAGATTGAAAGTTTTTCCAATCCAAGATTATATTTTTTAGATAAATCCATCAAATCACTGACGTTTTTAACATTGGCAAAATCTTGACGAGCTGTTTCGCTTCCAAGAATTTTTTCAAGTGTAGAAGAGGGTTTAAGGGTTGGAAAAATGGTTGTTTGCGAATTTTGTTGAAGTGCATTAACAACACTAAGAAGGTCGTCTAGTAGGTGTTCATCCACACTTTTGGCTTTTTGATCGGTTGCCGTAAGATTGAGATTTGTTTCATTTGTTGTTGGAGTTTCTTGCGTGAGATCACTCTGTGAAACTTGTTTACCTTCTTTTGTCATTTGACTCAGAATAATGGAAAAAAAACTCTCGGAAAAAGTACCATTGGCACTCTCGGCTTGAATGGGCTCATTTGTTGAATGCGCAAGAGTTATAGGGCTTGGTGCTGGTACGAAGGAGAGAATATCTTGCATTGCCATGACCTTAATTTTTTATTTTTATAATACTTTCCAAACTAAACTTGAAAAACTACGTTAGCCACTAGGGCACAAAACAAGGGCTATATGCCGATGTTTCTTCGAAAGGCTTGTCTTTTAGTTAGAAATAGCATCTTACTTTTTTGATCTATTATTCAATTAAAGAGATGATTTCACTCTTTTGACAAGCAATACTCATTCCAATTTTGAAAAATGAATGCCAAAATAGCTTTACATGTAAGGATATTTTAATTTTAGTAAGAACATGCTATAATGAAGCATATTTACTTCAATCAAACTACACCAATCACGTACGTTTTATATGAGATGTAAAAGTCAAAGTTTACGAGGAGAATTTTTTGCAAGAGTTTAGAAATATTGCCGTGATCGCGCACGTTGACCACGGAAAAACGACCTTAGTTGATGAGCTGTTAAAACAATCAGGAACGTATTCAGCACATCAAAAAGTAGAAGAAAGAGCGATGGATAGCAACGATCTAGAAAAAGAGCGTGGTATCACCATCCTTTCTAAAAATACAGCTATTCGCTATAAAGATACTAAAATTAACATTATCGATACTCCAGGCCATGCTGACTTTGGTGGCGAGGTTGAGCGTGTTTTAAAAATGGTTGATGGTGTTTTATTGCTTGTCGATGCCCAAGAAGGTGTTATGCCTCAAACCAAATTCGTTGTTAAAAAAGCATTGAGTCTTGGTTTGTGTCCGATTGTGGTTGTCAATAAAATCGACAAACCAGCTGCTGATCCTGATCGTGTTGTTGATGAGGTATTTGACCTTCTCGTAGCACTTGGTGCAAATGAAGATCAACTTGAATTTCCTATTATTTACGCAGCAGCGCGTGATGGTTTTGCGAAATACAACATGAGCGATGAAAGTAAAAATCTTGTGCCTCTTTTTGAAACGATTCTTAAGCATGTTCCCGTTCCGACTGGCTTACCAGAGAACCCTCTTCAGCTTCAAGTGTTTACCCTTGATTATGACAACTATGTTGGTAAAATTGGTATTGCACGTATTTTCAATGGAACGATTAAGAAAAATGAAACGGTATTGCTTGCCAAAGCAGATGGCGAACAAATTCGTGGACGTATCTCTAAATTGATTGGTTTCCACGGATTGGATAGAATCGACATCGCCGAAGCAGAAAGTGGAGATATCGTAGCCATTGCTGGCTTTGAAACACTCGATGTGGGCGATAGTATCGTTGATCCAAACAATCCAATACCTCTTGATCCATTGCACATTGAAGAGCCTACGCTCTCCGTTGTTTTTGGTGTTAATGACTCTCCTTTTGCTGGACTTGATGGTAAATACGTTACTTCCAACAAAATTGCTGAACGTTTAGAATCTGAGATGAAAACAAACATCGCAATGCGTTATGAGAATGCAGGCGAAGGTAAATTTAAAGTTTCAGGTCGTGGTGAGCTTCAAATTACGATTTTGGCAGAGAACATGAGACGTGAAGGTTTTGAGTTCTCTCTTGGGCGTCCCGAAGTTATTATTAAAGAAGAAAATGGCGTTAAAATGGAGCCATATGAGCATTTGGTGATCGATGTTCCCGATGATTTTACAGGTACGGTAATTGAAAAATTGGGTCGTAAAAAAGCGGAAATGAAAGCGATGAACCCAACGGGTGATGGTCAAACGAGAATTGAGTTTGAAATTCCTGCACGTGGACTTATAGGTTTTCGTGGACAGTTTTTGACCGATACCAAAGGTGAGGGTGTTATGAACCACTCATTCCTTGATTTTAGACCACTCAGTGGCGAAGTTGAGCACCGTAAAAATGGCGCGCTTATTTCCATGGAGAATGGAACTGCGATGGGCTATTCACTCTTTAGTTTGCAAGAGCGTGGTGTTCTTTTCGTGGATGTACAGTATAAAGTTTATGCGGGTATGATTATTGGGGAGCATTCACGTCCGAACGATTTGGATGTCAATCCTATCAAAGGTAAGCCACAAAGTAACGTAAGAAGTAGTGGTGCTGATGAAGCGATTAAACTCGTTCCCCCACGCAAAATGAACCTTGAATTAGCACTTGAGTGGATTGAAAATGATGAATTGGTAGAGGTAACGCCTATCAACATTCGTATTCGTAAAAAATACCTAGATCCAAATCTACGTAAACGTATGAGCCGCTAAGAAGTTTTACATGTAAAGATTTTGCCACCCATATGATGGCAAAATCCTATCGTGTGATAATAATTGAGGAGGTTACTATGGAAACATTTTTAATTGTTACAGGTGTCATTATTTTTATCATTATTGTCATGTACAATACGCTAATCTCCAAACGAAATCAAGTCGATAATATCTTCGCAGGACTTGATGCAATCCTCAAAAAACGTTACGATCTTCTCCCAAACCTTGTGGCAACTGTGAAAGAGTATATGGTTCATGAACGCATTACACTTGAGAAGATCACCGAACTTCGCTCAAAAGCCACAACAGATAATCTGACAGATGCTGAAACAGTAGCCCTCGATAAACAACTCTCTTCCATGCTTGGCAATCTCATGGTCGCTGTTGAAAACTACCCTACACTCAAAGCAAACGAAAATTTTTTACACCTTCAAGGTACACTGAATGAATTGGAAGAGCAGATTTCAGCGGCACGTAGAGCATACAATCAAAGTGTAACGGACTATAACAATGCCATTCAAATGTTTCCTACTAATTTTATGGCAGGTTTTATGAAGTTAGAGCGAAAAGAGGTTTTTAGTATTCCAGTGATGGAACGCCAAAATGTTGATGTGAAAAACCTTTTTCAAAAATAGGTAAATAGTGAAACCAAATCTTGCATCACTGCTAGATTATTATTATGAGTCAATGTACCCAGAGCTTAAAGCTTTGGAGGAAAAACGTTTAAGTACAATGGCGACTCTTAAAAAAGCTGCTTTTATTCTTTTGTTGATCTCTCTTATACTCTTTTTTGTCCTTCATCAGGCTTTTATGTTCAAACCACTTCATGCAGCACTTGTCTCAGGAATGAGCGCCTTTTTAATCTTTATGTTTATCTACAGGCATGAAAGTGCTGGTTATAGTATGTTGTTTAAAGACCAAGTGATAGAAAAAATTATCCATTTTTTAGATCCTTCACTCATTTACTCCAAAATGAGCTCTATCAGTGAATTAGAGTATCAACGGAGTGAACTCTTTATAGCATCGTATGATCGTTTTGTGGGCAATGACTTAGTGATGGGGAAAATAGAGGGCGTGGATGTACGCTTTTGTGATTTACATGTAGAGCAAAAAGTACGGGATACAGACAATAAAGAGGAGTGGGTTGATATTTTTCAAGGGCTCTTTTTTATTGCGGATTTCAATAAAACATTTCACTCTAAAGTCGTTGTTTTGCCCGATATAGCAGAGCGTAAATTTGGAGTGCTTGGTTCGTGGATGCAAGGAATGAATGTACAACGAGGAAAATTGATCAAGCTTGATCACCCAGAATTTGAAAAATTTTTTGTAACCTATGGGGATGATCCTATAGAGAGCCGTTATATTTTGTCGCATTCACTGATGGAAGAGATCGTGCAATTTCGTACGAAAGTAGGTAAACCTCTTTATCTCTCTTTTGTTGATTCAAAACTTTATTTGGCGATGCACTACACAAAACCATTGTTTGAGCCGATATTATCACATTCATTGTTAGAATTTACCTCTATTAAAGACTACTTTGAACTTTTGAGCATGATTGTAAGTATTGTCAATGAATTTAAATTAAATGAAAAACTGTGGAGTAAACGATAAATGTTTAATGAAAAATTACTCAAATTCTCTTTAGCTTTTATTGCGTTATTGCTTATTATAGGTTTTTTAATACTAAATTATGTGCTCAAAGATGATAATAGCGAACCCTCTTATACATCATCTCCGATTGCAAAAAAGGCAAACAATCTAAGCACAGATGCTAGAGAAGTCAGCCTGGATACAATCTATATTAATATCAGATCCCAAAAATACAAGATTTTAAAAGCCGATATTGCTTTAGTTATGAAAAGCAATACCAGTAAAAAAGCATTGCAAGGTAATATGGATAATGTGCGTAATGCTGTTTTGCAGTATCTAAATTCTATGGATGCCAACGGTCTTGAAACCGTCAATGGGAAAGAGCGTCTTAAAGAAGAACTGATTGATATGTTAGAGAATACATTTGGGTATCAAATTGAGACGATTTACATTAAAAACTTTATTCTTTCTCCTTGAAAAGCATTAAGCTTCCTAGTGAAAGCAGTGCGATGAAGCTTGCATACAAGTAAAGATACTCACCGTAAAAATATCCCGCAAGTAGAGCCCCAACAAACCCTCCCAAACCAAAGGAAAATCCATAGTAAAATTGAGCGGCTAGTTTTTTATGAGTATAAAGTGTGTAAAGAAGGTTCAGAGCTGCGGTGTGATGCAGTGCGAAGCTAAAAGCATGCATAGATTGAGAGAGGTAAGAGATCCAAAGTGATGATGGAAAGGCAAACAGTAATAACCAACGAAGTGCTGTTGTCAAAACCCCTAGTTTCACCAAGGTTAAAAGGCTAAAGCGTTTCAGTAAAGGTGCTTGAAAATAGAACAGTATAATTTCACAAATAACACCAAATGCCCACAAATAACTGGTCATTTCAAGACCGATACCGTGTGCTGTTTCATAAATGGTAAAAAAGTTATAAAAGCCCCCAAAACTGACTTGCATCAAGAAAAGACTGATCCATAAATACTTTACATGTAAAAAGTTAAAAGGCTCTTCTATCGTGGCATTCGCTGTTGTAAAATGAGCATTATTTTGGGTGAGCCAATAGGCAAACAAAGCCGTTGCACTAATGGCTAAAAGTAGGTAATGTAAGCCATTGGTGTAGTTTTCCAAGTGGCGTGCTAAGACAATGCCAATGAGCATAAAACCGATTGAGCCAAACAAACGTGATTTCCCAAAATGCTCTTTACGCAAGTGTTCCATCGCATAGGTTTCAATGTACGGCAATATCATACCCAAACAGGCTCCTAGGAGCATATTAGGAAGCATAAAGAGGTAGAAATGGTGAATGGTTGGGTAGAAGAGTATAATGGAAAGGATAGCGCCACCAAGGGCTGTGTAAAAGACTTTTTGGTTGAGCTCAAAATGTTTGAGAAAGAAAAAGGGTACAAAAAAACGCATCAAAGGGGCTAAGGCAAAAATAGCGCCAATTTGAGGTGCATTGTAACCGATCGTTTGCAAGATTTTTGGCATAAAAATAACATACACACTGGTGACAGAAAAGTATGAAAAGAAAAAACCAGAGATTTTAAAAAAGATCATTTAGCAATGGGAGCAGTTTGGCTTAAAATATCATAGAGCGCTAGATTGTCTTTACGTATCAATGGTAGAAAAAGTCCGATGATCGTAAAAGCGGTCAAAAGCATGAAAAGATAGCGTACAAGGAGTTGCATCAGAGAGGTTTTTTGCTGAGTACTTAGATCAATTAGTAAAAGATCATACGCTTTGTACCCAGGGGTTTGACCGTTTCGTTTGAGAAACAAAAGGGTAAGGGCGCCATAAGGAATGAGAATCAAAAACCACCCTTGAAGCATATGTGCGGCAAAGCCTTCCCGTGAGCCATAAACGAGATAAAAAACGATGTACAAAATCGGCATCAAAAGCATGAATGAGTCGACCACAAAGGCTTTAAAACGCTGGGTAAAAGATGCGATGGTGTAAGAAGGTAAAGAGCTTTTTCGCCCTTTTTGAATCCCTTTCTTACGCTCTCTCCATCGCATTAAAACTTAGTTTCCTCTACTGCCCGGTTTAATCGCTACGCTACCTTCTTTGCATAAAGGGCACTCGCTTGGCTCATAAATATCAAATTCAAAATCAGCCAATGCGAAAAAAGGTGCATCATTGGGAAGTTTACATGTAGGTTTTCCTGCTAGATCGCTTCCGACACGTTTACAAAAACCACGATTCGCAAGTGCTGCAAAACCCACGATCACGCCACCCATGCTTTCAGCCACTTTAGCCGCTTCCAAAGCAGAGCCGCCCGTGGTGATAATGTCTTCGCAAACAAGGATTTTTTCGCCTTTTGAAACTTCAAAGCCTCTGCGAATCGTCATTTCACCATTGACGCGCTCCGCAAAAATAAAACGTTTTCCAAGGGCGCGTGCAAGTTCATATCCTGCCAAAACGCCTCCGAGTGCGGGAGAACAAATAGTGTCGATTTTAAGGTCGGAAGTAGCAATCATTTTGGCTAATGCCACCGCTAATTGCTCAGCTACTTTGGGGTCTTCCAAAACTTTGGCACTTTGAAGGTAGTAGTGTGAGTGTTTACCACTGCTAAGTAAAAAGTGTCCCTCTAAAAGCGCATTGGCATCTTTATAAATTTTTTCAATCTGCATGGTTTGCCTTAAATTTTGAGAAGTTCAGATTCTTTTTCTCTGACGAGTTCGTCGACTTTAGAAACCGTAGCATCGGTGATTTTTTGCACTTCATCTTGTCCTTTTTTAGAACCATCTTCAGTGATCACTTTATCTTTTTCAAGTTTTTTGACTTGATCGTTAGAGTCTTTACGAACGTTACGAATTGCAATTTTAGCTTTATCACCCATTGCTTTGGCTTGTTTTGCGCCTTCTTTGCGTTGCTCGGTTGTCATTGGAGGGAAGAAGAGTTTAATGGTTTCACCATCGTTGTTAGGATTGACCCCGATATTGGCTTGCATAATCGCTTTTTCGATCTCTCTGAGCATCTTTTTTTCCCAAGGAGAGATAGTAATGGTGGTCGCGTCCGTAGCTAGAACAGTTGCTACTTGACTAAGGCCTGTTGGTGTTCCATAGTAATCGACATGAATGTTATCTAAAATAGTGGTAGAGACTTTACCACTACGAATGGTTATAAAGTCGCGTTTGAGTGCTGAGATACATTTTTCCATATGCTCTTTTTGTTCAGCATAGATTTTATTGAGTTCCATATTTATCCTTTACAAGTAGTTTCGTTGAAATTTTGTTGCCCACAGAGACGATGATCCGTGTGCGATCTTTGGTGAGTATTTTATTGATTTGTGCTTCAAACACACCATCACTGAGACTCACTTCTTGATATCCATGTTCGCTGATGTAAATACCGCCCTTAGTCGAAGTGGTTTGTGCTTTTACATGTAAAGCGCCAAGTTTGCCATCACTGAGCAATACCGTAGGTTCAAACCAGGTGGCTTCAAGGGCTTTATATTTTAAAAATCCAGTTAAATCGCTTTTGCCAACCAGTGCGGAGCGGTCTAAATCGAGCGGATCGCTGAAACTTGCAACAGCACCCATAGTTTGGTTTAAAATAGCTTCAAAACCATAGCTTTGTGCAATGGCTTTTACTCGAGGGCTAAATTCGCCAAAAGGATAAGAAAAATAATGAGGCTTTAGTCCAAGATGCTTTTCAAAAAGGGCTAATCCCTCATCAAAGTCTTTTTTAAGTGCTTCATTACTTAGTTCTGTCATATGGGGGTGGTTGAGAGAATGAAACTCTAAAGAGCCATATTTGGCTGTCTCTTTCAGTTGGTCCCAACTCATAAAATCACCGTATTTTTGCTCCGTTGCTCCGACATAGACGAACATGGTGAAGGGGTAGTGGTACTCTTTAAAGAGTGCTAGGCCATGTTCGTAAAAGCTTTTATAGTTATCATCAACGGTGAGAACAATCCAATTATCGGGAATTGTTTCTTTGTTGTGAAGTGCTTGGACTAGTTTTTCAAGAGGAATGACTTCATAGCCATTTTTCTTAAAGTAGTCAAACTCTTTGCGAAGCTCTTCAAGTGTTGTATTGGTTGAGGGATACCTGGAATCGTTAAAACGATGGTAGATAAAGATATGGGCGTCTGCCCATACCATGACACTCAAACATAATACAAGCCAAAAGGATTTCATGGCTAATTATTTAGCGCTAGGAGCTTCTGGGGCTGATGGAGCTGTTGTCACAGGAGCTGGAACGCTTGGAACAACGCTTTTTTCAATTTTGATATCTTCAGCAATGGAAACTTTTTTAGTTTGGTTGTAAAAATAACCTAAAGCAAGGGTATTTGTAATGAAAAGGATTGCCATAACAAATGTAAATTTTGCCATAAATCCTGCTGGACCTTTTGCTCCAAAGAGAGATTCGTTACTTCCACTATAAGCGCCAAGACCAATAGATGAACTTTTTTGAAGGAGTACAGAAACAGTTAAAATAACGGTAAATACAAATTGTAATACCAGTAAAACGGTGGTCATAAGAGATGTCCTTTGGTTTCAAAATAATGTAGAACTAAGGATTATATCCAAAATGAATTAAAAACATTGTTAAGAGTAACGATTCTAAAGAATTAGACTTGTAGTTATTGGTTATTTTTTTAGTGTTTAAACATCATTTCTAAGGTATTCTTTATAGCGATATGTTCTCGTATGTGTAGTAAATCGCACAACTTTTGTACTGAACCAAAAAGAGTTTTAATTTCATTTTCACGCACAAAAGATGGGTTAATCTTAACATTAATAGCATATCCTGCAATGTCATTCATCAACTCAATAATCTCAAGTAACGATACAGTTTTCCCTGAACATAAATTAACTATTGTACTCTTAGTAGAGCTTTCCAATAGCCCAATATACCATGAAACAACATCACGAATATCGTTAAACTCACGGCTTACATGTAAATTTCCCAACTCAATACTACGTTGTTTTTCTTTATAATGCTTTTTAATAATGGGGTCAGGCACCTTTTGTAAACTTTTAATGGGGGTCAGGCACTTTTCGTTTATTTTTCTTGCATTTAGCTGATATTTGTGCTATGCTTATGTAAAAATCAGAGGAAAATGCGTATGCCAAGAGCACCAAGAGTCAAACAGGCAGGATTTTATCATGTCATCAATAGAGGTGTTGAAAGAAGAGTTGTTTTTTATGAAGAAGAAGATTTTGAAAAGTTCTTAGAAATACTCACTTTTGTTTCATCTACATATGAGTTATATGTACACTCATTTTGCCTTATGAACAACCACTATCACCTACTTGTTGAAACGACAAAAGAAAACCTTTCAGATGCTTTTAAATACCTCAATTCAAATTATTCTACATACTTTAACAAAAAACATAAACGATGTGGTCATCTTTGGCAAAGCAGATTTTATTCGAGTTTATTGTTTGATGAAGAGCATTTTTGGATTGTAACAAAGTATATAGAACGCAATCCACTCAAAGCAAATATTGTTAAAAAGCTTGAACACTACAAGTACCAATCATTGTTTCACTACCTTTACAATCAAAAATATATAAATTTACTTCAAAATTCTACAATCAAAAATATGTCTCAAAGTGAGTATTATGCATTTTTGGATTCTGATTTGGATGATGAGAATTTTAATAAAGTATATACAACCCCTAAAGTTACGACTATTAGAAATGAAGGTACGAAAGTTTTAACAAAAAGACTGGAAAATTTTTTTGAACAAGATAGAGATATAAACAAAATCAAAAACGCTCAAGAAGCTTTTGCCTATGGCTACTCAAATGCAGATATCGCTAAATTCCTTGAGCTTTCTCCCGCAACCATAGCAAAGTATCTAAAGAAATAAGGGATCTTAGATATGAATGCGAACAAGGAGCAGGTGCATTGTGTTTAACTTTTTTCCTTTTAACGTTTACATGTAAAGCCTCCATTCTCCTCTAAACTCTTTAAAAATATATTGTACTGATGCACCTCTTGCATAGATATTTCTCGCTAAAATTTGTATAATACTTCTACGTTATAGTATCGGAGTTAAAAGATGGTAACAACATTGACAAATTACCTAGATGACAGGTACAGAGCTGATATACAAGAAGGGTATGATGGTGTTGTTCGTGTGGCCATTGGGGGCTATTATGGTTCAGGAACACTATTATACGATGGAAAAGCCATATTGACAGCGGCACATCTTTTTGAAGGGGTGAGTGAGACAACGGCATCCGTCTTTTTTGAAACAGCCCAAGGCGATATAACACTCAATGCTTCACATATTTTGATACATCCAGATTATGACCCCTTAGAAGGCAACAATGACCTAGCCTTAATTTGGCTAAGCGATGATGCCCCAATATCGGCTGAACGATACGATATTTACAGAGATAGCGATGAGATATCTCAACACTTTACGATGGTAGGTTATGGTGTTCCTGGCACGGGTTCTAGTGGAGCACAAACGAGTTATAGTGGTCCCTATATACGGCTTATGACTGAAAATACGTTTGATGCAAGTGCTGATGAACTCAAAGATGCATTAGGGTATACAATGGGTTGGTCACCAACAAAGGAATCTCAGTTAATCGCAGATTTTGACAATGGCATGGCTACACATGATGCCTTGGGCATGTTTATAGGTAAGAATAACACAGGTACTGGAGTAATGGAAGGCATCATATCTTCAGGAGATAGTGGAGGCCCCGCGTTTATAGATAATAAAGTTGCAGGAATTGCTAGTTATATCAGTAGTTTGGAAACTTACAGTTATCAGCCAGATAGCGATGGCATCACCAATAGTACATTTGGAGAGATAGCCGCCTGGCAAAAAGTGAGTTACTATCAAGAATGGATTGATGAAAGTATACGCTCTCTTTACCCTAATGCCCCAAGCAAAGCCTCAGAAGTTCAAAAAAGCGTGGTTGAGGGTAATATCGGTGTAAGTTACGCCTATTTTCTAGTCGAATTTACAGGTACACGCAGTAGTGCGGAATCATGGGTAAGTGTGGATTATACCTCTCGCGATGGTAGTGCTCATGCGGGGGAAGACTATATCGCAGTCAATGGTACACTGATTTTATACCCAACAGCAAACCAAGCAGTCATTCCCGTAGAAATCATAGGTGACAAGACGGTGGAAGAGAATGAAACCTTCTATATGGACGTTTTTAATCCAATAGGCGGTAGTTTTGGAGATGGTATCGTGACATTAACAGCACTACGAACCATCGTAAATGATGATTTACTTTAGTCAAATCTAAGAACATACAAGGTATAATTCACATCCCAAAGATGCTGGTGTAGCTCAGTCGGTAGAGCAACTGCCTTGTAAGCAGTAGGTCGGCGGTTCGATTCCGTTCACCAGCTCCATCTTTATGTACTCTTAATTTGGAATACCTCCATGAATACAAATTCTTTGATTGTTGCTAAAACCTTTACATGTAAGTATGATGCAAAAGAAGATCGCCTTCTTCTAACATTAAATTATGAAATACAAGCTGAACGTATAGACTTTTGGATAACACGTAGTTTTTTACTAAAATTAATTCCTATTTTTTTTGATTTTACACAACATGATAATGGTATTGTAAATGAGCTCATAGAACAAACACCTCAAAAAGATAAGCCAACTGACAGTTCATTGTATCTTTTAACACAAAAAACACCTATCTTGCTTGAGAGTGTAGATTTTTCTAAAGAAGCACAAGGAACTAAAATAGTATTTAAAAACAGTGAAGAAGCAATTTTTTGCGAAACAGTATTAGATGAGCGTATGATGAAAAGTGTTGTAAAGCTGATATTAAACAGTGCTCCAAAGTATGAATGGGGCATATATAGCATTTTTTAAGTATCTGACCCTATTTATTTATATAAAATAGGGTCAGATACTTAAAGTTATTTAAAGCTTATTCAGAGTACTATAACATTACTAAAACAAATGAGGAAAATGTTTGGCTCGCAAAATAAGACTGTTTTTTGAAGATATTCCACAACATATTTTGTTACGTGGTAATAATCAAGAGCAGATATTTTATGATCATGCAGATTACGAATTTGGGTTAGATGTATTAAAAGATTTAACAAGCCAACTCCTTGTAAAAATGCACGCTTATAGTTTGATGCCAAATCATGTACATATACTATGTACTCCACTCAATCGGGACGCCATTGCTCGATTTGTGCAAGGCTTTGGCATCAAATACGTGTCTTATTTTAACAAAAAGTACAATCGAACAGGGACTTTATGGGAAGGTAGATATAGAAGCTCATTGGTCGAAAATCGTTTTGTATTGCCTTTGATGCAGTATATCGAAAGCAATCCTGTTAGAACAGGACTTGTCACATCAGCAGAGGAATATGCTTTTAGTAGTTATGCGGCAAATAGCCAAAATGTAGATAATGAGTGCATTGCTCATCATACGGTTTATAATTTACTTGCTTCTAGCCCTCTTGAACGTACAACAATCTACAAATCACTTTTTAGCAAACCACTTTCTGATGAGATGCTAACATTCTTGCGCGAACATATCACAAAACAAACTATCACAGGCACTAAAGAATTTTATCAAGAACTAAGCAGGCGAATAGGCTCATCCCTAATCAGTAACAAAGTAGGAAGACCCAAAAAAATGATTCAAAACAATACCATAAAAAGGAATACTATGTATAAAAATTTAGTTGTTTTAGATAAAGAAAACCATCAAAATTTTAAAATAAGCCCTATGAGTAATCTTTTCTTTGCGAAAGAATTAATTACAACACCTGTTCTGACCAGTGAAATTGGACATATTGGAAAAGATTTTCCTGTGGTTTTTATATCAGGAGAACAATCTAGCTTGGTAGCTCTCAATTCATTAGGTAGTTCAAACTTAGCCATTAATGCAGAAGGCAAATATATCGTAAACTATGTACCAGCATTTATCCGCCGATACCCTTTTTCACTAGGGATAAATAAAGATGATACCAATCAACAGCTTGTGCTTATCGATAGTGAATCTGAACTCGTAAGCCAAAGTAAAGGCAAGCAACTTTTTAACAAAGATGGTAATAATACTGAGACTTTAGATAATGCCATCACTTTTCTGCAAAATTATGAAAATGAGCGCATTCAAACACAAAATCTTGTAAATTTGATAGTCAAGAGCGGTATCTTGGAAGAGAGAGAGATAACTGTAGGCAAAGGCGATGAGAGGAAAATATTGGTCAATGGATTTAGCGTAGTGAGCAGAGAAAAGTTAAATGCACTTGAGGATTCAGTTTTAGCTGATTGGGTTCGAAAAGGTATCATCAGTTTTATAGACATGCATCTTAACTCTCTAAATCATATTCAAACACTTTTTAATTTAGCAAGTATAAAACAGTAGTATTTTAAGTATAAAGGCCAACAATGAGTCCAAATCGTCAAAAAAAGCAACACCAGGTATCGGAACTACAACAAACTATTTTAAAAGCTAAAAAATCATTTATTTTTGTGGGTTTTTTTAGTTTATTTATAAATCTCTTGCAGCTGACATCACCACTGTACATGTTGCAATTGTATGATAGAGTTATGGCCAGTAGGAGTGAAAGTACTCTTGTGTTATTAACGCTTTTAATTGTTGCGCTTTTTGCAACGATGGCAATTTTGGAAATGGTGCGATCTCGTGTATTGGTGAGAGTTGGCAATAAAATGGACAATCTTTTAAGCGATAGGGTTTTTGAGTCCATATTTCAACTAGCCAATAAAATGCCAGGTAAAGCTTCATCCTTGCCACTAAATGATTTAACCCAAATACGGCAATTTATGACAGGTAATGGATTGTTTGCTTTTTTTGATACCCCTTGGATGTTCATCTATATCTTGGTTCTTTTCCTATTTCATCCTCTATTTGGATACTTTTCAATTTTCGCTGGTTGTGTTTTGGTTGTATTTGCGATTATGAATGAAAGAACAACGAAAGACAAATTAGCTGAAGCTAATAAACTGAGTCGTGACTCGACCGTTTTTGTTGATGCAAGTTTGCGCAATGCAGAAGTGATTCATGCGATGGGGATGCAAAATAACATTAAAAAAATATGGCAAAAAAAGTATTATGGATTTTTAAATGCACAAATGATAGCAAGTGACAACGCCGGATTTTGGTCTAACCTAACTAAATCAATGCGTATGCTCTTTCAATCACTCATGTTAGGGCTCGGAGGGTATCTTGCTATAAAGGCTGAATTAACGCCTGGTATGATGATAGCAGGGTCCATCATTATGGGGCGCGCGCTTGCACCGCTTGATTTGATGATTTCAACGTGGAAGGGATTTAGTAACGCACGCACATCGTATGAAAGGTTGGACGGGTTGCTAGAAGAGTTTGCTAAAAAAGAAAAACCAATGGAGTTGCCTGCACCTCGTGGTGAGATACTTTTAGAAAGTGTTATGGTTGTTCCTCCTAATGCAAAACAACCCTCTTTAAAAGGCATATCCTTTCAAGTAGATTCTGGAGATATCGTAGGTATCATTGGACCAAGTGCAGCGGGGAAATCAAGCTTAGCACGTGCAATTTTGGGGCTATGGCCTTTAGCTTCTGGTAAAGTAAGGCTTGATAAATCAGATATATCGCAATGGGATAAAGAGCTATTAGGACAATATATAGGATATCTACCGCAAGATATAGAACTTTTTGAAGGTACGATTAGTGAAAATATCTGCCGTTTTTCAGAAGTGAATGCGCAAAAAGTTGTTGAAGCTGCTCAAATAGCGGGGGTACATGAGATGATTTTGAGGCTACCAGATGGATACGATACACTCATTGGCGCAGGAGGGGCTACACTCTCAGGTGGGCAAAGACAACGTGTAGGATTTGCTAGAGCACTTTATAATAATCCAGTTTTAGTAGTATTGGATGAGCCAAACTCAAATCTTGATGACGTTGGAGAAGCTGCTTTGGTGGAAGCGATTAAAATCTTAAAATCCAGAGGCACAACGGTTATACTCATAACACATCGACCTAGTATTTTACAAGTAACCAATAAATTAGCATTTATACAACAAGGTGTATTGCAATTATTCGGAAATACCAATGAGGTATTACAAAAATTGCAACAGCAAGTGGCACCGCAACAACAAAGTGCGCCAAAAGCACAGCAAAATACAGCACCGCAAGTTGTTTCCCTTAGTAAACCAACAGGAGTAACAGCATGAAAAATGAATTTTCAAAACCTGATGGTAATGATAAAAATATTATAAAATTTGGTTTGGGTGTTGTAATTGTCGTTTTTGTTATCATAGGTGGCTGGATGGCCTTTGCTCCCTTAGCAAGCTCAGTAGTATCGATAGGTACAGTATCTGCAGACTCAAACAAAAAAACAGTTCAGCACTTAGAGGGTGGCATTGTAGATGAAATATTAGTTCAAAATGGTGATTTTGTTAAAGAAGGAGATATCCTTTTAAAATTTCAAAATACAAACGCTTTGGCACAACTTGATATTTTAAAAAATCAATATATGGAAGCACTTGTATTGGAATCTCGATTAGAATCTCAAATTTCTTCCCCCAATAATATCGTATTTTCTGATGAAGTTAAAAAATTGAAGCAAACACCAGAGCTTCAAAATATCATCAATACGCAAAAACAAATTTTTGATTTAAAGCAAAGAATAGTGATGAATGATGAAACGATTACAGAACAGAGAATAGCACAGTTAGTAAACTACAAAGAAGGTACAATTTCACTTGTTAAGAGCAAGTCAACTAGGCTTAAATCTCTTGAAGAAGAGATCGGTGAGTGGAAAATACTTTTTGCTGAGCAATTGGTAGATAAACTTAAATTAAGAGAATTAACGAGAGAAAAAACGTTGGTTGAAGGCGATATTGCCAATACAAAAGCAGATATGGCTAAGACGGATGACCAGATAAGTGAGTTAAAATCTCAACTCTTAGCACGAAAAAAAGATGTTCAAGATAAAACGTATGCAGAGTTAGTCAATGCAAAAAATGATCTCTCTAATCTCAAATCAAAATTAGTTGCAGCAGAAGACGTTACTGAAAGACTGATAGTACGAGCACCAATTGCTGGAAATATCGTTGGAATGGATATTCATACTAAAGGTGGCGTTATTGCTGCAGGCAAGCCAATCTTAGATATCGTACCAGAAAACTCTCAATTAGTTGTTGTAACGCATGTTCAAACAAAAGATATTGATAAAGTAAAAGAGGGATTGCTAGCAGATATACGATTTTCAGCGTTTGATACGAGGCACACCAATGTCATCGAAGGAAAAGTCACTAATGTTTCAGCAGATAGCTTAATAGACCAAAAGACAGGTGCCCCTTACTATGAAGCAAAAGTGGAATTAACGCCAAAAGGCAATGAACAAGTAAAAGAATACAATTTTAATTTAGTTGCAGGAATGCCTGCTGAAATCATGATTAAAATTGAGAACAGAACAGCTTTAAATTATTTAGTGAAGCCGTTTATGGATATGTTTAGTAGAAGTTTTAATGAAAAATAGAAAAATAGCTGTTATTCATGATTGGCTGAGTGTCAATGGTGGCGCGGAAATTGTCTTAAAGCATATACTAGCACTTTGTCCTAATGCTGATGTTTATACTATGGTAGACATCTTACCTTTAGAACAAAGAACGTGGTTGGATTCTCATAAAATATATACATCACCCTTGCAAAGATTTAACTTTATAGCAAAACGATATCGGTATTTTATTCCTTTGATGCCTTATTTGGTAGAGCAATTTGACTTGTCGAGGTATGATATGATTATTTCAAGTTCGCATGCTGTCGCAAAAGGTGTGATTGTACATCCACATCAGAAACATATTGCCTATATTTACTCTCCAATGCGATATGCGTGGGACTCAATGTATGAACATGAGCGTTTAGGTGTTTTCGGGAGAGGATTAATGCGTTTAATGCTCAAACGATGGCTTCATAAAATGAGAATTTGGGATTATGTCTCAGCACAAAGGCCTGATATATTGATTGCAGATTCAGATTTTATTAAACAGCGCATACAAAAATCTTGGCGTAGGGAAGCGGATATTGTCTACCCTCCTGTTGAGTTTGATGAGTGTGTTTATACAGAATCAAAAAGTGATTATTATGTTACCCTCTCTCGTTTAGTCGAGTATAAGCGTATTGATATCATTGTTGAGGCTTTTAATCAGATGCCAGATAAAAAATTGATCGTTATAGGTGATGGCGTATCGCTAAATGCACTACAAAAAATGGCTAATAGCAATATAATTTTTACAGGGTATCTTCCAAGAAAAGAAGCAATGGGATATATTAGTAAAGCTAAAGCTTTTATTTTTATGGCAAAAGAAGATTTTGGTATAGCTCCCATAGAAGCTTCGGCTTGTGGCACACCTATTATCGCTTATAAAGAAGGTGGTGCTTGTGAAACAGTTATTCATTGTAAAACAGGTATTTTCGTTGAAGAACAAACGAGCAAGTCATTAATTTATGCTATCGATTTTTTTGAGCATCAAAGAATTGATGCTCATGAATGTATGGAACATGCATTTACATTTTCTGTAGAAAATTTTAAGAAAAAAATGCTCTCTTATATAGAGATAAGGAATATATAATGGTGCGACAGATTTTAATATGTTTAAGTGCTTCTGTAGTGTTGTATGCCGATAGTTCAGCAATGACATTGAGTGAAGCATATCACAGAGCACTTGTATATGAAGCTAAACTACGTTCAGTGGCTTATCAAGTCGATGCTAAAAAGGAAGATGTTAAGCAAGCAGAGTCACAGCTTTATCCTCAAATTTTTGCTTCATTTGACAATTCAAATAGAAATTATACAACTAATTATTATGAAAGAAATGGGAAAGAAAAGTATAATTCAGCCTCTATTACAGCGAGTCAAGTAATTTATCATCCTGAAATTATAGCGCAGATTGAAAGTGCTGATCTGAAAGTCGATTCTGCAAAGATTTATCTAACAAAACAAGAACAAGAGCTTGCTTATAAAGTTGCAGATGCATATATCTCTATCTTAAAAAATCAAAACGCTGTTGCTGTTGCAAATTCTTATGTGCAAACAAATTTTGTTAAATATCAGCAAATCTCTGAAAAATTAAATCTTGCTTTAGCCAATAAAATGGATTTTTTAGAATCTAAGTTGTCATATGAGCAAGCTAAGATCACGTTGCACAAACAAGAAAATTTACTTGCATTATCAAAAGTAAAGTTAAAAAATTTGACTGGTATTGATGTTGAATCTATTCCATCGGTAGATTTTGATACATTGGAAATAGATAATTTATTAAATATTTCGTCTCTTGGTGGGTTAGAAAATAATCCAGATATTAAAATGGCAGAATTAGGGACAAAAATTTATGAAAAAGAGATTGAAGCTGCAAAATATGGGCACTATCCAAAATTAGATTTAAGTCTATCACATACAAAATATAATACTGATTCTTACACGGTTGATTATGAAAGGGAAACTAGAGTCATGCTTGAGTTTAGAATTCCTATCTTTCAAGGAGGAAGAATTTCTTCTGAAATTGAAAAAAATAGAGTTATGCTCAATTCTGCAAAAGAAGATTTGAGTGATCAACAACGAGAAGTAAAAATAAAATATGAAGAACTCATCCTGAATTATAAGGCAGCTATAAAAGATATAGCACTTCAAAAAGATGCTGAAAATTCAGCTGAGCTTTATTTAAGTGCTGTTCAAAAGGGACATGACCATGGGCTTAAAAGTCTTATTGATTTAGAAGATGCTAAATCAAAACTTTATGAAACAAAGTTTAAACTTATAGATTCCATTTATACACTTATTAATTCTTATGTAGGAATTTTGAATATCACTGGGAAATTAACGCCATATGATATTGAAAAACTTAATGCTGTTATTTTTAAAACAAGTTAAAAGTAAATAGTAGATAGAATAATTATCATGAAAAAATACTTAGTAAATACAGTGCTTTTTTTACTTGATTTTATTTTTATAATAGCGATATATCATTTGGTTGCTTGGATACGTAATAGCATAACAACGTATGAAATTCCTCCTTTGAGTTTAAAAAATCAAGAAGATTTTATGCCCGTGTTTATACTTATAGCCCTGATATTAGTTTATGAAAAACTTTATAAATATAGGCTTGATTTTTGGGAAGAAACTAAATTAGTTTTTAAAGCATTAAGCCTTTCTTTTATCATCATTCTTTCTTTTATTATGCTCAGTAGAATTAATACTGAATATTCTCGCTCTTTTATTGTAATGTATTTTTGTTTTATGACTCTTCTTTTCCCAATATATAAAAGATATATAAAAAAATTTCTTTTTTCATTTAATTGTTTTAAGAAAAAAGTGAAAATAGTTGGTAATATGGAGCAAAAAATTATTATTGAGCGAGAGTTTAAAAATAATTGGTATTTAGGGCTATGTTGTGTTACAAAAAAATATGAAGCTATTTTTATTGCTACCAAAGATATGCCTATTAATGCCCTTAATTTATATCTTGACCGTTATATGAAAGAAACTAAAGATCTCTATATTTTGCCATATATTGCAAAAGTGAATTTGGCAGAAGTTAATATAATGGAGTATTTCAACATTAGGACATCTGTTATTCATATTGAAAATGAACTTTTAAAATCATGCAATATTTTTCTTAAAGAAATATTTGAAAAATTATTAATGTTCTTGGTTTTGCCATTAGTACTTATACTTCATGGATTTATTGCTTTTGTAATTAAACGAGATTCAATTGGGTCTATTTTTTTCAGGCAAGAGCGATTAGGTAAAGATGGAAAAATATTTACTTGTTTTAAGTATAGAACAATGTATGAAGATGGTGATAGCATTCTAGATAAGTATCTTGAAGTGAACCCTGAAGAGATCGAATACTTTAAGCGTTACCATAAGTACCAAAATGATCCACGTATTACAAAAATTGGAAAATTTTTAAGACAAAGTTCTCTTGATGAATTACCACAAATAATAAATGTTTTAAAAGCTAATATGAGTTTAATAGGACCTCGACCCTATATGGTTGAAGAGATGGATAAAATAAAAGAAAATCGAAATATTATTTTTATGGTAAAACCAGGTATCACAGGTCTGTGGCAAGTAAGTGGAAGAAATGATCTTACCTTTGAAAATAGAAAAGAGCTTGATATATGGTATATTCAAAACTGGTCTCTTTGGATGGACTTTATTGTCTTACTCAAAACTTTTAAAGTAGTTTTGAGCAAAAAAGGCGCTCGATAAAATCAAAATTTTTTATAAATAGTTAGTTGTAAAAATAGCTGTAATTTTTAATATTAATAGTAATGAAAATTTTTATAAAGAAAGGTAGTTTATAAAGAGTGGATATTCTGTTAACATGATCGCAAAACATATCAAAGAATTTTCTAAAAATGCCTATCGTTACGATGATTACACTGCATTACAACAAGATATAGCACATTATTTAGTTTCCCATATTACAACTCAGCCTAAAACAATTTTAGATTTGGGGTGTGGAAGTGGTGCCGTATTTAAAAATATTACATGGCAGGTTGAGCGTTTTACAGGTGTGGACAGTGCTCAAGGTATGTGTGATCTTCACCCTACCTGTAAAGAGGTCGAGATTATCTGTGAGGATTTTGAGTCACTTACATTACTTTCGCAATTAACACCACCCTACGATCTTTTAGTTTCATCTTCTGCACTGCAATGGGCCAATGATATTGAAGCGTTAATCTCCCAAATGGTCTTTACATGTAAAGAGGGGGCATTTGCCATTTTTACCGATAAAACTTTTGAAACAATCTATGCGATGAGTCATCTGCCTACCTTTTTGCCCAACGCGCAACACTTAGCCGAAATGTTTGAAACTCATTTTACATGTAAATATGAAATCAAAACGTTTCGCCTCTTTTTTGATGACAATCTTTCAAAATTTCGCTACATCAAAAAAAGTGGTGTTAGTGGTGGGCAAAGAAGGTTAAATGTGGCACAAACCAAAGCATTGATTCAAAACTACCCGCATGAATATCTTGAATTTGAAGTGCTTTTTATTTGGGGTACGCCCAAAGAAGCTTAATTATATAAATTAATTATTACTATTATAATAGTAAAAAATATTTAACTATTATTGTGGCGTAATAATTATTTCTTTTACTAATTATAATTATTATAATTAGTAAAAGAAATGCCCATAAAACTGCTATTTAGTTAAATAAACTTAAACAAAATAGACTACTTATTTGCCAATTTTTTCATAAAAAGTGAAAAAATAATTTACTAAATGTCAATTAAAATTAACTTTTTACCTTCTTTTGAGAAAAATTTTTTATTTTTTTTCAATCTTCATCTTTCGATAAATAGGGCATTTGCACCGTATATCCTATTTTTAGGGCAATCTTCATTCAAAAATGTAAGTTATTTATAAGATTTAACCTTTACAATGGAGTTAGAAAGACGTACTTTTTGACATTATTTGAAAGTACGAAACTTAAAGGTAAAAGATAACAAGGAGACGCGATGAAAGTAGAGATCTCGAGAAGGAGATTTCTTCAAGGGAGTGTAGCGATGTCTATCGCTGGCGGAGTGAGCCTTAGTTCCTCTTCCATTATGGCGAGCGCTACATCACCAGCCAAAAAAGTTGGCAATGAAGATAAAAGAGTAGCAACATTATGTGAGATGTGTGTTAATAAATGTGCAGCCATTGCGCATGTACACAATGGAGTCGTTGAAAAACTTGATCCGAACCCACTTTTCCCAAAATCACGCAATATGCTTTGCGCAAGAGGCAATTCAGGTATTCAGGCACTGTACGATCCAGATCGTTTGAAGTATCCGTTAATTCGTGATGGAGAAAAAGGGAGTGGTAAGTTTAAGCGTGTCAGTTGGGATGAAGCGTATGCTTACATTAATGAAAAACTCACCAAGATTTTAGATGAAGAGAAAGATAACCGTTCAACGGTAGCTTTTTGTGCAGGTGAAGGTATGGCAGAACATACGTTCCACAGTTTCTTTACAATGTTTGGCTCTTCTCATTTTCTTAACCATGCAAGTCTTTGTCTTGCAACAACCGTTTCAGGGTATTCACTCACCATTGGCGGTTATGGTCAAGCCGATTTGGACAATGCCAAGTATGTCATTATGGCAGGCGCTAATCGTGCCGAAGCTATTGTGACTCCCGATACAATGGATTTTTTCAAACGTACCAAAGGTCGTGGCGCAAAACTTGTAACCGTCGATCCTCGCTTTACCAATACTGCAGCCAAAAGTGACAAATGGCTTGCTATTAATGTTGGAACTGATTTAGCCTTTGTTCTAGCACTCACTTATGTTGCGATCAAAGAAGAGATTTACAATAAAGCATTTGTTGAAAACTATTTTAATGGTTTTGATGCCTATAAAGAACATATTTTAAGTAACAACTATACCCCCGAATGGGCTGAAAAAATTACGGGTATTAAAGCTGCTGATATTTACCAAGTTGCACGTGATTTTATGGTGAATGCGCCTCAATCAATTTACTACCAAGGAAGACGTACGACATGGTCTAAAAATGATTTCCAATTGCGTCGTGCTCAAGCGATCTTTAGCGCATTGGGTGGTGGTGTTGATATTAAAGGCGGTATCTGTTTTGGTAAAAGTTTAGCGCTCGTCGAGCATGAAATTCCTTCTCCAATGTATGCACAAGCAAAGCCTAGAATTGAAAAAGATGAGGCAGCTGTAGTGGGCGGTTCTGGATCATGGGTAGCATTTAGAAATATGGTTCTAGAAAAAAGAAGTCCTTATCCGATTCGCGCACTGTTTAACTACAAACATAACCCTATGCAAAATATGCCAAACAATGCTAAAACAGCAGAGTTCCTTAAGCAATTGGATTTAGTCGTAACGATTGATACGATGCCAAGCGATACGGTGATGCTGAGTGATGTTATTTTGCCTGAGTGTACTTACTTAGAGCGAACAGATCCTGTTGTCTCTTTTGGGGGTATTGAGCCTTCCATCGCTCAACGCAATAAAGTGGTTGACCCAATGTTTGAGAGTAAACCTGTTATGGAAATCATGCGAGGACTTAGCGCAAAACTTTCAAAACCACTGTTTGAAATCACAAAAAAATACGATGAAGATGTCCAGTCATCCATTGAAGATGATGGTGAAGAGAAGGCGTATGGAGATTTTGATCTCACCAAGCCGTTTGCTTCTTCACAAGAAGAGCTTAACGAGCATGCAGTCGCTAAGTATGAAGGTGCAGCCGAGATATTAAAAGAAAAAGGTGTTTTCTATCCTAATATGAATGAATATTTCAAAAAAACGGGTGTGAATGACTACGAATACTATCCCGATGCAAAACGCGCTTATTCTGTAAGGAATACTAAATTTGCTACGCCATCAGGTAAAGTTGAGTGTTCAGTCCCAGCACTTGCTAAAAAAGGTATTGATGCGATGCCTGTATGGAAAAAAGAGTATGAAATGGCAGTTCCTGCTGGTAAATTTAGATTTATAACCGGTCGCCATGCCCAATTTACACAATCTGGTACATCGAACAATCGCATGTTACTCAATCTTGTCCCTGAAAATTTTGCATGGATTAATAAACGTACAGCAGAAAAAATGGGTATCAAATTTGGTGATAAAATTGAAGTCGTCAGTAAAGTGGGTAAAACAACGATTAAAGCGTATCCAACAGAGAAAATTGGACCCGATACACTCTTCTTTATCCATGGATTTGGTAATTACTCTGAAGCATTAACGCGTGCATATCATAATGGCGGCAATGATGCAGCAATTATTGAAGATAGCATGGAGCCAATGCATGGAGCTTCTTGTCTTCATGACACAATTGTAGAAATTAGAAAGGTTTGATTATGGCACGTTATGGAATGGCACTAAATTACAATAATTGTATTAATTGTAAAGCATGTGAAAGTGCATGTAAAGAAGAAAATGGTGTTTTGCTCTTACCCGATCATTATCGCATTTGGGTAGGTGTTAAAGAGGCAGAAGGACAATTTCCCAATATCTCTATCGCTTCTCAAACCTATCAGCCAAGTCAATGTCAACATTGCGACAATGCACCGTGTCAACAAGTCTGTCCGACCAATGCAACCTATTACAGTAAAGATGGCATGGTTATGGTTGATCCAACCAAATGTATTTTATGCACCTACTGTATTAATGCATGTCCTTATGATGCACGTTATGTTGACAATCGAACCAATACGGTTGATAAATGTACGTTCTGTTCGGATACTAGGCTTGCCAATGGTGAAACAACGACAGCATGTCAAGCAACGTGTCCGACAAAAGTCAGAGTATTTGGTGACTTGGATGATCCAAATAGCGAAATTTCACAGTTACTTGTGAATAAAGAGTACCGCCAAGTTAAAAGTCACTTGGGTACTAAACCAAAACTATTTTATATATTGTAGGAGTTTATGATGCAAACAATTTCTTTGAAAAAACTCTTTTATTTTGAAAAAACGCCCCTGAATGTGGTGATGGCAGTTACAACCGTAGCCCTTCTTGCCGCGTTTATGGCGGGTGCGGTTGCGTATATCTTACATGGACACCATGTTTACAATGTCACGAGGCAACATCCATGGGGGTTACTCATCGCAATGTATGTTTTCTTTGTGGTCTCCAGTACAGGTCTTTGCATTATCTCTTCGATTGGGCATGTTTTTGGAATTCCAGAGTTTCAGCAAATTGGTAAGCGTGCCATTGCAGGTGCAATTATCACAATCAGTTCAGGTTTTGCCGTTATTGGCTTAGAAATCGGTCACCCAATGACAATGTTGATTTACAATGTCTTAACCCCAGGTTTGACTTCAGCTATTTGGTGGATGGGAACCTTGTATGGTCTTTACCTTACGTTTATCTGTTTAGAATTTTTCTTTCTAGCGATTAAAGTGAATCATACTTTTTCTAAAATCTTTGGTATTTGCGGTCTTTTAGTCGGTCTTGCAGCACACTCAAATCTTGGCGCTGTTTTTGGCTTTTTGATCTCTAGACCTTCTGCCAATGGTGTTTTTTATCCTGTCTATTTCATTCTTTCTGCCATGATCACAGGATGTTACTTAGTTTTCTTAATGTATGGATTTAGATACAAAATGAATTTTCCTGAAAAAATCACTGTGATGCTTGTCAAACTTTCAAAAATTTTAGGCATGCTTTTAGCCGTACTGATCTTCTTTGAAGCATGGAAAATCATAACAGCACTGTATGGAGATATGCCAGAGCGAGCAGAAACTATTTTGCATGCAACGAAAAGTCCTACTTTTTGGTTTGGGGAGTTAATTTTAGGTATGTTAATACCATTTACGATTATCTTAGTCAGCAATGCAAAGGCCATTAAAGCAACGGTGTATGCTTCTATATCAGGTATGGTGGGTATTTTCTTTATGCGCTATGACTTGGTTCATGACACATTACTCTATCCTATGACAATGCTCAAACGTTCAGAATACCAACTAGCACCTACATTTGTAGAGTACTTCCCTTCTGCGGCTGAGTTTGCAATTGGATTTGGTGGTATTGGCTTGGCTTTGTTTATGTATTATCTTGCCGATAAAATATTTAATTTGGATGAAACAAGTACTCATTAAAGTTAACAATAGCCAGTAACCAAAAAGGAGAGAAGATGAGTATAAGGATTTTAGCGAGCAGTATCGTTGTAATAGGATTGTTGTTGAGTGGATGCGCAGAGAAACAACCTGAGGCAACAATATCGCCTAGTGCAAAAGTGTTGAATGAACCAACTTTACATGTAAAAGAGTTGATGGAGAAGTTTAAACTAGAGAATGTGGATTACGCTTACGTTAAAGTCGCTATAGGGAACGGAACAAGAGAGGGAGCAAAAGCACTCTTGATTGACGCACGACCCAATCCAAAATATTTAGTAAGTACGATTCCATCAAGCTTGAATATTCCTGATACTCAAATTGATCAATATATTGGTCAACTGGATAAAGTCACTAAAGATAAAGAGATTATTGTTTTCTGTGGTGGATGGGATTGTGAAAAAAGTCCAATCGTTGCAGGCTACCTGAAAGAACATGGCTTTACCAATGTCAAACTTTACCAAGCAGGTGAACCAGAATGGATTGCTAAAAATTACCCAGAGATAGGTCTACCAGCAGCCCAAACCCTCTTTAAAAATAATAAAGCTCTCTTTATGGATGCAAGACCTTATGCAAAATATATGGCAGGAACAATTCCTGGTTCAATGTATATGAGTGATGAAGAGCTTGATACACTAAAAGGTCGTTTGCCCATAGATAAAACAACACCGATTGTAAGTTTCTGTGAAGGTTATAATTGTGCTAAATCCCATAACTTAGCTAAAAAACTCCAAGAGTTTGGTTATCAAAAAATTAGTGTCTATGCCGGTGGATACCCAGAATGGAAAGAAGCTGGACTCCAAACCACGGCAGGCGGTGCTAAAAAAGTAGATGTCGCTCCAAGTCCTAAGAAAGATGCATTTGTTGAAGGTATAAAGTTAGGTGAAGATGAAGGAACCGTAGATGGTGAGTGGTATAAAGCACTGATCATTAGTGATAAGATACCAACCAATGTAGCTGTTATCGATGTACGAAGTGCCGCAGAATATGCCAATGGACATATAAAAGGGGCTATCAATATCGAAGCAGGAAAACTAAGTGCAACAGAATTTGCTGCAAAACTACCCAAAGGTAAAGTGGTGATTATGAACTGCTCAGCAGGCGGAAGATCTATGGAAGCATTTTTGAAACTCAAAAATGCCAAAGTTGATGTGAGTAAGATCTTCTACTTTGATGCGAATATCAAATGTGATAAGAGCAGTAAATGCGAGATTAAAGTCAATGAACCTTTAGGTTAATAGTTTTACATGTAAAGCTGCGATCAGAGATGAAACGCTCTGATCGCTTACACTAAAAGAGGTAAAACATGGTAAAATTTACAAATGTATTGCTAAGCGCTTATGTGGCGTTTGGTTGTTTTGCACCACCCCTTTTAGCGGATGCAACGATGGGTGCAGATATTTTTAAAAAAGAGATGCGTACGGTCTGTGGTTTTAGTGGAAATGTGATGGCTAAAAAACATACGCAAAACGAGTGGCAACACTTTTATGAAGCAGGAACACTTAAAGCGGAGATGCTGCTTTTATGTCCTGATGCAAAGCCATTAACCGATGCTTCTCTTAAACACCTGTACGATTTTCTCTATCATTTTGCGAGCGATAGTGGCAATACGGCTTTGTGTTATTGATGGTTGTGAGATGGATTTAGAACTGTTTAAATAGGGATGTGAATGTTTAAAGATTTTGCGAAGATAGAGACGTTTTTAACCGTTGTGCGAGAAAAAAGTTTTTCAAAAGCTTCTAGAAAGCTTGGAATTAGCCAACCTGCCGTTACGCAACAGATCAAATTCCTTGAAGATTATTTGAACATTCCCATCGTGGATCGCAAAAAGAGTGGCATTAACCTTACCAAAGAGGGCGAAGAACTTTTTCAAGTGTTGCTCAGCCTTGAAAAGCAAATTTTGATTACGGAAAAAGAGGTTCTGCGTCTGGTTAATAAAGAGATACTCTTTATTCTAGGCGCTTCTCCTGTGATTGGAAATTATATTTTACCTGAGTTTCTCAACGATATTCAAGAGGTGATTTCCAACCAAGTGATGGTCAAAGTCAACAGCTCCGTTGAGCTAACCGAGCTTGTGGTGAACCGAAAAGTCGATCTAGCACTCATCGAGTCTCCTACCTTTCATCCCAATATTTTCTATCGTGAATGGATGGAAGATGAGCTGGTTGTTGTCAGCAGATCGCCGCTTCCTAGTATTTTAAAAAAAGAAGAGCTCTTTGATTTGCAGTGGATTTGCCGCGAAGAGGAGTCCAACACGCGTAAAATTATTTATGAGACATTTCATAAAATAGATGTGGATTGTAAAAATTTTACGATTAAAAATATCGCCAACAGTGCAATGACCATCAAACAAACACTCCTCAAAGCTGACATCAACGGTGCTCCAACGGTTTCCATTCTTTCCAAATACATGGTTGAAGATGACGTGCAAGCAGGAAGATTACATATCGGCACGATCAAAGGTATTCATTTGATGCGAAAATTTTATATCTGCTATCTCAAAGACCGTATTCAAGATGCGCTGATCGCAAGTACACTTGATTTTATTACCCGAAAACAAGATATTAAACCCTCAATTTAACACCATTCAAGGAGCAGTCTAAACGCTCCTTTCTCTCTCATTCCCTTCCTCCTCTTTTTTATGAGCGTCTCGTTTTGAATCATATAACTTTACATGTAAAGATTTAATATCAATAAAAGTAAATATTTTTATAATTATAGTATATAATAGTTAAAAAAAAGGAGATAAAATGAAAAAAGTTATATTTAGTTTACCATTGTTGGCTTCATTGTTGATGAGTGCTAATCCCCAGAGTCGAACTGATTGTACGGAAGTGTTTCAAAATGAGATTACTAAAATTCTTTATGCCAAACCCGATGATAAAAATAACTCCATTGAAGCGCTAACGCAAAAAATTAATACACTTTTAGAAGAGGAGTGTGATCTAAATGCTTCTATCCAAAAGGCTACCGCAAAAGAGAAGAGTGCATCTTCAAATCCCAAAGAAGAGAAAGTGCTGATTTTGGATACGACTAAAAATAGCCAAGACTGTATCGAATCATTTCAAAGTGAAATACGGGAGCTTCTGTATGAAAACGAGCAGCAAAAAGGAAAAGAGAAGCGTGTGCGAGTGGTCATCAAAGGAGATGGTGCTAACTGCACAAAAGAACCAGGTGAAAAATAGAGATTTCACCATCAGAGGCTAACATCTTTAGCCTCTTCCTACAACCTTACCCCTCTTAGCGGTATCTTAGAATATTTAAAAATAGGTATAGAAATCTCAAAAATGTCATTATTTTTTTACTAATATTCTAAAAAAGCACACTTTTTTTTACTAAGTTAAATAAAATTATAAAATTTATTTATTTTTTTTATAAGCGATTACATCGGGCTTCTGCTCTCATCTTAATTCATTTAACTTATAAAAATGATTTTGTTTAATAATAATATAAAGAAACTCTCCTTACAATGTATCCATGAAATGGTTATTTCAGTAGGTTTTGTCAAACCTAATGTTTAAAAATTGAAGTGGAGAAAACGAATGAAAGTAGAGATCTCACGAAGGAGATTTCTTCAAGGCAGTGTCGCCTTAAGTATTGCAAGTGGAACGGCGCTTAGTTCGTCAACCATTCTTGCAAGCTCAAAAGAGAAACCTCAAGTGACACTAATGAAGGAAGTTCCAACCATCTGTGAAATGTGTGTTAATAAATGTGCGGCGATTGCGCATGTACGTAATGGTATTGTAACAAAATTAGATCCCAATCCTTATTTCCCTAAATCTCGTAATATGCTCTGTGCCAGAGGAGCAGCAGGTATTCATGCCCTGTATGATCCCGATCGACTCAAATACCCTTTAATTCGTACCGGAGAGAGAGGCGATGGCAAATACAGACGTGCGACATGGGAAGAGGCGAATGCGTATATTAAAGACAAATTGGTCAAAATTTTAGAAGAAGAAAAAGACAACCGTTCCTGCATTGGCTATTGCGCAGGGGAAGGGTTGGCAGAACACACCTTTAAAACCTTTATGGCCGATAAATTTGGATCGTCCAATTTCCTTAACCACTCAACCATTTGTTTGCAAACCGCTGTTTCAGGCTATACATTAACTATCGGTGGTTATGGACAAGCGGATTTGGAAAATGCGAAGTACGTCATTATGGCAGGAGCGAATCGCGCCGAAGCGATTTTAACGCCTGACACGATGGATATGTTTAAACGCACCCGTGGACGTGGTATGAAACTGGTTGTGGTCGATCCACGCTTTACCAATACCGCAATGCACGCTGATACCTATGTCCCAATTCGTCCAGGAACCGACTTGGCGTTTGTGCTAGCATTGACGTATGTTGCGATTATCGATCAAGTTTACAATCGCAGTTATGTTGCCAAAAACTTTGTTGATTTTGATAAATACAAAAAGCATATCATTGAGAGTGAATATACACCTGAATGGGCAGAAAAAATTACAGGTGTTCCTGCTTCAACGATATGTAAAATCGCCCATGATTTTATGGCAAATGCACCTCAATCGGTTTATTACCAAGGAAGACGCACGACATGGTCTAAAAATGATTTTCAACTGCGTCGCGCTATGGCACTTTTTACAGCACTTGGCGGTGGCATCGATGTCAAAGGTGGCATTGTTTTTGGTAAAAAACTTCCATTGGGTGAGCATACGACCACCGCTCCAATGTATGCCAACGCGAAACCTAGAATCGATAAAAATTTAGCCGCGGTTGTCGGTGCAACAGGCACATGGGTAGGATGGCGCAATATGGTCGAAGAGGGCAAATCCCCCTATCCAATCCGTGGGATGTTTGTTTATAAACAAAATCCAATGCTCTCGGTACCAAATTCTACTAAAACTCGGACAATGTTTGAAAAGATGGATTTGGTGGTTGTAATCGATACAATGCCAAGTGATACAGCAATGCTAGCAGATGTTATTTTACCAGAGTGTACCTACTTAGAGAGGGAAGATCCCGTGCAGTCGTTTGCAGGGATTGAGCCCTCCATCGCGATACGTGAAAAAGTGATTGAGCCTATGTATGAGAGTAAACCGGTGAATGAAATTATGCGAGGCTTAGCCCAAAAACTTTCAAAACCGTTGTGGGAAATTACCAAAAAATATGATGAAGATGTGCAAGAAGAGCTTGAAGATACACCAGAAGATGAGTTCTATGACGAAAATGGTTTTGATTTAGCAGAGCCTTTTATGCACGATCAAGAAGAGACGAACAAACATATGTTTGTTGAAAAATATGGTGAAGAGGCGTGGGGAGTCTTACGTGAGAAGGGTGTTTTTTATCCCAATATGCTTACCTACTTTAAAAAGATTGATAACAATACGTATGAATACTACCCTAAAGATAAAAAGTTTTACTCTGTATTGAAGCTTGAAGAAGAGTACGATCCTGACGCCTTTTTGCACGATATTTGTGTCAATCCTGTGGATGTCGCCGATCTTAAACGCTCGTTTAACACTCCTAATAAAAAAGTTGAATGCTTTTTGGGCAGTATGGCAGCCAAAGGCGTTGATCCTATGCCCGTGTGGAGGGATGAAGAGTATGTAAACGTTCCAGCAGGCAAATTTAAATTTATTACAGGGCGCCATGCACAGTTCACCCAAAATGCAACCCAAAATAACATCATGCTCCTAGAGCTGATGCGTGAGAATTATTTGTGGATCAATGACAAAGAAGCCGAAGCGTTAAACATTCAGTTTGGAGATACGGTTGAAGTGACAAGCCGCGTAGGACATGTGCGAATTAAAGCCTATCCAACTCCTAAAATTGTACCACAAAGCGTTTTTTATATTCATGGATTTGGCGCAAAATCAGAAGGACTAACGTTTGCGCATCGCAATGGTGCGAGTGATAATGAAATTATTGAAGATACGATTGAGCCGGTACACGGATGTGCCAATATGCACGAAACGCTCGTATCGATCAGGAGGGTGTGAAGATGAATTATGCAATGGCATTAGATTATCAAAATTGTATCAACTGCAAAGCGTGTGAGGTTGCATGTAAAGAGGAAAATGGCGTTCAGTTGGGTGCGGATAAACAACGTATTTGGATCGGTGTGGTGGAAGGAACCATTTTTGGCAAACCCTTTGCCAATCTCTATCCGTCGCAATGTAACCACTGTATTGATGCACCGTGTGTGAGTGTGTGCCCTACCAACGCAAGCCATTTTGCACAGGGAGGTATTGTCAAAGTAGATGCACATAAATGTATTTTATGCAAAGGGTGTATGGAAGCATGCCCGTATGATGCACGGTTTGTGGATGACACGATGGTTGCTGTGGATAAATGCACATTTTGCGATCACCGCTCATTGGTGGAAGGCGGTACGACCGCGTGTCAAGCGACGTGTCCGACTAAAGTGAGAACCTTTGGTGATTTGGATGATGAAAATAGCGATATTGTGAAGCTTCTCAAAACAAAACGCTTCTTCTTTCAAAAAGAACATACAGGAACGCTTCCAAAACTTTTTTATATTTTACCCAATGATGAAGCCTATGCTAAGCAGAGTGTTTCGCATAATACGATTATTCACACATGGGAAGAGATTAAACCCATGTATGATCAAGCTCGCAATCGAAGGAGTACAGAATGGAAAAAATAAGGTTTGCAGGTCTTGATATTAACAAGATCAGTATCGTTCAACTGTTGCTCAATAAAACGATGCTTTTAGGCTATGTTCTTCTAGTCTTTGCATGTATTGGCATTTATGAAATTTTTGATGTACGCTATTTTAGTGCAGCTGCTAATGCGCATGCTTCAGGGCTCAACCCAACCGATCCCGCTCTGAAAGAGGCGATGCGTTTAGCCGTTTTCGGAGATGTCGGCGAGGTCAATCGTAATATCCCTTGGACGCTTTTCATTGTCAATTACATGTACATGATTTATACGGGGAGTGGAGTGATCTTTTTGGTCGCATTGGCAGAGTTGATGAATTTTAATCTTATCGCTAAAGCAGCAGCAGGTTTCATGGTCATCGGAATTTCGATGGTGTTTGCAGGACTCTTTACAATTGCAACCGATCTTAATATGCTCAATATGGTTTGGATGGTACTGACACCCAATCTTAATGCAGGCATGTGGTTGATGTTGCCACTTTATTGTACCTATATCCCGTTTGTTTTATTTGAAATTTATCTGGTTCTAACTCATAAACGAGAGTGGGCAAAACGCTTGGCATTACCTATTTTAGTGTTAAGCATTGGGGTTGACTTGATTGAGTATTATATTCAAGCGAAACTTTTTTCTATGAATACGGCACGTCATCTCTGGACAGAATTTCCCTTTTTGACGTTTTATTTTATTATCTCTGCTTTTGTCTCGTCTTTAGGCATTATGGGAATCATCAGTTTCTTCGCTCACCGCAGTAAAACAGAATACAAAGGATTAATGGATATTATTCGCAGAGCCATGTTGTTTTTTGTCTCTCTGCTAGGTCTTTATGAAATTTTTGGTTATATGACGGTCGATAAAGATTGGGCATTTTTGATTCTTTTTGGCCCATTTCGTTATGTCTATTTTACGGGATACATCTTTTTGACATTGGCACTCCCCTTTTTATGTATTGTTAAGGCACGACAGCCTATATTTACACTAGTTGCTTCTATTTCTGTGGTCATCGGTGGCTTTGTGGGAAGGTATCTTTTTGTTTATGGAGGTAATGCCAATCCTATGTCCAACCGTTTTGGACTTGGGTATGAAAAATACGATTTTTATGCATTGTCTAAATCTTTTAATTACGTCGCACCACACTTAGGAGAGATCTTTATCGTTGTTGGCTCTGTGGGCGTGGTGATTATGATTTATAAGCTTTTTGATACGCTTTTTTCTGTGAATGAATTAAGAGAACACCATTAAACCCCAAAGGAGAAACAATGAGAATAAGAGTATTCGCCAGTAGCCTGATCGTAGCAGGATTGTTGCTAGCAGGATGTACGAATCAACCCGAAACCAGTGCAACCCCTAGTGCAAAAGTGTTGAATGAACCAACTTTACATGTAAAAGAGTTGATGGAGAAGTTTAAACTAGAGAATGTGGATTATGCTTACGTTAAAGTCGCTATAGGGAACGGAACAAGAGATGGCGCTAAAGCCCTCTTGATTGATGCACGACCCAATCCAAAATATTTAGTAAGTACGATTCCATCAAGCTTGAATATTCCTGATACTCAAATTGATCAATATATTGGTCAACTGGATAAAGTCGCTAAAGATAAAGAGATTATTGTTTTCTGTGGTGGTTGGGATTGTGAAAAAAGCCCAATCGTTGCAGGCTACCTGAAAGAACATGGCTTTACCAATGTTAAATTGTACCAAGCAGGTGAACCTGAATGGATAGTTAAAAACTATCCAGAGATAGGTTTACCAGCAGCACAAGCTATTTTCAAAAATAATAAAGCTCTCTTTATGGATGCAAGACCTTATGCAAAATATATGGCAGGAACAATTCCTGGTTCAATGTATATGAGTGATGAAGAGCTTGATACACTCAAAGGTCGTTTGCCCATAGATAAAACAACACCGATTATAAGTTTCTGTGAAGGTTATAATTGTGCTAAATCCCATAACTTAGCTAAAAAACTCCAAGAGTTTGGTTATCAAAAAATTAGTGTCTATGCCGGTGGATACCCAGAATGGAAAGAAGCTGGACTCCAAACCACAGCCGGTGGCGCTAAAAAAGTAGACGTAGCCCCAACTCCTAAAAAAGATGCCTTCGTCGAAGGTATTAAACTAGGAGAAGATGAAGGAACCGTAGACGGTGAATGGTATAAAGCACTCATTGTGAGTGATAAAATACCAGCCAATGTGGCTGTTATCGATGTACGAAGTGCCACAGAATATGCCAATGGCCATATAAAAGGGGCTATCAATATCGAAGCAGGGAAACTGAGTGCCACAGAATTTGCTGCAAAACTTCCAAAAGGTAAAGTGGTGATTATGAACTGCTCCGCAGGCGGAAGATCGATGGAAGCTTTCTTGAAACTTAAAAATGCCAAAGTTGATGTGAGTAAGATCTTCTACTTTGATGCGAATATCAAATGTGATAAAAGTGGTACATGTGAGATTAAGGTCAATGAACCTTTAGGTTAATAGTTTTACATGTAAATAAAAAAAGGGGGCGGAGGAATTGAATCCCCTCGTCCCCCTTTTTTATGCCTAATCGAAAGCTTATTCGTCGCGTGAGCCAAAAATTCCAAGAATTTGAAGCAATGAAATAAAGAGATTCAAAAAGTCCAAATACAATGCAATTGCACCTTCAATAGGTGTTTCATACGCACCTTTGATAATGTTTTGTGTATCGTAAAGAATGAATGCACTAAATAAAATAGAACTAACACTTGCAATAGCCAATTGTAAAATTGGGCTGTGGAAAAAGATATTTATGATGCCTGCAACTACAATCACAATTAATGTAATAAATAACATTTTACCCATTGCTGAAAAATCTCTTGTGGTATTCATCGCAAATACTGAAAGTCCACCAAATGCAACGGTTGTTAAAATAAAGGCATTTGCCACAATACTAGCACCGCCTGGCATTCCTAATGTATGCGATAGCAAAGGCGCGAGTGTTAGTCCACTGATAAATGTAAAACCAAAAAGCAAAATCATATTAAGTCCAGCTTTCTTTTTAGCAGCAAAAAGTCCAAATAAGAAGATAAACTCTAAAATGACAAGGCCTAAATACCAAGAAGAGATGGTTTTTGCCATACCAATTCCAACATAAGAGCCAGCACTTGCAGCAAGCAGTGATGCAGCAAACAGTTGATAGGTCTGTTTAATAAAAACTCCCATAGAGCTTTCATTGACCTTTGTCTGTTCATAGGCACTCTCTTGTGCATTGTGTTGTATATAATTTCTGTCATATAGTCCCATGTAATTCTCCTTCAAAAGACGTAAAATCAAACCGCATTTTATCAAATTAATAAGATGAAATGCAATTTGTGAATTGTCTATTATATGGAAAGAGAGTAAACGAAAAATTAATCAACTTGAGAGGAATAAAAAAACCAATTAGTTGCAGTGCGAGTTTAATGTCTTTGTAAGGTGCAAGGATATATAATTTCGTCCTCGTTTGAGAAAGCGGGGTTAAAGAGAAGTACCCAAAGTAGGGGACAAGCTTCACGTTCATTACCATTTTAACAATGTCAAATTCAATCTTTGAAATCTAAATAAGCGACCTTAGTCAGTGACGCGAAAAAAGAGATTATCAACTCTTTATTAAAAAAGAGATACTTTAAGTCAAATGAAGAACACTTCATAAAAATTTTATGGAGAGTTTGATCCTGGCTCAGAGTGAACGCTGGCGGCGTGCTTAACACATGCAAGTCGAACGGATGAAATAAGCTTGCTTATTTCGTTAGTGGCGCACGGGTGAGTAATGTATAGCTAACCTGCCCTTTAGTGGGGGACAACAGTTGGAAACGGCTGCTAATACCCCATACTCCAACTTATCGTAAGATAAGTTGGGAAAGATTTATCGCTAAAGGATGGGGCTTTATGGTATCAGCTAGTTGGTGGGGTAACGGCCTACCAAGGCAATGACGCCTACCTGGTCTGAGAGGATGATCAGGCACACTGGAACTGAGACACGGTCCAGACTCCTACGGGAGGCAGCAGTGGGGAATATTGCACAATGGAGGAAACTCTGATGCAGCAACGCCGCGTGGAGGATGACGCATTTCGGTGTGTAAACTCCTTTTATAAGGGAAGATAATGACGGTACCTTATGAATAAGCACCGGCTAACTCCGTGCCAGCAGCCGCGGTAATACGGAGGGTGCAAGCGTTACTCGGAATCACTGGGCGTAAAGGATGCGTAGGCTGGAGATCAAGTCGAGAGTGAAATCCAACGGCTCAACCGTTGAACTGCTCTCGAAACTGGTCACCTAGAATATGGGAGAGGTAGATGGAATTGGTGGTGTAGGGGTAAAATCCGTAGATATCACCAGGAATACCGATTGCGAAGGCGATCTACTGGAACATTATTGACGCTGAGGCATGAAAGCGTGGGGAGCAAACAGGATTAGATACCCTGGTAGTCCACGCCCTAAACGATGCACACTAGTTGTTGCGATGCTAGTCATTGCAGTAATGCACTTAACAGATTAAGTGTGCCGCCTGGGGAGTACGGTCGCAAGATTAAAACTCAAAGGAATAGACGGGGACCCGCACAAGCGGTGGAGCATGTGGTTTAATTCGAAGATACACGAAGAACCTTACCTGGCCTTGATATCCTAAGAATCCTGCAGAGATGTGGGAGTGCTAGTTTACTAGAACTTAGAGACAGGTGCTGCACGGCTGTCGTCAGCTCGTGTCGTGAGATGTTGGGTTAAGTCCCGCAACGAGCGCAACCCTCGTGATTAGTTGCTAACAGTTCGGCTGAGCACTCTAATCAGACTGCCTTCGTAAGGAGGAGGAAGGTGAGGACGACGTCAAGTCATCATGGCCCTTATGGCCAGGGCTACACACGTGCTACAATGGCTAGGACAAAGAGACGCGATACTGCGAAGTGGAGCAAATCTTAAAACCTAGTCTCAGTTCGGATTGGAGTCTGCAACTCGACTCCATGAAGCTGGAATCGCTAGTAATCGTAGATCAGATATGCTACGGTGAATACGTTCCCGGGTCTTGTACTCACCGCCCGTCACACCATGGGAGTTGAATTCACCCGAAGCCGGAATACTAAACTAGTTACCGACCACGGTGGGTTCAGCGACTGGGGTGAAGTCGTAACAAGGTAACCGTAGGAGAACCTGCGGTTGGATCACCTCCTTTCTAGAGTATTGGGGCACTATCTCACAATGGTGCTCCGGCGAGCACAGCTAGGGAAGCTTATTTAGTTTTGAGAGATTGAATGAAGACAAGAAAAGATTCTACTGACAACGTCAGCTGGCTTTAGTACCTTAGCGGTTAGCGTTGTAAGAGATAGAGGGGCTTATAGCTCAGGTGGTTAGAGCGTACCCCTGATAAGGGTAAGGTCAGAGGTTCGAGTCCTCTTAAGCCCACCATGGGGAATTAGCTCAGCTGGGAGAGCGCCTGCTTTGCACGCAGGAGGTCAGCGGTTCGATCCCGCTATTCTCCACCATTTTATCAAAAATGGTGAAAGATTGTATCAAGACATTGTTAGTGAAAATGAGGACACAACGTCTAATATAAGAACAAATTTAGTTGTTTTTATATTAGACTTTTTAGTCTAAATGTTATTTAATTTATTATTGTCAAAGTCAACAAAACGCAAAAAAAACAATTTACAACTTGTTAGATGGTTTACATTTAATAAGGGAGTGAAATGTGCATTAGAATACGAATAGGTAAGCTATTAAGAGCGAATGGTGGATGCCTAGGCTGTAAGAGGCGATGAAGGACGTACTAGACTGCGAAAAGTTGCGGGGAGCTGTCAAGAAGCTTTGATCCGCAAATATCCGAATGGGGCAACCCAACTGACAGGAATGTCAGTTACCCTGCGGGGAGCGAACCTGGTGAAGTGAAACATCTCAGTAGCCAGAGGAAGAGAAATCAAATAGAGATTCCGATAGTAGCGGCGAGCGAACTTGGAAGAGGGCAAACCAGATGCTTGCATCTGGGGTTGTAGGACTGCGTTATAGAATGATGATAGGTAGTAGAGTAACCTGGAAAGGTTAACCATAGCGGGTGATAGTCCCATATACGAAATCTAGATTCATCTTAGCAGTATCCTGAGTAGGGCGGAACACGTGGTATTCTGTCTGAAGCCGGGAGGACCACCTCCCAACCCTAAATACTACTTACAGACCGATAGTGAACCAGTACCGTGAGGGAAAGGTGAAAAGAACCCCAGTGAGGGGAGTGAAATAGAACCTGAAACCATTTGCTTACAATCATTCAGAGCCCTATGATTTATCAGGGTGATGGACTGCCTTTTGCATAATGAGCCTGCGAGTTGTGGTATCTGGCGAGGTTAAGAAAACTCGGAGCCGTAGCGAAAGCGAGTCTTAATAGGGCGAATTAGTCAGATGCTGCAGACCCGAAGCGAAGTGATCTATCCATGAGCAGGTTGAAGCTGGTGTAAGAGCTAGTGGAGGACCGAACTCATTGACGTTGAAAAGTCTCGGGATGACTTGTGGATAGGGGTGAAAGGCCAATCAAACTTCGTGATAGCTGGTTCTCTCCGAAATATATTTAGGTATAGCGTCATGTTGTAGTATACGGGGGTAGAGCACTGATTGGGCTAGGGCCTATACCAAGGTACCAAACCCTGTCAAACTCCGAATACCGTATATGTAATCATGGCAGTCAGGCGGCGGGTGATAAAATGCGTCGTCAAGAGGGGAACAACCCAGACTACCAGCTAAGGTCCCAAAGTGATAACTCAGTGGAAAACGATGTGGAGTTGCTCAAACAACCAGGAGGTTGGCTTAGAAGCAGCCATCCTTTAAAGAAAGCGTAACAGCTCACTGGTCTAGCGATTCTGCGCGGAAAATATAACGGGGCTAAAGTTATCCACCGAAGCTGTAGATTCTATTTTTAATAGAGTGGTAGGAGAGCGTTCTAGTCAGCATTGAAGGTGTACCGGTAAGGAGCGCTGGAGCGGCTAGAAGTGAGTATGCAGGCATGAGTAGCGATAAAACGGGTGAGAATCCCGTTCGCCGAAAACCCAAGGTTTCCTACGCGATGTTCGTCATCGTAGGGTTAGTCGGGACCTAAGTCGAGTCCGAAAGGGGTAGACGATGGAAAGTTGGTTAATATTCCAACACCAATTATAGAGCGCGATGGAAGGACGCTTAGGGCTAAACGAGGCAACTGATGGAATAGTTGTTCGAAGGGTGTAGATTAGATTACAGGCAAATCCGTAATTTTTTATTCGAGACCTGACAGGCACTTGATGCTCTTCGGAGTGGATGGTGAATCGTTGATGCCGTCGAGCCAAGAAAAGTTTCTAAGTATATCTGTAATTGCTCGTACCGTAAACCGACACAGGTGGGTGAGATGAGTATTCTAAGGCGCGTGGAAGAAACCTGGTTAAGGAACTCTGCAAAATAGCACCGTATCTTCGGTATAAGGTGTGCCTCCTTCTGTATATGGACTTGCTCCAAAAAGCGGAAAAGGTTGCAACAAAGAGTCCCTCCCGACTGTTTACCAAAAACACAGCACTCTGCTAACTCGTAAGAGGATGTATAGGGTGTGACGCCTGCCCGGTGCTGGAAGGTTAATTGATGTGGTTAGCGCAAGCGAAGCCATTGATCGAAGCCCCAGTAAACGGCGGCCGTAACTATAACGGTCCTAAGGTAGCGAAATTCCTTGTCGATTAAATATCGACCTGCATGAATGGCGTAACGAGATGGGAGCTGTCTCGACCAGGAATCCAGTGAAATTGTAGTGGAGGTGAAAATTCCTCCTACCCGCGGCAAGACGGAAAGACCCCGTGGACCTTTACTATAGCTTGACACTGCTGTTGGGATAAAGATGTGCAGGATAGGTGGGAGGCTTTGAGGATGTGACGCCAGTTGCATCTGAGCCATTGTTGAGATACCACTCTTCTTTATTCTGATAGCTAACTGGGACATATTATCTATGTTCAGGACAATGTCTGGTGGGTAGTTTGACTGGGGCGGTCGCCTCCTAAAAAGTAACGGAGGCTTACAAAGGTTGGCTCAGAACGGTTGGAAATCGTTCGCAGAGTATAATGGTACAAGCCAGCTTGACTGTGAGACATACACGTCGAGCAGAGACGAAAGTCGGTCATAGTGATCCGGTGGTTCTGTGTGGAAGGGCCATCGCTCAAAGGATAAAAGGTACCCCGGGGATAACAGGCTGATCTCCCCCAAGAGCTCACATCGACGGGGAGGTTTGGCACCTCGATGTCGGCTCATCGCATCCTGGGGCTGGAGCAGGTCCCAAGGGTATGGCTGTTCGCCATTTAAAGCGGTACGCGAGCTGGGTTCAGAACGTCGTGAGACAGTTCGGTCCCTATCTGCCGTGGGCGTAGGAAAGTTGAGGAGAGTTAACCCTAGTACGAGAGGACCGGGTTGAACGAACCACTGGTGTACGGGTTGTTCTGCCAAGAGCATCGCCCGGTAGCTATGTTCGGATGTGATAACCGCTGAAAGCATCTAAGCGGGAAGCCAACTCCAAGATTAACTTTCCCTGAAGACCTCATGAAGACTACATGTTTGATAGGCTGGGTGTGTAATGGGTGAGAGCCCTTTAGCTGACCAGTACTAATAGGTCGTTTGGCTTACATATTATAACGTATGATAATGCTATTTCACTTCCTTATTAAGTGTAAAGCGCTTTGTTGACTAGACAATACTAAAATCACCTGAAGAATGGTGAATTAAGCCTATTTCGCTATAATGCGACATAGATTTAATTCACGATTCTGGTGGCTATAGAGAAGAGGAAACGCCCTGTCCCATTTCGAACCAGGAAGCTAAGCTCTTCATCGCCGATAATACTTTCCCTTACTGGGATGGAAACGTAGGTCGCTGCCAGTTCCGTGATTCTTTCTTTTACAACTCATCTTTTATCTCGTCTTATTCAAAGGCGGTCTTCCTCTAATTATTCTCAATATAAAGCTTTATCATTGTCTGATAATAAATAATTATATGATCTCTCCTTATCTTTTTACACCTCTTTATCTCTCTTAGCTTTTTCCTTGCCTAAAAAAATAAAGTGTATTTTTTATCATGTTTAATAAGCGTAGCTTTTCTACTTTAAATTCAAATCTTTCTTTTTTCTTATCAAATTCTTCTATACATTGTCAGTCTTCTAATTGTAATAACAATGAAGCAAGAGACAGGATATACATATATATCAGCACAGAACTAATTTCTTTTAATGGTGAGATATGTTTAATGTCTTTGTAAGGTGTAAGGATATATAATTTCGTCCTCGTTTGAGAAAGCGGGGTTAAAGAGAAGTACCCAAAGTAGGGGATAAGCTTCACGTTCATTACCATTTTAACAATGTCAAATTCAATCTTTGAAATCTAAATAAGCGACCTTAGTCAGTGACGCGAAAAAAGAGATTATCAACTCTTTATTAAAAAAAGAGATACTTTAAGTCAAATGAAGAACACTTCATAAAAATTTTATGGAGAGTTTGATCCTGGCTCAGAGTGAACGCTGGCGGCGTGCTTAACACATGCAAGTCGAACGGATGAAATAAGCTTGCTTATTTCGTTAGTGGCGCACGGGTGAGTAATGTATAGCTAACCTGCCCTTTAGTGGGGGACAACAGTTGGAAACGGCTGCTAATACCCCATACTCCAACTTATCTTAAGATAAGTTGGGAAAGATTTATCGCTAAAGGATGGGGCTTTATGGTATCAGCTAGTTGGTGGGGTAACGGCCTACCAAGGCAATGACGCCTACCTGGTCTGAGAGGATGATCAGGCACACTGGAACTGAGACACGGTCCAGACTCCTACGGGAGGCAGCAGTGGGGAATATTGCACAATGGAGGAAACTCTGATGCAGCAACGCCGCGTGGAGGATGACGCATTTCGGTGTGTAAACTCCTTTTATAAGGGAAGATAATGACGGTACCTTATGAATAAGCACCGGCTAACTCCGTGCCAGCAGCCGCGGTAATACGGAGGGTGCAAGCGTTACTCGGAATCACTGGGCGTAAAGGATGCGTAGGCTGGAGATCAAGTCGAGAGTGAAATCCAACGGCTCAACCGTTGAACTGCTCTCGAAACTGGTCACCTAGAATATGGGAGAGGTAGATGGAATTGGTGGTGTAGGGGTAAAATCCGTAGATATCACCAGGAATACCGATTGCGAAGGCGATCTACTGGAACATTATTGACGCTGAGGCATGAAAGCGTGGGGAGCAAACAGGATTAGATACCCTGGTAGTCCACGCCCTAAACGATGCACACTAGTTGTTGCGATGCTAGTCATTGCAGTAATGCACTTAACAGATTAAGTGTGCCGCCTGGGGAGTACGGTCGCAAGATTAAAACTCAAAGGAATAGACGGGGACCCGCACAAGCGGTGGAGCATGTGGTTTAATTCGAAGATACACGAAGAACCTTACCTGGCCTTGATATCCTAAGAATCCTGCAGAGATGTGGGAGTGCTAGTTTACTAGAACTTAGAGACAGGTGCTGCACGGCTGTCGTCAGCTCGTGTCGTGAGATGTTGGGTTAAGTCCCGCAACGAGCGCAACCCTCGTGATTAGTTGCTAACAGTTCGGCTGAGCACTCTAATCAGACTGCCTTCGTAAGGAGGAGGAAGGTGAGGACGACGTCAAGTCATCATGGCCCTTATGGCCAGGGCTACACACGTGCTACAATGGCTAGGACAAAGAGACGCGATACTGCGAAGTGGAGCAAATCTTAAAACCTAGTCTCAGTTCGGATTGGAGTCTGCAACTCGACTCCATGAAGCTGGAATCGCTAGTAATCGTAGATCAGATATGCTACGGTGAATACGTTCCCGGGTCTTGTACTCACCGCCCGTCACACCATGGGAGTTGAATTCACCCGAAGCCGGAATACTAAACTAGTTACCGACCACGGTGGGTTCAGCGACTGGGGTGAAGTCGTAACAAGGTAACCGTAGGAGAACCTGCGGTTGGATCACCTCCTTTCTAGAGTATTGGGGCACTATCTCACAATGGTGCTCCGGCGAGCACAGCTAGGGAAGCTTATTTAGTTTTGAGAGATTGAATGAAGACAAGAAAAGATTCTGCTGACAACGTCAGCTGGCTTTAGTACCTTAGCGTTAGCGTAGGGTAAAGGAGCTTAGCTTCTTGAGCGTTGTAAGAGATAGAGGGGCTTATAGCTCAGGTGGTTAGAGCGTACCCCTGATAAGGGTAAGGTCAGAGGTTCGAGTCCTCTTAAGCCCACCATGGGGAATTAGCTCAGCTGGGAGAGCGCCTGCTTTGCACGCAGGAGGTCAGCGGTTCGATCCCGCTATTCTCCACCATTTTATCAAAAGTGGTGAAAGATTGTATCAAGACATTGTTAGTGAAAATGAGGACACAACGTCTAATATAAGAACAATTGTGGTTGTTTTTATATTAGACTTTTTAGTCTAAATGTTATTTAATTTATTATTGTCAAAGTCAACAAAACGCAAAAAAAACAATTTACAACTTGTTAGATGGTTTACATTTAATAAGGGAGTGAAATGTGCATTAGAATACGAATAGGTAAGCTATTAAGAGCGAATGGTGGATGCCTAGGCTGTAAGAGGCGATGAAGGACGTACTAGACTGCGATAAGTTGCGGGGAGCTGTCAAGAAGCTTTGATCCGCAAATTTCCGAATGGGGCAACCCAACTGACAGGAATGTCAGTTACCCTGCGGGGAGCGAACCTGGTGAAGTGAAACATCTCAGTAGCCAGAGGAAGAGAAATCAAATAGAGATTCCGATAGTAGCGGCGAGCGAACTTGGAAGAGGGCAAACCAGATGCTTGCATCTGGGGTTGTAGGACTGCGTTGTAGAATGATGATAGGTAGTAGAGTAACCTGGAAAGGTTAACCATAGCGGGTGATAGTCCCATATACGAAATCTAGATTCATCTTAGCAGTATCCTGAGTAGGGCGGAACACGTGGTATTCTGTCTGAAGCCGGGAGGACCACCTCCCAACCCTAAATACTACTTACAGACCGATAGTGAACCAGTACCGTGAGGGAAAGGTGAAAAGAACCCCAGTGAGGGGAGTGAAATAGAACCTGAAACCATTTGCTTACAATCATTCAGAGCCCTATGATTTATCAGGGTGATGGACTGCCTTTTGCATAATGAGCCTGCGAGTTGTGGTATCTGGCGAGGTTAAGAAAACTCGGAGCCGTAGCGAAAGCGAGTCTTAATAGGGCGAATTAGTCAGATGCTGCAGACCCGAAGCGAAGTGATCTATCCATGAGCAGGTTGAAGCTGGTGTAAGAGCTAGTGGAGGACCGAACTCATTGACGTTGAAAAGTCTCGGGATGACTTGTGGATAGGGGTGAAAGGCCAATCAAACTTCGTGATAGCTGGTTCTCTCCGAAATATATTTAGGTATAGCGTCATGTTGTAGTATACGGGGGTAGAGCACTGATTGGGCTAGGGCCTATACCAAGGTACCAAACCCTGTCAAACTCCGAATACCGTATATGTAATCATGGCAGTCAGGCGGCGGGTGATAAAATGCGTCGTCAAGAGGGGAACAACCCAGACTACCAGCTAAGGTCCCAAAGTGATAACTCAGTGGAAAACGATGTGGAGTTGCTTAAACAACCAGGAGGTTGGCTTAGAAGCAGCCATCCTTTAAAGAAAGCGTAACAGCTCACTGGTCTAGCGATTCTGCGCGGAAAATATAACGGGGCTAAAGTTATCCACCGAAGCTGTAGATTCTATTTTTAATAGAGTGGTAGGAGAGCGTTCTAGTCAGCATTGAAGGTGTACCGGTAAGGAGCGCTGGAGCGGCTAGAAGTGAGTATGCAGGCATGAGTAGCGATAAAACAGGTGAGAATCCTGTTCGCCGAAAACCCAAGGTTTCCTACGCGATGTTCGTCATCGTAGGGTTAGTCGGGACCTAAGTCGAGTCCGAAAGGGGTAGACGATGGAAAGTTGGTTAATATTCCAACACCAATTATAGAGCGCGATGGAAGGACGCTTAGGGCTAAACGAGGCAACTGATGGAATAGTTGTTCGAAGGGTGTAGATTGAGATACAGGCAAATCCGTATTTCTTTATTCGAGACCTGACAGGCACTTGATGCTCTTCGGAGTGGATGGTGAATCGTTGATGCCGTCGAGCCAAGAAAAGTTTCTAAGTATATCTGTAATTGCTCGTACCGTAAACCGACACAGGTGGGTGAGATGAGTATTCTAAGGCGCGTGGAAGAAACCTGGTTAAGGAACTCTGCAAAATAGCACCGTATCTTCGGTATAAGGTGTGCCTCCTTCTGTATATGGACTTGCTCCAAAAAGCGGAAAAGGTTGCAACAAAGAGTCCCTCCCGACTGTTTACCAAAAACACAGCACTCTGCTAACTCGTAAGAGGATGTATAGGGTGTGACGCCTGCCCGGTGCTGGAAGGTTAATTGATGTGGTTAGCGCAAGCGAAGCCATTGATCGAAGCCCCAGTAAACGGCGGCCGTAACTATAACGGTCCTAAGGTAGCGAAATTCCTTGTCGATTAAATATCGACCTGCATGAATGGCGTAACGAGATGGGAGCTGTCTCGACCAGGAATCCAGTGAAATTGTAGTGGAGGTGAAAATTCCTCCTACCCGCGGCAAGACGGAAAGACCCCGTGGACCTTTACTATAGCTTGACACTGCTGTTGGGATAAAGATGTGCAGGATAGGTGGGAGGCTTTGAGGATGTGACGCCAGTTGCATCTGAGCCATTGTTGAGATACCACTCTTCTTTATTCTGATAGCTAACTGGGACATATTATCTATGTTCAGGACAATGTCTGGTGGGTAGTTTGACTGGGGCGGTCGCCTCCTAAAAAGTAACGGAGGCTTACAAAGGTTGGCTCAGAACGGTTGGAAATCGTTCGCAGAGTATAATGGTACAAGCCAGCTTGACTGTGAGACATACACGTCGAGCAGAGACGAAAGTCGGTCATAGTGATCCGGTGGTTCTGTGTGGAAGGGCCATCGCTCAAAGGATAAAAGGTACCCCGGGGATAACAGGCTGATCTCCCCCAAGAGCTCACATCGACGGGGAGGTTTGGCACCTCGATGTCGGCTCATCGCATCCTGGGGCTGGAGCAGGTCCCAAGGGTATGGCTGTTCGCCATTTAAAGCGGTACGCGAGCTGGGTTCAGAACGTCGTGAGACAGTTCGGTCCCTATCTGCCGTGGGCGTAGGAAAGTTGAGGAGAGTTAACCCTAGTACGAGAGGACCGGGTTGAACGAACCACTGGTGTACGGGTTGTTCTGCCAAGAGCATCGCCCGGTAGCTATGTTCGGATGTGATAACCGCTGAAAGCATCTAAGCGGGAAGCCAACTCCAAGATTAACTTTCCCTGAAGACCTCATGAAGACTACATGTTTGATAGGCTGGGTGTGTAATGGGTGAGAGCCCTTTAGCTGACCAGTACTAATAGGTCGTTTGGCTTACATATTATAACGTATGATAATGCTATTTCACTTCCTTATTAAGTGTAAAAAGCGCTTTGTTGACTAGACAATACTAAAATCACCTGAAGAATGGTGAATTAAGCCTATTTCGTTATAATACGACATAGATTTAATTCACGATTCTGGTGGCTATAGAGAAGAGGAAACGCCCTGTCCCATTTCGAACCAGGAAGCTAAGCTCTTCATCGCCGATAATACTTTCCCTTACTGGGATGGAAACGTAGGTCGCTGCCAGTTCGTGATTCTTTCTTTTACAACATACCTTTTATCTCGTCTTATTCAAAGGCGCTTTCCCTCTGATTATTCTCAATACAAAGTTTCATCATTATTTGATCATAAACAATCATATGATCGCTTCTTCACTTTATATACCTCTTTATCTCTCTTGGTATTCTGCTGCCCTTTTGTTTAATAAAATTTTGTAAACTCATTATTTAAATATCATTTATTTTTATTATAATTATTATTAAATATATACAGTTTTATTTTTTCAATTATCTTTTAGACTCTTTGCGTTACTATGAGCGTTCAACTTAAATTATAAGGATATAACATGAAAAAAGTCTTCGGTTTACTTGTTTCAGCATTCTTGGTATTGGGGTTAATGAGTACATCTGCATTTGCAGATGCAGCAAAAGGACAAAAGTACTATCTTAAGTATATGAAAGATGGTTCAGGAATGAATGGTGCGAAATTCGCAACACAACACACTCAAGCAGAGTGGAAAGCACTTTTTGATGGTAAAGCAGAGAAATTTGTTGCTGAGTATTCAAAAAAATATCCAGGGTTAGATGGCTTTCTAAAAGGCGATAAATTTGAGAAATTTATGCCAGATATTAGAGATTTCTGTGTTGAGTTTGCAAGTGATAGCGGCAACGTTCCGTCTTGTTAATTCTCTCTACAATATTTTTATGCTTTTCAGATAAATAATAAAATTATCTGAAAAGCAATTATTAAAATTAAATAATATTTACTTAAATAGTGCTACTTTTCAGTTTTAAACCTCATTTTTTAAGAAAAGTAAAAATAATATTTACTTATTTCTTCTAATAATTAACTTTTTAAATTAAAATTTATTTTACTTTTGTTATGATGACTCCATATTTAAATTTTGGAAAGGAGAAATGATGAAAAAAGTCTTCGGTTTACTTGTTTCAGCATTCTTGGTATTGGGGTTAATGAGTACATCTGCATTTGCAGATGCAGCAAAAGGACAAAAGTACTATCTTAAGTATATGAAAGATGGTTCAGGAATGAATGGTGCGAAATTCGCAACACAACATACTCAAGCAGAGTGGAAAGCACTTTTTGATGGTAAAGCAGAGAAATTTGTTGCTGAGTATTCCAAAAAATATCCAGGTTTAGATGGCTTTCTAAAAGGCGATAAATTTGAGAAATTTATGCCAGATATTAGAGATTTCTGTGTTGAGTTTGCAAGCGATAGCGGCAACGTTCCGTCTTGCTAGTTGTGTAAAATAATTCTTACTTAAAAAGGTAAAAAAAAGATGAAGAAATTTATTGCTCCATTGCTTATCGGAGCTACATTATCATCTTCAGCATTTGCTGCTGATGATTCACTCAAGCAAGAAGTAGAGGCGTTAAAAGCGCAAATGGCAGAGCTAAAAGATGCTCAATCAAAAATCAATGTAGATGCACTTCGGGCTCAAGTTTCTGAGATCAAAGCACATGATGCAGGTGATAATATTAAATGGAATGTTGATTTTAGAACAGCATATGATTACGTAGATTACAAAATTCAAGGTGCCGATAAACAAGACAACGGTGTTTGGACCAATAAACTTATTCTTGGTATGGGCGCACAGCCAGCTGACAATTTAGTATTCAAGGGATCTTTGGCAGCATATAAAGCATTTGGTCAAACTAATATAAGTAGTACTAGTTATTTTCAAACATTTGATTGGTATGATTCTCAAAAACCGAATGATTCAAATATTCGTTTAAGAGAAGCTTATTTCTTATATACTGGTGATATGGGTGATGTACATTATAGCGCTTCATTTGGTCGTCGCCCATCTGTTGATGGTTTCTTGGCAAATCTAAGAAATGATAATGAAAACCCTGCTTCACCAATTAGCCATAATATCAATATGGAATTTGATGGTGCTAGCTTTAGATTTGACTTCGATAAAGTTACTGGTATCTCAGGTCTTTATGCCAAATTATGTTTAGGTCGAGGATTCTCAAATACGACTGGGGCATATTCAATGAATATGAGTAGCATGGGCTTTAATCCAGGGTATGTTAATGATGATCAAACTCCAAATATGGATTTAGCAGGTTTAATTGTTCAATTCTTTGACAATGGTCAGTATAAGTTAATGGGTAATTACTTTGTTGCAAAAAATATGATGGATATGAATGTTCAGGGTATAGCTATGACACCAGTTTATACTAGTAGCGGATTGACGTATGTTCAAAAACCATATTTTAATTTTGCTGATGTTGGTGATATGACTGGAGGTGCTTTATCATTACAAGTTAATGGTATTGGTGACGGCATTAGTGATTTCTTGGATGATAGTATTTTCTTCCTCTCTTATGCATTTAGCAAGACAGATCCAAATAATAATCAATTGGGTGCTATATCTTCTTCTGGATTAGTTTCTATGGCTGGTATGCTTGGTTCTTCAGATAAAGAATTTGGTTCTTCAATTTATACAGGTGTTCAAGTTCCAGGTATTATGAAAGGTCAAAGACTTGGTCTTGAGTATAATCATGGTAGCAAATACTGGAGAAGCTTTACCTATGGTGAGGATACTTTAGCAGGATCTAAACTTGCAGCACGTGGTAATGCCTATGAGCTCTACTATATTATGCCAGTTGTCGGTAAAAACTTGACAGCACAACTTAGCTATGTTTATATTGATTATGCTTATACTGGTAGTGATACTTTCTTTGGTTGGACAGGTACTCCAATGGATGTTGATTCAACACCAGGGGCAGTTAAAACAGCTCAAGATTTACGATTGTCTTTAAGATACAGATATTAATCTAATCTTCCTAGAGAGGTCTTATGGCCTCTCTTTTTTTATTCGTCATAAACTTCTAGATATCTTTTCTCACTCTATCACTGTCATCTATCGTAGATCAAAAAGTCAAAAAACAGTAAAAATATGCTAGTCTATTACAAGATCGAATCAAGGAGTGAGCATGCGATATATTATGATGGCTTTAGTGTTGCTTATCTTTATAGGGTGCTCAAAGCTGAGCAAAGAGAATTATGACAAGATTCAAGTGGGCATGAGCTACACTCAAGTAACCGATATCTTAGGAAAAGCAACGAAATGTGATTCACTTGCGGGGATGAGTGACTGTACTTGGGGTGATGAAAAACAGTACATTAAAGTGAAAATGGTTGCAGATAAAGTAATGTTTATGCACTCACAAGGCATTGAGTAATTAACAAAGGATTAACATAGATTATCTATACTTCCAAACGAAATTAAGGAGTTATAGATGAACGTTATCCCCAGAAATATATTAAGTGCGTTATTAACGGTTATGTTTGTAGTTGTTTCCATTACGGGTGTCATGATGTATTTCAAAATTCGTATGCTCTCCAGTGAGGCACTGCATATTTGGTTAGGTTTTGCCTTTGTCGCTATTTCTTGTTTGCACTTGCTCAAAAATTGGAATGGATTTGTCACTTATTTTAAAAAACGCTCAACGCTTATCTCTATCTTTTTTGGATTTTTAGTTATTTCTGCATTTATCGTTACACCGTTATTGAACCCACAAGAAAAAGGCATTAATCCAAAAAGTAAAATTATTGGGACGATGATGAATGCGCCACTTTCCAAAGTAGCTGCATTTGTGGATTTAGATGAAGTGATGATGGTTAAAATATTGGCAGATAAGCAGATTATTGCTTCAAGTAAACAATCCGTTTCAGAAATTGCAAAAGCCAATGATAGAACAAGCGATGATATTCTCAATATTGTTTTTACGGCACCCTATATGCCATAAAAGACCTTTACATGTAAAGCTAAAAAGAGGGCTATTTGTCCTCTTTTTTCATGGCTTCTTTAGCCCCCTTTACGGCGCCATCCATCATATTTTTTGCTACTTCCCATGCACGAAACCCTAATTTTTTCGCTTCTTGTGCGACTTGTTTGGCTGTATCGTTTTCAAATTCAAATTGTTTAAATGATTCCACTTTCGCAGAGGCTTTTTTCTCAAATTCATTGACATCTTTTTTGAGTGATTCGAGTTTTTTCTCAGCTTTGTCTTTAAAGGTTTTTTCAAAGACTGAAGCTTCGGCCTTAAGTTGTTCTATACGCTCACCAATGACCTCTTTGGCATCATTAGCGGCTCGTTTAATTTTGACCGTTGAACTCGTCATCTCTTTGATCATCTCTTTAACAAGACTAGCTGAGATACCTTCACTCTGAGAAGCAAGAACCTCTAAGAGAGTGATAAACTGTTCGTCAATGCGCACAAGGTCTTTACGAAGCTCTGAAAGATCTGTTTCAAGGAGTCCTTCCATTGCATCTGTTGGTGCGTATTTAAGATCATTTTTAAACTTCTCAATCGCTTTCGTGATACCTTCTCTTACACCATTGATAGAGCCATCTAAAATATCTTTGGCATGTCCTAAGTCTTCATCTGCAATTTCAATACTCGCGCCAATAATTGTACTGGAGATATTGATCATGCGCTGTTTTGTAAAATCACCTTCATGAATGGTCTGAAATGTAAGATTTTTAGTGATTTCATGAATCGTATCTGCAATATCACTGCCCTTCTCAAGAGTAGTTAATAGTGCCTCTGCCGTTGTCTCTTTTAAAATTCCGAGCATTTCAATTCCACGAAGTTTCGTGTCATGTACTGCTGTCAAGGCATTTTGTTGTGTTTCAGGTTGTATTGATACGATATGTGTTTCTATGGTGTTAAAAGTATCTGCAAGTGTTGCGCGAATTTGTTGTTTTTGTGTATAAATACTCTTTTCTAGCTGCTCTTTTTCATAAATACTTTTATATAAAAATGCCTCTTTCTCATGAGTGGTTGCTTTTAAAAGACCATCGATGACACTACTAATAGCACGAGATGTTTTGAGTCCCTCATCGTGTAGTGCTTTACAATAGAGCTCAAATAGCTCTCCTATACGATTGTTGATATTCACTTCGTCTTTCAGGCGTTGAATTTTTTTACGTGAAAGTTCAAAAGTAAGCTCGCTGATGAGTTTATAAAGATCGGCATGTTCTTTGTTCTCTTTGAGCGTGGCTAAAAAAATAGTGTAAGTGGATTCCATGGTAACCTCTCTTTTATAGTACGAATTTTATATGTTGATGTGCTTTGAGCATTTGAAAAAGCATTTTACGATCGTCAGCATTATGGACAAGTATGCGTAGGGTATAACTGGCGTAATTGCCTTTGGTACTATTTTGTGATTTTCGAATTTCATGTATACGATCTTCGAGTATCTCCTGCACTAAGGTTGTGACATTATGTTCAGAACTTAGAACCAACTTATATTCCCAATGACAAGGATAATCAAGCTGAAGTTCGGGTGTAGTTTCCACTTTTCCCTCCACTTTTGGATTCAAGGCGAATATCACTCAGTACCATTGATTTATCAATAGCTTTAGACATATCATAAATGGTTAGAAGACCAATACTGACTCCTGTAAGCGCTTCCATCTCGACGCCTGTTTGCCCTTTGAGTTTTGCTGTGACTGTTAGTTTAAATCCTGGAAGTTTTGGAAGTTCTTCAACATCACAGTTCGCAGAAGTAAGCATCAATGGGTGGCACATAGGAATAAGATCACTGGTTTTTTTCGTTCCCATAATGGCCGCAATAACAGCTGTTTGAAGAACGGGTCCCTTCTTTGTTTGCTGTGAAATAATCATATCAAATGCGATTTGACTCATTGTAATTGTGCCACTGGCAACTGCAACTCTAAAACTCTCTACTTTGTCGCTAACATCGACCATTTTCGGTCGATCTTTTTCATCTAAATGGGTTAGTTTCATCCGCCCCTCTTTATTTTTGATTGAGCTTTGTAAAAACTCTTGAAAACGTGCATTTAAATTTCTCGCATTCGCAAGAAGTTTGATCTATTATAACACCATTTCTCTTAAGAGAGTGTGTGATAAGAGTGTGTCATTTCTTCTCATTGTTCGTAAAAACAATCGCCTCTCTGCTTAGAAATCTTGATTTTATGCTACAATGATTTTGCAAAGTCGTTCAGTGTTATCTTAAGGTTAACGAAAGTTACGGGCACAAGGTAACGTGAATGATCCAAAAATGAGGAGTACGGTAAATGAATATTTACGTGGGCAATGTAAAGTATGAGATGACGGGAGAACAACTTCAAGAGATGTTTTCAGCGTATGGTGAAGTATCAAGTGCAAGAATCATCAGTGATAGAGAGACTGGACGATCAAAAGGTTTCGGTTTTGTTGAAATGCCAAATGATTCAGAAGCAAAAGCTGCTATCGAAGCAACAAATGAAAAAGAGATCGGCGGAAGAACTTTAAAAGTTAATGAAGCTAGACCTAGAGAAGAGCGTCCAAGAAGATCTCCTAGAGATTTTAACTAACGCTTACATGTAAAGAAACCCCACATCGTTTTGGTGGAGTTTCTTTTACGTTTAGTTATCGAGAAAGGGCAAAACCTAGACCAATACGATTACTTCGTTTATCATAGTCGATAAGACTCTCCGCGTAACCACTATACAGTTGCACATATCCAAATAAATCTTTTTCCCAAAGTGGGAATGTCCAATCCCCTTGTACAGCACCTTTATTGTTTTCTGAACGTAGATTGTTTCTTATAAGTAATTTAAAGGTTTGTGCTTTCCATGGGTACGTCAGTTCGAGATCAGCATAACCTAGATAGTCCTCTATATTTGGGTTATCATCTGTTGCACTGTTCTCTGGAATACGATACCAAATACGTGGAGCAATGACAAGCCCACCCGCTTGCAAAAATGTTTTAGCATACAAGCGGTTCCAAGAGCGTGATTTTTCACCGCCTTGACCATTGGATTCATGCAAAATACCAAATTGATACGCTTTAATAAAGCTGTCTTGATCAAAGTGAGGCATAATCATGAAGAGCTCAGGTTGGTAGTTTGTTTCACGAAATGGAGCTGATTCTGCGGCTGTTTGCCACCATGATGTTTGGGTATACGCAACAACAAAACTTTCATGTAGGCCTAAAAGGTTATCCGATAATCCCTTTTGGAAACTCACTTGGAACTTTGTTTCTTGATGATCCCTATTGTCATGGCTAACAGCATCGTACGTAATTGGTAAAAGATAATTCATCTTATACGGAGCAATATCGAAGCTTTGCGTTACCATTTGTTGCACTGAATTTTTGGTCTCTTCATCGTCTTTGTATGGCGTTAAAAATGAGCTATACACGGTTTCTTTACGCTCAATTTTTTGAAGTTGTTCTGTTAAACCACTTTCAAGTGCTTTATTTTGTGTTGTTTTTGTTTCCAAACTTAAAATAGCAGCTTGTTTATACCACAACAATGAACGATCAGATTCGTGCTGAGCTTCATAGTATTTAGCCAATTCATAAGCAGCGTGTGCATCACCATGCGTTGCCTTTTCCTCCAGAACACTGGTGTCGCTCGCCAAAAGTGCCCAAGGAATTTGTGCTACAATAGCACAGAGAAGTATTTTTTTCACTCTTTACCTTTCAAAAGATGAAATTATAACGCAATAATAATGGATATGAAAATGAATCGTGTACAAAAAGGAAACATTGCAGGGATGATTGCCATATTGTTATGGGCAACATTAGCACTTTTTACAGTGTTTACCAACCCTATTCCTCCTTTTGAATTGACGTGTATTGCATTTAGTATTGCTTTTACACTGGGGCTTCTTTTATGGATTAAGGAGGGGAAAGGGATTATTGTTCATCTTAAATTGCCATGGAAAGTTTGGTTACTAGGTATTTACGGTCTCTTTGGCTATCACTTCTTCTATTTTTTAGCCCTCAAAAGCGCTCCCGCTTTGGAAGCTAACCTGATTAATTATCTTTGGCCTTTACTCATTGTACTTCTTAGTAGTTTCTTGCCCAGTGAAAAATTGAGATGGTTTCACTTTATGGGAGCATTTTTAGGTTTCTTTGGAGCCTTTATGCTCTTAGGTTTTGATAAAGAGATTGCTTTTTCCTCTCAACATGCACAAGGTTACATGTATGCACTTTTTTGTGCATTTATTTGGAGCAGTTACTCTGTCCTCTCCCGCTATTTTGGCGCTATTCCTACACTTTCCGTTGGCGGTTTTTGTGGCGCAAGTGCACTGCTCTCACTTGTGGCGCATCTCGTGTTTGAGAGGACCTATATTCCCAATACACAAGAGTTGTTAGCGGCAATTGGATTGGGACTTGGACCGGTTGGTATTGCTTTTTTCGTATGGGATTATGGGATGAAACAAGGAGATATCAAGCTGATAGGCTCTCTCTCGTACGCAACGCCGCTACTTTCAACGTTGATGCTTGTTCTCTTTGGACGATCAGCTCCAAACAGTGCAATTTGGATTGCCTGTGTTTTGATCGTCCTTGGCTCCATTGTCTCGTCATTCTCTTTTTTTGAGGGAATGTGGCAAAAAATTAGTACTCGTAATCGACCACTTTAGAGACAGCATTGAGTGATTTGATGAAATGAATGACTTCCAAATGAATAGGATGTGTTGCATAGGTTTGTAAGTCTTCTTTCGTTTCAAAATCGCTAATCAGGGCAATATCAAACGCACGCTCTTCGGGTGAGAAATTGATACCTACTTCAAGATGTTTGACAAAAGCAAGCTTGCCTTGCATACTCATGATGCGGTCTTTTACCGCTTGTTTATTGGCTTCAGAATTATCGGGTAGCTTGAAAAATACAATATGTTTAACCATCTTTTCTCCTTAATTTTAGAATAATTATAGCGCATTCGTATGTCAAAAAGATGATGGTATTGAGTGTGACATTTAACACTAATTTAATACTTTGGGAATAAACTCAACAATATTATTTAAAAGGAGAAAGGTATGCAAAAGAGCATATGGGCACTGTTTTTCGCAGTCATTATAGCATTGGGATTGCATGCAGAAGAGTTCAACAAGATGGCAATAGGTGAGCCTGAGTTATTACAAAAAGGGGATGAAAAAGCGTATTGTCCCGTTTGTGGCATGAGCTTGAAAATGTTCTACAAAACATCCCATAGCGTTATCTTAAAAGATGGTACGGCAAAACAATACTGTTCCATGCGCTGTTTAGCTGCAGATTGGAAGTCCATTGAGCCTCAAGTCAAGCAAATTGTTGTTACCGATGTCAAAAGTGAAAAGCTGATCGATGTCAAAAGTGCTTTTTATGTTGTAGGCTCCAAAGTTCCTGGAACAATGAGTATGGTCAGTAAGCTTGCTTTTGCCCATGAGGCCGATGCAAAGGCATTTGCAACTGAAAATGGTGGCGAAGTGATGAATTTTGATGCGGCGTTTGCCAAAGCAAAAGCTTCTTTAAACGATGATGTGGACGAATTTGTTAAGAAAAAGCAAAAAGGTGCATATCCAATGGGTGAGAAGATTTACAATGCAAAATGCCAAAAAGATCAAATCCATTTGCATGATTTTAATACCATTGCGGAACTCAAAGTTGGCTTGAAAAAAACACAGCTTTGTGGAGCGGTGAATGAACAAGAGTTACAGGCTGTTTCACTGTATTTATGGGAAGTTGTACGCCTTGAAGCGCATGATCATACAACAACCATCCATGTGGAAAAAGATGAAAAATGCCCCGTATGTGGCATGTTTGCTTATAAATACCCTAAATGGGCAGCGCGAATGAATTATGTTGAAAATGGTAAACAAATCAGCCATGCGTTTGATGGCGTAAAAGATATGTTGAAATTCTATAAAGATCCTGCAAAATGGGGAAATTATACGAAACATAAAGATGCTGAGCTTAAGATATTAGTGAGTGATTACTATACGGGGGAAGCCATAGATGGACAGAAAGCATTTTATGTAGTAGGAAGCGATGTTATGGGTCCTATGGGTAAAGAGTTTATTCCTTTTAAAACGTTCAAGAGTGCCCAAACCTTTATGAAAGACCATAAAGGTTTACAAGTCATCGAATTTGCTAAAATCGATGACGCTTTAATTGATGCACAAGAGAAATAAGTATTTACGTTAGTGTGTGAGGTTGCTCGAAGATATACCCTTGAAAGAGGTCAAAATCAAGCTCTCGAGCAGCCTCTAAAACGGCTTTAGCGTTAAGCTGCGTCGCGACAATTTGGATATTTTTGCTTTTGCATAATGCGACCATTGTTTTACATGTAAACTGAGCAGAAGCATCAAGAGAGAGATGCCGTATCAGCTCACCATATACCTTGACGACATCAATCATTCCCGTTTCAAATGTACTAATGAGTTTTTCGTTATCCACATTGTCCAAAGCAATGCTTAACCCCACCTCTTTGAGTTCACGTATCGCATTTTTTAAAACATCAAGAGAGGTTTTTTGATCGTATTGAATTTCTAAGACACTATTTTTACCTGAAAAACATGTTTTTAAGAAGCTCAAATATTCAGGGTTTACAATGTCTTCAGAAGAAAGGTTTAGTGCAAGACGCAAATGCGTTTGATCGCAAAGCTGTGCTACTTTGTTGGCAATGCTTTTAAAGAGAGCATCATAGAGGTTGCGCTCTTTTGCAATTTTTAAAAAGAGTTTTGGCGATTGTACGGTTTGATGATAGGCTAGGCGAAGAAGCGCTTCATAATAAGAGGGTTGCTCATTTTGATCAACGATGGCTTGAAAATGAAGGACTATTTGTCCACTCTCAATCGCACCTTTTATCATGGATTCGATTGCTTCTTCGTTTTCATTCATAAGCATATTGGCAAATTCAGAATAGGTCACAAACGGTTGATTTTCAGCCTTCGCAACCAGAAGCGCTTTGCGTGCTTTTTCCAAAGGCTCATAGTGGTCAAAACTAATCCCCATATGTACCTCAAGATCAATATTTTGATTTTGGTAAGCATAGCTTAGGCGTTGTATTGTATCTCGAAGAGATAACGTAATGCACTCCATTTTTGAGAGTTCAAAGGGCGTGTCTAGTAGCAATATAAACTTATCATCTTGAATACGAAAAAGCTCCATTTCATGCTCTTTTGCAAAGCTTTGCAGTGTTAAAGAAAAGGCACACAAGACAAAATTACCACCTTCATCACCAAAGGCAAGATTGATATTTTTAAACTGCTTAATATCGACCAAAAAGAGTTTGGGGCTTTTACATGTAAGCAATTTTTCTTCAAAGGCGCTATGGGAAGAGACTTTGGTGAGGGCATCAATCATAAAAGCTCCTGTGCTTTGTTGTATTCTTCGGGATAGTTAAGATTTAAGAACAAAGTATCGTCTTCGAAAGTGACATAATGGGTATTGCTTTGCTGCAATACAAGGCGTATTTTGTGCTCATTATGCGAGAGTAGTTCGCGAATTTTTTCGATAATGGAAGGCGCATAAATAGCACAGAGTTGGTGTGATGAACACGGCGAAGTGGCAATAACGGCATCATGATGATCTAGTTGCTCATAAAGTTTTTCAAAGACTTCGGGTGTTACAAAAGGGGTATCAACACTCAGAATGCATACTGGTGTTTTAAAGTGCTCCAAAATAGACAGCAACGCAATGAGCGGAGAGTGCTCACTATAATTGCCAATGTCTTCAATAAACGAGGCGTCAAACTCAAATTTTGCGCTGTTTTTTGCGCTGACATGTAAACTGGCGAAATAGGGTTTGAGCCTGTGAAGTTGGAACTCGGTCAGTGTTTTAAAATCGCCAAAGGGAAGCAAAGCTTTATCGCTTCCCATACGTGAACTTTTCCCCCCAGCTACAATGACTAAAGGCAGTGGGATAAAAAGCATTAAAGTGTTCTTGGATCGGTGATTTTGCCCATAATCGCACTGGCAGCTGCTACGGCGGAGTTAGCAAGATAAATCTCACTGGTACGAGCGCCCATACGTCCTACGAAGTTACGGTTGGTCGTAGAGACACAACGTTCCCCTTCGCCCAAAATGCCCATGTATCCACCCAAACATGCGCCACAGGTTGGGTTGCTAAAGACCGCCCCTGCTTCAACAAAGATATCAACAAGCCCCTCTTTTTGTGCTTGTAAGGAGATCTTCTGTGTTGCGGGTGTAATGATAAGACGTGTTTTACGTGCTACTTTGTGACCTTTAAGAATCTTTGCCGCAATGCGTAAATCTTCCAAACGACCGTTAGTACAACTGCCGATAAAGACTTGATCAATGCTTAGATCATCTTTGACGGCTTCATTGATGGATTTACCGTTTGAAGGTAAAAATGGATACGCGATAACAGGGTCAAGGTTCGCTACGTCGATATTAAGAACTTGGATATATTCAGCATCCGCATCGGAGTAGAAGAATTTTGGTTCACGTGCAAGATTTTTATCTTTTAAAAATGCTTTGGTTGTCTCATCAACGGCAACAATACCGCTTTTCGCACCCGCTTCAATTGCCATATTGCACAATGAAAAACGATCATCCATGCTCAAATAACCAATCGTGTCGCCTGTAAATTCAAGTGTGCGGTACAATGCGCCATCCACCCCTAAAATGCGGATCACTTCAAGGATGAGGTCTTTCCCGTAGACATAGGGTTTGGGTTTGCCACTAAAAACCACTTTGATGGACTCGGGTACTTTAAACCAGTTCTCACCGGTAATCATCGCAAACGCAAGGTCAGTTGAGCCCATACCCGTTGCAAAAGCGCCAAGTGCGCCGTGTGTACAGGTGTGTGAATCTGCACCGATGATGACATCGCCTGGAACGACAAGCCCTTTTTCAGGTAAAAGTGCATGTTCAATACCCATATCTTTTTCATCAAAATAGTGTTTGAGGTCATGTTTGTACGCAAATTCGCGGCTGATTTTGGCTTGATTGGCACTGGCGATATCTTTGGCGGGGATGTAGTGATCCATGACGATACTAAAACCATCGGGATTGGCAAGTTTGGTCGCACCACTTTCTTCAAACGCTCTGATTGAGATAGGTGTGGTAATATCGTTACCGATAACCATATCAATCTTACTTTTAATAATTTCGCCTGCTTTGACAGCGTGACCCACGTGGTCGCTAAAAATCTTTTCAGTGATGGTTTGTCCCATGGTATGCCTTTTGTTTACATGTAAAATAGGGGTATTTTAGCAAAAAAAGGTTTAAGAAAAAAAGAGAGAGAAAAGAGTTGCCGCAAAGGACAACTCTTGGAAATGAATAGCTTGTAATTTTATAAGCTATTTTTGTTTTACATGCAGTATTAAAAAATGGTTATTTGCCGCAACCACAACCGCCACCACCGCAAGAGCCACCTTCATCACCTTTGGAGGTATCGATCGAAAATGGGAGGTACGCTGGACAAAAGCGAATAAGGGCTGTTCCTAATAAAACGACACCAATCAATCCAAACCAACTGTTGTAGATCACTCCTACGATAATGACAGCAATACCTGCAATCGCGCGAATCATCTTGTCTGTTTTTCCTACATTGCATTTCATTTTGAATCCTTTATTTTGATTTTGGTTATTATAAAACAAAAAAGCTTTATTTGTCAGTAACATACGTTACAAATCTATGACAAAATTTCTATTTCTTTACGATGGAGACGAATGATATTTTGTTTTTCGAGGTCTTTGAGTACGCGACTCACCACAACGCGCGATGTTCCTAATGCCTCCGCAATTTCTTCATGCGTTGCTTGTACAAGGTTTGAATGATGTGTTCTGAGCCATTCTAGAATGCGGCTATCGAGTTTTTTAAATTTGATGTCTTGAATGAGTGTAGCTAGGGCATCAAGTTTGATCGTAAAGAGTGAAAAAACATAGTTGAGGTATGTGGGGGATTGGTGCATTAGATGCTTAACGACCTCTTCGCTGACCATCCACCCCTCAACATCGCTCAAGCTTTGTGCAGTACCAATGGCGGGTGTTTGAGAGATTGTGCTTGAAGTGTTAATGACGCATTGTTCTCCCTCTTTGAGCGCATACAAAGGGATTTTTTTATCGTTTTCGCCATACATATAAAGTTCTATCTCGCCTTTGCCTAAAAGCAAAATATCTTTGCAAATATCTTCTTGGTAAAAAAGTATGGTATTTTTAGGAATTGAAACGCGTTTTGCATGGTGCATAAGGTATTCAAATTCTTCGCTACTTAAGGCTTTAGCAAATTCAAACTCGTTCAAACTCAGCATTATTTACCTTTACATGTAAGAATGCTTTATTGTACAAAAATTTTACTCAAAATTCGTAATGAAGGGGGTGAATTATGCAAACCCTTTGTAGTGTGCTAAAAAGCGTTTGATACCCTCGGTTGCAAAAAGTGCTTCACTCCAAGGCTTAGGGTCGATAATATCAAAGTGCTTCTCTTTTAAAACATACACACAGGCTTGGATGGGCTCATTTTTTACCAGAAGTTCTACTTCTGTACGTTGATAATATTCACCCTCAAAGGCATCCAAAATAGCCATATCTTCTTCATTGATATCGTAATAAACGACTCCTTCTACCAGTTCATTGGCTTTAAAAATAACGGGGTATTCATCTCCTTTGACGGAACGTCTTGCATAGCCTGCCAAGCTTGCTTGTTGTGAGAGATAATTTCCTTTGATCAGTCTATTCCAGACGTCTTCAAACATAAGTGATCCATAAGTGAAAAGATGTGCCATACGTGACTCCTTGATAGAAAATGATACCACGTTTTGTCACCACTGGGTTGCTCAAAAATTATGCAAAGAGGGTATAATAATAAGAAATCATCCAAGGTTTTTCAATGTTTACATGTAAAACAACCAACATGCATGAAGATTTTTGCGCTCTTACGCATGCGTTGGATTTAGAGCTTAATAGGCGTTATGGTAAAGAGCAAGCGCTGTATGACAAACACAATGTGCTAGATCCTATTGAAACCGCATTAATCGGTTATGAAGATAATCTGCCTGTTGCATGCGGATGTTTTAAAAAGATTGATGATACAACGGTTGAGATCAAGCGCATGTTTGTTCAGCCCAACTATCGTAGGCGTGGTCTATCATCAAGACTCCTTTTGGAGTTGCACGCGTGGGCAGAAGAATGTGGTTTTTTGTATGCTCAATTGGAAACGGGTAAGGGTCAACCCGAAGCAATTGCCCTTTATACCAAAATGGGGTATGCGGTCATTCCCAATTATGCACCTTATGTGGGGATGGAAAACAGCGTCTGTATGCGCAAAGTACTAAGGAGCTAGCATGGTACACTGCACTTTTTCTTCGCCTGTGGGTATGTTGTTAATCACTGCGGATGAGCGCGGTATTTGTGCGCTTGATTTTGACGAGAATGGGGACGTTTTAGAAGGATCTAATCAGCATATTGAACAGCTCAAACACGAGTTAGAGGCTTATTTTGCAGGCAAGCTCAAAACGTTTGAAGTGCCATTGCACCCTCAAGGAACGTCTTTTCAAGAAAGCGTATGGCATGTCCTTCAAGGCATACCTTATGGTGAGACCATTTCATACAGTCTCGAAGCGGAACTGTTGAAGCATCCTAAAGCCACGCGCGCGGTTGCGAATGCCAACGGAAAAAATAAAATTGCCATTGTGATTCCCTGCCATCGTGTCATTGCCAAAGATGGCGGTATTGGTGGGTATAGTGGAGGATTGTGGCGTAAAGAGTATTTATTAGCATTAGAGCAGAAATATCGATGAAAGTGGTTTTAGCAATTGATTCATTTAAGGGATGTGCAAGTTCTCAGGAACTCTCAGCGTGGATAGAAGAGGGTATTAAAGAGGTTTACACTGAAGCGGATGTCCATGTCTGTTATATTGCCGATGGTGGTGAGGGAATGCTTTTCGCGATCATGCAAAATGTCAAAGGAAAAATCCTTACATGTAACGTGCATGATCCGTTGATGAATCCTATCAGCGCGCAGTATGGCATTTTGGAAGATGGTATCACGGCTGTTATTGAGATGGCACAAGCAGGAGGGCTCCCGCTTGTGCCCAAAGAGAAACGTAACCCGCTTGTGACCACAACGTTTGGTGTGGGTGAAATGGTGAAAGATGCGATTGAGAGAGGGTGTCAGAAGTTTATTGTCGGCATTGGTGGCAGTGCGACCAATGATGCCGCCCTTGGCATGCTTCAAGCACTTGGGTATCGCTTTTTGGATAAATCTGGCAAAGAACTTGGGTTGGGTGGCGCTATTTTGGAGCGTGTGCATCATGTGGATGAAAGCCATGTCTTGCCTGAACTTAAAGCATGTGAATTTATTGTTGCGTGCGATGTCGATAATGTCATGTATGGACCCAGTGGTTCAGCGCATGTGTATGCCGCGCAAAAAGGGGCCGATGAGGCGATGATCGAACGCCTTGACGCAGGAATGAAACAGTTTACGGATATACTGAAAGCTACACTGGGAAAAGATGTGGCAATGCACGTAGGTTCAGGTGCTGCGGGTGGTATGGGTGGCGGTATGCAAGCCTTTTTGGCCGCCAAACTTCGCTCAGGCATTGAGATTATTTTAGATCAGATCAGCTTTGATGACCACCTTAAAAATGCGACGCTCGTCATCACGGGAGAAGGGCGCATTGATAGGCAATCTTTGATGGGCAAAGTACTCAGTGGCGTCTCAAAGCGTTGTCAAAAAGCAGATGTGCCCCTCATTGCCTTAGGGGGCGGCATTGCCGATGAGCTTGAAGAACACGAGGGTGTGGATGCACTTTTCTCCGTGATGCGCTACCCGATGAGTTTGGAAGAGGCAATGGAAAAAGAACGCGCTCAGAAGCTGATAAAACAGAGTACTAAAGAGATTTTTCGACTGATCAAAGCCTTGAAAAATTCTGCCTTATAAGAAGCAAGATTCAGTACCATTGGCAAAATAAATACAATCACAGAGGCAAAAGCACCAAAGGTGCGCGGGCATCTTGCCGAAGGAAACTCAGTGTTAACGTAGTTTTTAGAGCTTTACTTATAGAACCGTATGATCATTTGAAAACGAACACCATCATTCTGCCTCGCAGAGGCAAGCTTTAGTGCCTTAGTGGCTAACGTAGCTTTTTAGGCTTTGCCTATAAAGCGTATCAAAATGAAAAAGAGATGTATGAAACACAGTGAACTTGTTTGTATCAATGACTATTTAAAGCAGTACCATAAAATTTCTTCGATTTACCGTGTGGATGACTCTGTCTTACGCATTATTTTTGAAGCGGGAGAACCACTTTTTATTGACCTTGGGCGTGGGGATTCGTATATGTTTTTTAAAGAGGATTTCAAACAAGCTAAGCGTTACACCGCACCCTTTGATGTTCTGCTTGCCAAGCGATTTTCAAATGCGAAGATTGAGTGCATGGAAGTGGAAGAGGGGAATCGTATTTGGCGCATTGGGGTGATGGCGAGTTCGAGTTATAAAGCGATGCGTACAACGTTACAGTTAGAGTTCACGGGGCGCAATACCAACGCGATTATCTTAGATGAAAATGAGGTGGTTTTAGAGGCAATGCGTCATATTGATGCCAGTGTCTCTTTTCGCAGTGTTAAGGTGGGTGAAATACTGGAAAAATTACCGCCTAAAGAGCTTAAAGAGAAGCCATTTGAGCTGGGTGGAAGTATCGAAGAGTATCTGAAAGCCTCGTATGAAAAACGTTTACATGTAAAGCTTGAAGAGATCAAAAAACAGAAAATTGCGCAGGTGGAAAAAAAGATCACGAAGCTTGTTCAGGCGATTGATGCCCTGGAGAATGAAGAAGAGTTGATGGTGAAAAGTGACGAGGCACAAAAAGAGGCAACCTTGGTTTTAGCACATTTGCATACCAACACGATCAAAGGGTATCAAGAAGCGGTGACACTGGTGGATTTTGAAGGCAATGAAGTGACGATTAACCTTCCCCAAGCACAAACACCGCAAATGGCGGCGAATATGCTCTTTAAAAAGTCAAAAAAACTGCGCCAAAAAGCGCTCTCGGTGCATCGCCAAAAAGAGAACTTAGACGAGAAACGACTCTTCTTGGAGCGAATGGTAGGTGTGATTAACGCGGCGCATGACCCTGAAGAGATACAGATTTTAGTACCCAAACAGCGCAAATCAAAGCAAAAAGGCGATGAGAGCAATCTTTATGAGACTTTTTTGTTAGAGGGTTATCGCATACTGCTTGGTAAAAATGAAAAAGGAAACATCGCACTTTTACAAGAAGCGAAAAAGAGCGATATATGGTTACATGTAAAAGATATGCCTTCCTCTCATGTGATTATTTGCACTGAAAAACAGAACGTTCCTGAATCTGTTCTCATATTTGCCGCAAAACTGTGCGTGGAGTTTAGCATGGCTCAAAAAGGTGGCTATTTGGTCGATTATACGAAACGTAAAAACGTCAAACCCTTTGATGGAGCGAATGTTGCTTATGAAGAGTATCAAACCTTAAAAATTTACAAAGAGTAGTGGAGTATTCTGGCTCGTAGAGCCAAGCTTTAGTGCCTAGTGCAACGTAGCTTTTGAGGCTTTGCCTAAGAAACGTGTTAAAATAGTAACGTTGCTTATGAAGAGTATCAAACCTTAAAAATTTACAAAGAGTAGTGGAGTATTCTGGCTCGTAGAGCCAAGCTTTAGTGCCTAGTGCAACGTAGCTTTTGAGGCTTTGCCTAAGAAGCGTGTAAAAATAAGGAGGCTTTTATGGCAAGTGTTGGTGCTATTGGAAATGTCATTTATGCGAACCAAATGGTAACGGTACAAGCAGCAAAACAGATGGACTACCAAAACAGTGTTCAAATGCAAAGCATGATTGCTGAAGCAATGCAAAATGAAAAAGAAGAGATTGTGGAAGATGTTAGGCCTGCCGAAGAGACCTATAAAATTGATCCTGAAAATGAGCATGAGCGCCAAAAAAGTGAAGAAGAAAATGGTGCTACAGAAGAGCAAATGAAGCAACATGAGGAGATGAAAGAGCATTCTAAAGCCGAAGAAGAGGAAGTTCCTGCAGTACACGATGGCCATTTAGACGTTAAAGCTTAGCCTCACCTTGACTTTGCTATGATTGCCTCTTTAGACAACATCCTTAAAAGAGTCCCTATGAACTTTAAAGCACTCTACGAATCAAATAAGCAGCGCGTTTTCACGGGCTTCGTGATGCTCGCATTTGCTATAGTGGTCGCATTTTTAAACAACGCACTCCTCACATGGCTCATTCTTGGTGCTATGTATTTACTCGCTTTTTATGAGGCAATGAACCTTTTTGATGTCAAAGACAATAAACTGTATGTGTATGCGGTTCTTTTATGGTTAGCGGCATTTGTCTATCCCAATCCTGATGATTTGATCTATTTAGCACTGATTGGATTTTTAGCTGTTATGGCTTACACTAAAAATGTGAATTATAAACTTCTTGCACCTTTTTTATACCCTTCGGTTTCGATGCTGTTTCTCTACGCTCTTTACCACGATTTTGGTATGTCCGTTTTGGTATGGCTCGTGATCGTTGTAGCTCTTACCGATACGGGGGCGTATTGCGTGGGTAAAAGCATTGGTAAAACACCTTTTTCTCCAACTTCGCCCAATAAAACACTCGAAGGTGTCATCGGCGGTGTGGTGATTGCGACAGTGGCAGGTGCGTTGTATGGAACGTTTTTGATTCCATTGTGGCTTTCAGCTTTCATTGCGTTTGTGACCTCTGTGGCATCTGTATTTGGCGATCTTTTTGAGAGTTATCTCAAACGAGAGGCTGGGCTAAAAGATAGTGGCACGCTCTTTCCGGGACATGGTGGCATGTTAGACAGACTTGATGGTTACCTTTTTGGTGGCGTGGTCATGGTCATCCTGCTTCGAGGGCTCGCGTAAGTGGTACTCCTAGGATCAACAGGCTCCATTGGCGTCAATGCGCTGATCATTGCCAAACGTTTTGGTATTACGGTGGAAGCCCTTGTTGCGGGTAAAAATATTGCACTTCTCAATGAACAAATTAAAGAGCACCACCCAAAATATGTCGCCATTAGTGACGCGAAAGATCGTACTTTAGTCAATCACACCAATGTATTTGTTGGTAAAGAGGGTATTTTAGAGCTTTTACAAAAAACACAGAGTTATTTGGTTGTCAATGCTTTGGTTGGATTTGTGGGGTTAGCTCCTAGCATCGAAGCACTACGACTTGGAAAACGTTTGGCACTTGCCAATAAAGAATCCCTCGTGGTTGCTGGGCATCTGTTGGATACCTCTCATATTACCCCCATTGACAGTGAACATTTTGGTTTGTGGTATCTTTTAGGAAAACGCCCCGTAAGTGGTATGACCATTACGGCAAGTGGGGGTGCTTTTCGAGATACTCCCCTTGAAAAACTCTCAACGATGTCCTTTCAAGACGCCCTTAAACATCCCAATTGGAGTATGGGCGCAAAGATAACCATTGATAGTGCGACGATGACCAACAAGCTTTTTGAGCTTTTAGAAGCTAAATGGCTTTTTGGTGTTGATAGACTCGATGCCATCATCGAACCAAAATCCCTAATACATGCCTTTGTAAATTTTAAAGATGGTAGCACCACAGCTCATTTAGCGGTTGCGGATATGAAACTTCCCATTGCCTTTGCTTTGGTAGGTGAAGTGGAAGAGCCTATTTTACCTTCCCTTGATTTAGCATCTATTGGTTCTCTCTCTTTTCGCCCTATTGAGGCGGCACGTTATCCTATTTGGGAGATCAAAGACGATGTTCTTGCCAACCCAACACGTGGTGTTGTCATCAATGCTGCCAATGAAGTGGGTATCGCGAAGTTTTTTAATCAAGAGATTAATATTTTAGAACTAGCAGAGCGAACGATTAAAGCCTATCGACACTTTGAAGATGCAATTCCTAAAAGTTTGGATGAGGTCTTTGAGATCGACCGCGAAGTGAGGCGTTACTGCTTAGCCCTTTAGGTTTACATGTAAAAGGGTTGGAAGATACGTTCTGCTCGGACTTTTCCCCAAAAAATAGAGATGTTACAAATGAGTGTGAATGACTTTTTACATGTAAAGAGGATAAGAGATAAGTTCTGCCTCGTACGAGGCAAGCTTTAGTGCCCAGTGCAGCGTAGCTTTTCGGGCTTTGCCCCAAACGTAGAGATGATAAAATGTGAGTGAAATGTTTTACATGTAAAGAGGATAAGAGATAAGTTCTGCCTCGTACGAGGCAAGCTTTAGTGCCCAGTGCAACGTAGCTTTTCGGGCTTTGCCCCAAACGTAGAGATGATAAAATGTGAGTGAAATGTTTTACATGTAAAGAGGATAAGAGATAAGTTCTGCCTCGTACGAGGCAAGCTTTAGTGCCCAGTGCAACGTAGCTTTTCGGGCTTTGCCCCAAAAGCGTGTAAAAATAGAATCAAAGAGAGGTATTGATGTTACACAAAACAGACTACAATTTTAGGTTTAAGGACAGCATTATTGGGTTGCAGTTCTTATTTGTTGCTTTTGGCGCATTGGTTTTAGTGCCAATCTTGACAGGGTTAGACCCCAATGTTGCGCTCTTCACCGCAGGTCTTGGAACGCTTTTGTTTCAACTGACCACACGTGAACAGATTCCTCCCATCTTTTTGGCGTCATCCTTTTCATTTATAGCGCCGATTATTTATGGGCTTAAAACATGGGGATTAGCAGGGACGCTGTGCGGTCTTGCCGCGGCAGGCTTGTTCTATTTTTTCTTAAGTATCCTCGTGCGCATTAAAGGCTCAGACTTTTTGCATAAGATTTTTCCCGCTGTCGTGGTAGGGCCTGTTATTATGACGATTGGGTTGATTCTCTCGCCTGTGGCCGTCAATATGGCAATGGGAAAAACGGGCGATGGTGCGATGGTGTTGGTTCCTCTTCATCAAGCGATGATGGTTTCGATGTCAGCGTTGATCGTGACGCTTTTGGTAGCGCTTTTAGGGAAAGGTGTGCTGAAATTATTGCCTATTTTGTGTGGTATTATTGCAGGGTACGCAGTTTCGTTAATTTTAGGTATTGTCAGTTTTGATTCAGTGGCGAAAGCAGCATGGTTTGCCATACCAAATTTTGTAACTCCTGAGTGGAATCTTGAAGCGATTCTTTACATTTTACCGATTGCCATTGCCCCAGCGGTAGAGCATGTCGGTGGTATTTTAACCATCAGCAATGTCACCAAAACCGATTATTTGAAAAAACCAGGTTTGAAAACCACACTTTTAGGCGATGCGATTGCTACAACGGCGGCATCAATGCTCGGTGGCCCTCCTAATACAACCTATTCTGAAGTGACTGGTGCGGTCACGATTACCAAAGCGTTCAATCCTGCCATTATGACGTGGGCGGCACTGTTTGCGATTCTTTTAGCCTTTGTAGGTAAATTGGGAGGACTTTTAGCCACAATTCCAGTCCCCGTTATGGGCGGAATTTTGCTACTTCTTTTTGGGATTATCGCTTCCATTGGTTTGGGAACGATGGTGAGAGAGCAAGTCGATATGAATGACCCTCGCAATATGATCATTGTCTCTATGATTTTGGTGTTAGCCATTGGTGGAATGGTCGTTGATATGGGTGGCGTTGCATTTAGTGGTATTGGTTTAGGTGCGATCGTGGGTATTGTACTCAATTTAGTGTTGCCTAAAGGGCATCATATCAGTGAGCAATAAAGAAATTAAGGAAGATAGATGGAGATGATTGAAAAATTGGTAGCGACGCTCTCAGGTATTGTTTGGGGTGCTCCAATGCTTGTATTGCTAGTAGGTACAGGTCTTTATTTGACGATTATTTTACGGGGTATGCAGTTTTGGGCATTGCCACATGCGTTAAAACTTATTTTTCACAAAGAGAGTGATGGTGAGGGTGAAATCAGTCACTTTGCCGCCCTTATGACAGCCCTTGCCGCAACGGTGGGTATTGGTAACATCGTAGGCGTCGCTACAGCGATTACACTGGGTGGTCCTGGCGCTGTTTTTTGGATGTGGATGACAGGACTTGTGGGAATGGCAACGAAATACTCTGAGGCCGTTTTAGCGGTGAAATACCGTCAAAAAGGGCATCATCACGGTTTTAAGGGCGGACCGATGTACTACCTTACGTATGGGCTTAATATGCCGAAACTGGGTATGGCATTTGCTATTTTTACCGCCATTGCAGCATTTGGCATTGGTAATATGACACAAGCCAACGCAGTCGCTCAGATTTTAAGTAGTGAAATGGCCGTTCCAACATGGGTGACAGGTGTGGTTCTTTTAACCCTAACAGCCGTGGTCATTTTAGGGGGCATTAAATCGATCGGTAACTTTACTTCATTTCTTGTTCCGTTCATGATTTTGGCATATGTCTCTGTCTCTTTGGTTATTTTGGCCATGAACCTTGATAAATTAGGTGATGCTTTTGGTCTTATTTTTCATTATGCCTTTAGCCCGATTGCTGCGGGTGGTGGATTTGTAGGCGCTACGATGGCAGCAGCTATTCGCTACGGTGTCGCACGTGGTGTCTTTTCCAATGAATCAGGTCTTGGCTCAGCACCTATTGCGGCAGCGGCAGCCAAAACAAACGACCCTGTACGTCAAGCCTTAGTCAGCATGACCCAAACATTTATTGATACTTTAGTGGTTTGTACGATGACCGCACTCATTATCTTGATCTCGCCATTTTGGCAACAAGGGGTGAGTCCAAGTGCACTGACAATGCAAAGCTTTCAGCTTTACTTAGGAACATTTGGCGGAATCGTGGTTGTGATTTCAACCGTTTTATTTGCCTATTCGACGATTTTGGGTTGGAGTTATTACGGTGAAAAAGCATTTGAGTACATCTTCGGTGAGCGATTTATTCGTTTATACCGTGTTTTATTTATTGTAGGCGTGATGGTCGGTTCGATGCTGAAACTTGAGTTTGTCTGGAATTTTTCAGATCTTATGAATGGTATGATGGCAATTCCAAACCTTGTAGCGCTGTTACTTCTCTCTCGTGTCATTTCGGCTGAGAGTAAGCGTTATTTTGAGAGTCTTAAGTAAGGAAAATAGGGTATGTTTCGCCTTTCGTTCGCATTTGCAGCTATTGCAGTTTTATCGCTTATTAATTTTTACAGTTACAAGCGTTTTCTCAAACGCTTGGATCTGTTTTTCAAGATTCAAGGTGTGATCAAATGGGTGATGATCGCCATTACCCTGTGCGAAATATGCTACTTCTTAGTCCTTCGTTTGGACAATCTTGACCCCATTTTGTACACATTATTCTCGGCGATGATCGGTGTCTCGTTTATGCTGTTTTGTGTGGCGATACTTTACGATCTCTTTCATATTCCTTATGCCAAAATCCCACATGATTATTCCAGACGATTGTTTATCAAAATGGTATTTGATGTTACGATGCTTATTTTGGCATTTTCGTACATTGCTAAAGGCTTTCTTAATGGTATGAAAGCACCGCGCATTAAAGAGGTCGATGTTTTTATTGATGGGTTGGAATCAGAGCTCAGCATTGTTCAGATTACGGATGTGCACATCGGCAAAACCCTTGGAAAATCGTTTATGGATGCTGTGGTGAAGCAAGTAAATGCTTTAGATGCGGATATGGTTGTCATTACCGGTGATTTGATCGATATGCCGGTGACTCAAATTGGTGACAAACTTGACTCTTTGCGCACCATTCAGAGTCGTTTGGGTGTTTACTATGTGCCGGGAAATCATGAGTATTTTTACGGCGTTCATAAAATTATGGAGTATGTTCGTACTTTGGGCGTTCATGTTCTTTCCAACCGTTCTATTGTCATCAATCATACGATTAATCTTGCGGGTGCGATGGATATGTCCGGCAAACGTTTTGATTTTGAGCCACCTGATCTAAAGCGTGCACTTTTACATGTAAAGCCAGAATTGCCAACAATTTTGCTCTCCCATCAACCTAAAATTGTCAAAGAAATGACCGATGAAAAGATTGATCTGATTCTTAGTGGTCACACACACGGGGGACAGATTTTTCCTTTTGGTCTTTTGGTACTCCTTGATCAGCCTTATTTAAGTGGTCTGTATCAGCACTCAAAGCACACACAAGTCTTTGTCAGTAATGGTGCGGGTTTTTGGGGTCCAGCGGTGCGTATTATGGCGCCTAGTGAAATCGTCAAAATCAATCTTAAAGTCAAAAAAGCATGAAACAGTTTCTTTTTCTTCTCTTGTTTTCTCTTATCTTAGGTGGCTGTAGCGCCAAACAAGATGCTTTACATGTAATGCCAAACGAGGTCTCTGCCCTCACCACGCAGTTAACACAGTTAAGCCCCGATGTGGACTACCAAGAAGCGCGTATGTTCGCTTATGAATCGTTGCTGTACCCTCAAGTTTTAGCCGAGCGTTATGGGCTTGTCTATCCACCAACGTTTCATAATTTTTTGATTAATACAGGGCTTAAAGAGCGAGGGCTTTGCTATCAATGGAGCGAAGATATGATCACGCATCTGAAAAGCCAAAAGTACCAAAGTTTTGATTTGCGTTGGGGTGTTGCGAATAAGGGTGAATTTAATGAGCACAATTCCGTCGTTGTTGTCGCAAAAGGCGCACCGTTTCGTACGGGTATCTTAATTGATCCCTGGCGCAATTCGGGCGTGCTATATTGGGCAAAAATAGGGGATGACCCTGATTATAAATGGGTAGAAAATTTAGAACGAAGTCGCTATTATGGGACAATTGAGCGCTAAGCTGTCTTTTGTAAGATAATGCGAATAACACTCGCCCGTCCGATATGACTATCGCCTTCATTTAGGGTAACAACCTCTTGTGCCAGTTTCAAAATTTTGCAAGAGAGATTTTTTACGGTATCCAGAATATCATTGACATCGTAGAGGAACGTAAGATCTTTGGGACCTCCACTCTCAAAGTGAATCTGGCTTTCACTAAAAAATTCGGCAATAAAATAGCCCTGAGGGGCAAGCGCTTCGATTGCTTTTTCAAAAAGCATTTTTTGGTTAGGCTTTGCGAGGTGAAGATAGGTGCAGATGACGGCATCATAAAGTGTGTCAGGTTGCCAATACTCCAAGAGTGTATGGCGGATTTTAATAAAAACGTAATGCTCTTTTGCCCGTTTGCGCAGTTTGAAAAGCGCTACATCAGAAGCATCCAAAGCTTCGACTTCAAGACCTTTATCGGCTAAAAAAATGGCATTACGCCCTTCGCCTTCGCCCAAACAAAGCACTTTTTGTGCTTGAAGTAAAAGGTCACTGTTCTCTTTAATAAAATGATTGGGCGCTTCTCCGTAGATGAAATGGTTTGTTTGAAATTTTTCATTCCAAAATGCTTGCATCTGCACCCTTGTTTTTTAGCGTTATTGTCAGTTTATTGTAACACAATTTAAATCAATGACATTCTTTTTTAGTTTTGTTACAATCTTTTCATCATATGAAGGAGTCACCATGAAATACCCTACTTTTTTTGATACGATAGAAACCATCACGCTACAGGATCCTCTCTCAGAAGTGTTAGGCGCTTTTGAAAAGGGAGAGATTGTTTTTAGTTATTTAGATGTTGTCAAAAGTGCAGGACATAGTTGTCCAACGATTGCAGGCGCTTATTTGATGGTAAGAGAAGGGCTTAAAGCGCTTTATCCTAACGCGATACCCAAACGAGGTGGTATCAAAGTTTTCTTTAAAGAGGCGCAAAAAGAAGGAACAACGGGTGTCGTTGCGAATGTCTTTTCACTGATAACAGGAGCAACCGATCATTGGGGATTTAAAGGTTTAGGGGCTCATCACAAACGCACAGATTTGATGTTTTTTAATGCTCAAATACCTTTACATGTAAGAATGCAGCGGATGGATACGGATGAATTTGTGGATATTGCTTATAATCCTAGTTGTATTGAGGTTGACCCGCTCATGCAACCTTTGATGCAAAAGTTACTTACTGAAACACTCAATGCGGAAGAAAAAATGCTTTTTTCACGTTTATGGCAGGCAAGGGTAGGCAAAATTTTAGAATTTTTTGATAAAGTAATAACTATAAAATAACCCAACTGGAGTATGAATTGTTAAGCTTAAAAAAACAAAATATTACCAAATGGATTGTTTTTTTACCTGCCTTTGCCATTCTACTCACTTTTTCAATTACCTTGGCGATTATTATCTCTGCCGAGCGTGCTGAGTATTATAAATCACTTGAAAACACACGTGTTGCTTATGTGAAACGCTCTAAAGCCCAAGCGCAAGAACGCATTGATAAACTGATCGACTATATCAATGAAAATGAAAAATTTTTGATGAATGAAGCGAAAGATGAAGTTAAAAACATTGTCAATTTTGCCTATAAAAGTATTAATGATATTTACATTGAAAACCCCAACCTTCCGCGAGATCAAATTTTAGAAAAAATTAAAAAAAAGTTAAGAGATACACGTTTTTTCAATGACCTTAGCGGTTATTATGTTGTTTTTGGTTTAGATGGAACCTGCATCATGCATGGGGCTGATAAGGAGCTAGAGGGGAAGAATTTTCTCCATGCGCAAGATGCTGCTGGTAAATATTATGTCAAAGAGGGAATTGAGCGGCTTAAAAGAGAGGAAGCCTTTTCGCTGATTTATCCTTGGAAAAATCCTCAAGATGAAAAAGTTCGTAATAAAATAGGCTATGCTAGGCAATTTGCTCCTTTAAATATCTATGTTGCCAGTGGGCGTTATGAAGATGAGCTGAGAGAGAGGATCAAAAAAGAGACTCAAAAACTGCTTCTCAATACGAAGTATGGTGAGTATGGCTATATCTTCGCGTATGATTATGATGGCAATACTATCTCTCATGGCGATCATTCGTTGGTCGGTAAAAATAGGCTGGATGTTGTTACCAACCATCAATTTATTATTAAAGATATTGTGGAAGGAGGTAAGCGTAATCTTGAGGGCTTCTTTATGAGTTATGTTGCCTCTTATCACCCGACCGCCCTTGATCGTAGTAAAATCTCCTTTATTCGTGCAATTCCACAATTTGAGTGGGTAATTGGTACGGGGGCATACTTGTATGAAGAAAACAATGCGCTACTAGAGCAAGAACAAATTCTTAGAGATAAAATGCAATCAACGATTATTAACATGTTAGCAGTCTCCTTGATTATCATGCTCTTGGTAATGGGGATCATGTTTTTTATCTCAACAAAACTTCGTTCGGTTTTATCTCGTTACGAAAACCACTTACTCTTAAGTAACAAGCAAATTAGAGAACAAAAAATGGTTTTTGAAACGTTGTACCAAAAGTCTGCTGATGGAATTTGGTTGCTGAAAGAGGGTGTTTTTGTCGACTGTAACGAAGCGATTATGAAGATGTTCAAAGCCAAAGATAAAAAAGAACTCATCAATGTGACTTTAGCAGATCTCTCACCAGAATTTCAGCCAGATGAACAGAGCTCTTATGAAAAAGCTTTGTGGATGAATGCCTTGGCATCACAACAAAGCGTCCATAAATTTGAGTGGCAAGCGCGAGCGTGTGATGGAAAGCTTTTTTGGATTAGCGTGATGATGACAACCATTCATATGGACAAAGGTATTATTCAACACTGCTCTGTGCGCGATATTACCATCCGTAAAGCGCTTGAAGACGAGAATAAAAACCAGAAAAAACTTTTAATTCATCAAGTAGAACACGATACGCTCACAGGACTTCCTAACCGTAATCTTTTACAAGACAGACTCACGCAAGCGATCAAAAAAGCGAGTCGCGATGGTAAAGTTTTAGGTGTTATGTTTGTGGATATTGATAAATTTAAAAGCGTTAATGACTCTTTAGGACACGATGCAGGTGATATCCTTTTAACAACGATTGCCACACGCATGAAAAGCAGTGTCCGCGAGACAGATACGGTAGCGCGGTTAAGCGGTGATGAGTTTATTGTATTGCTTGATGGGTGTAAAGATGTCAGCGATATTTTTGTTGCAATTAAAAAATTGGTTTCTGCTTTTCAAGAACCTTTTCTTTTAGGAAATGAGAGTTTTAAAATTACCATGAGTATTGGTGTGAGCGTTTACCCCAATGACGGTGAAGTGGCGAGTAAACTCCTCAAAAATGCTGATATCGCAATGTATAAAGCTAAGTCAAAAGGGCGCAATCGTTATGTCTTTTTCGATCAAGAGATGAACCAAGAGACCAATGAACATCTTGAAATTGAAAAAAGCTTGCGTAAAGCACTGGATAAAAATGAGTTTGTGATTTTCTATCGACCTCAAATTAATCTTCAAAGTGAAAAAATTGTGGGCTTTGAAGCACTTATTCGTTGGAATCACCCAACACGAGGTTTGACGGCACCGGGATATTTTATCAATATTGCAGAAGAGAGTGAGCTCATCATTGAGATTGGAAACTGGGTGATTAAAGAGGTGATGCGTCAGATTAAAGTCTGGTATGACATGGGGCTTGATCCTGGTAAAACGGCGATTAATATTGCAGGAAAACAGCTAGAAGAAGCTGGATTAGTCGCTTTTATGATTCAAAGCTTACGCGAGAGTGGGTGTAAGCCTGAATGGATAGAAATGGAGATTGTTGAGCGATTTATTATGAAAGATACTACCAAATTCATAGCACTGTTAAAACGGTTTCGAGAATTAGGGGTCGATATTTCGATTGATGATTTTGGAACAGGACACTCTTCGCTAGCGTATCTTAAACAACTCCCGATTACAAAGCTAAAAATCGATCAAAGTTTTGTTCAAAATCTAGAAGAGAGTGGAGAAGATCGTGCAATCGCTCGAACGATCATTGAGCTTGGACGTGGTTTGGGGCTAAAAGTCTTAGCAGAGGGTGTTGAGACACAAGGACAAAAAGAGTTTATTTATAGCAGTGGGTGTGAGTTAATGCAAGGTTATCTCTTTAGTAAGCCTATAGCTGCCGCAGATGCAGAACTTTTATTAAAAAATCAAATGCACATGTTATAATCATAACAGGAAACAATGAAACAGGGCAGAGTATGAAACGAAGATATTTTTTAGGATTAATGGGTGCAACGTTAGTAGGAAGTTTGGCACAGGCTGATGAGTTAAAACATCCCGACATTTGGCTTAAAGATGAGCAAAAAGTTATTTTTGACTCTGTGATGAAAAAGCTTGATATGGTTGAGCGAACAGTTGGTTATGCTAACTTTAATCTTATCTCTTTTGATGAAACACTTAAAATTGCCAAAAACTATCCTAAAATAGGCGCCTTTACACCTGCTGAAATTGCTTACATTGAAGAGATTTTCTATACCGATCCTGTAATCTATGGTTTTTATGGGAAACGAACGGTCGAAGATTTGAGTCATAGTATTCCTGAAAAAGATGTCATTAAAATTGATGGTACGGGGCATTATGTCTACCGAGAGACTTCACAAGAGCTTTTAACGCGTTTAATGAAAGATATTGGGCCAACACTGATTTTAACATCGGGTGTTCGCAGTGTCATGAAGCAGCTCAGCCTTCATATGGAAAAAATTAAAAATGAAAATGGCAATATTACTATTGCGACACGCTCCTTAGTCCCCCCTGGATTTTCTTATCATTCGGTAGGTGATTTTGATGTGGGGAAACGTGGCTGGGGACGTCAAAACTTTACCGCTAATTTTGCACGTACAGAGGAGTTTTGGAATTTACAAAAACTCTCTTATGTTTCGACACGTTATACCATCGGCAATGGAGATGGTGTCCGGTATGAGCCGTGGCACGTGAAGATTGTCTAGATGATCTTAAGCATTGAAAGTAGCTGTGACGATAGCTCTATTGCGATTACGCGTTTAAGTGATAAAAAACTGCTCTTCCATAAAAAAATTTCGCAAGATGCGGAACATGCACAGTATGGTGGTGTTGTACCTGAACTTGCCGCGCGCCTTCATGCGGTGACTCTTCCTAAAATACTTGAAGAGGCGAAGCCCTATTTTGCGGAGCTCAAAGCAATTGCCGTGACGAATGAGCCAGGACTTTCGGTCAGCTTGGTAGAAGGTGTTAGCATGGCAAAGGCACTCAGCGTTGCGCTTCATCTTCCACTCCTTGGTATTAATCATCTCAAAGGGCATATTTGCTCCCTTTTTATCGAAGATGAAATACGTTTTCCGATGGATGTTTTATTGGTCTCTGGTGGGCACACTCAGCTTTTACATGTAAAGAGTTTAGAGGAAATAACCTTACTTGCAACGACGATGGATGACAGCTTTGGAGAGAGTTTTGATAAGGTAGGAAAAATGTTGGGACTTCCTTATCCTGCCGGTGCGCTTATCGAGGCGTATGCTAAAAAAGGCAATGCCAAACGATTTGATTTTACGATTCCTTTGCAAGGTACCTCCACTTCATTACTAGCTTTTAGCTATTCGGGTCTTAAAAACCAAGTAAGACTCTGCGTTGAGGCGCAGGAAAATTTGGATGAACAGACCATCTGCGATATTTGCGCTTCGTTTCAACGTGTGGCTGTGGCGCACCTCATGCAAAAGATCAAAAAAGCGTATAAAGAGCGTCCGGTTGAACATTTTGGTGTTGTCGGTGGAGCGAGTGCAAATCTCTATTTACGTGGCGAACTCGAAGCATTTTGCATGTCTAAAAAAGCGACACTTCATACCGCGAAAATGGAATTTTGCTCCGATAATGCCGCGATGATTGGACGCTGTGCCCTCGAAGCCTATGCTAAAGGCTCTTTTGTAAGCATAACTGATTTAAAAGTACGTAGCACATCGAAAGATATTTTCTTTTAAAATCTTAACGTGGAAACGATCCGTTGTTAATGTCAATGACCGTGCCATTGATGTATTCTGGCGACTCCGTAGCGAGCCAAACAATGGTTTTGGCGATCTCTTCAGGCATGGCAAATCGTTTGGAAATGACGGATTTTAAAAAGGCTTCTTGGCGTGCTTGAGGAATGGTGTTTAGCATATCTGTTGTAACGGGGCTTGGGGCAACGGCGTTGATGATGATTTTGCCTTCAAAGATTTTTGAAAAGCTTTTGGTGGCATTGATCAATCCTGCTTTTGTGATACCATACCAAATATCAGGATGCCCAATTTGTCCCGCAATCGAGGTATTGTTGACAATACGACCACCTTTTTCAAGCATCGTTTTGGCGACCTCTTCAATGAGCTTCACGGGTGCTTCAAGGTTGATTTTAAGCATGGTGTTAATTTGATCGTTTTTGTAGTTTGCATAAGGAATCGCGTACATAATGCCAGCGTTGTTAATAAGAATATCAATTGCTGGAAGTGAGGCAATCAGCGCAGGAATGGCATCGACTTTCACTAAATCAAACGCGATGGTTTTAATTTTTGGATGTGTTGATAGCTCAAAATTTTTAAAGTCACGCGCGAGGACAATAACATCGTAGCCCAACGCCAAAAAAGCTTTGGTAACTTCAAGACCGATACCTTTGTTTCCACCCGTGACTAAAGCTGTTTTTTGCATGAAAATTCCTTTTTGGTTGCTATAAAATAATGATCTCTTCTTCCAGTTTCACGCCAAAGCGTTTGAAAACTTCCTCTTTGACCGCCGTAATGAGTGTGATAGCTTCCTCATACGTACCATCTCCCAGATTGACTAAGAAGTTGGCGTGAACGTTGCTAAACATCATATTGCCAACACGTTTACCTTTAAAGCCCGCCTCTTCGATAAGCTTTCCCGCAAAGTGTCCTTCTGGGTTTTTAAAACAGCTTCCTGCACTAGGCTCTTTAGGTTGATTGTCGCGCATTTTTTTAAACATGGCCAGCAAATTTTCATCAAAACCGCTTTTACATGTAAAGGTGGCTTCATACACAATGCCTTTGATTTTCGCGAAGCGGTAGCCGTGTTCTATCTTTGATTTTTCTATCCAGCCATGCTCGGTTCGAATAGCGATGAGGTCATTGAAAATTTCCCACTCTTTCAGTCCCGCATTCATTGCGATCATGCCACCCAGTGTTCCTGGGAGTTTTTGCATCAGCTCAAAACCTGCAAGATCGTGCTTTTTTGCAAAGGAGAGAATTTTACCACTGGGCGTTGCGCCGCCTACATGTAAAACAGTTTCTTCCAAACGAATAAAATCAAAGCATTTATCTAGCATCGCAAGGGGAGGTGGGGTAGGGCTTACCAAAAGGTTGTTTGCGCCACCAATAAGCTTATAGGCTTTGGGAAGTGGCGTGATAGAATCAAGCAGTAAAACATCAAGTGTTGGACCAATCTTGATGCTAGAATAGGTCGAAAAATGAATCGATTTTGTCATTTAAAAAACAAAGGAAGGGATCATATCAATCATTCGCGTTGTAAACTCAATCATCATGTTCATCATCCATGGCATCGTAAAAATAGCAACAACGATGGTGACAAGAATCTTTGGAACAAAGCTCAGTGTGGATTCATTGATCTGGGTGACCGCTTGAAAAATACTAATGGCAAGACCGGCTATGAGTCCTGAGAGGAGCATCGGCATGGAGAGATAAAGCGCTATTTTAAACGTTTCAACACCGAGTCCGATGAGTTTTGCTTCCATAAAATACCTTTTTAGCTGTTTCGCAATGCTTCGTATTCTTTGGGAATAAGATAGTCACGCGCTTTAATCTGTTGGTCATAAAAACCGTGATTGTACCCAAGTTCAAAGAGTTTGTCGATTGCTTGATATTGAATGTCGCTCATGTCGATCGAATTTTCATTGGCATAGAGTCCAAGATACTTTTTAAGTGTCGCTTGATCGACGCGAACGAGGTTTCGTTCAATCAGCATTTTAGAAAGAAGCCCTTGATGGGTATGGGCAACATCCACAGCTTGAATGAGGGCATCTTCACAGGCAATTGCTCGTAAAATTGGCATAGAACGACGCAGTGCCATACCTCCTAGGGGTAAAGGAAGCTCTTCTTTGCAAAGCTCTTTCCATATATCCCACAATTCTCGCTCAACCACAAGTGTATCGCTAAAATTTAAAATGCTTTCATGAATTAAAACACCTGCGTCCACCTCTCCATCAATAACGGCTTGTTCAATCTCTAAAAAGTTTTTATAGATAATACGTGCTTCAGGGTAGGCAATTTTAAATAAAAGAGCATTGGTTGTATGGGTTCCACTGAGGGCGACTTTAAAATTGCGTTTGAGTTTGGTCTCTTTACGTTTTACGAGTTTTGGGCCATATCCTTCTCCAAAGCTCACTGCCGTGCGTAACAGGGCATATTCACTGCGAATTTTAGGGTAAAGAGCAAAGCTAATCGCGGTGATATCATAACTATTTTTTAAGGCTTCAAGATTGAGTGTCTCAATGTCGAGAGCGATGTTTTCGAAACTCAAACCTTGTGTACTAACCCAGCCAAATTTGATGGCAAAATACATAAAAATATCATCAGCATCTGGTGAATGTGCTACCGTAATCGTTTTCAAAAGTATCCTTGGAAAATTTTAAATCATTTTAACATATTCCATATTGAAATATTTTGAACTGCTTTCAAAGAAATCGTATAGAATTGCTTCAAAGGGCTTTTTCAAGCTCGAAATGATAAAATATTAACACTATAAAAGAGGTAGTACAATGCAAATCGATGAAAATAAGAAAAAAGCACTTGATCTTGCGATCAAACAGATTGACAAAGCGTTTGGTAAAGGGCATTGGTAAGACTTGGGGATAAAGTGGTTGAGCCTATGGCTTCAATTAGCACAGGCTCTATTGGACTTGATCTTGCACTGGGAATCGGTGGTATTCCTCAAGGGCGTATTATTGAAATTTATGGACCTGAGAGTTCAGGAAAAACGACACTCTCACTTCAAATCATTGCAGAATCACAAGCTAATGGTGGCGTCTGTGCCTTTGTTGATGCAGAGCATGCACTGGATGTTAAATATGCAGGAAATCTAGGGGTGGATATCGAGAACCTTTTGGTTTCACAGCCTGATTTTGGTGAACAAGCTCTTGATATTGTGGAGACATTGGCACGTAGTGGCGCAGTGGATGTCATTGTTATTGACTCCGTCGCAGCGTTAACGCCAAAGAGCGAGATTGAGGGTGATATGGGCGATTCGCACATGGGCGTTCAAGCAAGACTCATGAGTCAAGCGCTTCGTAAGTTAACAGCAGTTGTTCATAAAATGAATACAACGGTTATTTTTATTAACCAAATTCGTATGAAAATTGGTACGATGGGGTATGGCTCTCCTGAAACGACTACAGGTGGTAATGCGTTGAAATTTTATGCTTCAGTGCGTATTGATGTCCGAAAAATTGCGACATTGAAACAAGGTGAAGAGCAGATTGGTAACAGAGTTAAAGCAAAAGTGATTAAAAATAAAGTGGCGCCTCCGTTTCGTCAAGCAGAGTTTGATATTATGTTCGGCGAAGGTATTTCGAAAGAGGGTGAGATCGTTGATTATGGTGTAAAACTGGATATCATCGATAAGAGCGGCGCTTGGTTTAGCTATAATGAGACAAAATTAGGGCAAGGTCGCGAGAATGTGAAAGCATTTTTAAAAGAGAACAAAGAAACATCGTTAGAAATTGAGGAAAAAATAAAACAAGCAATCAGTGGCAATGCAATGGTAATGGCATGTGGCGTTGATGATATAAAGGAAGATGAATGATCTATATTGAAGATATCGCGGCAGACGAAGTTTTAGATAGTAGAGGAAATCCAACTGTTCGGGCAAAAGTAACGTTAAGTGATGGCACTGTCGCAAGTGCCATAGTTCCTAGTGGCGCAAGCACTGGAAAACGAGAAGCGTTAGAGCTCAGAGATGCGGACAGTCGTTATATGGGCAAAGGCGTACTGAAAGCATGTGAAAATGTTAATACGGAAATTTCGGATGAATTGATTGGTCTTAGCCCTTTTAATCAAGCATTTATTGATGAAACGATGTTAAAATTGGATGGTACTGAGAACTATGGTCGTTTAGGTGCAAATGCCGTGCTGGGCGTTTCTATGGCTGTTGCACGCGCGGCGGCGTTAAGTCTTGGCATCCCTCTTTATCGTTATCTTGGCGGTGCAAATGCTATGACGCTTCCAACGCCTATGTTTAATATTATCAATGGCGGTAGCCATGCCAATAATAGCGTCGATTTTCAAGAATATATGATTATGCCTCTCAACTTTGAAAATTTTGGTGATGCATTAAGATCTTGTGTGGAAGTCTATCATCAGTTGAAAAAAGTTATTGCAGGCATGGGTGAAAGTACTGCGCTTGGGGATGAAGGTGGTTTTGCACCGAATTTGAAAGATAATGAAGAACCCATCAAAGTCATACTGCAAGCGATTGAAAAAGCGGGTTATAAACCGGGGGTTGATATTGCAATTGCATTAGATGTTGCCAGTAGCGAGCTTGTAGCGGATGGCGGCGGTTATAGACTTGAGTCTGAAAAAAGAACACTTAGCAGTGCAGAACTTGTTGCTTACTATGAAAATCTTTGCGCAAAATACCCAATCGTTTCTATTGAAGATGGGTTAAGTGAAGATGACTGGGATGGGTGGAAACTTTTGACCGAAAAATTGGGTTCAAAAGTTCAATTGGTTGGAGATGATCTATTTGTAACCAATAAAAAAATCTTAAGTGAAGGTATTGCAAAAGGTATTGGTAATGCGATTTTGATTAAACCAAATCAAATCGGTACCGTGACAGAGACAATGCAGACAGTACGCTTAGCGCAACGTAATAACTACAAATGCGTTATGAGTCATCGAAGTGGTGAGAGCGAAGATGCTTTTATTGCTGATTTTGCAGTAGCGCTTAATACAGGTGAAATCAAAACAGGTGCAACAGCCAGGGGTGAGCGAACCGCTAAGTACAACCGCTTATTAGAAATTGATAAAGAGTTAGAATTTGGCGAGTACATAGGAAAACAGCTCTTTATTAAATGAGTGAAGTTTTAGATGAATTTGAAGAAGAAGCCGAAGAGAGTGGAAGCTCTGCTCTCTTTTATCTTAAGGTTTTATCTTTAGCTGTTATTGTTGTTGGATTTGGTCTGTATATTGGTGATGTTCTCTTTGGTAAAAGTTCACTCGACGTGCTTTTAAATCTTCAAGCTGACAAAGACACCTTAACTGTAAAAATAAAAAATCTCAAAGAAGAGAATGCTGTATTACAAAAAGAGTATTTTGAGTTACGACAGTTGGACCCCGATAGATAAATTAAGGAGAACATATGCAGAAGATTCTTTGGCTTTTTCTATCTCTTGCAGTGATACTAGAGGCGAGAGAAAATCCTTTTGAGACAAATATGTCTCCTCAAGACGTTGGACAAACAACACAGATTAAAGAGGAGCGAACAGATTTTGTCAATGCTAGCTTAACCCTTCCAAGCAGTGCGCGGATTTTAAAAAGTGCTTCTGTTACTTTCCAAAATTTAGATGGATCTATTAGTGAAGAAGTTGTTGGGATTGAAAAAAATATTGATTGGCATCTCCCCCTGATCTTAAGCAATGCAAAAGCTGATGCTAATGCCTCTTCTCCTATTGCGCTTCCTGTGAATGTTCCTGATTCTAAAAAAAGTGCTGAAAAAAAAGTACCTGCCCCTAAAGAGGAAAAAATTACAAGCCTTATTGCCCCGAATACTAATGTGGAGGGGAGTACCTTTAAATTGATAGATAATCTCTCTTTTTATATCAATCAGAATGAAATTACTATTTTTACTAAAGATACTAAAGTGCGTGATTTTTTGATAGCAGATCCGTATAAAGTGGTTGTTGATTTCAAAAAGGTCAATTCTTATGCCACAAAAACATTGGATTTTAAAAAAGCTCCTTTTGTTTCAGCAACCCTTGGCGATCATGATGATTTTTATCGAATTGCTATTTTGTTGGATGGACATTATCGTTATGATATAGAAGCTTTTAAGGGTGGCTATATTATTAAGTTGAAGTAAAAAGAGGCTTTACATGTAAGGAAAAATCCTTACATGTAAAGAGTGTTATATCTCGTATTTAGGTGTACGTTCAAGTGGTCCAAGGTAATGTTGGCGAGGGCGCGCAATCTTCATGTCAGGTTGCTCTTTAAGCTCTAGCCATTGTGAAATCCAACCAGGAGTTCTTCCGATCACAAAAATGACGGCGAACATCTCTTTAGGGATTTTCAGTGCTTGCAGGATGAGACCTGAATAGAAGTCAATATTAGGGTAGAGTTTACGTTTAATGAAGTACTCATCATTGAGTGCAATCTCTTCAATACGATGCGCAACTTCCATCAATTCACTGTCAATCGAAAGCTCATTGACCAACTGTTTTTGAAGATTTTTCAAAATCGTTGCACGTGGATCAAAGTTTTTATAAACTCGATGTCCAAAGCCCATCAATCTAAATGGATCATTAGGGTCTTTTGCTTTCGCAATATATTTATCCACATTATCAACACTTCCAATAAGTTCAAGTTGACGAATAACCGACTCATTGGCTCCACCATGTGCTCGTCCCCATAAGGCACCAATGCCTGCAGAAATGGCTGCATAAGGGTGTGCATGCGTAGATGCAACGACACGAACCGCAGTGGTAGAAGCATTTTGCTCGTGGTCTGCGTGAAGGGTAAAGATGGTATCCAGTGCTTTGACTTCAATGGGTTTGAGATCAATATGATGATGAGGATAGCCTCTAATCATATAAAGAAAGTTTTCTGTGAACCCTTTATCTAAATCAGGGTAGATGATAGGTAGACCTTGAGAATAACGATATGAAAAGGCAGCAATTGTTGGAATTTTAGCAACAATACGGTGTGCCATCTCTTTTGCTTCTTCCGGTGAATCCATATCTAGGTGATCAAAGTAAAAGGTTGAGAGTGCTGAAACAGCTGCTGATAAAATTGCCATTGGGTGTGCATTATCAGGAAAGGCATCAAAAAGTTTACGCATACTTTCATGAATAAAGGAACGCTTTTTGAGCTCCATCAAAAAGTTCTTATATTCATCTTTGGTAGGAAGCTCTTTGTGTAAGAGTAAAAAAGCAGTATCTAAGAATGATTTTTTGGTTGCAAGATACGCAATATCATAACCACGATACATCAACTTTCCAAGATCACCATCAATATATGTAATACGTGACCTACAGCTTGCTGTGGAGGTAAAACCACGATCTAAGGTAAACATACCAGTGCTACCATAGAATGTTGAAATATCAACAACATCAGGTCCTAGTGTTGACTTAAGGATCGGAAATTCATACTCTGTGCCCGTACGATTGTCGATAAGGGTAACTGACTCTTTACTCATACGCATCCTTTATTAAATAATAAAATATTATATCGAATTTTGATTTGCCCGCTTAATAAATTGTAAGCATTATTATATTAGAGAGAAGAATAGTATAAAAGTTAGTTTGAAAGTTTTAGGTAGAGCGTAGCAGTAAATCTGCTACGCATGACAGGTTGTGGCAATCTCATAGCCCAAGCGTTCGATCATCTCACGATCACTTGCTGGGAGCTCACCCTTGGTGGTTAGATAGTCCCCGATGACGATAGCATCAGCACCTGCTGCAAATATATCGCATTCTTTGCTTTTAAATGTTGTTTCACGTCCCCCAGCTACCATCAGTCGTGTATTTGGGAGAGCCGTTCTTACTTCAGTAATAATTTCTAATGCTTCTTTTTCACTTAAAGGTGCAGCTTTCAGTGGCAGTGCAGGGTTTTGAATGTAAAAATTAAGAGGCATTGTATCTGGGCTTAATGACTTAACACTTTGTATAAATGCAGTTCGCTCTTCGTGGCTCTCGCCAAGTCCAAAAATACCACCACTACATAAAGAAAGGCCTACTTCTTTAACATTCATACAGGTTTGGTAACGACTTTCCCAAGAATGAGTGGTACAAATCTTAGTATAAAAAGTTTCATAACTTTCTAGGTTGTGATTGTATGAGTTGATGCCCGCATCTTTGAGCATTTTGAGTTGCTCAACAGTCGCAATTCCATTGCAAGCGATCAAATTCAAATCAGGAAGTTCTGCTTTAACAGCGCGCGCTGCTTCGCAAACGAAAGCGAGTTTCTTATCATCAAGTCCAAGTCCAGATGTAACAAGACAAAATCCAATAGCACCATTGTTTACAGCATTTTTTGCCTCAAAAACAATTTGTTCGACTGGTTTATATTTGTAACGCGCTATATCAACATGGTGACGAGCACTTTGTGTGCAAAATCCACAATCTTCAGCACAGCTTCCACTAGAGATATTTGATATAGCACATAAAAAAATTGATTTTTTCATTAGTGAGTATTCCTTATAATCGGTATAATTTAGAAGAGAGAAATCAAGAGGAGCATCTTAAGCTTCCTCTTTGTGTTTACATTTGATGCATTCAAAAATCTCTTTTTTACGAAGTTCTCTTTTTGACATAATATAACCACACTCTGGGCATTTTTTATCGGTTGGTTCATGATTAGAAATAAATTTACATTTCGGGTAGTTCCCGCAACCAAAGAATTTTCCTCTGCGTGAACTTCGCTCAATAATAGAACCACCACATTCAGGACATGGAACCGTTAAGGTAATCTGCTCTTTTGGCGCTACATCGCTCATTTTTTTAATATTTTGAGTGTATTTGCAGGTAGGATAGGTACTACATGCAATAAATTCACCAAAGCGACCTTTGCGTCTAACAAGCTCTTTACCACAGTCTGGGCACATTTCGCCTGTAAAGACAATAACTTTCTGACTCTCGATATTGGTTTTTCCCTCACTCACTTGTTTCTCAAAGGGTTCGTAAAAATTCCATAACGTTGTTTGCCAGTTTTCTTTATCTTCCGCAATTAAATCCAGTGTCTCTTCCATCGTAGAGGTAAAAGATGAATCGACAATTTGAGGAAAGTGTTTTTCTAAAAGTTCAGTGACGCTAAACGCTATTTCACTTGGAATAAGTTGCTTTTTCTCAATGGTAATATAATCACGCGCTGTTAATACCGAAATCGTTGGTGCATACGTTGATGGACGACCAATACCTAAACTTTCCAATTTTTTAATGAGGCTAGCTTCTGAATAGCGTGATGGTGGTTCTGTAAAGTGTTGGTTTGCGTCAATTTTAGCTAGTTTTACCTCTTGCCCTAATGTTAGATCTGGCAAGAGTTTATCTTTGTCATTGTCGCCATAGACTTTATAAAAACCATCGAAAAGAAGCTTACGTCCACTGGCTTTAAACTTACCACTGTCGCTTTCAAACATAAGCGTTTGCGATTCAAAACGTGCGTTGTTCATTTGAGACGCTAAAAAGCGGTTATAAATCAATGTATAGAGTTTGAGCTCATCTGGTTTGAGAAACTCTTTGGCAATATGAGGTGTAAATTCTAATATAGTAGGACGAATTGCTTCGTGTGCTTCTTGAGCACTTTTAGATTTATTCGCATAAAAGCGTGGCTTTTCAGGCAAATATGCATCGCCATAGTTTTTTTTGATTTGATCGCGAGCTGCTTCGATGGCTTCTTTGGAAATATTTAAGGAGTCCGTTCTCATGTACGTAATAACACCCATAACCCCTTGATGCGTTTTAACACCTTCATAGAGGGTTTGTGCAACCATCATTGTTTTTTTAGGCGAATAACCCAAAGCACTTGAAGCACTTTGCTGAAGCGTTGACGTCATAAAAGCGGGGCTTGGAGAGCTTTCACGTTCTTTCTTTTCCAAAAGAGCCACTTTAAACGTTTCCTTCAAAAGCTTATCTTTAATAGTATGGGCACGTTCACTATTAGAAATTGTCATTTTTTCGATTTTGCCCCCTTCAAACTCTATCAAAGAGGATTCAATCGTTTTATTAAACAGTGCGTCGATGCTCCAGAACTCTTCTTCTTTAAATGCTCTTATCTCTTTTTCACGATCTACAACGATTTTGAGTGTGGAGGATTGAACGCGTCCCGCACTGAGGCCTTTTTGTATTTTGGAAGAGAGCAGAGGAGAGAGCTTATAGCCCACAATGCGGTCAAGCAAGCGTCTGGCTTGTTGTGCATTAATACTACTCGCATCTAAAACTCTTGGATTTTCTAAAGCATGCGTAATGGCATTTTTCGTAATTTCATGAAACACAATACGTGGGAGCGATTGTGGGTCTTTTCCAATAGCTGTGGCAATATGAAAACCAATGGCTTCCCCCTCACGATCCTCATCGGTCGCGATATAGACTTGATCTGCAACTTTGGCAAGATCTTTGATCTCTTTAACGACAGCGGCATGATCTTTGGGGATGCGGTACTCTGGAACAAAAGTTTGGTTGTCGATCTTAATACCAAAACTGCTTTTGGGAAGATCGCGGATATGTCCTTTAGAAGCGACAACTGTATAGTCTTTACCTAAAAAATTCTTAATCGTTTTTGCTTTAGTCGGGGATTCGACAATAATGAGATTTTTCACTTATTTTCCATCTTTACATGTAAACATTTTTGAGTATTCTATCTAAAAAAGAATCTTTTTAAAAATAGCCTCTTGGATTAAAGTTTTTTTTTGAGACTCCGATCTTGTTTCTATCAAAGGCAAGGATGCCTGCGAAATACAAAAAGATAAAAGGATTTATCATGGGTTTCCGTATCAACACGAACGTTGCATCACTTACTGCACAAACAAGTGCTGCAGTCAACAACAGAAATTTGGACAGTTCTCTTGCCAAATTGTCTTCAGGTCTTCGTATCAACAAAGCAGCAGATGATGCTTCTGGTCTTGCTATTGCAAACTCTCTTCGTGCGCAAGCAAGTTCTCTTGGTCAAGCAGTCTCTAATGGTAACGATGCGATTGGTTTGATTCAAACTGCCGATGGTGCGCTTAGCGAGTACTCAAACATTCTTGATACTATCAAGACGAAATCTGTACAAGCAGCATCTGATGGTCAAAACTCTACTTCTCGTCTAGCCATTCAAAAAGACATTAGTCGTCTACTTGAGAACTTGAACAATATTGCTAAAACAACATCGTTCAACGGTCAAAAACTTCTTTCTGGTACGTTTACCAATAAAGAATTCCAAGTAGGTGCAAATGCAAATGAGACGATTAAAACCTCTATTGCCTCTGCTGAAACAAGTCAAATTGGTCAAACAAGCCGTGCAACACTTACCGCTACAGCTGGAGAAAATCAATTAACTTTGAAGAGTGCAATTAGTGGCGCTTCAATTTCGCTAGAGTCTGTTAATTTGCAAATGAACAATAATCCCGCTAATGGTATGGGTGCACTTGCAGATCTTATTAACAAACACAGTGCTGAAACGGGTATTACTGCAAAAGCAGTTGTCTCAACAACGACAGCATCTGCAATTTCTGCTGGAACAACAGGGAATGATTTTGCAATTAATGGGGTCAATATTGGTGCTATTAATGTTACAGCAAACGATAGCCAATCAACATTGCTAACTGCAATTAACAACAAAACAACAGAAACAGGTGTTACTGCAACCAAAACTGCTGATGGTAAAATTACATTAGCAACAAGTGATGGTCGTGCGATCAGTGTTACAGGTGATGTTGCTGGTGTTATGGGCAGTAATGCAGATCAAATGAGTACAATTGGTCACCTCGAAGTCGTTCAAGCAGGTTCTTCAACATTCCAAATCAAGGGTGCAGAGTTAGGTACAGCTGTCGGTGCAAACATTACAATCTCTTCAGCAATGAATACAGTTGAAGATTCTACCTTGTCTATAGGTAGCACAATTGCTTCAGGTAGTACAATTGCTGCAGGAACAAAGTTAGGTGTAACGATTAGTGCCTCAGTAGCCATGACTGCCAATGCTCTAGCGCAGGATGCACTCTTGACAGTTGGATCAATTATAGCAAGTGGTAGTACAGTTAATAAAGATACTGTACTAGGTGGTAAATTAACAGTAGATACCACTACTGTATTAAGTTCTGATATGCTTGTTAAAGCAGGTTCTACTTTGGCAACAGGTACAAAATTTGATGCAGGTACGATTATAAACCAAGATATGACTATCTCAGGAACGAATTATAAAGCTGGCTCTGTATTATTAGTCGATACTACAATCGGTGCTTCAGAAAGTGTTACACTCAGCAAAGATATGGTTATGCATGTTGATATTACTGCTCCAAATGCAGCAATAGGCGATGCCAGTATCCTTAATGTGGGAAGTGTTCTTGGACAAGATATTGTTGCTTCCGGTGGAGGAATGACAGTCGTTCAAGATATGACTTTAAAAGCAGGCAGTAGTTTCTTTACTGGAAGTGAGATCGCTGTAGGTTCAGTTATGGGTGAAGCTATAACCGTGAGTGCAGCCACAGCATATGTAACGACAGCTGTTACAGATCTAAAAGCAGGATCTATCTTAACGACAGGTTCAATTCTTAAAGAGAATTCTACTCTAGGTGGAACAGCTGGTTCCAATGCTGACATAACACTCAATCAAGATATGCAGCTAAAAGCAGGAACTTTGTTGAAACTAGGCAGTACCTTAAAAGCAGGAACCGTTATCCAACAAAATCTAACAGCTGCGCAAGCTGGTGGATCTGTAGCGATTGCTGCTGGAACTACGCTTACAACTGACTTGCTAACTACAGCAGACATCTATCTATCTAAAGATATGACAATGCTAAAGGGAGATACAAGTACGGGTGCAACACTTGGTACAATAAAAGCTAATTCTGTATTAGCCCCTAATGCTGGAGATCGTAATAGTGTGCAGTTGAGTGATACAGCATTTACAAACCTTTCAACTATTGATGTTACAACACTTGAAGGTGCAATGAAAGCTATTGACACAGTTAGTGCAGCGATGACAAACCTTGATACAATTCGTTCAGATTTAGGTTCTGTTCAAAATCAAATCACTTCAACCATCAATAACATCTCTGTAACTCAAGTAAATGTTAAGAGTGCAGAGTCAGGTATTCGTGATGTTGACTTTGCTGCAGAATCAGCTAACTTCTCTAAATTTAACATTCTTGCTCAATCAGGAAGTTATGCAATGAGTCAAGCGAACTCTGTACAACAAAACGTATTAAAATTGTTACAATAGTGACAATACCTAAGGCTGTATAGCAGCCTTAGATACGTTTTCTTAAATGACCGAGCCTTTTGGCTCGGTTTCCTTCTTTATTCTCTTAGAATTATTTTAAATAACCCTCAAGTTTAGAAATGTACAGCGTTGATATTTTAAGCAGTTGTTTCACTAATATCGCATTAATTTGTACCATATGTTTGCTGGGGTTTGTAAGGTCTTTTGTATTGAATAGATCGCAGATATAACTTAAAATAATTTGGAAATATTCATAATAGACTTGTGCTAAGTTAGAGTGTGTTTTATTCTCCATATCGCTTAAATTCCATGAAAGTTGAGCCAATGTGCGGAGATATGCATCAACAGTAGCAAACTTTTTCTTTTTAAAAACTTTAATAATTTTTTCAAGTTTTTTGGCTTCTTTAATTTGATATATCATTTGTAAACGGTCTTGCTCATTGAATTGTGCTTCTGAAATACTGTTAAAAAATACTACTATTTTTTCTTGCACTTCCTCTCTTTCTTCTCTCTCTAATTGCATCCAGTCAAATGTTTCAATATGCAAAGGTTCACATCCCTCTAAATAGGCACCATTACTCAAATTATAAATATGATGATATTCTTTTTTAAGTTTTTCTGTAAAAAATTTAGCTTGTTCAATAGATAGTTTAAATGGTTCAAGGGTAGGAACTTCTTCTAAAAAATTGCCTTTGACATACGTAGTAGAATGTTTTACATCTAATGATGCTGTTTGTGTATTAATAGTTCCTGTTGATTGATATGGATGATATCCTCCATGTGTTTGTAATGTTTCAGGGTCTAGAGCTAAGTCAATGCCTAACATATACATGTTAGAGATGCCAAGAATCATCATAAGACCAAGGGTATATTCTCCTACGCTTGGTGCCGAAAAATAGCCAAAGCCTTTTTTGTATTCTGTACCTTGTTCAATAAAATAAATATTTTCTCTTTTAAACTTGCTGACCGTTTTTTCATCCACATTGGAAGCAAGAATGGTGATAACATCTTTAAAATAAGCTTTTTCATCTATCCCTTCAAAAAGTAAAGCACTGTTTTCATCTGGATCAATATGAATGACAATATTAGGGGTAAGACCATTTGCTTGCAAAAGTCTACATGTTGAAAGTGCTGAAATAATAATAAATCTATCTTGATATTTTTTTAGCCACGCTATATTTTTAGAAGTCGATGGACCTGAAAAGACCATAAGAACGGGTTTTTGACTAAAAATATTCCCTTTTATCCCATGGTATCGTGCCATTATATTCATAAATGCATAGTTTTGAATCAGATATTTTGGTGAATCAATATACCGCAATAAAATTGCACTGTAGCCATAGTTAATATAGCTTTGAGAAAGTACATGTGATTGTAATCTTTGGAGATCCAACTGATAATCTAAAGTAAAAGGAATATGTTTTAAATGTAGATTATAATTATTCCCCTGATTTAAAAATGCTAAAAAATTTTCACTTTCTTCTTTCTCATTATCTGTGAGTGAAAAGTGAAGAAAACGATCTTTTGCAAGTTCTGTATAGTTAGTTACAAATAATGAGAGGCGAAAAGTTTCCAAGTTTCTTTCTTTAATAAACATAACTTGAGGATTTAGCTTTTGTGAAAGACCTTGAAGATGATAACCAAGCCCTATCCCTAAAAATATAATTTTATAAACACGATTCATAAAAGTTTCAGGAGTCGCATACTTATTGACATAATTAATAATTTTGATAGTTGCCCAAAGCGCGTTATGAAAGGAGAGTTCACTTTTATCAATCGCATCGGCTTGTTCGTCAGTAGCTCTGACATATTTTTGTCCTTTAAAGACAGCCCCTGTTCGTTTTAAATCAATCGTATCAACCATACGTTGCGATGCTTCTATACTATTACTTTTGTATAAAAATTCATTACTTGAGAGTTCTAAGATGTCAAAATAGCCCTCATCTTTATATTCAAGAGCATAGTTTTCTTCATAAACGCCTTCATCAATCACTTGATTTAAAAGGGAAATTTTTTCAAAAACGATTTTATGGTGTTCCTCAAAATACTTCATGTTTTCTTGAAATAATTTAAGCGCTTTTTGGGTTATTTCATCCATACTATATCCTTATGATAGTCTAACAGGGTAGTGGTGCGTTTTAAGTTCTTCCTTGATCATGAGTGGAGTGTATTGTGTAAAATGAAAAATGTAGGCTGCGGCGAGCGCATCTGCCCCATTTTGTAAAGCTTCGACACCATGTTCAGGCTTGCCCATACCTCCGTTGATGATAATAGGAATATGCAGTGTGTTGGCAAAGAGTTTTAAAAGCTCAGTATCGTAGCCAAGAGTTGTTCCTTCTCTATCAATGGACGTGAGCAAAATCTCTCCAGCACCCTGCGCTTCGTACTCTTTGGCGAGTTCAATCGGGTCGATGTCAAGTAACCCCTCTTTTTTAGTGAAGACTCGGTACTTCCCATCTACTTTTTTAATGTCTATAGAGCAAACGACACATTGCGAGCCAAAAATTGTTGCGATCTCTTTGATAAAAGATGGTCGTTTAATGGCTTCGGAGTTAATCGAAACTTTATCGGCACCTGCACCTAATACCGTGTAAACATCTTCAATGGTTTTGATACCGCCACCAATGGTAAGAGGCATAAAACACTCATTTGCCATATCGGTAATGATTTCGGTATTGATAGGTTCATTGTTTAAGCTTGCATCAATGTCTAAAACGATGAGTTCATCGACATTTCGGGCATTGTAAACGCGTACGGTTGCTGTGGGGTGTCCGATGGTACGAAAAGAGCCAAACTGGATGCTTTTAACCAGTTGCCAATCTTTTAGAAGTACACAAGGAATCAAGCGGTGTTTTAGCATAGCGATTCCTTCGTTAACTGTGCAAAGTTTTTGATAATTTGAAGTCCGTGTGTTTGACTTTTTTCAGGGTGAAATTGCGTTGCAAAGATATTGTTTTTTTGGATGGCACAGACAAAAGATTTACCATAGTCACAATACCCTATGGCATACGTTGAAGGTGCTTCAAAATAGTAAGAGTGTACAAAATAAAAATTGCTATGATCGGGGATCTCTTTAAATAAAATACTAGGGTTATGAAAGTTCATCTCATTCCAGCCCACATGAGGAATTTTTAAGGCACTCTCTTCAAAGCGCACGACTTTCGCATCTTCTATCCAGCCCAATCCTTGGTGCTCTCCAAATTCATAACTTTTTTCTGCGATGAGTTGCATCCCTAAACAGATACCTAAAAAGAGTTTTTTACGCTCCAAAACCTCACTATGTAAAAGTTCACTGAGTCCTAAGCTATTAAGATTTTTCATGGCATCGCCAAAAGCTCCGACACCGGGTAAAACGATGTGAGTAGCTTCTTTAATGAGGGCGTGGTCTCTGGTTATAGTAGCAACAAAACCTACTTTTTCAAATGCTTTTTGCACCGAGCGCAAATTTCCCATACCATAATCAATAATGACGATGTTAGCGGACAAGATATTCCTCTTTTCGTACCAATGAACCGTCTATATCTTTGATAAATTTGCCATTGGCATCTCTTTGGAAGATTCTTTTATTGGTAAAGGAGTCTACGATGAGATCAAATTCCGCACGTGTAAAGCCGGTGTAGTCTAAATATTCTTTGATAGCAAGGCGAGGAGGAATACCGTCGTATTTATTCACAAGACGCACGCCTTCTTCTCTGCTGATATAGCCCAGACGTATATCTAAACAAGCATTGTCCGTAGCGCGTCCAAAGCCGTATTTGACGTATTTGAGATAGTCATGAACATGGTTACTGTAGCAATCTAAATTTTCAAAATTTTCATAGGTCGTTTCAACGGGGCGAATTGTTGTTGAAAAACCATTAGCATGCGATTTTTTGAGCACTTCTCTTAAATCCCATTTGAAATAATAACCTAAGAAAAGTCCCGTTACGCCAACGCGATGAATATCTTCATCTTTTGGGTACATGTAAAGTGATAAATCACGTTCAGTAATGCCTTCAACGCCTATCATATCAGAGATTCTATTACCTAAAAGTCCACCAAATTCTTCTAACCATTGGCGGTCTAAGATATTTCTCGTTTTACTGCTTGCGGGGCCACCATATTCGATTTGAGGGCTTTCCCCCCAAATAATGAGTGGAATGTTGAATTTAACGGCAAAATGAGGAACAACGGTAAAAATACCTAAATGGTTTTGCCACTCACAGTCACCTGTGCGTTTGATAGCTTCACGCGCCAATTTCTTATACACAATAGGATTGCGCTTTACATGGATAAGGTCAACCCCTAAATTATTGAGATTTTCAAGATTTTTTCTACCAATCTCTGTTGGAATGGTGGGTTCAAAACAGATACACAGTGGATTAAGCCCAAGTTCTTTAACTTTGAGCACTTGAAATGTTGAATCCTTGCCGCCACTGACACCAATAACACAGTCATAGTCAGCATTTTTTTTGTTTACATGGACAATGTCTAAAAATTCTTTTTCTCTTTTGTCCCAATCAATTTTTTGATTTTTAGCCTCTTGCGAGCGACAGGCATCACAGACGCCAAATTCATCAAAATGTAAATCAGGTTTGGTGTCGGGCATTACACATTTAGTACAAATTCTCATGCTTTAACTCCTAAAACAACTTGGAGTTTATAGCCCAAAAGTTTTTCATGAAGTGTTTTTTCATCAATAAGATTGGGGATAGTGGTTTTATTGGTTGTATTGCCAAGGTAAGGATTTTCATAACTAAGATAGTTGTTGATAACACCAATTTCTGAAATAACGGTTCGTATATCAAGAACAGCCAGTCCACATTTCTCGGCGAGTTTTGTAATCGTTTTAACGCCGTAAATATTGACATGTTCTAAGCCGTCAAACATATTGCATTTCTCTTGCAAAATTTTAGCAGCAAGTGAATCAGAACTGGGAATTTGTAAAAATATCACACCGTTTTTTTGCAGTAATTTTGACATCATTTTCAGATAAAACTCACCATCTTTAATATGTTCAAAGACATCCCAAAGCGTAATCGCATCAAATTTAGTTTTTAAATCAAGTGTCTCAAGTAATGCATTATGGACATGATGTCCTTTCTTTTGGGCAAATTCAAACTCTTTTTCATTGAGCTCTACACCATGTGTTTGCCATGATCTTTTTTGGGCAACATCTAAAAAGACACCTGATGAGCATCCAATGTCTAAGATAGTTCCTTTGGAAGATATTCTTTCAATACTATCTAAGCCTTGGTTATAGAGATTAACGTAAAATTCATCACTGTTTTCTACAATTTCTGATTGAACGGAGTGATTGCTTTGGTAATAATGGGTAAGGGCACTGTCTGTAAAAACAGGGTTTATATAAACCATCTCACATCCCAAGCATTTGACATAGACACCGCCTTCTTTTTCAAAAATAGCGATACAGTTATCTTCTTTACAGACAGGACAAGGACGATTTTGTGTCCATTTGGTTTCAAAAAGACCTGTTTTTGGATCAATGTATTTCGCGTGGTTTGCGATGCTTGCATCCCAAAGTTTACTTCTTTGTTCATGTAGCGCTTTAACGGTTTGTTCCATCTAAATCTCCTTCTATATGTTTAAAAGCAAGAGCAGTTCCAAATTCTAAATCTATTGTAGAGTATTTGCCCAAAATCTCATTTAAATATTTGGGGTGAAGACCATACCCTGGGCGAACGGAGCGGATATTTTCTTCACTTAAGACTTCGCCTTTGGCAATATCTTTGGCGACATAAAGACTGCGTGAAAACTGTCTGCCTTTGATGCTTTTTTCATCGGTGTGGTAGGTGGGTTTTCCTAGCAGTTTTTCAGTGTCACGTACGGCTTGAGCCATCTGTGTAAATGCTTCCAAATCAAGTGAAAAACTCGCATCCGCGCCACCGATGGCTTTGTCTAAAATGAAATGTTTTTCGATGACTTTAGCTCCTAGCGCTACTGCGGTAATGGGTGCGGTGATGCCGAGCGTATGGTCTGAAAAACCAGCAATAACTCCAAAGCGTTTGGCAAGATCGGGAATGGTTAAAAGGTTTGCACCTTCAAGTGGGGCAGGGTAAGAGGAGGTGCATTGCAATAAAATAATGTCGTTGTTTCCCTCTTTTTGACAGAGTGCAACCACATCTTCGATCTCTTGTAAGGTGGCAATTCCTGTGGAGATGATGATGGGTTTGTGTTTGGATGCAATGTAGCGTACAAGCTCATAATCGGTCACTTCAAAGCTTGCCACTTTATACGCAGGAGGGTTCAGTGTCTCTAAAAAATCCACCGCGCTTTTGTCAAATGGAGTCGAAAAGCAGAGTAAGCCCTCTTCTTGTGCGGTTTCAAAAAGCTCTTGATGCCACTCCCACGGCGTGTACGCTTCTTGGTAGAGTGCGTAAAGGGTTTTGTTGTCCCAAAGTGTGCCTCCTTTGACGATAAAGTCTTCTTTATCACAGTTGAGCGTCAATGTATCGGCAGTATACGTTTGTAGTTTGATAGCATCTGCCCCTGCTTTTTTGGCGGCGCGTATCGTCTTTTTGGCGATCTCTATATCGTTGCCATGGTTAGCAGAAAGCTCCGCGATGATAAGCGTATGTGTACCATCTAAGTTAAAATTACTGATGTTCATTGGCAAGCTCCATGCAAATAACCTCTTTTTCATTGACCATTTTACGCCCTTTTTCGCAAAATCCAAATTTTTCATACAACGCTTTTGCCTTAGCATTCTCCTCAAAAACTTCCGCTTTGAGTATTTGCACCTTTAATCTCTTAAATGCATACTCTACAATGCTTTGCATCAAAAGCGAACCAATCCCTTTTTGATCGAGCTTTGGGTTTGCGTAGAGTCCGAGTGTCGCAGAAGTGGCTGAAATGTCATTAAAGTCGATAACGCCTATATCAACACCCTCATGTTGTACTAAAAAGTAACGTCTATCTGTACGTGTTTCCAAAGACTCGATAAAAGCAAAATGTTCTGCTTCGCTGATGTCATTCGTATTGTACATGTACGCTTTGACATTTTCGTGATTTCGCCACGCTAAAATCATCTGTTTTTGAGGCTCACTGAGCGTTGTAAAGTTGCATAAATAAAGACGCATCCCACTCCTTTAAAACAGGGTAGCCTTGTGCTTGAAGATATGCAAACATATCGTCTTGGTTGCTCGCTACTTTAATCGCAATGAAGGGCACTTCCATAAAAAGCACTTCATGCACCATGACACTCGGTGTTACGATGGCAAGGCGGCTTTGATGAAGCAGTTTGGCAACTTCGTTGGAGTTTACATGTAAAGCGATGTTGGGGTGATCTTGGACATAGTTTTGAAGCTCGCCCAGATGAGCATTTGCCGTGGTTGTTAAAACGCTTACATGTAAAGAGTGGGAAAGGGTTTTTAAAATGGAAAGCGTGATGTTCGAGGCGTCCGTTCCGCCCATAGCAATGAGGATGTCGTAAATTTTTTCACGTGTCTGTTTTTTTTCATCTCGAAACTCATCGCGAATGAGCGTGTAAAGGCTTCCGCAACGCAGTTCGCAGTTTTTGGGAACGAGGTTTTTGTACCGTGAGGCATCCGCGCAAAGGTTGTGGTTGAGCAAAATATCGCACGCATGCGCTTGGTAGGTGTCATCTAGGCTGAGGATTTTCACCCCCGTAGCTTCTTTTACGGTGTGCTCAAACTGCGCGTCAATACCGTAATGATCGATCACTAAGTGTTTTACATGTAAAGATTTGATGAGGGCGATGAGTTCTTCTACACGGTTTGATTTTAAAATTTTAACATCGTAAGGAATGGAGGCGATGATGTTGCCTTCCAAGTTTTGGCACGCAAAAATAACTTCACCCTCAAAACTTTTGGCAAGCACCAAATCACGCATGATATGCCCAAGCCCGATGGTGCTTGAACTATCAGCTCGTATGAGTGTTTTCATGCAGTCCAAGTGCTTTAAACATAAACTCAGCCCTCATCCAATCTTCGGGTGTGTCGATGTCTTGCACCAAATGTCGAGGTAAAAGAACGGCGGTAGAGTGAGGTGCAAAGATGATTTTGCCTTCCAACCAAGCTTCGGGTGTTCCCCAGTAAAATTGTCCCGCATCGTGGTACGCCTCTTCCAAATCTTGGCTTCTGGTATTAAAGTGTTCCGGTGAAAACATCTCGACACGATCTTCTTTCGTGAGGCGAATGGCACGCTGAATGGGGAAAGGAAAACTGGTTGCGCTAAAGGCATATGACGCTTTGGTGCGTTTAAGTTTTTCGTATGCCTCTTTAATAAACATCGCTTGCACAAAAGGAGCCGTCGCATAAATACAACAGATGGCATCTAATTGTGATAACTCTTTATGGCATGTTTCTCGTATCGCATGGGCGATGACAGGAATGGTTGCCGTGTGGTCATCACTGAGCTCTTTGGGGCGCATAAAAGGAACTTCAGCCCCTAATGTGCGTGCCAATGCGGCAATCTCTTCATCATCGGTGCTCACAATAATTTTGTCAAAACAGCCACTTTTTTGGGCGGCTTCAATGCTGTAAGCGATCATGGGTTTGCCACAAAATTCTTTAATGTTTTTACGAGGAATGCGTTTGCTTCCTCCTCGTGCAGGAATAATAGCCAGTCTCATCGTTTACATCCTTTGATGGAAGAGAGTGTCTCAAGCAGGGTGTCTGCAACCATACGTGCATCTTCCATGCTCATGCCTTGATGGCAGGGAATGGAAAGTTCCGCTTTGTAAAAATCTTCCGTTGTCTCCAACCGTTGTTCACCAAAAAGCTTTTTGTAGTAGCTAAATTGGTACACGGGTTTGTAATGAACTTGCACCCCAAGACCCTTTACATGTAATGCTTGAAAAATCTCCTCTTTGGAACACCAAAGCGAGCGATCGAGCAAAATAGGGTAGAGATGGTAGGTACTTCGTTTGGTTTGATCAATCACAATCGTGGTGAAGTAGGGATTGTTGGCAAAGCGTTCATCATAGTAATGTGCGATCTCATTGCGTTTATCAAGAAAATTTTCCAAGCGTCCAAGTTGCGAAAGTCCTAAAGCGCAGGCAACATCACTGAGGCGGTAGTTCTCACCCAGCATCACCATGTCCGAATTCCAGAGCTCTTTTTTGACAATGCCATGCGAGCGTAACAGTTTGGCTTGTTCATAAAAAGCGGTATTGTTCGTGGCAATCGCTCCACCTTCAAAAGTGGTGATGGGCTTGATGGCGTGAAAACTAAAGATGGTCATATCGGCGGTTGTACCCACTTTTTTGCCATTGATTTGGCTTCCGAGTGCGTGGCTCGCATCTTCGATTAAATAGAGTTTATGCTTGTCACACAGTGCTTTAATAGCGTCAATAGGCAGTGGATTTCCGCCAAAATCCACAGGCGCTATTGCTTTGGTTCGAGGAGTGATTAACACCTCTAGTTTGCGTTCGTCAATATTGCCATCATAACGAATGTCGCAAAATACAGGAGTTGCCCCGCATTGGATGGCAGTGTTAGAGGTTGCGGCAAAGGTGAGCGGTGTGGTGATGACTTCATCACCCTTTTGAAGCCCGATAATCTGATAGGCGACATGCAGAGCCGAAGTGGCAGAGTTCATGACGCACACATGTTTAATGCCTAAATAGTTGGCGAGTGCTTCTTCAAAGTCGCCGACTTTTTTTCCACCCGTGAGAAAATCGCCCTTAAGCGTCTCTACAACGGCATCGATGTCGCTTTGGTCAATGCTTTGTCTACTATAGGGAATCATGCGTTTATCATCTCCATTAAGCCTTTGGCATCAAGCCATTGTGTGTTGGTCTCAGAACTGTATTCAAAGCCGTATTTTACGGGAGTTCCACTCTCTCCAATGGCGTTACATGTAAAGTCGTTACGTTGGGTAAAAAGAATGCTTGGCTGGATGACATAATGGTCGTGAAATTCTAGCGTTAAGTGGCTGTCATCTTTGGGAACCATCACTTCGTGCATCTTTTCGCCGGGGCGAATACCGATGATTTTGACACCCAAATGGGGTGCCATACTTTTCGCTAAATCGACCATCTTCATCGAAGCGATTTTAGGAATAAAAATCTCGCCACCTTTCATGCGCTCAAAGTTTTTAAGCACAAAGTTGACTCCTTGTTCCAAGGTAATCCAAAAGCGCGTCATCTCCGCTTCGGTAATCGGAAGCTCTTTTGCTCCCTCCGCAATCAGTTTTTTGAAGAAGGGGACAACTGAGCCACGAGAGCCTACAACATTGCCATAACGAACAACCGAAAACTGCGTTCTACGCGCACCTCTGATGTTATTGGCAGCGACAAAGAGTTTATCGCTGGCTAGTTTGGTGGCGCCGTAAAGATTGATAGGATTGGCAGCTTTATCGGTTGAGAGGGCGATGACTTTGGTCACACCGCATTCAAGAGCTGCATCAATGACATTTCCTGCACCATTAATATTCGTTTTAATGCACTCCATTGGGTTGTACTCGGCGATGGGAACATGCTTGAGTGCCGCAGCATGAATAACATAGTCAACGCCATACATTGCATTTTGAAGACGGTCAACATCGCGAACATCGCCAATGAAAAAGCGCATACAAGGGTCAGTGAATTGCTGTGCCATCTCATACTGTTTCAGTTCATCGCGAGAATAAATGATGATTTTATTGGGTTTGTAATTTTTTAAAAGAATTTCGGTATATTTTTTGCCAAAACTGCCTGTTCCGCCCGTGATAAGAATATTTTTGCCATTAAACACGATAACCCTTTTTGATTGAAGTCGTTGATATCATAAATTGACGATGCTCGCTACTGGGGCATGCTTTACTTCTCAAAAGCAATTTCAGTACCGTTTTTGAATTTGACATTCGTATAATAGGAGTAGTATAATGAATGTATCTTTAAATGAGGAGCATCTGATGAACGTTTCCAGTAGTTCCAATACGCAAGTACTCAACTTAATCACTCAAAATAAATCTCAAACTGATATTATGTTAGAAAAAATCAATGCGACCAAAGAGGTTAATGGTACCGATGGCGCTACTTTGGTTATCTCAGATTCACTCGCATCTCAGATAGCAGCCTTAAGTCAAGGGGTGCAAAATTCAAATGAAACGGTTAGTATGTACCAAATTGCTGACGCTTCTGTTCAGGCAATTCAAGCAGGAACCGATAAATTAAATGACCTCTCCGTGCGTTACAATAACGCCACCCTTGGAACTGAGCAAAAAACAAGCTTGCAAAAAGAGTTTACAGATATTAGTACCGCCATGCAGGATATTGCAAACCAAACAACCTACAATGGTCAAAATCTTCTCAGTAGTAATTATGGACTCAATGTTTCAGGCTTAAGTGATCTTAAAATTAGTGATCAAGCGGGCATTGCAAGTTTTAGAGACAATATGAGCGCTCTTTCGTCTACCATCAGTTCTCAGATCAACAGCGCTAGCAGCAGTATCAACAGTTCCTTGACGACAATGACAAATTTAAGCAGTGCCAATTCTCAGATGTCTGAAACTCCCCTCGATCAAAAGATTGCAGCAATCAACAGCGATCAGATCAAACTGACCAGTTCTGTTTTAACTCAAATTCATCAAAACAATATGATGCAACAAAATATTTCGGCACTTTTGGTTTAAGTGCCGCTCTTTTTTTAGCCTTCCTTCATGCCACGTATCAATAATCAAACTTTTTATGAAAATGCTATCAAACGGTATGGTTGCACGGCCAGAGGGTTGAATTGGAATTCAAAACAGTCGCAGCATATACGTTTTGAAGTGATTCATGCGCTTTTAGAACCACACTTGCCTTCAAGCAAGATTGTGGATGCAGGATGCGGGTTTGGCGATCTCTATCTTTTTTTACAGCAAAAAGGTTCTTTACCTCGTAAATATATTGGGTATGATACGCTCCAAGAGGCCATTTTTGTGGCACACAAACGGACTAAACAGCATTTTGCCCGTAAAGATATTTTAAATGACGAGCTTGAATTGGCGGACTTTTATATTGCCAGTGGCTCGATGAATATTTTAAACCGTTTTGAGACGTTTTTGTTTATTCGCCGTTGTTATGAAGCCTCTAAGAAAGGTTTTGTGTTTAATCTGCTCAAGGGTGAAGAGAAAGAGGGGCATTTTAACTATTTTTTACCTCATGAAATTGAAGCATATACGAGTGAGTTTGCTTACGATGTTGAAATGTATGAGGACTATATGGAAGGTGATTTCACCGTATTTTTGAAAAAGGAAGATGTATGAAAAAACTCTTACTTGGGATTATTGGGCTCTATTTGGTAGCGATGGGGTATCTCTATTTTACCCAAGATGCGCAAGTGTTCAATATTAAGGCGATTGTAAAGCAAGCCAAAGTGAGTGGTGAAACGATTGAGCCCCTCTCTTTACATGTCAAAGAGGGCGTTGATTTAGAAGGGGTATTGCGACATGATGCACAAAGCGATGCGGGAGTCATTCTTTACTTTGGGGGTAATGCGGATGACGCTACCCAATTTCTTTTACATGTAAAGGATATTCAAGGCTACGACATCATTGCTTTTAACTATCGAGGCTATGGCGAAAGTACAGGAATGCCAAGTGAGCAAGCCTTGTTTGAAGATGCGCTCAAGATTTACGATACGTACGCAAAAGGACGTAAAGTGGTATTGATTGGGCGAAGCTTAGGAACGGGAGTTGCGACCTATCTTGCTTCGCAAAGGGTAGTAGATGGTTTGGTGCTTATTAGTCCTTACGATTCAATCCTCTCTATCGCCAAAATTAAGTACCCTTTCTTTCCGATTGATCTGATGCTTAAAAACAAGTTTGAAACCATTGAGTACCTTCCTTTAGTCAAGTCAAAAATAGCGGTGATGGAAGTTGAAAATGACACCGTTATTCCTCATTACCATCTTGAAAAACTCTTAGAGGTGATGCCGAGTCGTCCTTTACATGTAATCTTGAGCCATACAACACATAATAACGTTTTTGAACACCCTGCCTTTACAAAAGAGCTACAAACTATATTAGGAAAAATCATTGAATAAAGTCTATATCAAACACTCCGTTGTTCCCAAAATAAGACGCTTTACCCCATGGGTTTATGCTAACGAAATTGACTCTAGCTTAGAGGAGTTTCAAAGCGGTGAAGTCGTCGCGCTCTTTTCCAAAAAAGATGGTTTTTTAGGAACCGCCTATGTCAATCCAAAATGCGCGATTTTCGCGCGCATTCTGAGCTTTGGCAAAGAGGAGATTGGTAAAAAGTTTTTCCATAACCGCATCAAAAGAGCCATCGCAAAGCGTGAGGCACTTCTGTCTCAAACCAATGCCGTGCGTCTCATTCACTCCGAAGCAGATTTCTTACCAGGGCTTATTGTGGACAAGTATGGCGATACGCTCTCCATTCAGATCAATACAGCGGGTATGGAAACCTTTCGTGAACTCATTTTAAGTACGCTGAAACAGCTCGTGAACCCTTTATGGATCGTTGAAAAATCCGATGAACACTCCCGTGAAATCGAAGGGTTAGAGAGTAAAAACGGCACACTTTTTGGCACACCTTCCAAAGAGTTTGAACTCCAAGAGAATGGTTTGACCTTTTTAGTGGATATTGAAGATGCCCAAAAAACAGGCTTTTACCTCGACCAGCGTAAAAATAGAGCTATTTGTGCGAGTTACATCAAAGAGAACGACATCGTGCTTGATCTTTGCTGTAATGCCGGTGGTTTTGGCATCCATGCACTCTCAAAGGGCGCTAAAAATGCCGTTTTTGTAGACATCTCCGAATCCGCCATAGCACAAACCAAAGCCAACCTCGAAGCCAATAAAATGGAAACATACGAAGCGTATGCCGCCGATGCGTTTACCTTTATGAAAGAGAAAAAATACAAAAACAGTTTTGATCTCATTGTACTCGATCCCCCCTCTTTTGCCAAAGCCAAAGAGCAAGCCAATGGCGCTAAACGAGGCTTTAAACACCTCTTGATGGAGTCTACCAAAGCCGTCAAAGACGGAGGTTCAATCGCGCTCTTCTCCTGCTCCTTTCACGTCGGCAAAAAAGAACTGTTAGATATCGCCATGGAAGTCTCCCACGATCTTAAAGTGCAATACATTTTGTTAGAACAAATGCAACAAGACAGCGACCACCCATGCCTAATTAATGCCGCTGCATCGTTTTATTTGAATGGATTGTTGTTGAGAGTTGAGAAATAAGTCGTACGCAATAAATATGGGAACTACTTTTTACATGTAAAATAGTGTTACAACAAAAATTTGTAACGGAAAAATATGTGGAGAATAACCAATGAGATTTAATCCAATTAGAGGAAGAGAATCGTGGCTAAAAAATGATGCTTCTTTATTAAAATGGCTTTTAGCAAGACAATATGAACCTGGAGATCCTATGGGAAATATGGCTGCAAGCCATATTAGGAGCATTATTGAATGCTATCTTTATGGACTTTCTAAAGAGATACAGCCCGTTATTGCCCGTTCTCTTGAATGGCTCAATATTGCAATAGAACAAGATGAATGGAGCGACCATCCTGACCCAGATTATCATAGGGCTACTTTACATGAAGCGAAAGCATTAGCACTGTGGCTTCAAAATTCTGATCCTGCGATAGAAATATGGGATAAAGCAAGACACTTTCTTTTATCAGTTATGGAGCCTGCTTATGGGAAAAAAATTAAAACGGATGGATTGGATGCTTATTTGAGTTATTGTATTCACGCAGAGCAGTATGAAGCAGGTGTGATGGAGTATGAAAAATACTACGGCGTCTCTAAAGTTTCGTTTGGAGGTTCTATGGCTCCAAGAAAATGGGCATATGCTTTCTGTCTTAATCATATTAAACCGCAATTTGATCCTGAAAAACTATTTCAAGCAGGGCGCAAGATGCTCCAAACCCATTTGGATAACAATTGGCTGGGCGTAGGACAAAACATTCGTGCGGCGATGTGGCTTAAAAATGTCTATTGGCATGACAATCGCACCTTGACTCCTTTAGAGACCATTTTAAAAGCGTATGAAAATATGCCTGATATCCCAAAACCAGATTTTATTGAAAATTGAAAAAGTTACAGTTAGCATCTACGCTACCTCAAACTTCCCCTCATCAATAAACTTCAAAAATTCAACTTTGAATTTGGCTCTGTTTTCATCTTCTTGTATCCATGGAAGGTGGGTTTTACGTTCGGCTTCGATGATGGGAAACCATGTTTTTTGTAGATCGTGATCGAGCATACAACGATCGTAAATGGACTCTAAAAAGTTCCAGACAATGAAGGCATAGGTGTTGTATTGCATCTCTTCATCAAGGGAGCGTTCATGGTCTTTTCGGAGCAGAAAAGGTTTATTGAGGGCTTCTTTGAGAATTTCAAAGTACATTTTATCAATCTCACCGTAGTGGACACTTTGCATCGTTTTACGGTACATCCGTATCGAATACAACAATGCAAAGATAGCCATCATCGTAGCTAAAATACTCATGATAGCACTAATGGCAGTCCAGAGAGTTTCATATTCATCGCTTAAAAAAATTTCCATCAACAATCCTTTTAAATGAGGTTTAACATCGGTGGTACAAGCTCAAGCATTTGAGCAATGCGGGAGTCTGTTTTGGCGCATCCATAGACATTGACATAGAGTTTTTCTAGCCATGTGTGCAGTGTCTCTTTGGAAACTTCGCGCATACGGGGATGATAGACTAAAAGTTCCATAGGTGGGGCTTCTTCAGTGCTTGGTAGTGGTAAAATATAATCAAAGGGGTCAATTTTTAAAGCTCCCAAACGGCGGTAAAACTGTTCTCTCTTTTCACGAATTTCATGATCTCTTGAGCTTTTTTCAGGCGAGTCTATTTCGATCAAAAGTGCACGTATACCATGCATTTTAAAAAGCTGTTCAATGCTATTTTTTAAAAGCGTTGAACCCAGCCCAATGCCACGGAGGCTCTCATCGACCGCCATGTATTCCAGCAAGAAAAAATCATCATCTTGCGGATGATACATAATGCAAAATCCTACAATTTTTTCGTCATTATAAGCGAGATAAATGGTGTAAAAAGAGGCATGTTGCATCGCTAAAAGTGCGTCACGGGATTTTTGTTCTGAAAGGGGAAAGGCAGTAGAGTAGATGGCATAAAAGCCATCAAACTCATGTGTATTGTTTTGCTCTAGCGCCTTTACATGTAAAGCCATAATTGCTTATTTTAAAATACGTGGTAAGGTAATACCTGTTTGCCCTTGGTATTTACCGTGTTTGTCTTTGTAGGTGGTTTCACATGGCGTATCACCCTCTAAAAAGAGCACTTGCGCGATGCCTTCATTGGCATAAATTTTGGCTGGAAGGGGTGTTGTATTGGAAATTTCAATCGTAATGTGACCTTCAAATTCTGGCTCAAACGGGGTGACGTTGACGATGATGCCACAACGTGCATACGTACTTTTTCCTAAACAAATGGCAAGGACATTTTTAGGGATGCGAAAGTATTCAACGGTGCGTGCCAATGCAAAAGAGTTAGGTGGAACGATGCAGATGTCACCTAGAAAATCAATGACATTTTTATCGTCAAATTCTTTTGGGTCAACCACGGTGGAATTGACATTGGTAAAAATCTTAAATTCACGTCCCACGCGGATGTCATACCCATAACTGCTTACACCATAACTGACGACATCTTTACCGACTTGACCGTCGCAAAAAGGCTCTATCATACGCTCTTTGAGCGATTTTTCTCGTATCCAACTGTCTGCTTTTAAACCCATAACTTCCCTTAAGTGATCGTATATATTTAGTATGGTATTATAACACATTTTATGTTATGCCCAAAAATGGCAAATATTTAGGAGAAACCGAATGGATAAAAATGAAATTAGAGAGTTAATACGTATTTTTGATAAAAGTGATATTACAAAACTCAAAATCAAAGAGGGTGATTTTAGCATTGAACTGCAAAAAGGTTTTGATGGTCCTGTTACGTATGCAGCAGCCCCAGTTGTGCAAGCCCCAAGTGTTGCTCCTGTAGCAGCTCCTGTTGCTCAAGTTGGAGGCGAGGCGAGTGTGAATGCAGCGCCTGCAGGTTTAAGTATGAAATCACCTATGGTAGGAACTTTCTATCGATCTCCCGCTCCTGGTGCGGCTCCGTTTGCAAAAGTAGGCGACGTGATCCGTAAAGGTCAACCTATCGGTATTATCGAAGCAATGAAAATTATGAATGAAATCGAAGCAGAGTTTGACTGTAAAGTCTTAGATATTCTTGTCGAAGATGGTCAACCTGTAGAATACGATATGCCAATCTTTGCGGTGGAGAAAGTGTAATGAAGATTGAGAAAATTCTTGTTGCCAATCGTGGTGAGATCGCCCTTCGCGCAATACGCACCATCAAAGAGATGGGAAAACAAGCGATTGCGGTTTATTCCACTGCGGATAAAGATGCGCTCTATCTTCAATATGCCGATGCAAGTATTTGTATTGGTGGTGCAAAATCATCTGAGAGTTATTTAAGCATTCCTGCAATCATCAGTGCCGCTGAGATCAGTGGCTGTGATGCCATTTTCCCAGGGTATGGTTTCCTCAGCGAAAACCAAACCTTTGTTGAAGTGTGCCAACACCACAACATCAAATTTATTGGACCTTCTGTTGATTCCATGGTTTTAATGAGCGATAAATCGAAAGCCAAAGATGTCATGAAAAAAGCGGGTGTACCGGTTATTCTTGGAAGCGAAGGCGTGCTTGAGAGTGTTGAAGAAGCCAAAAAATTGGCTGAACAAATCGGACTTCCCGTTATCGTCAAAGCGAGTGCAGGCGGCGGTGGACGTGGTATGCGTGTGGTTGAAAAGATGGAAGATTTGGAAAAATCATTCCTTGCCGCAGAGAGCGAAGCGCTCAGTGCGTTTGGCGATGGTACACTTTACATGGAAAAATACATTAAAAACCCACGTCATATCGAAGTACAAGTGATTGGTGATTCGTTTGGCAATGTTGTCCATATTGGTGAGCGTGATTGTTCGATGCAACGTCGTCATCAAAAACTGATTGAAGAGTCTCCAGCCATTGCACTCGATGCCAAAACAAGAGCACGACTTCATGAAGTAGCCGTTAAAGCAACGAAATATATCGGATATGAAAATGCAGGTACGTTTGAGTTTCTTTTGGATGCCGATAAAAATTTCTATTTTATGGAAATGAACACCAGACTTCAAGTCGAGCATTGTGTCAGTGAGATGGTCAGCGGTATCGACATTATTGAGTGGATGATTCGTGTGGCTGAAGGTGAAAAACTTTTTGATCAAAGTGCACTCACTTTCCGTGGGCATTCGATTGAGTGTCGTATTACGGCAGAAGATCCTGTCAAATTTATTCCAAGTCCTGGTAAGATTACAAAGTACATCATTCCAGGAGGTCGCAATGTTCGTATGGATTCTCATGCGTATCAAGGTTATATTGTTCCCCCCAATTATGACTCTATGATTGGAAAGTTGGTGGTATGGGGTGAAACACGTGACCGCGCCATTAAAAAAATGAGAGAAGCTTTGAATGAGTTACAAATAGAGGGTATTAAAACGGTAAGAGATTTTCATTTAAATATGATGGACAATGAAGATTTTATCGAAAATAGATTTGATACAAACTATCTTTCACGCTACTAAATAATTTTAAGGTCGCCATTTTGACGACCTTTAACGTTGTATTTGACTAGGGTGCTCTGATAACTTGAATGTTAGCAGATGATTTTAACTTTTCAAAATACTCTTCAATCGCTTTTTGTTCTTTACCTTCTCCCAGTTTTGAGTAGATATAGTTTTTAGCATCAGCAAAAGAGACGGTTTGAACATTGTATTTTTCTTTTACAAAAAACATGACGTAATTTGAATCGGTTTTTGTGATGGCAGAAAATTTCCCTTTAGCTGTTTTGTTTAGTTGTGCTATGAGTTTTGGGTCTGCTTTAGCTGCTTCAATTTTTCCTTCTTGAAGCTGAACATCACTCACAGCACTCATAGGGTTATTTTGAATGGCAGTTAGGCTTTGTTGATTAGCGCTAGTATAGATCGTCACATCAAATGCACTTGCTTGTGAAAATTCATTAAGATTTTCATTATAATAAGCTTGTAGGTCACTATCTCCCATTTGTTGCATTTTGGTACTAACAATTTTTTTATAGAGTTTATCACGTTGTAATTTCTTTTTAAGATCCTCTTTATACTCAGAAATTTCAATATTTTTTGAACGGATCATATTAAGGAAATCATATTGATTCATATTGTTACTAATTGCTAAGTTTTCGATATATTGATCGACTTCAAAATTGTCAACAGCGATATTTTGTTTTTTGATTTCAGATTCTTCAAGCTTTTGTCTTACTAAAATATCTAATGCCTCTTTTTTGGGGATGTTAAAGCGCTGTGAATACTTGAAAACATCAAATAATGTAATAGGCTCTTTATTAATAATGATAGAAACTCCATCAACAGTACTTGCATTTACAGGTGAAAAAAGTAAGGTTGTACACAACGTTACAAAAGTTAACACCTTTAGTTTAATCTTCATCAATAATCCTTTATTTTAAGAAAAATAGCTATATAATCGTGTTGTATTATACAAAACAAGCTACGTATGATAACATCTTTTTTGACAAAAAAAATTAAAAAAATGTTTTTTCTCCAGCTCCAGTGGATTTTTTAATCACTACGTAACGAAATGATACATAATTTATACATAATTTATAAAATAAAGAATGAAGGTACAGTTATGGTTGTGACACGCTTTGCCCCTAGTCCTACGGGATATCTGCATATTGGAGGGCTTAGAACGGCTCTTTACAGTTATTTGTGGGCAAAAAGAAATAATGGAAAATTTTTATTTCGTATTGAAGATACAGATCTTGCTCGAAACTCCAAAGCAGCAGCAGATGCTATTGTCGAGGCATTCAAATGGGTTGGTTTAGCGCATGAGGGTGAGATTGTTTATCAATCAGAGCGTTTCGATCTCTATAAAAGTTATGTTCAAAAGCTTTTGGATGCTGGAAAAGCGTATAAATGTTATATGAGCAAAGAGGAGCTTGATGCACTTCGAGAAGCTCAAATGGCACGTAAAGAACGCCCAAAATATGATGGGAGATACCGTGACTTTACGGGAACGCCTCCAGAGGGCGTTGAGCCTGTTATTCGTATCAAAGCACCCACAAGTGGCGTGATCTCTTTTGTCGACGGTGTTAAAGGTGAAGTCAGTTTTAATGCGAGCGATATGTTGGATGATTTCATCATCGCTAGAAGTGATGGCACACCAACCTATAACTTTGTTGTTGTCATCGATGACGCGCTGATGGGCGTTAATGAAGTCATTCGTGGGGATGACCATCTTTCCAATACACCTAAACAGATCATTTTATATCAAGCGCTTGGTTTCGATATTCCCAAATTTTACCATGTTCCTATGATTTTAAATCCTCAAGGTAAAAAGCTCTCTAAACGCGATGGTGCCGTTGATGTGATGGAGTATAAGAGGGAAGGGTATCTACCAGAAGCTCTGCTCAATTTTCTGATTCGATTAGGCTGGAGTCATGGCGATCAAGAGATTTTCTCATTTGAGCAGATGCAAGAGCTGTTTGATCCTTCAAATATCAATAAATCAGCTTCGGCTTATAACCAAGAAAAACTGGTATGGCTTAATGCGCATTATATAAAACAAGCAAGCCATGCGCGCTTAATTGATGAATTGCGCTTTTTTGATGTCGATATTACGTTACATGTAAAGAAAGAGTTACTGATTGACGCACTTCGTGATCGTGCTAAGACCTTAGTGGAGTTTGCTGCTATGGTAAAACAGATTTTAGAGGCACCAATGTGTTACGATGAAAAGGCGGTTGAGAAGTTCTTAACTGCCGAAGGGCTAACTGTTTTAGAGCAGTATCTTGAAGCGCTAAAAGACGCAAAAGAGCTCAATAGTGCGAGTGAATTTGAAACAGTTACCAAAGGATTTTTAGAAGAAAAGGGTTTAAAACTTAAAGATCTTGCGCAAGCCATTCGTATTGCTATGGTAGGTAATTCTGTGAGTCCTTCCATCTTTGAAGTGTTGGAAATTATTGGATATGCCAATGTTATACAGAGAATTCAAAAATTAATATCTTATAAAAGGAGTTAGTGTGAGTAATAAGGGGAAAGTTACTAAAGAAGAGTCTTTAGAATATCATATTGGTGGGAAAATTGAAATTAGTGTTAAAACGCGTTGTGATACTGCTAGAGATCTTTCAATGGCGTACACTCCAGGCGTTGCACATCCTTGTTTAGAGATTGAAAAAGATAATGAATTAGCGTACAAATATACCAACAAAGGTAATCTTGTAGCCGTCATTAGTGATGGAACAGCCGTTCTAGGTCTTGGTGATATTGGTGCCGTTGCAGGTAAACCCGTTATGGAAGGCAAGTCTGTCCTTTTCAAAAAATTTGCGGATGTTGATGCGTTTGATATTGAATTAGATGAACATGACATTGATAAAATCGTTGCGATTTGTAAAGCGCTTTCTCCAACATTTGGTGGTATCAATCTTGAAGATATTAAAGCACCCGGTTGTTTTGAAATAGAGCGAAAGCTTCAAGAATGTGTTGATATTCCTGTCATGCACGATGATCAACATGGAACAGCAATGATTACGTCTGCTGGACTTATCAATGCCCTTGAAATCAGCGGCAAAAAAATTGAAGAGATGAAAATTGTCGTCTCTGGTGCAGGTGCTGCAGGAATTGCATGTGCAAAAATGTACAAACTCTTGGGTGCTAAGAAAATTGTGATGCTTGATAGTAAGGGTGTTATCCATGCTGGTAGAACAGACCTTAACACATACAAAGCAGAGTTTGCATTGGAAACAAGTGATAGAACCATAGAAGATGCAATGCGAGGGGCTGATATGTTTTTAGGTCTTTCAAAACCGGGTGTTGTCAGCCAAGAGATGGTTAAATCCATGAATCCATACCCAATTATTTTCGCCCTTGCAAACCCAACGCCTGAAATCTTACCTGAAGAAGTTCATGCAGTAAGAGATGACGTTATGATGGGAACAGGTCGAAGTGACTACCCGAACCAAGTCAATAATGTTTTAGGTTTTCCTTTCATCTTTAGAGGCGCGCTTGATGTGAGAGCAACCAAAATTACAGAAGGCATGAAAATGGCTGCAGCCGTTGCGATGGCAAAATTAGCCAAAGAAGACGTGCCTGATTATGTCAAAGCAGCTTATAACGGGGAAGATCTTAAATTTGGTATCAATTACATCATCCCAAAACCATTTGATCGAAGAGTTTTTGTGTGGATTTCTGCTGCAGTTGCCGAAGCTGCGATCAAAGATGGCGTTGCGCGTGTGAAAGATTTTGATATGAAAGCCTATCGTGCAAAACTTCAAGCCATTATTGATGCGGAGCAAAAATAAGTGAAAAACGTTCATGTCATCAAACATCCTCTGATCGAGCATAAGCTTTCGATTTTGAGAGATGAAAAAACAGAGCCATTTCAGTTTCGACTTTTAGTCGATGAAATATCTCATTTGATGTTATTTGAAGCAACCCGTGATTTACCTCTTCGTGACATTAAAGTCCAAACACCTGTTGCGTTGGCTAATACTAAAAAATTAGATGCAAAAATCATGATCTGTCCGATTCTTCGGGCAGCTCTTGGCATGTTGGATGGTATTTTTAAATTAATCCCTGATGCCAGTGTTGGATTTTTAGGATTTCAGCGCAATGAAAAAACACTTGAAGCAGAGTTTTACTATGCGAAGCTACCACCTGATCATAAAGAGCGTATTGCGATTATTATCGATCCGATGTTTGCTACAGGTGGAACGGCGATTGATGCCGTGAACTTTTTAAAGTCTAAAGGGGTGAAAGATATACGCTTTTTAGCGTTGGTTTCGGCACCTGAGGGACTTAAACGTTTTTGTGAGATACATCCTGATGTACCTGTTTTTACAACGTGTATTGATGATGGCTTGAATGAAAATGGCTACATTATTCCAGGTCTTGGTGATGCAGGAGATAGAGTTTTTAATACGGTAAACAGCTAATCAAAACTCTTTTCTGACGTTTACATGTAAAACGGGCGAAGCCCGTTTTACTATACTGCCCCTTGATCAATCATCGAGTCAGCCACTTTTCGAAATCCTGCAATATTCGCACCCAACATCAAGTTCCCTTCATCACCAAACTCTTTGGATGTTTTATAGGAAAGCTCAAAAATATTTTTCATAATACCTCTGAGTTTACTGTCGACTTCAGCAAAACTCCATTTTTGCATACTGGCATTTTGGCTCATCTCTAACTGACTGGTAGCAACACCACCCGCATTGGCAGCCTTTGCAGGGCCGTAAAACATTTTGTGTGCCAACATAAAGTCAATTGCTTGCGGGGTGCTTGGCATATTCGCCCCTTCATTAACCAACCGACAGCCGTTTTTATAAAGAATTTGAATGTCATTTAGACCCAGTTCATTTTGTGTCGCACTCGGAAATGCTGCAAAACACGGGATACTCCAAACAGCATTCGTTCCTTCGGGATATTGACTGACAGGAATATAGGTCGCTTCTGCGTGAACATTAAGGTATTCGCTTAAATCTTTACGCGCAATCTCTTTAATGGCTTTAAGTGCATTAAAATCAATACCATTTTTATCGTAGATCATTCCATGAGAGTCACTGCATGTAACGGGTATTGCCCCCATGTCATAGAGCTTTTGAATCGTATAAAGTGCCACATTGCCCGCTCCTGATACGGTGCATATTTTACCTTTAAGCGAGTCACCCGCTTTGTTGAGGATATTTTCGGCAAAATAGACCGAACCATACCCTGTTGCTTCCGTGCGCGCGAGAGATCCTCCCCAATTGAGTCCTTTGCCTGTTAAGGCTCCTTCAAAACGACCCGTCAGGCGTTTGTATTCGCCAAACAGATAGCCAATCTCACGTCCACCGACACCAATGTCGCCCGCAGGGATATCTTTCGTCTCGCCGATGTGTTTGGAGAGTTCCACCATAAACGATTGGCAAAAGCGCATAATTTCACCTTCACTTTTGCCTTTGGGATTAAAATTACTGCCCCCTTTTGCTCCACCAATAGCCAGCCCCGTCAGAGAGTTTTTAAAGGTCTGCTCAAAGCCTAAAAACTTGATGATACCAAGATTGACACTGGGATGAAAACGAAGGCCGCCTTTATAAGGTCCAATGGCAGAGTTAAACTGGACGCGGTAACCAATATTGGTTTGGATTTTGCCTTGATCATCGATCCAGACAACACGAAAGAGGATTTGACGCTCAGGAATGACGATACGCTCTAGTATATTGTACTGATCGTATTTGGACTCTGCCTGTAAAAGCGGTTCAAGAGAGGTTAAAACCTCTTCAACCGCTTGGTAAAACTCCGTTTGACCGGGGGTACTCTCAATCGTTGATTGAAGAACTTTATCGATATAACGTTTCACGGACATCGGGCAACTCCTTTGAGGATTTTACGACGAAGGCTTGTTGAGGCGTTTGGCTTTTTTGAGAAACATAAACAGGGCTTTTTGCTCTTTCTTCCCAATGGAATAACTGATAAGTTTAAGGTACTCTTTAATGTCATGGGCTGCAATACCACGCTCTTTGGCATAGGTCTTTAAAATATAGTTAGGAATTTTAATCGGGCATTGAACAAACTTTGCAGAGAGTTTTTTGTAAAAACTTTGACGCACATTCACACACAATCGTGCAAATACAAAAGGGAGATGATACGTGTCATGCCAAACTTGAGCAAGGTCAATATACGCATCGGGCTCTTGTAGGTAGAGTTTGAGTGCACGATCTCCGATGAAAACTTCACCTTCTAACCCAAGGACGCGGGTTAACATATTGGATGTAGCAGAGGCGGGGTCTCTTTTAGCAACGCCCTTTTTTAAAATAACACTTTTAACATTTTTTTGCGCCACGATGCCAATAGGCAAAGGGGTGATCGATTTGCGTTTACTTTCAATACTGGAAATAAATGCGGCATCCACAACACGTTTTCTAAATTTACGATTGATACTGGACGGAACAGATTTCTGATGCTCACATGAACGTTTAAACGCGTTGGGTAGTGAGGCTCGTTTTAAAAAAACATGAAATGGAAGAAGATTGATATAGTCTATCTTTCCAAAAACCATACAGACTCCTTATATCTAGGTTTTGTATTATAACTTGTCTTGCTTAACAAGATGGTTACTAAGAAGACTTATACCCAAATGTAGGTACAATAAAAGGAAAAAAAGAGGATAGTGCATTATGCTCGAATCGCTATTTACTGCCGAAGCACTTATGGCGTTATTGACATTAACGGCTTTGGAAATTGTTCTTGGAATTGATAATATTATTTTTATTGCTATTCTCGTAGGACGCTTGCCAGCCCATCAAAGAGATAAAGGTCGGATCTTTGGACTGGGTCTTGCGATGATCACGCGGATCATGCTCCTTCTCTCACTCTTTTGGATTATGAAATTAACAACGCCCCTTTTTACTCTTTTTTCTTATCCTATTTCAGGACGCGATCTCATCTTAATTGTGGGAGGTCTATTTCTCCTTGCCAAGTCAACAACAGAGATTCACCAAGACATTGAAGAGGTAGGTGAAGAAGAAAAAGAGCTTAAAAAAGGTTCACGTGGCTTTTTTAATACACTCATTCAGATTGCTGTTTTGGACATCGTTTTCTCTCTGGATTCTGTCATTACTGCTGTGGGTATGGCAAACAATATTATCATTATGATTTTGGCCGTTGTCCTTGCGGTAGGAGTGATGATGTTTGCAAGTAAGGCTATTTCTGATTTTATTGATGCCAATCCTACGATTAAAATCTTAGCACTTTCGTTTTTGATTTTAGTTGGTGTGACGCTTATCGCTGAAGGGTTTGGACTTCATATCTCAAAAGCCTATGTTTATTTCGCGATGGCATTTTCTCTTGCTGTTGAGTCGATTAATATTTACAGTCGTAAGAAAAAAGCTAAAAAATCAGTAGCTAAAAAAGAGGCGTAATATGTTTTCTCTCCTTCGTTCTTCCAATGCCTTTGCCATTGATCTTGGCACTAATAATACATTGGTATATCAACCCAGCCGTGGAATTATTTTAGATGAGCCTACCTCTATTTCATTCGATACAAAACGAAGTTCTTTTTTTGATAGTGGTGCTTCTTCAAGGCGAATGTGGGGTAAAAATCCTCAACATATCGAAGTGATGCATCCCCTTTCCAAAGGGGCAATCGCCAATCTAACCGTTGCAAAAGCTTATATTAAAGAGGTCATTGCGCGCATTGCACAGAGCCGATTTTTCAAGCCAACGATTCTTGTGAGTGTTCCAAGCGATCTCAATTCGATGGAGCGGGGTGCTGTGGTAGAAGCGTGTAAAGATGGAGGTGCTCGTGAAGTGATGCTCATCAAAGACCCTTTCTCTGCCGCGCTTGGTTCCATGCAAGCGATAGAATTACCTAAAGGCGTTTTAGTACTGGATATTGGCGCTGGGGTGAGCGATATTTCACTTCTTTCGTGTAATGGAATTGTGATGTCAAAGTCTCTCCGTGTTGCTGGCAATGACCTTGATGAGGCAATTATTGAGTATTTTAAAGCGAGCAAGCGTATTCTCATCTCGCATAATGATGCAGAACATTTAAAAAAAGAGCTTGGAAATCTTGTCAATCGTGAAGAAGTAACGATGCAGATCAATGTCAAAAATCTCGTCTCTCGTCTTCCCGAGCGCTTTGTGGCAAGTTCTCACGATGTACATCAGGCGATTATGCCTTTGGTCGATAAAATGGTTTCTCTGACACACCGCATGCTTTCAGAACTTCCTCCAGCCTTTGCACAAGATATTTATGATCAAGGTATTTTACTCACAGGTGGTTCTTCGATGCTACAAGGGCTCGATTGTTACCTGTCTGCAAAATTAGAAATAGCGGTCAATGTTGTGGATAATCCTTTGCAAAATATTATTCTAGGGGCGGGGCGTGCCATGGAAGATGCCCGTTATAGCTCCCTTTTAGGCGCGTAAGAGCAATAGATTTTGTGCTCTTATCTTACCTTTAGGAGTTAACATATCAATATATCTTGATATAAAGATAATTTTATGCTACCATTTCATCATTGTTACATGTAAAGGCTAGATCATGAAAAAAGTACTGATTTTATGTACGGGCAACAGTTGTCGAAGTATTATCGCTGAAGCGCTCGTAAACGCACATTTAAAAGGCATTGAGGCGTATAGTGCGGGCGTGCGTGCAAGCGGATATGTCAATGCCTATGCGAAAAAAGTCTTAGAAGAAGAGGGCATTTGGAAAGAGAACTACCACTCCAAAACACTCGATGAGGTTTTACATGTAGACTTCGATTTGGTAGTCACGGTATGCGATCATGCCAAAGAGAGCTGTCCCATGTTTCCTCGTCCTATTCCTAAAAAAATTCATGTTGGCTTTTCCGATCCCGATGGGAAAGATTATGGGGCGTTTATTCTTACATGTAAAGCAATTAAAGCAGAGCTTTTGCCTATTATTGAAAAAGAGCTAAGCGATGTTTAATGTATGGGAAAAGATGGTAGATTATCTGGTCTATGGGGTATTCGGACTGGATGCTTCGACACAAAAAGCAGAAGTGGTTCATTTTTTCATCTTTGATACAGTGAAAATTTACATTCTTTTAGTGCTGATTATTTTTGCAGTGAGTTTTTTGAGAACGTATTTTAATACCGACAAAGTACGCGTCTATTTGCAAGGTAAAAGTGAGTTCACAGGCAATATTTTAGCAGCACTTTTTGGCATTATTACGCCGTTTTGTAGTTGTTCGGCGATTCCTCTGTTTTTAGGATTTATGCAAGCGCGCATTCCTCTTGGGATTACCTTTAGTTTTTTGATCTCAAGTCCCATGAACAATGAAATTGCTATTGCGCTTTTATTTGGGCTTTTTGGCTGGAAAATCACGGCACTGTACATTGGTTTTGGACTGTTGGTTGCCATTCTAGGCGGCTTTATTGTCGGCAAACTAGGGATGGAAAAATACGTCTTAATTCCTGTGGTACCCATGAGTGGTGATTTGAAAGAGGTTGAGATTACACTGACGGTGAAAAAAAGAGTGAAAGAGTCATGGGGCTACACGCTGGATATTTTACAGAAAATCTATCTGTATGTGATGATTGGTGTGGGCATTGGGGCATTTATTCATGGATATGTTCCAACGGAATTGATCGTCAAATATGCAGGAAGCAATGCGTGGTACAGTGTCCCTTTTGCTGTACTGCTGGGCGTTCCGATGTATTCCAATGCCGCAGGCGTGATGCCGCTCATCGAAGTGTTAACCAGTAAAGGAATGTTACTTGGGACGGCGCTGAGCTTTATGATGGCGATCACCGCACTCAGTCTGCCTGAAGCGATGATTTTAAAGCGCATTTTACATGTAAAGCTGATTGCCCTCTTTTTTGGCATTGTGGCTCTTGGAATTATGGGTGTTGGGTATCTGTTTAACGCACTGTTATGATGTTTTTTTGTCGTCTATTTTGTGTTATAATCGCGTATTCAAGGAGAGACTATGCGATTAAAAACTAAAGTGGTTGTGATTATAGCTGGATTGCTTTTGGGTGTATCCATTACAGGCTCTGTGATCAATTATATGAAAAATGTTCATGATACACAAGAGCAACTGCAAAATACTTCCTTGCCGCTTTCGGTTGACAATATCTACACTGAGATTCAACAGCGCATGATTGAGCCATTACTGGTCTCTTCATTGATGTCGCATGATACTTTTTTACGAGACTGGCTGATGAGCGGTGAAAAAGATATAGATGGCATTGTTCGCTATCTCACGGAAATCCAACAGAAATACGATATTTTTACCACATTTTTAGTCTCCGATAAAACTAAAAACTATTACCATCCTAGAGGTCTCATTGATGTTATCAATAAAGACAACAGTGCCGATGCATGGTATTTTCGCTTTAAAGATCAACCAGAGCCTTATGAAATCAATCTGGATCATAATGCAAATTTAAGTGACACCTTAATCATGTTTATCAATTACAAAGTGATGAACTATAAAAATGAGATGATTGGCGTAACGGGTGTGGGTGTGCGCCTTCTCAACATTGAAAAGATGCTCAACTCCTTTAAAACCAAATATAAATATGACGTCTACTTTGTCGATCAAAAAGGAGAGATAACGCTTTTCTCTCAAGCCCTCAATAAACGTGGCAATATTGCCAATATTGATGGGTTAAAAAGTATCAAAGAGGCTATTTATAAGGGGGAACAGACACAGTTTGAGTATAAAAATAAAGAGGGTGAATACCTTTTAAATACCAAGTACATTGGAAAACTCAAACTGCAACTTTTTGTCGAAATTAATAAAAAAGAGTATCTTAAGGAGCTTAAGAAAACATTTTATGCGAATTTAGCGATTTCGCTTTTGGTAACCTTGTTGGTAACGCTCATTATTATTTATACGATCAATATTTATCAAAAACAGCTTGTTAAAATGGCAAGTGAAGATTCACTGACGGGGCTTGCCAATCGAAGAAAATTTAATGAACATTTTGAAAAATTCTATAAACTTTACAAAAAAGGTATCAATTCACTCACACTTGTTTTGATTGATATTGATAATTTTAAAGAAGTCAATGACTCCTTTGGACATCTTGTGGGCGATGAAGCTTTAGTGAGGGTTGCTGAAATTTTACGCGTGGAGCTTCGCTCTTCTGATATGATAGCGCGTTGGGGTGGTGAAGAGTTTGCACTTCTTTTCGTGGATGTGAGTCCTGAAAAGAGTGTTGAAATTGCACAGAAAATTTGCCAAGCTATTCGAGAGGACAAAGCGCTGAGTAGTCTTTTACAAAGACCTCTTACGGTGAGTATTGGGGTAGGGCATCTTAGCAGCTTGGAGAGCCAAGATGGGTTGGTCTACAAAGTGGACAACGCACTTTATGAAGCTAAAAAAGCAGGCAAAGATCAAGTCATTGTTGCGTAAGGAAAAAAATATGCAAAAAGTAGTGATAGCTGTTTTATTGATGATGGGTTTGCTTCATGCAGATGAGCTTAAAAAGGTGAGTTTTGAAGAGTATCTTCTGCATTTTGACTATAAAGAGCGTGAAAATATGAAGATCAAAACACCGGATATGTTGGTTCTGATTGAAGAGGGGAAAGCAATTTTAGTGGATGTCCGTTTTCGTGAAGAGTTTGAAGTGTGGCATATGAATTTTGCGAAAAATATTCCGCTCAATGAACTACCCAAACGGTTAAATGAGCTTCCCAAAGACAAACTGATTATCACCGCATGTCCGCATAATGATAGGTCTAATCTTGCGCGCCTTTTTTTGGTGCAAAATGGCTATAACGCGAAGTATCTCAATGATGGGCTTTTGAAAGTGGCTGATTTTTTGCGTGGGGATAATGCAAAAGAGTTTTTAGAGGAGTATCAAGCGTCTAAGGAGAAACAATGAAGATTGAAATTTTAGGAACAGGTTGTTCTAAATGTCAAGCATTGACATTACATGTAAAAGAGGCGGTGGCTCAAAAAGGGCTATTTGCACAAATAGAAAAGGTAGAAGATCTCATGCAAATTATGCATTATGGAGTGACTTCTACACCTGCTTTGGTTATTGATGGTAAAGTTGTCAGTAGTGGAAAATTGTTAAGTGTCGATGAAATTGTGGCACTTTTAGGGTAAGGAAATATGATGAATGAATCGGTTGAACAAAAAGCATTAGAGCATTTTTCAAATGGCTATGTGTGTAGTGAAGCAGTTTTAAAAACCATCGCAGAAAAACACGGCATTGATTCACCATTGATTCCTGCTATCGCATCAGGATTTGGAAGTGGTTTGTCTCGCAGCGACGGTGGGCTTTGTGGAGCATATAGTGGTGGTGTTATGGCTCTTTCACTCCTGCAAGGACGTACAAATGCCAGTGATCCAAAAGATCCGCTTTATCACAATGTACAACTGTTTAAAGAGCATTTTGAAAAAGCCTTTGGAAGCTGTGAATGTGCCAAACTTTTGGGCTTTTCACTCAGTTCTCCTGATGCCGGAGAGAAATTTAAAGAGGGAAATTGCAAAACCTGTAAGTGCGATCTTTATGTGGTTTACGCTGTTACGGAAGTAGAACATATGCTTACATGTAAAGAGAAAGAGCCATTGTAAAACGGCTCTTAGTTCTTTTACGCTTCGATCCAACCGCCGCCGATGACGAGGTCATCTTGGTAAACAACGAGTGCTTGCCCACTAGCAAGTCCAAAAACACCCTCTTCAAGGTTAGCGATGATCTTGCCATTTTCAATTTTCACATGCGCTTTGGTTTTGGGACTTCGGTAGCGTACTTTTACACCGTACTCACCTTCTTTAAACTCTTTATCCAACGAGAAATTTTCGGCAACCACTTGGGTTTGGAGTAGGTCTTCTTTGGTCCCTGCAATAACCGTGTTGGTCTTGGCATCAATGTTCACCACAAAATGCGGATCATGCGCGCCATTAATAGTAAGGCCTTTGCGTTTACCGATCGTGTAGTGCATGTAGCCTTTGTGCTCGCCAATAACATTGCCTTTGACATCTTTGATGGTGCCTTTTTGATCAACGTTAATATGTTTTTTCAACACTTCAATGTAAGTGTCCGTGACAAAGCAAATCTCTTGAGACTCTTTGTAGGTCTCTAAGGTTCCAAGCCATGGCAACTCTTTAAGCGCAATGGGTTTGATGTCGTTTTTGAGCATGCCGCCTAAGGGGAAAATGATCTTTTCGATCACCTCTTTTTTAAGCCCAAAAAGGAAATAACTTTGATCTTTTGACATATCGTAAGCTTCTTTGATATGCCCATTTTCAACGCGTGCGTAATGCCCAGTGGCAATTTTTTCGCATCCCATCTCCATCGCTTTTTCAAAGGCAAACCCAAATTTCATTTTCGGATTGCAAAAAGCACACGGATTGGGCGTTCGTCCTTGCTCGTAGGATCGGACAAAATAGTCATACACATGCTCTTTAAACAGCGCTTTGGCATCAATTACATGGGTCTGTATGCCCAAATGGTGGCTCACTTTTTCGATATTGGCGATGTTGATCGCATGTTTTTTCTCATCGTCATGGAGTTTGAGATAGATACCAATAACCTCATGGCCTTGGTTTTTGAGCAAATAAGCGGAGTAACTGGAGTCAATGCCGCCACTCATCAGGAGTGCAATTTTCATGGTTTCTCTTTTATTTCATTTCGACGTCTAAAGAGTAAAAGTCTTTACGTTTCGTGTTGACCCAAAAATGGGCGACTAAGGGACTGGGCTAAACTTTTAACGTTTCGTTACATGTAAAAGCACAAAGCAGGGGAAGTTAAACGTTTAGCGTTAAAAACATGGGGAATTTTAGAAGAGGCTGGAGCTGGTGAAGGGACTCGAACCCCCGACCTGTTGATTACGGATCAACTGCTCTACCAACTGAGCTACACCAGCGCGATGAAATTTTACCCCATGTTTACTTTTATTACTTTAAAACGACCGCTTTTGAGTGAATTTAATCTTTAGACTTCTTGCAAAACTCAATTTGCAAGAAAAAAAAGCACTAAAAGTGCGTGGGCTTTCTGCCGAAGAAAACCTAGTGTTAACGTAGCTTTTAGAGCTTTGCTTTAAAAGCGTGTTAGAGAGTTCTGCAAGAACTCTTTTATGTAATTCACTCAAACAGACTTATTGGGCTAATGCTTGCTCGATATCTGCAATCAAATCTTCTAAGTCTTCAATGCCCACAGAGAGGCGAATCATCCCCTCGGTAAGCCCATATTCCGCTTTTTTCTCTTCCGAATACTCCGCATAAATCGTATGATATGTCGCAATCGCTAAGGATTTATTGTCTTGAACGTTTGTGCCTCGTTTAATGATGTTGAGGCGATTTAGAAAGGCATAGGTGGCTTCTTTATCTTTAAAGCTAAAGCTCACAAGTCCACCACCACCGCTAAATTGCTTGGAAGCGTTGGCAAAGTACACAGAGTTTTCTAAAAACGGATATTCCACGCTGATAATCTCCGCTTTACCTTGCAAATATTTTGCTACAGCCAGAGCGTTTTGACAGCTTCTCTGCACCCTTAAATCCAGTGTTTCAAGCCCAAGGGAGAGCATATACGCACTCATCGGTGAAAGTGACGCACCTAGATTTCGGTAGGTCTCTTTGCGAAGACGCGCCATAAACGCATTGGGTCCAAATTTTTTGTAGTACGATGCCAAATTAGCGTGATGTTTCCAGTTAAACGTGCCATTATCGACAATCAAACCACCCAAAACATGCCCGCCGCCACTGATGTATTTGGTTGCGGAGATAATCTCAATGTCCACGCCGTGTTTTTTGGCATCGAAAATATTCCAAGGCGTTGCGGTTGTGTCCACAATGAAAGGCACATTGTGTTCTTTTAAAACGCTTTTTATTGTCCTAAAATCAGGTACGATGAGTTGCGGATTGCTCACACTTTCGCAAAAGAGAAAACGCGTTTTATCATCAATGTTCACTTGAATGGCTTCTAAATCGCTCAAATCCACATAACGCACTTCCACCCCAAAGTCACTGAAAAGGGTTTGAAACAAAGAGAGCGTGTTGCCAAAAAGGTACTTCGTCGTGATAAAATTGTCGCCACTTTTCAAAAGCGCAAAGAGCGCATTGGAGACCGCCGCCATTCCCGTTGCTGTTGCAACTACACCAAAAGCGCCACTGATCGCTTTGACTTTGAGTTCAAACTCTTCAATGGAAGGGTTTGACGAGCGTGTGTAGACGTGCCCCGCTTTTTGACCTTTAAAAACAGCCTCTAAATCTTCCGCTTTTTCAAACTCAAACGCGGAACTTTGGTAGATGGGGAAGCGCATTGCGCCATGTTGGTCTTTGTGTGCAGGTTTGGCATGCAATGCTTTGGTGGTAAATCCCATAAAATATCCTTCTTTTGAATGTAAATCAGCTATTGAAAAAACCCTACGTTTTGACACGCGCTCAAAGCAAAGCTTCGAACTCTTCGCTAACGCTGAGTTCGCTTCGGCAGAGACCGCGCACCGTTGTGCTTTTTTTAGACAGCTGATTAGCCTTTACATGTAAATAATTTTGCCGCTATTTTCAGCGGGTACAATGTTCTCTTTAGCGACACACTCACCGATGATTAAGACCGCTGGTGTGGCACATAATGCGCTCATTTTATCCAATTTTCCCACAGTTCCTACTATGGTGATTTGATCTGGCAGGTCAATCTTCGAGACAAACGCCGCAGGAAGGTTGGGGTCAATGCCTTGTTTTGCAATGGCATCTTCGATTTTTTTCGCAAAACTGTGCGCCATCAAAACGATCACTGTGTGCAAGGGTTGTTTTAAAATACTCACCCAATCGTCGTTAAACAGCGTTTCTCGCAGGTGCGCCGAGACGATAGTGACACCTTTGGAGATGTCACGAATCGTGGGCACAATGCCAGAGACCGTACATGAACGAAGAGCTGAAGTGATGCCGTTGATTACTTCAAACGCGATGCCATGCTGAGCTAAAACCTGCTTCTCTTCGCCCAAGCGACCAAACAGAAGCGGATCGCCCCCTTTGAGTCGTCCAACAACCAATCCTTGTGTGGCGTACTCGACTAAAAGCGCGTTGATTTCATCTTGACTTTTGGAGTGAAACCCCTTCTTTTTACTGACATCGACGACTTTACATGTAAGCGGAATGAGGGAACGAATCTCTTGCGAAACGAGTGCATCCACAAGCGCCACATCGAGCAGTTCAAACGCATTGAGCGCGTCTAATGTAAGGTTGCCCACATAGCCCGTTCCACAACCGATCAAAAAGACTTTTCCCGCACCAGCTTTGGCAATGTTTCGAAGGTTTTCAAGATCACGTTCGGGCTTTTTGCGCTCGTTTTTGAGGCGTTCAATCAGTGATGTGAAATCGCGTGGTAAAATCCGCTCAATTTTGTCACGAATCACTTGCGCGAGTGTGGGTGAACTCCCACCACTGCTGACTGAAACGTGAATGTCCCCACGACGCGTGAGCGCGCTAAAGTAAAAATCGCACAGTTCGGGGACATCGACGACATTGAGCCAAAAGTGAAGTTGAGGTTTCAACGCCACGAGGCGGTTGGTTACCACTTCATTGCCCGTAGCATCGATAATCACCTCAAAGCCTTCAGCATCCGTATCCTCAAACGGTTTACATGTAAAGGTTTTGGACGCAAAATAGTCATCCAAAACCTCAGTTGCTACAATTTCATAGGCAAAATCAAGGCTATCGAGCACGCGCGCTTTCTGGGCAGCGACTTTGCCTGCACCAATGAGAAGCGTTTTTTTTGGCGTTAGCGCGATACCTAAGGTGCTCATTTTTTCACGATCCTTACGCGCCAGCCGTTGCCTTCTTTGGTGGTGGCTTCCACTTTGTGTCCCTCTCCTGCGACGGATTTTGGAACATTGTCTATCGGTGCTCCATCATCGAGTAAAATCTCTAAGACTTCGCCGCTTCCGATTTTGGCAAGTTCCATTTTTGTTTTCACAAAATTCATCGGACATGCCACGCCGCTGAGGTCTTTAAAATGGGCTGATTTTTCTTCTTGAGGTGCATTTGCAACCGCTGCCAACTCTTTCTCTTTGGCAAATTTAAGTGTATTGTCCATTGTCTCGTAAAGCTTGATAACTTCTTCTGCCAACTCGATCGATTTCTCATCCGCATCACCCTCTAACATCGTGCCAAAGTAGGCATTGAGCAGTGTCGTATCGACAAAAAGTGTTTTAAAGGCTTTGAGTACGCCTGCTTTATCCCTAGCATCTTCTCCACGTGTGACGAGTAGCATACGAGCGGCCAAAAGACGAATCAGCTCATAGTCTTTTTCCTCTTTTTCCAACGCCTCTTTGAGGGCTTTTTTATCGGCTTCAATAAGGTCATACATACCTGCACTACACTCACCCGTGCCTCTTCCTTTTAGGGAGAAGAGTTCCACGGCGTTGTAGTCAAAGTAAGGGTTTTTATCATCTTTAAATGAAGGAATTTCCACGTATTTTTTAGAAATCTCTTCCACGATTTTAAGTCCGCCATCATCAATCCAGTCGGCGAAGCTCTCGTATTTTTTTACATGTAAAAGCCATGTATCCAACACTTCTTCGACAAAAGCAGGCAAATGAAATGCCGCAACATCACCCGCTTTTTGCGCAAATACGGTGCCTTCTCCTGATGTGCGTGTTCCTGCAACCACGTTGTACGCAGGGTACGAATAGCCTTCATTGCGTTGTACTTTGCCAAAAAATCCAAGATCGCCGATAAGGTGTTTGCCACAGCTGTTTGGGCAGCCTGAGAGGTGGATTTTAAAGCCTTGCAATGCGTCGTAATCGCGCTCGTCAAAGAGTTTTTCAAGGCGTTTTTGAATCGCATCCACAGCACCTCTGGGACGTGCAATGCCCAGCTGACACGTCGCCGCACCCGTACATGCGACCATATCACCAAAAAAGGTTGGTTTGGAAACATCTTTGGAAAAGTTGATCAAGATGTCGTGCAAACTTGCCATTTGAGGCGCTGTTAGGTTGCGAATATAGAGGTTTTGATCGCCTGTAAAACGAAGCACGTCTTCACCAAAGGGAAGCAAGGCATTCGCAAGAGCGCGCGCATTGGTAAAGTGAATGTCGCCTAAATGAATTGGCACTTTACAGCCATAAAGCCCCTCTTGTTTTTGGGCGTAAACGTAACGGTTCCACCATTTTGAAATGTTTTCAGGCACACTAAAAGGCTCATGCGTTGTATCGCCGCCCGTACGCTCGATTTCAGTGGTGGGCATTTCCCAGTCACCTTTGGCTTTAATAGCCTCGATTTCAACGTTAACGAGTCGTCTAAACTCATCCATGCCCAACTCTTCGATCAAGAAGCGAAGGCGTGCTGCATGTTTGTTTTTGCGGTTACCGTTTTGGTCAAACACCTGTTTGATGGCTTGGGCGTACAAAAAGACTTCAGAGTCAGGCACAAAATCAAGAAATTTACTGCCCACGCGAGATTTCGCGCCCATGCCGCCTGCGACAAAGAGTTTAAAGCCTTTGACACCGTTTTCGATCTTTGCAATAAAGCCCACATCGTGAATCGTCGCATACCCACGATCCGCCTCAGAACCACTAAACGTGATTTTGAATTTGCGTGGCAATGCAAACGAATCTTTTTGTTCCAACATTTTGGTCGTGAGCGCAAGCGCATAAGGAGAAACATCAAAAATCTCATCTTTCGCCGTACCTGCAAGTGGATCAGCCATAATGTTACGAACGGTGTTACCGCCACCACCTCGACCACTAAGGTCAATGCTGTGCAAAGTGGTGATGATGTCGATGATGTCTTCAATCTTGACATAGTGAAGCTGTGCGCCACCACGTGTGGTGATGTGAATCGCCTCGTGCGCGTACTTTTCAGCCAAGTCTGCAAGCGTTAAAAGCTGTTTGGGGGTTAAGATACCGCCTGCGAGTTTAATGCGCACCATGAAAGTATTGGCTTCACGTTGCTCGTACACACCAAAAGGTACGCGCATCGTTTTAAAGGTGAGGTCATCGAGTGTGCCTGCTAAAAATTCGGCATGGTTTTTTTTAAAAACTTCGAGGTCATCATAGACCATTTGGGGATAATATAGTGGCTCATAATCGTAACTCCTTATCGTTACATGTAAATAAAGTAAAGCAGTTCAAAGTAAAACGCGGAGAAATAACCTGAAAGAGACACTTTGAGCCGATGGGATAAATAAGCGGAGCGTTTCGGGGCTCCCATCGTGTCTCAACTGTGTCGATAGAGGGTTGTTTCGTAAGCTGTTTTACATTTTTCAACGCGCTTTACGGACTTTAAATAATGTTAATTTCTTCTTTTTCAACCGTTTTGTTTTTAATGATAAATGACTTCATATCTGGTGTTTCACCTGCTAATGAAACGATAATATAGCTAACATTGGGGTCATACGCCAAGCGAATGTCTTCTTCACTGGGACGTGCGGGTGTTTCTGGGTGTGAATGATACACGGAAATCAGCCTGAGCCCTTCTTTTTGCGTCTTTTTAAACGCATCAAACTGCTCTTGCGGGTCGAAACTGAAGTGTTCATTGCTCGCATCCGTATTTTTCATAGGGATGGCGTATTTTACTTCGCCCTCTATTCCTGCAAGATAACCACACGCCTCAATCGGATTGTCTCTAAGCGCGTGTGCAACGATCTCATCGTGCACACTTTGCGGGATTTTGATCATAGTTTTGCCTCACAGACTACCGCTTCGTAGTCGCGTATCTCTTTAATGCCTTCGCCACCACAGACGCGACACTTAGGGTTTTTCTTGAAATTGACATTTCTAAAGTTCATCGTTTTCGCATCAAACGTTAAAAGGCGGTTGTAAAGAGGCTCGCCGACACCCACGATGTATTTGAGTGCTTCCGCGGCTTGAATCGTTCCAAGCATGCCTGCCACTGCGCCTAATATGCCCGCACTAGAGCAAGTTGGAATCGCGTTCGCAGGTGGAGGGCTGTCAAACACACACGCGTAACACGCACTCTCATTGGGTTTAATGGTCATCGTTTGTCCACCAAAACGCAAAATGCCACCGTGTGAATAAGGGACATTGGCCAACACGCACGCATCGTTGATGAGAAATTTCGCCGAAAAATTGTCGGTTCCATCGATCACAAAGTCGTAGCCTTTGACGATGTCCAAGATGTTAGACGCATCTAAGAACTTCTGATAAACGGTCACTTTAACATTGGGGTTAATCGCTTCCATCTTCGCTTTAGCCGAGAGCACTTTAGGTGTACCAATGTCGGCTGTGGCGTGAATCACTTGACGTTGAAGGTTGGAAAGATCGACCACATCGCCATCAACGATGCCGATCTCACCCACGCCTGCTGCGGCTAAGTAAAGCGCTACGGGTGAACCAAGTCCGCCCGCACCGATGACTAAAACTTTAGAATTGGCAATCTTCTCTTGACCTTCGATCCCTACATCTTGAAGGATGATGTGGCGTGAGTAACGCTCTAATTCCTCATCGCTAAACTCTTTCACGCGCCACCTCCCATAAAGTATAAAAAGTTAATGGCATCACCCTCTTTGAGTGTGGTTGTGGGGTATTCGTCTTTGGTTAAAAATTCGTCATTGAGTTGGACGGAGACCATATCAGGTTGTTCAACATTTTCAATGATTAATAACTCTGAAAGAACGATTCCGTCCTTAATCTCTTTTGAATCGCCGTTAATGGTAAGTTTCATTTTCTTCCTTTTTGTTTCATTATTATAGTTTAAAATTAACCGATATTATCCGTCGGAAATTGATGCGGGAAATGTTTACGAAGGAGTGCAAAAAGTTCCTCTTCAAAATCCGCATTGGTACTTGCTTTGTCGACCAAAAGATCGCTTACATGTAACGCTTTGGTACGACGTGTGGTGTACTGCTCCAATACTTCGGTGATAATCCCGCCGCCTGCGATGTCGTACTCATCAACAATGACAAAACGACCGAGCTTTTGGTTCTCGGCAAAAAGTTCCATTGCCAAAAGATCATGGACTCTAAAGATGACACATGCTGCTTCGTGGCGACCTACACTTGGCTCATTGGCATGATCGAGCGTATCGCCATCGATCACACGTTTGATCTCTTCAAGATAGATGGTGCTTTGTGCCGAACCGATCTTGATCTTGTAGGGTTTATCCAACTCCAACGGTTTTGTGCCCAACCAGAAAAGGTTCGCTTCAAAGCGGTTACTCACCTTTGGTGCACTTTGATCAGCACGGGCTACCACTTCGCCATTGCGCACATAAATTTGTGTTTGAAGCGTAAAGCCAATCGCTTCGCTCTCTTTCACACTGTTTTTAACAGGCGTGTTAAAGCTCTCGATGCTCGCTACACGTGAGCGTTTCAAAGAGGGGTAAAAGATGACTTCATCGTTTACATGTAATTCCCCACTGGTTACGGTTCCTGCATAAATGCGTCTGTCATCGTTATCGCGTGTAAACTTGTACACATCTTGCAATGGCATTCTAAAGTCATCATTCTCTTTTTCTTCCACGCTTTTGAAACTATCTAAAATTTCTAAAACCGTTGGTCCTTTATACCAAGGCGTAGAGGCGGAATGCTCTATGAGATTGACCCCTTCACGTGCACTGATCGGGATAAAAATGTCGCTTTTAATTCCAAGCGTTGCCAAGTATTCGCTGTATTCGACTTTGAGTTTGGTAAAGGCGATTTCACTAAAGTTTACCAAGTCCATTTTGTTGACCACAATCGCCACTTGTTTGATGCCCAAAAGCGAGAGCAACATACCGTGACGTTTGGAGTTTTCCGCTACTCCTTCTTTGGCGTCGATGAGAAGCAATGCCGCCTCAGCGCGAGACGCTCCGCTGATCATGTTTTTCAAAAATTCGATGTGACCAGGAGCATCGATGATGATGTACTCACGTTTCTTACTCTGAAAAAAGACGCGTGCACTGTCTATCGTAATGCCTTGTTTTTGCTCATCTGCCAGTGCGTCAAGCAAGAAGGCATACTCAAACGGACGCGCATTGTTTTCACACATTTTTTTCACACTCTCTAGTTTTCCCTGTGGCAATGAGTCGGTGTCGGCAAGCAGACGCCCAATGAGTGTGCTCTTACCGTGATCGACGTGTCCTGTGATGACAATATTAAGTCTTTGCATTACATATATCCTTCTTTTCTGAGTGCTTCAAGTGTGCCGCCGCCGTCTTTATCTTGGGCGCGACCTGAGCGTTCCGCGATATCTTTAAACTTCCCGCTTGTGAGCTCTTCGATAATCTCTTTTGGGTTAGATGCCACAGAATCCACAGGAGCGGTGCAGGGAAAACAACCTAAAGAGCGGTAACGTTTGCCATTGCCTTGATCAAAATAGAGTGAGATAATAGGAATGTTTTCCCTCTCAATATACTCCCAAATGTTCAGCTCCGTCCACTCTAAGAGTGGGTGAATGCGCACATGAGTTCCTGGCGCAAAGTCCGTTTTGTACTGATTCCAAAGCTCTGGTGGTTGCGTGCTTGCGTCCCATTCGCTTTTTTCATCTCTGGCTGAGAAAACGCGCTCTTTAGAACGACTTCCCTCTTCATCGGCTCTTACGCCCACGATAACGCCCGTATAAGGTGCTCCGTTTAACTCATCTTCCCATACTTTTTTGTAAGGATTCCATTTGCGGCGTGCCCATGTTCCATCAAGTGTGTATTTGAGTGCGTCGCTTTTGAGCTTTTTACAGCAACTCAAACGATCGAGTCCATTCACGAAAGTTTCGCCTTTAGCAAGCGCTTCTTTGTTTTGCCCGACGACTAAGTTTAAGTCCCATTGAATCGCGATTTCATCACGGTATTTGATCATCTCAGGGATTTTAAATGCTGTATCAATGTGTACCAACGGGTAAGGCACATGTCCAAAAAATGCTTTTCGAGTAAGCCACAAGAGTACGGTGCTGTCTTTGCCGATGCTCCAAAGCATGGCAAGATTTGGGAAGCTTCTGTAAGCTTCTCGTAAAATGTAAATACTCTGAGCTTCGAGTCTGTCTAAATGATCCATAAATTCAGTCCTTTTGATGTAAATGCAATCCGCACTCTTTATGTTCGGGATTTTCCCACCACCATCTGCCTGCACGTATATCTTCGCCCTCTTTGATGGCTCTGGTACACGGCTGACAACCGATACTTTTAAAGCCTTTAGCATATAAGCCATTTTGAGGTATAGCAAATTCAGCCATATAACGATCAACCTCTTCATCGCTAAAGTAAGTGAGAGGATTGAACTTTAAGAGTTCAAATTTACCATCAAATTCGACGAGCTTTGTATCACTTCGCGTGATGGATTGGGCGATGCGAATACCGCTGATCCAGCCATCATACCCTTTAAGCGCCTGTGCCAAAGGAATAAGTTTACGTACATGACAACACTCTTTGCGCAAATTTATGTCATCGTAAATGCCATACTCTCCCACTTTGGTTTCGAGTGTTTTGATCGCTTCATCACTCGCATTAAAGCTCTTGATTGCTACACCAAAAAAAGCTTCAATCTCTTTTTGATACGCGAGTGATTCAGGAAAAAGTTTATGCGTTTCAAGCGTAAAAAGATCAAAATCAATCCCTGCTCTTTTCGCTAAAGAGATGGCTACCGCATCTTCATTTTGATGGCTAAATGCCAATGTGACTTTAAGTGCTTTGGCTCCGACAAGTTCTTTCAGTGAATTAATCGCTTCTGCGACTTTTACCTCATAGTTTTGGCTCATATCTGATACTCAAGTTGATTTTTTTCTCGACCAAAATCGATTTTGTTCCATGCGCGCTCATGAAAGTAATAGAGCAACGTTTTAGTGATAAGCTCAAATCCACCGATAGACACAGCAGCAAGTGGACTTCCTGTGACGATAAAACTGATCAACATGGTATCAACCGTTCCGAGTGATCTCCATGAAATTGCTTTGACGATACTACGTTTTTTATCCTCTACCATGTTGCCTCCTTTTTAATTTTTAGAATCATAGCATTTTACTAGAGTATTGTCAAGTATGTTTATTAGAATAGTAATGTATAAAATTTGGAACTGATTTTTTGAGGAAAGATTGGTTTAAGAGAACTAAAAGTGACGAAAAATATAAATTAGAAATAGATAGAAAAAGTAGAACCTTGTGTTTCCATAGAGATAATTTCAAGCTTAAAACCGTTGCTTTTGCAGATGGTATTGACGATGTCTAAACCGATGCCAAAGCCACCTTTATCGCTGTTTGCACGTTTGTAGCGTTTGGTGATGTCGCCTAGTTTAGAGTTGTTGATACCGATACCATTGTCTTTGACACTGAGCTTTTCAAAGTCCAATGTCACTTCGATGATTCCTTCAAAACGGTTGTATTTGATGGCGTTTGATAGTAAGTTGTCGATGAGTTTGATAAGGCTCTCATCGTTTACATGTAAAGATTTTTCTTCTAGTTTTAGGCTTAAGTCGATCTGTTTACTCGTCATTAAATCCGCAAAGTATTCGAGGCGTTCAACGATCAGTTTTTTCACATCAACATCAGTTTTTTCTTCGTTTTGTTTGTCATGCAGAAGCATGTAACTGAGGTTTCCATATAAAGTTGCAATACGTTTGGCACTCAGTTCGATGCGCTTTCGTTTCTTTTCATCTACATCTTTAAGCGTGCTAATGCTCATCAAAATCGCCGTAATCGGTGTGTTGAGTTCATGCGTTGAATCTTTGATAAAGGTGTCGAGTGTTTCAATTTCCGCTTTGATGGGTTTTAAAAAGAGCTTTGCAAGCACATAACCCAAGAGTGTTGCAAACGCAAGGCTGAGCAAAAGATAGAGAATAATCTCATATAAAATGGCACTTAAAAGGTGTGAGATATGTTTTTCTTTGATGACAATATATTGCACGCCAAGATGGTGTTGCACGCTGTCATCGACATAAAAAAAACTGTTGTCTTTGAGATAGAATTTTTTCGTAAAATCAGGTGCATCATCAAACGTTACATGTAAAGGTTTTTGACCTACGCCAAAAAGCGCTATTTCAAACCCTTTTTCGATATCAAAACACTGCTCTATAAAGCCTTGGTGCAGACAATGAACCAACTTTTCATCTTCCATCATATGCGCTGTGATAATTTTGTGCGAGATGGAAGAGGCGATGGTATTCATCTTTAATGAATGGTTTTCATACAGATTTTTTTTCTCGATACTGTAAAACATGCCTGCGAGAATGAAAATAAACGTATAAATCGAAATGAGATAGATCAGTAAAAAACGAAGGAGAGAGCGTTTTTCATAATGGCTTAAAGACATAACCGACCCCTTTAGTATTTTCGATCAATGCTTCAAGCCCGTAACTGCGAAGATTTTTGATGTAAGTACGCACGGTTGCATACGTCGGCACTTCTTCAAAACGCCACACCTCTTCGATGATCTCTTCAAAACTAAGCACTCTGTTTTTGTGTTTAAAAAAATACTCTAAAAGTTGCGCCTCTTTTTTGCGGAGTTTATACGACGTCTTGGAGGTGATGATCTCGTAATGAGAAGGATCAAAAAAGAGATCATTTGTGAGTGTGATGCGCTCGTTTGTATCGATGTTGTGGAGTTTTTTAGTACGTTCAATGCGCACCAAAAGCTCTTCAAGATCAAACGGCTTTTTGAGGTAATCTTCCGCGCCTAGAGCAAATCCTTTTTTTACATCGCTGATTTGATCCAGTGACGTGATGAAGATGACAGGCGTGCTAATGTGAGCATTTTTAATCTCTTTTAAAAGCTCAAACCCATTAAGATTTGGGACATTGATGTCAAGAAGCAAGAGGTCAAACTTATGTTCGAAAATGGCATCAAGCGCTGTTTTACCGTCATAAAAGAGCTTTACATGTAAATCATGTTCGACTAAAAACTCTTCGATAATTTCGCTAAGAATTGGGTCATCTTCTAGGAGTAGGATTTTCATAAAGCTCATTATACACTAAAATTTTTGCAACGTAAAAACCATACATTATAAAAAAAGGAGATATAGTTGACATAAAAATACCTTTGTGCTATGATTTTACCAATTTTAAAACAAGGAGTTCTCCATGACATTTTACCATGCCCCATTTCATGGAAAAACAACACTTGTTTTATGCCTCATGCGTTGCTGCTAATATCCTAAGAATTTCACAAAAACCTTTTAAAATTCGTTCGTTTTGATCTTACAATAAGCTCAAACGGTACAGACTCATTTTTACAGTTAAGAGATAGAACCTATGAAAAAAGAAATAAAATATGAATTAACCTACGGGCGCATTAGCCCCATAACGGAACTGCCCGATAGACAGCGTTTTCTCAACACTTTGAAGCATTCCAATGCCAACAAACTCGCCCTTTTAAACGTCAATGGCTTTTGGAACTTTAACCATGTTTTTGGCTATGCCATTGGCGATGAGATTTTAAAAATCATCTCACAGCGTTTGCAAAAGCGTTTCCCTCACTCGGTTGTTTTCCACTTAGGGGGTGATAATTTTGCCGTTCTTGCAGGAAAAGAAGTTGGCAAAGAGGCGTTTATACAAGCTATCAATGCTTGTATGTGGTATTTTGGTTATTCGCCGATTGAGATTGAAGAAGAGAAAATTTACGTAGCGATTCGCATGGGTGTTGCCATCGACTATGTTGACCTGTTTCTCAATGCCGAATTTGCTATCAAACAAGCCAAACGCATTGGAAAAGATATGGTGATTTATGACTCTGAAAGTGTGCCGTTGTGCCGCCCCAACGCAAGCAATGCGAGGGCCGATTTGGAGTGGCAGAAAGCCATACGACAAGCACTGCTGAAAGACCGTTTTGAGGTCTATGCGCAGGGCATTCAAGGTGGAAAAGTCAAAAAGTTTGAGTGTTTGGTGCGTATGAAAAGCACCAATGGCGGTGTCATTTCGCCGTATCATTTTCTAGAGCAAGCCAAACGCGCCAATTTGTACAACAGCATCACCAAAGTGGTGATCGAAAAATCGTTTGCCTTTTTTGCCGATAAAGAAGCGGAATTCTCGGTCAATCTGACGCTGAGTGACATTTTAGATCAAGAGACGGCAAATTTCATTATAGAAAAGATGTATGCCTACTCGGTGGGATCTCGCTTGACGATAGAGTTGGTGGAGAGTGAGCACATCGAAAATCACCCCGAGGTGGTTGCGTTTTTAACGACACTCAAACAACAAGGAGTCAAAATCGCGATTGATGATTTTGGAACGGGGTATTCTAACTTCGAATACGTGGCAAAATTGCAAGCGGATTATATTAAAATCGATGGCTCTTTAATCCGAAATATCACCAAAAATGCAACCCATCGCGCCGTAGTCGAAGCTATTGTGACGTTTGCCAAAAAAGTAGGCATGGAAACAGTCGCAGAGTTTGTCTCCGACTTTGAGATATACGAAGCATGCCAAGAGCAGGGCATCGACTACTTTCAGGGCTATCTCTGGAGCGAGCCTCAACCGCTGCATAAGTTGAAATTGTGAAAGAAGGTGGCTAGAGATAGCCACTTTTGAGTTTTACATGTAAAGAGTTTTTTTATTCAAAAGTAGTGAATTTTATTTTGAGCCATTTAAAAAATAAGAATGATTTTGCTAAATGAACACGGGCAAGGGACGGATATTGAATTTCCAATTCTCCATTGGCAAGCCATTGGACGCGTACGTCAGGACCGCCATTTAGGGTATTAAGCGGTACACGGTTATCGTGATTCGAATCCGCTGAAAATACAAGGTTTTTGATAATAGTTTGATCATAAACATCTGAATTAGCGCTTACAATTGCAACTTTGGTAGTAAAACTTGTTGTTGCCCCACAATCATATTGAAAAACAACTGCTTTTAGGTTTCTAGTGGGAGAACTACTTTGCTCAATAATATCACTCCCACACATACTTGAGGTATTATCTCCAGAAAAGAAAAACAATACGAAAATACTGATAAATACTATAATGAAAAAAATCAAAATTCTCAAAATTATTTTTAGAAGAATCTTCAAAACCGCCATTATGGAGTTCCTAAATTAGAATTATTTAAAATGAGACATTCCATTATACAATGGAAATTTTAAATAAAGAAAGCATACCTTTTAATTTTCTTGAAACACTTTTTTTACATGTAAATCATTTTTCTCGTTCCACAAATATTCCACACACGCTCTTTATACTGCTTACATAATTTTACAAGGAGTACAGATGAAAAAGCTGTTGGTTGCGATTTTTGCGGTGGTGTTGGGTTTTAGCGGTCTTTTTGCCGCTGAGGCGTTGTCTAAAAAAGGAATGGCGGGGCCATTAGAAGTTGAGTACAGCAGTGAGAAGCCTTTGAGTCAGGGCATGAACATGATCAACATCAAAGTCAAAGAAAATGGCAAAGAGATCAAAGATGCGAAAGTCAGCGTCACGGCTTCAATGCCAGCGATGCCAGGTATGCCAGCGATGGAGCAAAGCTCTGAGGCGATGTTTGTAAATGGCGCGTATATGGCGCATGTTACGTTTTCAATGAACGGGACTTGGCAGCTTAGCATCGTCATCGAAACGAGCGACGGTAAAAAACAACGCTTAAAATCAAGCGTAAATCTCTAATGAAACGCGTCATTTTCATGCTCGTAGCCCTTTCGGGCTACGCCTTGGCGCAAAGCGAGTTGACCTCTTTGGCGTATGAGCATAACTATGAGTTAAAGGCACTTGAAGCTGAAGTGAGCGCACTTGAAAAAGAGGTTGATATAAGCAAGATTTGGGAAAACCCTATGCTCTCTCTTGGGGTCAACGACATCTTTTTAAATGAGCCTCTCACAAGAGATAAAGACGCCCAAAATGAGGCGATTTCTCTTTCTCAAAAAATTCCAACGGGTGGAAAACTGGACATCAAAGAGTCGATTGCTTTGCAAGATTTGGCGATTAAAAAGCTGGAACTTAAAACCAAAAAATTAGAGATGCAACAAGAAATTGGTGTGTTGGAGCAAAGTTACATCCGCATCAACCAAGACCTTGCTTTGGTAATGAAGTATGAAAAAGTGTTGGAAGACCTTAAAAACGCCCACCTTGCTTATAACACCACCAGCGCGCACTATGTCGATACCCTGAACAATACAATTTTGCAAAAAAATCTAGCCATCGAGAAAAAGACACTGCTTCGTGACAAAGCTTCCATAGAGCGAAAGTTAGAGAGCATTATCGTAGCGCATATGCCTGAGATGAGCACACATGATGGACTATTGCCCTACACGCTCAGTGATGAAGAGAAGCTTTTGGAAAAATCGCCGAAGCTTCAAACCCAAATAATGATTAGCCAAAAAGAGCTGCTCAATTTACGTTACGAAAAAGCGAATAAAACACCCGATGTCACGGTAACGCTTGGCTACAATCGAAGACAAGGAAGAGATGATTATGCCTTTTTAGGCGTTTCTGTACCGCTTCCGATTTATGGCAAAGAAAATGCCTCTATCCAAAAAGCCACACTCACCCATGCCTCGTCTGAACAAAGTGTGCAGTCGGTGCATAAAAGCTTGCAGTTTGAGCTAAGAGACGAGCTTCTCAACAAAGAGTTGCAGTACGACAAAATCTCTTTGGCAAAAGAGGTGTTACATGAAAATGAGAAAATGTACGAAGTGCTCCAAAGCACGGCATTGTCTCAAAATGACGCACTCTTAAGCCTTCTCAATGTACTTACGCAAATCATTGAAGCACAAAAGCAGATCAACGCTAACACGTTTGCGTATAACGAGTCTATCATCAAAATCTACACCCTTTTAGGAGTCGAGCTATGAAAGTCACCCATCTCATTTTAGGAGCACTCCTACTTTTAGGCGCTCAGCTTGATGCCAAGCAGATTTTCAATGTCAAAACCATTGAAGTGAAAAAAGTGTTGGAAGGCTCTGCCAAAGAGTTTTACGGCTACACCAAAGCCAATGAAGAAAATGTCAAAGAAGTGAGTTTGCGTTATGACGCGTTTATCGAAACGCTTTACGTGAACAAAAGTTTTACGAGTGTTAAAAAAGGTGAACCTTTGGCGAAGCTCTATTCGCAAGAAATTTACACCGCGGAGTTGGAGCTTATCAACGCATTACGCATTAAAAGTGACAGTATGGTGCAGAGCATCACGCAAAAGCTCAAACTTTTAGGGGTCGATGAGAAGACCATCCAGAAGATCATCGCGGATAAAAATGTACCTGAAAGCATCACCATTGTTTCGCCCTACAGTGGCATCGTAACCCAAAAAGCAGTCAACCAAGGTGCGTTCGTTCCCAAAGGGATGAAACTCTACGAGATCAGTGACTACACGAACTTATGGCTTATCGTCAAAGTGTATGAAAAAGACCTTGATTTTGTTAAACGTGCGCAAAGTGCCGACATCTTTTTTGATATGAATTCAAAGCCTTACAAAGCCAAAATCGACTTTATCTACCCCAAAGTTGACCCACAAACGAAAAGTGTGGATGTACGCTTAGTCATTGACAATAAAGACCTTGAAATCTACGAAAACGCATTTGCCAAAGCGAGATTTGGAACAGCCAAGCGTGAGTATTTAGCGCTTCCAAAAAGTGCGGTGATGACAAAGGGTGCGAAGACGAGCGTGTTTGTCAAAGGTGAATTTGAGGGCGAGTATGAGCCACGAGAGATTGAAGCCAAACGCCTTAATAACGACACTTTTGAGATTATCTCAGGGCTAAAAGAGGGCGATGTGGTTGTCTCAAACGCGCTCTTTATGTTTGACGCCGATGCTCAAAACAATGGCGGGGCAATGCAATGATCGAGAGCATCATTGAAAAGAGTGTCAAAAACAAAGCACTCCTTCTTATCGCTTTGCTCATTGGTGCATTTTTGTCGTACTGGGCGATCAGACAGACACCACTGGACGCTTTGCCTGATCTTACGCCACCGCAAGTCATCGTCAATGTCAAGTATTTGGGTCAGTCACCCAAAATCATCGAAGATCAGATCATTTATGAGCTGACCAATGCCCTTTTAGCAACAGCCAAAACCAAAACGGTGCGTGCGTTTACGTCGTATGAAAACGCCATTGTTTACATCATTTTTGAAGAGGGTACGGACCTTTACTGGGCGAGAGATCGGGTGAATGAAGTCATCCAAAATGTCTCTAAAAACGCGCCTAAAAGTGCGACCATCAAGCTTGGACCTGATGCCACGGGCATTGGCTGGGCGTTTGAGTATGCACTTAAGTCTCACAATCGCAGTCTTGAGGAGCTTCGAAGTATTCAAGACTACCTCTACCGCTACGCCCTTTTGGGTGTTGAAGGGGTCAGTGAGGTTGCCAGTGTAGGTGGGTATGTCAAAGACTATGAGATCACATTGCACCAAGATGCACTCTACAAATATGATCTCAGCATCGATGATCTGATGAATGCACTTTCCAAAAACAACAATGACCTCGGCGGTCGAGTCGTGCTTGAAAATGGGTTTGAGCAGATCGTTCAAGCCAGAGGGTTTGCGCGCTCTTTGGACGAGATAGCAGGCATTACCATCAAAACGGTGAATGGCATTCCTCTGAAACTCTCTGACATTGCAGATGCTCGTATCGTGCCAACGTATCGAAGCGGTGTGGCGGAACTCAATGGAGAGGGTGAAGTCGTTGGCGGTGTCGTCGTGGTGCGCTACAAAGAAAATGCGTACAAGGTCATTCAAGCGGTCAAAGAGAAGCTGGCATCTTTACATGTAAACGATGTGGAAGTGGTCACAACCTACGATAGGAGCGATCTCATCACCAAAGCGATCAACAATCTTAAGCGCGCCCTTTTTGAAGAGAGCATCGTTGTTTTAGCCGTTGTGATGCTCTTTTTGCTTCATTTTAGAAGCGCTTTAGTCGTCATTATCGTTCTACCTCTTACCATCGCTTTGACCTTTTTGGCGATGAAGCTTTTTGGGCTGGAGTCGAACATCATGAGTTTGGGCGGCATTGCCATTGCCATTGGTGCGATGGTCGATGCGTGTATCGTGATGATCGAAAACGTGCATAAAAAGCTTTCGCACGGCGAGCCTAAAAGCGAGGAAGAGCGCAAAGCCATCATCATTGCTTCGTCCAAACAAGTCGGACGCCCGATCTTTTTTGCACTGTTGCTGATCGTGGTTAGTTTTCTACCTATCTTTACGCTCAGTGGGCAAGAAGGTGCGCTCTTTAAGCCGTTGGCGTACACCAAAACCTTTGCAATGCTCATTGGCGCGGTGCTTTCCATTACCCTTGTTCCGCTTTTGATGCTTTATTTTGTCAAAGGCAAAATTCTTGAAGAACATAAAAATCCGCTCAACCGCTTTTTTATCTGGGTTTATGCGCCACTTTTGAAACTGCATATGCGTTTTTGGTATATTGCTATGGTTGCGTTTATCGGCTTTTTGGTGTTGGGGTATCATACTTTTACGAAACAGCGTTGGGAGTTTATGCCACCTCTGAATGAGCAAACCTTTATGTATATGCCCGTCACGCCTTTTGGCATTAACATCGAGCTCGCTAAGGAATACGCACAAAAAAGCAATGAGATCATCAAAAGTTTTCCCGAAGTGGAAAGCACCTTTGCCAAAGCAGGGCGTGCCGAGAGTGCAACAGACCCCGCTCCACTTTCGATGATAGAAACCATCATACAGCTCAAACCCAAAGAGCAGTGGAGAGAGGGCATGACGTATGAAAAGCTGAGAGATGAGATGAACGAACAGCTTCAAATGACGGGGCTTGTCAACTCGTGGACATACCCGATTCGCGGACGTATTGACATGCTTATTACTGGTATAAGAACGCCACTTGGCATCAAACTGTATGGCGACAATGACCAAGCGCTAGAAGATAGTGCGAACAAAATCGCCAGTGTGCTTGCCAACTATGAAGGAACTAAAAGTGTTTTTGCGGACAAAGCGAACAGTGGCTACTACCTCAATATGACGCTCAAACCTGAAAATATTGCCGCGTATGGGCTGAGTAAAGACGATGTTCTAAACTTTGTGGACAGTGCCATCGGCGGCTCAAAAGTGACCACCCTTTACCAAGGTATTGAACGTTATGCTATCACACTAAGGTTGGAAGAGGAGAGTCGTAAAGACCTGAGTGCCATCAGTGAACTCACCATCAAAACACCGTATGGATTTCAACGCCTTGGGCATTTTGTAGATCTTAGTTATGATGTGGGGGCAAGTGAGCTGAAGTCGGAGATGGGCAAGAAAGTCAACTACATCTACATTACCATGAAAGAGGGCTTTTCGTCTAAAACATATAAAGAGGAAGCGAGCAAAATCCTCAAAGAGAGCGTGGAGCTTCCAACAGGTTTTTACATCGGTTGGGCAGGGGAGAGCGAGTACCTAGAGAGTGCAATGGAGCGCTTACAGTTCATTCTTCCGCTCACGCTTTTGGTCACGTTTATGCTCATTTACTTAGGACTTGGTTCGTTTAAAAATGCGCTTTTGGTCTTTTTGACCTTGCCGCTCGCCGCTGTGGGTGGGTTTTTGTATGTGGATTATCTGAACTTTAATCTCTCCATTGCCGTTATTGTAGGCTTTTTAGCGCTCATCGGCATCGCAGTGGAAACGGCGATCGTGATGATCATCTACCTTGAAGAAGCACTTTTACATGTAAAGCATAAAACCAAAGAGGCGGTGCAAGAAGCCATCTTTGAAGGCGCAGTGCTAAGAGTCCGCCCCAAACTGATGACTGTGTTTGCCATCCTTGGTGGACTTTTGCCCATTATGTGGTTAAACGGTGTCGGAAGTGAAGTCATGCAACGCATCGCCGCCCCAATGATCGGCGGTGTGGTGAGTTCGGCTATTTTGACACTTTTGGTGATTCCAGTGCTGTATTATCGGATGCAGAAAATCGAGGAGTGAGAGGGTTTTACATGTAAGGAGAAATCCTTACATGTAAAGATAGTTTATGGTTTTATTGTTGGCACCATACTTTTTAATTCAGTTATACTTTTTATGAGCTCTTGTATAGGTAAAGTGTCTCCATGCTTTTTATCTAGGACTTCACTCACATTATAAGAAATAGTATTTATAGTACTTTCTAATAGTTTAATAATTAAAACTTTGTCTTCCTGATCTAATTCTTCAATTTGTTGTTTATAACTACTATAAGACTTGGCTAGGGCTTCTTTATGGGCATATTCTTGTTCAAGCCTTTGATTTTCACTTCGTCTTTTACTTGCATATAAGGCTAACCAAATTAGAGGAGCAATAATAGGCAATGAATGAAAAATTTGCTTGACTAAATCATCAAGAGTTACCAAACCTTTTAAAGATAAAAATGACATTACAGACATACCAATGAGTGAAACTATAAAAACAATATTCCACATTATGATTGGTGTTTTAAATTTTTTTCTTTCATCTCCATAGGCTTTTGTTAGACCAACACTTGTTGCCCCTGACAACAAATCTTCAATTTGCGTAACTAAAGCTTCATATTTTTTCTGTTGGCTTTTTTCCAAATTATCCAAATTTGTGACTCTTGTGTCAAGTTCATATTTTAATCCACTCGTTTTTGACTCATCACTCTCATCAGGTTTTCCAAAAATTCTAATATAAAATTTGTCTAACTCTACAATTTCTCTTGACACATTAGTTAGCTTATTTTTAGCATCTTCCACATCTCGTATAATGTCTTTTTTTGCTTCTTCAATAGTAACTTTTGTAGCATCATTACCAATTAAAGTTTTATCATGAAAAATGGTAATTTCATTAGTTTTTGTTTCACTCTCTTGAACCATTAAATCTATTTTTGATTTTATACTGTCTTCTTTATCTATCAGCTCATTCTTTAAATCATTGATAGCTTGACTTGCACTTATTGTTGTAGGTAAATCTATTTGTTTGAGTGCGTCAGAAATTGCTTTATCATAGCTAGTGATTATTGAATTAATAGACTCTTTAGTTATTGATGGAAGAATGGTATTAATTTGTTTAAGTTGTACTAAAAATGTGTCGAGGTGAGTATTTGCATTTTGAATATGTCCGATATTTCTATTTGCAATAAAATTTGTAATTTCGGTATTTGCTGTCACAATGGAATTATTGAGAGGGGTTAAAACAGCGAGGCTATTCAAATCAGGGTCAATTAATTTTAAATAATCTTCAGTATATTGAATTACCTTATTAACTCGTGCAAGCTCAAGTAATAATGTTTGATCTGCTATCTCTTCACTGTTGATTGACTTGATTTTATCTTTAAAATCGTTCCAAGTTTGATGAAACACATGAGTGGAGTAATTCTCAGACCATTTTGACATTATTGCTTCCTAAATTTTATTTTGATTAAGCATTGTATTATAATCTCAACACATTAAGAAAATAATAATTAAGAATGGAACAAAAAAAGAAGAAAAAAGGTCTGAGCCAAACTTTTAATTTTTGTTATATTTACATGTAAACTTAGCCTAAAATCGATTTGGCACATTCGGCGATGATGGCTTCGGGTGCGTGAAGAAGTCCTTCTTTCATGCCTTTGGCGGCAGCGTCGGGATAGATTTCAAATGTTTTTGCTTTGTAGCCTGCCCAAATTTCCTGCGCAACGTCTTTGGTATCGGCTTTATCGAACACTTGGTTTTGTGTCATTTTGGTATCCATGGGTCCTGGGAAAACTTCGTAAACGTCGATGTGTTTGAGGGCAAACTCTGCTCTCAAGGCTTGAGTGATCGAATGAAGCGCGCTTTTAGAGGCACAGTAAAGTCCCATGACGGGTAAATTCACCAGTGCCAAAATGGAACTGATATTGATGATAGCGCCTTGATGGGCGATTTTGTTTTCAAACGTACGACACATATTTAGTGTTCCAAAAACATTGGTTTCAAAGTCGCTCATGCACGGCTCTAAAATCCGTTTTTCGCTGTTAACGCCGGCATTATTGATCAAAACATCAATGGTACCTACAACCGATGCGAGATGCTGAACGCTTGAGGGATCGGTGGTGACAAGCGGGAGCACTTCAACGCGTGGATCAAGTGATTTCAGCGCCTCAGCCTTTTGCGGGTCACGTACGCATGCGTAAATTTTTTTGGCATTGTGCGCGAGAGCTTCTTTGAGCAGTGCGGTGCCTAGTCCGCCGTTTGCTCCAGTAATTAAAACAGTTTTATGGGTTAACATGGTTCTCCTTCTAAAGTATGATGCACTTTTTTGAGTAATACGATGAGCATTTGCGCCTCTGCTTCACTCAAACCTTTGCTGAGGCGTTGGTTAAATGCTTGAGAAAGCGGCACGACCTGCTCCACAAGCGTGAGCGCTTCTTGCGTGGGAATCAGTTGAAAAGACCTACGGTCACTCGGGTGTTCGATGCGTTTCAATAATCCTTTTTGCTCCAAACGGTCAATGCTTCTCGTGATATTGGCCTGATCTTTGTAGGTCGAATCGGAAAGCTCTTTTTGCGTCAGACCGCTTCGTTCCACAACACGAAAAATGAGCGACCACTGTTCGGGCGAAATATCGTACGGTTTGATAAGATTATTGAAATGCGCTTTGGAAAAGAGGGCGGTTTTGTTAAGAATAAATCCTAAAGAATTGTCCATATCAAAGTTCATGGTTACTCCTTTCGATGCATTATAACGAGCAACTATTTAATTGTCAAGACAAGTATTGATAAGTCAATGAAATAACAATAGGAAAATAAGGGCAACTTTACATGTAAAAATTTACCCTTTCTTTTGCTATCTAAAAGTACTACTACTTTTGTGAAATCCCCACAAACTGTGTCAAGATTCTCTTTAAACTTCCTTCTTCGACTTTTTTATCATACGTTGCTACAATCTCTCTGGGCGCAACGATGGCTCCGAGTTTGGAGAACTGTGAACGCATCGCATTACAGACGTCATTGCCGCCACTTCCTGAGTGGGTGGCAAGTTGAACGTATTTGAGGGTGAAGAGTTCTCTAAAATTTTCACCGCTTCGGGATAACCACGCGATGACATTGGTGAGGGACGGTGGAATGGAGTAGTTGTACTCGGGCGATACAATGATGTACCCTGAGGCGTTTTTCATCTGTTCTGAGAGTGCAACGATCTTGCTTGGAATGCCATCGTTGAGCTCTTTTGCGCTATCGTAAAGCGTTATGTCAAGATCGACTAAATTGATGATTTGACTTTGAATTCCCATCGTTTCTAGGCTTTTTTCAATGGTGTGGGCTAACTTCATATTTTCATTGAGACTTGCAACCAATATTAAATACATGATTCATCCTTTTTTAGATAATAGCGTTGGGATTATTATATTACGAAGAAGTAAGAGGGTCAAGAAAAAATAAGGTTAGAACGAATTTACATGTAAAGATTCAGTTTAGCGTTTTTTCCATTGAATAGTTTACCAGTATCTGCCCATTTCGTTTGATTTCATTGCGTTGGAGTGTTGTAAAACCTCGTTTTTCAAAAAAAGGTTTGATAAGCTTGGAAGCTTCCACATAAAGGCGAGGCATTGTATTTTGATGCGCGAGTGATTCGATATGATCGTACAGTTTTGCCATCACACCGCACTGTTGAAAGAAAGGATGCGTGTACGCACAGTCGATGTGCCCGTCTGCCTCAAGCTCTATAAAGCCGGCAATGTGTCCTTCCACCATCGCTAAAAACGGTTTTTTAAGGGCGAGTCTTTTGACCCAGTAGGGGTAATTGGGTGGCGTGTGCGCCCATGCTTCTTGCTGTTCGCGTGAATAAATCGTTGGGTCAATCGCATGTATGGAAGCATGATGCAGGTCAGTCACTTCCGTAGCATTCTCGTCTGTGTAGGGGGTAATCGTGATTTTCATACGCCTATTGTAGCATGTTACATGTAAAGATTTTTTCAGTGGCGTCTCTTCAAAAGAAAGCAATTTTTGGATTGTGCCAAAAGACGCTTTGCGTTATACTCATGCCCATGATGGAGAGATAATAAGGAGAAGATATGCAGCTCAAAATAGCCGAACTCAGTGACATCGACAACGTTTTAAAGCTTCACGCGAAGTATCAGATCAGTACAATTCAAGAAGAAGATAAAAAAGATGGTTTCGTCACCACCGCTCTTAGCAAAGAGGAGCTCACTAAACTCATCAACGAAGAGCAGGGGCTTTTCATCGCCATTCATGAGGGCGAAGTCGTGGCATACGTGATGTCCGCTTCGTGGCAGTTTTTAGCCTCATGGCCGATTTTTGCATACATGATGGATGACTTAGTAAATCTTGAATATTTAGGGCAAAAAATAACGCCTGAAAACTCTTACCAATATGGACCTGTTTGCGTCGATAAAAGCATGCGAGGCAGTGGTGTGCTTGAAGCGATCTTTGATTTTGCAAGGGAGCAGATGAGTACAAAATACCCCATTTTAGTGACGTTTATCAACAAAATCAACACGCGCTCCTACGCAGCGCACACAAAAAAAATTGGACTCGAAGTGATCCAAGAGTTTTCGTTCAATAACAATCACTATTATGAACTGGTCTATGACACAGCCAAAGCGCTCACGAATAAAAGGTGACAAACTCCTCAAGGCTAATGCGAGGTGTTCGGTAGCTGTTGATGAGGGCGCTTGTATCTTCATAGCCCAATGCCATACCGCAGAGCAAAAGCATGTTCTCTGGGGCGTCAAGCTCATGTTTCACAATGCTTGGAAATTCAGCCAAAGCGGCTTGGGGACAGGTGGCTAACCCTTTTTCCATAGCGCTTAGCATAATGGACTGCAAAAACATACCATAGTCGAGGTACGAGCCTTTTTCCAAACGCGCATCAATAAAAAAGAAGAGTACCACAGGAGCGTCGAAGGCGCGGTAGTTGAGCTTCCATTGTTCTTTTTGTCTCCCTTTGTCCTCTTTGCTAATGCCCAGTGTAGAGTACATCAAAAGTCCTGTCTCTTTACGGCGGCTTTTATAAGGCTCTTCCCATGTGGACGGATAGTAAGCGTAGTCCATAACCTCGGTGTGCCCATGCTCAAAGGCTTCGATGACTTTGGTTTCCAGCGTGCGTTTTTTTTCTCCGCTGAGCACACACACATGCCACGGTTGCATGTTGACACCTGAAGGTGCGTGTTTGGCATCGTTTAAAATCGCTTCGATGAGTGTTGGTGAAACCTCTTTGGGTAAAAAAGCGCGTGTGGATTTTCGCATTTTAAGTGCTTCCGATACAGTCATGAGTTAGCCTTTTCATGTTTTTGTTTATTCTACGAAACTTTCTTGAAATTAAATGAAATACTTTAAAACTAACCACACTTTTTTAGAAAGAAAACATGGGGTATAATTCCTCTTTATTTTAAAGGATTTGTCGTGGCTTCTGCAGTTGATTTTTCCATTATGGCGCTTTTTCTTCCCACTTTCTTTTTTGTCTCGGTCACTCCGGGTATGTGTATGACACTTGCGATGAGTTTGGGTATGAGCATTGGGCTCAAGCGCACGTTTTACATGATGGCGGGTGAACTGGTTGGTGTGGCGATAGTCGCACTCTCTTCGGTCATTGGTGTTGCGGCGATTATGATCAATCATCCTGATATTTTTACGATTTTTAAGTACGCGGGTGGACTTTACTTAGGTTATTTGGGGTTACAACTTTGGCTCAATCGCGGCAAGATGGCACTTTCCAAAACCGAATGTTCTGCCACGATCTCTGCGGCCTCTTTAGCGACGCAAGGCTTCGTGACAGCCATTGCCAATCCCAAAGGGTGGGCGTTTTTCATCGCACTTTTACCGCCCTTTATCAACCAAACCAAACCGCTAATCCCTCAGGTGTCGGTACTTTTAGCCATTATTTTAGTGCTTGAATTGATTTGTTTGATTATCTACGCGAGTGGCGGCAGTACGATGCGTAAGTTTCTGCAAAAAAGCAATAACGTCAGACTGATGAACCGCATTGCAGGCACATTGATGCTCGGTGTGGGTGTGTGGCTGGCGTTTGGGTAAGCTTTTACATGTAAAGAGACAAAGCCAAATTTCTAGCTTAGTCTCTTTTAAAAAATAACCTCTATTTCAAATTCTTTGCTAGCGTGCTTATCTCTTTTTCAAACACTTCAAATTTTTTATCCAGTTGCATTTTTACTTTTGCTTTTTCAGCAGGTGTCAAAAACGAATAGTCGATGCTGTTGTAGACATAGGTTTTGATGGTCGCATAGCTTGGGTGATAACGGCTGGCAAGCAAGACATACTCATGCGCCAAGTTGTCTCGTGAGACACCTGAATCATCTGTAGAAATGACGATAGGCACGCCATAAGCGGCATAAAGGGAGTAGGGGTGTTCTCTACCTGCAACGCCTAAGATGAACTCATTACTTGAGAGGTTGATCTCGATGGCGGCATGTTCTTTGAGCTCTTTTAGAAGCGAGAGCGACTCTTTTTCATAGGCAATGTCAACACCATGCCCGATGCGATCTGCTCCTGCAATTTTTCGCGCTTGGGTGATGTGAAAGAGAAGCTCTTTGGGCTCGACCATACCGATGGTCAGCTCTCCCGCGTGAAGGGAGTGAGGCACTTGTGGGTAGTGACTTGCGAGGTAGTTAAACATGCGCATATGAAGTGTGTAGTCGTTGATCGCCACCGTGTTGTTCTCGGGTGCTACGATGTTCACGCCCACGATAAGCGGAGAACTAAGAACGGCTTTGTACCCTGCAAGCAGGTCGGTATAGACTTGCAGTGGTTCAAGCACTCTGACTGCATAGGTTTGAAAGCGCATCGTAAAATTTTCCGTGTCGATACCTTCATGACGGTGTTCTACCTCACTAACAAAATGGTGCACTTTTTCGCTAAAGGCTTGGTTTTGTGCATAAACCGCGCTGATGCGATCTAACAGAGCGTTGACCTCTTCTTGGGTGGTGGCATGGCGAAGGGCGGCATTGATATTTTTGGCTTCATCGGCGTTGAAAAATTCAGCACTGTTGACACCTACACGTGAGAGCATGGTTTCGATGTACGAGACATTTTCGCTGAGTGCACGCTCTTTGATGATGTTCAGCCCCACGTCCATATATTGGTCAGAGATGGGTGAAAAATAGCCAAAGGTATTGAAAAAGTTGCTATCGGGTGGGAGTTGTTCATGGCTGTGGTTATCGAAATCTTTGTCAGACCAGATCGTGAGCAGTTTGCGATAGAGCGTATCATTGGCGATGAGTTCATCCACACTGACACTTTTGCAGGGTTCATTGCCTTTGGCTTTGAGTATTTTAAAGCTACAGGAGTCAATAAACCACCCCTTGTTTTTCACCCATTCAAGGTAGGTTTCGGCATAAATAGAACCCGTATAGTGGTGGTGCAAGTCGCCACCTTTGGGCATTTGGGTGAAAAAGAGGTTGAGCATGGCAACATTGGGAACATGTGTCTCAAAAGAGCGTTCATACAGTGCTGAGGTTGCACTCTCATCATCGCTATGTGGCAGATTTGGCGTGGGGGCACAGCCTACCAGAAAGCTCAAAAAAAGTAAGAGGCTTAAGTGTTTGAGATAGCGCATGGTTGTCCTTACATGTAAAATTATTTTTAGAACGTTAAGCTTGCAATTCGTTCATTGGCTTGTATGATACGCTCAAGCGGAATAGCACCGTTTTTGACTTGTGCTAAAATGGTTTCGACGATCTCATCGGTTTTCGTCTTTGAAAGTTGGTTACCAAAGAGAAGCATGTCGATGCTCGAATTAATCGCCAAGGTCACGGTGTCTTTAAGCGTGTAATACTTGGCAATCGCTTCCATCTGCAAATCATCGCTAATGAGCACGCCCGTGTAGTGCATTTTCTTACGCAAAAGCTGAGTGTTGATGGCATAAGAGAGTGTTGCGGGGTAAGTGTCATCAAGTTTGGCGTTATAGACATGAGCAGACATAATCATGGAGACACTGTTCGCGTCGATGAGCTTTTGGTACGGCTCTAGCTCTTTTTCGCTCCATGTTTGGGTCACATCAACAAAACCTTCGTGCGAGTCACCTAAGGAAGAGCCATGCCCTGGAAAATGTTTGAGCACGCTGATAACGCCCTTTCCCCTTAGCGCATCGATAAACACAGTGGCATATTGGGCAACCGTTTCACTCTCTTTTCCGTACGAGCGCTCCAGTTTATAGATGACTCTGTTTTCTGGGTTCAACGCCAAATCCACCACCGGTCCAAAATCACAGTTGATGCCATGCTCTTTGAGCATTTCTGCCATATGTGTATAAACCTCTTTGGTCTGTTCGAGCGACATTTTAGAAAGTGTAAATGCGGAAGGAGTCTCTTTAAAGCCATCACGCGCTTTGAGTCTTGCAACCCTGCCACCCTCTTGGTCGATGGAGATGAGAAGCGGTTTTGTGGCGTAATGTTTAAGCTGTTTGGTGAGTTCTCTCAGCTGTGCAGGAGAGCTAATGTTTTTTATACGTTCTCTGTCTCGGTAAAATCTGTCAAATAAAATAACCCCGCCGAGTTCATAGTTTTGCAGCTCTTTGACAATGGTACTTCGCGCGTCAATGGTTGCGTCATCAAAGCCAACAACGAGCATTCGCCCTATCATCTTTTTTAAAATAGCATCGTCTGGCATCGCTTGAAGAGGGAGTGTACTGAGTAGTAAAACCATAAAAAAGGGAATAATTTTGTGCAAAAAATATCCTTCTATTTTTTAAAAATTATAGCGCAGTTAAAATTTTCTTGGGCTTGAATCTCACGGCTTGATGCAGAGGATTTTGGATGCAATGGAGTTGATAGTCAATCATCGCGTGAAAAGGAGTGAGAAACGTTTCTAATTTTTCTTGCGCTATCGTTTCGATCTGCCACTGGTTCAGTAGTTCTAACACCGTGAGTGTTGACTCAATAGTCGAGAGGCAATATTCCAAGGGTTGCTCTTTGATTTTAAACTCCGAACGTTTAGTCGCGTCAAAACTGATGTGCGAAAGCGCGTGTAAATTTTTACTCTCACGCATCATTTTCAGCGAACACGCCCATGTTGAATCAATGAGGAAAATCGCCATCCTCTTCTTTACATGTAAAGATTTTTCAGCCAGAGGATTATGATGACTGAGGTTGATAGCATGCTTGGAAGGGTAGAGAATAAAACTCTCATGCGTTGCGATAATTTCGTTAATACGTGCATTGTCACTAAAATCGATGCCCATAAAAAGCTCAGAGTTTGGTAAGGAAAGATGCGTCAAATGCCCCGTACCGTTTTTAGTTTTTTTAAACTCTTTGGGGTGCATCAAAACGATGAATCTTGTCTGTGTTTCTATGGGTCGAATAGAACTACACATGCACGAGCTTTTGGGTCTGTAACAGCTGTAACATTTTGCTCTATCGCCGTAAATCGTCTGCATGGATTCCCTTAAAATAATGGGGATTATACTAGAATATAGGAAAAGCTTAGTAAATATAAAGTTCAGTCACCCAATATTAAAGTTATAAACATTTTTTACATGTAAAATAAAAAAATGATCAAAAGAGCATAGAGTCAAAAAATATTATGACATTTACTGAGTCTCTTCTATCACAAATCCATCATTAACACGAATAATTCTGTCAAATAACGGAATCATTCGTTCATCATGCGTGACGACCAAGATGGCAACGTCTTGTTCGATGGCAAGCTTTTTAAGTAACTGCATGACCGAGAGAGCACGTTCGCCGTCCAAAGCGGCTGTTGGTTCATCGGCTAAAATAATTTTTGGGTTATTGGCTAATGACCTTGCGATGGCGACTCTTTGGCTTTGCCCTCCTGAAAGTTGTGAAGGCATAGCGGTGAGTTTGTTCCCCACACCCAAATACTCCAACAGTTCTTGTGCCTTTAGTGTCGCTTCTTTGGGATTGGTTTTGTTCATCAGTGGAACGAGCGTTATGTTCTCTTCGACATTTAAAAAGGGAATGAGATTGTGCGATTGAAAGATAAAGCCGATTTTTTGACGTCGCAATTTCCGTGTATCATTGATGCACCACTGTTGATCAAAAATCAGTTCACCATCTAGATATAACTTCCCTTGCGTGGGTTCTGTGATGCATCCTATCATGGTGATGAGTGTTGTCTTTCCCGACCCACTTGGTCCCAAAAGCGCAACGGTTTCTCCTCTGAAAATTTCAAACGAACACGCTTTAATCGCCTTGACAGCATTTTCGCCTTTTCCATAAGTTTTTGAAAGTTGTTCTACTTTAATGACACTTGAATGTGATGATGGCATTTTCTTAGCCTCCAATGGCGCTAGCAGGATCAATTTTGAGTGCGGAGCGCACGCCAACAAGAGAGCCTAAGATACTCACGATGATGACAATCACCAAAAGACTGAATGCATCAGCACTCATCAAAATAGTACGTTTGGGAAATAAATCCATCAAGCTGTGTGAGAAAATAGTTCCTGCGATGAATGATAAGATGCCTAAAAGAACCGATTGTTGCACAATCATCTTAATAATCACCGCATTTGAAGCACCGATGAGCTTCAAAATGGCGATTTCTTTGAGTTTGCCCATGGTCATGGTGTAAATAATGAGCGAGATAATTACGGAAGCTACGAGCAATAAAATAACGGTAAACATACCGATCTGTTTGGCGGAACGTTCGATGAGATTTTTGGTTAAGAGCGAGGATTGTTCCTCTTGGGTAAAGACCTTAACGTGTTTCCATCGTTCGATTTCTTGCCCGATTGCTTTAAGATCCGCCCCTTCTTCCACCGTCGCGATGATCGCGTTGATGGTTGTTGTATCGGTTGCTTTAGTGCCTCTGGCACGGTCATTGCGAATTTGCTCATTGCTCGATAAAAATTGAAGTTTTTGTGCATCGGGAAGCGAAAAATAGACCATCAAATCGCCACTGGAAGAGACAGCGTCTTTCGTAATGCCGACGACGTTAAACATATCTCTTCCAATCAAAATTTCATCATGCAATTTAAATCCCGTTTTTTTATCGACAATCATTTCAAAATGATTCGCAAGAATCGGTCTTCCTTCTACGAGATGATGGGGCGTGTAAAAGGAGCCAATATCGTACCCCATCGCAAAAACCCTAATCGGCTGATTGTTACGGTAAAGTTGAAGGTTTTGAAAGGTGAGGGCTGAGACATCTTTCACGCCTTCAAAGGCTTTGATTTGGTACTTGATGTCTTCATGCAGGCGCGAATTTTCCGCAAAAGGGCCTAGGGTGTCTTGTTGCACAATCCATAAATTGGCGTGGGTGTCTTTGAGCAAAATATTGGCATCATCCACCAATCCCCGATAGACACCAATCATAATTAAAACAACGCCTAAAAGCATCCCAATGCCCATCGATGTTGTGAGAAATTTACCCAGAGAATGGGCGATGTCTCTTTGTGCTAAACTGATCATAATTTAATCCGCATACCTTCCGTTATGTCACGTCCTGCTGGTAAAAGGATCGTATCCTTCTCCGTTACGCCATTTTTTATGATGATGAGACCATCGGCGCTGATGGACTGAAAGCTCAGTGGTTTAAAATGTGCATGACCTTCATTGCCGAGCCAAACGCCTTTTTCACCTTTGTGTGTTGCAAGCGCTAAGAGCGGAAGGGTTAAGACATGGGTGTGATGTGCCAGCGCAATCGTCGCTTCCGCACGTTCGCCCACGTAAAGAGGGTGTTGTGGCTGATCAAACGCAATGTTGACCTCTCGCTCCTCTGTGGTTCGATCGCTTTCCAAACCAATTCGAGCGATATGTCCATGATAAGGCGTGGAAGGATGTGAACGCAATGTAATAGACGCAGACGCTCCTACATGTAAAGTTCCACTTTGTCGTTCATTGATATAGATTTTAACCCAAATGGAGTTTGGATTGATCAGTCGAAAGACAGGTGAGCCCGAAAGAACGGTGCTTCCCACTTCGGCATCACGAGAAAGAACCACCATATTCTCAGGAGCTTTTAACGTAAGATCCTCAATTTTGGCGTTGTTGCTTTTCACAAGAGCTTCATTTCGTGCGATATCGGCCTGCATAAGGTTCACTTGCCACGTTGCATTTTCCACTTGAGCTTTGGCACTTTGTTCTACGGAAAATGCCGTATCTAACTCCGCTTGTGCCACAAAACCTTCCGAAATGAGATGCTGATAGCGTGTCAGTGTCGTGTGTGCTAAATGATATTTGGCTTCCAAATCTTTCAGGAGACTTTGTTGGGAAAGAAGCGACATCTGGCTTTTTTTCATCGCCATCAAGGCTTCTTCCTTGGATGCAAGCAGATCAGAAGGATCCATCACCGCAAGAATCTTTCCTTTCACAACTATTTCGCCTTGATCGGCAAAAAGGGAGAGCACTTTTGTTGTTGTTTTAGGCGCTAACACGATCATCTCTTTCGCTTCAATCGTTCCGACTCCAAAAGCGGTTTCATTGACATCTTGGAAAATAGGCGAGATCGAAGCAAATGTGATCTTCGGCAGATACACTTTGAAATAAAAAAAGCTTCCAATGGCCATCACCACCACTAAAATCAATGTATTTTTCATAACAGACGCCCTGTTCATAGGGAAGCTCCTTTGGGAATGAGTCTTTTAATATGGGCTAAAGAGGCTATTTTTTGCAACATAGCAGCACTTTGCGCAATCAAAGCATTGTCATAGGCGCGTTGGGCTTCAAGCACTTCAATGTAGGTGGCTAACCCCTCTTTGTAACGCCCTTTGGTAATGGCAACGGTCTTGGCAAGTGCGAGTGCTGCCATCTGTTTGGCTTGAATGGTCGCATCCAAGCGCTTTGTATCTAAAATGGCTTCATACAACTCTTGCCAAAGGGTTAATTCACGCGCTCGCAATGCTTCTTCTGCCATTAAAATACTGACTCTATCTTTTTCGATTTGATGGGAAATCCTACCACCTGTTACGAGAGGGATAGAGGCCTTAATGCCAATTTGATTGCTTGAATAAGAGGAGATGGAGGTATCACTTCCTAGCGAACCTGCGGAGAGGATGGTGCCATAGTGTTCTGCTTTCGATGATTCGTATAAGGCGTGACTTTGTTTTATTTTAGCGCCCAATGCTTCAAGCTCAGCGTTATGTTCTTTGAGCATGTGTCGCCATTGTGCATCAGGAAAAGAAGGTAACGTGGTGTGTGAGAGTGCTGTAAAATCATCTTCAATGCTAATGTCCTGTTCCGAAAAACCGGTGAGCATGCTCAGCAAATGGGTAAATTTACGCTCCTCATTGCGACTGGTTTCCAGTAAATCTTTAGCGTCCAGTAACGAAGCATAAAAGCGTTCGCTATCGGCTTCCGTTTTCAATCCCACATGTTTCATTTGACGCGATTGATCGTACAGTGCTTGGTAAAAGGCAAGCGAGAGGGCATTAGCTGTGCTGACGCGTTGAAGGTATGCGAGTGAATAGTACGCTTGCCAGACTCTTTCGCCCAGCAATGCTTTGGCATTTTCATTCAGTGCTAAAGCAGACTCTGCATCTTGCTGTGCCGCATCAATGCGTTTTTGTGTTCGACCAAAATCCCACAAGGTATAGGTCAGTGTCACATCGACATGTGTTGAAAAATGATCTCTGGTTACAAAACTGCCACTATTTTGCGAAACGAGCGTTTTTGTGGGATAATATTCTGCATTAAGACTTAGCTCGGGATACGTAGCGGCTTGTGCTATACCGATACTTTCGCGTGCCGAATCTAATTGATACAGTGCGAGTTTGGCATCGGGATGCGATATAAGCGTGGCGTCAATGGCTTCTTGCAGTGAAAGTGTTTTCGCAAAAAGTGTTTGCAGTGCCAAAAAAATTAAAATAACAGTTCGCAGTAGTGTCATCATAAGCGCTCCTATACGGTAACGTATTGTACTATGTCCACGTGAGTCTTTACTTGATTCGTATCAATTTTGCAAGTGTGAGCGTTATCGGTACGTGTGACTATTTGTAAGAAGCGATGGTCGCTGCAACTGCTTTTAAATCATCGTCATTTAATCCCACAGCGATAGGTTTCATAACGCCTTTCATTGCGCCACCTTCGCCATTTTTATAACCATTGACAGAGGCAATGATTTTGTCTGCATCCCAGCCTGCAATAATTTGAGACTTGTTCAATGCTACCTTAGCTGCTTTTTCCCCATGACAAGAGAAGCACTTCGCCTTATAAATTTCAGCACCATCGGCTGCAAATAAAGTTGAAACAGAGGCAATGAGTAAACTTAAAAGAATTTTTTTCACGATTTTCCCTTTTGGAATGAATTTTTAAAAATATATAATAAATAGAAAATTATGTCCTTGACGAATATCAATATTGATCCAAATTAAGCATAACCTTTGTACAATAAATGCGTAGTAACCAACTTCAAAAAGGAGAGACCATGGCAAAAAGTAAAGATATGAAAAAAGAAGTCAAGAAGAAACCCGAGAAGTCGCTCAAAGAGAAACGCGAAGAAAAAAAAGCGAAGAAGTCCTAGTTATCTAGGGCTTCTTTAGCTGACTGCTTTAAAGATCAGCACGACACTGCTCACCACAACCATGCACAATGCTATTTTTTTGAAAATCTCCGCATTAATACGGTGAAACAACTTTTCCCCCAGATAAAATCCTATAGCCAATGCCGGAATAGAAAAAAGCAAGATGACCCAGAGTTCTTTTACTTTGAGGGTGCCTGCCATGTACGACAAAATGATAGACACGAGATTGATCAGTAAAAAATACCGCGTCAGATTTCCTCTGAGAACACGTGCATGTTCTTCTGCTTTGGCGTTGAGATAATATAAAATAATCGGTGGCCCATTGATACTCGTGGTCGTCGCCAAAAAACCACTTAATCCGCCTGCAATGGCTTTTGCAAAGGTATGATGACGAATCGTGACGTGATAGTTTTTCCACAAAAGGAATGTAAAAATAAGTAAGATTCCGCCCATAAAGAGTTTCAGCAGATCCACATTGATGACACGCAGACAATACGCCCCAATCATTGCCCCTAAAATACTCGTGATCAGAAAAGGTGAGATCGCTTTGAAACTACCGTCATGATGCGTTGTTTTCATCATCATCAGTCGTATGATAAGACCGGTGAGCATGGTGATCATCACCGTATCTTTGGGGTCTAACACAAGGGCTAAAAGCGGCGCTGTTATGATCGCATAGCCAAATCCAGTCGTGGTTTGTAAAAAGCTTGAAAGGATAAAGACAGCAAAAATATACCATTCTATCAACACTTCCACCGTCTCCTTTACGTCGATACGACATTATAACAAAGTAGATGAGGTTTACATGTAAAGGTGAAATGCTATTTTTCTCTTACATTCCAAAAGTATCGTAAGAGTATTTTAAGTGCATAACTTCTATACTTTGCAGATAACTTAAAAAAGAGAGCAGATGAAAAAAATCGTTTTAATCGCAACCCTTGTATTGAAAGACTCACGTGAAGGTGTTTTGGAGGCGTTAACCACGTTGCATAAAGCAACCCATCAAGACGATAAGGGCTGTTTGCAGTATGATGTTCATCAAGACATCGAAAAAGAAAATACCTATGTTTTTATTGAGACGTGGGGGAGCGAAGCGCTTTTGGCGGCACATATGGAAAAAGAGCACTATAAAGTGTATAAAGCATTTATGGGTGATAAACTAAAGAGCATAACGCTCCAAAAATTGGAAAAAATCTTATAGGAGACACTATGGAAAATCCAACAATCAAACAACTGCAAAATCGAAAATCCATCCGTCAATTCACGGGTGAAGTGATCAACGATGAGCACTTAGAGCTTATCTTTAAAACAGCGCAACGCGCACCAACTTCCATCAATGCGCAACAAATAAGCCTCGTTTACACACGCGATAAAGCCAAACTCAAACAGATTTCCGAGTTGTGCAACCATCAAGCGCATATTGCCACTGCGGACGTGTTTGTGGGCATTGTTATTGACTTCAATCGTACAAACATCATTACCGAGAGCATGGGAAAAAAACACGTCATCGAGCAGAGTGCGGAGGGCATTATGGTGGGAGCTGTGGATGCGGGGATTATGCTTATTCAGCTTCAAGTGGCTGCTGAAGCTTTGGGGTATGGCACAACATCTATCGGTGCGGTGCGTGAAAATTCTGACACGATGATAAAACTTTTCAACCTTCCTCCCAAAACGTTCTTAGCGGTAGGGTGTACCATCGGTGTTCCAACCAAAGAAGCCAAAAATGCTCCTTTGAAACCACGTGTTGCACTCGAGAGCTTCGCAATGCAAGATACCTACGATAGTGAAAAAGTGAAAAAAGGGGTATTGGAATATAATAAGACCTTTAAAGCTTTCAGAGATGCGACAGGAAGCGGTTCAATGCCTACTTACGCAGAGATTACCTCAAATGCGTATTCGAGTATTTACTACCGAAAGACAGGCAAAGTTTTAATGGCACAAGGGTTTGCGTTTAAGGACGAATAGCCTTTCAAACAGAGGAATGCCAAGGCATTCCTTTTCTCTTCTTTTACATGTAAAGAGTCACTATTAAAATTAAAACAAACGTTTGACATAAACATCTGTTTTGTGATAGCATTTGACTCATATATTTCATAAAGGAAGACAGTGTTCAAGATTCCTAGCAAAGCAAAAACAATCAACCAATCCAAAGCAAAGATCTTAGAAACGGCTTATCGTCTTTTTGGAGAGCGTTCTCCAGAAGATGTTTCTATCCGAGAGCTTGCCAAAGAAGCAGGGGTCAATATTGCTTCAATTCACTATTATTATGGAAGTAAAGAAGCATTATATCTTGCTGTTGTGACCAATATTACAGAACTCATGGCTGAAAAATACAGTGCGTTTACACTTGCCTATGAAACAGCGCTCAAAACATCAATACCTTCTGATGCATTTTATATAATGTGGGTAAAATATCTTATCGAAACATTGGCTTGAACGATGCTTGGTAAACTGAAAACCAATAATTATCTGCATCGTATTTTAATACGTGAGCAGATGACACCTTCCAATGGTTTTGAGCTTCTCTATACCAAGGGACTTGAGCCAATGCTGAATACATTAGATAGCTTGGTGGCACATATCATGCACCAAGATAGCGCTACCATCGAAGTAAAAGCACGCACTCATGCCCTTCTTGGCTCGATCATCGTATTTAGTGTTCAACAAAGTACCATTTCACAGCGTATCCCTTTTTTAGGGGAAGATGTGGATACAAACATGGAAATTATTATTCGTACAATTTTAGAAAATACAGAGTATGTCTTACAAGAGTTGAGCAGACAAAGGAAATAGCGATGAAGAAGATAGCAATAGTGATTGCATTGGCACTTTTAGGAAGTGGTGGATGGTACTATTATCAGAACTATGTCAAAGTATTGGATAAGACACTACATTTTTATGGAAATATCGAAAATCGTACACAAGATCTGGCGTTTCGTTTTCTTGGCAAGATCGAAACAATTGCAAAAGATGAAGGTCAGTCTATCGAAAAAGGCGAAATGCTTGTTACGCTAGATACTACATTATTGCGGTATGAATTGGAAAATATCAATGCGCAAATCATAGCTGAAAAGGCAACGCTAAAGAGGCTGATGAAAGGGTATCGTACAGAAGATATTGCTCAAGCACAAGCCAGTGTGCAAGAAAGCTATGCAGCATTTTTGGGGGTACAAGATATCTATAATAGACAAAAAAAACTGTTTGATTTGGATGCTACAACAGAGCAAGACTATATCGCAGCAAAGACACAATACGATAAAGCAAAAGCCACATACGATAAAGCAAAGAGCAATTATGCACTCCTTCAAAGTGGGTATCAAGTAGAAGATGTTGAGGTGCAAAAAGCCAAAGTATTGGCACTTGAAGCTAAAGCCAAAAGCCTTGAATATGACATTAAAGATGCGACGATTTATGCACCAACCAAAGGAACTATCCTTGCTCGTCACAAAGAGCCTTCTTCGATTGTGTCTGCTGGGCAGAGTATCTTACAAATCGCGTTAGAAGATGAATATTGGGTTCAAGCTTATGTTGATGAACCAGACCTTGGCTCAATCACGCAAGGTGAAAAGATGCTTGTGTATGTTGACTCACGCAAAAAACCGTATGAAGGTCACATTGGATTTATCTCTCCTGTTGCGGAGTTTACCCCTAAAAATATTGAAACAACACAGCTTCGTCCCGATCTTGTGTATCGTTTTCGCGTCATTATTGCAGAGCCTGATTCACATCTCAAACAAGGAATGCCTGTTACGATTACATGTCAAAAAGATCAGTAACCATGACGATTGTAACGGCTCAAAACCTCTCTAAAACATTTGCAAATAGTCAGAAACCAGCTTTTGATGCGTTAAATTTTAATATCGAGAGTGGAAAGATTACAGGACTGGTGGGGCCTGATGGTGCTGGAAAAACAACACTGATTCGTATCTTAGCAGGGTTGCTAAAATCCAGTAGTGGATCGTTGGAAATTTTAGGTACGATCATGCCTTGTTCTCAAAGTGACTTTTTACAGCAAATTGGTTATATGCCTCAAAAATTTGGTTTGTATGAAGACTTGAGTGTCGCAGAAAATATGCGACTTTATGCGGCTTTGCAAGACGTTGAAGAACCTACAAAACGCATCAAAGAGCTCTTAGATTTTACCGATCTTTCGGCTTTTTATACACGTAAGGCAGGAGCGCTTTCAGGCGGGATGAAGCAAAAACTAGGTCTAGCCTGCGCGTTGATTAAAAAACCAAAATTGTTACTGTTAGATGAACCAGGTGTTGGGGTTGACCCAATTTCGCGTAAAAATCTTTGGGAAATGATTCAGAGTCTTCTGAAAGAAGATATTGCAGTTTTGTGGGGAACATCGTATTTAGATGAAGCCGATAAATGTGATTCTGTGATATTGCTCAATGAAGGTAATGCCTTGTACCAAGGCACGCCTACAATTATGAAAGCGCCGTTGATTGGCTATGTGTACCGTATTGAAAACATAAGCAGTGATAAACGAGCACTTTTAACGGCGTTGTTGCATTTAGAAGACGTCATGGACGCAGTGTTAGTGGGTGAAGCGATACGCGTTAACCTGAAAGAAAATGCCTCTTTCCCCTTTGATGCGTTACATGCCTGCGATGCCAAGGCAAAAGCGGTGGTGTGTGATCCCACCTTTGAAGATGCTTTTGTCCGTTTATTGGGAGTTAAAACCGAACCTGAATCACTCGTAGCCACAAAAATGGCTACGACTCCAATGAGCCATTCGCTTCTGATAGAAGCCAAGAATTTAACCAAAAAATTTGGTAATTTTACAGCAACAGATCATATTGATTTTGAAATTGGACGAGGGGAAATATTTGGCTTTTTAGGACCTAATGGTGCTGGAAAATCAACCACTTTTAAAATGCTTTGCGGATTGCTTGTTCCAACACAAGGTACTGCGAAAGTGATGGGTGAAGACCTCTATGTTGCTGGGGCAAATGCGCGAACACATATAGGCTATATGGCACAAAAATTTTCATTATACGGGAGTTTAAGTGTTCAAGATAACTTAGATTTTTTTGCAGGCGTGTATGGCTTATCTGGTCAAAAATGCGCGCAAAAAATAAAAGATATCATTCAAACATTTGAATTCAAACCGCATCTTCAAACCCAAGCAGATCTCTTACCTCTAGGCATTAAACAGCGTTTAGCGCTTTCGTGTGCCTTAATGCATGAGCCTTTGGTTCTGTTCTTAGATGAACCGACCAGCGGAGTTGATCCCATCACTCGCAAAGAGTTTTGGACACACATCAACGGCATTGTCAAAAAAGGTGTTTCAGTGATGGTGAGCACGCATTTTATGGATGAAGCAGAGTATTGTGATCGGATTATGTTGATTTATAAAGGCAAAGCCATTGCTTCGGGAACACCCGATGAGCTTAAACATCTTGTCTCTTTGAATGCGACAATGGAAGAGGCTTTTATTCATCTGATACAAGCATATGATCAAAGGCTTATAGATGAAAAGTAAACGTCTTGTTGCCCTTTTGATCAAAGAAAGCCTTCAAATCATACGTGATCCAAGCGCCATTTTAATTGCTATTATCTTGCCCCTTATTTTACTTTTTTTGATGGGATATGCTGTTTCATTAGATGCGAAACATATTCCTTTGGGGATATTTCCTAAAAGTAATACGAAAGAGGCTCATGAACTAGTAACTTCTTTTGTTGGATCGCCTTTTTTCGACACATCAATACAGTATGATAAACAAAAATTAATCCAATCACTTCAAGATGGCCATCTTAAGGGCGTGATGGAAGTCTCTGGTAATTTTGGAAAAAATAATACCTACGCGATACAACTTTTAATCGATGCGACAGAGCCTAACACAGGAGGTTTAATTCAAAATTATGCCTCGAAGATTATCCAAAAATGGGCGGTACAAGAAGGAATAATGCCCTCAGCAGGTATTAGTGTTATTCCACGCTATTGGTTCAATCCACCACTTTCGAGTCGTTATTTTTTACTTCCAGGCTCCATCGCGGTTATCATGACATTGATCGGTACTTTGCTGACAGCTTTGGTGATCGCGCGTGAGTGGGAACGAGGTACAATGGAAGCATTGATGGCAACACCCGCTTCGATGATGGAGATTATACTAGGCAAATTAATACCGTATTTTTGTTTAGGTATGGGCTCGATGGTGCTCTGTTTTGGTGTGGCTTATTTTTGGTATGAGATTCCTTTTGAAGGCAGTATCTGGATCTTATTTCTTTTAAGTGCTTTTTACCTTTTTCCTTCGCTTAGCATTGGCTTACTGATTTCCACGGTTGCAAAAAACCAATTTGTTGCTGCACAAGTTTCAATCGTTGCAGGCTATCTACCGGCATTTTTATTATCGGGTTTTTTATTTGAGATCAACAATATGCCTTACTGGTTGCAAATTTTTACACACATCATTCCTGCGCGTTATTTTGTTGAGTCCTTGCAGACAATTTTTCTTGTGGGAGATATACCTTCTATTTTTATCAAAGACATGGTGTGTATGTTTCTTGTCGGGCTTTTCTTTTTCTTACTGGTTGTCAAGAAAAGTAAAAAGGGATTGGAATGATTACACGGTTATGGGCCCTCATTCGTAAAGAAGCGTTAGCCATAAAAAATGACAAAAAAAGTCTTTTTGTGGTGATCGTACCACCTTTAATACAAGTGTTAATATTTTCTTTTGCCGCGACATTGGAGGTAAAAAATATTGATTTAGCGGTGTTTGATCACGATGGCTCACAGGAAAGTCAAGCTCTGATTCAAGACTTTAAAGGCTCCTCGTACATTAAAAACCTTGTGCAGATTAAGAGTGAGCATGACGTGGCAGAACTTCTCAATACCCAAAAAGTTTTAGCTGTTCTTGTCATACCTCAAGGCTTTAGCAAACAAATACAAAATGAAAAAGCAACGGTGCAGTTATTGTTAGATGGTAGGCGTTCCAATACAGCACAAATCGCGGAGGGTTATATCAGTAGCATTGTGCAGACATTTTTTCTCGCCCAATCACATGTAACACTCAATGTCACGATCAACACTCGATTTTTATACAATCCCAATATCAGCAATTTTTGGTGGATTGTCCCCAACCTTTTTGGCTCCATCACGATGGTGGTTGCCATGCTTTTAACATCGCTTTCCATTGCCAGAGAGCGAGAACTTGGCACATTTGATCAGATCTTGGTCTCACCGTTGCGCCCTTTTGAAATTCTTTTAGGTAAACTCATCCCTGCCTTAGTGATCAGCATTTTTGAATCAACCTTAATCTTACTGTCTGCCATTTATTTTTTTGGTGTCCCACTTATGGGCTCTTTAGCCATTCTTTATGCCAGTGTGGTTGTCTTTTTATTTTCCATATCAGGAGTTGGTTTGTTTATCTCAGCAATCTGCAATACTCAACAGCAAGCTATTTTAGGGGCATTTGTCTTTTTACTTCCTTCGTTGTTACTCTCAGGCTTCGCGACACCTGTGGAAAATATGCCTTTATGGCTTCAACCGCTGACCGAGTTCATTCCCCTTAAATACTACCTTATTCTGATCAAAGGGGTTTTCTTAAAAAATATCACATGGAGCGTTGCATGGCCACTGATTGCGCCTATGTTTGGATTAGGCATTATTTCTATGAGTGTAGCTATGGTATTTTTTAGACGGAAATCTCGTTAAGTATATATAAATCGTGTGTGGGCAACTACTTGGTTGCCCCTAAAAAACTACGATTTAAACTTCGATAATTCATGATTGAGTGTTTCCGTGAGTTCATGAAGGTGTTCACTCGCCCCTGCGATCTCTTCGACACTGCGTGTATTGGTATGGGTCAATGTGCTAATTGCTTCGATATCTTTGGTAATGGCATCAATCTGATTGGATGTATCGATATAGTCTTGAACGGTTTTTTGCGTGTTGGTGATGGTACGTGCAAGAACGGTTGCCACTTCTGAAACATTGGACTGGACATTGATGGAAATGCCAGAAATTTTAGTGATATTTTCAGAGTTGGTATTCATCTCAACACTGACTCCATTGATGGATTGTGTGACAACATTGATGGTCGCATTGATCTCGACCAAGGATTTTTGCGTACGCTCTGCAAGTTTGCGTACTTCATCCGCAACGACTGCAAATCCTCTTCCATGTTCTCCTGCCCTTGCTGCTTCAATGGCGGCATTGAGTGCGAGGAGATTGGTTTGATCGGCGATGTCATTGATGACATTAAGGACGTTTTTCACTTCATTGGTATTATCACTCACAAGAGTGAGTTTGTTCGCAAGTTCGATTTCGTTGTGGGCGGTATTTTGAAGAAGACTTGAGAGGTTAGAAACGTTTTCTTCGACTTTTTTAAGGCTTTGTGTGACCTCATGTAATTCATTTTTAGAGCTTTCTGCACTATGCCTAGATTCTCTCAAATAGGCTTTTAATGAAGTAGCTTCTGTGGTGGTTTTAGTTACGATAAGCGCCTCTTCTTCAGCACGTCTCCCCACATCAATCGCAGAGATAGAGAGTTCATGTGCCACGGAAGCGTTTTCCGCACTGTTTGTTTTTGCCGTTGTAATGATGGTATGAATTTTATCGATGAAGAGATTGATGTTTTGACTCATCTTGCCTAACTCATCTCTTGAATGTATCGTAAGGCGTTGTGTCAAATCACCATCATTGCTAGAAAGGTTTTTGATGACATCATTGAGTCTCTCCAAAGGTTTAAACTGCGTATTGAGAATGAACCACAACAGAATCAGTGAAAGCCCAAGCAGGATATTTCCAGAGATAGTTAACGTGATGAACATGTGATCGATAGCTTTGAAAGCAACGTCTTTGTCTATGGTCACAAAAATAATCCAGCTATTTTCTAGCTTATTGAAAACTAATACTTTATCTTTTCCGTCGCTTGCTTGATAGTCATAAATGCCTTCAGGGCTATTTTTGACAAGAAGCTCAAGATGCTTAAGCGACTCATTGGCGTCATACAGCACTTTCCCAATTAATTTTGGATCAGGATGAACATTTCTTTTTCCCATAGCATCGGTTGCAAAGGCATACCCACCTTCAAATTTTTTTGTATTAATTTTCTCAATCACTTGGGTTAAATAAACATCATTGGAAACAACACCTGTGAATACACCATTCACAAATACAGGCGTGGCGATAGAAATGGTGGGTTGTCCTGTGGTGGCATCGGTGTAAACATCGGTGACGACAGATTTTCCTTCCGCTTTTGCCTTGATGTACCACGGTCGTTTTCTAGGATCATACCCCTCTTTTTGTTTCGTTTGGTCACTGTAGATCATCAAACCACTCTCTTCTACACCCATGTATGCTACGGCAGCTTTAGTCTTTTTAAACGCTGTTTGGAGATAAGGTTTCATCGTAACATCTGTAAATTCTGGCAAGTGGGCAATGTCTTCCGCGGTTGTCTCTAGGACGAGTTTTTGAGCATCAAACCACGAATCAATCTCCAGTTTTAACGCATGTGCTTTGGCTAATTGCGTCTGTTCTATCTCTTGCCGTAGGTCTTGTTTAAGATTGATAAAACTTAACATTCCAAAAATAAAGAGAGATGCTCCTAAAAATAGGCCTGCTGATACAATGATTTTTTGCTTAAATCCGAGATGCATATTGTTCCTTTATTTGACTCAATCGTGCAATTTTTTATGCAATGATACTGAGTGGAAATTACCAAACTATTACATCATCTTATAATTTATGAGTAATTTTATGACGTAAAATTAAAATAATAAAGAGAGCTATCAATAAACTTTTTTCGTTGGAAATCAAGTAGAAAAGTTTATCGTAGGGTTCAGAGCGAGCATAATTTTTAGCATTGTATGGAATAATTGAGTTATGATAGAGGAAAGATAAACGTGCTAAGGGAGAAAAAATGAGACGATTTTTGATGCGAATCTCTTTTGGGCTGATCCTCGCAAGTCTTGTGTTAAATGCTGTTTTGGTGGTGATGTTTTCATGGACCTATACCGCCCTCACGCAAGAGACACTCGTCGCAACGGTTTACTTTACAAAACCCTACGATAGCAGTGGTTTTCATGTCGCGCATTTGAATGGTGAAAATGGCAAAGTGGTTGGCGATTTTAAGATCTATGGTGAACAGTGGCGCATCGATGCTAAATTTATGAAAATGAAATACTGGTCCAATCTTTTAAAACTGGACTCACGCTATGTTTTAGAGCGCTTTGAAGGGCGTTATAAAAAGAGTGAAGACCAAAACAGCCATCAAAACCTCTCATACGATCTTGGCGAAAACACCTTATTAGATCGTTTCACCCTGCTGGGATGGAACCCCTTTGTCGACATTGAATATGGAAGCTCCGTCTACCAAGAAATCACACTTAATCAAGTCTTTGAAATCTATAAAACCCCAACAGGCTTCGTGGTACGAAGAGCTCCGTTGGCAGTGGATGACAATGCAATGAAGAGATGATTTTCTAGTTTGCATGGCTTGGGATGAAGTATAATTAGCTTTACATGTAAAAGTAGTCTAGCTGCATTTACATTTATTAAAGAAGGGAAAAATACGTAATGCATGCATACATAATAAATACAAAATATAGTGTCGAAATTTTAATAAATTTAATTTTTGATGAAATACATAGTCTCGATACTTTTAAAAGCGAACTATCAGCAAAAGAAAGTCAATTTCAGCATTATCAAAAAGAATTTGAATTTAAAGATTTTAATGATGATTTTTGTGATTTACAGGTACAAGATGCTTTTATAAAAATGGCTGAATCAAAGAAAGGTGTTGATATTTTGAAAAGTCAAATTCATGTATTATCTATAAGCATTCAAAATAAAGATTTTTCGATTCGAGCTCTATGCGGTGCATTATTGCAAATTGCAAAACAAGGGATTTCTTTTGTACATGGTAAGTATAAACATTTAGCACCTAATGGGCACAAAACTTTTGGAGCAGAAACACTCAAAAATGTAATTTGGGAAGGTAGAAATCAAACATTACATTTTGAGGAAGGGATTTTTCAGCAACCAATAATAGACTGTTTCAAAAATTTGGAAATTGCTTATGGCTCAGATTTTTTATTATCCAAGCCACCCAAAAATAAATCACTTGAAATTATTAGATTATTGGACTGGACGACTTATAAAAACTATGAAAAAGATATGGTATCTATTTTAGGGTAGGATAATTATAAAAAGCCATTTCTACTTATTCATACTTCTTTTCCGCTAAAATACCTCTCCAAAAAATCTTTACATGTAAAACCTAGGAAAGCAGAAATTATGAATCCACTTATTCCCATTTTAGTGCAAAAAACTGGCATTGCCAAAGAAAATATTATCAACATTTTAAAGCTGTTAGATGAAGGCTCGACCATTCCGTTTATCGCAAGATACCGCAAGGAGATGACGGGTGGGGCAAGTGATGAGCAGCTTAGGGAGTTTGATAGCATTTATGCGTATGCGAAGAAACTCCATGATCGCAAAGAGGAGATTTTACGGCTGATTGCGGAGAAAGTCGTCTTGAGCTCTGAGGTGAAAAAAGCGGTGGAAAAGGCGCAAACACTTCAAGAGTTGGAAGATATTTACAGGCCATACAAAGAGAAGAAAAATACGCGTGCCGCAGTGGCGATTGCGGCAGGGCTGAGTCCTTTAGCTGATGTTTTAGAGAGGGCTGAGTTAGAATTTGAAGCATTTGAAAAAAGGGCGCAGAGCTTTGTGAACGACACAGTTAAAAGCGTGAAAGAGGCAATAGCTGGGGCACAAGACATTATCGCGGAGCGTTACAGTGACGATGCGAAAGAGCGAGAGTATTGGAGGGCACAACTGCATGACTACGCCTCGTTTGAGATCAAAGCGACTAAAACGCTCAAACCTGATGGACTTTACGCCAAACTTGCGGGAAAAGCCGAGAAAATCGCCTCCATACCATCGCATCGTTACCTCGCGATGATGCGTGGCGTGAGCGAAAAAGAGGTACATGTAAAGATACTGCACGACATGGAGCGAGTGGAAAGTGCCATCACGCGTTACCGCATTCCACGCAATGCCAGAAGCTCGAAAAGCTACCTTTTGGAAGCCTATTTGGATGGCTTTAAACGACTTCTCTTTCCTTCACTAGAGCGTGAAATTCACGCCATTGTGAAAGAAAAAGCCGACACACAAGCGATTGCCACCTTTGGGAAAAACCTCTCACAACTGCTCAACACGCCACCTGTGACCAAACGTGTAATTTTAGGGGTTGATCCTGCGTATCGTACGGGGTGTAAACTCGCTGTTGTGGATGAATATGGCACGTACCTGACCCATGCCGTCATCTATCCAACACCACCGCAAAGTGACTATGAAAAGTCTGCAAAAGTCATCAAAGAATTTACGCAGAAGTATCACATCACCGCTGTGGCGATTGGCAATGGTACAGGTTCGCGCGAAAGCCAAGAGTTTTTTGCACGTCTCAACCGTGAAGAAGGACTCAACCTTGCTTATACGGTGGTTTCCGAAGCGGGCGCTTCCATCTACTCCGCATCGAAAATTGCCACCGAAGAGTACCCAAACCTTGACGTGACGATCAGGGGAGCGATTTCCATTGCGCAACGTCTGCGCGACCCGATGGCGGCACTCGTGAAAATCGACCCAAAATCGCTTGGAATTGGTCAGTACCAACACGATGTCGATCAAAAAAGTCTAGAGAAAAAACTGAGTGAAGTCATCGAAGATTTGGTTAACCGCATTGGCGTTGATCCTAACAGCGCTTCCATCTCGTTGCTCTCTTATGTAGCGGGCGTTGGCGCAAAATTGGCTAAAGCGATCGTCGAGCATCGTGAGAGCAAAGGGCCGTTTACATGTAAGTCTGAACTTTTACATGTAAAGGGTTTGGGGGCGAAAGCGTACGAGCAATGTGCGGGATTTTTCCGCATTCGTGAGGGTCAAAGTGTGCTGGACAATACGGGCGTTCACCCTGAGAGTTACGCCATTGCTCAGAAGCTTTTGACGCGTGTCGATTTGGCAACACTTTCCAAAGAGCAGATTATCACTTTAGCGCTAGAGCAGGGCATTGGCGAAGCAACGCTTCAAGACATCATTGCCGAGCTTTTAAAACCAGGGTTTGACCCACGAGAGAGCTTGCCACCGATTGCCTTTCGTTCGGATTTGACCGACATCAGCGAGCTGAGTGAGGGTTCGATTGTTTCAGGCGTGGTGCGAAACATTGCTGATTTTGGCGCATTTGTGGACATTGGGCTTAAAAACGACGGACTCATTCATATCTCGCAAATGAGCGACAAACGCATCGCTCATCCTTTGGAAGTGCTCAGCATCAACCAACAACTCACACGTATTCGCGTCCTTGAAGTGGATAAAGAAAAAGGCAAAGTGAGTCTTAGTCTTAAAGAGCTACCGTAGGTTGGTAGCTCCGTTTCATTTTCTTATGCTTTAAACTGTTTGAGTTGAGCGTTGAGTGCTTCACTCATGGCATCAAGATCATGCGAAGTTGCAGCGATTTGTTCGATGCTTACAACATTTGAGGCAGCAGAAGTATTGATCTTTTCAAAGAGTGCTAAGATATTGTGGATGCCAAGTTTGATCTGTGTAGAATTATTGGCAGTGACTTCGACTTTCGCTTTCGCTTTTGACATCGTATCGACTGTTAAGGTAATGACCTTTTGAACAGTTTTAGAAGATTCTGAGCTCTCTTGAATAAAACGAGCATTGACGCTCATCTTTTCGCTGACACTATTGATTGACTGGACGATGACCTGAATGGTCGCGTTGATTTCCAGTAAGCTTTTTTGGGTTCGTTCTGCGAGTTTTCGTACTTCATCGGCTACCACGGCAAATCCACGCCCATGTTCACCCGCACGCGCCGCTTCGATGGCGGCATTGAGCGCTAAAAGATTGGTTTGATCGGCAATATCGCTAATCATGGTTAGGATGGATTGTACTTGTTCTGTCTCCTGTGAAAGCCTCTCTAAGTCGCCGGCTAGGGCATTTTCGGATTCTGAACTTTGTTGGATGTCCGCTTCCATGCGACTGATTTTAGTTTTTGCTTCTTGCAACATGGTGTTCGCATTATCAATCTCTTGAACCATCATGACAGATTGCTCTGTTGTTGCTTCTATGACCTCTTCAAGTTTGAGTAATTCTACTTGATTGAGATTGATCTCTTTGGCATTATCTTCAATATGCATGCCAATCGTACGGGACGTTTGACTCAGCTCTGCAGCCGTGAGGGCATTTTTTTCAGAAGCCTCTTTGACATTGTGCATAATGCTCTGCATTTTGGCAATGGAATGGTTAAAGTTGTCGGTAGCATTTGAAATTTCATCGTTTCCATCTAAGGTCACTTGGTAAAGAAGGTTGCCTTGTTGGAACTCTTGAGCTAAGAAGGAAATGGCTTTAATACGGTGCAAAATAACTTTAATGGAGAGATAAATTAAAGTAATGGTCGCAAGAAAGATAAACGCGAATATAAAACTAAGCATGATACTTTCATTGCGCAAAAGATCACTGGCATTGGTCTCATTGGCACTGGCATATTCATTGGCTAACACAACAATTTGATCAACAATATTTCGATGTTCTACATAGGCATCTTTCAGTTTTCCAGAGGCTAAGAGAGATGCTTGTTTGAAGTCTCCTGCTTGCACAGCAGGGATAAACTCTGTCTCCAAAAGTGTGAAATAGTGCATCGCTGGAGCATACGCTTTTTCGACCATTAGCGGTTTTATTTTCTCATGGTGAAGGTTTTTGACCCAAAAGGCATGTCTTTCTTCGTATTCTTGCTTTAATGTTTTGATTTTTGCGATAAAAGTGGCAAGTTCAGCGCTGTTCTCGGTGCGTAACATCTCTAAGCTAACCAGACGCGTTTCAATAATATATTCAGGTGGCGGTAAAATGTCAGCAACCAAATCTTTGGCGAGGATAATTTCATTGTAAAGTTTACCATTGATTTTAACTTCATGAATGGTTGTATAGGCAAAAAATGCAAATAAAAATGAGCCTGAGATAAAGACAATCGCAATACCCCAAAGCCGCAGTTTTATGGTGATGGACTTAAACATTAAAGATCCTTTGTAAAATTTCAAATGCTACGCCGTATTTTACAGGAGAAATAAATGCTAGGTCACCCTTGGCTGATTAATAAATAATCAATTTTGAAATATTTTGATGTGAATAAAAACGCTATTTGCCTATTTATTAATCAAGTAAATGACTCGACATGAAATACTTTACATGTAAAGATCACTTAGAAAAAATGATGCAAGCCTTGATACCCAATATACAAGCCCACAAGCAAAATAAGGCCGCCTGAGAAATAAGGCGCTTTTTTGGCAAATTCCCCAAAGCCATTCCATCTTTTTGAGAGATGGCGCATACTCAACGCGGCGATGACACCTGATGTTACCAACGTAAGTGCAAGACCAATGCTAAAGGCTAACACAAGCGCAACACCGAGTGTAAACTGTTTGAGTTGTAGGCAGATGAGAAGCACCGTGATCGACGCAGGGCAGGGGATAAGTCCGCCCGTTAGTCCAAAAAGCAAAATCTGTCCGTTGGTAACCTCTTTGTTTGAAAAGCGCTTTTTAATATCTTTGGCGTGTGCGAGTTCATGGGGATCACTGCAACTTCCAAGTTCTTCAAAGATGATCTCTTCTGTGCTGTGGTGGTGCTCGTGATGATGGTGCTCATCGTGGTCATGACCATGCTCATGCGAATGATGATGGTCGTCGTCATGTTCATGTGTTGTGAAGCAGGCACGTTCATTTTTGCGTGTTTGCCAAAGTGTCCAGAGTGCAATGCCTACCATGAGACAGCCCGAAACAATTTCAAGGTACGGTTCCACAGCTTCGGTTGCAAAACGCGCACCAAAATGCATACCCAAAAGTGCGATAGCCCAAACCACTGCAGTATGTGAAAGTGTCGCAGCAATACCAAGCATAATGGACTGTTTAACCGTACCTTTAATGGCAATGATAAATGCCGCCATCATTGTTTTAGAGTGCCCTGGCTCTAGTCCATGGAGTGCGCCAAGCAAAATTGCACTGGGAAGAAAAAGCCACGCGTTACCTGAACTGCTTTGAATGATTGAAGCGATGTCTGTCATTTGTTACCTTATAAGTATTTTGTAATTTGTTTAAATTCTTGAATCACTTCATCCGAACTGAGTGAGCCATCTTTTGCTGCACTATCGAGGCAATGGTCGATGTGGTCGTGTATGAGTAATTTTTTAGCATTGGAGATAGCTTTTTCTACAGCATAGAGTTGTTGAGCTATTTCAGAGCAATTACGCTCTTTTTCGATCATAGTCATAATACTTTTGAGATGTCCATCAGCTCTTTTAAGGCGTTTGAGTATATCTTCGTGTGAAAGATGTTGCGACATGATGTATCCTATCCTATGGGGTAGGATATTATAGTTTAATAACTCTGTGAAAAAATTGAAAGAGTTAACATGTTGTTCACACAAAAAGATTACAATACGATAACTTGATTCAAAGGAGTCACCATGTATGGATATGAATGGATGGGGCACGGGTTTTTTATGCCGTGGATGATTGTATTTCCCATTATGCTTTTAGTGTTTTTTATGGTGATGCGAGGTGGTAGATCGTCTTGCCATCATCGCGAGAAGGAAGATGAAGCGTTAGAGATCGCCCGTAAGCGTTTTGCACGCGGAGAGATCGACGAAGAGGCTTTTGAAAAGATCAAAGAGAAGCTCAACGCTTAAGTATTACCTCTGTGAGAGAGTTTTAGCCAATGCCCGCTGAATTCTCTCATACTGTGAGTCAATGGGGTGTCCGTGAGATTCAAGATTTTTAAGGGCACTTTCGCTTTCCGCCAGTTTCTTTTCCCACACGTAAATTTCTTTTTGTTTATTTGAAAGGGTAAGCTCTAGCTCTTTGGTTGATTTATGAAGCTGAGCTTTTTGGTTTAGCAGTAAATCTTCGCTCTTGAAAAGATGGGTGATCAAGGGTTTGCGCTCATAGAGCTTTTCTTCGCCATTTTCTAAAAATTTTACCTCTTTAGCATCGGTATATTCGAGTCTATCAAGTGTTTGATGGATATGATCTAATTTCTCTTCTACTTTCTCATACTCTTTATGTTCTTTGTAGAGATGTTTTGTAAGTTCTTTATGTTCATTTCGGTATGTGTTGAGTTTCTTTTTAATGGCGATAATATCGTTTCGTTTATCGTAAAGTGTTTGTTTGGATTTTTTATGTTGAATCATCGTCGAGCGAATGGTTGTCATATTCCATGCGCGATTGCTTTCATCTAAAATAGGGTTTGGTTTGTAATGATTGCCTTTGGCATCAATGGTCTCATGAATGCCATAGTGACTGAGAAATTCAATGGCTTTTTTCTCTTGATTTGAAAAGTGAAATAAAATAATTTCAGCGATGCTGAGCATCATTTTTTCAAACATCTCGCGCAGTAAAAAGTAGCTTAGTCCCCGAATTTCCCGCAAATCTTCAAGTTCACTGGACTCGATTACAACAATGTCGGAGATGTTCACAAAGACAGGGATAAAAAGAGCGCGAAATTCGGATGGGTTTATTTTTTTAATATTCAGTGTGCTATCAAGTGCAAAAGTGAGAAGTTCCAACATTCGTGCTTTGTACTCATCATTTGGGAAAAAACGTTTTTTATACTCTTGCAACATTTCAGGAGGAATACCACATGCCCTTCTATCGGGTCCATCCGCAGGCGTTTCTACTTGAAAAAATCGTTTGACGTAAATCACATTTTCTGTATATAAAAAGAGATCATTGTTCGTTAAAGAGAGTTTTTTAGCGATTTGTTCCTGTAAAAGGTCTTTGTATGAATGGTATTTTTTAGGTAGTTTACAACTGCGCGCATTGGTAAGAACCTCTTCAATATTTTCTTCTTCAAAACGGTATAACACATCCAGATATAAATACTCTTTTGGCTCAAAATTTTCAAAAAATTTCTCAATGGTTTTTTCAACGAGACTAAATGATGACTCTTCCATAACTTCCCTATCAGTGTAAAATCGGTTTTATTGTACCTGAAAATAATAAAATTTTGGTGACACTTAATGTGTAAAATGAGCTTTAAGATGCTCAATACAGCTATATCCCATCGCCAAGATACTCTCTTTTGAGTTACCACCAAGATGGGGAGTACAGACAAGGTTCGGTAGATCGATCAGTTCCCAATCTTGTATTGGTTCAACCAAAAAAGCTTCCAGTCCAGCGCCTGCAATTTCACCGCTTTTGAGTGCCACTTTAAGCGCCTCTTCATCGATAATACCGCCACGTGCGGTGTTGATAATAAACGCACTCTTTTTCATCGTTTTAAACTCGGCGGTTGAGAAGAGATTTTTACTCTCTGATGTCAGTGGAAGATGAATCGAGATGATGTCCGCTTCTTCTAAGATGCGCTCTTTACTGGCAAAGGTGATGCCATATTTTTTAGCTTCTGTTTCATCTTGTGTACGATTATAAACTAAAATGGTACAGTGAAAAGGAGCTAAAAGCTCTACCACACGCTTTGCAATGTTGCCAAAGCCAAAAAGACCAATGGTTTTTCCGGTGAGTTCACTTCCGCCGTTCACTTTCCAAACATGTTGTTTAAGAAGTGTTGTAGCAATGTGTAAGTTTCGAATGAGCGAGAGCATAAGGCTTAGTGTGACTTCGGCAACCGAATTGCTATTGGTTCCGCCACTCCAACCGAGTTTGACACCTCTTTTTTTCATCGCCTCCAGGTCTAAATTATCCAGTCCTACACCATAGCGAGAGAGAATTTTGAGTTTTGGACAGGCGCTTAAGATCTCATCGTCTATCTCTTCACGCCCAACAATAGCACCATCCATATCTTGCAAAAAAGTGATGATGTCTTCTTTGGTTTTCAGCGTATTATTGGCATTGTGTTTGGTATCTGGAAAATGAAATGTCAGTTCGTTCATCAACTCGGGAGAACGCGAAAAAAGGGGTGTAATAACAGCGATTTTCATGAAATTTTCCTTTTACATGTAAAGAATCTAGGATAAAAGAGTATAGCATGCTTTTTGAAAACTTTACAAAGAAAATTGATCAATTTTTGTTAATTTGCTATTTACTTTGAAAAGATACAATCAGATAATTATTATCAATAAAGGAACTCTATGAAACAACTTTTTTTTGCAGTAATGCTTCTTCTACCGTTTGGACTCTTTGCCGATACGCTTAAAGAAGGTACGACAATACAAGCGCCTGTTATGAAAGACCAGTTTGAAAAAACGGTGGACATTACACCTCAAACCAAACAGATTATCATCGCCTATACCAAAGCTCAAGGGGATGTGCTCAAGGCTTTTTTGGAAGCAAATCCAAACTATTTAAGTGAGAACAGTGCGCTTTATTTGATGGATGCAACAGCGGTTCCTAGTATGGTGATGAGTATGTTTATGCTACCAAAATTTAAGAAATATCCTTATGCGATTGGACTGTTAGAAAATGAAAAAGATGTGGCGTATTTTCCCAAAAAAGAGGATCAACTCACCATCATTACGCTTAATAATCTCAATGTTACGGCTATTGACTTTAAAGATAAACTCTAATATGTAAGAGAAGTGAATTTCACTTCTCTTGTTCGGCTAAAAGTCTATTTTCTTCATCACTAAAAATACGCGAACGTGTAATAAACTGATACCCTTCATCAATTTCCAATGAAAAAGAGTTTCCAAAAGCAGCTTTTTCTTCTTTCACATCTAAGACAATTTGAGAATAACGAAAGTATTCAAATTGGTCTTTATCGATGAAAAACTCACATCCTCCGACTTCGCCCATTTTGATATTGCGCGAAGGGACATGAAAATCTTTTTTTTCATAACACATCGGTGCTGTACCATCACAACAGCCACCACTTTGGTTGAAAACAAGTTCACCATATTCATTTTTAAGCATTTCGATAACTTTAAGAGCTTCAGAGGTTGCAGTAAGACGATGGATTGTCATTTGAGCTCCTTTCAAAGAGAGGTGCATGGGCTTTGATGCCCATGCATTAGTGTCGCCTAGAAAAATCCAAGTTTATTTTTATTGAATGATGTCAAGATGTTTTTGGTGTGTCTATAAGCGTTAAGCATCATCATGTGTGTTTCACGGCCGATACCTGATTTTTTATACCCACCAAAAGAGGCATGAGATGGGTAGAGATGGTAGCAGTTGACCCATACACGTCCCGCTTCAATGCCACGTGACATGCTATGAAGTTGATGCGCGTCTCTTGACCAAACACCTGAGCCTAAGCCATAAATGGTGTCATTGGCGATGGCAAGTGCTTCGGCTTCATCTTTAAAGGTTGTGACACATAATACTGGTCCAAAAATCTCTTCTTGGAAGATACGCATTTTGTTGTGACCTTTGAAGATGGTTGGTTGGATGTAATTTCCTTTTGGGAAAGTTTTATTTTTGTACTCACCTCCACCAATAAGGCACTCAGCCCCTTCTGCTTTACCGATTTTAATATATTCTAAGATTTTCTCTTTTTGATTGACTGAAGCTTGTGCTCCCATTTTCGTGGTTGGATCAAGAGGATTTTCTTGTGTGATCGCTTTGACACGTTCTAAAACACGTTTCATAAATGGCTCATAGATAGACTCTTGAATGAGTGCGCGTGATGGGCATGTGCAGACTTCACCGCTATTAAAGGCGAATAACACAAGTCCTTCGATCGCTTTGTCAAAAAATTCATCATCTTTTGCCATGATAGATTCAAAGAAAACGTTAGGTGATTTACCACCGAGTTCCAAGGTAGAAGGGATGATGTTTTCAGTAGCGTATTGCATAATAAGCTGACCTGTGGTGGTTTCACCGGTAAAGCCTACTTTTTTAATGTCAGGGTGTGTTGAGAGGTGTTTACCAATCTTGCCACCTGCACCGTTAATAATATTCACAACGCCTTTTGGCAATATATTTTGAATAGTTTCCATCAAAATTAAAATTGACATTGGTGTTGCACTCGCTGGTTTTAAAACAACGCAGTTACCAGCAGCAATGGCAGGAGCGATTTTCCATGCCGCCATTAAGAGTGGAAAGTTCCATGGAATGATTTGTGCGACAACACCGAGTGGTTCATGGATCTCTTGAGAAATTGTGTTTTCATCCAAATCTGAAACTGTACCTGATTCTGCTCGAATAACAGAAGCAAAATATCTAAAGTGATCTATAACCAAAGGAACATCTGCATTCAAAGTTTCGCGAATCGCTTTACCATTGTCGAGTGTTTCTGCAACAGCAAGAGCCTCTAAATTGGCTTCGATAGCGTCAGCAATTTTGTTAAGTAATGTGCTTCGTTCAATAACGGAGGTATGTTTATACGTTTCAAATGCTTTAACACCAGCAGCCACTGCTGCATCAACATCCGCTTCAGATGAACGAGGGATTTTAGTTAGAAATTCACCATCAACAGGGGAAAGATTGTCGAAATATTCACCGCTAAGTGGAGCAACCCACTCGCCGCCGATAAAGTTCTCATAACGAGGTTTGTATGTAGGTCTTGAATATGCCATTTTTGCACCTTCCTTAATAATAGAGTTAAAAGATAATAATTATCTCTTTAGTTACTCTATACCAGCTAGCTTTAACAACAAAGACAAAGCGACAACTAACTATTTTTTTTAGATTGGATTAAATATTTATAAGCCATTTTGTGCAAGGTATTGAAGAGAAGCTTCAAAGCTATTTGCAATGACGATAGGTGAAAACATGAGATTGTGCGTCAGTCCAAAATCTTCAATTGCCATACCCAAAGCATCATAGTTTGCATTTCCTAAGTTGAGAATGGATTGAGTTTTTTCTTTATGGGTGCGAAGGTCTGTAGAATAGGCTATAACTTTTTTACCTAGTCCTTGCGCAAAACCTACTTCCCAAACCGTGCCACTGTCTGGTTCTGGCCCTCTGAATGGGGAGAAATTGGCAATAACGATGTCACATGTACGTATCATTGCTTCATTGGCCTGACGAATTGCTTCTGCTATCTTCTTGGGAGTATTTCCTGAAATAGTGTTATCAAGTGGGAAAAGTCCTTCATAACCATACTGCTGACACAGGTGCTTATGTGCTTTGCCAACTTCAGTAGCATTGGGTAAAAAAACTTCAGGACCTGCAAGATAAATTTTTTGCATCAGAATTTCCTTTAAAGTCAAAAGGGTCAATTATCTTGAATTGTAACATGTTATGAAGGCGCAGTATTTACTGTACACTTTCATATTACTTCTGGGTGCATTTGTATCTCATTAAAAAGTTCATGATGACATCTCTGATTCGTTTCCAAAAAAGCTCAAGCAACAGTGCAACACACATCACTATACAAAATGCTCCGATCATATCGAAGGGGAAATGAACACCCAAATAAATCCTAGACCAAGCGACAAGAAGCGTTAAAATAAAAAAAATCAGGCTAATTTTATAGTTTTTTGCCAAAAAATGACTGATAAATACAGCACTAAAAAATATCATATGATGACTGGGGAATGAAGCGTTTGGCGCATGGACAATCAATGTTCTTCCAACCCCCATCATAAAAGGTCGTGGATGCGGAAAGAACATGATAATGAGCTGCCCAATACACAGTGAAATGAAGATGACCAAGAGTGATTTAAGAACAATCTCTTTTTGAGCTTTAGTGCCAAAAAACCAAAGAAATATAAAAAAAAGAGGAAGCGCATAAAGTACATATTCCGCAAAAAATTTTGCACTATTCACAACTAATTCTGGAGCATTAGCCGAAGCATTGATACTCTGAAACCATGTTAAATTTAATTCTTCTATATTTAAAATCATCATCGCTCACTTTTCTTCATATTTTCATTATTTCAAGTTTTTATTTTTCTATATTCAAAAAAGTATTTTTTACTTCATAGAGAACATAGCTCTTACTACTGTAAACTTTATGCAAGTCTATTGGTTGGGTAATATGCTTTTCATCTCCTTTGTTCATAACGACAAAATAATGCGATTCATTGGAGAGATTGAGATCATTAAATGCTTCAAGAGAAGTTGTTTGGATCGGTTCATTCATGTAATACATGGAGGAAAAAGATTTCTTTTCTAAAAAGTAAATAGGCTCTTGTGAAGAAGCGTGATGGCGGTAAGAAGCAATAAGATATTTTTCGCTCATCACAAGGTTTGGAAACCACGCGACAATCACCAACCCAATCAATGATACAACGGGTACAAGATAGATGTTAACAGCGATCACTTTAGGATATTTTTGAATCAAACTGCCTTCATTTTGATTTAACAGTAGGGCTAGAAGAATGGCAAAAGCAGGGAGTGATGGCAATACGTATGTCCAAATGACATTACTTGCCAATGTAAAAAACAGGACTAAAAAGAGCGCCCAAATGATCAGTAAACACAAAATTGGATCTTTAAAGAGCTTAAAAAACACCTCTTTTTGAGTGTGCTGATGAAGACTTTGATAGCCAAAAAAGAAAGCACTCAACCCCCATGGTAAAGATGCCGCCAACCACATCAACCAAATAGCACCGTGTGGATTTTTGTGAACATAGCCGTATTTATCGCCATGCCATCCAGCATCTAAAAAGCGACCAAAATGCTCTCCAATGATAAAATAATTCAAAAATCCAGGTGTCTTCATTTCTGCAAGAATATACCAAGGAAGGCTAATGCACACCATTAAAAGCGTACCTTTTATCCAAGGAAGTTGCCCTAGCTGTGCAAAACGTGTTTTAATGGAAGGGAGCATCCATAAAAAAAGAATTCCTCCTATAATGACCAAAGCCAAAGGTCCTTTGGCAAGAAGTCCCAATCCTAACCCAATAAAAAAAAGATATCCCCATGAACGCTTTCCTTTGAGGGTAAACAGCATAAAAGCGACCAAGGACAAGGTGGTACTAAATGCTAAAAAAGGGTCTGTCAATACAGCGCCACTCAGTTGAAATGAAAGGAGCATACCAAAATAGATGACAACAGACCATAAGGCACTTTTTGTGTTTGTTAATGTTTTGACAAAGTGATACATCAGCCAAGCGGTTGCTAAACTTATGAACAAGGAAGGCAAGCGTGGCGTAAAATCGCTGATGCCTAAAAACTTATAGGAGAGTGCTTCTGCCCAAAAAGACAAGGGCGGCTTTCCCCAAAAAGGGACACCATAATCATAATAAGGGCTAATCCAATCGTTGAGCTTTGCCATCATCAGGGCGGTATTGGCATAACGTGCTTCGGTACTGTCTGTTAAAGGAAAATAATACATCACAATAAGGCGAGCACCTACAAGAGAGAATAATGCCAGAATGAGGTTTTTAAATGTGTTTTGCATAATGATTCCCTGTGATGCTTTGTATGAATGTTTTAAATATAGGGCTTAGTAAAATTTCCATCTCTTCTTTTCGATGAGGATGGGTATAAAAGGTTTTAAAGGGTGATTCTGACCATTTTGTGGCTTCAGCCTCTGCTAAAAATCCAGGATGCAGTAAAATCTCAATCAAATCCTCTTGATGACATTTTTGCAATGCTTTTTGAATGGAAGCAAGGGTCATGTTTCCCGTAAATAGAACACCAATAAAAGAGGTATTACATGTAATGTGATGTGCTTGAAGTTTTCGTGCTAGCTGATGTGAAAACAGGTTGAGCAAAAAATGTTTAATGATATTAAGACCGCAATAATTTTTTAGATCGCGAAAAGAAGAAAGTTCAAGAAAAAAAGGCTCTTTCGGCACACGAACATATGTTATTTGGTAGGGTAATTCTTGCAATAATTCGATCAGTATATCGCTGATAAAGGGTATTGTATGATAGTGCTGATGGGAGTCAAGATGAATCGTCTCAGTTCCTAGTAATGTTGCATAGCGTGTAATTTGAGCGGCATATTCAGCTTTGATCGCTGATTTGATGATTTTTTTTTGCATCACATTGCCAAAATAGTAATGTGTGAGTATCGTTTCATAGCGTTTGCAAAAAAATCCTTTTTCATCCACCAAATAGGCTATTTCTTTGGTATCTGCAAGCGGTTTTCCCTCAGCAATATTTAGATGCAAAGAGACTCTTAAAGAGGGTCTTTGACGTATTTTTTCGAATGCATCTTCGACATAAGGGGTATTGATCATCATGCTGGTTGATGTGAGCATGCCTTCATCAAAACAACGACAGATTGTTTCACTCATCGCCATAGAATTGGCAAAATCGTCGGCATTAATGATGATGTTCAACTAATTCTCCAAAATAAAGGGGTCGTTTTTTCACTTCAAGATGAATTTTTCCAATGTACTCGCCAATAATGCCTAACACAACAAGTTGAATTGAATTCATAAAAATAGTCACAATCAGCGTTGTGGCATAGCCTGTGCGTTTCACATCAAATAACATATAATCAAAAAAAGTATATGCACCTAACATTGTTGAGATAAAAGCGGTCAGTACGCCGATATAGATGGCAAAACGCAATGGCTTAATGGAAAATTGCATGATACTATCAATCGCTAGTCCAAACGATTTTTTAAAATTGTATTTGGTGTGTCCTGAAAAACGTTTAGGAACCTCAAATTCGAGAACTTTACAGTTTGCATACCCAATATAATTGAGTAACCCTCTAAACATTCTATCATTTTCATTCATAGTTTTGAGCGTATCAATATGTTTACGACTGAGTAGTCTAAAATCTGGATAATTTTTTGGGACTTTAATATCAGAAAGCTTGTCAAGTATCCAATAAAATATTTTTGATAAATAGGTATACATGTAAGATTTTTCGGCATCATTGCTTATTTTCTTGGTTAAGATGACTTGATGACCATTGAGCCACGAATGTACCATCTCCTCCACTAAATAAGGAGGATGTTGTAAATCACCATCCATAAAAATAACACAATCTCCTCGCGCATTATCCATACCAGCGCTCATTGCAACTTCATGTCCAAAGTTTCGATACAAGTTATAAATTTGGATATTGGGATAGGTTTTGGTTAGTGTTTCAAGCGTTTGAAGTGTTGCATCGGTACTGCCATCGTTGACACACATGTATTCAAAAGTAGCCACTTCTTGAAGAGCGATTTCTACTTTGAAAAGTTCTTCAAATAATTTCACAAGATTACCCTCTTCATTGTATAAAGAAATCACAATGCTGACTAAAGGAAGGTTCATTGTACATTCCTTAGAAAAACAAATTTTTTATAAATGCAATAATTTTGTATTGCCACGAGTGCGGATGTCAGGAACTGCGATACAAACGCATTGAAATGCAAGAGCGTATAGAAGAGTGTAAAAAGAAGCATATTGCTTGCAAACGATAGGGCGACGCTCATGCAGTATTTGAAAATCGATGTGTGGTGTTGCGTATTGGAATCAAACGTATAATAGTATTGGAAAATGTAGTTAACCACAGCCCCTAATACCATTCCAAAAGCAGTTGCAAAAATGGCATTGGCACCTAACCAGACTAACAAAGTCATGCTGGAAAGATGAAGGAGTGTCGCTCCACCACCACTCATAACAAAACGTTTTAGTTGATTCCAATTCACATCATACTCCCCAAAAATCATGCTCAAAAAATTGATCTTAACATAAACGTTAATGAGTTATTGTCACGTTCTTTTTAACAAGAATCTTTGATGATATAGTAGAAGATTTAGATGAATTCAAAATGAACACTTTTTAATGACTATTATTGAAAATTACCTCCTAAGGCAGAGATCAATGAGATGGTCGCCAGAACTTGTCTATTTTGAAGGTTAAGAACGGTAATTTGGTTGCTTAAAAGCGATGTTTGCGCCACGACAACACTCGTATAGTTCACAATACCTTGTCGATACTGATATATATTGAAGTCAAATACTTGCTGCGCCAAGTCAACGGCTTCATGTTGTACTTTCACTTCTCTTGAAAGTGTTTCAAGGGTGGCAAGGGCATCTTCAACCTGTTGAAAAGCGGTTAAGATACTTTGTCGATACGTCGCAATATTGGCTTCATAAGCACCTTGCATTTGCTTCAAAGTTGCCTCACGCGCACCTCCATCAAAAACAGTTTGAGACAGTGCTCCACCGATTGCCCAGATAAGGTTTGGTTTGGAAATCAACGAAGAAAGTACGTTACTTTCATAACCACTTGAAGCGGTCAGATTAAAAGTTGGAAACCATGCATCTTGCGCGATACCGACTTGAAGATTGGCTTGTTTCATCCTACGTTCCGCAGCCGCGATATCGGGTCGTCGCTCCAAAAGTTCCGAAGGTAAAGAATAAGGAATATCGGGCAGAACAATAGGCAGCTTTGGATTAGCGTGTATTGAAAATTCTGAAGGCGTTTTGCCGATTAATGCGGCAATGGCATGTTCTAACTGTTGCCTCTGCGCATGCAGATCAATTGTTTGCGCTTCAACACTTTTTATCTGGGCTTGCGCTGTGATGACATCTTTTTTCGTTACGATTCCTGCATAGTATTGATTTTGGGTAATCTGAAGGGATTTCTCGTAAGCTTCGAGGGTTTGTTGCAAAAATGCCTCTTGTGCATCCACGTTTCGCAACTGGAAATAATTTTGTGCCAACAGTGTCTGCGCGGAGAGTTTTGCGGCTTCTAAATCGTTTAAACTCGCTTCTGCACTGAGGGAATAGGCATCCACTAAACGATGCGTATCTCCCCAAATATCAGGTGTCCATGATGCTTGAAGCGGGAGTTTATAATCGGTTGAGCGTCTTTGTTTGTTCGTTGAATTACTCCCCGCAGAGGTTTGAGATCTTGTGACGTTTGCTCCAACACTCAAGGTTGGGAATAGGGATGCTTGTGAAGACTCCATAACCGCTAAAGCTTGTTTGTATAAGGCTTGGTACTTGCTAATGGATGGATTGAAGTGCGATAACTCTTCCATTAAAGTACTCAGTTCTGCATCGTGATACATCTCCCACCACGCTCCTCGAACTGCATTGTCATTAGGCGTTGCTTTTTTCCAATTTCCCTCTTCATGGTAAGCTTGTGGAATAGCAACATCTGTTGGTACAGAAGGTGTATTTTGCTGAGCACACCCTATAAAGAGTGTATTGGTGATAAGCAGTATGGATAAAAGTGAGTATCGCATAATCAATGAACCTTTCATGGTTGAGGTGTCTTGGAAAATTTCGAACGAATTTTTTCACCGTACAGATAAATGACGGGTGTCGTATATAACGTCAATAATTGGCTTAAAATCAAGCCTCCTACAATAGAAATACCAAGCCCTTGGCGTAATTCTGCCCCATCTCCAAATCCTATGGCTAAAGGGATCGCGCCTAAAAGTGCTGCCATCGTCGTCATCATAATAGGTCTAAAACGCAAACTACACGCTTTTTGAATAGCATTACTTGCGGATAGTCCTTCATTTCTTTGCGCAGCAATGGCAAAGTCGATCATCATAATGGCATTTTTTTTGACGATACCGATGAGTAAAATGACACCTATAAGCGCGATGATATTAAATTCCGTATGAAAGGCCATGAGGGCGAGCAGGGCACCCACGCCCGCAGAAGGCAGAGTAGAAAGAATGGTAAGTGGGTGAATATAGCTTTCATACAAAATACCCAGTACGATGTAAACCGTTAAAATGGCAGCTAAGATTAACAGCGGTTGGCTCTGAAGGGACGCTTTAAAGGCATTGGCGCTACCTTGAAAACTTCCGTGAATTGAAACGGGTAAATTCAATTTTTCAACCGCAGAAGTGATTGCATCGGAGGCTTCAGAGAGCGAAACGCCAAGGGGAAGATTGAACGAGAGTGTTGCGGCGGCAAATTGTCCTTGGTGGTTGACCCCCAAAGAGGTGAGTGAAGGCTCATAATGACTAAAAGCTGATAAGGGTACTTGTGAGCCATCACTGGTAATGATATAGACCGAATCTAAGGCGTTAGGATACTGCGAAAATTTGGGATCGACCTCCAACACCACACGATATTGGTTCAGAGGATTATAGATGGTCGAGATTGTGCGTTGTCCAAAAGAATCGTTTAAAACGGCATCAATCATACTTGCACTAATGCCCAGTCTTGAGGCCGCATCACGGTTGATTACCAGTTTTGTTTGGGAGCCTTTAATCTCTTGGTCACTGCTCACATCGATAATTTGGGGAAGTTGCATCAATGTTTTACGAACGATGGGCTCCCATTCGCGTAAAGTGCTTAAGTCATCCGATTGGAGGGTGTATTCGTATTGCGCGTTCGATTGCCTTCCGCCGATTCGGATATCTTGTACAGGGACTAAAAAAAGATTAGCACCTGGAACATGGGCTAGTTTACCTCTGAGTCTCGCAATAACTTTATCGGCTGAAATTTTACGTTCGGATAAAGGCTTAAGACTAATGAACATTCGTCCACTATTGGCCTGTTGTCCTCCTGTGTAGGCAATGACATTTTCAATGGCAGGATCGGCTTTGACAATGGAGACAAACGTATTTAGTTTTTGAGACATGGCTTGAAATGAGATAGATTGATCCGCTTGAATTCCCCCTATAATCCGTCCCGTATCTTGTTGGGGGAAAAACCCTTTAGGGATGATGATGTATAAAGCAATGGTGATGCCAATCGTCGTAAAAAAGAGGGCGAGCATCAACTTTGAGTGGCGAATCGCCCATGCCAAAGAGCGTTCATATGCGTTTAGAATTTTGGTAAACACTCTTTCGTTCAGTTCCGCTAACCGACCTTGTTTTTTTTCGGGAGCTTTGAGTAAATAGGCGCACATCATCGGTGTTGTTGTGAGCGAAATAATCAGTGAAATAATAATGGCAATGGAGAGCACGATCGCAAATTCTCTAAACAAGCGTCCTATAATGCCTCCCATCAGTAAAATGGGTAAGAAAACTGCAATCAACGATAAGCTCATCGATAAAACGGTAAAGCCAACCTCTTTACTCCCCGCAAGTGCTGCTTCAAAAGCACTCAAGCCTTGTTCCATCTTTTTGGAGATGTTTTCCAAAACAACGATAGCATCGTCCACGACAAATCCTGTGGCGATGGTCAAGGCCATCAAGGAGAGGTTATCAAGGCTGTAACCAAGCAAGTACATGATGGCAAATGTTCCTATCAGCGAAGCAGGTACTGCAACACTGGGGATTAACGCCGCGCGCCAGTTACGCAAAAATAAAAAGACAACGGCAATCACCAGAAACAGAGAAATAATAAGCGTTCGCTCAACTTCATGAAGTGATGCGCGAATGGTGGGCGTTCTATCCATTGCAATTTTTAAGTCGATTCCTTGAGGAATGGATGAGGAGAGCCATGGCAGTGACTCTACGACTGCATCGACCGTTTGGATAATATTGGCATCGGGTTGGCGAAATAAGATGAGTAGAACCGAAGGTTTACCGTTTGCAGAGCCTGCATTGTGCAAATCTTGGTTGGAATCGATCACGGTTGCAACATCTTGGAGTAAAACGGGTGCTCCATTGTGATACGAAACGATAAGAGGTCTATAATCTGTGGCTTTTTTGGCTTGATCGTTTGCCCCTATTTGCCAATGATGTTCAGCATCCTCCACCGTGCCTTTGGGGCGATTGGCGTTGGTTGCGTTGATACTTGTACGCAGTGTTTCAAAACTAAGGCCGTAATGGTTGAGGCTTGTGGGATTGACTTCAACCCTTACCGCAGGCAGAGAACTACCTCCGACAATGACTTGTCCGATACCCTCAACCTGTGAAAGTTTTTGCGCTAAAATGGTTGAAGCCGCGTCATACATTTGCGCTTGTGTCAGGGTGTCAGATGTCATGGAGAGGATCAGTATTGGAGCGTCGGCAGGATTGACTTTTCGGTACGTTGGATTGCTGAGCATGCCTGTGGGTAAGAGCGATAAAGAGGCATTAATGGCCGCTTGAACATCGCGTGCCGCACCGTTAATGTCGCGATCCAAATCAAATTGCAAGGTGACGCGAGTAGACCCCATCGAACTGGATGAAGTCATCTCCGTTACCCCAGCAATGCGCCCAAGACTACGCTCTAGAGGCGTTGCAACCGTTGCTGCCATCGTTTCAGGGCTTGCGCCTGGTAAAGAGGCCGAGACAGAAATCGTTGGAAAAGCCACTTGTGGTAAAGGAGAAACGGGCAACAAGCCAAACGCAAGGGCGCCTGCTAAAACAATACCGATGGTTAACAGTGTTGTCGCTACATGTCTTGCGATGAAAGGGGCGCTGAGATGCATGGCTAATGCTTTACATGTAAAGATTTGAATCGCGTAGCTAAACGATCAAAAAAGAGATAAATGACGGGTGTCGTGAACAGGGTCAACACTTGGCTTACGAGCAATCCTCCCACCATCACAAGTCCTAATGGATGTCTTAATTCAGACCCCACACCTGTTCCAACCATCAAGGGAATCGCTGAAAACAGTGCGGCTAAGGTGGTCATTAAAATAGGACGAAAGCGCAATAAGCACGCTTGATAGATGGCATCTCGTGGTGATTGTCCCTGATGCCTTTCCGCTTCAAGGGCAAAATCAATCATCATAATGGCATTCTTTTTAACGATACCAATTAATAAAATAATACCAATGATGGCGATAATATCCAGATCGTTTTTGGTAAATAAGAGCATCAAAAGAGCTCCCACCCCCGCAGAAGGAAGTGTTGAAAGAATGGTAAGAGGATGGATATAACTTTCGTACAGAACACCTAAAACAATATACATAGTCACAATGGCTGCTAGAATAAGAAGTAACGTATTGGTCAGTGATTTTTGAAATGCCGCCGCCGCTCCTTGAAAGCGTAATTCCATACTAGGGGGTAATCCAAGCGTATCTTTTTGCTGTTGGATCGCCTCTGTTGCATCGCCCAAAGAGGCGTTGGGTGCAAGGTTAAATGAAATGGTTGTGGTCGGAAATTGATCCAGATGATTGATGACTAAAGGCGTTTGGCGCTCGCTAATATGGGCGATAGCACTGAGTGGAATGGTCGCCCCCGTGCTACTCGTGACGTAAAGGTTTTCAAGCGCACCAGGTCCCATTTGATACCGAGGTTCTACTTCGAGGATAACGCGATATTGGCTGGTTTGTGTGTAGATGGTTGAGATTAAGCGTTGTCCGAACGCATTGTAGAGTGCCGCATCGATGGCCGCGACGCTAATGCCCAAACGACTTGCAGTTGAGCGGTCAATATCGACGTAGATTTGAAGTCCTTGATCTTGTTGATCGCTTGCAACATCTCTTAATTGTGAAAGCTGATGGAGCGCTTCGATAATTTTGGGTGTCCATGTCTCAAGGTCTTTGGCATTGGCACTCTCTAAGGTAAATTGGTATTGAGTTCGACTCACCCTATCTTCAAGGCTCAAGTCTTGAATGGGTTGCATGTAAAGCGTAATGCCCTCTACATCATGAAGCTTTGTTTGAAGTGCTTGAATGATCTCCTGCGCATTGTGTTGACGTTGATCATGGGGCTTAAGGTTGATGAGAATGCGTCCACTATTGAGTGTGGTATTCACACCATCAACGCCGATAAAAGAGGAAATACTCTCGATATCGGGATTTTCTAAGATTTTATCGGCAAGTTCACACTGTTTTTGTGCCATAGCGCTAAAGGAAATGGCTTGTGGTGCTTCGGTGATCCCTTGAATAGCGCCCGTATCTTGGATGGGAAAAAATCCTTTGGGAATGTACACGTACAACAAGGCATTTAAAAACATAGTTAACACAGCAATGGTGAGCATCATTTTTTGACGATCAAGAACCCATGTGAGCATCTTGGCATAGCCTTGAATCATCGCATCAATGATAGCGCCACTGTAACGGTAAAATTTCCCCTGTTCATTCATCGGTTTTTTACCCAACAATTTAGCGCTCATCATCGGCGTCAATGTTAAGGAAATAAATGCTGAAATCAAGATAGCAACAGCCAAGGTGATGGCAAATTCACGAAACAGTCTTCCAACGACATCTTGCATAAAAACAAGTGGAATTAAAACCGCCAAAAGTGAGATGGTTAAAGAGATGATGGTAAACCCAATCTGTTTCGAGCCTTTGAGCGCTGCATCCAAGGGATTTTCTCCCTCTTCAATGTACCGTGCGATATTTTCAATCATGACAATAGCATCATCGACAACAAATCCTGTGGCAATCGTCAGCGCCATCAGCGTTAAATTGTTCAAGCTAAAGCCCAAAAGGTACATTGCCCCAAATGTTCCGACCAATGAAAGGGGTACGGCGACGCTTGGAATTAACGTCGCAGGGATATTGCGTAAAAAAACAAAGATGACCATAACCACCAAAATAACCGCTAAGATGAGCTCCTGTTTGACATCTTGAACCGAAGCACGAATGGTTGTCGTACGGTCCGTGAGCAGTGAAACTTCCACCGCATTGGGTAAGGATTCTTGCAGTTGAGGGAGAAGTTTTTTGACACGATCGACGACTTCGATCACGTTGGAGCCAGGTTGGCGTTGAATATTGATCAAAATAGCAGGCGTGGTATTTTTCCATGCCGCCAAACGTACATTTTCAGCGTCATCAATGACGGTTGCAACGTCGGTAAGGCGAATAGCTCTGCCGTTTGTGTAGGCGATAATAATATTTTCATACTCTTTGGCAGATTTCAGTTGATCATTAGCATCGATGGTCGAGGCGTTTTTAGGACCGTCAAATCCGCCTTTAGCTTGGTTGACATTAGCACTAGTGACGATGGTTCGCAGCGTCTCCAAAGAGATGCCATAGGCGGATAACGCTTTGGGGTTGACTTGGATACGAACAGCGGGTTTTTGTCCTCCACTTAAACTGACTAACCCTACACCGCTTAATTGTGAAATTTTTTGGGCAATACGCGTGTCGACCAAATTTTGTACCACAGGCAGTGGCATGGTTTTAGAAGTCACGGCAAGGGTTAAAATAGGCGTATCCGCAGGATTGACTTTGTTGTAAATAGGAGGCGTGGGCAGATCGGTTGGCAACATAGATGTAGCGGCATTGATGGCCGCTTGAACCTCTTGTTCGGCAACGTCTAAGGCCAATTTGAGATCAAACTGCAACGTAATAATAGAAGACCCACCCGAACTGGTGGATAACATTTGATTGAGTCCTGGCATTTGCCCAAATTGTCTCTCTAATGGAGCGGTAATCGAAGAGGTGATGACATCAGGACTCGCCCCTGGGTAAAGCGTGACAACTTGAATGGTCGGGTAATCAACTTCAGGCAATGCCGATAATGAGAGCATGCGATAGCCGATACTGCCTGCTAATAAGAGAGCAAGCATCACCAACGATGTTGCGATAGGCCTTAAAATAAAGATGCGAGAAGGGTTCATTTTTGCGTATCGTTTTTAGTACGAGAAGCTTTTGAAGGCGTTTCTTTCGTGGCGTTCATGTCGACTTTACTTCCTTCACGCAATTTATCCACACCATCAACGACAACGATGTCGCTCAGGTTTAAGCCCTCTTCAATGATCGAATTGCCATTTTGGGTAGAGCTTATTTTAACCTGTTGCACACTCACCGTTTGATCTTCTTTGACACGGTAAACAAAATTACCTTGTGAGCCGTGTTGTATGGCTGCACTGGGAACATACAGTGCATTTTGCTTCGTTGTAACTAAAAGATGAATATTGACAAATTGATTGGGGAAGAGCTTGTTCTCAGTGTTATCAAATTCTGCTTTGAATTTGAGTGTGCCTGTTGCGGTATCGATTTGGTTGTCCATACTGGCAAGGTGCCCTTTGGCGATGAGTATGGAGTCACTTCGATCGTACGCTTCAACTTCAAGTGTTTTCGTGTCGTGTAAAGCTTGGGTGATGGCAGGAACTTTGTCTTCGGGTAAGGTAAAGGTGGCTGAAATCGGATTGATTTGCGCAATCACCGCTAAGCCTGTGGTATCGGAGGCGTGGATCATATTGCCTTTATCGACCAAGCGAAGACCTATTCGTCCGCTCGTAGGTGCTGTAATCGTGCTGTAGTCTAGTTGCAATTTGGCACTATCGATGGAGGCTTCGTCTACTTTTATCGTCCCTTGGTATTGATGCACAAGGGCTGTTTGGGTGTCTAAAACTTGTTTGGAGATAGAATCTTGTTGCAAAAGCACTTCATAACGCTTCAGATCAATCAGCGCATTTTCAAGGAGTGCTTGGTCTTTCAACAGTTGTCCTTGCGCTTGTTTGAGCTGTACTTCAAAGCTTCTTGCATCAATTTTTGCAAGAACATCGCCTTGTTTAACCATTTGTCCTTCGGTGAACAAAATATCCATCAACTGCCCATCCACGCGGCTTTTCACAACGACATTGGACAAAGGAATGACGGTTCCAAGACCCTGAAAAAAGATTTTAATAGCACCTTGCTGAACAGGAGCCGTTGAAACGGACATCACTCGTGTAGCAAAGACTTTTCTAGGATCATTGCTTGTGCTAGGTTGACTTTTAAAAACAGTAAAATAACTTGCTATGCCAATAAGAGTGCCTATGATGAGGACGAGAGCCCATTTTTTGAGAGATGATTTTTGATTTTTGATGGTTTCGGAAGGAGTGGAAAATGACATAAAATTGACCTTTTTGTAAAATAAAGAGTCTTTGACACGCTTTTGCCAAACGAAAATAAAGGTTTGGTATCTGTGACGGTATTATATCAATGAAATGTTAACTAACTTTAATGGAATGAGGCATCTAATGTTAAATGAAGTTTATTTCTAGGCATATAAGCTTTTTGACATACACGGATATTTAATTATTTTAGTAATTTATGGATAACGAGTAAAAAAATTTGAAGATTTTAATTTGTTTGAAAGTCCCTAAAATAGGGATGGTGCGGATAAAGAGACTCGAACTCCCATGCCTCTCGGCACCAGATCCTAAGTCCGATTATGAAGATAATTACAAGTAATTATAAGTGCTTACAATATTCGTATTTTAGGGCTTTATAAAGACATGATGACTTTTTTGTAAGGTACACATAACTATAATTGTATATGAAAATGTGTACCCTAATGTGTACCCTAACACAACATATTCAAGGTTGTAAAAATGGCTGATATCTTTGTAAAAGTAAATATCCCAAATGTAGATTGTCGTAATATATATTTTATTAACAATGATGAAATTTTTAGTGGCAAGGAAATCACAAAAGCTCCAACCTATATTCCTCGAGATTTTAAGCTCGTACTTCGCATTACATATGTTAATCAAAGTTGTGTGCGAACACAAACTAAAAAAACATTTGATTTTTCTCAAAAGACCACTTTTTTACAAGCTCTTCGACAGGTTTCTTCTCAAAGAGAAATACTATTGACAAAGTTAATAGAAGGCTCGCATAAAGAATTGAAGATTAAAATTCCAACTCTTCAGCAAGCATGGGAAGAATTTATGGATATGAAGAAGAATCAACTCTCCCTCAATACACTTGTTTCGTATAAGACGTTTGCTAACAAATGGATACTTTCTCAACCAGACTTAGCAAAGGCGCCCATTGATAAAGTTACAACACGTAAATTACAATCGATTGTTAATGGTATTTTAGATTCTGGGAAAAGCCCTCGTACTGCAAAATCGTTAAAAGAAACTCTTCGACCTATGTTCAAACGCTATGTATTAGATGGGACATTAAAATCAAATCCAGCAGACTTAATTCAAATACCAAAATTTGATAATCAGATGAGCGTTGAATTATCCGATGAAAAAACAAAAGAGCTTTACGATATTTTGTATAACTATCCATTAGAGCCTTTTAAAAGTATATTTATTTGGTTAACGCATGGTAGAAGGCTCAATGAGACATTAAGCCTTCAATGGAGTGACATTAACCTTGAAAACAACACTTATACTATCAAATACGAGAACAATAAAGTCAGAAAGCCGATGACGTATAAATTGAGCAAAGAACTTATAGGAACACTAGAAGTTCTAGGAATTAAGAGTGGAAATCATTATATTTTCCATGCGTTCAGCGATAAAAGTAGAAAAATGGATAAGGGAACGGTACGTAATCATTGGGATAAAGTCTTAAAACAGCTAGGCGTTCATCTGAGAATTCATGATTTGAGGCATTTGATTGGTGGTACACTTGTATCGAGTGGTAGAACCTTAGAGCAAGTGGCTTCTGTTTTAGGGCATACGTCCATTAGTGTGACAAAGCGGTATTCTAAAGTTCGTCAAGAAGTTGCTGCTGAATCATTAGATGATTTTTTTAGTAGAGTAAGAAAATAAGTGTTATTAATATTTGATAGTAAAAATATTTCTCAAAAAATGAATATCTGATATGCACAATAAAAGTTATTTATATGTATTGTATTACATATAAAATTGATGTATAATTGTTTTATAAAACATTAGGATGGGCTATGTTGGAAGAACTCTTTATTAAAAGTCGTGAATTTATAGCACTCAATAATCAAGTATATAAGCGTTATTTTTTAACAACACAACTATTAGAACATAGGCTTTCTATTATTATTGGAGCAAGAGGTATTGGTAAAACAACGACGATTGCACAATATATGAGCTTATATTATAAAGAGCATGAAGCTTTGTATGTTAACCTTGATGATATTCAAAACACCGCCCAATTTAGTATGACAGAGATTGCAGAAGAGTTTGTTTTAAATGGTGGAAAGCTACTATGCTTTGATGAGATTCACAAATATAACTCTTGGTCAGCTGAACTTAAAAACATCTATGATCGTTTTGGTGAACTTAAAATTATTGCTACAGGAAGTTCGGCTTTACAAATTAATCAAGGTAGCCATGATCTCAGCAGGCGAGCGATCGTCTATACAATGGTAGGAATGAGCTTTCGAGAATTTTTAGAATTGCACTATGGTTTTAAATTTAGTCCATATAGTTTACAAGATGTTTTAGAAAAGCACGTGGAGATAGCAACAGAGGTTAAAAAACAGATTGAACAAAAAGAGCATAAGATTATCCCTTTGTTTAAAAATTATCTCAAATACGGTTATTATCCTTATTATTTATCAATGCCCAATACAACACTTTTTTTGCAAACCCTTCAACAGAATATCAATGTCTCCATTGAGAGTGATTTACTCTACGTCTATCCAAAACTTAATGGTACCAGTATTAAAAAAATCAAAACATTGCTTTCTATTATTATCAAAAGTGTACCGTTTGAACCCAATATGAGTGATATGAAAAAAGCAGCAGATATCACCGATGATAGAACATTAAAAGAGTATCTTTCAAAACTAGATGACGCAGGGCTTATTAAGCTTTTGATGCGAAACGCTTTAGCTATGAAGTCTATTGATAAACCAGAGAAGATTTATCTAGCTAATCCAAATCTAATGTATACAAAAGAGCCTGATATTGGGAATTTGAGAGAAACTTTCTTTGTAAATCAGTTAGACAATTATTATAAAATCAAACGAAGCCTTAATGATGATGGTATCTTTGCTGGTAAAAGTGGAGATTTTTACTGTGAGGAAAAATATACATTTGAAGTGGGTGGTAAAAAGAAGGGTTTTAGTCAAATTAAAGACACCCCTGATTCTTATGTTGTGAGTGATGATCTAGAAATAGGCATTGGTTACAAAATTCCATTATGGCTCTTTGGATTTTTGTATTAGTTAATGTGAAGACAAAGAGGTTTATAAAGAGACCAATAAACGATTAAATACAAATAATCGTACCATTTATGGTATGATTATGCTATCCTAATTAAACCACTTTGGAATACAACTATGAAACGATGGATTTGGCAATACAATAATTATCCGCATTTTACTTACAATTTTGAGAAGCTAGAACAGTTACTTCAAAAGATCTCTATGGAGCAAGGCTATCTTCTTGCTCTTACGCAAACAATGAGTAAAGATACCATTCTTCAAAGACAATGTGATGCTTTGCTAAATGAAACACTAAGTACTGCTGCCATCGAAGGAGAAATACTTAATCGTGATAGTGTCAAAGCTTCTATTGCTAAGAAATTTGGATTGAAAGAGATCGATGATAAGAAGATTATTGATTCAACAGATAATCTCGTTGCAATCCTGATAGATGCTAATACTAACTATGATAAAGCATTGACATTAGAGAGACTCTTTGGTTGGCATAATGCACTTTTTCCTAAAGGCTATAGTGGTTTACGTAAAATAAACACAGCAACATTTAGAGGTGAAGAGACTATGCAAGTTGTTGGTGGATCAATTGGAAAAGAAGTTATTTATTATGAAGCACCGCCACGAAATGAGCTAGACAATGAAATGCAGAGGTTTTTAGAATGGTTCAATACTGAAAAACCAAGCCTTATCAAAGCGTGCATTGCTCATTTATGGTTTGTTATCATTCATCCCTTTGATGATGGTAATGGAAGAATCACAAGGGCTATTACTGATTTAGTATTATCCAATATTGAAAACTCTAAAATATCAAGACTCTATTCTATGTCAAGCTCAATTAATGAAAACAAAAAAGCTTACTATTCTGCACTTGAATATACAACTGGGTATATCAAAAAGGTAGATAATCATCTTGACATTACACTGTGGTGTGAATGGTTTTTAAATACACTCTATCAAGCATTGCTTGATACCAAAAGTAAATTGAATCATATTATTTTTAAAACAGAATTTTGGGATAAACATAGAGATCAACCATTTAACGCTAGACAAATCAAAGTCATGAACTTTGTTTTAGATATTGGCATAGAGAATTTCAAAGGGAATTTAAGTAAGAAGAAATACATGAGTATTGCGGATACTGCTTCGACAACGGCATCAAGAGATATTGCGGAATTGCTAGAGTTTGGGTGTCTTGAACAGATTGAGGGAACTGCTGGGAGGAATGTGAGTTATAAGATTATTATATAAAAAATGCAGCTCGAACTTACTGTATTAGAGGTAAAAACCTCTTTAATCGAGGTGTTTACCAAAATGTTTGTGTGTGAAACTGCTTTGTTCGGAAGGGAGCGTTAGTCACATTCTTCCAGTTCATTTTTGTGAAAAGATTACCTAATATATCCATAATTACAATCAACAATTTTGACTTTAATATTTTTTCAATACTAGTTTCTCCTCAAAATTATAAAAACAATGGATTAAGAGACAATTTTAATTGTCTCCTTTTTCTACCACGCCTGAAAAAGTACAGGCTGAACCATGATAATACATGCACTGTTCTTCTGTTAATATAGCAGTCTCACCATCGAACACAATATTTATTTTACATGGTTCTTCACCAGGTTTTTGTGTAAAGACCATATGCTTTCCCTTAAGTGTTCCAATTCCTGATATGTTTCCAATACAACTACCATTATTTGTGACAGCATCCAATACAATATTATATACAGTTTGAGCAGGTGTTATTTTCATCGACACTTCACCAATACCTTCTTGCATTTCTCCATCCCATATACCTGAAATGGTATCATTCGAAGATTTGTTTTTATTCGTATCCTTGGAAGCTGGAGCTACTTCCTCGACAACTGGAGCTACTTCCTTGACAACTGGAACTACTTCCTTGACAACTGGAACTACTTCCGTTATCCGTGACCTCGATAAATGACTTGCATCATAGCTTGGAATTGTGACACCAAGAATTGCGAGAAAACTCAAACATGGAAGAATTAATTTGTCACGATGTATTTTAGCAAAAAATGGTTTTTTGGGACGCTGAAATGCTATTGCCAATTTATTACGTTCATCATCACTTAAATCATTCATGGCATTAGAGGATGCCTTCATTTGAGTCAATAGTGAATCTCGTATTTTTTTCGAGTACCCAATTAAAGAATAGCGCCTTAAGAGCGCATATGAACCAACGGCACTCACAAATCCTATCCCTATCCAAGTAAATACCCAAAAATAACTTGTTGCTATCAAACTTGATAGCCCAACTATTACAGGAATAAAACCTTTATATACTTCTTGTTTTTTTTCTTTATCTTCCGGCAAAGCATCAGCTATTATTTCATTGCTACCAATTCCATCTATCCATACTTGATACTCAGCTCCTTTATAATCAAACACAGCGTGGCATATTGGCACATAAACAGTTTTGCTTGAATGTGACATTGTTGCACTCCAATGCCAATCTTTCTGTCGATCACCTTGTCCATGATTTTTTACACTACGTTCAATAATAGAATTAGTCTCATTTTTAAGAGATGCAAATGAATTTGACTCAGATATGCAGAAATTTTCAGTTTCAACTCCTTGCAAAAACGATGGGTTAAAATCCGTCATTTTTCCTTCTATAGCTGTAAACTTTACAAGATCTGTAGGACGCAATTCTGATTCATGCAATTTATTTCCTGCATATTCAGCAACAAAAAAGACTCCTGTATCTGTACCATTTGCTGGTCTCCAGTCTGTTACAGTTCTTGTACGAGTCTGTGGTTCTTGGACTGTGTAACCTCTGCGATTCGCCCCTTGGCCAGTCCATTTTGTTACTGAAACATATTCAGTGTAATGTTCTTGACGGTCATAACCAAATGAAGCTGTCCACGTAGCCTCAAATTCAACTTGAAATTTATATGCTGGAACGTAAAAAAATTGACGATTAATAATTTTTGCTTCCTCAATCATATCATCAGGTGTGTAGTTTCCACTAGCCATATACTCATAAACTCTATTTTCCAAATCCTGTTTTTTCACAGTTAATGGAATTACTTTTTCAACATGATCTGAAACTCTATTTTCAGGTTTGGCAATTTCATTTATTGCACCACAATACGGGCACTTCAATGACTGATTTCCCGCTTCATATTCAATCTCTCCTCCACACCCATTACACAGTAGATTTAAAGACATTTTTATCCCTCATTAATAAATTAATTGTTATGCTTTACTACGAGCTGAACGTAAATAAATATCACGTTGAGCCATTAATACTTCAATTTTTGAAATCAGGTTTTGAATATTTGATGAATTATCCAAGGTTAATTCATCATTGATTGCTTGAATAATACTTTCGATTTGAATATCTTGTGGAGTTTCACCCATAACATCACTGGCCACATATCTTAATTTTTCAACAAGCTTTTCCAACGAATTCTTCGAATTTGCATCTGATGTAATAGTGCAGAAACCTTTCAATGTGGTTTGCCATTGAAAATGCTTACTCGGTTCATTAGATTGTTCGGTTGCATTATTTACAATACTGAGGGCCGTATTTAACATAAATAAACTGATTATAAATGTACCAATAACAAAGACATCTAATGCTAATGCTAATTTCGGATAGCCTGCTACTGCCAGAACAAAAGCACCAGAAGCAAGTAAAAGCATCCAACCAATTATGACACCTAATGGTCCAATTGAAGCCAGATGATTCGCATTATTAGAACCTTGTCTTTTTGCAACAATGTTAGGTGTATAAAAAACAAATCCCAGTGCTAATGCAAAAATAATAACCGAAATAATGGTTGATAAATTCCAAGACTTATCAGGAACCAATATAAAAGCTATTACCAATACCATTATACTGGCAACAATTGCTACAATATTGAACACTCCCAATAAACGCATTATCACTCCTTGAAAAATTTACTGTGCTTCACCACAGGCATTACAAAATTTAGCTCCAATTGATAAGTCACTTCCGCATTTAACACACAATGGAGTTGTTTTCTTACCGCATTCTGGACAAAACTTAATGCCGTTTGGAATTGTTGTGTTGCAACTTGAGCATGCAACTGGCATAGAATTCCCACAGCGACGACATTGTTTAGCACCATCAGGATTATCTTCGCCACATACTGGGCAATTATTAACAGGATCAGCGCAATTTGGACAAAATTTTGACCCATGAGGAATGATCGCATTACACTTATCACATGTTATAGGTTGTCTGTTGGGTTCATTTGAAACTACAGTAAGCATCGCACCACAATTTCCACAGAATTTAGTTCCTACTGGATTTGCAGTATTGCACTTCTGACAAATAATTTGAGTTTGCGCCATATTAGGCTGCATGTTGGGTGTAATTTGAGCAAAAGCATTTCCAAAAGGAAGTCCCATACCAACTCCCATGCCCATTCCAAGACCTGCACCCATGACGCTCCCCGCACTTCCTTCATTGCCTGCAGCGGTTTGCATCACATCGAAACTGCGCTCTTGCTGATAATTAAATCCTAATAAGCCCATTTCCGTACGTTTTGCTAATGCAGTTTTCAATGAAATAACAGCTGGATCATCTTCGGGAACATTGATTGAATGAATGTTGAATTGAGTCAGACCGATCCCATATTCTTCCATCTCAGGAATAAGTGAATCTTTTAGCATGTTCGAAAGCACTTCAAGTTCTGTAGAAATTTCCAAGACAGAGTGACCATTTTTTATGATTGCATTTGCAATACCAGTTTTAATTTTTGTAGTCAATACGCCCTTAAAATAATCCGACATTGTATTAACATCAAATCCAGAAAGAGTTCCAACAAGTTTTAATAAAAATTTTTTGGCATCTGTAGTTTTTATACCGTATTGACCGAATGCTCGAACCGGTATCATAAGTTGATATTTAGGATCTTGTAGCTGAATTGGATCAGGTGTCCCCCACCTAATATCAAGATTAGTTGCGCGATTGACATACCAAACTTCTGCAGTGAAAGGTGACTTTCCTCCAAATGGTATGCCAATTAAACTTCGCAATAGAGGAATGTTTTCTGTTGATAAAGTGTGTCTACCTGCACCAAAAGGCCCTTGATAAACACCTTCTTTTACAACATATGCTTCTTGTGTCTCATTTACAATCAACTGTGTCCATGTTGAAAGCTCTTCCGAGGGAAATTTCCAAGCTAATATATTTGGGTTACCATTCCATTTAACTAAATCCACTACCGCCATTATGAAGCCTATAAATATATTTAAACCAATTCTATTCTAATTATACTTAAAGACGTAATGAAAACAATGAGAGGCTGAAACTGCCGTAAGATTTTGTTTCCATGGTGGTTTGTAAAGGATTATTTAAAATGAATTTTAAAAAGTGAAAAAATTGCCCAAAGTGTAAAAATTTAGAAGCAAAAAAGAATGGATTTCAAAGAGAAATTTAGCTGGAATGCCCCTATATCTATAGATGCACTTTAATTCTGCGAAGCTATATTCATTTTAAAATCACTTTAGACATATTTTCATGTTGTTTATTGCCTAAATTTCTTAAAATTTTCAGCTTGTTCAAATATCTCTTTAAACACTTCATCTTTTGTAATTGGTGGATAGCCATGTTTTGCAAGCAACATTATCAAATCCACTTTGAGTTCAGCTTTGATGTCTTCTCGTATATTCCAATCGGTATATTTAGATTTATCATCGACGACAATTTTGACTTCTTTTGCAAGAGCTATTAATTTATTATCAGGATATGAAAAGTCATATTTGATAGAGATCATTTTCAAGATATCGTAAAAAGCTTTCTCCTCAAAATCAATACCTAAATCTCCAAATGACTCTTTCTCTTTTTTCAATGCATTATAAAGATCAATAATCTCATCAGTGAAGTCCTCAAGGACTTCACTGACAAGTACATCTTCTTCTTTTCTTTCATTATATTTTGCAACTAAAGCAGTAAATTTTTTTGAAAAATCAATTGCTTTGACTTTATTTGTTTTTTTAAATTCTTCTAATGCTTTGGCTAAAAGCTGTTGCAATAGCTTGATCTTCGTATTAGGTAGCTTTATTTTATTAATTTTGTTTATATAATCTTCATCAAAAATATCAATTTTTGATTCTTCTTCACTGCCTAATTTATAGATCACTTGAATACCATCACTTTTAAGAGCTTCTTCTATCATTTTTGCAACTTTTGAATTCATTTGCGCAGTATCGGGGGCATTGCCACGAGTTAGTTTCACTACAATTGAGCGAACAGCTAAATAAAAATGAATAAAATCTTTTTCGAGTTGCGTAAATTCTTCACTACCACAACAAATATCATAGGCAGATTTTAATCGTTTAACAAGATAGATAAAGCGTGTTTCAAGCTCTTTAGTCAATTGAACATATTCACTTGCAAGGTTTAAACACTCAAGTTGTTCTAGTGTGGTTCCGCTAAAGTACAAATGGCTGTCAAATTTATGAAAAAGTTTTGAAAGCAAGTCTAAATGATCTTTAACCACTACAATAGAGGCTTGTATATCTTCAAAATTTTTACTATCAACCTTTGAAAACTGTTTTAACGCTTTATTCATGGCTGTTTTAATACCAATGTAATCTACAACAAGCCCTTTATCTTTATCTGCATATTTTCTATTGACCCGTGAAATGGTTTGGATAAGATTGTGTTGCTGTATAGGTTTGTCTATATAGATCGTATCTAAGCAAGGTACATCAAATCCTGTAAGCCACATATCAACAACAATGGCTATTTTAAAGTTTGATTTTTCATTTTTAAATTGCGTATCGAGTGTCTTTCTATACTCTTTGGTTCCTAGAAGATTGTATAACTCTTTTTCGTCATCTTTATTTCGAGTCATAATCATTTTGAGTTTTTCAAGAGGGAGTATCTTCTTTTTCTCTTTCTCACTAAGCTCAACATTTTCATCACAGATACGCTTTTCATTCCATTGTGGTCTTAACGCAATAATCTCTTTAAAAAGGGCATAGGCTATAGGTCTACTACTGGAAACGAAGATAGCTTTACCTTTGAGTGTGGCTCCTTCACTTACTCTTGCTTCATAATGTTCTACAAAATCTTTTGCTAAGGCTTTGATTCTCTTAGGATCACCAAGGATGCTCTCCATGTTTGCCATAGCTTTTTTGCTCTCATCAATTTGATGCTCGTTTGCTCCAACATTAGCGCACTCTTCATAGTATTCTTCTATCTCATGAAGCTTACTGTTATCCAGCAACACTTTTGCAGCTCTTCCTTCATAAACGATCTTAACGGTAATCTCATCTCGAACGGATTCAGTCATGGTATAACTATCAATGACATCACCAAAAACATCTAATGTTCCATCGATTGGCGTTCCTGTAAATCCAACATAGGTTGCATTTGGTAATGAATCATGCAGGTATTTTGCAAAACCAAATGTCTTTTTAACACCATCTTTTGTGGTTTTAATCTTTTGATCTAGGTTAATTTGGCTTCTATGCGCTTCATCGGATATACAGATGATGTTTTCTCTATTGCTAAGTAGCTCAATATCTTCTGTGAATTTATGGATGGTTGTTAAAAAAACACCACCGCTTTCTCTACCTCTTAATTTTTGTCTTAAATCTTCTCGGCTTTCAACACTGACAACACCATCATCACCTATAAAACTTTTAGCATTTGAAAATTGACTACTAAGTTGTACATCTAGGTCTGTTCTATCAGTGATAAGAATGATTGTAGGACTAGAAAAATGGATACTTTTCATTAATAATCGAGTGAGATAAAGCATGGTAAAGCTTTTACCGCATCCTGTAGCACCAAAATATGTACCACCCTTGCCATCACCGTGTGGCTTTTGGTGAAGTTTTATATTTTCATAGAGTTTTCTAGCCGCGTAATATTGGGGATATCGGCAAACGATTTTTTCTTCTTGTTTTGATTTATCGGGCATGTAAATAAAATTGTGAATGATGTCGATGAGTCGTTCACGATTAAATGCTCCTTTAATCATGGAGTGCATCGAAGCAATACCATCTACCTCTACTTCATTACCTGTGATTTTTCTCCAAGCATAAAAAAATTCATAAGGTGAGAAAAATGAACCTACCTTATTATTCACTCCATCACTGATGATACAAAATGCATTGTATTTAAAAAGTTCTGGGATATCTCTTCGGTATCGTGTAGTAAGCTGTACATACGCATCATGTATCGTTGCTTCTTCACGCACGGCACTTTTAAACTCAAAAACAACCAATGGCATACCATTTATATACAGTATGCCATCAGGTATTCTTTTTTCATATCCAATAATTTCTAGCTGATTGACAATTTTGAAGGTGTTTTTGTCTAAATTTTCATAGTCTATCAGTTCTATATAGATGTCTTTTTCGTTTGCATCTTCTCGTTTAAAGATAAATCCATCAGATACGAGTTTCATGATAGCTTTATTGCTATCGTATAAATCACTAGAAGGGTAGTTTTCCAATGTACGGATAATCTGAGCAATTTCACTTTCAGTAATATGCTGAGCGTGGTATTTGGAAGAAAGATAGTTTTTAAGATCATCTTTGAGTAAGACTTCGTTTTCAGCTCTTATGAGTGTTTCACCATTTTGATGGGTCATACCTTGTTCATGAAGCAACTCTATAAATGCTTGTTCTAGTTTTTCTTCTGTGAATTTACCCATGGTTACATTCCAGTATTTTGTATTGTTTCATTTATAATAGTATCTTTTCCAAACCATTCTTTAGAAACTTCACAGTTTTTACTATTTGGTTCAGGTTCAGATTTATATATAGTTACATGCAAAGGCATAGATACACAATTGCCAAAGATTAGTGCTTCTCCTGGAATTGATTGTTTTATTTTATTTACAAAATCATCTGAAAAATAAGGTAAGACCGCATTGATGTATCTCATATCTATTTCATTTTGTATTCTATGAATTATAAAGTTGGAACATTGAGACAGAACAGTTTCTGATAATTCAGATGGTCTTTGTGATGAAATCAATAAATATAATGAATACTTTCTACCTTCCCTTGCTATTCTCTCAAAAATATTTTCTCTTAACAAATACTTGTAATCTTTTTTTATATATCTATGTGCTTCATCCAAGACAAGATGAACAGGATTTTTTCTTCTTTCATTGCCAACTAATTCTTTTCTTTGTGAAAAAATCAATCTTGAAACTACACTTGTTAAAGTTTCTAAAATATCTATTCCTAACTCACTTGTATCTAAAATAATAAGTTGTATTTTGTCTGTATTTGCACCAAAAATATATTCCAAATATGTTTTTGGGTTTTTAACATCACTCGGAATTTCTCTCATAAAATTACAATCGTAATTATCTAAAAAATAATCCAACCGTGTCATCATGGTCGCAGTATAGCCCCTCATTTGCCTATTGCCATGAGCATCTTCTTCAAGCAAAGTAATTTCGGCAGATATTTTTAAAAATCTATAATCGAAAAATTCACCATTTTGAATTCTTTTATCTAAAACATTTTGAACATTTTCAATGTTAATTTTTTTGCTTACTACTTGTACTTCACTGCTTAATTGATTTTTATTCTCTCCATAATGAATTGTACATTTAGAACTAAGACTATTTATATCTTTGTAAAGTCCTTCTTTTTCACATCTTTGTTTTAAAGTCACATCACTATCAATAATACGTTTTATCTTTAAAATTGAAGCACCAGCTGTTGTTATTCTTGATGTATCTGTATCTGCCTGACTTAATATACTATATAAAAGTTCACATAACTTGTATCGTAAATAATTAATGAAAATTCTGCTCTCTTCATCTTCAGCAGTTGCAATCTTATAAAATCTATATGTTTCTTGGAGGACTTTATCCCAAAATGGTCTTTGGGTTGCCTCCGTTGCTAATAAAAAAGCACTCCATTCATCTAATGACATTAAAAAGTGAGGCATGAAAAAATCTTCATAACCCTCATCAATTTTTTGTTGAGCATTCATATTTGGTTTTAAAAATTTAATTGTTACTTTGCTATCAAAAAATTCTTCTTCTCCCTCTTTTTTAGGGGAAAATGCTTTTTTATACTCTCCATTCACATCAAATATAATAATTCTTGACCCTAAAGCAGAGTTGTTTTCTTTTTTTAATATGGTTTGCAAAATATGAGCTATAGTATTTGACTTTCCACTTCCAGAATTTCCCAATACTGCCGAATGTATATTAAAAAAATCATCTATTGAAATTGATATAGGATAATTAATCAAATTTTTACTTATCCCCAAATCAAAGCTTTTGTGTATGTTAGGTTCGTTTTCATCGTATTCATTAGCAAGTATGATTTGCATATCATCATTGGTTACAATATCTACATTGGTGTATAAGCTTGGATAAATTCCTACACCTAATGAAAATTTATTTTCTTTGTTTATAATCCCTATTGGTTTAAGCATAAGCTCTCTATGACCGTCTACATTGAAAGCTTTTTTTTCATTGTATAAGTCTGAATCAAAAATAGAAACAACTTCACAGATTATTGATTCACCTATCGCATTAACAGTTTTTAAATAGCTACCAATATTTCCGAAATAATAGGTATCTCCATTAAGATTTACAGACCCACCTGTAATCTCTGAAAAAATTTTTACTTTAAACTGATTAAAGTTTATAGAGACTACTTTTCCTATATTCATGACTTTGTCTCTTCTCTTTTTCTTTCTTTACTTAATGCATCGACAAAACTTTTTAAAATTTCTTCACTTTTATCTTCATTGAGATTCGGAATGAGTTCATTGACAATGTATTTAAAATAATGTATTTTCTTGTCATCATCTTTATCTGAAACAACCGTTTCATCTTTCCCATAAATTTTGTAAATTCTTTTATCATTGATTTTAAAAATTGATTTATCTGGATAATTACCAAATACTATTATTGATAAAGATGAATTTGTCGATAGTGCTTGATAAATTATATTATTAAGATGCTCATCACTAAAGCTATATCCAATAACAAAAAGTACGCTATTTTGGAGTAATAATTTTCTTTGAAATTCCCTAATAATGTCCGAATATGGCGCTGTTAGACTTTTACCTTGTTTTAAAGGATTTGGATAAATCAATACATTCTTATCACCAGATTCATACTCTTTATTAATATTGATTTCTTTGATATTAAATAAAGCATTGCCTTCTTCTTCAATCCAGTTAATAGAGCCATGTAATTTATATAGATAGATCATATTATCTAAAGGCTCATATTTTTCAATACTCTCTTCAATTTTTTTAGAAAAGGTGTAGCTAAATCTAGCAGGATTAAAATATTTATCTAACCCTCCACCAAATCCGTTATTAAAATTAATATTCAACTTATCTAGTACTCTTTCGTTAAAAAGATCATTATTAGTAGTGAAGATATTCACTCTATTAAAGTCTTTACTTCTATATGTGATTTTGTGATAAAAAGTTTCATATTGTTTTATGGTTTCTTCATGTGAACCATAAAATATATCTACATTAATTCCATCAAATATTGTTTTTTCTATTATCTTAATAAGCGTTTCTGTATCTGAATCTTCTTCTTTTATACCCTTTTGATATTCTCTTTTGGAGTATAAAACTCCCAAGACACTTTCAAGATTATTGTCAGTATTAGAAATCAGTGTTTGAAATATTTTTAAAGTAGCTTGATTTGCAGATAGTTGTTTTTCAATCTTTTCTATAAAGTTTTTCATAGTTGGGATGGAACCAGAACTAACACCTGCTCCAAATAAGAAATGTATATTTTTTATGTTTAGAAAATCTGTGATTTTTTGCTTGACAAAAGCAAGCTTTTTACCTGTATCAGTTAATTTATTTTATCTTCCAACCCCACATATCGCCCAGGAGTCAGCGCATAGCCAAGTGTCAGTACTTCTTCTATACTTGCACTTTTACAAAAACCTTTGATGTCTTCGTAGTTTTCTCCGAGTTTCCATTTGTGATAAGTAGATGCTATTTGCGCTATGTCTGCTTCGCTAAAATCTTTGTTGCGTCTGTTGATAAGATGTCCTACATTTCTTGCATCTATAAAGAGGATGTCATTAGTTTTTTTATTTTTTTTGATAAACCAAAGACAAGCGGGAATTTGAGTGTTAAAAAAGAGTTTTGCAGGAAGATTGACGATACAATCGATAAGATTGTTCTCAATGAGTTGTTTTCGTATCTCTCCCTCGTTGCTTGAGTTACTTGTTAAGCTTCCCTTGGCGAGAACAAATCCTGCGATGCCATTTTGAGAGAGTTTTGAGACCATGTGAAGTATCCAACCGTAGTTTGCATTTGATGCAAAGGTACTTCATAGCCTGCCCATCTTGGATCATCAAGCAGTTCATTCACACCTCGCCACTCCTTTTGGTTAAAAGGTGGATTTGCCATGATGTAGTCAGCTTTGAGGTCTGGGTGCTGGTCTTTGAAAAAGCTATCGGCAGGGACTGCTCCAAGATTTGCAGATATACCTCTGATGGCTAAGTTCATTTTGGCAAGTTTATACGTCGTTGCTGTGAACTCTTGCCCATAGATAGAGATATCTTTTTTATTGCCTTTATGTGCTTCTATAAACTTGAGGGATTGTACAAACATACCACCGCTTCCACAAGCAGGATCATAGATTTTCCCTTTGTAAGGCTCTATCATATTGGCTATCAAATTGACGATAGATTTTGGAGTATAGAACTGTCCACCAAGCTTGCCTTCTGCAAGCGCAAATTCACCCAAGAAGTATTCATAAACACGTCCGACGACATCATGCCCTTTATCTTCTAGCGTGTTGATGTTATTGATCGTGTCGATAAGGGAAGAGAGCTTACTCGCATCAAGACCAAGTCTTGAAAAGTAGTTATCTGGCAGTGCCCCTTTGAGGGAAGGGTTTGTTTTTTCAATGCTTGCAAGGGCGGTATCTATTTTGAGGGCGATATCATCTTGTTTAGCGTTTTGTTTTATATATGACCATCGTGAAGTTTCAGGAAGGTAAAAAACATTATCCATAGTGTAAAACTCAACCATATCGATAAATGCTTCTTTACCTTCTGCTAAGAGCTTTTCTCTTCTTTCTTCAAATGTATCACTGACAAATTTTAAAAAAATAAGTCCTAAAACAATATGCTTGTATTCACTTGATTCAACAGAACCTCTGAGCTTATTTGCACTCTCCCAGAGAGTCTCTTCCATTGATTTTTGATTTTTTTCTTTTGCCATTGCCCCATAATCCTAACATACAACTGAATATTTTATATTTTATCATAATACGCATATCTTAAAAAGTATTTCTGACCGTATTATGGAAATTTTGCATAGATAAGTCATACATGAACCACACATTTAAATCATTGATACTTAAAAGCTGTTCTAAAAAAGATTTAATTTTTGTTATATCTGGATAAAGTCTATATTTTTCAAGATCTAGCCTATCTATCTCTCTTTTGCGAAACAGTTTATATTTTTCATATGCTTCTATTGTACGGGTTTTTTCATAGCTGTTTTTAAAATACATTACATAGTATCGGCTAAGAGCTTTGTCAATCGAAGTGATGTCAAAGCGATACTTATGAAAGTATTTTGGTTGTAGTTTTAGCTCAAAACGTGTAACATTCCTAGAGAGATGTTCTTTAAGGCTTTTATCATATGTATAGGCTCTTAGTACGGCTTTTTCTAAATTTTTTGATGGTATTTTTTCAATATAAGTTGTATTTGCATATGCTTGCATATCGCTTGGTCTATAATAGTCAGTTTTAGGAGATTTTTTAACACATAATGCCAGTAAATGGTGAAATGTACACTCTGCATCTATGCATACATCAAGTTCTGTTAATTTAAAAATTATGTTACGTGTGTTGAAAAAAGCACATATTTTTAGTAAGCAATAGTGCGATATAAAGTCAATTTTTTCATCGTATCTGCACAATCCTGCAAGCTTAACACTAATATAATATTTTTGTGTATAGCCAACAATACCATTGATGCGTTCATTAAAAGATCCTGTTGTAATAGTGGCGATCGTTGTATTGTGAGAATAGATAAAATAATCTCTTTTAAGAAAATGACTATACATATTTGCAGGATACTTTTTTTGTTGTATATAAAGTATTCCTGATGCCGCTAATGTGCTCATTAACATATCTAAAACTTCTCGTTGCTGCAATGCAGTACAAAAATCTGATTGCAATCTTACGGTATCAATGACGGTATTGTAGTTCATCTTTATCCCTTTAAATATGAGTATAAAGATAAATCAAATGTGCGCTAGTATCTTCATAGTGAAGTTATATTTGGTATCACATATAACCCCTATATTATACGTGTGTCTTTTTACTTAGCATATCTTGTGTTTTTTAGAAGAAGTCATGTTTCAAAAAACCTTATGAAGAAAGTTGTTAATAGCGCATTCGTTTATCTCTCAATTCATTGGGAGAGTGCAAAAAAATATTTGTGTGTAGTTTGATCGTAGCAAAGGAACTTAGCCTTTGCTACAATAGAGATGCTAGTTTGTTTGCAACGAATCTGTGCTTCATTCGTACTTTTTGTGTATTTGAGATAACAACGTAGGTTTAAACTGTAGATCACGCTCAACTGCCAAACCTAAAAACCCCTTGATGGTTCTCAATTCCTTTAAACTAAAATAGCCTAATTCATTTTCAACTCCTTGCACATAACCATAGCATGTATCCATATCTTCTTTGAAAAGCTCAATCACATACCATGTCCAATTTGAGTCAGGTGTAAAAAGCTTAATATGGCACAGTGGATCTTTTGTGTCTTCCGTTTGGTAGAGTGTTGGGATACTATCACGTAGTGAGATTGGTATGAGTTCATCCATCTTATGCCGCCTGTTGCTCTAAAGGTTTACACCAATGCTTCGAGCGTCCATCCCACTTAAAGCCACACGCTTTAATGGTGTCTTTTTTCGCAAAAATATCATCTCCCATGACAATGAGGTTTTGTCCTTGTTGCATAACACTCAAGCCTAAATTGGAAAGTTTGGAATAATCTTGTGGGATAGCGTTCACTTTGTTAGAGGGTTGTGGTTGTTGAGAATTCTGATGTTGTCTGCTTTTATCGTAGAGTGAATTACCAAACTGATTCCCAAAGCTTCGCATGGCACGTTTGAGTGCATCCGTGACCGCTTCTTTAGCCGCGCTTTCATGTGCATCGGAGAGTGTCTTGGCAATACCTGTACCAAAGCCTACGTCTTCTCTGCTGATATGTTGTGTATGTTGTGCATCACATACTTTTATAGCAACAATGGCTTTATAACAGAGGACAATGTTTTGATTTTGGTTAGACTCTTGCGATACTTGCTCCAGAGTGGAGATGTTATAACTCCAATTGCCATAACCAAAGATACGATTAGCTGTTTCAATGACATCAAACCCCTCTAGGTAGGAAAGCTCAATATCTCCTTTTGAGCGACTTTTGATTCGGGTGTTTTCAAGCTCTTGTGTAAGAGCTTGATTTTGTTGTTGATCAAACATGCTTTTTCTCCTTATGCTGCTTCAACGATATTGAGTAGTTCTTCTGCTTGCGTACCCAGTCCTATACGCTTTGCATTGACCTTTACTTTGGCAGGTGTCTTTGTCGTATTGGTTTCACTCTTCACAAACTCTGCTAACTCCTCTTTGCCTTCATCACTCATCATTGCTTGCTCAATTGCTTCCACATCGGGTTGGTATTTGATATAGCCTAAACGCATGACCGCTTCATGATCTAAGATCGTGAAGGATGTTTGTGTACTGGATGTTTCATTACTAAGTGTCAGAGAGCTAATGATGTTTCCATCAATACGATCAACACCATTTTCTAAGAACACTGTAGCAATGATCTCTTTTGCAATTTCAAGCGACTCAGAGAGCCTCTTTTTGAGGTTTTGAAGCTCTTTAATATCGTTGGCGAGGGTGTCAATCTTTGATTTAATCTCTTGAAGCGATAAACCCACATAATCCGCTCTTTGATAGTAGGGCTTGGCGGTATCTTGAAGAATGGAATGGACATAGTCTGAAAAGTACTGTGTGGATTTAGATGTTGCTAAACTTTCAATGTGTGTTTGCAGTTGGTAATTGAGCAATTTCATCATTCATCCTTTATGCTGCTATCATCAGAGAAGGTGTTTTCAAATCAGCCACCATTTGAACAATAGAGAAGAGTTCTTTGTTCATCTTGAGATTGGCATCAATGGCAGTAATTGCTTTAGAGGTAAAGGTTTTCCCTGTTACCTTGTTTGATCCTTTGATGCCCCCTCGAATAATGGCTTCTTGCACACGGTTAAAGACGTTCCACAGTGTAGGAGCTTCATCTTCGTCTCTTTGTACGTGTAAGAACTCTTTAAAGTCCACACTATGCACTTCTTTATCAAATCGAATATCCAGTGCTGCTTTGGCAAACGAGTGTTGCTCTGCAACAGATAGCTCAATGGCTTTGAAGGTTTCAATCTCTTCTTGAATACATGGCATATGTGAGGTGACTTCATCAATGGCTGTGTGTATTTTTTCAAAGTTAAAACCAGCGTGAATAATGGAGTGATGTGAAAAGGTGTGTGATGGCACAACGAGCATATTCGCACACACAAGGCGGAAGATGGCGAGATCGACACTAAAAGAGGATGTTCGATTGTGCGAATTGGTAAGCACAATATCCGCATACTCTTCATTGGCACTGGGACGTAAAAGATGCTCTAGGCTTCTAAACTGAATGATATGTTTTTGGTAGCCTTTGTTCTCATGATTGCGTACACGACTTTCACCTGCCATAATGGGGTAATAGCCTGCGTGTCTGAATGTATCCAACACAGAATAGGTTGGTACAAAAGCATATTTATCGGAAACGCCTTCAATAGGGTTTTCTGAAAAGATAGAGGGTGCTTGTGCTCTTAATTGCTCATTCGTAAGTGGTTTTGTTTGCATAGTAATTTCCTTTTAGGTATAAAAATCAATGTTGAAAGTCTTATAGACTAAAGCTTTATTTGTTTGAATTAAGCGTCTCTTTTATTGCGGTTGCTATTGCAATCACTAAGGTTAAAATGACGGACGGTTCCATCTTCTACACTCCTGATAGTGGGTTACAATATGAATGACGAGGGGTAAAAGCAGTATTAGCATCTGGCATTTACACTTCTTTGGTTTTTGAAATGACTTCGTTTTCATAACACATCCCCCATCTTCCATTTTCCAACCAAAGCTAAGCTCATTAGTTTGGTATGGAATGTGACATTTTCATCCTCTGCTCGCATAGATCTCCTTTTTATTTAGTGTTGTGTGGGAGTTAGAAGAATAGGCTCTATTCTTCTTTCTATGGTGATGATATGTGGTTGAAAAAAAGTGGAAATAAAGATGTGAATAAAATTTTTGAAGAACCTCATTGTTTGATAAAAATTGAACAGTTGAGGAGCCTACAGTGAAAACTAACTACGATGAGTTAATCCCAAAAGGCGTGATTTTTAATTTGAAAGAAATTGAGGAGATGAATATAATCAAAATAGATATGGCAAAGAAGCTTATATCGAAGAATGAAATTGAAGTTGTCAAAATAGGGAATAAGCTCCATATTTCTAGGTCAGAGCTTATATGCTATCTTGAAGCTAATACAATTGTGGCATATTTTAACAATTAGTGTACAAAATAACTAACGAGTAAATTTATATACTTAGCTACTTACAATCAAATTAATATGGGCATATCTATAAATACAACAGAATTTTTTATGCATAACTCACTGTATAGCAGTTTTGCTATACAGTAAGTTTTTCTTTATCTTATTTTAAAAGAGGTACAAGAATTTATTAGCCTCAAGTACAATCCAGTACATATCCAAAGTACATATCCAAAGTACGTTTGGTTTATCTTGCCCGAAAATCAGTTTAAACAAATATTAGAGAGCTGGTTAACGAAGTGGAGGAATGATCTGACTACACTGATGAGGATACAGAAATGACAATAATCGTTATAGGCTGCATAAGTCATTGAATAATAAATAGTTCTAGTGTGAAATTTTTTAGAAGTTAGTGGATTCTATTTTGAGTATATAAAGTATAGATATCCAATTATTTATACTTTATACATACATTTAGTTATAAAATCGATAATATGCTTATTTTAAGCCTATCATAAATATTATTGTATATATAGGACTTTGATAGGAATATATTAGGATTTACATAAAACATTAGTAGGAATAGAATATATTATGTATGGAATTTTATAAGTATAAGAAAAATAAATTATGTTTTCAATTTCTATTTTGTCATGGTTATACAAGAGTGGGGCAGAAATGGAGGATAGGAAAAGAACAGTTGATAGAGATTACACAATTTGATATCTTTTTTTACCTTTGTATTTACTTTTGTCATTTGGTGCTTTTTTAAACATTGGTGCTTTTTCTTTTAAGATTTCTAGGAAGATACTATTGTCCGAAAAAATTATTTCATCAAACATAATATTAAAATATGTACTCAGCAATGGTTGAGCAATCATTTTATTTTGAAAGTTGTATTGGAATTCTTCATATAAATCAGAATCTTCTTGTTCAATTTTTACAAATGAATTTAAATTATTTGAACGAATAGCATTTATAAATTCTTCAATTTGTTTATTGAGTTTTTTTGTTTTTAAAATTCCATTTTTCATTGTTGACAAGATATCTTTTTCTTCTGTATGAATTATCTTATAATAATTTTTGTCTACAGGGTAAACTGCTAAGATATCAGAAAAATCATCTAAATTATCAAAAATATTTTCTTTTAACAAAATGCGGTTAATATTCATTTTTTTTAAGATAGTGTCTAAATGTTTTACTTGAAATACCACACAGCGTGTATAGCTATCTTTTAAAAAGGAATAAGGAGTATCACTACTAGATGTCACTATGAGCTCACCATTTATAAAACTTTCATGATTCTCCCAAGCATCATGAGTTGTTTTATATTTTGGACTTAAAATTTCTAAGACTAAATTGCTAATTCTTTTATGATTAGTATTTGATGTTGAAATATTGCTAATATGATAAAAAATTTTGTCTCTAATAAGAGAATCATTTGTATTTTGTAGGGTTTTATCATTGATTATGCTCAAATATTTATTTCTATATGCAAATATAGGTTTGATAATATCATAGATAAATGTGTTTGTTGTTTCTTCATCTCCAATAAGCACCAAACACGCTTTTGAGCTACATAAGTTTTGGAAAAAATTGGCTAACCAATGTATGATAAAACTAAATTGATCTTCATTTTGAGATAGTTGTTTTATAAATTGAACGATTATTCCTTTTTTAATATCTACAGTTTCAATTGGCTTTAAATGTCTTTTTTTTAAAAAAGTTGTGTACTCAAAAGTATTTTGATATAGTGTATTGTTGGAAATATCTTGAAATTCCCACCCTATAGAAGGATTAAATACCTCCATTTTCACCATAGGTAATAATGAGATAATTAAATAGTCTTTCTTGGCTTCTGGGTGTTTAATATCATTTGTACTGTCATAAATTTCAATATCTCTATTTAATAATTTTGTAAGATAATCAGATAACTTTGCTTTATCAGTTTTTTGATTATTTTCAAACGGATTTACCTTAAAATATAAAGTAGAATTTTTGCAATCTTTCCAAATCATAATCCCTTGACGAACTAGTTCATCATAAACATTCTTATGCTGCATCTGGAGATTTAATTTTTTATTTATAAATTTTTTATAATTTTGCTGGGATTGCTTGTATATAAAGTCATAATTCTTATTGGGTAACTTGTAGGAGTTTTGTATTTGTTTAAACTTGTAGTCATCATGAGGGGAAAAATTATAGTCACCATTTGTTAATTGTATAGATATTCGACTTAATGCACCTTCGAGAAGTTCTTTGTCTGGTGAAGAGTTTATATTAAAGTTATAACCATCTCCTGTTCTTTTTAGCATAGATTCAAGAATGTCCAATATTAAAGATTTTGGATTATTAAAATCAAAGTAGTTAACTTCTAACTCTTCTCCTGAATTCATTAATATTATTTTTTCATGAATCTCATATACTGTCTCTGAAATTAATTTATTATACTTATCATTGTCTATATAATCAAAAAAATTTTCAAATAACTTTTTTGATATATCCAAAAATAAATTCGCAAGACTATTTTCTTTACAATCTGACATTTATATTTTAGCCTCTATTCGTTTGAAATATATTTTACGATAAGAATGATGTCAAGTGTATTAAATGTAGTTAATGTTGATAATTGGAGTTAAACTGAAAAGTAGTAAAGAGGTTAATTTTGAATCCAATAAGTTGGTCAAACTTTTTAAAGATCTAGGAACAAATAATATCATTAGATTTTTAATGTGTACCCTAATGTGTACTTTTTTGATTTTGGAAATGAAAGTAATTTTTAATTTTTTGTTTGAAAGTCCCTAAAATAGGGATGGTGCGGATAAAGAGACTCGAACTCCCATGCCTCTCGGCACCAGATCCTAAGTCTGGCGTGTCTACCAATTTCACCATATCCGCACACAACAGTAGTAAATTTTGCGAAGCAAAAGCTTCGTCTTAAAAGGGTGGTACGCCCTACACGATTCGAACGTGTGACCTACGCCTTAGAAGGGCGTTGCTCTATCCAGCTGAGCTAAGAGCGCATCTTCTCGGTTTAGGTGGTGCGCTCGAAAGGAGTCGAACCTACAACCTACGGATCCGAAGTCCGTTGCTCTATCCAATTGAGCTACGAGCGCATAAACCGCGCCACACAAAACAATGGGGTGAGTGATGGGGATCGAACCCACGACCCTCAGAACCACAACCTGATGCTCTAACCGACTGAGCTACACTCACCATCTAATTTAATTCTGAGAAATAAGTGGTCGGGGCGAAAGGATTCGAACCTTCGACCCCCTGGTCCCAAACCAGGTGCGCTGACCAGACTGCGCTACGCCCCGACATTTAAAAAAACCTATTGGTCTTTTTAAGGCTGAAATTCTAGCCAAAATCCAGCCTTTTGTCAAGGAAAAGTTTTTAGGCTTTGTTGGAAAACTCGATCAGTCCCTCCGTCGGTGAGCTAGCGGTTGCAAAAGGCTTCTTGGCAATGCGTCCAGCAAGGAAGCTAGCACGTCCTGCAAGTACGGCGTGTTTCATGGCTTCCGCCATTAAAATAGGGTTTTTAGCTTGTGCAATGGCGGTATTGGTCAGTACGCCATCGGCTCCTATTTCCATTGCAATTGCAGCGTCACTCGCACAGCCAATGCCTGCATCAACAATCACGGGGATTTTAATCGCTTCTTTGATGAAAAGAACATTGTAGCGGTTTTGGATACCAAGACCACTGCCAATAGGTGACGCCAAAGGCATGACAGCAGCACTTCCCGCATTTTCGAGTCGTTTTGCCATGATCGGATCGTCATTGGTGTAGGTCATGATGGTAAAGCCATCTTTGGCGAGGACTTCGCAGGCTTTAAGGGTTTCCATCACATCTGGATAGAGTGTTTTGGTCGTATCGCCGATGACTTCGAGTTTGATTAGATCAAGTCCTGTCGCTTCTCGAACCATACGAAAAAGCGTGATAGCATCTTCGGCGGTGGTACATCCAGCAGAGTTTGGAAGTAGCTTAATATCCGTACCTTTGAAGTAATCCATCAGATTTTCTTCATTCGGATTGGTGATGTTGACACGACGTACCGCTACGGTGATGAGTTTTGAGCCACTCGCGAGCGTTGCATCTTTCGTCGTTTGAAAGTCAGGGTATTTACCGCTTCCGACGATCAAACGGCTTGCAAATTCAATATTGCCTACTTTGAGGATATCATTCATTTTTCGTTCCTAATTGAGTAATTTTTTCACGGTTTCGGGAAGAAGATCGTGTTCTAAAGCGTGGATTTTGGCTTCAAATGCTTCCAAATTCATACCTTCAACTTTCTCGAAACAGCGTTGTGCAATGATCTCACCGCCATCAAGCTCTTCGCTGACGTAGTGAACGCTGATACCTGCGACTTTCATGGGCGAATCAAAGCTCTCTTTTATAGCATTGCCTCCCTTAAAAAGGGGAAGGAGTGAGGGATGTAAATTGATCGCTTTAACATGCGCTGTAAAATAAGGCGTGAGAAAACGCATAAAACCAGCCAGTACGGTCAGTTCAGCACCGCTTTTGTGGATAGCTTCCACCAGGGCTTTATCAAAGGACTCACGGCTCGTAAAAAGTGTGTGATCGATGATGAGAGGTTCTATACCATAGGCACGTGATTTTTCAATTCCTGCGGCGTTAGGGCGGTTGCAAATGGTGGTAGCCACTTCAATTTTACAGTGTTCAAAGACTTTGTTGTGAAGTGAGGCAAGTAATTTTTCCAAATTACTCCCTTCTCCACTAAATAAAATAGCAATTTTCTTTATAACCATTTAAGACCTTTACAAATATCTAAGGGCGTGAGTGCAAAATTATTACATGTAAACGCTCGGGAGACGAGGGCATGCGCTAAAGAGCCACTGATCGCCGCATCTTTAGGGCTGTATCCTTGAGCAATCAGCGCTGCGATCATACCTGCAAGCACGTCACCACTGCCGCCTTTTGCCAAAGCTTGTGTGCCATAAGTGTTGATGAAAAGCTCGCCATTGTGCGCGATGATGGTGTTTGCACCTTTGAGGACAAGAACGACGTGGGGAAAGGCAAGGCTGAAGCGTTTGGCATGCTCAAAGCGGTTAGCTTGGATTATTTCAACGCTGATGTGCTCTTTACATGTAAGCTTTAAAATCGCGCTAAATTCTTTGGGATGTGGAGTTAAAACGACGGGCTTTTGGGAGGCAATAATCTCCACGATCAGTGGATGATGCGACAATGAGGCATCGATAACCAGCGGTAAATCATTGGAGAGCAAAAGTGTTTTAAGTGCTATTTCATCAAAAGGCATCTCAAGCCCCATGCCGGCAACGACCACATTGGCATTTTTGGGCAGTGTTTCACTGTTCATCAGATAAAGAGGCAATTTCTTAGGTTTTTCACCTATGAGTGTTACCAGTCCTGCACCAAAATGAAATGCTCCCATGCCTGCAAGTCGTGCCGCTCCCTCTTTAGAACCTTGCACAATCGCAACATGTCCAAAGGTGCCTTTATTGGCATTTTTTTTGACACGAATCGGCAGTTTAAGATCGCTTTTACGAAGCAGAAAGAGAGGACTTAGCGTTTCATATTGACTGCGGGAAACACCAAGCTTGGCGACTTTGATATCGCCTACGGCATCTTTAACATTATCGTTTAAAAGCCCTAGTTTCAAGGCACCCATTGTGATGGTTTCATTGGCTTGAAAGATCACAGAACTGAGTGTTAAATTACTCAAAATACCGCTGGGAATATCGCAGGCAATCTTGTAACCTTTTCGCGTATTGAGCGTTTCAAGCAGTTTACATGTAAACGTATCCAAAGGACGATTGAGTCCTGCACCGAAGAGTGCATCGACGTAAATGTCGGCATTTATGAGTTCGTCTACAATAACAACGCCCACTTTTTTAGCGCGTTCAAGTTGGCATTTGGCAAGGTCAGATTTGAGCTCAAAGGGGAGATAAATACTGATATTGTACGCACCATGAAGCAAACGTGCGGCGACAATGCCATCGGCCCCGTTATTTCCCATGCCGCAGATAAAAAGTGCACTTTTTTTACATGTAAGCTTTTTTTTCACCGCGCGAGCAAGCGCAGATCCTGCATGCTCCATTAAAATTTCAGGGGTTAAACCAAAGGTTGTGTAACAACGCTCATCTAGACTAGCGGTCTCTTCATAGACGTACTGCATCGGTTTCTCCTAACGCTTACGGAAGCTCAGAGCTTCTAAAAGATGCTCTTGCAAGATCAATTCACTCTGCGCCAAATCGGCGATGGAGCGCGCAATGCGAAGCACTTTGTGAATGCTTCTCTGACTCAGCCCCAAGCGATTTTGCACCATCTCTAAACTCTCACTGGCTTTGGCTTCGAGGGTGCAAAAACGCATGGTATTGGACTCATCCAATTTACCATTGAGCTCATTTTGTCCACGTTTTTTTTGCATGACAAAGGCTTGTAAGACCTGATCAAACATCTCGTGTGAACTAAGACCTTGCTCTTTTGAACTCTCTTCGCTCATCTGAATATAAAGATCAATGCGATCCATTATGGGCTCAGAAATACGGTTTTTATAGCGACTGATCTCGACTTCAGAGCAGCGGCACTCATGCGTTTGGCTGAAAAGATTCCCACATGGGCAAGGATTTTGAGCGGCGGCAAAGAGAAATTTGGTTGCGTAGCTTACTTTGGTATTGACCCGTGAAATGAGGACTCGATGATCTTCTAAAGGTTCTCTCAGGCTTTCTAAAACGGTCTTAGAAAAGTTGGGAAACTCGTCAAAAAATAAGACGCCATTGTGAGCGAGGGCAATTTCACCTGCACGGCTTTGAGAACTACCTCCGCCAAAGATGGATGGGCGTGAAGAGGTGTGGTGAGGCGCTCTAAAAGGGCGCAGAGGGCTGAGCTCAACATCCTCTTCTTGAAGTGATTGATAGGCGTTTGATTCCAAAATTTCTTCAATGCTTTGAGGAGGCAAAATGTAGCGAAGACGTTTGATGCTCATACTTTTGCCACACCCTGGGCTTCCTTCCATCAAAAGGTTGTGCATGCCAGCAGCAGCGATTACCATCGCACGTTTGGCGCGGTGTTGACCTAAGACGTCGCTAAAATCAAGGGGAAACTGTGTAGCGTAAAAATAGCGTTTGGTATCAATGTCTAAGTGATTTTCACAAAAACTTTGGTGGGGCATTGGCGCTTCTGTTTCAAAGCGTTTTTCTTTAAAAAAAAGCAGCGCTTCTTTCAGTGTTTCAACCCCAAAAGCCTCAATATTGGGAATTTGTTGTACTTTGCGCAATAGCTCACTAGGAACGAGAACTCGAAGATCGGGTGTATGCGCCGCCAAGGAGAGAATAATAGGGAATATGGAGTTAGTTTTTTTGATTTTACCATCAAGCCCTAGCTCGCCAAAGATGAAAAAATCTTTACATGTAAAGCGTTCTTTTTGAATGGCAATCAGCAGAGCCGTTACCAAATCAAAATGGCTTCCCTCTTTTTTAAGATCGGAGGGTGAGAGATTAATGGTAATCTTTTGAGCAGGAAATTGAAAATCGATGCTTGCAAGAGCTGATTTGATGCGTTCACGTGACTCTTGGATAGAAATATCGGTAAGTCCAACAATATTAAATCCAGGAAGTGCCCGCACCAAAGTTGATTCTACATCGACTTCATGGGCTTTATTGCCGTATAATGTTGCGCATTTTGCATGTTTAACTTTGGATAGAGCAACTGCTTCTTCCACCGTTATTTACCTGCTTTTTGCTTTTTTTTCCACTCTTTGTCAAATTTTTTACGTTTTAAGTAAGAGAGCTTTTCGATAAAAAGGCGACCTTTGAGGTGATCCATCTCATGCTGAACAGCAATAGCCATAAGATCTGTAAATTCTGCTTCGCACCTAGTACCATTGCGATCATAATAGGCTATTTTGATATGCTCCGCACGTTCAATTTCATCGTAGTAACCAGGCACACTCAAACAACCTTCTTGGTAAATCGTACTACCATCTTTTTCAAGGATGACAGGGTTGATAATTTCATAGAGATTTTCTCTTTTTTGCACACCTTCTTCATCGACAAGATTAATCACCAACACGTTCAGTGGTACAGCGACTTGAATAGCAGCAAGTCCAATACCTTCTTTAATGACCATCGTGTCATACATGTCATCTAAGAGCGTATGGAGTTGTGCATCAAAGTGTACGACGTCTTTTGAAGACTCTCGTAAAAGCTTATTGGGATAAACTAATACATCTAAAATCATTGTTCCTCGCTTGGAATAGATGGCACACACACAATATAAGGGACAAGCCTTTTTCCTGTATGTGGTAGCTCTTCAAGGGTTGCAGCAATAAATTCTTCGGCATTATGATCTGTATCGAGCGCAACAATGGAGAGCTCAATATCGGTTTCAACCTCTCCTGTTCCTACAAAAAAGCTGGTTTGATATACCAATTCACTGATACGATCGCATGCTTTTTTAGCACCAATAATGTCTGTATGTTTCAAGATCATCGCAAAAATTCCATCGCCAAAATGAGCAACAATATCGCTTCTTCGGGATGTTTTGAGCAGTAACTTTGCGATATTGCGTACAACAGTGTCTTTATCTTTTTTGTTAATGACTTTTTCCAATGAGCTCTCTTTAACACGTGCAAGCACTAAAGAGCTCGAATGGGCATAGTTTTTAATCAGTTTAATTTCATCTTGAAGCGTTTTTAAAAGATAACGTCTATTGTAAACACCGTACTTTACGTCAAAAATAGATTGGTTATCGACCTCTTGCAAAATCACTGTTGTTTTTTGATAATAATCTTTTAAAAGATCAATTTGTTTGGTGGTTAAACCAAACATTTTATTAAGGTCTTCACTCAGCGAAGAGATGATATTTTGAATAGAGAGTGGATTAGTATTAGACTCTAGCTGCGAAGCTCTTTTTTTAATGATCTCTTGCATAACGTTAAGGTTACGATAAACGGTTGAGACCACTTGCATAATGTTCTTAATTTGCGCAAATCCCTCTTTGACTTCGCGTTCAATACGCGCATGATTTTCATCATTATTGGTACTTTCTAATTCTAAAAAGTCATTAATACGTTTTTTAAATGCCGCAGGCTTACTTTCTAAAAGCTTGTCGAAATAGATTTGAAAATTAGTAGGTGTTGGAGGGATACTTTCATCTCCTAACACCTTTAAAACTAATGCGGCAAATTTTTCAAGCTCAACATTAGAAGCTTGGGTTACAATAGGCTCTTTGAGAGGTGGTGGAGGTGGGGCTGGTTCGACGACATCATCTTTCGCATCGATACTATAAACTCCTGTTTTCCCTTTTTCTTTATTAAAACGAACCATTGCTTGCCTTCTTTGATAGGTTATTTAAAACTTTTATCCAATACTTTATCAATCAAACCATATTCACATGACTCACCGGCACTCATGAAAAAGTCTCTCTCTGTATCTTTAATGATTTTAGGGAGTTTTTGTGAACAGTTTTTTGCCAAAATTTCATTCAAGACTTGTTTCATTCTTAAAATCTCTTTAGCTTGAATTTCAATATCGGTTGCTTGCCCTTGAGCACCACCCAGTGGTTGGTGAATCATAATACGCGCATTAGGAAGCGCATAACGCTTACCTTTAGCGCCAGAACTGAGTAAAAATGCTCCCATGGATGCTGCTTGACCGATACAAATCGTGCTAATATCGGGTCTCACATAATTCATTGTATCGTAGATACTAAAACCACTGGTAATAACGCCACCTGGGGAGTTAATATAAAGATAGATGTCTTTTTCAGGATCTTCTGCTTCAAGGAACAAAAGCTGAGCTACGATCGAAGAGGCAACAACATCATTGATCTCACCACTAAGCATAATAATACGATCTTTTAAAAGGCGAGAGTAGATATCATAACTTCTCTCACCGCGACCCGTTTTCTCGATAACGACAGGAACATAGTAGCTCATTATTTACCTTTTGTAAAAAGCTTTGTGAAGAGTCTCTCTTCAATAATAGACATTTTAATCGCTGGAAGAACACCTTGTTTTTCATAATATTCTAGGTATTCTTTTGGATTTGCACCTTGTTGCATGGCTTCAAAGTAGATCATTTGAAGCACTTCTTGATCACTCACATTAATACTCTCTTGTTTTGCTAATTCATCAACAATGAAAGTGAGTTTAACACTTTTTTCTGATTCTGCTCTAAACTCTTCTCTTTTTTCTTTAATTTTTTCTGGGTTAGTAGAGTATTCTTTAATTTCATCTTCACTGAGTTTGCCAAAAACGCTTCTCATTTGTAGGTCAATCTCTTGATCAACAATGTTTTCTGGAAGGTCGAATGTGATTTTCTCTAAAATATTTTCAACAAACTTAGGTTTAACATCTTCATTGAAAAGTTTTGCTAATTTCTCATTGCGAATTTCGTCTTCAATTTGACCTTCTAGTGTTTCAAGTGTTGGATTCTCAACACCAGGAAGTAATTTTTTAATCATCTCTTCATTTGGCGTTTCAGGAATATCTTTGACTTTAATCTCTTTAACAGTGACTTTAAATACCGTTGGTTTTCCTGCAAGGTCTTTATTTCCGTATGTTTCTGGGAATGTTACTTGGATATCTTTGCTCTTACTGCTTACTTTGAGTCCAATAATACCATCTTCAAAACCAGGGATAAACGAACCACTTCCAATTTCAAGCGTATATCCTTCTGCTTTTCCACCTTCAAATGCGACGCCATCGATAAAGCCTTCAAAATCAATCACAACAAAATCACCTGATTTAACGGCACGTTTTTCTTCTACTGTTTTAAGCTCAGCAACAAGGGCCAATGTTTTATCCAATCGCTCGCTAATCTCTTTTTTGGTCACTTTTGGAGTTTTGTACTCAGGCACACACTCTTTGTACCCTTCAACAACAATAGTTGGTTTAAATGAAAGTTTCATAACAAGCTCTAGCCCGCCATCTTTCTCTTCAAATTTTGAAAAACTTGGTTCTCCTACAACAAGGTCAGCTTTGATGTCAAGCTCAGTCAATGCTTTGGTGAAAAGCTCTCTGAGTGCTTCTGTTTGTGCATCTTCTTTGAGTTGTTTGCCGTAGCGTGCTTTAACGATATGTGCAGGAACTTTTCCTTTTCTAAAACCATCAACTTTCATATTTGAAGCCGCAGATGCAATCATCTTCTCTTCTTTTTTTTGCAATAGCGCGGGTGAAATGGTTGCCTCAACTGCAGCATTAGCACTATTTGTACGGTTAACTTTAATTTGCATAAAATCCCTTTTCGATATAAAATTTTGCTCAAATATAGCAAAAATTTGCTTTTAAGTCGCTTTTTATCCATTAAAAAGCAAAATGGAGATAAAATATCTCGTCTTAATTTTAACAGAAGTGAATCAAAATGCAACGAAGAGAAGAGTTTGAACAAGCCGTCAAAACAATGCTTGAAATTATTGGGGAAAATACCCAACGTGAGGGGCTTTTGAAAACACCAGAACGTGTGTTTAAAGCGTATGAATATATGACGCAAGGGTACGCTCAAAGTCCCAATGAAGTTCTCGGAGAAGCACTTTTTAATAGCGACAATAATCAAATGGTATTGATTAAAGATATAGAGTTTTATTCGATGTGCGAACATCACCTTTTACCGATTATTGGGCGTGCACATGTGGCGTATATTCCCGATGGAAAAGTCGTGGGACTTTCCAAAATTCCTCGTATGGTGGATATCTTTGCACGTCGTCTTCAAATCCAAGAACAACTGACCGAACAAATCGCTAAAGCGATTGATGATGTTATTGCGCCTAAAGGTGTTGGTGTTGTCATTCAAGCACGTCATATGTGTATGGAGATGCGAGGCGTTGAAAAAACACACTCTAATACCACAACATCCGCACTTCGTGGGCTTTTTTTAAAGGCAGATACGAGGAAAGAATTTTTTGATATTATCAACGCACCACAGGCTAATCGTTACTAATGCCACTAGCTCGCCTTAAAGAAAGACTTCACGGCAAAAGCCTCTCGCCCATGTTTGGTACGATTACCAAAATTAGCTCCACGACGATTGAAGCGTGTGGGCTAAGACCTAGCATTGGTGATATTGTCAAAATCGCCTCTTTAGATGGTAAAAAAAGTGAGCTTGGAATGGTCACAGAGGTGGATCGCAACTCCTTTTTTATCTCACCTTTTGGCTTTATTGAAGGGTTTAAAACAGGCGATAAAGTGTTTATTAGCGAGCAAGGCATGATGATCCCTGTCGGCGAAGAGTTACTTGGACGCGTGGTTGATCCCTTTATTCGCCCAAAAGACGGCAAAGGAACGATAGGTGCAAAGTCTATGGCACCGATTATGAAAGCTCCATTGGATCCGATGAAAAGAGGGTTGATTAATGAGCCTTTTCGTGTGGGGGTAAAAACCATTGATGGTCTTTTGACGTGTGGTAAGGGTCAGAAAATGGGTATTTTTGCAGGAAGTGGTGTGGGTAAGTCCACACTCATGGGTATGATCGTTCGTGGCGCGGAAGCATCCATTAAAGTGGTGGCACTCATAGGGGAACGTGGACGTGAGGTTCCTGAGTTTATTGAAAAAAACTTGGGTGGTAACCTTGAAAATACCGTCATCGTTGTCGCTACCAGTGATGATTCGCCTTTGATGCGAAAATACGGTGCGTTCAGTGCAATGAGCATTGCCGAGTATTTTAAAAATCAAGGCAGAGATGTTCTGTTTATGATGGATTCTGTGACGCGGTTTGCGATGGCACAGCGTGAAATTGGTCTTGCTTTGGGTGAACCTCCAACGTCTAAAGGGTATCCACCATCTGTTTTGGCACTTTTGCCGCAACTGATGGAGCGAGCGGGAAAAGAAGAGGGGAAAGGTTCAATTACAGCGTTCTTTACCGTATTGGTTGAGGGCGATGATTTGAGTGATCCGATTGCGGATCAATCCAGAAGTATTTTGGATGGTCACATTGTGCTCAGCCGCGAATTGACGGATTATGGAATTTATCCACCGATTAGCATTCAAAACAGTGCGTCGAGGGTTATGGGCGATGTCATTGATGGTGAGCACAAAAAAGCAGCGATGCGCTTTAAACGGCTTAATTCCATTTTGAAAGAGAACGAAGTTCTCATTCGCATCGGTGCATACGAAAAAGGTAACGATAAAGAGTTGGATATGGCAATTCATAAAAAAGAGAAGATGAATGGCTTTTTACAGCAAGCCCCTGAAGAAGTTTTTGAATTTGAAGCAACGGTTGCTGAGTTAAAACAGATCATTGCCTAAATTTCTTTAGTATTTTTTAATATAGAAAGTAATAGTATTCAAAAATTAATTAGGATAAAGTTTATCCTATATAGAAATGGAGAGAGAAGACAATGAGAGTCTATTTAGATAATAACGCGACAACCATAGTTGATCCTAAAGTTTTTGCAGAGATGGTTCCTTACTTTTGTCAAATGTACGGTAACCCAAATTCTTTGCACCAATTTGGTAGTGAGAGTCATCCCGCACTTCGAAAAGCAATGGATCAACTCTATGCAGGCATTAATGCAAGTGATGATGATGATATTGTCGTTACTTCTTGTGCGACTGAGAGCAATAACTGGGTGATTAAAAGTATCTATAATGACTATATTTTGAATGGTGATAAAGACCATATCATTACCAGCGAAGTCGAACATCCCGCTGTTGGATCATCCTGTAAATTTCTAGAAACTCTTGGTGTTAAAGTCACTTATTTGCCGGTTGATAGCAATGGCGTCATCAATGTGGAAGACCTTAAAAATGCCATTACCGATAAAACAGCACTTGTTTCTATTATGTGGGCGAACAACGAAACAGGTATGATTTTTCCTATCGAAGAAATTGGTGCAATTTGTAAAGAGCGAGGCGTACTTTTCCATACGGACGCCGTTCAAGCGATTGGTAAAATTCCTGTCGATGTTAAAAAAGCCAATGTTGATTTTCTTAGTTTCTCAGCCCATAAATTCCACGGACCAAAAGGTATTGGCGGACTTTATATTCGAGGAGGACAACAACTGACTCCTTTCTTCCACGGTGGAGAGCATATGGGTGGACGTCGTAGTGGAACACTGAATGTTCCAAGCATCGTAGGCATGGGCAAAGCGATGGAACTTGCTGTTGAAAACCTTGATTTTGAAAAAAATAACGTCCGACGTCTTCGCGATAAACTGGAAGATGCTATTGCGCTCATTCCTGAAACGTTAGTGATTGGTACCAAAGAGCAAAGAGTTCCTAATACCATTTTAGTTAGTGTCAAAGGTATTGAAGGTGAAGCGATGTTATGGGATTTAAATAAAAGTGGCATTGCTGCTAGTACAGGAAGTGCGTGTGCCAGTGAAGCGCTGGAGTCCAATCCTGTTATGGAAGCCATCGGCGCAGAGGCTGATTTGGCGCATACGGCACTAAGACTTTCCCTTTCACGTTTTACAACAGAAGAAGAGATAGACTATACGATAGAAGTTTTAAACAATGCGGTAACACGTCTTCGTGCCATTTCAAGCACGTATGCATATGCGCCATCATGGCACGTTAGTAAATTATAATTCAATAACGATAGAGGATAAAAAAATGGCAAAAAATAGTTTGATTGGCGGCTCCATTTGGGAGGAATACAGCCAAAAAGTACAAGATTTAATGAATCACCCACAAAATATGGGCGAGTTGACTGAAGAAGATGCAAAAAATATGGGTGGCAAGCTCATCATTGCTGATTTTGGTGCAGAGAGTTGTGGCGATGCCGTAAGACTTTACTGGATCGTTGATGAAGCAACCGAAATCATCAAGGCAGCAAAATTTAAAAGTTTTGGTTGTGGTACAGCGATCGCAAGTTCTGACACTATGGCAGAACTCTGTATCGGTAAAACGGTTTCTGAAGCGGTTAAAATTACCAATATTGATGTTGAACATGCCATGCGCGATACCCCTGATGTTCCTGCAGTTCCACCTCAAAAAATGCACTGTTCGGTTATGGCATACGACGTTATTAAAGCAGCAGCAGCTTCGTATAAAGGCGTTGATGCGGCTTCCTTTGAAGATGACATCATTGTGTGTGAATGTGCACGTGTCAGCCTTGGAACGATTAAAGAAGTGATTAAAATTAATGACCTTAAAACGGTTGAAGAGATTACCAACTACACCAAAGCAGGTGCGTTTTGTAAATCGTGTATCAAACCAGGTGGGCATGAGGCAAGAGAACATTACTTGGTTGACATTTTAAGAGATACCAGAGCGGAAATGGAACATGACCATTTATTAGCTATCTCTAACTCCAAAATCGAAGGTAGCAATACCGTTGACTTTGATGATCTGACCATCGTTAAAAAATTCCAAGCGATTGAATCAATCATTGATGAAAACATTCGTCCAATGCTGGTTATGGATGGTGGTAACCTTGAAATCCTCGACATTAAAGAGGGTGATGGTGGTGTCAGTGATGTGTATATCCGATACCTTGGCGCTTGCAGCGGCTGTGCAAGTAGCTCTACAGGCACGCTTTTTGCGATTGAAGCTGTCCTACAAGAGAAATTAAGTAAAAATATACGAATATTACCTATCTAAAAGATTGGGAGGAGTTTTTCCTCCCCTCCTAATCTTTCGAAATTTCTTACATGTAATAAGGAAAAGATGTGGCAAAAGTCGAATTTTTAGGACCCCTTGGTCGCCCCAGTATTGAGGTGGATATCTCAAATCTTAGTGAACTCAAAACCTTTTTTAAAGAAGACAAAGAACTTCAAGATTGGCTTGCTATCTGCGCCGTCGCTGTCAATGACACTCTTGTTTGCGACCTCAATATTCCCCTTTCCAAAAACGATAAAATCTCACTTCTCCCTCCTGTTTGTGGAGGTTGATCTATGGTAGAACTTCACAATGGATCTTTACATGTAAACACGATTTTGGCAGATTGGTACGCCAAAATTAGCGATAAAAACTATGGTGCGTTCATTCCTTTTGTGGGAATTGTCAGAGATGAAGATGGCATTGAAGGGCTTAGTTTTGATATTTACGAGCCTATTTTAAATAACTGGTTTAACGCGTGGCAAGAAAAAGCCAAAGCGCAAAATGCGTATCTTCTTATGGCACATTCTCGTGGTGATGTACCTAACCATACTTCAAGTTATATTGCCGCTGTTGTTTCTCCCAAACGAAAGGTAGCCCTCAAAATGATTAATGATTTTGTCGAAGATTTTAAAGCCAACGCTCCCATTTGGAAGTATGATTTGGTGGACGGAAAACGTGTGTATGCCAAAGAGCGATCTCACATTTTGAGTGGATCAGGTCTATTAAAGGCGGACGCATGAGCCATACATTTCCTCCTTTTGATGAGACGCTGAAGGCGCTTGAAAACTCTATAAAAACCGAAATTGGCATTGAAAATATTTTTATTGGTGACGCGTTGGGTCGCTTTCTTGCCGTTGATATTGTAGCTCCTGAAAACAATCCAACGCATGCAACTTCTTCGATGGATGGCTACGCCATTCGCTTTGTTGATCAGCAACTAGGCTCGTTGATCATTAGTGATTTTATCCCAGCGGGGACTGAGACGCACGGTGTCGTGAACAAAGGTGAATGTGTTAAAACTTTTACGGGAACACTGATGAGCGAAGGTAGCGATACGCTGATTCCCATCGAAAATGTTGAGGTCAAAGAAGGCAAGATTCACATTACTTCTGCGGTGTCGAAAGGCTTTGCGGTTCGTCCTGTGGGAGAGAACTATAAAGCGGGTGAAGTGCTCATCAAAAAAGGCACGAAGATCGGTTTTGCGGAAATTGGTGTGATGGCAGAAGTGGGTATGGTGCAGGTTGAAGTTTTTATGAAGCCTCGCATCGCCATTCTTTCTACGGGTAATGAAATCTTGGACTTTGGTGAGCCTAAGACTTCTTTTGCTCAAATTCGCAGTTCAAACCATGTGACGGTTGAAGCCATTTTACGCCAACTGGGTTGTGAGTGTATGCGTTTTAAACTCATTCGTGATGACCGAGATGTGATCGAACAACAGCTTCGTCAAGCGCTGATGTGGAGTGACATCGTCATTACCACAGGTGGCGGTAGTGTGGGTGATTTTGACTTTATACAGAGCATTCTTACCGATATGAAAATCGAAAATATCATCGATGGTTCGTACATGAAACCGGGGCGCCATATACGTGTTGTCAAAACAGGTCACAAATATATCTACGCGCTCCCAGGCTTTCCGTACAGTGCTTCGGTCTGTACCTTTTTATTCATCGCTCCATTGCTTCGTAAAATGCGCGCACAAACGTTTGCTTTGCCAACGATTAAAGCTTACATGGGCGAGCTCTATAAAAAACGCTCCAAATTTGTGGAATTTACCGCGTGCAATCTTCGATTTATTGAGGGTCAGCTTGTCGTTGATTTAGAAGGCAAAAAAGAGGGCAGTAGTGCCATCCTCAATAACCTCTTAGAAAATCCCGTTCTTTTACGCGTTGAAAAAGATGTCCAAAAAATTGAAAAAGGCGAGATGGTTGATATTGTATTGCTAGACTTGTAAGAGTCTGGCAATACCCAAAAAACCTCATTTCTATCTTTACATGTAAAGATAGAAATTGAATTATGACCGCTGTGTTCTGAAAGGTTTTTATGAATAACACCCTTTTTGACAAAACCATCACCTGCCCTTACTGCTGGGAAAGTTTTTCCATTTTTATTGAGCCAAGTAGTGAAGCGGGCGAGAGTTATATTGAAGACTGTTACGTCTGCTGTCGTCCCATCGAAATTTACATTGCATCCAAAAATGATGAGTCTGTGGATGTTCGTATTAACCGTGTAGAGGGCAATGAATTTTAAGATAAAATCTTTACATGTAAAGCCTCTTGATTTGGAGATACGTTATGAAACACTTTTCTTATTTACTGATGATTTTCGCGTTAAGCTGTACATCTCTTCTTGCAGAACAAACATTTACCGATAACGCCAACACGACGCATACGAATATTCCCGATTCCATTGGACGCATCGCTGATGCATGGCCTGCGCATAATGCGATTGTGACGATGCTTGGAGCTGGCGATAAAATTGTAGCAACCATTGTGACAGAGCAGATGTGTCCGTGGCTCTATAAGATCAACCCACACATGCGCCAAGCAGCCGTTGTTTTTAGTAATAATACCGTTGCGATGAGCTCCATAGAAGAGTTGTTAAAAGCCAAACCTGATGTTGTTTTCACCTTTGTGGGCAATAAAAATATTGGAGTATTTCGAAACCTTGGCGTGCCTATTATCGAGCTTTCGCTTGTAGATTTTCCTTCCTTACGAGAGTGCGTTTTACTGACAGGCAAAATTTTGGGCAAAGTCGCATTCGCGAAAGCGGAACAGTATGCGCTCTATTTAGATCAAGTCACGCAAAAGATTGATGAGAGGCTCAAAGATGTTCCCGCTCAGCAAAGACCAAAAGTATTGCATCTGAGCAATATTAGCACCTCATTTGTGGTGGATGGCGCAGGTTCAATGATGGACTCTTGGATACGACTAGCGGGAGGCATTAACGTCGCTAGTGCACTTCAAGGCCCCAGTAAAACCGTCTCAGCCGAACAAATCATTGCATGGAATCCCGATATTGTTATCATTGGTTCCACCTCTAGTGAGGTTCAAGCGAGTGATTTTCTCAATAACCCGATGTTTAAAAATACTTCCGCAACCTTGTCCAAACGCGTCTACATCAACCCAAAAGGGATGTTTTTCTGGGACAGATACAGTGCCGAAGCCATTTTACAAGTGCAATGGGCAGCACAGATTTTTTATCCTGAAAAATTTAAAGAGTTTGACATCGAACAAGAAACCATTGCTTTTTACACACGCTTTTTTGACTATCCGTTAAGTAAAGAAGAGGCAAAAATGATTATCAAAGGGATTCCTCCGCAAAAATAAAGTAGATATTGAGACGATTGATGACTGCATCCTTTATCAAACGCCTATTGAGCTTAAAATTCAATGGTAGGTTAGTTTTGGAATTAAAAATAATGACCTTCAAAATTTTTACATGTAAACGTTAAGAATGCAAGCTTCTTAACGTTTTTTATCTACTTTTTTCATTTCTTTATAGTGTTCCATTAAATAGAGGCTTTAATGGAACACCCAATTTTAAGCTAATCGTATCAAAATAGCCCTATCCAACTCCAATACGTGTAAACCATAATCGTACAAAAAACCGCACCAAAGAGACTCATGATCGCACCCACTTTGATTAATTCGCTTGAGGTGATCTCTTCCGTTGCCAGACCGATGATGTTCGGGAGATTGGAGACGGGGAGTAGGTATTGGTGGAGCATATTCATAGCAACCAAGAGAACAAATGCGGTGACTTGCATGCCCGCATTGGCAGGAAGCGCTGCAACGGCGATGGCATGAGCGATGACAACGGGTGTCAATGCTGTTGTTTTAGGACCTGCCCCTGTGAACAAGACTTGAAGTGCCAGCATCAGCCAGATGAAAATGACGACTTGAAGTTTGACATCAAGACTAAGTAACGGATGAAAAAACGTGCTGGCAAGCCATGCGGCGGCTCCCGTTTTAACGAGCAGGGAACCCATGGACAAACCAGCTCCATACACGATAAAAACATTCCAAGGCACTTTCTTTTCAGCCTCTTTCCATGTCATGACTTGTGTAGGAACGGGAGCGATCATTGCGGCAACGGCAAGCATAGCAACAAGGGTTGCATTGAGACCGTGCAGTTTATCGGTCGCCCACAGAAGAAGTGTTGCGATGAAAATGACAAAAGCATAAATCTCTTTTGGACTCATTTTTCCCATCTCGCTTAATTGTTGATTCATCACATCGCGACCAGCAGATATATCTTCAATATCAGGTGGAAACATCTTAATGATGATATAGGTTGCAATTAAACCCATGAGTAAAGCGGGTGGCATACCGATTTTAAACCACTCCATCCAGCTAACATCAACGCCTGTTGCATTTTTGATAAGACTGACGGAGATAGGATTGGCGGCATGAGAAGTCATAATGCCCATACAGTACATCGTTCCCGCAATAGTGACAATATAAATTAACCCTTTTACGAGGGTACTTTGCCCTTTTTCGGCACCAAATGCCAAACCCATCGAGGTGATAATCGGCAAAACCAAAAGGGTTTTTGCTGCAAGAGAAGGAATAAAAAAGGTCATAATTAGCGTCACAAGTGAGATCGCCCAATACAAATTAATGGCAGATTTTCCGATTTTGCTCACGATAATGAGAGCGAGTCTTTTTGAAAGTCCCGTATCGCCCATACACGCTGCCATAATCATGCCCAAAACAACAATCCAAACGCCCGTAGAAGAGTAACCGATCAATGCTTCTCCAATTTTTCCTGCACCAAACAAAACTAAAAAAGCAATGATTAAGAAACCGCTCTGTGCATCATCAAGGGCTTGTGTAATCCAGACGATGATAGCAAAGATGCCAACACCCAGCGCTACTTTTCCTTTAAAATTGAGTCCCGGCATTTCTGGTGTGAGATAAATCATGGAGAGCATAGCGACTAACGCCAAAACAATATAAATCATCTTCTTCGTATTAAACATATAACCTCCTGGTATACACTTTAGATGTCAGATGAGAGAAATAGAAAAATTACTTATAGTAAAGATTAAAAATATTAAATTTGATTCTTGAAGTAGAATAAGATAAGAATCCTTAAATTTGAGGAATAAAAAAAAGTTATATTTTCAGAGGTTTGGTGTGAAATGACCAGTTCTTCTAGGAGGAAAAAGAGTGGAGCTAAACGTTTAATCTTCCGATTGCACATTTTCAAAATAAGCGCAATTTTGGGAGATAAAATCTTTACATGTAAAGAAAAGGATGTCCGTTAAACGTTTAGCTCTTTTGAGTCGACTTATCTTCTATAGTGATCGAAACGGTCATAATGTCGATGAGGTCCGTAATGGTAAAAGCCATGTCCTAAGGCATCGTATAATAGCCCATAAAAGAGGACAGTACCTGCCGCATCGACAACATCATAAACAGGACCTCTGTCAATGATTCGTTCTCTAATAATAACAGGTCGATCATAGGTAACGACTCTATCTTCAACCATAACCGTTGTAGTCTGCATAGGAGATCCTTCTACGATAACGTGCGAAGAAGGGGGCATAGGCGAAACTCTCTCGACTCTGTACATGGTTTGGTCTGCTGTGTTGTCATATACAACTGTGCCACTTGGTAAGATATAACCTGCTCCAAAAAGTGATGGAGTGATTAGGGAAAATATGCCTAGCGTGATCATAAAACTTTTGCTGATGCAAAGGCTGTTTAGTTTTGATTTAGTAGGGTACAACATTGTTGAAGCTCCAAAATTCATATTTTAAAATTATTTTGATCTATTATAAGTCTGTTCTGTTAACGATTCGTAAATTATTGACGAATAGGGCATTATTCTGTGAAATTATCTCCCTTTACATGTAAAAACGAAACCTCTTTATGCCTTTTGCCATTAAACGAAAAAATTGTTTGAAGATTGATCTTTTTTCCACCTTTTAACATCAAAAACTCTTCATACTCAATCATCATTAATTCTGTGACTACCCCTTTAAGAGTGGTGCTTTGCTCGTTTTCCAGATAGACAATGGTGGAGGGAATTTTGCGTTCTATGGCGACCATAAGTTGGTCATAAAATTCGCAGGAGATGGGTGAGTTCATTGTGTTACCGCCAAAAATCCAAGATAAACAAAAATATACCGTGCCAATTTGGCAAAGCCAACGATGATGATAAACTTCCACCACGCATAACGTACGACACCTGCAACAAACGTGAGTGGATCGCCAATGATGGGAAGCCATGAAAAAAGCAAACTCCATGCGCCGTATTTTTCAAAAAGAGTGGAGGCTTTTTGGAGGTGTTTTTCGCTCATATAGTTTTTGCGAAGGGCGAAGTCTGTAGCGTATTTTCCAAGCAGATAGTTAACAAATGCGCCCAGTGTATTGCCCAGTGTTGCGATGAGAAGCAGTAAAAAAGGGTTTAGATGAAGGCTAAGAAGATAGAGAAAAAGCGCTTCGCTTCCACCAGGTAGTAACGTGGCAGAGGCGAAACTTGTTAAAAAAAGAGAGAGATAACTCACTGATTAGGAAATGACCGCTAAAATCGTCTCTTTGTCGGTGAGGTTAGCATCGTATTTGACGACCAAGATGTGCTCACTCTCGTTGCGATACCACTCCACAACGCCTTTAAGTCCTTTGAGGTGCTCCACACGTGAAATATCAAATTCGCCATAAGGTAAATAAATGTTTTTGTTGTGGCTTGGATTTTTAAGACTGGCGATCAAAAAGAGCCAGAGAATACAGATGATAAAGATCACCCACGCAATCTCCATAATGCCAAAATGTTGTAGGAAATAACCACCAAATACACCACCTACAAACGTTCCACCGTAACCAAATGTATTAAAGACACCAAGGGCTGCACCTTTTTGGTGAACTTTAGCGTATTTGCTTGCCATGGATTGCATGAGCGGTTCGTGCATATTAAAGCCGATGAAGAAAATAACTACACCCACGATAAACCATGGAGCTTTGTGCGCGTAGCCCATCATAACGTAGCTGATCGCAAAAAGCGCTACACCAATCATCAGCATCTCTTTGGCTTTATGTTTTTTTTCTCCCAAAATGGCAGAAGGTCCCATCGCAAGCACACCACAGAGCATCGCAGGCAGATAAACCATCCAAAGCTCTTTTTTAGCAAAGCTAAACTCTTGTACCATGATGATAGGAATGACCATAAATGCAAGCGTCATCATTCCCTTTTGAAGCATGTTGGTGATGTTCATCTTCATGAGGTCTTTATCTTTGAGAATATGTCTCAGTTGCGTCTCATCGGCACCGTAGTTGTGAATGATCTTGGGTGGGTTAGGCACTTTGGTGTAGAGTACGATCATCGCAAAAACGGAAAGGGCGGCGGTAATAAAGAAGAGTTTATCGACCCCATAATAACCACCAATGACAGAACCTAACATCATGGAAATCGCAAAGCTTGCCGCGATACAGCCTCCCATAATCGCCATAGCGTGTCCGCGCACTTCTTCTTTGACCATGTCACTGATCATCGCCGTTCCAACAGCGCCAATCGCCGCCGCTCCTTGTAAAAAGCGTCCGATCATCAGTCCGTAGATGGTGGTACTATACGCACACACAAGTGAGCCAATTAGAAAAACAATGAGCCCCACAAAAATAGTGATTTTACGTCCAATTTTGTCTGATAAAATCCCAAAAGGAATTTGCAAAAACATTTGTGTGAGTGCATACCCACCAATGGTAATGCCCACTAAAAATTCGTTGGAGCCCTCCAAGTGAAGTGCGTAAACGGAGAGAACGGGTAGGACGATGAAGAGACCTAAGAAACGGAGTGAAATGATAAGGCTAAGGGGAAAAATAGTTTTAAACATAGGTGCAAAAATTCCTCAAGATTAATTAAGGACAATTTTACCCTTGTTAAACTTTGAAAATTCTATAGATAATTTTGGGTGAATTTAGAGCAAGGTTGTTTTATGTTATAATTTTTCGATACATTTATTGCGTTTGATACTCCTAAAATGGCTTTTGTCAAGCTCAACAAGTTAAAAAAATGATGAGATACCTTTAAGGGTAGCTCTTGTAATGGATTGTGATGCGATATAGTCTCCCCCTTTTGATCTGTCTACTGTTTGTGTTGAGCGGTTGTGCTCCAAAATCTGCTCCTACGCCTCAAGATGAAGCCTTTGTCTCCTCTTTGAAAGCCCAAAATGAACGTTTCAATGCACTCGCTGAGCATGAAAATTTTGATGAACTCCTTTCGCTTTTTCGCCAAAATTGCGCCGCACCGCTGGCTAAAAAAGCGTATCCTCATGTCTGTGAACAATCCTTACATGTAAAAGATGCCAGAGCCTTTTTTCAAAACTCGTTTGAGCTTAAAAAGATTCAGCCTAATGAGCAACGCTCAATGCTGACAGGGTATTATGAGCCTTTATTGCATGGCAGTCTGAAAAAAAGCGCACGGTTTAAATACCCTGTGTATGCCAAGCCCAAAGATTTGGTTGCCATTGTGGGAGAACGCGACAAAAAAATGCGTGGACGCTCCGTGAAAGGCAAAATGCTTCCGTACTATACCCGTGCAGAGATCGAAAAGCATAAAATTAACGCCGAAGTACTCTGTTATGTGGACGATAAAATCGATCTTTTCTTTATGGAAGTGCAAGGTTCTGGCAGGGTTGAACTGGAAAATGGCAACGTCATTTTTATAGGCTATGCGGACTCTAATGGGCATCCGTACAAATCACTCGGTCGAGAGATGTTCAATCGGGGTATTTTTACCAATCTGGAAGATATCTCTTTGCAGAGCATCAAAGCGTGGCTAGTAGCGCATCCTAGCCAAATCGACGCGATGCTCAATACCAACCCAAGTTATGTGTTCTTTCGCAAAATGGAACAACGTGCCACGGGAAGTTTAGGACTGGTGCTAACCCCTGAGCGTTCTGTCGCGGTGGACCGCAGTTACATTCCTTTAGGTTCTCTTTTGGCGATCAAGAGCGAATCCCCCAACTACAAAGTCGATACATTTGTCTTTGCGCAAGACACGGGTGGCGCCATCAAAGGACCCAACCGTGCGGATATGTTTATGGGTTATGGCGAGAGGGCCCAATGGATAGCAGGCGAGCTCAAGGCTCCGCTTGAAGTGTGGATCATGCAACCGAAGTTTTAAACAAAAAATAGATAGAATAAAACCTTATTTCGTTTTGTGGAGCAGCATTTGAGAATTGTTTTAGCCACGTCCAATCAGGGTAAAGTCAAAGAGTTTCAATCGTGGATTAGCGAGTACGAAGTGGTCGCGTACAGCGACATTATGCCTCCTTTTGAGATTGAAGAGACAGGGTCAACCTTTAAAGAAAATGCCCTCATTAAAGCACGTGCCGTGTATGAAAAACTGGACACCAAAAACGACATCGTTTTAAGCGACGATAGTGGCATTAGTGTGCCCGCACTGGGAGGCATTCCTGGGATTTACAGTGCGCGTTATGCTGGGATCAATGCCAATGCTAAAGAAAATCTTGCCAAATTGATTGCGACCCTAAAAGAGAATGGTATCGAGAAAACGCCCGCGTTTTATACAGCAGCGATTGCGCTTGTCTGTGCGAAAGGTGAATTTTGCGTTCACGGTTGGATGCACGGCGAAGCGATTGCTGATGCGCGTGGCACAAACGGTTTTGGGTACGATCCGATGTTCATTCCTTGTGGATACACACAAACACTGGGTGAGTTGGACGAAAGTGTGAAAAAAGCCTTCTCGCACCGAGCACGTGCGTTAGAGCTTGCGCACATTGTCCTCAACAGTTTGAAATAAAGAAGTAATCAAAACATATTACACTTTTACAACATTTGTTTGTAAAAGAAAAAGCACGAAAGTGCGTGGGCTCAGTGTCTACGTGAACTTAGCGTTAGCGTAGCTTTTAGAGCTTTGCTTTAAAAGCGTATTGAAAAATAAGTAGACTAGGCTTTTTTGATAATGGCTATGGTTCATAGCGCTTATTAAAGAAGCCTCATAATGAAACCTCAAAGGATAGAAATGGCAACAGTATTAATTATTGGTGCGGGTGGAGTGAGCCGTGTGGTCACCAAAAAATGTGCGATGAACAGTGCGGTATTTTCACACATTGTCTTGGCAAGTCGTACGAAATCAAAGTGCGATCAAATCGCGCAAGAGATCAAAGAGTCTTTACATGTAAACATCGAAACGGCTGCGATCGACGCGGATGATGTCTCTGCGTTGGTCGCGTTAATCGAAAAAGTAAAACCCGCTTTGGTGATGAACATTGCTCTTCCATATCAAGATTTGACGATCATGGACGCGTGCATTAAAACCAAAGTACCTTACCTCGATACCGCCAATTATGAGCATCCAGACCTCGCAAAATTTGAGTACAAAGAGCAATGGGCAAGAGATAAAGCGTTTAAAGATGCGGGTATTATGGCGCTTTTGGGCAGTGGTTTTGACCCGGGCGTGACCAATGTTTACTGCGCTTACGCACAGCAATATCTCTTTGATGAGATCAACTCTATCGATATTTTAGATTGTAACGCGGGCGATCATGGGTATGCGTTTGCAACGAACTTTAACCCCGAGATCAACCTTAGAGAAGTCAGCTCCAAAGGACGTTATTGGGAAGAGGGTAAGTGGATCGAGACTGAGCCCGTTTCTGTGAAGATGGTGTGGGATTACCCAGAAGTGGGACCCAAAGACAGTTATTTACTTTACCATGAAGAGTTAGAATCCCTCGTTCAAAACATCAAAGGTTTGAAGCGTATTCGTTTCTTTATGACCTTTGGTCAAAGCTACCTCACCCATATGAAATGCTTGGAAAACGTGGGTATGCTTCGCATTGATGAAGTTGAGGTCGATGGTGTGAAAATCGTGCCAATCCAACTCTTAAAAGCACTGCTCCCCGATCCTGCAAGCTTGGGATCTAGAACCGTTGGCTTTACGAACATCGGTTGTGTCTTTGAAGGTCTGAAAGATGGCAAAAAACGTAAAGTGTACATTTACAACGTGTGTGATCACCAAGCGTGCTACCGTGAGACGGGTGCGCAAGCGGTGAGTTACACCACGGGTGTGCCTGCGATGATTGGCGCGAAGATGATGTTAGAGGGTAAATGGAGCGGACGTGGTGTGTTCAATATGGAACAATTCGACGCAAAACCCTTTATGGATGAGTTAAACACTCAAGGGCTTCCTTGGAAAATCATCGAAATGAAACCTGAGGAAACGTTCGAAGTTAAGTAAGTTTCTTGCATAATTGCAAGAAACCTCTGCCTTGTAAAGGCAAGCTTTAGTGCCACAGCGGCTAGCGTAGCTTTTTTAGGCTTTGCCTAAAAAGCGTTATAAAAATATAATGTCTCTTGCTCAAAGCTTTACATGTAAAGTTTTGAGCCTCCTCTTTGACAACTTTACATGTAAAGGATGATCATGTCAAAAAAAGTAAAAATCTTATGGACCACAGATAACAAAGAAACCGCCTTGCATATGGTTTGCCTTTATGCGCACAATGCACTTTTAAAAGGCTGGATGGATGAAGTTGAGGTGCTCGTCTGGGGCGCTTCGCAACGTTTGATTGCCGAAGATGCAGAGGTGCGAGCCAAAGTGGAAGCGATGATCAAAGATGGTGTCAAAATGATCGCATGTCTGAAATGTGCCGACACGATGGACATTACGACTCCTTTGCAAACCTGTGGCATTGATGTTTATTACACGGGCGAACTTTTGAGTGCGTGGATCAACTCTGGTGAAACCATTCTCAGCGTATGAAAAAAGCACGATCTATCCTGATAACGGGCTGTTCTTCGGGCATTGGCTACACCTGCGCACATGGATTGCAAAAGCAAGGTTATAATGTTTTTGCCACGTGTCGAAAAGATGAAGATGTGAAGCGTTTGCAAGCGGAAGGTTTGAATGCTTGTAAACTCGATCTTTGCGATTCCGGTAGTTTACATGTAGCGCTTGCGTGGATGCTCTCACAAACTGATGGGCGCATTGATGTGCTCTTTAATAATGCCTCTTTTGGACAACCAGGAGCCGTGGAAGACCTCAAACGAGATGTATTACGAGAACAGTTTGAAACCAATGTCTTTGGAAGCGTTGAACTGACCAATTTAGTACTTCCTTATATGCGAAAACAAGGGCATGGACGGATTATTTTCAACAGCTCCATTTTAGGGTTTGTGGCGATGAGTTACCGAGGAGCATACAACGCTTCAAAATTTGCGATTGAAGGCTTAGCCGATACGTTGCGACTGGAACTTCATGGCAGTGGCGTTGACGTTGTTTTGATTGAGCCAGGGCCGATTCGTAGCCATTTTCGTAAAAATGCGCTGGCAAAGTTTCTTGCCAACATTGACCAAGAGCGTTCTGCTCACAAAGTAATTTATGAAAAAACACTTGAGCGTCTTCAAAAAAGTGGTGACAGCGCTTTTACTTTAGGCGCTGAGGCAGTTTTAAAAGTCTTGGTTGAAGCCATAGAGTCCAAAAAACCAAAATTTCGTTACCCCGTAACGTTTCCTACCAAGCTTTTTACCCTGCTAAAGCGGATTTTACCAACATGTATTATGGATTCGATCGCTAGAAAAGCGGGGGAATAAGAAGTCTCAAAAGAGACCTCTTATCAGGTTCTAAATTTATTGAGAATTGCGTTGAGTTTTTCAGTGAGCGAGTTGAGATGCTCACTTGCGCCTGCAATCTCCTCAACACTTCTGGTGTTTTGCGTAGAGAGTGCATTGATCTCTTCAATTTTGGAGACAATCTCTTCTATTTTTGCCCCAGTTTTAATATAATCGGTGACGGTTTTATCGTTCAAATTGGTCGCAATATTCATCATATCAACGGTTGTGTTGATTTTTTTACCCACATCTTCCGCAATCACAGCGAGTTCTTGTACCTCTTTAGAATTATGATTCATCTGCTCACTGCTGTCCATAATCGCTTGTACGATGACGTTAATGGTAGCATTGATCTCCACTAAACTTTTTTGGGTACGTTCTGCTAATGTGCGTACTTCATCGGCAACAACCGCAAATCCCCTTCCGTGTTCCCCAGCGCGTGCCGCTTCAATGGCAGCATTGAGTGCAAGAAGGTTGGTTTGATCGGCAATATCGCTAATAACCGTCAGAACATTTTTGACTTGATCGGCATCACTGCTGAGCTGTTGGATTTTCTGTGCAAGTTCCATTTCCGTGTGGGCACTGTTTTGAACACGCTCCCCTAACTGTTGGACAAACCCGCGAGCCGTTTTTAGTTCTTGGTTCGCTTTGATGACCTCTTCTTTAGAGGCTTTTGCTTCTTCCACTGACACACTGATCTCTTTTTTGATGATAGTGGACATTTGTGTTGTTTGGTTAATGATAGTGGTTGAGTCCTCGACACGTTTACCGACTTGTAAGGTTGTGACAGAGAGCTCATGTGCAATGGAAGCATTTTCGCTACTGGTATCTTTGGCAAGCGCAATGGTTGCACGCACTTTTTCAATAAAATTATTAATCTCTTTGGATGCACCACCAATCTCATCGTTGTGTATGATTGCTAATTGTTTGGTAAGATCACCATCCCCTTCTGCAAGGTTGTGGGCGGTTGCTTTAAGATTGAGCAGAGGTGTTGCGATAAGTCCCGTAATAAGAAAATAAATGGCAAAAATGGCCAAAAGTGCCACAATAGCTCCCGATACAATCGTTCCAATCAGCATAGCATTGATATTGGAGTTGACTTTTTTATCTTGTGTTGCCGTGTATGCTTCAATGGAGTCCGTGTATAAACCTGAAACTATGATCCAATCCCACGCTTTAAAATACTTAGCATAGGCGATTTTAGGAGCATCTTGTTTTGTTTTAGGATGTTCAAAATAGTACGGTACAAAGGTACCTTCTTCCATATTTTTGGCTACATTTTGAACGATTTCATCACGATACATATTGCCGTGGGAATCTTTGATGCCGAGTTTAAACTCTTTGTTCTTTTGTGAAGGATTTGTTGCATGAAAGGCATAGGCATACCCTTTATCTGTTTTTTTGATGGCATAAAAATAACCATCGTCTGCATAACGGAGTTTTTCTAAAACTTTAATGGCTTCATTTTGGTAGCGCTCTTTAATACTTGACGCATAATCGCCTGTACCAATCACCAAATCAAGCGGTTCATAGTAAAAGTTGTAAGAGAGCTTTGGCTCATCGACTTTGGTGACAGGATGAGGCCAAATAAAACGCGTGACTCCTGTTCCCTCTTTGGCAGCTTTGATAAGGTCTTTAATGACAAAGTTTCCTTCTTTATCTTTCATATCCATAAGATTTTTGCCGACAAGCGCTCTGTTAATGGGATGGACTACATTGATACCCTCCGTTGTGTAGGCATAAAAGTAGCCAATATCGTTGTTATAACGATACCCATTGATGAGGCTTAAAAGCATGGTTCTAAGCTCGTTACTGGAGAGTTTATCTTTATTGTTTTGGTAAACATCATCCAGTGTCTTTTTCAAACTCATAGCGTCTGATTTAATATTTTGCGCGATGTTTGCTTCAGAAGAAGAGGCTTCGTAAAAGGTGCTAATGGCATTTTCTGCCATACGCGTATACGCTTTCAGCTCATTTTTGCTGAGATCTAAAATAAGCTCTTCGGTATCTTTTGTTTGTGCTTTTCTAAGTTCATTCGATTTATAGGCCATAACGAGCAAAGAAGTCCCAGCAACAAAAAAAATCGTTAGTGTAAATAACAAGAGCGCTTTTATTTTAATGCTTAGATGATACATATCTTATCCTTGAGTGGAATATCATTATTATACTATCGGCATTATGATACAAAATGATGATATTTATAGGTGTTTTTTCCATTAAGGCAAAAAATGTTACATTTCATGTGTAATTTCGGGAGAAAAGTATGTTAAAAATAAGTCGTATGGAAACTATTTTACATGAGATTAAAACACCGGTGTATGTGTGTGAAGAGCAGTTATTAGAACAAAACTTGACTCTTTTAGAAGAGGTTGCCAAACGTTCAGGTGCTACCGTTTTACTCGCCCTTAAAGGCTTTGCATTTAAAGCACTTGCTCCTTTGGTCGATCGCTATTTGAGTGGCTGTACCTGCAGTGGACTTCATGAAGCTAAATTTGCGAAAGAGTTTTTTAACGGCACGATTCATACGTACTCACCTGCCTATAAAGAAGAGGACATCGATGAGGTGATCGCGTTAAGTGACCATCTTATTTTTAATTCGTTCCATCAATGGGAAAAATATAAAGCAAAAGCACTTGGTAAAACGAGTTGTGGACTGCGTCTCAATCCTGAAGTCTCTTCCAGCCCTGTCGATCTTTACAATCCTTGTGGGCTTTACAGTCGTTTGGGTATTACGAAAGAGAACATGCAGTATGACAAACTTGAAGGCATTGAAGGGCTTCATTTTCACGCCCTTTGTGAACAAGATGCCAGTGCGCTTGAAGCGGTTTTGCAAGGGTTTGAAGAGCGATTTGGCGATTTGATACCTCAAATGAAATGGGTCAATTTTGGAGGAGGACACCACATCACTCGAGATGGGTATGATGTGGAAAAACTTATCAAAATCATTAACGATTTTAGAGCGCGATATAATGGCATTAAAGTGTATTTGGAACCGGGTGAAGCGGTGGGGTGGCAAACAGGACCGCTCGTGGCAAGTGTTTTAGACATCGTGCATAATGGCATGGATATTGCCATTTTAGACATCTCCGCTGAAGCGCATATGCCTGACACATTAGCGATGCCGTATCGCGCACAGATTCGCGGTGCGAGAGAAGTCGGCGAACAACCTTACGTGTACCGCCTTGGAGGGCCAACGTGCTTGGCAGGTGACATCATGGGCGATTACAGTTTTGATGCACCGCTGAAGATTGGTGATAAGCTGATTTTTGAAGATATGATTCACTATACCATCGTGAAAAATACCACCTTTAACGGCGTGAAACTGCCCGATTTAGCCGTGCTTCACAAAGATGGAAGTTACGAAGTGACCAGCCACTTTGGGTATGAAGAGTACAAAAGACGCAATTAAAAATCTTTACATGTAAAAAAGGAAACTGCTCTCTTTCCTTTTTTACATCCTAACAAAATCCTTATTTTTTAACCCCAAATCAAGATATTTCCCCATTTTTATCTGCTCTATAATTTTCCTAAATGACACAAAAGGAAAACAATGGTTGCAGATATAACCCTTTTTATAGGCTTTTTGATTTTGCTTATAGGAACAGCAAAAGCATACAGTGGATTTTTTACCAAAGTGTTGGTGGGTGAGAAAAACGTTTTAACACCTATCCTCTCGCCGGTAGAAAAGAGTTTTTATCGTTTATGTGGTATCAATCCACTCTTAGAGATGAACTGGAAAAAGTATGCTTTGGCACTCATGCTTTTTAATGGTGCTGGCATTGTGCTTGTGCTAGTCGTGCTTCTCTCCCAGCATCTTTTGCCTCTCAATCCGCAAGGCTTACCCGCTTTACCTTTTGAGTTAGCATTCAATACAGCAATTAGTTTTGTCACCAATACCAACTGGCAAAATTACAGTGGTGAGAGCACGATGAGTTATTTTTCTCAGATGTTTGTGCTCAGTGTGCAAAACTTCCTCTCCGCTTCAACAGGCATTGCGGTCGCCGTGGCTTTTATGCGCGGTATCATCACCAAAGAGAGCGAGTCCATCGGTAATTTTTGGGCAGATATGGTACGTGTAACGCTCTATATTTTGCTTCCTATTTCTTTGGTCTATGCACTCTTTTTAATTTCTCAAGGCGTTATTCAAAACTTTGCTCCTTATATTAGCGCCGTGACACTGGAAGGAGCCAATCAGAGCATTCCGATGGGACCTGTGGCTTCACAAGAGGCAATTAAAATGTTAGGAACCAATGGCGGTGGCTTTTTCAATGCCAACTCCGCACATCCGTTTGAAAATCCAACACCTCTTTCTAACTTTGTGCAGGTCTTTTCCATTCTCTTTTTACCCATTTCATTGCTTTTCGTCTATGGGAAAATGAGCCAAAAAAGCGGTGAGGGTCGCTCTATCTTAATCGCGATGGTCGTACTTTTTGTAGTGATGCTAGGTTCACACTACGCGTCTGAAAAATTTGGCAATCCTGAAATTTCAGGCATTGTAGGCGAAAGCGCTATGGAAGGTAAAGAGGTGCGTTTTGGCATTGCTTCAACCTCGCTTTTCTCCGTCGCCACAACGGCAGCATCGTGCGGAGCGGTCAATGGTATGCACGATAGCCTTACCCCACTCGCAGGCATGGTGACTATGGTGCAGATGATGCTCGGTGAGATCGTCATCGGCGGTGTGGGCGCAGGGTTTTACGGCATGATGGCATATGTCATTTTAAGTGTTTTTATCGCAGGACTGATGATCGGTAGAACGCCTGAGTACATGGGCAAGAAGATTGAAGCCAAGGAGATGACTTATACCGTGATAGCCGTGTTGCTTCCGGGTCTGTGCATTCTTCTTTTCACGGGATTATCACTTATAATTCCAGATGCCACCAGCTCTATTTCCAACCCTGGACCGCATGGGCTTTCTCAAATTCTTTATGCCTTTAGTTCGGCGAGTGGAAACAATGGCAGTGCTTTTGCAGGGCTCAGCGGTAATACGCTTTATTATAACTACGCGCTGGCTTTTTGTATGTTTGTGGGACGTTTTGGCGTGATTATCCCGATGCTTGCCATTGCAGGAAGCTTGGCACGAAAGAAAGTGGTTCCGTTTGGCAAAGGCACACTCAATACCCAAAGTGCGCTTTTCATCACCCTTTTGGTAGCAACCATCGTGTTAACGGGAGCGCTTACGTTTTTCCCTTCACTCGCACTTGGCCCTGTAATTGAGCATTTGATGATGCTTGATGGTACTACTTTTTAAGGAATGAACATGAAAAAACAAAATTCTAGCTATAACCAAACCATTATTAAAGATGCACTTAAAGGGTGTATCGCAAAATTAACACCCAAAGAACAGCTCAAAAATCCGATCATTTTTGTGGTCTATTTGGGTACGTTTATTACCGGTTTTATATGGCTTTATGAGAGCAGTCAAGGCAACATCCCTCTTTTGGGATTTGAATTTTGGGTCTTTGCGTGGCTCTTTTTCACAGTCCTTTTTGCCAACTTTGCAGAAGCGTTAGCCGAAGGACGAGGTAAAGCGCAAGCGAGTGCTCTTCGTTCGGGCAAAAAAAGCAGTAGTGCCAACAAGTTAAGTGAAGACGGTTCCCTTCGAAAGGTCAGCTCTGAGAGCCTTCGCGTAGGCGATGTGGTTATTGTCAGCGCAGGTGAGGTGATTCCTAGCGATGGCGAGGTCATTAAGGGCATTGCGAGCATTGATGAGAGTGCCATCACGGGCGAATCAGCGCCTGTCATTCGTGAATCAGGAGGGGATCGTAACTCCGTAACAGGGGGAACGCTTGTTTTAAGTGATGAGATTACGATCAAGATCACAAAAAATCCGGGCGAGACCTTTTTAGATCGTATGATTAGCCTCATCGAAGGGGCTAAAAGGCAAAAAAGTCCGAATGAAATTGCGCTCTCCATTTTACTGATGGGCTTGACCGCGATCTTCATTGTGGTGACATTGACCCTTAAACCGATGGCGTTACATGTAAACGCAGATATCTCTGTTGTCTCACTCATTGCGCTTTTGGTCTGTTTGATTCCAACAACCATTGGAGGGCTTTTAAGTGCTATTGGTATTGCGGGAATGGACAGATTGCTCAAAAAGAATGTCTTGGCAATGAGCGGTAAAGCCATAGAAGCAGCGGGGGATGTCAACGTGTTATTGCTCGATAAAACAGGTACGATCACCTTTGGTAATCGCATGGCAAGCGTTTTTCTTCCCATTGACATCAAGGAGATCGATAACTTGGCGTATGCCGCACTCTTAACGTCACTCAGCGATGACACACCAGAGGGAAAAAGTACGGTCACTTTGGCTCAAAATCATTATGGTGCTAAAGAGCCAGCCAATCTACAAAGTGCCCAGTTTATCCCTTTTAGTGCCTATACGAGAATGAGCGGGCTTGACCTTGATGGCAAGGAGTACCGCAAAGGGGCAGTGGATGCTATTGAAAAATTTGTCACCATGTCGGGTGGAAAGTTTCCTAAAGAGGCACACGATATGTGTATGCAAATCGGTAAAAAAGGGGGCACGCCTTTGGTCGTATGTATTGGTAGTCATGTTTTGGGCGTGATTCATCTCAAAGACATCATCAAACCTTCCATCAAAGAGAAATTTGCCGAGTTTAGAGGCATGGGCATTAAAACCGTGATGATTACAGGCGACAATCCCATCACGGCTGCTGCGATTGCCGCCGAAGCAGGCGTGGATGACTTTGTCGCCGAAGCAACACCCGATACGAAAATAGCGCTGATTCGTAACTACCAAAAAGAGGGCTTTACCGTAGCGATGACGGGAGATGGTACTAACGACGCGCCAGCTCTTGCACAAGCCGATGTGGGTCTTGCAATGAACAGCGGAACGCAAGCGGCGAAAGAAGCCGCCAATATGGTGGATATGGACAGCTCTCCGACTAAACTCATCGAAGTGGTTGAGACAGGCAAAGAGCTTTTGATGACCAGAGGAGCACTGACGACGTTTAGTCTAGCCAATGACATTGCCAAATACTTTGCGATCATTCCAGCTCTCTTTGTGGTAGCGTTTCCGCAGATGGAAGTGCTTAACATCATGCACCTCTCATCACCTCACAGTGCGATTTTATCGGCAGTTATTTTTAATGCGCTCATCATCATCGCACTGATTCCTCTGGCAATTTCAGGGGTTGGCTATAAAGCTTTGGGTGCGGATGTGGTGTTAGGAAAAAACTTGGTTATTTATGGTTTGGGTGGCATTATCGCTCCGTTTGTGGGCATAAAACTGCTTGATATGTTGCTTGCAACACTGAATCTTTTGTAAAAGGTAGCACATGAAAACACTCCTTCAATCCGTTAAATTGCTTTTAGTTATGACATTTTTACTCGGAGGTATCTATCCTCTGGTGGTGACCAATTTAGGGGCATGGGTTTTTCCCTCACAGAGTTCGGGGCTTTTGCTGAAAGAAAATGGAGCGGTGATAGGCTCAGAACTGATCGGTCAAAATTTTTCAAAAAAGGGCTATTTTACCAGCAGACCCTCGGCTGCAGGGGATGATGGCTACGACGCACTCTCTTCAAGTGGGAGTAATTTAGCACCGACAAACAAGCTTTTGTTGGATAGAATAGAAGCCAGTAAAGAAGCTTTACATGTAAGATTTGGCGAGAGTGACATTCCCAGTGATTTGGTGATGAGTTCAGGCAGTGGACTTGACCCGCATATCTCGAAATTAGCAGCCCTTTATCAGGTAAATACCCTTGCGAAAGAGCGCCATGTGGGCAACGTTCAAATGCTAGAGCTTGTCAATCAACATATTGAGCGAAAATTTTTGGGTTTTATAGGCGAGGAGAGGGTGAATGTCCTTCTTTTAAATCGTGCATTAGATAAAAACTTTGGAGTTTTAAATCCTTAACATGAATGAAGATGTCTTAGAAACGAGTGATCCCGTTCTTCAAGAGATCAAAAATAGACGTGATACGGGCGAATTAACCCTTTTCTTTGGAGCCTTGGCAGGTGTGGGCAAAACCTACACCATGCTTCGCAATGCCAAAGAGCTGCTCAAAAGTGGAAAGCGTGTGCTCATTGGCTATGTGGAGATGCACGGTCGCGTTGAAACAGAGCGTTTGACCCAAGGCATTCCCTCCATCGCTCCTAAAAAGATCGTGTACCGTGGAAGTACGCTCTATGAACTCGATATTGATGCGATTTTGGAAGCCAAACCCGATGTGGTGCTTATTGATGAGTTGGCGCACAGCAATGCACCCACCTCAAGGCATCAAAAGCGTTACCAAGATGTGTTAGAGATCTTAGACAATGGCATCGATGTGTACAGCACGATGAATGTGCAACACCTTGAGAGCCTTAACGATTTGGTATTGCAAATTACGGGGGTGAAGGTTACCGAAACCGTTCCCGATAGCATTTTAGAACGTGTTGATAAAATCCAAATCATCGACATTCCTCCTGAAAAATTGGTCGAGCGACTGAAAGAGGGGAAAATCTACAAACTCCAAAGTGTTGAAAAAGCGCTGATGAATTTTTTCAAGCTGGGTAACATCAATGCTCTGAGGGAAATTGCGCTCAAACAAGCCGCAGGACGCGTGAGTAAAGACGTTTACGATCAGTATAAAGAGAATAAACTGGAGCGTTGGGAAGCGGTTGAAAAGGTGATGGTCTGCATTGATGGCAGTGAATTTTCTGCCAATCTGATTCGCTATGCTAAGCGACTCTCTTCGCAGATGAATGCGGAGTGGATTGCACTGTATGTCGATGATTTTTCAACCAATAACCGTGAAAAATTGGCGAAAAATATTCGCTTAGCCGAAGAGTTAGGCGCTGAGGTCAACACGGTTTCCGGGCAAGATGTGGGTGAAGAGATTTTAAAACATGCCAGAGCGCGGTTTGTAACACACATCGTTGTGGCAAAACGCAAAAAGAATTTTATAGGAAAATTCTGGCGCATGGATATTGCCGATGAACTGCTCAATGCTGGCGATGAGTTTTGCATTATTTCATACATCAATAAGACCAAAGAGCAGGCCTTAGAATCGTATGCGATCGAAGAAGAAGCGCAAAAAGAGGAGATGCCTTTGTGGCACTCTCTTTTTGGTTTGGGATTGCTAGGTATCATCACGTTTGGGTGTATCGTTTTTAGAAACTATTTAGAACTCCTCAATGTTGCACTGCTGATTCTTATTCCTGTGTTGATTGTCGCCTCAAGGGGTGATATGAAAACGTCCATGCTCATTACGTTTGTGGGTGTTGGGCTTTTTAATTACTTCTTTGTGCCTCCGATTTATACCTTTGTTGTAACGGATATCTCGCATTTGTGGAGTTTTTTCATCTTTTTTATTGTGGCGTATCTCATCTCGTCACAAGCCAAAAAGTTAAAACTGATCGGTGAGGTGATACGAGAGCGCGAAAAGAGGGTGAGGCGACTGTATAAACTGAGTCGTAGGGTGACGGCGGTGTCTGAAATAAAACAGGTGATTAAAATAGCCATGCCTCTCATTGCCGAATCACTCGGCAAGGAAACCTTCTTTTTCTTACGTCGTCACAGTGATGACATGCCAAAACTCTATGCACATTATGATCCCCAAAGCCCACTTTCCAGTAAAAAACATGATGCGATGTTTGAAAAATTAGAGGCCATTTTTATCTCTTCGAGCGAAAAAGCCGTGTTAGATTGGTGTTTGGACAACGGCAAAATAGCAGGGGCAGGTACGGATACCTTTTTGGCTTCAGATATGCTCTATATTCCCATTCAAAGCCGCGATGTTGTTTATGGAGCCCTTGGGATTAAAATCAAACAAGATGAGATGAACACAGAGTTTAAAATGTTTTTAGACTCGGTCACCAGTGTCATGGCGGTCTCTTTTGAGCGTATATCCCTTTCTGAAAAAAACAGTAAAAATGCGATTACATTAGCACGCGAAGAGCTTAAAAATGCACTGTACGGTTCGATTTCACATGATCTACGAACACCGCTTGCCTCCATTTTAGGGATGATTTCGATGCTGAAAACAGATGAGACGTGGTTAGATGAAAAGAAGCGCGTTATCATCTCGCAAGTCATTTTTAGTGCAAAAAAGATGGAACGCTTGATGAACAATTTGCTTGATTCTGCACGCTTTGAAAGCCATAAAGTGGTGCTTAAAAAAGATTGGTGTGATGTCGCAGACATCTTCTCGCAAGCGGCGAGGGAGTTTGAAGATATCTTAAAAGAGCGCAATTTTAGCATCAAAATTGAAGAAGAATCGGGCATTTTTAAAGCCGATTGTGTCTTAATAGAACGTGTCGTCGTCAATCTTTTGGAAAATGCAATCAAATACTCGCAGCACGGAAGCGCCATTACTTTAGGGTTTCAAAAAGTGGGAGCATGGTGTAAAATCTTTGTTTTAAATGAAGACAGCCACATCAGTGAAGAAGACCTTACGGTAGTGTTTGAAAAGTTTTTTAGAATTAAAGGCATTAGCGATGACATCAATGGCAGTGGGTTAGGACTTTTTATCTGCAAAAAAATCGTTGAAGCGCATGGTGGAATGATTTGGGCAAAGAACGTGGAAAACAGTGTGATTTTTGAATTTAACATCCCCGTACAGGAGGAATAATGTCTCAACCCAAATATAAAATTTTGATCATTGAAGATGATAAACAGATCCAAAAGCTTTTAGAAGTGAGCCTTGAAGAGCATGCGTTTCTCCTGAAACTATGCGGCACTCAAAAAGAGGGCATGTCGCAGATGATTCAGTTTAATCCTGATCTGATTTTATTAGATTTAGGGCTTCCCGATGGCGATGGAAAGCTTTTTGTAGAAAAAATTCGTGAGTTTAGCAACATTCCCATTATTATTGTCTCGGCACGCAATGGTGAACAGGAGATCGTAGATTCACTCAATCTTGGAGCTGATGATTATGTGGTGAAACCTTTTTTTACAGGTGAGCTTATTGCGCGCATCAACTCTGCACTCAGACATGCACTTAAAAAAGAGAGCACGCCATTGCTTAAAGTGGGTGCGCTTGAACTTGATCTTGAAAAACGAGAAGTTAAACTAAACGATGGTGCATTGCATTTCACTCCACTCGAATTTAGCCTTTTAAAATTTTTCATGCAAAATAGTGGGAAGGCGCTAACCCATGCACAAATCCTCAAAAATGTCTGGGGTGTCGGTTATCAAAGCGATACCAAAATACTGCGTGTATTTGTCAATCAGATTCGCAAAAAAATTGAAATCGACCCTAACCAACCCAAATTGCTCATTACGATTTCAGGCGTTGGGTATCGATTTGGATAAGTTTATGTTTTGCTCACGTATTTACATGTAAAAAAATTTTCTAATGTTACTCACTGTTTACTGCTTTAGCGTTAGCATTGCTACTGGGATATCCCCAAGCCAAATAAAGGAGGAGAATATGACTATAAGTTCAAATTCTCTTTACGGAACGTCATCGTACGCGACGTATGGCAGCAGTACCAACAGTACTAGCTCGTTAATGTCAAAATTCGCAGAAGAGTTGCTTACTTCTTTGGATAGTGATTCGAGTGGTTCTGTGGACAGTACTGAGTTTAGCAGTGCTGCTCTAAAACTTTCAAATGCTGATGAAAGCACGGTCAATAACGCTTTTAAAGCACTCGATAGTAATGGAGACGGCAAGATTAGTATAGATGAATTAACATCTATGCTATCCGCGCAGCAGTCTACGGCAGCGTCAGGAAGTATGCCCCCACCTCCTCCGCCATCGTCCTCTTCTACGCAAACAGATACAGGTTATACGGCAGATGAGCTTACCGCTATGGCGAGTGAAGTTTCATCTACAGACAGCAATCTTGCCTCATTACTTTCTTCAGTGGTTGCGAATTTCTCAGCAGCTGATACGAATGGTGATGGTAAGGTGACTTCTGCTGAAGCTATGGCATATCAGCAATCAACGCAACAAGATACGACAACCAGTGGAACAACCGATGCAAGTAACGTTGCAGCGTCAGGAAGTATGCCCCCACCTCCTCCGCCACCGTCCTCTTCTACACAAGAAGATACGGGTTATACGAAAGATGAACTTACCGCGATGGCGAGTGATACTTCATCGACCGATAGCAACCTTGCTTCTCTTTTTGATACATTGGCTCAAAATTTCGATGCGGCTGATACCAATGGCGATGGCAAAGTAACCTCTGCTGAAGCAAAGGCGTACCAAGACTCTACGAAAGCAGCAAGTATTGGTACAACAACCAGCGCTTCTGCAACAACAGATGAGAGTAGTAACGAAAATTCTTTGATGAAAGCGCTTTTAGCACAAATCATCTCAAATTACGCTACGCAAAATACACTTTCAAGTAGTTCTGTTAGTTTTAGTGCCTAAGCTAAAAACCACGCTCTAAGCAAGGCGTGGTTTTGTGTTACTTTTCATTTACTTTATCTTCGTTATAATCAAGCATGATTAAAATTTTAATGATTGAAGATGACGTTGAACTTGCACAACTGCTTCAAGAATCTCTTCTCAAGGAGGAGATTGAAACCATCCTTGCCTTTACTCCTTTAGATGGATTAACGGCACTTCAACACGATATCTTTGATGCACTTGTTCTTGACCTCTCTTTACCTCAAATTGATGGATTAGAGATTTGTCGCATTGTCCATGAAGCCATTCCCACACTCCCTATTATTATCTCTTCCGCAAGGTCTGACATGGGTGATAAAGTGATGGGTTTTGAGCGTGGGGCGGATGACTTTTTACCTAAACCGTATGATCCAAGAGAACTTGCTTACAGACTTCGTGCTATTTTACGAAGAGGCTCAACGCTGAGTGAATCCACGCATCACACCTTTAGTCTTGATGAAGAGAGGCACATCATCAAACGAGGGCAAAATGAGTTAAAACTCACTATGGCAGAGTATGACATTGTGGCTTATATGTTAAAAAAAGAGGGTTTTGTGATTTCAAGAGAAGAGATTTTACTCAATATCGGTTCGATCAAATACGAAAGTAGTTTGAAAAGCATCGATGTCATTATGGGTAGAATCCGTCAAAAAATTGGGGATGACCCTCGAAAACCTCGTTTTATTCTCTCTGTGCGAGGCGTTGGGTATAAATTTGTCAATGCGTAAACTATCAATCGTTACGCTTATCTCTGTATTTTTTGCACTGACCCTCATTGTCATAAACATTGCCTTTTTTATTGAATATAAACGCCAAATAAGTGACCAAGAATTTTTCACCTTTCGACGTTTTTTAGTCGCGATGAAAATGATGCATGATAATGTCCCAGATCGTAATGCAACGCTTGCAAAGCTAGGTATTCGTATGAGTGATCACGATAAAAATACTCTGCTTCAAGAAGGTGAAAAGATCTTAGAAGACGCTTTTGCCGATATGATGTTATACGAGAAAAAGCTCTACCTTGTTCCTAGAAAGCCTCCTCATCCGCCACCACCTAATGAGCCATTTATAAGAGAAGGAGCATTTCCTTTCCCTCCACCTCCTCCAAAGATGAGAAGAGAAGAGCCTCCTGTTTTAGAAAACATGGAAGAGACATCGTTTTACAGATTGATTATTTTAGGAAGCATTACCAATACTCTTTTACTTCTCTTTTTCGGGATTGTACTTCGAAAAGTATTGCGTCTGAGTCATCTGAAAAGTGCCATTCGCACCTTTGGCAATACGAAAAAATTTCAAGCGATTGATGTAGAGAGTCAAGATGAACTAGGTGAAATCGCATCAGAATTTAATCTAGCCATGGAGAAAATTCATCTCTTAAAAGAGGCGCGTACCCTTTTCTTACGCAATATCTTGCATGAGCTTAAAACGCCTATTATGAAGGGTAAGATTCTTTCAAGCTCTATCATTGATACCAAACAGCAATCTCAAATGGAGCGTATTTTTGAACGGTTGGAAACCCTTTTGGGAGAGATGGTAAAAGTCGAAAAACTCAGTTCAGATGAGTGGATTTTACAGACACAAGAGTACCGTTTGGTTGATGTTCTTGATCATGCCATGGATTTACTCCTTTTAGGGGATACCAAGCGGATTCATATCTCACCACAAGAGATGGCGCCTTTGGTCAATGTCGACTTTGAACTGTTTGCAACCGCCATTAAAAATATACTGGATAATGCTCTTAAACACTCAAGTGATGATGTTGGCGTCGATATTGATCAAGAGAGCATCAATATCTGGAGTTTTGGTGAAAAAATACCAAATGAAAGACTCGATTTTTCACGCGCGTTTAACCGAGCTGTTGAAGGCTCGAATAGTGGTTTAGGACTAGGACTTTACATCGCCAACGCTATTGTTGAAAAACATGGATTTCGCTTGAGCTATTTACATGTAGAGGGACAAAACTATTTTACGATTCATTTCTCACCCAATACGTTACATGTAAAATAGATTCAGATAATTGCCTATTTTTTAATCATTCAGGCTCTTCTTTTTTATGCGACTCTTCGTTATACTTACTTCAGAAAACATGTCATGAGGCTGTGAGGCCTCGCACACTAATAGGTAGCTAGGGTTCCGACAAAGCAATTTGTGTCTGGTCCGAGAGCTATCAACCTCTTGAGTAGAGGTTCACGGAGGGATAAAAGCCCGGGAGGTTTCTCAACCTCTTGGCGTGTTAATCTCATCTACTCAGGAGCCTCTTATGAACTCTTTCTTCTCACCCACCCTTAAGTTATTAGTTGCCGCAACGCTGGCTATGTCCATTGGTGCTTCTACTCTTGCAGCAGAAGTTAAAGATAAATTTCAAGTGGCTTGGACCATTTACGTTGGCTGGATGCCTTGGGATTATGCTGAGCAATCTGGCATTATTGACAAATGGGCTAAAAAATACGGTATTGAGATCAAGATGGTGCAAGTCAATGACTATGTCGAATCCATCAATCAATACACCGCAGGTAAATTTGATGGCTGTGTAATGACCAATATGGATGCCTTGACTATCCCAGCAGCGGGTGGTGTGGATTCTACCGCGGTTATTATTGGTGACTTCTCCAATGGAAACGATGGTATTATCCTCAAAGATAAGAAAAAACTCTCCGATATCAAAGGTCAAAATGTCAATTTAGTGGAACTCTCTGTCTCTCACTATCTTTTAGCACGTGGACTTGAATCAGTGGGGATGAGCGAAAAAGATGTGAAAGTGGTCAACACCTCTGATGCCGATATCGTGGCTGCCTTTTCTTCCAAAGATGTTACCTCTTTAGTCACATGGAATCCACAACTCAGCGAAATCAAAGCGATGAAAGGTGCAACCTTGGCTTTTGATTCCAGTAAAATCCCCGGCGAAATTATCGATATGCTCGTGTTAAACACCAAAACAATGCAAGACAATCCAAAACTTGCAAAAGCACTTACCGGTGCATGGTATGAAGTGATGGCACAAATGAAAAAAGGTGATGCTCAAGCCATTAGCATGATGGCAAAAGCTTCTGGAACGGATGTCGCGGGCTTTAACAGCCAACTTAAAACCACCAAAATGTTTTACGATGCGAAAGATGCTTTAGCCTTTTCAACCAGTGCGGCACTGCCTGCAACAATGCAAAAAGTCAGTGAGTTTTCCTTTGAGCATGGCATTTTAGGTGATGGCGCTAAAGATGCAACGTTTGTCGGTATGTCCTTTCCAAATGGAAAAGCGTATGGCAGTGCAAGCAATATCAAACTTCGTTTTAGCGATGAATATATGAAATTAGCGAGTGAAGGTAAACTGTAAGGGTTTTGTTAAAACTCTCGATCAAAGAGGATGAACTATGCGACTGATTAACCAAAAGCCTTCCCATTCCAAAGCTCTTGTGCTAGGACTGATGCCTTTTTTACTGATCGTGTTGATGTATGTTTTTGCATCGAATGCAAGGCTACAGGAAAATGAAGATGATAAACTCTTACCTTCTTTTTCGCATATGGTTGACACGATGGAAAAATCGGCCTTAACTCCTAGCAAGCGCTCAGGAGAGGTTATTTTTATCAATGATACGCTCTCCTCGCTCAAACGTTTAGGCATTGGCGTGGTAATTAGCGCTCTTTTGGGGCTTATCATTAGCATTCCTCTAGGGCTTATTCCGTTGGTCAGGGCGGGTTTTTCACCGTTTATCGCCGCTTTTTCAATGGTACCACCGATTGCCATTTTGCCTATCCTTTTTATTATATTTGGGATGGGGGAAGTGGCAAAAGTGGCACTCATTGTTATCGGTGTCACGCCGCTGATTGTGCGCGATTTGCAACACCGTGTGGAGGAGTTTTCCAAAGAGCAGCTCATTAAAGCGCAAACGTTGGGCGCTTCAACATGGACGCTTGTGATTCGTATTATTCTTCCTCAAATGTTTCCGCGTCTTTTAGATTCGGTGCGATTGACTTTGGGAACCGCATGGATATTTTTGATCTCCTCCGAAGCGATTGCTGCAACGGAGGGGCTTGGGTATCGCATCTTTTTGGTGCGACGTTATTTGGCGATGGATATGATTTTACCCTATGTTATTTGGATTACGTTGTTGGCTTTTTTAGCAGATTTTCTACTCAAAAAGTTTACATGTAAACTTTTTCCATGGTACGAAAACAAGGACAAAGCATGAGTTTAATCACCATTAAAAACCTGTGGAAACGCTATGGTGAAACGGTTGTGTTGGAAAACCTCTCCTTAAACATTGAAGCGGGAGAATTTTGCACACTGGTTGGTCCTTCAGGCTGTGGCAAGAGTACGTTTTTAAAAATGCTTTTAGGGGAAGAGAGTCCGACAAAAGGTCTGTTTTTATTTGAAGGCAAACCATTTCCTGCCGAGCCAAGTGCCGAGCGAGGCATCGTTTTTCAGCGTTATTCGCTCTTTTCACACCTCAGTGTGTTAGAAAATGTGATGCTTGGCATCGAGTTAGGCGAGTCACCTTTTCTAGGAAAACTGTTTGGGAAAGCGAAACAAAGAGCCAAAGAAGAGGCGATAGCGATGCTTGAAGCGGTAGGCTTGGGCGATGTGTTGCATCAGTATCCTGATTCACTCTCAGGGGGGATGCAACAACGTCTTTCCATTGCGCAATCATTGGTGAAAAAACCAAAACTGTTACTGCTCGATGAGCCGTTTGGTGCACTTGATCCGGGTATTCGTGCCGACATGCACGCACTTATTTTGGATTTATGGAAAAAAAATAATTTAACGGTCGTGATGGTCACACATGATCTTCACGAAGGATTTTACCTAGGAACAAGGCTTCTGGTGTTCGACAAAGTACGCCTTGACCCACAAGCACCGAATGCCTTTGGTGCGAAAATAACCTATGATATTCCCCTTCACGATAAAAAGGAGAAGGAGAGTGTGTTTAAAAAAATTAATCAAACGATAACGAGGGAAGCATTATGATAAGCAAACATCTCAATCTTAAGCCAGAGAGCATTGTGCTGGATGAAGTATTGCCCGGTGGTGGCAAATGGTCTAAAATCATTAAGCGAGGTCAAAAAGTACGCATTAGCACAGAAGACGGCAAAGGGGCTGTCAGTGCTCTTTTTTACAATGCCGATAACACCGCCGAGCGTTATAACTTCGCCGATACGGTTAAAATTCAATGGAACGCATTTTTAGGAAAGGGCAAAGTTCTGTTTTCAGAACTTGGACATATTCTCTTTTCCATTACCGAAGATACGACCAACGGACTGATGGATACAGTAGCAGGCATGAGCAATCCACGCCTTGTCAAAGCAAATTTTGGCGAAGGGACGTTTAATGATATTCGCAACCGCTACTACAAAAGTGACCGTGAAAATTTCTTGGTAGAGCTTGGAAAATACGGTATGGGAAAACGAGACATCGTTGCGTGTCTGAATCTGTTTCGTAAAGTCGATGTGAAAGAGGGGAGCAAACTTTCTCTCTCACCGTTGCGCCCAGAGCCGTGTAGTTATATTGAACTTAGAGCAGAGATGAATGTGCTTTTAGTGCTCTCCAACACACCGCATGTGATGGAAAAAGGAGTCTATAACCCCAGTGATGTGCAAATCACGATTTATCAAGGTGCTCCTTTGAGTGAAGATGATTTTTGTATGAATTTTAGTCCCGAAGCCAAACGTGGTTTTGAGAACAATGCCCGCTATTTTGCGTAAGGAGATGTGATGAAAAGAGAAATTCAAACCGCCATTTACAACGAACACGTGCCCTCAGGTATTCCTTGGTCAAAAGTAATTTATAAAGGGCAAACTTTGCGCATAGTGGATTTGGAAGGATGTCAAGCGGTCGATACCCTATTTTACAACGCGAACGATCATGAAGAGCGTTACAGTGCATCCGATACGATACGAGAGCAAGGCAGTATCTTTATCACCACAGGAACAAAACTGATCTCCAGTGATGATAATGTGCTGATGGAAGTGGTGGCAGATACCTGTGGCAATCATGATACCCTTGGTGGTCATTGCAGTGCTGAGAGCAATACCGTCCGCTTTGGGCATGATAAAAAGTACATGCACAGTTGTCGTGATAACTTTTTGTTTGAAGTCGGTGAGTTGGAGATGAATCCTCGTGATCTGACCAATAACATTAACTTTTTTATGAACGTCCCTGTGGAAGAAAATGGTCACTTAGCGATTGTGGATGGTATCTCCAAACCGGGTGATTATGTAGAGATGACAGCGGTGATGGATACGTTAGTCTTGGTTTCCAACTGCCCGCAACTCAACAATCCCTGCAATGGATTTAATCCAACACCGATTCAGATGATCGTCTGGGATAAAGAGTAATCGCATAGAAGAGCGTATCTTCTTCTTTGCTAGGACGGCCTAGAAAAGAGATGAACTTGGGACGACCCAAAACCATCATACAGGATGAGAAATGTTTTCAAAAATACTGATCGCCAACCGAGGCGAAATTGCGTGTCGTATCATACGCACGCTCAAAAAGATGGGCATTGCTTCTGTTGCCCTGTACACCAAAGCCGATGAAGATTCTTTACATGTAAGCTTAGCCGATGAGGCGTATTGTATTGGTGAAGGCTTAGCCAGCGAGAGTTACCTTAACACCCAAAAAATTTTTGATGTGGTTTGTAAAAGTGGCGCGGAGGCAATTCATCCGGGGTATGGATTTTTAAGTGAAAATGCCGCGTTTGCCAAAGCGTGTGAAGAAAAGGGCATTGTGTTTATTGGTCCGCGGGCTGAACATATGGAAGCTTTTGGACTGAAACATACTGCACGTTCTCTTGCAGAAGCTAACAATGTTCCTCTTCTTCCCGGCTCTTCACTGCTTTTTGATTTGGCAGAAGCGATCACAGAAGCCAAACGTATTGGGTATCCTGTAATGCTCAAAAGTACCGCAGGCGGTGGCGGCATCGGGATGCAGTTGTGTTATGACGAACAAGCCCTTTGTGATGCGTATGCTTCGGTCAAACGCCTCAGTGAAAACAACTTCTCCAATGGCGGAATGTTCTTAGAAAAATACGTTGAACATGCGCGTCATATCGAAGTGCAAGTCTTTGGTGATGGCAAAGGCTACGTGGCAACGCTTGGGGAGCGAGACTGTTCGGTGCAACGCCGTAATCAAAAAGTCATCGAAGAAACGCCCGCTCCTTTTTTACATGTAAAGACACGCGAAGCGCTTTTGAGTGCAGCGCGTGCTTTGTGTGAGTCGGTCAAGTACCTCTCCGCTGGGACGGTTGAATTTGTCTACGATACGCAAAGTGAACAGTTTTACTTCCTAGAGGTTAACACCCGTTTGCAAGTCGAACACGGTGTCACCGAAGAGGTCAGCGGCATCGACTTGGTGCAGTGGATGGTGAATCAAGCCTACGGGCATAATCCCGAATTGTACGACTATACGCATGCACCAAAAGGGCACTCTATTCAGGTGCGCGTGTATGCCGAAGATCCGATGAAAAATTTTCAACCCAGCTCCGGTGTGCTCACCCATGTGCATTTTGCCCCCAGCATTCGCGTGGATAGTTTTATTGAAACGGGTTTGAATGTTTCATCCTTTTACGACCCGATGATTGCAAAGCTGATTGTGAAAGAAAATACGCGCGAAGAGGCGTTAGTCAAAATGGCGCAGGCAATTCAAGAGACACGCATTGATGGGATTGAAACCAATATAGACTACCTTGGTGCGATTGTCGAAGGTGAGGTTTTTCAAGCAGGGAAGCAAACCACTAAGTTTTTGAATCACTTTCGTTTTGCGCCTCAGAGTATTGATGTATTACGTCCGGGAACCCATACAACGATACAAGATTATCCGGGAAGAATCGGATATTGGGACATTGGCGTGCCGCCCAGTGGTCCATTTGATAATCTCAGTTTTCGCTATGCCAATGCCCTTGTGGGCAATAGTGAAGATGCCGCAGGATTTGAGATTGCCATTGCGGGGCCTACGCTTCGGTTTAATTACGAAGGGGTGATTGCGTTGTGTGGTGCGGTGATTGATGCTTTTTTAGATGGCATTAAAGTGGGGATGAACCAAGCGTTACATGTAAAAGCTGGGAGTGTTTTAAAACTTAAAAAAGTGCACACTAAAGGCTTTCGAACCTACCTTGCCGTTCGAGGGGGCATTGATGTACCTTTGTATCTTGGCAGCCGTTCTACCTTTTCACTTGGTCTTTTTGGAGGGCATGCGGGAAGAGCTTTGCTTGCAGGAGACGTTTTGCATGTCGATGCAATGGTTGCCAAGGATGCCCATTTTGAAGCCATGACACCTTATAGAGCGTTTGGAAATGAGTGGCGCATTGGGGTGTTGTATGGACCGCATGGCGCACCTGATTTTTTTACGGATGAAGATATCAAAGCCTTTTTCGAAGCATGTTGGGAAGTGCATTATAACTCCAATCGCACGGGAGTGAGACTCATAGGCCCTAAACCTTCATGGGCGCGCAGTGATGGGGGAGAAGCAGGGTTGCATCCGTCTAATATTCACGATACCGCCTATGCCATAGGTGCAGTGGATTTTACGGGTGATATGCCCGTCATTTTAGGGCCTGATGGACCAAGTTTAGGCGGTTTTGTCTGTCCTGTGACGATTGTGAGTGCAGAGCTTTGGAAGATAGGACAGTTGCGCGCGAGAGACACCATCACGTTTGTGCCTATCTGCCATGATGAAGCGATGCAAATGCTTCGGTTGCAAGAGGAGGCGATAGCCTCTCTTTCCACATACGATGAACGCTCAATGCTCCACGAAAAAGAAATAGGCTCGCCTATTTTGTATCACGATGAGAGTAGTGTGCTTTTACCGAGCGTGACCTTTCGCCAATCAGGAGATAGTAACTTACTGATCGAATACGGTGAAATGCAACTCGATATTAGCTTGCGTTTTCGTATACATGTGCTGATGCAAGCCGTTATGGATGCCAATATTAAGGGTGTGATTGAATTAACCCCGGGGATTCGTTCCTTGCAAATTCATTTTAATCCACGGCTGTGCAACCGTGAGGCATTGATGCAAACGGTACAACGCTTAGAGCTCTCTTTACCGTCGATTGAAGATATTGAAGTGCCTGCGCGCATTGTGCATTTACCGCTTTCATGGGATGATGAACAAACACGCATTGCGATTGATAAGTATATGAAAATCGTTCGACCTGACGCTCCGTGGTGTCCGAGCAATATAGAATTTATCCGTCGTATCAACGGTTTAGAGAGCATTGATGAGGTGAAGCGCATTTTGTTTGAAGCGAGCTATTTGGTTATGGGGCTGGGCGATGTTTATCTGGGCGCTCCTGTGGCGACACCGCTTGATCCAAGGCACCGCTTGGTCACGACTAAATACAATCCCGCCCGAACATGGACACCTGAAAATGCGGTGGGCATTGGTGGGGCATACATGTGCGTGTACGGCATGGAAGGGCCGGGAGGTTATCAGTTTGTAGGGCGCACGGTTCAAATGTGGAATCGCCACCGTCAAACCGAAGATTTTACAGAAGGCAAACCTTGGTTATTGCGCTTTTTTGACCAAATCCGTTTTTACGAAGTGAGTGCGGAAGAGTTACTGCGTTTGCGTGAGGATTTCCCACGAGGACGCGCTAAGCTGCGCATTGAAGAGACGACGTTTAGCCTTAAAAAATACCAAGCATTTTTAGAAGAAAATGAGAGCACGATTAAAGCTTTTAAAGCCACGCAACAAAACGCATTTGAAGAAGAACGCACCATGTGGGAGCGCACGGGTCTTGCCAATTTTACCTCACAAAGCGCACACGAAGAGCACCACGATGAGAGTGCTTCTGTGGTGATTGATGACGATAAAGAAGCCGTTGAAGCTCCAATTCAAGGCAATCTATGGAAGATTTTAGCCAAAGTGGGCGATCACGTCAAAGAGGGTGAAGCTTTAGCCATCGTCGAGTCGATGAAGATGGAAGTCGAAATCGAATCGCCAGAAGATGGCGTGATTGTCGACATTTTGTGCGAAGAGGGTGAGAGTATTTATGCAGGCAAACAACTTTTCATTTTAGAGCCTTTAAAAGGGTAAGGGAAAATCTATGAAAGGCTACCTTCCCGTCATCATTTTACTTGGGGCTTCTATTTTATGGGGACTATCATGGCTTCCCTTAAAAGCCATCAATGCGATGGGGATACAGGGTATTGCTTTGAGTTTTGGAGCTTATGGCATCATTGCTATGGTCATGAGTCCGCAGCTTTGGAAGCAAAGAGCTTTAGGGTGGAAACATCGAAACGTGATGTTTTGGATTGCCTTATTCGGTGGAGGGGCAAACCTGACGTTTACTTATGCCCTCATTAATGGTGAAGTGATTCGGGTGATGGTACTTTTTTATCTTTTACCGGTATGGGGCGTTTTGGGAGGATACTTTTTTTTAAAAGAGCGCATTGATAGGTGGCGTTGGGTTGGTGTTACTGCCGCAATTTTGGGAGCTTTTTTAATTTTAGGGGGCTTTAAAATCTTTGAGACACCGCCTTCATGGATAGATGCGTTGGCACTTCTTTCAGGACTTTTATTCGCGCTTAACAACCTGCTTTTTCGTTTTGCGCAAAGCGTGCCTATTGCTTCAAAAATAGGGGCGATGTTTTACGGTTGTTTTGCGTTAGCAGCTCTTTTACTCTTAGGACATATTGAGCCTTTTTTTGTAAATGTTGGGATGAATGCGTGGGGAGCATTAGGAGCGTATGCGCTGATTTGGTTACTTCTCGCCAATATCGGTTCACAATGGGGCGTGACCCACATGGAAGCAGGGCGTTCGTCTATTATTATCATTATGGAGCTGATTACTGCAGCCATTTCGGCAACCATCATTGCAGGTGAAACGATGGATTTGAGAGAATATATCGGTGGATTTTTAATCCTCAGTGCAGCCTTAATAGAGGCACTGCGCACGCAAGAAGATGAGACAAAGGAGAGAGCATGACACTTTTACATGTAAAGCAAAATTACGCTCAAAATACGTGTACACCACGAGAATTGGTGCAGCAGATTAAAGAGCGCATCGCACACTTTTCAGACAATCCTATCTGGTTGCATGTGTTAAGCGATACGGAGTTAGAGCCTTATTTAACAAAACTTGAACAAGCTTCGATGGAAGCATTACCGCTTTATGGTGTACCCTTTGCCATAAAAGACAACATTGACTTAGCGGGCATTCCTACCACTGCGGCGTGTCCTGATTTTACCTATGTGCCAGAGCGATCTGCTTTTGTGGTCGAAAAACTGATTGAAGCGGGCGCGATTCCCATCGGCAAAACCAATCTTGATCAATTTGCCACAGGACTTGTGGGTACGCGTTCACCTTATGGGGCGTGTCAAAACAGCATTGATTCTGCGTATATTTCAGGCGGTTCTAGTTCCGGCAGTGCGGTGAGTGTTGCGCTTGATATGGTCGTTTTTTCTTTAGGAACCGATACAGCAGGTTCGGGCAGAGTGCCTGCGGCGTTTAATAATCTCTGTGGTTTTAAAGCCAGCAAAGGGGTCGTGAGTACCTCTGGTGTAGTACCCGCGTGTCGCAGTTTGGACTGTGTCTCGTTGTTTTGTAAAGAGGCAAGCGATGTGTCTACTATCTTCGAGATTATGGCGTCGTTTGATGAAAAAGATGTCTATGCTAGAGCGTTACCGCCTCAAAAGCGTGCGATACCTTTAAACTTTACCTTTGGTGTTCCCAAGGTGGGCGATCTTCAATTTTTTGGCGATACAGAGGCAAAAGTGCTGTTTGAGAAGAGTATAGAGCGTTTGATTGGCTTAGGTGGAGTGCCTAAGGAAATTGACTTTACCCCATTTTTAGAAGCGGCCAATCTCCTGTACAGTGGACCTTGGGTTGCTGAGCGCTATGTTGCGACTCAAACACTGCTTCACACATCGCCTAAGAGCTTTTTAGAGGTAACCCGTGCCATTATTGCTCAAGGTGAGGCAAAAAAAGCGAGTGAGTATTTTGAAGCAGAGTATCAACTCAAGGCTTACCGCAGAGCGGCGGAGAAAATTTTGGCCGAAGTGGACTTTTGTGTAACACCGACCACAGGAACGATTTATACCATCGAAGCCGTTCAAGCTGACCCGATAACGCTCAATAGCAATTTGGGCTATTACACCAATTTTATGAACCTTCTCGATCTTGCAGCGTATGCTTTGCCAGCAGGAGAACGCAGCAATCATCTGCCTTTTGGCATTACGATTTTTGCCGATCATTTTAACGACGAAGCGTTACTGGAGATGGGTGAACGCTATATGAAGGAGTCCATATGAAAAAAACCATTCAAATTGCCGTATGTGGCGCACATATGCAAGGTCTGCCACTCAATCATCAACTGCTTAGCCTAGACGCCGTGTTTGTCAAAGCATGCAAAACGCTTGCGGGGTATCGTCTCTTTGATGTTCCCGAAAAAGTACCACCCCGACCAGGAATGCTCAAAGACAGCACGAGCTCATACGCGCTAGAGCTGGAAGTGTGGGAAATGCCACTGGAGAATTTTGGAGCATTTATGGTGCAGATCGCTTCTCCTTTGTGCATTGGTACGGTTGTGTTAGAAGATGGAAGCAGTGTGTATGGCTTTTTATGTGAAGCGGATGCACTGAAAGGCGCGAAAGAAATCAGTCAATATGGGGGATGGCGAAACTATCTTACATGTAAAGATTAAGAGCGGTCTTTCTCTTTTGCTCACGTGAGCAAAAGAGAAAGAATTTTAGACGATCTCTTTCAGTTTTTCACGAAGAACATTAGCCGTAAAAGGTTTGACAATATAATTATTAACGCCCTCTTTTATGGCGGTAATCACTTCACGTTTGCCACCTTCGGTTGTGACCATAATGATGGGAGTGTATTTATACTCTTCCATGGCTCTAAGGTTGCGTACAAGCTCTAAGCCGTTCATTTTAGGCATATTCCAGTCAGTCATGATGGCATCAAATTTTTGATTTTTGATTTTTTTAAGCGCATCCAGTCCGTCTTCTGCTTCTGTTGTACTGTACCCGATACTGCCTAAGGTGTTGCACAAAATTCTGCGCATTGTTGAGCTATCATCAACCACTAAAAAATGCATGTTTTATCCTTTGAAAAATTCTTACGTATCCCTAAGCAAAAAGTGTTCTACTTTTGCTATGATATGGAAAATTTTGAGGAAAAGAGATGAACTATATTGGTTCAAAAGCAAAGCTTCTTCCTTTCATTCATGCCACCATAGAAGCTTTTGTGGGGCATGATCTCTCTTCCACAGTCTTTTGTGATCTTTTTGCGGGTAGCGGCATCGTTGGGCACTCATTTGCGCAAAAAGGGTGCACGATTTTGAGCAACGATCTTGAATACTACAGCTATGTCCTCAATCAGGCGCTTTTGCAAACAGGCGTGCTTGATGATGTCTCTAACATCATGGCATCGCTGAATGAATTACCTCTTAAAGAGGGGCTAATTTATGACTATTATTGTCACGGTAGCGGAAGCGGTAGAAACTATTTTAGTGATGAAAATGGCAAAAAAATAGATGCCTTGCGCCAAGGGATTGAAGCGTATAAAAAAGATGAAAAACACTACTTTTTTCTGTTAGCATCCTTGTTGCTCAGTGCCGATAAAGTTGCCAATACGGCTTCCGTGTACAGCGCTTTTTTAAAGCATTTAAAGCCTTTAGCTCAAATTTCATTATCGTTTGAACCATTGGAGTATCAGCCAACGTATAAGCCTCATCAGATTTTTTGCGAAGATGCCAATGTGCTCATCTCAAAACTAAAGGGCGATATTCTCTATCTGGATCCCCCGTATAATCGTCGTCAATATGGCGCAAATTATCATATTTTAAATACCATTGCACATTATGATCCGTTTCATCCTAAAGGTAAAACCGGTGTCAGGAGTTATGAAAGCTCATCGTATTGTAAGCCTATAACGGCTTTGAGTGCATTGGAAAAATTGATTCAAGAGGCACAGTTTACGTATATTTTTTTGAGTTATAATGATGAGGGATTAATCGCTTGTGAAGAGATTGCTTCCATGATGAAAAAATATGGAAAATATAATAATGTAAAAATACCACATCAACGTTTTAAGTCTTATCAAAATAGGCTCAAAAAACGCCTAAACTACGAGTATTTACACATTTTGGAAAAAATTTAGATTTTACATTGTACAATAGCGCTTTTATTTCTAAGAAAGGAGAAAACATGTTGAAACGTTTAACACTAGTTATGGCTATGGTTGCATTTTTATCATCATCAGTATTTGCTCAAAGCTATCTTTCGTCAGAAGATGCAGCACCAACAAAAACAAAAACTGTAAAAGCAAAAACTGCTAAAAAAGCAACGGCTTCTAAAAAAAGTACCCCTAAACATCACGTAGCTTCTAAGAAGAGCAAAAAAAAATCATCTAAAGTTGCGTAAGGCTTAAGTAAGTTCTGATAATATTTAATTATCAGAACTTCTAAGTTTATTTTTAAGCTAATCCACTGTAAAATCCCTCCAATGCACAACGTCTAAGGTTTAGACAAACATAATCGTATTAACTCCATTTCTAACTACTTTTATGTTTTCTCCTCTTTGTGCCATTTTACATGTAAGGATTTACAATGCAAAGAAGAGCCTTTATCAAAGGATGTGTTGCACTTGGTGCAAGTAGTGTTATTTTACCTCACGTTTCTGTTTTAGAAGCGAGTGAACCAAAATCAAAAACACGTATTTTTTTCGTCACAAACAGTTACAATCTCAAACACGAAAATAAAAATGGTTTGACGAAACTTTGGGTTCCACTTCCACAAGAGACAAGTTATCAAAAAGTGAGCGATTTTAAATTTAACTCCAATGCCACCAATGCGTATGTGACCGACAAAAACAGTTACAAAGCCCGAACGCTTTACGCTGAGTGGAAAGAGGGCGGCGAGAAAGTTTTAGAAGTAACATACACCGTTACCACGTCGGAGCGTAACGGCGATCTTTCCAAAGCAACCGCCTCAATGAAATACCCAAAAGACGTTGCACACTACCTCAAACCAACGGCGCACATTCCAACGAGTGGTAAAGTCAAAGAGTTAGCCCTTAAAATCACAGCTACTTCTAAAACACCGCTTGAAAAAGCCAAAGCAATTTACCTTTGGGTGACGGAAAATATGTACCGCGACAACGCTGTCATCGGTTGTGGTTTAGGAGATGCGGGCAAAGCCATCGAAAATAACATCATGGGCGGCAAATGTACGGACATCAGCTCTGTTTTTGTCGCGCTTATGAGAAGTGTGGGCGTGCCGGCTCGTGAAGTGTTTGGTATTCGTTTAGGCAGTTCGCGTTACTCCAAAGCATGCGGAAGCAGCGATGAAAAAGGGTTGGCGAAAATTACGGGAGCAGAGCATTGTAGAAGTGAATTTTACATTGATGGCGCAGGCTGGGTTCCATGCGATCCTGCCGATGTGGCTAAAGTCATTTTAACCGAAAAAATGACGCTAAATGATCCGCTCATTAAAGAAGTGCGCGATTACTTCTTTGGCAACTGGGAAATGAACTGGATGGGTTACAACCACGGAAGAGATTTCGTACTTGCTCCAACACCGACGCAAAAACCGATCAATATGTTTGGTTACCCGTACGCCGAAGTCGAAGATGAAGTCTTAGACTACTACGCTCCTGCATCGTTTGCATATAGCTTTAATTCACAAGAAAAACTCTAAACGATGAAAAAAGAGATTCTAGGTGTACTCACAGCGCTGCTCTCAGCCCTTGCCGCCACGGCATGTTGTCTGCCACCTTTGCTGTTTTTACTCTTTGGAATCTCGTTTGGATTTCTAAGTTTCTTAGAAGTCCTCACCCCGTTTCGCATACCGCTCTCTCTTTTATCGCTCTTTGTTTTGTGGCTTTCATGGCGTAGTTACGCTCATCACACCTTTACATGTAATCCTCAAAAGCGAAAACGCTATTTATGGTTTTACTCCATCATTTTAGGGATAATTCTAGTGATTTTACTCTATCCCGAAGTGGCGAATCTTTTCATAGGAAATGACGAATGAAAAAATGGTTAATTTTGCTTTTACCGTTAATGCTCTTTGCCAAAGAAGAAGTGGTCATCAAAGTCGCTGAAATGCACTGTCCTTTGTGTACTACCGCCGTGAAAAAAGCACTCAAAAGCGTTGAGGGTGTGGAAAATGCCAAAGTGACGCTAGAGACAAAATTGGCGCGAGTCGTTGCGAAAGATGGCATTGAGGATAAAGTTTATTTAGAAGCGGTGAAAACGACAGGGTATAAGGGCGTGATGGTGTCTCGTAAGCATTTGAAAGAGTAATTTATTCAAAGTAGTTATATATTATTGTTCTTTGTTAAAGCACTTTTATATTCTTGAGATAGAAAACAATCATAATGTTCGATATCCACATCCATTCCAAATTTTAAATATATTTTTTCTTTTACTTTCTCTGTAATAGGATAGCTTCCCGCTAAATATTCATCATTCACACTAATACCTATATGTTTTTCATCATTATAAACTTCCATCAAAATATTTTTTACGTCTTTAATCGTACATAGAGAAATTAATTCATTTTTTATAAATGTATCGTTTTCTTTATCATAATACTCTATAACAAATACCATATTATGTATCATTGTTCTATCTTTATTTCCTTTACATGTAAATACTTTCCAAGAAATCCTATCAAAAAAACCATTTAAACAACCTCTCTTATCTCCGTATCCACATTCACATGCTAAACTTTCATAAGCCAAAATTCTGGTTAAAATTTTTACATGTAAAGGCACATCATGGGTGAATATGCTTTTCTTTTAGCGATAGCGACGGTATTTATGTTAGGGACGATGAGTCCGGGACCTAGTTTTATCTTGATCGTCAAAACGGCTGTTTCCAAGTCTCGCAAAGAGGGGTTTGGGGTGGCGATTGGTTTGGGAATGGGTGCGGTTGTGTTTTCACTGTTGGCCATTTTTGGACTCTACGCCATTTTAGAAACCGTGCCTTTTTTGTACGGCGCTTTAAAAGTAGCAGGAGGCATGTACCTTGTCTATTTAGCCTATAAAATGTGGAAGTACGCCGCCACACCTTTAGAGACTAAGCTCAGTTTAGAGCACAAACCAAAGAGTTTTTTTAAGGCCGTTTTATTTGGTTTTGCCACACAGATGAGCAACCCAAAAACGGCGATCATCATCGGAAGTATTTTTGCCGCTTTGCTTCCCAAAGAGGTACCGCCTTTTGGAACGCTGTTCATTTGCCTTATCGCATTTATCATTGATGCTTCGTGGTACTCATGTGTTGTTGGACTTTTATCGACTCAAAAAGCTCAAAAGATTTACTTGCGCACGAAGAAATACATCGATAGAATCGCAGGAAGTGTACTCGGTATTTTAGGTCTTAAATTAGCGCTGGATAGGGTGTAGTTACGAGTGCGAAAAAAAGCAAAGAGGAGTTACGGTACAATCTTCCGTAAATTTAGCATACAAGGTTTGATATGAAAAAGATATTACTGGGCGTATTGGCGCTTCTTGTCGTTGCGGCGGGAGTGCTGTTTTTGTTGAAAGGTAAAGATACGTATGAGGGGCATACGTCTTCGGTGTCGCTGAGCGATGGGCTAAATGTCGGCTCGACGATCTCGTACACGCTTTTTGATCAATTTGGCAAAGCACATACACTGGATGATTCGATTCATACGCTCATTTTAGTATTTGCAAAAGATACGGGACATGCGGTTAAAGCGTTTCTTGGGGCGCAAAGTGCGGATTATCTCACGACGCATCATGCGGCGTTTGTGGCGGACATCAGTCCGATGCCTGTGGTGATACGCAATACGTTTGCACTTCCTGATCTTAAAACACAACCTTACAGTGTCAATCTCATTTTGGATGAGACGATTGCTACCTCTTTGAAAAAAGGGGCAAAAGTGGATGGCATTACGGTGGTAACACTGAAAAATAAACAGGTTGAAAAAGTGGCGTATATTGAAAACGCTGAAGCGTTGAAGGCAATGATCGAGAAGGAAAATTAAACGAGGAGCGATGGCGTGATAAACATCACGCCATTGTATTACAAGCCAGAGTCTAGCTTCTTGCGAAGCCAAACTCTAGACGTTATTAGTCTTTTTTGTATGCGTTTCTTGGAGCGGCTTTGGGAGCGCGTCCTGCATCAGAGCGTGGAGCACTGGGTCTATCGGCTCTTGGCGCGCGTGGTGGTCTGCTATCGCCGCTATCACGAGTTCCTTTGTATCCGCCTTCGCGTGGTGCTGAACTGCTTCCCTCTTTCGCAAAAGGGTTACGGCTTTCGCCTCTGCTATCACTTCTAGGAACACCATCACCTCGTGGAGGGCGAGCATCTCTGCTTCCGCCATCACGTGGGTTAGAACCTTTGTAGCCGCCACCATCACGAGAACCTGTGGATGATGTACCTCGATAGCCACCGCCGTCACGTGAAGAGTTTCCTCTATAACCGCCACCATCACGTGAGCCTCTGTAACCGCCGCCAGAGTTTCCTCTGTAACCGCCACTTCTGCCGCCACGACCACCATCACGCTCTTCGATGTTTTTAACGACAGACTCTAAGGTCTTTTTATCTAAACCGATTTTATCAGGACCGACTGGAGTGTTCTCTTTGAGAAGATTTGAGAGCAGTTTAAGCGCGATTTGCGACATATCCATCTCTTCTTCAAGAATCGAAAGTAGTTTGCTTGCATTTTCGTTAAGCTCTGCATTTTTAATATCATCGGCAATTTTAACGAGCTTGTTCTCTTTCACATCACGTAAACTTGGAACAATTCTGTGCTCGATTTTAGAACCGACTTTTTTACCGATACGTTGCATGGAGTGAAATTCGATTGGGGTTACCAAGGTAATTGCTGTACCCTTTTTGCCCGCACGTCCGGTTCTACCGATACGGTGAACATAACTCTCTGGATCAAATGGCATATGGTAGTTAAAGACGTGGCTGATGTCAGCAACATTCAAACCACGTGCCGCAACATCGGTTGCCACAAGGATTTCGATTTGTGAACTACGGAATGCTTTAATCACGCTCTCACGTTGATTTTGTTCCATATCACCATGCAACCCTTTGGCTGCATGACCGACTGCCATGAGTTGGGTTGAAAGTCTGTCAACCTCTTTTTTGGTACGGCAGAAAACGATGGATTTTTCAGGCTCTAAAGCGTCCAAAAGACGAATCATTGCATCGTCTCTCTCATACTCGTTGATCACGTAGTAAAGTTGTTCAATGTCTTCATTGGTGGTGTGATCTTTTGGCGTAATGCTGACAAATTTTGGCTCATGTAAGATTTTGCTAGCAAGACGTTTGATAGGATCTGGCATCGTTGCAGAAAAAAGTAGGGTTTGACGCTCTTTGGGAAGGTAAGTAAAAATCTCTTCAATGTCTTCTAAAAAGCCCATATCAAGCATCTCATCCGCTTCATCTAAAACGACCATCTTAGGAGCAAAACCTGGAAGTCTGCCATTTTTAAGAAGATCAAGCATACGACCCGGTGTGGCAACGATAACGCTTGCACCTTTTTCGATCAAGCCAATTTGACGTGAATACGAACTACCACCATAGATGGTAACGGTTTTAATACCGCAAAAACGACCGAGTGAGTAGAGCTCATCACTGACTTGCGTTGCAAGTTCACGTGTTGGTGTAATGACTAAAAGTTGTACTTTATTAAGGTGTTGGTCGAGCATACTGAGTGTTGGGAGACCAAAAGCGGCCGTTTTACCGGTACCGGTTTGTGCTTGAGCAACGATGTCGTTACCCGCTAGTACTAAAGGGATCGCCTCGACTTGTACGGGACTTGGTTCTGTAAAGCCAGCCTCTACGACGGCTTTAAGAATCTCTGGGTTTAAGCCAAATGATTCAAATGTGGTTGTGTTATTTTCCATGTGTTTTCCATGTATGTGATTTTTCCAAAACAATACTAACGTGCGGCTAGGCACAAAACTTATGTACATAAAAATTTTAATGGGGGACGAACCCGTCAATATCGTATGCAAAAACCTACATACTCACTGAGGATTTCTCAAATCTGGTAGGTTTTAGGTGAAGTTCTTTGTTTCTTAATGAAGTCTTGAAATTACGAGCATTATAGTGGAAATTATTTAAAACAATATTAAGGTTTGTAACTGGTTTGGTTTTTCACGACTGAATGCTTGCCAAAAGAGTGACATAAAATGCCAGTATCCTGCTATTTATTGGCTTTTTTATAAAAGTACAAGATAGGTTAAAGTACACTTGAAATTAAAATTAAACGCTATAGTTAAAGGTCAATAAACAATGGTGGATATACGAACACTGAAAGAGATTTTGATTAAAAATTTGAAATTAGAAGATATGAAACCTGAAGATATAGATGACACGATGCCACTTTTTGGAGAGAATGGTTTAGGGCTCGATTCTGTGGATTCCATTGAGCTTGTTTTAACCATTGACAAAGAATTTGGTGTCAAAATTTCTGACTCCAAAGAATACGAAAAAATATTTGCAAATGTTCAAAGTTTATTAGATTTTATTAATGCCCACAAATAATGTTTATGTTAATTGCTTTGAGTCGGTTTGCTGTGCAGGCGAAAGTAGTGAAGCACTGTTTGAGGCGATTTGTAAGCGTCAAAGTGGCATAAAATCTTTCAATGATTTCATTCCTAACAAGTCCATCGCTTTAGGTAAAATCGAAAAACCTTTTTCCATTGAATCCCTTTTAGCGGTTACATGTAAAAAGGTTTTAGTCCAAAGTAGCCTTGAAAATTTTGAAAATACACTCCTGGTTATCGGCTCTTCCGTCGGTGGAATGCAAAGAAGCGAACTTCTCTTTTTGCGAGACCATCACTATGCCAACATCGACCCAAAACTGCATGCGATTGATGCCATCGCGCACATCCTTTCCCAACACTTCACATTTAAAGATGACATCTCCTTTTCAACCGCCTGCACCTCCAGTGCCAATGCTTTGGGGTATGGCTATGAGATGATCGCTAAAGGGGTGTATGAGAGTGTTTTGGTGGTAGGGATTGATACGCTCTCATTGACAACCATACGAGGCTTTGATGCACTTGGCGTGCTAAGTTCGCGTCCGTGTCAGCCTTTTGATATGAATCGTGATGGCATGAATGTGGCGGAAGGCATCGCTGTTGTGTTGCTGCAAAACACGCCTTGCAAAGAGAGCATTGAGTTTTTGGGTGCGGGGTACAGCTCGGATGCGCATCATATGGCGCACCCAAGTCCTGATGGAGAAGGAGCACTCCTCGCAATGCAAAAAGCGCTTCAATGTGCTCACATTATGCCATCAGAAGTAGGGTACATCAACGCGCACGGTACTGGAACGCAGGCAAACGATACCAGTGAAGCGTGTGCCATTGCGAGATTGCTTGGAGACAAAGTGTCTGTCAGCTCCACCAAATCGATTACGGGGCATACGCTTGGTGCAGCAGGCGCACTGGAAGCGATCGTTTGTGCTATGGCACTTCAAAAGCAGATACTTCCACCTAATACGAATCTTTTTGAGCCTGAAAATAAAACGCTTAACTTGGTAAACGCTGCCAAATCTCAAACACTTCGTTACGCTTTGAGCAATTCACTTGCATTTGGTGGCAATAACACGGCACTTCTTTTTGGACTACCCCAATGAAAGTTAATTTAGAAATTTTGAGCAGTGCGTATCGGCTGGGCGAAATCAGCATTGAGCTACCTCGCATTAAAGAACTTGTACCACACATGATGACGCGTCGCCGTTTGACCAAAGCGGCTAAAATATGTGTAGAGTTGTTGCACAGCGTAGAGCATTTTGAAGGCGGTCGTATTTTGTGTGGGAGTGCATTTGGCGAGCTTGAAACGACGGCAAATATTTTAAATGCGATCGATAAGGAAGAGCCTCTTAGTCCCACCGATTTTCAAAATTCAGTTTACAATACCGCAGTTTCATACCTTTCCATTTTGTACCACAACCAGAATGAAATTTTAACCATCTCCAGTGGCGATAAGACGGCACTTAATGTTCTTAAAGCAGGAGCGCTGAAAGCATTGGATGGTGATACACTGCTTCTTTTATGCTTTGAAACCTTAGATATTACAGGTATTGAACAGGTCAATCACTGTATTGATTACCTTGAAAGTGGGGTGGCGTTAGTGGTGCGTGTGACGGAAAGAGAAGCGACTTTAAGGCTTCAAAAAAGTGAACTGAAAGGTATTCCAAACTCTATCAGTGAGATGTTACATGTAGCGCAAAATGCACCGCAATTAGAGCGTGCCATTATTGAGGTGAATTTATGAATTTGCCCCATCTTCCACCGATTCGTTTTGTCAAAGAAGTCTTTACATGTAACGATAAATATGCCACGGTATTGTGTGAATTTCCATGTTTACCAACGCTTTCCATGCTCACAGAAGCCGCCGCTCAAGCCTCATCAGCCTTTGCCAAATCAGATACACTCCAAAATGGTTTTTTGGTTTTGATCAAAGACGTCTCTTTACATATAAAGGTACAAAGCTTAACCTGTGTCATTATCATTGAAGCGCGTGCATCGCTTGGAAATGCGAGCGAGTTTTACTTTGAGGTGTTTGAAAAAGAGGGTGGGATGATGTCTGTGAGTGGATCATTGATGGTTGTGCTTGAAGAGGGTAGTGTATGAAAATTTTTGTGCTGATGTGGGTTTTTATTGTAGGACTTCATGCGGAAGAGTTCCGTGGAACTTTTATTACTGAGCCTATTTTTAATGCTTCTGTTTATCTGCAAACCGTCGGTAATCCTGATAATCCGGCAGTCGTTTTAGTGCATGGGTTGGGTGATGAAGCGTCTACCATTTGGGAGGGCAGTATTGAGCGGTTGAAAGATGACTACTTTGTGGTGACATTTGATCTTCCCGGATTTGGGCAATCGAGTAAATCCAATGAGCTCTACTCTCCGCTTAATTATGCCAAGTTTATTCACTACATCACTCAAACATATGTCAAAAAGCCGTTTCATTTGGTGGGGCACTCGATGGGTGGGGCGATAGCGCTGAAATATACCAGTATGTATCCTTCCGACGTGGAGAGTTTAGTGCTTGTGGATGCGGCGGGGATACTGCATCGCTCTGAGTACAATAACTTTTTAGTGCAAAATGGTGTCAATGCTTTTTTTGATGAGCAAAATGGTCTGATACAAGGGCTTCAAACGCAAAAAGTAACCTCGTTTATTGATAAAATCGCAGAAAAAATTGATCGTAAAATGTCTTTAGATATGGAGGTGGTTCTCTCCAGTGAAGATTTGCGTGCTACCATTCTAGGTGGAAGCCCTTATAGCATTGCCGCCGTTGCGTTGGTAGAGGAGAATTTTAACGGAATTCCTCAAAAAATTAACACAAGAACGACGATTATTTGGGGTGAAACAGACACTGTTGCTCCCGTAGAAACAGGCTATGTTCTGCATAAACTGATGCCCAATGCCTCTTTGAAAATACTCCCACGTACGGGGCATGTTCCTATGATCAGTAATGAAGAAACCTTTTTAAATCTTCTTGAGGCACATCTTTTAAATCAAGAAGGAATTGTGCGACCTACCGTACCCCCCAATGCTCCCAACTATAGTGCCACCATTAGAGATATTGATGGTAGAGTTTACACAGGAAGAATTGGGAATATGAGCATCATTAATTCTCAAAAAATCATCATTAAAGATGCGGTGATTGAAGAATTGGGAATTATTAATTCAGATGTAAAGATTATCAACAGTACCATTAAAAGTACAAAAGCGGTGGTACTATCGGCTCAAAATGCGAAAGTTTTTATTGTTGCCAGTGATATTTCGGGTAGAATTAAACTGCAAAATACCAAACTTCATCTCTTGGGCATTACGATGGATACCTTTGGAAAACCTATTGAGGCACTCTCTACCTCGATGGTATTTTATTCGCTGTGTCAAATCAACAACAAACTAATTCATGGAAAAGAAATTTTAGGGCTACATTAAGTGATAAGTGCCTATTTTAGGCTTTTAAATACTACAAACTCAGTAAAATTTAATCTTAATGTCAATAGAATGAATTTAAATTTTTCTAAAGGATGGTAATGAAAAAGCTTCTGATGTTAACGATTGCCTTTGTCTTAAGTGTCACTTTCTTGGGTTGTGGAACACCACCTGTTTATAATGTTAATAACAATGCCATTGCTGTAACAGCAGATAAAAAAGCAAGCATGTCTGATGTTGAAAAAGCCATTATCCGTGCGGGCGGAGGACTTGGCTGGATTATCAAAAAAGAGAAAGAGGGTTTGCTAAAGGGTACGCTTGTTTTAAGAACGCATACCGCTGTGGTTGCGATTACGTACAATACACAAGAATATAGCATTAACTACGAAAGCAGTATTAATTTAGATTATAACGCGGAAAACAATACGATTCACAGTAATTACAACGGATGGATTCAAAACCTTAACAAGGCCATTCAAGTACAACTTAGCTTGCTCTAATACACCAAAGAGGATGGCAAGCTTGCCATCCTCTTAGAGTAGAGGCATACATTTTTTCCCCATCAGCGTGGTAGAGATTTTATCGACAATGTGCAATTCGATAGGCAAATTGATCTTTCCAATACGATGTTTAAGCGTGCTTTTGACTGTTTTTAGCGTGATCGGCTGAGTCGTTTCTAAGAAAATCACCACCATTTCATCTTTCAGCTCCGCATTGTTGTGTTTGACATGTACCAGCGCTTTAGAAATACCTTCCAGTGCTTCTAAAATCTCTTCGATCTGCGCCGTTGCATAACGTTTTCCTGCGATTTTGACAATGTTACTGCTTCGCCCAATGAGTTGAAACTTTCCCTTTTCAAGGATTGCATAATCAAAGCTCTGAATTTCACCACATGTTTGCAGCAAACCCTCTTGCCACAAGGTTTTTGAGATAAACGGAGACTTTACATGTAAAAGTCCTTCGGCATTGAGCGTTATCTCTACTCCTTGAAAAGGTGTCCAAAAGGTATCGTCTTGTTTTTTAAAAGCGATACTTCCACATTCAGTCGAGCCAAAGAGTTGAATGAGCGTGGTGTTGAATTTATCGGTAAATTCTTTGGCGATTTCAGTGGGCAAAGGACCTGTGGAACTTATGAAAATCGTCTGGCTCAAATCTTTGGTTTCATCCAACCTCAAAAGCGATTTGATGTAAAGGGGTGTGGTCACGATAAGGTGGTGAGGTTTGGCAGATGCCAGTAGATCGTGCGGCAGGAAATGCTCTTTAAAGAGCAAATCGACATTCAGTTTAAGCGGTAGCAAAAGGGCGGCTAAAAAACCATAGATATGAATGAAAGGAACGGTTGCAACCACTGTTTGAATCTCAAAATTTCCAAATTCTAACAGTAAGGCTTCCATATCGGTTTCGATGTTCTCTCTACTTTTAAAAGCACCCGTTGGAAATCCCGTACTGCCTGAGGTGAAAAACATGGCGGCAAAGTCAATGTTGTTGAATGTTTCAGCGCCCAGTGATTCGATTTTTTCTTTGAGTGAGAGATTTTCTTGGTCGTATAAAATAGGCTTCGCACCTGAAAGGTAAGCTCTAAAAATCTCAATGGCATTTGCTTCTTTGCTTTTGGAGGGAACAAGGATGACTTGGTTTTTGAGTGTTGTGTTAACGAGGCTCTCACTCTCGTAAACGTTTTTGCTACCATCATCGTTTTGTACGATCATTCTCAATGACTTGTCCTCCCCATTAATAAAACGACAATAGCGCCTATGCCAATACATGAAACTAAACCCATATAATGAAGTGCTCCAATGTTGCTAAAGACCAAGACCCCAAAGCCAGCGAAAGCACTGATGAGAGAAGCTACGATCGTACTTTTAGTCTCGCTTTCAAGATGTTTTCTGCTTCCCATATAAATGCCATAGTCAATTCCAAAGGAGATCACAATAAACAGCATAAAAAGATGAATAATCGTAAAATTAAGCCCTAAAAGCATTAAAATAAGGGCAGAAGGGAGTAAAACATAACTCGAACTCAGTGCCAATGTCTTGCGGCAAACGGCAAAAAGTATGAAGGCGTTAAAAGCAACACTTAACGCTCCACTGAGAAGTAATTGGTGCATGATTTTTTGAAGTGCGACGAGGAACATCCCGTTCGCATCAATGGAGTAAGCAAAGTCAAGCTTTTCCAATAACCCTCGCTCACTGTTTTTAACAAGCGCGTACGTGAAATATTGACCCTCTTTGTATACGACATCAAACCCCATCGCATTCAGCGTTTCGAGCTCAAGCTTGGGGTAACTTGGAGATAAGAGCTGATCGTTATAGGCGTTTTTAAAGAAGCCTTCACGAAAACCAATCTTCGTAGCTTCCTCTTCGATGTGCACTTTTTTCTCTTTTACATGTAAAGCTTCAAGCTCTTGTTTTCGCTCTTTGTAAAAGGCTTTATCGAAAAAGTAGGAGAGCGGAACGGTGGCATTTTTAAAACGATTTTTGATGGTGTTACTATGCGCTATAAGCTCATCAATCGAGTTAGCTTCGATTAAAATAGGCGTATAGCCCTCTTTTTTAATCGCGTCTTTAAAGAATTTTTCCTCTTGCATCAAGGCCGTATTTTGGTAGTCAAGTTTTTTGATGTTGGTATCGACCTGTAAAAAATAGACGGAAACGGTGATGGCTACCAAAGAAAGCAAGGCGATGGCGCGGTAAGGAAGTGGAAATGAGAAGGTGAAATTTGCAAAGGGTTGCGCTTTTTTAAACCCAATACGCGGAAAGAGAAAAACAAATTGAAGATAAGAGAGCGAGAGTGAAAACATCGCAAACACACACACTTGTTGGATGAGGGGAAAATTGATCCATGAAAAGACCATAAACCCGCCAAATGTCGTTAAAAAGCCATAAAAAGCGGAGGTGTTAAACCCTTTTTTGTGTTCGTAATGACCGCAAAAATAGTAGAGAAACATGTAATCAATCGCCAGTGCGCCAATGGCATTACCAAAGGCTAACACAAAGATGGAGACTTCACTCCAAATCATACCCATGAGCAAAAATGCAAGAAGCGTTGAGGTGGTAAGCGTCACAATGGTATTAATAAGAAGGTAGATGTTTTTAATGATGAAAATATAGAGTATCAGAAGTAAAACAGTCGAGAGAGCAATTAAAAAATTGACATCCTCTTGAATTTTTTGAGAGTTTTCCACAAAGTAAAAGGTCGGACTAAAGACGCGGACATTTTGCATACCTTTGAGTTCTTGATGCACAAGATCGTAAACGGTTTTGTAACTCTCTATCGTGTTGGAAGTGTCTTTGATGCTAAAAACACTAAAATACCCAAAGTCACCTAAGGCTAAGTGACCATCGCGAATGCTCATCGTGATGGGTTTCTCTTTGAGTGTAAAATACCCCAGCGGATCAGAGGCGTCTATCGCCGTATAGTAGGGATTATTTGTCATTTTTTCATAAAGCGATCTTAGCTTCTCGTGGATGCTGACTGAGTCGTCTTTATTGAGGTTTTTGAGGTAAAAAGCATTATTTTTGGTGTATTCGATCAGCTTTGCATTCGGCATTATGCTACTTTCCAATTTTACAAGATTGGAAGCAAGCAGTGTATCTTCGATGGTTTTTATTTTGGCAAGAGACTCTTTATCGAACCCTTCCGAAGCGATCAAAATTTCTTTAGAATTTTTGAACTGTGAATAGATTTCAAGTGCCTCTTTACCTTTACTCTCAGGTAAAAAAGAGAGTAAATTGGTGGAAACATGCACGGTGTTTTGATAAACGAAAAAAAGTGTGCCAACGATGGCAAATAGAAGAAGATTGAGGGTTTTAGTCCAGAACTTCAATGGTGATCCTATCGCCGTTTTTAATCTTTACATGTAAAGAGTGAAGCTTCTTTTCATGCCGTACAATACGCACTTCCTCAAGCACTTCCGCCGCTACGCCTTTGGGGGTTAAGAGGGTCTCATCGCCTTGTGTTGTTGCATCAAAAAAGGAATTGAGCAAGAGTGTGTTTTCATCATGAACCGCTTTGATAATCATAAAAAAATAGTTCAGAGAAGGCATACTTTGCGCATCAATGACGTGATAGCCTTTGGCATCTTGAATGGTGAGCTTTTCTTCAAAATAGGTCAAGACTTTAGGCTCAGGTTTGACATATTCGATGACGATATTTTGCTCTCCAAAAGTGATATACCCCTCTAAAGTGACGTTCTTATCAAGCGCATAGAGGTAGCGTGTCTCTTTGAAAGCAGCGCTGTCATTGGCAAAAAGAGACAGAAAAAAGAGACAGCCTAAAACGATGACTTTCATGGATCACAACCGTTTTAGAAAGATAAAATGGCGGTGCAAGAACTGCACAATGCCGCCTAGGATAAAAACCAAATACCAGCCAAAGGAAGAGTACATAATCCAATAGTGGTCATTTTTAAGAAGCAGTATGCTAACGTGTAAAAGGATATTGACACTTGCAAGGGCTATCCAAAAAATCGTTGAACGGTTGACGTATGCTTCTTCTGCGACGCTAAGAGAACGTTTATGGATTTTGCGCGCAAAGTGTAAAATGATGGAGTCGTTATCAAAATAGCTTGCAATCAAGAAAAAGATAAATGCCAAAGAAATCAAAAGGGGTAGAAATTTGAGCACCAAAAAGTCATCTAAAAAATAGGCTCCTAGTGCTACCGCCATGTAAAAAAGAGGAAAAATTGTGGTTTTGATCTCGCGTTTTTTTTGACTCAAAAGCCAAAGAACACCAAAGCCAAAGAGTCCTATAGCGACAGTTTTAATATCAAAATAACCAAGGAGCACCACAACGATGGGTGCGTATAAAAACGAAAAAAGTATATGCATTACCTTACCATTCCTCCACTAATATTGATCACTTCACCATTCACATAGGTTGCTTTATCGCCTAAAAAAAAGACGACTTCAGCGACTTCTTCGGGACGACCGAGACGTTTACAGGGAATCAGATCGGTGATGTTTTTATCCACAGCGTGAACCATCTCAGATTCAATCACACCCGGCGCTACGGCATTGACTCTGATATTATAGCGTGCTACTTCCGCACAAAGCGCCTTAGTAAAAGCGATGATGCCACCTTTTGCAGCTGAATAGTTCACTTGCCCCACATTTCCTACGAGACCAGAAATGGAGGAGACATTGACGATGGAGCCTGCTTTTTCTTTGATCATATTTGGCAGAATTTGTTTGGTAACATAAAAAAGGCTGTTAAGGTTAACATCCATGACATCACTCCACGCTTCGTCTTCCATAAAGAAAAAAAGCTTATCTTTGGTGATGCCTGCATTGTTCACCAACACGTTTACATGTAAAGATTCTAAGGCGAGTTTCACTTCCTCTTTTTGTGTGATGTCAAATTGGAGAATCTCCCCATGTTTGATCTCATCAAGCAGTGCAAGAGCCTTCTCTTTGTGGCTTTTGTAGTGGATATACACAAAGTAACCCTCTTTGGCAAAATAGCGCACAATGGCCTCGCCAAGACTACCGGTTGCTCCTGTGACTAAAACTTTTTTCATAAAGGTACTTCCTCTTTCCAAAAAGGGTATAGATTGAACCATTGATTAGGGTACGCACGAACATGCGATGCAAAAAAATCGGCATAAGTTTGCATGGCTTTGTGTATCTCTTCTTCTGTATGGTTGTTTTTGTTCATGGTGATTTCAATAAATTCGATACGGTAATGTTGGGGCTTTTGATAACTAAAGGCAATACCCATGAGCGGTTTTTCGGTTTTATAAGCGATGCTAAAAGGGTTTTTATTGAATGCTGCATTTTTGCCAAAAAAAGTGACAAACTCTCTGTTTTTGGCTTCCGTTGCACGATCTGCCATCATCGCTACAATTTCGTTATTGAGAAGTGCTGAAGCAATTTTCATGGTGACATACACTCCACCTTTGGAGAGATTGATGATGTTGAGATGTGGATTTTTGGTTTCGAGGTTGTCTTCAATACACTTGATGGGTGCAATGAGTGATTCTTGCATGACAATGTTGATTTTAAGATCTGAAAAACAGTTACCAGCACTCGCCCAACCGCCAAAATGCGATAAAAGCAAGATGCCACCTTGATGAAGATGGTTCATCAACGCTTCTTTATTGTCTATCTCAAAGGTGTAATCTTGAGGGCTCACTTTGGAGACAAAACGGTCACACATGGTGATTGCAAAGTGACGTAAGTGTTCAAAATAGATTCCGTTGTTAAATGGCTGGTTGATATGTGCATAGTAATCTTTGAGTGCCTCTTTGACATTGCCAGCAACTAAAAAATAGAAAAAGGTTACAGGATACATTAGGTAATAGATAAACGTGTAGCCAAAGAGTCTGTAAAAGGTAAAAACGAGTTTGATACTCCAGCCGCTTCCTCGCTGTTTCGTGTTCATTGGTACTTTTTCTTGAGAAAAAATTTCCACGGCAAAAGTTTGACATGTACCATAACAATCGCCGCGGTATCCCAAAATTTTTTAAAGTGACTCACTCTCTCTTCTGGGGTAGGGTAATAGCATTCAATGCTCACCTCTTTGATGAGGCGACCTTTCCATGCGTGTTTGACAAGCACTTCCATTTCCCAGTCAAACCGTTTGGTTTGGATGATGAGGTCTAGGATGGAAGTGGGGTAGAGTCTAAATCCAGAAAGCGAGTCGGTAATACTCTGCTCGGTGTCCCAACAGGCCCAAAAGTTGCTAAACCATCTGCCAAATTTGGAGCCATTGGGAACATCGTTGATCTCAAAGTTACGTGCTCCGATGATAATTTGATCTTTACCATCACAGGCGTCGCATATCTTTTCAATTTGAGAAGCCAGATGTTGTCCATCGCCATCTAGGCTGATAAAGGAGTCAAACCCGCGTTTTTGAGCTTCGTGAGCACCTGCCATGATGGCAGCGCCTTTACCTTGGTTGGTTAGGTGCCTGATAATCGTGAGTTTTTCATGCGGTTTTGGAATGATGTCAGCTACGTTGATCTCAGAGCCATCATCCACAATAATCAAAGCATACCCGTGTGCTAAAACGTCTTGTGCCACTTTCTCAATGGTAAGAGGATTATTGTACGTGGGAATCACAACAACGATATCATCTTTTTTCATACGTAAGTTCTGCTACTTTTTGTTCATTTTGTGTGACACGAATTTTGAGTGTTTTTTCATGCGTTTGCGTGTCGAACCAAAGCACACTAAGAGGCGTAATATTTTTTAAAAATTTTGCTTTTTGAATTTTTACAATTTCAATTCCCAAAATTTCTGCGCTTAAATCAAGTAAAATAAACCCAGGAAGAATAGGATTTGTAGGAAAATGCGCTTGAAAAATGGGATGTGACGCATCGCTGAGTCTCACACAAAAGCGTGCCCCTTCTTTACATGTAAGCGTATATAAATGGTTGAGTATCATACACTCCTTGCAGCGATTCTAAAACAAACAAGCGTATTATATAAATCTAGTTAAAATATGAGCTTAAAAGAGTGTATTTATGAGAGCAGTGGCACATTTTGTATCCAGTCAAATTCCATTTGTTTGGCGGTCTGAAGAGCAAGTTCTCTTCCCATCAGGCGTTCTACAAGATGCAAGCTCATATCAATGCCTGCTGAAATGCCTGCGGATGTGACAATGTTTCCTTCATCGACCCAGCGCCTGTTTTCTTTTACATGTAAAGTGGGAAACATGGCACGAAGATCGTCAATGTCTTCCCAATGGGTTATTGAGGATTTGCTTTCTAGGAGTCCAGCTTTTGCGAGTAAAAACGCACCCGTACAGATAGAAGCGGTGATCGTGGTATGAGACGAGGTACTTCTGATCCATGAAACGATATCGTTGTCTTCAAGCTCTTTGGTGACCACGCCACCGGGGATCAGTAAAAGATCGGGTGTTGGATGTGAAGTAATGGAATAATCAGGATGCAGTTTGAGCCCAGCTCTTGCATAAATGGATTGTTTGGTTTTCCCAACGGTGAAGACTTCAAAAGCAAGGTTCTCTGGAGAAGAAGCCGTTTTGTTAAAGACACGTGACGCGGTGGTAAAAACTTCATAAGGACCTGCAAAATCAAGGACTTCAACATTGTCAAAGATAAAAATACCCACTGAATATGCCATAAATTTCTCTCCTTCTTAACGTTACATGTAAATATAAAAATAGTTGGTATCGCCTTCATGTTTATAGGCAAGTTTCATGCCATGTAACCGAATGACGTGCCAGGTGATAAACAGACCAAAACCAAGTCCACGGGAGCTTTTTTGTTTTTTACCTTCTAAAAAATAAGGCTCTGCGTAACGCTCTAGTGAGAACTCCAAGTCAGGACCTTTGTTGGAAATGGTGATACTTTTAGCATCATTGCACAAGAAGACATGGTGGTCTGTGGCGTAGTTAACGCCGTTGTCTAAAAGATTTTTCAGTGCTACACCAAAAAGCTCAAAATCAACATTGAGTTCCACGGGGGTGAGTTTACATGTAATGTTCTCTTGCTTATCATCTAAAATATCAAGCGCAAAGTCTACCACATCTTCGATGTGATAGTGTTTGATCTCCAGTTTAAGTTCATCTGAGCTTAATTTTTCAATGCGCGAGAACTCTTCTAACAGAGCTTCTTGGCGTTTGAAAACATTTTGCAATATCTTGGTGTAGGTTGCATCTTCGATCATCTCAGCGGCAAGTTTTCCCTTGGTAATCGGTGTTTTCAGCTCGTGCATAATGTTACGCAAAAAGAGTTGCCGTGAATCACGCAGCGCTTTTATTTTAATGACGGCACTTTCAAATTCGTTGGCAAGCATAGCTATTTCATCTTTTTTCGTACTATTACATGTAATGTCATAATCACCATTAGCGAAGTGTTTGATCTTCTCCCTGAGCGTTTTAAGAGGAAGAATACTTCGAATAATGCCAATGTAAAGGAAAATCACAAAGGCAAAGGTGAGGAATGGAAAAAGAATTTGAGGAAAAACCTCTTTTTCAAAAGGCACTTCTAAGATCACAGGCTCATCGTTTCTTTTTTGTAAAATAGCATAGATATGAATGCCATAAGGAATGACATCGAGCCCCAGTCGCATCTTCTCTTCCATTTGTCTGATTATAGGAAAAGGACGAGGCGGTTTAGGCAAGGAAAGAAGCTTCTCCCGAAGTTTTTTATCTTCTACGAGAATAAAGCCCATTTCATCAAGTTTACTAAAATCAAGTTGTTTGGTGGAAGGATCAATGGCGGAACGCACAGCAAGATGCGAATAATCGTGCATGCGTCTTAGATTGGTCTCTCGCTCATGCATGGTGAGTGAAAAAAAGATAGCGCCAATGCCGATAAGCGCGAGCGCAAAGATAAGCGTAATACGCGTAATAATCGAATGATACCATCTCATGCTTGAAGCCTATAACCGATGCCACGTACCGAGTGAATAAAATGAGGTTCTTTAGAACTTTCTCCTAATTTGGTTCGGATGCGACTAATAAGAACATCAAGGCTTCTGCTTTCGTTATCTTCGTTCAGGCTAAGTGTGCTATTGAGGAGTTCCGTTCGAGAAACAACACAGTTATTTTTTTTGATGAGGTGACCTAAGACATCGTACTCGGCAGGGGTGAGTGTAAGCGGGGTGTTGTTAAATAAAATAGTATGACTCTCTTCTTTCAGTAAAAGGGCAGATGATGAGACGTCTTCGCAGGTAGAGTGACTTTTTTTATAGCGTCTGAGTACACTCATAATGCGTGCATAAAGTTCTTTGGGCTCATAAGGTTTGGGCAAATAATCATCTGCTCCCAGCTCTAAACCTATGATTTTATCTTCCAAATCGCTACGAGCAGAGGAGATGATGATAGGAATATCGCTTTTAGAACGAACCTCTTTACAAATTTCTAATCCATCCATCCCGGGCAGAGAAAGGTCTAAAATCAGCAGGTCATATTTGGTGAGGCTTAGGGCACTAATGCCTAGATAGGGGTCTTCATAGTTGGTGACGATGATGTTGTAGCGTTTTAAAAAATTGCATAAAATTTCTGCAAGTTCGACATCATCTTCAATCATCAAAAGGTTGGGTTGCATGGTTTTGTCCTATCGTGATTTTATAGGGGCATGTATCAAAAGTCTTTGCTATGCCAAGACTTTTGGCTGGAGAAGACCTCTGCCCAAAATCTTGTCAAATAATACACTTACTCTTTGAACGGTTTGTTAATACCAAAGCCACAGAGTAATTTTTCATTTTCGCTTTCAATACCAAATTTATAAAGATGAAAATAACTCTTAGCTCCCTCTGCCGTCGGTAAGCTAATATCGTGTGTCACGATTCCTTCATAAAGAGAAAGACGGTCTGTTTCGGCAATTTCTTCTGCCGTATGAGAGTCAAAAATATCGGCAGCATTTCTGTTTTTCCATGTTTTGAAGCCGATAAATTTTTGATACGCTTGGTTCATATAAAGATACTTCCCTTGCGCATTTTTAATAAAGGCGGGAGCGGGAATATGCTCCACAAAAGCGATAAACCGTTCATGTTCTATAGTTTCTTGAGCGGCACTGGCTTTTTGTTGGCTTATATCACGAATAATACCAACCATACGGATATTGCGATCATTTTTCCCACGAATGACGCGACCACGAACTTTCACCCAACGAAGAGGTTCACTTTGACGAATGCGATGATCAACCATGAAGTATTCGCTATGACCATCCAAGTGCGCTTTAAGACGTTCGTTGACCAAAGCCATATCTTTAGAATGGACTAAATTTAGCCATGAGGAGAGTGTTGAAGGGGTTTCAGTCTCATGATAGCCCATGAGCTGTTTCCATTTTGGAGAGTAAAAGACATCGTCGCTTTTCATATCCCAATCCCAAAAAGCTTCATCACTTCCTTCAAGCGCAAGTTCCAATCTCTCTTTTTGCGTTAAAAGAAGCTCTTTGCTTTTATGCAGTGCTGAGATGTCAACTATCAGTGCTGCAAAGCCTATAATACTATTTTGAGCATCAAAGAGGGTTGACATATGAACGGTTGTTTGCTTAGGTATATTGTTGTCAAAGGTGAGTAGAAGAGGGTGTTCACCACTTTTTGGAAGTGTACTAATATGATCTATGGTTGCTTTCAAAAAAGATCCAAACGCTTTTTCAAACGCTTTATTGTAATAAAGTTTATTCTCTTTTTTGTAGAGAAAGGGAAGGGGAATGGATTGAAAAATATCATCGAAAGAGGCAACATTCTGAGGTATTGTTTGTTTTTTTTGATTTTGAAGAAGTATAAACAGAGTTGTAGCAGAAGCCAGTAACACACCAATGCACGCAAAAAGGGCAATCTCTGTCATACAAACCTCTTTGAACTAGAGTTATCCCGCCTTTAGAAGCGGGATAGAAAGGCGAAGATTATTTTAAAAGCTCTTTCTCTTTAACGATGAATGGAACGCCTTTGATGCCAGCACCAAAGTATTTGTTTTTAAGTTCATCAATGTGAGCGACTTCAGCATCGCTAACTTTTTGATCAAATTTGATGTTTTCATCGTAGTATTTTTTCAAGATTTTGATTTTTTCTGCATCGGTTTTGACTTTGGCAGTTTCCGTGTAGATAACAGCTGCTTTTTCAAGAGAGCTTCGCTCATGAACCGGTGTGAAAATCAACTTAAGGTTATTAGTTGTAAGTCTTTGTTCGATTTGAGCAAGCTCTTGTCTGCAGTAAGGGCACTCAGGATCGGTAAAAACGACCAAGGTATCTTTTTTAGGATCATTACCTAAAGAGATTATATTTTTCTTTTCCTCTTTTTTGTAGATTGCTGAAAGCTTTTTCTGAAGCTCTGCCATCTCCATCATCTCTTTGATGCTTCCGCCTTGTTTGATGCTGATAACATCAGGGAAAATCAAATCATCTTTGGTAAAGATACTGAGTTTTTGTGAACGTGTTCCATCGGTAAGATTGAGAGTCACGAAATCCATGCCATCAATGCCATCAACGCTTTTGCGAGAGACAACTTCAATGGTAATATTGGGTACTTGAATCGTTGATTTAAAGTGTTCAACAATCTGTGCGTCTGTTGCGGCAAAAAGTGTGCTAGAAAGAAGCGCAACTAACCATAAAATGTGTTTTTTCATTCATTTTCCTTATAAGTTACAGAAACTAATCTGCATGAAATGTAAGGTATTATACAATAAAAAGAGTCATAGTTTGTTAACGAAAGGTCAATGTATGCCAGAGAATGCCGATAAAATGGCACTTATAGAAGAAATCGAAAAATTGATAGAATCTGATCCAAATGCTCCAATTTCTTCCTTTTCAATGTTAGAGTTCTTAGAATTAGACGATTTGGTCTCAGTACGCGAAACGCTTTTACGCTCTAAAATGAACCGTTCCTCTGAAAATGACGCATGGTTTGATGAACTCTGTAAAAAGTAGTTACACTCTTTACATGTAAAGGTCACTTATGGATAAAAAATGGGCTTATTTAAACGACATTGAAGGGTGTGAAGTCATCGGTCTTTATACGCTGCATGCGCTCATCGAAATTGTTTATCTCAAAGAGGGGAAACCTAAAAGCCTCACCATTAATTTTCATGTTGCGGGTGGTTCTTTGGGCTATTTTGAGTTTTTTAAGTTCGACAGCATTCCACTTCCCCCTGCAAAAATGCCTTATTCTCCGAGTGAAATGTTCACAAAGATTTTACATGTAAACCTTTATGCCACTGTTGGTGAGCATGAGCGTTTTGAAGAGTTGGAGTTTGTCTGTGAAAAAGGCAGTTATCTGTTTTTCTTCAGCGAGGATGAGGAAGAGGCACACTATGCCAAAATCGAAAAAGATAAAAAACCATCATTACCACAGGTCAAACGCAGTGAAGAGTCTTTGCCTAAAGAGCTTTTTAGTGTGGATTTTTTTAAAGAAAATCTCGCGTTTGCCCTTCTCGCGCACGGTGAGCAAAAAACCCCACACGGCTTGCCTTACTCGATGCACCTTTTAAGTGTTGCTAGTGAAGTGATTAACGCTCTTTATATGGAACCACTGAGTTTCGATGAAAACAATGTTGCCATTGCGTGCGCGCTTTTGCATGATGTCAATGAAGATACAACCACCCAAATTACCAAAGAGAGTTTTTTAGCAGGCAATCGTGAAGTGATCGCCAAAGGGGTACAAGCGCTTACCAAAGATAAAACCCTGCCTTCTAAAGAGGCGCAGATGCGAGACAGTCTTGAGCGACTGAAAAAGCGTCAAAACTGCGTAGCACTGGTCAAGCTTGCCGATCGCATTACCAATTTGGGTGTACCTCCCAAACATTGGGATGCAGCAAAAAAACAAAAATACCTTGAAGAAGCGAAGTTGATTTTGAGCGAACTTGGCTATGCGCATTACTATTTAGCCCATAAACTGCATGAAAAAATTGAGGCATATCCACTTTACATGTAACGCTTTGGAACGAAGTATGCTTAGGTTGTAAATATCACAACAAAAGGATGAGTCATGCGTGTATGGATAAACTATATCAAATACACCCCTGAGGTCGTCGCCTTTGTCGCAACCTGTGTTGTTCTAGCGCGATAATTTATCAAGGGCAATCGTATCAAAAGGGAGTCAAATCCCTTTTTTATGCGTGTTAATATTTTTTCCCCTCACACGGAATTAACTCTTTTTCACTCACATCTTCCACCAACGCTTTCATACTTTTAATCGTGAAGAGCTTTAGATCGTCACCTTTAAGTGCTTTAAGTTCAGAGGTAAATCCACTTTTGGAAAGAATCACAAACAGATCAGGCTCAAAGTCTGCTTTGGCACATTGCTCTTTAAGTTTGGTAAGTTCGGTTTTTTTCACTTTGGTATTTTTGTATTTGGTACTTCCTGCGATGAGTTTTCCTGAGACTGTCTTAGCCAAAATATCAATTTCAGCGTTTTTATCCCAATAGCTTCCCACTTCCACAATCGGGTCATCAGACATTAGTTTTCGCAAAAGCTCAAATGAGAGTTTTTTAAAGATAAGTTCATAAAATTCTTGTTCGCGAGAGGCAAATGATTTTTCAACTTCACTGTAATCGCCCTCTTTGATCGTCTTATAAAACGGTGAGACAAAGGCAAACCAAAAGCGCATAAAAGGGGTCATGAAACTGAGTTTATCGGAGTTATCGTCGTCGATATTGACAGGACGCTCCAGTGAATACTCAAAACGAATCAGCGCACTGTCTAAAAGGGTATCGAGTGCAGATTCGCCTTCTTCTCGGCTAATGTGTGCTCTCTTAAAGGTTGAATGCACCCGACGATCTCCCGTTGCCATAGCGCTTAAAAGTGTATGACTGAGCTTGTTGCTGAAGGTTATTTTGGCAATGTCACTGTGAATGTAGGGATAATTTTTGAAAATCTTAGTCTCCATAAGCTCTAAAAGAGGCTTGTGCATATCCACTTTCCAGCTTGTCCCTCCAAATACAGAAAAATACTCAATGGCTTTTTCCATATCATCGGCATGATTTTGGAGACAAAAAGAGCGAAATTGGTGTAAAAGAGTTGGATGTTTTGGCATGAAACGAGACCTTTGTATTGTTTTTAACAATTATACACGAATAAAAGGATTTTCAAAGGAGCAGAAAAAGAAGAGTCGCAAAGATTTCTTTGCGACTTCAAGAGCGTTTGGTTATTTAGCGTGACTTCCATCACAAAAAGGAGCATTGGCACTTTTTTTACAGGCGCAAAGATAGTACTCTTTTGCTTCCGTAACCGTGAACGCTTTGGGTGTAAAACCTGAGCCTTTATGGCTACCATCGCATAAAACTTTTGTTGCACTTTTACCACAGGTGCAGAAGTGGTACTCTTTGTTGGCTTCGAGTGACATTTTAACAGGTGACATTTTTATTCCTTACGTAATTTAGTGCATCGGCACATCAAAAACTAAAACCCACGCGGGTTTCAACGCTTTTATCTCATAAGCTTTACTTTCGGTCATTTGTACTTCATCTCTTTTCTCAAGTACGACACCATCGATTTCAATGCTTCCTTCGACAACAAGTACGAGTTTACCACGATTTGGAGTAGAAGGTGCTAAGGAAATGGTTTTACCTTCTTCTAACTCGGTGGTGGCGATAAACGCCTCTTGTTTGATCGCAATAGAACTCTCTCTACCATCAGGAGAAACCAGTGTAACCCATTGATTTTTTTTAGTGACATCTCTAAAATCGCGTTGATTGTAGAGTGGAATTCCGCCTTTTTGATTGGGGTGTATCCAAATTTGAAACAGAGCCGTTGTCTCATCTTTTGAGGCAAATTCGGAGTGATATACCCCTTCGCCTGCGCTCATATATTGAATTTCACCGGCATGAATTTCACCATGATTACCAAAAGAGTCTTTGTGAATCAAAACTCCTTGTGTCACGATGGAGATGATCTCCATGTCGCGATGCGGGTGCATCCCAAATCCTTCGCCTTTTTCGATGATGTCATCATTGATGACGCGAAGCGCACCAAATCCCATACGGGAAGAATTGTAGTACTCAGCAAAGGAAAAACTAAAACGGCTGTGAAGCCAACCATGCTCTGCAACGCCTCTTTGGTTGGCTTTATGAATGGACAATGACATGGTTGACTCCTCTTTACATGTAAACGATGTTTGATACGTTTTGAAAGCAAAGCTTTAAAACGAAGTTTCTGCGAAAACCTACGCTAATACTAGGTTCTCAAAAACAGAAAGTCCACGCACTTTGAGTGCTTTTTCATCAATAGCGTTTTTGCTGTTTTGCAAGAACGCTATTGTAAAACTATTTTTGTAAAATACCTTCAAGAGCTACATCGATTTTAACTTCTTCACCCACGATCACACCGCCTGTTTCAAGGGCTTTGTTCCATGAGATACCAAAATCGCTTCGGTTGATTTTACCAGTAAGACCCAGTCCTACACGTTTGTTACCGTATAAATCCGTTGCAGCGCCACCGTTCTCAAAAGCTAACACAACCGGTTTTGTAACCCCTTTCATAGTCAATTTTCCATACGCTTTGTCACCTTTAACTTCGTCAAGTACAAACGTAATGGTTGGATACTTTGCAACATCAAAAAGATCAGCAGAACGTAAATGATCGTCTCTGTCTTTAATGCCTGTATCGATAGTTGCGGCTTGAATCGTTCCATTGAGAGATTTAAGCGTTTTGGTTGCTTCATCGTATACAAAACTTCCGTTAAATGTTGAAAAATTTCCTTTGACGGTTGAAATCATGGCGTGTTTAACACTAAAATCTGCACTGGAATGCATAGGATCAACGTTATAGTTTCCGGCAAATAGGGCAGTTCCTGCCAACAAAGAAGATGCGAGTAATGTTTTAATTTTCATAATAGTTCCTTTTTTACTAATTAGTAGTATTTGAGCAAAAAAATGCGTGCTTACACGAAGCCTATTGCGCTTTTTGCAATTTACGTAACAGATCGTACAATGCGATCAACTCTTCATCACTCAACACGTCAAAATAGCTTTGCAGATTGCTTGCATGCTGAGGAAACATGCTTCCGATGAGCTCTTTTCCCTTCTCGGTAATGCTGACAATGCGTACACGGCTATCTTCAGGTGAGGGCAGTGCTTCGATTAAACCATCTCGTATGAGATTTTTCACAACCACGGTGACATTGCCAGGCGTGCTTTCGATCAATTTGGTGATAGCACCTATATTCAAATCGCCACGGTGGTAAAGGACTTCTAAGACTTCAAATTGATTCATGCTTAAGCCTGATGCGTTGATGTACTTCAACTCTTTGGCACGGATTTTCTGAAATGCACGTAGGATTTGAATCCAGGTTTGCATACTTCTATCGGTGCGTTCACCATAGCTTTTCACATTTGATCTCAGTTTCATCTTTTTCCTTCCTTTGCCGAAATTATATTACTAATTAGTAATAATGTCAAGAGTAAAATGAATTTTTTCTTCAAAAAGAACAAAAATGTCATTTTAGCCTGAAATGAGGACTGAATTCACAGGAATTGTTATATAATTTCGCCGCATTTTACAAAGTAAAAGGTATTAGGAGAACGTATGGAAGAAAAAAATGATGAAAAATGTAGTAAAAATCTCTCAAGTAAAGTGTTCGCCTTCAATCAATTTTTAGAAGTTAAAGTTGAAAATTCACTGCTCAATGTGCTCAATATTGCCCGTTATATCTTTATTGTCATGATGATTGTCTATTTGGGACAGTGTTTTATCAGCCTTGGCTATAAGATGATCGCCTTTACGATTTCACAAGGTGCACTGGATTTTAATTCGATTAAGATCATTCTGACGGATGGTTTGTTTATCTTGATTGTTCTAGCGATTGTTAAGACACTTTTCATTCAAGATGGGTTTGATTATGCCGTGACCTTTCTTGAAATTTCATTTGTCGTGTTGGTGCGAAAGCTCATTTTATTGGAGACAGACCCTTCTGAAACACTACTCTTACTCGTATTAGGCGTCACTTCGGCACTCTTTTTTATCTTAATTGTCTATATCAAAGGGATGAAACATAAGTGGGAGAGAGAAAAATGCGAGACATGCATTAAAGCAGGAGAAAAGTAAGACAAAGAAAGCTTTACATGTAAAGCTTTTTAATACCATTATGAGGGTAAAAATATCTTAATTTTTACCCTAAAACTCTTCTGTTTCCCTCTTTTCTCACATCTTCAAAATTATCGAGATAATCAAGGTAGGCGACTAAGTATTTACGACTGATGTCGAAGTGCTCTTTAAAGGCCTTGATGTCGATGCCGTTTTCTTTGCGCATAATGTCTCTTAGATGCGCCATCATGGCACTTAATGCAATGGTGGTGACAAAGAGGTTGTGTTCTAAGCGTACGACTTTTTTAGCACGCGTGAGGCTCTTGAGTGCATCATCACCCATCTTACGATCAATATCAAGTTCATCGTAGATGTTATAGGGAGCATCGGGTGTGAATTCCGCTTTGAGCAAGGTGTCATAGAGCTTATCTTCGATGAGGGTTTCAATATTGGCAATATCAATTTGTGCATTTTTATAGATACCGCCCACAAAATCAAGCAACCCTTCATCGCAAAGATTTTCTAGCACGCTTTCTACCAAAGCGACACTCGCCCATTTAAGTTTCAAAGAGAGCGAGTTTGCGGAGAGGAGGGCATACGCATTTTTAGCGTAAATGGCTTGAACGATGCGTCCCAACTCTTCTTGCATCGTTATAGGGTAGAGCACTAAGCCCTTTTCATCGACAAAAACATCACTCATCTCATTGGCGATCCCTTTGGCTTCTTCATGGTTTAGCCCAAAGCGTTGGTTAGAGGAGATGAGTCCAAAACCGTGCTTGTGCATTTCGACTAAAATGGTAAATGTCGTTTTAAAATCTTTGGTATCGAGTGCTTTAAGAAGCTCTAGTTTGACCTTTTTTTTCATAGGGTCATTGATGGGATTGAGCACACGCCCACCACCAATGGTACGTCCACTGGAACAGATGATAAACGGCTCATCATGGACTAAAAAGAGTTTATGGTTAAATAACAGTTTGGCATAACCTTCGTCCGCTTTATCGTCATGTTCGTAAAACAAAATACGCGCTTCCACTTGTTTCGTACCCACGTACAAAATGACTTTGGCATTGTGTTTTAGCGTATGTCCACCGATACTCTCAACCCAGACATCAGCACAGTCAAATCCCCGAATAAATCCTTTTTTGCAGAGCAGTGCTCCTTTTTCAAAAGAGGTTTTTTGGGCGTTTTGAAGGTTGATCGCGGTTCTTTGAGAAGAGTAAGCACTCTCAACATCGTGGTCATGGACTTGAAGGTTACGGATGACAAACTCTTTCTCTAGTTCGGGTGCGAAGAGCTTTTCACCAACTTTAATGGTTCCATCAAGTACCGTTCCTGTCACAACCGTTCCAGCCCCCGCAATGGAGAAAGAGCGATCCACGTAGTAACGAAAGAGTCCATTACTTTTTTTAGGCGTTACGGGCAGTGCGAAAAGTGCGTCTTTGAGCTTTTGAATAGAGGAGGGCTCATAAATACTCACAGGGATAATTTCTACCAAATGAAGGTTTTTGAGGGATTTCAGATGCTCAGTAATTTCGTATTTTCGTTGTTCGAGAACCTCAGAAGTGGCAAGATCTTTCTTAGTGAGCGCAATGATAATATTTTTTACATGTAAAAGGTTTAAAATCTCTAAATGCTCTCTGGTTTGGGGCATAATGCCTTCATTGGCATCAAGCACCACCAAGCTTGCGTCAAATCCAAATGCTCCCGCGATCATGTTTTTTAAAAGCTTTTCATGCCCTGGAACGTCGATAAACGCAACGTTTTTGGTCTCATTTTGCATACTGGAAAAACTAAGGTTGATGGTGATGCCTCGACGTTTCTCCTCTTCTAAACTGTCACCCTCAAAGCCTGTAAGTGCTGTAATAAGGGCTGTTTTACCATGATCGACGTGTCCTGCGGTTCCAATGATGCTATATTCCATTACTGCTTGCCTACAATACTTTTGATGATTTCAATGAGTTTTTCTTCAATGCTTGGAAGAATGGTGCGAAAGTCGAGCAAAAATTGATCATTTTCAATACGCCCAATGACATGCTTCTCACGAAATTGTCTCTCCAAAGCAGTCGCTTTGCCTTTTACATGTAAAGCGATTGTGGGGAAGCGTCGGTTAGGCAGTGTACCTCCGCCCATATAGGTTTCACTCTCTACCACTTCGCACGCATTTTCACCGATAATCTCTTTTACATGTAAAGCTCGCTGCTCCAAATCTTCAGTCGTTCGAAAGAGTAACCAAAGCGTCGGAATCTGCTCGTACTCTTCTCTCAAATAAGCTTTAATACTCTCTTCGAGCAAGCTCAGCGTGATTTTATCGACGCGAAGCATACGCAGCAGTTGGTTCTTTTTTAATTTTGCGATCAAATCAGCGCGCCCAGCAATAATGCCCGCTTGAACACTTCCAAAAAGCTTGTCACCGCTAAAGCTAATCAGTGAAGGATTACATGTAAGAATTTCGCCAAGGGAATGCTCGCGGTGACCCAAGTTATACGGTAATTTAGGCACATAGCCACTTCCAAGGTCATAATAGTCCAAAAGGTTATGATTGGATGCCAGTTGTTTGAGTGATTCGTACTCCACCGCTTCACTAAAGCCTTCGATAGAAAAGTTGGATTGATGCACTTTCATCAGCATGGCTGTATTTTCGTTAATGGCGTTGGCGTAGTCAGTGACTTTGGTTTTATTGGTGGCACCCACTTCATTTAAAATGGCGCCACTTTGTTTCATGACTTCAGGAATGCGAAAACTGCCACCGATTTCGACCAATTCGCCCCGAGAGACGACCACTTCTCTATTTTTAGCAAAGGTATTTAAGATGAGAAAGACGGCGGAAGCGTTGTTATTGACAACCAGTACATCTTCAACATTTAAAAGCTCTTTCAGATGACGGCTCACATGTTCATAACGCTCTCCGCGACTTCCCAATTCCACGTTATATTCTAAATTGGAGTAGTTGCAAATAACGTCGCTTGCACGATCCAGCAAGGTTTTAGAGATGAGGCTTCTGCCCATGTTGGTGTGTAAAATGACACCCGTGGCATTGATGAGAGGTTTGAGTGAAGGCTCAAAAAGGGCATCGTACGCTTTCTTGATCTCCTGCATTAAGGCTTCTTCATTAAAACTTTCGATCTCTTTGTGAATCAGTTGTTGACGTATTTCTTCGATTTTTGTTCGTGCAATTTTCATCATCAAGGTTGCATTACAGCCTTCAAATAAGGAGTGTGTAAGGCACTTGTCAACCTTAGGAAGGGTTCTTAAAGCATTCATGCGTTCTCCGGAAGCGGTAATTTAGTTTCATCAAAAAGATATTTTTTGTTTTGAATCTTCGTTAGAATCCCTTGGTCACTCAGTTGTTTAAAGAGTTTAATCACCGTAGGTTTACTCACATCAACTTGCTCCATGATCTCGCTATAGGAGTAGTTAAGAATGTTCTCATAGTCCAAGTTTTTAATGATAAATCGAATGATTTCCACTTGCTTGCTATCGGTGACAGCAGAGATGGTTTTAATGATATTGTAAGAACGCTCAATCTCTTTGGCTTGAATTTTGGGTAAAAGTACATCGTGCAAGGAATTTAAAAGTTCTTTGATATTGACGGGTTTGATGATGTAATTATCGACATGGAGTTTAATCGCATCAAGCAGATATTCTGTGTCGGTGAATGCGGTTGTTACAATGCAGGGAAGTTCAATTTCAAGGTCATATTTGAGTGTGCGCAAAAAATCAAGACCATTGCTGTATTTGAGGTGAATGTCGGCGACGATGACATCTATTTTTTCACTTTGTATAATTTTTAAAGCTTCGTCAATGGTTTGAACAGGGTATATTTTTTTCACAAAATCTTCAAGAACGGCTGTTGTGTGTTTGAGAAGATCAGCCTCGTCTTCAATGTAAAGAATCGTGAAGCTACCAAGTAATTCAAAATTGCGCTTGTTCATCGTCATCACCCTCATTTGTATTGATGTAATTTTTTGGTATTTCTATCGTAAACATCGTACACGCCCAAAAAAGTTTTGTTCCTAATTTATGGCGAATATTTTTACAGGTTATTTTACCATGCATATGTTTTTCGACCATCTGTTTGGACATATAAAGCCCAATGCCAGTGCCTACACTCTTGTGTTTAGTCGTAAAATAGGGGTCAAAAACTTTGGGTATTATATCACTTTTTATTCCACCACCATTATCAATAACATTGATATAAATACGCTCAGAATTTTGCTTGGCAATGATATGTATGATCTTGGCAGATTGGTCTGTTTTGGTTGCTAAAATATCTTTAGAATTGCCAATAAGGTTGAGCAAAACATGAATCAGTTCATTTTTAAAACCAAAGACTTCTAAATCATCTTTGATGAACAATTCAAGGGTAATCTCCTCACGCTCCAGTTGATATTTGGAGAGGTCAATCGCTTTTTGAATGACAGCATTGATACTAAACTCTTTTTTACTTTTGTTTGGGTTAAAGAAAGTGCGAAAATCTTCTAGGGTATCTGACATCGTAGAAGAGAGCAGTTGAGCGTCTTTAACGCGTGAAGCGATGAAGGTTTCATCGAGTTTTTTGGCAAAAAATTTGCTTTCAAAACTTTGGATAATCATCATCAAAGAACCCAGCGGTTGTCTCCATTGATGGGCAATGTTTTGCAGCATCTCCCCCAGACTTGCCAGTCTGGCCTGTTGGAACATAATGTTGTCTTTTTTACGGCTATTTTCGACTTCACGTCTGATGCGAAGTTCGAGCGAATCGTTGAGATCACGGAGCTCTTTGGTTTTAATCAAGACGTTCTCTTCAAGGTAGTTGTGTAGGTTTTTAAAATGGTTGATGATGATGAGAAGTACCATGGTGATAAAAAAGAAGATCATACCGATGAGAAGAATCAGCATCACTGTGCTGGTTTGAAAGAGGCTGTCATTGACCTGTTTTTCGGTGATGGACTGTTTTAGATGGGTAGTAATCAGGCTGGAGAGATAGATATTCAAAGAGTTGGTCTCTAAAAGAATATCGTCGATCAAAAAGCCAACTTGCTCATTTTTAGAGTATTTTAACAGTTCAAGCACAATGTTGATTTTACTATCGATATTTTGCATTTTGACACTCACCTTTTCCACAATACCTTGCTGGAAAATCGTTTTTTCTGGAATGTCTGGCGTGACTAAAAAGAGGCTGAGCCATTTACTCGCATAATAAGGAAGTCCACCAATATGGCGATTGGTAGCGAATTGGTAGCTATTCCATTGTTTGTGGATGATCTGTTGACTCAGGTAAATGACTTCAATAGCATCATCATTGCTAATCTGCTTTTCACGTATGTCATGGAGTGTTTCAGCGATATTGACTCTGTAATTATCTTTAATCTCTTCCAAATCAAATTGAGGTTGGGTGTGTTTTTGAAACAGCGTTTCATAGTCGTATTTGAGTGCAAAAATAGAGACGAACATCAAAAAACCAATCGTCATCGTGCCACTTAAGATGATAAAGATGAGAATTTTCGTTTTATTGGAAAACTTGATCGTTTCTAATTTTTGGTTAATAAATTGAAAAAATGTCATCTTAATACTCATACTTTTGAATAATCTCAAACTTGCCATTGACGTAGTTTGAGAGATACACTTGGTTTAAAAGTTGCGCATTGTGGTAAAAAAGAGGAATGTTATCCAGTGTGCGAGGTGAAACATGTTTGAGTTTATCTAAAAATTTGCTACGGGTAATGGTTCCATTAATAGAATTGAGTGCAGCGACTGTTGTTTTTGCTGCAAGGTACGCTTCGTATGAGACCAAAGAAGGTTTCTCATCAGGATAGTAAAATGCGAGGTTTTTCAAATACTCTACGGCTTCTTTAGAGTAGAAATCATCGTAAGAGGGAACAGTTTGCGAAAAGAGAATATTGTCGCCTTTTCCTTGTAACTCTCCCATTAAAGCATCTGCATTGACAAAGGAAATGGGACAAAAAATAATTTTTGAAGAACCATATTCTTTGACTTTCTCAATAAAACGTGCCGTTGGTTTATAGGCACCTACTAAGATGATAGCCTCAGGTTTTGCCGCTTCAATTTCATGGATAGCATGACGAATGGAGAGAGTATTGCGTTTATACGTGCCTTCAGCAATAAGTGTCAAGTTACGTTTAGAGAGGGCATTTGTGAGTGCGATGTACCCCTCTTCACCATAGTCATCATTTTGATAGAAGATCGCAAAGCGGGTGATATTTTTTTGCCTGGTGAGGTACTCCACCAAGGCATCAAGCTCATCAGTATAAGAGCTTCTAAAGTTGACAATGTTGTCGGTATCTTTGGTGCGTAGAAATAGAGCGCCGGTATAAGGAGCAATGAACGGAATGTTGCTTTCCACAATGATGGGAAGAACTCGTTTAACCGTGGGTGTTCCTACGAAGCCAAAAAGAGCAAAAACCTCGTCTTTGGTAATGAGTTTAATGGTGTTACTAAATGTGTTTTCTGGTTCATATTTATCGTCATATTGGATAAATTCGATCTTTTTACCTTGAATGCCACCTCTGGCATTGGTATGACTAAAATAGGTATTTGCGCCCACAACGATATCTCTGCCCAAATGACTATTGATGCCGCTGAGTGGAAGTGAAGCGCCCAACAGAATCGTATTTTTTTCATAGTTCTTATATTGTGGCGCAACCATAAAATAAAATAAAATAAGGAAGAGAGCAAAAAAGCTCAAAACCAGAAAGTTTTTGTTTACCAAAATAAAGTCACCTTCATTATTTGATGATACTTATTATAGCGGAAGAATATTAACGCAACCTATAGTGAAAGAAGCCCCTATAATTAGTTATATAAATATATATATAACGATATACAAGCGGATAAACTTTCTCTTGTTAAGATCGGTTTAAACCAATTCATTTTACAATTAGGTAAACAATGATTTACCAATATGGGAAACAAAATGCAAAAAGAGTATATTTTTTACGATAACATCGGCTTAGATTTTCCACTGAGTGAAGAGATAGAGCTTGTCAAAACGGCATCTAAAGGCGAGTATCTTGTCTCTAATCACCCTGAGGCAGAAGCGATTATTTACGCGCCAGAGATCAATTTTTACCTCAAACAATCCAATGATACCATTGCACAAAAAATAAATAATGTTACAAAACTTTACGCGATGCGTGCGCTTGGATTTGATTTTGCACAAGATATGGACTATTCACAAGAGGTCGGCGGTAAGGTTTTAATCGTCAGTGAAGATGCAAGCCATGAAGCATTGAAAGAGGAGTTAAGAGAGGATGATTTTACGGTCATGCTTCTTTCCCCTGCAATGATTTTAGATGTGAATGGACACATTGGGGATTTACATGTAACGCTGAAAAAAGAGGATGAACTTCTTGAATTAGAGTGCGATCAGATCATTTGGTGGAATGCTCCTAGTTTTGCCATGAAACAAAGTGGTGTGTATGACCCAGCACTTCTTGGTTTAGAAGGTGCGCTCAAAAAGCTTCGTGACAACAAAGGTGAGTACCACTATAAAAATTATATTAACTACGATCCTTCCATTTGTCAGTATCATGAAAGACGCGAAGAGATTTGCGGCAAATGTGCTGAGGTTTGTCCCACCGTCGCTATTTTGAAAGAAGATGAAACGAAGCATTTAGTCTTTTCGCACATTGATTGTCATGGATGTGGTGGATGTATTAGCGTATGCCCCAGTGGCGCGCTTGATTATACGCAAATGCCACGCATTGCTTTTTCACATTTAAGTGCGTATTTTAAAGGTGCAACGGCGCTGATTATTCCTCATAAAATGGATTTAGGCTTGATTGATATTCCTCTGCATGAGGGCGTATTGCCTTTAATGATCGAAGGTGAGAAGTATTTGCACGAAGCGCATTTAATGACGCTTTTGCAAACCAGTGGCAATCCAATCATCTTTTACACGGACTTTATCTCCAAAGGCACGGGTGATGTCATTCGCATGATCAATGAAATTTTTGAGCGAAAGTACCATAAAAAAGCGATTTATGTTTGTGAAGACACAGCTGATTTAGCACGTATTTTTGAAACGATGGAAAGTTTTCCTGAGTGTATGTATGGCATCAATGAGGATGGACTTCGCAAACGTGAAATTTTCTCTGCACGCCTTGCTCACTTAGTGGGTGATGAAGATTTAGGTGTGGTTAAAGCGGGTGAGCATGTTCATTACGGCGACATCAAAATTGATGAGAGTAAATGTACATTGTGCCTTAGTTGTGTGGGTGCTTGTAATGTTCGCGCTTTAACGGCTCATCCAGAAGACAATTCACTTCGTTTTAATGCTTCGATTTGTACAAATTGTACCTATTGTGAAGTGACCTGTCCTGAGCAAGAGTGTTTAACCGTTGTGCGCGATGAGATCAGTTTGAAACCAAGTTGGTTTAGCCAACGTATTATGGCAAAAGACGAACTTTTTACCTGTCTTGAGTGTGGAATGCCGTTTGCGACCGTTAAAGCCGTTGAAAAAATTGCAGCGGTCATGACACCACTTTTTGGCAATGATGAGGTAAAACTTCGAACACTCTACTGTTGTGCGGCATGCAAACCCAAAGTGATGTTTAAAGCACACATGGAAAACGAAATGAAAGGAATGAACGTATGAATAAAGAGGCGATCAATAAAGCAAGAGCCGTTTATTATGGGCTCTTTGCCTCCCTTTTAACATTTTTTGACAATCCCAATGATCTTGGAATGATTCAAAAAACGATTGATGTACTAGCGCAGAATCCACTGGATGAAGAGAGTCATTTGGCGTTTAGTAATATGCAAAATTTGCTTATTACTGGAGGCTATACGCTTTTAAAAGAGGAGAGCGACAAAGTCTTTTTTAGTCCCTATTCAGCGTATATTCCTGTCACCGCTTCGTTTTTTGTAGAAAACAGAGACGATGGCAAAATGCGTCAAGAAATGGTGAAATATGTTTTAAGTTCCAATTATAGACGCGATAACGAGAAATTTAAAGAGTTAGAAGATCACATCGGTTTTATTGTTTTGTTTATGCAAAAAATGATCGAAGATGAGTTAGCAGGTAATGAGAAGAGCGCACAACTAGGACGTGAAGTTTTTGAGAAGATTTTAAATCCCTTTATTGATGAGTTTATCGCCGCCCTTCATGTCCATGAGGACAGCCATTTTTACGAAGATGTCGCAATCATTATGCAATCGTTTGTTGCGCTTGAGAGGCTTTATCTGGATGTGAAAAAACCATTACGCGAGAGTGAAGCGCCAAGAGTGTTTACCAAAGAGTTTAAGAAACCCCATAAACCACTGACGCCAAGACCGAAGAAAAATATGGAAGAGTTTGTCCTTTAAAAAACTCTTGACACGTCTTTAAAGCAAAGCTCTAAAGACTACGTTAACACTGGGCAATCTTTAGCAGAAAGCCCACGCACCTTTGGTGCTCTATGTTCTATTAATATGCTTATTTTGCATAGTTAAAATCTTTACATGTAAAGAGGTTGAGCTAAGGAAATCATGGTTTCTTTAGCTCTCTCTTTGAAGTCAAAGAGAAATTCTGCAAGGAGAAAATGACCATGCAAGATCAAAGAAGGAGTTTTCTTAAAAAAACTCTAGGCGCAAGTGCTGTTGTTGCCGCTGTTGGCGTTAGTGCAATTGCTAACGAAAGCGGTGCCACAATAGCAGGAAGTAATGGTGTTGTTAAGGGAAAATCGAAGAAAAAAGAGATTCTCTACAAAAAAACAGCTAATTGGGACGCGTATTATCACGCGGCAGTCTAAGGAGATTAGATGAGTAAAGAGATGTTAAAAGACGCCTCTTTGCACATGGGAAGACGATCATTTCTTAAAATGGCAGCGATCGGAGCGAGTTTTGGAGCAGGCAGTGCGTTTGCATCCAGTGATTCAATCAGACCAGCTACCGAAGAAGAAGTGAAAAATCCATTCCCAGGTTCGAAGAAAGTCAAAACGATTTGTAGTATTTGTTCTGCAGGTTGCGGTATTATCGCTGAAGTTCAAAATGGTGTGTGGGTTCGCCAAGATGTGGCACAAGATCACCCGATTAGTCAAGGTAGTCATTGTTGTAAAGGTATTGACCAGATTGATTTGGTTAAGAGCAAACAACGTATTAAGTATCCTTTGAAAAAAGTCGATGGAAAATGGCAACGTATCAGTTGGGATCAAGCCGTTAACGAGATTTCAGACAAGATGCTTAAAATGCGCGCCGAAAATGGCCCAGACATTGTAGAGTTTTTAGGTTCTGCAAAATTCAGCTTGCAACAGGCTTTCTATTTTAGAAAATTTGCTGCAATGTGGGGAACAAACAATATAGATCACGTCGCTCGAATTTGACATAGTGCTTCCGTCGCAGGTGCTGCGAATACATTTGGATACGGTGCTATGACACAACAATTTGGTGATGCGGTTAATGCAAAAGTCATTATGATGATTGGTGCAAACTCAGCCGTTGCGAACCCTATTGGATTTAAACATTTCTTACAAGCAAAAGATCGAGCTGGAACGAAATTGATCGTTGTTGATCCAATTTATACCAGAAGTGCTGCAAAAGCAGATCTTTACCTACGTATTCGTTCAGGTACAGATATCGCGTTTGTGTACGGTATGCTTCACATCATCTTTAAAAATGGTTGGGAAGATAAAGAATTTATCGACACACGCTCTTATGCAATGGATCAAATCCGTGCAGAAGCTGCTAAATGGACACCAGAACTCACTTCTGATGTTACAGGCATCCCGGTCGATCAAATCATTCAAGCAACAACACTTTTTGCTAAAAATACTCCAAGCGCTATTGCATGGTCACTGGGTATTACACAACACAGTGTTGGCTCATCGAATACTAGAATCCTTCCAATCCTTCAAATTGCTCTTGGCAATATGGGTAAAAAAGGTGGTGGTCTTTACATCATTCGTGGACACGACAACGTTCAAGGCGCAACCGATATGGGTAACCTTGCAGACTCACTTTCAGGCTATTACGGTCTTGATGATGGTGCTTGGAAATACTTCGCGCAGTCTTGGGGTGTGGATTACGAATGGCTCAAAGGCAGATTCTTTGAGAAAAAATGGATGAATGAAAAAGGTTACTCGCTTTCTCAATGGTGGCAAGGTGTTCTTCAAGAGGTAAAAACATACTCTTCGAGCCCTGTTCGCGCTGTTTGGATTCAAGGAACGGGTATTACTTCCATGTCTCAACAAGCGAAAATTAAAGAAGCATTGGACAAACTTGATCTTGTGGTTATTGCAGAGCCATTTGTCAATGAAGCCGCTGTGCTTAGCAGTCGCAAAGATGGTATTTACATTCTTCCAGTGGCAACACAATTTGAGTCTGAAGGAACCGTAACTGCAACAAACCGTTCATCTCAATGGAGAACCAAAGTCGTTGAGCCTCTTTATGAGAGCAAAACAGATGAAGAGGTTATGTTCCTTTTTGCGAAAAAATTTGGCTTCTATGACCAGTTTGTTCAGGGTATGAAGATGGATGTCAAAGATGGCAAAGTCGTTCAAGTGAAAAATGACTTTAAATGGCCAGATGATGCGCAAAGAGAAATCGCCAGAACGATCAAATCGATTGGTCTAAGCGGTTGGACACCTGAGCGTCTTCGTGCACACCAAGAGAACTGGCACATGTTCGATCCTGTCACTCTAGAAGGACAAGGACCGATGAAAGGTCAGTATTATGGACTTCCATGGCCGTGTTGGGATGACAAACACCCGGGTTCTCCGATTCTTTATCGTCGTGATGTGCCTGTGGCTGAGGGCGGTATGGGCTTTAGAAATCGCTTTGGTTTAGAGCACAATGGTGTAAGCCAATTAGCCGATAAGAGTGTCACGGTTGCGGGCTCAAAAGTCGAGGGCGGTTATCCACAACTAACCAAAGAGAACATCGAAAAAGTGCTTGGCATTACCCTCACAGAGGAAGAAAAAGCGCAAATGGGTGGAAGCTGGGCGATGGACTTTAGTGGACTCATTCAGCAAAAAGCACGTGAAGCAGGGGTTTGTGTGTATGGAAATGCAAAAGCACGTACGATTGTTTGGGAGTTCCCAGATCCAGTGCCATTGCATAGAGAGCCGATCCACTCACCACGTTGGGATTTGGTCGCGAAATATCCGACCTATGAAGATCAGCCTAAAAACTTCCGTGTTGAGACAAAATTTAAGTCTGAGCAACAAAAGCAAGACTGGTCTAAAGAGTTCCCAACGATGTTGGTCAGTATGAGAGTTGTGAATCTTTCTGGTGCAGGTATGCTAGAGCGAACCAGTAAATACCTCTCCGCCATTACGCCAGAGATGTTCTGTAACATTCACCCAGACTTGGCACTCAGTCATGGCATTAAAGATCGCGATATGATGTGGATTCACGCGCCTCAAGGTACAAAAATTAAGGTTAAAGCATACCATAATCACAGTGTAACGCCGGATCGTATCTGTATGCCGTACAACTTTGCGGGTATTTTCCAAGGAATCGATTTGAGTGCGAATTATCCAGAAGGTACGAAGCCGTATGCTATCGGTGAGAGTTCAAATACTATCACAAACTATGGTTTTGATGTGATCACACAAATTTCAGAGTTCAACGCCGGTCTATGCCGCGTCGAGAAAGCATAGGGGGTGGATGATGAGTGAATTATCAAGAATGAAATTTTATTGTGATACGAATCGTTGTATCGAATGTTTTGCTTGTTCTGTTGCGTGTGCCGAAGCGCATGATCTTCCAACAGGTATTAGCCGACGTAAGGTCATTACATTGCAAGATGGTGTTGAGGGGAAAGAAATATCAACCTCAATCGCATGTATGCACTGTACCGACGCTCCTTGTGAGCAAGTCTGTCCGGTAGATTGTTTCTACATTCGTGAAGACGGTATCGTGCTTCATGATAAAAACAAATGTATCGGTTGTGGCTATTGTCTTTATGCTTGTCCATTTGGTGCGCCACAGTTCCCAAGAGATGGTGCGTTTGGCGCTAAGGGAGCTATGGATAAATGTACGATGTGTGCGGGTGGTCCTTTGGAGACAAACTCGGTTCATGAGCGAGAACTTTACGGTCAAAACAGAATCGCTGAGGGAAAAGTACCGATGTGTGCATCTATCTGCTCTACCAATGCACTTCTTGTGGGTGATGCGGAAAGTGTTTCTGCAATTTACCGCAAAAGGGTTGTAGGTCGAGGTAAAGGTGCTTAAAGGAGCAGCAATGAGAAAGAATCTAATGATGATCATTGCAGCTCTGAGTTTGGCAACAGTGGCATACGCCACTGAAAGCCAAATCTGGGGTGAGATGCGCATACAAAATATTTTAGAATACGGAAAAGAGGGAAGTACCCACTTAGGACCTTTGTTTACCCTACTGCAAAATAAATACTTTGCATGGATATTCCTAGGAGTCTTAATCGGAGTCCCAGGAGCCTTCTATATCCATTACCTGATTATAGGCCCAAAAGTCTTTCCACACAGTGCAAAGAAATACTATGCCTTTAATCTCTATAACCGTATTATTCACCAAATAGCAGCAATTAGCTTCTTGGTGATTATCCCAACAGGATTTATCATCGTCTTTGGTGACTTCTTCGGTGGTGGAACCTTTGTGAGAATGGCAAAGAACCTTCATGGCATCTTTACCATTCCTTTCACTATCGTCGTCATTCCTATGGCACTCATGTGGCTTAAAGAAGCTCTCTTTAATATGGATGATGTGAAATGGTTTATGATCCTAGGTGGTTACCTCTCCAAAGAGAAAAAACCAATCCTAGCAGGGAAGTTTAATGCCGGTCAAAAGATGTGGTACTGGGTAGCCATCCTCGGAGGAATCACCATGATATTAAGTGGTTCTTTTATGTTCTTCCTAGACTTTAAAATGCAAATGTTGCATGATTTAACAGGTCTGTCTCAAATAGATATGTTAAGAGCAGCAGCCATTATTCATAATGTGATGGGCTTTGCAGTGCTTGCACTGTTTATTACCCATGTGTATATGTCTATGTTTGCTATTAAAGGAGCAGTGCATAGTATTATCACAGGCTATGTGGAAGAAGAGGAAGTCAAGATTCTTCATAGTACGTGGTATAAGAAGCTGAGGGATCAAGGTAAGTTTTGATTTGATACGACTCTTGGGCAAAGCTCAAGAGCCTACGTTGTGACTTCGCACAAAACGAAGTTTATCTGAAAAGCTTGCCTCTTGCGAGGCAGAGTAAGTGCTTTACATGTAAAGAGCAAGCCCTAGAAATGGGGCTTGTATCTTCTAGCAAGAACCCTTAGTGGAACATTTGCATTGCGCCATTTTAGCGTCTAAGCTATATTTACCTGCACCTAGAAATGAGAGAGAAAGTGCGCCTAAAAGATAGAGCAGTGGCAATTCAATGACCAATCCACCTGTTTGTGCATCTACGTCAAACATAGCTTGAGCATGGACAAGATAGATTGCAAATGCCATCGTGACGCTAAAAATTAAAGCACTGACACGCGTCAACAAACCTAGAATAAGTAAGCATGGTACAATGATTTCACCCATATAAACGCCATACGCCAAAACCGCAGGGAATCCTGCTTCGATGATTAATCCTTTGATGCCTGCAATACCTACCGAATATTTTTTAAAGCCATGAAAGAACATTAATGCTCCAAGGCTAACGCGCAAAAGAAGCTTGCCCCAGTTTTCATCTAACAAAGTTGCAAGCTTGTTTTCTATACACATTATAGTTCCTTTTTGTGATAATTTAAGTTTTAAAGTATAACGTCAGAAAGTAAATAAAAAGTATTTTTTCGTCAGTAATGATGATGGATAAGTGCTAAATATTAAACCGTTCCATACTCAGTGGCAATCTTGGTGTAAAAAAGTCCTAATTTTTCTTCGTTTAAAAGAGTAAAAAGTTCTTCAGATTCCGCTTCACTCACATTCATAATAATCTCAAGTGGCTCATCGGCAAGCTCAAAGAAAGTAGATGAGTGGAGTTTCCCATCGCGACCGATCCCTTGAGATGCATTTAAAATGGTGACACCTTTGATGCCAATTTTTTCAGACATATTAACAAGCCATTGGCTGATGTGTTCACCATTGGGGTGTTTTCGGCTTTGCAATGTTGAAAAAATAAGTTGAAAACCTTTCATAAGCTTCCTTTTTGAAGTAGGGTATAACTGGCAATTCCGAGTAGTGTCATTATAATAGATCCCATTACATGTAAAAGAGCTGCCATGATGCTAAGGCTCAAGCGTCCTTCTTGAATGAGGGCAACAATCTCTGCGCTAAAGGTACTAAATGTCGTGAGCCCTCCTAAAAAACCGGTAATAATAAAAAGTCGCCATTCTGGAGAAAGGGCTGTATTGGTAGCAAAGAAAGCAATGAACAATCCGATGAGATAACCACCAATGAGATTGGCACTTAACGTTCCAAGAGGAATGGACGGATAGATACTGTTTAGTTTTGTTCCTAAAAAGTAGCGTAAAAGCGCGCCAAAACCTGCGCCTGAAAAAATTGCCAAAATAGTGTAACCCATCCCCAAAACCTTTTGTGGAATTTGGTGAAATTATAACATAACTCCTTCAAAAGAGAAGCGGGCATGTTTATATATTAGTAAATCGCTTGGTATTCTTGACAATAAAAAAAGAATCTGCTATTATTTCGTCAATTCAAAACAAGGAGGTGAACCATGAAGTCTAGTAAAGCCATTATTCATGGAAAGAGTACTCATGTTTTTTGTCTGATGTGTTGCTAAAAAAACGTCTTACATGTAAAAAGAAATGCATTTAGTTGTGCAAAATTTCTTTGCGTAAGATGCAAGTAGCGTTTAGCAGAGCTTTTGAGCTTGACTCAGGAGTCATCACAAGAGTTCTTTGAGAACTCCAGAAAAAAATCAGAAAGAAAAAACATGAAATTCTTATACACACAACGTCTTTTTTCATTAGCCGTCGCAGTTTTGGCACTTATCGTGCCTTCCATTCACGCCGCAGATATCTCCTTGCTTAACGTCTCGTACGACCCAACCAGAGAGTTTTACAAAGAGTATAACCAAGCCTTTGCTAAACATTGGAAAGAGATTAAAGGTGACAACGTAACCGTACGTCAGTCACATGGTGGTTCAGGTGCGCAAGCCAGAAGTGTTATCGATGGTTTGGATGCAGATGTTGTTACCTTAGCTCTTGCGTACGATGTCGATGCCATCGCTGAAAAAGCGCATGCGATTGATCCTAATTGGCAAAAACGATTTACCCATAACAGTGCCCCTTATACCTCTACCATTGTCTTCTTAGTACGAAAAGGCAATCCTAAAGGAATTCATGACTGGGATGATTTAGCAAAGCCCGATGTTAAAGTTATAACGCCCAATCCTAAAACTTCAGGTGGAGCACGTTGGAACCATTTAGCCGCATGGGGTTATGGACTTGAAAAATACGGCAGTGAAGAGAAAGCCAGAGAGTTTGTCTCTAAAATTTACGCCAACGTCCCCGTCCTTGACTCAGGCGCACGTGGTGCTACCAATACCTTCGTTCAAAGAGGTTTGGGCGATGTCTTAATTGCTTGGGAAAATGAAGCGATCTTGTCGATTAAAGAATTAGGTCCCGATAAATTTGACATCGTCGTTCCCAGTATTAGTATCCTAGCCGAACCAAGTGTCAGTGTTGTTGATAAAAATGCCGAGAAAAAAGGAACGAAAGAGGTAGCAACCGCCTACTTAGAGTACCTCTACTCTAAAGAAGGGCAGAGAATTGCAGCGAAAAATTACTACCGTCCAACCGATCCTGAAATTATTAAAGAGAGTGAATCAACATTCCCAAAACTTAAACTTTTTACGATTGATGCACTCTTTAACGGATGGGGGGAAGCTCAAAAGAAACACTTTGCGGACGGTGGCGAGTTTGACAAAATCTTCGCTTCAATTAAGCGATGAAATGGCGCTTTAGAAAGCCCAGTGTTTTGCCAGGGTTTGGCTTAACGCTTGGCTTTAGCCTGACTTACGTAACCCTCCTAGTGCTCATTCCACTGGGAGGGTTACTGCTTTATACGACCAAACTTTCATGGAGCGAATTTAGTGCGGTCATTATAGACCCTAGAGTATTGGCTTCGTTTAAACTGAGTTTTGGAGCGAGCTTGATTGCAGCGGTTGTCAACCTCTTTTTTGGACTGATCGTTGCGTGGACTCTGTCTCGGTATAACTTTTTTGGCAAAAAAATTGTTGATGCACTGGTAGATTTACCTTTCGCACTTCCAACAGCGGTCGCAGGTATCGCGCTGGCAGCTATTTTTGCACAAAGTGGTTGGATCGGTAGACTTTTAGATCCCTTAGGCATCGTGATCGCCTATTCTAGGGCAGGTGTTGTGGTCGCACTCATCTTCATCGGGCTTCCTTTTGTGGTGCGTACCGTTCAGCCTGTGATTGAGGAGTTTGAAAAAGAGTTTGAAGAAGCGGCTACAAGTTTGGGGGCATCATGGCTACAAACGTTTATAAAGGTCATTTTACCCTCTTTAATGCCAGCCCTTTTAACAGGTTTTGCGCTCTCGTTTGCAAGAGCGCTAGGCGAGTATGGCTCGATTATTTTTATCTCAAGCAATATGCCCTTTGTGAGTGAAATCGTGCCGCTCATCATCGTGACAAAACTTTCACAATATGATTATGTGGGCGCAACAGCGGTTGGAACCGTGATGTTACTTGCAACGTTCGTCATTTTGTTTTTGATTAATGCTATTCAGATTTACAGTCGCGAAAAAAGTTTATAGGAAGAGAAGATGCAAACAGAACATCGTTTAGAACCGAGGTGGTTGAAACCACTTTTACTGGGCATTACACTTCTTTTCCTAGCCATTTTTTTAGCACTTCCATTAGGCGTAGTTTTTAGTGAAGCTTTAGCAAAAGGATGGAAAGTTTACTGGGAATCCATCAGTGAGCCAGACGCCATTGCAGCAATTAAATTGACACTTTTAGTAGTGCTCATTACCGTTCCGCTCAATACTATTTTTGGTGTTGCCACTGCTTGGTTGATCGCTAAGTTTGAATTTCGAGGTAAAGGGTTTTTAATTACCCTGATCGATCTTCCTTTTGCGGTTTCTCCTGTGATTGCAGGTCTCATTTTTGTGCTTTTATTTGGAAGTCAAGGTTGGTTTGGCGCGTGGCTGAGTGAGCATGATATACGTATTGTGTTTGCCACACCAGGCATTATCCTCGCAACCTTGTTTATCACTTCGCCCTTTGTGGCACGTGAGATCATTCCTCTCATGCAAGAACAAGGCAAAGATGAAGAAGAGTCGGCCTTAACACTCGGTGCCTCAGGCTGGCAAACATTTTGGAAAGTGACGCTTCCCAACATCAAATGGGGACTGTTGTATGGTGTGATTTTAAGTAACGCCAGAGCGATGGGTGAGTTTGGTGCGGTTGCGGTTGTTTCAGGTCACATCAGAGGGTTGACGACCACCATGCCTTTACATGTAGAGATTTTATACGGCGAGTACCTTTTCACCGCGGCCTTTGCGGTTGCTTCACTTTTAACCCTTTTAGCACTGGTAACGTTGGTGCTAAAAAGTTTCATTGAGTGGCGCATCGGTAAAAAACGCTCACTCGCGCATTAAGGATAAAGAATGAGTATTCAGATTTCAAATATTAATAAACGTTTTGATACTTTTACAGCCCTCGATAACATCAATTTGACCATTCCCGATGGTGAACTTGTAGCGCTTCTTGGCCCTTCAGGCTCAGGGAAAACGACCCTGCTTCGCATCATTGCAGGACTAGAAGAGGCGGATAGTGGAACGATTTATTTTAATGGAGAAGATACGACCGCAACGCATGTGCGTGATCGGGGAGTGGGGTTTGTATTTCAGCACTACGCGCTTTTTCGTCACATGAGTGTGTTTGAAAATGTTGCCTTTGGACTTCGTGTGCGTCCCAAAGCAACACGTCCGAGTGAAGAGGAGATTACAGAGCGGGTCCATAAACTGCTGAAACTCATTCAGCTGGATTGGATTGCTAATCGCTATCCCTCACAACTCTCAGGTGGGCAACGCCAACGTGTTGCGCTTGCACGTGCGCTTGCCGTGGAGCCTAAGGTATTGTTGCTCGATGAACCTTTTGGAGCTCTGGATGCTAAAGTGCGCCAAGAACTGCGCCAGTGGCTTCGTAATCTACACGATGAAATTCACATTACCAGTGTCTTTGTGACCCACGACCAAGAAGAGGCACTTGAAGTTTCCGATAAAATCGTTGTGATGAATCAAGGCAAAATCGAGCAAATCGGCACGCCCGAAGAGGTGTATGACCGACCTGCTAATCCGTTTGTCTATGGCTTCTTGGGTAATGTCAATCTGTTTCACGCCCGTGTGGAGCAAGGCTCACTGCACCTTGAAAACACCGAGCTAAATACGCCCGATCTTGGGAGCTCCAAAGAAGCATCGCTTTTTGTTCGTCCGCATGAAATTCATATTAGTATTGATAATGCCATTGGTGGTGGCATCGAGGCGAAGCTGATTGGCTGGAGATTGGTAGGTCCTCGTGTGAGAGTCGAGCTTGAAACACTGCATGAGCGCCAAAAGGTGGAAGCTGAGATTTCAAAAACCGAATGGCAAGCAATTAAAGCGTATGAAAGTGGCGCTTTGTTTGTCCATTTTGAGAGTGCACGCATCTATACGAATGAGGCTTTATGGAATGATTATGTCATTTAAAATCTTTACATGTAAAGCGTTTGGAATTGACAGGTTATAAGGCTTTGGAGTAGCATTTTGTTCTATTTAAACCAAGGAGTATGACAATGAAATACGGCGCACGCAATGAAATTATAGCAACAGTTAAGAAGATCAAAAAAGGCGAAGTGATGTGTCAGGTTGATGTTGGTGATATTATTGCTAACAAAATGAGCTCCGTTATGACCATGGAATCCATCGAAGAGATGGGACTCAAAGAGGGTGATAAAGTCAAAGTCATTGTTAAAGCCGTTAACGTTTTATTGATTAAAGAATAAATAAAAAAGAAGATACCCGATTAAGGGTATCTTCTTAAGCGACGTTCCACAAAACCATCCCTTTTTCTGCTTCCGTTTTTACATGGACTTTATCGTCCTTAAGAAACGAGACTAAAATAGATTCTACAATCTCTTCATCAGGGTTATCTCTTTACGTTTGAGTTGATCATAAGAATACTCTTTTGCCTCATCAAAAGTGTACATATCGACCCAAGATGTTGCAAAAAAATCGCTCTCAAAAGGAATATTTTTCTCTTTTAAAATTTCAATAAATTGATTGGCTTTGATACAGCCACCTGATGCGCAATCCTCTTCTTCTTTTGTATGGGCTTTCACGAGAGCTTCCACGAGTTTATTAATGCGGTATTTTCCCCAACCAACATAGATACCTATCCCTTTTGTAGCTCCAAGCATTTTTTCAATTTTTTGTAGGTCACTAATCGCAGGAGTCATTGAAGCGATAACAATGTCGTATTTTTGGTTTAATGGAAATGAGTCCCAATCACTTTGGTGCGTAGAAACTTTTGCACTGAGTCCTTGTTCTTTTGCATCTTCATTGAGTGCTGCCAACATTCCTTCTGAAATATCCATAGCAGTTACCTGTGCGCCTTTTTGTGCCAACGGAATGGCAATGGTTCCAGTTCCTGCCCCAATATCTAAAATAGAAGCACCCTCAAATGAAACATTTTTATTTTGGCACCAATTTAAAATATGATTGACGTCTTGACTCATTGTTATATCGTTAAAGCGTGGGTAGCGCTTCGCCATGTTGTCCCAAAAATTAAACGCTGGTTCCATAAAACATCCTTTATACGTTATATACTTGTAACTATAACGAAATTTAACCATAAGTACAAGAGGGTACTGCTTAAATATGAAGCATCTTGTGGTATTGACTTGGTTTTGCAAAGGAGCGATTGATAGAAGGTATATTTAATGGTGTGTCATAAAACTCCTGATAAAAGACCTTTGCTTCGTGTAAAACATCAAAATGATAAAGTTCAGGATGCAACATATTGGCGATGTGCATCAAGCCTAAAATCCATCGGGGGCTCCCAAAATCAAAGCAAGGGGCTAGGTGTGTATAGATGCGTTTACTCTTTACAGCATTGCCAACAATACCTTGCTCTTCACAAAAAGTGTAAAACTCGTCCAACGGACAATCTAAAAAAGAAGAGATAAACATAACGTCTGGGTTGAGTTCATTGAGTGTTTCAACAGAGATTTTCCGTCCGGGTCTTCCTTTTAAACTGAGCGTTTTATTGACACTAATACCACCCGCCATCTCGACCAATTGATTTTCAAGTCGCTCCTCTTCAAGTGCAAATAAAGGTTTACCCATGACGTAATAAACACGGGGCTTTGTTATTACCTTTGGAAGTTCTTGCGCAATAATGGCAATTTTGTCTCGCATATAGGCTAGAAGTTTTTTGGCGGTAGTCTCTGTGTGGGTCATTTTGGCAAGATAATGAATGGTAGTGGCATAATCTTCAAAGTTTTGAATGTTTACATGTAAACGTTTTAGTCCATCCCCACGTAAAAGTTCTTCCCAACATGTCGTAACTTCTTTTTGATCTGTCACACCAAGTGTTGCGAGTGTTCCTTCGACAATTTCGAGTGCTCTAGTAAGTGGGTATCCGCCTTCAAAACCATCTTCATCAAAGACTTTTTGACAAGGGTTCCCTACGATAGGAAGTTTATGATGACAGTGTGAACAGGTATTGTTCTGATAGTTGTGGCTGATTGTTCTTAATTTTGAACCCATTGGGCCGTAAAAATCTCGCTCAAAAATGAGCGCACCACATTCTGGGCAGTAGGTGTTCAGGCACTCTGATCCTGGGGAGTTAAACAAGTAGACATAATCAAGGCGTGATGTGAGTTTTTTGTAAAGCATTTCCGAAGCTAAGATGGATGGCTCAAGGTTAATATTGGCATCATCAATAGGAATAAACCGCATGATCTGAAGCGGAATCTCTTTCGAAATCTTTGCTATAGTATCTGCAATAGCAAGAACTTCATCATCATTATCTTTTTTATGAATACACGCCACTTCGACATGAACGCCTTTTCGGTAAAAAAGTTCAATGTTACGTAAAACAGGTTTGTAACTGTTTGCGCCACAACTTTTGTAGATGTCATTGCACAAACCTTTAAGCCCAATGTTCACAAAATCCAAATGCGGAGCGAGCAGATTAAGCGATTCGGGTGTGAAATAGCCATTGGTGGAACAGCCTGTCAGCAGCCCACACTCTTTGGCTAAGGTGCAGATTTCAAGAAAGCTATAAAAAGAGGCGAGGGGATCGTTCATTAAAAAAGCGATACCATCGCACTCTTGCTCCAATGCTTTGTTGACAATTTGTATGGGAGAGAGTTTTTTAAGTGCAGGACTTTGCACATCCATCTCTTTAGCCACCACTGTTGAAATGCACCCCAAACAGTCAAAATTACACCCAGTGGTACTAATTTGCAAAAACTTTGCACGGGGATGAAAGTGAAGCACTGGCATCGTCTCAGCCGAAATGGGAGCTACCACAAGATACGAGTTTGGGAAGCGTTCGAGCATGGTATTGTTGTGACATTGATAACGTCCACATGCACCAACACTGTTCTCTTCAACACGGCATCTTCGTTCACAAATTGGGCAGATCATAGGGTATTCCTTTAATCAAAAGTAGGTTTCATTGCAAACCAGAGACTCTCTAAAAGGTTGATGAGAGAGTCTTAGTATTTAAAGATCAAAATAAGTTTTGAGATCTTCGTCACTCAGTGCGACACCAAAGAAGAGTTGATAAAACGCTCTCACTTTTTCTTGAATCTTAAAAGGGTAACGTGTTGGATAGAGTTTACTGGCAATCCAATGTGCCCCAATAATACGCATAAAGGAAGGTGGACGATCGGTCCAGTTAAAAGGAGATTTTGGTACTAAGTACACTCTTTTTGTTTGAACCGCTTTAAGCATAGCCCATTTTTTATCGGTAAAAATTGTTTTATAAAAAGCGGGGTTTTGCACAATAATGACATCGGGAGCATAGATGAGAACCTGCTCAAAACTGACTTCTTGCAGTCCGATAACACTATTTTGAACACATTTATGGACTAAATTTCCTCCCGCAAGCGTTAAAGGTTCAGAGTGAAATGAGACGTCACACTCTGTTTGAAGTCCGAAATCACCTTCTGCGTAATACACTTTGGTACGCTCTTGCTCAGGAACAGTCGCTACAAAATTTTTAAGCTCATCCAAATAATTTTGTGCCATATTTGCAAGCTGATTAGCACGATCTTCCTTGTGCATCACTTTTCCAAGATAGCGAAAGACTTCAGGATAATGACGTGAATCATCAATATTCACTTTGAGAGCTGGAATATTGATGCGTGCTAAATCTTTGGCCGTTTTTTCATTGAGAAGTGGCGTATCCCATGTCACAATGACATCGGGTTTTACTGCGATAATCGCCTCTAAGTTAGGGGTGTTGTTTCCATGCCAACCACCCAATACAGGAAGGCTCATAAAGTGTTTGCTTAAAAATTTCTCACCATCACTATTGTCTTTATTTGTCTGTGGAAAATTCACACCAATGAGTGGAGCATCATCGATGACATAAAGCATAAAAGTAATAGGAGGAGCTGAGCCATAAATACGTGTGACATGTTCAGGTAAGCTGATGTTTTTTCCTGAAATATCAGTAAATGTGCGTGTTGTATTGGCAAAAAGTGAACTAAAAAAAAGTAAAAAGAGAAGTAAATAGCGCATCAAAAATCCTTTGGGATTGTTTTTACATGTAAAGAGCGTTAAGCGTCAAAATAAGATTGAATACTCTCATAAGGGTAACGTTTGAGCATTTCCATACTGGTACGTCTATTGATCATACGCATTGAGATGGATTCAACCCAATTCCAAATTTCGGGTAAAAACTCTTTAGGAACATGCGCTTGTTTGAGTGCTTTTTTAAAACACATCAGCCAGATGTCACGCCCTGTTTCAGTGACTTCAAAGGGAAAATGACGTTCTCTGAGCTTTGGATGACCTTGTTTGGAGGTGTACAGATCAGCACCACCTAACATTTGTACAAAAAAATCTTCAATTTTTGTTGTGGCTGCAATAAAAGCAGCTTCCTCTTGAGGATAAAGATGACCGATTTTACTTTTACGCACGAGATCATGGTGCAACTTAACCACTTCACGAATTTTGGCTTCTCCAATCGCTAGATAGGTTTTGTTGGAAGGGAAGAAGACTTCGGGAAAGATCACATCAATCTTCGGGTGGGCACGTCTTAGATTTTCATCCGTTTGTGGGAAAGGGGCGTTGGGGTCACATTCACTAAAGAGTTGTACTTTAACACCATCAACCATAACTGGCATAGAGTCTCCTTGAACTATTAAAATAGATGATAATTTTTACTCGCATTCGTTATATAAATTAAAACATAATGGTAGCACGAAAAAATCTATATGGCAAGAGTTTAAAGAGAGAAAAGGAGATAGGAGTTATTTTATGTGCAATAAAATGGTTACTATTTAAGCATTTTAAAAGAAAATGTGGTGGTGTTACCAAGAGCCCAAAAGAGGCGTTAAGATAGTCTTTAAACGCCTAAGATAACATTAGATGCTTTGAAAAATGCATAGGCCTCCGCATTGACTTTGAGGTTTAGTGGCTCAAATGCATCATTGGCAATGGTGGCAGTGATGGTACTTTTACTTTCAAGCTCCAATGTGACTTCTGTATTGGAGGTATCACTAAGAATTTGAATAATAGTCCCTTTGAGTAAATTTTCGCAGGCAATAGCGGGTTTACTCTTGGAAAGCAACACCGAACTTGCTTTAATGATAGCAATAGCATTCTCCCCTAGATGCAGACCGAGTTCTTGATAACTGTTTTTGGTGATGCTTGCGTAAATTTTATCAGCAGCTTTGATCGTAAGCTCAACGGCAACATTCACCGTATCTTCATTAATAGCACTAATAGTGCCTATCAGTTGGTTACGCGCGCTGAGTTTCAAAGAGAGGCGGCTAAGTGTTTGAACGATCGTGAGTAGATCTTCGCTGTTCGCAAAAAGATCTAAAAATTGTTGATGTTTTTCTTGTAAGTTGTGAAATGCTGCGATGACCTCTTCGCCTTTAGGTGTCAGAAGTGTTCCTCCGCCGCCTTTACCACCGCTTGTTTTTTGCACCAGTGGAATTTCAGAAAGGTTGTTCATCGCATCCACTGAATCCCAAGCAGCTTTGTAACTCATTTTCATCGCTTTAGCTGCTGCATGAATAGATCCATGTTCTCGAATGTGTTCTAAAAGCTCTATACGCCCTTTACCGAGATAATTTTTATCGCTTTTTTTCATCCAAAGTCGTGCTTCTAACATGGTATTCCTATCTATTTTAGAGGTGTAATTGTGGAATAAGTATAGCACAAAAGTCGAATGAAGCGCTCTTCGTGCATTCTTTTCATTATAGGATGCCTATTTTTTAAACAGAATGAACGCAGTAAAGTGTATATTTTACGTTGTATTTGCAAATATATTGCGATATAATGTTCTCGTTTCTTGTTGTCTGCTTTTTTTCGCTCAACCGTTATTATGTATAGTATATAGCGATTGAGCGAAAAGGGTTTTGCATTCGTTGATGTAAGGAGAAAAAATGCTCAGTGAAAAATTATTATCATTCGCTCTTGTGGGAATTGACCCTGTACTTTGGGTGTTGGTTTCTATGAGTGTCATCGCCGTTGGCGTGATGATCGAGCGTTTTTTGGCGTTTGGAGCCATTCAAAAAAACTATCAAAGTATTGATTATTATACATTACGTCTGAGTCTTGAAGCGCGTTTAGGTATTTTAGCCACATTTGGCAATAACGCCCCCTTTATAGGACTCTTTGGAACTGTTTTAGGAATTATTCAAGCATTTCATATGATAGGATCTTCCAATGCTTTTGATGTACAGCCCATTATGCAAGGCATCTCTGAAGCCTTGATTGCAACTGCTACGGGTCTTTTTGTTGCGATTCCATGTGTTATCGCCTATAACTATTTCACAAGACGCGTCAAAGTGGTTTTAACACAGAAGGAAGCACAACTCAATGAGGCGTGAACCTGTCTACGAGAGTGATATTGCCGAGATTAATATGACGCCTTTTGTTGATATTGTGCTGGTTATCTTGGTCATTTTTATGGTGACAGCTACCTTTGTAACACAAGGTAAGATTCCTCTGAATTTACCACAGGCCACGAACGCTGAAAATCATAAAGAGGATCAAAAGCCCATTACGCTCTCTTTGAGTGAAACGGGAGAACTGTATTACGATGATGTGGCACTCTCTATAGACGATTTAGATACAAAAATGGCACAGATAGGCGAAAAAGATCCTCATATTGTGCTTCGCAGCGACGCTAAAACACCGTTTGAATATGTTGTCAAAGTGATTGACATTTGCAAAAAACATCGCATTAGTACATTTGCAATTCAAACGACCAAGGCAGGTACGTGAAAGCATCGCATTTTTTTGCCGCCTCTTTGGGTACGCTGTTTTTACATGTAATGATTGCGTATGCTCTTTTTATGGGGAGTATGATGATTCCAAAGCCTGTTATTCGCGAGTTTGTGGTGACACAGGTGAGTTTTTTAGACGAGCCAAAACCCACACCAGCCGCTGAAGAAATCAAACATGAAGTTCCATTAGAACCTGTTAAACCTGAGCCGATAGTAGAAAAAAAACCTGAAAAAAAAGTTCAAAAAGAGCCTGTTAAAACAGTCCCTATTCAAAAACACATTCAAGAGCCTATTGTGTCATCAGCTCCTTCAAGTGACTCTTTTGTCGAACAAACGGCGGAAGCGCCCGCCAGTGCTAAAACACAAGAAAAAGCTTCCGTATCATCTTCGCACCAAAGCGATGATTTGCTCTCCATTTACCTTGCCAAAGTAAGGCATAAGATTCAAGAGAGCCTTCGTTATCCCTCTATGGCAAAAAAAATGGGATTGGAAGGTGAGGCGGTGGTGCAGTTTTTAATTCATTCCAATGGCATGGTAGATGCATCGTCCATTAAGATTGCAAAGTCCAGTGGCAAAGCGATTTTAGATCGCAATGCTATCGATGCTGTCTTAGATGCCATCCCTTTTGAGCTTCCACCCAAAGAGGAGTTGGAAATTGCAATACCCGTTGTGTTCAAGCTTAAATCCTAAGGAGATTTTATGTGTAATGGTCATCATTTTCTTCATAAACTAACGACTCCTAAAAAGAGTGAACCTCTTAAATGGAGTAGCTTTGATCTCAAAGCTTCATTGCCTCCGATCATTTTCCCAACGCCCAGTTTTTTAGGAAAAGTAGGCGCTGAAACCATTCCCAAAATTGTGCTACATCATCATCGTTTACTGCAAAAAAGTGCTATTGCGCAGATGTATCCAACGGATGATGCTCATTTTTTGGAAGGGGTTGCCAAAGCAAGTCATTTTCTTATTCAGGCCTTAGGGGGCGAGAAAACCTATACCTTTAGTTACGGTCCACCCTCTTTGTGCCGTACTCATGCTCCCTTTGCCATTGACGATGAGAGTAGGGAAGTATGGCTTATGATGTACAAGCAAACCCTCCATGATCTTAATTTTCCTAAAGAGTTGATCGAAGAGTTTTGGAACTGGATTGAGCCTTTTTCGATGCGCATGGTGAACCGTCGAAGTTTGACAACGCCCATGAAGCGTTTTTTATATAAAGATATGAAAGAGGAGTTTGGAATCGTATGAAATGGGGAATTTTTTGCCTCTTTGAGCGCTTTAATGTGAATGCCAACCAAGCGATTGAAAATCAGCTCAAACTGATTGAACTGGTCGATGCGATGCGATTTGATGAAGTTTGGCTGGGGGAACACCACTTTAATGATTTTAGTATTTGTCCTTCTCCGTCACTTCTTTTAGTGTACACTACGGCACGAACGAAGTATGTGAGGCTGGGATGTGCTGGTTTTTTAGCCCCCTTTTATGATGCTATTCGCTTAGCGGAAGAGGTTGCAACGCTAGATCACTTAAGTCAAGGTAGAATCAACCTAGGCTTTGCCAAAGGCGCTTTTGCACCCGATTCAAAGCATTTTAATGTCACAGTAGAAAACCTGCGCCCGATGATGTTTGAGTGTGTGGATGCTGTTACACAGCTTTTACATGTAAAGGATCAACCCGTTGGTTTTGAGGGTAAATTTATTCATTTTTCAGAAGTTGATATCGAGCCAAAACCGTTTCAAGCGAAGATTCCCACGTACATTGCAACGTTTGCCTCAGATGAAACCATCGCCTTTGCTGCCAAAAAAGGTTTTGGGCTGATGCTTTCGCAAGGGGTTGATTTAGACGAATGTGCACGTGTAAGCCAAGCATATGAAGCTATTGCTGGTTTTAAACCGCAGATCGTACTTTTGCGGACATTTTATGTTGCTAAAAGTGATGAAGAAGCCGCTTATAAAGCACGTCCTACGATTGACCATTTTGCGAAGTCCATGCGTGCGGCATCTTCATTTCATAAATCACCCCATTTTGATCAAAATAGATACAAACAGCTCATCGCTGAACGGAGCACTTTTTTTGATGGGCAGAAATTTTTTGATTGTGGCATTATCGGCGATGCAAAAACATGTATTGCTAAAATCAAAGCCATTCAAGCATGTTTAGATCATGTCACGATAACATTGAAACCACTCGGTGTTGATCTTTTTGAAAATATAACGCTTTTACGAACATTCAATGAAGTCGTACGTCCTTATTGCGATGAAAAAAAGGAATTGGTATGAAAAAAATAGTCTGCGTCCTTTTGTGTTTACTCTTAAGCCTTAGTGCGCGTGAAATAGTTGATATGGGTGGTAAGAAAGTTGAAATTCCTGATGTTATTACCAAGGTATTTGGTACATCACCGCCATCAACTTACATGATCTATACGATTGATGCTTCACTGATTGTTGGGCTTAACTTTAACCATGCACGGGGCAATAATGAGTCTTCCAACATGCTCGATCCTCGCTTCATGGCGCTTCCCGTTGTAGGAGGTCTTCAAGGGGGAGGGAACAGCATGAACCGTGAAACCTTGCTCTCCTTGCATCCCGATGTTGTCTTTTTATGGAATAACGATGCTTCCAGTCAACTAGCACAGTATCTCTTTGAGAGTAGCAAAATTCCAAGCATTGATGTTGATCTTGAAAGTGTTGAGAGTTTACCGAAAGCCTATCTCTTTTTTGGTGAGGTTTTAGGCAGAGAGCAACGAGCAAAGATTCTCTCAGACTATGCAACGAAAGCACTTGAACATACCAAAGAAATCGTGAAAGCCAATGCATCTAAACGCCCTGTTGTTTACTATGCTGAGGGTGCGGATGGACTTTCTACGGAGTGTGACCAGTCATTTCATTATGAAGCGATCAAATTTGCAGGGGGTATCAACCCTCATTTATGCACTACTAAAAGTGGTATGGGGCTTGAAAAAGTCTCTTTAGAACAGGTGATTTTGTATAACCCTGATGTCATTGTGGCGCAAGAGCGAGAATTTGTGGAAAAAGTTAAAAGCGATGCGAGGTGGAATTCTATCAAAGCGGTTCGTGAGGGTAGGGTTTATTTAGTGCCCAAAGTGCCGTTTAACTGGATCGACCGACCACCATCATTTATGCGTCTTTTAGGAGTCAAATGGTTGACACATATCCTTTATACTACGCCAAATTCAGAGCAATTTACGCAAGAGATGCGTGAATTTTACAAACTCTTTTTAAACATTGATCTAAACGACACGCAGCTTCATCACATTTTGGGGCGTGTATGAAAAACTCGCTTCTTTTTAGCATGATAATTGTGGCGCTAGGTGCAAGTTTGCTTATCTCTTTGGCTTTGGGACGTTATGAGATTGACCTTAGGACATTAGGACAACTTCTTTTATGGAAATTTTTTACCATTGGAACAGCACCCCATGAAGTAGCACTCCTTTCAAATATCGTTTTTGACATACGTTTACCACGTATTTTAGCCGTTGTTCTTGTGGGAGCAGCCCTCTCGGTTTCAGGTGGAGCATTTCAAGCGATGTTTGTGAATCCTCTGGTTTCACCTGGAATTTTGGGCGTGTTAGCGGGTGCTTCGTTTGGTGCCGCTCTTGGCATTATGATTTCCAATAGCTGGCTTGGGGTACAACTCTTCTCGTTTACCTTTGGTTTTGTAGCGGTTTTAGTGGCGCTTGGCGTGGCAAAGATTTACGGTAGGAGTGGCTCACAGACGATTCTATTAGTCTTAGGCGGTGTTATTTCTAGCTCTCTTTTTTCTGCACTACTTTCTACAGTGAAATATGTTGCCGATCCTTACAATAAACTTCCGACTATTGTTTATTGGCTGATGGGTTCTTTCAGTGCGGTCGATATGAAAACACTCTCGAGTGTTGCAATGCCTCTGATTCTGAGCACGATTGTACTTTCATTAATGGGTAAATACCTTAACGTTTTAAGCCTTGGCGACGATGACGCTAAAGCGCTGGGTATACGGGTGGCATGGGTGCGTAACAGTGCGATTTTATTGGCAACTCTTTTGAGTACGCTCACGGTAGTCGTTGCGGGTATGATTGGTTGGGTAGGGCTCATCATTCCGCATATTGCACGTTTTTTAGTCGGTGCCGATAACCGCGTTTTACTTCCGATGTGTGCGCTTTTGGGTGCGACATTTTTAGTGATCGTTGATACATTGTGCCGTACGTCTATGAGTGTTGAAATTCCCATTGGTATTGCGACATCGCTGATTGGTATTCCCATTTTTATTTTTGCGCTTAAAAATGCGAAAAAAGGATTTGCATGAGTTTTTACCAAGCGGAAAATATCTTTTTTTCTTACAATGACAAGCCTATTTTACAAGGGGTTGACCTTCGCATTGAAGAAGGCAGTATCGTCTCGCTTTTAGGTCCCAATGGCACAGGAAAAAGTACATTGATGAAACTCTTTTTAGGACTTTTAACGCCTAAAAGTGGTGAAGTGATCTTAAAAGGCAAAACGTTACAGAGCTATTCCATCAAAGAGCGCGCTTTACATGTAAGCTATGTGCCGCAAAGTACACAAGTGGCGTTTGCCTTTTTTGCGCTTGATATTGTGCTTATGGGGCGCATTGCTTTTGAGACATGGTTTAAAAAGCCAAGTCAAGCTGACATACACTTGGCACGTGAGGCGATGGAGCGGTTGGGGATTTTGCATTTGGAAAAACGTACGTTCCAAACATTGAGTGGTGGAGAAAAACAGTTGGTTTTAATTGCACGTTCTTTAGCACAAGGTGCAAAGATTTTGGTGATGGATGAGCCGGTTTCTGGGCTGGATTACGGCAATCAGCTCCGTCTTTTAGAAACCATTATGAATCTCTCTAAGGAAGGCTACACCTTCTTAAAATCAACCCATTTTCCGGAACATGCTTTAATGCTCGGTGGCTATACCTATGCGCTTAAAGATGGTCACGTTTTGGCGCATGGGCTTACATGTAAAACAATTACACAAGAGCTCATCAATGAACTTTACCATACCAATATTGAGCTTAAACAGACATCGTGTGGTTATCCTGTGTGTATCCCTTCGTTTATTCACACGAATCATTAGGAGATGGTTGGTTGGGCTTTTTCGGGTTAAGCATCTTTATCGTTATATAAAATTAAATACTATGTTTGGTAGACATTTAAAAGGAGAAAATATGAAATACAACGTTGGTTTGGCTCTTTCATTGATCACAGCGTCCGTGTTAATGGGTGAGACATTTGAGCTTGGAAAAATTGAAGTGAGTGAATCAAAAGATATTAGTGCAAATCAGACGACAGAATTTGTCGATGCACAAACAATAAAAGATACAGAGAGTAAAACAGTTGCTCAAGCATTGGAAAGTATTCCCGGTACGTATATTCAACAAACAGGTGCTAGAAACGATACGGGTATTCGTATCCGAGGCTTTAATCAAAGTCGTGTACCTATCTATGTTGATGGTATTCCCGTTTATGTACCATATGATAAAACAACAGATTTAAGTCGTTTTACAACCTATGATATTGATGAAATTGATGTATCAAAAGGCTATGTTTCTCCAATGTATGGGGCAAATACAATGGGTGGAGCTGTTAACCTGATTACCAAAAAACCAACAAAAGAGTTTGAAGGCGAAGTGGGTGCGGGTGTTTTTAGCGGTAATGGGCAAGAAGAGTATTTAACCATGGGAACCAATCAAGGGAAATATTATGGGTTAATCTCAGTTTCAAACTACGAAAGAGATTATTTTAAATTATCAAATGATTATACTGCCAACGGGTATGAAAATGGTGGCAAACGAGAAAACTCAGATTCCCAAGATCGAAAAATAAATATTAAAGTTGGTTATACGCCTAACGATACGGACGAATATGCTTTTAATTATATTGCACAACGTGGAGAAAAAGGGCAACCGTATTTTGCTAGTGATATAACGGCACCAGTTGCTATGGCAACAAATAGACATTGGTATTGGCCAGATTGGGACAAAACCAGTTATTATTTCTTGACAAAAACAGCACTCAATGATGCAATTATGTTAAAGACACGTTGGTACAGAGATGAGTTTTATAATAAGATAAATTGGTACAATAATTTACCTTCAACAAGTTCTAAAATAACGGAAGTAACGGAGTATAATGATTATACATTAGGTGGTAATGCTGAGCTAGATTTTAAGTTAACAGAAGCCCAAATGTTAAAATTATCGGTTACGCAAAAAAAAGATTATCATAAAGATATTGATTCCGCTTCACCAGGGCAAGATATTAAAGCTGAAGGGACAACAACTTCTTATGGATTAGAATATTCATTAAAAGTGACTGATCAAATTACATGGGTTACGGGCGCCTCTTATGATGAGAATAAAATTGATAAAGCAGAATATCGCAGTGGCACAACCATTAAAGAGTTCCCAAAGTATGATACGGATGCGTTCAATCCAGAAACAGCACTCTACTATAAGCTAAGTGATGCGACGACCCTTTATGGAAGTATTGCTAAAAAAAGCAATATGCCTACATTAAAAGATAGATATTCAACTAAACTGGGTACATATGTTCCCAATCCCGATTTAAAAGCGGAACGATCTATTAATTATGAAGTGGGTATTGACCAAAAAGTAACGGATACACACGTGGCGCATGTAGCTCTTTTCTTATCCGAATCGGATGATTATATCGCTTCTGTGAATGTTCCAGATGTTGTAGGCGTTTGTACAGGCGGTAAATGCAAGCAAAGTCAAAATATAGGGAAAGAAGAGCATAAAGGCGTTGAAGTCTCTTTAGACTCTTTTTGGGATGAGTACATAAGCAGTAGTGTATCGTATACTTATATTGATGCAGATATTAAAGACAATCCTGCAAATCCCTATGTGACTGATATTCCAAAACATAGTTTTGCAGGACGTTTAAAATATTCTCCAATCGCCATGGTCGATATTATTCCTCAGGTACGTTATGAGAGTGAGCGCTATGTTAGCAATGATTACCGATATGGCGATTATCAAACCAAAGATTTTTTCTTAATGGATTTGAAAGTTGCTTATCGCCCAGTCAAAGCACTTGAACTCGCCGTTGGTGTCAAAAATATCTTTGATAAAGACTACTTCTATAGCTACGGCTATCCTCAAGAAGGTCGAAGTTACTATGCTAATGCGCGCTATAGCTTCTAAAATTAATCTTTACATGTAAAACAGTTCAGAGAGCTTTAATGTTCTCTGAACTATACTTTCCTCCGCTGCTATAACCCTCCAAGTAATATGCTTAATTTACATATTTAAGTTACTTTTAAGTTTTTAAACTACTCTTTTTTTACCATTTTCACCTAAGCAAATCTGTGGTAAATTTACTAGAAATCGGTAAACAGTTGTTTACTAAAATTATATAACGCATCGTAAAAAGAGGGTTTTGTTTCTATAAAGATACCGTGTTTTCCCTTGTTTTCGAGCTTTTTTATCTATTTCAATGAATTCAGACTATATCGGTCTACTTTTGTTGACTTTAAGAAATGAGGAACAAAGCCGTGATAAATAAAGAATCTGTTAATAAAGCCCGCTCACTCTACTATGGCTTCTTGAGCAAAATATTTGTTTTTACAACAAGTTTGGATCGTTACAAAGGTGTTTCAGAAGCACTTGATGTAATGATTGAAAATCCTATTGATGAAAATTCAGCAGAAGCACTCAAAGAAATTAAAGCATTTTTAACTGAAAAAGGTCAAAATGCACTGATTCAAGAGTACGATGATGTCTTCCATAATCCCGCCTACAAAGTCGTTCGCAATACCGCTTCCTATTACGATGAAGGTGTTGAGAGTGGACATCAACGCGTAGCTGTTAAAAATTTCTTAGCCAAAACCAAAATCAGACGCGATGAAGCTAATTTCAAAGAGAATGAAGACAGTGTTGGATTTATCTTTACCTTTATGCATGAACTCATTGAGCTCATTATGCATGGTGGAAAAGAGTATGAAAACATCCAACATTGCCTTTTTACGGAAGTTATAAACCCTTTTATGGATGAGTTTATTATCAACGTTTATGAACATCCAATGTCCAAAGCTTACCAATCCATTGCGATTGTGCTTAACGCATTTATGGCGTTTGAGCGTATGTATTTTGAAGTGGCAAAACCACCTCTTAAAGAAAAAGTTAGAGTTCAAAAACCTGTCGAAGTGATTTCAGGGGCAGAAGCAAGACGAAGAGCGGAAAATAAAGCTAAAAAGATGGCAGGGCTGGAAGCAAAAGTAGAGCGTACCCTACGCTAGTAACCTAAAGAGGTTGCTCAAGAAAATGGTGATTTTTTTGAGCAATCTCTTGCAAAAGGGATTAATGTATACAAGGAGCATTGTATGAATGAGAGCAGACGTGGCTTTGTCGCAAAAGCTGCACTTGTGGGTGCTGTCGCTGCCGTTGGTGTAGTGGGTGCACAAGCAAGTTCTTCTAGTTCAAAAGGTTCAAATGGCGTTGTTGTAGGTAAATCTAAAAAGAAAGAGATTACGTACAAGAAAACACAAGCATGGGAAGATTATTACAAATCTGCCCTATAAAAGAGGAGGCATAGCGTTATGGAAAAAACAACCGAACGTGCTCTAACAACGACCGTAGGTCGAAGGTCATTCCTCAAAATGGCAGCCGTTGCTAGCGTATTTGGCGCTACTTCAGGGTTTGCTGGTGAGAATGTGACACGAGCCGCAACAGAGGAAGAGGTTAAAAATCCCTTTCCTGGAAGTAAAAAAGTTAAAACTATCTGTACATCCTGTTCCGTAGGGTGTGGTGTGATTGCAGAAGTTCAAAATGGCGTATGGGTTCGTCAAGAAGTTGCTCAAGACCACCCAATCAGCCTTGGCGGACACTGCTGTAAGGGTGCTGATATGATCGATATGGTCAGATCTGAAGTACGCCTCAAATACCCAATGGTCAAAGAAAATGGTCAGTGGAAACGTCTCTCTTGGGAAGATGCGCTTAACCGCATTGCAACCAAATTAGCAGACCTTAAGAAAAAAGATGGTCCTGATTCTGTTCAATTCTTAGGTTCTGCTAAGATGAGCAATGAGCAAGCGTACTATTTTAGAAAGTTCGCTGCATTCTTTGGGACAAATAACACAGATCACCAAGCTAGAATCTGACACTCTTCCACAGTCGCCGGTGTGGCGAATACATTTGGATACGGTGCTATGACAAACTCTCTTGGAGATATGCAAAAGTCAAAAGCAATTATTATTTTCGGATCTAACCCTGCGGTTAATCACCCTGTAGGTTTCCAACATTTATTGAAAGCAAAAGAGCGCAACAATACACAAATTATCGTTATTGATCCACGATTTACCAAAACAGCTGCTAAAGCTGATATCTATGCACAAATTCGCCCCGGTACAGATATTCCGTTTATGTACGGTATGCTTAACATCATTTTTGCAAATGGTTGGGAAGATAAAAAGTATATAGATGACCGTGTATTTGGTATGGATAAAATTCGTGAAGAAGCTAAAAAGTGGACACCAGAAGTTGTAGCAGATGTTACAGGCGTTCCAGCTGAAAAACTCATTCAAATCACTAATATCTATGCAAAAAATCGTCCTGGTTCATTGATTTGGGCTATGGGTCTTACACAACACTCAATTGGTACTTCCAATACGCGTATGGCTCCAATTCTCCAGTTAGCTCTTGGTAACATGGGTGTAGCAGGGGGTGGTACAAACATCTTACGTGGACACGATAACGTTCAAGGTGCTACCGATATGGGATGTCTCTCTGATTCACTTCCAGGCTATTATGGATTAGCAGAAGGTTCATGGAAATACTTTGCTCGTATGTGGGGCGTTGAATACGATTACCTTGTCAAGCAATTCAAAGACGCAACATGGATGACAAAAACTGGTTTCTCACTTGCAAGATGGTGGGCTGGTGTTCAAAATGTAAAATCCGATGAAAAAATCGAAAATGCAGGCACACACCTCAAAGCATTGATTGTTATGGGTAACGGTATTACTTCTGTTGCACAACAAGCAAAAATTAAAGAAGGCTTAGACAATCTTGATTTGTTAGTTCTTGCAGACCCGTTTGTCAACGAAGCGGCTATTTTAACCGATAAAAAAGACAACGTCTTTATTCTCCCTGCAGCAACTCAGTTTGAGACCAGTGGTTATTGTGTTGCAACCAACAGAAGTGCACAGTGGAGATACAAAGTTGTTGAGCCTATGTATGAGAGCAAACCGGATCAAGAAATTATGTTTGCTTTAGCAAAACATTTAGGCTTCTACGAGCAATACACTAAAACCATGTTAATGCAAATCAATCCTAAAACAGGTGTACTTGAGCCAATTCCTGGTAAAACAACGTTCCAGTGGCCAGAAGATGCAACCAATGAAATTGCACGTACCATTCGAACCATTGGTTTAGTAGGTTGGACAGCAGAGCGTATTAAAAAGCATACCGATAACTGGCATATGTTTGATGAAGTCAGCGGTGCAGGTTTTGGACCAATGAAAGGTGAGTACTATGGGTTACCATGGCCTTGCTGGACAACAAAACACGGCGGTTCGCCAAACCTTTACGATACCAGCATCGCTGTTAAAGATGGTGGTATGGGCTTTAGAAATAACTTTGGCTTGGAAAAAGACGGTGTTAATCTCTTGGCAGAAAAAAGTTCAGCACCTAAGGGTTCTAGCATTGAAACTGGATACGAAGAAGTTACAAAAGCGAATATTGAGAAACTCCTTGGTCGTCCATTGACAGAAGAAGAAAAAGTAGCGTGTGGTGCAAACTGGAAAGTATGTTCTACTGGCAAGTTAATTGAATTGGCGCTTGAAGTTGGTCTTTCACCGTACGGTAACGCAAAAGCGCGTGCGATTGTTTGGAACTTCCCGGATCATATCCCAATGCACAGAGAACCACTCCACTCACCAAGACAAGATTTGGTTGCAAAATACCCAGCGTATGCAGATAAAGCAAACCACTTCCGTGTTATGACGAAGTACGCTTCTATCCAAAATGCAAAAGACTATTCAAAAGAGTTCCCAATTAACATGGTAACAGGACGTTTAGTCACGATGAACGGTGCGGGTATTGAAAACCGTGCATCTAAGTACATCGCGGCATTAACACCTGAGATGTTCTGTGATATTCACCCAGATTTAGCGCTCAAACATGGCATTAGAAACGGTGGAATGATGTGGGTACACTCACCTGAAGGTACCAAAATTAAAGTGAAAGCGAAGTATTCTCATAGCGTACTTCCCGATATGGTCTTTATGCCATTCCACTTTGCAGGTTACTTCCAAGGAACAGATAGAACGGGTAATTTCCCAGCAGGAACGAAGCCTTATGCAAGCGGCGAGAGTGTCAATACCGTTACGAACTACGGTTACGACATCATTACTCAGATTCCTGAAACTAAGGGCGGCTTGTGTCGCATCGAAAAAGCGTAGGGGGTAGATGATGGAATACGCAAGAATGAAATTTTACTGCGATGAGAGCAGATGTATCGAGTGTGATGGGTGTAGCGTAGCATGTGCCGAAGCGCATGAACTCCCTGTAGGCATCAGTAGACGTAAAGTTGTGACGATCAATGAAGGCATCCCAGGTAAAGAGTTCTCAACTTCGATTGCTTGTATGCACTGTACCGACGCACCTTGTCAACAAGTGTGTCCTGTGGATTGTTTCTATATCAGAGAAGACGGCATCGTGCTTCATGATAAAGATAAATGTATCGGTTGTGGCTATTGTCTTTACGCTTGCCCATTTGGTGCTCCACAATTCCCACGAGATGGCGCTTTTGGCGCTAAAGGGGCAATGGATAAATGTACCATGTGTGCCGGTGGTCCTTTAGAGACGAATTCGGTTCATGAGCGAGAACTTTACGGTCAAAACCGTATCGCTGAGGGAAAAGTGCCTGTGTGCGCAGCAATGTGTTCCACAAAAGCGCTTCTTGTCGGTGATGCTGAATCCGTATCGAACGTTTACAGAGCGCGCGTGATGGCTCGTGGTGGAAAAGGCGCAAACTCTCCTTATGGATGGGACAAGGCTTATAAAAACCAATGAAAGGAGCAGCAATGAGAAAGTACATAAGCATGATCATTGCAGCTCTGAGTTTGGCAACAGTGGCATACGCCACTGAAAGCCAAATCTGGGGTGAGATGCGCATACAAAATATCTTAGGATACGGAAAAGAGGGAAGTACCCACTTAGGACCCTTGTTCACCATGCTACAGCATCAATACTTTGCATGGATCTTCCTAGGCGTCTTAATCGGAGTTCCTTTAGCCTTCTTTATCCATTATAAGATTATAGGCCCAAAAGTATTTCCACACAGTGATAAGAAATACTACGCCTTTAACCTCTATAATAGAATTATCCACCAAGTAGCCGCTATCAGCTTCTTGGTCATCATCCCAACAGGATTCATCATCGTATTCGGTGACTTCTTTGGGGGAGGAACCTTTGTAAGAATGGCAAAAAACCTTCACGGTATCTTTACCATACCTTTTACCATTGTGGTCATTCCTATGGCTCTGATGTGGTTAAAAGAAGCCCTCTTTAATATGGATGATATTAAATGGTTTATGATCCTAGGAGGCTACCTCTCCAAAGAGAAAAAACCAATCTTGGCAGGTAAATTTAATGCCGGTCAAAAGATGTGGTACTGGGTAGCAATACTTGGTGGTATTACCATGATCTTAAGTGGAGCTATGATGTTCTTCCTAGACTTTAAAATGCAAATGTTGCATGATCTCACAGGTCTGTCCCAAATAGACTTACTTAGAGCAGCAGCTATTATTCATAATGTGATGGGCTTTGCAATCGTTGCAATGTTTATCACCCATGTGTATATGTCCATGTTTGCTATTAAAGGAGCAGTGCATAGTATTATTACTGGGTATGTTGAAGAAGAAGAAGTCAAGATTCTTCATAGTACATGGTATAAGAAACTGAGAGATCAGGGTAAGTTTTAATTTGACACGCTTTACAAGCCAAGCTTGAAAAGCTACGTTAAACACTAGGTCACTGAAGCTTGCCTCTTGCGAGGCAGAGTAAGTGCGTGCTTTACATGTAAAGAGCAAGAGCGTAAAATCTCTTGCTCTTTATTTATTTTTTAGTGCTACAATATGCGAAACAAGCACGTTAAGGGGAAGGTATGGAGCCAGTTTATTCAACCAAGATTACTAAAATTAAGGGCAAAGAGAAGTTTGAGCGAGACGATATACTTGTTCGTGAAATCAAGTTAGAAATTTATGTCAATGGCGAAAAAGTGGGTGCGGTTATGGCCACACCGGTTGATCAAGAAGCCCTTGCCATCGGTTATTTGATGAGTGAAAATATCATCGAAAAATTTAGTGATGTCACTTCACTCAAACTCCTCAATGATGGTATGCAGGTGCACATCGAAGCTAAAGTCAATGTAGCTAATATTAAAAAATTGAATGCCGAAGGTGTTGTTATCAGTGGATGTGGAAGAAGTATGACTGCCAACATTGATCCCGAAGCGATTGAAGCGAAAGTCATAAAAAGTGATTTTACACTCCGTGCGGATCTTCTTTGTAAAGAGATGGGACAGTTTTACACCGAGTGTCCTTTGTACGAACAAACAGGGTGCGTACATACTGCGAAGCTTTTTACTGATGCACATACATATTTCATTGGCGAAGATATCGCGCAGCACAATACGATTGATAAAGTGGTTGGAAAAGCGCAGATAGCAGGTGTTGATGTGCGTAATGCCTTTTTGATGGTGAGCGGTAGACTCTCTTCCGAGATGGTTGCCAAAGCCGTCATGCACCAAATTCCTATTTTGGCATCGCGTACGGCTTCAACGTGTTTAGGGCTTATGATTGCTGAGAAATTTGGATTAACGCTCATTGGATTTGTTAGGGGTGATACGATGAATGTTTACCGTAATCCACAGCGAATTATCGTTGAGGAGTAGAAAATGTCTGAGATGGAAGAACTGATCAAAAAATATTTGAATGAAAAAGGCAAACTAGACTGCACCGATGGCTTTAAAATCGCAGCAAAACTAAAGTGTTCTACCCTCGAAGTGGGTGCATGTGCCAAAGCAATGGATATACGCATCGACTCTTGTGAACTAGGACAGTTTGGGAAACTTGAAGGCGGTATCTACGACGCAGAGGCAGAGAATCGCCTCACGCCACTGTTAGATGAAAAGAATCGTGTTACATGTAAAGCTGCACGCGCTGCGGCAGCTGGTATTGGACTTAAAAAAATTCGTGGCACATTGAAAGAAAAAAACTACGATGTAACATTTTGTGAATTAGGATGTTTTAAAGAAAAAGCACGTCCACGTTTGTATGTCAAAACCAAAACATGGATCGAAAATGCTGAGGGTGAATTGCTTTTTGGCAAGGGTAAAACAGAAATCTTAGAGCTGATTGAGCAAGAGGGGTCTATCTCTAAAGCTTCTGAAAAGATCGGTATGAATTATAAAAAAGCATGGACACACATCAAAATCTTGCAAAAAAATATTAACGACACCATGGTTCAAACCAAGCAAGGGGGTGGCGAAGATGCAGGAACAACGCTTACTCCTGTAGCACGTGAATTTATGGACAATTACCGAAAGCTTCAAGCGGAGATTGAAACCTATGCCAATGAACGTTTTAAAGAGTTATTTCTAAAGCCGAGGAATAAAAAAGAGTTTGAAGACTAAATTGTAGTAAGCTATTTTGGTGCTATGAAGATTATGTAATATTTCATGTGTATTAGGATTTAGGGTTAAGTCTTAGCGTTCTTTTAAGTTCATATAGGTTGCCCTGTAAAGGGCAACCTTACGATTAGTTCTTGGCGCGAGTTTTAAAGTCTGGATAGAAGAGTTGTTTATCCATCAGTTTAAAGTTGGCGATTTCTGTTTGAATTTTGTCAGATGTGACCCACTCTATAAATTGTAGAGCGCCTTTATAGTCGGTATTGGCACATCTTTTTGGGTTAACGGCAATGACGGAGTAGAAATTTTTAAGTGCATCAGCACCTTCATAAACGATAACCAAAGGTGGGTTACCTTTATAATTTGCTTCGTATTTGATGTAAGTTCCACGATCTGTTAACGTAACACCTTTTTGTTCTGCTGCGATGTTGATCGTAGCGATCATGCCTTGCCCCGCTTCAAGATACCATGGTTGTTTTTCAGGTGTATGACCTAAAGCATCTTTCCAAACACCTTTTTCTTTATCATGTGTTCCTGATTTATCACCACGACTGACGAATTTAATCTTTTCCGTTTCAATAATTTTGAACACTTCTGAAATACTTTTACCCGCAAATTTGGCTTTCATGTCAGGTGTGCCAATAACAACAAAGTCATTGTACATGACAGGGGTTCGCTCAACGCCAAATCCTTTTTCCATGTATGTTTTTTCAGATGAAGGAGAGTGGACAAAAAGTACACTAACATCGCAGTTCTCACCTAGTTTTAAAGCGTTACCCGTTCCAACGGCGACCCATTTAAGATCAACACCTGTGTCGGCTTTATATTTAGGAACAAGGACATCTAAAAGACCAGTGTCACCTGTACTCGTGGTTGTTGCCATTTTAAGGTCAGCCGCACAGAGTAGCGAACTGAGGGCAAGAAGCGAGAAAAGCACTTTCCCTTTTAAGCGGTTCTTTACTGAAAACATTGAATAATCCTCCGAATATGTTTATTTAGCATGTTTGTAGTGTAGCGTATCTTTTTTTAAATTACATGTAAAAGTAGGGATAATTTTGGATTTTATTTTATCGGGCTTAAAAGAAGCTTTTTGGTTACTTGTTAACCTTGATCCTGAAACGATCTCGGCGGTTGATGTGACGCTAAAAAGTTCAACTCTTTCTATTATTTTTAGCATTGTTATTGGGTTGCCATTAGGGTTCTGTTTGGGCTTTTTTCAATTTCCTGGGCGAAAATTTTTCAAGCTTCTTTCCGACACCCTTCTTGCCATTCCAACGGTAGTGGTAGGTCTGATTGTTTACGCGTTTATCTCTAACCGTGGACCATTTGGAAGCTATGAACTGCTTTACACCTTACCGGGCATTGTGATTGGGCAAACACTTTTGGCATTGCCGATTATTGTCTCATTGAGTGCTACGGCTGTTGAAGGAATGGAGAAAAAACTTTACCTCACACTTGCCTCCTTTGGATTAACGATGGCACAGATGATTCGAAGCGTTGTTTGGGAGCTTCGTCATGCATTGATCGCCGTTGCTGTTGCTGCATATGGTCGTGTGGTAGCAGAAGTGGGCATAGCAATGATGATTGGCGGGAATATCAAGTGGTTTACCCGTACCATTACCACGGCGATCTCATTAGAAACTAACAAAGGCGAATTTGCCATGGGTATTTCACTTGGATTGGTATTGATGAGCATCGCTTTTTCGCTTAATTTTATGCTCTTCTTTTTGAAAAAACGCGCGAGAATCGTTGTATGAATACGGTCATGTATGAACTTAAAAATTTACGAACGTTGTATGGTGAAAAGCCTGTTTTGGACATTCAAACATTACAGGTATATGAAGGTGAAATTTTAGGACTCGTAGGTTCAAATGGTAGTGGCAAAAGTACGCTTTTACGCCACCTTGCCTTTTTAGAAGCAGCACAAAGTGGCACGCTTTGTTATCGTGGTTTTGATGCGAGTTCCATCCCTTTGTCCCTCAAGCGCGAAATTGGTATTTTATTGCCGGAACCTTACCTACTCAAACGTAGTGTACGAGAGAATCTTCTCTTTGGACTCAAAATCAGAGGAACCCTTGAAGATGCACCAGAGCGAATGAATGAAGCGTTAGAGTTAGTTGGACTTTTGCCTAAAAAATTTTTACATAGGGCATGGCATGAACTTTCCAGTGGAGAGACTCAACGTGTGGCATTGGCTTCACGACTCGTCCTTCATCCAAAGATGCTTTTACTTGATGAACCAACCAATAGTCTTGATTACAGCGGTGTTCCACAATTTACCGATGCTATTTTACATGCCAATCAAGTGTGGGGAACTACCATTGTCATTGCCAGTCATGATCTTTTGTGGCTCAATGAAATTGCTACACGTAAAGTTGGGCTTCATTTTGGACGTTTGATGGATTTTTCAACAACCAATCTCATCGTCGGTAAATGGCGTGAAAGTGGGGATGAGCGCTTTTTTGACTTTGATGGAAGTCAAAGTATGTCATTACCAAAAAGCTATCGTATCGGCGAAAAACGAGGTGTGGCGATTAACCCACGTGATATTTCAGTCTCGATTGAACCTTTTACATGTAAAGATGATACGGTCTATTTGACAGGCATCATACGTGATGTGTTGCATGTCACCAAAACCAATGAGATTTCACTCAAAATTGTCATCGGCAATCATCTCTTAGAGTGTGTGGAGAGCTTTGAATACTTTAAGCGTTACCACTTTTACCCTTCTCAAAATGTGTATGTGAGTTTTGCCAAATCGGCAATTAACGTGCCTTCCAAAGAGGCGTAAGTGTTTTTAATACTGTTGTGAGAGATGAGCGTCCTTTTGAACTAAGGCTTAGGGTTGTATGATCTCCCATTTTGAATCTTTTTGGATCAGTTTGAATGTCTCTATGGTGTTTTCTTTGGTTGTATTGGTATCTTCATCAAAGAGTCCATCACATTCAAGTTCAAAACGGAGTGAATGATCATCTAACCATGCCGTGTGCTGAGTAACACACTGCGCATGAAATTTATGGGTGAAAACTTTAACAATGCGATCTTCTTTAAAGGTGTAAACAGTGATGCGGTGGGACTCTTCTGCTTCGGTTGCAAAATAGTTTTGAGTAGGGTTAAGATACGGCATTCCATCGAGTCTTATTCCCTTACCATCGCGTAAATCAAGGGCATAATAGGCTTCGCTATCGGGCATAAAATCACTGTAGATAAGATATTTCTCTTTGAAAAAACAGCCTTTGAGCGTGTAGAGGAGTGTTTTGTACTCAGGGTCATCGCCCAGATATTCATCTTTAAACTCTAGCGTTTGAGCATTGAGCAGATGAATCGTTTTAATATCTTTCTCTTTTGTGAAAAAGGCTTTGCATTGTTCCAGTTGTGTACTATTGACATCACGATCAAAATAGGCAAGATCCGCTAACAAAGTGGTTGTGATACATGCTAACACGATTCCATAGACTTTCATAGTGCATTTCCTTTTGGATGCATGAAAACTCCTGCAGAAGCAAGAACCTACCAACGAAAAGCAATTTTTGATCCGCTTTTTTGATGAAAATTACCCTTGCTTATTCATATCAATATCACACAATGGCACATGTACGATTAGTGTGCTTTTGGGTATTTTTTATTGGTGTGAACAATAAGCGCTAATGCCATAAGCGATAAACAGGCAGCGACAAGATAAGGAATTTTAAGCCCCACTGTTTCGCCGATAAACCCTGATGCAATGGGCGCGATAGCCGCACCCATCCAGCGTAAAAAATTATAACCACCTGAGATAATATTGCGCTCAAAGTGCGATTCCATAACGTATGTCGTGAGTAAAGAGTTATTGATTCCTGAAAGTAAACCGCTTAAAATGATGAAAATTGCCATGAACGTTAGCGAACTCACGGACATCATTGCTATCAAAACTATGGCAAAAAGAGCCAAAACAACAGGAATGATCTCTTTGGCTTTCCACTTTCGTTCAAGCTGTGTACTCAGCACCACCGAACCAAGTGCCAGTGCAAATCCCCATCCAAAAAAGAGGAGTCCAATCTCAATAGGCGTCATCTGAATCACCAAGGGCGAATACGCAAGTACCACAAAAAAACCATAGTAATAGAGCATCGCTGCTAATGAAATTTTGACGAATTTTGCATCGTGAAATAAGGCTTTAAGCTCTTGGATGCCAGCGGGTTTATGAGATTTTTTCTCTTTGGGATTTTTAACAAAAATAACCACTAATAAAAAAGCGACAACGGTTAAAGCACCCGTGACTAAAAAAGGGTAGCGCCAGGAGTATTGACCAACAAAGCCTCCCAAAAGAGGACCTGCTGCGATACCAAATCCGATGGAACCTTCAAACAAACCAATGGCTTTGTGGTGATCGCTGGAGAGTGCAATTAAAAGAATGAGCGCGGTTGCAAAAAAGTGAGCATTACCGTATCCCCAGCCAGCTCGAAAAAGCGCTAACATTGAGATATTTTGCGCCGTTGCGCACAAAAGGGCAGAAATTGCGACAATGGCAAGTCCCAAAGCCATGACGCGTTTGTCCCCCAATTTACTGGCAAGCATTCCCGCAGGAATCATAATCAGTGCCATCATAAAAATGTACGTTGTAAACAGAAGTTCGACTTGCCAGCTGGTTGCCCCAAGATGGTGTGCGATGTCAGGAAGGATGGGATCAACCACACCCATGCCCATAAATGCGAGAAAAGTTGCAAAAACAGTGACTTTTTGTGCGAGATTATTGCTGTGTATATGACTCATAAAAGGCCTTAAGAGAGTTTTTCAAGAAGCATGAAGAGTGTTTTTCGCTCTTCATCAGTCAGCTTTTGGGCTAAAGTATTTCGAAATGCCATTACACAGGCTTCCGTTTTTTCTAAAAGTGCTTGACCTTGTGGCGTTACAGCAATGACATTGGCACGCTTATCGCCTTCAACCGATTTTTTAACAATCAACTCTTTTTTTTCCAGTGAATCCAGCGTTCGGCTGATGGTTGTGTTACTTTTATTTAAAAGTGTTGCTAATGTTGTTTGGTTAACTTTTTCACATGAGGTAAGAATTTCAAGTAAAATCCTCTGTTCAGGTGCAATGCCATATTCACTTAAAAGGGTATTGATGGTTTGGTTAATATGGTTGGCGGCGCGTGCAACTCTAAAGCCAACCGTATTGTTGAGTGTTTCTTTCATAAGATACTCCAAATATTTGCATATGCAATTATTGCATATGCAAACTTATTGAAGCGTTAAAAAATATGGTTAAGAAGAGGTCTCATAAAAGCAAACCTGATTGCGCCCTTTTTCTTTAGCTTGGTACATGGCAAGATCAGCCTCTTTGAGAAGCATAGTACTGTCTTTTTTAGGATCATTTCCAAAAATAGTACATCCAATACTTGCTCCCAGTTGATAATTTCCATGGGCCAGAGCATAAGGCTGACATAAAAGTGAGAGAATTTTATGGGCAATATTTTCTGTCAGATGATTAGCGCTACCGTGTTGTTTACCAATATCTTTGAGTAAGACAATAAACTCATCACCGCCAAGGCGTGCTACAAGATCACTCTCTCGGATTGTCTCTTTAAGGCGTGCTGCCGTTTGAATCAGAAGCATATCTCCTGCATCGTGCCCAAAGGTATCATTGAGCTCTTTGAAATAATCCAAATCAATAAAAAGCAATGCTCCCAAATGGTTCTCATAAAGACAGTGTTTTAAGGTTTTGTGCAAAGATTCTTCTAGCAAGCGACGGTTTGCCAGACGGGTTAGAGGATCATAGTAAGCCAGTTCTTGAATTTTCAGTTGTTCTACTTTATTGGTGGTTATATCGTTAAAATTGGCGATAAAGTGGGTGATGGTACCTTGATCATTGCGAATAGCGGTAATGGTAATAAATTCTGCATAAATTTCGCCATTTTTTCGCTTATTCCAAAGTTCACCTTGCCAAAAACCTTCTTCAAGTAATGCTTTCCACATCACTTGATAAAAAGCTTTATCGTGATAGCCTGAATGAAGAATTCGGGGTGTTTCTCCAAGGATCTCATTGTCGCTATAGCCTGTAATGCGTGTAAAAGCTTCATTGACTTTTAAAATCTTTTCATGAACATCGGTGATAAGAATAGCCTCTTGCGTTTCAAACGCAACGGCTGAAAGATGGAGTTGCTCAACTTTCTTCTGCGTATCAATGTTGATGTAAACACCTGTAAGCAGTAAAGGTTCATTTAGCTCTGAAAATTCAATGACTTTACCTCTTACTTGTATCCAGACCCACTCACCAGAAGCCGCTTTCATTCGGCGTTCAATCAAAAAGATTGATTGGGCAAGAATCTGATCTTGAATCGAAGATAGCATATCATTCGCATCATCAGGATAGGTTAATTCATAGATTTTATCCCATGGCGTTTCAAAAGAGTTGGGCTGATAGCCAAGGAGTAAAAAACATTGTGGATCCCACGTGACTTGATTTGTCTTTAAATTCCATGTCCAAAGACCTGTTTGTGTTGCTTCCATAGCAATGCGGAATTGTTTTTCATAGGAGAGTTGTTCTCTTTGGCGGCTGTTTTCATTGTAATAACGCACAATCAATGCCAATGTCAGTACCCCTGTAAGGGTAATGAGAAGCGTGATGATACTTAGTATCTTTTGACGTTCTTTATCCCAATAACCAAGGGTATTGGCTTCATTCGTTTGAATTTCTACAATAAAAGGAAAAACTTTGGCGAGACGAAAAACATCTAAAAGAGTATGGGTTTCCTTTTGTAGATGGGTAAAAAAGTCCTCGTTGACGTGTTGCAGATGGTTCATGTTGTAGTGTGAAGATCCAAGGTAAAATTGTGGATTGGTTGAGACTAAAAGAGTGCCATCTAGTCTCCACAAAGAGACAGTGCCTTGATCTGTGGGTAGGGTATTTGTATAGCGATTGGTAAGATAATCAATATTGATGTTAGCGATAACGTAATACAGCGTGTCTTCGAAAAAAACTTTTTTGAGTAGGGGTAAAAAGGTTATTTCTGAAGAAGGTATAGGTTTTTCAATACTACTCGAATGGGCATTATCAAAATCTCTTCCAGACCATGGAACACCGATGCGTAGTAAGGGTGTTTCTCCAAAAGGAATAGGCAAAAAATTGTCTATGGATACTTTCTTGCCAATATTAAGTTCATGAGAACTTGCTACGATAACACCTTCGTCATTTAAAAGAGAGAGTGAGCGTAAATAGGGAGCATTATGCAAAAGTTCAGTAAAAACAGGGGCAAGAGCAACCTCGGAAATTGATTCATTACTTAAAAGTGGGATACGATCTATTGTTATACTCGCATGTTGAAGGATTTGAGAAAAATGTTCTTCAATTGTGTAGGCATGAAGATTGGCAATATGACGATGTGTTTGGATGGCTTCTTGGCGTAAACTAGAGAGTGCCATAATGATAAACCCAATAATCATCGCAAAAATGACAATCGCTGCGATAATATACCGAGTGACATTTCTCTCCTCTAATAAAAACTGCTTCATCGAATTACTCGGACACAACAATAGGTTCTAAATGGTGGCGCTTTGAAGCACTTAACAGCCTGCCATCCTGTTTGATAGCCTTAATAAAGGCTTCAACTCTTTGCTCAAAGGAAGGCTCATTTTGTGCCATTGCCCAACCATAAGGGGTGATGTGAAATGGTTTAGTCGGTTTGATTAGCTTTGCCCACTCTTGTTCCTCAAGCATATAAATACCAAAAGGGTAGTCACTCATAAAAACATCAGCACGTCCTGCTTCAACCTCTTGTTCTCTTGCATGAAGAGAATCGACAATCAGCAGTTTGGCATTTTTAAGGTAATCTTGCATGAGTTTCACATGATACGTTCCCTTGGCAACCGCAACGACAACACCTTCTTTATCGATGTCGTCCCATGTTTGAATACGGCGATTACTTTTGGCGGCAATCGCATAGACATCACTTGCAAGATGAGGTGTTGTAAGGGTAAGGTATTTTTTTCGCTCTTCCGTATGGCCAATGGCAAACATAGCTATATCGCAATAATGTGTGTTAATATCTTGAATGAGTGTCGCAAATGAGCTGGATTTAAACTCTACACTGACACCCAAATCTTTGGCAAACTCTTTTGCTAAATCAATATCAATGCCCGTGAGCTCTTGTGTTCGCGGATTGATATAAGAGATGCCGTAATACTCTGGCCAGATGCAAACACGTATTTTTTTTGTTTCAAAAATCGTTGAGAGCACATCTGCACTGAGTATAGATGTTGATGTTAAAGCTATCAAAAAGATCCAAAATACATGTGCCATAATTGTGACCTTTTCATTGTAAAAATATTCACATTCTAAAGTATAACACAAAACAATTTCCTAAATTCATAATTTACCAAAATCGTGCTAGAATAAAGCCAATAAAGATAAAGGAGTTTACAATGTTTGTTAAACTAAACGATAGAGTTTACCTCAATGCCGATCGTATTACACGCATCAAAATTGATGAGGTGCAAGATGGTATTCGTGTTCGTTTTTACGAAGGTCAAAATCAAGTGGCAAAAAGTCAAAAATTTGACAGTGTAGAAAAAGCAAGTGCGTGGATTGAAAAAATAATGAATGCAAAATAAGAGAGGATTTTATTCTCTCTTCCCTCTTTTTTTTTAGGTCTAAGGTTTAGACTAACTTAATTATACTTACTGGAGAAAATCATGAAAATAGATTGTAGTGGCTTGGCATGTCCAGAGCCCGTTTTACAAACCAAAAAAGCGTTGGAAACACTCCCAAATGACTCTGTATTAGAGGTTATCGTCAATTCTTTAGCTTCCAAAGAAAACGTGACTCGTTTTGCACAAAATGGCGGATTTGATGTAAGAGTGCAAGATTTGGCGGAGGGTAAAAGTCTGATTACGATCGTCAAAGGCTTTACATGTAATGTTGTGGCTGATGCTAAAGATGAGAAGTTTTTAGACAAAACCTTGTTCCTTAAAAGCGATAAAGTCGGTGAGGGCGAACTGGGTGCAAAACTGATCGTAGGCTTTTTAAAGTCAACATTAGAACTTCCTAAACTGCCTCGTCACATTGTCTGTGTCAATCAAGCCGTTCTTTTAACGACGGCAGATGAGAGCGCACCGATTATGGAAGTGCTCAAAGCGCTTGAAGCTAAAGGCGTTGAGATTTATTCTTGCGGTGTTTGTTTAGAATTTTTTGGTGTGAGCGACAAACTCAAAGTGGGTAAAATCGGTAATGCTTTTGGTACGATTGAGATGCTTTTTGGTGGAGATGGCACAATATCATTATAATAACGCTTTCAAAGCAAAGCTTTTCAAACTACGTTAACACTGGGTTTTCTCGAGCGAAGGCTCACACTACTTCTTGATCATTTCATGGTCAAGAAGTTGAAATTAAGGTACTAAATGAATAACGAAGCAAAATTGACCAAATATGTCAAAGCTGCTGGTTGCGCTGCCAAGCTGGGTCCGGGAGACCTCACAGAAGCCATAGGCGGTCTTTCCTGCACGCATGAGAATATTTTGGTCGGTATGGATACCAGTGACGATGCGAGTGTTTATTATCTCGATGAAGAACGCGCACTCGTACAAACGGTTGATATCATCACTCCTGTGGTGGATGACCCTTATGTGTACGGACAGATTGCAGCGGCAAACTCTCTGAGCGATGTCTTTGCCATGGGTGGCGAAGTGGCTACGGCTATGAACATTGTCGGATTTGATGGCTGTCATCAGCCACGCTCTATTTTGAAAGAAATTTTAGAGGGTGGACAAAGTAAAGTTGTCGAGTGTGGCGGTATCATCATTGGTGGGCATACCATCGAAGCACCTGAGATGACCTATGGTATGAGTGTGACGGGTTTTGTTCATCCTAAAAAGATTTATCGAAACAACACGCCTCGCATTGGTGATGTGCTGATTTTAACGAAACCTTTGGGAATGGGCATTTTAACGACAGCAATTAAAGCAGATATGCTCGAAGCTAAAGTGGTTGAAAAGGTTGCTTCTATCCTAGCAACCCTTAACCATAAAGCCTCACGCATTATGCGCCAATATGATGTGAGTGCGTGTACCGATGTGACAGGTTTTGGACTTTTTGGACACAGCTATGAGATGAGTTTTAACCGCGTGACGATTGCTTTTGAGCTTAAAAATATTCCGATCTTAGACGAAGCTAGAGGAATGGCAGACATGGGTATTATTCCAGCAGGAGCATATACGAACAAAAGTTATTTAAGTTCTAAAGTATACGCCAAAGTGCCTCACAAAGATGAGATCATCTTGTACGATGCTCAAACTTCTGGCGGACTTTTGATGGCGGTGTCTCAACATGATGCACCAAAACTTTTGAAACACCTTCACGATGAAGGGCTCACCTATAGTGCGATTATTGCGGAAATTTTACCTTTGGGTGAAAACCCACTCCTTTACATGTAAAGAAATGGAGATAACCCAAAAGGGTTATCTCAGCTTTGGGTTACGCCTTGAGATCAAGGTTTGACCCAATACCCTCTGATGCCAGCCCAGAGACTTGCGCTGATGCAGTGTCTGTTGGTTGAGGCAGAGATTCCAACATTTTTGAAACCATCTGTTCTTGAACCTTCATTGCTTGCTTCATCGCATAAATTTCTGTGCTTGACGGGATGCTACTATTGAGTGCGTCCATTATCTACTCCTTATCAAGAGCTAACTCTATATCGGCAAATTTCCATTTGAGTTAAAATTAATCTGGAACTTAAAATGCTTGAGTTAATATGTGATACATTATATCGCAAAAGCAGGGATCGCTTGTAAAGGATACTTTATGGAAGCCAAGCATTATCTCTTATGCCCTCTTTGTAGTTACGAAACAGAGCATATTACACTCGCACGAACGCATCGACATATTCGTTTGCAGAAAAAATGGATGGTCTGCCTTGATTGCAGACATCTCCAAGAAAAACCACATCCCAAACGATTTTTGATTCAAGCATTCAAGGTTATATGGTTACATGTAAAACAATTTGCTTTTAAAAAGCATACGCACAATCCTTCCTCTCTTGTTCCAAAACTTTTGCATAAACCCAGTTGTCAGAAGTGTCATGGACATCATTTATTAGAGTGGGATGGGAATTGTCCTAAATGTGGAAGTGCCTTTTTAAAAAAAGTGGTGTGAGATTATTGGGTGTGGACTAAAAGCCAACCAATGACCCATGCACCGTCTTTTGCAAAATAGACTTTTTGATCAAAAAAATTCATTGCATCAATCGTCTCTTTTGCCAATAAAGCTCCCGCAACCAAGTTCTTAGCACCATAGTAGCCTAACAAAAAGCATTGCGCACTCGCTTCGCTACACTCTTTTCGCTCTTCCTGTGAAAAAAGGGCGATAACTTTCTCAAAATCCGCTTTTTCTAAACGAACAAACGACTCTAAATGACCATTGGTTTTCAAATAGGCTGTTGCCCAAAAAATACCACCACTGGCGTAGAGTGCCTCTTTTGTGTGAGTTGTTTGAAGTGTTGAGAGCTCATTTTGAATCACACTGACACATTTTGCTTCAAAGGAAGTATTGGTGTCACGTAAGTCTGCTTGTTGGGTTAACGAAACCGTTCCGAGGGGAATTTCAAAAAAATCAATGACATTTTGTGCATCCATCCAAGCTACTTTTGTGTTCCCTCCGCCGATATCGATCATGGAAGCGTTAAGCCATTGTGCTTTAGGAACAGAACCGTAAAAAGCAAACGTGCTCTCCTCTTTTTCATCGATAAAATACAGAGCATGATGCGTCATTTTTTTGACTTTGGCTTCTAGCGCGGGTCTGTTTTTGATTTTATGGATAGCACTGCTAGCGATAATAAAGATGTTCTGTTCAGATATGTTTTGGTCATGTTGAAGTGTATTTTTAAGTATGACAATGTCAGAGCTAACATGATCTATCATCTCTGGTGTCATTATGCGATGTTCTGTTATACCACTTTGAGGAGCGGTGTTAAGAGCGTTTCGATAGTTGATCTTGGTAAGATTATTATCTAGCTCGATCACATAGGCCTTAACACCTTTCCCTCCTATTTCGATGGCGCCATACTGCTCTCCAAAGAGGGCAGCGTGGCATACAAAAACGTAGAGAAAAAGGCGCGCGAGAAAACTTTTTTTAAAGAACAAGGCAGTAGCCTGCGATAATGGCTCCAATACCACTTAACACTAAAGAACCTAACCAAAACTTTTTATTGCGGGTGAGTGCTGAAATAGAGGCAAGCGCAATAGAAATTTGTAAAAAGGTAATCGCAAAGCTTAAAATGTGGTGGATGTGATAGTAGTGATCACTCTGCTCATTACGCAATTCTTTCAGTCCTTCAATACGCTCTGCTTCGGCTTTAATCTCTTCTTGCTCTTTTTTATAAACCGCTACTTTTTTCTTAAAATCTTCCGCTTTATCAGGGTAGATCTCAGCGTTGACTGTGTAAATATGCGCTTTCACACTTTTAGCTTGGTAAAAATTCCACTGATCAGAGGCTTGACTTTGGTACAGTACCGCTTCGTTTTTGGTGAGGATTGTTTTCGATGTAATTTGTGATTCATACAAACCAACTAGGGCTGTAACAATAGCGATAATAGCGGTACTCAGCGAAATATACGAAAGCCAACCTTCTGCCTCTTCTTCTTTGTGTTCGACTTCTGCTAGAGCTTCCTCGACTTGTTTTAAATGTTCTTCAATGGCATTACTTTCCATAGTGTATCCTCTTCTAAAATCTAAAAATGCGCGCGTATTTTATCAAAAAAAATACTACTTTTGATCTACTTTGGCTTTTAATGTTTTTTCGGTAATCGTATGGATGTAGTAGTATGCCACACCAATGAGTGTGCCCACAAGCGGCAGTGCATAGTACCAGTGTCCTTTTGCCCATTTGATGACACCTAAAATTTCATTTCCGAAGTACCACACGGGGATAATAATCAATGCTGCCCAACACCATGCCGCAAACAGATTAATCACAGCATATTTTTTAGCGCTATATCCAGTCAGTCCTATGGCGATGGGGATGATCGTGCGAAGCCCATACAAATAACGCTGTAAAAAAATGATCGGCCAGCCATGTTTTTTAAGCAGGAGATGTGCCAGTGCAAATTTACGTCGTTGTTTTTTGAGTGTGCGATGCACATAGCTTTTGTTAAATCTTCCAATGTAAAAATAGATCTGATCTCCTGCAAAGCCACCCAGACCTGCTACAAAAATAGCGGTAAAAAGTTGCATGTCACCTGTATGGGTAAAAAGTCCAGCCATCACCAGACCGCTTTCACCTTCTAAAATACTCCAGAAAAAAAGAATAATATACCCATACTCTCGCATGCTTGAGATAAAAAAGTCTTCCATAATCTACCTAATTTAATTCTTGTGTCGCATGGAAGCGGCTGTTTGTTCTGCATTAAAATTTCGAGCGGCTGCTGCAACCTCTTTATCAACAATGGTTTGACCAATGGGAAAAAGTGAGATAGCGGCAAGTTTGAGGTGTTGGATGCCAAAAGGAATACCAATAATCGAGGCAAAACATGCAATCGCAGAGAAAACATGACCAAGAGCGAGCCAAATGCCTGCAAAGAGAAACCAAAGAATGTTGCCGATAGTTCCAAAGGTACTGGTTCCAATATCGTCTTTGTGCAGGAGCTCTTTACGACTGATGGCTTCTTTACCAAAAGGGAAAAAAGTAAATTGACCGATGATAAAACAGGCTTTTGCCCACGGGATGCCAATGATGGTGATAAAAGCCAACACGCCTACAATCCACCAGCACAGTCCCATAAAAACGCCACCTAAAATAAACCATAAAAAGTTGCCAATTGAACGCATACTACTTCCTTAACAGATTGAGTGTCGTATTCTACTTAAAAGTAAGGTTGATTTTGATTACAAAGGGTGAAATGCTGGAAAAAGAAGGAGGGCAAAGAGTAACGCTCAGACCGGGCAATCTGAGCGCATCTTTTAAAATGATTGAGTGTTTCACAAAAAGGAGGTTATTGACTTGGTAATGAAAGTATAGGAGAATAGATTAAACGTGTGATTAACCTTTTGTAAATAAAAAGTCAATGAGAAAAACTTGATCACTTTATTGCTTTTTGACATTCATTTTTTCAATACTGGATCCACATGGATCATAATATAAAGCACTGGATGTTTGGACATAACATTGGCTTTGACAGCTTTGGCTATGATGTGACCTTCTGTTACGGTAATGGAACCATCAATATCCAAATGGACATCAGCCAAAATCAAATCACCTGCTTTGCGTGTTTTTAACTGATGAAATCCAATGACACCGGGTGTTGCAGCAATTTCGGCAGCAATAGCGTCTACTTGATCTTCGCTGATGGATTTATCTAACAAATCTTGTGTGGCATCCCATAAAAATTTCCATCCCATTTTACTCACAACAAATCCAACGATTAAAGCCGCGATAGGATCAAGAATAGGAAAACCTGCAAGGTTTCCAACAATACCAATGGCGACAACCAAAGACGATGCCGCGTCCGATCTTGCATGCCAAGCGTTGGCAATCAACATACTGGATTTCACTTTTTGGGCAACCGCTAACATATAGCGGAAGAGCAACTCTTTTGCCATGAGTGAACCCAGTGCCGTCCAAAGTGCTATTAGATGCACCGTTGGAATAGATTCTGGCGTTTGGAGCTTATGCACTGCCGACCAGACCATGCCAATGCCTACCACTAAAAGCAATCCACCTAAAATCATAGAAGCTAAGTTTTCATAGCGTTTATAACCGTAATGGTAATGTGTATCTGCCTTTTTTTGACTTTTCCATGCCGCCACAAGGGCGACAAAGTCAGCGCCTAGATCTGATAAAGAGTGAATACCATCAGCAATCAAACCCTGTGAACCTGATACAATACCAATAATAACTTGGCAAATAGATAAACAGAGATTGACAAAAGCACTGACCCAAATACTTTTGTTAACAGCTCTTTTGGTCTTTGCTGTACTCTCTTCTTCCATCCCCATTTCTTCCGTAAAATTTCCCAAGACAGACTCCTATACGCTTTGTTTTAAATTCTAGCAAATTTCTTGATGTAGTACATTTTAACACTTTGCGTTAAAAAGATATACCCTATCATCATCACCACTAAGATACTCCAGTATTCCGTAGGTAAGGCAACCAGTCCTAAGGATGAGGCAAACGGAGAAAAAGGCAACCAAATTCCTAAACACATAATGCTCGCCGTCATCAAGATAACCGGCAAACTTGCGGTACTTTGAAAAAATGGAATTTTATCAGTTCGAATAATGTGTACAATCAGTGTTTGTGAGATGAGAGACTCAACAAACCATCCTGTTTGGAACAGTGCTTCATTATGCCACGCATCAAACACATAAATCATCACACCAAACGTAATGTAATCAAACACTGAACTTGTAGGTCCAACGATCAGCATAAAGTTTTTAATATCGGCAATATCCCATTTTTTTGGTTTTTTGATCAGTTCATCATCCACATGATCGGTTGGCGTTGTGGATTGAGAGAGATCGTATAAAAAGTTATTGGTGACGATTTGAATCGGGTGCATGGGAATGAAAGGCAAAATGGCACTGGCTCCTACCACGCTAAACATATTCCCGTAATTTGAACTTGATCCCATCTTGATGTACTTGATGATATTCGCAAACACTTTTCTCCCCAACAAGACACCTTGTTCTAACACAAGTAGGCTGCGCTCCAGTAAGATGATGTCAGCGGTCTCTTTGGCAATATCTACGGCGGTATCGACCGAGATACCCACGTCAGCGAGTTTAAGGGCAGGGGCATCATTGATCCCATCGCCCATAAACCCAACGGTGTGACCATTTTGTCTGAGGGCACTGACAATGCGTGCTTTATTATCAGGGGAGAGTTTGGTAAAAACATTGGCTTTTTCAACAGCAAGTTTGAGCTCCTCTTCATTCATCGCATCAATGTCAGCTCCTTGGTAAATAGCAGTAATTTCCAACCCCACATCTTTACAGATTTTTGTCGTGACACGTTCATTGTCACCGGTGAGAACTTTAACGCTGACGCCGTACTCATTTAACATTTTGATTGCTTTTTTTGCACTCTCTTTGGGAGGGTCAAGAAAGGACATAAACCCTGCCAAAATCATTTGGGATTCATCTTGGATTGCATAGGCTTGTTGAGAATTGGGTATGTTTTTGTAGGCGACGGCAATAACCCTAAAACCATCATTGTTGTATTCATTAACCAGATTAAAAATATCACTGTACATCGTAGTATCCAGTGGTAAAATCTCACCATTTTTTTCAACATGTGTGCAGACTTTAACCATCTCTTCGACAGCACCCTTGGTGATGAGAAGATGTGAATTGTCGGTTTTACCAACCACAACGGACATTCGTTTGCGGTTAAAATCAAAAGGAATTTCATCTACTTTATTGGGAAATTCATTAACTGCCAATCCCTCGATTTCAGAGTGCTCCAAAACAGCGACGTCTAGAAGGTTTTTTAAGCCGGTTTGATGGAAACTGTTTAAGTAGGCTAATTCTAAAACATGGTTACATTTCTCGCCATTGACGTTGACATGTTGTTCGAGGATAATTTTATCTTGGGTAAGTGTGCCTGTTTTATCGGTGCATAAAATATCCATTGCTCCAAAATTTTGAATGGCACTGAGCTTTTTAACAATGACTTTTTGCTTTGAGAGTGCAAAGGCACCTTTGCTTAAATTGACTGTGACGATCATCGGTAGCATTTCAGGAGCAAGCCCCACGGCAACAGAGAGTCCAAATAAAAAGGCACCCATCCAATCATGTTTTAAAAAGCCATTGACCAGCATCACCACCGGCACCATTATAAACATAAATCGAAGCATCAACCATGTAAACTTTTTGATGCCTATATCAAAGCTTGTTGGTTCCGCCGCACTCTCAATCACTTTGGCAATGGAGCCAAGATAGGTCTCTTTTCCTGTGGTACACACAACGCCAATCGCTGTTCCACTCTCAATACTGGAACCCATAAAACAGATATTATGTGCGCTTATCATGGATTCAATTTCATGCGGTTCATTGATGGCAACTTTTTCCACAGGCATCGCTTCACCTGTCAGTGAGGCTTGATTTAAAAAGAGATCTTTGGAGCTGATGATTCTCAGATCGGCGGGGATGATGTCACCTGCACTCAGATGGACAATGTCGCCAGGTACAATCTTTTTGATGGCTATTTCAATGGTTTGAGAGTGAGATTCATGGATTTTATGATTGGATTGGGTAGTGATTTCATCTGAACTGGGTTCATCATTTTGCCTGAGTACCGTTGCTGTTGATGAGACCATACTGCTGAGTTTTTCAGCCGCTTTGCTGGAACGAAATTCTTGCATGGAAGAGAGCGCAACACTCAGAAGCGTCATGCCTCCTACGACAACAGCGGTTCGTACATCGTCCATGTAAAATGAAACACTGGCAAGAACGATAAGCATGAGTGTCAATGGATTTTTAATATTTTCAAAAATAACCAGCAAAGGGTTGGCTTTTTTGTTTTCCGAAATGATATTCGCCCCAAATTTTAAAAGATGTTTGTGCGCCTCATGCTTGCTTAACCCTTTTTCAGAGCTACCAAGCTTTTCAAAGAGCTCCTCTTTGGAGCAGGTTGCAAGTTCTTTGAGTTTGTGGGTGCTAGACTGTGTACTGGCGATATTTTGCTTGGATGCTTTAAAGTTTTTTGGCAAAAATGCAGGCACCAAGGTGTGAAAAAAATAGTCATATTTGAACATAGCTCATTCCTTCTTATAATGTTAAGAAGGTGGTTTAGGGCTTAGAGTCGGCTGATTTAAAGTTTTGTGCAGGGCAAAAACAAACCACCTACAAAGGAGCAGACTTTACGAGAACTCGGGTGATCGTCCATGACTGCTCCTTTCTTTTTAGGTGGTTTTATTTGCGTAGAATTGTAGCTAAATTTTTTAAATAAATGGGTGACAAGAGATGAAAAATTTTGTGGCTACGTTGACTCAGTAAAAGATTTCATATAGAAATATTTTTGAAGCTTTTTTTGAAATTCGTCTATACTGTTTTTATCTTTACATGTAAAAAGGTTTTGCGTGATTATTCATCTGGATTTGGACTGTTTTTTTGTCTCTGCTGAACGAACGAGGACACCTTTTTTGAAAGGTAAGCCAGTTGTTGTGTGCAAAAGTAGTGATGCTAAAATCTTTAGTACGCTTGATAGTGAAAGCGTCATGACCGAGTCCGTGGGTGGTTTCAATGGACTCATTCAACATAAAAAAACATTTTCAAGCTTCGATAAAGAGGCGTGGAAAAGCGAGTTTATGGATGAAAAAGGGCGTGTTCATGGGATTGTGATTGCGAAGAGTTACGAAGCCAAAAAGTACGGCATCAAAACAGGCACTTCGCTTCGTGATGCACTGGTGATGTGCCCGAAGCTTCTCATTGTACCTAGTGACCATCTTTTTTATCAACTGCTTTCCACCAAACTCAAAGCTTTTTTACAGACCAAAATCCCCATCTTGGAGCAGTACAGCATTGATGAGTTTTGGGGCGATTTAAGGGGATGGGTGAAAGAGGAAGCAACGCACGCTTTTATTGCATCCTTGCAAAAAGAGATTTTAGAGAAATTTGATCTGCCCATTTCTATTGGAGCCTCAAGTTCCAAGTGGATCGCAAAACTTGCGACAGATTTTCGCAAACCCTATGGACTGACGTTAGTTCCTCAACATGAGATCGCTTCGTTTATCTCTTTGATGCCCATTGCAACCTTTCCTGGCATCGGGCGGGTGCTTCAGAAAAAGTTTGAAAGCTATGGTATTGCAACTTTGGGCGAGGTGTTGGAGCATCATAAGCTTGTTTCCGCGTGGGGCACCATCGGTAAAGACTTGCTTGCGCGCATCAGCGGGGTTGATAATGATCCCGTGGTGACCAAGCGAGATCGTCGTTCCATCGGCATTTCGCGCAATTTTCATGTCATTCATAACCGTGATGAGGTGTTGCGCCGTGCAATTATTCTCTCACGTCATCTCTCTTATACGATTGCGAAGCTGGATTTGCACCCAACGACTTATTATTTATATCTGCGTTATGAAAATGGCATTTCATCTAAAAGCTCCCAAACGCTTGATCGCTCTTTTAGCGAGGGTTTGTACCGTGAGTGGGTTGTTCAGATGTTTTCATCACTTGACACTCACCCCCATTATGGAATTTTGCATCTAGGCTTGGCGCTTTCAAACTTCATCACGCCTTCACAAACCAAGACCTTTTCCCTTTTACATGTAGAGGAGGACGAGAAGTCAAAACGGTTGTCTGAGAAACTGACCAAACTACGTGATAAGTACGGTATAGATATTATAAGGAGTGGGGCTGAGAAACAAGAAAATGAAAAAGAATAAATCATGAATAGACTATTTAAAAAGGAACCCACTTCAAAATGAAGTGGGCTAAGAAAGAAAAAATTAGAATTTGTAGTTGGCTTTAAATCTCAACTGATCACCATCTTTGTCTTTACCTTTAGACTCAAACTCAGCACCTAATTTGAAGTTTTTCAAAGCACCGTCAAATTTGTAAGAAGCGTAAAGAGAGGTGTATGAACCTTTTGTATTGTCATTGAAATCAGACTCTACATAACGGGCACCAACATTTGCTGCCGCTGTAATGTCGTAATTTAAATCAACAGCATACGTATCGGTATTTTTTTGATATCCTGGAGTAGAGAAAACAGGATCGGTATAAAGTAAGTCAGCACCATTCCCTAATCCAGAAATAATATTACCGCTAGCTACATCGTCATTGCTCGTTTTAGAGTATGCTACATAACCATTTAGACCTTTAAAACTCAAACCTGCTTTAAGACCATATGCATTGATTGAATCATCTGCAAATCCTGCGGCATTTTTGAAGCTATTGTAATAGTCTTGAGCAGCAAGGGTATACCCAAAATCACCTGCTTTACCTGTATACAATGCTTCAACATATCCTAAATGGATACCATCTACATCTTCGACATCTGCATAGGCGTAAGCACCTGTTAATGTTAATCCAGGAATTGATTTGTTGATAACTACTAAGGTATAAGCACCATTGTCAAGATCAACAGCATCCGCAGAACCTGTTGCAAATGATTTTGTAAATTTACCAACATTACCCTTACCATCGGTTCTAGATTGGAATTTTTGAACATAACCAGCAATTAATGTTGTATTTGGTAGGTCTGTATTTACGACAGTAACACCTTCAAATGCTTCTTTCGTCATTCTTGAACCACTACTGCTTACAAGAGGTGTATCGATAAACATACGGCCAATTTGAGCAGTTGTTTTGCCGAGGGTATATGAAAGATATGCTTCTGAAAGAACAGCGCCCGTGCCGTATTCATCGCTATTAAATCTGACTTTGTCCGCATCCGTAGCAAATGGTGAAGCGTTACCTTGCGCTGTAAAATTAGCACCCAAACCATATAATGTATCTGTTTTATAGTTAAGCAAAATACCTGTCGTGAAAAGATCTTCTCTATTGTTGCCCGCACTGTCAGTTTTACTAAAATAGTAAGCTCTAAACTCACCACTTACTTTACCATTTTTAAATGCGTCCTCCAATGTTGTTGAAGCTGCAAATGCACTCGATGCAAGTCCAGCAACTACGATAGCCACCAAGCTAAGTTTAGCTAGTCTCATACGTTTCTCCTTTTAAAGTTTTATTTAAATGCTCCTTAATTTAACAGATGAAAACGACGTGAAAATGACTTTTATAAATTTTTAATATTAATATTAAAAATTAAATATATATAGGAATAAATTTTTCTGTATTTGTAACAAAAGCAATAGTATCTTTGCCAGTCTCATAAGAAATGAAGCTACTCACAAAAATAGTAGAAGGTGAAATAGTGTTAAAAGTGGAGGTAATAACCTATGGTCAAAGTATGTATTTAAGGTTTTTTTTAAATGTAAAAAGACTCATAGGCTTCTTTTTCTCGGCATCCCAAAAGCTTTCAAATGCACTTTCTATCGCATCTGTGTCATCTAATTGCATTAAATGGTCGTTAATAAATTTTTCAATGAGCTCAGCTTTTAAGTTGAACCGTGCCACTGAGGGTTTTGATGAGGGCTTCTTTTTGTTTTCTTCGCCCATAATGTTCCATTGTAGTGTCGTAAAGTTGTGTAGTGTTTGAGAGTTGGCGAGAGGGTGTAGGAATCGAACCTACCAGCAGACGGTCAACCGCCCACCCAATCGGCTTTGAAGGCCGTGGTGCACACCAGAGTCACATACCCCCGCAAAAGGTGAATTATTCTAACGAAGTCAAAGTAAAAAAGAGCTTTATAGGGGATTGATATGCTTGTATTTGGTGCTTTGTCAAACCATAATTAAGGAAATGTGTTTGAAAAAAGATATAATTCAACAAATAAAATAGCGAAATGTTTGAGAGAAAAAGCAACGATACTGCAGACTCAATGGTAGTTATTCTAAATTATCCAACAAAACGCTTGAAAAATTAAAATTGAATGGAAAATTTTCGTGGAAAAATATGTAGAAATGTATTCGGACTTTATAACCAAAAATCATAAAATCGTTTTATCAATCCTGCTTTTAGTGACACTGTTCCTTGGGTATTTTGCGGTACATCTCAGTGTAGATGCCTCCGCTGAAACATTGCTCCTTGAAAACGATAAAGACCTTCAACTTACCAGAGAGATTCACAAACGCTATACCAGTTCGGACTATCTTGTCATCTCCTTTTCACCCAATGATCCTATGCTTTCTGAGAAGAGTCTCAATACGATCAGAAGTCTTAAAGAAGCACTTTTAAAAGTGGATAGCGTGAAAAGTGTCGTGAGCATTTTGGATGTTCCGCTGCTTGAGAGTCCACCTCGGTCTATCAAAGAGTTTATTGATGACATACGAACGCTTGAAAGCAAAGATATTAACAAGACCATGGTGCAAGAGGAGTTTACAACCAGTCCTATTTATAAAAACAATCTTGTCAGTGCGGATTTTAAAACAACGGGCATTCTGATCAATTTAAAAGATGATACAAAATACATGGAGTTTGTCAAAGCTCGCAATGCGCTTCTGGATAAACAAAAAGTAGAAAAACTCACCAAAGAGGAATCTCTTCAACTTAAACACATTCAAAAAGAGTTTAAAGAGTATAGAGAGGTCGTCAAGGACAAATCGCATAGCGTGATTAAAGAGGTGAGAGATATTATCGATATGCATAAAGATAGCGGGCAGCTCTTTTTAGGCGGCGTTATGATGGTTGCGGATGACATGATTAGCTTTGTCAAAGATGACATTAAAACGTATGGTATCTCGGTCATTCTCATTATGATCTTAGTGCTTTGGATCATTTTTAGACAGTTACGGTATGTATTGATCCCTGTTACGGTGGCATTTTCTGCGGTTGTGATAACGGCGGGACTCTACACCCTTTTTGGATTAGAAGTCACCGTTATTTCTTCCAATTTTGTCTCCATGCAGCTTATTATGGCGATCTCTTTGTCCATTCACCTTGTCTCCAATTACCGTGAAAACTACATCAAAAATCCTGAGTTATCGCAAAAAGAGATCATTGCCATTACGATGGGAAAAATGGTTTTACCGATGTCGTTTGTTGTATGTAGCTCAATCGTTGCGTATATGTCGCTTATCAGCAGTGGCATCCTTCCGGTTATGAATTTTGGATGGATGATGGCCGTGGCATCGTGTATCTCTTTCCTTTTTGCCATTATATTTTCACCTGCAATGTTGATGGCTTTGAAGAAAAAAGCTCCTGTCTTAACATATGACAAATTTACTAAATTAACATTGGCGTGTGCCAATGCCGTTAAAGCGTATCCGAAAACAATTTATCTGGGTTCTCTTGCTGTTGTCATTTTTAGTATCGTTGGAACAACACAGCTTGTCGTTGAAAACAGTATGATTAATTATTTTAGAGATAAAACAGAAATCTACCAAGGTATGAAAAAAATTGATGAAAACTTAGGGGGGACAACACCCCTTGAAGTGGTCGTAAGATTTCCTAAAAAACAGGTAACGCTGGATAAAAGTTCAGATCCTAGCGTACTTGATAGTTTTGAAGAAGAGTTTAACAAACAAAGCGGTGAAGCGCAATACTGGTTTACCGACCAAAAGATGGAAGAAATATTAAAAATTCAAACATTTCTTGAAAGCATGAATAATGTTGGAAATGTATCATCGCTTGCAACACTCTTAAGGGTTGGGAAAATCATTAAAAACGGGCAAGGGTTGGACAGCTTTGAACTGGGAATTCTTTATAAAGCACTTCCCGAGGAAGATAAAAATATGCTTTTAGATTCGTATATTAACATTGAAAACGATGAAGCACGATTTATCATACGTATCAAAGATTCTTCAAAAGATCTCAGGCGCGAAGAGTTAATCAATACCATAAGAGCAGGATTGGAAAAAGAAATTGGCTTGAAAGAGAGTGATTTTGATATTGTGGGAATGATGGTTTTATACAATAATATGCTCCAATCCCTCTATCAAACTCAGATTTTAACCGTGGGTGAAACCATATCTATACTAGGATTGATGTTCTTATTTTTATTTAGATCTGTTAAAATAGGGCTTATTGCGATTGTTGTCAATATTATTCCTATTGGCATCGTATTTGGAATTATGGGTGTCTTTAAAATACCTCTGGACATTATGAATATCACCATTGCTGCCATTGCTTTTGATATGGCGATGAACAATACCGTTTATTATTATCTGCGATTTAGAGCTGAACTTAAAAAAGATGGTGATTATGTTGCCTCAATGGTGAGATCGCATGCAAGTGTTGGTAATCCTATGTATTATTGCGCTGGCGTAACCGTGATAGGGTTTATGGTTTTGGTGACATCCAACTTTGTTCCAACCATTGTATTTGGACTTTTGACTGTCGCTACAATCTTTGTTGCCATTGTTGCCGATCTCTTGCTCTCACCGTTATTGCTGATAACGTTTAAAGCGTTCGGAACGCCTAAAACAAAAGAACTTTAAGCCATAGAGATATGCGTAAAAGTCTATTTAATCGCTATTAAAACTATTGCGTTACTATTTCACTATTATATTATCCTCTAAAGGAATGTTGTCGTGAAAAAAATATTTGGATTTTTAACGGTTCTCATTTTCGTGGTGAGTGTCGCACATGCAGAGCCTACGATACACCAAGTTTACGAAGCAGCGCAAGCGGGTAAACTCAGTGAAGCACACACAATGGTTGAAGAGGTTTTAAAAGCACATCCGCAAAGCGCTAAAGCGCACTTTGTCAATGCTGAAATACTCTCAGCCCAAGGTCAAATTACGCAAGCGCGTTCTGAACTTAGCGTTGCTGAGCAGTTAGAGCCAGGATTGCCATTTGCCAAACCACAAGCGATTCAAACGCTTAAAGATAAGCTAGGACTCTTGGGTGCTCCTAAGACTCTCTCTAATGAGCATCAAAGCGCATCTTCTTCCACTAAACCTTTTCCATGGACAACCGCATTGCTCTTTGGGGGAGGTGCACTTGTCTTTGTTTTCCTTATTCGATCAGCGTTTAGCCGAAAGTCTACATCTTCCAACAATGGCTTGAACGGTGGAACACCTCCTACTGCGTCCTATCCTAACAATGCTCCTATGAATCCTTCCAGTCCACAAGGTGGAGGAATGGGAAGTGGCATCGCTTCAGGATTGGCGACAGGACTTGCCGCAGGCGTTGGCGTGGCTGCAGGTGAAGCGTTGTTTAACCATTTTGCCAATAACAACGCCTCAACGCCCAACGTAGGAACCCATACTGCGCCCCCCGTGGACACTACCCCACAACCGTCTTCTTCTGATTTTGGAGACAATGACTTTGGCATTAACGATAGTGCTTCATGGGATGATAGTTCTTCGGGTGATAGCATGAGTGATTCCAGTAGCGATTCTTGGTAAAAAAGTAAAGCAAGAAAAGTGGCGCAAGGCTACTTTTCTTACTCGCTTTCACGTTACATGTAAAGATTTAAAACCGATTAGTCTTTCATCCGCTCTTCAAGCTTTTTTGCCCAAAATGAGATAGGGTAGGTGAGCATCAAATACCCAATGGCTAGGGGTATGTAACTCTCTAAGGTTGAAAAAGTATAAGCGTTGACCTCTTGGGCATTCATAGTAAACTCACTGATCGAGATGATCGAAAGCAAGGATGAGTCTTTGATGATGGAGGCGAATTGCCCCGTAAGCGGAGGGATGATGCGTTTGTACGCTTGGGGAAAAATGATATAACGGTAGGTTTGAAACGGGGTAAAGCCAAGGGATTGAGCCGATTCGTACTGACTTTTGTGAATACTTTGGATGCCTGCTCGTATAATCTCACTCACATAAGCACCTGAAAACATTGCGAGAATCACCGTTCCAACGATATAGCGATTGTTAAAGCCAAGATTGTTGGCAAAGACATAGAAAAAGATCAAAATTTGCACCAAAAGTGGTGTTCCTCTGATAAGCTCGATATAAAACCGCGAAAAAAACCGCAAAAGAATCACTTTAGAATTTTGTCCATACGCAAAAAAAACTCCAATGAAAAGACTTAAAATCAAGGCAAAAAAGGAGATAACGATCGTCATGAAAAAGCCATCAATAAACTTTTGTTTGTACGCGTAGACGCTTTCCCAATGAAACTCATAGGAGACCGAGCTAAACATACCATAACAGACAGCGATGATGATGCAAGAAAGAACCAAAAAGTTAAAGGCATAAACGCTCTTATTTTTTTTTACATTCTCTTTTTGGTCAATCTCTTGGATGAAAAAATCGTTTACATGTAAAATGGTTTTGCCTTAAAAGAAAAATGGAATCCCAAGCGCATCGAACGTCGCTCTAGCCTCTGTGAGATACTTTTTCGATAGCGCATCAAACGTGCCGTCATTTTTGGCTTGCTTGATAAACGCATTGACTTGCTCTTTGAGTGCATCATTCCCTTTTTTGATGGCGACACCCCAATACTCAGGCTTTTCTTGAAACGGTTTTAACAGTGCAACGGTTGTCTCTTTATGATTAGCCCAGTTTTTATAGATCGTTAGCTGGTCATACAAAAAACCATCCGCTTTGCCTTGGATCACTTCTAAAACTGCGGCATTTTCTTTGTCAAAGACTAAAAGTTCGGCATTTTTGAGGTATTGGTTTGCATAAAGATGCCCCGTTGTACCTTTTTTCACAGCAATCTTTTTACCCTTTTGGTTTAGGTCTTCTATACTCTTCACACCGCTTGTTTTGTTGGTTAAAATCGCCAAGTTGGATTGCGCGTAAGGAATCGAAAAATCGATCGTCTTTTGGCGCTCATCCGTGATCGTCATTGAAGAGATGATAAGGTCAATTTTCCCAGTTTTCAACGAAGGAATCAACCCATCCCACGCGATATTTTCGATTGTGACTTCGCGTCCGAGGTATTTTCCCAGAGCCTTTGCCAAATCGACACTTACGCCACTAGGCGTTCCATCTTTATCACTCATCTCAAAAGGAGGGTACTGCAACTCCATGCCAACGATGAGTGGTCTTTCCGCTGAATTTACAAGGGTTGTAAAAAGACTGAGTCCAATGAGAACGTTAATAAGGTGTTTAAACATCGTCTTTCCTTTTAAGAAATTTCTCTATTGTATTAAGAATTTTCTTAGGTATCGGTTAGGGGTAGACTTTTAACTTTCTTTACATGTAAAGTTTCAAAACAGATCAAAATGGGTAAATACCCCCTTTCCTCAACTCCTAATTTTCTGCATACTAAAATCAAAAATTTAAAGATTCTAAACAAGAAATATTGATGTATAGTGTAGTGAAAGGCTACGCTCTTTCAGCTTTTTTAAAGATAAGAGATTAACATGCAAAAAGGCTTCTTACCGTTTTATAAGAAGCCTTTTTGCCTCAAAAGAGGCTAGATTGAGCGCCACAGCAGCATAGCGTAGGCTTTGCAATAAGAAGAGCTTTGCAAAACTTTATTAAAAAATTGATAGGACTGATTTGAGAGCCATAATAGAGAGCACTATTCTCAATGCAAAGAATAATTTTTTACCATCGATCTTATTCCTCAATTTTGTACCTACGTATGAGCCTAAAATAGAGCAGGTAATCATAAAGAAAATCATCCCAAGATAGTCAGCAAAGATAAATCCAAAATTGAGATAGACAAGTGCTTTTAAAATATGCGTAATGCTCATAAGTACCGCGGAGGTTGCAACGACTTTATCATTATCTTCAAACTCTTTTAGGAGTTTTGTTATGGCAAGTGGACCCGTTGTGCCGACAACAACAGAAAGTCCTGATTGAAAAAATCCAATGACGTAGTAGCTTTCATATTTTTTTATTTTCTCATTAAAGGTTTGCGACCATAAAGATAACAAGATATACGTTCCAATGAATAATGGGATATAGTTGATCGTAATAAGATTGAGTAAAAAAGCAAAGATGCCAACACCAATAAGTGAACCAATCAAGAATTTTGGGACAACACTGTACTGAATATCTTTATGCCCAAAATAAGCTCGTGATACATTGCTCGATATTTGCGTTAGTCCATGAACGGGGATAAGCGCGTTGAGTGGTAAAAAGGATGGAAGAATAGCGATCAATAATAATCCACCACCCATTCCTACCGCACCCGTAAGGACGGATGTGAGAAAAGTGATCAACCCCAAAATAAAGTCATTTATCAATGTGTAGCTCCTTGATCATTAAAAAATTATACAAAAATTTACCAAGCCACTCAAAATATCTTTACATGTAAAGATATTTGCAACGATTTTAACTTCAAAATTTTACCCAATCGCTCTTTCTTCCACTAACCGTTTGAGCTCTTTTTTGTCGATAATGTTCTGTGCGCCACCGTAAAGATTGGCTTCGAGTTTAGCTAAAATCTCCGCAATCAACGCATCTTTTTTAGCATAAGGAAGCAAGAGATCGAACAAGGCTTTATCACTTTTGGCTTTATCAATCGCGGATGCTAAAGCATGTGTTTGTGAAATTGGGTGCGCTTTTTTGGTTTGAGCGAACCATATGCCAAAGGCTAGAATGAAAAGAATGCCCAATATGCCATAAATAGCATTCATGTACGGTTTAATAGAAAAGGGTTTTTTCGGCTCATCAGACGTTGTGTGTTCCGCCATTGGTTCGCTGCTTTTGTTTTTCTCTAACGTAGGCGCACTTTTTATCACTGCACCGATGATGTGAATGGGGATTTCTTTGGTTTTTTGGGTGACTACGGTATGCGTTTTGGCATCAAAGTAAGAGAGTTCAAACGAGGGAATCGTGAAATCTTTATCGGACACCAAGGCAATATGCTCGCTAAATTCGCCTTCATAATCCTCTTTGTTTAAAGAAGCATCTACTTTGGGTGCATCGGCATAAATGGCGACATCGTTGATAGAAGGATTGAACTGGGCGATGTCGTCGATGTTTCCTTTGCCCTTAATGTGAAGAATCAGGCTGATGGGTTTATTGGGCTCGATGGACGTTTTATCCACACTCGCTTCGATGGAAAAGTCACCATAAAGATAGATGTTGGCAGGCAAGGGTTTTACATTTACATGTAACGCGTTGGAGAAAACCTGTTTCCATTTGATTTGCATGGGGGCGAACAGTGAATCATTGAAAAAGCTATCCAGTCCACCACCTCCCATGTCTGATTTGACAGCCGTACCGACACGCGAGAAGATGGCAGGAATCTCAATGTCGCCTGCTTTTTTAGGAAACAGCACGTAATCATACTGTTTGGTGACATACTCGCCTTCGACATTTTGATGCAATGTCTCTTCTTTTTTAACCCAAAAATCTTTGAGTGAAAGCTCGCTCACTTCGACTTTATCGGCTTTAGCACCCACTTGTTGTTTGAAAACCATGCTAAGCTTAATCGGCTCACCGACATATGCACTCTTTTTATTGGCTTTGAGCTCTAGCACAAAAGGCTCACCCGACTTGCTGGCTTTGGGGGTTAAAACGGTGATTTTTTGAGGCTCTGTGGTGTACGCTTTGCCTGCTATGGTAACGGAAAAGGCAGGAATGGTCACATCGTGCGTTGGCGAAAAGGTGTAACTGCGTGAAATATTTCGAGTTGTGTTTCCATTGATCATCTGAATGCTGTTGGCACTGGATGTGCCCAAAATGGGAAACTCATCAACCGAACTGATGCTAGGGAAGGTGACATCACTTCCTTCTGCATTCAGGGTAAAGGTCACGGTATCGCCTGGATACAATGCCATTTTATCGACGCGAATGGAAGCGTCTGCGAAAAGTGAAGCACCGAAGCAGACGCAAAGAAGCGCCATCTTACCAAGGTTTTGAAGTATCATCTTTTTCTCCTTTGTTGCTTAGCGGCAACATCAACGTATTGACCCCTCTTTGATTGAGTATTTTGTCCCATTGGTGTTCTTCATGGTTGCTAATAGGTGCATGAGCATCATCTGTTTGAGCCGCTTGCGCCTGTTGTTCACCCTTCGTGTCGTCTTCTTTTGGCACATCGTGCTTTTGTGCATCGTGTGTGTCAGACGAAGGCTTCTCTTCAGGTTTGGAAGGTGTGCTCTGTTGCTGTTGCGCCGACGCGTTGGCATCTTGAGCATTCTTTGGCTCATTTTGAGAAGGTTTGTCGCTTTGTTGCGGTTCAGAATTGCTTGAATTTTGAGAGGTATTGCTGTCTTTTGGTTGTTCTTTGGACGAGGATTTTTGTTGGTTGTCTTTTTTCTGATTGTTTTCAGATGAATTATTCTGTTTTTGGTCTTGTTTTTGTTGCTCTTTTTTTAAGAGCTCCAAATTGAACCGTGTGTCTTTATCCTCTTTGAGCTTGAGCGCTGATTCGTACGCTTTGATGGCTTGATCATTTTGGTGTAATTGTGCGTAGCTATTGCCCATGTTATGTAAGGTTTGAGGCAAAAGTTTTGGATCTTTAACATGCTGATACGCCTCTAAAGCTTTGTCGTAGGCTTTTTCTTTGTAATAGGCATTGCCTAAATTGTAGGCGGCATTATCGTTGGTTTGATCTAGACTTTGGTAAAGAGATGTCGCCTTTGGATAATCGCCTTTGGTATAAGCTTCTTTGGCTTTACTTGCATTCCAAAAATCCAGTAACCCTGCTTGCGTAATGCCCATCAAGCAGACAAGTAACAAGAGTGATTTAACCATGAACTCTCCTTTGTGGCAAGGAAATCAGGCTCAGTAAAAGAAGCAAAATACCGAGCATTAAGGGGTAATAAAAAAGCTCTTGATAGGCATGAATCGTGTCGCTTTTACGGGTATGGCTTTTAAATTTAGAGCGAATATCCTCCACCATCGCTTTGATGTCATCATGGCGCAACGAGTAGCGCAAGTAGGCTCCATCGCTTTGAAGTGCTAACTGTTTGATCGACTCGTTGAGGTGCGTGATGACAACATTGCCTTTGGAATCGGTGAGCATTCCATTCTCACCCTTAATCGCGCCGCCTTTTTCCGTACCGATGGCGTACACATAGACTTTAATGCCGTGCGTTTTTGCATAGGCGATCTCTTTGTCAAATGTCTCTGTATCGCCACCATCAGTGAGTAAAATCAACGCTTTGTGTGTGCTCTCTTTCATCAAGTTTTCCGCACTTTGAAGGGCTGAGAGGATGTTGGTTCCTTTTTGCGATACCGAGCGGGCATTCATGTGTTCGACCAAAAAGCGCAAAGTGTGAAAGTCCCTGCTGAGTGGAGCGACCAAAAAGCCTTGTGAACTAAAACCGATCACCGCGACATTGGCTTCAGGAAAGACATTTAAAAGATCATCAAATTTTTGCTGAGCGAGCGCAAAGCGGCTGGGGTAAACATCATCGCTGAACATGGAGGCGGAGAGGTCAAAGCCCACAACGACATCTATTGACGTGGTATCGACGGTGATTTCGCCTTCCTTGAGGACGGGGCGAGCAAGAGCGATAATGACAAAACTCATCGCCAAAAGCATCAGCACATTGCGCGAACGCCTCGAAATACTTTGGCGTGAAAAGCTAATTTTGGCAAAGATTTCAGGGGCAAAGAGTGACTCTAGGCTGCTGCTACGTCGGGTGAGAAAATAACTGAAGGGTAGCAGTGCTAAGAGTGCCCAAAAAGCTTCTGGATTTAAAAATTCCACACCTTACTCCTTGTTGGAAAGTATCATATAAAGTCCCATAAACACAAGGGCTCCTATGAGAAAATACTGAAAAAAGTACTCTTTTTTGACGTACTTGTCGGCGGTAATTTCACTTTTTTCTAAGCTGTCAATTTGATGGTAAATCTCCTCCAAGCGTTGTTTGGAATTGGCTTCAAAAAAGATGCCGCCCGTCTCTTTGGCGATGGTTTGCAAGACCGTTGGATTGTAATCACCTGAGCCTCCAACGCCTATGGTGTAGACTTTGATGTGGTATTTTTGCGCCGTGTGAATCGCTACATCAATGGGAATTGTGTCAGCATTGTCCATACCGTCAGTGAGTAAAATCGCAATTTTATTTTTAGAGGTCGAGGTTTTAAAGATGTTACTGCTGAGATAAAGCGCTTCGTACAGTGCGGTTTGATGCACCCCCGCAACACCTGCATCAAGGCGACTGAGCAGGTCAAGCAAACTGTGTTTATCAAAGGTCAATGGTACCGCCACGTAGGCAAAATCGCCAAAGACACTGAGGGCTAGTTTATCGTCTTTGCGTGCTTCGATGAACTCTTGAACGATGGATTTGACAATGCCCATTTTATTGCTCTCGTGCATCGAACCGCTCACATCTAAAATCAAAGAGAGCTCATACCCTTTGCCGTGCTGAAGGATGGTTTCATCTTTAATAACAGGCGAAGCAAGGGCGGTAATGAGTGCAAAAATAGCTAGGTATTTGCTGATAAGCCTTGCATAACCACCTTTGTGCTCAATTTGTTGGAGCAGCGGTAGATTGGGGAAAATCAAAATGGAGCTTCGCATCTTAAACCACTTGAAACCAGCGAAAAAGAGGAGTAAAAGCGCAAATGCGTAAGGGTATTCAAAACTAAACATGAGAAACCTCACTTATAAACGCTTGCATACGCTTAATCATTGCTTCATCCAACGAAGGGACTTCTTTTTTAAATTTATATGCTTCCAAATCTTGAATAATCGCCTCAAAATTCTTTACATGTAAAGTGTTTTCACCAAGCACTAGGTATCCATTGTGGGTAAAACAGTATGCTGCTGCTTTAGCATCGCTAAAGTCCATCTGTTTTAAAGCGATCAGTGCTTTTGCTCTCACACTGTGCGCTTTTTTGCGCTGATGGGAACGGTACCAAAGAGATGCTCCAAGAGCTAGAAGGCACACCAAGGTAAGAGCGGCGATGATGAGCCAAAGCGTGGGAAAAGGAATTTCAACCAAGCCTTTAATATCACGTAATTGCTCCATCTTAACCCCTAAAAAGTTCAAACAACTTCTCATACGGCTCTTCATCCGTATAGAGTTTGGTGTGTTTGATTTTATGTTTTTTAAAATGCGCGATGGTTCGAGCGTCTTGCTCTTCCATCTTTTTGGCGTAAGCCTTGAGCTGTGAACCACTCAGCGAAAAAGAGCTCTGGCGCATCGTATTGGGGTCGATGAGCGTGTGCTCACCCTGCAATTTGGGAAGCTCTTCAAAATGGTCGCGCACCATAATGGCATAAACTTCATTGCGGGCTGTCAACGCGCTCAAATCCACATCGCCGTAAAAATCACCAATGACAAACATGAGCGATTTGCGTTTGATGCGGTTCATGATGTAATGATTAAGCGCTGTGTAGTCCACGGTTTTGGAGAGTGGATTGAGCGTGAGTGCCGCATCCACCAAACGCTCCAATGCACCCGTTTGTTTCGTGGGGGCATGAAAAAACTCCTCTTTATCACTAAAAAAGAGCGTACTTAAGTAATCGCCTTGATTGAGCGTAGCAAAGCAGAGGGCGGATAGCACTTCTGCCATACTCTCTTGTTTGAGCTTTTGCGTTCCAAAGTAGATGCTTCCGCTCACTAAAAAAACGACCAATACATTTAAAGCGCGCTCTTCATTGAAGCGGTTGACATAAGGACTTTGCTCGCGTGCGGTCACTTTCCAGTTGATTTTGCGTATTTCATCGCCAAAGGTATACTCTTTGATCTCTCTAAAATCAATCCCCCGTGATTCAAAGATGGAGGGGTGATTGCCTGTGTGGAGTGCGAAAATCTTCCGCTTGGTTTTAACCAAGATGGCTTTTTGAGTCTGCATCATGATACCTTTACGGTACTTTGATCGTCTGCATGATTTTTTTGATGATAAAATCCACGCTGATATCTTCTGCTTCAGCTTGGTAATTTAAGATAATGCGGTGACGTAATACCCCAGATACCACCTCTGCCACATCATACGGAGAGACATAATCTTTGCCACGAATCAGTGCTAACGCTTTAGAGGCTTTAAGCAGATCAATCGAGGCTCTAGGGCTCGCCCCAAAATGAATGTACGCTTCTAAGGAGTCCAGACCATACGCTTTAGGCGAGCGCGTGGCAAAGATGATCTGAAGCATGTACTTTTGCAACGCTTCATCAATGTGTATGGAAGAGAGTTGTTGTTGCAGACGCAATATATCTTGAGCATCGGCCACTTTGACAATGCTCTCAAAGCCTCGCTGTACGACACGATTGACCACTTCCATCTCTTCTTCAAAACTGTTATAGCCTACGATGATTTTCATCAAAAAACGATCCAGTTGTGCTTCAGGTAAACGGTATGTGCCTTCGTGTTCGAGCGGATTTTGCGTTGCCATGACTAAAAAAGGAAGCGAGAGGGTAAAACTCTCATCGCCGATGGTCACTTGTTTCTCTTGCATCGCTTCCAAAAGGGCGGACTGTACTTTCGCAGGGGCTCGATTAATCTCATCGGCTAAGAGAAGATTGGTAAAAATAGGGCCATGCTTGATTTTAAAATCGCCGTTTTTTTGATCGTAAATTTCCGTTCCGATGACATCGGCGGGTAATAAATCAGGCGTAAATTGCACCCGTTTAAAATCCAGTCCTAGTGCTTTTGAGAGCGCATTAATCGCTGTCGTTTTGGCAAGCCCCGGTACACTTTCGACCAAAATATGCCCACCACTGAGTAGACCTATGAGCATGGCATCCACAAGTTCTTCTTGTCCAACGATCACCTTTTTAATCTCTTGTTTGATGGCTTGAAGTGTGTTTTCCACATTATCACCTTTTTTGATTTTTTTCTTAACCGTAGTCTATAGGATCAAAATTAATATTTTTTAAATACTACCTTAACGAAATAGATAAAAATCTACAAAATCAAATGTGTTTGATGTGCGTCACACAGGTTCAAAATAGTGCCAATGGCGCAAGAAAAGAGTCTTTATAGAGAATAAAGTTTGCTTCATTTATAATGAAACAAACTTTAGAAAAAGAGGAGGCTTAAAATGTTACGCATGATTGTACTAACCCTTTTTCCTCTTTTTTTATGGGCGGCACAGCCCAATACGGGCGAAAATATTTGGGTAAAAGTGGGGCAAATTTACGGCATTGAACCCCGTCTTTTATACTCCATCGCCAAAGTCGAAAGTGACCTTGATCGCTACGTGGTAGCCTTTAGCGCCAATAAAATGACTCCACAGCAAGCGCAAGAACTCAGTACTTTTTTAAGACAAAAAGGGATTGAGAGCAAGATGTATTCGCAAGTCATTGCGATCAAGAGCAAAAACAAAGAACAATTCAAGATGGTGGTGCATTTTCTCTACACCCATAACTACCCGCGTTTTGATATGGGTATCATGCAGATTAACTCCATTCATAAGCCACTGCTTGATAAAGCCAATATCTCGTTATATGATCTCTTCGATCCAAATACCAACATTCAAGTGGGTGCGTACATCTTAGCGACCTGTTTTATAAGACATAAAAACAATAAAGATGCCATTAATGCGTATAATGGCAAGATTGATGACAATCCGTACTCCGCTAAAGTTTATAAAGAGTTTCAAAAACTGTATAACTTTTACCAGAAAGACAAAACGAAGCTTTATTACCGCGACCCATCATAATGCATCTCAGTACTGCATTGAAATAAGCTTATAGCCTACACTTCTGACATTAACAATCATACCATTAGAAAGTTTTTGTTGCAATTTGAAAATAATTGAGCGAATAGAAACGGCTTCCAACTCTTTGCCATCCCAAACATACTCACGGATAGTCTGAATGGATACTGTTTGATTAAGATGTTGGATCAACAAGGCTAGCAGCAATTTTTCCTTATAGGTCAATGTGATTTCATGATCAGCTTTGAGAAGTTGTTGTTTTTCAACATCAAAGCCAAAACCATTGCCAAATAGTATTACGGTAGAGGTGCTTTGTGTTGGATAACGTTGTTTAATAAGGTAGCGAATGCGTACAAGCAGTTCTTCAATGGTGAAAGGTTTTTTCAGATAGTCATTACACCCTAAATCATAGGCTTTTTTGATGTTGTCAATATCTGAAAATGCACTGATGATAATTACAGGAAGGGATTGGTGTTGATTGCGGATAAATTCGAGCATTTGAAGACCATCAAATCCTGGCACATTAATGTCTAAAATATAGATATCATAACTACTATGGATAATTTTGTCTAAAGCGCTATATCCATCTAAAAAATTTTCTACTACATAATTTTGCTGTTCCAAGAGTTGTTTGATGATTTTATTCAGTGCTACATCATCTTCAAGTAAAAGAAGTTTCATTAATTGTTCACTTTCTGACTTAGTACACTCACATCATATAAAAAGGTCGTGCCATTATTTTTTTGACTTGACACATCAATTGTAATTGCGTATTTATTGCAAATTTCTTTGACGATAGTTAAGCCAAGTCCTAAACCAATATTGGCAATGGATTGCTGATAAAAAGGCATAAAAATATCAACTCCCTCTTCAATTCCCATACCATGGTCTTGAATTTTTATAATTTGCTTTTGTTCATAGTCTCCCATAAAAACATCAATGCTTTGATTAGGTTTAGAATATTTAATGGCATTGGAAAGTGTGTTATCAATAATACGCTCTAACTCATATTCATTGATGATGATTGTGAATTCATTGGAATATTCAAAGTTGATATGTACATTTTTGATACGAGCTATTTCATTGAAGAAGCTAATGCGAGATGCCAAAAAAGGAAGCACGAAAATCTCTTTTGTTTCATAGTGGCGTGACTCTTTTTTTACTAAATACGAAAGGTCACTGTAAATAGATGAAAGCGTTTTGGTGGATGCTTTGATAGCATTGAGTTCATCTCTTTCTCCTAAAACTCTTTCTAGAGCATCACTATTCAGTGAAATAATACTTAAAGGTGTGTTGATCTCGTGCATAATTTTTTTGATAAAAATATCTTGGTGCTGCAAAAGCTTTTTAATCATTAATTTATTTTGATGAATTTGCAATTGTGTTTTAACGCGTGCTAAAACTTCTTTAGGTTCAAAGGGTTTGGTGATATAATCAACACCCCCTTCTTCAAAGGCATGTATTTTATACTCCATATTATCCAAGGCACTGATAAAGATGACAGGAATTTCTTCGAGGAGCTGATTCTTTTTGAGCAGTTTGCAAACAGAAAAGCCATCAATGATGGGCATTTTAATATCAAGTAAAATAAGATCAGGGATATTCCATTTGGTTGCTTCTATCGCCATGTAACCATCCGAAGTGGCTTTGATGTCGTATCCCTCTTGGATAAGAATACGCCGTAAATAGTGGAGATTTTCGGGTTGATCATCAATAATTAAAATTGTATATTTTTTATCCATGATAATGGGTGCTTTTTGGATTAGGATTTGGTTATTATAAGTCATTTACATGAATTCAAGGTTAAACGATGAAACTCAAAAAGCTTTTTATTGTTCTCTTCTTCATCAATACGTTGTTCCTTTGTTTTGTTGTTTTTATTATCAATGATTACAATCAAGCTATTCTGCAACTCGAATCTGCTTACAAAATGCAACATAAATCTTTTGTACTTGCCAATGAATTACGTCAAAGTTCCGATGATTTAACGCGCGTTGCTCGCACCTATATCGTGACGGGTAAAATGATGTTTAAAAAGCAATTTCAAACAATTTTGGATATTCGTGATGGCTTAATACCGAGGCCTAAAAACTACAATCGTATTTTCTGGGATTTTTATACATTAGATGGTAGCGAACCTGTGTTTGATGGTAATGCGATATCCCTTAAAACATTGATGAAAGAAGCGGGTTTTGAACAAAAAGAGTTAGATTTACTCTATGATTCAAAAGCTAAATCAGACCAGTTAACCTATCTTGAAACAAAAGCGATGAATGCACTTGTGGGCATTTTTGAAGATAAAGATGGCAACTATACCGTGCACAAAGAACCTGATCCTGCCTTGGCTCGTAGCATTATGCATTCGGATGAATACCACAAAGCTAAAATAATGATTATGAAGCCGATTGATCATTTTTTAGAAGCGTTTGAAAAACGGACAAAAGCACGAATTTTAGAGGCACATGAGCGGGTTAAAAAATTAGAAACTTATGTCAGTTTTGTCATTATTGCGTTAATTGTTTTAGTTCTTTTTTCATTCACTATTATTTTATCGCGCATCATTGATCCCTTAGAGACACTTAAAAACGCAATGCTACAATTGGCAAAAAACGATATGGATACGGTTATACCCACATATAAAAATCATGATGAAGTGGGAGAGATGATCGATACGATGACCATATTTAAAGATAATGCTATGAAACTCATCGAAAGCGAGCAGAAAAATAAATCACTTTTAGATTTGGCAGCAGAAGGTATCTTTGGGTTGGATGCAAAAGGGCGTATTGAATTTATCAATCCTATGGGGTGTAGCCTTTTAGGCTATGAGCATCAAGAAACGTTAATTGGAAAATACCTTTATGAAATGACTGATTCTGAAAAAATGAATCAAAAATCTACCTATACGCAGCGTATGATGCTTGAAAAAATAGCTGATATGCAGTTTGCAACAAAAGAGGGTGTGTTTTTCCCTATTGATTATGTGAGTACGCCGATGTTAAATAAAAAAGGCTACATTGAAGGTGCGGTTGTTGTTTTTAGCGACATAACAGAGCGCAAACGCTACGAAGAAACCCTGAAAAAAGCCACCGAAGAAGCCAAAGCTGCCAATCACTCCAAATCGGTTTTCTTAGCAAATATGAGCCATGAGCTACGCACACCGCTTAATGCAATTTTGGGTTTTGCGACACTGCTATGTCAGTCTTCACATCTTCGTGCCGTGGAAAAAGAGAATGCCATGATTATTGAAAACAGTGGAAAACATCTGCTAGAACTCATTAATGAAATTTTAGAACTCTCTAAAATTGAAGCGGGGAAGATTTATATTAAACCAACGACCTTTGATTTTTATCAAAGCATTGCAACGATTCAACAGATGTTTCAAAGCCGTTGTGAGGATAAAGGGTTGGCATTTCAGATTGAACTTGATCCGAGCGTTCCTCGTTGGATTATCTGTGATGAACAAAGGCTAAGGCAGATTATTATCAACCTTTTGGGTAATGCAGTTAAGTTCACAGAAGATGGCTCTATTCTTTTACATGTAAACTTTTCACAGAACCAATTAAAGATTTTTGTACGCGATACAGGTATTGGAATCGACGAAAAATATACAAAGAGTATCTTCAAACCATTCGAACAAATTGAATCGGATAAGTACAGTAAAAGTGGAACAGGATTGGGGCTTGCCATTACCAAAGAGTTGGTTGAACGTATGGGAGGCAGTATCGAGCTTGAAAGTACGTTTGGGAAGGGAAGCACGTTTCGTTTTTGGGTTGACGGCGAGATTCCTTTAGAAGAGCCAACGTTACATGTAAAAGAACAACCGATTCAAGCGCTTATCAGTGATACTCAAAAAACAATTTTGATCGTTGATGATATGCCTCAAAACCGCTTTCTTATTCGTCAAATTTTAGAGCCATTTTCTTTTAATCTTTTAGAAGCAAGTGATGGCTTGGAAGCAATAGAACAGGCTACTTTGCATTCCGTTGATTTGATTTTTATGGATATCTTGATGCCAAAACTCGATGGATTAGAAGCCACAAAGCGTCTGAAAGTCTCTGCTGTAACCAAGCATATTCCTATTATCATTGTCTCCGCCCATGTTTTTTCGGAAGATAAGCAAGAAGCCCTAAGCGTTGGAGCACATGACTTTTTACAAAAACCGATTGATGAATACGCTTTAGTGACAAAACTGGCCAATGCACTCCATCTTACGGTGGTGTACGCATCACAAGAGTCTAAACCTTTACATGTAAACGAAGATGTACAACCAAGTCTTGATCCTCTCCTCTTAAAACAGTTTGTGGATGCTTCCATGAGGTTGGATGGAGAGATGATTCAAACGCTTCTTGCTCAGCATACGCTAAGTGAGGAATTTACGCAAAAAATTCAAGAAGCATTGGAGCGTTTTGATTTTGGTAAAATCGCTAAAATCTGCCAATGATTAAAAAATAAACATTCACACTCTTTCTGAAAGAGAAAAAACAACACTTGCGCAACACTTCTTTTTTATAATTGTTTTTGAAAATTATAAGGAGGCAAAATGCTTAAGAGTATTGTTAAAAGTATATCCATCGCCGCCATCATTGGTATGGGATATATGGCACAAGCGGCAGATACGATTAAAGTTGGTGTTTTACACTCACTATCAGGAACCATGGCCATCTCAGAGACAACACTGAAAGACACGGTTTTAATGCTCATTGAGGAGCAAAATAAAAAAGGTGGCGTATTAGGTAAAAAGCTAGAGCCTGTTGTCGTTGATCCTGCTTCAAACTGGCCACTGTTTGCTGAAAAAATGCGTGGACTTTTAACCAAAGACAAAGTCGATGTTACCTTTGGCTGCTGGACATCCGTTTCTCGTAAATCTGTGCTTCCTGTTGTGGAAGAGCTAAATGGCATTTTGTTTTACCCTGTTCAATATGAGGGTGAAGAGTCTTCTAAAAACGTATTTTACACAGGGGCTGCACCTAATCAACAAGCGATTCCTGCTGTGGATTATTTGATGAAAGATATGGGCGTAAAACGTTGGGTATTGGCTGGAACAGACTATGTTTATCCACGAACAACCAACAAAATTTTACAAGCATACCTTAAATCTAAAGGCGTAAAAGATGAAGATATTATGATCAACTATACACCGTTTAGTCATTCTGACTGGCAAAGTATCGTAAGTGATATCAAGAAATTTGGTTCAACGGGCAAAAAAACAGCCGTTGTTTCAACTATCAATGGTGATGCAAACGTTCCTTTTTACAAAGAACTCTCTAACCAAGGCATCAGTGCTGAAAATATCCCTGTCATAGCATTTTCTGTAGGCGAAGAAGAACTTTCAGGCATAGATACAAAACCATTAGTCGGACATTTGGCTGCTTGGAACTATTTCCAAAGTGTCGATACGCCTATCAATAAACAATTCATTTCTACGTGGAAAAAATATATCAAAAACGATAAACGTGTGACTAACGATCCAATGGAAGCAACGTATATTGGGTTTAATATGTGGGTTAAAGCAGTGGAAAAAGCAGGTACAACCAAAACCGATGCTGTCCTTGATGCAATGATCGGTATCACAGTACCCAACCTCACTGGTGGTTATGCTACGATGATGCCAAACCATCACTTAACCAAACCTGTTTTAATTGGTGAAATTCAAGAAAATGGTCAATTTGAAACCGTTTGGAAAACACCTGACACCGTTGTGGGTGATGCATGGAGCGATTTTCTTCCCGGAAGTAAAGATCTTATCGCGGATTGGAGATCTCCACTTCATTGCGGTAATTACAATGTTAAAACCGGTAAATGTTCCGGACAAAATTATTAATGGTCTTTTACGGAGGGAGTTTCCCTCCGTATTGACGATATGAGGCGCACATGAAAACAGTATGGGTAAGCATTATTCTTTTTTATTTCTTATTGGTTTCACCGCTGAATGCAAGTGATTTTCATGAAGATATCCTTGCGTTAACATCGAATAGCTTTACACAAAAAGAGAGTGTCATCGATCATTTGAGCCAATCATACAGTGATGATGAAAGGCTATCAACCCTTCTTACAGCATTGTTAAACGGTGATTTGTATGTGACAGCTGATTTGGGACAAATCGTTGCAGTTGTGCGCGAAAAAGAGGATAGTCTCGAATGTAAAAATGTAGAGACAAATCAACTTTTAGAAGCACAGCCAAAAGCATCCTTTCAAAAGATTAAAATCAATAATAAATTAAGAAGTGTTGTTCGCAGTAAACTTGCCGAACTCAATCTTTTTTCTAAAAAAACTTCTGTTCGTTTGCAATCGGCTAAAGATATTCTCAAAAATACAAGCGAAGATAACATAGAACTCGTTACCAGAGCACTCGCTGTTGAAAAAGAGAGTGCAGTACGTAAAGTTCTACAAGAAACGGATTGGATTTTGAAGGTCAAATTTGGATCTGATGAAGTGAAACAGCAGGCGATTACTGCACTTAATGATGCATTATCTTCGGAGGCTTTACAGGCTTTAAATGCCTTTATAGTAGCAAGTGAAGATGGAAATCTTAAAGCATTAGCCGCAAAATCTGTTACATCTATTGAGCAGAGTAGATCCGTTTACGCATGGATAGAAAAAGCGTTTTTTGGCTTAAGTCTCGGTTCGGTTTTATTGCTAGCTGCCATTGGTTTGGCTATTACCTTTGGTGTTATGAAAGTCATCAATATGGCGCATGGTGAGATGATGATGCTAGGCGCCTATACTACTTATACGTTGCAACAAATGATGCCTCAAGCTATTGAATATTCTGTTTTATTAGCGATTCCACTTGCCTTTTGTGTAAGCGGTCTTGTAGGCATTATTATTGAGCGTTTAGTGATTCGTCATCTTTATGGAAGGCCACTTGAAACACTTTTAGCTACATTTGGTATTAGCCTCATTTTACAACAAGTGGTGAGAAGTGTCTATTCTCCTCTCAATCAAGAGGTTAAAACGCCCCAATGGATGAGTGGAACGTTAGAAATCAATAACGCCTTATCGTTAACTTACAATCGTTTGTATATTGTTGTTTTCTCTTTAATCGTTTTTGGTGGTATTTTAGCACTCCTTAATAAAACATCGTTAGGGCTAAAAGTACGTGCGGTAACGCAAAATAGACGCATGGCTCAAGCCATGGGAATCAAAACGGGGTGGATTGATGCGCTAACCTTTGGTCTAGGTTCGGGTATTGCGGGTATTGCAGGAGTTGCACTCAGTCAATTAACCAATGTTGGTCCTAATTTAGGGCAAGCGTATATCGTGGATTCATTCATGGTCGTTGTCTTTGGTGGTGTTGGAAATCTATGGGGAACCTTGATTGGTGCGATGACACTCGGTGAGATTAATAAGTTTATTGAACCTGTTGCAGGTGCGGTGTTAGCGAAAGTGATCATTTTGATCTTCATCATTCTTTTTATACAAAAACGACCTCGAGGGCTTTTCCCTCAAAGAGGCCGAGATGCACAGGATTAAACGATGAAACGAAAACCGATTCTCTTACGTATATTTGAATACGATAAAGGTGGACAAACCTTATTGATCCTTTTAAGTTTGGTTGTTCTTTATGTGGCTTTTGCCAATTTAGCACTGCCTAAAGGGTCTTTTTTTTACATGTCAACATACACAGTGACGCTGCTTGGTAAATATCTCTCTTTTGCTCTTTTGGCATTAGCCTTAGATTTAGTATGGGGCTATTTGGGAATTTTAAGCCTCGGACATGGGGCTTTTTTCTCACTGGGTGGTTACGCAATGGGAATGTATTTGATGCGTCAAATTGGCGATAGAGGCGTTTATGGCAATCCAGAGCTTCCCGATTTTATGGTGTTTATGAACTTAAAAGAACTCCCATGGTTTTGGCATGGCTTTGACCATTTTGGAGTTATGCTCATTATGGTGGTATTAGTCCCTGGATTACTGGCATTTTTCTTTGGTTGGTTAGCGTTTCGATCACGCGTGACAGGGGTTTACCTTTCTATCATCACGCAAGCTTTAACGTATGCCTTGATGTTGGCATTTTTTAGAAATGATATGGGCTTTGGTGGCAATAATGGTTTGACGGATTTTAAAGATATTTTAGGTTTTGACCTTCAAAGTGATGTAACACGCGTCGTACTTTTAGTGATTTCGTTAATCGCTTTGGTGTTAGGGTATAGCCTCTGTCAGTATATTATCCACTCCAAACTGGGGCGTGTGTGTTTAGCGATTCGAGATGAAGAGAGTCGCGTTCGCTTTTTAGGCTATAGGGTGGAGCAATACAAATTGTTTATTTTTGTTGTTTCCTCAATGCTTGCAGGAGTGGCGGGAGCTCTTTATGTACCACAAGTTGGTATTATCAATCCGGGTGTGTTTTCGCCACTTTTTTCCATTGAAATTGTCATTTGGGTAGCCATTGGAGGGCGTGGTACACTTTATGGTGCGATTTTAGGTGCATTTATTGTCAATTATGCTAGTACCTATTTCACCTCCGCACTTCCTGAGGTATGGCTCTATGCCCTTGGCGGGTTGTTTGTGTTTGTCACACTCTTTTTGCCTAAAGGTGTCATTGGCCTGTTACATAAGCTCAGGCTCAAAGGTAAAGGAGAACTCTATGCACGTGCTTAAACCTCACACATACGATGATCCTGAGACATTTAAAAAGGGCGATCGTATTTTATATTTAGACAATGTTACGGTCAGTTTTGATGGTTTTAAAGCCCTCAATGCGTTGTCTTTGACGATAGAATACCAAGAGTTGCGCTGTATTATCGGAGCCAATGGTGCTGGTAAATCAACTATGATGGATGTAATCACGGGTAAAACAAAGCCCGATGAAGGGCAAGTCATCTTTGGACAGATCACTAATTTACGTGAAATGGATGAACCTTCCATTGCGCAACTCGGTATCGGGCGCAAATTTCAAAAGCCAACAGTATTTGAGTATCACACCGTCTTTGAGAATTTAGAATTGGCGATGAAAGCCGATAAACGTTTTTTTAAAACACTCTTTGCTACATTACAACCTGAAGAGAAAATATCGATTGAAAAAACAATGGAACTGATTGGTTTGCAAGCGTTGTATCATACCCCTGCTGGGATTTTATCGCACGGACAAAAGCAGTGGTTGGAAATCGGAATGCTTTTGATGCAAAGTCCTAAATTGTTGTTGGTGGATGAGCCGGTTGCGGGTATGACGCCTGGCGAAGTGGAAAAAACAGGGGAAATATTGACTGATTTGGCCAAAGAGCACAGTGTGGTTGTGGTAGAACATGATATGGAGTTCATTCGAAAAATTGCTAAAAAAGTGACCGTCTTGCATGAAGGTTCCGTTTTAGCAGAAGGTCCAATGAAAATGATCCAAGAGAACGAAAAAGTTCGCAAAGTCTATTTAGGTGAATGAGATGATACGTTTGGAAAATATCCATCAATATTACGGACAAAGCCATACTTTAAGAGGACTGAGTTTTGAAATATCCCCCTCAAGATGTACCTGCATTATGGGAAGAAATGGTGTAGGTAAAACGACACTTGCCAAAGTCATTATGGGACTTTTGCCTCTCAGGGAGGGTGCAATTTATTATGAAGGATCTGACATCTCCAAATTGGGAGCTGATAAGAGAGCTGGGTTGGGCATCGGCTATGTGCCGCAAGGCAGAGAAATTTTCCCGCAGTTGAGTGTGAAAGAAAATCTTGACATTGGATTGCTTGGCAATCGCAATAAATTGCGTAAGGTACCAGAGAAAATTTACGAACTCTTTCCTGTGCTTAAAGAGATGCTGAAGCGAAAAGGTGGCGATTTGTCAGGCGGGCAACAGCAGCAATTAGCCATTGCTCGTGCATTGTGTCTTGAACCCAAACTTTTAATTTTGGATGAGCCATCGGAAGGAATTCAACCCAATATCGTTCAACAAATAGGGGGCGTAATTCACTATTTAACGCATGAAGAGAAACTCACGATCATGCTGATTGAGCAAAAATTACCGTTTGCGCGAAAATATGGTGATCATTTTAATATTTTAGAGCGTGGCACTTTGGTTGCCCACGGTGAGATGGCTGACCTAAACGATACCACCGTAACCCAGTATCTCTCTGTTTAGCCATGAGTGTTAGCATTACGTTTGATCATAACCGATTTGATCTTCAAAAGCTAACATTGCCTTCACGGTATTTTCATTTCAATGAAGGGGAAAACTATGTAAAGTTGCTTTCTATCGGTGAAGGCATTTTCCCTAAGGATCGTATTAAAACTCATTTCTCACTGCAACAATCGAGCTGTATTGTGGCCAGTGAATCGGCAACGAAAGTCTATCCTTCTCCGCAGGGGCAATTTGGTATTCATGCGATTCAGCTTGATTTAGTCTCCTCCAATCTTGAATATATGAATGACGAGATGATTTTGTTTCAAGGTGCCAAGCTCATTCAATGTTTACATGTAAAAGCTTCCAAAAATTCTGACTTCTTTTACAGCGATATTTTAACCCATGGTAGAAGCTTCGAAGCGTATGATTTTGAACGTATGGTGATACGCAATCGTTTTAGTATTGAAGGTGTTTTAGAGTACCACGAAGCATTTGATTTAAGCAAGGAAGTCATAAAATCGTATCTGATACGCCATCATGCTTCCCAGATGATTTTTGCCAAAGTGTATGTTAAATGTGCTCATTTGGAAGCGTATGCAAAGAACTGTTTTGATGCACAACTTGGCTGCTTTGGCTATACCCAAAATCGTCAAATGCTTTTAGGACTTTTTTCAGGTTCAAGCATGGTGGAAGTGAAAAAAAAGGTGACGCAGGCATGGCAAATTTATCGTACAATCAATCAAAAAGCTAAGTTTCATCTTGGCAAATGGTAAAGGAGAAAAACAGTGTTTTTAACATATCGTGAACAAGAAAAATTGATGATTTACACTGCTTCACAATTAGCGTGGGAGCGAAAAGCAAAAGGACTCAAACTTAATTTTCCAGAGGCTGTGGCGATCATTAGCGCCTTCATTTTAGAGGGTGCGAGAGAAGGTAAAAGTGTGGCGGAGCTTATGGTCAGTGCACGGCATATTTTAAGCCATACAGATGTCATGGAAGGAGTCGCTTCTATGATGGAAATGGTGCAAACCGAAGCGACCTTTAATGATGGCACAAAGCTTGTCACCGTGCATCAACCCATCGCTATAGATGCTTCAACGACGGGCTTACCAGGAGAATATTTGATTGATGAAGGCGATATCGAACTCAACAAAGGTAAAGAAGCCCATGTTCTGGAGGTTAAAAATGAGGGAGACAGACCCATTCAAGTGGGCTCACACTATCATTTTTTTGAAGTTAATCGTGCATTATCGTTTGAAAGAGTCTCTGCATATGGGTGTAGACTCAATATTCCCTCAGGAACTTCGGTTCGCTTTGAGCCAGGCTCCATTAAAGAGGTGAGTTTAATTCCGTATGGTGGAAAACGGTATATCAGCGGATTTAATGGTTTGGTTGAAGGATATTTGGATGATCTCAAAACCAAAGAAATTGCAATGCAACGCTTAAACGTCTTTTTAGGGAGTAAGGCATGAAACTGTCCAAAGCAAAATATGCATCAATGTATGGGCCTACATGTAATGACCGATTTCGTTTGGCGGATACAGATTTAATCGCAGAGATTGAAAAAGATTATACGGTTTACGGCGAAGAGAGTAAATTTGGTGGTGGAAAGACAATTCGAGATGGGATGAGCCAGTCGCCTACGGCCATAGCCAGTGCGGATTTGATTATTACCAATGCAATTATTATGGATTATACAGGTATTTATAAAGCCGATATTGGCATCAAAGAAGGGCTTATTTGCGCTATTGGCAAAAGTGGCAATCCCAATAATTGCGATGGTATTACCGAAGGCTTGGAAATAGGAGCGCATACGGAGATTTTATCGGCGGAGGGCAAAATTATTACCGCAGGGGGCATTGATTCACATATCCATTTTATCTCACCGGGGCAAATTCATGAAGCACTTGCCAGTGGCATCACAACGATGATTGGTGGCGGTACGGGACCCAATACAGGAACCAATGCCACTACTTGCACACCGGGGGAGTGGAATCTGGCGAAGATGATTGCATCGGTGGATGATTTACCACTTAACTTTGGGTTTATGGGCAAAGGAAACTCCAGCAGTTACGAAGCGCTTAAGAGCCAAATTGAAGGGGGTGCAATGGGTTTAAAACTCCATGAAGATTGGGGTACTACACCACACGCCATTGACACATGCTTACAGGTTGCCGATGATATGGATGTTCAAGTAGCCATTCATACCGATACGCTCAATGAATCAGGTTTTGTGGATGATACGATTAATGCCTTTAAAGGGCGTACAATTCATACTTTTCATTCTGAAGGTGCAGGTGGAGGGCATGCTCCTGACATTATGAAAGTAGCGGGTTTAGAGAGCATTTTGCCTTCCTCTACCAATCCGACCTTACCGTATACCAAAAACACGATTGAAGAGCATTTGGATATGTTAATGGTATGCCATCATCTGAGTGCAAAAATCCCAGAAGACGTGAGCTTTGCCGAATCGCGGATTCGAGGCAATACCATTGCAGCAGAGGATGTTTTACACGATATTGGGGCAATTTCTATGACAAGTTCAGATTCGCAAGCGATGGGAAGAGTCGGCGAGGTTATTATGCGTACATGGCAAGTTGCACACAGTATGAAGACACAACGAGGTTCCTTAGAAGAAGACACGGCGCGAAACGATAATTTTCGCATTAAACGCTATATCGCCAAATACACCATCAATCCAGCTGTTGCATGTGGTATTGATACACTTGTTGGCAGTGTTGAGGTGGGGAAAATGGCAGATTTAGTTCTATGGGATCGTGCCTTATTTGGCGTAAAGCCCACAATGATTTTAAAAGGTGGTTTTATTGCGCTGAGTATGATGGGTGACTCCAATGCTTCCATTCCTACGCCCGAACCTAATTTTTATCGGCCAATGTTTGGCTCTTTGGGTAAGGCTCCCAGTCAAATCAGTGTGATCTTTACTTCTCAAGCGGCCATTACAAATCATTTAGCGGAAAAATTGCATATTGCTAAGCGTTTGGTTGCGGTTAAAAACACGCGAAATTTAAGTAAAAAATCTATGAAACTCAATGATTTTGTGGGTGATATTCATGTCAATCCAGAGACCTATGAAGTGCGTGTGAATGGAAACATCATTCATTCTAAGGCGATGACGCATTTGCCGATGACTCAACGCTATTTTCTCTTTTAGGAGCATAGATATAGATGATTAAGAAAGTAACGCACATTATGCACGAAGGCGAAGCGGATGATGCTGTCGTTCTTGGTTGGTTCGATATGCAAAAGCCACATCTCTCCGCAGTAAGTGACAAAGGCGTGGAATTTATCCTCAAAGTCAGTGCTTCCCATCTTCATGCCAATGATCTTTTGGTGTGTGAAGATGGGTACCGTATTTGTGTTCAAAAAGGAAAGGATGAGGTGATTCAGATGAGATTTGATGATGCCATCTCGTTTGCAAATATCGCGTATGAAATAGGAAATCGCCATCAGCCCATTTGTATCATGCCTTTGACGATCATGGTGCTCAACGATGTTGCTTTGCACCCTTTGATTGAAAGTATCAAAGAAAAGCAGGGTATTCATGTGCAGTTGATTCACGATTTTTTTCAACCCAGTGGAAAAGCACATCATGCCCATTGAAGCCATCGCTCGTTTCATGCAGGTACTCGATAGTGCTTTCCCGTCAGGTTCATTTGTGCACTCATTTGGACTGGAATCCCACGTTGTTTCAGGAATGGTGCACGATAAAGAGAGTTTAAAGCAGTATCTTGAAAATCACATTGTTGATCAATATAGGCAATGTGAATTTCCTTTCGTGGCACAGTGTTATCAAAATCTCTTGGCGCATAATCTTAAAGTGCTGATACGATTGGATTACCAATTTTCAGCAATGTTCAGCGATGCCTTTGCTCAAGCTTCGCATGACATTGGCAGTAATTATCTCAAGCATATTGAAGCCTTACCGCATCATGCCATAGTCAAGGATTATTTTCATGCAATTAAAATGCAGTATGCTGTTGGTAATGAATTGGCGGTATTATCGACGTATGCTTTTGAATTGGGGATGGATAAAGCGTTGTTTTTGGTCATGTGGGCCAAAAAAAATCTTATGGGAATTGCGATGTGCGCTGTAAAGATTAGTCGTATTAAGCCCTCGGATATTCAAGAAATTTTGTTTGAGTTGGATAACTTTTTGTTGGATGCAATAAAGCATCATTTTCCAACGATGGGCAATTTTAACCCATTATTTGAACAAACTATTTATCAACATCGTGTGTGTGAACCTAAGCTTTTTATGACATGAAGGAGAACGTATGGCTACCATTAAAATCGGTGTAGCAGGGCCTGTTGGAAGTGGCAAGACTTCCATCATCGAAACACTCACTAACTTATTGAAAACGAACTATTCGATTGGCATTGTGACCAATGATATTTATACGATGGAAGATGCGAATTACTTAAAAGGAAAGCTCGATATTGGAAGTGAACGTATCATTGGGGTTGAAACAGGCGGCTGCCCGCATACGGCAATTCGTGATGATATTTCTATGAATCAAAAAGCTTGTGAAGCACTTCAAAAGGAATTTCCTTTAGACATTCTTTTTGTTGAAAGTGGCGGGGATAATCTTTCAGCAACGTTTTCGTATGAGTTGATTGATTATTACATGTATGTGATAGATGTTGCACAAGGCGGGGATATTCCTCGCAAAAAAGGGGCAGGGCTGCTTTTCAGTGACCTTTTGGTGGTCAATAAAACGGATTTAGCGCCTTACGTAGGGGTCGATATGGCTCAAATGCATACGGATGTCAGTGAAAATCGTAAAAATAAACCAGCACTCTTTTTGTCCAATAAAGAACCTGAAAGCTTCCAAAAACTTGTGATGTGGATTGAAGCGCTCATGTGATGGGTTCTGGATACAGGGTTTACTATACTATATGTGCATGGGGTCATCAAGCTTAAACAATGGTTGAAAGTTTACAATTCTCCTAGCCTGTATCCAACCTCTTTAATCATCTCTATTGCTCCATCAGGTAATTTTCTGCGTAACCGTTTAATGAGAGCTCGCATGTTAAGGATACTCGTCTCTTCCCCTTCCCAGACATACTCTTCCAGTTCGCTAAATGTAATGACACGGTGCCTGTCTTTGATGAAAAGGTCTAAAAATTTCCCCTCTTTTTTAGCCAATTTTATCTCTTCATTGTTTGGATCAAACAAGCGATGATTGACATAGTCATAGGTATATCCGATCCATAAAGCGATCGTAGAAGAGGGTTTGTGACAGAGTTTTTTCACCTTCTGTACCAATTCGTAGATAAAGAAAGGTTTTTTGAGGTAATCATCACAGCCGATCTCGTAAGAAGCTTGTATTTTCTCCAGATCGTGGTTCGAACTCATGATGATGGCAGGAATCTCTTTATGGTAGATACGCACCGTCTCTAAGATAGAGAGTCCATCGATGGAAGGGACATTAATATCTAAGATAAAGCAGTGATAGCCATTGTTGAGTGCATCCAATGCTTTTTCACCATCCAGAAAAAGATCGACATGATAGCCTTCTTTAATCAGGACACTTTTGATGACATTGGCAAGGCGTTCGTTATCTTCAAGAACCAGTATTTTCATGTTGCGTTTCCTAAGGTAATTGTAAAGCAAGCGCCATCATCTGCATTACTTGCTTGAATTCTTCCGCCCATTTTATCTTCAATAATGAGCTTTGACATATAAAGTCCGATGCCATGTCCATGATCTTTGGTGGTAAAGTAGGCATCAAAAACATTTGCAATACATTCAATGGGAATACCCCCTGCATTGTCATGGATTTCAATAATAACATTTTTTGCGTGATTGTAGATGATAATACGAATAGAACCTCGTTGAATATGCTTGGCATCTCTGCTTTCTTTGATCTGATCTTTGGCATTGTTCACCACATTGAGCAGGGTTTGCATAAACTCATTTTTATAGCCACTGACCATGAGATTGGTTGCATGGCTTATATCGATGCTCACATCAATATAGTTATACTTGATATTGTGATTGATGATTTTGAGCATAGTATCAATGGCTTCACTCACATCAAAGACGGTTTTCGTGGATGAGGGCATGATAAATTTTTGAAAGTCATTGATGGTATCTGTCATATAACGTACTTGCACCATAATGTCATGCACATACTGGTTACTTTGCTCATCTCCTTCATCTTCATAGTTATAAAAATGCTCTTGCGTAAGGGTGGCAATCTCTACCAGTGGATTTTTCCATTGGTGGGCAATGGAAGAAAAAACTTCACCAATTTCGGCTAATTTAGATTGTTGAATGATGAATTGCTGATGTTTGTTTTTTTGGAGTTCAATGGCTTTGAGCTCTTTTTCACTGCGTACGCGCATGTAAATATTGTGGATAAGACCTAAAATGAGAAAGAGCAGAAAAGGAGAGATTAAAAAAACAGCATCAATAAATTTACGGTGTTTATCAAAAAAGGTCAGTGGTGCATTGACCAGTTCAAAATCTTTGACTGCTGCATTGGGATAGACTTCAAACTGTTTGATTTTTTGGACATCAAATTGATAAATATAATCTACCATCGTCATTACATGTAAAGGAGGAATTTTTTTATCTAAAACATCAATGGACATTTCACCTGTAGCAATACCAACATTTTTAACAGGAACAAGTTTGCCGCCCAACGCTCCTTTACCGATAAAAAGAGTATCGGTAATAAAAACAGGTAAAGCGCTTTTGTTTATCATGGATGCGATTTGGCTATTTTTATACAGATTGCCATATTTATCATTATAAAAGCGAACAAAAAAGACTGCTTCATCTTTGTTGGGCTTGGAAAAGCGTTCTTCAAGTTCTTCAAGTGTTGATTGACGGATATACTCGATCTCAAATTGATTATGGTGCTCACTCATTGCCTGTTGAATAAACGGCTCAGAGTCATCGCCATTGGCACTCGCATCGTTAATAATGTAAAGTTTTTTAAGATTGGGCATCATGTGTGCGATCATGGGAATGCTCTCAGGAATGGAGCGTTTTTCTAAAATACCGTAGATGCGATCATCAAGTCCTTGTTTTTGGACATCTTCGACAACAAATTGTTCAAGCCCTGTAAAGACGATGGGTTCATCTGTAAAAAGTTCATGGTAGTATTTAATCAAAAAATCATAGGCAAATTTATCAACAGCAACGATGAGGTCATATTTTTGATTTTTGAGTTGGAGTTTATAAAGCTCTCTTAGTTTTGCGTAGTATTCTTCTGAGCTCACACGCTTAGAGTCCATGTATAAAATATTGATAGTAATCTCAGGATGGTTGTAAAAGACCTCTTCCATACCAGAGAGGACATCATCGCTCCACTGAAAACCTTTATGATAGGAATTGATAACAAGAATTTTTTTATCGTGTGCAAAGAGAGAAGATTGGCTAAGGAAAAGAAGAACAGAAAAAAATAGTATGAATTTTTTCATCGGTCTATGTTCTCTTTTTTATAGATATTATAACATACATGTAAAGTTCTTCACCCCTCCGCCAAGAGAGATGGAGTAACTTCTTAGTACTCTAAAAACATCTTTTGAAGTGCTTTTTTATCGTTGGTTTTAGTTAAACCTAACATCAAAAGAACACGTGCTTTTTGCGCGTTGAGGCTATCAACTGCGATAAAACCTAGTTTTGCATCATCCACTTCGCCCTCAAGGGTGGTACTGCCTGTTGGTACACGTGAGCTTCTAGCTACAACAACACCTTTTTTAACGGCTTCACCAAGGGCAGCTTCCGTTGTTGGGAATGGATTTCCATTACCCATACCTGCATGGATAATACCTTTAGCACCAGCAGCAACAGCAGCTTTAACTAAAGTATCTGTATCTTCTGGGTGCGCAAAAAGAATGTCAACACGTGGTAGATCTTCCAATTTACTAATGTCAAACTCAGAGTTTACAGTGTGTTTACGCGTTGGTTGCATCAAATACTTCACGTCACCATAGTAAACGGTACCAATCTTGCCTGCATTTGGAGAAGCAAATGCGTTAACGGAGCTGGTATTCATTTTAGTCACTTCTCTAGCACTGTGGATTTCATCGTTCATAACAACCACAACACCTTTTCCTGTTGTGTCTTTGTTTGTAGCAACATTAACAGCATTTAAAAGGTTCATTGGACCATCTGCACTCATAGAAGTACCTGAGCGCATTGCACCGACTAAAACAACCGGTTTTTTACTTTTAACTGTAAGGTCTAGGAAGTAGGCAGTCTCTTCCATTGTATCAGTACCATGAGTGATAACCACACCATCAATGTCAGATTGTGCAAGAAGTTCATTGACTCTTTTTGCGAGTTTTAACCAAACTTTGTTGTTCATCTCTTGAGAACCAATGCTTGAGATTTGTTCACCTTTAACCGTTGCTATATCGTTAATAGCTGGGACTGCTGCAAGAAGTTTATCAACCGTAACCGCACCTGCTGAGTAACTGCTTTTAATCTCAGATGTACCAGCACCCGCAATGGTACCTCCTGTTGCTAAAATGGCAATAGTAGGTTTTGCCATTAAACTCGTTGTTGCACCAACCAGTGCCAACGCTACGATAGATTTACTCAAAAAATTCATACCATACTCCTTATAAAAGTTGTTTTACATGTAATCATAATCGGCTCTTCAAGAGCCGATAAGAAGGCAAAAATTATAAGATCATACCGCCGATAACAAAGGCAAAAATAACAGAAAGAGCAATCGCAATGGTTCCAGGAATAACAAATGGATGGTTAAAGACATATTTACCAATGCGGGTTGATCCTGTATCATCCATCTCAACCGCTGCAATCAGTGTTGGATACGTAGGAAGTACGAAAAGCGCACTGACCGCTGCAAATGAAGCAACAATCGTGAGTGGTGAAACACCGAGTAAGATAGCACTTGGAATCAAAGCTTTAGCGGTAGATGCTTGAGAATAAAGAAGGGTACTTGCAAAGAAAAGAACCACTGCGAGTAGCCAAGGATAGACGTTCAATAAATCACCTGCAATTGCTTTAATCTCTTTGATGTGATTGACAACAAAGGTATCACCAAGCCATGCAACACCCAAAACACAAATACAAGCACTCATACCTGATTTAAATGTTGCAGAGTTAAGCACTTGAGCTGCATCAATTTTGGTAAAGAAAGAGATGAACGTTGCTGCTGCAAACATGAAAAGCATAATGGCTTCATTACGTGGTAAAACAGGGTTTTTGATTACGCCTATTTTGTCACTAATTAAGGTTGCATAGGTAACAACGGCTAAAATAGAGACTAAAAAGATCGCTACAGAGAGCTTCGCACCGGGTTTGATTTCAAGTTGGGTAGCGCCTCTGGTTTTTACGAGGCCTTTTGCGAGTCTGTCTTGATAGATTGGATCATCTTTAAGATCTTTGCCCAAGAAGTTCGCCACAAACGCCGCACACATACAGGCTAGGAAAGAAGATGGGATTAAAACGGCTAATAGCTCTAAATAACCAATACCTTGTTTTTCCATAACACCGCTTAAAAAGACAACGGCAGCAGAAATTGGAGAAGCTGTAATGGCAACTTGAGAAGCAACAACAGCAATGCTCAGTGGGCGAGAAGGGCGAATGCCTTGCTCTTTTGCCACTTCGGCAATAACGGGAAGCGTAGAAAACGCTGTATGGCCCGTACCTGCAAAAAATGTCATAACATACGTTACGATAGGGGCAAGAATAGTGATTTGTTTAGGGTTTTTACGCAAGATTTTCTCAGCGATACTGACCATATAGTCAAGTCCGCCCGCTACTTGCATTGCACCAATGGCTGCAATAACAGACATAATAATCAAAATAACATCGATAGGAATCGACCCTAATTTTAGCCCAAGACCCAGTGTCAAAACTAAAACACCCAATCCTCCTGCATATCCGATACCAATACTACCTAGTCTTGCACCAAAAAAGATGGCAGCAAGAACGACGATAATTTCTAACCATAACATGGTAACTCCTTTTAATATATCTTCTTAGTAAACTTCTTTCATCGCTTTTTTGAAGTAATCAAAGAAATCAGGTGCCACAAGGAAGTGAGTAATGTGTGAAAGGAAGTTGCCTTCCTTGTGGCACGGAAGGCTATTTTTTATCGTAACTACGAGGTTTAATCATGTTCTCTGGTTTGATAATGTCATCAAGTTCTGCTTTGGCTAAAAGACCACGTGCAAGAACGATGTCATAAACAGAACCACCTGTTTCGAGTGCTTCTTTAGCGACAGAAGTTGAGTTTTCATAACCGATAAATGGATTAAGCGCTGTAACAAGACCAATACTGTTAAGTACGAGTGCTTTACATCGATCAGGATTGGCTGTAATGCCATCAACACAGGTGTATGCCAATGTCTCAAATGCGTTTTTCATCATGTTAACGGACGTGAAAAGGTTGTACGCAATAACAGGCTCAAATACGTTGAGTTGAAGTTGACCTGCTTCACATGCCATCGTAACAGAAACATCGGTACCAATGACTTGGAAACAGACTTGGTTAACGACTTCAGGGATAACAGGATTGACTTTACCTGGCATGATAGAACTGCCTGGTTGCATTGCTGGAAGATTGATTTCGCCAAAGCCAGTTCTTGGTCCTGAACTTAAAAGACGAAGGTCATTACAAATTTTTGACATTTTGGTAGCGACACGTTTAAGAACACCAGAGATTTGTACATAAGCACCTGTATCTTGGGTTGCTTCGACAAGGTCACCCGCCGTGATAAATGGACGACCAGTTACTTCTTGGAGTTTGGCTTCAACGGTTTTTGAGTAATTTGGGTGCGCATTGATACCAGTACCAATAGCAGTTGCGCCAAGGTTCATCTCACGCATCAATTGTTGTGCTTCGATGACACGTTGAATATCTTCACCGATCATAACGGCATACGTACGAAATTCTTGCTCCAAAGTCATTGGAACAGCATCTTGAAGTTGAGTACGACCCATTTTAATGACATCTTTAAACTCAACTGCTTTTTTTGCAAATGAATTTTTGATGATGCTCATCGAAACGGTCAGTTCACCGAGTTTTTCAAAAAGAGCAACACGAAGTGCTGTTGGGTAGGCATCATTAGTTGATTGAGAAAGGTTAACATCATTGTTTGGGTGAAGGTATTTGTATTCACCTTTTTTGTGACCTAGTTTTTCAAGTCCAATATTTGCGATAACTTCGTTTGCGTTCATATTTGTAGAAGTACCCGCTCCACCTTGGAACATGTCGACCACAAATTGGTTATGGTATTGACCACCGATAATCTCATCACATGCTTCACAGATAACATTTTTTTTGTTTTCCGCAAGAAGTCCAAGCTCATGGTTGGCAAGAGCTGCTGCTTTTTTAACTTTTGCTAGGCATGTAATAAAGGTTGGGAATTTTTCAAGCGTAATTCCAGTAATGTGAAAGTTCTCAGCAGCGCGAGCTGTTTGAACGCCATAATAACACTCATTTGATATTTCTTTATCACCGATTAGATCGTGTTCGATTCTAGTTGACATTTTGTCTCCTTAAGATTTAAAGGTAGTGGAAGTTTAAACCTCTAAAGAGACTTGAAAATGACTTTTTGAAAAAAAATTGAAAGAATAATACTAATTTAAATATATAAAAATTAAGTGTAGAAAATGGTTACATGTAAAGAGGGCAAAACGCCCTCAATCTTAAACTTTATTAAATTTGCTTTTTTCGGAAAGCCCGAAATTGTGGGGTTGGATCATGTTTTCTGGTTTGATGATTTCATCGAGTTGTTCTTTGTCTAGTAAGCCTTTTTCTAAAACGATGTCATAGACAGAACCGCCTGTCTCTAACGCCTCTTTTGCGACGATCGTCGAGTTTTCATAGCCTAAATACGGATTGAGTGCGGTGACAAGTCCGATGCTATTAAGCACCAAAGCTTTACATCGCTCTTTGTTCGCCGTAATGCCATCGACACACGTGTACGCGAGTGCTTCAAAGGCATTTTTCATCATATTGACCGAGTTAAAAAGATTGTAAGCAATGAGTGGCTCAAAGACATTGAGTTGCAGTTGTCCCGCTTCGCACGCCATCGTCACGGCAATGTCCGTACCGATGACTTGAAAACAGACTTGGTTCACGACTTCGGGAATGACGGGATTGACTTTACCGGGCATGATGGAACTTCCGGGTTGCATCGCAGGCAGGTTGATCTCGCCAAAACCGGTGCGTGGCCCTGAACTTAAAAGCCTTAAATCGTTGCAGATTTTAGACATTTTGGTGGCAACGCGTTTTAAAACACCGGAGATTTGCACGTAAGCGCCCGTGTCTTGGGTCGCTTCAATGAGATCGCCCGCAGTAATAAAAGGACGACCCGTCACCTCTTGCAGTTTGGCTTCAACCATCTTGGCATAATCAGGATGCGCGTTAATGCCTGTGCCAATCGCTGTTGCACCCATGTTGATCTCGCGCACCAATTGCCTTGCTTCATGCACCCTTTGTATGTCTTCGCCGATCATGACAGCATAAGTGCGAAACTCTTGCTCAAGCGTCATCGGCACGGCATCTTGCAGTTGGGTTCGACCCATTTTAATGACATCTTTGAACTCACTCGCTTTTTTAGCAAACGAGTTTTTGATGATGTTCATGGACTCGGTCAGTTCGCCCAATTTTTCATAGAGTGCGACGCGAAGGGCAGTTGGGTAGGCATCATTGGTCGATTGTGAGAGGTTGACATCGTTGTTGGGATGCAGGTATTTGTAGTCACCTTTTTCGTGTCCCAAAATCTCCAAACCAATGTTAGCGATGACTTCATTAGCATTCATATTGGTCGAAGTCCCCGCCCCCCCTTGGATCATATCGACCACAAATTGATCGTGGAATTTACCTGCAATGATGGCATCGCACGCTTCAACAATCGCATTTTTTTTAAGTTCGCTCAGAAGATTTAACTCATAATTGGCCAAAGCCGCCGCTTTTTTAACTTTGGCAATGGATTCAAGAAAAGTGGGGAAGCTTCCAAGCGTGACACCTGTAATGTGAAAATTCTCCATAGCACGCGCCGTTTGAACACCATAATAACATTCGTTAGAAATCTCTTTATCGCCGATAAGATCATGCTCGATTCGAGTACGCACGTATTTGCTCCTTGAGTTTAAGTCTCATTTTATAAACTCATTATAGCATTCAAGGGTTGCAATATCTTTACATGTAAAGGTTAATTTTTTCGTTCATCTCTTTTAAAGCAAGTGATTAAATTTTATTCATTTTTGTGATTTTTTTATAAACACTTAAAATGTATTTAACGCATGTTTAAGTAATTTAAGAGTTAAATAACCGTTATATATTTTAAAGAATAACGAAAAGGATGGATGAACTTATGAGCAATAAAAGGCTAAATTTAAGCGTCATGGTAGCCATAGTGGTATTTCCATTGACTTTGCATGCGGATGTGTATAAGTTAGATGCAGTTGAAACGACGGCAACACAAGTCAATATGGTAAACAACGATGGTATTTCGGATGGTTTCTTGGATAAAAACGTCACTGTTGGACCATTGGGCAAGAAAAAAGCAATCGATACACCGTATCAAATCAATACGATTCCTAAAGAATTAAGTGAAAATGGTCAAGCAATGGGCTTGGAAGATGTTGTTAAGTACATTCCTTCTGCACAAATTGAGTACCGTGGCGGAGCAGATTTAGGTCGCCCCCAAACCAGAGGAATGCGCGGAGAAGTCGTTGCAAACAGTTTCTGGGATGGATTGCATATCGTTTCTACTACCGCTACCGCAATGGAAATGTTTGATGATTTACAAATTATCAATGGGCTTGCGGGTGCTCTTTACGGTCCAACAGCCCCCTCAGGAATTTATAGTTTTACACGTAAACGTCCTACCGCAGATTATGAAAATTCTGTAAAAATGACCTATGGTTACAAAGGCTACGGCGAAGCAATGGCAGATGTTGGTGGCATGGCAAATGATGCCATTGGTTACCGTGCCGTTGTGATTGGTGGGGACGGAGAAGGTTATGTCGACAATAGTGCTTTACGAAGAAAGCTTGTCTCTCTAGGACTGGACTTTCACCTAACAGAGCGCTTGACATTAGAGACGAACTTTAGTTATTACAATTACATTAAAGAGGGCTATTCAAGCTCATATCTTATGCCATATACTGCTCTTGGTGTAGCAAAATACACGCTTCCCGATGCCTTTGATGCTACTGACAAAAAGTATGGACCAAACAATGGAGGTCGAGAGATAACGACAACGACCTACAGTACCAAACTCAAATATGAGATAGCCGATAATTGGCATGCGGAGGCAGGTTATCTGAATCAAAGAGCAGATAGAAATATGTATATTGGTTCGAGTACCTTTAATTCTAATGCAGGAACGTATACGCCAGCTGTTGTCTCCGTATCGCCTATGGCAGCACGATTTGATCTTGATAGTTGGATGGGGTATGTGACAACAGAGCAAAACTTTTTGGGTTTAGAACATGACCTTGCACTAGGCGGTAATGGCTATCGTTGGGATATTTATGGTGCAGATGGCTCTAGACGCTATGTCTCTTCAACAACCGATGTAGAAAGTTTGACGTTAGCGGATACGATTAAGCTGAACGACCAGTGGCAGACGGTTCTCTCCACAAGTAAAAGCTGGATCGATAAAGATGCATATGCTACAACGGGAGCTACGACCAGTGAAATATCCAAAGATGGTTACAGCTATGCGGCAAGCTTGATCTACAAACCGTTGAAAAATCTTAGCTTTTATGTCACGTATGCCGACAGTTTACAGCAGTTTGATCCCGTGACGTATTCTGGTAAAACGTTTATTCTTGATCCTTATCGTAGCAAGCAGTATGAGATAGGTTCTAAACTCTCTTTAGACCGTGTTGATCTCTCCGCAGCTCTTTTCCAAATCAAGCGCCCAACGGCTTATCTAGGTTATGATGGTATTTATGAAATACAAGGCGATCAAACTAACCAAGGTGTTGAGTTTATGGCTTCTGGAAAAGTTGCTGAATCGGTTGCCTTATTTGGAGGTATTACCTATATGGATACAGACATAACAGGGGCAAAAATAGCGAATATTGATAATAAACAAGCCATTGGTATGCCTGAATGGCAAGCAAATCTTTTAGCAGAATATACCGTCCCAAGTTATAAAGAGTTGGTCTTGAGTAGTAATTTTCACTATACGGGCAAAAGAGCAATTGACCCTGCCAATACTGAGTGGGCTGACTCATACTTTACAACGGATATAGGTGCGAGGTATGCTACGAAGCAATTATTTGGAGATAAAACTATTTTAAGACTTTCTGTCAATAATATTACCAATGAAAAATATTGGGCAGGTATTTTTGCTGGTAATGTCTCAGGGTTAGATGGTGACGCTACGGCAGGTACGACAACACTGTTTTTAGGGGATGGTCGCAATGTTACAGCCTCTATCGAAGTCAAGTTTTAAGTCATGATGAATGGTTTAGTAAACTGGGAATTCCTGCATCGCAATCGTTTTGCGATGCAAGGAGGTCTTAAGATGCCAGAGATTGATTGGAATACAATCACAGAGATGTACGATGGTATGGCAAAGCTAGAAAAGGCATTTACGCAAAAACAGGTCGATACCATGTTGATTACAAAAGAAGATACCGTCGTGGATATCGGCAGTGGGCCTGGAAGATTAACTGTTCCAATGGCGCGTAAAGCCAAATCTGTCACCTGCGTGGATGCGTATGAAAAAATGTTAGAGCGTTGCATGTACAACGTCAAAAAAGAGGGGTTAGATAATGTCAAGCCACTGTTTAAAAGTTGGCTCGATGAGGATGCTGTAGAAAAAATTGGAAAGCATGATATTGCCGTAGCTTCACGCTCTGTAGGTATGTTTGATCTTATCAAACTTAACCAAATTGCGACCAAATATGTCTTTGTAATGAGCTTTGCCAATGCTCCAAGCCTTAGGGAAATTCAACTCGATTTTTTAGAGGGCATCACTGATATTCCACTACTCAAACCACGTCCCGATGCGCGCATGTTTGATTATAATGTGACATTTAATATGATCTATGACATGGGCGCAAATCCTAGTGTTGTGGTTTTGGATGATGGGTTTGAACGATTTTACACTTCCAATGAAGAGGCGTATGAAGATTTGCGTTTTTTAGGAACCATTTTACCAGAACATGAAGAGCGGTATCGTATGAATGTAGATCGCTATTTAAATATTTTAGATGATGGTAGAGTGCATTTACTTCGTAAAACTAAAACCTACGTTATGTGGTGGAAACCATGCGAAATCAAACTTTGAGACAGACAATGAGAGCACTGCATGGCATTGTACTGTTTGTATGTTTGCTTTGTTCTTCGCTCAGTTACGCCGATGATGGGTTTCGCATAGTTAAAGACAGCGATGGAAAAGAAGTTGCTGTTCCTTTACATGTAAAAAGAGTTACACCGCTGATTGGTGCTTTTGCCCAAGTGACATGTATGTTGGGCGGTGAGCAGAAAATAGCCTCCAGTGTTCCCAGACTCTCTGAAATGTTTTACAAAATCTTCCCCTCTTTAAAGCAAAACAGCTCAAGCACTACTCTTCCCTCAAGCATTGAATCACTTATTGCTTCTAAAACACAAGTTGTTTTTGGACCGACATCGTTTTTTCTCAGTGAAGCCAATGTTGCGCAACTTAAAGCTTCAGGCATAGCTGTTGTTAAGATCAGTAACTTTGCCACCATTGCGGAGATCAAGGAGAGTATTCGTTTAATTGCCGAAATTTTAGGAGACGATGCCCCTCAAAAAGCACAAGTATTCAACGACTACTATGAAATGATGCTTCAAATGGTTGAAAGACGCACTTCCACGATTTCCCAAAAACTCAATGTTTTGGCGCTTAACTTTTCGGCAGGCAATTACTCAACAATCAACGATAGTGATATTGGTGCGCAGTACATCAAAATCGCAGGTGGGAACAATGTTGCGCGTGACTACGCGATCGACTCCAATGATATGGTGAAGATCATCAACGCTGAACAGGTTTTAGTTTGGAATCCTGATGTCATCATCACCAATAGCAACACAAGTCGCGATGTGATCGTGAATAACCCCGCTTTTCAAACACTGGATGCAATCAAAAATAAGCGCGTCTATGTCGTGCCAACAGGTGTTTACCTCTGGTCCGTCCGCAGTGCCGAGGGTGCTTTGCAACCACTGTGGCTTGGGAAAATGTTTTACCCCGAGCGCTTCTCAGCTATTTCGATGGAGCAAGAGGTCAAGCAGTTTTACAAAACGTTTTACCACTATAGGGCATCGGATGATGAGATTAAGATGATTTTAGATGGCGCTGAAAAAACCTTGCTACGATAGCTTTACATGTAAAGAGGATAGAACATCAAAAAATCATTCTGATGCTCTAATTTACCACCTCAAACCCCGAAAGTGCCGCTCCCACTGCGCCCATAAGTTGGGGGTGTTTTGGGATGAGGATTTTGCGTTCGAGTTTAAGCTCTAACATGTGATGTAAAAAAGGATTGAGTGCGCCACCGCCGCTAAAGACGATGCAGTCGTTTGGATTGAGTACAAATTTCTTCGCCATCGACGCTAGCCTAGAGGCGATGGATTCGTGCACACCATAGCAGATGTTCGCTAAGCTTTCTTTTTTGGCGATCAGCGAGATGACCTCAGATTCGGCAAAAACAGCGCACATGCTCGAAATGGTCAGTTCCTTGTCGTGTTCAAAGCCTGCGTTGGCGAAGGTTTGCATGTCTAAGCCTAAACGATTCGCGGCGATTTCTAAGAATTTGCCCGTCCCTGCCGCACACTTGTCGTTCATGCGAAAGTCGGTAAAGCCACCGTCATCGCCCATTTTGATGACTTTGCTGTCTTGTCCGCCTAAGTCGATGACGGTTTTGACGTCGTTATGAAAAAAGTACGCCCCTTTGGCGTGGGCTTTGATCTCGGAGATGACGGGTGCGCCATGCGAATCTGCTAGCATATGCCGTCCGTAGCCTGTGGCGACGAGCATCTTAACCTCTTTGTCTGCTAGATACTCACCCACGATTTTGTCTTGATTGAAGATGGTCGGGATGACCGTCATATCGACGATCTCCCGCTCTTTGCCAATGCCGATGATTTTTGTATAGGTTGAGCCTATATCTACGCCCCAAAACATTATTTGTTTGCGAACACTTCGGCTTTTTGTTTAAACGTGATGCTCTCCAAAAAGGCTTCAACACGGGTTTTGATTTGTCCAGCATCTTCTGGCGAGTAATCCGACTCAATGACGAGGCACGGAATGCCTTCTTTGGCGAGTGCTTCGGTTACAAGGTGAGACTCGACATTGTACGTGTGGCAGAAAGAGAGCGTGTAATAAATCACACCATCGGCTTTTCTATCTTTATACATTTGGACGATTTTGTCGGTTCTGCCTGTATTTGGCGTGAAACAAGCGCAGTCGATTTTGGAGTAGCGTTTCATCAGACGCTCGTAAAGCTCGTCCTCGCTTTGAACACCTTCGATGTCCACATTGTCTTTAAAGTAACGATGTCCGATGCAGCCTTCTTCGTTGATGATACACGCCCCTGATCCTTCAACTGCGGTGTGAAGTTTCCAGTTTGGTGGCGCGATAGGTGTGCCTAGAACCATGATACGAGGCGTATTTTCAGGAAAAACGCTCACTTTTCCTTTGATGCGAACATCCAGTTCATCACAGAGTTCATTTACTTTTTCGGTGAAGCGTTTTGGATCATCTAAAAAGCTCATTTGGCTGATGAAAAGCGCGTCTTTGCCGCTAATAGGCATGATGTCGGGGTGCATACCACGAAGTGTGTCAAGACGTTTCATCGCGTCGCGTTTGGCGTTGATGACTTTAACGCCCTCAAGCATCTCCGCAAGGCTGAGTTTTCGCTCACTGACTTCTTCGATGTGCTCTTTAAACTCTTTGATCTCTTCTTGCCACATTTTAAGATCTTTTTCGCGCTTCATATGCGGAATGTTCATGACATGCACAGGGTGATGTTTTCCCAAAAGCTCCCATGTTTTTTTCTTCGCTTCACAGGTGGTCTCACCGTAGATAAAATCGGCGGATTGTGTGTACGCACAGGTGTGTTGGAGTTTAAAACCGTATGCGGATTTGATGAGCGGGCAGATGTTACGAGGCAGTTCGCTCTCCGCGTCCGCGATAGGAGGATTGGCTCCGCCACACAGCCCAAAACATGCTCCACCAGCACCTACGACGATCTCTTCAGGGACGAAGATACAAAACGTCCCCACGGCAGGTTTTTTTTGTGCTTTAAGCGCATTAATCTCAGCGATACGCTCAGCTTGGATTTCGCTCATAAACCAATCAAAATACGCCATCGCTTTGGGGCGATTGGGTTGGCTCATAAAACCTGCTTGATAGCCTGCAAGTCCCATGCCCATCATCTTTGCATGACGCTCTACGTCAACACCGATACTTGAGAGTAAATCTTTATGGAGTTCAACACCCATTGTCTTTCCTTGTATGAAAATGTAGTGCTGTGGAGTTTACATGTAAAGAGGGTAAGCAGAAAAAAAGATGCTACTTCATGTACGTCTAAGCCTTAGACTAACAGCAATTATGAATGTATTGTAATCGACTCGACATTAAAAAAAGTTTAATCTTTAAAAATTATTTTTATTTAAGTTTATAATACGAGCGAGCCATCGACCAAAAATTTTGAGCCTACGCGTCCTATGTTATCCAGCTTTACATGTAAAGCTTTGTCAATGACACCATCAGCGTAATATGCGTACTCCACAAGCAGCAAACACGGTGTGGTTTCACTGCCTTCGATGGGCATAGTTTTGACAAAACTGCAAAAGAACACAGCATGTGTTCCTTCCACAACCATCGGGTAGTTTGGCAACACTTTGTGTCCGCTAATGCCAAATTGCTCAAATTCGCTCTGCTCATACGCAAGTGACGTCGCACTTTGGCTCATGACATCTTTGAGCTCTTTGGAGACAAAATTGATCGTTGCTCTCGAGCCATTCAAAAAGTTAGCCAGCGTATCCTTGGGGCTACCGTCTTCTTTTTTACCGATGGAGACAATGAGCATCGGAGGCTCGGAAGAGAGGGGAATAAAATAGCTAAAAGGGGCAAGGTTGGTGATGCCATTGTGTTCGGTGCTGATCCATGCAATAGGACGTGGGGTGACGGTGTTGGAGATGAGTTTATAGATGTTGGTGGTGTCAAGTTTTGAGAAATCTAAAAGCATAGGTTTTCCTTTACATGTAAAAAGTTTTAGTGCCTAAAAAAGATTATAACATTGCTTATGTTACAATCTTTTTTTATTTTACATGTAGGATTTTTTGTGGATATTTTGCAATCAATTATTATGGGAATCGTAGAGGGTTTCACTGAGTTTTTGCCTGTTTCTTCAACGGGGCATATGATCGTTACGGCAGATTTTTTAGGCATTAAACAGGACACGGTTACGAAGGCGTATGAGATTATCATTCAGTTTGCGGCCATTATGGCAGTTGTTTTAGCGTACAAAGAGAAGTTTACGCTCAAAAAAATAGAACTTTGGAAGAAACTTGCAGTCGCATTTTTACCGATTGGTATCGTTGGATTTTTATTTGCAAAACAGATTAAAACGCTTTTTAGTGTTGAAATTGTTGCGACGATGTTTATTGTGGGCGGTGTGATTTTCTTAATTGCGGAGAAGTACTATAAACCCAAAGAGCATTTTATCAATGATGTTGAAAAAGTAAGCTATAAACAGGCATTTCTCATTGGTTTAGCACAACTTGCAGGACTGGTTCCTGGAACAAGTAGGGCTGGTTCAACTATCTTGGGCGCTATGTTTGTAGGATTGACACGCAAAGCCAGTGCGGAGTTTTCCTTTTTACTCGCTTTTCCTGTTATGAGTGCTGCAACAGGATATAGTATTGTTAAAAATTATAACGAATTTAATGTTGACAATCTCATCGTTTTAGGGGTTGGATTTGTGGTAGCATTTATTACCGCGTATTTTACCATCAAACTCTTTGTACGATTTTTACAAAATTATACCTTTGTCTCTTTTGGTATTTATCGTATTTTTTTTGGGGTGGCTCTTTTAGCGTATTATGCGTAATAAGAGTCTTTTGTTACTTTTCAGTTACTATTGTTGCTGTAAAATAGTGTAAAAGTTTTATGGCAGTAAAGAGGAGTTTCATATGACAATCGGCAATAGTCTTACGTCATCTTATAGCAGTAATGTTCATAGTCAAAGCAGTGCAAGTAGCATGTCCTCATCATCACAAGATTTTGGCAATGTTATGAGCCAGATGGCATCAACACTGATGACATCAATGGATACCAACAATAACAACAGCATTGATAAGTCGGAATTTCAGCAAGCTATTGATTCATTGTCGGGTAATTCAAGCAATACCAGTACAAGTTCTAGCAATGCCGATCAAATCTTTAGTGCTCTTGACACCAACAAAGATGGTACGATCAGCTCGGATGAGCTTTTAAGCGCTTTAAAACAAGCTCAGTCATCGGATGATGCTTCTGCAACGCAAACATCCACTAAAAAATCAATTGAAGATTTGCAATCAAGCTTGTTACAAAAGATTTTGGCAGCATACGGCAGCACCGATACAACCACAAGCAGCAACGCAAGCCTTATCGCCTAAAATTTAACACGGTGTATATCGCTCATTTTTCAGCCTTTACAACACCGTGTGAACTTCAATTTGACGTTGCAACCAAAGAAGAGGGAGATCGCATCCTTGCTTCTTTGTTAACAGATGTCAAATACCTGCAAAAACAGTACAGTTTTTTTGATGTTACCTCCGAAATTTATGCTATCAACCACCGTCAAAGCGATACCTTCACTCTTAGCAAAGAGCTTTCCGCCCTTTTAGCGTTAGCGTTGTTTTATGCACGTCTAACGCAAGGTGCTTTTGATATTGCTCTTGCTGGAACACTCAAACAAGCGCAAAAAGCAATTTCATTGCACGAATACCAAGCGATAAGTGCTAAATTAACACCTTTTGCTAACTTTACTGCATTAAGCCTTGAAGGTGAGAGGCTTTATTTTTCAAATCCTTATACGCAGATTGATTTGGGAGGTATTGTCAAAGAGTATGCGGTAGATCAGACCATCATGCGACTTCAAACGATGGGAATTAGCTCAGCCTTGGTGAATTTTGGAGGCGATATTGCGGCGTATGGAATGTGCCATGATGAGCCTTGGTGTATTGGTATTCAAGACCCCAAAAAGCCTGATGTGAATGTCGCAACGGTAATGTTAAGAGATGCATCACTGTGTACGTCGGGGCATTCCAAACGTTATACGGCGATTGAGGAACACCGCTTTTCGCATATTATCTCACCTCACAGTGAACAGAGGTATGCTCAAATGAGTATTATTGCTCCAACAACGGTGGATGCAGGTGTTTGGAGTACCGCACTTTTAGTCAATCCGACGTTGAGTTTACCCAAACATATGTCTAAAGCGTTTGTACTTTAAGATCCAAACAGAGAATGTGTTCATGGTTATCTAAGACAAATTTTTGAGCAAAAGTACGACACATGCGACCCGATGCACGGGAAATGTACTTTTGACTGAGATAATTGCCCCGTTTTGATTCTTTAGTAATGTAAAAATACTCTTTGAGCGCATGATTGTCACCATCTCGTGCAGGTTGGAAAAACTCGTTGGTATCGGCACTGATAAAGGTGTTACCCTCTTGTATGCCTGTAGTGGCATTAATGCAATAAATGGCTTCAATGATGTCAAATTTTTTCAGAAAATCAAAAAGATTCGTTTGATGGGTTGTTTTAATAGACTCAATAATTGTATGGGTATAGGCTTTAGCACTTTCGATTAAGAATTCTTTGTGTTGCATGGACGTTTTAACATTTTGGGTGTGCTTCTCTCCAATGTAGGTAATTTTTTTATCTAAAAGGGTTTTGTCACAAATCGTGGCACTGGGTCTGGCAAACCAAAAACCTTGAAAGAGGTCGATATCAAGTTTTAAAGAGCGTAAGATCTCCTCTTCTTCTTCAACCCCTTCTGCAAGGACGAGTGCACCGATATTAAAGCACATATTGGCGATGGATTTTAAAATCTCTTTGTGAATGAAATTATTATGTACATTAAAAACGATGGAACGATCGACTTTGACAATATGGGGGCGAACCGTAGAGATGCGGTCAAAGTTGGCATTACCTGCGCCAAAATCATCAAGAGCAATCAGAAAGCCATGGTCTTTGTAAAAATCACAGAACTGTTTGAGACGTTCACTGTCTTTGATTTGGTACTCTTTGATCTCAATCACAATACGCGAAGGAGGAATGCCAAGATCATTGGCAAGAGTGTAAAAAGCAAAGTCGGCAAAGCTAATATGGCTATCAAGCAGGTGAGATTCAAAATTGAGAAATAAGAGCACTTCGTTATTGGCATCTAAAATGGACTTAAAACGCTCTAATGCCTTAATCCGTGCGTACTTATCAAGTTCAAACGTGAGGTTTTCGCTTTTGGCTTGCTCAAAAACAAAGATAGGGGAGAGGGGTTCATTGTTTTCATCAAAGGCGCGCATCAGTGCTTCATACCCAATGACTTTGGCACTGCGGATAGAGACAATCGGTTGAAAATGGATGTGAATACGGTTGTCTTGTATAAGCTCATAAACCACGCATAATTCCTTCAATAGTATGATTTCTATTATAACACGGGGCTGATTAAAAAAATCAAAGATACTATTTATATTTTGAGAATGCTCCATTCGTGTAAGAGTTTTTCGAACGAAAAGGCAGCATTGGCAGGACTCGTGGATGGAAGTTTAATGATGTTGATGCCTGTGGTGGTTTCACAGTATTTTTGGAAGAGTTTAAACGCGGTAGCTCCATTGGCATAAATGTGGGTTATAGGAGTGTGATGGAGTATGTTCGAAAAATCCATCGGCACCACATTTTTAATACTACTATCGCTTGAGCCTGTGATATCACAACTTTCAATCACATCCCAAAGTGCAATGCCATGATGTAACAACATTGCTTTTTTTTCTTCAATGCTTATCGGCAGTGGCGTGTGGGTTAATGCGGCAATCACTTTCCAAAAACGGTTTTGTGGATGTCCATAATAAAAGTTTTGTTCACGTGACTTAACGGAAGGAAAAGTACCTAAAATAAGCACTTTCGAGTTGGTATCATAAATGGGATCAAACGAGTGTTTCATACATTTTTTGCTTTACATGTAAAGATCAAAAGCCCTAGTGCAAGAGATCAAGAGTTGGCTTGTATTCACTTGTTTTGACAGCAAAAAGACCTAGGAGTGTGTGGAAAAGATTGTCTTGTGAAAAGCGTTCATTGGCTTTTACATGTAAAAATTCACGCTTGGCTTTATCGCCGAAATAGAATAGGGCAGGCACGTGTTTTTGATCTTCAGGTGCAATCATATAAGGTAATCCATGCAGATAAACACCATTTTCACCGAGTGATTCACCATGGTCTGAGATATAAATGAGGGTTGTCTCATATTTGTCTTCGTTGGCTTTGAGCAGATTAATGGTCTCATTAACGATGTAATCGGTGTAGAGAATCGTATTATTATACGTATTCACAATCTGTTCTTGAGTACATTTATCAAGCTCTTGCGTGTCACAGGTTGGGGTAAATTTTTTAAAGGCTTCAGGATAACGCTTAAAATAGGTTGGTCCATGACTGCCCTCTTGATGTAGAACAATGAAGGTGTCTTCGTACTGCTTGTCAATATTGGCTTGAAAATCTTTTAAAAGCACGCTATCAAAATCACGTCCTCCGTATTGCACAACATCGCTCATACGTTTTGCGATCTCTTTATCCGCACCGGAATTGTTGTCTCTCCAGATAATACGAACCCCTGTACGAGCGAGAACATCGACAATATTTTCCGTGTAAGCTTTGTCATCACTCCAATCATTTCTGCTAAATTTAGAAAACATGCATGGTACCGAGATAGCCGTCGCCGTACCGCAAGAGGCAAAATTAGGAAGATTGACGATATCGTCTCGTTTGCTGAGGAGAGGATTGGTAGGAACGTCATAACCGTTAAGTTGAAAATTGCGTGCGCGTGCCGTTTCCCCTAAAACAAACACCACCAATTTTTTCTTTTCACTGCTTTGACGTGTAGCATCCATTGCAATCGCCATAAAAGTAGGTTTGGGTTTCAATTTAGCATAAACAAATTTGACAAAAGAAGCGATGGGATACGCTGGGTTGATATACATCTTCAGCTCATTGTGGTTTCTAAAAAAGGTACTGTAGGATTTACTAAGACTCATATAGAGCCCTGCGATTATGAGAAATGAAAGCAGCGCAACAAATGCTTTTTGAATAAACTCTTTAGTGTAGCTTGAAAAAGCAAAAGGAGCTTTAAACAGCACCCAAAAAGAGAGAAGGCTTGCACAGCCTAGATAGATAAAAAGCTTCGTTGTGAAAAGATCGAGTATTTCAGCGCTATCGGTTTGCATCATATTGGTGTACATATTGGTATCAATAATCGTGCCAAAGGTATCAATGAAATAACTGCTAAGAGCTCCTGCAAAAATAAGCGTCACCAGCATAACTTTAAAGAGTGTTTTATGCGTTAAAAGGAGCAAAACATTGAGGATACAAACGAGCATCAGCATTAAAATAAAAGGGGAACTAAGAGCTATGAGATAATTTTCTTCATTGATCGCAAAATGAAAAAGCTTTGAAAAAAAAGTGATGTTATAAAAAGCGACAATACCTAAAGCTAGTAATGCGATTGCTCTTTGAGAGTGGGACGCTAGGAGTTTAAAAGGCATGCCAATGATCCTTAAAAGTATAATATAAAAAGATTTTAGCATGTTTAAATGAAATAAAGATGAATTAAAAAGTTATAACAACGGTCGTTCCAACTCCCTCTTGACTTTGAAGCGTAATAGTAAAGTCATGTAAATCAAGAATATTTTTGACAATCGCAAGACCAAGACCACTGCCTTGAATATTTTGGTTGCCCTTATCCCCTCTGTAGAACTGCTCAAAAACATGGGTTAAATCTTCTTCTTTGATGCCCATTCCTTCATCGCGTATCTGAAGCTCATGCGAAAAAAGTGAGATTGTAATCGTCGAAGGGCTGGGCGAGTATTTGATAGCATTATCGAGAAGATTAGTGATCGCAATTTTCAACAGTGCTGCATTGCCTTGTACGCTAAGCGCTTCAAATGAATTGAGGTGTAATGTGATATGCCTTTGTTCGCAGATAAGGCGTTTTTCTTCGATGGCATCCAGCAAAACCTCGTCTAAATAGACTTCACTAAAATGGTTTTTGAGATCGTTTTTAGTGGTACTGGACAAAAAGAGAATTTTTTCAATGACCGCATGAAGGGTACTGACCTCTTTGGCAACTTTGTGCAAAATACGTTGATACTCTTCAATAGTGCGCTCTTTACGAAGTCCTATATCAACTTCACCTTGGATAATTGTAAGAGGAGTTTTAAGCTCATGAGAAGCATTTTGACCAAACTGCTTGACTTGGGCATACGCATTTTGAAGTTCATTAAGCAGTGTGTTAAATGTGGCAATTAAATCATCAATCTCGTAGGCAATATGGGTTTGAGGAATCGTAGAGTGCAAATCCTGCGTACTGATTTCTTTGGCAGTATTTGTCACCTTTTGAACATTTTGGAGTGATTTTGAGATTAAAATAGAGGCCAATACTAAAATGATCATAAGTAATGAAGAAAGTCCCGCCCAAAGGGTAGAGGTCATCTCTTTGACTTGTGGCGTATGCTTGTCATAGGGCATAGCACACTGTAAAAAGAGTATTTGGTCTTCATTTTGTGCTAAGAGCAGTGTGCCAATATAGATTTTTTGTTGTGTTAGATTTGAATCGGACATGGTTGAAAAGACAATTTCATTTGGGCGTTCAAAGATTTGTTGAATAATACTAGGTTCTATTTTCAGTGTTCTTTCTTTAAGATCATTTGAGCGTTGAATGACGGTAGGCGTATTGGATAAACTGTCATATGCAACCACTTGTGCGTATAAGATGGGCATATTAAATTCTTGTTTATTGTCATTGAAAATGATCTCTTTGCTAGGATCTAAATTAAAATCATGTTTAATATCTTTAAGCACCGCAAAAAGCGTTGCTTCTGATGTTTGCTGATAAGAGCTTTCAAGCGAATGCACAACAATGTACCCAAAGCCATAAAAAAGTGCAAATAAAACAGTACCAAGCGTTGCAAGAAGTCTGAACTTGAGGTTTTTAAAGCGTTGCATCACTGATCGTGTATCCTTGGTTACGATAGGTTTTAATGAGTTTGAGCTCAAAATTTTTATCAATTTTGGTGCGTAAGCGGTACATGTAAACATTGAGTATATTACTTTGGATACTCTGTTCCATGCTAAAAATTTGTTCTTCTAAAAGGCGTTCTTCAATGATGGCATTTTTATGGCGCATCAGGTATTCTAAAAGGACATACTCTTTAGCCGTCAAAGCAATAGCCTCGCTTCCTCGTGTGACGGTTTTGGTAAGAGGGTTAAGTATAAGATCGCCTACGCTAAGAAGCACTTCTTTGTGATCATGCTTTCGGAGTTGCACATGAATGCGTGCGAGTAGTTCGTCAAAGCTAAAAGGTTTGGTCAGATAATCATCTGCACCCAAGTTGAGCAGACTGACTTTGTCGCTGATCGTACTTTTAGCACTGAGCATAATGATGGGAATAGCAATTTTTTGCTCTCGTAATTTTTGACAAACTTGATCGCCTTGTAGCCCTTTGATCATAATATCCAAGATGATGACATCGTAGGCATTCATCCCTGATAAATAGATGGCATCTTCGCCGTTATCGCAGATATCAACACAAAAATACTCTTCCTCTAACCCTTTTTTTAAAAAAGCGGCGATTTTAGTATCATCTTCTACGATCAAAACTTTCATTTAGACCTCTTTGGTACGTCTCTTTTTTAGGTATCCATCCATGCTAAAGATAGCAAGTGCAATCCAAATGAGCACAAAACTGGTGAGCTTTTCGGGAACTAAAATCTCATCATAAACAAAAATAGCTAACAAAAAGGAAACGGTAGGGCTAATGTATTGGAAAAAGCCTAAGTGAATGAGAGAGATGCGTGTAGCCGCCGCGTTAAACCATAAAAGCGGAACAACAGTGATAAAACCGGCTAAAAGTAAAAGCCACGAAATTGCATTGGGAGGAAAGACAAACGCATTTTGGTGTGTCGCCACTAAATACCCAAAATAGAGCAGTGCCAAAGGGAGTAAAATCAGTGTTTCGATGTACAGTCCTGTCATAGCAGGAAGGTTAATCTGTTTACGAATCAGTCCATAAAAGCCAAAACTAAATGCTAAAACCAATGAAACGACAGGAATAGACCCAAGGGTGACTGCTTGGTACACAATGGCACTGAAAGCTAAGGCAATAGCAATTTTTTGCCAAAACGTAGGGCGATCTTTAAAAAAGAGGATGCCCAAAGCAAAATTCACCAGCGGATTAATGTAATAGCCAAGACTGGATTCGGCAATCATATTATGACTGACTGCCCAAATGAATACCAACCAATTCAGCGAAACCAAAAGAGCGGAGAGTACGAGGTATTTGATTTTATGAATATCTCGAATCAGAAGAGTAAATGCACCGAATTGACGACTCACAATAATCATACCAAAGAGCAGTACCACAGACCAGATAATACGGTGTGCGAGTATTTCTGCGGCAGATACTGAAGCAATCAGTTTAAAATAGATCGGGATTAAACCCCAGAAAACAAACGCTAAAAGAGCGTAGATGTAGCCTTGTGTCTCTTTCGAGAGATTGTTCATTGTTCCAACTTTGTTATAAAGAGTATTCATTATTATAGGATAAAGATACTTATAGGTCTAAATTAAAACCATTTTTTGATTTTTATTTGTTACGTATAACTGTTATAATGTTCAAAACGAGAAATATAAGGAAGCGCAGATGCGTATAAAAGGGAAACTATTTATTTTTATGCTAGCGCTGTTTCTTTTTTTCTCTTTGAGTGTTTGGTTTTACACGGAGATATTATTGGATAAGGTCAATGAAAAATGGGCAGAACGGTTTATTAAAAAACAGATTATTTTTGATAAAAATCGCACCCTTCTTCCTCTATTGCAAGAGCATGAGATTATTCAAGAAATGGCAAATGAGCCTGCTATTCTCGCTATGGCACTGGATGATACGAATGAAAGTAAGCGCAAAAATGGTTTGGCCATTTTAGAATCGTATCGACAAAAATTTCAAAGTAAAAGTTATTTTGCTGCTTTTGTTAAAAGTGAAAACTACTATTTTAATGATGCAAAAAATAGTTATGCAGGCAAGGAACTTCAGTATAAACTTTCACCTGCTTCAAAAAATGATGCATGGTTTTATAATGTTATCGCCGATAATCAAGCGTATCGCATTAATGTTGATACCGATGAGGTCCTTAAACACACCTATATCTGGCTTAACTATGATTTGGTAATCCATAACAAAGTGGTTGGTGTTGTTGGGACGGGACTGGATTTTACCCGTTTTGTACGAGAGTCTGTTGGCGTTGAACAAGAGGGAATTCAAAACTTTTTTATCAACCGTTATTTGGATATTCAACTGGAACGCAGTACAAAACTTAGTGATTATCTGAGTCACAAAAACACTACGGGAACATATCAAAAGATTGATACATTGTTTGTTCGTCAGCAAGATAAAGATGCTATCCGTGAAGCTGTTAGCTATTTAAGTACGCATCCCGATGAAATACGTACTATTTGGGTAGAGTATGGTGATGTCAAAAAGCTTTTAGGATTGACGTATCTTCACGAAATTGATTGGTTTAGCTTAACGCTTATTGACGCAAAAGAGCTTGATGCGGTTAAAGATTTTTCCATCTTTCCCCTGCTCAGTGCACTTTTTTTAATTGCATTGATCGCCGTTGGTTACCAGCTACGCACGTTAATTCTTAATCCTTTGAATCGCTTAAAAACGAACATGCAAGCCATTGAACATGGCCATTACGAGATTGACCTTCATCCTGTTGGGAGTGCTGAAATTAAAGACCTTTCGCAACAGTTTAGCACGATGATAGAGTATGTACGCTCTAATAATAGAGCGTTAGAAGAGAAAATCCAAGAACGCACATTAGGATTGATGCAAAGTGAAGCGAAACTCAATACGATTTTAGAGAGCCTTGAAGCGTTTATTTACATTAAAGATACACAGTATCGTTATATTTATGCTAACCGAAAGCATTGTGATTTAATTGAAGTTGTTGGAAAAACCGATGAAGATTTTTTTGATGACCCAACCATTCAAGCTCTTCGAAAAGCAGATAGGGAAGTCATCGAATACGGGCGCAAAGTGACGATCGAAGAACACCTCACCAGCAAGCATACAGAAAGAGCAATAACCTGTCTTTCAACGAAAATCCCACTTCTACGTGAAGATGGGAGTGTCTACGCATTGTGTGGTATTTCTACGGACATTACAGAGCGTAAAAAAACCGAAGAGCTTATCCGTGAGCTCGCTTATCATGATTCTTTAACGCAGTTACCCAATCGACGATTGTTTCATGAACGCTTTACGATGATGCTATCACACGCAAAGCGAATAAAACAGTATGGGGCTCTTTTGGTACTGGATTTGGATAATTTCAAACCCCTTAACGATGCTTTTGGACATAAAGCGGGAGATGTGCTCCTCGTTGACGTAGCTAAACGCTTAAAAACCTGCGTGCGTGATGTGGATGTCGTTGCTCGTTTTGGTGGAGATGAATTCTTAATTGCAGTGGAAAATTTAAGCCTAGAAGAGTATATTGCCCAAGAAGAGGCTATCAAAATTGCTTCTTCTATTCTTTTACATGTAAGCGCACCGTACGTGATTGCATTGCAGGAAGAAGAGGATGAAAAAGTCATTCATCACCAATGTACAGCGAGTATTGGAATTACGTTATTTAGCGATAAAAAGCAGCATCAAGAAACTATTTTTAGTGAAGCGGATAAAGCAATGTATCAAGCCAAACAAAAAGGGCGAAATTGCATAGAATTCTATAAGGAGAATGTATGATCAAAGTGTATGGTATTACTACGTGTGGAAGTGTGAAAAAAGCGATTGCTTTTTTTAAAGCGAAGGTTGTTCCTTATACCTTTGTCGATCTTAAAAGTACACAGATCAGCGAAGCAAAGCTTCAAGAGTGGCTTAGTTGTCAGCCGATGTCGGTGATTTTCAATACCAAAGGGACGAAGTTTAAGACATTGGGACTTAGTAAAGAGATGGACGATGCAGAAAAAAGAGGTTGGCTTTTAAGAGAGCAACTGCTGTTTAAACGCCCCATCGTCGAGTGTGAAGATGGAACGCTTTTAGTAGGTTTTGATGAAGAAGTGTACGCGAAAAAATTTGCTTAAGCGCGTTTTGCCGTTGAGATAAAAAAGGCAGCAAGAAGCAAAAAAGCTCCTGTAAGGCGGTTTTGAATCTTAATGGCACGAATAGATTTGATGACGTTTTTAAGTCGTGAGGCTAACGAGCTATAGCCTGTCATAACGATAATGTCCACACAAATGAGCGTTGCACAGATAATAGCAAATTGCCCAAGAAGTGGTTTGTTTGGGTTTAAAAACTGTGGAATAAACGCCACCAAAAAGACGGTTGCTTTGATATTGGTCAGGTTAATCAGCGTGGCTTGAATAAACGCTTTGGAAGCCGAAAAAGCTTTGATTTTAGCTGTGTCATCTGGTAAGTGTGGCTTTTCAATAAACTTCATAACTCCCAAAAAGACCAAGTACACCACACCAATCCACTTGATGATATTAAAAAGAAGCAGCGAACTCATGATGAGAGAGCCTAATCCTATGACGACAATAAACGTTTGCACAAAAAGACCTACTTGAAGCCCCATAATAGCTGCATACGAGCGTTTAAGTCCGTATTTAAGTCCATAGTTCATGGAGACAACCGCCCCAGCCCCAGGAGAGACACTAATAAGAATAGAGGCAACGAGCATCGTGAGCCAAATATCGAGTTGCATAAAACGTCCTTAACAGAAGCTTTTTAAAGAGGGTATTGTAATCCAAAATGGCTTAGAGGGTATTGATAAAAGAGCGTTCATGTGGTACAATCTTCGCTTAGGTTAGAGGAGATGCGATGGTTGCGCGGGTCACGTTTTTAACACTATTTTTCACGGTTTGCGTCACGATAATGGCACAAGCATTTTACTTCTCCAAGACGCATGCACTCACTTGCCAAAAGATTACATGTAAAGAAGAATTAATCGCATTGGTAGGACTACCTGATTTAGCTTTAGTGAGTGAAGCACACTATGTGCGTCACCGAAGTCTGAGTGATGTTTTCTCCTACTTCAATGAATCCCCTGAACTCTTAGAGTATTTTCCATCCACCTTTGTCTATCACTATGCACCCAATGCAAATCCTTCAAGGATAGACCGTGTTTTTTAAACCTAATTTCTTACTGCTCGATTACGCCATTCGCTCTCTCCTTCGTCGTGCGAGTAAAAGCTTTTTCATCTTTTTGATCTTAAGTCTGCTCATCTTCTTGCTCTCTTCGGTGTTGATGATCGCCGATGCCATTAAACTGGAACTGAATACAACCCTTAAAACCTTGCCGCAGATTACCTTGCAACGTTTTGTTGCGGGGAAACAGAGTGATGTGCCCATCAGTTGTGTGGATGCCCTTTTGGATATTGAAGGGATTAGTTCTGTAACGCCTCGTGTATGGGGCTACTACTACTTCAAGCCCGCGGGTGTGAATTTCTCGGTGGTTGGTGTTGATGCATATGAAGAGCAATACTCCCAAATACTGTCGAAACTCACACAGCATTTCGATCTAAAACTGTTGGAGAGCCAACAAGCAATGATCATCGGTGTTGGGGTTAAAAAAGTCTTGAGTGAGAATTACTACACCGACTTTTTCAACTTTGTCACCAGTGAGGGCAAATGGCAAAAGGTTTCCATCGCAGGTGTTTTTAATTCAGACCTAGCGCTTGAATCCAATGATCTTATCCTTGTGCCTAAAAAGCTCGCGTACGCCATTTTTGGGATGGATGAGAGCAAAGCGACCGATATTGTAGTGAAAGTGGCCAATGTGAAAGAGATCCCTACCATCGTGCAGAAAATCACCACGCGTTTCCCTGATCTGCGTGCTATTACCCAAGATGATATTAGAGTCAGTTATCAGAATATTTTTGATTATAAAAGTGGTTTCTTTCTCTCTCTTTTTAGTGTCTGTGCTTTTGCCTTTTTTATCATCATCTACGATAAAACCAGTGGTCTAAGTTCGGAAGAGAAAAAGGAAATCGGCATACTCAAAGCGATTGGCTGGAGCAGTGATGATATTTTACAAGAGAAGTTTTATGAGAGCTTTATCCTTGCTATGAGTGCTTTTTTAGTCGGCATCGCGTTTTCGCTTTTTTACGTCTATGGCATGCAAGCACCTCTTTTGCGTAATGTTTTTATGGGTTACTCCGAGCTTAAACCTGCTTTTATATTACCTTTTCATATCGATTTTGCAATGCCCTTTTTACTATTTCTACTAAGTGTTCCTATTTACATCGCTGCTACCCTGATTCCCGCATGGCGAGCTTCAAGCTTAGATGCTGACGAGGTGATGCGATGATTTGGATTAAAGAGGTGAGTAAAAGCTTTATACAAGGCGATGAGAGCATTCATGCCCTTACCAATATCTCTTTACATGTAAAGCGTGGGGAGTGTGTGGTACTCAAGGGATCCAGTGGTAGTGGCAAGAGTACCTTACTCTCTTTAATTGCAGGGCTGATGCAACCCTCTCAGGGTGAAGTGCGTGTGGATGGGAAGGAGATTTCCAAACTCCCTGAGCATTTTAGTGCCGCTCTTCGACGGCAGAAAATAGGATTTATCTTTCAAAAGTATCACCTCATAGCCCATCTGAGTGCTCTTGAAAATATCATGACACCTTTGATTCCTGAGAACCTTTCTTTGCATGTACTCGAGAGCAAAGCCAAAGCAGTGATGGAGCAGTGTGGCATAGCGCATAAAGCAAAGATGCGAATCAATCGCCTCTCAGGAGGTGAGCAACAACGTGTCGCCATCGCACGCTCTTTAATCAACGATCCCTTAATCATCTTAGCCGATGAGCCCACCGCCAATCTGGATGAAAAGCTTTCACATGAACTGATAGCCACGCTTGAGAAACTCAAACAAAAAGGAGTGACCCTCCTCATCGCAACCCATGATCCGCTCTTTTTTGATTTGGGGTTTGTGGATCAAATCATTGAAATACATAACGGCGAGCTTATCGTATGAGTTTAACTCCTGAGATTATCTCACTGCTTATTTTGGATGCTATTTTTCTCTTCTTTGGCGTAATTGCCTTGGTGATTGGCTTTCGCATAGCACTCAAGTGGGACAATCAAGCAACTACCTCCCTTCAATACACCCTATCCAAGCAGAGCGCTTTGGTTTCGACCATGATCAAATACATCTTTATGCTCAAACTGCCTTTGTTTGCTTTTTTTATCTACACGTGCGATAAGCTCTCTACGATCATCACCGGTGCTATGTGTGCGAGTGGCGTGGTCAATTCGGTGGACTTTGGGTTGTATTTTACACTGTTTAAACTGTTAAATCTGTATCTGTTTGGCTTTTGGTTATTGCTTCACGCTGCTGATATTCATGATGAGAAACTCCCTTACACCAAGCTCAAATTTATTCTGTTTGTCATTTTCTCAGTTCCCCTCTTTGCAGAGATCGGATTGGAGATAGCATTCTTTGCAGGGCTGAATATCAGTAAGATCGTTAGTTGCTGCGGGACACTTTTTTCTGCATCAAGCAGTTCGTACATCTCTTTGTTATTTGCAGTAGATGCTTCATTATGGGTTTGGCTTTTCTATGGCTTCTTTGGACTGATGGTGCTTGCGTATGGGTTGAAACATACGCCTTTAATGATTTTTGCCAATGGTATGTTTCTAATTTTTTCAATCATTGCGTTAATTGTCTTTTTTAGCCCGTATGTGTATGAACTTCCCACACACCGTTGTCCGTTTTGCTTATTGCAAAGGGATTATTATTATGTGGGGTATGCGCTTTACACACTTTTATTTGCAGGCACGTTTTATGGCATTGGTGGAGGCATTTTAGCGCTGGTGTCACACACGGCACAACCGCGTTTTATGAGAGCCTCTTTAATACTGTGTGCACTTTATCTCTTGATCATAACAAGTTACCCTGTCATCTATTTTATACGGAATGGAGTTTGGTTGTGAAGAAAACTATTTTTATGGGTGTGCTGATTATCTTTCCGCTTCTTGCCCTTGGTGGACTCTTTTGGTTTTTACATGTAAAGCATCAATTGCCAACCGATAAAGCCAATAGTGCCAAAGTCGCCTTAGAATTTAAGGACAATACCATTCAATGTCCTGAGTGTCACATGTATCTTGTGGGTAAAAAGCACACGGCACAAATTGTCACGGGAGATTCTAAAACACACTTTTTTGATGATGTTGGGTGTGCTATTTTATGGCTTAAAGAGCAAAAGATAGAGCCTCAAAGCGTTACGATGTGGGTGTTCAGTAATGACACCCATCGTTATATCGATGCGTTCAAAGCCTCTTATGCGATCAATGATGAAACCCCTATGCATTATGGCTTTGGGGCGTATGAACAACAGAAAAAAGAAGGCATAATAGACTTTAATGAGATGCGTCTTCGCATGCTCAGGGGTGAAAATATGAGCGATCCTAAAATACGTCAACACTTACAAGGACACTAAAATGAAAGTAGCCATCAGCGGAGCGAGCGGTTTTGTTGCCAATGCACTGAAAAAGAGATTTCCTGATTTTGTAGTCATTGAACGCAAAGATGATGTAAAAGCGATCCAACAAAAACTTGAAGGAGTAGACGCAGTTTTTAATCTCGCAGGTGCGCCCATTGTTGCAAGATGGAATGAGGCGTATAAAAAAGTGCTTTATGCAAGTCGCATTGAGACAACCAAAAAGTTGGTTGAAGCAATCAATCAAAGCAAAATAGAGCATTTTATCTCCACCTCTGCGGTAGGTATTTACCCGAATAATGTGCCGTGTGATGAGAGCATGCGCTTACTTGGGGATGATTTTTTAGGAAAACTGGCGCAGGATTGGGAAGCGGAAGCTTTAAAATGTACGAAACGCACCACTATTTTACGTTTTGGTGTCGTCTTGGGTGCGGATGGTGGTGCACTTGCCAAAATGTTACCCGCCTTTAAACTGGGGCTTGGAGGCATCATTGGTGATGGATGGATGATGACCAGCTGGATTGATCTCGATGATCTTGTTGCCATTTACGCTTTTGTGTTAGAGCACCAATGCGAGGGTATTTATAATGCCACTGCACCACAACCACTGAGTAATTACGATTTTACGAAGACCTTGGGTAAAGTGTTGCATCGCCCCACTTTTTTGCCCGTACCCTCGTTTGTGATCAAACTGCTTTTTGGAGAAGGTTCAACGGTTTTACTGGATAGCAAAGAGGTTTACCCTAAGAGTTTACTTGAAAAAGGATTTGTGTTTCAATATCCGGATTTAGAGAGCTCGCTTCGAAAGATTTTGGTTTAGCGTTTTTCCAAAAAGAGCGTAATACCAAGCGCTATCATAACCGTTCCTGAGATGGCATCTAAGCTTTGACGGACACTTTTTTTCGTGATAAAGCCATTGGCAGAGACAATGGTGTAGACCAAAATCGCCTGCCAGATCGTTCCTACAACAAAGTGTAAAAATGCGAGAAAGAGTGATTGCCCAAGGACGGAGCTCTCATGTGAAATAAATTGTGGTAAAAATGCCATATAAAAAATGATCGCTTTGGGATTGAGAACATTGGATAAAAAACCCTCTTGTAAAGAGCTCAAAAAACGAAAAGGTTTTGGAGCAATGTGCTTTTGATGAACGCCTTTTGCATTCCAAAATGATTTGAATGAGTTAAATCCCAGCCAAAGCAAGTAGAGCGCTCCCACACTTTTCAAAATAGTAAATGCGGTTGCTGAATAGAGTAAAATCGCTGAAATACCTACCGCTGAAAGTGTTGCATGCACAAAAAGACCTGAACAAATTCCCAAACTTGAAACAAGCCCATCTTTTGCTCCACCACGTACGGTATTGCGAATAACGATCATCGTATCAGCCCCTGGGGTCATTGTAAGCAAGGTAATAGCAATTAAAAATGTCCAAAGATCGAGTGGCATCTTTGCTCCTTTTGAGACGTTATAAAAATTTATAAGAATAGTACTGCATTATTCTTGAACCATCACCTTATAGGCATAATAAAAATCGGCATCATACCCTTCAATTTTACACTTAACGGGTTCTTTACATGTAAGCCACTCATTTTTTAAAATGAGCGCTACATACATCTCCGCATCGTAAAAACGCAGTTCGTATTTTTTCAGTTTTGGTTTGGGAATGGCGAAGGCGTAGATGAGTTTTTTGTTTTCAAAAGAGGCTGTGAATTCGATGATACGTTTAAGGTCAAACTCATCTTTTCCATCGGACATATGGATAAAATAACTGTAAGGCTCTAACGTTCTAAAGTGATCTTTTTCCATAAAAGCAACTTCGTCAGGGTCGAGCTTTTTGTTTTTATTTTTGTCGTAATCGTCCATGAGCATAGCAGAAGTCATCTCATCAAAGCTCCATACGATAATGATCTTTTCAGGCAAAACTTGCACTTGGGTATCAATAAAAATATGCGGATGTGCCACTAAAAAAGTGTTAAGACAACAGATGAAAAAAATGAAGCGAGTAAACACAACCACTCCTTAAGCAATCAATAAAATAAAGCCAAGAATCAGCATAATACTAAGACTGATGCTCTCACTGTAAATGAGAATTTTTGGGCTTTTGGTTTGAAAACGATTTTTGGTAAAGACCGAAGCAATCGCTGTTATAGCGATGACGCTACTCATCCCTAAACTCATGCTAAGAGCGGCTAAAAAACCTAGAAGGTACGCTCCCGTATTGAGTGCAAAAATAAAGATCGTAATCGTTCCCGGGCACGGAATGACTCCAGCGCTTAAAACTACGCCCCAATCGGTACTTTGCGACTTTGGTGAACAGGCAGAGCATTTACATGTAAAAGGGTGTTCGGAAAATGAGACGATTTTAGGAGTCTGTTTAAATGCCTGAAACGCTTTGATTTTTTGCCACCCTAAATAACCCGCAATGGCAATAATCATCAGCGCTGAGAGTTTCGTCGCATAGTACGTCACGTTGGTAAAAAAAGCATTAAAGAAGAGATCAAAAAGTCCGTAAATGACGAGTGTGAGCAAAAAAGCGGCAAACGTATGCACAATGCCAATGAGTGCAGCCATGCTCAATGCTTTGGTATAGCGATGATCTGAGGCAAAAAGATAAGAGCTGACCAACGCTTTACCGTGTCCTGGACCCGCGGCATGAAGCAGGCCGTATAAAAAAGATGTGCCTAAGAAAAGGGCATAGGCTAAAAGTGTTCCTTTCTCTGTGAGATTGGTGATGGCTTCTTGAATATTCTGCTGCATATGGGTTAATCGTGATTGAAGCCATGACATAGATGTTGGAAGCGGTTGCTCTACCACAGGAGGTATTGACGCTTCTTTAGCCGTCATGATGGGCGCAGTGATATTTGCCTCCGCTGGCATGCCCGTGGTAATTTTGGTAAAAGCAATATGGTTAAAAATATTGAATTCCATAGTAAAGGGTTTTTCTATCGTATAGGTCACATTGTGCACTAAAAATTTAAAATACTCTTCCTTGTCTTCGGTCACAAAGGAGAGTTCATCGCCTGCTGTCACTGCTTGATTGACCTCGGTGGTAAAGCGAAAAATGAGCGTGTCACCGTCTAAAAAGAGATTTTTTGTTTTTACATGTAAAGGTATTTTCTTCACATCGTCTTGATTAGGTCGCGCTACACTGAGGTATTCGATGGTTGTCAGATAATGGCGCTTTGCGATGTAATTTTCCAAAATAATTTTGATACGCTCTAGCTCTTTGGGATCGAGTTTGTTATTGTGATTTTCATCGTAACGTGCTAAGAGAGTATTGATGAAATCTTGTGTAAATGTCCATTCAAAGGTAATGGTTTCAACTTTTGAAGGCGTTCCGTTCATGGTGATAATTACCGTAGCCGATGGGGTGTATAAAGCACACAATGCACAGGCAAAAAGGTTGTAAGGAAGGGCAAGCATCAAAAAGGCTAAGAGAAACTTTCGAAGCATGCTTTAAAAAGCTCTGGTTGAAACTGGGTTGAGCAAAAACAATAGTCCCAGTCCTATAACGATGAGAACACCCAAAAGGCGCAATGCCCAGAACCAACGTGGCTGAGTGATAACAGGTTTCGTCTTTTGCATGACATTGACCAATAAACCTGCAAGCGAAATGGTAAGTCCCATACCAAGGCTCATAAAGATGGCAGCGATCATTCCTATAGTAATATGCCCTAACGTAATGGCAAAAAAGCAAAGGGTAATAACGCCAGGGCAGGGAACGACACCGGCTAATACAACGACCCCAAAACGGCTTTTTTGTGGGCGAACACTCTCTTTTGTCATTGTGCGTGAGCGCCAAACATCGTAAAGTAACCAGCATCCCATGAGGACAATCAGTGCACCTGAAATTTGAAACAGAGGTGGATTGACTTGACGAAAAAATTTCATCGCACTGATTTGAATCAGATACGTTGCCGCCAGTGTCACCACAAGGGCAGAAAGGGCATGAACGATAGCGATTAAAAAGCCTATTTGAAACACGTGAGAGCGTTTGGTGGGGTTGGCTAAAAGATAACCCGCAACAAGTGCTTTACCATGACCTGGACCAATGGCATGTACCACACCATAACCAAAAGAGAGCAGAAAAATAAGCAACATAGGCATTAGATTTCCATCGTCAATGGCTCGGAAATGAGAAGAAAGTTCGGTATTGAAATAGTGGTTTGCTTCAGCAAAACTGATAGCGAGGGATGAAAGCATGTGAGTCTCCAAAATAAGTAAAGGTTATTGTACAGAAGCGTCATTGTGAAAAAGATAAATAAGTTTTTTTAGTTCATTATTTGATATTTATTATCAAATTTAAAAGAAATTAAGCAAAGATACTCTATTATTTCAATAACAATTATCAAAAAGGAGAAAGGATGTCGGTACTTGTCATAGGTGGAGATAAAATTGATTCGATAGCGTCGGTATTGCAAGATTTCTCTTTTGAGAAAATCACACATTGGGATGCGCGAAATCCTTCTGTCGTGAAAAAAGATATTCCGCAAGATGTTCATCTGGTCATCATGTTGACGAATTTTCTAAATCACAATGCGATGAATAAATTTAAAAGCGAGGCAAAACGAAAGGCCATTGAATTTATCTGTGCAAAGCGCAGTGAAAGTTCTGTCTTTTGTGAGCTTTGTAAAAAATACAGCCCAAATGGTTGTATGTTCGAAAAATAAAAAGGAGTTAATAGATGCAGTTACGCTATTCACATATGATTATGGCGATGGTTTTAGGAAGTAGTTTAAGTATCGCAAGCGAGGCTACCAATTTGGAAGAGGTTTTTACACAAGGCAAAATAGAAAGTACTCTTGGTTGGTTTGGGCAATCTAATAATGCCAAAGGTACCACCGCGGATAGTGGTTTTTCAAATGGATATTTAAATGTGGGGTTTGAGACAGCACCATTATACGGCGTTAGTTTAGGCGTTTCTGGGTGGGGTAGTGTCAAAACCAGTGAAAAAAACGACGGTGATTATAAAAATGCTATAGCCGACCAAAGTGTCCTTTCTCAAGCTTACATCAAGATTGAGCATGATGGTATGGGAAAAGTCGTTCTTGGTCGCCAAGCAGTGGATTTTAATTGGTTGACCGATTATATCGAGGGTGCGACATTTGAATTTAAAGGCATTGAAAATCTTGTTTTCAATATGGCATGGGCACGTAAATACTCGGTTGTGGACATCGATGAAGTTTCTGAAGCGTTTAGTAAACTCAATAATAACAATGGCATCTATATGTTAGATCTCAAATACACGCCGATTGAAGCGCTGGAACTCAATCCTTATCTTTATTATGGCGATAATCTTTTGAGTGCTTACGGTCTTAAAGCGACCGTGACCTTAGAGCCAAGTGAAGCGTTTAAAACGATTACCATGGCGCATTATGTAACAATTAACAGCGATGTTGTAGGCACGTTAGATGGTTCTTTTGCTCAAGTAGAACAAGGTGTTGACTTTTTGGGTGCGAAATTAGCGCTTGGGTATATTAAAGTGAATAAAGATGGCATGGCAGGGCTTGGGGAGTTTGGCGATCAATTACCTTTTGAAGAGCACAATCATACGTTTGATAAAGATGCTAAAACACCTTATATAAGTGCAGCATATGAAATTGAAGGCATTAAGCTGGGTGCCATTTACGGTAGCACGAGCTATTTAGATGAAACTTCAGGGGATAAAATCAGAGAGAAAGAGCTTAACTTGACTATTGGATATGAGATCATCAAAAACCTTGAAGCTTCGATGATTTATGCCAATATTGATAACGACAACAACGATGAAAGCTATAATGCCATTAAAGCGCATATCGCCTATAAGTTTTAAAATATGAAAAGATAGAGAGAGTTGGGGTCTCTCTATCTTGAATCTAAAAGAGGGCTATGAGTGTTTAATATCTGTGCAATGAGCTCTATACTGAAGTCAATCCCTAGTTTGCTTGTATTCATACAAAGATCGTATTGTGTGGCATCGCACCATGATTTTCCTGTGAGTAATTGATGGTAACGAGCACGTTCATCATCGCTTTGCTCCAGCATTTTATGTGCTTCAATATTTGAAAGATGGTATAGCGCTTTAATGCGTTTTTGACGAAATTGACTTTCTGCGTGTAAAAAAATACTGATATGATTTGGATTGTCGCGCAAAATATGTGAGCCACATCTTCCTATAATAATGGCAGAACGATCTTTGGCAATACCTTTAATAATTTCAGATTCAACTTTAAAAATAGCCTCTTCTGTGGGAACAAAAACTTGTGGTGGCAGATAAACATCGGGGCTGCAAATGCTAGATTGTAAGAAGGATTGCCAAAAAGAGGGTACTTTTTCATCACGTGATTCTAGATCTTCTTCAAGCATGGAAAATTCTTTAGCTGCTTGAGAGATGATTTCTCGGTCAACATAACTAAAATTAAGTTTTTTCGCCAATTGTTGCCCAACATAAGCACCACCACTACCTATTTGGCGACTAATAGTGATGATTTTATGGGATGTATTTTCCATTTTTATAATCTCCTCAAAAATGAATGCCAGTGCACTAATTGCTTAAGTATACTCCTCTATAGCCTATAAAAAAAATAAAAAGTGTAGAAATGAAATTTGCCAAATGAGCTGAAAGAAGAAGGGTTCAATGACTTGTTCAGCGTGCATAAAGAGGTATATTTGAGAAAATGACTTGAAGAATGGTGGAGTGTAGGGGGATCGAACCCCTGACCTCAACGCTGCCAGCGTTGCGCTCTCCCAGCTGAGCTAACACCCCAAAAAGAGACATGATTGTAACCAAGCAAAGCTTAAGAAAAGCTCTAGGCAGCTATTTTTTTACGCTTTTGTTCTTTAATCGTTTCGTAGGCTTCTTGAATTTGTTGAAACTTTTCAACAGATGAGGTATCTTGGTGATCTGGATGACATATTTTGGCGAGGTGGAGATATTTTTTACGAATGGTTTGTAGGCTTTCTGTTTGCGAAACTTCAAGAATTTTATAGTATTTATCCAGAGTATATGGTTGATGAATAATCATTTCCTTTACGACTTTTTTGACGACTTTAATAGGTTTATTATACATCGCAACAAGTTTTTGCAAAAATGCCAAATTGTGAGTTTGTGAGGTACGCGCACATATGTAGTATAAAGAAGTAAGAAATTCTTTTCTTTTTTTTTCTTCTTTGGGTGTCGAAAAATTAATAAGTGTATCATTAACCCAAAAAGATTTAGTAAATTTTTGGGACAACGTTTTACTTACATGTAAAAAGTGTGATGAGCTTTCAGGAATATTAACTGTGATACAATCAGAACTCAAATGCAAACGCATGTGTTTTCCTTCTTTATTAGGTTATCTGTTTTTAAGCAAAAGAAGTTCCGTTTTTATGATTTTGGTACAATGAGAGTATTTTTATAAACATGGGTTTGTTTTATTACACTGCGGTATTTATCTTAAACGTTAATTATTTTTTAATTCCCATTTATGTATAGTTAAGTAAATGTCATAGGCAAGGAGATTTTGTGAGTAAACGTGTAATTTTAGTCGATGATTCTAAAACAATTTTGGCGACTGCTGAGATGGCACTTGAAGATATGATAGGAAAAGGGGTTATCGAATTTGCAACGTATCTCAATCCTGCTGAACTTTTAGAAGCACTTCTTGGAGGTGCTGAAAATTATGACCTTCTCATTAGTGACATTAATATGGCTCAGATGAGTGGACTTGACCTTTCAGAGCAGTTAAAATCCCATGAAAAATTTAAAAATAGACCTATACTTATTTTAACAACAGAGAGTTCTCCTGAAATGAAGGCAAGAGGTAAATCCATTGGTGTAACAGGTTGGATGGTAAAACCTTTTAGTGATGAAAAGCTTGTGAAAGCTATAACGATGGTATTAGGACTCTAAAATGGAAGAAAAAAAGATTAAAGGTGTTGGAAGCGTGGCAAATCGATTTCTTACTTTCTATCTTGAAGAAGAGATTTATGGTGTCAAGATCTCCGATGTCAAAGAAATTATTGCAATGATGAAGACAACTCCAGTGCCTAAAACACCCAAGTTTATCAAAGGGGTCATGAATTTACGAGGCAATATCATTCCTGTAGTGGATATGCGTGCTAAGTTTGATATGCCAGAGGTTGAACCACAGATGTATACGGCTATTGTCATTATCACGATTGAGGGCAAGAACATTGGTTTTATTGTCGATAAAGTCGAAGAAGTGGTCAATGTAGATGATGAAAATATTTCTCCGCCACCTGAATTTGGTTCCAATATAGATACAAGGTTCATAGAAAATATGGCCAAACAGAAAAATAAAGTCGTAATGATACTTGATTTAGTGGCACTTTTTGGTGAAGAAGAGTTGAGTTTAGTTCAAAATTTAAGTAAAACAATCAGTGATAAAGGATAGAGAATGGGCAACAATATGACGTTAGGAAAGAGAATTACGATTGGCTTTAGCATTTTAGTATTTATCACCGTGGTGTTAGGTATTATAGGGGTTGTTAACATGCGTAATGCGGCAAGTGGGGCTGAAAAACTCTCAAATGTTTATGTCCCAGGAGTAGATGTTGCCTCTAACATCTTTAAAACGGCCAATGAAATACGTTACGACATGCGCGCATTTGTTTTAAATGATGATGAGACCGTTCTTGTCAATGTCAAGAAAAATTTTACAGAACTCAAAAAATACCTTTCTCAAGCTGAAGAACTTGGCAAAAAAAATAACCTTAAAGAATTATTGCAGGAAGAGAAGTCTGCTTCGAAATCACTAGATGAATATCAAACATGGACAGAGCAGAGCGAAAAAACCTTAGCAAAAAAGAAAATATTAGATTCGGCAATGGTTGAGAATGCCGCTGCTTTTATAAAAAGTACCGTGGCCTATGTTGATTCTCAGCAAGAACAACTTAAGCAAGATTTAGAAGATAAAGCGGATAAGACAAAACTTTGGGATCGATATGAAAAAATAGCTTTGATTAATAATGTGATATCAATTGCTACGGAAGCAAGAATCGCTGGGCAAAGAGCACAGGTCAAAAATGATGTTTCTTTATTAGATACAGCCGTTGGTAAATTTGAGAGTATTTATAAAAATATTGCACAAATGAGAGCTACAACAGTGCGCCCCGTTAACTTGGAACAGCTCAAAAATATTGAAGCTTCTGCGAAAGCCTATGAAGGTGCGCTTAAAGGTTTTATAAGTATTATGCAAGAATCATCCAATCAAGGCAAAAATTTAGTAAGAATATCCGTTGATGTGTTAAATTCTGCCGAAGCTGTTCAAGATTTGGGACTTAAAAATGTCAAAGATATTTCTAATGAATCAAATAGTTCATTAAGTGTTGCTTCTTGGATCATGATTGTTGGGTTGATTGTAGCATTGATTATAAGTTCTATTGTTGCACTGTTTATTATACGAAGTATTGTTAAAATCGTCACAGATGCAGTGAAATCGCTTTCTGAGGGGACAACCCAAGTGGTCAGTGCCAGTGAACAAATTAGCTCAGCATCCGTTTCGTTAGCGGAAGGCGCGAGTTCTCAAGCGAGTAGTGTCGAAGAGGTTAGCGCAACGATTGAAGAAGCGACTGCTAGCAATAATCAAAATGCGGATAATTCACGAGAAGCTAATATTCTAGCACAGCACTCCAATGATGCTGCAAAAGTCGGTAACCACAGGGTGATAGAACTGATGACTGCGATGGAGCAAATCACTGCTTCTTCTCAAAAAATAGCCAAAATTATCAAAACAATTGATGAAATAGCTTTTCAAACCAATCTTTTGGCACTGAATGCTGCCGTTGAGGCTGCACGTGCTGGTGAACATGGACTGGGCTTTGCCGTAGTTGCAGAAGAAGTCAAAAACCTAGCAGAGAGAAGTGCAGGGGCGGCTAAAGAAATTACGGGCATTATTGAAGCGAGTATCGACCAAGTGAAAGCTGGAACCGAAGTTGCCAATAAAACCAAAGAGTCTTTTGAAGATATTTTAAATGGCATTAAAAAGACATCAGATCTTATCGGAGAGATTGCCATTTCTGCGAAAGAGCAAGCGGAAGGAATGAATCAAATTGCCACAGCAATGGGTTCAGTAGATCAAATCACACAACAAAATGCTTCCGCTTCTGAAGAGACAGCCGCTGCTGCAGAAGAGCTAAATGCTCAAGCGCTCTCTATGCTTGATAATGTTTCAGAATTAGCATTGCTTGCAGGGTTTGACATGGGGAAAGAAAATCGTGCTCCTTCAAATATCAAAAGAATTTCAACACCGAGTATATCTCCTAAACGACTTTCAATGTCAGCAATCAGTAAAAAGCCTATCAATAAGCCGTCATCCACAACTTCACGACGCACTAATGAAGATGTTTTTCCTCTAGAAGAAAGCGATCTCAAGGAATTTTAGAATAAATCTTCGCAAGGAGATGAAATAATCTCCTTGTAAAAAGCTTGTAGTAAAGGTTTTGATATGTGTATTGATGGTGATATCTTAGAATTAGATATAGAGATGGATTTAGAAGAGGTCAAAGCATTGCAAGTATTTGTCAAAGATAGGCTCAATTATATCGAAGAGATTTCACTACTTCGTTCAGAAACGGGCTTACCTGTTACTTCGGCTCTTTTTTCACTTCTTTTTTGTATGAAGAAGGTTAAGCCTTCTCTTAAAATAGATTTTATGAATACCCTCTCTTTAGATTTAGAAAGTTTTGGAATGATGTATTGGAATACACATGAGTAAAGAAAAATTAAAACAGATATTTATTGAAGAGGCCACTGAGATTATCGAAAAGATGGATATTGATATCCTTAATTTTGAAGAATCTCCGAGTGATAAAGGGCTCTTGAATGAGATATTTAGAGGGGTTCATACACTCAAGGGCAGTGCCAATGCATTTAACTTTTCTCGTCTTGGAGAGTTTGTTCACCACTTTGAAGATGTGTTAGATTTTTTTAGAAGTAGTGATGAAGTACCCAATGCTGGTCATGTCGATGTCTTTTTAGAGGGCGTTACGGTTATTAAAGAGACGCTTGTTTATGAAGTTGAAGATAAAAGTGGCACCCCCGAGGGCTACGAAATATGTTTAGAAAAGATACGCAATATTATTTTACATGTAAAGAGTCAAGAAGAACCACAAAGCATCACATGTAAAGACTTGGCTTTAGAATTTGGCAATGATGATTTTGAGATGACTCCTCAAAAAAAAGTAAATGAAGAAGAATTTTTCAGTGCTTTACAAAAGGATGAAAAGCTTTTCAAAATTACACTTAAACTCGATACCGATATTTATTTACGGGGCTTTGACCATTTTTTATTTTTCAAAAACCTTTTACATGTAGGGAGAATTCTCTCCTCTTTTTGGCAGGTTCCTCAATGCGATGACCTTGAGTCTTTCAATGCTGAAAACAATGAAATCAAAGAAGTAACGGTTTATCTTGCAAGTCTCAAAATGGTTGATGATATTGCAGATGTATTTGCTTTTTTAGAAACAGAAGAATTCGAAGTAACGCTCGTTTCTCCTCCTCAAAAAGAAGTGGAAGTTTTCAAAGATGAAGAAAAAATTGAGGTAAAAGAAGAGATAAAAGAAGAAAAGAGCAAAACCGTTGTGGCGCAAAAAAGCTTTTTAAAAATAGATTCACAAAAGCTTGATGAATTGTTTGACTCTATTGGCGAATTGGTGATTGCCCAAAACTATCTTGGTGAAAACGGTAAAATCAAGGCAGTCAAAGATGCTGAAGTAACGAAAACCATTGAAAATCTCTCAAAAATTACCAAATTAATTCAAAATCGTGTGATGGGTCTGAGGATGATTCCGATTCGGGACACTTTTGAAAAGATGAAAAGAGTGGCGAGAGATTCATCCAAAAAAGTCAATAAACCCATTCATCTCGTGCTTGAAGGAGAAGATACCGAAATTGATAAGACAATGGTGGAAGCTCTCTCTGACCCACTTATTCATATTATTCGAAATTCTATTGACCATGGTATTGAAAGCACGCCCTCCGATAGACTAAAAGCAGGTAAAGAAGAAGAAGGTGTTGTAACACTGAGTGCGTACCACAAGGGTGGCAATATCATTATTGAAGTGCGCGATGATGGTCGTGGTATTAATAAGCAAAAAGTGTATCAAAAAGCTTTAGAGAGAGGTATCATTAATGCGAATGATGAGCTGAGTGAGGCACAGGTTTTTGGGCTCATTATGCAACCTGGATTCTCAACTGCCGATACCATTAGCGATCTTTCTGGTCGAGGAGTAGGGCTCGATGTAGTACGTAATGCCATTGAGGGCGTACGGGGTAAAATTGACATCGTCTCTGCTGAAGGAAAGGGCAGTACCTTTTCGATTGTTTTACCTCTAACGTTGGCAATTATTGATGGAATGATCGTGCGATGTTCGGATAAAATTTATATTATCCCAACCCTTTCCATCATCGAATCTTTTAGGCCACAACAAGAATCCGTGCATATTGCTGGCGGTAAAGAAGAGTTTGTTCAATTACGTTCTGAATTATTACCGATTATAAGATTAGCCCGAGCCTTAGAACTTGAACACACTTCTCCTAACCCTTGGGAGTCAACTTTAGTATGCATTGAAAATGATAAAGGCAAATTTGCCCTTTTAGTAGATGAACTGGTTGGTCGTCAACAAGTTGTTATTAAAACACTCGGTGAGTTTTTTGCCAAGACGGAAGGTGTCAGTGGCGGAGCAGTTATGGGAAACGGTGAAGTTGCACTGATCTTGAATGTGGAAGAACTGTACTAATGGAGCGGCTCACTCTCAGTAAAAAAGAGTTTGAGCTATTTAAACATTATATTTATGAACATATTGGTATTTCATTAGGTGAGCAAAAAATTTATTTAGTGCAAGCACGACTCGCTAAAAGGGTTAAGTTGCTGCACCTTAATGATTTTAGCGAGTATTACAACATTTTAGTAAATGACAAAACTGGACATGAACTGGAATACCTTTGCTCTTTAATCTCGACAAATGTAACTTCCTTTTTTAGAGAATCAAAGCAGTGGGAGTTTTGGAAAAATAATCTATCAACCATGATGGAGAAGAAAAATAATAAGCTTCGCATTTGGTCTTCTGCATGCTCTACAGGGGAAGAACCTTACAGTATTGCTATGTTTTTAGAAGAAAATGCCCCCAATAGTGACATAAAGATTTTAGCGACCGATGTTTCACCGCGGGTTTTAAAAGAAGCCAGTAGTGGTGTTTACAGTGAAAAAGCCGTAGAATCACTAGGAAATATTTATCTCAACAAGTATTTTAATAAAATACACCATAACGAGAATAGCGTTTACACAATCGATGAAAAAATCAAACGTCATATTGTTTTTCGAGGATTTAATCTTGTAACGGGTAATTATGATATTTTTAAAGAAAAAAAATTTGATATCATTTTTTGCCGTAATGTTATGATCTATTTTGACAAACCAACACAAGCGACCTTAGTACAAAAATTTTATAACATGTTGCAACCAGGTGGGTATCTTTTTATCGGAAGTTCAGAAGCACTCACCGATATCAAAACGGGATTTAAATCCAGAAGTGCATCAATTTATCAAAAGGTTTAAAATGACTGAGACTATAAGTGATAAAGCATTATTAGAAGAGATAGAAAGACGGTTTGAGCAAAAAAATACCATGCTCGAAGAGTTAGAATTTACGACTAAAAAGTTGTATGATCTCAATGAAAAGCTTAAAGAAACGGACTCTGTAAAAGGAGAATTTTTATCGTTGATTAAAAATGTATTTAACAACCCTGTCAGTTCACTGCTTAATCTTTCTTCCATGATGCAAAAAAATGAAGATTCTCCCAAAACTGAAAAAATTAAAAGCTTTTTAAATACAGAATTGCTCAAGCTCAATTTTCAACTGACCAATATCTTTATGGCAGCAGAAATAGAAGCAGGAGAAATAGGCAGTTATTTTAGTGAAGTTGATCTGGAAAAACTTTTTGAAGAAGTAATAAGTTCCTTTACCTATTTGATAGAAGAAAAATCATTGGTTATAGAGTCCCATATCGCTTTGCAAGAGGTTGTTATCAGTGATACCAAAAAGCTTCATTGCATTCTCTCTAATATCATTTCAAATGCCTGCGAATACTCTTTTAGAGGTAAAAAAATTACGATCAATGTAGATATAAAAGGCAAAAATCTTGTGATTGATATCACCAATACTGGTGATATGATTTTGAAAGAGTATAAAAAAGAGGTTTTCAATCGCTTTAAAAAAGTGGATAAAAAGAGCAAAGCTAGGGAATCCGTTGAAGGTCTTGGTTTGGGGCTTAGTGTTGTCAATGCCTTAGTCGATTCATTGGATGGCGAGATTGATTATGAATCCAGTGAAGAGAAAACAACATTTACAGTAGTGCTTAAACTTCAGGAGAAAAACGTGGCAGAAGCACTTTTAGGTGAAGGTGGCAATGAATTTATGTTTGATGACTTTGATGATATGAAAGAGTTTTGATGTTATCACGAAAATTCATCCATGTTGGAGAAATTTTTATTGCCATCAATCCCACAGAAATTGTTACGGTACTAGGCTCTTGTGTGGGTGTATGTTTGTACGATAAAGTACAGATGATAGGAGCGATGAACCACTACCTTTTACCACTTTGGAATGGCAATGGATTGGAAAGCCCAAAATTTGGCAATATTTCCATTCCTAAGATGATTGAAAATATGGAAAATATCGGCTGTTCTAGGCGTAATATGGAGGCTAAGATTTTTGGAGGCGCCAATATCCATAAAACCAATACTGAAGGGCAAATGATAGGACAAAAAAACATTATGATTGCCAAAGAGATTTTGAGACAGTACACTATCCCAATTAAAGCGGAAGACACGGGGGGAAATAATGGTAGGCGTATTATGATGATCAGTGATGCCAACAGAATTATTCTTAAATATGTGCAAAATGAGATCATGGAAAATGATTAGGGTTTTAATTGTGGACGATAGCGCCACCGCGAGGCACATTTTACGAGAGATTTTAGAGAGCGATAAGCGCATTGAGGTCGTTGGTCTTGCTGCAGATGCCTTTATAGCACGAGATATGATTATAGAGCTTAAACCTAATGTCGTTTGTTTAGATGTCGAGATGCCGCGCATGGATGGTGTGACATTTTTACAAAAATTGATGACTTATTTCCCAACACCTGTCGTTATGGTTTCCTCTTTGACACGCAAAAGCGCACAAGTAACCCTTGATGCATTAGAGGCTGGCGCTATAGACTATGTGGCAAAGCCTCATTCCAATATTTACGATGGCAAAGATGAAATTCACGATGAGCTTATCCAAAAAGTGATAGATGCTTCTTATGCAAGAGTTCAAAAAATCATTCCTCATACAACCATCTTATCTAACCGACTGAGTATTGCAGAAACGACTAACAAAGTGATAGCAATTGGTTCAAGTACAGGAGGAACCGAAGCGCTTAAAGTTGTCCTTCGGGGCATGCCAAAAAATTCACCTGCTATTGTTATTGTTCAGCATATGCCTGATAGCTTTATAGGTTCGTTTGCCGCGAGGTTGGACTCTTTGTGTGAGATAGATGTTAAAGTCGCTAAAAATGGAGACTTTTTGACCATGGGTACGGCTTATATTGCACAAGGAGGCTTACACATGGTGTTGCGGCGTTCGGGTGCAAGGTATTTTGTCGAAATTGGTGAGGGTCGCAGAGTCAGTGGTCATTGCCCTAGCGTCGATGTGCTTTTTAATTCGGTTTCAAAAGTGGCAGGAGCAAATGCCTTAGGAATTATCCTTACAGGTATGGGAAGTGACGGGGCTAAAGGAATGTTCAATATGCACCAGGCGGGGGCTAAAACAATTGCGCAGTCCGAAGAGACATGTGTCGTCTTTGGAATGCCTAAAGAGGCGATTAAGTTGGGTGCAGTTGACTCTGTGGTACCGCTGGGTGAAATTAGCAATGTCGTTGTTTCAAAATTATCACATTAGGAACAAAGATGGTGATGGATTTTTTTTCTAATGAAAATAAGGTATCAATACTTTTTATAGGCGAGATGGCATATGATGAAATTTTGATACGCAATACAAAAAAACTTCCTCACTTTTTATATGTGGCACAATCTATGGAAGAGATTTTAAACATATGCACTCAAAATAATATTGATTTTATTTTTGGAACAGTTTCTTGCGAAGATAAAGGTTACCTTGAAACATTAAAGGAAATAAAGCTACTCTATCCTAACATAGAGATGGTTTTCTTTTTGGATTTACGTAATGATGAATGTTTTGGAGTGGTTCGAACGCTTGCTCCTGGGAAAAATTTTTGTATTGAAACACAAAAAAAATACGCTTTTGAGTATTTAAGAAATGGGCTAGAAGTCATTGCTCGAAAAAAAGTCCTTTCTAAAGGGATACAGTATTTTGACTCTCTTATAGACGCTTCTATTGTTTCCCAAACTGATTCTCATGGCAATATCACTTATGTTAACGATAATTTTACGAAGGTGACAGGCTACAAGCAAGCAGAGGTTCTTGGTAAAACCCATCGTTTCATGAGGCATCCCTCTAATGCGCTTGAAATATATACCGCAATGTGGGATACGATCAAACAGGGGCATGTTTGGAGAGAGAGGGTTTTAAATATTAATAAAGACGGAAGTGATTTCTGGGCCGATACGATTATTATCCCCTATAGAAATAGGAGTAATGGAAATATAGAAGAGTATATTGCCATCAGACGTGATATTACGCAAATGTTAGAAGAACGTCGTGCTATTCAGGCAAGAGAAATTAAAGTTCATGAGCAGACAAAACTTGCTGAAGCAAAAGATTCTTTTTTAATTTTATTTACCCATGAGCTTAAAACACCACTCAATGCCATCATTAATTTTTCGCAGTATTTGTATAAAAATATGCATCGCATTGAAGAGATTCCAAAAGAAAAGCGAATGCATCTCTTGGGACAAATTTATAAAAGTGCCTCTATGATGCTAGACAATGTTACCCATATTTTAGATTTAAGTAAACTACGAAACCATAAAATAAATTATACATATACACTTTTTAATCTCAAAGAGAGTATCCAAGATGTGATTGATAAACATGAAGCATTGGCGATGGAAAATAAAAAAGAGATCATTTTTCAAGATGATGGCAGTGAATCCTTTATTAGTAGTGATGAGTTTAGGTTTAAACAAATCATCGCTAATGTTCTTTCCAATGCAATCAAATATGGCTCTTCTTTAGTTGAAGTTTTTTTATTATGTGATAAGGAAAAAGTAGAAATTATCGTGGAAGATGATGGCAAAGGTATTCTTGATAAAGAGGGTGTTTTTGAACTTTATGAACAAAATTGGGGTGGCATTACCAATATGGAAAAAAAAGGTACGGGGATAGGGCTCCATTTTGTAAAATTACTCTGTGCAGATTTAGGTTTTAGCTGTATTATTGAAGATTCCCTTTCTTTGGGTGGCGCTAAATTTATTGTAACGAAAAAACTAAAGGACTAATATGCTCAAAGTGCTTATTGTTGATGATAATGATAACAACAGACTGACTCTCAATCTTTTACTTGAGGAGGTAGAGAATGTTGAAGTATATGAAGCGGAAGATGGGCAAATTGCTGTAGAGATGTGTGTTAAACAAAACTTTGATCTTATTTTTATGGATATCATGATGCCTAATATGGATGGTTTTGAGGCTACAAAACTTATTAGACAAGTACAAAAAAAATGTATGATTATTGCCTTGAGTGCGCTTGACGATCAGGCATCCAAAAATAAAATGCTCTCTTTAGGCGCAGAGGATTATCTGACTAAACCAATTGATGCCGAGCTTTTTTGCACTCGTATAAAGCACTATATTCGTATTATTCGCCATCGGAATAAAGAAACAAAAACAGCTTCCAATGTCTTAAATCCTTTCAATACCAAGGTTTATAGTCGGAATACGACTTTTAGGATTGAAAAAGAAGAATCTTTGGGGGAATTTTGGGACTATTGGCTCAATGGTGAAAAGAATATTCTAGATTTGAGTGATTGTGTGCGATTAATCTATGGTTTTGGATTGTGGTTGCTCAAAAATGAGCAGTCTTTTACCATTGTCATGGAAGAAAGCCCTGAGAAAGTCTATATGATGTTACTACACAAAGGCGCTATCAAAAATAGCATTATTAAAAATATTTTACTCAAACATTTTGCTCATGCTAAATATATTTTAACGAAAGAGATGCTCTCCTTTCAACTTGACATGGAAAAGAAGACTCCTCTTAAAGTTCAAAAAGCGACCATCGAAATCAGTGATGAGGCAAAAAAAGTATTGGAAAAAACGCATGATAATGTGTTGTCTGCTACAGAATATATTGACAACAATGTTATCTCTTTTATGGGTAAAATTGATGGACTTGAAATCATTAATGATGAGATAGATAAAGCTATTTTAGATTTTGAGCGTGATCCTAATAAGCGAACCGCTACGATTATTTGTGAGAATTTTCAAGAGTATGCAGATCTTTTAGCCGAGTTAGTTGATTTTGTTCATCTAGGTTTTTCAGTGCAAACGCTCATCAATTTTCTAGCAACTTTGACAGAAGATCAATTTGAAAAGACAAAAGTTAAAAAACTATCTTCAATGCTTCTCAACCTTTTGCATGATCTTTCCTCGTGGAGAGAAAATGTTTTTATTACTAGAGTTGCTCGCGATATCCACTATCTTGATGCGTCATTGCTCTCTTCGTGTATCCAGATCGAAGCTATTTTTGAAGAGAAAAGTGCAGATATAAGTGGAGATGATGAAATAGAATTTTTTTAATAACTTTAAATTTAACAAGCTCAATTTATCTATATTAAAATATTTTAAAGTTATTTCTTCCTGATTCTTTAGCCAGATAGAGTGCTAGGTCAGCATTTTTAATCAGTTGATTAAAGTCTTTTCCTGAGTCTGGGAAGAGACTAATGCCTATGCTCATGGTAATATGAATATCTAAATGATGTATTCTAATAGGTTGCTGGATTGCATCAATCAGTTTTTGAGCAATATGTTCTAATGCTTTAATTTCTTCTATTTCATCAATAAGAATAATAAATTCATCCCCTCCAAAACGTGCAACCGTATCTGATTTACGTGTAGTGAGGAGGAGTGTTTTTGCCACATGAATGAGGATCATATCGCCAACATCATGGCCCATTGAGTCATTAATCTCTTTAAAATTATCCAGATCCAAGAAGAGTACTCCGAATTTTTTGCCACTGTATTGATTGTTTTCCACCAAAAGTTGAAGTCTTTGATTGAGCAGTGTACGATTCGCCAAAGAGGTTAAGTGGTCATAATGCGCTTGTTTATAAATGATATCTTTTTGCTTAATAAGTTTACTTTTTGCGGTTTCGAGTTTTCGAATGGTTGCATTGGCAATTTTTACCGCTTTCGCCAATTCTTCACTTTCTTTATGGCAGCGTGATTTTTCTTCCATTAATCCCGTTTGATCATAAATTAGGATCGTTACTTGCTTTGTTTCAAGGTTGTAGGGCAGGATGGTAACATCTTGTTGCATAAACTCAAAAATAGATTTTGTTGTCATAGAGTTTTTCACGGGGAAAAGGTAGTCATTGGAATCTGCTGTAAAAAAAGAGGGGCTGTTCAGTGTCAAAGCCGCTTTGATGTGACGTTTGAGCGATTTTAATCGCTCTGAAGTTAATTCAAATAACGAGAGTAGATTTTTTCCTATAATATGCTCAGCTTCAACATTATTGTGAACGGCAAACCACTTATTAATGTAGTAGATGTTGAGATCTGTATCAACCGTCAAGATACCCACATTGATAGAGTCAATTATTTTTTCGCAGTTTATCATTGTTCTAGCTTATCTATGGTGCATTTTAGTTGCTCTAACATTTCGTTGTTAAGAAGGATAAACATATGCCCTAAGATATTTTCTTTTTCAATATCCAAGGCTGTTTTGATAACAATAACATTGTCATACCCCTCGATCTTGTCATACTTGTCCATTTCTGAGATGTCGCGTTTTTCAATGGATGGAACTTTAAAGATGGTTTCACCATGAATAATTTCACAGAATTTACCAATGCACGCAGATGTAATAATGTTAGTAAGTTCCATAATAGATGATTTAATATCGTTTTCATCACTGATCTCTTGTTTGAGTAAAAGGCTACAAAATACTTTGGCTGAATAGTTATTGAAAACAAAGAGAACTTCACCATTAAAAGAGCCTAAAAAGCGCTGTTTTGTGAGATAAAATTCAGAGTCATTGTCCAAGACTTCAATGATTTTATCATCTAAGTATTGGATGTCAATGCTAGAAATTTCAGGGATATGAAGTTTAGCACGGTTATCCAACATGTCACCAATCAAAGAGGCAGAAAGTCCAAAAGAGACGTTGATGAGTTCTTTTAAAATATCTTCTTGTTGCGGATTAAAGGACGATTTTGTCATTTAAAATACCAACTTTAGTAATGTTGTGCGAAATTCTTCTTCATCAATCGGTTTAGAAATAATGGCGGAAGCACCTAAGTTCAAAATTCTTTCTTTGGTACTTTTTTGGCGATCTGCTGAGACCATGACCACAAGTGCATCGGCGTTGATCTCCTTGATATGTTGTAACGCTTCAAAACCATCTATTCCCGGCATTGTAATATCTAAAAAAACAATATCGGGTTGGTGCTGCTTATACAGCTCAATGGCCTCTTCTCCATTACATCCTTCGATAATTTCAGCACTTTCTACAATTTTCTTCGGAATCATCTCGATGAGCCATTTCCGTGATATTTTTGAATCGTCCACGACTAAAAAAATCATTTTGTTTGATAAGCCCATCTCATAATCCTCATATTGTAATTCTATAAGGCAATATAGTACAAAAATTATCTTTAAAAAACTATATAAGATATTTTTTGGTATCTTCTTTTGTTTTAAACGGTGATGATTGAAAAAGTTTTTGGCCAATGCAAAGCGCATAATTTTGATCGTGAAATGCTTTGGTAAAAGTTAAAACAATACGACATGCTAGAGCTTCATCCGCACTGGAAGCGTTTTTTGAGAGTAAGGAAGAAGGGGCATTCATCTCTTCTTTTACATGTAAAAGATTAAATTTAGGGTTATGGAGACTATCAATAATATCATTCTCTTTTTCGTTACGCCCCACAACGAGTTTTGAGCCATCTGGCAATCTAAAATGTCTGCCATTTTTAAGCACTTCGATGTCTTCTTTGTCAAACGTTTCGTGCGTTACACAATCACGTAAGCGGATACTAAATTGAACATCGGTCAGTAAACAGCCCCCTGCAGGTGTAGGGTAGTCTTCCCAGCCCCACTCTTTGGCAAGGGAAAGTTGAGCATTTCTTCCTCTGCCATTAAAGCCTAAAAGTTTACTGCGATCGACCCACCCTTCACGTTCCGGCTTTGTCTCTTCCATCACGAGGGCACAGAGTGGACGAAGAATCAAATCTTCATCAATGTCATTAGCGATTTTTTTGACCAACCTCAGAGCATCTTTATTTTGGCTCATAGGGCGTTGTCCAATAACTTCGCCTGTGGCAATAAACGAAGCCCCGTAACGAGGCAGGAGTGCCTTGGCAACTGTAAACATGAACCCATGGCAGTCAATGCACGGGTTGAATTGTTTGCCGTAGCCATATTTGGGACTAAAGAGAATTTTTTGAAGGTATTCATCGCGAACATCAATGACTTCCAGCGTCGCTCCTGCAATCGCTGCGCGTCTTTTAAGGGTATCGTAGTTGTCTTCTTTGACACCAAAACCAATGTTGATATGCAGCGCAATCACTTCAATGCCCTGATTTGTTAAAAGTTTCATTGCGAGCATGCTATCAAGCCCGCCACTATAGAGTACTAATGCTTTCATACGGAACCAATTCACCTTGTTTTAATTTCATCATTTTTTCTTGAATTTTGCGGATCAAAAACTGTTTTTTATCGTAGCTCAGCTCTTTTGCCATTCTGATTTCTTGGAATTTTTCGTTGTAGTAGTGATACAAAAATGCGACCATGGAAGCGATGAGTGATTTTTCATCGTACACCTTAATATCTTCCCACAACATGATACGTCTCAGCTTTGGATGTTCAAATTGATTTTCTAAAAGTAAAGAGAACTCTTCATGATGGGTTTTGAACATAGAACTATCGATGGTATCGAGTACCGTGTCAATCAGACTTGGCTCACTCAAAATGGTTTTGATGATGGTCAGCTCTAGCATATCTTCAAAGGCACGCTCTTTTTTATCAAGTCTTTGGGGTTTGTGACTTTGGATTTTCACCAAATTGTGATGAAGCCCCAATTTCTCAGAAAGCATCCCTGTATAGCTCTCCTGAACGGCTTGTGGAAGTGTTTTAAGATAGCTCATTGCTTCGGTGAGTGCTTGTTGTTTGGCTAAAGGGTCTTTGAGGTTGTATTTTTTCACCATACGTTCTAATGCAAACTCAATGAAGGGCTGAGGGGTGCGGAAAAGATGGTTCAGGGCATCCATCAGACCATTTTGTACCATGTCAGCAGGGTCCATACCATTGCCAAAGAGTACCACGCCACCTTTGATACCATGAGCACTCAGTAAAAAAGAGGCTTTGAGTGCCGCATTAATCCCTGCATCATCACCATCATACGCGACGATTACTTCAGGATCACCCCTCGTGATGAGTGGAATATGCTCGTTGGTAAGGGCAGTACCAAGCGTTGCCACGGCATGTGTAAATCCAGCTTGATGCAGCATAATAACGTCCAAATAGCCTTCGGTGATGATGATGGTTTTTTGTTTGTAAATAGCCTCTTTGGCGAGTTGATAGCCATACAGCAGTTGTGATTTATTAAAGTGTTTGGTTTGGGGTGAGTTTACATACTTTGCGGGATGATTAGAAAGGGTGCGTCCGCCAAAGCCAACAAGCCTGTTACTAGGTGAATAGATGGGAAAGGTGACGCGTTCAATAAAACGAGCATAAGGTTGATTATTTTCACCAATGCCTGCCACACCGTATTCCATACTTTCACTCATCGCGTAGCCACGGGAGCTTAGAAAATCCAGCGTGGCGAAGGAAGCAGGTGCATAGCCGATTTCAAATTTTTCAACAGAGGCCTCGGAAATGCCTCGTTTGATGAGATACTCTTTGGCAAAAGGAGTCTTATCAAGCTGTTTGATGTAGAAGAGATTCAAGGTTTCCATCAGTTTGCGATCTTCTTTTTTGATTCCATCTGTTGTGGTATAGGAGAGTGAAAAATTAACCATATTGGCGAGTTTTTCGATGGTTTCAGGGTAAGAAAGCTTTTCGTATTCCATCACAAATTTGATACTATCTCCACCTGCGCCACAGGCAAAACAGTGGTAAATTTGCTTTGAAGGACTCACGACAAGACTAGGACTGGTGTCGTTGTGAAAAGGGCAGACACACTTATAGTTAGCGCCATTTTTTTTCAGCTCTAAGTAGGAGCCTACGACGTCGACAATATCAAGACGTTGTTTGAGATTCTCTATGGATGTTTTATCTATCATGGTTAAATTATAGCAAGTTTGGTATAATAGAATTCTGTTTCAAACTTCACATGCGAAGGTTTACGTCTTGGATAATTTTTTTATAGCGTATCGTGATCCGCTTTTTGGTGTCATTATCTTGTTTGCGATTGTCTTTGTCATCTCTTTTTCCAACTATTGGTGGGGTGTTTTTAAGAACAAAGAAGAGAAGCAGAGCATCGATAAATTTGTTAAAAAATTTGAAATTGTTACCGATGAAAACGAATATAAAAAGCTTTTAGAAGACGCTTCTATTCCTTTAGAATCTTTGGCTTTACTGGCACATGCTTATGCCAAAAGTGGCGATTATGAAAAAGCGATTAATATCTATCTTGTTACCCTTAAGCGCGTTAAAGGCAAAGACGAAAAGCAATACCTACTTTCAACCCTCGGAAAGACTTATTTTAAAGCAGGCTTTTTGCGACGAAGTTCTGAGGTCTTTTTGGAGTCATTGCGTTTGCATCCTCGAAATGCTGAATCTCTCAAATACTTAACCGTAGCCTATGAACAGCTCCAAGAGTATGTTAAAGCCGAAGAGGTACTAGACTCACTTGAAGAGTTGGGGGCAAAAGTAAATGTACAACGAACATATTTAAAAGCCCTTGAAACGATTAAAGAGAGTCGTCTTAAAGAAAATCAGAAAGTTGAAAAGTTGTTAGAACTTTCTAAAACAGCACCTTTCTTAAAGCGAAAAGTGTTTGAATACTTGCAAGAAAATGGCATTAAAATCGAGTCTTCTTTTTTTGAAACACTCTCTTCTTCTGAGATGATTGATCTTTTATGGTACGTTGACCCGATGGTGTATGACATCCTTACATGTAAAGATTCCTTAGTGCAGCAAATTGCGATGGCGCGGGGACTTCGCCCTTATGAAGCACTAGAGAGTGAAGCCCCCTTTGCGATTGATATTTTGGGAAAACTTCAAAGCATTGGCTATACTAAAGCGAGTCTTGGTTTTGAATACCTTTGTGCTGAATGCAAGCAAGTTTTTCCGATTCATTTTTACAGGTGCCCTCATTGCCAAAGCATCAATACCGTAACCATTCACACGAGACTGACCAAAGCAGACGATGAAGAAAATATCTCTTTTCTGTGATGGCTCTTCCTTAGGAAATCCTGGGGCTGGGGGCTATTGTGCCATTTTACGTTTTGGTAGTAACGAGCGCGTTATCAGTGGTGGAATGGCAAATGCTACCAATAACCAGATGGAACTGCTTGCCGTCATTGAAGGCTTGGCTGCGCTTAAAGAACCGTGCGATGTTACGCTTATTAGCGATTCAAGTTATGTCATTAAAGGCATTAATGAATGGCTTGATGGGTGGAAGCGTAAAGCGTTTGCTAAGGTGAAGAACCCAGAAATGTGGCAACGTTATGTGGAAGTCTCCCAAAACCATAAAGTACATGGTATTTGGGTGAGAGGACATGATGGACATGCCGAGAACGAGATGTGCGACCGAATCGCTAAAGAAGAAGCAATGAAAATAAAGGAAAGATAATGCAAAAAAAATTAGAGGCGTTACAGAAGCGTTTGGGTTATCAGTTTAAAGATCAAGACCTGATAATCGAGGCACTTACGCACAAAAGTTCTAAACAACCTTACAATAATGAGCGTTTGGAGTTTTTAGGCGATGCGGTGCTTGATCTCATCGTCGGGGAGTATCTGTACCATGAGTTTACACAGGTTGCGGAAGGTGAACTCTCCAAACTTCGCGCTTCACTGGTGAATGAAAAAAGCTTTGAAAAGCTTGCACGTCTCTTGCATTTAGGTGAATACATCTACATCTCTTTAGCGGAAGAGAACAACAATGGACGTGAAAAACCCTCTTTACTCTCCAATGCGTTTGAAGCCATCCTTGGCGCGCTTTATCTTGAAGCTGGACTTGAAAAAGCCAAAAATTTAGCGATTGCCCTTTTGGAAGAGGCGTACCCTAAAATCGATATGGATGCGATCTTCAGAGACCATAAAACCACTTTACAAGAGCTCACACAAGCCCATTTTGGGATGACACCGGAGTACCGCTTGGTGCGCTCTTTTGGACCCGATCATAAAAAAGAGTTTGAGATAGCAGTTTCCGTCCGTGGTCGTGACCTCTCGATTGCCAGTGGTAAAAGTAAAAAAGAGGCGCAACAAAAAGCGGCGATGTTGGCATTAGAAATTTTGAAAAAAGAGATCCGATGAGTAGCAACACCTTTGGCAAAAAATTTAGTTTCACAACCTTTGGCGAGTCGCATGGAAAGGCAATCGGTTGTGTGGTCGATGGCGTACCCGCAGGCTTGAGAATCGATGAGAGCTTTATCCAAAGTGAGCTAGATCGTCGCAAACCCGGTCAAAATAAATTTGCTACCGCTCGAAAAGAGGGCGATACCATCGAAATTTTAAGTGGTGTATTTGAAGGCAAAAGCACAGGAACTCCCATTGCGATGGTTATTTTCAATGAAAACCAAAAAAGTGGTGATTATGAGAGTGTGAAAGACCTTTTTCGCCCGGGGCATGCAGATTTTACCTATTTTGCCAAATATGGCATTCGAGATTACCGAGGAGGAGGGCGCAGTAGTGCACGCGAAACGGCGGCGCGAGTAGCGGCTGGAGCGATTGCAAAACTGCTTTTAAATACTTTACATGTAAAGGTTCAAAGTGGTATTTGCGCCATTGGTGGCATTGAAGCAAAAAGCTATGATTTTGAGCGTGTGGCAAAGAGTGAGATTTATGCCCTTGATGCTAGTGTTGAAGAGGCACAAAAAGCAAAAATTTTAGAGGCTAAAAATGCGCATGATTCCGTGGGTGGTGTGGCACTGGTTCAAGTGATTGGCGCACCTGTAGGGTTGGGCGAGCCGATTTATTATAAACTTGACGCTCTTTTAGCCGAAGCGATGATGGGGATTAATGGCGTGAAAGGGGTCGAAATTGGTGAGGGTTTTCATGCCTCTTTGCTTAAAGGTTCAGAAAATAATGATGCAATTACCAAAGAGGGTTTTGTAACCAATCATAGCGGTGGAATTTTAGGAGGCATGAGCAATGGTGATACCATTACATGTAAAGTCTATTTCAAGCCGACACCGTCTATTTTTATTGCGCAAGAGACAATCGATAAAGATGGGAATGCGCTTACATGTAATCTCAAAGGAAGACATGATCCGTGCATCGCAGTGCGAGGAAGTGTGGTTGCTGAGTCAATGGCAGCTTTGGTGATTGCCGATCTGCTCCTTTTAAACCTTGGGTCCAAAATAGAACATCTCAAACACGTTTATAATCGATAAATAACGAGGTGGCTTCTAACTTTAGTAGCCACCTCGTGTCACTTATGCAAGGAGCATCAATCCTTGATAGGTCAAGAAGGCCAATACCCACGCTGTCGCAAAGGTAAAGATGACGAGATAAACGGTATAGCGTGCCTCTTCTGCTTCTTTCGCAAAGACTGCGGTTGCTGCAAGGCATGGTAAGTACACCATGACAAAGACGATAAATGCCATTGCCGATTGAAAACTGATATTGGCGGTAATGATCGCACGAAGTGAACCATCGTCTTCTTTGACGCCATCACCCAAAGAGTAAAGAACGCCGAGCGTTGAAACAATAACCTCCTTAGCGGCTAGTCCACTGAATGTCGCTACACTCATTTTCCAGTCAAAGCCCAGTGGTGCAAAAGCGGGCTCAATCGTCTTACCGATCATGCCAAGGTAGGTTTGCGCCATCAATTTCTCACGTTTTTCATTTTCTAACGCTTTTGTGGCCTCTTCCAAAGAAGCGCTTTTATCTTCCTCAACGGTTTTTGTAGCCTCTTCAACTTCAGGAGCACTTGGCTGTAACGCCTCGATTTTAGTAGCGTATTCTTCTTCAATCAGGCTGTTCTTAGGGTATGAACTGATAAACCAGATGAGCATGGAAGCCATCAAAATAAACGTACCCGCTTTTTTGATATACATCAGGGATTTTGAATAGACCACAAACCATAAAAGCTTTAAACTTGGTAAACGATACTTTGGCATCTCCATAACGAAAGGTTCATCTTCACCTTTAAACGCACTCACACGAAGGATTTTAGCGGCAATAAGCCCCAAGAGTGCTCCAGTGATGTAAATCCCAAAGAGAACATTTCCTGCCATTGTTTCTTCAAAAAAAGCGCCAGCAAAAAGTACATAGACCGGAAGACGTGCGCCACAACTCATAAAACCGATGATAAACATCGTCAGCAGACGGTCTTTTTTATTTTTCAACGTACGTGCAGCCATGTAAGCGGGAACGGAACATCCAAAACCTGTGACGAGCGGTACAAAGCTTTTGCCGTGAAGTCCAAACTTATGGAAGAAGCCATCGAGCAAGAAAGCGGCTCTAGACATATACCCTGTCGTTTCAAGCAATGCAATGCCTAAAAACAAAATCATAATGTTCGGTAAAAACATAACAACGCTGCCCACACCCGCGATGATACCATCGGCAATCAATGATTTCATTGCTTCATTACTGATGGTACTTCCGACGGTCTCTGCCAGCCAGCCAAAACTCGCTTCAATCCAGTCCATCGGAATTCGCCCTAGCGTGAAGGTGAGCTGAAAGAGTCCCCACATTAAGAAAATGAAGATTGGAAGCCCTAAAAGTTTATGAATTAAAATCGCATCAATCGTCTGTGTGAGATTTTTGCGTATTACTTTGGTGACATGAAGCACTTCGGCACTCAGCCCTGCACTAAACGCACCATGTTGACGGTTGATGATCTCTTCGATATCTTCACTTTGAGCGTACATGTAAACATGTCCAAGGGCATTATTGAGAAGAGGGTGCAACTCAACATACAGAGGTTGTTCATGCATTAGCGCATAAATTTCTCTTTTTTGCCATAGAAGTCCCACTGCAATTTGACGGTTGCTAAAATGAGGTGTTGCAAAATGTTTATCTTCTAAAAAACGCACGATCGTTTGAAGTTGCTCTTCGACTTCATCGCTGTAAACCAATTTGGGTGCAATGAACGCATTTTTAGTGACATGTAAAATCTGATCAATCAATATATCAATGTTCGTTTTAATTTTTGAAGAGACACGCACGCAAGGAACAGAGAGAATTTTGCTCATAGTCTCCGCATCAATGTCAATGCCTTCTTTAATGGCTTCATCGTCCATATTTAAAGCAATGACCATCTTTCTTTGAAGCTCCATCAACTCGGTTGTCAGCATTAAATTGCGTTCCAAGTTGGTAGAATCGACAACATTTAATATGAGATCGTATTCACCTTTTTGTAAAAAATCTTTGGTGACTTTCTCATCAGCCGAAAAATCTTCAAGAGAATAAAGACCGGGAAGATCAATAAACTCAATCGCGAAATCTTCTGTTTTTAAACGAGCGGTCGCTTTTTCTACTGTAACGCCTGCAAAGTTACCGATTTTGAGGTTTGATCCACTCATCGCGTTGGCAAGATGGCTTTTGCCCACATTGGGTTGTCCTACGAGAGCTATGACTATTTTTTGCATTAGGCGACCTCTACTTCGATGAGTTTGGCTTCATCAAAACGCAAAGCAATAGAGCTATAGCCCAGTGAAACTTTAATGGTATTTTTTTGAAGGCTTGTTTCGACCACTTCAACCTCTTTGCCAATGCCCAGTCCGAGTGAGAGAAGACGTTTTTTGAGGGTGTTTTGCGCGTGAATGCTTTTAATATGCGCTTTTTGATTTTTGTTGATTTGCGATAAATCGATCATAAATTATCTCCTTTGTTTTATCAAAACCTACTTCATACAGAAGCGTATTTTTAGGTTTTGATAATTGTTATTGAAATAATAGAGAAACAAAGCTTTGACTTTGCTTTATTTTGATTTTTGTTATCAACTTTATAAGAGGTGATTAGAAAAGCGTTGGTTGTAGAAGTGATTTAATTTTGAAAGATTTACGGTGCAGTTCGCAGTATCCAAAGGCTTTAATTTTTTCGACATGTAAAGCACTTCCATAACCTTTGTGTTTTTCAAATTCATACTGAGGATACGTAGAGGCAATTTCATACATATAGCGGTCACGACTCACTTTAGCCAAAATACTTGCCGCACTCACTTCAGGTACTTTGGCATCGGCTTTGATCATGGTGGTAATGCCAGATACGCCAAAATTGCAGTTACCATCCATCAAAATATCATGACCTTCAAAATGCGCTTTGATTGTTTTTATGGCGTACCTAAGACAAGCACTTAAGCCTTTGGTATCAACCATGAGGTTATCGCAAAAGACGATTTTAAATTCTGCTTTGCTCTGTAATATCTCAAAAAAAGCTTCACGCTGTTTTTCGCTGAGTTGTTTGGAATCGTTAAGTCCTACGACAGGCTCTTTTAAAATGGCTCCTGCTACAACCAAAGGACCAGCTAAACATCCACGTCCCGCTTCATCAATACCACATAACATTCAAACTCCTTTACATGTAAACGAAGTTTAGTGTAGATTTGCTAAAATGTCCCAAAGGAGTCTATCCATGTTACACGAAAAAGAAGATCTTGAAAAAGCATTTAACAAAGAGCTTTTTGTCATTAAAAATGACCTCTATTATCAACAGATTGATCTTACTAAAAATGGCAAGAAAGAACTTTTACGTGTGGATATTTCCTATAGACCACACAGCACACTCAGCGGAGATACCTACTCTTTACGTAAGACCAATGACGGAAGGCTGGTTGGTTTTATCGCCGATGCAATGGGTAAAGGACTCTCCGCGGCGATGAGTGCGATGGCGATCACGCGATTTTTAAACTATTTTTTTGATGAGTTGGAAGATGAAGAGGGTTTTGTCTTTGATGTTTGGATTAAAAAGACATTGAAGTTTTTACAAAAAAATCTTTTTGATGAAGAAATTATGAGTATTGTGCTGATCGAGTATGACATACAAGAATCTATCATCAAGTATGCATCCTGTGGCATGCCGACTTTTTTTATTTTAAGTGAGGAAAATGAATTTCAAGCAATTCGCAGTAATAATCCGCCACTGAGTATTTTTACCGAGAATGTGCGCACGATGAGTCTGCCTTCTATTCCTATTGCTAAAATGCTCTGTTACAGTGATGGATTGAGTGAGAGTAGCACCTCGGATGGTAAGTTATATGCTTCCTACTTGAAGGAGGATTTTATTGATTCGATTTGTGTCAAAGACTTTCGCGATAAAGTGAGCGCACGTATTGGCAAAGGTGATGACGATTTGACCTACGTTTATATTCAAAAGCTTGCACGATCCAAAGAGTTTGAAACATTACGTATTGCAAGCACCTACGAAGCCATTGATGAATCTTTAACAACCATTTCGCAGTATTTAAAAGAGCATGATGTGGACAGTAAAACGTTGAGCCAGATTATGCTCACACTTTCAGAGCTGTTACTCAATGCTTTAGAACACGGGAGCTTTGGCGTTGATAAAGCGCATAAAAATTATTTGATAGAGCATAATTTATTTGATGATGAGATGGCACGTCTTGAAAAACTACATCAACACAAAAAAATCAAAATAACGTATGGAATTCTTCCAAGCGGAAAGCGTCAACTCTTTGAGGCGACCATTAGTGATCAAGGAGAAGGGTTTGATACGATGGTGTTGAAAAACATTGTCATTAATGCTGAAAAATTTAATGGTAGAGGATTTGTGATTATTCGAAAACTTTTAGATCACTTCTATTTTAATAAAAAAGGTAATGCCATTACGATTCAAAAATTTATTACACCTTTTTTAGAGTTGTAGTGCCCATTCCCAAAAAGGGGCGATGGAAAAGCTAAATCCTTCAATGTCTTTGGCACTTTCACTGCTCAGCGTGACGACTTCAATACGCTTTACATGTAAAGCCCAAAAAGTGGGTAAAAGCTTTTGAAGTTTCATCTCAATCGCCTCTGTGGTCGCAAAGCCTACGCATAAAATAGCTAAGGATTCATCGGGTAGATAAAAGTCAATTCCTTCTTCGTAAAAGACTTTTTTACCGCGCTTGATGAGTTCTAAAAAAACCATATTTTCAAAACGCTTCAAAAAGTCTTTTTTAAAGGTCAGGGCATCTTTGAGCGCAAAATCAATAGGATAGACTTTTTTCGTGTTACTTGGTTGATTGTATTTTTCTACTAAAAAAAGAAGATTTTGATCGATGAGTTCAGAGGTTATGGCATAGAGCTTATCTTTGGAGATTTTTGTAAAAACTTTCAGATGATTATAAATCTGGAAAAGTGAAATTTTTGAGCCTTGCATTTCACATAAACGTTTGTAGATGAGAAATGTTGTGGTATCTCCTAAAATTAGGTGAAGCATCTCTTGCATCTGTTTTTGGGAATTTTGTTCACTATTTTGCACGATTTGTGGAAATGTTCCATTGTTGGTATAAAAGTTAAAAAGATGTTCAATATTAGAGTGTTTTTTGTCAAAAGAGATAAATTCTTCAAAATCGAGTGGAAAAAGTATGAGAGAATCATAGCCTTTAAGTGTTTTCCATGTAAAGATAGTTGTCAGTAAAATTTCATCGACGTTTGGAAGTTCAAAAGAGAAGTCAAAATGCTCTATTACCAGCAGTTTGATACGATTTTTTTGCACAAAAGTGGCTAGATTTTCAGCGACTAAATGAGTCTCAATGCGGTCATCGGAAAAATCAATATAAAGGTAGCTACCTTTTTCATAATGACTTAAATGATCAATAATCAGATGACTTTTTCCACTCTTCCGTGGTCCATAAAGAATGCTTTTTTTATGGGTAATAGAAATTTTACGATCAAAAAAGAGTGTGTTTTTGAAATTCATTTCATAAAAAAATTGAAGTGTTTGCATCTCTTTCCTTTGAAAAAAGTGTATAACTTTCCTTATTAAAAGGAAATAAAATAACTATTCTTAATACAAAAAGCCCCATATTTGTTGACTTTTGATATCTATTGTTGTAAAATCACAGTCCTTTAATTAGGTCATCTTCAAGGTGGCAAGTTCTTTACAGGGGTACAAATGGAAAAAATTAGACTTAAACTCAAGGCGTATGACCATAGAGTTTTAGACAGATCTGTTGCAGCTATCGTTGAAGCTGTTAAACGAACTGGAGCCGAAATTGTCGGACCAATTCCTATGCCTACAAAAGTCAAGCGCTATACAGTGCTTAGATCTCCGCACGTAAATAAAACTTCAAGAGAGCAATTTGAGATGAGAATCCATGCACGTATGATTGACATCGTGTCTGCGACTACGGATACAGTTGATTCACTCATGAAACTTGACCTCGCTCCAGAAGTCAATGTTGAAGTTAGAGCTATGGGTAAATAAGGGGTAATGATGGAATATATTATTGAAAAAATCGGCATGAGCCGAACAATTGCAGTACCAAGCGTTCCTGTCACGTTACTCAGAGTTTTAGAAGCGAAAGTATGTGAAGTTAATGCTGATAAACGCGCTTTAGTTTCGTATGTTAGTGGCAAAAAAATGAACAAAGCTATTGCAGGTCAGCAAAAAAAGTATAACCTTTCTGCTGCATTCAATCGTTTTGTGACACTTGATGTTGCAAATGCAGAAGCGGGCGATTTAGATACAGCACCTTTGGGCGAAGCAAAAACACTTAAAGTGTCTTTGAATACTAAAGGTAGAGGTTTTGCAGGTGTTATTAAACGCCACAATTTCCAAGGTGGTCCTGGTGGACATGGTAGTCGTTTTCACAGAGCTCCTGGTTCAATCGGTAACTGTGAATGGCCGGGTCGTGTTCAAAAAGGCAAGAAAATGCCTGGTCACTATGGTAACACTCAAGTCACCGTAAAAAATGAGATCGTTTCATTTGACGCACAAAATGGTATCTTGGCTGTTAAAGGCTCAGTTCCAGGTGCAAATGGATCATTAGGTAAAGTAAGGATTGTTAAATGAGTAGTGCAATCGTATTAAATGAAAAATTAGAAAATGTTGGTGCATTGGCTCTTCCTGCAAGTTTTGAAGAAGTCCATTCACATAACCTATATCTTTATGTCAAATCATACCAAGCTGCACTTCGTTCAAACACTGCAAACACCAAAACAAAAGGTGAAGTAAGCGGTGGTGGTAAAAAACCTTGGGCTCAAAAAGGTCGAGGTGGTGCACGTGCTGGTAGTAGAAGAAGTCCAGTATGGGTTGGTGGTGGTGCTGCATTTGGCCCTAAAGCTAACAAAAATTATGATTTAAAAGTCAACAAAAAGCAGAAAAAATTGGCGCTTGAATTCGCATTGAATGAAAAAGCAGTCAATAACGCACTTTTTGTTGTTGATTCTTTGAGCGTTGAATCTGGTAAAACCAAAGACGCATCAAAAATCGTTAAAACACTTGGCACAAGAGACGCATTAATCGTTAAAGAATTGGTTGATGAGAAAACATTGTTAGCGTTTAGAAATCTTCAAAACTGCTACCTTGTCGAAGCAAATGAGCTTAATGCGTATTTAGCAACTGCGTTCTATGCGGTAATCATAGAAAAATCAGTGCTTGAAACAATCACAAAAGAGGGCTAAGAATGGCTGATATTACTGATATTAAGGCAATCCTTTATACTGAAAAGAGCTTGAGCCTTCAAGAGAATGGTACAGTTGTTATCCAAACTTCAGTAAGAATGACAAAAAATGGTTTAAAAGAAGTATTAAAACAATACTTTGGTTTCACTCCATTAAAAATCAATTCTCTTAGAGTTATGGGAAAAGTTAAGAAGTTTAAAGGCATTGAAGGCAAACGTAATGATTTTAAAAAGTTTTATGTTCAGTTGCCAGAGGGCGCTAAACTAGAGAATGTGGAGGCGTAATCATGGCAATAAAATCATTTAAACCCTATACACCAAGTCGTAGATTTTTAACAAGTCTTGATTCTGGTGACATTACTGCTAAAGCGAGTGTTCCTTCACTTCTCGTGAAAATCGCTGCAACTGCAGGTAGAAATAACAATGGTAGAATCACTTCTCGTCATAAAGAAGCTGGTGCAAAAAAACTTTACAGAATTATTGATTTCAAACGTAGAAAATTTGGTATCGAAGGTACAGTTGCTGCTATTGAATATGATCCAAACAGAAATTGTAGAATTGCACTTATTAATTATATTGATGGAGAAAAAGCTTATATTCTTCAACCATCAGGATTAAAAGTAGGTGATAAAATTCAAGCAGCTGAAAGTGGACTGGATATTAAACCAGGTAACGCAATGAAGCTAAAAAGTATCCCTGTTGGTACTATCTTACATAACCTTGAACTTAAACCAGGTAAAGGCGGACAAATGGCACGTAGTGCTGGTGGTTACGCTCAACTTATGGGTAAAGAGACTCAATATGTTATGGTAAGACTTCCAAGTGGTGAGATGAGACAAATCTTGGCTGAGTGTATGGCTACGGTGGGTGTTGTTGGAAATGAAGATTGGGCAAACGTTGTTATCGGTAAAGCGGGTCGTAACAGACACCGTGGTATTAGACCTCAAACTCGTGGTTCTGCAATGAACCCAGTCGATCACCCACATGGTGGTGGTGAGGGTAAAACCAACTCAGGACGTCATCCAGTAACTCCATGGGGACAACCAACTAAAGGTAGAAAAACTCGTAAGAAAAAAGCGAGCGACAAACTGATTATTTCTAGAAGAAAAGGAAAATAGATGGCTAGATCGCTAAAAAAAGGTCCTTTTGTTGATGCTCATTTGTTGAAAAAAACGGTTGAAGCAAAAGAGACAAAATCAAACAAGCCGATTAAGACATGGTCTCGTAGAAGTACTATTATTCCTGATATGATCGGTTTGACATTTAACGTCCATAACGGTAGAAACTTTGTTCCAGTATATGTTACAGAGAACCATATCGGTTATAAGATGGGTGAATTCGCACCAACTCGTACGTTCAAGGGTCATAAAGGCTCTGTTCAGAAAAAAATTGGTAAGTAGGTAGACTATGAGTAAAGCAATATTAAAATTTATCAGATTATCTCCTACAAAAGCAAGGTTAATTGCGCGTGAAGTTCAAGGAATGAATGCTGAGCTTGCTATGGCAAGTTTGGAATTTATGCCAAACAAAGGTGCAAAAATCATCTCTAAAGTGATCGCTTCTGCTGTTTCTAATGGCGGATTTGAACCACAAGAAGTCATTGTCGCTTCTTGCCGTGTTGACGCAGGTCCGGTACTTAAACGTTTTCTGCCAAGAGCAAGAGGTAGTGCGAGTGGCATTAGAAAACCAACTTCTCATGTATTTGTTGAAGTAGCAAAAGCTGCAAAGAAGGAAGACTAAGATGGGTCAAAAAGTAAATCCGATTGGTTTAAGACTTGGTATTAATAGAAACTGGGATTCTCGTTGGTTTCCAGGTAAGCAAACCTTAGCGACAAGCATTGGTGAAGATTACAAAATTAGAACATTTTTGAAAAAAGAGCTTTACTATGCAGGTGTCAGTCAAATTTTGATCGAGCGTACTGCTAAAAAGCTTAGAGTTACAGTTGTTGCTGCACGTCCTGGTATCATTATTGGTAAAAAAGGCTCTGATATTGAAAAATTAAGAGTTAAATTGACTAAATTGATTGATAAAGATGTTAATGTTAACATTAAAGAAGAGAGACGTCCTCAAGCTTCAGCACAACTTTGTGCAGAAAACGTTGCAATGCAACTTGAGCGTCGTGTAGCCTTTAGAAGAGCAATGAAAAAAGTAATTCAAGGTGCACAAAAATCAGGTGCTAAAGGTATTAAAATTTCTGTTTCTGGACGTCTTGGTGGTGCTGAGATGGCAAGAACTGAATGGTATCTTGAAGGACGCGTTCCACTTCATACCCTTCGTGCAAAAATCGATTACGGTTTTGCTGAAGCACATACAACATACGGTGTGATTGGCGTTAAAGTATGGATCTTCAAAGGTGAGGTACTTGTTAAAGGTATCGTTCCGGAAAAAGAAGAAGCATCTGAAAAAGAGAATTCACGTAAGCCAAGAGCGCGTAAAGAGAGAGGTAAAAACTAATGTTAATGCCTAAAAGAACGAAATATAAAAAGCAGATGAAAGGCCGCAATCGCGGTGAAGCCCATAGTGGTGCTTCAATCTCTTTTGGTGAAATCGGTCTCAAAGCTGTTGAAGCTGGACGTATTGATTCACGTCAAATTGAGGCTGCGAGGATTGCGTATACAAGACATGTTAAACGTCAAGCTAAGACTTGGATTCGTGTATTCCCAGACAAACCATTAACAGCTAAACCTATCGAAACACGTATGGGTAAAGGTAAAGGTTCTGTTGATAAGTGGGTTATGAATGTTAAGCCTGGTAGAATTATTTTTGAAATGGCAGGTGTACCTGAAGAGTTGGCTCGTGAAGCATTAACTCTTGCAATGCATAAATTGCCTTTTAAAACCAAGATTGTAACTCGAGAGAGCGAAAATGAAGTATATTGATTTAAACGGCAAAAGCGCGTCAGAGCTTTTAGAGTTGTTAAAAGAGAAAAAGGTTCTTTTGTTTACATTAAGACAAAAGTTAAAAACAATGCAACTTACTAATCCAAATGAGATTAAAGAAGTTAGAAGAGATATCGCGCGTATTAATACGGCAATTTCTGCTCAAAACAAGTAGGGGTAACTAATGGCTTTAAAACGAGAGATTCAAGGCGTAGTTGTTCAGAAAACTGGTGATAAAACTATCACCGTTTTGGTAGAGAGACGTGTAATGCACCCAAGATATCGCAAGTTCGTTAAACGTTTCAAAAAATACCTAGTCCATGATGAGAGCAACCAAGTAAAAATCGGCGACACAGTAAGCGCTATCGAGTGCAGACCACTTTCAAAAAGAAAGTCTTTTAGACTTAGCGCAGTTGTTAAAGTGGGAGTTGAATAATGATACAAAGTTTTACAAGATTAGCTGTTGCTGATAACAGTGGTGCTAAAGAAATCATGTGTATTAAAGTTCTTGGTGGTAGTAAACGTCGTTATGCAACGGTAGGTGATGTTATCATCGCTTCTGTCAAAAAAGCTTTGCCAAGCGGTAAAGTTAAAAAAGGACAAGTTGTCAAAGCGGTTATCGTAAGAACAAAAAAAGAAATTCAAAGAGAAAATGGTTCATTGATTCGTTTTGATGAAAATGCAGCTGTTATTCTTGATAATAAAAGAGAGCCAATCGGTACAAGGATTTTCGGACCAGTTGGTCGTGAAGTTCGTTATGCTAACTTCATGAAAATCGTATCTTTGGCACCGGAGGTACTATAATGGCAACTAAAATGAAAATTAAAAAAGGTGATACTGTTAAAGTAATCGCAGGCGACGATAAAGGTAAAGAGGCAAAAGTTGTTCAAGTAATGCCCAAAACTTCACAAGTCGTTGTTGAAGGTTGCAAAGTAGTAAAAAAAGCCATTAAGCCAAGTGAGAGCAATCCTAAGGGTGGTTTTTCAAATATTGAAAAACCAATTCATGTCTCTAACGTAGCTAAAGTAGAGGGTAAATAATGAACAGATTGCAAGAGAAATTTAATGCTGAAGTTCAACCAGCATTAGTTAAAGAGTTTAATATTGCTAATCCTATGTTGTCACCTAAAATCGAAAAAATCGTTATTAGCGTTGGTGCTGGTGAAGAAGGTAAAGATACTAAGTTATTGCAAAATATCGTTGATACTATCTCTTTAATCGCTGGACAAAAAGCGGTTGTTGCGAATGCTAAGAAATCAGTTGCTGGTTTTAAAGTACGTGCTGGTTATCCAGTCGGTGTTAAAGTAACACTTCGTAAAGAGAATATGTATGTATTTTTGGACAAACTTATTTCTGTAGCACTTCCTAGAGTAAAAGATTTTAGAGGTCTTCCAAGAGTAGGTTTTGACGGACGTGCAAACTATAACTTTGGTCTTAATGAACAATTGATGTTCCCTGAAGTTGAGTATGATAATATCATGAAAACTCACGGAATGAATATTACAGTCGTAACAACTGCTAGCAATGATAAAGAGGCATTTAAACTTCTTGAACTCATTGGTTTGCCGTTCGCAAAAGGTAAATAATATGGCTAAAAAATCGATGATTGCAAAGGCTGCGAGAAAGCCTAAGTTTCAAGTAAGAGCATACACACGATGTCAAATTTGTGGACGTCCACACTCTGTTTACAGAGATTTTGGTATCTGCAGAATTTGTCTTCGTAAAATGGCAAATGAGGGTCTTATTCCAGGCCTCAAAAAAGCAAGCTGGTAAGGAAATAGACTATGATTAATGATCTAGTAGCAGATTCTTTAACAAGAATCAGAAATGCATCAATGAGAAAACTTGATGTCACAAAGTTAATGCATTCAAAACTGGTTGAAGCGATTTTAGTTATTTTCCAAAACAAAGGTTATATCGAAAGTTTTAACGTTGTTGAAGAAGGTCCTAAGAAATTTATCAATGTTGTTTTGAAGTATGACGCAAGAGGCATCCAAGTTATTAATGAAGTGAAAAAAATCTCAAAACCAGGCCGTAGAGTTTATAAAGGTCGTGATGAGATTAAACGCTTCAAAAATGGTTATGGTACGATTGTTGTTAGTACATCAAAAGGTGTTCTCAGTAATGATGACGCTCACAAAGCAGGTCTTGGTGGCGAAGTTATCTGTAGTATTTGGTAATTAGCTGTTCTTTTATGGTATTCGATATCCATTCTAAGATTGTAAGCTTATCGTAGACAAGTAAAAGGAAATAAAATGTCTCGTATTGGTAAAAAACCTGTCAAGATACCTGCTGGCATTGATGTGTCAGTAAATGGTAATCTCGTTGAGTTTAAAAAAGGTAGTGTTCAAAAAATATTGGATACTAAAGGAAATGTTGACGTAAATGTTCAAGATGGAGAGCTTGTATTTATTTCAAAAGGTGCTGATCGTCAGAGCAGCGCTTTTTGGGGAACATACCGTGCACTTGGTCAAAATATCGTCACAGGTTTAACTGAAGGTTTTAAAAAGCAACTTGAGATTAACGGTGTTGGTTATAGAGCTGCCGTTAGTGGTAATGTTCTTGAACTTCAACTTGGATTTTCTCATCCAATCAATTATGAATTTCCAAAAGATATTCACATTGTAGTTGAAAAAAACGTGGTAACTATTCAAGGTGATGACAAGCAAGTAGTTGGTCAGATTGCTGCCGAAATTAGAAGTTTTAGAGCTCCAGAGCCTTACAAAGGTAAAGGTGTTAAATATTCTGATGAAACTATTATCCGTAAAGCCGGAAAAACTTCCAAGAAGTAAGGGTAAGAGATGAGAGCAAATATTTTAAAACGAAAGCTTGCATTAAGAGTTAAGCGTAAAAAAAGAGTAAGAGCAGATATTTCTGGTACAAGTGAAAGACCAAGAGTCTCTTTCTTTAAATCAAACAGATTTATCTATGCGCAAGCAATTGATGATGTAAGTGGTGTTACTTTGGCAAGTGTAGATGGCAAAAAATTAGGTTTCAATGCTAGCAAAGCAAGTGCAGCTGAAGTTGCAAAAGCTTTTGCAGAGACGCTCAAGGCTAAGAATTTGACTAAAGTTGTCTATGATAGAAATGGTTATTTGTATCATGGTGTAGTTGCTGCTTTTGCAGATGGCCTTAGAGCAAACGGCATAGTGCTATAAGAAAAAGAAGAGGAAAACTATTCAATGGAAAAATACAACAGAGAAGAGTTTGAAGAAGTCATCGTTAACATTGGCCGCGTAACAAAAGTTGTTAAAGGCGGTAGACGTTTTAGATTTACAGCACTCGTTGTTGTTGGAAATAAAAAAGGTCTTGTTGGCTTTGGTTTTGGTAAAGCTAAAGAGGTTCCTGATGCTATTAGAAAAGCAGTTGATGATGCATTTAAAAACATTGTCAAAGTGAATATCAAAGGTTCAACAATCGCTCATGATGTTGAAGTTAAATTTAATGCAAGTCGTATTATTCTTAAACCAGCAAGTGACGGTACCGGCGTAATCGCTGGTGGTGCAACTCGCCCTGTTGTTGAGCTTGCAGGTATTAAAGATATTTTGACAAAGTCATTAGGTTCAAACAATGCTTCTAACGTGGTAAGAGCGACAATTAAAGCTCTTAGTATGATCAAAAGCTAAGTGGAGAAGGATTCAAAATGGCATTAGATAATCTTACACCAGCAGAAAACTCTACCAAAGAGATCAAACGCGTAGGTCGTGGTCAAGGTAGTGGTATGGGTAAAACTGCGAGCCGTGGTAATAACGGTCAGAAATCTCGTACGGGTTACAAACGTAAAAGAGGTTTTGAAGGTGGTCAACAGCCCCTTCAAAGAAGATTACCAAAAGTTGGTTTTACTTCTAAAATTGAAAAACCTTATGTTATTAATATCGATAGAATTAAGGCAGTTTCAGAACTTGCTGAAATTACTGTTGATGCAATTCGTACAGTACATAAAATTGCTAGTACGGTTGTAAAAGTAAAATTGATTGGTGTGAATGCAAAAGAACTTGCTGCTAAAATCAAAGACGAAAACGTCATTTTTACTGGAATGAGTAAATGAGCCAAGATCTCACGAAGAAGATCTTAGTTACATTAGGTTTTATATTAGCATACAGGATACTGGCATATGTGCCAGTGCCTGGTGTTAACCTAGAAGTAATTAAAGAATTCTTCGACTCCAATAGTTCCAACGCACTTGGAATGTTTAATATGTTCAGTGGTAACGCTGCACAACGCCTTAGTATTATATCGCTAGGTATTATGCCTTATATCACCGCATCCATTATTATGGAACTTCTTGCAGCAACTTTTCCAACACTTGGTAAAATGAAAAAAGAACGCGATGGTATGGTTAAATATATGCAGATCATTCGATATGCATCGATTGTTATTACGGTTGTACAAGCCATTGGTGTTTCCGTTGGTCTTGGAGGGCTTAGTGGTCGAGCGGGCGAGAGTGCTATTATGATTGATATGACTACCTTTACAGCCATTGCAGCTGCAAGTATGCTTACTGGAACCATGCTACTCATGTGGATTGGTGAACAGATTACGCAACGTGGTATTGGTAATGGTATCAGTTTGATTATTTTTGCAGGTATCGTTTCAGGTATCCCTCATGCAATTGGAGGAACCATTAACCTTGTCAATACAGGTGAATTGAATTTCCTTGTCGTTATTGGAATTTTAGCCGTTATTTTAGCGACAGTTGGCTCAATTATTTATGTTGAAATGGGTGAACGACGTGTTCCTATCTCGTATTCACGCAAAGTAGTGCTTCAAAATCAACATAAACGTATTATGAATTATGTTCCTATTAAAATGAACCTAAGTGGTGTTATTCCTCCTATTTTTGCAAGTGCAATTTTGATGTTTCCATCCACAATTATGCAAGCAAGTACAAATCCTATTATTCAATCGATCCATGATTTTTTGAATCCAAATAGTTATGTATTTAATGTATTAACATTCTTATTTATTATTTTCTTTGCTTATTTTTATGCATCAATTGTTTTTAATGCAAAAGATATCTCAGAAAATCTTAAAAAGCAAGGTGGCTTTATCCCTGGCGTTCGTCCAGGTGAGAGTACGGCACTTTTCTTAAATGAGGTTGCAAGTAGACTAACTTTTTGGGGCTCTATTTATTTAGGCCTAATTTCAACACTTCCTTGGGTCTTAGTAAAATTCATGGGTGTTCCTTTTTATTTTGGTGGAACAGCAGTTTTGATTGTTGTGCAAGTAGCACTTGATACAATGCGTAAAATTGAGGCACAAATGTACATGAATAAATATGAAACATTGAGTGCTGTAGGACTTTAACGAGTATGGCAATTACTATTAAAAAACCGCAAGAGATCAAAAAGCTCTCGGTAGCAAATCAAATTGTTGCAAAAACATTAGACTATCTTACATGTAATATTCATCCAGGGATCAGTTTGAAAGAACTGAATGCCATGGGTGAGTCTTACATTAAAAGTATGGGAGCGCGTGCTGCCTTTAAAGGCCTTTATGGATTTCCTGCGGGGGTTTGCACGTCAGTTAATGAGGTAATTATTCACGGAATTCCGACAGAGTATCGTCTTCAAGAAGGGGATATTATTGGTCTTGATATTGGCACAGAAATTGATGGCTGGTATGGAGATTCTGCTGTAACAGTAGGAGTCGGTGAGATCTCAAAGAGTGATGAATCCTTAATTGCATGTGCTAAGGATGCACTTTATTATGCCATTGATATTATTGAACCGGAAATGCGCTTTAAAGAGTTGAGCTATGCTATTGAGCAATTTATTCTACAAAAAGGCTATGTTCCTTTGCGTGGATTTTGTGGACATGGTATTGGTAGAAAAGCGCATGAAGAGCCAGAACTTCCTAATTATTTAGAAGGAATCAATCCTAAAAGTGGTCCTAAAATCAAAAATGGTATGGTGTTTTGTATAGAGCCAATGATCTGCTATAAAGATGGTACACCAAAGATTTTAGAAGATAAATGGGGCGTAGTTTCTGCCGATGGGTTAAGAGGAAGCCACTACGAGCACACAGTTGCTATTGTAGATGGTAAAGTAGAAATTTTGTCTCTATCTTGAGATTATAGGAGGTAAAATGGCAAAAGATGATGTGATTGAAATAGACGGAAAAGTGATCGAAGCACTTCCCAACGCAACCTTTAAAGTTGAAGTACAAAATAGCCATGTGATTTTATGTCATATCGCAGGAAAGATGAGAATGCATTATATTAAAATAATGCCAGGAGATACCGTAAAGGTTGAGTTAACACCGTATAGTTTAGATAAAGGGCGTATAACCTATAGGTATAAGTAAATTATTAGCTTAATTTATGTATAATTTACCCCTTTTGTAAAGCTGTGTGAAGAATAATCGAAAAAGAAACCACTGTTTTTTCGATTGTTGGTTTGAGATACATCATCAAACCTGTGACAGTTTAACTCAAAATTCCAGTGGAAATAAAGTTCAGGAGTCACGAATGAAAGTACGACCTTCTGTAAAGAAGATGTGCGATAAGTGCAAAGTGATTAAACGAAAAGGTATCGTTAGAGTCATTTGCGTAAATCCAAAACACAAACAGAGACAAGGATAAGCATGGCAAGGATTGCAGGTGTAGACCTTCCAATGAAAAAGAGAGTAGAGTATGGTTTAACATATATCTACGGTATAGGTTTGACAAGTTCTAGAGCTATTTTAACAGCTACTGGGATTTCGTTTGATAAAAGAGTACATGAGCTAAGTGAAGATGAAGTTGCTGCCATTCGTAAAGAGATCCAAGCAGATTTCCAAGTAGAGGGTGACCTTCGTAAAAAAGTGGCTATGGATATTAAAGCTTTAATGGATATGGGAAGCTATAGAGGTCTTAGACACAGAAAAGGCTTACCAGTTCGTGGTCAGAAAACAAAAACGAATGCGCGTACCCGAAAAGGTAAAAAACGTACCGTTGGCGCAAAAGCTAAATAACGAAGTCTCAAAGGGAAACAGATGGCAAAAAGAAAAGTAGTACGTAAAAAAGTTGTTAAGAAAAATATTGCTAAAGGTATTATTTATATCTCTGCAACATTTAATAACACTGTCGTAACTGTAACTGATGAGATGGGGAATGTTATTGCTTGGAGCAGTGCCGGTAGCTTGGGCTTTAAGGGTAGTAAAAAATCTACTCCTTATGCAGCACAACAAGCCGTAGAAGATGCATTGACTAAAGCAAAAGAGCATGGACTCAAAGAAATCGGTATTAAAGTTCAAGGACCTGGAAGTGGTCGCGAGACAGCGGTAAAAAGTGCTGGTACAACAGAAGGTATTAAAGTATCTTTCCTAAAAGATATTACGCCTCTTCCACACAATGGCTGTAGACCTCCAAAAAGAAGAAGAGTTTAATTTCTAATCTTTAGAATATAACTTCTTTATAGAGAAACAAAATAATTTTTTCGTTTACGCAATAGATTAGGAGAAAAAATGGCGAGATATAGAGGACCAGTCGAAAAGCTCGAGAGAAGACTCGGTGTTAGCTTAGCCCTTAAGGGTGAGCGAAGACTTGCTGGTAAAAGCGCATTAGATAAGCGACCATATGCACCAGGTCAACATGGACAAAGAAGATCAAAAATTAGTGAGTATGGACTCCAATTAAGAGAGAAACAAAAAGCTAAATTTATGTATGGAGTTTCTGAAAAACAATTCAGACGTATTTTTGACGAAGCAGCAAGAAGAGAAGGTAATACAGGTATTAACCTTGTACTTCTTATTGAAAGAAGACTTGATAATGTTGTATACCGCATGGGTTTTGCAACTACAAGAAGATTTGCACGTCAATTAGTCACACATGGACATATTTTGGTAAATGGCAGCAGAGTTGACATTCCTTCATTTGTAGTACGTGCAGGTGACAAAGTAGAAGTTTGTGAGAAATCTAAAAATAATCCACAAGTGAAAAGAGCTCTTGAATTAACACAACAAACTGGTATTGCACCATGGGTTGATGTTGAAAGAGAAAAAGCAATGGGTATTTTTACACGTATTCCAGAGAGAGAAGAAGTAGTTATTCCGGTTGAAGAAAGATTAATCGTTGAGCTATACTCTAAATAATAAAGTAGGTAGTATATGAAAAAAATCAATACATCAGCTTACATGCCAACTGAAATTGAGGTAGAAAATATTGCTGCAAATAAGGTTCAAATTAGTGCATACCCATTTGAATCTGGTTTTGCGGTAACATTAGCACATCCTTTACGTAGATTGCTTTTAAGTAGCACAGTAGGATCTGCACCAACGGCTGTAAAGATTGAAGGCGTAACCCATGAATTCGATAGCATGCGTGGTATGCTTGAAGATGTTGCTCTTTTCATCATTAATCTTAAAAATATTCGTTTCAAAATCAAAGGCGATGAGAAACGTGTAGAGGTTAACTACTCATTTACTGGACCAAAAGAGATTAAAGGAAGTGACTTAGCAAATGCACAAATTGAGATTGTTACGCCAGACGCATATTTGGCAACAATTAATGAAGATGCAGAATTTAACTTTTCTTTGATTCTCGAAAAAGGAATCGGCTATGTTCCAAGTGAGAACATTAGAGGTTTAGTCGGAGAAGATTATATCGCACTTGATGCTTTCTTTACACCCGTAAAAAGAGCAGTTTACGATATTGAGAATGTTTTGGTTGAAGACAATCCTAATTACGAAAAAATTGTTTTCACAATCGAAACAGATGGACTTGTTTCTCCAATCGAAGCTTTTAAAAATTCACTTGAAGCGATGTATGCACAGATGTCAGTATTTAATGGCATTTTAGATATTGCAGTGGCTCCAAAGAGTGAGAGTTCTAATGAGAGTGTAGAGCTCGGAAAGCTATTACAGAGTATTGAAGAGTTAAATCTGAGTGCTCGTAGCTTCAACTGCTTAGATAGAGCAGAGGTTAAATATATTGGTGAGCTTACTCTGATGAGTGAGTTAGAACTCAAAAACCTTAAAAATCTAGGTAAAAAATCGTTAGAAGAGATCAGACAAGTTATGGAAGAGAGTGGTTATCCTGTCGGATATAATTTCTCTGACGATACGGCAAGTTTGCTCAAGAAAAAAATTGAAGATTTAAAATCTGAAGCCAACGAGGGTTAATTTATGAGACATAAGCACGGATACAGAAAGCTTGGTCGTACTTCATCACACAGAGCGGCATTGTTGATGAACTTGGCTATAGCTGTCATTAAATATGAAAAAATCGAGACAACACTTCCAAAAGCAAAAGAGCTTAGAGGATATGTTGAAAAATTGATTACGAAAGCTGGAGTTGGTGGCGATCATGCTCACAAAACAGTTTTTGCTGCACTTCAAGATAAAGAGTGTACAAAAAAATTAGTTAATGAGATCGCACCTAAATATGTTGAGAGAAATGGTGGTTACACCCGTATTGTAAAAACACGTATTAGAAAAGGCGATGCAGCGCCTATGGCGTTTTTAGAACTCGTTTAAATCTCACTTTTTTTGCCTTGGGAGTCGTTTACTCTCAAGGCATATCTTCGTTAAATTTTTTTAACCCAAAACACTTCTCCTCCACTAAAAAATTAAGTCACTTTTAACTCAAACTATTGTTAAATTAGATACTTTTGCTATAGGAGAATCTATGATACCATTTAGTGACGAAGAGTTACTTCCAGTTGTTGAAAAATCACTTGAAAAAATTAAGCCAATGTTGGCATTAGACGGTGGCGGACTAACGTTACTTGGCATTAAAGGTGGGCGTGTTTTTGTTCAATTACAAGGTGCGTGCCAAGGATGTGCGTCCAGTGGGCAAACACTTAAATATGGCGTTGAACGCCAACTTAGAATTGATATTCACCCTGAAATAGAAGTTGTAAATATTTTACCAGGCACGGAGAATGAGTTTGAAGTATTAGGAGAGCAATGAACGCTTACATAAAAAAAGGTATTGAAAAATTTTACGCAAAGAACTTTGCTGAGGCAATGCTACAGTTTGCATTGGCTTTGAGTGAAGACCCAAAATCTAAAGAAGCTCGAATTGGAGCTATTTTATGTGATATGGCAGCTCAAAATGAAGAACAAGCAATGGCTCTTTTTGAGTACTATATTTTAACCAAAGAGAATGGTGCTGAAGATTGTGAAGATGTAATGGAAGAAATTATTAATTCCGTGGAAGAACATAGCGAAAAAATTGCCCATTTATTTACAGAGAATGATCTTGAAGCACGCATAAATGCAGAAAATGGTATCAAGTATGAAGACTTTATGAGTTTAATCAAATCTCGTGGTAGTTTTAAAGAGGCTTTTGAAGATATTATGTTCTCTACCAAAGTCATTATTTCAAAAAAAGAAGATTTTGTTGATTTTTTATCTAAATTGATTGATAATGGATTTATCGAAATGTCTCTTAATTACCTTGAGAGTGCTATCACTCTTTTCCCAAATGATGAGCAGCTATTATCGCTCATTAAAAAAGCACAAAAATAGAGAGTTACCTTGAAAATAGATTTGAAAAACCATGCGCCGTTTTTACATGTAACGGATAATTCAAATGAATGTGATGCTTCAAGCATCTTTGTTTCAACAAAGCTCAATGCCACTTATGAGCAGAGCGCAAGAGATCATGGATGTACTAAAATTATTTCACCCAAAGAGTGTTTAGATGTTCTCGCTATTACCAATGCGATCAAAATTATTGGCATAACGGGTACCAATGGTAAGACAACGACAGCAGCAGCTATCTACTCTATCCTATTAGATTTGGGTAAAAAAGCAGGATTACAAGGGACTCGTGGCTGTTTTATTAACGATCATCGCATTGAAGATAAAAGTCTTACAACGCCACCCGTTTTACAGACTATCCATAATCTCAAATTGGCAGTTGAAGCAGGGTGCGAGTATTTTGTCATGGAAGTGAGTTCTCATGCTATTGTTCAAAATCGCATCGATGGGCTTCCTTTTGCTTTAAAGATTTTAACAAATATCACCCAAGATCATTTGGATTTTCACAAAACGATTGATGAATATATTGCTGTTAAAAGCTGTTTTTTTGAAGATGAGAGTTTGAAGCTCATCAACAAAGATGAGAGTAAAATTCGCTTTAATCGCACCAATGCAATGAGTTATGGCATTGAACATCCCGCAACCTATAAAATTTTAGCTTATTCACTCAAAGAAGGTATTAGTGCCGCTGTAGCTAAAATCGATAAAGTTTATGACTTTGAATCACCTTTACATGGCTTTTTTAACCTTTACAACATACTTGCAGCGATTAGTGCGGTTGATATGTTGGGTGTTGCACCAATGGAGGCTATTTGTGAAGCGGTAGAGCATTTTGGTGGCGTGGAAGGTCGTATGGAGGTAGTGAGCAATGATCCTCTAGTGATCGTTGATTTTGCGCACACTCCTGATGGTATGGAAAAAGTGCTCGATAGTATGAAAGAGCGCGATCTTGTGGTTGTTTTTGGTGCTGGAGGAGACAGAGATCGAACGAAGCGCCCCAAAATGGGAGCGATGGCTGAGCGCTATGCTAAAAAGATTGTGGTGACCAGCGACAACCCACGTTCGGAAGATCCACAAAGTATTATCACTGAAATTTTAACAGGAATGCACCCTAAAGAGCATTTACATGTAGAAGTAGATCGCCACAAAGCGATTGAAAAAGCACTGAAATTACAAGGTAAAAACGAAGTGCTTCTAATACTTGGTAAAGGGGATGAAACTTACCAAGAGATTCAAGGTCAAAAATATCCTTTTGATGATAGAGAAGTAGTTAGGGAGCTTATCGCTCAATGGGCTAAGCAAAAATAGGATAAAATAAACAAATTTCCTAATCTAAAAGAGGTATAAAAGCGATGACGCTTGAGATGTTATATAGCAAAATTCACAGAGCTACTGTTACAGATGCCAATTTAAACTATGTTGGTTCTATTACAATCGATAAAGAGTTAATAATGGCTTCTAATCTTAGCGTGGGACAAAAAGTAGAAGTGGTGAATATTAACAATGGTGAGCGTTTTACAACTTATGTCATTGAAGGTAAGGCAGGTGGGAAAGATATTTGTCTTAATGGCGCAGCTGCACGAAAAGCACATATTGGTGATAAGATTATTATCATAGCTTATGCGCATATGACGAGAGATGAAATGGAAGTTTTCAAACCTACGGTTGTTTTAGTTGATGAAACCAACGCATTGGTAGAAGTACGAGATTACATCTAATGTTTGAAAATTTTGATTTATCAAAAGTGGGTGCAATGCTTGAAGAAGCGCAAAAGCAAGCCCAAAAAATGCAAGAAGACGCAAGAAATAAGCAATTTACTGCTAAAAGCGGTGGTGGCATGGTCAGTGTGAGCATGGACGGTAATGGCGAAGTCGTCGATGTTACGCTTGATGATTCGCTTTTAAGTGATAAAGAATCGTTACAGATTTTACTCATGAGTGCCATTAATGATGTTTCCAAAATGGTAGAAGATAATAAAAAACTAGCAACATCTCAGATGCTCTCAGGCATTGGTGGATTTGGCGCAAAAAATTAAGGAGCGTATGTGAAACGTCTAGGACTTTCTCTTCTTTTAATACTCCAAGCTCTTTTCGCGGCGGATGTTCCTATCCCTGCTCCTGCTAGCAAAGCAGAGTTCGTCTACCCTGATTTTTCACAGTGCTTTGAAAAAAATAAGCAATCGGTTGTTTATTTTGGTAAAACGCGTGCAATTGCCATTAGCGAAAAACAAGCAATTGCGTTTTCTAAAGAAAAGCCAAGTGTACCTTTTGCGAGATACGATGCATTCTCTCACCTCTATTTATTTGATTCTCCAAAACCATTGATTCCTGTCAAACTTAAACCCACCGCTGAGCTAAAGCTAGGCGAATGGCTTGTCAGCATGACCGATAACTCTTTGGTGGCGGTTAATGCTTCCAAAATAGGTAAAAGTGGTAATGAGTTGTTTGAATTTGGCGGTATCGGTGAAATCAATAGTCTTGTTGGTGGATTATGTTGTGAAATGTATGGACTTGGAATTGGAGATAAGTTTTTTATTAGTTCAGAAGAGTTAGAACGTTTTATAGCAGGTAAATCAGCCTTTTTCCCAGAATTGGGTGCTCGGATTATAGATGGTAATGAGAGTGTGATCGTTGATTTTGTTGATCCAACTTTTAAAGATGCAAAGCTCAAAGCTGGCGATAGCATTACATCGCTTAATGGTAAAAAAGTAAGCACTATCGCCGAATTTGCTGATGCTCTCAAAGCGGGTAAAGATTCTGCTAAAGTGACTGCTCACATTCAACGCAATAATGCATGGATAGACGAGACTATTGTAACACCAAAACCGGCCAGTAAAAAAGTCGATTCTAAAAAAGTGCCACTCCCTGAGTCAAAAAAAGAGACTATTTTACACGGCAAAGGATTTACGTTCGATAATAATCTTAAGATTGAATATGTAAAACATGGTTCTTTTGCTGAGCAAAGTGGTTTAAAAGTAGGTGACCGTTTAATGCAAGTGGATGGAGTTTCTGTTTCACAGATCCAAAATGCAGATGCTTATTTGTCGAAAATACATAATCGTGATGTTAGCCTGTTATTTGACCGTGATGATTTCCAATTTTTTGTAACATTACCACGCTGAAAGGTTCGTTTTGAGTTCTAAAGAGTTAGTATCAAAATTTGAAGTTTTTTTAAAAGAGAAACTTCCCGTAATAGAAAGTTTTCACCCTCATTTTAGTCATGCTTTTGGCGAAATGCTTGATGTGGGAGGAAAACGGTTCCGCCCGCTTTTATTGCTCAGTGTTGTCCACTGTTCACGTCCGCTTTTGATTGAAAATGCTTTACATGTAGCGCTTGGTTTGGAGATGATGCACACCTATTCACTCATTCACGATGATCTGCCTTGCATGGATAATGCAGCGCTTAGGCGAGGACATCCCACTTTACATGTAAGCTATGATGAGACGACTGCCGTGCTTGTCGGAGATGCTTTAAATACCCATGCTTTTTATCTATTAGCAAATGCTCCTTTGAGCGCAGAGATTAAAATTAAACTGGTTTCCATCCTTTCAAGTGATGCAGGTATCTATGGTATGGTACTTGGTCAAGCCATTGACTGCTTTTTTGAAGATAAGCATTTAAATGTGGATGAGCTCACTTTTTTACATTTGCATAAAACAGCTAAATTGATAGCAGCTTCACTTTTGATGGGAGCTGTGATTTGCGAGTTGGATAAGGCGACACAAGAAGCACTTTATCAGTTTGGATTGAAACTTGGGCTTTTATTTCAAGTTCAAGATGACATTATCGATGCAACACTGACCAGTGAAGAGGCGGGGAAACCCACTCAAAATGATGGGCATAAAAACTCTTTTGTGAACCTACTGGGATTAGAGGGCGCAAAAGTTGAGAAATGCAAACTGTTAACAGAGTTAGATGTTGAACTAGGTAAGCTTGATGCTGCTTTGTCAAAAAGGCTTAAAAGCATTGTAGATGAATATTTTAAAGGATAGTGACCCAATGGAAAATGAAAAAATGTTAAAAAAACAAGCTGATACAATCCGATTTTTAGCGGCAGATATGGTACAACGTGCTAATAGTGGACATCCTGGTGCTCCTATGGGACTCGCCGATATCGTCACCATTTTGGCACGACATATCACACATAATCCTAAAAATACAAAGTGGCTCAATCGTGATCGTTTAGTGTTTAGTGGTGGGCATGCTTCAGCGTTGGTTTACTCTTTTTTACATTTAAGCGGATATGACATTAGTTTAGAAGATCTTAAAAATTTTAGACAACTCGGTAGTAAAACGCCAGGTCATCCTGAGTATGGTGATGTTCCCGGTGTTGAAGTAACGACGGGCCCTTTAGGTCAAGGTATTTCGAATGCCGTTGGTTTTGCAATGGCGGCTAAGTATGCAGCGACTCTTTTAAATACACCCAAAACAGAAGTGATTTCCCATAAAGTATACTGTTTGTGTGGCGATGGTGATCTTCAAGAAGGTATCAGTTACGAAGCATGCTCATTAGCAGGACATTTGTGTTTAGATAATTTAGTGGTGATTTACGATTGTAATGCTATTACCATTGAAGGGGATACGTCAATTGCTTGGAGTGAAGATGTCAAACATCGTTTTGAAGCCCAAGGTTGGGAAGTCTCCCGTATTGATGGTCATGATTATGAAGAAATTAATGATGTTTTAGAGCAATCCAAAGAGCAAACCAAACCCTATTTAATTATTGCCGATACAACCATTGCCAAAGGTGCTTGCGAGATGGAAGGAAGCCATCATGCTCATGGTGCACCTTTGGGGTGTGAAGAGATTAAAAATTCTAAAATCAAAGCAGGATTTGATCCAGAGAAAAACTTCAGCGTGGATGATGATGTTTATGCGCGTTTTAACTGTGCGCTTGAAAAAGGTGACTTGGCTGAGGCCAAGTGGAATGCACTGGTTAAAAACGAGTTAAGTAGTGAGAAAAAGGCTCTTTTAGAAGCATTGCTAACGCCTGATTTTTCAAAAATCGAATGGCCAAATTTTGATAGCGATGTGGCAACGCGTGACAGCAATGGTAAAATTTTGAATGCTATTGCACAAGCCATTCCTGGTTTTCTAGGAGGAAGTGCTGATCTTAGTCCTTCCAATAAAAGCGAATTGAAAGATATGGGTGATTTTCCACTAGGACGCAATATTCACTTTGGTATTCGTGAACATGCAATGGGTGCGATTATCAACGCGTTTGCTTTGTATGGTCTGTTTATCCCATTTGGCGCAACGTTTTTTATCTTTAGTGACTACATGAAACCTTCAGTGCGTTTAGCAGCACTCATGAAATTGAAAAATTTTTACATCTGGACACACGATAGCATTGGTGTGGGGGAAGATGGTCCAACGCATCAACCCATCGAGCAACTCAGCCAATTTAGAGCCCTTCCAAACTTCTACGTATACCGCCCATGCGATGGTAGAGAAAATGTTAAAGCGTGGGAAAAGGCTCTGAGTATGCAAGCTCCTGCAGCATTTGTCTGCTCACGTCAAAAACTTCGAGCGCTCAAAGATGACCGAGCATACGGCGATGTTGAAAATGGTGGGTATCTTGTAAAAAGACGTGAAAACGCGCAAGTAACCATCATGGCAAGTGGAAGCGAAGTCTATCTTGCGTTAGAGGTTGCCTGTTACCTTTCTATGTTTGGCATTCCAAGCAATATGGTCAGTGTCCCCTGTTTTGATCTTTTAAATGAGCAAGATGAGGCGTATATTCAAACAATCATTGAACCACAAACGAAAGTCATTGCAATTGAGGCGGGTGCAGGAATTGAATGGTATCGTTATGCCGATAAAGTGATCTGCATGGAGCGTTTTGGCGCGAGTGGTCCTGCGGAACTTTTATTTGAAAAATTTGGCTTTAAAGCTCATCAAGCGACTCAAGTGGCATGTGAGTTTTTAGGCTTAGATTATAATGCACTAAAGGCCGAGTTAGAACGAGATAATGAAAAAAAACATTGTATTTGATCTAGATGGCACACTTCTTAATACCTTAGAAGATATCGCCATCAGTGCAAATTTTGCACTCGTTTCACTTGGATTTCAACCACAAGAGAGTGCAAAATACCGCTATTTCGTAGGTGAAGGTGTTTTCAAACTATTTGAAAACATTTTCGCCTCTAATGTTCAAACTCCTGAGCTTATCCAACAAGCTGTTACTCTTTTTGAAACACATTATACAAAGCAGTTTAACCAAAATACCAAGCTGTATGAGGGTGTGAGTAAAATGCTGAGTTTTCTTCAAAAACGAAATTTTAAAATGGCAATTCTCTCCAATAAACCAGATTCCTTTACTAAAATGTGTGCGATAAAATATTTGCGTTCATGGAAGTTTGATGTGGTGTATGGTGTACGTGAAGGAGTTCCTAGAAAGCCTCATCCCAGAGGAGCTTTAGAGATTTGTGAGCTTTTACATGTAAAGCCAAACGACTGTTATTATCTTGGCGATACCATGATTGACATGAAAACAGCCAATAGCGCTGGCATGATAGCCATAGGAGCATTATGGGGCTTTAGAGAGGAAAATGAACTCAGAGAACATGGAGCACAGTATTTGGTTCAAACCCCCAGCGATGTGATTAAACTGCTCGCTGAGGTTTAAGTCTTAGGATTTAAATTTCCCTAATTCATTGTTAAGATTTTCGGTCATCGCATGGAGATGTTCGGATGCTTGAGAAACATTGTCGATGCTCGTGACATTCTCTTTGGAGATGACATTAATTTTTTCAATCTCCTCAACCATTCCTTTAATCTGCGATGCAGTGTTGACAAAATTATTAACAGTTTCATGTGCCCCTTCGATGGTTTTCTGAATGGTTGCATCAATGCTATTCATACCATTTTGTAATTCGATTGAGATAGAAGCAAGAGCATTCACCTCTCCAGCATTTTGAGCAATATCGGTGTTAGCATCCATGATCGATTGCACAACCACATTGATCGTTGCATCAATCTCAACAAGGCTTTTTTGAGTACGTTCAGCCAGCTTTCGTACTTCATCCGCTACTACGGCAAATCCACGTCCATGTTCTCCTGCACGTGCTGCTTCAATAGCCGCATTGAGGGCTAAAAGGTTGGTTTGATCGGCAATATCACGAATGATCCCCAAAACATCTTTGACTTCATTGGCATTTTGACTCACGGTATTAAGGCGTTCTGCTAAGTTTTGTTCTTTGGCTGCCGTGGCTTGCATCGTTTTTTCTAAATGCTCTGCTTGATCTTTAACGGTATTGATGTCTTGTTGCGTTTTATGTAATGCTTCTTGCGAAGCGGTCGCTTTTTGAACTGATACCTCAATTGCATTGGTGAGCGTAATACCACTCTCTTTGGTTTTACTCACAATCTTGGCCTCAGCATCCACATTTCTCACAACTTCCGAAGCCGTACGTGAAAGTTCTTCTGAGATAGAGGCGTTTTCATTGCTAATCTCTTTAGATTTTTTGACAATTTCATGAAGTTTTTCAATAAAGAGATTAATATTATTCGAAACTTGTCCGAATTCATCATGACTTGAGGCTTGAAGTCTTTGTCTAAGATCGCCTTCACTACTGGACAGATCTTTGACAACATGGTTCAGTTTATCAAGGGGATTAAGAAGCATTTTGATTAAAAAGGCCATAATGGCGATAGAAAGCACGAGCATTATTAAACCCATCACAAAAAGCTCTTTCACTTGAGCATTCAAGAATTCATAAGCAGTCTCTTTATCAAATGTAATACCTGGAATCCAATTTGTCTCTTGAGACATTTTAAATGCAAAGAGTTTATGCTCTCCCTCTTGTGTGTACTCAATAATACCTTCAGGGTCTCCTTTAAATCTTTGACTTAAAATAGATTCTTTACCAAGGAATTCCGCTTTAGGATGGGCAACAATCGTTTTTTTAGCATCTAAAAGCATGCCATAGCCACCATTGAACTTAATATCACTGACGGCTTTGACAATATGCTTAAGCTCAAAAGACGTTGCAACAATACCGATGGTTTTACCATTTTTAATAATGGGTGCCATAACCGCAACAAGATCAATGGGGTCTGCAGAACCTCTGTAAATATCGGTCATACCAGATTTTCCCGTTGTTTTCCCCATAATATACCATGGGCGTGCTCTTGGGTCAACCTTTGCGATTGTATTGCTTCCATAGATCATGACACCGCTGGATTCTATACCCAAAAAGCTATCACGTCCACCGGATGCAAGTGTTGTCTCTTGTAAAACAGTTTTGATTTGTGACTCACTCATCGTTTCAACATCCGTGAGCATGCGAGCAGCACTTTCTAAGCCATGCTTTTTACTTAAAACCCAAAGATCGATATAATCGGTCAATGAACGGGATGCCATCTTGAGGGTTGATTCAACTTGCGTGATGCTGTTTTTTTTGGTATCAATATAGCTTACAAAACCAAATGCTGTAAGGCTGATACAGATTAAGAGTGCGATAATCAGAGTAACCTTCATCTTGAAGTTCATCATGACTCCTTGGTATTATTTTGAGTAATAAATGCAAAATAGGGATTTTATATCATATAGAGCGAAAGACATGTTTTATTATAACACGGGAAATATGACCAAAATGAGACTTTTTGATTATAGCATGCTGAGGTGAGAAAAGAGTTGTCTGTACTGTTTAAAGACTTATTTTGAGAGTATACGTGAAATTTTGCATCAAACTACAGCAAGAAAAACTCCCTTGCTGTAGAAAATGTATCTTAAGATTGAAATTTGCCCAGTTCGTTGTTGAGGTTTTCAGTCATTACATGTAAATGATCAGACGCTTGAGAAACATTGTCGATGCTTCCCACATTCTCTTTGGAAATGGCATTTATTTTTTCAATTTCATCGACTATTTTTTTAATTTTTGAAGCGGTATCAATAAAGTCATGAACAGTATGGTCACTCTCATCAATGGTTTGATGGATAATACTTGCAACATTGTTCATCCCCTCTTGCAACTCTACCGAGATAGAAGCAAGAGCATTCACCTCTCCAGCATTTTGAGCAATATCGGTGTTGGCATCCATGATCGATTGCACAACTACATTGATCGTTGCATCAATCTCAACAAGGCTTTTTTGAGTACGTTCAGCCAGCTTTCGTACTTCATCCGCTACTACGGCAAATCCACGTCCATGTTCTCCTGCACGCGCTGCTTCAATAGCCGCATTGAGGGCTAAAAGGTTAGTTTGGTCGGCAATATCACGAATGATCCCCAAAACATCTTTGACTTCATTGGCATTTTGACTCACGGTATTAAGGCGTTCTGCTAAGTTTTGTTCTTTGGCTGCCGTGGCTTGCATGGTGTATTCGAGTTGTTCGACTTTGGTTTTCACATCCGAAATATCTTTTTGTGTATTGGAGAGGGCTTGTTGCGAATTCTTTGCTTTAAGAACAGAACTTTCGATGCTTTTAACTAAAGCAATACCTTCTTCCTTGGTGTTTTCAACTATTTTCGATTCGGTGTCGACATTGCGTACCACTTCGGATGCGGTACGTGAAAGCTCTTCTGAGATAGAAGCATTTTCATTACTAATCGTTTTAGATTTTTTCACGATTTCATGCAGTTTTTCAATAAATTTATTGATATTGTGTGATACATGTGCAAATTCATCATTGGCCGTTACTTCAAGTCTTTGTCTCAGATCACCCTCACTACTTGAGAGTTCTTGGACAACATCATTCAGATGATCGAGTGGACGAAGCAGTGTTTTAATGAGTATAATCATGATGCCAATGGACAGGACTAGCATCATAAAACCTGCCATCATTAGGCTTTGAACTTGCACCTTTAAAAAGGCATAAGCAGTCTCTTTATCAAATGTAATTCCTGGTGTCCAGCCCGTTTGTTCTGAGACTTTAAAAGCAAATATTTTGTTTTCACCATTAAAGATATACTCAATAAATCCCTCTTTTTTATCTTTAAATTCTTGGCTCAATGTTGACTCAGTTCCAAGGAGCTCTTTTTTAGGATGGGCTAGAATCATCTTTTTTGTATCCAAAAGCATTCCATATCCACCATTAAAATTAACATCTCCAACGGCTTTGGTCAGTGTTTCCAAAGGAAGATCAATACCAAAAACACCAATCATAGTGTTATTTTTCATAATAGGCGCCATTACTGTTACCATCAATACTTTCGCCGTTGCACCGACATAAGCATCCGTAATACCTTCTTTACCATCCACTTTCGCTTGTTTATACCAGCCTCTTGTTTTAGGATCGTATCCTTCTGCTTTTTTCTTTCCACTACCGTAAAACATTCGACCATCTTCAAACCCTGCATACGCATCTAGCGCGTCAAAGGTTTTAGCCATGTCTTTTAGCTTGGCTTCGAGTTCTGCTTCATCCATTGTGGAACTGTTACTTAAGGATCGTGCGTAACCGGCGACTCCTTTTTTCTTCGATTCGACCCACAGATCAATGTAGTCTGTTAAGGCACGTGATGCCATTTTCAGGCTTGATTCAACTTGAACAACGCTATTTTTCTTCGTATCAATATAGCTTATGGTACAAAAGATACTGAGGCTTAAAAACATTAACGCAGAAATTGTCAGGATGATTTTGGCTTTAAATGACATGATTCTACTCCTTGGGTATTTTTATACAAATGGTAAAACGTACGAATGAGACACTAAAATTCTTCATAATTACATTAATTATGTAAGTTTAAAATAGAAAAGCGATTCGTAAAAGACTTTTTACATGTAAAGGTAAAGCTAGTAAATATGGGAGGTGCTAAAGAAACAACAAGCAATATTTTGTTACAATCGCTTCTAAAACTACACGATGAGGATCTCTTATGTTACTTTTGACACCAGGACCAACTCCTGTTCCTGAAGCGGTTCGTATGGCGATGGGTACACCTACCATTCACCATAGAACACCTGAATTTGAGGCTATTTTTGAAAAAGCAAGAGGCTATTTAAAACAACTGTTTGATATGGAAGAAGTTTTGATGCTTGCAAGCAGTGGAACTGGCGCCATGGAAGCGTGTGTGCTTCATTTGTGCCAAAGTAAAGCGATTGTCGTCAATTCGGGCAAATTTGGCGAGCGTTTTGGCAAGATTTGTGCCGCCTACAACAAGCCATTTGTCGAAATTAAAAATGAATGGGATACTTCTGTGAGTGTGGATGCCATTGTTGAGCTTGTTAAAAATGATGAAAGTATTGATGCTGTCTGTATGCAAGTGTGTGAAAGTGCAGGTGGCCTTCGTCATCCTGTTGAAGCAGTAGCCAAAGCAGTGAAAGCGATTCGCCCTAACATCATGGTGATTGCCGATGGCATTACGGCTGTGGGTGTTGAAAAAGTCGATACAACGAACATTGATGCGCTTATTTCTGGTAGTCAAAAAGCATTGATGCTTCCTCCAGGGCTTGCGTTTATTGGTTTAAATGCTAAAGCGTTAGAGATCATTGAAAATGGCGGCGTGGGTTATTATTTCAACCTCAAAACGGAACTTAAAAATCAACGAAAAAACACAACGGCATGGACAGCAGCAACGACACTGGTTATTGGGCTTGTCGCTATGTTTGAACTCATAGACTCTAAGGGCGGTTTGGATGCACTTTATGCTGATACGGCAAAAAGAGCCCTTGCAACCAATAAAGCTTTACAAGCATTGGGATTGCACATCTATCCAAAAGTACCTGCTAAAGCGATGAGTGCCGTTTTACATGACGATGCGAGCAAAATCCGTAAAATTTTGAAAAGTAAATATGGTGTCAATATGGCAGGTGGACAAGATCACATTAAAGAGACACTGTTTAGAATCAATCACATGGGTCTTGTCAATGTGTATGAGACTGCGTGGACACTCAATGCTGTCGAGCTTGCCCTTTCCGAACTAGGCAAGCGAGCATACGATGGTACTGCCAATAGGGTCTTTACCCAAGAATTTTACCAAGGTTAATAATGATTTATGAGCACGAGATACCCACGGGGAGTAAGCTTTATTTTGGAGAGAGTGCCAAGTTAAAGCGAAAGATTGAAAATGTGGCAAGCGAACTTTTTTACGATGCAGGGTTTGAAGAGATTGTAACACCTTTCTTTTCATACCATCAGCACAAAAGTATTGATGAAAAAGAGTTGTTACGTTTTTCAGACGAACAAAACCATATTGTCTCTCTAAGAGCTGATAGTACGATGGACGTGGTCCGTTTAATCACAAAAAGAGTCGATAGAACGACCAATCACTCCAAATGGTTTTATATCCAGCCGGTGTTTCGTTATCCTAGCCATGAAATACACCAAATTGGTGCGGAGTTGATTGGTGAAGAAAATTTGGCTTTGAGTATTGCTACAAGCGCGTCTATTTTTGAAAAATTTTCAATCAAACCACTTTTACATGTAAGCAATATTAACATTCCCAAAATGCTGTCTCAGATGCTCAATTTGGATCTGAAAATCTTTGAAAAAGGAGAGCTTCAAAAGCTCTTAGCCCTTGATATTCCGTGGCTGACAAAATTAACCTGTCTGCAAACATTGGAAGAATTAGAAGCGGTTATTGATGAGGTTCCAAATGAGTTAAGAGCTGAACTTGAAAAACTGAAAGTTCTCTCAGCGCATATTTCATGTGAGAATATTGTTTTTTCACCGCTTTACTATGTGAAAATGCGCTATTATAATGCGCTATTTTTTAGATTTATCTACAAAAATTTTACACTAGGTTCAGGTGGAAGTTATGATTGTGAGGGTATTGGCTCAAGCGGTTTTGGACTTTACACGGATGATTTGATCGAAATATTAATTAAAAGAGATGGACAATAAGATGAAAGCTGATATGATCGTAGGAATTCAATGGGGTGATGAAGGAAAGGGTAAGATCGTTGACCTTATGGCACAACACTATGATGTCGTGTGCCGTTATCAAGGCGGTCACAATGCAGGTCACACGATCTGGGTAGATGGTGTACGTTATGCACTTCACTTGATTCCTTCTGGTATTTTAAATCCAAAAGCACTCAATGTCATTGGCAATGGAGTCGTTGTTTGTCCTGATGCACTCATTAAAGAGATGGCACAATTTGAAAAACTTGCAGGTCGTTTGTTTGTCAGTGACAAAGCACATATGATTCTTAATCATCATATTTTAATTGACCAAGCCAAAGAAAAACTTCGTGGCGCTAAAGCGATTGGTACAACAGGACGAGGCATTGGACCTAGTTACGGTAGTAAAATTGAGCGTAGCGGACACCGTTTAGGAGAACTAAGAGACACGAACAAACTTGCACGTGCCTTGGTTGAATTTTACGATGAAAACAGAGCGCTCTTTAATGCCCTCGGTATTGTAACGCCTGATTTTGAGACACTTAAAAGTGAGTTAGACGGCTATGCTAAAGCCCTTTTACCTTTCTTAACAGATACGACACATATGGTTTGGAAATGTCTGGATGAAAATAAAAAAGTATTACTAGAGGGTGCTCAAGGTACAATGCTCGATGTGGATCATGGAACCTATCCTTTCGTAACAAGCTCCAACACAATCAGTGCGGGCGCATGTGTTGGCTTGGGACTCAATCCTAAAGATATTGGCAAAGTGACAGGTATTGTCAAAGCGTACTGCACCCGTGTAGGAAATGGACCATTCCCTACAGAAGACTTTGGAGCAGAGGGCGATGAATTACGTGAAAAAGGGCATGAATACGGTACTTCCACAGGACGTGCACGCCGTTGTGGTTGGTTCGATGCCGTTGCCTGCCGATATGCCAGTCGCATCAATGGCTGTGATGATCTTGCCATCATGAAGCTCGATGTATTAGATGGTTTTGAAACCGTTAAAGTCTGCGTTGCTTATGAAGTAAACGGCCAAAGAGTTGAAACGTTGCCACAAGATTTGGATAACGTTAAACCAATTTATGAAGAGTTACCAGGTTGGAAGAGTGTTGTGGGATGTCGTAAATTTGAAGATCTCCCTGAAGCTGCTAAAACGTATCTTAAACGCCTTGAAGTCTTGACAGGCACAAAAATTGGACTTATCTCAACAAGTCCTGATAGAAACGACACAATTATATTGTAAGACAAAGCTATAGTGTTCATTGATATAGGCGATGAATGCTATAGTTTCCCTCTTCGGGGCAAAATATTTTGCCGTTTTGCAAGAAGATCTTTCATCTTTACATGTAAAGGTAATTTATGAAAAGCCAGTTCTCCAAGATTGCTAAAATTCGAAAACAAAAACGTGATGCAATCGAGCGTGAACTATTAAAAAGCCAAAATAAAGAGCGGATGTTAAACCATAAAATAGCGGCTCTTTACGATGAAATTTCGGCGGTTCAAATACCTAAAGAGGGTATGATTTCACTCCTTCTCATGGTTGGTGAGCAAAAAAGCATCTTAAGTCGTGATAAAAAACGTTGTGAGCAAGAACTTATTGCTGTTCAGCGGAATACAAAACAGCTACAATCAGAGTATAAAAAAGCACATATTGAATATGAAAAATTTAAGTATCTTGAAGAACAAGAGCTTCAAACGATGATGGAGAAGATCAAACGTGAAGAACAGCTCTATTTGGACGAAATATCAACAATGTTGTTCGCGGGTGAAATAAGTAAAAAAGGTCGAGAATGAAGTGTATTTGGATCTTATTGATAAGCTCTTTAGTGTATGCAGAAACGATTGATTGTACGCAAGTCTTTGAAACGCGCAAAGGGGAACTTTTGCATGAAGTTGAAAAAATCGATGAAGCGCGACAATCCTTTGAAGCTTTGCAAGCGGCAACGAATGCACTTTTTGAAAAACAAAAAAATGCACTTAAAGAGAAAGAAAATGCACTGGCTAAAACTAAAGCTGAGATCGAAGCCAAAGAGCAACAGATTGCTGCAATGCTGGCTGAAAATAAAAAGCTTTTAGAGCAAGTGGAATCGAAGAAAAATGATAAGCTAGATGAGACCTATATTAAAATGAAAGATGCGGCAGCGGCAGCTATTGTTGAAAAGCTCCCTATTCATGAGGGTGCAGCTATTATTTTCGGATTGCCGCCTAAAAAAATATCGCAAATCTTAGCAAAGATGAATCCTCAAATTGCTTCTGATATTACACAACGCCTTAAAAAAGGTCCTCCTTTTGTAGAAGATAATCAAACAAAAGAGTGACGAAACCTTCCTCTTTCTTTCTCTAAACAGATATTTACCTTACTTTTGATAGAATGTGGAAAATTCAGAAGTAAGGTTTATGGATGAAAATCAGATTGCCTCATGCCCCTTATATTGCCAATAAAATAGCGATCGATATTTTAAATTGTGGATTTGTTACCATGCTTAAGGGCTTAGAGCCTATTGTAAAAGTCGCTGAGGATTTGATTGTTGCGGATATTAAACAAGAGACGGCGCTTGAAGAGCGGGTTACAGAGATTTTGGATCAAAATGAAGATGAGATGGAGTTTCAGCGAGTTGACCGAAGAAGTATGTTTTGGTTAATTAAGAAAAAACTTGCACGCGAATTTGGTGTTACTCTGTCCTATGAAGATAGGTATAACGATATTGCACACCAAATATTAGAGATCTGTTGGAAAAGTGGTTTGATTGACTATAATGTCACAGAAAATCGTGTCAAGAATGTTGTTTATACAGCGATTGAAACCTATATTGCAAATTTTCAAGCGATTGAAGATGATGTTGCTGAAAAAATTTCGAATTACAAGCGAACCTTAGTTCCTGGTTCTGAAGAGTATGATTTGATTTTTGAAAAGCTCTATGAAGAAGAGCTTAGAAAAAGAGGAATGTTAGTATGATGTTAAAACCTGTATGGATTTATCTTGAAAATGGTGTTTTTTTAGAAGCAAAAAGTTTTGGTTTTGATGGTTCAAAAACTGGAGAGATTGTTTTTAATACCTCTATGAGTGGCTACCAAGAAATCATGAGTGATCCGAGCTATGCAGGACAGTTTGTTGTATTTACAATGCCTGAAATTGGTATTGTGGGATGCAATGAGAATGATATGGAAAGTTCTACGATTTATGCGAGCGGTATGTTTGTGCGAAGTCTTAACGAAACGCCTTCTAATTTCCGTTCACATGAAACGTTACCCGAGTTTTTGAAAAAATATGAAAGTATGGGTATTTGTGACATTGATACACGCTATCTTACAAAAATGATTCGAGATTCAGGCCCTAAAATGATGATCGCTTCAACTGAAGTGAGCGATCCTGCAAAGCTCAAAGCCATGCTTGAAGCCAGCCCTCGTATTGAAGATGTCAACTATATTGAAAAAGTCAGTACTCCAAAATCTTATGTCCATGTCAACGGTGTTTGGGACGCTGAAGCTCAAGCGTACAATGCCACACCTAAACGATTGGGTAAAAAAATTCTTGCCGTAGATTTAGGCATTAAACGCAATATCTTAAATGAACTTTGTGAAGTTGGACTTGATGTTGAGGTTATCCCTCATAATTTTAGTGCTGATGATGTCATTGCTCGCTACAAAAAAGGCGAAATCCACGGACTCTTTTTATCCAATGGACCCGGGGATCCACTTATTTTGAAAGATGAAGCGGTACAAATTCAAAAATTAATTGAAGCAAAAGTACCTATGTTCGCTATCTGTTTAGGACACCAATTACTTTCCATTGCGCATGGTTATCCGACCTATAAGTTGAAATTTGGACAACATGGTGGTAATCACCCTGTTAAAAATATGAAAACTAGTATTGTGGAAATTACAACGCAAAACCATAATTACAATGTTCCTGATGATATTTGTAAGGTTGCTCGCATTACGCATGTGAATCTTTTTGATAATACGATTGAAGGGCTTGAATACAATGACTCGCCCATTTTTTCCGTACAGCATCATCCTGAAGCGAGTGCAGGTCCGCAAGAGAGTCGATACATTTTCCAAGAGTTTGCCAATAGACTTTAAATAACGGAGCAATGCCATTAACGTCATCGATATTACAGCAATCATTAGTGTTGCGTTTTTAGGAAGTTTAGGGCATTGCATAGGCATGTGTGGAGGATTTGTCATGGCATACAGTAGTGCTAAGATTGATTCTTCCACGTCTTCGTTTAGACAATTTCTCGCACATCTTACTTACAATCTAGGACGAATTAGCGCTTATACATTTCTTGGCATGTTTTTTGGTGCATTGGGGAGTATTTTTACCTTTTCCGCCCAGATTAATGGTTATTTCTACTTTGTCATTGGTATTCTTATGGTTTTAATGGGATTATCAATGATGGGAAAAATAAAATTTTTAACTTCATTAGAGGCAACTGTCGCTTTTAATCCTTTGATTAAAACACTTTTTTCACATCTCATTCACTCTAAATCCATGGGAAGTTTTTATGGGCTAGGTCTTTTAAATGGTTTTCTGCCATGCGGTCTAGTTTATTTCTTTTTAGCGGCTGCAACCACTTCGGGTTCTTTTCTTTTGGGTGGCTTCACAATGGCTATTTTTGGACTTTCAACGATGCCTGCAATGTTAGGGCTTGGATTTATTGTAGGATTTTTAAAAGGAAGTGAATTTAGAGAAGTTATGATTAAAATAGCTTCATTGATTATTGTTGGGTATGGAATTTATATGGCGTATCTTGGTTACAGTGCAGCAATTATATGAAATTAGAACAATATCAGAGTGCTATTGAAAGCAGTAATATTATCTCAAAAACCGATATTTTCGGTATTATCACCTTTGTTAATGATGAGTTTTGCAAAATTTCGGGTTATACTAAAGAAGAGTTAGTAGGAAAAAACCATAATATTGTAAGACATCCTGACGTACCTGCTTCGACATTTAAGCAACTTTGGCAAACCATACTTCAAAAAAAAACGTATAAGTCAACGGTTAAAAATTTAGCCAAAGATGGCAGTACGTTTTACGTCAATACGACAGTTTTCCCTATACTCGATGAAAATGGTGATATTGAAGAGTTTATTGCTATTCGTTATGATGTGACAGAAAGTGTCCGCTTAAGCGAGGCGCTGATAGCCAAAGATGAAGAGCTCGAAGAACTTAATGAAACCCTTGAAGAGAGAGTTAAAGAACAGACGAAAGCCTTAACAATCCTCAATCAAACGTTGGAAGAGCGTGTGAGAGAAGAAGTTGAAAAAAATCGTGAGAAAGATCGTATTTTATTTCAGCAATCACGTCTTGCTTCGATGGGTGAAATGATCGCCAATATTGCACACCAATGGAGACAGCCCCTTTCTGAGCTTAATATCACACTTTATAAAATGAACAAGCTCTATCGTCTTCAAAATGAAGGTAAAGGGATAGAGTTTGAAGACAGTTACGCGCATGCCAAAAAGATTGTTTCCAAAATGTCCGAAACCATTGAAGATTTCCGTCATTTTTTCAGCCCTGATCGTCAAAGTGAAGTTTTTGCGCTAAGTCATGTGGCGAACGAAGCAATGGATATTATGCGAGGTACTTTAGAAAAAAATGAAGTTACTATCGAACTTAATATAAAAAAAGATGCCAACATCAGAGGTTATTTTAATGAATTTTCTCAAGTCTTAATCAATTTAATCAATAATACGATTGACGCATTTTGCAACAACAAAATAAAAAATAGATTAATTTATATTGAAATTGACACATTAGGGCTTGGAGATGCTATAATTAAAGTCTGCGATAATGCTGGTGGGATTGAGTCAACTATTTTAGATAAGATTTTCGAGCCTTATTTTACAACAAAACATGCGAGTGCTGGCACTGGCTTGGGGCTTTATATGAGTAAGATGATTATCAATAATAGTATGCAAGGACTTATCGTTGCAGAGAATTGCAATGATGGAGTCTGTTTCACTATCACTATTCCTTCAGTCAAAGAGTAAAAAGGAAGAGCTATGAGTGGATTGTCAAAATTGACGGTTTTGTTTGTTGAGGACGAAGAAGATCTCAGAAATGCCTTAGAGAGCGCCATCGGGGATGAGTTTGCTAAGTTCATTGTTGCACGCGATGGTGATGATGGGTTAAAAAAATTCAAAAAGTATAAACCTGACATTGTTGTCACAGATATTATGATGCCGGTTATGGATGGTTTAATGATGGCAAAAGAGATTAAACATATATCAAAGCAAACCCCTATTATTATTTTAAGTGCATTTAGTGAAAAAGAGCGATTGTTAGAGGCAATTGATGTTGGTATTGACAAGTATCTCATCAAACCAATTGATCCAGATGAGCTCTTAACAACACTCAAATTTGTTTCCAAAGAGATGTTAGATCAAAGTGATATCGTTGAATTAGGATACAGCTATCAGTTTGATAAAAGTAGACGGGTTTTAGTGAAAGAGGGTAAAACAATTTTCTTAACTAAAAAAGAGTTACTTTTTATCTCAGTTCTTGTTAAAAATTTAGGTGTATTTGTCCTTCATGAAGAGATTAAAAAGTATGTTTGGACAAACAAAAAAGTAACAGATTCAGCCATACGTACCTTTATTAAGCGTGTTCGTGAAAAAACAGATAAAGAGTTTATCAAAAATATTCCTGGTCTTGGCTACAAAATCAACACGCAAGAACGATAATTCCATCGTTCTTGTACTGCTAATTATAAATTTTTTCTTAACATTTTTTATTTAACACAAATTTAATCTTCTTAAGCTTCGTTGTAGATTTGGTGCACTATAATTCTTACATTATGTGATATTTTTGTGACATAAAAACACAAGTAGGAGGAATTGATGCAGGCTAGAGATGCATTGAACTATGACTATTCAGTAGCCAAATGTTTTACCTACGCAGCGATCCTTTTTGGAATCGTTGGTATGTTAATAGGCGTGGTTATCGCTTATCAAATGGCTTTCCCTGAGTTGAATTACTTGGCAGGTGAATATGGTACTTTCAGTCGTTTAAGACCATTACATACGTCAGGAGTAATTTTTGGATTCTTACTAAGCGGAATCTTTGCAGCGTGGTACTATATCGGGCAAAGAGTACTCAAGGTTTCGATTGCAGAATCACCATTCTTAATGTTCATATCAAAGCTTCACTTTTGGCTCTATATGATTTTAATGGTATGTGCAGTTATTTCCCTTTTTATGGGTATTTCTACTTCTAAAGAGTACGCAGAACTTGAATGGCCATTGGATATTCTTGTTGTCGTGGTATGGGTACTCTGGGGATTAAATATTTTTGGTCTCATTGGTATTAGGCGCGAAAAGACGCTTTATATTTCTATGTGGTATTTTATTGCAACATTTCTTGGTGTTGCTATGTTGTACCTTTTCAACAACATGGAAGTTCCAACCTACTTTGTTGCGGGCACAGGAAAATGGTATCACTCCGTTTCTATGTATGCAGGCTCAAATGATGCAATGGTACAATGGTGGTATGGTCACAATGCGGTAGCATTTATTTTCACCGTGCCTATTATTGCGATGATCTACTATTTTTTACCAAAAGAGTCTGGTCAACCTGTTTTCTCTTATAAACTATCACTGCTTTCTTTCTGGGGATTGATGTTCGTATACCTTTGGGCAGGTGGACACCACTTACTTTACTCAACTGTTCCAGATTGGGTACAAACCATGGGTTCAATTTTCTCAATTATTTTGATTCTCCCATCTTGGGGTAGTGCGATTAACATTCTCCTTACGATGAAAGGACAATGGGGTCAACTTAAAGAAAATCCATTGATTAAATTGATGATTTTTGCTTCAACATTCTATATGTTTAGTACTCTTGAAGGTCCAATCTTAGCGATTAAATCTGTTAATGCCCTTGCGCACTTTACAGATTGGGTTCCTGGACACGTTCATGATGGTACATTAGGCTGGGTTGGTTTTATGATCATGGCAGCACTGTATCATATGGCTCCTCGTATGTTTAACCGTGAAATTTTCAGTAAAAAATTAATTGAAGCACAATTTTGGATTCAAACAACGGGTATTGTACTTTATTTCTCAAGTATGTGGATTGCGGGTATTACTCAAGGTATGATGTGGAGAGCAACAGACCAATTTGGTAACCTCGCTTATTCATTTATTGATACTGTGACTGTATTGATTCCTTACTATGCTATTCGTGCAACAGGTGGTTTACTATACCTTGTCGGTTTCTTCATATTCACTTACAATATGTATAAAACAATGACTGTAAGTAAAGCAATTGAGGCTGAACCTCAAAATGCTTCACCTATGGCAGCGTAAAAGGAGGATAGGATTATGTTTCATTGGTTAGAAAGAAACCCATTCTTTTTTGCGGTAGGTGTATTTTTGGTGATTGCATATGCAGGTGTTGTAACAATTTTACCTGATTTTATGGAGACAGCACGCCCAGTCGTTGGTACAAAGCCTTATACGGTACTTCAATTAGCAGGCCGTCAAGTCTACATTAAAGATGACTGTAATGCATGTCATTCACAATTGGTTCGTCCATTCAAATCAGAGACAGACCGTTATGGTATGTACTCTTTAAGTGGTGAGTATGCTTACGATAGACCATTCCTTTGGGGTTCTAAAAGAACTGGACCGGATTTGATGCGGGTTGGAAACTATCGAACAAGCGACTGGCATGAGTATCATATGTCTGATCCTATCAGCGTTGTCCCTGGTTCTATTATGCCAGCGTACAAGCATATGTTTAAAAACATTGCTGACATTGATACAGCATACGCAGAAGCATTGACCGTAAAAAAAGTTTTCAACACACCTTACGATCAACCTGATATGCCTAAACTTGGTACCCATGAAGAGGCTAAAAAAGCTGTCATGGAAGAAGCTGCACTGATTGTTGCAGACATGAAAAGCCAAGAGGTTAAAGAGGCATTTAAACGCGGTGAGATCAAAGAGATTGTGGCCCTCATTGCCTATCTCAATAGCTTAAAATAAGGTGTTCACGGTGAGTATGGAAACAATTAGAGAAATTCAAGCATATGCTTATGTGGTAGCTACAGTTTTTTTGGTCGTAATGATGTATGGTTATTTGTATCACCTTTACAAGGCTGAAAAAAAAGGTACACGAAATTATGAGCAATATGGCGATATCGCATTGCATGACAATATTGACGATACTCCAATTGAAACCCGTACTCCATCAAACAAAGAGAAAGAATAAAGAGGAGCAATAAATGAATTGGCTGAATGACAATGTAAACGTATTATCATTGCTTGGTGCAGCAGCAATTTTAATTCTCACTATTTTTGTTGTTGGTAAATATATAAGACAGATGAAAACCGATAAAAATAGCGGAGAATTAGCAAAAGAGAATTGGGATGGTATTGGAGAATACAAAAATGTACCTCCTATTGGTTGGGCACTCTCCTTTGTAGGAGTTATTATATGGGGATTATGGTATTTCCTTGCTGGATACCCTCTTGCGAGTTATTCACAAATAGGTGAATATAACCAAGAAGTAAAAAGCTACAACACTCATTTTGAGAGTAAATTTGCAAATCCTGACAATGCTACATTGATGGGAATGGGTGAGGGCGTTTTCTTGGTACAATGCGCACCATGCCATGGTGTAACGGGTGATGGCATGAATGGAAAAGCAATGAACTTAACCAAATGGGGTAATGAAGCAGCGATTGTTGCTACTATTCTGGGTGGTGCAAAAGGTTCAAATTATCCTCTTGGTGAGATGCCAGCTGGACTTTTGGATGCAGAAAGTGCCAAAGCCGTTGCAGCGTATGTAATGCAAGAAGTTTCTGTAGTTAAAAAAAGTAGCAATCCAGCACTTGTTGAGAGTGGTAAAGCACTGTGGGCAACATGTGCTGCATGTCACGGTGATGATGGTAAAGGAATGGCTGGAAGCGCGCCAGATCTTAGCGTCTATGGTAATGCTAAATTTGTTGTCAATGTCCTTGGTTTGGGTAAAAAAGGAACGATTGGTAATATGCCACAGTTTAATGATGGACGCTTAACCAATGTTCAAAAAACAGCGGTTGGCACTTATGTCAGCTCTTTAGCAAAATAAGGACTCATCAATGGAAAATACAAATCGAAACGTCTTTGGACTTAATGGTATTACAGGAATGTTGATTGCAACAGTATTGTTGCTCTCTATTCTTGGGGTATTAACATTCTTTGGATTAAAGGCACAACAAGCAGTTGCTGATAAACCTTATAAGATTACGGATCCGCAAGCACTTCAAATGAGAGATGCTGCGAATGCGAATCAAAAAGTTATAGCAAAATAAGGAGTATAACATGGCTGAAATTATGGATAAAGTGATTGTTCTAGGTTTAGTTATACTAGCAGCAGTATCGGTATGGGCTGTATTAACGCCACACCATTTGTTCATCGGTTAATGAAAAATTTGTTACATGTAAAAGCAAAGAAGCTATGGCTTCTTTGCTTTCTTGCCTTTTTCCCAGTGTTGATTTTTGCCAAGGAATTTGTCATTTATGATGATAGCCTCGAAGAGAGAACCGCTCAGAAAATTGAAGAGATGGGCAGTGAACTTTTTGCAAAAAGTGGTGTAAAAGTTATTTTGATTGCTAAAAAAAGTGGCGAGGGTGAAAATATTCTCGCATATGAGCAAAACTTTGCCAAAAATTTAACCACACCGTATGTGCTTTTAACGCTTTTTCAAGCAGAAAAAAAAGTAGATGTATACCAATCAGCAGGGCTTGAGAAAGAATTTGATCGTGAAGCGCTCCTCTCACCTTTACCATGGAATGGTACGATTATTCCACTACTAACGTCTAAAAAAAATGAAGTGAGTGTTGGACCTGCATTGCTCAATGGCTATGCGGAATTGGTTGAAGAGATCGCAGCGTATCGTAAAATAGAGTTAGAGAGTGCCATTGGCAGTGCCAATAAAATTACCATCAATATTGTGAGACTTCTGATTTATGGATTTATGGCGATTGTTGTAATACTCATCATTTATAAAAGGATAAAAAGCCGTGGACAAAGTGAAAAGTGAACGTACCTACTATCCTCATGTAGTTATCGGTATGATTATTGGATGTGTGATTGGGTGTGCTTATACCATTAAAATTGCTATTGATAATCCTGTTGAGATGGATACCTTTTATATGGAAAAATATCAAAAGGTTGAGAATAATATTAATGAAATTATGGCATTACAGGAAAAGTTTGATACTAAATTTGATCTTGCCTATTCCACAGAAAAATTTGTAATAGGACAAAATAGCATTACGTTAAAGCTCACCGATAAAAGTGGAGTAGCCGTTAATAATGCAAATATTATAATGATGCTCTCTCGCCCTGATAGCAATAAGGATAATAAGCAGTTATTACCTTCTAAGGTAGAAAATGGCAATTATACCTTTGGACCTTTTGAAATTAATAAACCGGGTCGTTGGCAGATTTTGAGTAAAATAGAACTAGGTGAATTTAAGGGCTATCATAAAAATGAAGCCTATGCAGCACAGTAGTTTCCCCTTTCTCCCTTAATAACCTACGGTAAGATCGGTTGTGTGATCTTACCGTTTTCTTTCATTTTGATATAAAAATTCTTCTCAAATCTTTCCTTTGTTATAATAGTCCCTTTTACAAGGTCACTTTGCAAAAAAGTACCAATGGTGCTCGGGCATTGCGTCTAGGAAAACTTAGTGTTAACGTAGTTTTTGAGCTTTGCTCTAAAAGCGTGTCAAGAATTAAAATAAAGAGGGAAGATGTTAGAAGTTTTTGCAACGAGTCGTGCTGTACGCTCCTTTTATGACACATTTTTAGATGCTAATACGCTTCTTCCCAAAGCTATTACCATTGCAGAACTTGAGCAAAAAGCTGTCTTAGTGCCTCATCATTCCTTAGTTGATGACGATATGCGTGTTCTTTTGATGCAAGAAGCTTCACGCTTTACCAAGTTTGAGCTTTTGTACATTGAGCGTGAATTTTTTACTTTTTTGAAAAACTCCTCCTACCTCTTTCGTTTTTTTGAAGAACTCAGCCATGAAAAAGTCGCACTGGATGCTTTGTTAAGTGCTGATACCTATGAGCACTACGCTGAGCATTTAGAGGTCTTACAAACCTTGCTTAAGCACTATAAAGCGCTTCTCTCTAAGCACGCGCTGTACGATCGTATCACACTTCCCGAATGCTATGAGCTCAATGAGCCTTATATTTACTCTTTAGGGGAAGTTCGTATTCATTTAGAAGGGTTTCTGAGCCGTTTTGAAGTGGAACTTCTTACCCAAATAGCAGCGCTGATACCTTTACATGTAAACGTTACGATGAGTGCTTACAATCAAAAAATGGTTGCAGTTTTTGCCGAACTTGGCATCATTTTAGAACAAAATCAGACCTATGAGATCAATCTCTCCACGAAAGAGATTTTACATGTAAAGCCTCACAATACTTCCAAACGGGATATTCAAGTCTATGGTTTTTCCTCACGGCTGGCGCAAATAGGCTATGTACAAAGTGCGATTGCACAGTTTGTGGAAGAGGGTTTGAGTCCCGAAGAGATTGTGGTGATTTTACCCGATGAACGCTTTGCCGAAGTGTTGCGCCCTTTTGATACGTGGCACAATCTCAACTTCGCGATGGGCATAAGCCTCAAGCAAAGCCAGTTTTATCAGGGACTGAGTGCGATTGAAAAAGCGATGCGAAACGACGAAATCGAAGACCATCTTCGTCTTGCTCGCTTAAAGATTGAACCCGAAATTATGGTTACATGTAAAGAGATTTGGCATCAAAAAATCTCCCCTGAAACGGCAATGAATTTCTTTGAAAAGCTCCTCGCTTTCGATGCGAAAGAACAGAAAAATCCTCTCTTTCAAGAAGCCTTTTTTGCTTTCACGCACTTTTTAAAACATGCTCCTGCGCTTCGCTTTGAGCAGGTAACAAAACTCTTTTTAAACCGTCTTGCCGTACTGAGCCAAGATGATGTTAGGGGTGGCAAGGTCACTGTTTTAGGTGTGTTAGAAACCAGAGGAGTGAGCTATAAAGGGGTGATCGTCTTAGATTTCAACGATGAGTTTGTCCCAAAGCGGAGTCAAAAAGACCTTTTTCTCTCCTCGGCTGTGAGGGCACATGCAGGACTTCCGACCAAAAGAGATCGCGAGAATTTGCAACGTTATTACTACCATCAGCTCTTTTCTCGTGCGCAGAAAATCGCTATCGCTTATGTCAAAAATGAGACCTCAATGCCTTCACGCTTTTTGGATGAGCTTGGCTTTAATACGAACACAATGGCAGATGAAAAAGCACTGCAACCGCTTCTGTTTGAGCTCAATGCGCCTAAAAATCTTTACGATCAGCCGTTCATTGACGCGCCCTACGATCTTAAAGCGTTTCCTCTTTCAGCCACCAAGCTCAAAACGCTGCTTACATGTAAACGTCAGTTTTACTTTCGTTACATCCAAAGGCTTAAAGAGGCGAAGATGCCAAGCACTAAGATTGATGAGCAAGTGATTGGTTTAACGCTTCACAAAGTACTTGAAGATGCGATTTGCGATGAAGTGCTAATGGAAGAAAAAAGCCTTTGTGCCAAACTTGAAACGCTTTTGAAAGAGAACAATCACCATGAAGTCTGGGGCTACTTTGTTGATGTATGGCTTCAAAAGCTCCGTCCTTTTATGCAAAATGAAATCAATCGTTTTGAAGAGGGTTTTCGCGTTTTCAAAAAAGAGTTTGTGCATGCCGTACCGTATGAGGGTTTTATGTTAGAAGGGCAGATTGACCGTATCGATCAAAAAAGAGATGAGCTCTTTATCATCGACTATAAAAGCGGGAAATTGCCGACAACAAACGAGCGCTCCTTGGAGAGTACCACCGATTTTCAGTTGGTCTTTTACGCGTTTATCGCAAGCGCTTTAGGCAAGGTTGGTGGCGTTTATTATTACGACCTTAAAGAAGGCGTTTTAGTGAGCGAAAACTTCCTCGAAGAGAAGAAAGCGCTTTTACATTTAAAGTTACAGGAGTTCTCCAAACCGATCAATGGGTATGAACTCTGCGAGGAAATTAAACATTGCAGGCTTTGCCCTTACGTACAGTTGTGCGGACGTGAGGAGCAGATATGAATTTGAGTTCTTATTTAGCCCTTGAAGCCAGTGCAGGCAGTGGCAAAACCTTTGCGCTGAGCGTTCGCTACCTTTCACTTTTGTTTATGGGCGCCAATCCACAAAAGATCGTGGCACTGACGTTTACGAACAAATCGGCGGCGGAGATGAAAACGCGCATTTTTGAGACGCTCAAACACCTTGAAGACAAAGATGAATTAGAGGCGATTTGCGTGCAAACGGGCAAATCAAAAGAGGCGTTACTCTTTGAGAAAGAGCGCGTGATGCAGACGTTGCTTCAAGCGGACATCAAGATTTCAACGCTGGACTCTTTTTTCTCCTTGATTTTGCGCCATTTTGCCTTACATGTAGGCTTGCAACCTGACTTTAAAGTAGGGCAAAATGGGCTCGATGAGGAGCTGGTGGAGCGTTTCATCAAAGGGTGTAAAAGCAAAAATCTCTACAATGCCTTAATCGCTTTTAGCATCAACGAAGATAAAAAACTGGGCGATCTTTTTAGCCTACTAGATACGCTTTATCAAAAAAAATCAGAACTGGACATCAGCACATTGGATGAAGGGCATTACCCCTCTTTAAAACCGTGTTTGGATATTTTAGGGCAGATACGAGACTATTTTGAGCAGTGTGGGCTTTCCGATCGTGGACTTAAGACGCTTAAAGCAGAGACATTAGGGGACTTGCTTTCCAAAAAGTATCTAGAGCGAGACGATTTTGGGTATTGGGACTATAAAAAATATGCCAATGGGACAACCGATATACTTTTACGTGAGCTCAAGCAGGCTTTAAATAAGCATGTCAATGCCAAAGAAGCGTACTTTTTAGGGCAACTGGGCAAACTTTTTGCGATCTACGATGAGAGCCTCAGAGCTTTGATGGGTGAGTACGGTGAACTTCGGTTTGATGACGTGACCAATCTGCTCTACACCCTTTTGCGCCAAGAGATCAGCAAAGATTTTCTCTATTTTCGCTTGGATGGTGTCATTGAACATCTGCTCATCGACGAGTTTCAAGACACGAGCATTGTGCAGTATCAGATTCTTTTGCCACTTATTGAAGAGATACGTTCTGGGCAGGGAGTGAAAGACTTTAAAACACTCTTTTTTGTGGGCGATGTGAAGCAGTCGATCTACCGTTTTCGTGGCGGGGCTAAAGAGTTGTTTAGGTATGCCAAAAAGAGTTTGCATTTAGACGTCAATGCGCTTGATACCAATTACCGAAGTACCGAGCAGGTCGTGAATTTTGTCAATGAAATCTTTACATGTAAAATCAAAGGGTATGAGCCACAAAAGGTTGCCAAAGCCACGGGTGAGGGGTATATCAATGTACGCATTGAAGAAATGATTGAGCCTTCTGTTTTAGAAGCGATTTCAATGCTTCTAAAACAGGGTGTCAAGCCTAAAGACATTGCGCTGTTGGTGCATACCAACAAAGATGCAAAAGTCTTTAAAGAGCTTGTGCAAGAGCAGTTTCCCGCTTTACATGTAAGACTTGAGGCGACGCTGAAACTCATTGAAGTTCGCTCTATCAAGGCCATTATTGCGCTACTGAAACACCTCTACTTTGGCGATGAACTCTACAAAGCAGAATTCCTTGTGCTATGCGGCAGGACGTGGGAAACACCGCTTTCCAAAAGCGGTTGGGATTTAGATGCAACTCCTTTGGTATTCGTTCAGAAAATCATCAAAACCTACGGGCTGTTTGATGGCAGTGTGGATCTGCTCAGTTTCTTAGAAGTTGCGAGTCGTTACGACGAGATTGAGAGCTTTTTATTTGCTCTGGATGAACTGAGCGATGAAGCCAAAAGCGAAGATGTGGATGGTTTGCGTGTTTTGACCGTTCACAAATCCAAAGGCTTAGAGTTTGAGCATGTCATCGTGTGTGATCGTTTGAGTCGTGACAACAATCGAAGCGATACGCTTTTATTTAGCTACGATGAAGTCGACATCAAAGGGCTTTACCTTACTATGGGTGGCAGAGAATCGGTCGATGCAGTCTATGCCAAAGCCAAAGAGCACGAGAGTGTTTTAATGCATGAAGATAGACTCAATGCGCTTTATGTCGCTTTTACGAGAGCCAAACGTTCCTTGTTTGTGTGTGCCAAAGCGCAAAACAGTGCGTTTGAGATGTTGGAGTTAAGCACAACAGAGCGAGGCGTGATAGGTGTTTCAACCAAAGAGACTATCGTCATTCCAAGCACCATGAGTGTCTACCAGCCTAAGCGTTATGGCGCTCAAGAGGTGGCGAGTACATCTGAGGATGAGAATGAAAGCGCTGAGATCGCTTCGATTACCTTTGGTATTGCACAGCACTATTTGTTGGAGATGCTGGATAGTTTTGATGAATCTTCGCTAAAGAGGGCTTACATCGCGCTGCAAAACCGTTTTGCGCCACTGTTGGATGAGTCAACCTTGCAAGCGATCTATCAAAGAGGCGAAAAACTCATTTCTTGTAAAGCCTTTTTGGATTTGATCGAGGGGGCAAAAATATCCAAAGAACAACCGTTGATTTACCAAAAAGAGCGTAAGCAGATTGATCTTTTGCTTGAATTTCCAGATCGTATCGTCGTAGTGGATTATAAAAGTTCAAAAAAGCAAAGTGCAAAGCATCAAGCACAGGTGAAGCTCTATCAAGAAGCCCTCTCTACGATCTATAATTTGCCGGTGGCTGCGTATATCTGCTACTTACAGAACGATGGAATCGAGCTTCTTAAAAGCTTATAGTACACTTAATTTAAGTAGTATTTAAGTATATTTTGATTACACTTGCACTTCGTTAAATAAATACGTCAAAGGTTATGACAGATGAAAGCTACACAAGCGATTAAGCCAAGCGAAGTTAAACGCGACTGGATCGTAGTGGATGCTGCTGGTAAGAGATTTGGTAAAGTCCTTACAGAAGTAGCAACACTGCTCAGAGGCAAACATAAACCTTATTTTACTCCCAATGTTGATTGTGGCGATTTCGTTATTATCATCAATGCGGAAAAAGTAGAGTTTAGTGGAACAAAATTAGACACAAAATTGTATCACAGACACACAGGATATTTCGGTGGTGTTAAAACTGAAAAATTGGGTGATCTTTTGAACAACAACCCAGCGAAATTGTACAGACTTGCGGTAAGAGGCATGTTACCTAAAACAAATCTTGCTAAAGAGATGATCAAAAAGCTAAAAGTTTATGCCGGTAGTGAGCATCCACATACAGCGCAAGTTAAAGTAGAGGTAAAGTAATATGGCAAAAGTATACGCAACTGGTAAAAGAAAAACAGCAATCGCTAAAGTATGGGTAAGTGCACCTGGTAAAGGGTCGATTACAGTTAATGGCGTTGATTTTGAAGCGTGGCTTGGTGGTCATGAGACCATTAAAAAACGTGTTCGTCAACCTCTTGCTTTGACAAAACAAGAAGCAAGCTTTGACATCGTAGCTTCTACGCAAGGTGGCGGTTATTCAGCTCAAGCAGATGCCGTTCGTCACGGTATTTCTAAAGCACTTTCTGCTATGGATGCTGACTTTAGAGCGATCCTTAAACCTTATGGTTTATTGACACGTGACTCAAGAATTGTTGAGCGTAAAAAATACGGTCGCAAAAAAGCACGTCGTAGCCCACAATTCTCAAAACGTTAATGATTTCCTCAAGGGGATCATTAAAAGTTTCCTTGAAAACGTTAATGATTTCTTTACAGAAGTCTTTCGAGACTTTTGTGCTTTATGCAAGGGATTTTCCCTTGCATTTCTTCTTTTAAAACTTTTTCACCTAAAATCGTTATAATACTTCTTTTTTCACACGAGGAGTACATGAATGAGCTCTTTTTGCCTAATAACCACAACATGCCCTGATGAACAAAATGCAAAATCTATTATTCATCTTTTGTTAGAGCAAAAACTTGCCGCATGTATTCAGATGCAAGCCGTTCAAAGTTTTTACCGTTGGGAAGGGAAACTGTGCGAATCATGTGAGCAGTTGCTTTTGATTAAAACGAGGAGTTCTCTGTTTCAAAAGATAGAAGCGTTGATTTTAAAGCATCATCCCTACACGACACCTCAGATCATTCAAGTACCGATCGAACAAGGGCTTTCTGCTTACCTTCAGTGGATAGAAGAAGAGACGACTTAATAACTCGCTAACTCTTGTATCAGCATTTTCACTTCATTTTTATCAAAAAAGAGATTGAACTCTAACTCTTTAGCAAAGACTTTAAGTAATGCAATTTTTTTCGTTTGGCGTTCATCGGGATTTTGGATGGCTGAAAGCTCGGCGTCCAGTCTCACAAGAAAGTTTTGGCGTATCTCTTCTTGTTTTTGTTCTTTTGATTTTGGCTCTATTTTGGGCTTTAGTAGAAGAAATAAGAAGCCAAGAAGAGTGAATATCGCAAGAATGGTGAAGAGAATTTCCACAAAAAACCTTTACATGTAAATCTGTTTGATGCGTAAGTATATCCAACCAAGAGCCATAAAATTTTAAAGTTCTTTCATTTCTTAAACCACTTTTGTGTAAAATCTCTTAAACTAACACAAAGAGGACATCATGCACTTTACAACTCCCCTTAAAAGCAATAGCACAAAAATTATGCTCATCGGCAGTGGTGAACTTGGCAAAGAGGTCATCATTGAAGCCTCTCGTTTGGGCATTGAAACCGTAGCGGTGGACTCATACCCAAAAGCACCTGCTCATTTGGTTGCCAATAGAAGTTATGTGATCAACATGAAAAACAAAGAGGAGCTTTTGGAGGTGATACGCCTTGAAAAGCCGACGTTTATCTTACCTGAAGTGGAAGCGCTCAGCATCGAGGCGCTCATTGAAGCGGAGAAAGAGGGCTTTTGTGTCATTCCTAATGCAGATGCGGTGAAAAAGACGATGAACCGCAAAAACATTCGTGAGTTTGCCGCTGAAACGTTGGGTTTAAAAACCAGTGGCTATGTTTTTGTCAAAACACTCGAAGGGCTGAATGAAGCGACAAAAGCGCTTGGAATTCCCTGTGTGGTCAAACCTGTTATGAGTTCATCGGGTCATGGACAAAGTGTCATTCGTCGTGAGGCAGACATTCAAAAAGCATGGGAGATCGCCAAAGAAGCACGCGGTGATGCAAGCGAGTTGATCGTTGAGGCGTTTGTACCGTTTGACTATGAGATCACGCTTCTCACCGTGCGCAATGGCAAAGAGACCGTTTTTTGTGAACCGATCGGGCATATTCAAGAAAACGGTGACTATGTCCTCAGTTGGCAGCCCGTACCGATGAAGCCTGAAGTCTTAGCCAAAGCGCAGATGATGGCAAAAGCGGTGACAGACGGTTTGGGCGGTCGAGGACTCTTTGGCGTGGAGTTTTTTGTCAAAGATGATGAAGTTTATTTTAGTGAGCTTAGTCCACGACCACACGACACGGGAATGGTGACGATGATCACGCAAAGCCAGAGTGAATTTGCTTTACATGTAAGAGCGGTTTTGGGCTTACCACTTGATTTCACCTTTTACGGTTCAGGCGCAAGTGGTGCGTTTAAAAGCTCAAATGAAGAGCATGTGCCAACACTGACGATTCCTGAAACAGCTTTTTCTAAAAATTCCTTTGTGCGTATTTTTGGAAAGCCTGTGAGCCATGTGGGGCGTCGTATGGCTGTAGCGCTTGTTTTAGATGAAGTGGAAGCGGCAAAGAAGAGAGCTAAAGAGATTGTTGCGTCGATTGTTGGTTAATTTCATCTCTAAAATAATTTTAAAATAAATATTTATAAAAAATTTACAAAAGAGAGCTATAATGAAATAAGCCCAAACTTAAAGTGATTTGATGAATAAACATGTTGTTGAACAAACGGTTATTTTCTTTAGTGTTTCCAAGTGGCTCTTCCTCTCCTCAGCCGTTGGTATTATGATAGGCGGACTGATGTCCGTCTTTATTAAAATTCTCACAACTGCTGAGCAGACGAGAAGCCTTCTTCCTTTTCCCTTTTACTTTACTCTCCCTTTTGCTTTGATGCTCACAACATGGATCGTACGAACGTTTGACCAAAATGCCACAGGGCATGGAACGGAAAAAGTCATTGAAGCGGTTCATAAACGCGATGGTTACATCAATGCTAAAGTCATTCCTGTCAAATTGGTTGCTACGGTTCTTACCATTTTTTCTGGTGGTTCAGTAGGAAAAGAGGGACCCGGAGCGCAAATTGGTGCAGGAGCAGCTTCATTTGTCGCAACACTGCTCAAATTTTCAAAGTCTGATCGTAAAAAGCTAGTCATCTGCGGTATTAGCGCAGGTTTTGCTTCAGTGTTTGGTACACCGATTGCGGGTGCTATTTTTGGAATTGAAGTGCTCATTATTGGTGTGATTATGTACGATGTTTTACTTCCTTCGTTCATTGCAGGTTTTGCGGCATTTACAACCGCACAATTTTTAGGTGTGACATACCAATATTATGACATCAATATGTACCGCGCATTTAGTCTTGATTTAGGGCTAATTGGGCAAGTCGTTGTTGCCGGTGTCTTTTTTGGAGTTGTTTCGGACCTTTTTATTACTGCAGTCAATAAAATAGAAACAGCGATTAAAAGAATTCCTTACAATCGCTATTTAAAAGCGTTTGTCGCGGGTTTAGTGATGGTGGTGATCTCTTATTTCCTCTCTGAGAGTTATTTGGGGCTTGGGCTCATAACGATTCGCGATGCACTCAGTCCTAATGCGTTAATTTCAAATAATGTACATTGGTACGATTTCATTTTAAAAACCATTTTTACAGCAATGACCTTAGGCTCAGGGGGAAGTGGCGGTATTATCACCCCTGTTTTTTACGTGGGGGCGACCAGTGGTGTTGTTTTTGGTCATATCACTGGGGGACATATAGCCCTTTTTGCCGCACTTGGGTTTGTGAGTGTTTTGGCAGGTACAACGAATTCACCCATAGCATCTATTATTATGGCGGTGGAACTTTTTGGTGTGCATATGGCAAACTATGCAGCACTGAGTGTGGTCATTGCCTTTTTGATTACAGGGCATCGCAGCGTCTTTCAGTCACAAAAACTCGCCCTTAAAAAGGCAGATAATATCATGATTGGGAAAGGCAATGATCTTGAAGATACCTCTATTAGCATTGATATGCGAGATATTGATAAAGTCAAACGCCTTCGAAATCGTTTACGTTATAAACGGTTGCGCTGGCAAGTTAAAAACGCCAAAGATGATTTTGAATAATGGATAAAAAAATCCTTATCAGTGCGTGTTTGATCGGTGAAAACGTCAAATATGATGGTGGCAATAATGCTTTACATGTAAAGATTCTGGAAGCGTGGAAAGAGCAGGGCATTTTGGTTCCGTTGTGCCCTGAAGTGCTTGGTGGGCTCAACGTTCCAAGACCTGCCTGTGAAGTCATTGAAGGAACGGATAGCGTTATCTGTAAAACGGGTGAAGATGTCAGTGCGGCGTTTGCTAAAGGAGCGCGTGAGAGTTTGAGAATGGCTCGAGAAGAGGGCGTGTATATGGCGATTTTAAAAGCCAGAAGCCCCTCATGTGGCAAAGATGTTATCTATGATGGAACCTTTACGCACATGCCTGTTAATGATTCTGGCATTACATGTAAATTGTTGCAAGAGAGTGGCATTACGGTTTTTAGCGAAGAAGAGCTCGTTTTAGCTGAAGCATTTTGGAGGCAAAAAGGGTAAGTTCCTTTTTGCCTTGAGTGATTATGCGTTATGTAAAATCGTTTCGATGACTGCTTGGGTGTAAACTTTCTGTGCACCTTGTCTTTCAGCCGCTAAGGATACATTGACGGCAATTTCAGGAATAGAATCAACACTAATTCCCGCCTCTTTTAAACTCACAGGGGCTCCAATTTTAGCGAACCATCTTTTGAGTGCCACGATACCTTCTTCCGCACTGCTTTTTCCAAAAATCTTTTCAGCAAAACGTTTAAATTGCGCAGGATTTTGCGTGTGAAACCATGTCATCCAGGCAGGAATCACGATCGCTAAACCTGCACCATGCGCGATGTTAAACAGTGCTGAAAGGGAATGCTCGATCATATGGTTAGGAAAGACGGAAGGGTTGGTGCCAGCGGTTGTCACACCATTCAGCGCTTGCGTAGCCGCCCATGTAAATTCAGCTCGGGCATTGTAATCATCAGGATTTTGAAGCAAAATTTCCGTCGTTTCCATAACGGTTTGAATAATACCTTCCACCATGCGTGATTGAAAATGAGGCTGAACCGTCGCGGTCAAATAGCCCTCAATAACGTGTGCGATAATGTCAACCGCAGAGTACGCGAGGTAATTTTTAGGAACACTTTTGGTGAGTTCAGGATTGAGAATGGAAAGTCGTGGATAGACATGAATGGAGGCAATGTTGTACTTTTGCTGAAGAGTGTCGTTGGTGACAACCGCAAAACCGTTCATTTCACTGCCTGTCGCAGCCAGTGTCATGATGGCATATACAGGGAGCGCTTTTTCAATGACGGATTTGCCAATAAAAAAGTCCCAAACGTCGCTATGGTATAAAGCCCCCGCGGCAATACTCTTAGCACTGTCTAAAACAGAACCACCACCGATGGCAAGGACGGCTTCAACCTTTTCTGCTTTAGCGATGGTGATGCCTTCGTGCACTTTGGAAAGAATGGGGTTGCTGATGATGCCAGAGAGCTCTACCCAAGCGATGCCTTTTTCTTTCAAACGGGTGGTCACTTTGTTATAGAGTCCATCACTTTTAATGCGCTCGCTACCGTAGCAGAGTAAAACCTTTGTGATGTTGTCTTCCGCGATGGCTGTGCCGATAAGTTCTTCTTTGCCTTTTCCAAATTCTATTTTTGTAGGGTTTTGATAGGTAAAATTAACCATAGGTTCTCCTTTAATTTTAATAGTTTATTATAGAGCGAAAGGTTCTCAAAGCGATAGAACATTTTCGCAGAGTTCTTGCCTAATCCTGTACAAAATCTTTACATGTAAAGCTAAAGTCGTGTTATCTCTGTGCAATCAGGTAAATGCTTTAGAGATTCTTCAAAGCTTGTATACGTTTGTAAAGCGGTGATGACGATACTTAAAGGTTCGCTCAGGATCTCTTGGAAGTCAATTTCGTGGGATGCTTTGACTTTAAAGGCAAGTTGTTCCAATGGTGGAGAAAATTCCGCGTGGATGCCTTCTTTATTGCCTCTGGCATCCACACGATACCAGCCAAAATCTTTGAGATACAGGGCATTGAGTCCATGCAACGTGTAAGGCTCGCCACCATTGCCCAAAAGGCTGAGTCGTTGGTAGCAAAGGCCTGTAGGAATGCCATTGGCACGACACAATGCTGCTAGAAGATGGCTCTTGGCATAGCACCATCCTGTTTGAAAGGCTAAGACATCGCTAGCTTTACAGGTAATGATGGCATCTTTATGATCTCCCGTATGACGGATCTGATCGCGCACAAAGGTAAAACAGTTTTTGGCAATCTCCACATCGCTTTTAGCGTTCCCTTTTAGCTCCTCTGCTTTCGCTAAAATCGAAGGGTGTTCAAAATCAATGACGAATGAGCTTTGAAGGTAAGCATTCAGTGTCTGTGCCATAAGATTCCTTTAGCGATTGATTAAAAAATCCAGTTCTGGCGAAGTCATTGTCGGAGTAAACTCCGTGATTTCATAGGTTGCTACAGAATGAATGTAAAAAGGGTCATACGCGATAACCGCTTCAATCTCTGCTTTGCTCGCAGCAAGGGCTAAAATAATGCCACCATTACGGGGATTTTTACGACCTGAGGCTAGGAAGATGCCTTTAGCGTAGTTAGCTTTGAGAAACGCTACATGGGCGCTTAAGTGGGCATCAACTTCTTCGAGGGATTTTTGGTAGGTTAGAGCAATAATAAACATAAAAACTCCTGTTATGAATCACGGATAAAAGATTGCATTTTTTTAGAGAGTGAACTAAAAACAAGGTCGTACGAGTCATCAACCCACTCAAAAATCAAAGTCTCGTCTATGTCGTCTTCACAAATGACTGTATTCCAATGTCTTTTGTTCATATGGTAGCCTGCGATAACGTTTTCATACATTTCACGAAGTTCTCTTGCATAGTAGGGGTCGCATTTGAGATTGATGCGTGGAGCATTGCTTGCTTCATCAATGAGTGCAAAAATCTTGTCGCCAACTTTGTAAACGGCAGTCGTGTTATCGAAGGGGTACTCTTTGATTGCGCCTATGTGGCTGAGGCAGTAGTTATTGAGGATTTCAAAGGTCATTTTATTTGCACCCACAGCTGTTTTCATGGTCATTCACCATCCCACACGCTTGCATGAATGCATAAATCGTGGTGGATCCAACAAACTTGAAACCGCGTTTTTTAAGATCTTTGGTTAAAGCATCGGAAATGGTCGAAGTGCATGCGGCAGTTTTGTAATCGCTTACATCGTTAACAATCGTTTTGCCACCTACGTAATTCCAAAAGTAGGTATCCAGTGAACCGAATTCTTGCACAATACCTTGAAAAAGTTTGGCATTATGAAGGATGGCTTCAATTTTTGGGCGACTTTTGATGACTTCGCCTTCATTTAAAATGCGTTCAACATCCATCTCCCCCATATGCGCCACTTTCTCAAGGACAAAACTAGCAAAAGCATTGCGGTAGCCATCACGTTTTTTTAAAATTGTGAGCCAACTAAGCCCAGCGGATTGGGTTTCTAAGCAAAAGAGTTCAAAGAGGGCTCGATCATCATGCAGAGGTTTTCCCCACTCCTCATCGTGGTATGCCACATAAGTAGGATCGCTTAGTTTTACCCAGCCACAACGTGAAACGTTTTGTGTCATTTTTCTTCTCCTCAAAGAAGTATGTGCTAAAATTGTAACTCAATAGAGTTAACGAACAGGAAATGTAAATGTCCATTCATGTGCTTGAATACATTCAAAAAAATTATAAAGAGCATGCCATTGAAGCCAATGGTGTGGTAATAGCGCGCTATTTTGTAGTGGAAGATCATTACAAAGCCGAAGCATTTATGGAGCAAAATCTTCTCAATATTATCTTAGAAGGTAAAAAAATGCTCCACACGAAAAAGGGTGATGTTGAGGTTAAAGCGGGCGAAGCTTTTTTTCTCTCACGGGGTGAATACGTCATGAGCGAAGTGTGTGAGGGTGGCAATTATGCGTGTTTGCTCATCTTTTTTGATGAGAAGGTCATTGGCAATTGGCTCTCGCCCATTTTGGAGAAAATACCTTTACATGTAAAGATGCTACCCTATCCGTCAGAGCCTTTTTGTAAGATAGAACTGAGCCCGATTATGAAAAGTACGGCACTGTCACTGCTTCCGTTTATCGAGCAAAAACCAGCTTTTGTTGACACGATTTTGATCTTAAAATTGCAAGAGCTTTTACTCTTACTTTTGGGCTCTTCCGAGGGAGCAAAATTGGTCTCTTACTTTCAAACATTGCTACCACGTGGGATTGATCTAAGCGTTTTTATGGAAGAGCATTTTATACAAAACTGGAGTATCCCTGAGTTTGCAAAGCGCAGTGGTCGAAGTTTGAGCGCATTTAAAGCGGAATTTGCCTCACAGTTTCAGACCTCGCCCATGAAGTGGATACTTCAAAAAAGAGTCGAGCGCGCACGTTTTTGCATCGAAAAAGGCAACCTTAGTATTGGCGAAGCGGCATTTAAGGCAGGCTTTAAAAGCCAGTCTCACTTTACGCGTCTTTTTAAAGCAAAACATGAATTCTCTCCTAAAAACCTTATAGGCAAAATATCAAACCTAACAGACTAACTTCAAAATGCTTTTTACATGTAAAATAATCTTTAAATTTTGAGACAAAAGGATTATGAATGAAAATCATACATTGGATAGCTGCTTTCATGTTATCTGGAAGCACGCTCTTAGCAGGTGGCTTTACCCTCTACAGTCATGACCTCGCTGGACAACTTTCTAAAACGGAAGAGTTTTCTGGTTTTGGGTGTGATGGTGCGAATATCTCTCCTGAATTGCATTGGAGTGATGCACCCTCGGGCACGAAAAGTTTTGCCATAACGGTTTATGACCCCGATGCGCCAACAGGCAGTGGTTGGTGGCATTGGGTTGTTTTTAACATTCCATCATCCATCAATGCCCTTCCGACGGATTTTGGCAATGTCAGCAAGTCAGCGACTATTGCGGCTATTCAAAGTATCACCGATTATGGCAAGACGGGATTTGGTGGAGCATGTCCTCCTAAAGGCGATAAAGCACATCGTTATATTTTTACCGTTTATGCTCTTGGTGTGGATAAACTAGGTCTTGATGAAAAAGCTTCACCTGCACTCGTTGGTTTTATGCTCAATGCCAATACTCTTGCGAAAGCAACACTGGTTTCATACTATCAACGTTAAAAAGTGAAAGGAAAAAGTGTAAAAGAGATAAAAAAACTCCTATTAACTTTTTATTTACAAAAGATTAACAGAGCGTTTAAACAACTCCCCTATACTTTCACTACCAAGACAATTACCTCCTTTTTGTGTATCACTTAACAACTTTAAAAATCAGCTTCCAGATTGCCCGGTCTGGAAGCTTTTTTTATGCCTAATTTTAAAATAAAAGCTTTTTCATGCTGAAGCCTAATATGTTATAATCCCTCCATGAAAACACTTTTACTTACTCTTTTTTTCTTTACATGTAATGTTTTAGCCAGTACGCTACATCTTGCTATTTCCGCCAATCCTAGTCGTCTCAATCCTATTGTCTCAACCGATAAAACGAGCTCAGATGTCGCGCAGTGGATTTTTAATGGACTCATTAAATACGATAAAGATGCGAATATTGTTCCGGATCTTGCACAAAGTTACCATTTTGTGGATGATACCACACTGATTTTTGAGCTTAAAAAAGATGTCACATGGAGTGATGGAGTCCCTTTTACGGCCAAAGATGTACTTTTCACCTATGAAACGATTATCTCCCCTAAAATCTTTACACCGTACTCTTCAGGCTTTATGCACATTTTACATGTAAAGATGTTAGATGAGTTTACGGTAGAAGTGAAATATAAATATCCCTACTTTAAAGCGCTCGAAGTTTGGATGATGGAGATATTGCCAGAGCATCTGCTTAAAAATGAAGCGGATTTGATGACCAGTAAATTTAATCAAGCGCCCATTGGTACAGGCCCTTATACGTTGAGTCAGTTTAACATCTCAAAAGACATCGTTTTAATGGCAAATCCAAGCTATTTTATTCATAAACCTAACCTTGATACGATGGTATTTCACTATCTACCTGATCCTTCTTCTGAATTTCTGATGCTCAAATCCTATCAACTTGATGTTGGTACGCTCACACCTTTGCAATTAGAGCGTCAAATTGATGAGGATTTTCGAAAACATTACAGCGTTAATGAAGACATTGCCCATATTTTTTCGTATATGGGATTTAATTTAAAATCTGAGAAATTTAAAGACCCTAGAGTGCGTGAAGCGCTCTCATTAGCCATTGATCGTCAAGAGCTCGTCGATATTCTCTATTTTGGTCATGGAAAAGTGTGTACAGGACCTTTTTTACCAGGAACGGGAGCTTTTAATGAAGCAGTCGATGCACCAAAACCTGATATTGCAAAAGCAAAAGCGCTTCTCAAAGAGGCAGGGTATGATGAGACACATCCCTTTGAGTTTGAACTGAGCACGAGTGCCAATGGCAGTGGTAGTTACTCCGCACAAATTCTTCAGCATCAGCTCAAAAAAGCAGGTGTGGTGATGAAGCTTCGCATCATGGAGTGGCAAGCGTTTTTAAATACTGTGATTACGCCGCGTCATTTTGAAGCCGTTTTGATGGGGTGGTCATTAGGGCTAAAACCCGACGCCTACAGCATTTGGCACAGTGAATCTATGCGCAAAGGCGGATTCAATTTCATAGGCTATGAAAATGCCGAGGTCGATCAGCTTATTAAACAAGCAGAACAGATCGTTGATCAAGAAAAATTCGATGCCATTTATCGAGAAATTTTTGCCAAAATTGTTGCAGAGAATCCTTACCTTTTTTTAGTGATTCCTAATTCTATTACAGTGGTCAATAAAGAGATCACACCTGTCTCAACCTCTATAATTGGGGTTATGCACAATACTATTGATTGGATTAAACCATAAATTTAAGACTTAATTGCCAAAACTTGTGTTATAATTCGGGTCTTCACATATGAAATCTTAGAAATATTAGTTTAAAGGAATAAAAATGAAAAAAACTTTATTTTCATTGGCGGCATTAGCATCTTTGGCGTTTGCAGCACCAACTGCATACAATTACGAGGTAACACCAACTATTGGTGGTGTTTTACCAGAGGGCAATCTTGATCTTAAAAGTCAATTGACTTATGGTTTAAGATTTGGTATCAACCTTGACAACACGATTATCAATCAAGTTGAACTTGGTTACGATAGATCAGATAATGTTGACTATAAAGCGGGTAGAACAGACAGTACAGATTTTAATCGTTACTATGCTAACTTGGTTAAAGAGTACAAAATTACTCCAGAAGCTGCATTGTATGCTTTAGTCGGTCTTGGTTATGAAGATGTAACAAATGCACAACTTGAAAACAGAGATAGCATGTTTGCACAATACGGTGGTGGTGTAAAATACTGGGTAACGGATAATTTTGCGCTTAAAGCTGAAGTTCGTCATGCCATTAAATTCCAAGGTGGCGACAATGAAATGTTCTACAGCCTAGGCTTTACCATTCCATTTGGTGCAAAATCTGCTCCAGTTGCCGTTGTTAAACCTGAGCCAAAACCAGCTCCAGTTGTCGTAAAAGCTCCAATTGATAGCGATGGCGATGGTGTAACAGATGATAAAGATAAATGTCCAAATACTCCAAAAGGTACTGTGGTTGACGCTGATGGTTGTCCAAAAATCATTCGTTTACATGTACAATTTGATTTCGACAAATCAACTGTAAAACCAGCATTTATGCCTGAGATTCAAAAAGTAGCTGATTTTATGAAACAAAACCCAGGATACAGTGTTGTTCTTGAAGGTCATACTGACTCTAAAGGTAGCGACGCATACAACATGAAACTTTCAGACCAACGTGCAAAAGCAGTTGCTAAAGCACTTGAAAGCCTTGGCGTTTCTGCAGCAAAAGTAACTACAGAGGCATTTGGTGAGAGTAAACCTGTTGCTTCAAATGATACAGATGCTGGACGTGCTGAAAACAGAAGAGTTGACGCCGTTTTCAAAAAATAATTTAGGATCGTAGCGTGCATATGGATTTGAGCTGGGCAGTCGTTGTCAATTTTGTTACTCTTTATGGGGTGAAAGTACTTGCTTCTTTACTGATCTTTTTCATCGGTAAAAAAATAGCCTCTCTTTTAACAACCGTAGTTGTTAAAGGGATGCGCAAGTCAAAGATTGATGAGACAATTACCAGCTTCTTTTCCAATGTGATCTATTTTGGTCTTTTGGTGGTGATAATCCTAGCAGCGCTAAGCAACCTAGGCATTAACACCACTTCCTTCTTAGCCGTTCTGGGAACAGCAGGACTAGCAATAGGCCTTGCACTTCAAGGTACACTTTCTAATGTAGGTGCTGGTATTTTACTGGTATTCTTCCGTCCTTTCAAAATCGGACATTCTGTACAAATCGCTGGTGAAAATGGCACAGTTGAAGAGTTGAACCTCTTTAGCGTCATTCTTAAAACAGCGGATAATAAACAGATTATCATTCCTAACTCTGCTGTGATTGGTAAAAATATAACCAACTTTTCCGCTAAAGCAACCAGACGTATTGATATGACCTTTAATATTGGTTATGAAGATGATCTTCGCCTTGCTAAAGTGACATTGCAAGAGATTGTTGATAACGAGCCAAGAGTCCTTAATGAACCTTCCCCTTTTGTAGCTGTTGGCGAATTAGCGCAAAATAGTGTAAAACTCATTGTGCGTGTATGGGTCAAAACGGAAGATTATTCTATTGTCAGTTTTGATATTTTTGAAAAAGTAAAATTGGCGTTTGATGAAAAGAGGATAAGTATTCCTCACCCTCTCTTACCCGAAGCGTAATTATTTTCCAAATACTTGTTGGATGATTGAACTTCCACTTGCAAGTGGATTGCTACGAAGTGCTTTTTCTTTCTCTGCGATCATATAAAAAAGACCATCCAGTGTTTTACGACCAATATAATCTTCAATACTCTCATCTCCACTTGGCACTGAATCCCCCATTCCCAATCCTTTTGCAATGGATGAAGCTTGTCCCATTAAAGCATTATTTGAAGCGCCCGCTACTGGATTACTACCGCCTGCAAAACCTTTAAGACTTTGATAAGAGCTCATCACTTGACTCTCGTTCATACTCTCTTTGATGATCGGCATAATGGCACTGAGAAGTTTTGTCCCAGCTTTAGTTTTAAAGTAATCGGTTGCCGCTGTGTTACTACCTTTTACGATGGCGTTCGCATCTTCAATACTCATGGCTGAAATCGTATCGCTAAAGATAGAAGCTGTTTTTGGAACTGATTTTGATGCAGCACTGTTCATCGTTTTAACAAAGTCGTCTACATAGCTTTTCCCACCTAGTTTTTCTGCCGCAGTGGCAACGGGTTTTATGGATGCTGGCAGTGGAATTTTGACAGCACTGTTATTTAAAAACCCTCCTTCTTTTCCCAAAAGTGAAACGGCTTGTTGGGCACCAAGACTCAGGGCTTCTTTGACGCCTGAAGTGGCACTGCTTTGCGAGGTTGTTGAACTACTTGAGGCAGTTGTTTTAGATGTGGATGTGGCACTGACAGCAGTATTGACCGCATCTTGCCAATTCGCAGCACACAGCAAAAGCGGTGCCAAAAGAATCAGTTTTTTGGATAACATGTTTCTCCTTTTTAAGGTTATGAAAGTCTATCATTTTTAAAACAACAAAATCTACCAACACGTATAAAAATTTTGTGGTTGGTAGATTTTTAGATTTTTGTCATAATTTTAAAAACCATCTCTTGTCTATGAAACAAGTCCTATCCATTTCCAATACGTTGCAGCGAGCAACAAGATCAAGCCATAAGCGATAATCGTCAGTGGAATACCCGTCTTAATAAACTCTTTTACCGTAAAGGTATCGGTTCCATAGGCTATCATATTTTGTGGAGCATTGACAGGTAAAATAAAACCAAAACTAATAACATATTGTAAAATCATGGTCATGCCAATGATATTGAGTCCTGGTGTTTTAACTTCTTGTAGCATGGATATGACAATAGGAATCATGGCCGCTGCCAAAGCGGTTGCTGATGCAAAACCTAAATGAATAATGATCAAAAAAAGTGCCAAAATAGCCAGTATCATAAATGCAGAAGAGTATGAAAGTCCAAAAAATGGAACGATGGACTTTGCTAGCCAAACACCCGCTTTTGTTGATATGATAGCACTTCCTAAACTGATACCCACTCCAAACAAGAAAAGTGTTCCCCAAGCCATCTTTTTACTGGCATCTTCCCACGTTAAGATATCAATTTTAGGTAAAAACATCAAAGTAACAGCGACAACAGTAATAGAGGAAGTGTCAAAACGATGAATTAACGTATTTTCCAAATCACCTTTTATGCCAAAATCGCCAAACGTTTTCTGCTCCAACACCCAAAAGAGCAATAAAAATACAGAAATGATAACAAGTTTGATTTCTTGTGTTGTAATTTTTCCTAAAGCTTCCAGTGCTTGTTTAATAACGGCTTTTCCTCCTTCAATCTCTTTGACTTCAGGTGGCATGATTTTTAGAAGAACAAAATAAAGTGCAATAGACATCAAAACGGCAAAAGGTAAAGCCGCAACAAACCATGCACCCCAACTAATGTCATGTCCTAAAATCTGTTTAATGAAGTTCGTTGCAATCATGTTTTGTGCAGCGGCCGTTTTGACACCCACATTCCAAATGCTATCAGCTTGTGCAATCGCTATCATTAAAACGGCTGCAAATTTAGTACGTTTTTCGATACCAAAAGCTGAAATGACACCCATAACAATCGGTACCATACACGCAACTCTAGCGGTAGTTGATGGTACAAAAAAGCTAAGAATACACCCTGTCAAAATGATGCCGATTAAAATGCGATTTGTTTTGGCGCCAACTAAAGAGAGAATATTAAGAGCAATTCTTTTATCAAGTCCTGTTTTCATCATGGCAATAGAAATAACAAGAGCCGCTCCAACCAATGCCCAAGCCGTATTTGAGAATCCACCTAATGACATTGTCAATGCCTTAGATGTACCGATATATTTTTCCGGTTGTGCCATGTCTGGTGCAAAACCAAGAAGTAATACCATCAATGTTATGATGATCGCTGCACTCACTGGATAAGAAGTACATTCCGTCATCCAAAGAATAACAGAGAAAACTAAAAGACCTAGCATTCTATGCCCTGCTATGGTTAGTCCCTCTGGTGTTGGCAATGCAATGATAATACATAAAATTATCAAAGATACAAACAAGCCATACTGTTTTAAAAAAGCGCCCATTCTAAACCTCCTTAAATTAAAATAAACATTCATTACTCAATTATATGTTGTATTACACAAAAATGATATAAATTTGATAATACTTTTACTCATAACTATTTAAAGTGTTTAAATTAACCCAAACTGCTAGTACAACAAGAAGCTTTATTGTTTTACTAGCAGTTTGGGTTATAATAATACTTTACATGTAAAAGAAGGATTAATGAAAAAATGAAAACGATTTTATTTGATTTAGATGGTACATTGATCGACTCAACAGACGCTATTTTGGAAAGTTTTGGGGTCGCATATGAAACATTTGGACGTGTTATCCCTGAAGATGAACAGATCAAAAAGTTGATCGGGCATCCTTTGGATTTGATGTTTACTATGTTGGGAGTTGACTCTTTGGAGGCTGATGATTATGTTATGGCTTACAAAGAGCATTACAGGCTTATTTCTCGTAAAAAAACAACACTTTTACCCCTTGCTATCGAGGCGATTAGGCATGCTTCTAAAATTGCGACTCTGGGCATTGTGACGACAAAAACGGCACGTTATTCCGAAGAGATTTTGGAGCACTTAGGCGTTATGCATCATTTTAAAGTCTTGATTGGACGAGAAAGCGTGACCCACCCAAAACCACACCCTGAACCTATTCAAAAAGCACTAATAGCACTCAATGCTGATTTGGAACAAACCTGGATGATAGGCGATACTCCAATGGACCTTATTTGTGCTAAAGAGGCGGGCATTAAAGGTATTGGTGTGTTGTGTGGTTACAGCACAAAATACGAACTTGAAAAGCATACTTCTTTCGTTGTTCGTGATGCGCTTGATGCCGTTAAAATGATTGCTGAACAGTGATGATTTTGTTATAAAATTGGTAAATAATGTTGCGAAAATAGTAGTTAATGTAACAGTTCTTAACTTTTTTCATTTATGAGTTATTAAGAGAATGCTAAGTAGAATGAGAAATCATCACAGATGAATATATGAATGATATTATAAATTAAGGGGCATTTAATGGCTAAAGTCATGAAAACTATGGATGGTAACGAAGCTGCTGCATACGCATCTTACGCTTTTACCGAAGTTGCTGGTATTTACCCAATTACACCTTCTTCCCCAATGGCGGACTTTACTGACATTTGGGCAAGTCAAGGCAAAAAAAACTTATTTGGTATGCCCGTAAAAGTTGTTGAGATGCAAAGCGAAGGTGGTGCTGCCGGAACTGTACATGGTTCTCTCCAAGCCGGTGCACTTACGACAACGTATACAGCATCTCAAGGACTGTTACTTAAAATCCCAAATATGTATAAAATGGCAGGTGGATTACTTCCAAGTGTTATCCATGTTGCTGCTCGAACACTCGCTACCCATGCACTTTCTATTTTTGGCGATCATCAGGACGTTTATGCTGCCCGTCAAACAGGTTATGCGATGCTTTCATCAGGTTCTGTTCAACAAGTTATGGATTTAGCGGGAGTTGCTCATTTATCAGCAATTCAAGGAAGAGTTCCTTTTATGCATTTTTTCGATGGTTTCAGAACTTCACACGAGATCCAAAAAATTGAAGTAATGGACTATGCCGTTTTTGATAGATTACTTGATAAAAAAGCAGTACAACGTTTCCGTGACGAAGCGCTCAATCCTGAGTCTCCAAAAACAAGAGGAACAGCACAAAACGACGATATTTATTTCCAAGGCAGAGAAGCACAAAATAAATTTTATGACGCATTGCCTGACATCGTAGCGCACTATATGGCAGAAATCTCAAAAGAGACAGGACGTGAGTACAAACCTTTCACTTATTATGGTGCCAAAGATGCAGATCGTATTATTGTAGCAATGGGCTCTGTAACAGAGTGTTTGAAAGAGACGATTGATTATTTAATGAGTAAAGGTGAAAAAGTTGGTTTGATCACACCCCATCTTTACCGCCCATTTAGTATCAAATACTTGATGGACGTTATGCCAGAATCCGTTAAAAAAATTGCTGTATTAGACAGAACCAAAGAGTCAGGATCTATCGGTGAGCCATTGTTCCTTGATATGAGAGCGGCTTTCTATGGTCATAAAAATGCTCCTATTATTGTGGGTGGACGCTATGGTCTCTCTTCAAAAGACGTTGATCCAGCACAAATGCTAGCTGTTTATGAAAACCTCAAATTAGAAAACCCTAAAAATGACTTTACCATCGGTATCGTTGATGACGTTACCTTTAAATCACTTGACGTCAAAGAAAAAATTAGTTTGGGTGACGCTGAAACGAAAGAGTGCTTATTCTATGGTTTGGGTGCTGATGGTACGGTAGGTGCTAACAAAAGTTCTATTAAAATCATTGGTGATGAGACTGACATGTATGCCCAAGCATACTTTGCGTATGACTCTAAAAAATCAGGCGGTTTTACACGCTCTCACTTACGTTTTGGTAAAAAACCAATTCGCTCAACTTACCTCGTTTCAAATCCACATTTCGTAGCCTGTTCTGTTGCAGCATACCTTGAGTTGTATGAGGTTGTGGATGGAATTAGAGAGAATGGAACATTCCTTCTGAACTCAATTTGGGATGCAGAAGAGACCGTCAAAAGAATTCCAAATCGTGTTAAAAAAATCTTAGCGAACAAAAAAGCTAAGTTTTATATTATCAATGCAACCAAACTTGCACATGATATTGGTTTGGGTAACAGAAGCAATACCATCATGCAATCAGCGTTCTTTAAACTTGCTGAAATCATTGATTTTGAACAAGCTCAAACCTTTATGAAAAAACAAGCGTATAAGTCTTACCACAAGAAAGGTGAGCAGATTGTTGAGTTGAACTACAAAGCGATTGATGTAGGCGCTAATGGATTGATTAAAGTTGACGTTGACCCTTCGTGGGCAAACCTCCCTGATGATGTTAAAAAAGAAGACAGCAAATACGTTGGAACAGAATTTGTTGAAAAAATTGCAAAACCCATCAATGCTGCTCGAGGGGATAGCTTACCTGTTTCTACTTTCAAAGGTTATGAAGATGGTACCTTTGAGCATGGAACTACAGAGTATGAAAAACGTGGTGTGGGTGTTATGGTTCCAAAATGGATCGAAGAAAATTGTATCCAATGTAATCAATGTGCCTTTGTTTGTCCACATGCCGTTATTCGCCCATTCCTTATCAATGATGCAGAGTTTGCCGATGCTCCTGAAGGTGTTAAAGCACATGCTCTTGAAGCCAAAGGTAAAGAGCTTAAAGGCTTAAAATATAAAATCCAAGTCTCTTCACTGGATTGTACAGGCTGTGACCTATGTGCAGAAGCGTGCCCAACCAAAGAAAAATCACTCGTAATGGTTCCACTCGGTGAGAGTCTTGAAGCCGGCGAGCAAGTCAATGCGGATTACCTCTTCAAAAAAGTAACCTACAAAGATGATATTCTCTCTAAAAGCACGGTTAAGGGCGCACAATTTGCTCAACCACTCTTTGAGTTCCATGGCGCATGTCCAGGTTGTGGAGAGACTCCTTATATCACACTCGCAACCAGACTTTTTGGTGACAGTATGATGATTGCTAACGCAACAGGTTGTTCATCCATTTATGGTGGTTCAGCTCCTTCAACACCGTATCGCAAAAATTCTGAAGGGCATGGTCCAGCATGGGGTAATTCACTCTTTGAAGACAATGCAGAGTTTGGTCTAGGTATGCATGTGGCTACGGAAACAATGCGTCATAGAATTCACTCTGTGATGGATGATTCGATTAAGACAGCACCTAATGCCATTGCTGCACTCTACAAAGACTGGATTGAATTCAGAGACGATCGCGTAAAAAGCACTGAAATTCGCAATCTTCTTGTTCCTTTATTGGAAGCAAATCCAACAGCAGCGGGTGCTGATGTGATCTTAAGCCTCAAACAGTACATTTCTAAAAAATCTCAATGGATTTTTGGTGGAGATGGTTGGGCATATGACATCGGTTACGGCGGACTTGACCATGTTATCGCAAGCGGCGAAGATGTTAACATTTTGGTTCTTGATACCGAAGTTTACTCTAACACGGGCGGTCAAAGCTCAAAATCTTCTCGTGCAGGTTCTATCGCGCAGTTTACAGCAGCAGGAAAACCTAGCCAGAAAAAAGACCTTGGCTACATTGCGATGACATACGGTAATGTCTTTGTTGCACAGATTAACTCTAATGCCTCTGCGGCACAAACGATTAAAGCGTTTGAAGCAGCGGAAGCGTATCCGGGTGTTTCTCTCATCATCGCGTATTCTCCATGTATTGCACATGGTATTAAAGGCGGTCTTGGAAAATCTGGTAACCAAGGTGAACTTGCAACTAAATGTGGTTACTGGCCAATTTATACCTACGACCCACGTTTGGAAGCTGAAGGTAAAAACCCTGTTAAAATTACGGGAAAAGAGCCTGATTGGTCATTGTATGATGATTTCTTGATGAACGAAGTACGTTATGCGTCACTTAAAAAGTCAAATCCAGAACATGCACAAGCACTCTTTGAGCACAATAAAAAAGATGCGCAACGTAGATGGAGACAGTTAAATCGTCTTGCAAGTGCTGATTTTTCAAATGAATTAGTTGAGGTAAAAGAGGGCGAATAAGCCCCTTTTACATGTAAAGGCAAGAAAGTAATTTCTTGCCTTTTTTAGTTTTTAATTTCTGCTGCCACTTGTGCGTTTGATTTGACAACCTCACCACTTCCATGAATAATATGTGGAATACAGCTAGTACAAACATGAATCTCTTCACCATTTTTCATTGCTTTAATAAAAACAGCACCTTCACTTTCCTCACTGGTTCTTAGGCAGACATTGCACACTTGAATATTGTTGATTTCCATAAAAAGCTCCTTGTTAAATTTGGCGTATTATAGTTAAAAAAAAACAAGAAAAGATTGAGCGAGATCAAGGTTTACATGTAAGCTTTTGTTGAATGATGAAGGCGTATTTCTGTCAATAACATTGACAAGCGTTCGTAACCTAGTATAAGACAACCCAAAGAGTTTTTTATGAGCGTAAAAGTGTTTGTAAAAATGTCTATAAAAACAGAACCACACTTACCATTGCATCAATGCCAATGTCTACAGGCTCTTTTCCAATGAGTCTGGCGCTATTTTTGACTTGAAAGATTATTTGACTGAGTAATGATTCAAAATTAAAGTTGGAAGGATCCAAAATGCTCTCTTTATGATTTTTGATAGACGCAAGATTTTGGATCATCTCCCAAGAGGGCTGTTCTCCTGTATGCAGTCTATTTTGGAACTCGATTTGCCAGTTATTTTGCCATGTTAAAAAAAGGAAGGTATCGTTTTTATCTTTGGCTGTTTTAACTTTCCATTTAACTACTTCAAGGTAATAGTAGAGCTTTTTAAAAGCTTCTTGATCATATGCGAGTGTAGTAATTTGGTGACCTTCTCCGATTTTATACGTCTCCCAGATCAATTTATAAAGTCCAATGATAAGAAAATCATTCCGATCGGGAATATTACTATTTTTATCAAACGCTATACGCAAATAGTCATCGTATGATTTAAGATATACTCCGTTGTATTTCATACGAATACTGTTTTGAGAGGTGCGCATTTCGTTAGCGATGAAGCTTTGACTCTCTTTGCTGTAACTTTTTGGATTGCGAAGGTCAAGTTTTTCTTTATAGACGATAAGATTTTCAATGACCTTGCTGTAGTCGTAATGTAACGATGTAGCCCCATGAGATTGGAACACTTCGCCTATTTTTTCTTGGGGATTTGTAGTGGTTGTAGCGCAACCGTAAAAGAGAAAAAGCAAGAAAAAGCAGAGTCTACTCATCCAAGATTTCCTTTCCCTTTTTGATCTGCTTTTTGATGATTTTAATGCTATCGTGGATGGCTTCACGTTTGATGAGATCACTCTCGTCTTTGAGCTCTTTTTTAAGGGTGATGCGTCTGAGTTTGAGCTTTTGAAGGAGTTCTTTAATCGTCTGTTTTTTTGTTCCCGCTTCATCGGGGGTAGATATACCAAATAAGGCTTTGACTGAGTGGATAAATTTCAAACCGTTCATGAAGTGCTCCTTTGCTCGGTTGAATGTGTTAAATCCGTGATTTCGGATTCATTTAAGATCAACGCTTCTCGACCTTCACTTGATTGTGTATCCGCATGGATGAAAAGAGTATGTGCGACTTTTGTCAGTTCTGACACAATCGTATAAGCGTATGTCGTATCATTCATCAGAGAGGTTGCCATGGTGTAAGTAATTTTATTCGTACGAATGAGATTATCGAGCGATTTATTGGCGGCAATGTCATATTTTTGAGCATCCAGTTGAAGTTTACTGAGAAGCAAAATAGCAACATCTTCTTCGGTAGTGTTGATAATAAGTTGCATGTTCCGTAGATGTTTGATAAGGTTTTTGCGGATATGGTTATACTCTTGCCTGATGTATTCATTGTCTGATTCAAGATAGTAAAGCATGTTTTTTTGCATATGTTTTGAAGCCTTAAAAGCTTCAACCATCCCAAGTGTTGCATTTTTTATGGGTATAAGCTGTCGGTTGCTCTCATCTGAGAATTTACCTTGTGCCAAAATAGCGAAGTTAATAATTTTCCCGTAAATCTCTTTAATACGCAGTTCATAATACTCATCCATATTGACGTGCATAGCTTTATTGCGTCTTATTAAAATATCATCTACTTCCATACCTGAGGTAATATCTTCTTTGGTAACACTCATTCCTTGAGCGATAATGTCAAAAATATTGTTAAAGAGATGCTTGGTCTCTTTAAGCAGAATTGCTTGTGCCGTATCAGGAAAATCAAGTGCTACATCGTTAATAAACAGAACATCATCTCTCTCTTTTTCTGCTGTTTTTTTAGGGATAAACAGCTGGTTTAAAAGAAGGACGAGACCATGCACTAGTGGGGCAAATAAAAGGACGCAGATAAGATTAAAATAGGTGTGATACAGTGCGAGTTTGAGCGTATAGTCGTCTTCGGCAATACCTAAAAAGGGTGCAGTAAAGTCGATGAAACGGATAAATTGCGGTACAAACCAAATCAGTAAAAAGCCTGTGAGACTATTCATTAAAAAATGTGCACCCGCAAGTTTTTTACCTTCGAAGCTTGCTCCCCATGCTCCAATGATGGCAGTAATGGGTGTTCCTAGATTGGCACCAATGGTGAGGGCAATAGCATTTTCATACGTAATCTGAGAAGCGGAAAGGGCTGTGAGAATAAGAACCAGTGAGGCATGCGAAGATTGAGAGATCATCGTCACAGCCATACCAATCAATGCAAAAAGTAGAATTCCTTTAAGCCCATCTGCAGAGTATTGGGTAAGGTCAATGGTCTCCTTAAATGCGTCAAATCCCTCTTTCATGTAAGCGATACCCAAAAAGGAGAAACCCAAGCCAACCAAAGCGTAACCAATACCTTTAAGACGCTTATTTTCTTGAAAAACAAACAAAGTTCCAAAGACCAGCATGGGGAGTGCATACGTGGCAATATTGATTTTTAGTCCTAACCCTGCAATCAGCCAAGCGCCAGTGGTTGTACCAATGTTTCCACCTAGAATGATCCCAATACCTTGCGTCACGCTGATCAGCCCTGCACTGATAAAGGAGATGGCAATGACAGCCACTAATCCACTGGATTGCATCAGTGTGGTAATCACCGTACCAAAGAGAATACTTCGGTAAAGGTTATGCGTAATTTTTTTGAGAAATTGATCGAGGAGTCCACCGACAAAGAAGCGAAATCCCTCTTCTAGGTTTCGCATACCAAACAAAAAGATAGCCACTCCAGCGGTAATATGAAGAATATTGGTACTTTGAAAAAATGCATAGGAGAGCAATAAAATGACGACAATCAGGAGCAGTCGTTTCAAGGTATTCCTTTACATGTAAAGAATTTGAATGGCAAATTATTGTACACTTTTTTATAAAAAAAAAGAAAAAAAAGGACTTTAAATGCCACTATTGGATAGTTTTTGTGTAGATCATGTCAAAATGCCAGCACCTGCGGTTAGAGTTGCCAAAACGATGAAAACGCCTCATGGTGATGAGATCACTGTGTTTGATCTTCGTTTTTGTAAACCGAACCACGCTATTTTGCCAGAAAGGGGTATTCATACGCTAGAGCATCTCTTCGCTGGCTTTATGCGCAATCATCTTAATGGAAAAGGTGTTGAGATTATTGATATTTCACCGATGGGATGTCGTACAGGTTTTTACATGAGTTTGATCGGTACACCAGAGCCTTCGCGCGTAGTTGATGCATGGAAAGCATCGATGAATGACATTTTACATGTAAAGAGTGAGAACGATATTCCCGAGCTCAATGTCTATCAGTGTGGAACCTATAAAATGCACTCATTGGATGAAGCGCATAGCATTGCTTCCAACATTTTAAGTACAGAAATTGGCGTGATGGATAACGAAGCGTTAAAGCTTGATACTTCAAAAATTTAATGCGCTAAGTGCAGGAGTTTAACGCGTAAATAAGAACCTTTTTTATATGATTAGTGTGTTTTTTTAAAGAAAATATTAGTTTAGGTACACACATTTTGAGTAAGGAAGGTTTTTATGGAGCGTTTAGTCGCAAGGTACAAAGAGGGCAATCTGATTGTACTTATTTTGATTGGCATGGTTTTGGGCGTTGTTATCGCCCTTGTTTCTCCGACAGCTGCAATGGCTGTTTCTATTTTAGGAAAACTGTTTGTTGGCGCACTTAAGGCCGTTGCGCCTGTCTTGGTTTTGGTATTGGTTGCAACTGCGATTGCTACAAAACCTGTAGGTGTTCAGACGAACATTAAGCCTATTGTTCAGCTTTATGCTATTGGTACGCTTTTATCAGCGTTGATCGCGGTTGTTGTGAGCTTCACGTTCCCTGTTACTTTGGTACTTGCCAATATCTCTGATGCTGGGCTTACCCCTCCGAATAGTATTATTACCGTTGTAAAGGGCTTTTTAGTGAGCATGGTTGAAAATCCTATTAAAGCACTTTCTACAGGCAATTATATCGGTGTGTTAACATGGGCAATTGCGGCAGGTCTTGCACTTCATCATAGTAGCAATCATACCAAACAGATGATGAAAGATGTCAGCGATGCGATGACGAAAATTGTTCAAGCGGTTATTAGTCTTGCACCTTTTGGTATTTTAGGTTTGGTGGCTGAAACATTTGCAGAGACAGGTTTTGCGGCACTTTTTGGCTATGGAAAGTTACTGATTATTTTGGTTGGAACAATGGTCTTTGTAGCGCTTGTGCTTAATCCCCTTATTGTATATGTTAAAACCAAACGTAATCCTTATCCATTGGTGTTTACATGTCTAAGAGAGAGTGGCGTAACAGCATTCTTTACCCGTAGTTCAGCGGCCAATATCCCCGTGAATATGGCGTTGTGTAAAAAATTAGGACTTCATGAAGATACCTACTCTATCTCTATCCCTTTGGGTGCAACAGCTAATATGGCAGGTGCAGCGGTTACAATTACTGTTTTAACATTAGCAACGGTTCATACATTAGGCATTTCCGTAGATCTTCCCACAGCACTTTTGTTAAGCGTTGTAGCGAGTATCGCAGCTGCAGGTGTTTCAGGTGTTGCGGGTGGTTCATTGCTTTTGATTCCTCTTGCGTGCGGTCTGTTTGGCATTAGCGATGAGATTGCGATGCAAGTGGTTGCAATTGGCTTTTTAATTGGTGTTATTCAAGACTCCACAGAGACAGCACTTAACAGTTCAACCGACGTTGTTTTTACAGCGGCGTGTTCAACTGAGCCGATTAATTTATAACCTTTACATGTAAAAAGATTTGGCACTTAATTGGAGGCAAAAAACTCCAATTTTTTGCCAAAGCCCAGAGTGTTGTCCGTAAATTTGAGATACGTAATCTCAATACTCCATAAATGCGGATTCATCGCGATGGCGTAAGGAAAGCGTTTTAAATAAGCTTTTTTTTCTGCTTCGTTTGCTTCTCTAAATATTCCCGTAAACTGTACCCCTTGAATTTTCCCAACGAGTTTTGTCTCGAGTGCAACACTGCCTGCTACATGCGTATTTTCCAGCGCTTCACGTCCATGCCTAGTTTTTTCATCGGTGGCAATGACAAAGGTGGCATTTTGCTCGACAAACGTATAAAAACAGGTCGCGCAGTAAGGGAGATTGTCTTTGCAGGTAGCCACGTTGAGAAGGTGATGTTTTTTTAAAAAAGTGGTAATGGCAGGCTCTAGCATAGGTATCCTTTGGGGAAAAGTATAACATATTTTCTTTCTCTCTTTTAAATTTTAAATGGGTTAATATAAACCAATTTACTCTAAGGAGCAATCGATGCGTTTTATTCTTGTATTATCTTTTTGGGTGGGTGCCCTTTTGGCTGAAAATCTTTCAACGTTGCAACATTCGGGTGTTAAAACAACGCATGTGATGAGTGATGGCAGTACGAAGGAAGTTTTGATTGAGCGTACCATTTCTCCATCATGCACTAACGTTGGAATTAATACAGAGGATGTTTTTAGTGGAAACTATGCAGGCAAAGGTGTACCAGTGGCTTGTCAGAAAAGTTTTGTCACCACCGTGGGTAAAATTCAGCCGATGACCTTTGCCCCAGGGATCATGACGGTGGGTGAACTTGAGGTATTGGATTTTATTAAAAACAAAGTCAATGTCTCTCCTGATGCTTATATTTTAGTGGACGCACGTAAACGTGATTGGTATGAGCAGATGACCATTCCAAGTGCGGTTAATATCCCTTTTGATGAGATCGAATACGATGCTTCGATTCCTGAAGATTTTGAGCGGATTCAAAAACTATTAGGGTTTAAAAAAGTGGGAGAGACGTATGATTTCACGCATGCAAAAACAGCACTTTTGTTCTGCAATGGTCCATGGTGTGCACAGTCTGGTTTGGCAATGACGCAGTTGATCAAACTGGGGTATCCTAAGGAAAAATTGTTGTGGTACCGAGGTGGTTTGCAAGATTGGTTGCTCTTTGGTTTGAGTGTTATCAAACCACACCCCTAAGCGTTACATGTAAAGCTTACGAAAGAGGTGCGTGAAGGTCATCTTCGCTGACGGTGATGCTTTTGCGCCACTTCTCAATTTTAAGATCATTCTCCAAAATATGTTCAACAAGCCATTTTTGAGCAATCATTTTCATGCTTTTTTGAAGTTCGACGATTCCCTTTTTCTCTTTAAGAATTTTTGTCATTCCTAAAATAATGCTTTCATGAAATTTTTTATGGTGTTCAAAAAGAGGATAATCAATACTTTGCATATACGCCTCTTCTTCTTTAAAATGTTTTGCCATATAGTCAAAAAACTGTTTAAAAAGCTTCGAAAGTTCTGTCTTATCGGCATTATTGGGATCGAGTCCTTGCACGGTGTTTGCCAGATCGAAAAGTTCTTGATGCTGAAGGTCTAGTAGTTCATGATGCACGCTATAACGTTCATCCCATTCAATAATCACGCATATCCCTCATACAATAATTTTTACGCTATTTTAGCATGGTTTGCCTCTTTTTGGGCAAGGTTTGGCGCACTAAACTCTTTACATGTAAAGAGTTAGTGTGCTTCGTTTTTCATTGTTTTAGGCAAGAGCCAAATGGCTAAAAGACCACTCATCACAGAGATAAGACAGCCAAAAATCATAGTGTGGTGGACTCCTTCAATAAAGGCTTGATCCACAAGATGAAGAAGATTGACCTCAAGCGCATGATCATTGAGCGAAGTGATGGCAGTATGCGCCGCTTGGATTGAGGTTTTGAGCGTTTTTAAAAGTGTGAAATCCACCTCAATCTCTTTTACATGTAAAAGATAAATGCGGTTAACGTAACTGCCCAAGATGGCAATACTCATTGCCGCTGAAAGCTCAATGGTCGTGTCATTGAGCGCACTTCCCACTCCCGCTTTTTCTTTGGGAATGGAGCCCATTATCGAATCGGTTGAAGGTGGCATGGAAAATCCCATTCCCAAGCCTTGAATGAAAAATCCACCTAAAATCGCCCACAGAGGCATATGTACATCAATCGTAAAGACAAAAACAGCCATTCCGAGTGCCGAAATGATCATACCCCCACCAATGCTGAGCGGTGTGCCATACATTTTGACAACATCGGGTGCAAACTTAGAGCCAACCGCGACACCCAGAGTCATTGGCATAAGCAGTAAACCTGCTTCCAAAGCGCCGTAACCTTGAACTGTTTGAAAGAGTTGCGAGAAGAAAAACATAGAGCCTACCATCCCAAAGACAATAAACGCGATCGCAAAAGAGGGAATCGTGAAGGTGCGTTTTTCAAACAGCTCAAAGGGAATCATCGCGTGAATACAGCGTCTCTCCCAAAAAATAAAAAAAGCGCCAAAGATCAGCCCAATGATAAGACTGATGTGCACGCTTTGATCACTCCAACTGCTCACACCCGCTTCGATAATGCCATATGTCAGTGCAAATAAAAACAGCACGCACAGTACCATACCCAGTATGTCTGCTTGAGCGCTTTTATTGTGCGATTCGGGCAAAATTAAGGAAGCATAAAAGAAAGCGACCACGCCAATAGGAAGGTTAATAAAAAAGACCCAGTGCCATGAGGTGTACTCTAGGATGAAACCGCCGATGAGCGGTCCTAATCCTTGACTGAGCCCAAAGATCATCGACCAAAGCCCTATGGCTTTCATGCGCTCATCCGAGTCTGTAAACATATGCGTGATGATAGAGAGAGTGGAAGGCATAATGAATGCCGCGCCAACACCGCTCAGACTGCGAAAGAATATCAGTTCTAACGTTGAGGTTGAAAGTCCCGCTCCCAAAGAGGCGAGCACAAAAAGTACAATGCCGATTTTAAGAAATCGCTTACGCCCAAACTGATCACCCAGTGCGCCAATCGTAATTAAAATAGAGGCAAAAAAAAGGATGTAAATATCGACAATCCATTGGAGTTCACTCATACTCGCTTTTAAATCAGTTGAAATGGAGGGAAGGGCGACATCAAGGACGGTATTGTCGAGCGTAATGATGGACATGGCAAGGCAGAGTGCGCCAAGACCTGCCCATCTTTTTTCATAGGTATAAGGCATAAAGGTATTCCTAAAATCATAAAGTGTAATGAGTGTTACAAAGTAGAATCATACCAAAGATCAGCTTAGCCATGAATCTTTGGTATGAGAAGTGAAGGTTTAGAGCTTTACATGTAAAAGAGGTTAGGCCGCTTTGTCGTGTTGTGTGGACAAAGCAGCGTAAATAATAATGGCCAAAGAGACAACACTTAAGCTTAGGAGTTGCACGGTGACAAGCTCCCAACCGCCATGTTCCCAGCAATACACCCCAATGAACGTTCCAAGCGCACCACCGACAAACATGGAGCTCATGTAGGCGGTATTGATTCGGCTGTGCGCACTTTCATCAAGCGTGTAAATTTGCGCTAAGTTATTGATCTGTACGGCTTGAAATCCGATGTCAAGGAGCAGGGTTGCTACGATGAAGGCGGCGAGGCTAGTATCAAACCACTTCATCAGTAAAATACTAACTACAATCATTCCCACGGAGAGCATTTTAGTAAAGGTTGGGTTGATCTTGTCAGCCACTTTTCCAATATACGGCGCAAGCAGTGCTCCTGCAACGGCAAGCACACCAAAAAGGCCGATGATATCGCTGTTGAAATTAAAAGGGGCAAGGCTCAGTTTAAAGGTGAGAGTTGTCCAAAATGAGCAAAAAACACCAAATAAAATCGTAATCAAAAGCGCATTACTTCTTAAAAGCGAAAAGCGTTTGAGCTGGTACACTGAAGAGTAGAGCAAGGATGCGTAACTTTTGGAAAAATTGGGCTCAATGCTTGGAAGCGTTTTGGCAACCATCGCCATGCAGGCAAAAACAAGCGCGGCGGAAAGCGCAAAAACGATATGCCAGTTACCAAACCAGTCGGTAATGTAACCACTCAGTGTTCGAGCAAGCAAAATGCCTGTGAGTAAACCACTAAAGATAGAACCCACTACTTTACCTTTGTCTTTACCACTCATCGCTGCCGCCATAGGAATCACGATTTGCGCGGAGACGGCAAAGAGTCCTACTAAAAGGCTAAGCGCGTAGAGCACATAGATGTTTTCCACAAAGGAGAGCCCAATAAGGGAAAGTCCCAATAAAAGATGAGAGAGTAAAAGGAGCTTCTTGCGATCCATTTTATCTCCTAAGGGGCTTACAAAAAAGAGCCCTAAACCGTAGCCGATTTGCGCAAAAGTGGGCAGATTGCCTACCGCTAAAGCGCTTACATGTAAATCTTGAGCGATGATATTTAAAATGGGTTGATTGTAGTAAATATTCGCCACATTAATGCCCGCAACCGCTGACATCACGTAGATCTGTTTTGGTGAAATCATTTTCGTTCCTTATCGATTTTTATTAGAGTCCTTTACACGTCTTTAAAGCAAAGCTCTAAAGACTACGTTAACACTGGGTTTTCTTCGGCAGAATGCCCATGCATCTTCGATGCTCTAAGTAATGAAATAGTATCTGATAAGGAAGATTTCTTTCATGCCTCATTCAAGCGAATCATTGCGCAAATCAAACATTTTGGGTTTGTCTATAGATTTGCGGTGTTTGATTGAGCTTTTTTTTGAAAAAATTGATGAAATGCGCCGATTCTTCGTAACCTAACGCATAAGCGATGTCACCCACACTCCATGACGAGTGTTTGAGCAAAATCTTAGCCTCTTCCAACACGCGCTGTGCGATGCGCTCGGTGGTGGTTTTTTCACTCACCTCTTTGAGGGTACGGTTGAGGTGATTGGGGTGAATATTAAGAAGTCTGGCAAAATCACTGGGGTTTTTAAGCTCAAGGCGCTCATAGGGCGATGTGATTGGAAATTGTCTTTCAAGCAGTTCGTTAAACAGCGAATCAATTTTGCGTTTTTTATCGCTTTGCACATCGGGAATGATGCTTGCAGGCTCCATCTTAAGGGCGATATGAATAAGCTCCATCGTCCAGTTACGCAAAAGATCGTCTTTGTACGCGTACTCAGAGCCAATTTCACCGAGCATTTTTTCAAACAATGCTTCAACTTCTTGGGCGGTTTCATCATTGAGTAAAAACAGTTTTGGGTGTTCGGGTTTATAGATGGGATAGTTGCGAATGGCTCCATAGTTGTAAAAAAACGCTTCGGTAAAAATGCAAAAATAACCGCACTTCTTGCCATCGAGTGACTCCCAACTGTACGGCACCAAAGGGTCTGAAAACATCAGCGCATACTGGTCGCTTTGCAGGGTTTTATCGGCGTAATGCACTCGGTGTTTGCCCTTTAAAAGGGTAATTTTAAAGTAATCCTTACGACTGTAAGGGATTTCAGCGCACTCTTGCCTTGTGAAGACATTGAAGTGCCCGATGCCATTATTGAAGTCTTGGGGTAGTGGATGGGTGATTCGTTTGTAAAATGCTTCCAGTGTTTCCATTGTGAATTATACTCAAAAAAATAGGCAAAGAGCCGAGCGTGAATGGCTCTTTGCAAGGGGTTAAAATCTTTTACATGTAAAGATTAATCTTTCTTCAATCCTAAATTGATAAGGTACAAAAGAGGTCCTGTCATAAACGTGGTCACCAGTGCCATAATGACGAACATCGTAAATAAAATAGGCGATAAAATTCCAAGTTCATAACCGATGTTAAGCACTACCAGCTCCATCAAACCTCGCGTATTCATGAGGGCGCCAATGGCGAGCGAATCGCGCCACGAAACGCCCATAAAACGACTAGCAATGGCACTGCCGATAAACTTACCAACAACAGCAACAACAATGATTGCCAGACAGACGATCCAGTGCTGTGACTCAAGCTGATTGATCTGGGTGCGAAGTCCTGTTAGCGCAAAAAAGAGTGGTAAAAGTACCAAAAGACTGACATACTCTAAGCGTGGAGCAATGCGCTCTTTGAGTTCACTCTCTGTGGTAGAGGGCATCATAACGCCCGCCATAAAGGCACCAAAGAGGGCATGAATACCTAAAAGTTCCGTTGTAAGTGCACTGAGGAGTAAAATAACCAATACAATCGTTGTCACCTTCATATCAAGCGAATGGTTATGAATCACATGTGTGCCCAAATTGCGCAAAAACGGTTTCACCACGAAAAGCATCACGGTAATATAGACGACAATAGGAATGAGCATCAGCACGGACATCAAAAGATTGGTGGATGTCGAGACGGCAATGACGATCGCTAAAATATACCATGCCGTAGCATCATCAGCGGCGGCGCATGTCAGTGCCATCGCACCATAAGATGTTTTGGTCAGGTTGCGATCTTTGAGAATACGTGCTAGTACGGGAAATGCTGTAATACTCATCGCGATGCCGATAAAGAGGGCAAAAGCGGTAAATGTTACGGTTTCTGAAGCAAAAGAGGGGTAGATGACGTAAGCGAGTATTGTGCCTAAGAAAAAAGGAAAAATAATGCTAATGTGACTGATAACCACGGACGCTTTACTCTGCTGTTTGAGTTTATCAAAATCAAGCTCCATTCCCACGACAAACATAAACAGAAGCAAACCAATCTGACTTAAAAAATGCAAGTTTTGAAAGGAGCTTTGAGGAAACAAAAGGGCTGAAAATTCGGGGAAAATAAGCCCTAAAAGCGAAGGCCCCAAGAGTACACCGGCAAAAATCTCACCAATGACTGGCGGTTGTGAAAACTTAGAAATTAAAACACCAAAGGTACGTGCCGCTGCCATAATGACAATGATTTGGACCAACAAAAGTGCTAATGGATGTGAGAGTTGGGTGAGAAACGTTGTTCGTAAATTCTCCCAAAAGCTCCCCACAGAAACGGTTTTGGAAATGAACTGAGTGCTGATATAAAAAGAATTACCATAGTCTATAACCCAAAAGATACCACCACCAAAAAGGAGCAGTGAAAGCAGATAGATTTTGGTAGAACGATCCATTATTAACCTCCTTTTAACTAAGAGAGACGCTTTGAATAAGATTCAATTATACCATAGTGGCTTTCGCCGAATTCTTAAGAGGTCTGAAATGATTACATGTAAAAATTTCTGCACAATAAAACAACACCCCTTTTGTTACCAAGTTGATATAATGTTTGCATAGAATTATCGCATGAAAGGGAGTCAGATGTCAGTCAACAAAGTTTATGTGCTCGATACCAATATTATCTTGCACAATACCAATTTTATCAAAGAGTTGTGTGATGGCGGCAACAACATCATTGTGATCCCAGAAACGGTGCTTATAGAGCTGGAAGATTTTAAAAAGAACTTCACAGAACTTGGGTACCAAGCCAGAAGCTTTGCTAGGATGCTGGCTTCGTGTAAAGTCATTGAAGTGGACAGTGGGGAGCCCTTCCGCGTTGTCAAGATGCAGTACGAAGAAGATATTTCCATCCATCTTTTTTCCAAGACGATCTACACGTCCGATATAGACTCGCAATTTATTAATGAATCTAACGACAAACGTATCCTTGAAGTGGCTGCGGGTGCTCAAGAGTATTATCCTGATTATAAAGTTATTTTTCTCTCATTAGATGTGTATGCGCGTATGTTTGGACTTTTTTACAATGTCACCGTAGAGTCTTTGAGAGAAGATCGAAGCGATGTGCCAGAGTTTGAGTTTGTTAAACAGCTTCCTGTTGATTCAGCCCTTTTCAACACACTCGATAAAAAGCTGATCAGCGAGTATGACCCTGAATATAAAAGTGGAAACTACTGCTACGAATTTATCAGTTCTGATGGCAATTCAGAACATGCTATTATCTCTCCAGGTGGCATTATTCATATGCTCAATGAAGAGTTGGACTTTAGAGGCTTGGAAATTAAACCGATCAACCTCAAACAAAAATTTTTTATGAAAGCACTGCTTTCCAATATGTACGACATTCATGTCATCGATGCACGCGCAGGTAGCGGTAAAACCTTGATGGCTTTTGTTGCGGCGATGCGCTTGGTCACTAAAGGGAGTTACGAGAAGATCGTCTATGTGCGCAATTCCATTGAAAGTGTTGACAAGGGTGCGGATGTCGGGTACCTCTCTGGCAATGATGAGAAGTTTAGGATTTACAATATGGCGCTCTATGACACATTGGAATTTATTGCTAAAAAGAAGATGAAAAAACGTGACAACTCCCAAGAACCGCAAGTGGCGATTGAGAAAAAAGTACAAGAGATGATCACCAAGTACAATATCGAAAAACTCTGGCCGGGTGAGGCGAGAGGACGAACGCTTTCCAATGCCATTGTGATTTTAGATGAGTGGCAAAACAGCTCCAACAATACCACGCAGCTCATCTTGTCCCGTCTGGATAATAACTGTAAAGCGATTGTGATTGGCTCAAACCGACAGATTGATAACATGTACTTAAACCGCTTTAACAACGGTTTGACCTCACTGCTCAAACAGACCAAAAAAGAGCAGACACACATCTCACTCTTTGCGATAGAGTTGGATAAATCGGTACGAGGTAAGTTCTCACACTTTGCGGATGATATTTTTGGGGACGGCGACAAACACAAATGACCAAATACGAATTTTCAGGGGATGAAGACCCGATAGCCTTTCGCTCGATCTTTATCTCCGACCTTCACTTGGGAACGCGTTTCTCACAAGCGGAGGAGCTTTTGGATTTTTTAAAATTTACAAACAGTGAAAATCTCTATTTAGTGGGTGACGTGATCGATGGTTGGGCGATTAAGCGTAAAATCAAATGGGCACAGTCGCACTCCGATGTGATTCAAAAGATTTTACGAAAAGCCCGAAAAGGGACGAATGTTTTTTACATCACCGGCAATCACGATGACTTTTTACGTTCCTTTTTGCCGTTAGGGTTGGGCGATCGCATCGCGGTTGTCGATGAAGTGGATTATACAAGTCTCAACAACGAGCGATTTTTCATTACGCACGGTGACTTTTTTGACTCGGTTACGATGACCAAACGGTGGCTTGCCATCTTGGGTGATTTGGGGTACGACCTTTTGCTCAATGTTAACCAACTTATTGGTTGGTTTCGCAAGAAAATGCGCTATCACAGCCACTGGTCACTCTCCAAATACGTCAAAGACAATGTCAAAAGCTCCATCTCTTTTATCACCGATTTTGAGCATATTCTCAGCGAGCATGCCAAACGCAATAACTACGATGGGGTGATTTGCGGGCATATTCATAAGGCGGAGATTCGCGATATTGAGGGGATTAAGTACCTGAATTGTGGCGATTGGGTTGAGTCTTGCACCGCAATAGTCGAAACCTTAGAGGGTGAATTTAGGATTATACGATGGCTGGGACATTGAAAATATCCTTAGCCCTTTCGGGCGGTGCGGCAAGGGGGGCATTTCATCTGGGTGTCATTGCTGCAATGGAGCGAAACAATGTGGAGATAGCCGCTGTTTCAGGCTGTAGCATTGGTTCGGTGATTGCCGCCGGTGTGGGTTCAGGTGTCAGTGCTTTTGATCTGTTGCGTATCGTTAAAAGCAGAGCCTTTCGCAAAGTGTTTCATTTTAACTATTTTCGCAAGGGACTTCTTCGCATCAATGAAAAAGCAGCTATTCTGAAAGAGATCGCCCCTATTGAGCGTTTAGAGCAGATGAGCATTCCTACTTTTATGACATGTGTTGATCTCCCTCATGGCGAAATCGTCCGCTTTAGCCATGGCAATACAATTAACCTTGCCATCGCAAGCTCCGCGCTCATTCCTATCTTTCGCCCCATCACTTATGATAATTACACGCTTATTGATGGTGGTTTTATGGATAACCTGCCTGTAGCACCACTTTTAGAGCTTCCTTATCCTGTGGTGAGTGTTAATTTGTTTCCTTTACATGTAAAGCAAAAAAGTAACTTTTTTTCCAGTTTTGAGCGCGCTATTTATCTCTCCATTTTGGCTTCATCGAAACAGCAGATAGAGCAGAGTGATCTGTGCATTAGCGATCCCACACTCAATGATTTTGGATTGTTTACTTTTAGACAAATAGATGCTTGTTTTGAGCTTGGATATCGCAAAGGCAGTGAATCCATTTTGACTTTTATGGCGCAAAAAAGTATAATGAAACCCTTTTAAGATCGAAGGAATAGAATGACAAGTAAAGATTATTTAACGCAAATGTTTGCGTTACAGCAAAAACTGAACGACGAAACCAATGGTATTGGCTGGGAAAATGGCTATACCAAACATAACCGCATGATTAACTGGAAGCGATGTATTTATATGGAGTGTGCGGAACTCATTGATAGTTTTAGTTGGAAACATTGGAAAAACATTAATAAACCGACCGATTGGGACAATGTCACCGTTGAAATCGTTGATATTTGGCATTTTATTATGAGCCTGTTATTGGAAGATTATAAAACGAACAACAGAGGCGATATTGAACAACTTGTTTTAGATGTGTTGGATGTTCAGGGATTTGAAGCATTTACCAAAGAACCACTCTCTATCGGTATGGCTGTACCAATGGAACTGGTCAATGACATCGAGAGCATCATTCACGATACGACAGGTTTTGAAATGGATCTTTTTGATGGACTGTTGAAAGAGTATTTTACACTTTCAAGAAAATGTGGCATCAACCTTAAAGTGCTGTACAAATTCTATGTGGCTAAAAACGTGCTTAACCAATTCCGCCAAGATCATGGCTACAAAGAGGGACATTACATCAAAGTGTGGAATGGTAAAGAAGATAACGAAGTGATGCTTTCATTGCTTCATGGCGAGTCTGCTCCCACTGTGGATGCGCTCTATAAAAAACTCGAAAAGGTCTATCCAAAGGCTTAAAAGCACTGAAAGTGCGCGGGCTTGACTTCAAAGAAAACCCAGTGTTAACGTAGTCTTTAGAGCTTTGCTCTAGAGGCTACGTTCAGCGTTCGGGTAGAACGCTAATGGTTGTAAACGATACTTCGGCTTTTTGGGGTTTCTAAAAATTCTACATGCGAGACTTCCACTCCCAAGCGACTCATCTTTTTCGCAATGATTTGAAGCAGCCACGTTGAGATGTTCTCACTGGTTGGCACAAAATCAACGATAATATACCCCTCATACATTTCTACAAGATAATTTGGCTCATGCGCTATAAAAGAGAGATCGGGTGTTTTATAACCACTTTCATGGGAAAGTAAATTCTGTTTGTCAGCAAAATGAGGCAATAAGGTCGCAAAGAGTGGGTCGTGAATGTCAATGATGAATTTATGATCTAAGGTATTGTCTAAAAAGAGTTTAAACCAGTTCAGATGATGAAAGTCTGTCACCATACCATTTTTGAGTTCATTACTTTGTAAAAAAACGATAATTTTGCCTTGATGTCCATGCAAGTGACGGCACGCTAAGCACCCACTGAGGGAAAATTCAGCATCCAGCTCTTGTGACCAAACGCGGTGCCCATAACAAAAATCGAATTCTTTACTGATTTGCCATAACATTGGTTATACCCTTTTACATCGAAAAATATCTTAGGAATGATACCAAAATATAGCTGTCAAAAAAAGTAAACCTTTTTTAAACCTTAAATAACTTCGGATTTGTAATAGTACAATTTTATTTTATCTTTTCTTGTTATACAATCAAAAAGTTTTACATTTTTTATAAGGATAATTGATGGCTAAAGTTGTTATTTTGGGTGGTGGTGTTGCAGGGCATACCGCCGCACAGTTTGCGCGAAAATGGCTCAATCGAACTCATGAAGTTGTGGTTGTAACCCCTAATAGCAAGTGGAATTGGATTCCATCGAACATTTGGGTAGGTGTTGGTCAAATGGAACAAGAGGAAGTTCTTTTTGATTTAGCACCCATTTATGCAAAAGCGGGCATTACCTATATTCAAGCAAAAGCACTTACTATTCACCCTGAGGGCACAGTGGATAATAGTAAAAATTTTGTTACTATAGAACACACTGGTGCAAATAAAGAGGGCGAAAAAGAGGAAATCACGTATGATTATCTCATCAATGCCACAGGTCCAAGACTCAATTTTACAGCAACAGAGGGTTTAGGGCCGGACAATGGCTTCACTGTTTCCGTTTGTACCGCATCACATGCAAAACATGCCGCAGATGAGCTTGAAAAGATTATCGAAGCATTAAAAAAAGGTGAAGAGAAAAAGATTCTGATTGGTACAGGTCATGGAATGTGTACCTGTCAAGGTGCAGCGTTTGAGTACACGTTTAACGTCGATCATCGCTTGCGTGCTGAGGGTGTTCGTGACAAAGCGACCATCACTTATATCTCTAATGAATATGAACTCGGTGACTTTGGTGTAGGCGGTATGCACCTTAAAATGGGTGGTTACATCACCAGTGGCAAAGTCTTTGCAGAATCTTTATACGCCGAGCGTGATGTCAAATGGATCACGAGAGCGCATGTCAATAAAGTTGAAAAAGACAAAGTCCATTACGAAAATCTTGCAGGCGAAATGAAAGAAGAGACGTATGACTTTTCTATGCTCATTCCTCCATTTGCAGGGGCTGGTATGAAAGCATACGATAAAAATGGAGAAGACATTACCTCTTCTATGTTCAATGCGGGTGGTTTTATGTTTGTTGATGGGGATTACTCAAAAGCAACAGCTCCGTATGAAACATGGGATGCGTCTGATTGGCCAAAAACATGTCAAAATCCTAAATATAAAAATATTTTTGCGGCAGGTATTGCCTTTGCACCACCGCATATCATCTCTAAACCGATGAAATCTCCTAATGGCACACCGATCAATCCAACACCTCCACGAACAGGAATGCCTAGTGCGATGATGGGAAAAGCGGTTGCTGCAAGCATCGTTGATATGATAGGGGGTGCGAGTGCACCAACCCATACCGCGTGTATGGCGGAAATGGGTGCAGCGTGTGTTGCGAGTGCTGGTAAAGGGTTGTTCTCAGGAACCGCTGTTGCGATGACCATGTATCCGATTATTCCGAATTATAAAAAATATCCTGATTATGGTAGAGATTTTGGCGGTACTTTTGGTGAAATTGGTCTTGCTGCCCATTGGGTTAAGCATCTTTTACACCATGCATTTATCTGGAAAGCCAAAATGAAACCTTTTTGGTCCATTATCCCAGAATAAAGTGCGTTAGCGTAGCATGAGAAGCTTTGCTTTGAGTGCGAGACAAAGTTCCATAAGAACTTAAAAGCATCGAAGATGCACGGGCATTGCGCCAAGCAAAACTCAGTGTTAACGTAGTCTTTAGAGCTTTGCTCTAAAGGCGTGACAAAAAATGAAAACAAAGGAGAATAGTATGAAATTAACACCGTATTCACAAAATGCTTTTACACCGATTCCTTCAAAGTTTACACTTTTTAGAAGAACCTGTGTGATTTGGCAAGTGATAAAATTTATTATGATCAACATCCGAATGACCATTCTAATTATCAAATCACATCACTAAAAAGCTTACATGTAAACCTACACGCCTCTTGTTAATCTTAAAACAAGAGGCACTTTTTCAAATAATCTTCTAATCCATTTCATATTATAATGTTACACAATAGATAATAATGTTTTGAAACATTATTAAGGAAAAGGGTGGCATGCTAAAAGTCGTCGATATATTTTATTCTATTCAAGGAGAAGGTGCACATGTGGGCGTTCCTTCTATTTTTATTCGACTGTATGGGTGCAATCTCACCTGTTCCTTTTGTGATGAGTTCTTGCACAAAGGAGAATATGAAAGTCTTAGTTTTGATGAGGTGTTAACACGTATTAAGCCTTATCCTGCCATGAATGTCATCATTACAGGTGGCGAGCCGAGTATTTATAATCTTAATGGTTTTATTGATTATTTGCAAGCGTATATGTATGCTGTTTCTGTCGAAACGAATGGCTATAATTTTTCCAACATTGCGAGTGCTAACTGGGTGACCTATAGCCCAAAAGATTGGGATAAAATTGAAAAATATGGCTACGATGAGATTAAATTTGTGGTGAGCAAAGAGTCTGCAGTTGAAAAAATACTTGAATTTTCAAGCTACAAACCCATCTTCATTCAGCCTCAAAATGAGATGGATCGACCCAACAAAGAAAATGTTGCTTTTTGTGTGGAGTTTGTCAAAGAACATCCACAATTTATCTTGAGTGTGCAGTTGCACAAGTTTTTAGGAGTGGAATAATGGGAAAAATTGCTTCCAAAGCATTAGTGGTCTTTAGTGGTGGACAAGACAGTACGACTTGTCTGGGTTGGGCAAAGAATCGTTTTGATAGTGTTGAAAGCATTACGTTTGATTATGGCCAAAAGCATCGCGTGGAAATTGCGCAAGCTGAGAAGATCGCCAAAGCGTTACATGTAAAAAATACACTGCTCAGCTTAGATGCCTTTTCACAACTGAATGATTCGGCTTTAATTGATGGTACGCAAGATATTGGCGCACATCATAGAACGCATACCAATCTCCCTGCTTCCTTTGTTCCCAATCGCAACGCGATCTTTTTTACACTTGCGCACGCATTTGCGCAAAAACAAGGTATTGAGCATATCATCATTGGAGTCAATCAGACCGATTATTCAGGGTATCCTGATTGTAGAGAGCCTTTTGTAAAGGCGCTTGAACTTGCCCTTAATCTTGGAAGCGAAGCCAACATCACTTTCCATTACCCGCTTATGCACCTCACAAAAGCTGAAACCTTTGAACTTTCACACCAAGAGGGTGTCTTAGAACTCGTCATCGATGAGTCACATACATGCTATAATGGTGTCCACGATAAAAAGCATGCATGGGGCTATGGTTGTGGCGAATGTCCTGCATGTGTGCTACGAAAAGCAGGATGGGAGACCTACGCGAAAGGTAGGTGACGCCCTTTACATGTAAAGCATGTTATGCATTATTTGCATATTAAAAAGGAGTGCCGCGATGAGTGTGAAGTCCTCTTTTTTCTTCTTGACAATGTTAACTTTTTTAGTGGCTATTGGTGTTGAAGCTTTCATTTGGGTGAATGAACGCGACAATGTCAATGCAATGGCTAAGCAGAATGCCCAAGAGATCGTTCAAGGGTTCAAACAACTTTTAATTTTAAAATCAGACTCTTTTAAAAAACAAGCGCTTGATTATGCTGCGTGGAATGACCTTGCCAATTTTACCGATACGAAAGATCCACAATGGGCTGAAGATAACCTTAGAGCAAGCATTGTACAATTTGGTATCGATGGAATGTATATCTTGGATCAGAACAAAAAAATCATCTTTTCCGAATCCGATAAACCTTTTTTAGCTACGATTGAAACGCTTGTCCCTTTTGCGATGTTTGATACTGCCAATGCGGAGCTCTTACACTTTTATGTCAAAGTACCGCAACAAGGTATTGTTGAATGTTATGTGGCACCGATTCATCGTATTGATGAGACTATTGCTCAAAACTCTTTAGCGAAAGGGTTTGTTCTGATTGTAAAGCATTGGGATGAAGCATTTTTGAAAGAGCTGAGTGGTTATGGAATTGCAGAGGCGAGTTTAAGTGCAATTCAAAATGACGATGACTATAACACCGTCCATGAAATTCCTTTAAGTGGAATTCAAGGCGAGAAAGTAGGCACACTCTATTTACATATTCATAATCGAATGAGTGAAGTGTTGGATCGCTATGGTAAAAAAGAGTTGAAGCTGACCATTGTGCATACGGTTATTTTGATGATCGTTTTTGCCCTTTTGATTGCAAAATTTATCTCTTTTCCTTTGCGAGACATCACAGTTGCGCTCAATGCTAAAAATAAAGAGCCTTTACGTAAATATTTGCTCAAAGAGAATGAATATGGTGCTATTTCAACAGCACTGTGCGAGTCCTTTGATACAAAAGAAGAGCTAGAATATCTCAATAAAAACTTGGAAAAAAAGATCGATGAAGAAGTTGCGAACAGCAGACTTAAAGATCGAATGCTCTTTCAACAAGCTAAACTGGCAGCCTTAGGAGAGATGTTGGGCAATATCGCGCATCAATGGAGACAGCCGCTTAATACCATTAGTGTGGTTATTAGCAAGATTTATCTTGATAGCCAAATGAAAAAACTCACGCCTCAAAACCTTGAAGACGAGATTGTAAAACTAAGAAGTTTAATTCAAAGTATGTCATCAACGATTGATGATTTTAAAGATTTCTTTTTAGCAGACACGGGAAAAGTTCTGTTTTCAGTATCGAAATGTATTGAAGAGAGTATTCGGATGAACGATGGTGGCATTGCCAATCGAGATATTTTATTTTGTGTGGATTGTCCGCAAGAGATTGCGCTGAATACTTTTAAGAAAGAGCTGGGGCATGTCCTTTTAGTGCTGATTCACAATGCAAAAGAGGCGCTTATTGAGCGGCAGATTGCTCATGGTGAAATTACCATTAAGGGGTATGAGCAAGAGCACTATGTCATTATTGAAGTTTCAGACAATGGAGGTGGTGTGACGGATGAACAACTTCCTCATGTTTTTGATCCATTTTTTACCACAAAAGATCCGACACGTGGCAATGGTGGAGGGCTTTATATGTCCAAACAGATTATTGAACAGACGATGCAAGGCTCCATCAATGCAACCAATGAGCGAGGTGGGCTGTTTATCACAATTGTATTGCCCAAAGATGAGGCATAAAAGGGGCATGCCCCTTTTGGTTTACTCTGCTAAAAATTTGAAAAGGGAAGTGCTCCAGTCATCTGTATGCAAGATGGTTTGGTAGGTTTTAACATCCTTTGCAAGCGCTTCTGCGGTGAGTTTCATCGCCCCATAAGATGCGAAAATCCCTTTAAATTCCATCCCTGTAAAGACAATGGTTGAGTAAAGCGGTCTTAAGTATTCACTGAGCGTAAAGTTATTGTACGCACCTGCTTGGTAAGCGTACTCAGGTGAACCCACACTCACAATGATTTTGCTCTCTTTTCCTGCCAGTTTGCTACCCTCTGGGCCATATGCAAAACCATATCCCAAAACTTTATCTTGCCACTCTTTTAACATAGCAGGAGTGCTATACCAGTAGAGTGGAAATTGGAAAATGATGCGATCATATTGGACTAAAAGGGCTTGCTCTTTAGCAACATCAATAGCCTCTACGGTTTTATACGTTGCATAAAGATCATGTACGGTGATATTTGGCTCATTTTTGATGCTCTCAAGAAGTGCTTTGTTGACTTTGGACTCCGTGATGTTGGGGTGTGCAAAAATAATCAATGTTTTTTTCATAGTATCTCTCCTAAAAATTTAGAAAAATATACCTCTTAACACCTTAAAGTTTATTATAGAATAAAAAGTAAGTAAAGAACAAAAATGGTGATTATGGTATAATACAAATTAAGAGGTGACAACAATGATAACAACAGACGTAAAAGAGTTGCAATGCCCTGTAGCATTGACATTGGACATTATAAACGACAAAAGTAAAATATTTATCGTTTATATATTATTAGGCGGACAAAAAAGATTTAAAGACATTTGTGAAGCTTTTTCACAAGTGACACAAAAAACGGTGACACAAAAACTCAAAGAGTTAGAAGCCGATCATATCATTGAGCGAACAGTTTTTGCTGAAGTACCTCCACGTGTGGAGTACGCCCTTAGCCCTATTGGTTTAGAGCTTAAAAAAGTGCTTGATTCTATGCACGCATTTGGCGAAATCTATGCCGCAAAATATGGCTGTAAAAGAGATGTAAAATAAGCTTTACATGTAAAAATACGATTGGTTCAAAAAGGTGAAGTGATGAGCGATACATTAATACGCTTTAGACAACGTTTTACAAATTATCAAAAATCTCTTAGGCATCTTAAAATGACAGTTGAAAAAGAGAGCCTGAATGAGATCGAAAAAGCAGGGCTCATCCAGTTTTTTGAAGTGGGATTTGAGTTAGCGTGGAAAGTGATGAAAGACTATCTGGTAGCGGAGGGTTATGAAGTCAAAAGTCCTCGTGAGAGCATCAAACAAGCGTTCCAATACGGACTCATCGACGATGGTGCTTTGTGGCTTGAAGCACTCGAAAAACGCAATCTTAGTGCGCATACTTACGATGAAACTATCTTGGATGAGCTTGAAAAACTCATTGTTCAAACCTACTACCCGATGATGGAAAAACTCTACGATGTATTGGCAAAAAAGACATGCTAGGGTTGAGTGAAACAGAACTCTCAACCTTGCGTGAAGTTTTTGCTAAGTTTGATGCCATCGAAGAGGTCATTCTTTTTGGCTCTCGAGCCAGAGGAACACACAAAAAAGCTTCCGATGTTGATCTTGCCATTAAGGGTAAAAATATCGACCTTAATACCCTTTCAAAACTCAAATATAAACTTGATGAAGAGACCAATTTACCCTATTTTTTTGATGTTGTGATTTATGATAAGATTAGCGATGATGCGTTGAGAAAGTCGATAGATGAGGGTGGTATTAAAATTTAGTAAGGTAAAGCTATGACATATATTGCACCAACGCTTTCTCTGTATAAAACACTTGATGACTTGTTTAATCTTGAACCTGAAATGATGTTTGTACGTGATGTCAAACATCCCACTTTTGCAGAGTTGTTTGAGGAGAAGTATCTTTTGTTTGTCGGGGAACCTGGATTTGGTAAAACACGGCTTTTTAAAGAGCTTGTTTTAAAAGCACACGAACATCAAAAAAAAGCTTTTTATCTGGATGCGAAAAAAATTATTGACAGCGATATTGCAAAAAATATTCTTACATGTAAAGAAATTGACCCAAATATATCAGAGCAAGATTTACTCAAACAATCAAAATTTTCCAATACGGATGATGCAAGTTTAGATGAAAACACATTGATTTGCATCGATGCTCTTGATGAACTCCCCTTTGAAAAACTCTACACTTTTATGGAAATGATCGAAACGTTTATGCAACAAAATTCTCTTGCTAAACTATTTGTATCATGTCGCACGCATCATCTTAAAAAGATGGACTTTGATGTGGCTTCGCTTGCCTTTAAGTTCATCGAAATTGACAAGTTTTACGGTAAACAAATCAAAGACTATATGGAAAGTTTTGATGCACAAAAAGCTTCTTTTATTTTTAGTGAGATTCAAAAAAATGGTCTCTTTGAAATCTTACAAACACCTCGTTACCTCTACTATTTTTGTGAATTAACAAAAGATATGAAGATAGAAGAAATCATAAAATTGAGTCGTATCGAATTATTTAACCATTTTATTTATCGAAAATTAGACAAAGAAAGAGATGTTAAAACTCCTCAGTCTCAGTATGATGTGATTAAAAGAGTCTTAGAAAAAATTGCATTTATTATGAAAATTTATCAGGTTTCACAAATCAGCAAAGATGAACTAATGACTATTTTTGATTCGGTAGAATCAAATTTTAGTCAAATTATCTTTAGAGATGATTTACTTAATATTCTCTATGACCGAAGTGTTTTAAAAGACAATCTTGATTTTGTCGAGTTTGAAAACCAGACGTTTTTAGACTTTTTAGCAGCAAAAGAGTTACTTCGTTTTGATAAGCTTGATCAGCGATTTTTTGACCTAGCAATGGAGCCTACACTTCAAGAAATTTTTGCAAATTGGTTTTATGTCACACCTTTTCTTATCGATCAAAACAGTACTTTATTAGAGCTTTTTATTGCATTTGTACAACGACATAAAGAGAGGGTTTTAAGGGAAGAATATTTCGACATCCTTGTCTCAATCAATGCTGAAACAATCGACTTTCAAACAAAATCTCGCATCTTTAACATTGTTTTTGATTACTATACGAGGCATGACAAATCTTTATGGAGGTTGGCGGATAAACTAGCCAATTTTTACTGTGAAAGTGAGCATTATGCACTGATTCTTGAAAGTGCAAAATCTAAAACATGGCACATGTCAAAACAAAGAAACGCTGTTAAGTTGATAAGCTCAGTGTATAAAAAAGGCAAACTCTCAGCGCAACAACTGAAAACATGGAAAGAGACATTTTCTGCGTGGTTACAAATGGATGTCAAAGAAAATCAATACTTGCATGAAACAATTGTCAGCCATGCTTCTATCTTTGCAAAAAATGATTTTGAGTGGGTGAAAAACCATCGTTTCATTTTTGAAAAGGGCGTTCAGCTTCAGCATGAGTACGCACGAACATGCCGTGAAATAGCGCCTGAAGATAGCTTTAGCATTGATGTCTATTTTGAAGCAGAAAAGCTTTTTAATAAAAATAAAGTAGATAGAAATAGAATCAGTGGTTTTGATGTATTTGAATGTATTTCTGAATGTAGAACATCTGTAGCTCTTGAATATATTTTAAGTAAGTTCCTTCAAAGAGAACAAGAACATTACTCTTTAAAATATCATTATCTTGGTCTACGTGAAAAGCAAGTTGAAATATTATTTGAAAATATCGCGCATGTTCTCAATGATACACTTCGTGATCTCTTAAATCAATTTCTTCTAAAAGTATTTTATAAAAATTTCCACTATAGCGATGCTTATAAAGTTTTTATACGATTAATTGTAAATGTGCTTATAAAAGATAATCAAAAGTATTTGGAAGAACTTTTAGAAGAGTTAATAACGCGTCTAAATACCGATAAAATATATTATTTTGAGTTTCAAGAATTTATTATTTTAAACCTCTTTCCTTTTATAACAGTCGATAATTTTGACATTATTTTGAATATTTTTAAAAAGATGGAACATTCAAGCTTTACTTTAGAAGATTTAATGATAAATTTGTTCTATACAGAAACGCTCAATTCAAAGGTAAAAGAAAAAATTCATTCATTGTTTCATAAAGAAATACAAAAGAGAAACAAAGCTCAAGCAAAATATGCAAAAATGCACCCACCAAAAAAGCAAAAAAGTTTATGTGATCAATGGCTTTATAAAATAGAACCAGTGCTAGATCGATTTCACAGAGATCTGTTTTCATTTTTTATCTCGCACCAAGAAGAGCTTAAACAATGTCCTGCTTATGAAATCAATCGACAACGTATGATTGCTTTGTCACACCAAATTTTATTGCATAATAATCCTCTTGATGGAAAAGTGAAACGAAGCGGGGAGAATTCATACCAGATTTGGGAAGTACCATTTTTGTACAGTTGTATCAATTTTTTGTACCATGAAAAAATTGTTTTAACGGATCAAATGATGGTAGACAATGCCTTCCGTTATCTTCCTTTTAGCACAAATAGTAATGATAAAATGATATTTGAACTTGCTAGCAAACCATCATCGAAGGCACTTCAAGATGTAGTAGATGTTTATGCAGGAAAGCGAAGAGATGACTTAGCAATGCGCTCGCCTGAGAATTTTATGCAGATGTATCAAAATCTACGCATCAAAGAGGCAGAGCCGTTACTTTTAAAAATGATTGCAAATCAAAAAATTGCAAAGCATATTCGTGAAGAGATAGTCGATATTTTGCCACCTGAAGTTTTAACAAAAAAACGTATTGATGCAATGCGAAAAAAACCAGAGTTAGAAAAGGACTTGAAAGAAGCGTTTTTAAAAGCTTTGGTTATGAAGCATGATGATAAAGAAGCGTTTGCTGAAGTGATTGAGTACGTCAAACAAACAGCAATGACCACACATGTACCAGAGGGAAAAGACAGTACCTTTATGACAGATTTGGACGATCATCGTGGGCAAAATAGTTTAAATCAACTTTTGATACATCATGAAGAGTACACGAAAAAGATAGATGAAGATTTGTTGGTATTAGCTTCTTCTTTACGCAAAGAGAAGAAACACGCTAACGCTGAATTTTTAGAAAAAATTGTCACCAACCACCTCAAACAACTTCGCCATTTAGGTTCGTTTGAGCCTATTCATAAAATGGAAAGCTTTATGCTTCGCAATCAAAATGAGCTTGAGTTAGGATCATTTGAGTATGGGTTTGATGAAGCTAAGAAGAGCTACTTAGAAGCCATCGCTAAACCGTCAAATATGGCAGATGCACTAAGAAAATATAGAGAATTTAAAGATAAATTGTATTTGCCTATTGCTTCGACATCGCATCTTTTGGAAGTTATCAAACGTGTCATTGAAAAAGATTTGAAACAATGGGTTGAAGATGAGGGTGCGTATAAACATATTGAGTTACAGGCTAGAAAAGAAAAGAAATTGGATGCAGAAGAGTTTATATCCAAAACGCTCATGCCTCCGATAAAATTAGCGCTATATGAGCATGGTTTTAGAGCAACAGATTTTAGGTTACATCGAGAAGAACAGTTAATGGATGATAAGCGTATTGATTATACGATTTCTTACGGATTTATTGGGCAGATATTGTTAGAGTTGAAATTGGACTTTAATATGGAAGCCGATGCTAGAAAAAAGATTGGCAAAGAGTATGTTAAAAAATTACACCAGTATATCCAAGGGTCACATTCGGATTATGGTATCTTTTTAATTTTTAATATTAGAAGTTCAAAAGAAGATTTTGAAAAACAGTTACAAAATCTTCATGAGCTTTATAGAGATGAGTTAAATATAAATGTTATGGGTTTAAACTGTAAAATAGACTAAGGAAAACACACTGCAAATGACCGACATCCCATTTGGTACAACTGATTGGGAAAATATTGAAAAAGTAGAACACAAAGGTGAGAGCTGCAGTGCGTTTTGGCGAACGAAGCAGTGTGGCAACATTCGTGTGCGTATGGTGGAGTATACTGCTGGGTATAAAGCCGATCACTGGTGCCAAAAAGGGCATATTCTTTTGTGTTTAGAGGGTGAGCTTTACACGGAACTCATGAATGGAGAAGTTCATTTTCTTCAAGCGGGTATGAGTTATGAAGTGGCGGATGAGACGATGGCACACCGTTCGTATACGCCAAGTGGCGCGAAGCTGTTTATCGTTGATTGATCTTTACATGTAAAGGTAGTTATGAGCAAAGAGAATTACCAATGGCTTGAGAAGGAGCTTCCTTCGTGGGTGAATGAGGGCATAGTTACACAGGAGAGTGCGAGGGTACTTTTAAGTCGTTATGAAGGCGAAAAATCATCTCAGCGCTCTTCGGGCATAGCCTTTAGCTTACTTGGGTTTGCCCTTGTAGGATTGGGCATTATCTCCCTTTTGGCGTACAATTGGGATGCGTTGGGGCATCTGGAGCGTACACTGTTCGCCATTGTCCTTTTAGTGGGTGCACAAGCGTTTTCCTTTTGGGTTAAGCGTTACAAGCCAAACGACACTGCATTGCTGGAAGGGAGTGGTATCCTTTGGTTTTTGATGATGGGTGCATCGTTGGCGATCATTGGGCAGACGTACCATTTGGGTGGCACGGTTTTTGATTTTCTAAGTCTTTGGCTCTTACTCTCCTTTGGTATTGCATGGTTACTTCCTTCTTCAGGTGCTGCATTGTTACAGATCCTTTTATGGACAGTTGTGTGGATCAGTCATCGAAGTGATTTGAGTGCATTGTTGGAGATGAATACAGACTCTTTTCTCAGCACATGGGCACTATTAGGAATTATGCTTTGTTGGCTTGGCTACTATGTGTGGCAACTGAGAACAGCAAAAAATGCCAATGGTACCTTGCTCCTTAGTTGGGGACTTGCGATCTCACTTTTTCTTGTTTTTCTTGTTGAAATCTTAACGCAAACGCGTGCTATGCCTCATTTACGTAGCATGGTGAATTATTTTGCACTTTTCTTTGCACTGTATTACATGGCAGGAATGCTGTATCTTTCGCATGGTGAAAAAACATGGCAACGTCCTTTTGAACGCATCGGAAAATTTGGAGCTTTGTTCTTGGTACTGACTCAGGTTTCATTTCGAGCACGAATGTGGCTGGATGGGGCGGATTCAATGATTCAAGCACCTAGCCAGATGGGTTGGCTGGCAATCAGTCTAATCGTGCTTTTTGTAGCACTGTTAGTGCTATTTTTACAAAAGGTTAAAAAGGTTCCCGCCGAAGTGCTTGTCATACTGACCCCTGTCATTTTCTTGATATACACACAGCTTCAAAGTCATCACGAAGTATCTGCTTTGGCTTCAATGCTCTTTATCAATGCTTCTTTACTTTTAGGGGCTTCGTGGATGATCGTATGCGGTGCAAAAGAGGGGCGTTTAGGACTGATCAATCAAGGCATGATTTTAATCGCGTTGACGGTTTGGATTCACTTTATGGATGCCAAGTTTGATTTGGTGGCTAAAGGTGTGGCATTTATCGTAACGGGGGTGCTATTCTTGGTTATCAATGCCTTTGTACGACGAAAGTTGAGGGCAAGCGCATGAAAAATATAAAACTTCTTTCATGGATTTTTTTTGGATTTCTGTGTGTCGTACAAGTGGGTGTTATTGCTTTTCAGATCCTAAGTTATGAGCGCATTCTCAAAGAGGGCGAAGTCTTTTATTTGAAAGTATCGCCACTTGATCCGTACGATCCATTTAGGGGACGTTATGTCACACTTCGTTTTGATACGGCTACAAAAGCCCCTTTAGCTGAGGGTGAGGCTATGAGAGAACGTCCTAAGGCATATGCTATTTTTGAACACAGTGATCAAAAGGATAACATCAAAGAGATACGCTTTACAAAGCCACTGAGCGGAAATTTTTTAGAAGTGAATGTAGAACCACGCTACCAAAGTATGCCTCAAAAAGAAGATGTCTCAAAACTCGTCTATTTTTCATTGCCGTTTGATCGTTTTTACATGCGTGAAGAGTTAGCGCCAAAAGCCGAAAAAGTTTTAAGACAAAATAGTGGAATAACAGTAAGCGCAAAGCTTAGAATTTTAGAGGGTAAAGGAGTGATCGAAGATTTGATGGTCGCAGATACCCCACTGAGTCAATTTGTTCTTGAGAAGTAAAAGCCGTTACGCTTTTACTTCAATACCAAGTGCAATAAGTTCGTTATCGGTATAGGGAATGGGCATTTTTTTACCATCCGATGAAACGTTGACGTAGGTAATCACGGCACTCGTTACATGTAAACAACGGTGTGCCCCTTCGATGGAGCGTTCGGCGTTGACTTCAATGCGCACCGTAAGAGATGTTTTACCCACTTTGATAATTTTGGCATAACAGCTGAGTACATCACCCACTTTGACCGCTTCACGAAACTCCATAGATTGTACCGCAACCGTTACCACACGCCCAACGTTGAGATCGCGTACAGCGAGGCTTCCTGCGATGTCCATTTGTGACATAATCCAGCCTCCGAAGATATTGCCAGAGGGGTTGGTATCTTTTGGCATAGCAACAATTTTGATGCGCGGTTCACCCATATTGTACATATGTAAAGCCTTTGATGCAAAATAATGAAAAAGAAGCTAAAGCGTTAGCCTCTTTTTGAATGGCATATCATAATACAGTATTGTTTGAAGGTAATTTAAATGAAAAATCAGATCCTACACCTAAGCTGCTTTGTATCTCTAGTGTGGTGTTGTGAAGTTTAAGAATGTAGTTTACCAATGCAAGCCCAAGTCCCATGGAGTTGTCCCATGAGTGTGAATTCGAGCGGTAGAATTTTTGAGTTACTTTTTCGATCTCTTCGCTTTTGATCCCCATGCCTTGATCTTTTACATGTAAAGCGTCATTCTCAAGGACAAGGGTAATAGTTTCTTCAGAATATTTGAGGGCATTGTCGATGAGGTTGGAGATGACAAGCTCTATCATCGTACGATCTGCCGACACCATATAGGTTTCAGGAAGTTCCGTATGAATGGTACGTGTTGGATGTTTTTCTCTAAAACCTTGCGCGATCTCTTGGGTCAGCTTCACCAGATCAAACGTGGTATTTTGGGTTATAAAATCACCATTTTCAAATTTGGTTGTTAGCGCTAAACGGTCGATCATATTGGATATTTTCTGCCCATTTTGGACAATTTTTCCTAAAAAGCGCTCCCTAATTTGCGCATTGGTATTGGGATCATCCAGAAGTGTTTGAGCGTATCCCATGATGGAAGCGATAGGGTTTTTAAATTCGTGGCTAATGGCAGAAATAACATCGCTGCGTTGTTGACTGATCAGCTTGATCTTAGCCGTATATTTTCGTTTTTGTTTGGCTCTTTTTTCCAGTTTAGAAGCTAATTTTTTCAGGTAATTGGAGATTTCTAAAAACTCCATACTAAAGTGTGAAGAGAGTTTAATTCTATAATCTTTGTCAGCAATTTGCTGAAGGTTTTCGACAATGTTATCGATCTCTTGTCGAATTTTTTGACTAAAACGATACGCCCCATACAATCCCATTAGAATTGTCACGGTAAAGATAATGGCGATTTTAAACCATAAGGCATAGAAGTTATGCATAATGGTGTCGATGTTTTTTGCCAATCGTAAAAAGTAAATATGATCATTCATACTAAAGCGGTGTGCCACGTATAAAAAATTACTTTTCATGGTATCGGAGAAACGGATAGAGTAACCAAACGAGGCTTTGCCCGCTTTAATCATCTCTTCACGATGCGAGTGGTTATCCATCGTTTCACTGTCATGGTCACTGTCCGTGACGACCATGCCACTTTCATTAATAAGGGTAAAGCGAATATCCGTACTCTCTCGAAAGCGTTTTGCAAAATCATCAAGGTCATTCATCTGCGGTAATTCACGTACCAAAATATTAATATGGGACTCAAGGTTGCTGCAGTAGTGATCAATGTTGTCACTTTTGATGGCAAAGTAGCTGATGGCACCTGAGAGCAAGAGTGTTGTTAAAAAAAGTGCAAGGAGCGCTCGTGTGATGTGTTGGTGAAGCATTAGCATAGAGTATAGCCTACACCCCAAATGGACTTGATATACTCTTTTTCTTTGGTAGGGTCTATTTTTTGTTTGAGGCGATTAATAGCGACATTGACCGTTTTATCTTGAAAAAATTCATCATTTTTCCAAACGTGTTCCAATAAAAATTCACGGCTTAAAACAGAACTTTTGTTTTCAATGAGGGTGCGTAAGAGGTCAAACTCAAGCTTGGTCAGTTCGACCTCTTTGGTATTTACATGTAAACGGTGTGCTTCAAGATCGAGACTGAGGTCACGGTAAGAGAGTAATGATTTTTCATTTTTGGGTGCGGTACGAGAGAGAATCGCTTTAATGCGTAAAAGAAGCTCTTTCATATTGTACGGTTTGGTCACGTAGTCGTCCCCACCTCGCACAAAACCCTCTTCAATGTTAGTGTCACTGTCTTTTGCGGTGACAAAAATAACGGCTTGTGTGAACCCTTTTTTACGTAAGCTCTCAACAAACTCACTGCCTTCAACGCCTGGTAAATTTCGATCAACGATGAGGAGGTCGATGGGCTCTTCTTGAAGGCATTTTTCAACATTTTTACTGCTCAAAAAGCCGAGTGTCTCATAGCCTTCTTTTTGTAAATGGTATTCTAAAAGTTCTAAAAGATCTTCCTCATCTTCAATAATCAAAATAGTCTGTTTCATTTTACCTCTGAATTTTACATGCTTTCTGGGCAAAGCCCAACACGCTACGCTAGCCACTTTCGTGGCAGAATTTTAATACGTTTTCATCTCTCCGCCCACACGTGAAAAAATCATGAGTTGGACGATATTGACACTGCGATCTGCCATACGCTCTAATTTGCGCATAGTGCTTAAAATCTGAATAAAATCAGCCGATTGATCGATGGTTTTTGTAATGTCACTTAAGATATTTTTTTCCAAAATAGAGTAAAGATCGTCACTTTTACTCTCTTCCACTTTAACTTTGCGATAGGTGTCTTCAAGCGTATCTTTATCGCCAATATCAATCGTGCCAAGAGCTAACGTAACGGCTTGAACGGAAGTTTTACACAGGTGTGTTGAGTATTCGTGTAGTGAGATCAATGGAACATCCCCTTGAAGATGGAGTGCCATACGTTTGCTGAAACTGCGGATATTCTCAGCAATTTTGACAAGTTCATTGGTTATTTTAAGGTAAGCGACCATTTTACGAAGGTCTTTTGCTTCAGGGCCAAAAAGTGCTAATGTCACAACAATTTCATTATCAATCGCGTTGGCTTGGGTCTCTACATTTTTGAGTAAAGTGCGAGCAGATTCAAAACGAGTCGCATCTAAACTTTCCATGCCACTCAGTGCTTTTTCACTTGCCATGATAATATCTGATCCTAAACCCAAGAGCATTTTTTTGATTTCACTGAGTCTTTCTTCATACTTTTGAAGCATTTGTATTCCTTATAATATTTGCTCCCATTCTAATAGGAAATCATTACAATATGGTAACATAAAAAGCTCTCCTTCGTTACCGTATCGTAATGAGCTCCTTTTATACTATGCCAAAAAAGTAAAGGAGTATTCATGGTTGATGTTGAAAAAGCATTACACCTCAAGTATCCTAGTATTGTCTATTATCCAACAATTGTGAAAAATTGTCTGATTTATCTGCTGAAAAAACTTTTGCATCAAGATGAGATTAACACCTTTCTTATTCATGGGGAAGCGTATCGTGGATTTGACTTTGTGGAAGCCGTTTTGGAGTATTTCAATTTTGGCTACACGGTTTCTAATAAAGATAAAACCAATATCCCCTCTTCTGGTCGTGTGATCATTGTTGCCAATCATCCCTTAGGTGCATTGGATGCGCTTTCACTCATTGCGTTAATCAAAGAGATACGTAGCGATGTCAAAGTGATTGCTAATGATGTTTTAATGCAGATAGAGCCTTTACAGAGTTTGCTCATTCCCATCGACAATATATCTGGGGCTACGGCAAAAGAGTCAATCAAGAAAGTCTACGATGCGCTTGAAAATGATGAAGCACTCATCGTTTTTCCCTCAGGTGAAGTGTCACGTGCGCATCCCACTGGCATCAAAGATACGAAATGGAAAAAAGGGTTCCTCAAATTTGCACAAAAGAGTAATTCGCCTATTTTGCCTATTTATATTGATGCTAAAAATTCACCGCTATTTTATACGATTTCGATGATTAACAAAAAGCTTTCGATGATTTTGCTTGCCAGTGAGATGTTTAAAAAGCGCTCTAAAGTGATCAACTTCAAAGTGGGTGAAATGATTGCCTATAAAACGCTTCAAAAGTCAGAGCTCGGCGAAAATACATTGATTAATTTGCTCAAAAAACATCTCTATAAAATCAGTAAAGGTAAAAAAGGGATTTTTGCAACACAAACCGCTATCGCACATCCTGAAGAGCGCAAAGCAATTCGCTCTGAGCTTAAAAAGTCAAAACTTTTGGGTCAAACCAGCGATGGAAAAAAAATCTATCTCTACGAATATGAGAGTGGCTCTATTTTGATGCGCGAAATTGGACGACTTAGAGAATTTACGTTTCGAAAAGTGGAAGAGGGGACGGGTGGGAAACGCGATGTTGACCTCTTTGACAAACACTATAAACACATTGTATTATGGGATGATGAAGAGCTTGAGGTGGTAGGAGCATACCGCATTGGAGAGGCGAATTTTATTAGCGAATATTTTAGTGTAGATGGCTTTTACTCACAAACTCTGTTTGAGTTTACTCCTGAATTTGAGCCCTATTTACATAACTCCATTGAACTAGGGCGTAGTTTTGTGCAACCGCGTTATTGGGGAAGTAGGGCGCTGGATTACCTCTGGCAAGGTATTGGAGCGTATCTGTTTCAAAACCCACATATTCGTTACATGTACGGTCCTGTGAGTTTGAGTGATGTTTATCCCAAGATTGCCAAAAATCTTATTGTGACCTTTTATGCACTCTACTTTTCAACACCCAAAGAGTTGGTGAGTGCACGCAATCGTTTTTTTATGAGCAAAGCGGAAAAAGAAGAGGCGCAAGCCTTTTTTAAAGGCGATGACTATAAAGAGGATTTTACTGTTCTTAAAGAGCAGCTTTCCTCGATGGATCTCAGTGTTCCAACGCTTTACAAACAATACACCGAACTGTGCGAAGAGGGTGGCATTTACTTTTTGGATTTTAACATTGACAAAGAGTTCGCCAACTGTGTCGACAGCTTTATTTTAGTCGACATCGCTAAAATCAAAGAGGCTAAGAAGACGCGGTATATCAAAGGAGCTTAATAAAACTAAGCCCTAATATGGGCTTGGTTTTATTATTAGCTTAGGCGGTTTTAAACGCAGAAAGTGCGTTGCTAAGACTAGTGGAGAGTTTGGCGAGGTGTTCTGCGGCGCTGGCGATCTCTTCGACGCTTCTGGCGTTGGTAGAGGTGAGTTTATGAATGGTTGCAACACGCTCTAGCATAACAGTAGCTTCAGTGCTTCCCTGTTTGGCCTCGTGTGCAGAACCTTCTGCAATGCTTGCCGTTGTATTCATACTACTGACGGTTTTGAGCATCAGCTGTTGGGTGTTTTCTGCACGCTTTCCAAGAGACTGAATCTCTTTCGCATTCTTTTTCATAAGATCGGATGTGGTGTTGACCGATTGGGTAATAACCGCGACGGTAGCGTTACTCTCCACGAGGCTTTTTTGAGTACGTTCTGCGAGTTTTCGCACTTCATCAGCAACAACGGCAAATCCGCGTCCTTGTTCACCCGCACGTGCTGCTTCAATGGCAGCATTCAGTGCCAAAAGATTGGTTTGCTCTGCAATATCGGAGATCACCAAAAGGACTTGTTGGACTTGGGAAACTTCTTGATCAAGTTGCTCTAAACGTGCGGAAAGATCGGTTTGATTGACAACAACGGTTTGAAGATCATTGGAAACAGCAAGGACTTCTTCTGAAGCATTATTGAGTTCATGGGCAACATTTTGCATTACTACGCCTGCATGTTGAGCATTTTCTTCGCTGGTCTGTAAAATACTTGCAACTTTTTTAGTGGTATTGACCGCATGATCGACTTCTTGGTCCGTCTCTTCGGTGCGTTTTCCGATTTGAAGCGAGGTGGAAGAGAGCTCTTCTGCCACAGCGGCATTTTCCATTGCGGTGCGTTTCGCATCATCAATCGCCGTACGTAAGTGATCAAAAAGAGCATTGATTGTGCGCATAATGTCAGCAATTTCATCATTTCCCATAATCTCAATCGAATGGCTCAAATCTTTCGTACGCCCAACGTACTCACACTCTTGTGCCGCTTTGGTGAGAGATTTTTTAATTTTAAGGGCGATGTATCTGAACAGAAAGGTGGTGAACCCCAAAATGAGAAGTGCCATGACAATTCCCACATGTTGTGCCTTGCTGAGTGTGGTGCCTGCATCGTGTTCGATGAGTTTGGAGAGTTCATCGGAATTTTTTGAGATCGAAATGAAAGCGGTTCTGCCGATGTTGGTCAGTTCGGTAAACTTTTGGCCTTCTGGAGTAGCTAGAAATTCAGGCGAGTTCGTCGTCTCTTTGTATTTTTTTAGCATTTCAAAGCGCGGGGTACTTGATGCCTTGAATTCCTCGACACCTTTATGAATGACCTCCAAAAGTTCGATCTCTTTGGCTGATGTGAGCAAAGGTTTGAGGTCGTCAATGGCTTGAATAAGGTTAGTTTGTGCTTGGTAGGAATCATCCATAAATTTTTGATTGTATGAAATTTGATAGCCTCTAGAGTACATCAAAAGCTCTGCTGTATAGCGTGGAAGTTTACCGATGGTCTGCACTTTTGCCACGGCTGTTTGCGCATGATTACCGTTGGTAATCAGCAAATAACTAAGCCCAAGAGTGCCTATGAGAATAATCGCCAGTAAAAAAAGCAGTTTTGCTTGGATGGTTTGAAACATAAAATGTTCCTTATATTTAGAATTTAATTTATTATTGTTCTAATTGTAGTTGTTCTGTGTGAGATTTGGCGTGATATTGACGTTACATGTCAAGAGATTTAACCCTTGATAAACATGTACATACCAAGGGTTTATGAGCAAAAGCGGTGTTAATGGAGTATGAAACCTCGCATGGAGAGGCTGGCATTTTGGAAAAAGGGTGTGATGATGTTGACTTCATCTGCTTCTTTACGTGTCCCTGCGATGTAAAGCAGCGGTAAATAGTGGTCGATGGATGGGTGTGCTGTTTTAAAATCAGGGCATAATGACTCAATTCTGATCAGTGCATCCGTATCGTTACATGTAAACGCTTTGTCGACAAAATTGTCAACATTTTTGGCCCATTCTACGGCGGGAGCATTGATGTTGTAAAAATCAACCAGCCCTAAATTGTGCGTGATATTACCACTACCTATGATCATAATGCCCTCTTCTCGGAGCACTTTAAGTTGCTCACCCATCTTTACATGTAAAGCGAGTGGAAGGTTTTTATTGAGGCTGAGTTGTATGATCGGAATGTTGGCTTTGGGAAAGAGAAAGTGCAATGGCATCCATGCACCATGATCTAATCCGCGCTCTATCAAAGGCACATCCAAAAGATCACCGATGCGTTTGGAGAGGGTATTATTGGTTGGCGATGGATAATTCAGCTCATACAAAGAGGGTGGGAAGCCGTAAAAATCATACAACGTCTCATACGCAATACCTGAACTGATACTCACAGCCGTTTGTGTAGTGTACCAGTGCGCGGAGATAACCAGAATGGCTTTTGGGGTAGGAAGCTCGCGTGAGATGGCTTCCAAGGCTTCAGTGAAGCTATTTTCCAAGATTAAATTCATGGGTGATCCATGCCCCAAAAAAAGGCTAGGCATAATTTCTGACATTACGGCTCCTTAGGCAGTTTTAAACACTGAAAGTGCATGACTTAAGTCGTTGGAAAGTTTAGAGAGGTGTTCAGCGGCACTTGCAATTTCTTCAACACTACGAGCATTAGTAGTAGAAAGTTGGTGAATGTTATTGATACGAACTAACACTTCATTTGATTTGGTACTTCCCGCTTTAGCGTCTTTTGCCGTACCCAGAGCAAGCTCTTTTGCTTCATTCATATTGTCTACGGTTTTGAGCATTAACGATTGGGTTGTCTCCGCGCGAAGTCCAAGCGCTTGGATTTCCTCTGCACTCTTTTTCATCATTTCGGTTGATGTGGTGACGGATTGAACGATGACAGCAACGGTTGCATTACTCTCCACAAGACTTTTTTGGGTACGTTCAGCCAGTTTACGCACTTCGTCGGCAACGACAGCAAAACCACGTCCATGTTCCCCTGCACGCGCTGCTTCAATGGCGGCATTAAGAGCCAAAAGATTGGTCTGTTCTGCAATATCGGAGATAACAGAGAGTACTTGTCTGACTTGTGAAACTTCTTGATCCAGATGCTCAAGTCTACTGGAGAGATCGGTTTGACTGACCACAATGGTTTGAAGATCGGACGAGACGGCTAAAACTTCTTTTGAGGCATCGCCTAACTCATCGGCAACACTGGCAATCATATCGCCTGAATGCGTAGAACTTTCTTCGCTGGTTTTTAAGATAGAAGCGACGGCTTGTGTGGCTATGACGGTTTCATCAACTTCTTTGGCGGCATCTTCCGTACGTTTGCCGATCTCTAATGAGGTTGAAGAGAGCTCTTCGGCAACGGCAGCATTTTCTAAAGCGGTACGCTTCGCACCATCAATCGCGGTACTGAGTTGAGAAAGGAGGGTGTCAACCGTTGTCATCATTTGGGAAATTTCATCATTACCAAGGGTTTGAATCGTATGACTTAAGTCTTTGTTTTGACCAATATAATTACATTCATCGGAAGATTTTCGGATGGAGCGTTTAATTTGACTGGCAATAAACCAGAATAAAAAAGAGACCAGACCTGAAATAACAAGAGCCATCATAATACCAATGATTCTAAACTTTTCGAGTTGCGCATCTTCATAAGCCATAATAGCATTTGAAAATTTTGTCACTTGATCTTCAAGGGAAATATTTTCAGTATGAAGTTGCGCGGTTAATTGCGTAAATTTTTTACCATCAGCCGATGCAAGAAATTCGGGTGAAGTGATCTGTGTGGTATATTTTTTCATAATTTCGATACGGGCTGCATTGGTTGTATGATGTTTTTGAAGATCTTCTTTAATTTGACTTAAACGATCAATGTTCTCTTTAAACTGAAGTCTTTGTTGCAATGTATCAAGATTGTCAGATAGATTTTTATAAGAGAGGTTATAGGAGTCCAATGATTCTTGATCAAAAAAGAGTTGATAGCCTCTTGCGTACATCAAAAGTTGCGCCGTATATTTGGAAATGTCTCCTGTCGTTTGGATTTGACTTGATGCTTTTTCCGCACCATTGGTGTTGGAAATGAGTAAATAGCTAAGACTCACAGTGCCTAAGAGAACAACAAAAAGCAAGAAGAAGAGTTTAGCACGAATCGTAGTTAACATAAAAAATCCTTATGGGTATAAATTAAAAATTAGCATGCAATTATACATCGGTATACTAAACAATGCAATAACGAAAGCTGTGTATGGTGCTGTAAAATAAGTAATTTGGACGAGTTATGAAGAAATTGTGAGTTTTACATGTAAAGAGCATAATGGAAGATTGGGATCATCCAAATCTTCCTGTGATGTACTCTTCTGTGAGGCGTTCTTGCGGATTAACAAACATATCTTTGGTCGCACCTAGTTCTATGAGTTCGCCTAAATACATAAACGCGGTATAGTCTGAAAGACGTGCGGCCTGTTGAAGGTTATGGGTGACAATAATGACAGTAAGTTGTTCTTTAAGTTCGATGATTAACTGCTCAATGGCTAAGGTTGAGATAGGATCAAGTGCACTGGTAGGCTCATCAAATAGCAAAACATCTGGCTCAACCGCAACGGCACGAGCGATGCAAAGACGTTGTTGTTGTCCTCCTGAAAGCGCTGAAGCGCCATCTTTCAAGCGATCTTTCACTTCGTCCCAAAGTGCCGCACCACGAAGCGCTTTTTCCACTTTTTCTGCCAGTATTTTTTTATCTTTCTGCCCTTGTAAACGTAAACCATAAGCGACATTGTCAAAAATGCTCATCGGAAAGGGGGTTGGTTTTTGAAAAATCATCCCTATTTTCATGCGAAGTGCAATCAAATCAATCTCTTTATCTAAGAGGTTTTGGTTGTCATTGTGAAAGCGAATTTCTCCTTCGTAGCGATTTCCTGGGTAGAGGTCATGCATACGGTTGAACGATCGAAGCAGTGTTGTTTTGCCGCAACCACTCGGTCCAATAAGAGCCGTAACCTTTTTCTTTGCAATAGGCATATCGACTGATTTGAGGTTGGGCTCATCTTTTCCTGCATAAAAGAAATTAAAATTTTTAACTTCGAGCTCAAGCGGATCATTCATGGTAATAATCGTAGACATAAAATTCCTTTATTTATTTCTTTTCTTAATGAGAAGGCGACCACCAATATTAATGGCAAGAATGGCAAAGGCTAAGATAGCCGCACTTGCCCAGCCGATGGCTTGCCAATCTTCGTAAGGGCTCATGGTGTAGTTGAACATCGTTACGGTGAGCGATGCCATGGATTCGGACATGTCGAGTGAAAAAAAGTTGTTGTTAAAGGCAGTAAAGAGCAGTGGAGCTGTCTCACCTGCAACCCTTGCAACCCCTAAAAGTATACCTGTGGTAATGCCTGTAATCGCCCCTTTATACACTACTTGGATGATGACTTTCCATTTAGGAGCACCCAGCGCGTAGGCCGCTTCACGGAGTTCAATGGGAACGAGAGCTAGCATGTCATCGGTGGTGCGAATAATGACAGGAATCATGATGATGGCGAGTGCAACACTGCCTGCCCATCCTGAAAAGTGCCCAATCGGCATGACCAAGATACCATACACAAAGACACCCACGATGATTGAAGGGGCTGACATCATGATATCTGAAATGTCGCGTGTAAAATTGGCAAAACGTGAATTTCTACCGTATTCACTGAGGTAGGTTCCTGCTAAAAGTCCCATCGGCACCCCAATAATGGTTGATGAGAGCGTAAGCATTAAATGCCCTACTAAAGCATGACGAAGACCACTGGGTGCAATGCCTGGAGGTGCACCATCTTTCATAAAAAGATCAAGGGATATATGGGAAAGTCCATTCACCAAAAGCACCCCTAAAATCCAAAAGAGAAAAAAGATACCAATCGCGGTTGCGAAGAAGGCAAGGGAAAGGGCGATGATGTTGGTGATTTTTCGTTTTTTATAAGACGTATTAACCATTTTTTCTCACTTTTCGTAAAAAGGCAAATTTAGCAACGGCGATAACCGAGAAACTGACGACAAACAAAATAAGCGCTAAATAAAAGAGGCTAGAGTAGTATAAATCGCCATCGGCTTCACTAAATTCATTGGCCAAAATAACCGGAATGCTGGTCGCTGGCTGTAGGATGGAAGAGGGCATGTTGGTGCTATTGCCCATGACAAAGGTAACTGCCATTGTCTCACCAAGCGCACGACCTAACGAGAGGATGATTGAGCCAATGACACCGACTTTAGCAAAAGGGATAATGACATCTTTGATGACATCCCATTTGGTAGCGCCCAGTGCATAGGCTGATTCTTTGAGAATGTCGGGTGTGGTATCCATGGCATCACGCGAAACAGCGGCAGTAAAAGGAATGATCATAATCGCAAGAATGACACTCGCGGTCAGTGTACCAATACCTGAACTATGGGTTAGCTTTTGAATGATGGGCACAAAGAAAAAGAGACCCCACATACCATAAACGATGGATGGAATTGCAGCAAGAAGTTCTATCATAGTTCCAATCAATGCTTTGAAACGTCCTCTTGCAATTTCAGAGAGAAAAATAGCAATACCAAGGGCAATGGGTGTTGCTAAAACCATAGCAATGGTCGTACTGGAGAGTGTTCCATAAATGGCTGGAAATGCTCCAAATTTTTCAAGGTTAGGCGCCCAATCAGTATCAAAAATGAATTTGAGTCCAAGGACATCAATGGCAAGTTTAGCGTGGTCATACAAGACATAAAAAATACTCACAAGAATTAAAAGTACGGAGAGTGACATCACTCGTGAGAGATTTTCAAATATAAAATCGCCAACATTAAAGTTTTTCATTGGTTCAATGGTTCCTTGTCTTATCAAGATAAAAAAGTACGCTAAGCAAGGGGAAAACCCTTGCTTAATAGTTGAGTATTATTTAGCGCCGTTAGCTTTCCAATAAGCAACAATAGCGGTAATTGTCTCTTTTGGAAGGGGAATATAACCCAATTTTTGTGCTTCTTCTGCACCTTTTTCAAACGAGTAGTCAAAGAATGTTGCTACTTTTTTGTTTTCAGCTACTTTTTCCGTTGGCAATAAAATAAACGTTGCCGCTACGATTGGATAGGTTTCTTTACCTGGTTGGTTCGCTAGGATTTGATAAAATCCTTCTTCTGCTTTCCATTTAGCATTGGCTGCCGCTGCTTTAATCGTTGCAGTGGTTGGTTTTACCCATGTTTTTTCAGCACTTTGAATCGTTGCCATAGGAAGGCTGTTTTTCTCAGCATACGAAGTTTCAACATAACCGATTGAACCTGGAGTTTGTTTGATCATGTTAGTCACACCCTCGTTACCTTTTCCACCGATACCAATTGGCCATTGAACGGTTTTACCCAAACCCACTTTTTCATGCCATGCTGGACTAATTTTATCTAACCAGTAAGTGAAGTTCCATGTCGTACCACTACCATCTGAACGGTGAGCAATAGTGACTGCTAAATCAGGAAGTGTAACGCCAGCATTGTCTGCTACGATTTTTGGATCATTCCATTTGGTAATCGTACCCATGAAAATTCCCTCAACAACAGCGTTCGAAAGTTTGACTTCTTTACCTTCAAGTGTTGGGATATTGTAGGCTAAGCCGATTGCACCGACAACCGCTGGAAATTGTAATAATTTATCTGCCGCAAGTTTAGCTGGCTCTAATGGCTCATCGGATGCACCAAAGTCTACGGTACGTGCTTGGATTTGTTTAATTCCACCGCCACTACCGATGGATTGATAATTGACTTGAATACCGGTTGCTGCCTCATACGTATGAGCCCATTGGTAATAAATTGGAGCTGGAAAACTCGCACCTGCGCCACTAATTTTATCTGCTGCAATAAGGCTAACCGCTGCTAATGCAGAAAGAAGGAGCATTTTTTTCATAGAAATCCTTTTTGTCAAGTTTGGTTTTGTAACGTTCAAATTTTAGTGGGATTTAATTACGATTTGATTACAACAGGTACAGGGTTTTATGACTCAATGGAGATGGATTTTCAAAAAGAAATAGTTAAAAATCTTTCTTAAAGATGAATATCCAAAACGCTTTATAGGCAACAATTTCTAGGGTTTTAGGGGGTAAACTTCTTTAGTTAGCTTTTACATGTAAAGCATTATAATCCAAAAAAGTGGATATTCCAAAAATAACACATCCTTTTGAATTTTCCTTCAACCAACAAGGAATGAATAATGCTTTTTTAGGCTTTATGTAGCATATGGTTTTACATGTAAAGACACATAATAACGTTGATAGCAAAGTGGGGTTTATGGAAAGTATAGGAAGTTTTGTCAATATCAAAAGTCACGATTTTCATTTTCACGGTTGTTCAACCTGCGAAGGACATTGTTGCAATGGGGCTAAAGGGTTTGCCGCGTCTCCTCTGATCTTAGAAGATTTCGAAGAGGTTTATAAAAATTTTCCGATTCTTTTTAGTGTTAAAGAGCAAAAACTGGTGGCGTATGTTCTTTTAAATGATGGAAAGAATTATTGTAAATATTATGTTAACCAACAATGTAGCATCTACTTGCAAAGACCACCTGCATGTAAGCTTTACCCTGTTAGTCCTTATTTTGAGCATATATTGATCGACACCGCTTGCCCTTCTGTCAATCAGGAGTCTGGATACTCTTTATGCCGTGATGGGCAGTTAAACAGTGCATTTGCAACCAAAAGATTAGAAAATTTCGTTGAAAAACTTGAAGCAACTCATGCTTTTTTTGAAAGTATTCACAATTTGGATCATTTTGAATATGTGGGTGATTTATTGGGAATATCGCTTCTAAAATACACACAACCCAGTGATAATCAATACATCAGAATGCACGTAGAGTCTTTAAAACATTTCTGGCTCTATACGCAAACGAAAGATCAAGAATTAGAGGTTTCTTAGCCCTCCCTAATGTAAGGGAATGTTCATAATTTCGCCCAGAAAAGGATGGAGCATCAGGACATTTTGCTCTTGTGTAATTTTCAGCGATTGGATGATAGGCTCTAACCAATGATGGGGCGAAAGCCTGAACATACTCCAGTGAATGGGAACAAAAAACGTTGCTTGCACATCTTTGATCGCTTGAACAGTCTGCTCTGGCATCATGTGGGCATTCATCCAGCGTTTATCATACTGACCATTTTCCATAAAAGCCACATCAAATGCTCCATAGCGTTCACCAATCTCTTTAAAATGGGGACTGTACGCCGAGTCTCCACTGAAAAAGACGTTTGCATGTTTTCCTTTGATCACCCATGAAGCCCACAGTGTTTTATTGTGTCCCAGAAGGCTTCTGCCTGAAAAATGGTGCGCAGGGGTGGCTGTAATGTGTATAGAGTCCATTTGATAGGATTCATGCCAATCAAGCTCTACAATTTTTTGCTCCGATATTCCCCATTTCATCAAATAGTGCTTAATGCCAAGAGGTACCAAAAAGCGTGTCTCCTTGTCTTTAAAAAATTGGACACTCTTTTTATCTAAATGATCATAATGATCGTGTGAAATAATGATAATATCGATAGGAGGCAACTCTTTAAGCATCAGTACGGGTGGCTGAAAGCGTTTAATGAGTCCTTTGATCGGCGAGGCATAGCGTGAAAACATAGGATCAAAGAGCACTTTGATGCCATCGATGTTGAGCAGAACCGTAGAGTGCCCAAACCAGATAAATTTGAGCCTATCGCTGGCTTTTTCAAATACTTCAAGATTGGGTTTGATTTGTGGTATCTTGCTTGTGGGGATTTTCTGAGCTGATTTGTAAAGAATTTCCTGAACTGCGCGAAGGCTTTGCTTCAAGGTCATTTTAGGTGTTTTAATAGGATAGAGATTATGAAAGCGTTGTGTTTTAGGATCAAAATTAAATGTGTTCATAGGGAATCTTTGTTTGAATATAAAGGTGATTGCATCATCAAGTGTAGAACAATTCTCTATAAAAGTTGCATATTTCAATAAAACTTTTACATGTAACAGATTACATGTAAAAAATTAGGCAATATTTTCCGCATCGTGATGAACCGTTTTTGCATATGTTTTAGGTGGAAGTCCAAACATACGCACGTATTCTCTGCTAAATTGCGATGGACTTTCATATCCAACGGCGAAAGCAACATCGCTCGCGTCAAGACCTTGCGTTAAAAGCATACGCCTAGCTTCTTCAAGTCTTAGTGTTTTTTGAAACTGCAACGGGCTCATGAGAGTGACTTTTTTGAAGTTATGGTAAAGCGAAGATTCGCTCATTGCAAACGTTTTGGCAAGATCTTTTATATTAATATTTTCGGCAAAATCATTTTTAATTTTTGAAATAACTTTCACAACTTGTTGTGTACTACTGCCATCCATCAAATATTTTCGCAAAAATTCACCACCTTTATCGCTCATCACGATGTACAAAAGCTCTTTCATAATAAGAGGAGCCATAAACTTGATGTTTTGAGGTGTCTCAAGCAGGCGCACTAAGCGTATGAGTGGATCAAGCAATGGCATGTTATTTTCTCCAAAACAGAGACCACGTTCGGGTGTTCGCATAGCCACACACATCGTTTTGGGTTCCGTTTCTTTCATCACTTCAAAAATATCTTCCATCGTAAAAGTAAGTTTCAATGAGATAAAAGGATGCTCTGTTGAAGCTTCTGTAATGCGAACGCGTGTGGGCATGTGTGTGGAAGAGAGCAAATAACCCGAAGCATCATACCGATAGTACGTTCCTCCCAAGAGTAAAATTTTAGCGCCCTGTAACACAAGGCACAAGGAGGGTTCATAAATGGCAGGAATGCACTCGGTGTTTGTCGTTGTGGTGTAAAAACTTAACGAGGGAATGGCAGTTTTCATCGCGCCTTCTTCATCGCGTTTTGCCAAAATAATTTGAATGAGCTCTTCTTTGTAGCGTTTGGAGGATAGATCCATCAGAAACTCCTTATTAGAAAATTATAACACGTTCACAGGGATAAAGAATTTTCAATGCCATTTTCGCGACAAGAGTAATAGCGCAAGTGCCACCAATACAAAAAAAATGGCGATGCCATACAGAGAATGAATCGGTAAATGGGCAATGCTGATGCCTCCAAGTGCTGCACCAGTGGCAAAGCCAAATTGGACAAATGAGATATTTAGGCTTAACAGTATGCCAGAAGCTTCAGGCGCAATAAAGGCTAAATGAATACTCTGTGCGGGTCCAAATGTCCATGCCGCACTTATCCAAATAAGAAGTAAGAGCGATGTCAAAACCAGTGAATGGGACACCAAAAGAAGAAGTACAAGCATGACACAAGAAAGCGACATACTACCTATGAGCGTGGGTGCAATGCCGACGTGATCGGCTAAAAAACCTGCGAGTTTTGTTCCAATAAAACTCGTAATTCCCAGCGCTAATAAAATCGTGCTGATTTCGTGTTCGCTGATCGTACGGATGGAAAACAGAAGTGGCATGATGTACGTGTTAATCACGGCATAACTGATAAAAAAGAGAAACGTTACCCCAAGGGCAGACAAAATTTTGGGCTGTTTTAGATATAACAGTTGCACCTTTAGCGCAATAGGCGTCTGCGAAAGTGTTTTTGGAATACTTTTATGTATGACCACCAAACAGAGCACACTCACAATGCCAATCATCCAAAAAATAGTTTGCCAGTTCGCAACAGCCGTAATCATACGCCCTAGAGGAATTCCCAAAACCAAAGCGAGGCTAAAGCCCATGGCGATGTTTGCCATGGCAACCCCTTGTTTGCCTTTTTCGGCAAGTTGCGCACTGATGCCATACGCGATGACGATAAACACACCCGCACCCGCACCTACAATCATACGAGAGATGACAATGAGAAGGTAACTTTGAAACAACAGCATCGCAAAGATGCCGATAATGAAGATAATCAACGAGAGGATGAGTTGTGTCTTTTGACTCATTTTTGCCGTGATCATTATGATGAAAGGAGCACCAATAGCGCTGGCAAGGGCATACACACTCACGAGTTGCCCTGCTTTGGAAAGCGAAATATTTAAGGAAGTGGCGATCTGGTCTAACACCCCTACAATAATATATTGTGAGGTGCCGACCAAAAAACTCATAAAAGCGAGTAAGTAGATTTTTTGTTGATTGCTCATAGCTTACTTTTTGATATAGTTTGTTTCACGCTCATTGTAACGAGGTCCCACATTGGGATAGCGTTGAACGATAGCTTCTATGGCTTCTAAATCCAAAAGGCTTAAGTTCACATCAACCGCTCCTGAGTTGTCTTCCAAATACGTTCTTCGTTTGGTTCCAGGAATGGGGATAATATTATCGCCTTGAGCGATGACCCAAGCAATGGCTAGTTGTGCAGGGGTGCAGTTTTTTTCAGAAGCAAACTGTGCAAAAGCTGCGGCAAGGTTTTGATTGTTCTTCAAATGCTCACCATTGTAACGAGGCAGTGTCTTTCTAAAATCGCCCTCTTTAAGAGTCGTTACATCCAAAGCATTGCTCATCAGTCCACGACTGAGCGGTGAAAAAGGGATAAAACTGATGCCAAGTGCTTTGGTTAGGGGTAAAATCTCGGCTTCCACGCCGCGTGTTAAAAGAGAATACTCACTTTGTACGGCACTGATGGGATGCGTCGCATGGGCTTTTTTTAAATCCTCAGGCGTGCATTCACTGAGTCCCAAGTAACGTACTTTTCCCTCTTTAACGAGTTCACTCATTGCCCCCACGGTCTCTTCAACAGGAATATTCGGGTCAACACGATGGGCATAGTAAAGGTCAATCGTATCAATACCCAGTCGTTGAAGGCTCTTTTCAACCGCCTCTTTGGCGTGTTTGGGTGAAGCGTCCACATACATCTCAAAAGCATCACCGTGTGTTTTTCGTGTGCGGAAGCCAAATTTAGTTGCGATAAAAATTTTGTCACGATTGGGAACGAGGACTTTGGAAATAAGTTCTTCATTCACGCCATTGTCATAAATGTCCGCCGTATCCCAAAAATTGATGCCAAGTTCCAAAGCACGGCTCAGTGTGGCAAGGCTTTCCTTATCATCTTTTTGCCCATAGGCAAAGCTCATACCCATACAGCCAAGACCGATGCTTGAGATTTTACTATCCGTTTTTCCAAGTATTTTAGTCTTCATTGATGTCATCTCCATGTAATCATATTGGTGATGAAAGTATAAAACGAAAAGGTTCTGGGAGGGTAGAACGATTGTGTAATATCATTGCCTAATTCTGCAAAGAATTGGGCTTAGAGAAAGGTGATAAGCATTTTACATGTAAAGATTTTGCGCTTTACATGTAACTCTATTTTCGCTTTTGCAACAGCGCATTGAGCGCATCGGCGAAGGCTCGCTTTTGTTTTTCACCAATGGCACTAGGACCTGTGGTGATTTCACCCGCATCTCGGAGTTCTTGCATTAAATTGCGCATGGCAAGAATACTTTTGATGTTGTTTTCATCGTAAATCGTGCCTCTTGGATCGAGGGCAAGAACCCCTTTGCTGACCAGTCTGTCGGCTAAAGGAATATCCGCTGTAATGACTAAGTCTTCACTTACGGCATGTTCGACGATGTAGTGATCGGCTTCATCTGCACCTTGGGAGACAATGATCATGCTAAGCAGAGGCGAGTCTTGAAGCGGTATTTTTTTATTTGCCACAAAATGGGTGGTAATGTTACGCTTAAAGACGGCTCGAAGCAGAATCTCTTTAAGCGTATTGGGAAAGGCATCGGCATCAACGTAGATCATATCTTTTACCTGTTTCTTCTTTTTTCAACGTATTCACGAGGCGCATTGTCTCTACGGCGTGGTTGACCTTGTGGTTTACTCCCACGACCTTGCTGAATAGGCTCTGCTTTAATCTCAGGATTCGGTTCAAATCCCTCAACGATTTCGCGTTCAAACTTTTTGTTGACGAGCTTTTCAATGCCTCGTAAATACTCATGTTCATCTATACACACCAAGGAAATGGCTTCACCATTGTTGCCAGCACGCCCTGTTCGCCCAATTCGGTGAACGTAGTCTTCTGCAATGTTTGGAAGTTCAAGATTGACAACATAAGGAAGTTGGTCGATGTCCAATCCTCGTGCGGCAATATCGGTTGCCACAAGCACTTTAACGGTGCCATTTTTAAAATCCGCGAGCGCTTTGGTTCTGGCACCTTGACTTTTATTGCCATGAATGGCAGCAGAGTTGATACCAATCTTCGCAAGGTACTCAGAAACTTTGTTGGCATGGTGTTTGGTGCGTGTAAAGACCAAAATTTGTTCCCATTTGTTTTCTTGAATCAGCTTAGCGAGTAAGGCAGTTTTACGCTTACAATCGACCATAATGACGCGCTGTTTGACTAATTCACTGGAGGTATTACGACGTGCCACTTCGACGATGACGGGATTTTTTAAGATGGATTCACAGAGTTTTTTAATGTCATCGGAGTAGGTGGCTGAAAAAAGCAAGTTTTGGCGTTTGGCTGGAAGCAGGGCAATGACACGGCGAATATCTTTCACAAAGCCCATGTCTAACATACGATCGGCTTCATCTAAGACAAATGTTTCAATATGTTTAAGATCGATAGTCCCTTGAGACACATGGTCCAACAAACGACCCGGTGTTGCAACAAGAATATCAATACCCGCGCGGAGTATCTGAATTTGAGGGTTGATGCCCACGCCTCCAAAGATCACCGCGCTTTTAAAGGGAAGGTATTTGCCATACGCTTTAACGCTCTCTTGCACTTGTGCCGCAAGCTCTCGTGTAGGTGTAAGAATCAGTACGCGTAGAACGGGTTTGACTTTGTTACGTGGTTTGGCAGAGAGAAGCTCTAAAATTGGAAGGGTAAAACCCGCCGTTTTTCCTGTTCCTGTTTGCGCACCAGCAAGCATATCGCGACCTTCTAAAATAGGCGGAATCGCTTTTTCTTGAACGGGTGTTGGGGTTGTATAGCCTTCATCTTGAATGGCTTTTAAAAGAGGGGCACTAAGATTGAGTTGTGAAAATAACATAAATTGGGGTTTCCTTTTGGATTGTCATAAAGAGACGTTGTGTCACAGTGGTTTATCGACTCGAAAGAGTGTTACATGTAGACGCTCCCTTCCTTAATATAAAGAGAGGGAAATATATAAATAAGGCTTGGTGTGTCACGCAAGACCTTAAAAAACTAGAGGAATATTCCTCGTATGGATAGCATATCATAGCCTTTTCTTCATTAATCTTACGCATCCAATGCCCTAAAGGCGCTCTCATGCGTTTGATTTTTTTAGCTAAGGTGTTTGAGTTGTTGTTTCAAATCGACTAAGAGCCCATTTTGTCGCAAGGCAACATACTGTCTTATCTTGGTTTTCATAAAGGTATTGGGTTGAATGTTGAGCACAATGGTTTCGTTAATAATGCTAAAAATCGTTGCCTTTGCCGAGATCATGGTTAAAAAGCCTTTGATGGTAGGAATCTGAAAAGAGACATCAAACTCTTTGTCAACAAGCTCTTTATGGATGAGTTTTTCAATGTCGACAAGCTTTACATGTAAAACAACAGAACTCTCCGAAAGGGTGTCTACATTGCCATCAATACATTTGATTTTGTTCAGTAAAAGTGTCGCATTAATGGGCTTTTGTGGCTGTACTCTGGTGTAACTTCGATCGAGTGGGGAAGCATCTAAAAATTCCAAATTGGCAAGTACGAGAAGTGATTTAGCTGGATCAACTTTAATAATTTTGGCTTTAATGATATTGGGGATTCTATCATGTTGAATAAAGGTAAAACTCTCTTTAGTGTAGTAAAAAATCTTAGGCGCGCCGACAGTTAGTTGTGCAATGCCTTCATCAAACTTGGCGATATTTGCCTCTTCTTTGATGGAGATACCATTGTAAAGGTTGTACAACGTGACTGCTTTTTCTTTGTGCAAAATAGAGGTGAGAACATCATTTTTATTTTGGGTTTCATAAAAATCAAAATCCAGCGTACCGTAAAATATTTTTTTACGAGTAGAGAGGCGCGACATGATGTAGTATTTATCCAAACGATCCAGTAAACTTTTGTAAGTATCGCTTGCATCAAAAAGGGTCATACCGATGTTTTTGATCTCAATTTTGAAGTTTTGTTTGATGTTGTGTTCTAATTTTTTGAGCATTTTTTTGGCATAATGGATTTTAAAATCGCGCAAAATAATTAAAAAAGTGTCATTTCCTTGTTGTAATAGCGTTTGAAATCCAAGTTCTGTATGAATAAATGCGATCAGATCCTTAAAGAAAAAGGCATCTTCTAAATCGACTTCAAATCCAAATTTAGCGATACAAAAAGAGGTTTGATGGGCTTTTGCAAAGGTGATATTTGCCTCAACAATGCCTCGATTGAGGTAGGTGTTAATGGATTCATAGTGACTACTCATCATCTATCCTTCTTCGTAGTATAATCCCATTGTGTTAATAGTCCATGAAAAGCAAACTTAAAATTTTTAAGTATTAAGGTGATAGTTAATCTCTTCATGATATAAGGGGAGATAAAATTATACTTAAAAAAATACAAAAAATGTGAGAATGATGATGACTCCGAAATTTGAAAATGATCTAAAGCGGTTTTATGAACTTCTAGGGGAGCGCCAAAGGGCTCTTGGGAGTTATTTTAGTATTGTGGAATCTGAAGATTGTGACAAGCGTATCGAAACATTGATCGATACCTTTCTAACAAGTATTGAATTAAGTTTAATTCGTGAAAATAGGGTCGCAGCACTCACTCGTCTGATTAACCTTCGTGATGAACAGATGGTTCAAGCGTTAGAAAAAGAGGCTAAAGATGAGGTTTTCATCACCCAAGCGAAAGAAAAAGCGTATGTGTGGGTAAAAGATTTCTACCTCAAATGTCACAATGAACTGATTATGCAAGTACAAAAAGAGTGGCTATTTTCACCTTTTTATCGTCGACTTTTAAGAGGAGTCCATGAAGTAGGCGTTGTGATGAGTGCGTGGCAATCGCACTGGAATGAACACATTATTAATACCATCAACCCACTTCTCGAACTTGAATACAATAAAGACGCTCAAGCGATTGCTGAAATGTTACATGTAAAAGGGTTAATGGATCCAGATCCTTCAGGAAACGACGGTGATAGGTCGTATTCTGTTTTGGAAAAAGTAGAAGGCGGCTATATTGCAAGAGCTTATGCAACAGCTTTTCCAAAAGAGGTTTCACAGGTTCGAAATACCCTTCAAGATTTATGTGATGATCTCTCTGAAATGGATGATCCAGACTTGGATCAAAAAGAGGCGTATATTAGCTATCTTAAAGCACTCAGTGATGCTTTCAGCGAAGAGGAACGCAGTGAACTGATTGCAAAATGGGCAGAAGTGGATCGTAAATGGATGAAGATTACCTCTCCAATTCAAATTGGGCATCCTTTGGAATACTATGAAGATCACTATAAGAAGGCGGTTGCATTAGAGTGGGATGTCAGGGTTTCTAACCCTGAAGACAAAGGTGCTTACGTAACGTATGAGCGAATTTTGAAAATGATCATTCGTCTGTTTGATCAAAATAATCTTGATGCAACACAGATCAAAGAGATAATGCTTTTTAATTTGAAACGTGTTCAGCTGTACATCGGAAGACCTGCTCTTTTTTATGCGGCAGAGTTTAATGGACTTTTTTCAGCACAAGTGGTTCCCAATGATGAAACGGTCAGTCGCGAACTTGGCAAAAAGATTTTTGCCTTTTCCGATAACATCTTAGACTCTTTGCGTGATAAACCCTTTTTGAAAATCAATCAAGAGGTCTTAGGTAAAGATTTTATGGATAAAGAACGTGAACTGATTTATCATGATGCAAAAACATGGCATCAAGTGTATGAAGTGACAACGATTGGGCATGAATTTGGGCATATTTTGTGGATGGATCATGACACTGAAGCGAAGATGAATCAAAGCGGCGTCTTTAAAAATATTGAAGAATTTAAAGCAACGACAGGTGGTTTGGTTGCGTTTTTTATGCAAGAAGATGAGAGTCTCAAAGAGGCAATTTTACGTGATACCATTAAGCGTTCTATTGGTTTAATTGGCTGGATGAAAACAGGTGAAGTGGAGCCGTATTACTGCGAAGGGTTAATTCATTTGACGGGACTTTTTCAAAGTGGTGTTCTGACTTTTGATCAAACATTGCGGATTGATCTTTCAACCAATACCTATGAAACGCTTAAAGAGTGGTACCTTAAAACCTATACAGAACTTTTGGAACATTACCTCGCCAAAGCAGATGCTAAACTCTTTTTAGAGCGCTATGCACGTAAAGAAGAGGGTATATACTTTCCTAATGACCCTCGTGTGCACTCCTTTGTAGATTACTATTGGGCATTGCATCAACGCATGGGACGCGATATTGACGAGAGTGTCAAACGTTCAGATTGGCTTTAAAGGTTATGTCAAAATTATGTCTTACTTGTAGGGGTTAGTTTAATATTTAAGTGATATAATTTGTTCTCTATTTTTTAGTAGGAGTTGACGAGTGTACGCACGAAAAATCACAAAGGTATTGATTGCCAATCGCGGTGAAATCGCGCTTAGGATCATTAGGGCATGTAAAGAGTTGGAGATCAAAAGTGTTTGTGTTTTTTCAACGATTGATGCGAACGGTGTTTGGGTCCGAAAAGCAGATGAGAGTTATTTGCTCAAAGGCGATCCTATTCAAGTCTATCTGGATTACAAAAGTATCGTAGCTCTTGCCAAAGAGGTCGGTGCAGATGCCATTCATCCAGGTTATGGCTTTTTGTCTGAAAATGCTGATTTTGCACAGTATTGTATTGACCATGACATCGCTTTTATTGGTCCAAAACCTGACCATATAGCACTTTTTGGTGACAAGATGGCATCAAAAATTGCAATGAAAGCAGTAGGAGTACCTGTTCTTGAAGGAACAGAACAACCGATTATTGATATGAGCGCTGCTATTCAAGTTGCGCGTGAAATTGGTTTCCCTGTGATTATCAAAGCTGCCTTTGGTGGTGGTGGTAAGGGTATGCGTATCGTCAAAAAAGAGGAAGAGTTTATTCCGATGTTTGAAGCGGCAACCCAAGAAGCTGAGCGCTTTTTTGGGCGAGGTGATGCCTTTATTGAAAAGTATGTTCAAAACCCTCGTCATATCGAAGTGCAAATTATGGCGGATAAATTTGGTAACGTTATTCACTTAGGTGAGCGTGACTGTTCTATTCAAAGACGTCACCAAAAAGTGGTTGAGATCGCACCTAGTCCAAGATTGAACAACGCAGTACGTCAAGAACTGCTTCGTGCTTCTAAAAAAGCAATGTTCAAACTAGGGTATGAGAGTGTTGGCACGATGGAATATCTTGTTGATGAAGAGGATAACTTCTATTTCATTGAGATGAATACCAGAGTACAAGTGGAACATACGATTACAGAAGCAATTACGGGCATTGATATTGTTCAAAGTATGATTCATATTGCAGAGGGTAAACCTCTTCCAACATTGCAAGAAGATATTAAGTTTAGAGGCTATGCGATTGAGTGCCGTATTAACGCGGAAGATCCTAAAAACGGATTTATTCCTTCTTCAGGTCGCATTACCACCTATCTCTCTCCCGGAGGTCCTGGTGTAAGACTGGATGCCATCGGCTTTAAAGATTACGTTGTTCCAACCAATTATGATTCAATGATCGGAAAAATGATCGTTGTGGGCATTGATTGGGAAGGCGCTGTACGTAAAGCGAGACGCGCTTTGGATGAATTTATTATCTCTGGCATTCCTACTAATATTCCACTTCATCGTCAAATTGTACGTGATGAAGATTTTAAACAAGGTATCTTTGATACGACCTATCTTGATAAAAAACTTCCTACCTTTACACTTGATGCGATTCATGATATTGAGGAAGATGAAATCAAACATGAGCACATTGCAGCTATTGTTGCAGCGCTCAAAAATAAAGGGATCTAATCTCTCTTCTTTGCTTCAGAGATATGCGCTTGCATATCTCTGATTTTTCCTAAGGACCATCATGCAATCCATTCCCCTTTTAAATTTACTCTATATGCTTTTACCCCTGTGTGTGGTTGCTTTTTTTTACTACATTTGGGTTGGTAAAAAAACAGAGATCGCCTTTGCAACAGCTAGAATGAGCATTCAGTTGATCGTTATTGGCTATGTATTAACCTCACTCTTTACAACCAATGCACTATGGCTTTTAGCACTGTTAGTTGCAGTGATGATCACCACAGCCTCTTTCATTGTCAGACGCAATATCCGCCATCAAGATATTCAAACGTACTTTGCCATTTTAGTCTCCATCGCATTGGGCGGCACATTAAATTTAGCGCTTGTGTTATGGTGTGTTTTAAATCTTGAAAATCCACTCGAGCCTCGTTTTGTGATTCCTTTAGCGGGGATGATTTATGCCAATTCCATGAATGCTATCTCTTTGTGTGCCGAGCGATATGAAAAAGAGAGAGAACATTATGACATTGAAAAAGCGAGAGCCATTGCGTTTAAAGCATCCATGATCCCTCAAATTAACTCCTTTTTGGCGGTTGGTTTTGTCTCACTGCCTGGAATGATGACAGGACAGATTTTATCAGGCGTTGATCCCCTGATTGCGGTACGGTATCAGATTGTTGTGATGGGAATGATCTTAAGCAGTGGGGCAATGAGCAATATTCTTTATTTAATGTATGTTGCTTTTAAAGAGGCAAAACATTAACCACTTTTATTTTTTCGTCATTTTCGTCACGCTTTGAGTTCCACCTAAGTCTGCATGTGTTACAATTTTAAGTATTCTTTTAAATATATTTTTAAGTTTTATGACTGTAAGCCTTTTTTGATAGACACAGATAATGAATTTGTAAGGACAAAAAATGCATTTTCAGGCTCATTTAGTATGTGGAATTATTTCTATACTTTTAGGTGTTACTTCTCTTTTTGGTGGGGATATTGCACTCTATGCTGTTCCTAACCCCCCGTTTAGCTTTCGTGATAAAGGTGCTATTAAAGGCTTAAGTATTGACCTTTTAGAAGCAAGCCTTGCAACATTAAGACCACGTTTTGCTCAAGAAGAGATTGAACTTGAGGCATTAAATAAAATGTATGATGAAGCGCTACGACATCCTAAAGCATTTTTAGTGACGATGGTGAGGCTCAAAGAGAGAGAACAACAATTTAATTGGCTTGGACCAATTGCTACGGTGCGATTAGGACTGATTACCAAGAGAACAACCGATCTTCCAAAAGGGCAATCTACCTTAGAAATCTTACGTCCGCTTAGAATTGCAACGATTAAAGAGACCTCCTCTGAAAAATTGCTTTTTAAAGAAATCGGTGAAAAAAATGGGCTGAATATTACACGTGTTTCAACACCGATCCAAGGGTACAAAATGTTAGAGTATGGCAGAATTGATGCGCTTGTTTATACGGATGTTCCTTTTGTGTATCATTTGATAACAGAAGGACAAGATGTCTCACAATACCGTATGGCCTATGTTATTCTCAATACAGATTATTATATTTGTGTCGGTAAAGACGTTCCCAAAGAGCAGTTTAACATTATGCAAGCACAGCTTAATCGTCTCAAAGAGCCTGATGGAAAAGGAAGTAGTTTGTATGATCGTATGGTTGCAAATTACCTCAATGGCGCTGTTCTTAAACCTTAAAAGATGCCCAAAATAATTTATAGTCTAAGATGAGAGCAGATTAATTTAAAGGGTTTTGATATGTATTTTAAATGGTGTGTATTATGTTGTTTAGGATTTATTTTTTCTCTTAATGCTGCTTCCGTAATCGTTTATACCGAGCCAAACCCTCCTTTTAATTTTCGTGAAAAAGGGATGATCCAAGGATTGGGGTTTGATCTACTTGAGGCTTCGATGATTTCATTACGTCCTAAAATCGCACAAGATGAGATTTATTTGGGAGCATGGAAAGAGGTGTATAAAGAGGCACTGGATCACCCAAATACCTTTTTGATTAGTACCACTAAAATTAAAGAGCGCGAACCTTATTTTCAATGGATTGGGCCTATTGCAACGGTACGACTTGGTGTCATTGCCAAACGAGGGACAGACATCCCAAAAGGGCATAGCATCGTAGAAATTTTACGTCCTCTAAAAATTGCTACGGTTAAAGAAACCTCTTCCGAAAAAGTTCTTTTTCATGAAATTGGTGAAAATCATAACTTAAATATTACACGTGTTTCTACACCTGCCCAAGGGTATAAAATGTTGGAATACGGTAGGGTTGATGCGCTAATTTATACGGATGTTCCTTTTGTTTATTATCTTATCAGTGAGGGACAAGATGTTTCTCAATACAAAATGGTGCATGTCCTTTTGAATACAGATTATTATATTGCAGCTGGAAAATCTGTACCTAAAGAGCAGATACAGATTATGCAAGCGCAGCTCAATCATCTCAAAGAACCTGATGGTAAGGGGAGTAGCATGTATGATCGTATAATGGCAAATTATCTCAAGGGCGTTGTATTGCAACCTTAAGTTTTCACCAAAACTTCACGATTTTACTCTATAATACGCCAAAACTTTTGAAAGAGGTTGCATGGTTCGCTTAATTTTAATAGGTATTGCTTTTCTGTTGGCAGGGTGTGGACCACGCTATGTCATTAAAAATGAATATATCCCTCCCGCTTCTGCGCTATCGCAAACGTGTCTCAATAACTGTTCTCATATACGACAAGGGTGTCAAAATCAGTGTCAACAAAATTATCAGTATTGCCTTGATGATGCGTATGCCAAAGCCAAAGCTGTCGAAGTGAGTGAACAACGTGCTTATGAGATGGCCTACAGTCGTTATCAAATGGATTACACAGAGTATCAGTTTGCATTGCAGCGTTGGCAGAGAGATTATTATGATTACAGTCGTGATCTCAGTCATTATCAAAGTCAATGCGAGCGAGACAAAGATGGTTATGCCTGCAAAAAACGTGATGAATTGCATCACTATCTCAACCGTCTAAGTCATGACAGGCCACGTGAACCTTGGGTTCCTGTACGTCCAACCTTTGAGCAGATTTTGGTCAATCAGCAAAGTTTCTGCACGACGAATTGTGGATGTGAGCTAAGCTATGATAACTGTTTTGTAGGGTGTGGCGGTCAAGTGATACCGCATAAAATTTGTGTGGAAAATTGCGACTAAGAGACGTTTGTTCTTGTAAATGAAGCGTGGTTATTTTAAAGTGAAAACGTTTTACATGTAATGATTTAGTAATCGCATTAGAGTATGATTTCTGTATCTTCCATAGAGGAATCATACCCAATGTTAAATGAAAAATGGCAAACGCTCATTGATGTAGCAGACTTTGCTTTTCAGCCCATTGTCAATATTTATACAGGTAAACTTTACGCGGTAGAGGCGTTGATTCGCAACTATGAGCCTGCTGGTTTTACCACGATTGATTGTGTTTTTGATAGTGCTTACAGTGAAAAAACACTTTACAGTATTGATGTGAAGCTTCGTGAAAAAGCAATCCATAAGTTTTCATTACTCCCCTTTTCAAAACATATTAAACTCTTTTACAACCTCGATAATCGCATTACGATGATGCCTGATTTTAAGTCTGGTTATACCTGTGAACTGCTTTCTACCTATGAAATGGACACCTCAAATATCTGCTTTGAACTCTCCGAAAAACATCAAGTGGGTATGTACGCTGGTGTTGATAAGCTCGTGCTCAACCTTTACAAACAGCAAGGCTATAAAATGGCCATAGACGATTTTGGCGTCGGCTTTTCAGGGCTTCAAATGCTCTTTAATGCCGATCCCAATTTCATCAAGATTGATCGTTTTTTTATCTGTGATATCCATCTCAGTAAAAAGAAAAAGCTTTTTGTGAGTTCCATCGTTCAAATTGCGCAGGCGATGGGTATTTTTACGATTGCTGAAGGCGTTGAGTGCGAAGAGGAATATAACGAATGTAAAAAGCTTGGCTGCAATATGGTTCAGGGTTATTTTGTGCAAAAACCTACCCTTGATGTCACACAAATAGTGATGAGTTATGAGCATCTAAAACTGGTCGATCAAAGTGATAAACGCAAAAATGGCAAAATAGCGAACATAGAAAAATACCTTCAAAAAAGTTCTACGGTGTTTATGGATTCGCCTATTAACGATGTTTATGAAGTGCTCAAAGGCGATAAAAAAAACCATTTTGTTCCGGTTCTTGCACGTGATCAGACACCGCTTGGTATTATTAGAGATGCCGATATTAAGGCATATCTTTACTCCAATTATGGCAAAGCCTTATTGTACAATTTGACACAAGGAAGTTTAAAAAAAATTATTGCCCATTGTGGGCGAGCGGACATCAATGATCCGATTGAAAAGATTTTAAAAATTTATGCGTTTGATGATGACAATGATGCCATTTTGATCACGGAAAATGAAAAGTATTTAGGATATCTCAGCTCCAAAGTGCTTTTAGATATTGTCAATGAGAAAAATATTGTGGACGCCAAAGATCAAAACCCGCTTACGGGACTTTCCGGCAACCGCATTATCAATGAATTTGTTGCCAATGCAATGGATAGTAAAGAGAAAGTGATGATGGCATATTTTGACTTTGACAACTTCAAACCCTTTAATGACTACTATGGTTTCCGCAAAGGAGATCGTGCCATTACACTTTTTGCTGACATCTTAAAAAGTTCGGTAGGATTTGATGAATGCTTGGTCGGACATGTCGGTGGTGATGACTTTTTCCTCGGTTGGAGTCTTAAAGAGGAAGATAGTTTTGAAAAAGTCTATGCCATTGTCTTAGAAATTGTCACGAAATTTTCTGAAGATATTAAGAGTTTTTACTGCGAGCAAGGATTGAGCTCTGGGTATATCATGGCAAAAAATCGCGATGGCGTGATCCAGCAGTTTCCTCTGATGACCGTTAGTGCAGCCGTTATTTGCCATGGGTTTGGCTATCAGCATGATTTTGATGACAATGAACTCAATGAAATCTTTGGGGTTCTCAAAAAAAGTGCAAAAGCCTCACCAACACACATTGCGTGTGTTGATTTGGGCGTAATTAAAGACGCGATATAAGCTCGATTTTCCTAAGAAATACGCGCTTTTTTATCGTAGATTTTTTTAAAGATATAGATGATGATGCTGAGCGCAAACATCATCAAAAGCGTGATAAAAATAATTTTTCCACCACTGCTCAGATTTTGTCCAAAGTAGCTATATACCAGCGTTGCGGGTAGTTGTCCAATACCCGTTGCCACCCAAAAACTCCAAAAACGAATCGACGTTAGACCTGTTGCATAACTGATAAGATCAAATGAGATAAAAGGCAGTAATCGACAAACAATAATCGTATGCTTTCCATAACGCTCAAAAAAGGCATCGGTGGTATCCAAAGCTTTTTTACTGGTTAATTTTTCGACCACATCACGCCCTAAAATACGCGCAATAAAAAAGCAAAGAGCTGCTCCTACCATCGCACTACTCCACGATAGAAGCGCTCCTAATGCCCATCCAAAAATGGCTGCATTGGAAAGCGTAATCAAAAAAGCCGGAATAGGAGCGATAATAGATTGAAGGATCATCAGTAAAAAGGAGATCAAGGCTGCATACACGCCAAATTCTCGTAAATAGGCAATGACACTCTCCAAATTGAGGGAGCATAAAATAGAGACAGCAAGATTGAGTTGTGTTTGAATACTTGGAATGGTGAAATAAAGCCCCAAACACAGTGCCGTAAGTAGAAGTAAAATGATTTGCGATCGTTTCATGTAAGATCTCTTTTTAGGAAAAATTGGAAAAGCCAGTGAGCTTTTTACCCAGAAGATGATAAACAATTAAAAGATTGATCAGGGTTAAAAAGGTTAGAAAAACGATCTTAATGGTACTAATGGAAATGCCATCTAAATAAAAATTACGAAGGCTATAGTAGATCAAATCCATCTTAGAGAGCCAAAAGCAGATCAAGAACATCGTACTTTGGAGCACCAAAAAAAGTGCGATGGAGGCACTGTTTCGAAAAAAAGAGAAAACAATGCCAAGTCCCATACACACTTCGAGCACAAGCCTTTCATGAATACGCATCTCTAGCCAGACATTCGTTGAAATGATAAGATTAACACTTATGGCTAAAAGCAATCCACAAAAGGCGTAAAAAAGTCCTAAAAAGAGTTTATTCATTGATCAATTTATAGGTTACGGCAACCAATGTACCATCTTTTGGAAGAATGGCTGCATTGCCATGGAAAATGACTTCGCCACGTTTTTCAACGGCACCATAGGTATAAGCGTGATTGGAAATAATACCAACAGAACAACTGTCCAAACAGGTAATACATCCTGTATTGAGTTCTTTAGCATTTTTTTCATTACCACCAAAGCGTAAATCAATCAGCTTATTGTTACTGTCACTGATGACTTCATTGATGTCATAGCTTTTAGGCGCACCGTTCCATGTTACGCTTAGTGCGATTTTTTGACCTTCCACGTAGGTTGTTTCGCCATTGGCTTTCGTCATATTATTACCCGCAACCCCACCAATTTCAAGCATCGCTTGAAGAAAGTCATTTTGATTTTGAAAGGCTCTAAAAACTGGTTTGTCACCAAACTTACCATCTTTAAAAACAACAGCATGACGTGTATTTTCAGTCAAATATTTACCATTGACAGCCGCTAAAATAGTAATCGTTTTGTTTTCTTTATCCACTTTCATTGGAGCACTAAGGGAAACACCATTAACGGAGACATTTTGAGTTGTAGATGTTGTATCTTTTTTTTGACACGCACTAAAAAGAAGCGCAACAACAGCTAAGAAGGCGAGGGTTTTTTTCATCATTATTCCTTTGGTATGTTTATTTTCAACGAAAATCTAAGCGCTATTTTAGTGTGTCAAAACTTTGTATTAAATTAGTCATAATTTTTTAACTTTAATTTAGTTTGATAAAATGGATCTGTGCAAAAATCTTTACATGTAAAGTATGTTGACAATTGCTTACATGTGCGTTAGAATAGGGTTTTAATAAGGATATACTATGGCAAATCCACTTTCTTTGTTCGAACATCTGTGCATTTTATACGCCGAAGATGAAGAGAGTCTGCGCAAAAGTGTCGTTCAAACTTTGGAGCTTTTCTTTGATAAAGTCGTCGAAGCACGTGATGGCGAAGAGGCATTAGACCTTTTTTTTGAACACAAGCCAGACATTTTATTGCTTGATATTTGTATGCCAAAGTGTGATGGCTTAAAGCTGCTCAAAGAGATTCGCCAATCGCACAAACGTGTTCCCGTGATTATCATGAGTGCATACGCAGAACCAAGTTATTTTCAGCAATCCATTGAGCTCAATATTTGCAAATACCTTCTCAAACCTTTTTCTAAAGAGAGCTTTTTAGATGCACTTCACACCTGTGCTTCTTGGATGTACGAATGGGGTGATGGCGGTATGATCAAAGCGGGAAGTGATCTTTTTTATGACCCCGAAACGGGTACCTTGGTGAATGAAGGTGTATCGTTTGTTCTTACCAAAAAAGAGCGTCTTTTATTTGAGTATTTTTTGCGCCAAAAAAATCGTGTGATCTCATTTGATGAGCTTGAAGAAGCGATTTGGGCAGAAGAGGGTGGAAGTAAAGAGGCGCTTAAAGCCCTCGTGAAAGAACTTCGCAAAAAATTGACCAAAGAGAGCATCGAAAATGTCTTTGGTATAGGATACAAACTTGTCTTACCTTAGAACCTTTTCTACCCCTTCAACGAAGACCAAAACGATGATCTTCGTACTGATGCTGTTTCTCGCAATGGCGACAATTTTTGGTTGGATGCGTTATATTGATGTGAGAGAAGGGATTGAAAAGTCGCGTAAAGATTATGCAACACAGATTCACAGTATTTACGAAATGACATTGAAACGTACCAGTGCTTTTTACCTCAATCGCGCCTATGCCAATCTTGATTCATATGGTATTAAAGAAGCATTGGAGCAGAAAAATATTGCGCAACTGACAGGACTTTCAAGTTTTCGATGGAACGTGCTTAAGCAGGAAAATCCTTATTTACTCGGAATTCGTTTTTACGATGAAAAATTGACACTGCTTGCCTACCTTGGGAAAGAGCCTAAAAAGGAAGAGATTGAGCAGAGTGGTGAAGTGCCCAAGGAGCCTGAGGTTGGCTTTTTCTTCTCTAAACATTACGCGGCGTATCATATTATGGTGCCAGTGCTGGTGCATGAAAAAATCATCGGAATGCTTGAGTTTGCAATTGCCCCTGAGTTTTTTCTCAACGAAGTCGAAGAGTTTTCCAATCTCAAAGGCTATATTCTTTTCAAAGGAGAGGAGTTTGCTCCTTTAGATGAAGCACTCTTGGGAATTAGCCTTAACGATGGTGAAATTTCTCAAAATAAAAAAAGTACCTACATTACCCATGTCATTCCTCTTAAGGGAATCATTAGAGATGATTTAGCGGAGCTTCTTTTCTTTCAAGATATTAGTGATCAACAGCAAAAACTTTTAGATGCAGTGTATGAAGCCTTTTTTGTAGCACTGAGTATGATGGCTGTGATTCTTGTCATCCTCAATTACGGTTTTAATGTCTTGATTTTAAGGCTTGAAGAGAGTGAGGCAAGCCTTAAAGAGCTCAACCATACACTGGAAGATCGTGTCAATGAGGAGATTAGCAGGCGCATGGAAAATGAGCAAATCTTAATGCACCAAAGTAGACTTGCGAGTATGGGCGAGATGATCGGGAACATCGCTCATCAATGGCGTCAACCTCTGAGTGAGCTGGGGGCGACACTAATGAATCTGCAAATCCTTTGGGAGAAGCAAAAACTCACCACAGCAATTTTTGACGATCGCATTAAGCGCTCAGAAGGGTTAATTGCCTACATGTCTAAAACGATCGATGACTTTCGCAACTTTTTTGTCAGTGACAACCAAAAGGAGCGTTACTCTGTCAATGAAGCGATTCATAAATCCCTTGCTCTCATTGAATCCGCTTTGAAAAATCATCACATCACACTTCTGCTTCAAGAAGATGATCATTGTGAAGCAGAGGGGTATCCTAGCCAATTTGCCCAAGCAATGTTAAACATCATCAGTAACGCCAAAGACATTCTTTTAGAGCGCTCTATCAGTACTCCAACGATTTGGATCACCCTTACATGTAAAGAAGGAAAAACGCTCATTCGTATTGCAGATAATGGTGGAGGAATCGCGCTTGCGCCGATCGAAAAAATCTTTGAGCCTTATGTGAGTACCAAACATGCCAAAAATGGCACGGGCATTGGGCTTTACATGAGCAAAACGATCATCGAAAAAAACGCTAATGGCATTTTACGCGCTTACAACAGCGATCAAGGTGCTGTCTTTGAAATAATCCTTTAAGGTTTTCTCCCTACTTTCTCTCTTGTGGTTGTTATGATTGCTTTTGGAATAGACCAAAAGGAGTTATGATGGATGAGAAAGAGCCTCAACAAAGCCGAAGGGGATTTGTCAAAAAGACAACCGCTCTCTTAGGTGCAGCAGTCCTTGCCGCACCCAGTGCCAAAGCCATGAGCCTGACCAACCCTGGTCGTGAAAGTGGTGATGCGCGCTACATCGGACAAGAGGGTAAGCGTTTTGGCATGGTGATCGATCTTCGCAAATGCGTTGGATGTCAAGCCTGTACCAGTGCCTGCAAAAGTGAAAATAAAGTTCCCCTTGAAAAATTTAGAACCTATGTACCAGAGTATGAACTAGGGAGTTACCCCAATGTTCATAAGGCATTTTTGCCCCAACTCTGCAACCACTGTGCTGAACCTTCCTGTGTCAGCGTTTGTCCTACGGGTGCGACCTTTGCACGCAAAGATGGCATCGTTGTGGTTGATAATGAAATTTGCTGGGGGTGTGGATACTGTGTCAACGCCTGTCCTTACGACAAACGCTACTTCAACCCTATCACCAATGTTGCCGATAAATGCACACTGTGCGCACACAGAGTCGATCACGGCTTATTGCCCGCATGTGTGGAGAGTTGTGTAGGAGGAGCGCGCGTTTTTGGTGATTTCAATGACCCATCTTCTGCTGTTTCAAAACTACTTGCAACCTTCCCAACGACGGTTTTAAAACCTGCCAGCGGAACGAAACCACGTGTTTTTTACATAGCCCTCAGTGGGGAGATTCAAGGATTGCCGTATTCACTCAAAGCATTGGATGATATGGCACGAAAAATTGATGGGATGCCGACTACTCGTGAGTGGTCCACCAAAGGAGAATAAGATGGATTTTGGAGCACTATTACATACGATTTCGACGATCACACCTGATCGCCCTTGGGGCATTGATATCCCCAATTATTTTTGGTTTACCGGAAGCTCTGCTGCGGCGTTTATCATCTCCAGTTTTGCGCATGTATTTGGGATGAAAGAGTATAAACCCATTGCGGGTTTTTCACTGCTTTTAGCCTTTGTGTTGCTTGTAGCCGCACCCATGAACTTGATCGATGATCTTCGCCAACCTGGGCGCATCATCAACTTTTTCTTCTATGGCTGGGAGAATTTCCCAACTTCACCTATGAAGTGGGGAGTGTTGTTGTTGATCGCTTATCCCTTATTGATTTTAGTCGAAGCTTTGGTGTTATACCGTCCTTATTTTTGGTTTTCAAAAGGGATGGTGAGAAGTGCTGAACAAGTCGAAAAAGACCATCATTTAGGTGTGATTCTAGGTGCGATTGGTATACCATTGGCTCTGAGTGTGCATGGATACACCGGTTATATTTTAGGTGCAGTGCATGCCATTCCCCTATTTCACACACCACTGATGCCTATCTTGTTTTTGGCTTCGGCGATGGTTTCAGGAACGGGATTGCTCATCATTTTACTGCCGATTTTTCAAAAGTTCTTTACAGACTTTAAACGGATTGATAGGGAGATGATGCAACGTCTTGCACGTCTTTTATCATGGTTTATTGTGATTGATTTGGTTATTCGCTTCTTTTGGCTTACCTTTGCCATTACGTTTAACGGAGAAGAAAAATATGCGCTCAAACTTTTCTTTGGTGAAAATTTTTGGGAAGTGTTGATCGTGGATTACGTCATTTGTCTATTTGTGCCGATGATTATTGGCTTTACAAGCTACCTTACGCGTTCATTCAAATGGGTTCTCTTTGGAGGGATTCTCTCCGCCATTGGCGTGTGGATTTTCCGTTGGAATACGGTGATTGGCGGACAAAGCATTGGAAAAACCACACCTTTTTTACTCGAATACCATCCGCATATTGCAGGGTTTGATAGCATTCTCTCGGTTCTTTCTAACTGGAGCCTGTTGATCGCCTTGATCGCTGTGGTGATGGTACTTTTTCCTTGGGATAAAGAGATGGCAAATTATTATGTAACGAAAGAGGAGCGATAATCATGGAAAAATCACGCAGAAATTTTTTGATCGGGACAAGCATCGTTGCAGGAAGCGCAGCGGTGGGCGGTTACCATGAGACACTGGGCAAAGCCATCACGATGCAGCGAAGAGGTGAAAAAGCTAAAGATTCGATCTACGGTAATGCGCCATTGACTGAAATTATTCAAAAAGAGGGAAAGATAGCCTTTTCAAATGACTACGTTGTTAAACCTAGCGTCTGCAATGGCTGTACGACATTTTGTTCCGTACGCGTCAAAATTGATGCAAAAAGTGGTGAAGTGGTACGTGTCTTTGGTAATCCCTACAGTTTACTCTCCAGTGATCCGTGGCTACCCTATAAAACACCTCTTATAGAGAGTTTTAAAGCAACATCAGGCTTTAAAGAGAGTGGCCTAGAGATGCGCTCAACGGCATGTTCACGCGGTAATCTCGTCTATGAAAAACTCAAAGATCCATTCCGTGTCACAACACCACTCAAACGTGTGGGCAAGAGAGGGGAAGATAAGTGGGCGAGTATCTCTATTGAACAGCTCATTAAAGAGATCAGCGAAGGGGGCAATCTCTTTGGCGAGGGTGAGGTTCAAGGGCTTAAAGCTTTGGCAGACACCAAAACGCTCATCGATGCGCAAAACCCAGACTACGGCCCTATTGCCAATAAACTCTGTGTTTTAGGAACGGCAGATGAGGGTCGCCAGAACTACATGGTGCATCGTTTTGTTCAAAGTTTTGGAACCGTTAACTTTATGGGGCACACCTCTATCTGTGGGCTTTCAATGCGTGCAGGAGAAGCGGCGTATCTGGATGATTTTGCTACTTCGCCGCATATGAAGCCCGATTTTGAGCATTGTGAATTTTTACTAAGCATTGGAACGGCTCCTGCACAAGCCGGTAATCCGTTTAAACGCCAAGCCAAACTGCTTGCCAAAAGCCGCACCGGCGGAGCGCTTCGTTATGTGATCGTCACACCTATCTTAACGAACAGCGATTCGATTGCCGTAGGGGAAAGATCACGATGGTTGCCGATCAAACCCAGTGGCGATTTGGCGTTGGTGATGGGAATGATTCGTGTGATTATTGACGAAGAACGCTACTTAAAAGCGTATCTTGCAATCCCCAGTGATGTTGCGCAAAAAACATTGAACGAGGTTAGCTTTACCAATGCATCGCATCTTGTCATTATGGATGGAGCGAAAAAAGGTGAGATTTTGGTGGATGATGCCAAGGCGGCTTATGTGATTGACAAAGCAGATGGATTGCTAAAAAATGCTGCCAATGTTTTAGAAGCGGACATTTTATATGAAGGTGACGTAAGCCTAGAAGGCGTGAAATACACGGTAAAAAGTTCGTTTGTGTTGCTAAAGGAAGCGGCGTTTGAGCACTCCCTTGATTTTTATGCCAAAGAGAGTGGCGTGGATGAAAAAACGATTCTAGAACTTGCGCGTGAGTTTACCTCGTATGGTAGAAGTGTTGGGGTGGATTGTCACGGTGGAACGATGCACTCGACAGGATTTTACACGACCTATGCCATTATGATGCTAGGAGCCCTCGTGGGCAATCTCAATCATAAAGGCGGTATGAGTGTCGGTGGTGGAAAATTCAAAGACTTTAATGGTTCATGTTACAACCTTTTAGCCTATGCCGGTAAGCAAAAACCTTTTGGTGTGCGTATTGATAGAGCGAGAATGGCGTATGAAAAAACCAGTGAGTATAAGCGTAAAGTGGAACAAGGGCAAAATCCTTACCCTGCCAAAGATGCGTGGTTTCCTTTTAGCCCTGCGATCGAGTCAGAGGTTATTAACAGCAGTGCCAATGCGTACCCGTATAAGCTAGGAGCGCTGATTAGCTGGAATGCAAATTTTGTGTATGGTCAAAGCGGAAGCGAGCATCTTTTGCCACTACTGAAAGACCCTGCCAAGGCGATTCCTCTTTTTGTTGCAATTGATCCGTTTATCAATGAGACCAGTCGCTACGCAGATTATATTGTGCCCGATTCGGTGTTGTATGAGACATGGGGTGTGTTGGCTCCTTGGGCAGGGCATTTGACCAAAACAACGCATGTTCGCTACCCCATTTTAAAATCGCCCAATGCGACATTTGCCAATGGCGAGCCTATTAGCATGGATAGCTTTATGATTGAGCTTGGAAAAGCGTTGGGATTGGCTGGTTTTGGTAAAAATGCGATTAATGGTACGACTGCAAAGTTTGATTTTGATAAGCCTGAAGATTTTTACTTACGCGCTTTTGAAAACGTTGCGATGGATGGAGCGACTCCTGCACCTGAAGCAAGCGATGATGAAATCGCTCTTGCAGGACTTGGCGAATACCTTCCTATGTTACAGCGTATCTGTACAGATAACTGGCGAAGAGTCGCATATGTGATGAGCAGGGGCGGACGTTTTGCCGATAAAGTAAGTGCTTACGAAGGTAACAAAATGAGCAATGCTTACAAAAAACCGATTGCCATTTACAATCAAACGTTAGGAACAGGATTTAATTCTCTTAGCGGTGAATCTTACAGTGGCGTTCCACGTTATTATATGCCTCGATTTTACACGGGAGCGAAGATTGATATGGACTCTAAAGAGTTTAATCTTTTAGCTTTTAGCTATAAATCCAATGTACTCTCTTCCTACTCTGCGTCTGTCGAAGCATTGCGTGATACACGTTATACCACGTTTGTTGACCTGAGCACAACGACAGCAAAACAGTACGGCATCGCACATGGAGATCATGTGGTGGTAAGTTCAAGCGAAGGAAAAGTGCAGGGCATTTGCCGCATTCGTGAAGGGTTGCATCCTCGTTCCATCGGCATTGAACATGGTGGTGGCAGAATTGGAGAAGGAGGCTTAAGTGTACAGATTGATGGTGTCAAAAAAGAGGGCAGAATCGCCAGACGAAGCGGAATCAATATTAATACATTAGGGCTCAGCGATGCCTCTCGCCTTAACATTGCCACATTGAGTGATTTTGTGGTCGGTTCTAACGCAAGACAAGCGATACCTGTGAGAATAGAGAAGCTATAAAAGCATTTACATGTAAAAGAAGAAAAGATGGGTTTTTAGTAAACCCATCTTAGTTGAAGTAAAATTTATTTTGATAGCTTGGTTCACTTTCAACTTTTGAGCCTCCTACAACACGAGCAAGTTGTGCTTTAGTAAAGAACTCTTTAACTGGCTTGATAGCCAAGTCCCGTGTCGGAAAGATGACGTGGCTCTGTTATTCCTGTGGAATTTTCCATTTTGACATAACCTGTATCTCCAAAAGTGCTCACTTTTGGGGTAATACTCTCATAACTTGGAGGAGCGTAAAAGAACTATAATCCTGCAATATAACCATTTTCTGCACTGAGCTCTCCATCAGGAAAAGCTCTTACTCCATACGCTCCACCCAAAGAGAAGAAACAAACAGGAGTTTTACACTCAGAAATCTATAAGTTTGAAGCTAAATCTTCAAACCAAAACAGTCAAAATTCAGAGGTGGTTTAAGTTTCAATTCGCAACTTTCTTACATTATAACTGACGACTTCTGCGCTTCGCTTGACAAGGTGGATTACCTCTCTTTATAGTTACAGTTTTTTAGCAGTGTAACTACTTGTGTAGCTAAAGATGTAAGATACATTGAGAGTGTTTTAAGTTGATTAGTATTAGAATTAACTTTAAAGTTTCGATTTTATCGTTGTTGTGAGAGTGTTTAAGATTGATTGATTTTAGTGGAGTGTGGAGTGGTGGCTGGAGACGGAATCGAACCCTACACCATTTCTTAAGCGTTATATTGATGTATGAAAGCCCTTAAATACGATATTATAATTTTATTTTAATTCCTTTTGATTTATAATCTTTCATAAGAAGAGGACACCCAAAAGGACACCCAAAAATGGCTATTAATCCAAAAGACTATAAAGCGGTAGCTCAAAATCTCAAAGTCAATAAAAAGAATATGAGAGAGTTTTTATTTGATTTTAGGATAAATGAGAAACGATACCGAAAAATTGAAACACTTATAGAGCGCACAGGCTGGAATAAAAAAGAGTACGAGAGAGAGGCACAGCTTTTACTGATTAATTATCGGAAAAGCATAGAAACAAACACGGGTAATCTTCAAATAACTTCAAATACGAAGCTGAACGAATTATGGGAACTTTATTTTCAAACCCTCGATAAATCTACAAGCTGGACATTTACCAAAGAGAGCTTTTACAAACGCTACTTAAAAGATCCATTAGGCAAAAAGAAACTTGATAGCATACAAGAACATCACATAATGGCAATTATAAGGCACTTACAAGCTGAGGGAATGGCTACACGCACAGTAAACACCACATTAGAGATATTACGCCCCCTTTTTGATTTTGCCATTAAAAACAAGGCATTACGAGACAATCCAACACGTTTTATCGTGCTGAAAAAAGACAACACAAAGAAAATAGTTATCAATGGGGCTGAAATGTTTAAACGCATTTTTGAGGGCATTAATGACTATTACAGCTCACAGCCTTTTTATAGGGCTTTATTCCTCTTTGGCTTCACTGGTAGGCGTAAAGGCGAGATATTAAAGCTCAAATGGGAAAACATTGATTTAGATAATAACTACTATTGGATAGAAGATACCAAAAACAACGAAAAACAAAAGTATGAGTTACCTCACTTTATCAAAGAAGCATTGTTACAGATACCCGATACACACATTGGATTAGTGTTTAAAAGCCCCGTCACTGGTCGAATGTTAGAGAATACAGACGGACAAATGAACAAGCTCAAAAAGCACTTAGAAATGCCCGAATTAACGCTTCATTATATGCGAAATGTTTTAGTAAGTGCTTTAGCAGAACGAGGCACTGAGGCGATAACCCTCAGCGGTATGTTAGGGCATAGAGACGCTACAACGATAAACAAATATTTATCATTGAGTTATCACAATAGCAGTAAAAAGGGTAATGCAACTATGGGGCAAATCATAGACGCTGAGGTGGTGGAATAATGATTAATTTAGGAAATGGTAAATATAAAATCTTTTTAGGAACTCGTTTTACAGAGCTTACAGAAAATGAAATAGTCTATTTTTTAGAAGACGCACAGTATTTTTTAGAAAATAATTTAGAAGATTTAGGATATGTAAATATTCACCACCACCCAACAGATGAGATACTAATAGAATTAAAAAAAAATTACCCTGATGATATTATTCATGATATTACGTCGGTATTTGAAGAAGAGTTGAGAGAAGCTAATTATATTAATTTGAATGATTTAGACGGATACCTTGAAGATGACATACTTGATAATTATGAAGAGGAACTAAACGAACAGGGTTATTTTAAAGAAGATGAGGAGCAACAAGAAATAAAGAGCACCAAACAAGAGAAGTGCAATAAAAAACAGCAAAGAGGATACAACCCTAATCTAAAGATAAAGCAATTATTTGCGAAATACTACGATGATACAAAAACAAAACGAGAAATTTTTACAAAAATATCAAAAGAGTTAAAAATTTCATTTAAAGCCGTAGAGAAGGCATTTTATTTAAAATAAAACCCCCTACTTTTAACCTACTTCTTTACTCAATACTCACTTAACCGCAAAGCAAAACCGAGTAAATGCGAAACTCCCTTTCGAAATAAATCGAAAGGAAAAGAAATGACGCAAAGCGAACACAACGAAACCAACGAATTAATCCAGTGGTTAAGCCCTGAAGGCTTAGAAAAGCATTCAGAAATAAAGCAGTCTACTCAAGCTAAGTACCGAATGGAAAATAAAATACCATTTTACAAAATTGGTAAGTTTATCCGTTATAACAAGGCTGAAATAGATCAGTGGATAGCGTCTCATAAAATGGGGGCTAACAATGGATAAGTTTACAAGAAATCAGATTTATGTATGGGCATATGAGAAAATAAAATCTAATCCCAAAGTGTACGGTGGGGATAAAAGTAATCCCCTTATCATGAAAGCATATGTACAAGAGTTCCATAATGGAGAAAGAGCGGATCAGTTATCTGATATTGTTTACAGTGTCTTATCAACTGTAAGCAGGGTTAAAAACAAACTTTTGAAGAAAAACCCACAGTTTGATTATAGAAAAATAAACAAGTCGAAAAAGAAGAAAATAAGCAAAAATCATTCCACGACCGAAAAACAACTTTTGGAGGGTGAAAATGTGTGAGGCTAAAACCCTCACGCCCCTTGAGTTAGTGGGGCTTGGGGCTGATTTTGAAGAGTTGGCAAAATATGCCCAAAATGGGGGTTATCGTAATGTAGGTAAAAGTTCCTTGAGATTAGGCATAGATAGCATAAGAGTAACCCCTCTAAAAAGTACCATTGAAAGAATACTCTCTCAAACGGGTTGGATTAAAAAAGAGGTGCAAAGTCACTCTAAAATTTCAGCCCACGCCAAAAGAAAAAAGGCTACTAAAGAGATAACCTCAGCATTTTACATCATAACGCACACGGGGTTTAAAAATATCCTACTTGAAACGCCCCACGCATTGAATCAATCAAGTAACTACACAAAGTACAAACTTACCATCTTTGGATTATCTCAACCTAACAAGCCTTTGAGTAATGCCACATTGGAAGAACTCCACAGCCTCTTAAAGCGTTTGGAGGTCATAGAGCTTGATATTTGCATAGACAGCACAAACGCTTTAAATTTAGAGGCATTATTAAGAGCTTTTGGAATAAAAGACCCGTGTTTTACTACATCATACATACACAATCCCAAAGGCTTAAGCTACATTACAAAGCTATGCTACTATGACAAACAAGCCAAAGACCACTTAAAAGATGCCCTTTATCGCTTAGAATTGACGTGTACAACACGGGGCAAGATTGGAGCGTTATTTGTACCTTTTGATGAGGTAAAAGTAATTTTAAACACACTATAAAAGGGTTAAAATGATACAAATATTGGAGATGATACGCTTTTGCTTAATGCTGATAAACTCAAAAAGGCTAAAACAAGAGGCACAAAATGACAGATAAACAAAACAGATTTTTAACCTTACGGGCTGAGGGGTTAAGCTACGATGTCATAGCAAAAGAGCTTAAAACATCAAAGCCCACTTTGATACAATGGAGTAAGCTTTTTGAGAATGAAATCAAAGATTTACAATTTGAAAGCTTCTTAAAAATAAAAGAGGCTTATAGTTGGAGCGTAAAGACAAAGTATGAAATGACACTCAAGCAATTAAACAAGATTGACGATGCAATCCTTGAAGCTGATTTATCATCATCTAACATTAAAGACCTCTTTACGATTAAAAATAGCCTACTCTTTCAACTTGAAGCCATAGAGAAAAAAATCTCAGTTGATGCCAAAATAAAACAAACAGACGATTTTGGGAATGTAGAACATTTAAGGCTCAAACTCAGTGAGGCTGAATAGTTTACAATCGCTTGGAGCGTTAAAACAGATTAAGGGCGTACCTCAGATTAAGCCATTGATTAGAACGATTGTAACCATTGATAAAAGCAATCTCTCACAAATAGCACTTATTAATCATTCAGCTTCACTTGGTTTATATGCAATGAGGATTTTAAGAGATGAAATCAGAGTAAAGAATAAAGCCGAAATTTTAGCCGTGACATTGAAAGAAATTAAGAAGCTCAGCACGATGTTATCAAAAAATAACAATGAAGATACAATCACACGCAAAGAAGCCAAAGAGACTTTTAAAAAGATTAGACTTAAGCCAAAACACATCAAAACATAAATTTTATTTTTTCGTTACCACATCTTTGAAAAATTCATTCATATCAATATCAAGTGCAAGTGCTATTTTGTAAAGGTGTGCTAAATTAAAGTGTTTATTTTCAGATAGCAACTCAGCTTTACCCAAAAAAGTGGATGAAGTGTAACCGATAGATGTTGCCAATTCTAATTGAGAGATGTTTCTTTCTTTTCTAATTCTCACTACATTATTGCTAATCGTTTTGTAAAAATTAAGAAGTTTTACCTCATCCACATCAATGTATTTCATTAACACCCTATTGGTTTATATTGGCTTCAATTATATTGATGTAAGATACCGATAACAACACCCTATGAGGTGGTATTATCAATTAAAGGAACATCCACATGGAAGCGAAAATAAAACAGTTAAGCGAACGCATAAAAACAATGAGAGATAAAATACAAACAGAGGAAGCAACAAAGCACTCTTTTGTTATGCCATTTCTTTCATCTCTTGGATATGATGTTTTCGACCCATCGGTTGTTGTCCCTGAATTTACGGCAGATATTGGCACTAAAAAAGGCGAAAAAGTTGATTATGCCATTTTGAATGATGGAAAGCCCATTATGATAATTGAGGTAAAAAACCACGCTGAAAAGCTCGATAATCACAATAACCAATTAGTGAGATACTTTCATGTAACCGATAGTAGGTTTGCAATTTTAACCAATGGCATTGAATACAGATTTTTTTCAGACCTTGAAGAAAAAAACAAGATGGATAAATCCCCATTTTTGATTGTCAATCTTGAAAACATAAAAGATAGGGATATAAAAGAACTTGCAAGGTTTGCAAAAGATTTAGTTGATACCGACTCCATTTTACAAATGGCAAGTGCTAAAAAATATTATCGTGAGATACAATCTATTTTTAGTGCAGAAATTGAAAACCCCTCGGATGAATTTGTAATTTTCTTTGCTAAAAAAATAACCGATAAAAGAATGACAGCTCAGACGATTGAAGAGTTTAGAGGGCATATTAAAAAGTCCTTTTCAGACGTACTCACAGACTTGGCAAATGAAAAAATTCAGGCTATTCAATCCACTTTATTAGTTCCAAAAAGTGAATCAAAAGAGATTGAAGAAACCCCTATAACTGAAGATAAACAACAAGTATTAACGACAGATGAGGAAATTGAAGGCTTTTATATTGTAAAATCAATCGTGGGTGAAGTTCTTGGCGTGCATAATGTATCATTCAAAGACACTGTAAATTATTTTAATATCTTGTATCAAGGCAAAGTAACAAAATGGATTTGTAGATTGTATTTTAATGGTAAACAAAAAATGATTGCATTCCCTGATGCCAAAGGGGCAGAACAAAGAATACCTATGGAGTCAATAGACAGTATTTATGAGTTTAAAAAAGAACTTTTAGACTCAGCCGAAAAAAGAAAACAAGGCAAAGAGTAATACAAAAATAAGCTATTAAATCAGTATCAACGGGGTAAAGTGAATAATACAAAAGAGTTAAGAAAACAGCACAAAGCAAAATTTGGTAAAGAACCAAATATTATAGGGATGTTTTGGGACGACCCACAACTAGTAGAAGATAATATCATAAAAGCCATAGAGACTAACATTCCTTATGATGAATATGAACTATTTACAGACGAAGAGAAAGAAGCATTTGATAAAGGGATGCTTCTTTTTTAACAAATAACCCTAAAAGGCAGGATTTAAGTAAATCTTTATTATTTGAAATATTTAACGCATACTTAAATCACGATGCCTACATTGGACAGCGTAACAGATTTAAGAGGTAACACCCAAATGGCGACACCCTTACTTAAGCAAAATTTTCCGCCGACCCTTTTAAAAGCAGATTATTGATAAATCGCTTTAAATAAATAAGTCAATCAAAAAACAATCAAAGTGCTTTATTTTATTGGCTTAGAATTTTAACCTTATTGAAAAGTGATTAAGTCTTATTTTACACAGTGAGTAAAAACTATTTATTTATGATTTTTTACTAAAAAAGGACACCCTGGAGGACACCCAAAGAAAACTTAAACGCTGAAAGTGCCTAAAATATGGGGTTTTGAATGAGGTGGTGGCTGGAGACGGAATCGAACCGCCGACACGGAGATTTTCAGTCTCCTGCTCTACCGACTGAGCTATCCAGCCACGCTTTGAAGAGTTGAAATTATAGCTTAAAAACTTTAAGAGCAGCTTAGCCCTAGGCTAAAGCTAGCTCTTTAAAACGATCGCCTCTGTGGGCGTAGGATTTAAACTGATCTAAACTCGCCGCAGCAGGGGAGAGTAGGGCGACTGTTTGGGTGGTATGAACGGCATGGATCTGTTTCATTGCCTCTTCCAAAACGAAGCATTTATGAAGTTCTATGCCTTCTTTTTGTGCAAATGTTGCCAGTCTTTCAGTGTTGGAACCAATCGCAAAAATCTTTACATGTAAAGGCTTCATAAAATCAAACAAATCTTGCAAATCAACGCCTTTGTCATCACCGCCTAAGACAATGAGGATTTCGTCGTTTTTATAGCGTTTGAGCGCTTCTATTGTGGCATCAACATTCGTTCCTTTGGAGTCATCCACCCAAAGGCGACCCTGTTTGTCATGAAACTCTTCAATTTTATAATGATCGATTTTAAACGTATTGAGCAGATCATAATCGACACTGTCTAAAAGAATTTTTTGTGCACTCATTGCAAGGACTGCATCTAGTAAGAAGGGCGTTTTAAAGCTTATTTTTGAAAGGTCTATACCCATTTGCTCTGCCAAATCTTCTTCCGTCTCATAAGTGATTACATGAGCGAGTGTTTGAACGTTAGCATACGCTTTAGGAAGAATTGCAACACTGCCTTCACGCATCCGCGCAAGGGGTGAAAGTTTGGCTTCGATATACGCTTGCATACTTCCATGCCACGTAATGTGATCAGGTTTAATAGGAAGGAGCAAGTAAATATCAGGAGCTGTCACTTTGGTGTAGTGAAAGGTAAACGAACTGGTCTCAAGCACCCAAATTGGTGCCTGATTACTAAGCTCTGCTAAAGGTGTGCCGATATTGCCGCCCGCTTGCGCTCCTTGTTTTTGAAGGAGAAATTCACACATTTGCGTTGTAGTTGTTTTTCCGTTCGTTCCGCTAATCCAAATACTAAAAGGCATGGATTCTTTAAAAAAGTCGTATTCACTGGTCACGTGAAGCGCTTTTTGGATTAAAGGGTGATGCGCTGGAAAACCAGGGCTTGGGATCTCGACGCTACTCGCGTTAGGATCAAATTTTGAAGGAGGTAACAAAAGGTTACCAAACGCGTCTGTCGCTTTACATGTAAAGTTATCGTCAAAAATTTGACATTGCCCTGCAAAGCGTTTTGCAATCGCTTTGGTTGTTTTTCCGTGTCCGAAGAGTGTTATCATCTGATTTTCAATGCCGTAAGTGCTAAAAGATTTGACATGAGAGCGATAATCCAAAATCTCACGATAATCTTGTTTTCTGGCCAACCTTTCACCTCAAAGTGGTGATGGATCGGCGCCATAAGGAAGATACGTTTTTTGCGCGTTTTGAAACTTCCCACTTGTAAAATAACCGAAGCAGTTTCAAGTACAAAAACAAAACCAATAAAGAGCAATAAAATTTCGTTTTTAGAAATAATCGCCATATAGCCGATAAATGCGCCAATGCTAAGGCTTCCACTATCGCCCATAAAGATTTGTGCTGGATAGCAGTTAAACCATAAAAAGCCCACAAGTGAGCCCATAACAGCCGTTGCTACAATAACCACTTCACCACTACCGCCAACTTTTGGAAGGAGTAAGTAGCTGCTTAAAAAGGCGTTACCACCGACATAAACAAACACGGCAAGTGAAAGAATCGAAAGAATGGCAGGAACGGTTGCCAAACCATCAAGACCATCCGTGAGGTTGACGGCATTACTGGCTGAAACCATGACCAAAACCCAAAAGGCAAGGGCTAAAAGGTGCATATCAAACAGTGGGAACTTGTAAAAGGGAACAAAAAAGGTCGTATCTAGATCAACGATAAGGTATAACAGCAAAGCAATAATAGAAGAGGCTAAAATTTGCAAACCAAGTTTTCCACGTGGTGTGAGACCTGCGGTGTTACTTTTGCCCAAAATTTTAGCGAGATCATCTTTCATCCCAATAAGCCCAAAAAGTAAAATACATGCCAGTCCTAAAAGAACAAAAAGATTGTTCATTCGTGCACAGATTAATACAGAAAGGGTTGCGGCACACAAAAAGACGATGCCTCCCATGGTGGGTGTTTTAGACTTTTTTTGGTGAGATTCAGGGGCGAGTGAATAGATAGGTTGGTTTGCGTTGCGTGATTTGGCCCATTTGATGAATTTCGGCATCAGGTAAATCGTCAAAATAAAGGCTAAAAAGAAGGCAATACCTGCACGAACAGTAATATATTGGAACAGGTTAATTGAGGTAAGTTTGTAAAGAGCATATAGCATGAATGTTATTTCCAGCTTCTAGAGATAAATTTTTATAAAAGCAACATTTTAGTAAGATATTGCTTATAAGCTTATAACAAAGGGTGTGATTTTGAAACCAAACGTTACGAAAACATTACTTATTATTACCGATGGCATTGGACACAATGTCAGTCAAACTGCCAATGCCTTTGCCATGGCACATAAACCAACCTACGATAAGCTTTTTAGCGAGGTTCCTTACACTCTTATAGCAACTTCAGGACTGAGTGTTGGTCTTCCTGAGGGACAAATGGGCAATAGCGAAGTAGGGCATATGTGTATCGGAAGTGGGCGTATTTTGTATCAGAACTTGGTGAAAATCTCTCTAGCTGCCAAAGATGGCTCTCTGGCTACTAATCCAGCCTTAACGCAGCTTTTACATGTAAAGGGTGCGATCCATATCATAGGGCTTGTGAGCGATGGTGGGGTGCATTCGCATATTGAGCATATCATTGATCTTGCAAAGATTGTGGAAGCACAAGGAAAAAAAGTTTACCTGCATGTCATTACCGATGGCCGTGATGTCTCCCCAACCTCAGGGATGAGTTTTTTAGAACAACTTTTAAGCATTTGCAATGAAAATATTAGCATCGCTTCTATATCTGGTCGTTTCTTTAGTATGGATCGTGACAATAGGTGGGAGCGTGTGAAAGAAGGGTATCGTGTTATGGTTGACGCGAAGCCAAAAGAAGCTTTACATGTAAAAGAGTATTTGCAAAGTATGTACGATAAAGGCGTTACCGACGAATTTGTCGAACCGATGGCATTTGAGCCTTATGCAGGCATGCATGCCGATGATGGTGTCATCTTTGCTAACTTTAGGAATGATCGTATGCGTGAGCTCGCGCGCGCCATTGGATTTAAAGAGTTTGGAGAATTTTCACGCACGCTCAACGGTGTTGAATGTATTACGATGACTGAGTATGACAGTAGTTATCCATTCCCCATTATGTTTCAAGCCGATGCGCCACAAAATACGCTGTGCGATGTCATTTCACGTTCTGGTCTTACCCAATTTCATACCGCAGAGACGGAGAAGTACGCGCACGTTACCTTCTTCTTTAATGGTGGAATTGAAGAGCCAAAAGTGGGTGAGACGAGACTGCTTGTACCAAGTCCAAAGGTAAAAACCTATGACCTTCAGCCTCAGATGAGTGCTCCTGAAGTTGGGGATGTTGTTTTGACAGCGATGGATGAGCAGTATGATTTTATCGTTGTCAATTTTGCTAATGGCGATATGGTAGGACACACAGGAAGTTTAGAGGCTGCCATTCAAGCCGTGGAAGCGGTGGATGTACAGCTTGGTAGATTGTTTGATAAGGCCAAAAAGTTGGGTTATGCCATTGTGCTTACGAGCGATCATGGAAACTGCGAACAGATGTTTGACACAAAAGGCGCTAAACTGACGAACCATACAACCTTTGAAGTGTATGGTTTTGTGATGGATGAACGGGTACAACAGGTGCAAAAAGGTGGACTCAATAATATCGCGCCAACTATTTTAAAACTGATGGGCTTAGAAATTCCCTTAGAAATGGACCAGCCGTTAGTTGTATTTTAGTACCCACTTTGGGTCAATAATGAATTACATGTAAAAGGAAAAGAATGAAATTTAGCGGAAAAAATGTTTTAATCACAGGTGCGGCAAGTGGTATAGGTAAAGAGATTGCAGTGACACTCGCAAGTTATGGTTTGAAAGTGTGGATTAATTACCGTTCGCGTCCTGAGTCAGCCGATGCCATCAAAGCAGAGATTGAAGCAAATGGTGGAATTGCAGCTGTGATTGGTTTTGATGTAGCTGATGAAGAGGCGTTTGTGGAAGGCATTAAAACGATTGTGGATAGCGATGGTGAACTCTCTTATTTGGTCAATAACGCAGGTATTACGAATGACAAACTTGCGATTCGTATGAAAAAAGAGGATTTTACATCTGTGATCGATATTAACCTGACATCCGCATTCATTGGTTGTCGTGAAGCACTTAAGGCGATGAGTAAAAAACGTTTTGGCTGTGTGGTTAACATTGCTTCGATTGTTGGTGAAACAGGCAATGCAGGGCAAGTGAATTACAGTGCAAGCAAAGGTGGTTTGATTGCAATGACGAAAAGCTTTGCTCAAGAGGGTAGTGCGAGAGATGTACGTTTTAATGCGGTCACGCCTGGTTTTATTGCCACAGAGATGACGGATAAACTCAGTGATGAAATCAAAGAGAGTTATACGTCTAAAATCCCACTCAAACGCTTCGGTAGTCCAAAAGACATCGCAGAAGCAGTTGCATTTTTACTCAGCGATAGCGCAAGCTACATTACAGGTGAAGTCTTGAAAGTGAATGGCGGTATGTACATGTAAACGGGAGTTTACATGTAACAAATTCAAATTAAAGGTTTTTTTGATAAAATAGTGGAAATTTTTTAAAGGAGCTAGTAAATGGCACTATTTGATGATGTAAAAGCGGTGGTTGTTGAACAATTAAATGTAAATCCTGACGAGGTAAAAGAAGATTCAAAATTCGTAGAAGATTTGGGCGCAGATTCTTTGGATGTTGTAGAACTCGTTATGGCACTCGAAGAGAAATTCGACATTGAAATTCCTGACACTGACGCTGAGAAAATCGTCACTGTAAAAGATGCTATGTCTTACATTGAAGCACATAAATAATTTTATAACACATACAACCCGCTTGTGCGGGTTCTTCCTTCCCCACAAAAGATCACTAAAGAGGATAAAAATTTGAAAAGAGTCGTTGTTACTGGTATAGGAATGATTAATTCATTAGGTTTGGATAAAGAGAGTTCTTTTAAAGCTATCGTTGAAGGTCAATGTGGCATTAAAAGCATTAGTTCGTTTGACACAACCGAACATTCTGTTACCATTGCTGGCGAAATTACTAATTTTGATCCAAATACCATTATGAACCCTAAAGAGGTCAAAAAAGCAGATCGTTTTATTCAACTGGGACTTGCGGCTGCTAAAGAAGCGATGAATGATGCAAAATTTGAGGACTATGAGTCAGAGAGTTTTGGTGTTAGCTCCGCTTCAGGTATCGGCGGTTTAGTAGTCATTGAGAAAAACTCCGTGATTGTTAATACAGTAGGCCCTCGTAAAATTTCTCCTTTCTTCATCCCCTCTGCTCTCATTAATATGCTTGGTGGCATGGTTTCAATTGAATATGGACTCAAAGGCCCCAATCTTTCTTCTGTAACAGCATGCGCTGCGGGTACACACGCAATTAGTGATGCAACCAAAACGATGATGACGGGTGGCGCTAAAAAGATGCTCGTTGTTGGTGCAGAAGCAGCTATTTGTGCTTCAGGTATTGGTGGTTTTGCTGCCATGAAAGCACTCTCTACGCGTAATGATGACCCTAAACATGCTTCTCGCCCCTTTGATAAAGAACGAGATGGATTTATTATGGGTGAAGGGGCAGGTTCACTTGTCCTTGAATTTTACGAAGATGCAATAGCACGTGGTGCACACATTTACGGTGAAGTCGTTGGATTTGGTGAGAGTGGTGATGCAAGCCATATTACCTCTCCAAGTTTAGACGGTCCACTTCGTGCGATGAAAGCAGCCTATGAGATGGCGGGTCGTCCCAAGATTGATTATATCAATGCTCACGGAACCAGTACACCAGCCAATGATAAAAATGAAACAGCAGCGATCAAAGAACTTTTTGGTACAACTGTCATCCCACAAATTAGCTCTATCAAGGGTCAAATTGGGCACTGCTTAGGTGCTGCGGGTGCCATTGAAGCGGTTGTCTGTTTAATGGCTATGCGTGATGAAATTTTACCTCCAACGATTAATTATGAAAACCCAGATCCTGATTGTGATTTGGATTATATCCCCAATGTTGCACGTAAATGTAGAGCGGAATATACGATGAGTAACTCATTTGGTTTTGGCGGAACGAATGGCTCTGTCATTTTCAAGCGTGTATAAGGAATTCTAGTGGCGACTTATTTGGATTTTGAGAATGGTATCAAGCAAATTGATGAGGATATTTCCAATGCCAAAATCAAAGGTGATAGCCATGCTGTTGAGATTTTAGAAAAGACACTTTCAAAAGAGATTTCTAAAACCTATAAATCTTTAAGTGAATATCAAAAGCTTCAACTTGCTCGTCATCCTGATCGTCCTTATGCGTTAGATTATATTCGCTCTATTTTGCATGATAGCTATGAAATTCATGGTGATCGCAATTTTGCAGATGATGCTGCCATCGTCTCTTATATAGGCTATATAGGTACTCGTAAAGTCATTGTTGTGGGTGAACAAAAGGGACGTGGAACGAAAAATAAAATCAAACGTAATTTTGGTATGCCTCATCCTGAAGGGTATCGTAAAGCACTCAGAATTGCTAAAATGGCAGAAAAATTCAATCTTCCTATCCTCTTTTTGATTGACACTCCAGGTGCTTATCCTGGAATTGCTGCTGAAGAGAGAGGTCAAAGTGAGGCGATTGCTAAAAACCTTTTTGAGTTAAGTAAGCTCAATACCAAAAGTGTCTCTGTTGTGATTGGTGAAGGTGGTAGCGGGGGGCTCTTGCTATTGGTGTGAGTGATCGAGTAGCCATGATGCGCTATTCTGTTTTTTCTGTTATTTCACCTGAAGGGTGTGCTGCTATTTTATGGAACGATCCAGCGAAACAAGAAAGTGCTACCAAAGCAATGAAAATTACTGCTGAAGATTTACAGCAATTAAACCTTATTGATGCTATTATTGATGAACCTTTGATTGGAGCGCACCGTGACAAAGAGAGTGCAGCAAAAGCACTTGAAGATTATTTCCTGAAATCATTGGAAGAACTTGATAAACTCAGTAATGAAGAGCGTATGGCAAAGCGTTATGAACGTATTATTTCTATTGGAGCGTATGAAGAGCGCTAAGAGAAAATCTCTTAGCGTTTAAAGAAGTGACTTTTTATTTCTGCACGTTAAAACTACCAACCACGAACAAGTGTATGACAATCTGTACAAGCATTTACAATATCTGAAAAAGCACTAAATGCTTTTCTAGGCTGTTGGACGGACAAATAATACTTCATCTCTTTCGCTGCATTCTCGATTCGTTTTGAACTAATAAATGCTAGATTTTCCATCTGTTTTTTCCCTTCTGGCAAAAAAGCTTTGATGGCATTGCGATTATCATAGGTACTATTTTCTTTCTCAACTTGGTCAATTCCATCTTGAACGAGTTTCATATTATTGTACAAAAAACCTTTTTGAATATTTGCAAGGCCATTTTCCATATTAAGCATAACGACTGCATTCATTTTTTCAATTTCTTCGGCTGCATTGAGAGAATAGACAAGGGATAGGGAAGCTAATATCATTGTAATTTGAAATCGTTTCATTAATGTCCTCCTTTTAAAACACCACCTTCATAGATACCCGGGAAGGTGGCGTTACATGTAATAAAAAGTTCTAGTGAACCTCTCTCCATATTTTGACTTTCCAAAGATAAGCGAGTAAGGTAAAGAGCGCCATATAACCAATGAGTTTATACCCAAGATCGTCTCTTTCGGCTTTTTTACTATCACCCACTTTTTCCATATACGTGATCACTTGGTTTTGAGCTTTTTCACTCAACCCAACACGAGGCATAGACGTACCTGCTAGTTGTTTTTGTGGGTTGTTAATGAATGTTGTAAGATACTCAGCACCTTTAGAGCGAATCATCATCGAAAGATCAGGAGGAATGGTTCCCATATACGCTTTTAACGCATCTTTATCCGTAGTACTCATGATTTTGTCATACTTCATATCATGGCATCTTTGGCATGCATCTGTGAAGACTTTTTTATCATCCATTGGAGCGACAGGCGCTATGCTTTGAAGATACGCAACAATATCAGCGACTTCTTGATCTAAGTCTCCACCCAAACCAAAGAATTGGATCATTGGATGAGGACGTGTCTCATTAAACTTATGTTCAACGTTAAGTGCCTTCGTTGGGTTTTTAATCAGTGCCACAAGGAAGTTTTTATCGTATAGAGCACCTGCTGTGCTAAGATCTGGAGGAACGACACCAAACGTTGCAGAAGCACTTGCGTTATCCATGGGAGCTGGCATTCCTTGAGAAGAAATACCATGACACCCCGTACATCCCGCACTTAAAAAGGTTTCAGCACCTTTGGTGGCATCACCTTTTTTATCAGAGGCACCGAGATCTTTAAACGCAAAATCTGCAGGAGCAACATGAGGATGCATTTGGGAATGAGCAAAAGGTTCTACGCCCCAATACACAACGGCTGTAAAGAAGATTACAACGGCTAATATTTTTAACTCTCTCATTTGCAACCTCCATTATTACATTTACAGTTCGCTTCCATTTTTGTGATAATTGGAAGAAGAATAAACAAGGCAAGAAAGACAATGGTTGCACCAAAGCCAACCCATGCATTGTTTCCTGTTGGTGGAAGTTTGCCATAAACGGTTAAAACAATCATATCAATAAGTAATAACCAAAACCAAACAAAGAAAAGAGGTCGTTTATGCGCTGGTGCAGTATGCATAGGATTCCTATCAAGGAATGGAAGAAGCATAAAGATTACATTCGCAAAACCAAACGCTGCTAGACCAATTTTCATGGCAGGAACGCCTGCAATATCAAAGAAGAAACCACGAAGCACTTCATAACTCCACAAGAAGTACCACTCAGGGTAGATATGAGGAGGTGTTTTCATATTGTTAGCTGGCTCAAAGTTAATAGGATCCATGGCAAAGTCAAAATGGAAACAGACCAAATAGAAGAAAATGGTAAGAGCAACGCCTACAACAAAGAAATCTTTGGAGAGGAACACTGGCCAGAAAGGTACCACTTTAGATTCAACTTTTTTACCATCAAGGTATTTTTGAGATTCAGCATCAAAATCGAACTCTTCAGAATCTTGGTTATTGACGTGAGGCATTCTTAAAGAGTAGAAGTGAACGGCAATAAGTAAAAGAATAACCAATGGGAGTAAAAGGACATGGAGCATGAAGAAACGTGTTAAGGTTGCATCGGCAACTAAGAAGTCCCCTCTGATCCAAATAACCAAAGCATCACCAATGACAGGAATACCGCCAAAAAGGTTGGTAATAACTTGGGCTGCCCAGTAGCTCATCTGTCCCCATGGAAGCATGTATCCACTGAACGCTTCAGCTGAGAACATACCAAAAAGTGCCATACCCGTAAGCCAAATAACCTCACGGCCTTTTTTATACGAACCGTAATAGATACCCGTAAACATGTGAATGTAAATGACAAGGAAAATAGCAGACGCTGCAACACCGTGCATATGACGCCATAACCAGCCGTACTCTACTTCTTGCATAATCGTATAGTTAACACTATCAAATGCGAGTTTAATGTCGGGTTTATAGTACATTAAAAGGAAGATTCCCGAAACAATAAGAACCATAAAAAGAACCATCAACACTACACCCATTGCCCAAAGGAAGTTGATGTTTTTAGGAATCCAATACTCTGTCATCATCACTTTGATAAACTTATTGACTGCTAATCGCTGATCGAGCCAATCGATAAAGCCTGTCGCTTTTCTAATTTCTGCCACGTTTGTCTCCTTTACGCTTTCTTAGCTACCAGTTTTTTATACTCTGGTCCTTCTTCACCAAGAACAAGCTTCGCTCCATCTATTTTAAAAGGAGGAATGTCCATTGGTCTTGGAGGTGGTCCAAAAGTGTTGACACCGCTTGAATCAAACTCACCACCATGACAGGCACACTTAAATTGTTTGGATGCTGGCATCCATGTAGGAATACAGCCTAAGTGGGTACAAAGTCCTATCATCACTGCATACGTACTACCACTTGCAACGATGTCCCGTTTCTCATTTTTGGGCATATCCGCACTTTTCTTCAAAATGAAGATCGGCTTACCCCTCCATTGGATCGTTTGGACTTCTCCCTCTTTCATTGGAGAGAGATCAACGGTGATGAATCCAGCAGATTGTACGCTTGGGAGTGGATCCCAAGTCTTTTTCATAGCGCCAAGGGCTATAACGCCACCTGCCGCTGCAAAACCGCCGAATGCCATGCCTATAAAGTCTCTTCTGCTTTGCTCAACAGCCATTCTTTGTTCCTTTCGTGTAGTTTAATTTGTGACAATTTTATCGCATCTTATATTAAGAATCTATGGCATATGTCAATTATTACAGATTTACGTCAATATTGCGTCAATTATTTTTTTTATTAGATATTTTAATATAAACATGTAATATATCCAGTGCCGCTGGAGTAATTCCACTAATCTCACTGGCTGCAAAAAGTGTGGGAGGATTAAATCGCTGTAATTTTTCCACTACTTCGTTACTCAGACCAGAGATAGAGCTAAAATCCATCATTGGTGGGATTTTGACATTGGTCATCTCTTTCATCGTATCGATTTGATCTTTCTGCTTTTCAATATAGTTTTTATACTTTGCTTCAACGAGAATCTGCTCTTTTGCTTCTTCACTAAAAGCGCACACCATCGGTGCTAATTTTTCAAGTTTCTCAACACTGAATTCAGAACGTGCAACGATTTTTTGTAATGACACTTTATCGGTGATGTTATCTTCGCCAATGCTGGCTAAGAAAGCATTGTTTTCATGAGAAGGCGTGAGGGTCATCTCTTCAAGGTACGCAAGCCCTTCATTTAATTGCAACTGCTTTTTCACTACACGCTCATGGGTCTGTTCATCAATCAAACCAATTTTATAACCATACGGTGTGAGTCTTAAATCCGCATTGTCTTCACGAAGCAACAGACGATATTCAGCACGACTGGTAAACATGCGGTAAGGCTCTTTCGTCCCTTTTGTGACTAAATCGTCAATTAAAACACCAATATAGGCTTCATCACGTCTTAAGATTAAGGGTTCTTCATCACTGAGCGCCAGTGAAGCATTGATACCCGCCATCAAGCCTTGTGCCGCGGCTTCTTCATAACCTGTTGTCCCATTGATTTGTCCTGCACAGTACAGTCCAGAGATTTTTTTGGTTTCGAGTGTATGTTTGAGCTCTGTTGGCTGAACATAATCGTACTCAATCGCATAACCAAAGCGAACAATCTTTGCATTTTCCATTCCCTCAACCGAATGAATCATATCGAGCTGTGTGTCGGTTGGAAGAGAGGTACTAAAACCGTTGATGTAGTATTCGGTCGCTTCGCGTGTTTGAGGTTCGATAAAAAGATGATGGCGATCTCTATCGCGGAAGCGGTTGATTTTGTCTTCAATGCTGGGGCAATAGCGTGGGCCTACTCCTTCAATTTGTCCTGTAAACAGAGGGGCGCGATGAAAGTTACTCTCAATAATGGTATGTGTTTCTTCATTGGTATAAGCGATATAGCATGGAAGTTGAAAAGGTTTAAAAGTTGCGCGATCGGTTCTAAAGCTGAATGGCAAAGGGTTCTCATCGCCTGGTTGTAACTCCATTTTAGAAAAGTCGATTGTTTTCGCATCAATTCTGGCACAGGTGCCTGTTTTAAGACGTCCCATGACAATACCCAGTGATTTGATTGAGTCTGAGAGTTTTATGGAAGGGAATTCCCCCACACGACCTGATTGGTGTTTGTACTCACCAATGTGGATAAGACCTTTTAAAAATGTTCCTGTGGTAATAATAATTTTTTGTGCATGGTAGTGGTTGCCCATTGCTGTAATAACACCGGTTACTTTGCCATCTTCTGTGACAATTTCTTCAGCAACTTCTTGCGCAACACTCAAATTTTCAGTGTTTAAAATGGTTGTACGCATATAGATGCGGTATCTATCCATATCAATTTGTGCGCGGCTACCTCTAACAGCGGGCCCTTTTGAAAGATTAAGCGTTCTAAACTGGATTCCAGCAGCATCTGTAGCAAGCGCCATTTGACCGCCAAGTGCGTCAAGTTCTTTGACCAAGTGCCCTTTGGCAAGTCCACCAATGGCAGGATTACAGCTAGCAGCACCAATTTGCTCGGCAAGAATAGAAATTAAAAGGGTCTTGTGCCCTAGTCTTGCGGACGCTAAAGAGGCTTCAATACCTGCGTGTCCACCACCGATTACAATAACATCATATTTCATAAGACTAATACCTTCAATATATACATAATTTATATCATTATACTACGAATTGACTGTATATTAAATTGAGAAAATAAAACTAAATCAGTGACTTCTAGGGTGAAATAAGCTTTACATGTAAAGATGTTTTTTATCATTTGATTATTTATTGACCTCCTTATTTTAATCGAACTGTGATACCATATTTCAAAAATTATTTTTCTCATGTAGGAGAACAGAATGATCAAATTAAATTGTGATGCAGGCGAGAGCTTTGGCTCTTGGAAAATGGGGCTTGATGAAGCCATAATGCCTTATGTTGATATGGCAAATTTTGCGTGTGGTTTTCATGCGGGTGATCCTGTGATTATGGATAGATCGATTAAATTGGCCCTCAAACATGGTGTTAGCATTGGTGCTCATCCTGCATATCCTGATTTGGTGGGTTTTGGTAGACGCAGTATGGTCTGCTCTCTTGAAGAGGTTGAGTCAATGGTGATTTATCAGATTGGCGCACTTCAAGGCTTTGTAATAGCCAATGGTGCGACACTTTCGTATGTCAAACCGCATGGTGGACTTTACAACGATATGATGAAAGATGAGCGTATTTTTAGAGCAGTAGCAACGGCCGTAGCACGCGTGAATCCAAAATTAAAATTGATGATTCTCTCCATGGTCGATACGTCCAAACAAGAAGCCATTGCCAAAGAGCTTGGATTGGAGCTGATTTATGAAGTGTTTGCCGATAGGGCGTATGATGAGAGTGGACTTCTCGTTCCACGCACGCAAAAAGGTGCGGTACTTCATGATGTCAAAGCAGTCATTGAGCGTTTAAAACTACTTCAAAAAGAGGGTATTCTTGAAACCATTTCGGGTAAAAAGATTGCTTTAAGAGCCGACACTTTGTGTGTGCATGGTGACAATGAAGAAGCCGTTGCTATGGTAGAAACTCTTAGGAAAAGCATGTGAGTAGGATTTATAAAATTGCCTCAGAATCCTCTGTTATTGTCTATTTTGGAAGTACCATAGACCCTGCTATTTCGCAAGAGGTGCAAAAAAGTTATTTGGCTTTAAAAGCAGAAAAGTGCGAAGGTTTTTTTGAGATTATCCCCTCTTACGCATCCTTGATGGTCAGTTACGATGTAATGCAATTTGATTTTGATGGGGTATGTGAAAAGATTGAAAAAATTATTCACCATGCCGAAGAAATTACGATGAATGAGCCTAAAATTATCACCATTCCAACGTATTATGGGGTTGAAGTAGGGCTTGATTTAGAACTTTTAGCCAAGGAAAAAAATCTTACAGTTGAAGAGATTATCGCTTTACATGTAAAAGGGTTGTACAGTGTTTATGCCATTGGTTTTGCCCCTGGATTTGCCTATTTAGGCGAGATTGATGAGCGTTTAGCCACCTCGCGTTTAGCCAGCCCTCGAAAAGCAGTTCCCAAGGGGAGCGTTTCCATTGCCGATCGGCAAACAGCCGTCTATCCAGCCCAAAGTCCTGGAGGTTGGAAAGTATTAGGACGAACCCCTACAGCCATGTTTGATGCCTCATACGATGGACTTTCACTATTACATGTAGGCGATCAGGTACGCTTTGTGTCTATTTCCAAAGAGGAATTTTTGAAACTAGGAGGCGAGCTATGAAGGGCTTTTTAGTTGAAAATGGTGGTGTTCAAAGCTGTATTCAAGATGCGGGGCGCAGAGGTTTTAGTGATATTGGTCTGACGCAAAGCGGTGCTATGGATGAAATGGCATTTGGTTATGCAAACTTTTTGGTGGGTAATGATTTTAATACGCCATCCATTGAGATAGCTTTAGGTGGAATCGCCCTTAAAGCGCAAAGCGAGATGTGTATTGCCATTTGCGGTGCGACCATGCATCCCAAATTAAATGGTCATACGATTGGTTTATGGCAAGTGCATCAGTTGAAAAAAGGAGATACTCTCTCCTTTGGATTTGCCAGTGAAGGGCAGTTTGCGTACCTTGCCGTAGCAGGTGGTTTTCAAACGCCTCACCTTTATGGTAGTTTTTCAACCAGTATTAAAGAGGGGCTCGGAGGTATTGAAGGAAGAAAGCTTAAAACAGGCGATCAACTTCCGACTTCGGGAGCTCGTTGCCCGATGGATCGCCGAAAATTGGAGAAGCAGTTTATACCGCATTACTCTGATGAAATAACCCTTCGTTTAGTCAAAGGTTATCAAGAAACAATGTTTGATACTTTGTCTCAAAAGACATTTTTTAACAGTGTCTATACCTTTAAAGGCGAGGGCGATCGCATGGGGTATCGTTTGAGTGGTGAAAAAGTGTTGCCTAGTGCTACAGGCATTCTTTCAGAACCTATTTGCTATGGGGCAGTGCAAATTCCAAGTCATGGTGAACCTATTGTGCTTTTAAAAGAGCGCCAAACGATTGGGGGTTATCCTAAAATTGGCTCTGTTATTGCTGTGGATTGTTTTAAACTGACACAGCTTAAGACAGGTGGACGTGTGAGATTTAAAGAGGTGAGTTTAGCGGAGGCTAGAGCAACTACGCTTGCTTTTTATCGCTTTTTTGGACAAAAGGGAGTGTAAAAACACTCCTTTATTTTAGGTTCTAAAGTTACCCAATACTTGGTTGAGTTTTTCGGTGAGATCACTAAGGTGATCCGTTGCACTACTGACTTCTTCCATGCTACGGGTATTGCTGATCGTAATCGTATTGATCACTTCAATTTTAGTGACAATGGCATCGACTTTTTTACCGGTTTCAATATAATCATTCACCGTATTTTCACTTGAAAGTGTCGCATTATCCATAATAACTGCTGTTTCATGAATATTTTTTTCTGCCTCAGCGGCGATGACAGCGAGTGTTTCCATATTTTTTGAATTGCTTCCCATATGGTCGCTTGCATCATTAATGGATTGGACGATGACATTGATGGTGGCATTAATCTCAGTAAGGCTTTTTTGAGTGCGCTCAGCCAAGTTTCTAACTTCATCCGCAACGACAGCAAATCCACGTCCATGTTCGCCTGCCCTCGCTGCTTCAATGGCAGCATTGAGTGCTAAAAGATTGGTTTGATCGGCAATATCAGAGATAACAGTCAGAACCCCTTTGACTTGATCGGCATCATTACTCAACTGCAAAATTTGACGTGAAAGTTCAATTTCAGTTGCTGCATTGGACTGCACTTGGTTTGCCATCTTAACGATTTGATTTTTTGCATTTACAAGTTTAGAATGTGCTTCAGCAATCTCTTCTTTAGACTTTTGAGCTTTCTGAAGTGAGAGTGAAAGTTCTTCTTTAATGTTGATAGACATCGTGTTAGTCTCATTGACAATGGAAGATGTTTCCTCTGCGCGTTTGCCTACTTCAAGAGCCGTTGAACTGAGTTCATTGGCGACAGAAGCATTTTCAGTGCTGGCTGATTTTGCCATGCTAACGGTATTTCGTACTTTGTCAATGAAAAGATTGAATGCTTTGGATGCAAGCCCTATCTCATCGCCACTGAGGACATCCATTTTTTTAGTTAAGTCACCATCGCCGCTGGCAAGATTGTCTGCTCGCTCTTTGAGCTCTTTCACAGGGTCAATAACAGCTTTTTTTAGGGTGATCACAAGCATTGCCATGATTAGCATAGTAATCACAGACATGGTGATAATAAGTTTCACTAAAACGTATTGCGCTTCGTGTACGGCTGATTTAACGGCATCTATTTTTTTAGCGATGAGAACTTCACCAATTCGGTTACCTTCAAAACTTTTGATCTCTTGTCGAACGATAAAAAAGTTAGGTGTTGAAAAAGAGTGCCCTTGTGCTTCTAAATTTAAATCTTTAATTTCGTTAAAAAGAGCCATATCGGTAATCTCTTTTGGTTGTGATAAGGCAGTGTCTTTTGCTAAAAGAGCATTTTTGGCATTGGCGCTTAGATCAAGATGTTTTTTATCAGTCAAGAAAATAATACTGGCATCAAGGTCGCGTTTTGCCATTTGAACGATATCATCAAATCCAAGGATAAATTCCACAGAACCGATATACTCGCCTCCTTCATTTAATACAGGAGCAAGTCCTCGCGCTGACATACCCGCAACACCCATTTCAATAGCATACATAGGTGTCTTAGTCTCTTTGACTTTTTTGATGCTTGGTCTAAAGGAAGAGAGGTCATCGCCAAATTTATTGGGGCTCCATTGTCTTAAAAAGCTTTTAATATCTTTAGTATGAATATGAATTTGAGGATTTTTACTGCCGGCATTGCTTGTAAAAGATTTGACAATATCATTGAGTCCTTTAAGGGCAGATTTACGATCACCCGTTTCTAGGGCATTGAGTACATTGTCATTACTTCCAAGTACGATAGCATTTGTAAGGCATACCTCTTTTTTGGTATCTAATTGGTTGGCGATGTAAACATCTAAGTTTGTTTTTTCTTTCGTATAGACATTGCCTTCAATATCTTTAATGCTCAAATACGAGGAAAAAAGAATAAGAATAAAGCCAATCACTAGCCCTCCAAAGAGAGGAATGTAGATTTTCTGCGAAATTGTCCAGTTGCCCATCGTCAAATCTCCATATGTCATTTTAGATCATTATACTAAAACCGCCGCATTTTTAAGGTTAAATAGCTTCTTATTATGCACAAGTTGGTTATTGCAATACATACTATCAAGAAAAGAAGGGGAAAAAAGGGGGAGAATTTATCTCTGCTAGATCTAAAATCGCATTGGCGATAAAATGTCCATGGTTTTGATTGGATATGAATCTTTTTCCTTAGGCAAGTTCAATACTAAAAGCGTTATAATAAAATCATAGAAATACAAAAAGGTTAAGTATGTTTACAGGTCTCATTCGCGAATTTGCAGAAGTCAAAAGCTATTCTAGTAACATTTTAACGCTTCGTGCGACCTATAAGCCTCATATGGGTGACAGCATTGCCGTTAATGGTGCATGTTTAACCGTTATCCAGCTTTTTGAAGGTGGTTTTAGTGTGGAACTCTCTTTGGAAAGTAGGTCTTTACTTGCCGTTGAAAACCTGAAAGGGAAAGTACATATTGAGCCAGCACTTGCTTTAGGCGATCGTCTTGATGGGCATATGGTTCAAGGACATGTGGATTGTGTGGGTGTGATAGAACATTTAAACCAAAGAGAAAATGGGCTCGATATCGAAGTGAGTATTCCGGAAAAGCAGATCACGTTTGTGATTCCTAAAGGAAGTATTACCATTGATGGTGTGAGTTTGACGGTCAATGATGTCAGTAAAAAGAGTTTTCGGCTAACGATTATTCCCCATACTCTCGAAAAAACATTGATTGGAAGTTATAAAATTGGGCGTAGAGTTAACGTTGAAACCGATATGTTTGCACGATACCTTTACCATATGTTTCAAAAAAAAGATGCGCTTGATTGGAATGGAGTCGATCGCATTATGGCGATCTATTGATGCAGTATCGTTTTACGACGAGGTTTGGAGGTGTCAGCCAACCGCCTTTTGATAGTCTCAATCTCGCTTTACATGTGGGGGATAATCCTTTACATGTAAAAAAAAATAGAGAGCTTTTACAAGAAGATATGGGTGTTTCCAAACTTGTTTTTATGAATCAAATCCATGGCAATAAAGTGGTCTTGATTGAGCATGGTGATGAAGAAATGCCAACTTGTGATGCGATGATTACCGAACACCCTGATATTGCCCTGTGCGTTATGGTTGCCGATTGCATTCCGATTTTGTTTTACGACGCGGTGCATCAAGCCATTGGGGTAGCTCATGCAGGACGTGTGGGTAGTTGGTTGAACATAGGACAAAAGTGTGCATTAGCTATGCAAGAGGCATTTGGCACCCATATGCACGAACTGCGCATCTTTATGGGGCCTTCGATTCATGCGTGTTGCTATGAAGTGGGCGAAGAAGTGATTGCAGGGTTTGAAAAATTTGTGCACATCCAAGATAAGAAGTATTTTTTAGATTTGCAATGTTATAACCACGATGCTTTCTTGGAACTTGGTATTAAAGCTGAGCATATTGAAATTTCAAAAGAGTGCAGTTGTACAGATCATAACTATTTTTCGTACCGAAGAGATAAAACAACAGGACGTTTTGTAGGAGTCATCGCCCTATGATACGACAAGGATTATCGCAGTATCAAGCTGTACAAAAGAGTGCGACAACGCTTGAACATAATACTGCTTTGGAAAAAATTATCGAAAAAGCAGCATTGTATGACATTGCATTTTTACAAAATAGAGCTTTGATGGAGACGATCTTGGATTTTCCTGAAAAGAGTGTTGACGTAAAGATGATTTTAAAAATGGAGGAACTCCTCTTGTGGCTTGAACAGACACAAGAAGGAGCAGGAATGAGTTAAGCGTTATTTCGCACCACAGCCACAGTGATGTGCTGGAGCTGCTGTCTCTTTAAGCGCACAGAGTGCTGCTTCATAGTTAGGCTCTTCTGTTATTTCTGGGCAAATCTCTTTATAAACAACTTTACCACTTTTATCGACAACAAAAATAGCTCTTGCACTTAATCCTTTAAGTGGACCATCTGCAATTAAAACACCGTAAGCGTTTGCTGTTGCTTTTTCTCTAAAGTCACTGCCTACTTGAAGGTTTTCAATACCTTCTGTGGTACAAAAACGTCCCATTGCGAAAGGAAGATCCATAGAAACAACAACCACCGTTGCATCTTTGATAGCAGCAGCTTTTGTGTTAAAGGTACGTGTCTCTTGTGCACAGACAGCCGTGTCTAAAGAAGGTACGATGACAATGACTTGTGCTTTATCACTTGGTCCACCAATAGTAAGTTCACTTAAATCTTTTGCGACGACTTTAACGATGGGTGCTTTGTCTCCGACGTTAATTTCTTTACCTGCAAGAGCGACTGGATTGCCTTTGAGTTTGGTTGATGACATGTGTGTCCTTTTTTGAAAATATATGAAAATTATAGCCAACTCGGATAAATAAACTCTTAATTAAAGAAGTTAAACTCAAGAAGTTCAACTCTTATTATAAACAGAAACCTAAGATGTCGATCAAAATCTATTTTAAGATGATTTGTACTTGATTCCGACCATTGCGTTTTGCCCGATAAAGCGCTTCATCGGAGCGTTTAATGATGTCAAAAATTTCGTTATCCTCCTTTTGTAAGCTACTGATACCAATGCTTACGGTAATTTTCGGAAGCTCTTGAGTGTCAATGACCACTACGGTATTTTGAATGTGCTCTCTAATTTTTTCGGCAAGAGTTGTTGCCCCTTCAAGCGTTGTATTTTGAATGCAGATGCAAAATTCTTCTCCACCAATACGACCAAAAAGATCACTTTGCCTGATGATCTCTTTAATTGTATGGCAGAAAGATTTGAGCACTTCATCCCCTATTGCATGACCGTAAGTGTCATTAACCTGCTTGAATAGGTCTATGTCTAAGGAAAAAATATGAAGTTCTAGGTCGTTACGCTTAGATGCATAAAAATATTGTGTGGCAAGGAGAAAGAAATGTCTTCGATTGTCTATTTTGGTCAGTTCATCGGTATTGGCAAGTTCTTTCAGTTTGGAATTGAGCAAGGTGAGCTGATGGGTTCTCTCTTCTACTTCATGCTCTAAAGTCGCATTAAAATTTCCAATCTCTATGGCATGTTCGCGTAATTTTTTATTGAGTCGTTGGATATGCATTATAAAGAAGATCGCCATGATAAAGGGAATAAAAAGCCCTAAAAAAAAGTATTTGTATTTTAAAAGAGCATCTATGAAGGTATAGGGCTCTTTCTGGTAGGGATAGATATTGAACTCTTGCATCAATGCATGGACTTTTGAGTTATCTAGAGGAGTCGTCAATCGAAATTCTTGTTTGTTTTTTGGTTTTGAGGAAAATTTCAAAAGGGTGCTCAGCACTTCATTCGTAAGGTATTCTGAAGCATGAGATGTTTTGGCAAGTACCCATTCTGGATAAAGCTCGGTACTAACAAGAAAAGGAAAATCAGGATACTTCTTTGCATGGAGAATTTTAATATCGCTCAACGAGATAAGATTGTCTTCTTGCATGTTTTCCAATACATCGGTTCGAATAATACCGGCGTCAACACGACCTTCAAGAACAGCTTTGACTACGTTAGCATGTGTACCAAAAAAGAGAATATTTTTTTCTAATGAGGGCATACCGATCTCTTTCATCCCTAAGAGATAACCACCAAATGAGCGTGGTGAAACGGCACCTATTTTTTTCTCATGGAGATCATTGAATCGTTCAATAGTAGCATCAGCTTTGGTGAAAATGACACTGCCATATTCACTGTAGAAGTGATTTTTGTAGCGAGGGCTTATTGTTGCAATTTGACTGATTCCATAGGCTTGTGAAAGTTGAATGGAAAACATTGGATTGGTAATAATAAAGTCTAAATCACCGTGTTGAATTTTTTTTTCCATCTCTTCAAATGAAAGGGGTATGATGACAAATTGATGGGAAGTAAAAAGATCACTGAGGTATTGTTCGCTATTACTCCATGTCTTTGGCATGATTTCTTGGTCTTCCCTGCTTGCTAAAACACCTATTTTTACGATATCTTTGGCAAAATGGAGAGGGTCAATAAAACCTTCTAGCGAATGGATGTTTTGCAGCATGCCGCTTATTTTATAAACATTACGAATAGCTTCAACTTTCTCAGGTTCTAGTGTCCCATAAGGTTTGTCATCATCAAAAGCAAGCTTTTTGAGCGTCTCTCCTTCATAAATCAGCGCTTCTAAGCTTTTGTTTTGAGTATTGTATTTTTCATAAATGAGCTGTGCTGTTTCAGGAATATGCTCAAATGCCCATTCCCATCCTTGTTTAGTTGCTGTATAAAAGCGTTTTGCACGCTCTTTATACAAGGTAAGTTCATCTTCTGACGTGAAAAGAATGTCACCATAAAAGTTAAAACCATATTCTTTCGGATTTAAAATGGTATAGGGAATATTTTGTTTAGAAAGGGTAAAAGGCTCATTTGAGATATAACATGCCATAGCATCAATTTTGTGTTGAATGAGATCTTCAATATTGAAAGAGGGCTCTTGTACAAAGATGTCTTCCACTTTGACACCATGACTTAAAAGCATTGAAATCATGGATGCAGAATTTAATTTATCAAGACTCATCATAATAGTGCGATTGAAAAGGTCTTGTGGTGTTTGAATCGTGGGATTGGTGGTAATAAGAATAGAAGGGTCATATTGAAAAAGAGCCATAAGTGCAACAACGGGTTTATGATTGCTGCGGTCAATAATGAGAGAAGATCTTCCGATGCCATACGTGCTCTTTTTCGCAAGAACTGCATCGACAACATTGAGCCCTTTTTGATACTCTTTAATGGTTACATTGAGATCAAGGTCGTCATAAAAACCTTTTTCTTGTGCAACGTAAAATCCTGCGGATTGGAATTGGTGCAACCATGTAAGTTGTAATGAAATAGGTTCACGATGATGATTTGCAAAGAGTGTTATGTAGAAAAATAAACAAAAGATAAGTGCCCGCATTGACAACTCCTCTTGAGTATGACCAAAGTTAATTTTATCATAATCCCACTAAAAGAAGGTGACGGGAAAATGATTTTACATGTAAACAATAGGCGCGATTCCTTTTTCACAATAGCACTTAAGATATAAGGCTATCTCTTCTTTCATAGGTATTTCAAGTTGGTGGGATTGAGTGATTAGTGTGTCTAAAAGAGTCTCTATTTCTGCGGGTGTTATAGACTCTTTGGTTGCGTTATGCAGTTGTGTCAGAAACGTATTCGCAATCATTAAAATAGATGTTTCTAAAGGAATTAAAGTGTTTTGTTTTGTTTGATATGTTTTTCCTTGCAGTGTTGACATCATCTCTTTATAATAGGATGAAATAATTTTGGTAATATAATCAAATCCCTTAATTTGGCGCAAAATAACCTGTGTATCAAATCCTTGTCGCCTGATTTTAATCTGCTCGTCATCGCTTAAAGAGGTGCTCTTTTTAAGAATGGCATCAGGAATTCTGAGTTTCCCTAAATTTTGAAATAAAGCGGCAAGTTCAATTTCATCTTGCTCCCCAATTGATAAATGACATAACCCAGCAATCGTGCGTGCTAAAGAAGCAACCATCAAGGTGTGATGTTGGTTTGAATGATCTTTGGCGTCAACAATGTTGGCAAACATACTGGCGATACTTTTTAATAGACTAAAATGTACCGTTTCTATTTTTCCTTTTTCAACCCATTCTTTGAAGTAGTAGTGTAGTGGATCTGATTCTAAATAATGCCAAAAGAAATCCGTATGAGAAAGCTCTATAAAGGCTTCACATAGTTTTGGTGCAAATAATTCTGGAGTATATGTACGGATAATGGAGCGAATATACTCTTTTTCTTGAGATAAATGGGCTCCAAATTGTGAACGAAGAGCATCGATACGATCACTTAAATAGATAAGATTTGCATAAAGTTTTATATCGCTATCAATTTGAGGTAAAAAGTGTTCCCAATGTGTATGATGCAAAGCAATGATGTCTGAAAATTCACTGTAAATTGGAACGCTTTGAAGTAGTTTAGCCCCTCGTTCACTGTGAATTTGAGAATCTTCCCAATCAAGATTATTCACAATAGAGTTGTGCACATCGGTTAATGAGACCCCGCAATCATGTAGCATTGCCATGAGCATAATTTTGTCTAATTTGGATTGTCTCAATCCTAGATTTTTGCCTATTTCATGGGCTATGTAGGCAACGCGTTTACCATGATGTATATCATTGATGCCAACATAATCAAGTGCTTCCGTGAGAACATATGTCACTTCTCGTAGATTAAGCTGATGGTACATACTGAAGTCTCCTTACAATCCCTTTTACGGTTTAAATTATAGAGCGCTACTGTTGTAACGGCGTTATATTTGTTATAATCACGCTTTGCAATAAAGGATATCAATGCAAGTTTATGTTCTCTTAGTGTTATGTGTGCTCTTTTGGTCTGCCAATTTTGTTCTCGGACGATTTGTTGCTGGAGCCATTGAACCTTGGGAATTAGCATTCTTTAGATGGTTAGGTGTTTTTGTGGTCACTTTGCCTTTTTTACTTTTACATGTAAAGAAAATTTGGAGAGCATTAAGAGAGCATTTTGGTATTTTAGTCGTGCTTTCAGCCCTTGGTATTGCAGCATTTAATACACTCTTGTATATTGGACTTCAAAAGACAACCGCGACGAATGCGTTGTTGATTAACTCCTCAATTCCAATCATTATTGTTTTACTCTCTTTTGTAATTTTAAAAACACGTATTTCTAAACTACAGGTTTCTGGTATTCTTCTCTCAACCCTAGGCGTCATTTTTTTAGTGCTTAAAGGTGATGTCCAAAGTATTCTTACCTTGAGTTTCAATTCAGGTGATTTTTGGGTGATTGCCTCATCTTTATGTTGGGCAAGTTACAGTGTTTTGGTTAAATTTAGGCCTTCGAGCTTGAGTAATTTTGAGTTTTTTATTACGACGGTGAGCTTAGGTTTAGTCATGCTATTGCCTTTTTATCTTGCACAAGGATACACGTGGGAGCGTGAAGTGATGATCCTAACACACTACACGTGGGTGATTGCTTATGTCGTTTTGTTTACATCTATTCTCTGCTACTATTTGTGGCATTATGGCATCGCTCACATTGGTGCTGGAAAAACAGGACAATTTACCCATTTGATGCCACTGTTTGGAAGCTTCTTAGCGTATCTTTTTTTAGGTGAGCGTTTAGAATGGTACCATTTAGGTGGTATCCTTTTGATTTTTGGAGGAATTTATCTCTGTTTATTTGTCAAAAAAAAGTGTTAATGTGAAGCCGTAGGTGGAAGTTTTGGGTTTGGTTTACCAATGTAAAAGCCTTGCGCATAATCAATCCCGACCTCTTTAACGCACGCAAGAACTTCTTCTGAGTGGACATATTCTGCAATGGTTTTGATATTAAGCTCTTTGGCAAAGTTGACAATCGTTTTAACGATGATTTTCGTCTCTTCATTTTGATGAATATTTTTAATCAAACTTCCATCAACCTTAATGAAATCAACTCTAAGTTCGGTCAGCCGTTCAAAGTTAGAGTAGCCTGAGCCAAAATCATCAATGGCGATTTTGGCACCATAGGATTTGACTTGGTCAATAAATTTGGCGATGGCTTCATAATTTTCAATACCATCGCTCTCTAAAATCTCAAAAATAACCCATGGCCCCACGTTGAACTCTTCAAGCTTTTCGAGGATAAAGGTTGTGGTAACAATGTTCGTCATATCAAGGTACGAGAGGTTGATCGAAAAGCTACTTGACGAGATTTGAAAGGTTTCAAATGCTTTTTGAATGAGTGACATAGAGAGTTTAGAGTAGATTTTAGAGTGTTTGGCGACATCTAAAAATTCTGCTGGAAGGTAATAATTTCCATCTTCTTTTTTGATGCGCATTAAGGTTTCAAACTTTTCGATCTCATTGGTATGGAGATTTAAAATAGGTTGGAAAAAAGGAATGACATAATCTTTTGCAAGCGCTTCTTTGAGGGTATGACTCATCATCATATTGTGATGGTACTCGGCTTCTTTATGACTACTTTTATCATAGATAATATACGGCAAACGTTTATTTTTAGCTTCTTTACAAGCAATGGATGCGAGTTTCAAAAGACTCTTTTTACCTTGATGTGCTCCAATGGAAAGGGTTGTATCGACCTCGACATCATCGCAAATAATGCGATCTTTGGTGATTTTCATCGAGATTTTTTTGAGGTATTTTTTGAGATTGTAGTCGCTGAAAGGAACACGGATTAAAATGGCGTAAATATCGGCTTCAAACTTATACAATGTCGCATCAATAGGAGGAAGATTTTGGCGAAGCCATTCACCAATGACTTTAAGAAATTTATCACCAAAATTATGTCCATAAAAGTTATTGGTATTTTGAAAGGAGTCAATATTGATAATAATCAGAGTCGACTCAATATCGGGATCAAGTTCTTTTGTGTCTTTCAGCAATTTAAGGCGATTTGGCAATTTGGTGTTAAGATCGATATAAAAATTTTTGCGTAGCTCATTTTTTAGTTTTGTATTACTTTTGTATATTTTTGTAACAATTATAAGGTTGAAAATAGCAGATAGCGTGAAGAGGAGACAAGCGATCTCTGGCAACTGATACCAAATGGCACTATAAGTAAGGCATAGCGTAAGCAAAAGAAAGAATACCATTTTAAGATAGAATTTTTTACTACTCTCCAACGTATTCCTTTGAGCCCATAGATGCTTACATTTACATGTAGGGGTAGCACTTTAGCACAAAGGTTTTAAAAAAAAATTAAGTGATTTTTTTGTCTAGGGTCTTAAAATGAGAGGAGATTTCAAAAAAGCTATTATGCTTAGATGAGTATCAGGTTCATCACAAAAAAGTCACGCTATAATGTTTTCTAAGATGTAACTTTAGATGAAAGATTAATATGAGCAAACAACGTTGCGATCATTGTCACTTAGAATACGAAACCTCAATGTTACTACCTGATACAAGTTTTAACCCCCCTAAATTTTTTTGTTGTAAAGGGTGTCAAGGTGTTTTTCACCTTTTAAGCGATGAAGGGCTGGATACTTTTTATACTAAAATGGGAGAGACGACACTTACCCCTCCGAAAGTGACGTTAGACGATGTCAATCGTTTTGATTTGGATGGATTTGTTTCCAAATATGTGAAAAAAAGTAAAGAAGGATTTAGCGAAATAGCACTTATTATAGAAGGAATTCACTGTAGTGCGTGTGTATGGCTTAATGAAAAAGTGCTCTCTAGACAAGAGGGAATCGTTGAAGTTTCGATTAGTTATTCCAATCATAAAGCCAAAATTGTTTGGGATGAATCATTGATTAAACTTTCTGCAATTATTGAAACCATTCGTAGCATTGGGTATAACGCTTATCCTTACGATCCCAAAAGTGGAGAAGAGCGAGCGACGGCACAACGCAGAGAGTATTACTCCAAACTTTTAGTAGGTATCTTTGCGACAATGAATGTGATGTGGATTGCGATTGCGCAATATGCAGGCTATTTCACGGGCATGCAGAGCAATATCAAAAATATTCTTAATTTCGCCGAGTTTGTTCTCGCCACTCCAACGCTGTTTTACACCGGGTCGGTTTATTTTAAAGGGGCGTATTATGGCATCAAACATCGTTATATTACGATGGATTTTCTCGTTGCTACGGGGGCAACACTCACGTATGTTTTTTCTCTCTACGCGATGTTTTCACACAATGCTGAGGTCTATTTTGACTCAGTAACCATGATTGTTACCTTTGTCTTTGCGGGTAAATATTTGGAAGTTTTAACGAAGAAAAAAGCGGTAGACACACTTGATGCCTTTGGAAGTTCTATGCCCACAGAAGTCATTTTGGTCAAAGGCGATGAAAAGATTTTAACCAGTGTTGAGTCGGTCGAACTGGGTGAAATCATCGAAGTGCGAGCAGGCGACAAAGTGGCAATCGATGGTGTCATTACTGAAGGGGAAGGTTCTTTTGATCTTTCCCGTCTTAATGGCGAATCCATTCCTGTTTTAGCCCAAAAAGGCGATAAAATTCTGAGTGGTTCTATCTGCTTAGACAGCGTTATTCACTACCAAGCGACCCATACTTTTTCCTCCTCCATGTTTTCCAAGTTGGTCTGTTTGCTTGAAGATGCAATGAATAAAAAGCCTAAAATCGAAAAGCTTGCCAATCAAATTTCGGGGTATTTTTCACGAACTATTTTGCTCTTAGCTTTCTCAACACTACTGTTTTGGTTCTACCAAAGTGGTTCTTTTGAAAAGGGTTTGATTATTGCGATTTCTGTGATTGTGATTGCCTGCCCCTGTGCGCTTAGCCTTGCCACACCTGTAGCAACGATTGTGGGGATTGGTCTTGCTGCGAAAAAGGGGATTTTGTTTAAAGAGGCAGGGTTTTTAGAGAGCATGGCAAAATGCAATACGCTTGTTTTGGATAAGACAGGAACCATTACGAAAGGTAAACCTGAAGTTGTCATGTATGAGTATGCGTACACGTTTGATCGATCTTTGTTATATGCACTTGTCAATTCATCCAATCATCCTATTAGCCAAGGGGTTGCACGTTTTTTAAACGAAGATGAAACTACTTTACATGTAAAGAGTTTGGAGCAGATAAAAACAGTAGAAGCAAAAGGAGTCAGAGCCGTTGCGGAAGGCTATGAGCTTCTGGGTGGCAATGCAAAAATGATGGAGGAAGCGGGCATCGAAGTGTTTTTGCCTCAAGGATTTGAATCACTCAGTCATTATTTCTTTGCGATTGATGGCAAACTTATGGCGGTATTTGGGCTTAAAGATGCGCTCAAAGAGGGCGCAAAAGAGAGTATAAAGGCACTGAAATCTCTGGGTTTAGAGATCGTCATGCTCAGTGGTGATCATGCTAAAGTAACCCAAGAAATTGCCGAAGAAGTGGGCATTGAGACGTACAAAGCAGGGCTCTTTCCTCATGAAAAAGCTGCGTATATTGAGGTACTTCGTCAAAAAGGTCAAAAAGTAGTGATGGCAGGTGATGGTATTAATGATGCCCTAGCGCTTTCTCAAAGCGAAATTGCGATTGCGATGGGGAATGGGGCTGATGTTGCGGTGGATATCAGTGATATTGTTTTGACTAACGATAGTATGCAAAGTTTATATGAGGCATTTGTGATCGCAAGAGCGAGTTTGCGTGTGGTTAAGGAGAATTTATTCTTTTCGTTGCTGTACAATATTGTTACGATTCCTTTAGCCATGAGTGGGCATGTGATACCTTTGTTTGCAGCGCTTTCCATGTCGCTTAGTTCGTTGGTTGTTGTCGGTAATTCGATGCGCATTAAAAATGTTTTAAAAAGGTCGTAGAGATGGATGGGTGGATTATTGCGATGATGTTGGGTGCTTCAACACTGCTGGGAGCATTTGGTCTATGGGGTCTGTTGTGGGGAATTCGCAGTGGACAGTTCGATGATCATCAGAAGTTTTTAGATGGCGCACAGTTTGATAGTGAAGAAGCACTGAATGATGCTGTCAATATGGAACGTAAAAAAGCAAAAGTTTTAAAAGAGAAGCAAGAAAGAGAGGTGGGATACGCCCCACCTGATTAATGAAGAGATCAAAAGCAAAACTTTTCTGCCTCAAAGAGGCAAGCTTCAGTGTCTAGTACAACGTAACTACAAGAGCTTTGCCCTTGTAGCGTGTTATCAATGATTCGGCTTATTTATATGAAGCGATTGTTGCAGCGACTGCTTTAAGATCTTCATCGCTAAGTCCAGAAGCGATAGGTTTCATAACGCCTTTCATTGCTTGACCATAACTGCCATCTTTATACCCTGTGACGGCTGCTGTAATTTTAGCAGCATCCCAACCTGCAATGATTTGAGATTTATTCAATGCCGCTTTAGAAGCTTTGTCTCCATGACAGGAAAAACATTTTGATTGGTAGATTGCTGCGCCATCGGCCGCCATCAAACTAGATACTGCTGCAATTGCTAAAATTGTACAAACTTTTTTCATACGAAATACCCCTTTTTGAGTTGTGTAAGAAAAATTATAACGAACCAGACTTTAACCCTGCTTAGGTTTTCTAAGCGCCTTTCGTGTTCTATTTTCATTTCGGTAAAACTTGGATATAATCTAGTCCATCTTAATCTGAGTAGGGGTTCATTTGTTTCGAAGTGCTATAGCTTTATTATGTTTAGCGGTGGCTCTTTTTGGAGCAACACATAGTGTTTGTGTAACCGAAAGATCCGATACTGCAAGAGCTAAAGAAGCCATTGAATCCATTTTAAGTACAGAACCAAACAATACAGAGTGTATGCTTCAACTTGCTAATATCTACCTCAAGCAGGGCAAAATTGCTCAAGGATTTGAAATCTTAGTGGATGCGTATTCGATTGATCCACACAATGTTCAAAAGAGCCGTATTGCTACTGTTCTCCCTTTTGCCCTTAAAGTTTCCAACCTAAAACAACAAGCAGCTAAGACCAATGACAAAGATATTTGGAACAAATTGGGTGATGGTTATTTTGAAATGGGCATTTTCAATGAAGCTTCAAAGATGTACCAAAAAAGTCTTGCTGTGGATGATATGCAACATATGATTCGCCTAAAACGCGCCCTTGCTCTTCAAAAAAATGCACAAATCTATACTGCGATTGAAGAGGTGCAGATTGTCTTGATTAAAGAGCCAACACACCTTTATGCCAACTACTACATGGGAAAATTCTTAGCGTATGATTTGCGTAATCGTGAAGAAGCAAGAGACTTTTTTATAAGAGCAAAAGCTTCTTTGATAGCGCAAAAAGATACGTTTGGCTACCTTGAATACACCAATTTACTCAGTGATATTACCAAAGAGCTTGGAGAATAAGTGCAAAAAGCAATTTTCTTAGATCGCGATGGCGTCATTAATGTTGACAAAGCCTATGTTTCAAAGATTGAAGATTTTGAGTTTTGTGACGGCGTTTTTGAAACCTTGCGTCATTTTCAATCTTTAGGGTATTTGCTGATTATTGTGACCAATCAATCGGGTATTGGGCGAGGCTATTACAGCGAAGAAGATTTTCAAACATTAACCGCGTGGATGCTAAAAGAGTTTTTACATGTAAACATTCAAATCGATGCTATTTACCATTGTCCGCATGCGCCAGAAGCGAACTGTGCGTGTCGCAAACCTCGAAGTGGTATGTTAAAAGCAGCGATTGCAGCGTTTGACATTGATGTGGCACACTCATGGATGATCGGCGATAAACCCAGTGACATCGAAGCCGCACATGGTGCTGGCATTACCCAAACAATTCTGCTTCATCCTACTCTTTCTAGCACTCAAGCTAAATATTGCGTTAATTTTCTTTTGGATACAATTAATCTTATTAAACAATAGGGTTAAGCATGCATTACAGCGAAACAGATTTCAATCATAAAAACATTTTAATTACAGGTGGAGCGGGATTTATCGGTAGCAATCTTGCTTTTTATTTTCAAGAAAACTATCCTACATGTAACGTTGTTGTCTTTGATCTTTTTAGAAGTGAAGCCACCTTTTCCAATGGCAACCTCAAGAGTTTTGGGCACTTTAAAAATCTCCTAGGATTCAAAGGTGAAGTCATTAGTGGCGACATCAACGATGACGAAGCACTCAAAAAACTCTCTTCGTATCGCTTTGATTATATTTTTCACGAAGCAGCCATTTCGGATACAACGGTTTTAGATCAAGGTATTATGGTCAAGACCAATGTCAATGCATTTAAAGCTATTTTAGAACTTGCCAAAGCGAACCATTCTGTTGTGGTCTATGCTTCCAGTGCTGCGACGTATGGTGATGCCGCTTCTCCTCAGCGCGTTGGGCATGAACACCCCCAAAATGTGTATGGTTTTAGCAAACTTGCTATGGATCATTTAGCACGCGAATTTTGTGCGCAAAATCCGAGTATGAGCGTGATAGGGCTACGTTATTTCAACGTCTATGGTCCAAGAGAATACTTTAAAAACACAACGGCTTCGATGGTTTTGCAATTAGGAATTCAGATTTTAAGTGGCAAAACGCCTCGTCTCTTTTCTGGGTCTGATAAAATCGTACGCGATTTTATTTATATCGATGATGTTGTTCAAGCCAATATCAAAGCAGCCTCTTCAGGTAAATGTGGTGTTTATAATGTAGGAACGGGCAATCCTAGAAGTTTTCAAGACATTGCCGACATCTTGCAAAAAGAGCTTGGAACTAACTTAGGCACAGCGTATTTTACCAATCCCTACAGTGCGTATCAGATGCACACGGAAGCGGATATATCCTTTACATGTAAAGATTTGGGCTATGCGCCACGGGTGAGTTTAGAAGAGGGTATTAAAGCCTATGTACCTGAGATTCAACGTATTTTTAAATGCGAAGTGAACCATGGATAGATTAAGAACGTATCAGCCTTCCATCTTGGTGATCGGCGATTTAATGCTCGATCACTACCTCTGGGGAAAGTGTGAACGTATCTCTCCTGAAGCCCCTGTTCAAGTGGTGGATATTCAAAACGAAAGCACGGTTTTGGGTGGTGCAGGCAATGTCGTTAACAACCTTTTAAGCTTAGGCGCTAATGTCAATGTTTTAAGCGTTGTAGGGGATGATGAGAACGGCAAAGAACTTCTTTGCATGCTGGAAACTTTGGGTGCAGATGTTCAAGGCATCGTAAAACAAACGGGGCGTAAAACCAGTAAAAAAAGTCGTGTGATTGCTTCGCATCAACAAGTCGTACGTTACGATAGTGAATCCAAAGAGGACATTACGGAAGCTTCTGTTAAGGCTCTTTTAGCACAATGTGAAAACTATCTTAAGACGGTAGATATTATTGTGCTCTCCGATTATGGTAAAGGTGTTTTAACGCAGAGTTTTACATGTAACGTCATAGCGCTCGCCAAAGCACATCAAAAACGTATTTTAGTAGACCCAAAAGGGGATGATTACCGTAAATATAGTGGCGCAACATTATTGACTCCGAATAAAAAAGAGGCGAGTATTGCTACAAAAATAGCTATCAAAGATGATGAAAGTTTACAAAAAGCAGGAAACTTGCTCAAAGAGAGTTTGGGACTAGACTACGCGATCATCACACTCTCTGAAGATGGCATGGCTATTTTTGGTGAGAATTTTATCAAAATGCCAACGGTTGCACGCGAAGTCTATGATGTCACGGGTGCGGGTGATACCGTTTTAGCCAGTCTTGGTTACGCACTCTCTTGTGGTCTCAGTATGAAAGAAGCTGCCTCTTTTGCCAATAAAGCTGCAGCTGTTGTTGTGGGAAAACTCGGAAGTGCAACTGTGACATTGGATGAAATCGATGCCTATTCCCATAGCCTTAGAGGCGCTACTGCTGAGAGTAAAATTAAAACCAAAACAGAGATGGTTGCTCTTTTAAAAGCAATCAAAAACCAAAAAATTGTCTTTACCAATGGTTGTTTTGACATTTTACATGTAGGGCATGTGAAGTACCTTGAAATTGCGAAAAGTTTTGGAGATATACTCATCGTTGGTCTTAATGCCGATGATTCGATCAAACGTCTCAAAGGCGAAAGTCGCCCGATTAATCCCCTAGAAGATCGAGCGTATATCTTAGCGAGTTTAGAATCGGTGAGTTATGTCGTTCCTTTTGAAGAGGATACTCCACTGGCGCTTATCTCTGCCATCCAACCCGATATTTTGGTTAAAGGGGCAGATTATGAAGGTAAAGTAGTTGTGGGAAGTGACATTGCCAAAGAGGTACGACTCGTTCAGTTTGTAGAAGGCAAAAGTACAACAAAGATCATAGAAAAGGTACAACAAAAATGATGGAAATGATACAACGTGAGATGCTTGCACATCAAGCCGTTATCGCAAAAACAATCGAGAGCCTACAAAGTCATATTTACACAGCATGTATTATTGCAACCGAAGCGCTTAAAAACGGTCACAAGATACTTCTGTGTGGCAATGGCGGCAGTGCTGCGGATGCGCAACATATTGCAGCGGAACTTAGTGGTCGTTACAAAAGCGAACGACGAGGACTTCCTGGCATTGCATTGACTACTGATACATCGGTTCTTACCGCTGTTGGCAATGATTTTGGATTTGATCGTATCTTTGATCGTCAAGTGGAAGCTTTAGCACGTGAGGGAGATGTTCTCATTGGTATATCGACCAGTGGGCACAGTAAAAATGTCGTACGTGCCTTAAGCCTTGCTCGTAATATGGGATGCAAAACGATAGGACTGAGTGGACGCGATGGTGGCGTGATGAATGAATTTTGTGATGTCAATATCGTTGTTCCAAGTGATGACACCCCTCGTATTCAAGAGATGCACATTATGATTGGACACATCATCTGCCAAGCGATAGATGATGCTCTAAGCGTAAAATAACTTCTTCTGCTTTAATGCCCCGCATACACTCGTGTGTTTTGATGGGGCACTCTCGTTTCATGCAAGGCGCACAGGTAAGATCGTGTGAAAGAACAAAGCTATTAGGATTTTGCCATGGGGATGTTTCGTTATAGCGTGTTGGTCCAAACAGCGCCACCGTTGGGATTTGATACGCTGCTGCTACGTGCATCGGTCCACTGTCATTGGTGACAAAGAGACTTAGTCCTGCAATGTTTTGAATGAGTTCTTGAATCGTCGTTTTACCTGCTAAATTGGTGACATTGGTAATCTTATTTTTTGTGAGCTGCTCTTCAACTTCTTGAGCAATATCCATTTCATTGGGACCGCCAAAAATGACAATATCATAACGGTCTGCAAAATGAATCGCCACTTTAGCAAACTCTTCTGGATACCAGCGTTTGGCACTTCCGTACGTTGCTCCTGGATTAATTCCCAGTGTTGGTTTTTCAAAGTGAAAAGGTGTTTGATAAAGTTTTAAAGGAAGAGATTTTGTCTTTACATGTAAAGATTTGGCTATGAATTGGGTGTACTTTTCAACCTGATGACCCATAAAGAGATTTTTTTGATAGTGAAATTTCTTTTTTGCATCAAGACAAGCCAATAAAAATGATGATACCAAGGAACTTCTAAAACTAATTGCTATATCAAAAGTACCCAACGTATGCGCTAGGGTGTAAAGCCAATAAAACCTAGAAAATGCTTTTTTACTCTCATCAACAATATAGCGCGAAACATTTGGATGAATTTTGAGCGCCTCCGTGGAGACAAAAGAGCCAATCAGTGTAATCTCAGCATCTGGGTAGTATTCTAGAATGTTTTCAATAGCTGGTGTTGTCATGATAGCATCACCTAGCCATGTGGGCAGTTCAATAAAAAGTTTCATTTGACGCGTTTGTAGTGTTTTTTACTGAGTTCTAGCCCAAATAGATTTTCTAATGTGAGCATTATGCGGTGTTTTTTCTCTTTCTTTGTCAAAACATGATGTTTATCTGCTTGGAAAACACCTTTTTCTTTAGGTAACCACTCTTGTACAATCTTAGGATGCGTGCCTTTGAATTCTTGGATAATGCTACCATCGATGTCTGCATAGTTGATGGTTTTATGCCCTTTGTTCCAGTATTGTTGTACTTTTTCGCTTTTTAAATTCATCTGAGCTTCGCTTCGCACCCATCCATAATGGTACATCTTTGCGCCACACTCTACCGCTTTTGGGTATCTGCCTATTTTATTTTGATCTAAAACAAGCCAAAAAAGTCCATCGGGAGCATAGCTGCGAATGGAATTTTTGATAATGCGAGGTGCTTTTCGGTACCATGCAGGACTCCAAAGATAGCTATTGGCATTGCCATAAAAATGGTAGTAATCAAAAACGATCGCTTCAACATCGGTGTCATCTTTATACTTTTCCATACATGCGTAAATTTTATCTAAATCCTCTTCGTGAACCACTTCATCACCTTCAAGGTAAAAAGCCCAATCACCTGTGCAATTAAATTGCGCTATCATCTTTTGTTGACCGTAAACATAGCCACGATCTTTCATGTTATTGTTCCAGTGGGACTCTATAATTCTGATTTTGGGGCTATCAATTGCTTGGATGATTTTAAGTGTATCATCTTCACTTTGTCCAACATTGACAACAAACTCATCGACAATTGGTAAAATAGATTTGATAGATTCTACAAAAGGGTATCCTAGTATTTCACCATTTTTGATGAACGTAAATGCACTAACTTTCATTGTCTAGCCCTTTGAGGTATTTATTAATTCCATTGTTGCACCAAATGAGTTTTTGCTCAATGGTATTTTTTAAAATGGCATCATTTTGTGGAAGGCTGGCTCTCGTATTTTCCGGGTGGTAGAGATGGTAAGCAATGGCATGAAAACGTATATCGTGTCTTTTGATACCATAATTGAGAAGTCTCACTGCAAATTCGCTATCTTCTCTTCCCCATCCAATAAAGTCCTCATTAAAGCCATTGATCGCAAGACAATCTTTTTTAAAAAAGGCTAAATTGCAGGTTTTAATACCTCTGAGGTGGTTTTTATGTGTAGAAAACAGAGCGCTTAAAAATTTCGAATGCAGTGTGTTTTTGCGGTTTTTAATGCCTTGTGAGAAAAAATTTAAGGCAAATTTTTTTGTTTGAAATATTTTTTGTGTCGAGTTCTTTTCAACTAAAACGCGTGTGCCTTGCGTGAAAAAGCCTTTTTTAGCAAAAGAGAGATGATCTTGAATAAAATTTTGATGCAAGCAGATGTCACCATCAATTAAAATAATATACTCACCACTTGCTTTTGCAATAGCTCTGTTTCTACTCATGGAAGCGCGAAAACCAAGATCTTCTTGCCACGAATGGATAATATGCAAAGTAGGATTTTCATGTGAAAATTTTTCGATAACTTTTTTTGTTTTTTCAGAACTTCCATCATCGGCGATAATAATTTCATCGGGCAAAAGTGTTTGTGTCGCGCAACTAAAAAGAACCTGTTGGAGTGCTTCTTCCCAGTTGTAGGTTGTAATGATCAGGCTACACGTCATCGTTTGTTGTTCTCGTAGAGCTTGATATATTTGTAGAAGGTGCCATTGGCATTTGAGATAGAAATGACAAGTCCTTCATAGCCATTTAAAAATCCTTTTTTTAAAAAATAAAATTTTATAAAAGTAAAGAAGGCTCTCACAACAGCTTGAAGAGGGGATGCACTTTTCTTGCCTTTTTTATCTTGTGCCCAAAGCGATGAGTATTTTTGCATTTTATCAATAAGCTCATCAGCACTTTTAAAAGAGTAGTGTTCCAATTCATTATGGAGCTTTTTAATTTTTAAACCATTGTTCAAAAGGCTTTCATGTACTAAATCATCACTAAATTTTGTGCTTTGTTTATGAAAAATACGTTTGACAAAATCGTTATCCCAGCCACAACATTGCATTTTTTTCATGCCGTAAAAATTGGATCTTTTGATGGCATAAAGCGTGTTTTTATCGAAGTTTAAAGCGTGTATTTCTTGAACTAAGCTTGGAGTTGCAATTTCATCGCTGTCTATCGAAAAAATCCAATCATTCTTGGCATATGAAATGGCAAGATTTTTTAAGGGACCAAAGCCAATGAATTCATGTTTTACTATTTTAACATTAGGGTATTGTTGTGCAATTTGCAAGGTATCATCCATCGAGCCATTATCTAGGATAATGATTTCATCAAACGATTGAAGTGCCTCAAGACACTGCTTAATATGTTCCTCAGAATTCTTTGTGAGTATCGTAACGCTTATTTTAACCATTTTTGAACTTCTTGAAAAATAGTGTTTGGATTGATGAGTGCTAAACAATCGCTTTTGCCATGCTTATCATCACATCCTGCTTTTCCACAAGGTACGCAGGGCAGATTGGCTTGAAAAATAGTAATAGCTCCATAGGTATAAAAAGGTGGAGTTCCCATCCTGTAAGTACCACTTAGATTATCCCATGGCGACCACATGGAGGTGAGTGTTGGACCAAAAATAGCAAAGATACGCTTATTTTGGGCTGCAGCAATATGCATATTGAGTGTATCCATTCCAATATAGGCTTGGCAGAGGTGTGAGAGCGCTATATATTCACCCAAAGAGGTTTTGCCTATGAAGTTATGGATATTAGCAAGCTCTGGCAGGTTTTGAGAAATTTCTTCATCAATGGCTGTTTTACCTCCCGTAACGATGATGGGAATGTTTAAACTATTTAAAAGTCTTAGAAGAGTGTTACGTGTTTCATTGTTGAGCATTTTATAGCTATATTGAGCAGATGGGTGAAAAATAATAAAATTTTTAATGCCTTCTTTTTGCAACACATTTTCTATGTTTTTTATATCTTCCGCCTTTGGGTTGGCGGTTATTTCCACTTTGGAGCAGTTGATTTTGAGTAAATTAAGGGGTGTTACGTTGTTCATAACAATATGTTTTGAGGTATCAAAAAAATAGTGTTGTGTTAATAAAAGCTTTTTCCACCATGCTTTTTTGACATCTTTTTCAACAGCGGCAATAGAATGTTTTGCCCCAAACGCAGCATATAAAACACTTCGATCACTGGACGTTAAACTAATGGCTAAATCATATTTTTTGAAGATGGATTTCATTAAGAAAAATTCTTCTTTAAGCCTTTGCAGGGTTGAAAGTTTTCGCCAAGAATATTTATAAAGATGAATCGTATGGATATGCTCCAACGTCTTGGCAATGCCCAGCGTATCATCATTGATCAATAAATCAATTTCAGCTTGGTCATAATAGTGATATAAAGCATTGATTAAAGGGGTACTTAAAAAAACATCCCCATTTGATCTTTGAATAACAATTAAGATCTTAGACTTTTTCACCGGAAAAGTCCTTGTAAAGAATGGCACTAAAATAAACAAATAAAAGGGCTGTATGGTGACCCAAAAGGTAGCTGTCACTGAGCATAATGGTTAAAAATAAAAGAGGAAGCGCAAGTCTCAATGGTGCGAGTGAATCATTGATTTTAAAAAATGATTGTATCTGCATATAAAAAACTGAAAGCATTAGCACAAGACCTACAATACCCGTTTGCGCTAAGACAAGCAAGTACATATTGTGAGGATTGACTGTAGGAAGGGCATTTGGCGATCTTTGCATATTTACTTTTTCATATTCTCTAGGGAAATCACCTGTGCCAACACCAAAAATAGGATTTTCTTTGATAACTTGTAAAGTATTCATTGCAAACGTCATTCGTAGTCCAACACTGGTATTGGGGTTTTTATCAATCATATGAACGTCATTGAGCCCTTCATGAATTCGTGTGTTAAAGAGCGTGCTTGAAGAGTAAGCTATAAAAAAAATGGTGGGTAACACAACAAGGATCAAGAGTGCAGATTTTAAAATATTTTTTTTAAAATATAAGATAAAGGCTAAGGACAACATAACAAAAAAGCCAACTTGACCTGCTCTGCCTCCTGTTATAAAAATATTGATCGTCATGGTGGTTAAAAAAAATAAAGAAATGATTTTTGAGAAGTTATTTTTATAATTTTTGATGAAAAAGATAAAATAGATTAAGAGAAAAATACTAAAAGCTAAAAAAGGATTGTAGGATATATGTCCCATAAATGGGGTAGGGTTAAGTGTTGTTGCACTTTGAAAAGGCGGAATTACTTCAAACCATATTAGGTAAGACAATATCTCGGATAAACTCATTGCTGATAAAAATGCAAGAATGTAATAGGTGATATGTTCTTTTTTGACAATCGTGATGAAGATGATGGGAAGGAGTATACGCCACTCTTTACTCACTATATGCAGACCCCATTTTAAATCTTCACTCCACAGTAGACCGATGAGATGGATCATGAAAAAGGCTAAAAAAGCATATGAAATTTTATTGTGTTGGATAATGGTAAATTTTTCTTTGAATTTTCCTTCTACTAACCATAGAAGCATGATGCACCCTATAACCGCCGTTCCAATGGAAACGGATAAAGGGAATGTGAATCCTAACAAGATCAAAAGATAGCTATTGATTGTTGGGATTTTTGTCTGAAATGATGAAAAATTATGAATCGTCACTTGTAGCATTCCTCGTATTGATTTTTCCACCTGCGGTGAAACCAGAACCATTCATCAGGTTTGTTCTCAATGATGCGTTGTGTTATCTCCGCTTGTGCTTGAATACTATCAAGCAAAGATTGTTCATTGTCATCATGAGGTGCAGGAATCGGTTCGTAAAAGGTGAGATCGAAATGCTCATGATCTTGGGTCGTGATAAATGCAGGGATAATAATACAGTCGGTTTTTTTTGCAAATTGAGCCGCTGCTGGTGTATGTCTGACCAGTTTCCCAAAAAAAGGAACAAGCACTCCCTCATTTTCAGAAGTATTTTGATCGACAAGTAACCCTACACTCCCCCCATTTTTGAGAGTTTTGAGGATGCCTCGCATAGCACCTTTTTTATCTAAAAGTGTTACATTGAAGCGTTGCCTGTTTTTTTCTAGAATGGCATTCATCACTTTAGAGTCTAGTTCTCTTCCAATAATGCTGATTGGTCCAAATTTTGCGCCTACTGCTAAGGACATAATCTCCCAGTTACCATAATGCGCCGTTTGAAAAATGACCCCTTTTTTAAGTTTTAAAGCTTCAACATAGATGTGCTCATTATGAAAAGTCACTTTTTGAAGTAACTTCTCTTTTGAGATGGTTTGATTTTCTATAAAATCTTTGAGCAAGTAAAGTAAATTTTTATAACACTGTTTGATAATCTCTATTTTTCGCTCTTCACTCATACGATCTTCAAACGCAAGATCTAAATTCACCTTGGCGATTTTGGTGTGTTTTTTATCAACGAGATAGCCAATGACTGCAAAAAAATTAATCAAAAGCATCAATAGCGATTTTGGTAGTTTGGTCACGAAGAGTTTAAACAACCCAAAAGCGGATAAATAAAAATAATCTAACACGGGAGTAGTTCCTTTGCCAATGCAATAATTTTTAGGGGATCAATCTGTTGAATGCAAAAATCATGTTTGTTGATATTTCGTGCATTTATAGCTTTTTCACAATCGATTGTCAAATTAATAGCCGTTGTAACGGTGTTTCGCTCGCTTGGTGTTGGCCCAAAAATGGTAATACTCGGACGACCTAGTGCCCATGCCATATGGGTTGGACCACTGTCTGCACCCATGATGAGCTGGCTATTTTTGACAATAGTTTTTAATTCATTCAAACTCATTTTCGGAAGCATTGTTGCATTGGTATGATCGCAAATAAACTGTGCATCTGTTTTTTCTTTTTCATTTCCCCAAGCGATAAAGCTCTTTACATGTAAAGCGTTGAGAATGGTCACAAAATGCTCTTTGGGATACACTTTGCTTTGCCACGATGAGCCAGTAATGACAAGCAGTGTTGGCGCTATGTCACTCTTATATGTTGAAAATAAAAAAGGTTCTTTGGTTTGAATGTCTGGTATATCGATATTGAGAGCTTTACATGTAAGCTTGAGATTGCGCATAATGACATTTTCTTCATAAGGAACATGAAAAGAAGTTTTATAGAAGAATGCAGCCAGCGGTTCTCGAAGACTTTGTTTATCGAAACCAACACAGTTTGGACTTAAAATTCTAGCAACTAGGGCAGATTTGATGAGTCCTTGCAGGTCTAAAACAAGATCATACTGATTTTGTTTTGAGATCGTTTTGAGCTTTTGATACTCTTTGAAAACATGGCATTTATTGTTTTTAAGACGTAGGGGATAAAGGGCGTAGATATGCGGATTGTTTTCTAAAATCCCAACAAATTTTTCTTCCACAAACCAATCAATTTGTGCATTAGGAATGTTTTTTTTGATGTATTGCAAAACGATCATGGCGTGAATAATATCACCCAGTGCCGATAGTTTTACAATCGCAATTTTCATTCCGTATCATCCCTTTTTAAATGAGTTAAGTTATAATTGTAACTAAAAGTCACTTAAAGGCTGTTCAATGATCTGTGTGTTCGATATCGAGACCATCCCTGATACCAAGCTAATTCGAAGTGTCTTAAACCTTGAAGGAGAAGACCTTGAGGTTTCACTTTTAGCGCAAAAGGAGCAAGAAGAGAAGAGTGGAAGCAGCTTTTTACCCCTATCGTTTCATAAAATTGTGGCGATTTCGGCGGTCATCGCGGATGATTTTGGCATTTTTCGCAAGGTGAGTAGTATCGAGGGCAACACGGAGCATGAGATGATCAAAAGCTTTTTAGGATTTATCAATAAACACAATCCAAAGCTGGTAAGTTTTAACGGGCGCAGTTTTGATATGCCGCTTTTGATGCTAAGAGCGATGCAATACAATCTTACATGTAACGCTTATTTTGAAGTCGAAAACAAAGAGTTGAATAAAAACAAATGGGAAAATTACCGCGCGCGTTACAGTGACCGTTTTCATGTCGATCTCTTAGACCATTTGTGCGAATTTGGCGCAGTGCGTGGCATGAAGTTAGACCATGTCTGCTCAATGGTAGGGCTTCCTGGTAAATACGATGTGCATGGCGATCAAGTGCTAGAGCTTTACTATGCAGGTGAAATGGATAAAATTAAGGAGTATTGCGAAAGCGATGTGCTCAATACCTATTGGTTATTTTTAAAGTATGAACTCTTAAAAGGGAACCTCATTATAGAGGATTATCAGCGTGCATTGGTTACAATGCAAGAAAATTTACGGGCCCATAAGTCCTATACGGATGTTTTTGGCATCGCAATTGAAGAAGAACTGTACAAGGAGAACCATTGAAAGCGATATTTAGAGAGTATGACATCAGAGGTATTTACGAAAAAGAGCTGAACGAGCAAACGGTTAAACTTATTGGGTATTTTTTAGGAAAACAGATTGCTAAAGTGGGTAAAAATGTTGCGATAGGGTATGACGCGCGTTCACATTCACCGATTTTGTGTGAGTATCTTACTAGCGGACTCAACAAAGCTGGCTGTAACGTGCTTAACATGGGACTCGTTGCGACACCGGTGAATTACTTTAGTAATTTTCAAAATTTCGATGGCGTAACGCCAAATGCTTCCATTATGATCACGGGTTCTCACAACCCTAGTGAATACAATGGTTTTAAAGTAACCCTCGATAAAAAGCCTTTCTTTGGTGAAGACATTTACGCATTGGGTCGCGAGATTATGCAAAATTACGCGATGGAAATCGAAGATGACTTAAGCTCAACGTTTATCAATGCGAAAGAGCGTTATATCGCCTTTTTGATCAAAGAGTTTGACCACCTTAAAGGCTTCAAGCAACCGTTTGTTTATGACTGTGGAAACGGCGTTGCAGGCGTTGTGGTGCAAGATGTATTTAAAGCTTTAGGTTTTACATGTAAAGGTTTATTTACAGACCCCGATGGTACATTTCCAAACCACCATCCTGACCCAACCGTTGAGAAAAACCTCAAAGACATTAAAAAAGAGCTTGAAGGCGAGTATGCGCTTGGGTTTGCGTATGATGGGGATGCCGATAGATTGGCGTTTTTGACCAAGCACAACAATGTCAAAGGCGACATTATGGCGATTTTGTTTTCCAGTGCTATGAAAAACCCAACCGTCATTGGTGAAGTGAAATGTTCTCAAGTCATGTACGATGAGATCAACAAACGAGGCCATGCGATTATGTACAAAACAGGGCATAGTAACCTCAAAGTGATGATCGCTAAAACGAACGCCGATTTTGCAGCCGAAGTGAGCGGGCATCTTTTCTTTAACGACCGTTATTTTGGTTACGATGATGCGATTTACGCCACGCTTCGTATGATTGAAATGGTTAAAAATGGTTTGGATGTCGATGCTGAAATTGCAAAATTACCAACCGTTTATTCTACTGAAGAACTTAAAGTTGAGACCAATGAGAGTGATAAATTTCCTTTGGTTGAAAAAGTCAAAGAGCTTTTGAAAAATCCTCCTAAAGATTTTCCTGCTATTAAAGAGATTGTTGATGTCGATGGCGTAAGAGTCATTTTTAACGATGGTTGGGGCTTGGTTCGAGCGAGCAATACAACACCCGTTTTAGTCACACGTTTTGAATCGACCAATGCGGATAACGCGAAATTGTATGAGAAAAAACTGAACGAATTGATCGCGTACGCTAAAGCGGAGCTTCACTAACATGAAAGGCATCATCCTAGCAGGAGGGTCTGGAACCAGACTTTATCCTGTTACCCAAACGATTAGCAAACAGTTGTTGCCGATTTATGATAAACCAATGATCTATTATCCGCTCTCTGTTTTGATGCTAGCTGGGATTCGTGAGATCTTGATTATCTCCACACCTCAAGATATTGGTAAATTTGAAGACCTGTTTGGGAACGGTAGCCGTTGGGGACTCTCTCTTTCGTATAAAATTCAACCCAGTCCCGATGGATTGGCACAAGCATTTCTTTTAGGCGAAGAGTTTATCGGGAACGATAGCGTTTGTTTGATCTTGGGAGATAATATTTTTTATGGCCAAGGCTTTACTCCCTTACTTCAAAGTTCCGCGCAATTAAAATCGGGAGCAATTGTTTTTGGGTATCAGGTCAAAGACCCACAACGTTTTGGTGTCGTCGAGTTTGATGAGAACCAAAAAGCGATTAGCATTGAAGAAAAACCTAAAAATCCCAAATCACCTTTTGCCGTAACGGGACTTTACTTTTACGATAACAGTGTGATTGAGATCGCCAAAGCGGTTAAACCAAGTGATCGAGGTGAGCTTGAAATTACTTCTGTAAATGAAGCCTATCTTAAACGAGGCGATTTACAAGTTGAAGTTTTGGGACGTGGTTTTGCGTGGCTTGATACGGGAACGCATGACAGTTTACTGGAAGCTGGCATGTTTGTGCAAACGATTGAAAAGCGACAGAGTTTCAAAATTGCTTGCTTGGAAGAGATTGCTTATAATTATGGCTGGATTACCAAAGAGCAAGTCTTGGAGATTGCAAAACCTCTGAGTAAAAATGGTTATGGAGAATACCTCAAGGAATTGGTTAAATGAGTCAAAAATGTATTTTAGTCACCGGTTGTGCAGGCTTTATCGGTTCAAACTTTGTACCGTATTTCCTAGAAAAGTATCCAGAGTACCATCTGATCAATTTGGATCTTTTAACCTATGCTGGTAATTTAGATAACCTCAAAGAGGTAGAAAAAAGTATTCGTTATACTTTTGTTCAAGGGGATATTTGTGATAGGGCTCTAGTCGAGTCTCTGTTTGAAAAATATGATATCCAAGGCGTGATTCACTTTGCAGCAGAGTCGCATGTGGATAACTCCATCAAAAACCCAGGCGTGTTCATCGAAACCAATGTCAATGGAACCTTTACACTTATTGATGTAGCGTACAAAACCTGGATGGAAAAACCGTTTGTGCTGAAAGAAGGATACGAAGCGTGTCGTTTTCACCATATCTCTACCGATGAAGTGTATGGAACGCTTGGCGCTACGGGACTTTTTACAGAAAACACAAGCTATGCACCAAACTCTCCCTATTCAGCTTCCAAAGCAAGCAGTGATATGATCGTACGCGCCTATCATCATACGTATGGGATGAATACGGTCATTACCAATTGTTCTAATAACTATGGTCCTAAACAACACGATGAAAAGCTTATTCCTACGATCATACGCAAAGCATTGTCCAATCAAAAAATCCCCATTTACGGTGATGGCAAAAATATCCGTGATTGGCTCTATGTGCTAGATCACTGCAAAGGCATTGATTTGGTCTTCCATGAAGGAAACTCAGGAGAAACCTATAATATTGGTGGACGCAATGAGCGAGATAACCTTTATATCGCGCATAAGATTTGTGAGATACTCGATACCCTAAAACCAAAAGCCACTTCGTATAAAGAGCAGATTACCTTTGTGGAAGATAGAGCAGGGCATGATAGACGTTACGCCATTGATGCCACCAAAATTGAGACAAAACTAGGCTGGGAAGCAGAAGAAAACTTTGAAAGCGGCATTCTTAAAACGATTCAGTGGTATTTGAGAAAATACACAACAGAGGCATAAATGAAGCGATTAATGCTCTCTTGGCTCCTATTAACAAGTTTAATGTTCGGAGCTAAGCCTGAATTGATGTTGTTACAAGAATGGGATGGACAAGACGTTTCAGGGTGGCTCATGAGTGAAAAAATGGATGGAGTGCGGGCGTACTGGGATGGGCAAAAGCTGATCTCACGCGGTGGCATTGAACTCGCGGCTCCTGCTTGGTTTACCGAAGGATTTCCTCCCTTTGCCGTGGATGGAGAGCTTTGGAGTAAACGGGGTGATTTTGAAACTATTATCTCTATTGTGAAGAAAAAAGAGCCGCATGATGGATGGAAAAACATCGCTTTTTACGCCTTTGATGTGCCGAATGAAAATGGTGGGCTGATCCAGCGTTTAGTAAAGTTGGAGTATTATCTTAAACTCAATCAAGCCGACTACCTCAAAGTGGCAAAACAGTTTACATGTAAAGACAATGATGATCTGAAACGTTTTCTTACAGAAGTTGAAAAAGGCGGTGGAGAGGGTGTTGTCGTGCGCAATCCCGATACCAAATATGTCGTTAAGCGTGATCCTAATAGCCTGAAAGTGAAAAGTTTTCAAGATGCAGAGTGTGAAGTGGTGGAGCATCACAAAGGCGAAGGCAAGTACAAAAATAGCTTTGGTTCGCTTACATGTAAAACGGATGATGGCGTGATGTTTGACATCGGTTCAGGCTTTAGTGATGCGGAACGTAAAAATCCTCCTGCCATTGGTGCTAAGATTACTTATAAATTTCAAGAGATGACTAAAGGCGGTAAACCACGGTTTCCTATTTATATGAGAATGAAAGAAGAGATATAAAAATAAAAAATGACACAAGAAAGAAGTAAGAGATGATATTTACGCCTACCTCTATACCAGACGTGATCATAATAGAGCCCAAAGTACATGGTGATGAGCGAGGGTACTTTGTAGAGACCTTTAGACAAGACATGTTTGAAGCATTTGTAGGTTTCAAAGTGAATTTTTGTCAAGATAATGAATCACGAAGTCATCATGGTGTTTTGCGGGGACTTCATTATCAACTTGCACCTTTTGCCCAATCAAAATTAGTTCGTGTCATTGATGGACGAGTTCTGGATGTTGCTGTAGATATTCGTGTAGGGAGTCCCACATTTGGAAAATATGTAGCTGTAGAACTTAATGGAAAAAATAAAAAACAGATGTTTATTCCAAGAGGCTTTGCTCATGGTTTTGTAGTGCTGAGTGAAACCTGTACCTTTACCTATAAAGTCGATAACTACTATGCCCCTGAGTGTGACCGAGGAATTTCATTTAATGATCCAAAACTGGGTATTGATTGGCAAATGAGTGCAGATTTGTTTCAACTCTCCGCAAAAGATACCAAGCAACCTAAACTTGCAGAGACCAATGACCTTTTTGAATATGGCGTAAATTACTATGCTTAATATCTTAGTGACAGGTGCAAACGGTCAATTAGGAAGCGAGATACAAGCACTTTCTCCCCATTTCCCCTATACATTTTTCTTTACATGTAAAGATCAACTTGATATTACGGATAAACACATTATTGAATCATTTGTTGAAAAAAATACTATTCATGCCATTATTAACTGTGCGGCTTATACCGCAGTCGATAAAGCTGAAAGTGAAGAAGCTTTAGCCGATAAAATCAATCATCAAGCAGTAGAGCATTTAGCAAGCATTGCAAAAGAAAAGCATATCAAACTGATTCATATCTCAACGGATTATGTTTTTGATGGAACTAATCATAAACCTTATGGCGAAACAGATAAGACCAATCCTCAATCGGTTTATGGTAAAACGAAGTTGGGTGGAGAGAATGCGCTTTTACATGGTAAGCTCCCCAATAGCGTCATTATTCGAACATCGTGGGTTTACAGTAGTCATGGTGCTAACTTCGTCAAAACGATGCTTCGTTTAGGTAAAGAAAAAGACTCTTTGGGTGTTATTTACGATCAAGTAGGGAGTCCTACTTATGCAAAAGATTTAGCGAAAGTGATTTTAGATATTCTGCCAAGAATCAAAAATACCCAAACGGAGATTTATAATTATTCTAATGAAGGTGTTGCCAGTTGGTATGATTTTGCACGAGAGATTATGCAGATGGCAAAGCTTACATGTAAAATCAATCCTATTGAAACATCGCAGTACCCAACACCTGCAACAAGGCCTCACTACTCTCTTTTAAACAAATCAAAAATCAAAAATGAGTTTGGCATAGAAATTTCTTACTGGAAAGATAGTTTGGAAGAATGTTTGTATAAAATAAACGTTAATAATGAATAAGTTATTTATGGAGATACAATGAAAGTCGTATTACTCGCAGGTGGATATGGAACACGAATAGCAGAAGAGACCGATATAAAACCAAAACCGATGGTGGAAATTGGTGGCAAGCCAATTTTATGGCATATTATGAAGATCTATTCCCATTATGGTTTTAATGAATTTGTCGTGCTTCTTGGTTATAAAGGCTATTACATTAAAGAGTATTTTGCAAATTATTTTTTGCACCAAAGTGATATAACCATTGATCTTCAAACTAATAGCATGGAAGTGCATAATAATACCAGTGAGCCATGGAAAGTCACCCTTGTGGATACCGGCCTTGATACGATGACCGGAGGTCGTATTAAGCGTGCTCAAAAGTATATAGGAGACGAGTCTTTTTTATTGACCTATGGAGATGGCGTGAGTGATATTGATATTGCAAAAACGGTAGCCTTTCATCAAAAGCATGGAAAAGCGCTTACAATGTCTGCAATTCAGCCAGAGGCGCGGTTTGGTAATCTTGATATTGATGAAACGATGAATATTAACAGTTTTATAGAGAAACCAAAGACAGAAGCGGGTTGGGTTAATGGTGGCTTTTTTGTATGTGAACCTAAAGTATTTGATTATCTTATTGAAGATGAAAATTGTATTTTTGAACAAGCTCCTTTACAAAATTTAGCCAAAGATGGTGAAATGTTTGCTTATAAACATGATGGTTTTTGGCAACCCATGGATACACTTCGTGATAACCAAAAACTCAATAAACTCTGGAAAGAGAACAAAGCGCCATGGAAAGTTTGGTAATGCAACATCTTTTTGGTGGTATCTACAAAGATAAAACTGTCTTAGTCACAGGACATACAGGCTTTAAAGGCTCATGGCTTGTGTATTGGCTCAAGCAGATGGGTGCTAAGGTCGTGGGCTATTCTTTGGAAGCTCCCACCCACCCCAATCATTTAGCATTGCTTGATCTTGATATCGCGTCGATCATCGGTGATATACGAGACTTAGAAACGTTAGATAAAACTTTTGCAACCTATAAGCCAGATATTGTTTTTCATTTGGCTGCTCAAGCGTTGGTCAGACCTTCTTATGCCAATCCTATCGAAACCTATGAAACCAATGTCATGGGTACCCTTAAAGTTTTTGAGGCATGTCGCAAACATCAGGTGAAAGCCATTGTCAACATCACCAGTGATAAAGCCTATGAAAATAAAGAGTGGATTTGGGGATACCGAGAGAATGACCCAATGGGCGGGTATGACCCTTACAGCGCTTCAAAAGGATGTGCAGATTTACTCGCAACTTCATATCGCAATTCTTATTTTAATACAAACGACTACAAAAAATCGCATCAAACGCTTTTAGCAACTTGTCGAGCTGGAAATGTCATTGGTGGTGGAGACTGGGCGCAAGATAGATTGATGAGCGATATTATGCTCTCCGTCAGTCAAGGTAAAAAAGTAAGTATCCGAAACCCAAAAGCGACCAGACCGTGGCAACATGTCCTTGAACCACTCAGTGGCTATTTACAGGTCGGGCAAAAACTGCTTGAAGAACGAGTTGAATTTGCAGAAGCATGGAACTTTGGACCCAGTGATGAGGGAAGCATTTGCGTCGAAGAAGTGGTTTTACATGTAAAGAAGCATTGGGATGCGATTGCGTATGAAATAAACCGTGATCCAAACCAGCTTCATGAAGCCAATCTTTTAAAATTAGACTGCTCAAAAGCCCATATCAAGCTTCATTGGAAAGATGTGTGGGATAGCGAGGATACATTTGAGAAGACCGTTAAATGGTATAAAGCGTTTTATGAAAACGGTGAAATTTTGAGTCAAAAAGATTTGGAAAATTACATTGTTGATGCAAAAGAAAAAAATATAGCATGGACTATCAAATGAAAGCATCTGATTATATTGTGCAATTTTTAGTTGATCAAGGCATTGATAAAGCTTTTGGGTATATTGGCGGTGCAGTTGCTCATTTGTATGATTCTTTTGATAAAAATACAGGTATTGAAATCGTCAATACCATTCATGAACAAGGAGCAGGGTTTGCCGCTGAGGGATATGCCCGTGTGAGTGGGAAAACAGGTGTGGCAACAGCCACAAGTGGACCAGGCGCAACCAATCTTATAACACCTATTGGAAGTTGCTTTTTTGACTCAATTTCTACTCTCTTTATTACAGGACAGGTCAATACGTATGAATACAAATACGATACGCCTGTAAGGCAAATAGGGTTTCAAGAAACCGATATTGTCAGTATCGTTAAGCCCATTACAAAATATGCGGTTATGATTGATATGATTCAAAACCTTCGTTATGAACTTGAAAAAGCGTATTTTTTAACACAAAATGGCAGAAAAGGTCCTGTACTTATTGATATCCCAATGAATATTCAACGGACTGATTTCAATCCATCCGAACAAAAATCTTTTTTTGAGAGTGATGAATATAAAATGATGCGTATTCAGGGTGATAAGATTGATTTTGAAAAAATTGTAGAAATGTTGAGGGTATCTCAGCGTCCTATTATACTTGTCGGTGGAGGTAGCCGCCTTTCATCCTTGGCACCAGAAGCCATTCATCGCTTATTAGAAAAATCCAATTTGCCTGTTGTGTACTCTCTAATGGGAAAAGATGTTGTTAAGGACGATTATAAATATAATTTTGGACTCATTGGCTCTTACGGGAATCGATACAGCAATTTAGCTTTAGCCAATGCTGATTTAATTATTGTCTTAGGCTCTCGCCTTGATACACGACAAACGGGTACCGATTTGAAAACGTTTGCAAGAGCAGCAAAAATCATACACGTTGATATAGATGTCAATGAGTTAGACTCTAAAATCAAGGCAGATGTCACTTTGCATTGTGATATTGCTGATTTTATCAACACACTATCGCACTATGATTTTAAACTTAATTTAGGTCAGTGGCTTGAAAAACTGGTAACGTATAAGCAAAACTATTCATCCACAACTGGCATTGATGGCAAAGCAAAAGTACCGAATCAAATCATTCAATGGATTGCTCAATCTTCCTCTGATCATGACATGATTTGTGTTGATGTGGGGCAACATCAAATGTGGGTCGCCCAGTCCTTTGAGACCAAAGCAGATCAACGTGTTCTTTTTTCTGGCGGTATGGGTGCCATGGGCTTTGCTTTACCGACAGCCATCGGTGCAACGATTGGCACAAAAAAAAGAGCTCTTGTGATTGTGGGTGATGGTGGATTTCAGATGAATATTCAAGAATTAGAAGTCATTAAAAGAAGAAATTTACCCATTAAAGTATTTATCATGAATAATGCAAACCTTGGTATGGTGAGGCAATTTCAAGAAATTTATTTTGAACAGAGATACATTGGCACACAAAAAGATTACAGTGTCCCAAATTTTGCAAGCATAGCAAACGCCTATGGACTTAAAAGCAGTACGATCTCGACCATAGAGGAGATTTCTCAAAAGATTCACGAAACACTCCTATCAGACGAGGCAGAAATCATTAATATCTGTCTACAAGAGCAAATGACAACGGTTGAGCCAAAGCTTATTGTCAATAAACCTATTGAAGATATGTATCCTTTTTTAGAAAGAGAAGAGTTCAACGCCCAAATGATTATTAAACCATTGGAACACTAATTTATGAATATTTTCATTACAGGTTCTAGCGGCTTTATTGGCTCTCATCTAAAAGAGTATCTTCTCGGGCATCATCATGACACACTTTTTATACCATCTAGTAAAGAGCTTGATTTAAGTGATGAAAAAGCAGTTGATAGATATATTTTAGAAAATAAAATTGATGTGATTGTCCATACTGCCAATCGTGGTGGAGGCCGCGATACTGCTGATATGAAAAATGTGACAGAGTACAATTTACGTATTTTTTTCAATATCGCTAAACACGAAAAAAATGTAAAGAAAATCATCTCTTTTGGGAGTGGTGCCGAGTATAGTAAGCAAAAGCCCATTATCGAAGCAAAAGAAGATGATTATTTACAAGCGTTGCCCTTAGATGAATATGGATTTTATAAATCCATTACATCGCATTTTATTGAGAAGTCTGAGAACATTGTACAGTTACGGATTTTTGGAGCATACGGTGAGTATGAAAACTATCGCTATAAGTTTATTTCAAATGCCATTGTTAAAAACTTATTGCATTTGCCTATAACGATCAATAAAAATGTCTATTTTGACTATATTTATAGTGATGATTTAGTTAAAATGATCGACTTTTTTATCCATAATGATGTTAGAGAGAAGATTTATAATGTAACGACAGGAACCAAAGTAGACCTTTTCACCTTAGCAAATTTGGTGAATGAAGTCAGTGATTTTCATTCCGATATAAGAGTTGTCAATGAAGGACTCAATAACGAATATACTTCGAATAATGAGCGTCTTTTAAAAGAGCTTGGAGATTTTCAGTTTACATCTCATAAAAATGCAATAGCAAAGATGAGATGTTATTTTCAAGAGAATTTAGATAAATTAGATACCAAAATAATCAAAGAAGATCCGTATCTAAACGCAATAGATACAATGTGGAAAGGGAAATGATGACTCAAGAAGAACAATTAAAACAAGAGATTTTAGATAAAACAAAAGAATATTATGAACTTGTGCATAAAAAAAATCAAACTAAGCCGTTTGTAGCAGGAGAAAGTCGCGTTAATTATGCAGGGCGCGTCTTTGATGAAAAAGAGATGATGAACCTTGTCGATAGCTCGCTTGATTTTTGGTTGACATATGGGGATTACTCTAAAAAGTTTGAAAAAGAGTTAGCAAAGTTTTTACATGTAAGATGGGCGTTCTTAGTTAATAGTGGCAGTTCTGCCAATTTGTTGGCTTTTTATGCACTCACTTCACCACTGCTCAAAGAGCGACAAGTCAAACGAGGCGATGAAGTCATCACGGTAGCGGCAGGTTTTCTAACAACTGTAGCTCCTATTGTTCAATACGGTGCCGTACCTGTCTTTGTCGATATGGAACTTAAACATTTTAACATTGATGTAACACAGTTAGAACAAGCACTGAGTCCCAAAACAAAAGCGGTGATGATAGCGCATACCCTTGGTAATCCTTTTGATATCAAAGCCGTCAAAGCCTTTTGTGATAAACACAACCTTTGGCTTATTGAAGATAACTGTGATGCCCTTGGCTCTATGTATGATGGTAAACCAACCGGTACATGGGGTGACATTGGAACCAGTAGCTTTTACCCACCACATCACATGACTATGGGTGAGGGCGGAGCCACCTATACCGACAATCCACTGCTTAAAAAGATTATGCTCTCCATGCGTGATTGGGGAAGAGATTGTTGGTGTGAAAGTGGCGTGGATAATACGTGTGGATGTCGTTTTACCCAACAATTTGGCAGTTTGCCAAAAGGGTACGATCATAAATACGTTTATAGCCATTTTGGCTTTAACCTTAAAGCAACGGATATGCAAGCAGCCGTTGGGTGTGCACAACTAGAGAAATTTCCAAGTTTTGTGGAAAAACGAAAAGAGAATTTTAAAAAGCTTTACAATGGACTTAAAGACATTCAAGAGTTAATGTTAGTAGAAGCACAAATACAGAGTGATCCCAGTTGGTTTGGATTTATGATGACCCTGACAAAAGAAGCAAAATTCACAAGAAATGATCTTGTTGAATACTTGGAAAACAACAACATTCAAACACGAAATCTTTTTGCGGGAAATATGCTACGACATCCCCTATTTGAGTCACTTGAAAAAGATAAAGACTATAGATCTGTAGGTTTACTTCCCAATACCGATAAGATCATGAACGATAGTTTTTGGATTGGACTTTACCCTGGAATGGGCGATGAAGCAATCGACTATATGATTGAGATTATCAAGAATTTTCTTATTACAAAAAAAGGGTATTTTTGTTAAAAACTCTTTTAAGCCATGATTTTCGTCATACTGCTATAAATCAGATATGGCGGTTGTTTTCTGGTCCTTTAATGCTTATACTAATACCATTATACTTGAGTGCAGAGGCACAAGGGTATTGGTATACATTTGTCAGTTTGGCTGCATTAGCAATTTTTGCTGATATGGGGTTTTCGACGATATTGCTTCAATTTTCTGCTCATGAATTTGCGCATTTAAAGTTTGAAGAAAATAAAACTTTATCTGGTAATCAACATTATTTAGAAAGAATAGCTACTTTATTTAGGTTTTCTATGAAATGGTCTATCCGCATGGGATGCTTAGCTTTTCCTATCATTTTAATAGTCGGTTTTATAATATTAAATGAAAAAAAAACAGATGTGATGTGGGTAATTCCATGGATAGTTTATGGCATTGCTTCTATTTTTGTATTTATAAACAGTATGCTACTTTCTTTTATAGAAGGGTGCAATAGTGTTGGAGAAGTTCAAAAAATTCGTTTTCTTATCTCTTTTATTACATCTCTTTCTACAGCGATACTTCTTGTTCTCGGTTTAAAACTATATGCTTTAGCAATTTCTTTGGTTATTGGAGCATCCAGTGGCACGATAATTATTTTTTATAGATATAAATATATGTTAAAGCAATGTTTTGTTTTAAGTAAAGATATTGTACATGATTGGGAAAAAGATATTTTGCCTTTGGTGGGAAGATATGCGGTAAGTTGGATAAGTGGATATTTTATCTTTTTTTCTTTTACACCAATTGCCTTTCATTATTATGGGGTGGTTGAAGCAGGACAAATTGGATTTAGTATTGCAATGTGTACGGCAATTTTCGGGATAGCAAATATATGGATGACAGTAATAACGCCTAAGACAAATATGTATGTAGCCCATAAAGACTATGATACACTAAATTCTATCTTTACCCGACATTTAATTTTAGCAGTTATTACATATCTCTTGAGTGTGGGTACGCTATTTATCATAGTGCTATTTCTGAAAGATATCTTACCATTTGCAAATAGGCTGGTAAGCCCTTTTTCTCTCAGTATCATAACTTTAGGATGGTTATTTCAAATTATCATAAATGGGTATGCTATGTATATGCGAGCTCACAAAGAAGAGCCATTGATGCTCTCATCATTTGTGACAGGCGTATATATAGTTATAACCACTTTATTTGTTGCTATGTATTTGCCGTTTGAGTATTTTTTCTTAGGATTCTTGAGTAGTTATATATGGGGTATTCCTTGGGTGTTAATAATTTTTAGAAAATATAGAGGTGGGAAAAATTGATATATAATAGTCTCTTGTCTATTGTGGTTCCAACATACAATCGTGCTGATTTTCTTGATTATTGCCTTGAATTTCATATTCCATTAGCAAGAGAATACAATATACAAATCTTTATATCTGATAATGCATCGACAGACAATACTAGAGAAATAGTTTCAAAATGGATGAAGGAATATCCGTTATTAAAGTATCACCAAAATGCATCTAATGTAGGGCCTGATAGAAATTTTGAAATTGGACTAAAATTGCCAGATACTGAATATATTTGGTTGTTGGGAGATACGTATCAAATCCCAAGTAATGGTATTGAATACTTTTTAAGACTTTTTCCCGAAAACAATAAATACGAAGTAATTATTTGTAATGTAGAAAATCGTGTTTTAAATATACCATCTCAACGATATAAAAATCCTAATAAACTTCTTAATGACTTAGGGTGGCATCTAACTTGCTTATCAAGCTTAATTTATAGTTCTAGACTTGTTGCCCAAGCTGATTTTGAACGTTATTATAATACTTCTTTTATTCAGACAGGGATTATATTTGAGTATATAGCAGAAAAGAATTTTACAATTTATTGGAGTGATAGTATTTCTGTGATGGGGATAAACGATACTCGTTTAAAAAAAAGAGGATGGACACAAGAGGCGTGTGTTTTTGATATTGCTTGTGTTGCTTGGTCCAATTTTATTTTTTCTCTGCCATGTAAATATGATTTACATGTAAAATTAAAGTGTATTTTAGATCATGGAACAAAATCTAATATTTTTTCTTTTAATAACTTGCTGTTTCTTCGAAGTATGAATATATTAAACTATAAAACTTATAAACAATACTCTTATATTTTCCCTTTTACAATATCATATTCAAAATACATTATCGTATTTATCAGCTTACTTCCACGGAAAACATATAATTTTTTAAGATTTTTTTGGCGATTTTTGAAAAGGAATAAGTAATATGAATCCAATTTCTGCAATCATCGTGTTGTATAATCCAAATTCAACAATAATAAACAATATTCAAAGTTATATTAATAACGTTTCTAAACTTTATGTTGTTGATAATTCAGATGTTATTAATAGACAATTTGTTGATAGTCTTGCACAATTTAAAAATTTAATCTATATTAATAACAGTGGGAATCAAGGTATAGCACATGCTTTGAACGTTGGGGCTAAATTAGCCATTAAAGACGGTGCTTCTTGGCTTTTGACTATGGATCAAGACAGTAGATTTGAAGGTAATAATTTAGAAAATTTAATTCAATGTGCTTTACACTGCGATATTACTTCTATAGGTATAATGTCTCCCGTACATGTACTAGAACATTCTATAAATAAACCCGTCCAAATTCAAAAGGTATCTGAAACCTTTGATGTAATGACTTCTGGGAATTTGCTTAATCTTCATATTTATCAAAAGATAGGTGAGTTTATTAATGAATTGTTTATTGATGCCGTAGATCAAGAATATTGTTTAAGATTGCGACATAATCGTTACAAAATATTGTTGTGTGAATTTGCACTATTAGAACATTGCTTAGGTGATCTTAGGGAGGTTAAGTTAGGGTTTAAATCTATTCGCTATTCTAATCATAGTCCCATAAGAAGATACTACATAACACGAAATCGGCTCTACCTTTTTCAAAAATATTTTTGGGAGTTTCCATTATTTGGATTTAAAATCATAAAATGGATTATCTTTGAATGGATTAAGATTATAGTTCTTGAAAAAGATAAAATAGCTAAAAATAAAGCTACACTAGAAGGAATTAGAGATTTTTTTAGAGGGAAATATGGCAAATATTGCTCCAAGTAGTTCTACAATCGATATATTAATGGCCACATATAATGGAGAAAAATACCTTTCTGAACAATTTGATTCTATTGTAAATCAGACTTATAAAGATTGGAAATTAATTATTCATGATGATGGCTCAATCGACAATACTGTATATATTATAAAAGAATATATGTTACAGTATCCGGAAAAGATTATATTAATTGATGATGATATTTGTACGGGTGAAGCAAAAAATAATTTTGCATATTTGATGCAGTTTTCATCGTCTCCATATATTACATTGTGTGATCAAGATGATGTATGGTTCCCTTATAAGCTCGCAACGATCATTCCTTTACTCCAAAAATATGACTTAGTGATGAGTGATGTAATAATCGTGGATGAAGTTAAGCATCTTTTAAATGACTCTTTTTATAAACTCAATCATTCTAAAAGAGGATTTTTGAACAATCTTCTGCATAATTCTTATATTGGATGTGCTATGGCATTTAATCGCAAAATATATGAGAGAGCCATGCCTATACCAACGAATATACCTATGCATGATTGGTGGATTGGATTGATTTCAGAAATTTTTGGTTCAGTTGTTTTCACTAATGATAAATTGATGTATTATAGACGTCATACTACAAACGCTTCTCAGACAAGTGAAAAATCCAAGTACTCAATTTTCAAAAAAATTAGCTTTAGGGGAATTATAGTGTATTATATTATTTTACGTTGTATTAGGCAGTTTATAATACGATGATAAAACAAAATAAAATAGCCATTTTATTAGCTGCTTATAATGGTAAACAATACATTCAAGAGCAAATCGGCAGCATTCTAAATCAAAAAAATGTTGAGGTAATGATTTTTATTAGCATTGATCCTTCGACTGATGGAACAAGAGAGCTTTTAGAAGCTACTTATTGCACCAATCCATATGTTGCTATTTTAAACGATGTTGGTAAATTTGGAGGTGCCGCAAAAAACTTCTTTCGTCTTATTCGTGATGTTGATTTTACGCCGTATGATTTTATTGCTTTTGCAGATCAGGATGATATTTGGTACCAAGATAAGTTAAGTCACGCAATCCAAAAATTAAATGAAACAAAATCTGATGGATATTCTAGCAATGTCTTAGCCTTTTGGGAAGATGGACGTGAAAAGTTGATTGTCAAGTCGCAGCCACAATGTCAGTATGACTATTTGTTTGAAGCAGCAGGTCCTGGATGTACTTATGTAATGACGCAGTCATTAGCAAAAAAGATTCAGCAATGTGCAATAGATCAAAAAGAAGCCATGAATTATGTATGGTATCATGATTGGTTTTGTTATGCATTTGCTCGTGCCAATGGCTATACATGGGTCATCGATGAAAAACCGAGCATGCGGTATCGCCAACATAGCGATAATGAAGTCGGTGCAAACTATGGATGGAAAGCATTTTTGCATCGTTTTCAAAAAGTTTTATACGGTGGAGCACTTGAGCAAGCAAGAGATATAGCTTTTTTAATAGGTATGAAAGATTCTTCTTTTGTGAAAGAATGGCATGCACTGACTCGATGGAGCTTTATAAAACTAGTTTTTCATGCACCTCAATGTAGGCGAAAAACTAAAGATAAAGTTTTGTTTTTTATTGCGTGTTTAATTTTAGCGACATTAGTATCTAAACGTTGTGATTTTTTACAAGTACAATGAGGTAGAAGGCATAGCCAACCTTCTATAAGTATCCTCAAAAGATTTTTTAGCCTTTATTAAAAAAACTAAAGTATTAAATGGGTATGATAAAGTATTTTATTGTCTATATAAGAGAGGGTATAATTGAATTTTTTTAATGTATGTGTCTTTGTGAGTGTTTTTTTGGTATCAACAATCCTTTCATTTATGCTAGTGAAATATAAAGATATTATTTGTATTTTAGATGAACCTAATGCACGAAGTTATCATACTGTAGTTATTCCTCGCAGCGGGGGTGTGGGTATTTTTATAGCGTTTATACTAGGAGTGCTTTTATTAGACATTGCCCATGATTATTGGTTTTTTCTTCCATTATTTATTATATTTGCACTAGGGTTGTATGATGATATCAATCCTCTTTCCTCTAAAAAAAAGCTTCTAATAACTTTTTTGTCTTCTATACTTTTATTTTATTTAGGTTTTGATATAGACAAATATGGATGTTTTGTTGGCTATGACATTATTTTGCCTACTTGGATTTCGTGTCTATTTTTTGGTATTGCATGTGCTGGGTTTATCAATTCTATCAACTTGATCGATGGTTTAGATGGTTTGGCATCTTTGGTATCACTAGTTATTCTTTGTGCATTTGCTTATTTAGGGTTTCGTTGGCATGATGATTTTTTATTTGGTGTCGCCTTAGTGTTAATGTCTGCCATATTAGGTTTTCTCATTTTTAATTGGCATCCAGCTAAAATTTTTATGGGTGATTCAGGTAGTTTAACATTGGGATTTATCATTGTTATTCTTTCCGTTTATTCTATTAAACAGAGTTACATTACAGCAGTGTCTGTGCTATTACTGGCTGCAATACCTATCTTAGATACACTTATTGTAATGGTTAGAAGAATTGTCAATAAGCAAAATCCCTTCAAAGCGGATCAAACACATATGCACCATATTGTGCTTAAGCAGCAAAATAGGCATGTGGTTCAGACAGTGATGTTAATAGGTATATGGCAAATACTATTTACCTATATAGGCTTAGGATTTAAAGTAAGAGATGATTCCTATATCCTTGTTCTATTTATACTTTGTTTTGTCTTTTTTTATTTTAGCCTAACACCAAAAAAAATAAGAAAAAATTAATATGTGTGCAAATGCACAACAATAATATCAGTTAAATAAAATTAGCAAATATAGTGATTGTTTTACGGCTGTAAAACTAGATATGACAGGACTCTAGCAAGCAAGTGGGCGCACAATGACATTGAGTATGACGAGAGAATCCAGCTTGATGTTTGGTATGTTCGCAACTGGTCGATAGAACTTGATATACAAATCTTAATTAAAACCATTTTAGTCGTTCTTAGTAGAAAGGGAAGTTATTGAACACACTCAACCAAAATCATTTACGCCTTGTAGGGCTCATAATTTTTGCTTTTATTTTTAGCTTTAGTATACGTTTGATTTGGGTTTATCAATTTAATGATTTTGAGAGTTTCAAGTTTGCTGGGCAGTTTATGATCAATACCAACGATGGGTATTACTGGGCTGAAGGTGCTAGAGATTTATTAGGTGGTTTTACTAAGCAACATGATCTTTCTCCGATTACCGAAGCAGCGTCATGGCTTACCTACGTCGTAGCGAAGGTATTGCCTTTTTCTTTTGAAACAATTATATTTTATATGCCAGCCGTACTTGGATCGTTAATCGTTATTCCTATTATCTTGATTGCCTCTAATTTAAAAATGATAGAAGTCGGTTTTTTAGCAGCGCTTCTAGCCTCGATTGCGGTAAGTTATTACAATCGAACAATGGTAGGGTACTATGACACGGATATGCTCACTATTGTATTGCCAACATTCCTCTTGTGGTCATTGATTTTAGCACTCCGTACGAAAGAAGAGAAATACCTTTTAATCACTGCTTTAGAAATTATTGCTTATCGCTGGTGGTATCCGCAAAGCTACTCATTAGAATTTTCTTATTTTGGATTGATTTTGGCGTATGCTTTAATCTTTGATCGCAAAAATCTGTTTAATTTCAAGCTTTTAACGATTATGCTTTTTGCAATGATGGGCTTACCAAGTACCATACGATTGTTGATTGTCATTGGCGTTTATATCAGTTTTAAACACGAAAGATTAAAACAGTACGTATGGTATTTCTTAGCAGCGGCAGGAGCGCTTTTCCTCTTCAGTGGAGGACTAGATCCTATTTGGCTTAGACTTAAACTTTATGTTTTTAAAGATGCGATAGAAACAAGCCAAGATATTTTATCTTTACACTTTTTTTCGGTGATGCAAACAGTTCGAGAAGCCGGCCAAATTGATTTTATAACCTTTGCAGAACGCATTAGTGGGCACACGGTTACTTTTTTACTTTCGATTGTGGGCTATATTTTAATGGCAAAAAAATACCCTGTGATACTTTTAGGCCTTCCTCTTTTAGGGCTTGGATTTTTGGCACTTTGGGGAGGACTTCGCTTTACGATTTATGCAGTTCCTGTCTGTGCTCTAGGTGTGTCGTATCTACTTTTTACATGGAGTGCTTATATTACTCAATTGTTCGTGAATCAAAAGCTTGGAGGCATCGTTAAATCAAGCTTTGTGATTCTATCAAGCCTAGGGATTTTATATCCCAATCTTTTGCATATCATTGAATATCGCGTACCAACAGTTTTTAATAAAACAGAAGTGGAACAACTGGATTCACTTCGAAAAATAACAGATCGTGAAGATTATATTGTGAGCTGGTGGGATTATGGATACCCTATTCGTTACTATACCGATGCAAAAACACTGATAGACGGAGCAAAACATGATGGAGATGTTAATTTCCCTGTGAGCTTTATGTTAACCAACCCTCAAGAAAGTGCGGCAAGGCTGGCGCGACTTGAAGTTGAATATACAGAAAAAGCATTTTTAGTGGCAGAGCAAAATAAGACAAAAACTAAAAATGAGCAGAAAAAGATTATCAATAATACGGCTCAAATGACCTTGGACTATGGTTTTCATGATGCGAACGACTTTTTAGACGCTTTGCAAACACCTCTCTCAATGCCTGCGAAAACACGTGAAATCTATTTTTATCTGCCTTATCGAATGCTCAGTATTTTCCCAACGGTTGCACAGTTTAGTAATCTGGATGTCATGAGTGGGAAAATGGTACGCCAGCCTTTTTTCTTTCAGACAAATCGTTTTAAAGATAATGGTACAACGCTAGATTTTAGCAGTGGTCTTGTACTGGATAAAGCAAAAGGTGTACTAAAACTTGGGGCGCAGGATATTCCTATTAAATATTTTATTCAAACATCCTATACACCAGAATTTAAATTTGTCAAAGAACAAACGATGATCCATGCGGATGGAGTTTTCTCCATTATCTATATGCAAGCGTATAACACATTTCTTATTCTTGATGAAGCAATGTTCAATTCGACCTATATTCAACTTTTTGTATTAGAAAATTATGATGAACGATTTTTCGAGCCGATTAGTCTAGAGGCATATGCTAAAGTGTATAAACTCAAAATTTAGCTAAAATAAGAAAAAAGAAAAGGCCTGATATGATTATTCGTGAAATTCAGCAGTTTGCTGAGGTTAGGACAAGAGCAAGAGCATATTTATGCTATCTTTTTACACGCAATATTCCTAATCGTATGCCTGAACCAAACCTAGACGTCATTACGGCAAGTCTTGATAAAATTGTCCATGAAGTCGAAGAGTTTGAAGCCCTTTATTTACTTGACCAATCCGGTAATCAAGTCATCAATAATATTACAGATGATCCACATCGTAAAGGTGGTTTAGGGCAAAATCGTAGTGGAAAATCCTATTATTACCGTGCAGTGCGTGAAAAACGCTGTGTGTTAAGTGATCCTTATCCTTCAACCTTGACCAACGATTTAACGGTCACCGCTTCGTATCCTATTTACGATGAGCAAGGTATCCTTAAATTCATTGCCTGTATTGATGTCTCTTTAGAGCATATTCTTAAAATTGCGCACCCTTCATCGTTGCAGTCTGCTTTTGGAAAAACATCCCAGCTGATTTACACTATTTTTTCACTCTCGCTACTAGCGATTGCTCTGTTATTGCTCTTTAATGGAATGCGCAGTCTTTTTATGCACGGACTTGAGTTTAATCTTCTTGATATTAAAGCGATGTTTGAATCAACCATTTTAATTACCCTTTCTTTAGCGATTTTTGATCTGGTGAAAACAATTTTTGAAGAGGAAGTGTTAGGGCGAAACGAGCGAGATGACAGTGGTGGTATGCATAAAACGATGGTACGCTTTTTAGGTTCCATTATCATCGCTCTTGCCATCGAAGCTTTAATGCTCGTCTTTAAATTTGCGATTATCGATGCGGCACACATTGTGTATGCGGTCTATCTGATTGGAGGTGTGACAATGCTCCTCTTTGGACTCGCATTTTACCTTAAATCCATACCTCAAAAGAGAGATTCATGATAGGATTGATTGATTACAATATGGGCAACCTCAGGAGTGTCACCAATGCGTTTGAAAAGCTGGGTGTTGCCATTGAGATTGTCAAAGATGCAGAGACTGTATCGAAATTTGATAAGATTATTTTGCCAGGTGTGGGTGCTTTTAAAGATGCGATGATGTGCCTTAAAGAGCGAAACCTTGATGAAGCTGTAAGATCCTTTGCCGCTTCTGGCAAGCCTCTTTTAGGGATTTGCCTTGGAATGCAACTGCTGTTTGAAAGCAGTGTTGAATTTGGCGAGTGTGAGGGGCTTGGTTTGATCGAAGGTGAGATTGTGAAGTTTGATACCTCTCGTTTTGATCAACGTCTTAAAGTGCCTCATATGGGCTGGAATCAATTACATGTAAAAAAAGAAACGCCTCTGTTTAAAGGGATGCCAGAGTCATTTTACCTCTATTTTGTGCACAGTTTTCATGCGCGTTGTGATGATCAATACACCATTGGTACAACAACCTATGGGTATGATTTTCCCAGTGCCGTTCAAAAAAAGAATGTGTTTGGTTTTCAGCCTCATCCTGAAAAATCCCATGCCAATGGATTGGCAATTTTAAAGAATTTTGTGGAGTTGTAATGGATATTTTACCAGCGATTGATCTGAAAGACGGCAAAGCCGTTCGCCTAACCAAAGGGCTGATGGAAAGTGCTAAAATTTATTCCAATGAGCCTTGGGAAGTGGCCAAAGTCTTTGAAAAAATGGGCTCAAAATGGGTACACTTGGTCGATTTAAATGGGGCGTTTGCGGGCGAGCCAAAAAACCTTGAGCAGATTGAAAAAATTCGTCAAAACTGTCATTTGAAATTAGAACTGGGTGGCGGTATTCGAGACGAAGAGACAATTCGTCGTTATGTGGATTTAGGCATTGATCGTGTTATTTTAGGCTCCATTGCTTTGAAAAATCCTGCTTTTGTGAAAGAGATGGCTCAAAAATATTGTGTCGTAGTGGGTATTGATGCCATTGATGGTTATGTCGCGGTAGAAGGTTGGGCTGAAAAATCCACCATGAAAGCAACAGACCTTGCACGCGCTTTTGCCGATGTTGGCGTGGAAGCCATCATCTGTACTGATGTAGGACGTGATGGAATGCTTAGTGGCGTAAATCTTGAGTTTACACTCTCTATCGCAGAAGCTTCAGGCATTGCCACGATTGCAAGTGGAGGATTAAAGAATTTAGACGATATTATAACGTTGAAACAGAGCCAAAAGGTTGCTGGTGTCATCGTAGGAAAAGCGTTTTATGAAGGTAGTTTAGATTTGCGTGAAGCGTTTGCGTATATCGCTAAAGAAACGCTTTAAACTAAGTTCAAACTAAACTAGGTTAGAATTTAACCAATAGCAATAACTTAACGACAAAAAGGAGTGACATTGAAGCTGCTTGTAGTAGATGATAGCTCGACAATGCGCCGTATTATAAAAAACACACTGCAGAGATTAGGGTTTGATGATGTTTTAGAAGCTGAACATGGTGTTGAAGCTTGGCAAATTATGGAAAGAACACCTGATATTAATGTATTGATTACCGATTGGAACATGCCTGAGATGAACGGTTTAGAATTGGTTCGCAAAGTCAGAGCAGAAAAAAAATATGAGAGTATGCCAATTATTATGGTAACAACGGAAGGTGGTAAGGCGGAAGTTATTACAGCACTTAAAGCGGGTGTTAATAACTATATCGTTAAACCTTTTACCCCTCAAGTGCTTAAAGAAAAACTCGAGGATGTTTTAGGTTAATTTGAATGGAAAAAACCTATAACGAACTTCAAATCACCCCTAGTAGTGAATACCCACTTTTTCTTGATTTTATTATGAGCCTCAGTGATGAGGCTATTGAGGAAAAAGAAAGCACGATTATTTTACGCAGTGAAGATAATTTGGAAATGGTTCTTTTTGGTACAGAAACATTTGCAAAAGAGCTTTCTTCTGTACTTGGTAAAGATATTCACCTTGAGACTAAGCTCTTAGTCAAAGAAAATGAAGATTGGATTGCACAGTATCGAAACTCTGTACAACCTTTACATGTAAACGATTTTTATATCCGTCCTACGTGGGTAGAAAATTTTGAAGGCAAAAAAAATATTATTATTGATCCAGCCCTTGCCTTTGGTTCAGGACATCATGAAACAACGTATGGCTGTTTACTTTTGTTGCAAAAATATGTTAAAGAAGGTACGACACTTTTAGATGTAGGTTGTGGAAGTGGTATCTTGTCTATCGCTGCCCGAAAGTGCGGTGCTATTGTAGATCTCTGTGATACGGACGAACAAGCAACGGATAGTGCAACACAAAATTTTGAACTGAATCATGAAAGTTTTCATCGTATATGGACAGGTTCCGTTCAGAAGCGTGAGCAAGCGTATGATGTGGTTGTTGCCAATATTATTGCCGATGTTTTGATTATGCTTTCTTCTGATTTGCAAAAAGCTGTCAAAGAGGGAGGATTGCTGATTCTCTCTGGGATTTTAGATAAATATGTAGATAAAGTAGAACACAAATTTTCTTCGATGAAATTGGTCGAAAAGTATCAAAAAGAGGAGTGGTTTACACTCGTGTTACAAAGGAACTAGATGAGTCAAAATAACAATCAAGATAACAATAAAAACGATAAAAAAAACTTTTTCAATCAAAATCCGCTTTTAATGTTTGCTCTTTTTTCAATTATTGTCATTGTTTTATTTAAAAATTTTACATCAGTGTCTGATGCAGGCATTGGATCAAGTTTTAGTGCTCAAAACAGTGCAACCAAAAATATAAGCTATTATGAACTCAAAGAGTTGATTAAAAATAATCAAATCAGTTATGTCGCTATTGGTCAAACAACGATCAAAGCTTTCTCCCCAGAAGGTGCGCAGAAAACTGTTTATATTGTAAAAAAAGTTGGAGAGGATGCGACGTTTATCCCTTTAATGGATGAGAAAAAAGTGGGCTATGGTGGCTATAACGAATCCAATATCTTGACAGAAATTCTTTTTTCATGGGTACTCCCTGTATTTGTATTTTTTGGTATTTGGATGTTTTTGGCAAACAAAATGCAAAAAAATATGGGTGGTGGAATTTTGGGAATGGGTAGCAGTAAAAAGTTAGTCAATTCAGAAAAACCAAATGTTAAGTTTGATGATGTCGCAGGTGTTGAAGAAGCCAAAGAGGAAGTCAAAGAGATTGTAGATTTTCTAAAATTTCCTGAGCGCTATATGAATTTAGGGGCAAAAATTCCTAAAGGTGTTCTCTTGGTTGGCCCTCCAGGTACGGGTAAAACACTACTCGCAAAAGCCGTAGCAGGTGAGGCGAGTGTTCCTTTCTTCTCCGTTTCAGGTTCAAGCTTTATTGAAATGTTTGTCGGTGTGGGTGCTAGTCGCGTTAGAGACCTATTTGAAAATGCTAAAAAAGAGGCACCTGCCATTGTATTTATCGATGAGATTGATGCTATTGGTAAAAGTAGAGCTGCAAACGGTATGATGGGTGGCAATGATGAAAGAGAGCAAACACTGAATCAATTGCTTGCGGAGATGGATGGTTTTAGCTCTGATAAATCTCCTGTCATTGTTCTGGCTGCAACCAATAGACCAGAAGTGTTGGATGCAGCGCTTTTAAGACCCGGTCGTTTTGATAGACAGGTTTTAGTCGATAAACCAGATTTTCAAGGAAGACGTGATATTTTAAAAGTACACAGTGCCGATATTAAACTGGGAAAAGATATCAATCTTGAAGAGATTGCAAGGCTAACAGCAGGTTTAGCAGGTGCAGATTTGGCCAATATTATTAATGAAGCAGCACTCCTTGGTGGACGAAAAAATAAAGATTATGTAGAACAAATTGATCTTGTTGAGGCTGTTGAACGTGCCATTGCAGGTCTTGAGAAAAAAAGCCGTCGTATCAATCCAGAAGAAAAACGTATTGTAGCTTATCATGAAAGTGGTCATGCTCTTGTTGCTGAAACAACCACTGGAGCGAAGAGAGTTTCTAAGGTTTCGATTATTCCAAGAGGACTGGCTGCCCTTGGTTATACCCTTAATACGCCAGAAGAAAATAAATTTTTAATGCAAAAGCATGAATTGATTGCTGAAGTAGATGTACTCCTTGGTGGGCGTGCTGCTGAAGAAGTTTTCTTAGGCGAAATATCAACCGGTGCGGGTAATGATTTAGAGCGTGCAACAGACATTATTAAATCTATGGTTAGTATTTATGGTATGAGTGATGTAGCAGGATTGATGGTGCTTGAAAAGCAACGTAATGTCTTTTTAAATGGTGGAACCACCAAAGACTATAGTGATAAAATGGCTGAAAATCTAGATGAACATATTAAAAATACACTTCAAGATCGCTATGTGATCGTTAAAGAACGTTTGGAAGAGTATCGTGAGTGTATTGAACGCATTGTGGCAAAGCTGAGTGAGAAAGAGACGATTGATGGTGAGCAATTACGTGAGATTATTGAAGCCTATGAAATAGAGTTCAATATACCTTCAAAGCTCAAACATTCTATCAGTCCTATACCAAAAACAACAGAAGAGCACCCAACTATTGATGCGTAATCATTCTTATACTTCAACGCATATTCTGGCGAAAGAGGGATGGATCTATAGCATTTTAGCACTCATGATTTTTCTAATTGCTTATGCTTTTTCTTTTTTTGCTTGGTTCTTTTTTATACTCTTTTTAGGCACAGTTTTTTGCTACAGAAATCCTGAACGTATTGCTGAAGAAGATGACGAACGTTGTCTTATCGCACCTATGGATGGAGTGGTGACAGATATATCAAAAATTAGTTTAAATGATAATAGTGAAGCCCTTCGTATCGTGATTCGAAAATCTCTTTTGGGTGTAGGTGTTTTAAGAGCGCCTCTTGCTATGACGCTTAGTGACGTTAAAAATCGTTTTGGGCTATTTATGGACTCCTCTTCTGCTTTATTCTCAAATTTAAGTGAACGAAAAAGCATTACATGTAAAAGTCAATTTGCTTCCATTAAACTTGTCATCAGCGCAGGTTTATGGAGCCAGAAAATGACACTCTTTAAGAAAGCTGGAGCCTTTAAAGCGGGTGAACGAATAGGCTTTTTACGAGATGGTGAAATGGCACTTTTACTTCCTCTTGACACACGCGTGAAAGTTTCACTCAGTGATGAAGTCAAAGCAGGTGCAACTATTTTAGGCTATCTAGCCTACAAGGATAAAGATGACAAATAATAGCAGTAATAATAAACTCCAATTGATGTATGTTTTTCCCAATCTTTTTACAGCAGCAAGTGCTTTTTTAGGGGTTATTAGTATTATATCTTCAACGAATGGGCAATTTGAAAAGGCAGCTGTTTATATTTTACTCTCTTTGATTTTTGACGGTCTTGATGGACGTGTTGCACGTATGACGAATGCGACCAGTAAATTTGGTGCTGAGTTTGATTCTTTAGCCGACATTGTGGCTTTTGGTGTCGCTCCTGCAATGCTCTTTTACTTTAGTGTAGGTCATATGTATGGAAAGCTTGGCTCTTTGTTATGTGCGATGTATGTTGTTTTTGGTGCTATTAGGTTAGCACGTTTTAATGTGATGATTGGCGTGTCAGAACCTTCTGTTTTTATTGGCGTTCCTATTCCTACGGCGGCAGTTGTTGTTTCCATGTGGATTTTATTCTACCGAGAGCATGCATTTTTTCAAGGATTTGAGTGGATTATGCTCATTGGCATCGGTGTACTTTCTTTTTTAATGGTGAGTAATATTCGTTATCCAAGCTTTAAAAAGATCGATATGAAAAAAGGTCATATCATTAAAATACTTGTTTATTTAGTCATTGTTTTTTCTTTTTTGTATATCTATCCGATTGAAGCAGGGACCAGTTTAGTGACTGCTTATTTAGCCTATGGACTTATTCGAGGATGTTATAATTTCATCGTTGCAAAATCGCATAAAAATTTAGTATAATATGCCCACTTTTGGGCATATCTATTTTAGCTCAAGGTATCTTGAATCAAGGAGAAGCGATGAATAGCGTTGATGTTGGCATCATGAAATCGATCAAAGTTTTACCAAAAATTGAGATCAAAAACGCTCTCCTGCAAAAACTCCTCTTCTTCTAATCCCATTTTATTTTTTTAACTTTTTAAATTAATGTAACAAGGAATACAACCTATGAATGACACTAAAATTATAATTTTTGATACCACCTTACGTGATGGTGAACAAAGTCCGGGTGCTTCAATGAACACTGAAGAGAAAATTCAGATTGCATTGCAGTTACAAAAATTGGGCGTTGATGTTATAGAAGCAGGTTTTGCCGCGGCTAGTCCTGGGGATTTTGATGCCATTGCTCGTATTAGTGAGGCTGTCACTAAAAGTAGAATCTGTTCTCTTGCGCGGGCATTAGATCGTGATATTAAGGCTGCTGGTGAGGCTGTTGCAAAAGCAAAATTAAACAGAATTCATACCTTTATTGCAACCAGCTCTATTCATATGGAATATAAACTTAAAATGACACCGGATCAAGTTATCAAAAAGGCAGTTGAGTCCGTACAGTATGCTAAAACATTTTGTGATGATGTGGAGTTTAGCTGTGAAGATGCCGGACGTAGTGATGTGAGCTTTCTGAAAGAGATTTTAGACGCTGTCATTAATGCAGGAGCCAGTACCTTAAATATCCCCGATACCGTAGGATATCGTTTACCAACGGAGATGGGGGCTATTATTAAGTCATTACATGATTTTGTAGGCGATCGTGCTATCATCTCTGTGCATAATCATAATGATCTAGGACTTGCTGTAGCGAACTCATTGGCGTGTATTGAAAATGGTGCACGCCAAGTAGAATGTACGATCAACGGCTTAGGTGAGCGTGCAGGGAATGCGGCATTAGAAGAAATTGTTATGGCACTTCGTACACGTAAAGATCATTTCAATGGATATGATACAAACATTAATATTAAAGAGATTTACCCTACGAGTAAATTGGTTTCATCCGTAACAGGCATTGAGCCGCAACCCAATAAAGCTATTGTGGGTAAGAATGCCTTTTCACATGAGAGTGGCATTCACCAAGATGGCGTGTTGAAACACACCCAAACCTATGAGATTATGAGTGCCAAAGACATTGGTCTTGACAAAAACTCGATTGTTCTTGGTAAACATTCTGGTAGGCATGCGTTTAAAGACAAACTTCAAACATTAGGCTATGAGCTTAAAGACGAAGAGATCAATGAGGCATTTGATCGTTTTAAAATCTTAGCAGATCAGAAAAAAGAGATTTTTGATGATGATTTACGTGCACTTGTTGCTGAGGAAATTACCAAAATTCCTCAAATTTTTGACTTACTTCGTTTGCAACTTTCTGATTGCGCACCAGGAGGTGTTCCGAGTGCTGCTGTGACCATTTTACATAATGGAAAAGAGATTACTGACGCTGCTATTGGGAATGGAACGATGGATGCGATCTTCAAAGTCATTGATCGTGTGTGTGGCGTGAGTGGCGAGCTAAAAGACTACAAAGTGGACGCGGTTTCTCAGGGTAAAGACGCAATGGCAAGGGTGCTCGTTAAAGTAGTATTTGATGAAAGTAAACCTGCGATTATGGGACATGGTTTAAGTGTTGATACCATGCTAGCAACGGCTAAAGCGTATATTGGAGCACTTAACAGTTACATGTCAATGAAAGAACATCTTAGAACCGTTCGTAGTAATACACAAGAGAGTATTTAACGCTTTAACCCTTTTACATGTAAAGGTTAAAATCTTTACATGTAAAACTATCTTTGAATGGCAAAACTAAAATATTGAGAGATAAAACCAATATTCCCGATACTGCGATACTGTGCATTTGCCGCTTCAAAATTCCCTATTTCTTGATATAACAATCCAAGCGCGTATTTACTTTCCACGTTACTTGGATCAGTGAGTTTTGAGAGTTCCAAAAGGGCTATGGCATTGTCACTGTGTCCTGCGCCAATGGCTGAGACTGAAGCTAAAAAGATGGTATGGGTATCTTTTTTCTGAAAATCATCAATGAGTTTATTGTACAGCGTAAAAGCCTCTTCAAAGTTATTGGTATAAATTTCCATGTAGGCAAGTGTTTGCATGATGGAAGGAATATCAATACGCTCTTCTTCCATTTTTTTACGAACACTATCCCGTTTTTGGTGAAGAAGTCCACCGACTTGTAAGAGTTTAATATACTGTTCTTTGACAATTTTGGGTCCATAGTAGAACGCATCATAATCCAGTGGAAGATGGTTAAATTCAATTTGAACGGCTTTGGCATAATTTTTGATATTTTGCTTTTGATGCTTCACGTTAAATGCGATAATATTGGCAATAATATCTTTAGGCAGTAATGCTTGAAGCTTTTGAGATCCAAGACGATACATACGTTCATTGCCCAATTTTTGAGCGGCAATAATATTGAGCATCAGGTTGAGAGGACTATCTTCTTTCTCTTTTTCTATCCAACGTGTCAGCGAAAAATGATTGCCATCGGTGAGATGAATGAGCGAGGCATAAAGATTGTCTTTTTCAAGTGTTTGATTTTTGTTAATACTGTCTTTGACATCTTCAGAGAGTTTGGTAATGTCCTTGCCAATCAAATTGCCGCTCATGAGGGCAAAGACACCCGCAAGATAGTTGTTGCTATCCAGATGATAGCTTTTTGAAAAGTTTTTATAAGCAGCGGCATAATCACCCATTTGTGCATAAGTAAGCCCCAGATTATAGTGCAAAATGGAGTGGTTTTTGTACTCTTCAACCATTTTTGAGAAAATATCATTGGCTTCATATACATGAAAGTCAAGCGCTTTTTTAATCCCTTTACTGATCGCAATATTGACTTTAGAAATGGTTGAACTGGCTTTAAGGTATGAAAGTGCAGGCCCGATTTCATCAATAAAGATATTCATGCTTCCTTTGCGAATATAGTCAATGGTTTGCTTTGCATCAAAGACTTTATAAGGGGCATAGTAAAAAATGAGACTATACGTATTTTCATCATCAAAGAAAAGCTCTTTTTCAAATTCGACTTGTGCTCTTTCGACATCAAATAAAGAAGGTTTGAGGATAGCTTTCATTTTATAGATAGGTTTTGCATCGGCATCTCGTACCTTATAAACTTCTCCCATGAGTGAAGCGGTATTTCCAAGATTGCCCAGTTTATTTTCGACCATTGCAAGTGCCATTTTTATTTTTGGGTTTTCATGATCATTTTGTAGTGCTTTGAGCAAAGAAGCTTTTGCTTTAGGATATTCTCCTAGTTTTGCATGTAAAAGTCCAACGGTAAAGTGGTCATTCTCTTTTTCAATTTTTTCCAGAGTAGCGAGAGCATAGGAGTTGTTATCCAGAGAGGCTAAGATTTTAGATGCCAAATAGTCCTGATCTTCTTTATAATAGTCATTGATAGGATGCGAGATGGCACTGAGTGCCTCATAATAAAAATCTTTATAGTAGTTTACTAACCCAACATAATAAGAGTAAAGAGGTGCATTGCTCTCTTCGGGTAAATAGGCAAAAGCTAAGTCAATGTAATAGGTGAAAAGTTTATTGTCCTTCATCTCTAGGGCACAGACGGCTGCATTAATGGCACTAATAGTGCGATGTTCTTTATTTTGAATGGCTTTTTTAAATGCTTCTAACGCTTCGGGGAAGTTTTGTTCTTTAAGCTTTGCGACACCGATGTTGTAGTAGGAGATGGCTTCATTAAAAGTCGCAATTTTTTCATAAATTTTTAGGGCATCATCTTTATTGCCTTGTTCATACAGCAGATGGGCTTTTTTAATCATCCCATCTAATTTAGAAGGGGAAAATTGTTCCTTAATGACAGGCTTTTCAACAACTTTTTCAACGGCAATAGGCTCAGGAGTTTTATGTTTGTTTTTGATGATAACGACAAGCGCAATGATCATACCAAGAAGCAGTAATGATCCAAGGATGAGCATCATTAACAATTTTTTCTTAGACTTGTTCTTTTGCTCCTCTACCTCTTCTTCGGCAGCAGAATCTGCAGCCGCTGTTTCTGCTGCATTCTCCTCCTCAATAGGAGCAAAACCTTCATCCGTAGTGGATAAAGGGTCTGCTTCAAGTATGACTACTGCTTCTTCAGCCATTTTACATATACTTTTTCAAAACTTCAGGGATAGCGATACTGCCATCTTCATTTTGGTAGTTTTCCATAATAGCGATCAGGGTTCGACCGACTGCTAAAGAAGAGCCATTGAGTGTATGAACCAAGCGGTTTTTTCCTTCATCTTTAAAACGAATTTTGGCTCGTCTGGCTTGGAAGTCAAAGGTATTGGAGACAGAACTAATTTCACGGTACCTATTTTGTCCTGGAAGCCAGACTTCAAGATCAACGGTTTTCGCCGCACTAAAACCAAGGTCCCCTCCGCAAAGCATTAAATGACGGTGTGGAAGTCCCAATGAAGTGAGAAGATCAGAAGCGCATGCAAGCATCTCTTCAAAAATGGCTTCACTTTGTTCAGGAGTGGTGATGCAAACAAGTTCTACTTTGTCGAATTGGTGTTGGCGAATCATACCACGCGTATCTCTTCCCGCACTGCCAGCCTCTTTGCGAAAGCAGGCAGAATACGCTGTCATTTTAAGGGGTAATTCTTCTTTGGTTAAGATTTCATCTCTGAAAAGGTTTGTGACAGGTACTTCTGCGGTGGGGATTAAAAAGAGATCTTCACCCTCAATTTTAAAAAGGTCATCTTCAAATTTAGGGAGTTGCCCAGTACCCATAAGCGTTTCACGGTTGACAATATAAGGAACAGCCACTTCATGAAACCCTCGTGTTCGGTTAAAATCTAACATGTAGTTAATCAACGCGCGTTCCAGTCTTGCGGCTTCATTTTTTAAAACGCTAAAACGACTTTTGGCAAGCTTTACACCACGTTCAAAGTCAATCCAGTTTTGTTGGGCGTCAATATCCCAGTGCTCTTTAGGGGTAAAGGAAAACGTACGAGGTTCTAACACACGTTTGAGCTCCACATTGTCATTTTCATCTTCACCTTCAGGGACTAAAGGGGAGGGCATATTGGGGATTACGGTTGCTAATGCTTCTAGTTTTTCTTCTAATGCACGTACAATTTCGGTTGCATCGGCTATTTTTACTTTATTTTCTGAGAGTTCAGCTTTTAGCGCATGAACGTCTTTACCTTCTTTGGCATAAACACCCACAAGTTTACTTTTTGTATTTTGCTCCGCTTGCAATGGTTCAAGTACAAGACGAGCATTTTTTAGCTCCAAAGAAATACGACGTAACTCTTCGAGGAGATTCTCATCGACTTTTTTCTTTCTAAGATTTTGTGCGACATTTTCAAAATCATTTTGTATTAATTTAATATCTAACATTCTTTCCCTTAGCGATAAATTCCAACAAGATCACGAATAATGCGCATCTTCTCCGTTGCGATTTTACGAGCCTTACTCGCACCTTCATCTAAAATTGCAATGACTTCATCTTTATGCTCAACATAATAAGCTCTTTTCTCACGAGCTTCAGCAAAATAGTCCCAAATCAGTGTGCCAAGATACGCTTTAAAGTGACCATATCCTTCGCCACCTTTAAGATAGCGTGCTTGTAATGCAACTACTTCGTCCTTTTCTAAAAAGAGTTTAGCCAGTGCATACACATTACATGTAAGATAATCTTTGGGCTCTTCCATCGGTGTTGAATCTGTTACGATACGCGAAGTTGCTTTTTTGAGCTCTTTTTCCGTGCAAAAGATATCAATCGTATTGCCATAGCTTTTACTCATTTTAGCGCCATCTAAACCTGGAACGGTTGCAACGTTGTCATCGACTTTAAAGTCAGGGATTTTAAAGACATCGCCAAACTCATTGTTGAATTTAATGGCAATATCACGCGTAATCTCAACATGTTGGATTTGGTCTTTTCCAACAGGAATCACTTCCGCATCGTAAAGTAAAATATCGGCTGCCATTAAAACAGGGTAAGAGAATAAAGAGTGGTTGGCGGCAATGCCTTTGGCTACTTTGTCTTTGTAACCGTGTGCTCGCTCTAACAGACCCATCGGCGTGTAGCCAGAGAGAACCCAGTAAAGCTCTAAGACCTCTTTAACATCCGATTGTGCCCATAAAGTGGCTTTATTGGGATCAATGCCAAGGCTCATAAAATTAATCGCCGCATCAAGGGTATTGTTTTTAAGTGCCACACCATCTTTTAGGGAGGTTAGGGCATGGTAGTTGGGGATAAAAATAAACAGGTCGCTGTTATTTTGCAAATCGACCATTTGTTTAATCGCGCCAAAATAGTTTCCTATGTGAAGCGCACCAGAGGGTTGAATTCCTGTTAATACTCTCATAAATCTGTCCTACTCTTTCTCTTTTTTTTCTTTTAAGTGGAGTAACGTAATTAAGTCTTGTACGATGGCATCAACGCTTCGATTTTCAACATTGATGGTGATGTCCGCTTTGGCTTCATAGAGGGATGATCGCTCTTCAAATAATGTTCTCGCTTTGGCTTCATCACTCAGCAATGGGCGTTTTGCAAGTTTAAGATCGGCATTTTCATGCTCTTTGAGTCTTTTTAAAATCCCATCAAAAGAGGAGCGAAGGTAGATAATCGTGCCAATCGCATCTAAATTATCGACCTTGAAAAAGCCACCACCTGTTGAAATAACGGCATTTTTAACATTTTTTTCCAGCCATTTGGCTGTTTTTTTCTCAAGCTTGCGAAAGTAGGCTTCTCCGTCTGTTTCAAAAATAGCTTTGATTTTGCGGTTTTCCATACTTTCGATCAAATCATCGGTATCTAGACCAAAGCGTTTGGTTTTTTGAATCAGCGCTCTGGAAATGGTGCCTTTTCCGACACCCATAAAACCAATAAAAACGATATTTTTGTTCTTAAGATTCAGCACCGTTTTCTTCCTGTTCGTTGTCTCGCTCACCTTTTGCTCGTGGATAAAGCAGAATTGGAGAGCCTTCTAAGTTGAAATTTTCACGCAATTTATTGGCAAGGTAGCGTTTGTAGCTAAAATGCAGTGAGCGTGGTTTATTCATGACCAAAGCAATACGAGGCGGCTTGGTAAGGTATTGGGTGGCAAAGTAAATTTTAACCACTTTGGAATGATCACTCGGGATCTGATGCTTAATGGTCGCATTTCGGATGACTTCATTGAGCTGACGAGTTGGAATATGTTGTGAATAGTTGGCATAAACCGATAAAATCATATCTTTGATCTTTGCGACTCTTTGTTTGCTCTTCGCCGAAACGGTAATGAGTGGCGCGTAAGAGAGAAACTTAAAACGGTCTCTGACTTCTGCCGTGATCTGCTCAAAATCAGCCAGCGGGTTGTCCCATTTATTGAGCACGATAATACAGGCTAAATGGTTTTCTTCCACAAGTCCTGCGATGCGCTCATCAAGCTCTAAAAATGGTTCACTGGTATCTAAAACGAGGAGGGCAATATTGGCGCGCTCCAACATCTCTTTGGTGCGCATTAGGGCAAATTTTTCAATGCCTTCGATCTTTCCACGTCTGCGAAGTCCCGCAGTATCAACAAAGTTGATGACTTTATCTTCGTACTCGATGCTCTCATCCACAGGATCAATCGTTGTTCCAGCAACACTACTAACGACAGCTCTTTGTTTGCCCACAAGGGCGTTTAAAAGAGAGCTTTTCCCGACATTAACACGTCCGATGATTGCAACATTGATTTGATTGGTCTCAACCTCTTCAACGATCTCTTCAGGAATGATCTCTTCATCCTCTTCCGCAAACGCATCGTCATCGTCCCAGACGTCTTCTTCTGTATCATCCTCTTCTTCCAAGGTATCGTCGTCTTCATTGACAAGAGGAGGTGTTGTTCCTTCCGCCGCAGGCAGAAGCTCCCCAATCCACTCTAAAAGGGCGCTGACACCACGGTTATGTGAAACGGAGATGGGGAAAACAAATTCGGCTCCAAATTCATCAAACTCCCACGCACGCTCCATCTCTTTGTCGTTGTCAATTTTATTGATAACCAAAGCGATCGGTTTTTTACGTGCTTGAAGGGCGTAAAAGATTTTTTTCTCTTCATCGCTGGGGAGCATTTTACCATCAACGACCATGATGATAATATCGGCTTTTTTAGAGGCTTCCATCGACATATTATGAACATTTTCAAACAGTTCGGTGGATTTATCAAGCCCGCCTGTATCTAAAAGAAGACATGGTTTTTCGGTGATATAGACTTGATGCGTTTTAATGTCACGGGTTGTTCCGCTGAAATCAGAAGTAATCGCAATGCGTTGTTTAGCGATGCGATTAAAAAGTGAGCTTTTCCCCACATTGGGTAGCCCGATAATGGCAATTTTCTTCATAGTAACCTTTATTGCATAATTAGGTTGATTATACTCTGTGTTTGCTGTTATTTTGGTAAACTCTCGACATAGAGCGTTTGAGAAGGAAATGCGAACTGCGCACCGTTGCGTGCAACGATCTCCATAATTTTAAAATTCACATCTTCCCTTACATGTAAATACTCTAACCAAACGGTTGTTTTGGTAAAGAAGTAAAGAAAAATACTGAGTGCGCTGTTATCAAACTCATCAAAACTCACCAAAATCGTCTCTTGGTGGACATCGGGGTGTTTTTTGAGCATGGTTTTTATCTCTTGGATAATGGCTTTCATCTGCTCCACTGAGGTGTTGTAGGTAAGACCCAAACGTGTTTTAACACGACGTTTTCCCATGCGAGACCAGTTGGTAATGGGAGTATTGGCAAGTGTTGCGTTTGGCATACTCACGAGGGCTTGTGCGAAGGTGCGAATTTTGGTTGAGCGAATCCCAATCTCTTCGATCATTCCTTCAACTGCAGGTGTTTCGACCCAATCGCCCACTTTAAAAGGACGGTCTGTAAAAATAACCAGTGAACCAAAAAGATTGGCAACGGTATCTTTAGCCGCAAGGGCAAAGGCTAAACCTCCTAGTCCTAAGGATGCGACAAAAGCGCTGACATTGATGCCCCATTCCTGCAAAACTGCCATAATACCTAGAGCAATAAGAAAGATGCGCAAGGCCTTTGTAATGAAATGTTGAATATCTTGATGCAACTCTTTACCAAATTTAGAAGAGAAAAAACTAAAGAGATTGGAAAATTTATCCACCATTCGATACAAAATCCAAAAAATAATAAACGTTTCAAACGATTTGATCGCAAGATCGACAACATGGTCAAAGCTTCTAAAAGGAAGCCAAAGGGTTGCAATGTATGTGGTAACCAAGACGATAGAGAATTTCAAAGGCTCTTCAAGAACAGCGATAATTTTGTCATCGGTGGTCGTTTTGGTACGTTTAGCAATGGTTCTAAGAGGTTTGAGAATAATGCTTGCAATAAGATTTTTTAAGGCTAATCCGAGTAAAAAAATAGTGATGGCAATTGCAATATGGGTAATAGGCAATCCAAAAAGGCTATACTCTAAAATATGTTGGAGATCCATACTTTCTCCTAAGGGTTAAGATGCAAATATCAACGGATTTTAACACAGAATTGATTAAGATTTCATACTTATAGCTTGATCGGAGTCATCTTGAGACAGTTTTTTGGAGGCATAAACAGAGGTGTTCTGTTCATGTTACTCTCTTCGTTTAGCTTTGCGTTTGATGGCGCTTTTGCCAAGGTTCTTTCTCAAAGCATGGATTCGGTGGAAGTGGTCTTTTTTCGCAATGGTTTGACAATGCTTTTTGTAGCACTGAGTATTTTTAAACTGCCGATAAAACAAATTGGCGGAAAGCCTTGGTTGCTTCTTTTTCGTGCCCTCATTGGTTTTGCTTCGATGTTGGTTTTTTTCTACAACATTGCCCATATTCCCCTTGCCGATGCGATTACATTTTCACGCACTGCGCCTATTTTTACCGCTATTTTGGCCTTTTTCTTTTTGAAAGAAAAAATTGGTTGGAAAGGGTGGGTCGCTGTTTTTGTTGGATTTATCGGTATCGTTTTTGTCATGAAACCCAATGGTTTAATGCTTTCCAAAACGGATCTTTTTGGGCTTTTTAGTGGACTTGGTGCAGCACTTGCCTACACGAGTGTTCGAGAGCTAAACCGTGTGTATGATACACGTGTTATTGTGCTTGCCTTTGTCTGTACCGGAACATTTTTCCCCGCACTTTTTATGGTTTTGAGTGAATTTTTCCATACACCGATGTTTGATTTTATGCTGGGGCATTTTGTGCTGCCTCAGGGAATTCAGTGGCTTTATATCGTGTTAATGGGCTTTTCCGGTGCTATTGGGCAAGTCTATATGACCAAGGCATTTGCAACCACCAAAGCGGGAATTGTAGGTGCGGCTGGGTATTCGATTATCTTCTTCTCGCTGATTATCGGCATTATTTTAGGGGATGGTTTACCCGATATTCTTGGACTATTTGGTATACTCTTAGTTGTTCTTAGTGGAATTATTGTAGCAAAGGAGAAAGAGTGATTTTAATCGCAGGACCGTGTGTCATTGAAAGCAGAGACAACCTGTTTAGGGTTGCCGAAAAATTAATGAGCTATCACGAAGATAACACCATAGATTTTTATTTTAAAAGCAGTTTTGATAAAGCCAATCGCACCAGTATCGACAGTTTTCGAGGTCCAGGAATGGATGAGGGTTTAAAACTTTTAGATGAGGTGAGATCACAGTTTGGATACAAACTGTTAACAGACATTCACGACTACACCCAAGCAAAACCTGTGGGCGAAGTGGTCGATGTGCTTCAAATCCCCGCGTTTTTATGCCGTCAAACCGATCTTTTAGTCGCGGCCGCACAGACCAAATGCGTGGTGAACATCAAAAAAGGGCAATTTTTAAACCCTGCAGATATGCGTTATTCGGTGAAAAAAGTGCTCGATACCAGAGGTGTCAAAGAAGAGGGCTACGATGCGGCTAAAAAAGCGGGTGTGTGGCTCACCGAGCGCGGCAGTACGTTTGGATACGGCAATTTGGTTGTGGACGCACGTAGTTTTGTCATTATGAGAGAGTTTGCTCCCGTTGTTTTTGATGCAACCCATTCGGTGCAAATGCCTGGAACGGAGGGAGGCAAAAGCGGTGGGAAACGCGAATACGTCCGCCCTCTTTCACGCGCAGCTGCGGCTGTGGGCGTGGATGGTTTCTTCTTTGAAACCCATTTTAACCCGTGTGAGGCACTCTGCGATGGACCGAATATGCTTGATCTTGATGATTTAGCTTTGGCACTTAAAGATATTAAAGCGATTCAAGACAGCTTAAAGGCATAACATGCAACTTATCCCAACGCGTAATATTCTTCTTAATCAAGGAACAGTAGAGCAAAAAAGAGCGGAGATCAAAGAGTATTTTCTCAAAACCTATACGGTGTATGAGAAGCTCTTTGAATTGATGAAGGACGAGGAGAGTTATTACCTCACAGCAGATCCTTTGCGTCATCCTCTTGTTTTTTATTTTGGTCATACGGCGACCTTTTTTATCAATAAACTGGTTCTTGCCAAGCTGATTGATAAGCGCATCAATCCAACATTCGAGTCGATTTTTGCGATTGGTGTGGATGAAATGAGTTGGGACGATCTCAATCAATCTAATTATAAATGGCCACGAATACCCGAAATTAGGGCATATCGTGATGCCGTTAAAGTTAAAATTTTAGAGCTTATTGACACGTTACCTCTTACCATGCCCATTTCGTGGGAAAGTCCTTTTTGGGCAATAATGATGGGCATTGAGCATGAGCGAATTCATCTTGAAACCTCCTCGGTTCTTATTCGCCAATTACCGTTAGAAAGAGTTACTCCGAGCAATTTTTGGAAAGTCTGTCCATTGGATACCCCGATTGTGAAAAATGAATTGTTACATGTAAAAGGCACGACGCTTCGTTTAGAGAAGAAACGAGACGATGCACTGTACGGTTGGGATAATGAATACGGTTTACATGTAAAAGAGGTCAAAGACTTTAAAGCCTCCAAATACCTCGTCTCCAATGCCGAATTTTTAGCGTTTGTTGCCAATAAAGGGTATGAAACACAAAGTTTTTGGAGCGAAGAGGGCTGGAAATGGCGTACGTACAAAAATGCGACCATGCCTCTTTTTTGGCGTATTGATGCTTTAGGATACAAACTTCGTCTTATGGCGGAAGAGATTGAAATGCCATGGAGTTGGCCTGTGGAGATCAACTACCTTGAAGCCAAAGCCTTTTGCAACTGGAAAAGCCAAGTGACAGGGCAGTCTATTCGCCTTCCGAGTGAAGAGGAGTGGTACGTTCTGCATGATTTACATGTAAAGGTAGAAGAACCGTTTTGGGACAAGGCCCCTGCGAATCTTAACCTCGAGTATTTTGCCTCTTCTGTGCCTGTAGACACGTTTGCTTTTGGTGATTTTTACGATCTTATCGGCAATGTGTGGCAGTGGACTGAAACGCCGATGAATGGGTTTGATGGGTTCATGGTTCATCCACTGTACGATGATTTTTCCGTTCCGACGTTTGATGATAGGCATAACATCATCAAGGGTGGCTCGTGGATCAGTACGGGAAATGAGATTATTCGTGCATCTCGCTACGCCTTTCGCCGCCATTTTTACCAACATGCAGGTTTTCGCTATATTGAGTCCAATGAGCCAGTCGAAACACACTCCGTATTTTACGAGACAGATTTTGCCCTTTCTAAAATTTGCGATGCCCATTTTGGTCAAAAAGAGCCTAATTATTATGAAGAAATGGCACAGTTTTGTATTGGTTTAAGGGGTTCAAAAGCAAAAGCATTGGAAATTGGGTGTGGAATCGGCAGGGGAACATTTGCACTTGCACGCCATTTTGAAATGGTACATGGCATTGAATTTACCGCACGTGTTGTGAGGCTTGCAACCAATTTCAAAGAGAGTGGCAAACTCAAATACGCCTTAAAAGAAGAGGGCGAATTAGCACTGTTTATTGAAAAAAATCTCAGTGATTTTGGCATTGATCCGCGTGTCCAAAAAGTAGAATTTTGGCAAGCAGACCCGCACAATATGAAGCCTTATTTTGACGGATATGATCTTATTCTTGCCAATGATGTATTGGATACTTTGTACGATCCTGCGCTTTTTTTAGAAAAGATCAAAGAGCGTCTCAATGCTGGGGGATTTTTAGTCATTGCAAGTAGCTATGATTGGGATGAAGCCAAAACACCTCGTGCTAAATGGCTAGGAGGCTTTAAGAAAAATGGTGAAAAATACAATACATTTGATGCCCTCAATGAGCATTTATCGGTCTTTTTTACTTTACATGTAAAGCCACTGACGATGCGTTTAGAAGTGAAAGAGAGTGAACGTAAAAGTGTGATAAAAACGTTACATGTCAGTGTGTGGAAAAAGCGATAATTAAACTGTAACGAAAAATAGTGTATTATAAGAAAAAGTAAAAGGATAATTATGAATATTATTGAAGGAAAACTCTCCCTTAATGGTAAAGAAAAAGTAGCCATTATTAATAGTCGATTTAACCATATTATCACTGATCGTTTGGTTGAAGGCGCACGTGATGCATTTATTCGTCATGGTGGCGATGAGAAAAATTTAGACCTTATTTTAGTGCCAGGGGCGTATGAAATTCCTTTAGCACTCGATAAAATTTTAAGCAGTGGTAAGTATGACGCGGTCTGTTGTGTGGGTGCGATTATTCGCGGAAGCACACCGCATTTTGACTACGTTGCGGCAGAAGCAACCAAAGGTGTTGCCAATACAGCTCTGAAATATCAAAAACCCGTCACATTTGGTGTTTTAACGACCGATAACATCGAACAAGCGATTGAGAGAGCTGGAAGCAAAGCGGGAAATAAAGGCTTTGAAGCCATGACAGGTTTAATCGAACTTATTAGCCTTTACAAACACCTATAAGGAAACGCTTTGGCAACACGACATCAAGCACGAGAGAGTATTATTGGTTTATTGTATGCAGAAGATATTGGAAATTCTGGCATTGAAAAATTTATAGACGAACTTTTTGAAGAGAAAAAAATTCGAAATCAGCAAAAAGAGTTTGCCCTTGGGTTGTACCACGGTGTGAAAGAGCATTTAATCATTATTGATGAAGCGATTAACCATCATCTTAAAGAGTGGAATCTCAGTGAAATCGGAACGATCGAACGTGCTATTTTAAGACTGGGCGCGTATGAAGTTTTGTACTCTGAACTCGATAATGCCGTTATTATTAACGAAGCGATTGAACTTGCAAAAAAACTATGCAATGAAACAAGCCCTAAATTTATTAACGGTGTTTTAGATGCAATTTCAAGAGATGGAGAAACTAAATAAATGAAGTTGTGCGTTGCGCTTGATCTCCCCACTAAATCTGAAAATATTGCTCTGATTCAAAAGCTTAAAAGTGAAGATGTTTGGCTTAAAGTGGGACTTCGCTCTTTTATTCGAGATGGTGAAGCCCTTTTACATGAGATCAAAACGATCAACCCCCATTTTAAAATCTTTTTAGACCTCAAAATCCATGACATCCCCAATACGATGGCTGATGCTGCTGAGTCGATGGTTGCTCTTGGTGTGGATATGTTCAACGTGCATGCCTCCAGCGGACGCAAAGCAATGCGTACGGTGATGGAGCGTGTCAATACCTTCCCAAATCCTCCGATTGTTTTAGCCGTGACAGCACTGACAAGTTTTGATAATGCTTCCTTTGAAGCAATTTATCATACCCCTATTGCGCAAAAAGCGGTTGATTTTGCCCAAGATGCTTATGCTAGTGGCTTGAATGGTGTTGTCTCTTCTGTTTATGAGAGTTTAGACATTAAGGCACATACGGCTTCTTCTTTCTTAACGCTTACGCCAGGTATTCGTCCTTTTGGTGAGAATAGTCATGACCAAGAAAGAGTGGCTGATCTTGAGACTGCAAAACAACAACATTCAGATTTTATTGTTGTGGGAAGACCGATTTATCATAGTGATGATCCGCTAGGCGTGGTAAAGAAAATTATTGAAAATATTTAGTCATTAAGAGGTAGGAATGTTTAAAAAGATTGTACTCGGTATTGTGGTATTAGTTGCTGTTGTCATTGCTGCTTTTTTCTTTCTTATTAAAGTGATTGATTTTAATGAATATAAACCGCGATTGCACAAAGCGATTAAAGAGAGTACCGGATATGAAGTAATTATTCGTGGTGATATCACACTTACCCTTTCACCTATAGGTGTTAGTGTCTCTGATATTGAGGTCACGAACCCAACGTATCATCCTGAGACTCCTTTTGCTAAGTTGAGTAGTTTTGATGTGTCACTTGACGTATCTGCATTGCTTAAAAAAGAGATTAAAGTTACACAGCTTTCTCTCGATGGACTTGCTTTAAATATAGAAAAAATCAAAGATGGTAAGTTTAATTACGATTTACTGCCTATTTCAACACAAAAAACAGCTGATAAAAAAACTAAAGAGAATAATGCCACCGTTGAAAAAGAGAGCGATCTATCCGCTTTCATGAATGCCAAAAAAATTATCTTTAGCAACAGTACCGTCAGTTATGCAGATGTGAATGCAACGAATAAAATTGTTTTCGAACACGTTGATCTTGATATCAATGATATCAGTTATGATGCTTCCAAGCATAGTATTCAAGGGCTTTATTTTACTGCCGATACGCATATCGACAAAATTCAATATGGTAATGCTTATGCTGTGCAGGATATTTCGATGTCATTTGAGCTGAAAAATGGTATTGCGGTTAGTAGTGCTCTTAAATACACCCTTTTTGATACGCAAATTCAAGGAAATGGCAAATTCGATTTTTGTGGTAAACAACCGAAAGTTTCATTAAAGAGCAAGATTGTAGGTCTAAAATTGGCATCTCTCTCAAAAGAATTATGGGGCAAAGATCTGTTGGATGGCAGTGCCAATGGTGACTTTAAACTCTCATTCTTTGTGGGTGATGGTACGACCTTTAAAAGCACTCTCAACGGATTTGTTCAGCTTTCAGGTGAAGAGATAGCCTTGAAGGGTTATGATATAGACAAAATTGCTTTAGTGCTTGATCCTTTTCAAAAAGAGAAGTTAAATCTTAACACACTTATATCGGGTACTATTGAAGCTTTTAAAGGCGGTAATAGCGTGATTAAGGAGCTCAATACTAAAGTTGATCTTGGGTATTCTGAGATCAAACTAAGTGATGTAGCACTGAGCACAGCTTCTAATAGAATCGCAATCAAGGGTGCTATCAATACTGTTGATGAAAAATTGATTGATATTAAAGCAGCTCTTTTGGATACAAAAGGGTGTGCTGTTGTTGAACAAAAGTTTAGTGGAACGTATGCCAAACCTTCTGTAAAGCTTGATGCAACAGCTGTCGCGACACTCAAAGATGTGGTACTTTCTTTTACAACAAAATCAAAAATAACACATACGCAACCCAAGCAAAATGATGAAAATTGTACCGTTTTCTATGATGGAGTGATTAAGCAACCTGAATTGGTTTCACCCACAACGTCTCTACCTTCAGTTTCGGAATAAATTTTGCTTTTTTTAGATTAAACCATAATCTAAAAGGAGTATCCGATGCATTTTATAGAAGGTGTTAAATTGGTTGTGATGCTAAAAGATAAAATTGAAGAGGCAAAAAAAACAGATCAATCTTCTGTGCCAAAACTTCAAAAACTGCTTGAAAAACTTTTAAAATCGCAAGATGCCGCTTATATTTAATCGATAAACGGCTTAAGAAAAGCCTCTTAAGCCGTTTATTATATACTTTTGATATACTTGCACTCTACTTTTTACTTGGACAGATGGGTGAGTGGCTGAAACCACATCCCTGCTAAGGATGCGTCGGGGTAACCTGACCGAGGGTTCAAATCCCTCTCTGTCCGCCACTTTGGTTTTTTTTTCTAATTTTTTTAAAACTCCAAGAACTAGGCTGTTTACTAGCTTTTTTAATTCTCTGTCCTCTACTGTAACTGACATAGTTTATTCCTCATTTTTTTTAAAATTGACATAGTTTATTTTGTCCACAATCAATAGTATTGAAATAATAATAATTTTAAGTTAATATTTTATAAAAATTTATAAGAGAAGAGGAAGATACATGATTATAAACACTCTGATAGTTTTAGTTGGTGCATATGCTGTTCTTGGTTATTTTAGTTTGTTAGATCATATAGGGATATTTTTTCAAATTTTAATAGGTCTTATACTTACAGCAATAACCTTCTTTGTATCAAATGAGATTGATGCAGCAAATACAAAAGCAAGAAGAAAAGAACTAACTAAAAAAATTCCACTCTTTAATACATCTGATATTGGAAGAAGTTATATTGCATTAGGAATGGTTGAGGGTGCAGCACATTATCAAGATGATGCTGTTGTTAAGTGTTTAGAACAAGCCCTAGAAATGGATGCACATGCAATTGTGAATTTTCAATTAGCTACCACTACATCTGTTTATGGAAATGCTAAAAACATAGACTCACGTAATGCATATTTTTATACAGGGACAGCAGTAAAATATAAGTAATTTAAAGATAGTTCTCTATAGTGAAAATGAGGGGGCTTGGGGTCTCCCCAACATACTGCATCACCTTTAGGTGTGCTGAGTGTGCTAGACAAGAAAATTAACAAACTCACAAAATAAAAATCAAACTACTAATTAACTCATATAAATTCAAAAAGGATTAATATGAGTAATTATATTTCACTACATGCAAAATACTACAAAAATGATGATTTTAAAAAAATATTTGAACATGACTTTAGACTGTCAAATGTGACATATAAATTAAAATCATCAAGCTATCAAAATTTTAACTATGAATTTGAAAAATTTGAGAATTTAAGCAACAGAAAAGCCCAAATTTTAAAAAGAAAGAACACAAGAGAGCAAGGGAAAGAGAATACCATTGTGGAATTTGTGGCAGCTCTTGGAAGAGAACAAACAGAAAAGATTCTAGCTCAAAAAAATGGCTATGAAAAGCTACAAAATGCCCTCAAATTGACTATGACAAAAATATCAGAAAGATATGGCTTTACCAGTATTTTTTTTAGTTTTCATGGAGATGAGGGATACAAAAATGGAGATGACAATGTAAACAATTTTCATGCTCATCTTTGTTTCTACAATTACAATTTTGAAAAGGAAAAAAGTGTCTTGAGAACATTGAAAAAAAATGACTTTTCAAAGTTTCAGGATTTGGCTGCCAAATGTTTTCAAGATTGTGGATTGGACTACAAAAGAGGAGAAAAAAAAGAAATCAAGGGTAAGGAGCATCTTGAGAGAAAATACTATATTAGTGCTAAAAAATTGGTTTCTCAAGACATTAATCAATATCTAGAAAAAAGTTCTTCCTGTGCTATTGAAAACAGCATTGAAAAAGGGCTATTTTCTGAAAAGATAGATAATAAACTTTTAAAACAAAACATCAAAAAAGAGGTCTTGAAAGCCTTAAAATATGACATTATGCCCCAAACTGAAAAAGATAAAATCAAGAAATTTGATGAGCTAAAACTGCAAAATGAGACATTAAAAAAAGAAGTCAATGACTTACAAGAAATTAAAAAAGTAGCCCAAACTATGATACAAGATTTTGAAAATATTGAAGACATCAAAAAAGACCTTGAGAGGGCTGAACAAGCTAATACTTTTCTTCACAAAAAACTTGAGGAAAAAGATGAGCAAATTGAGAAATTAGAGAAAAAAATGAGTGAACAAAATACAACTATTTACAATTTGAACAATCAAATCCAAGCCCAAAAAATGAGCCAAAAAAACAAAGATAGAGAGAGATAAAATAACTAAAGAAATGATGATTATATCAAGAAATTTTTAGTTATTCCACCACATAAAGAGCCAGGGGGGAGACCCCTCCACCCCCTACCTTAAAAGGAGGAACAGTTCTTTTTTTCATAAAAAAAATACTTAAATAAAATTTAATGTATAATTGATTTCAAATTAAAAAAAGGAGAAAATATGATATTTATACTTTTGAAGTTACTTGAATTGTTTGAAGATGAGGAATTTTATAAATTCTTTGAAAACCAAAAAAAATTGGATGAACAAGAATTATTGAAAATCAAAAAAATATTGTCAAAACTTAAAACAGAACAGGATAAAGAAAAACAAAAAATAATCTTATACAATGAAATCATGGAAAATATAAAATTGAGTGATTTTGAAGAATTCAAAGCTCTAAGTGAAACAATAGAAAGAGAATCAATCAAAAATTATGATTTAACAAGATAAAAAGCTCTCTTGTCATGTTATCAATGAATTGAAGTCTCACTAATCTTTTAAAAGGTGTCATTTAAGCTATAAAAATGCACCTCTTTGCCATCCTTTTTTAAAAATCCATATATTTGTATAGATTCATAAAAATTATGCTAAAAAAGCCATTTTTTGACAAGTTGTTTTTTGGGGGCTGGGAGGGGACACCCCACCACCTCCTCGGACCCTCATCTGATATAGATTAATATATAGCAGATTCTACTATGATAAATTGTTATTTTTTTTTAAACAGTCTGTTTAGAACATTTATTACTTTGTAAACATGTTCTAAACTCAAACAATTTTTATTCTAAAAATTGTTTGTAATCCAATAAATCTTTTTATTATATATTTTAGAATCTACTGTAATAAACTATACGCTTTAGAAAATAATGCTAAACAAGTCGCATTATTTTCTAAAGCTATGTTATATAACAAAGAATAACTATTTTTTTTGTAATAAAGTTAATAACTAATTTGTAGAGCTTCATTGAGTTTACATAATTAATAATAAATACTTTTAATGACTACTATTCAATAATTCTTATTATGCTAATAACTCTATATTCATAATAAATACTAAGGTGGAAATATAAAAATAGTGATATTTTTTTATATACTTAAAATAACTACTATTCAATAATTCTTATTATGCTAATAACTCTATATTCATAATAAATACTAAGGTGGAAATATAAAAATAATAATATTTTTTATATACTCAAAATAACTATTATTCTCTTTTAAAAGATAACTATTATTTTTTATATAGAGAATCTACTGTTAAAAGGCTAGGGCTAAAAATAGCCCTAATTCTCTGCTTTTTTTGAAATCCCTATATTTGCTTGAATTTTCCAAAATAATTCCATTTAAGGGCTGATTTTAGCTTAATTTTGACCATATTTAACACTATCAACAATCTCTTTTTTCAAACTAATATCAAATTCTTTAGAGTATGTGTTTAATATTAAAGTTTTGTTACCTTTGGAATGTCCAACTAATTCTTGAGCAATTTCAATTCTATCTGGAAAGTTATTAACTATTTTATTTATAAATGTAGCTCTAAAGGTATGAATAGTTTTTTCTTTTGCAATAGTTTCTATATACCTGTTTATTCTTTTCCCTATGTTTGTACTAAAAGTTCTTACATCATCATTTTTTATATCAAAAAGAGGAAATTTAATATTTAAAAGTTCTCCATGTAATGGCACTTTTCTTATTCCACTAGCAGTTTTTGAGTCTCCAACTTGAATGTATTTAATTTTTGTTTTTGAATCTGTAAGAATCTCTTTTATAGCTAAGATTTCTTGTAATCTCATGCCTGTAAACATGGCAACTTTTAGAAAGTCTTTAAATTCTTGAGAAGCATTTTCCAACAATGAATTAATTTCTTCACCAGTGAAATTTTCTTTTTCTTTTACTTCTTCTTTGAGCATTTCTAGCTTATTTGCAAAGTTTTTTTCAATAAGTTCAAATTTTTCTGCATAATCAAGGAACATCCTCAAATATGTGATTTTGTTATTAATTGTTTTATTATTAAGTCCTTTAGCAATAAGGAAATTTTGGAAATTTTCAAAGTCTTGATATTTTAATTCATTAATATTTATATTTTGAAAATACTCCATTAAGTCTTTAAGAGCTGCTTTATACATTTTAATGCTACTAAGTCCAACTTTGCCAACTTTTTCTTTCTGTTTTAAAAACAAGTCTTCTAGTTGTTTAAATGTTAATGGCTCTTTTGTTTGTTGCACAGAAGGATTAATTTGAGAAGAGGTGATACTATCAAGCTTTTTTGATATTTCATCTAAGTCATTTTTATCAGAAATTTTTATAGATTGTTTGTTCTGTTAATTGTTTTTCTTTTAAAACATTTGCATAAGCACTATTTTTGCCTAAAGCTCTAATGCCTAATTCCATGATTTTTTCCATGGTCTCACCATCAAATTCAAGGTTTGTATTTAGTTCAGCCTTGATAACTTTTTTGTAATCTTTCCCTTTTGCCATTTTTACAAACTCCTCATTTTTTAATAGATTTAATTCATTTCTTAAAAGTTTTGCTTTTTGTAAATCTGTTGTTTTAAGACTAATCCTATGAGTTATCTTATTTATTGTTCTTCTGTAATAATACATATTTTCAACTCTGTATAGTCTTAAAGAAGTATTAGCACTTTGTTTAATGTCTTTTTTGGTAAAATTGACATAGTTTGAATTATGATAATGGGTTAAAATCCCTAAATTTAAGGGTTTGGTGGCAGTCATAGAGGGCTTTCCCTCTCTGTCCGCCACAAAGCCCCTATTTTAGGCACTTTCAAAGCACTTTTTAAAAAACTGAAAATCCCTCTACCTACCCCTAAAAATAAACCAAAATATTCGTATTGATGGTTTTAATTTGACCTTACAGGTAATTTGCATCATTTGAGTGTTTGAATGCTCTAAATACTGTGCTAATTCAACATAGAAACACTTATTGAAGAAGTAGCATGTTCATACACACCAATGTAAAGAAAAATAAAAGCTATAATTCAATTGGCACAACAACAAAATATATAGAAAAAATAAATGACTCAAAGCTAAATAATATTAATATTACATAAACAAACTAGGGGGCTAGAATGAAAAAAATACTTATCCTTGTTGGATTACTCACAAGTATGTATGCAATTCCACCATGTGATTTACCAGATCAAAAAGTATGTGCGTATTTTTATAAAGGACCATTAAGCGGAGAAATCATTATTACAAACATGTCAGCAGATACAGTTTTAATAAAACATATTAGTGTCTCATTAGATGGACAAAATAAAAGCGTAAGCGATTTACAACTAAGTGCTGGACAGAATTTTTCTATCGTAAAAGCACGATATGACGATCATGACAAAAAACCTTATTATTATATAGGCTCAATGGAATATAAAATTATCAAATAAAATACAACAAGGTGCTAAAAAGTGTTTCATGATGATGATTCATTAGATTTAATAGAAAAGTATCGAAAACAAAAATACCAAGAAAAAGCTAATGGAAAGTTTTTAACAAACAAGAATAATAAAAAATTGCCTCGTCTTTCATTGATTCCAATTATTCTTTTGATAGTGTATATTATTGTAATGAATTTAAGCGGTATTCACAAAAAACCCAATGAGGCATTTAACGATAGACTCAAAAAAGAAGAAACAACAACTACAGACCTACAAAAGACAATCCAAACACAAAAAATAGAAGAAACCTCTCAACAAGTAATGACAAAAAATATGGAAATCATTTCAAATAAACCTATCATTACACCACCCAAAATAGAACCCTCAAAACAAGAAACTACCATTAATCTTATGCCTCAACAAACTCCTCATAAACAAATACCTATTCAAAAAGTACAAGAGGAAGAAGAAATACATCCTAGTACATCAACAAGTGTAGGATATTATAGATGAATGAAAACACAATGATACAAAGCATGTTTCAATCAATCACGAACTCAAAAAGTATTGGAGAATTAATTCTTATATTTATAGTAGCAATCACCACATTATGCCTACTAAGTTACATAACAAAAATCAAAATAAGACCAATAAATACAGCAATTTATGGAATAATTTTTATCATAGTTTTTTTACTCTATCAAACACCAAACGAAGTTAAAAAAGAAAAAGTTAAACCAACAGTTATGATGAAACAAATCGAACCAAAAAAGTTTACAGTGGTTGAAAAAGAAGAAAGCAAAAATATATCAAAGAATCCAAACATCAAGATTGAGATGCACTAGCTGTGACCAAAACAAGCTCTAAAACGTACTACCAAGCTAAGCAATTTACTCTCAAAAGTAGTTCTTTATCACAAGCACAACGTGTCCTACTTTGGTTGTATTTTTCAAACCTTTTGGTAAAAGTTAAATGAATAAAAAGTAAACATCCAAATGTGACTCTTTCTCCCTTAAAAAGGCTATACTGTCTCAAAAAGGAGTGAAAGATGCTCAGCCTTAACTGTCCCGAACTTGACGTTTACCATGCAGAGTGTGATGAATTGCTCAGCACTTTTGACTACACTCATTTTACTGAATCATTTAGCGCACTTATTCACCATACCAAAGAGCATTTTGCCAATGAAGAGCGCATCATGAAAGAGCTCAATTTTCAAGGCTATTTTGAACACTTTGAAGAGCACCAAAAAATTCTTGGAGAGATGAGCCAATTCTTAGCAATGGCGATGCAGGGCAATACCTTGTTTGCAAAGAATTATATTAAAAACGGTGTTGCGGATCGTTTGGATCTTCATATTCGTAACATTGACTCACAACTCGCACTGTTTATAAAAAGTAAAAGCTAACTTGAGACTAAAGCCGATCAGCCCAATGCCCACTATTTTTTGAACAAAATTGAGGTAAGGCAAAAGTCTTAAAGCGCTTTGATTGCCAAATAGAAACGCTACAAACATATCCCATACCAGCAACATTGTGACCATCCATACCGCATAAACTATCTTTACATGTAAAACTGTTTCGGGTTTGACAATGGTAAAAAGTAGTGAGAAATAAAAGAGAATATTTTTAGGATTGAATAAAGCCGATAACAGCCCTTGAACAAAGAGTTTAAATACCATTTTGCTCTTTACATGTAAAGCGTTTTCAAGGTTTGGTTTGGGCGCAAAAAGTAGGAGACATCCAAGATAAAGTAAAAAAAGTGCTCCACCGATTTCGATAAATGAAACAATCATGGGGTACTGGCTTAAATACGTATGCCCCATGTAGGCTAAAGCGATGTAAAGCGCATTCCCACTGGCAATCCCTAGACAACTCCACCATGCTTTTTTATATCCATGCGTTAATGCGTGCTTGATAATGAGAAAAAAGTCTTGTCCCGGACTGAGAAGTGCTAAAAAATAGATAGAGGTGAGGGTGATGAATTCTACTCCAAACATATAACTCCTTTTTACATGTAAGCATAAACGAAATGCGAAAAAAGTTATTGTATAAAATTGACTTGGTACTCTTTGGGGGTGAGTGCGGTACGGCGCTTGAAAAAGCGGTGGAAGTGACTTTGGTCGACGAAGCCACAGTATTGCGCGCACAGGGCAAGTGGAGTGCCATCGTGAAGTAACTGCTTCGCATGCTCGATACGCACATCCAGCGCATAGTGTTTGGGTGTGCAACCATAGGTTTGTTTAAAGTGGCGTGTGAGAACATAGGGGTTGAGTCTAAAACGTTTGGAAAGCTCATCAAGACTGGGTGTTTCATCCAGCCGACTTTCCAAAAAGCGTGCTATGTCTTGAAGGGCAGTGTTTGTGTCTTGGCTCACTCCTTGTTTCGTATAGAGCCAAAAAAAGCTCTCTAGCCATGCTTCCAATGCCTTTACATGTAAAGGTAAAAAACCCTCTATGAGCGCCGTAATAATGCGCTCAAACTCCTCAAATAAAGCCTTATGAAATACGAGTGGTGTGGTCAGTGGCAACAGCGTTGTAGTGTCTTCAAACAGTTTGGCTTGAAGACGCGTACAAAAGTCCATATCCAAATAGACCATAATGTAACTTCGTCTTGTTTGTGCAATAGGATTGCAGGCATGTTGTGTGTGAGGCGGAATGATGGCAAGGGCGCCATGTTCGAGCAAGAACTCTCCCTCAGGTGTCTGAAAGCACGTTTTGCCTTCGAGCATAAATCCTATGGAGAGTGCAGAGTGTGCATGTGCCTCATAAGCGCGCTCACTCTGCAGTGTTTGGCGAATCTGTAAAAAAGGGGCTTGCTCGTAGCAAATCAAAATTGTTTTAGTCTCGTTCATAAAAGTATTGTAATATAATAATTCAAATGTTAGCAAGGAGAAGAGCATGCAAAAATTCTTATTGATCATGGCAATACTGGTTTCATCTTCACTGTTTGCATTGGATTTTGCGCGTGAAAGCGAGCTGCAAAACGAGTGCGATCATAACAATCCTACAGCATGTTTACAATTAGGCGCGATGTACCACATCGGTGATGGTGTCCAACAGAGCTTTAGCAAGGCCAAAGAACTTTATAACCAAACCTGTTCAATGGGCATGGGAAGTGGTTGTTCCAATTTGGGGTACATGTATGAAAGTGGTCAAATAGGACAAAATTATGCCAAAGCAGCTGAACTGTATGAAAAAGGGTGTGTGCTAGGTGATGCGAGTAGTTGTGCGAGCCTCGCGGTTTTGTATGAAAATGGTACGGGTGTGAGTGAAGACTTGCAACAAGCGGTGAACTATTATGATCGTGCATGCAGTGCGGGCTTGGCAAGCAGTTGTGCGCATCTTGCATTGCTGTATGAGCAAGGTGGAAACTATGTTTATGCTGCCATGTACCATCAAAATGGATGTGATGCTGGCGATGCGCAAGAGTGCTCGGCGATTGCTCGTATGTACTACGAGGGAGGCAGCGTGAGCCAAGATGCGCAAAAGGCGCAAGAGCTGTTCAAAAAGGCATGTGATTTGGGCGATGAGACAGGCTGTAAAAACTATCAGATTGTTAAAAATAACACAGGATTTGTGGAAGAGTGATCTTTAAGGAAGACTCTTTCACAAAGATCACTCAAGTTTAATTTGCATGTGTCATGATAATGACGTTAGAGGTGTTTGGCTTGATTTTCAAAGCGAAAATGCGCTTGTGTCATCGTGTGGCGGTACGCAAACATAGCATCCATATCTTTTTTTACAAACCAAAAGAAGAGTCTTCCTAAAAAAGGAATTGGTGGCGCTAGTGTGATGGTCTCTTCCATGCGTGTGTGATTTTCATCTTCTGCTATGAATTGTCTTTCATGTCTAAACGCCGCAAAAGGCCCTTTGATCATCACATCGACAATGCTGTGAGGGCAGTTTTTCTCAAGCGCCATTTCCCAACGTGTCGTGATTCCAAACTTTTTAATGTCCAAAATGACGCTGTCGTTCTCCATCTTCACGATGTTCACCTTAATCGATGGTGGCGTAATCAGTGGAAGGTTGTGTGTATCGGTATGAAAAGCACACACGTCTTCAACGCTTGCGTCAAGAATGCAGGTGTAATGCAGGGTGTAGAGGTTCATGGATTTCCTTTAATGTTCACTTGTAGAAAAATGCCATAATTTTAAGCATACATCCATATCATAGCAAAGAAGCATCAAAAATTATTCAAATAAATATGTTTTCCCTTTAGGGCTCTCAATTTAATTGATTTATTTTCCCATTGGTCGATTTTAGAGTATGTCGTATTATTTAGGAGCTCATCTGTGGGAATTTCTATTTCATCTTCTACCGCTCAGGCGGGAACATATATAACACCAAGAATTAAACCTACCGCTAAAGAGTTGGCAGAACTCAAAAAGGAGCCAACAAAAGTAACGACAGAAGGAAATATTTATACCTCCACAGCAATTCATTTTAAAGAACTCTCGCTTGAAGAACTCAAATACGAAAAGATTAGCGTTGATAAATCAAAATTTACTTACGTTAGCTATTCTGATGGTACAAAAAATGAGCCAAATCGCCTTGTTGTCATGCACGATCCTGAAAATAATAATAAATTTGTGACGATACAACTTTCAAAAAAGAGTATTGATCAGCTCAAACAAAAATTTGATGGAACGAATAACTTTTTTGAACGCAGTGATGGAACTTTACGCCTCAATGGCGATGCAGAAGCTTTTGTTGCCGGATGGATGCAAAATATCAGAGTTGATCGTAACTACACCAAGTCTGATGCCGATGGAAACGGATTGATAGAAGGTGACGAAGCAAAAAACTTGACTGTTGGTATGGAAGGTTATACTAACTACGATTATATTGGAAAGAAAGTAGTGAAAATAAATATGGGGGTTGTAGCAAAATATAAAATATTGGGTGATTCTGCTCCGTCTGCTTCGAAGAATAACGATGAAAAAGAAGAGCTTCAAAGTCAACATTCATCCAAACCCTCTCCCAAACCTTCTTTTGAAAACAGTGTTGAAAAAGAGCTTCAGCATACATTGCAAATGGATACCAATCTTGATGGAACTGTTACACTTGAGGAAAGCTTGAAGGATCAAGCTGAAGGGACAGATTACCGTCAAAAAATCATAACTAGTATAGAAAAATTTCACACGGATTTTCTTGATATTCACACGAATTTAAACGATGATTCTAAGCTACAAAACTACGACTTTGGGTTTGCAGCAGCTAAAAAAGAGCAAGAAGCTACCCTTCAGCAGAAGCTTCAAGATGCTTTAAAGATAAGCACTTTTGAGCTATTAAATTTTACTAACCAAAAAGAGAAAAATATTTCTGATACCTTAAAACAGCTCCAAATACAAACCACCAAGAGTCCCTATTTTGATAAACAAGATATAGAAAAAATATCGGGATAAAACTACATTGAGGACTCTTCCCTACCTTGACAACCCTTTACATGTAAAGCTAAAATGACTTCAAAACTCCCATCAAAAGGTTGATTATGAAAAAATTATTCTGCTTTTTTCTACTGCTTTCAAGCGCTATTTTTGCTGCTGAAAATGTAGAATCAGTCACGCTTGCGAAGTCTGCTCAAAGTTGGGATGGATCACGCTTGCCTGCTTATCCAAAGGACGCGCCTGAGATTTCGGTTTTGAAGATTACCATTCCTGCTCACACGACGCTTCCGTTGCACAAGCATCCTATTATCAATGCGGGGTATATGGCAAAAGGCTCACTCAAAGTCGTTACCGATGAGAACAAAACATTGTATCTTAAAGCAGGTGATGCACTGATTGAGGTGGTAGACAAATGGCATTATGGGGTGAATGAGGGCGATGAAGCGGTGGAAATTGTTGTTTTTTATGCAGGCACAAAAGAGAGCGTGTATTCCATCAAAAAATAGATGGTAATGCTTTACATGTAAAATGTTACGGCAATTTTTCAATCGGCAGAGGCTCAGCGTGAAAGTAGCCTTGTGCAAAGTCAATGTTGAGATCTTTAACAACATCGTTGGTCGCTTCATCAAAGACAAACTCTGCAACGGTTTGCAATCCGAGTCGTTTTGCAAAGTCATTGATCGCAGCAGCAATTTGATATGCGTTGGAATCGGTTGTTATTTTTTGGATGATGGTACCATCTATTTTTAAAATATTGGCATTAAATTGCGCGAGATAGGCAAAGTTTGAGTAGCCGCTTCCAAAATCATCAATGGCGATTTTAACACCTAACGCTTTGACCGATGCGATAAAAGAGATGATCGTGATATAGTCTTTGATGGCTTCCGTTTCGGTCAATTCAAAGGTGATGCGTGAAGGATCTACAAAGTTTTTAATCGCATTTTCGATGAATAAAACAGTCTCTGCATCTTCAATGTCTTCCACCGAAAGGTTGATGGCAACATTTTCTTCTCGATGGGCAAAATCCAAAAGTGTTTTTTCAATCATAATACGCGTGAGGGCTAAATAATACTTTGATTTTTTAGCGACTTCGAGGAAGAAGTAGGGCGAATAGACCTTGCCATTTTCATCAATCAAGCGTATTAAGCTTTCATATTTGGTTATTTTGTTGCTTTTGAGATGAACAAGCGCTTGGTAGTAGGGAACAATTCTGCCCTGTTCAATGGCACTTTTAAGTGTATGGAGCATTTGAAAGTTTTGCAGATGGATGGCTTCTTCTTTTTCGCTAGAGAGCATCCAGTTTAGATTACGCATTCGTGCTTGTTTAAGGGCTTCTTCTGCATGTGAAAGAATTTGTTCTTTCTCAAGCGCAATTCCCACACTAATACGTGTGGTAATGCCTTGCATATCTGCTAAAAATTGATGAGTATGGATTTGGTTAATAAATTTTTCCATGGTCGTGCAAAATATCTCATTATCTTCTCCATCCCCAAAAATAACAAAGTTGTCTGCTTCAAGTTTATAAAGCGAATAGGGCGTGAAGTTTAACATCTCAAGAAAAAGAGCGGAAAATTCTCTAAGGAGTGTATTGCCACTTTCAAACCCGTAGAAGCGGTTTATTTCACCAAAATTATCAATGTTAATTAGAGCGATAATCGGATTTTTGGATACCGCAATATCTTCAAAAAATTTCACTCTGTTGGGAAGGTTGGTTAAAGCATCGGTTGTCTGTTCGCGAATTTGTTTTTGCTGTTTGATGATTTTGGTTAGGTCATTGCGTGTAGAGATGTACTCGACGATTTGTTTGTTCTCATCAAAAAGCGGAATGATGGTTGTATCGACATAGTAAGGCTCTCCTGATTTGGCTTTATTGATGATAAGCCCTTTCCATACTTGACCATTTTTGATGGTCGTCCACATCTCTTTAAAGGTGCTATCAGGGACATCAGGATGGCGAATGATGTTATGCGACTTACCAAGAAGCTCTTCTCTTGAGTAGCCTGAAATTTTGACAAAAAGGTCATTGACATAGGTGATAATGCCTTTTGTGTTGGTTCTCGAGACAATAGAGTTCGCATCGAGGGCTAGTTTATAGGCATCAAGTGTTTTAATCGTATGTTCCAATTCATCCACGACGGCATTGGTCAGTCTGGACATGACTGCAATGTTCTCGTGTTTTTCATCCAACTGTTTTCTACTCGGTTGGGGTAATGTTTCGAGCTCTTCTTGTTCACTCAGTGCCAAAACAGTCGTGGTGAGGTTCATCATCTGCGAAGAACGAGGTGTTTTGAAAAATTCACCATAACTAAAAAAGCCGCAGGTTGTGCCTAAGATATTGTAGGTCTGAAATTCACTCTCAAGAATTTCACCGGCAAACGCTTTACGCCCCATACACGAATAGATCCAGACAACTTCAGGTTTAAGAAGAAGCCTTGCATCATTATTTTCTACGATTTCATCAACATTGGCGATACCAAAACGAACACGATCGCCTGCCTTAAAATTACCTGCAAAAACGAGGGCATTCTCCGTTACAGCGACAGGCGCTCTGGCAATATAAACACCTTTTTCGGTTTTAATGAGCGGAAATTTGACGATACTGGAAGGAAGATGAGCAACAACATCATCTCCAAAATAGTGGCGAATAACCTCAAATATAGGTGTTTGATCAAGCTCAAAAATCGTATTGTTGACCACTTTTGTAATGACCATCGGTTTGCCAATAGGATTCCAGTTAAGTTTCCAATGATTGAGGATTTTTAAAGAGAGATTGTCAAATGCCACACCCACAACGCCATGAGTGTACACGGTACCATTTAAAGCAATTAACGTTCTCGCAAACCTCCCATAATCTGCTGCTGCACCACCTGCAATGGTTAAATCTTTGCGTATAAAATTAACACCACTTAAAAATTCTTCAGGTTCACCTTGCAAGCCTTCACTGAAAAAGATGGCCGCTGTGACATTATGACTGAGATGTTGAACGACAGAAATTCCACCGTTAAAATTACAACGGCGCGTATAAAGGGGAATGAGTTTTGTATGTGTGAAGGCACAAAAAGAGAGTGTGACGGTGTTTTCAAGCATTTTCCCATCGAGGATTTCTCCTGCTGTAGTCACACCTAAGATCGTTGCTTGAGGGAGCAACGTCGAAAGTGTGGAGGCAAGATCGCTAAAAAGCTGTTCGTCGTTGCGACCATCAAAAAATTGCACTAAAAGGGATGGTTCATTTTCAAAAGCCCCGGATTCAATACGATTTTTCAGCGATGAAAAATCCTCAAACGTGAAATTTGAAACTTTCATAAGATTTGCCCTTTTATGTGAATAGAAACGATTATTTTATGTTCATTTTTTATTAAATGCAAGACTAATTATACACTTTTTATTCCTTCAAATGATCCTATGCTATAATATTTTACTTCATCGCAAAGGTTAAACAGATGGACAAAGAACTGCAAACCCTTCAAAAGTTTTACAATATCGCTATTGAGTTTTTAACCAACTATAGTTTTCAACTGATTGGGGCGCTGATTATCGTCATTATCGGATGGTTTGCGGCAAAGTATACCTATACTCTTTTGATGCGCCTTTTTGAAAGCCATCATTTTGACATGACCCTTTCAAAATTTGTGGCAAGTGTCGTCAAAATGCTGATTTTTGCTGCAATGATCATCATAGCACTTGGAAAAGTAGGCATTTCTATTGCGCCTTTTGTCGCGGCTATTGGCGCTGTTTCCTTAACTGCTGGCTTAGCACTTCAAGGCAGTGTTTCGAACTATGCAGCTGGGGTGCTTCTTATCATCAGCCGTCCGTTTAAAGTGGGTGACACCCTTTCCATCGGTAGTTTTTACGGCGTGGTAGAAGAGATCAAACTCTCCTATACCGTGCTTCGCAATGAAGATGAAGAGCTCATCACCATCCCCAATAAAAAGATGATCGGTGATGTGTTGGTCAACTCTTTTGAATTTCGCATTGTGGAGTCAAGTATTGGCGTAGCCTACGAGGAAGACCCCACTAAAGCGATTGCCTTGATCAAAGAGGTATTATCGGGCTTTAAAGAGGTCAGCAATACGCACAAACCTGTCGTAGGTATTGCTAAGTTTGGCGATAGTTCTATTGAATTGGGGCTTCGCTATTGGGTTCCGACCAAGAGCTATTTTAAGACACAATTTGAAGTCAATCTTGCCCTCTATAACACTTTACATGTAAACCATATCACCATCCCTTACCCACAACGTGAAGTGCGTATTTTAGGAGAAAAAGTTTGATTTCATCGCCTTTCCTGCGGTTTTAACCGTTGTTCCACTCGTGCGAAAGATCGTCAAAAAATTGGTGGCTGAGTCTTAATGTTTAAAAAATTCGATCAGCCCCATTACGATTTCAAAACCGATCAATCCTATAATAATCCACTCTAAAAATTCACTGTGTTTTTGGTTAAAAAGATCGAGCGACATACTAATGTCCTCTTTGAGGTGGGTCAGTTTATGCTCAACAATTTCAAAACGATCTTTGAGTTCAAGTGTTGATGACAGTCTGTTGTAAAGATTTTCCGCTTCTTCGTTATCCCATAAAATATTGGGTTTATCTAACAACAAAAGATCACTGACCATGCCATGCTGAATATTCATTAATGTTCGCGCAAATTCGATGAGTTTGGAACGTTTGAGCAGTGCGTAACTTTGGGTGAGATCGAGCAGTTGTTGGCTCTTATCAAAATGGACGTTGAGGTCTTGCTCATACTTTTCCAGTCCAACACTTTGAGAGACAACAAGCGCAATGATGATCAGGTAAAGCGAGAGAGGTTCTTTTAGGATAATTCTTTCATTACTGACTTTACATGTAACGTCTAAATCGGGATCGATGAGAATTGGGTAGTCTTGAAAAATAGTGTGCTGTTCAAACGTATCTGCATGCTTTAAACCCAGTTTGGTAAGCGCTTTATAGATGGACTCTTTTCCCCAGTTGATAAAGGTGAGGACATTGAATTGGGTATAGACTAAGAACGTTTCACGGTATTGCCAGTAAAAGGCTTTTTCGATTCCTTTTTTTAAAGAGCAATCCAGCAGTGTTTCTATTTCATGTTTAGCAAAAGGGGTTGGAAGGGATATGGATACCAAAGAGAATGACGAAGACATAGGAACTCCTTGCAAAATCATTTCTATGATCTAAGTATACAACCAAACTAAAACTAAAGTATTACATGTAAAGAAGTGTTAGCAAATTCATGTTACTATTAACGTAGTATAATAAAATCAAGAGTCCATTACGTAAGGATACCAATGCAGTTGAAGTTACTAGGGTGTATGGTTTTTGGCATCATGAGTATGCTTGGTGCGGAGGAGTTCGATCCATTGAATACCCATGCACTCGTTCCAAATCAACAAGCCAAATTAGCATCGTGTGCAACCATCGATGTACGAAAAACATTGGGTTTATCGGATGTGGTTATGAGTGCGTTGTGCAACAATCCGCAGACCAAAATAGCCTGGCAAACATCGCTCTACCAAGCCGCACAAGTGGGAGTGAGTCGCTCGGCGTATTTGCCAACACTGAGCGCAACGGGTTCCATTCTCAGGGCTGAAAGCAGTGAAACCCAAACAGGAAATCAAGAAAACGTTGGCGTAACGCTTTCCTATTTGCTCTATGATTTTGGCAAACGTGATGCAACCTATGACAATGCAAAATCACTGCTCGATGTAGCACTCTTTTCGGAAAACGATACGATTCAAACCGTATTTCTCTCTGCCATCCAAGCGTACTATGCCTTGTTTGGCTCGAATGCTTCCCTCGAAGCTAGCCGCGAGGCTGAACGCTCCGCATTAGAGAGCCTCAATGCAGCCAAGACACGCTACACGGTAGGAACAGCCACACCCGCGGACACTTTGCAAGCTCAAACGGCGTATTCACAAGCGATGCTAAACCGTATTCAAGCCGAGGGCAATGTCAAAAGTGCACAAGGAACGCTTGCCAGTGTTTTAGGACTTCTTCCCGATACAACCTTACAGCTTCAAACACCCAAGCTGGATATCCCCAGTGAAGTGTTTGAAAGCAATATAAGGGCGTTGATGGAAGAAGCACAAAAACTTCGACCCGATCTTATGGCAGCAGGTGCAAAGATTAAAGCAGCAGAAGCCAATATAAAAGCAGCCAAAGCAGACAACATGCCTACTTTTTCACTCTCTGCAACGTCAGGACACACCAATACCGTTTTTGATACCGCACAGCGAACCTCTAGCATCGGACTTTATGTGAGCATTCCCATCTTTACAGGGTTTAATACCAAGTATAAAGTGCAAGCAGCGCAACAACAGCTCAAAATAAATGAAGCAGAGTATGATAAACTTTCTCAAAGTGCCAATTTAGAGGTTTATCAAACGTATCAAACGTTAATCAGTGAAACCCAAGCAACACGCACGAGTAGCGACTTGGTTGCGAGTGCACAAGCTTCCTATGACCTTGCTCTGGGTCGGTATAAAGCAGGAGTGGGCACGATCCTTGATCTCCTCAGTGCTCAAAGTGCGCTTGCCAGTGCCAAACAGCAGTACATTCAGTCACTCTATAATTGGTACATTACCAAAGCGAGCCTTGCTAAAGCGATGGGCTCACTTGATTTTTCAACGATAAAAGGACAACCATGAACTTTTTAAAAACGATACTGTTACATAAATTGACCCTTTTGATCGTCCTAATCGCTGTTGGTTTGGGTGGCTATAAAGCGTGGGAAATCTACACGAAACCACCCCTTGAAGCAAAATATAAATTTCACACGTTAGAACTAGGTGACATCACACAAAGTGTTGCTGCCAATGGCACACTCAACCCTTTGGTTTTGGTAACGGTAGGTACGCAAGTCTCTGGAAAGGTGATTAAACTTTACGTTGATTTTAATGATCGTGTTACGGAAGGACAAATTTTGGCTGAGCTTGACCCCGCTCTTTTAGATGCACAAGCGGCACAAAGTGCGGCGAGTGTTAAAAGTGCTGAAGCCTCACTGGAGCTTGCTGTTGCCAATGAAAAAAGATCGCGGGAACTTTTTTCAAAAGAGTATATCTCGAAACAAGAGTTGGACTCTTCGGTGCAAGCCTTAAAGTCGGCTCGTGCCGCACTTGATTTAGCGCGTGCACAGTCTCAAAAAGACCGTACCAATCAAGGGTATACGATTGTGCGCTCTCCCGTTTCGGGTGTTGTGGTTGATCGACAAATTGATGTAGGTCAGACAGTGGCAGCAAGTTTGCAAGCGCCGGTACTGTTTAAAATCGCGCAAGATCTTCGTGAAATGCAGATTGACTCCAACTTTGCAGAAGCCGACATTGGTCGCATCAAAGTGGGGCAGAACGTTAATTTTGCAGTTGATGCGTTTCCCAATAACGCTTTCACCGGTGTTGTCAAACAAGTTAGGCTGAATGCCACAACCGTTTCCAATGTTGTCACCTATGATGTGGTTGTAACCCTCAAAAATCCAGATGAAATCTTAGCCCCTGGCATGACGGCGTATGTGAATGTCATTTTGGCGGAGCGCAAAAATGTTTTGGTTGTTCCCAATGCGGCACTGCGTTATAAGCCCACAGAAATGTCGCCCAAAGGAACAGGCGATACTCAAAAAGCTAAAAAAGAAAGAAAAGAACCAAATACTGGCGTATTGTATGTGTTTGAAAACGGTGAGCCAAAAGCCATTAAAGTGACGACAGGGATTAGCGATAATCGTTTTACTGAGATCGTGAGCGATGAACTTAAAGCAGGTGATAAAATCATCCTTGAAGAGTCAAAAGCTTTTGCAAAAGCAGCCGCAGTAGGTGGTCCAATGGGAAGACCCTTCTAATGAATGAAGTCATCCAAATCACGCATTTAACGAAAAATTATTATACCGATGCGGGAGAAGTGTGTGTGTTAAAAGGGGTTGATATGACCATTCAAAGTGGTGAATTTGTAGCAATTATGGGACCATCAGGCTCAGGTAAATCAACCTTTATGAACATTCTGGGTTGCCTTGATAAAGCAACTTCGGGAGAGTATTTTCTCAATCAAACCAATACAACTTCTTTAAGTAAAAATGATCTCGCAACACTTCGTAATACGGTTATTGGGTTTGTTTTTCAAGGTTTCAATTTGTTGCCACGCAAAAGCCTGATTGACAATGTTGCATTGCCTTTGGTGTATGCTGGAGTGAGTCTACATGAGCGCAGAGAAAGAGCAAAAATGATGCTTAAAAATGTGGGATTGGAAGCCTTTGGAACCTACCTTCCTACACATATTTCAGGAGGTCAGCAGCAACGTGTTGCCATCGCTCGTGCCCTTATCAATAACCCAAAACTCATTTTAGCGGATGAGCCTACAGGAAATCTTGATACTAAAACGAGTCAAGAGATTATGCAACTTTTTAGTGATCTCAATGAAAAAGAGGGCATTACGGTTGTGTTAGTCACACATGAACCCGATATTGCCGAGAATGCCAAACGACTGGTTAATTTTGTGGATGGCAAAATACAACACGATGGTCCAACTGCACGGATGATGGAGAAAGCACAATGACATTTATCATGTTGGCTGAAGCATGGAGTGCGATGGGTGCCAATAGACTTCGTACCTTTTTAACGATGCTGGGTATGGTCATTGGTGTCGGTGCTGTTATTTTGATGTCATCCATTGGGGCTGGAACGCAAGCCAAAGTGAAAGAGTCTATTGCTTCGATGGGGAGTAACCTTTTTATTGTACTTGCAGGTTCAATGACGTCAGGCGGTGTACGTATCGGAAGTGGTGCGGTGCAAACACTGACCATATCGGATGCAACGGCAATGGAGGAGATTGATAACATTGCTGCAACGGCTCCTGTCTCATCGGGTTCTGCTCAAATGGTTTACCAGTCTGCAAACTGGAACACTCAAGTCATAGGAACAACGCCCTCATTTTTTCAAGTGCGTGATTGGGCGATTGAAAGTGGTTACTCTTTTATGGATTCGGATGTCAGAGGCGCAACACGTGTTGTTGTTCTGGGCAAAACCGTTGCTGAAAATCTTTTTGGTGATGAATCTTCTGTGGGAAAGACGATTCGGATTAAAAACAGTCCTTATATTGTGGTGGGAGTTCTGGCTAAAAAAGGACAGAGCTTAGATGGGCGCGATCAAGATGATACGGCGATGGTTCCAATCACTACGGCGCAAACAAAGTTATTTGGAAGTCAGTTCAAAGGTACGGTGCGGTTTATTATGGTGCAAGGGCGCTCTGAAGAGACAATGGATCAAGCAGAAGAAGCGATGGCACAGCTTTTGCGTCAACGCCATAAACTGCGTGAGAGTGCCGAAGATGACTTTACTATTCGTAACCTCACCGCTCTTGCTAATACAGCTGAAAAGACGACTAAAGCGATGTCATTGATGTTAGCCGCGATTGCTTCGATCTCGTTGTTAGTGGGCGGTATTGGTATCATGAATATTATGTTGGTTTCTGTCACTGAGCGCACACGGGAAATTGGTATTCGCATCGCCATTGGTGCGAAGCAAAATCATATTTTAGTGCAGTTTTTACTTGAGGCTTTGATGATTTCCATCATTGGCTGTTTGATTGGAGTCTGCGTTGGCGTGGGCGGTGCTTATACTGTGGCACATTTCTTTCCGATTAGCGTGGTGATTACACAAAATTCTATTGTGATCTCTTTTTTAGTGGCAACAGGTGTTGGTGTCTTTTTCGGGTTCTATCCAGCGCGTAAAGCGGCAAATTTAGAGCCTATTGAGGCACTTCGTTACCAATAAATGCGCTATAATTCTTCTAAATTAGCATAGGAATGTCAATGAAATTACTTTTAATTGGTGCCGGCAATATGGGTGGAGCGATGCTTCAAGGTTTACATGTAAAAGATATTACGGTGGTAGAGGCATATCCCCCACGCGCTAAAGAGTTACAAGAACTCTATCCCACCATCAAAATCGTGCATGAAATTCCCTCATTGGAAGGGTATCTTGTTATTCTTGCCATTAAACCTCAATCCTTTGGAACGCTGCACACGAAAGGGATTGCAGAGGGTGTTATTTCCATTATGGCTGGCATTAATTTGGAAAAACTCAAATCGGGCATTATGGCAAAGCATTACATTCGCTCTATGCCAAATATGGCAGCGCTAGTACGAAAATCTGCTACGTCATTGTGCGGTGATGTTGCTTTAAAAGATGAGGCAATGGATGTACTTAGCTCCATTGGTCGCTGTTTTTGGTTAGAGAGTGAAAAAGAGCTAGACATCGCAACAGGTCTTTCAGGTTCAGCTCCAGCGTGGATTGCACTCGTTGCTGAAGCCTTAAGTGATGGTGCGGTCAACCTAGGGATGAAGCGTGAAATCACGTATCAATACATTGCAACACTTTTTGAAGGGGTTGGTGAAGTACTTAAAACAGAACATCCAGCACTCTTGAAAGATAAAGTGATGTCGCCATCAGGAACAACGGCTGCTGGGTATGCAAAATTGGAAGAAGGAAAAGTGAGAGATAGTTTTATAAAAGCGATGGAAGCATCGTATGAGAGAGCAAAGGGTTTTTCAAAATAGAAGAAGCCTAAAGGGCTTGTCTTGTGACAAGCCTTAAGATATTTTATGAGCTTTTCTTTTCGTTGATACTATTTTCTTCGTGCTTTTAGAATGAGAAATGACTTTGTGAGAGCTACTTTTTGTTTCGGTAAGATCAGGTAAAACATCTTCAAAAATTGTTTTAATATCGTTCCAGCGGTGTTCAGAGTTAAGCATAACGACTAAAATATCTTTGTTGTCTTTTTTAGCGCGTGCAATGAGACAAGGCCCCGCTTTTTGGGTATATCCTGTTTTAATTCCTACGGCATATTTATAATTGTTAAGGAGTTTATTATGCGTGTAAGCCGCATATTTACGCTTCGTATTGACGGCTTGAAAATCATGACGTTTGAGTTTTGCCATATCATTAAATGCGTTGTTTTTAATGGCATATTCACTAAGGGTTAAAAGATCCAGTGCAGTAGAGTAGTGGTGCCCAAAATTACTACTATCAAAACCACAAGGATTTGTGAAGTTGGTATTTCTCATGCCAATTGCTTTTGCTTTTCTGTTCATCATACCTACAAACTTATCGACATCACCATCGCCTAAGTAAACGCCAATGCTCATGGCCGCATCATTTGCTGACATCACCATTGCTGCTTTAACAAGATCTCTAAGATAAAATCTCTCACCCACTCTAAGACCTGCTTTGGTAGGTTCAACTTGAATCATCTCACGCGTAATCGTGACGACATCGTTCATTCTGCCACTTTCTATCGCAAGCATTGCCGTCATAATCTTGGTTAAACTAGCAGGTTGGTTAATTTTTTGCTCATCTTTGGCAAAAATAAGTTGTTTACTATTAAGGTCTTTAGCAATAATAGAATCCGTATTACGTTTAATACGATCGGCAGTCTCTTTGTCAAGATAAGCTGCGCTCAGAGATGAGGTAATAATACATGCGCCGCAGATAAGCGATAAAATTTTTTGTGTCATGCTGCTCTTTTTTGAAGGATTTATTTAATCATTTTATATAAAGTTTCTTAAAAATTACCTTTTAAAATGGCTAAAATAGCCACTTTGCTTTAAATGATCAAAAAATAAACATAAAGCGTTATAGCTATTAAGGTAATAACGTTATAATGTTCCAAATTATTTAAACGCTGGTTTATCGTTATATACAATAAATACATAAGGAAGAAAAATGGATGGGATTGCCTCTGGTGTAATGAGCTTTGACAAACCAGTTTTGTTGGAAAAGAGAGTGAAGCTCTTAGAAGCTATTGCCGAGACAGGTTCAATCAGCAGTGCCGCTAAACGAGTAGGACTCAGTTATAAGGCTGCATGGGAAGCTGTCGATACGATGAACAACCTTTCCAATCATCCTTTAGTGGTGCGTGTCACAGGTGGAAGTGGTGGTGGTGGAACGACATTAACACCCTTAGGAGAAGAAGTTGTTGCCAATTATTCCGTTTTAAAAAAAGAGTATGAGAGGTTTTTAAATCGGCTCTCAACCATGGGCGACTTTGAAATGAATAGTTTAAAACATATACAAAGGATTGCTATGCAAATTAGTGCACGTAATCAGCTGATGGGGAAAATCGGCGAGATTAAACAGGCAAAAGTCAATGCAGAGGTGAGTATTGTACTCAAAAGTGGAGTCATTCTTGTATCGACCATTACCAATAGTGCTGTTGAAGAGTTAGGGTTAGAAATCGGGGATGAAGTGGTTGGTATTATCAAAGCCTCATCGGTTTTGATTTCCAATGTTCTTGATATTGCGACCAGTGCTCGCAATAAACTTGTGGGGATGATCACAGACATTAAATTGGGTGAGGTTAATGCCCAAGTGAGTGTAGATATTGGTCAAAACGATGTGGTTGTTTCCACCATTACGGCTGAGTCAGTAAGAGCCTTAGGGCTTGCAGTTGGGTCGCGTGTCTGTGCCATCATCAAATCGAGTAGTATCTTAATCGGAAAATAATCTAATATTCAAGGAGTTTCTATGTTAAAACTGTTATTAGCGAGTGTTTTGTTAAGCGCGAGTTTGCTTGCAGGAGAGATCAGTGTTGCGGTTGCCGCCAATTTAAGTGATGCGGTAGAGTCACTTAAAACGGAGTTTGCTAAAACAAACCCAAATACAAAAGTCAATACGATCCTAGGTGCTAGTGGTAAATTTACAACGCAAATTAAAAGTGGTGCGCCATTTGACATTTTCTTAAGTGCCGATATGAAATTTCCTGAGAGTTTGTATGAAGATGGTATTGCTGTAACGAAACCTGTTATTTATGCGAGTGGCGCTTTAGCAATGGTCAGCACGAAAGGGCTTGATTTAAGTAAAGGTATTGCAGTGATTGCAGATCCAAAAGTGGAGAAAGTTGCTATTGCAAATCCAAAAACAGCGCCGTATGGAACAGCAAGTATGGAGGCGTTTAAAAATGCAAATATTTTAGACAAAGTTGAACCAAAACTCGTTCAAGGCGATAGCATTGGACAAGCGTTACAATTTTCATTGACGGCGACAGATGTTGGTTTTGTTAATGCTTCTGCTTTTTACAGCGACAAAATGAAAGAGTATAAAAAAGGCGTTCAATGGGTTGATGTTGATCCAAAACTTTACAAACCAATCGCTCAGGGTATTGTTCTTTTGAAACAAGCAGAGAAAAATGTGGAAGCTAAAGCGTTTTATGACTTTGTTTTGAGTGCTAAAGCGAAAGCAATCTTTAAAAATTATGGATATGTCGTCAATGAATAGACTGCATGCTGTTGTTACCCAGATTGAAGGTGAGCAGAATCTTCATATCATCACGTTTGATTATGAGGGAAGTATACTTAAAATGATGGGGCTTGATTTGCCAAAGGGTTTACATGTAATGAGTCATGTGACCCTTGGCGTAAAGCCTTCGCATGTGGCAATTGCCAAAAATCTTAGTGGAGAGCTTAGTTATTCCAATCAGCTTCCCGCTAAGATTGTGAGTATCGAAAATGGAAAATTATTGAGCAATATTCTTTTACATGTAAAAGGAAGCGAGGTAGAAAGTTTTCTGACTTTAGGCTCTTCAATGCGCATGAATCTCCAAGTAGGGGATGATGTCACTTTGTTGATGAAGGCAAGTGAGCTTTTTGTCATGGAGGTAGAAGGTGTTTGATAAACTGATGGCATTGGAGTTTACTCCCTTTTTGATCTCGTTTAAACTCGCTTCTATGACTACGTCGATTCTCTTTATTGTCTCTTTGTTCATTGCATGGAATTTATCGCAGAGTAAATCTCGCTTTAAGCCTATTTTTGAGTCCATCACGGCACTTCCTATTGTTTTGCCACCTTCTGTTTTAGGTTTTTATATTCTTTATGTGCTCTCGTTTCATTCTCCTATCGGGCGATTCTTTCAAGATGTACTGGGTATAAAGGTGGTGTTTAACTTCTCAGGGTTAGTGGTGGCAAGTTGCTTTTATTCCCTCCCTTTTATGGTGCAACCGCTTCAAAGTGGTTTTGAAACGTTGCCTAAAAATATGCTAGAAGCTTCCTACATCGCAGGAAAAAGTAAGCTCAAAACACTGTTTTGTGTGGCAATGCCCAATATTAAGCCCTCTTTGATGACGGCTATTGTCATTACATTTGCGCATACTGTGGGTGAATTTGGTGTCGTTTTGATGGTGGGTGGAAGTATCCCCGGTGAGACGAAAGTTGCCTCTGTGGCTATTTATGAGATGGTTGAGATTATGGACTATACCAGTGCTCATATTTACAGTGCCATTATGGTTAGTATCAGCTTTTGCGTGCTTTTAAGCGTTTATGTTTTTAATCACAATCAGAGTCATCGTTTGGGAGGAATTGCATGATTGAGATTGATGTCCAAAAAGAGCTTTTAGGCTCGATGGGTAAGATGGATTTACATGTAAAGCTTTCGATTGAAAAACAGAATTTCGTGGCACTTTCAGGTCAAAGCGGCAGTGGTAAAACAACATTACTTCGTATTTTAGCGGGTCTTGAGAGTGCAAAAGGTCAGATAAAAGTAGATGATGAGGTATGGCTTGATGAAGCACACTGTCTGCCTCCCCAAAAACGGGGTATCGGTTTCGTCTTTCAAGACTATGCCCTTTTCCCCAATATGAGCGTCCTTGAGAATCTTCTCTTTGTGCGTAAAGATAAAGCTTTAGCCGATCAGCTTTTAAGTATGACAGAGCTTAGCGAGCTTGGCAATCGCAGACCTGCAACGCTTTCTGGCGGGCAAAAACAGCGTGTGAGTTTGTGCCGTGCGATGATGAACAGACCCAAATTACTTTTAATGGATGAGCCTCTTTCTGCACTGGATCCTTCCATGCGTACAAAACTTCAACATGAGATTTTAACCCTTCATAAGGCCTTTGGTACCACAACGATTATGGTAAGTCATGATCCGAGTGAAATGTATCGACTAAGTTCTCGTGTGATTGTCCTCTCTCAAGGTCACGTCGTGCAAGATGGAGATGCTAAAAGTGTGCTACTTCGCACACAAGGTAGTCAGAAGTTTTCGTTTGAAGGCGAGTTATTGGATATTGTGAAAGTTGATGTGATTTACGTTGCCATTGTCTCTATTGGACAACAGATTGTTGAAGTGGTTCTTGATGGTGGAGAAGCTAAAGATTTACGGGTAGGCGATAGCGTAAGCATAGGAACTAAAGCGTTTACACCGATTTTGCAAAAATTGATCTAAGGGAACAGAATGAAAAAGATGGTGATAGGCGTCTGTATCGCTTTGTTAAGCCAATTGATTGCAGATGATTTTAAAATTGCCGTGGGAGCAGGGTATAAAAAACCTGTGCAAGAGGTCCTTAAAGTATATGCCGAAAATCATACCAAGGTAGATGCCATTTATGGCAATATGGCACAAATTTTTGCCCAAGCCAAACAGACGGAAATAGCTTTAGTTATTGCCGATAAAAAATTTTTAGAGAAGCAGAAAGAGCTCCATTTTGAACATTATCAGAAAATAGGAGAGGGTGTTGCTGTCATCGCTTATGCTAAAGGGATTTCATTTACACGCATTGAAGATTTGAAAAATGAGAGCATTAAAACCATTGCAATGCCTGAAGCTAAAAAAGCGATTTACGGTGATGCTGGCATAGAGTTTTTACATAATGCCAAATTGTATGAAAGCGTGAAAGAAAAACTTTTGGTCGTTGCTACGGTTCCTCAGGTAAGTTCTTATGTGAGTACCCATGAGGTGGATGTGGGCATTATGAACCTAACCGCAGCGCTGGATAGCATGGATAAAATTGGTGGTTACCTCAAAATCCCGCAAACGTATTATACACCTATTGAGATCGTTGCAGGGAGTTTAAAAGCCTGTGAAATAGATAAAGCATGTCAAGAGTTTGTTGCTTTTTTGCAAACACCGAAAGCGAAAGAGATATTTGTTAAATATGGGCTTTGATATGGTACAGGTTTGGCACCCTTTGGTGCTAAGCCTTAAAACCATCAGTGTGGTAGCACTCCTTTTGGTCTTTTTGGGTATTCCACTTTCTTATTATCTCTCTAAAGAAAACTTAAAATACAAGTGGTTTCTTGAAACACTTGTGACGCTTCCTCTAATTTTTCCTCCCATTGCCATTGGATTTTTACTGCTGCTCCTCTTAGGTAAATACGGTTGGATAGGAAGTTTCTTGAATGCAATGGGTATACGGTTTATTTTTGACTTTAACGGGTTGGTGTTAGCAGGTTTTGTAGCTGCCCTTCCACTCATGGTCAAACCTCTTCAGTCAGCCATTGAGCTTTTCCCTAAAGCGATTAAAGAGGCAGCCTATATGAGTGGCAAGAGTAGGTTTCATACATTTACTTTCATCATTCTTCCCTGTATTCAAAAAAGTGTGATTGCGGCTCTTTTAATTGCATTAGCACGTGCCTTGGGCGAAGTAGGCATTACGCTAATGCTTGGTGGAAACCTTGTGGGTAAAACGGATACGGTCTCTTTAGCCATTTACAATGCTGTCTTTGATGGAGAATACCGCTTAGCATTGTTTTTATGTGCTATTCTCATCGCGATCTCTTTAACTGTCTTTACGGCACTGCATTTTTTTCAAAAAGAGGAGTCATTTCTTTAAATCATCTTGTGTTACAATATTATAATTTAGTAAAGGTTTACTTATGATGGATATGATACGTGAAGATGTCGGCTTAATTGACATGACCACGGTAGGATTGGATATTGGGTCGCACAAAGCCAAGATTTCATTTGCTTCCAAAGAGCCTATTGTGCTGTGTGGTGTAGAATTTGTCAAAGAGATGTGTGATAAGCTCGGGCTTGAAACACATGCCTACAAAGAGTGTGGCGATAGACTCGAAGCAGGCGAGCTTATCTTAGAAGCTTATGGCAGAGCAGATGCTGCGCATAAGGCATGGAAAGTAAGTCAAAATATTCTCGAATTTTTAAGCGGTATTGCGACTAAAACTCACACAATGATTGCGCTAGCACGAGAAGTCAATCCCAAAATCGAACTTTTAACCACACGTAAGATTTTCCCTCGTACCAAAGAGTTAGCACTCAAAGCAGTCTATGCAGGTGGTGGGGCACATCACCGTTTAGGGCTTTATGACTCTGTTTTAGTCTTTAAACAACACCGTGTCTTTTTTGAGAGTGATGCCGCTTTTGAAGCACAATTCGCTAAAATGAAACAAAAATATTTGGAAAAAAAGATTGTCGTGGAAGTGGATAGCTATGAAGAAGCACGTTATTTTGCTACCCTTGGAACAGAGATACTACAATGTGAAAAGATGGATTTTGCAACTTTAAAGCGCTGTGTGAGACTCAAAAAAGAGTTCCCAAATCTGCTTCTTTCTGCGACAGGAGGTATTGGTGAGCAAAACATTGTTGCCTATGCCCAAACGGGGGTTGATTTTATTGTGACCTCTTCACCGTATCATGCAAAACCTGTTGACATTAAAGTCATCATTTCAAGAGAGGATTGATGCAAACTATTGAGCAGATTTATACCGCGGAGGTCGAAGAGAAGAAGTCGACATTTTTAGCTTATCTCTGTCCAATGAGCACGTTTGAATCTTTACATGTAAAGCTCAAAAATGATCATCCTAAAGCAGCACATATCGTTTGGGCAAAGCGTTTTTACAACGAATTTCGACAAGTCGTTGAAAACAACTCTGATGATGGTGAACCCAAAGGCACCTCGGGTCCTCCTGTACTCAATGTCATGCGAGGTGTTGAACTCATTGAAGCTGGGCTATTGATTGTGCGATATTTTGGAGGTATAAAACTGGGGACGGGTGGATTGGTAAGAGCCTATGGAAGCAGTGCTAAAGAGGTGATTGCTCATGCTAAACTTATCCCTTTTCTCTTTAAAGAAATCCTTACATGTAAAACTGACTATCCTCTCGTACCACGCTTTGAACACTATACTACAACACAAAATATAACTGTAGTAAAAAGAGAATTTGAAAGTGATGGCGTGGTGTGGGAGATAGAGGTGAGCGAAGAAGAGAAAGAGCAGTTTTTGCTCTTCGCTCACACGTTTGAAAGAGATGGTTTTAAACGCTTATAATTCGATAGCTTCCACTTCAATAGCGAGATTGATCGTGTCATCGACAGTAAGTCCACCACCTTCTAAGATTTTATTCCATGTTAAACCAAAATCTTTACGATTGAGTTTTCCTTCCAAGCTAAAACCTACACGTTGGTGACCTTGAAAATCTTTGATCACACCATGAATGGTACTGACTAAGACGATATCTTTTGTAACACCATGGATGGTGATTTTGCCATACACTTTGTCATCTTTCATAGACGTCATCACAAAATCAACGGTCTTAAATTTTGTAACATCAAAAAAATCACTGCTACGTAAGTGGTCATCGCGTTTTGCAATACCTGTATCAATAGACGCTGCGTCGATTTTTGCACTCAGTTTGTTGAAGACTTTTTTGTCCGCATCAAAGTCAATATCCGCTGTATAGGCATTGAAGTTACCTTTAACATTGGAAATCATCATATGTTTAACCGAAAAGCCTATGTTGGAATGAGCATTGTCGATGACAAACTCTTTTGCATTTGAAAGCGAGAGGAGAAAGACCAGTGCCATAATGGGTTTCAAAAGATAGTTCATCGTATTCCTTTCTTAATAAATTAAGAAAAGTATAGTTTGATATGGCTTATGGCACCGGTGTTGCCCAAAAGTAATCTTTTAGTTTAAGAGAGTCGTTTTGGCGTATTCAAAGAGTTGAAAAACGCCTGCACTGCAAATACCGGCTAAGACGCCTGCGAGCATATCATCACCGATGACACCCCAGCCACCTTGAACATTTCGGTCAATTTTTCCAATTAAAGAAGGTTTCCAAATATCAAAAATACGAAAGAATACAAAACAGAGTACAATTTGAAGAAGAGTACCTGAGCTTAGAATAAGCGCAATCCACACACCAATCACTTCATCAATTACAATGCGACTGTCGTCATGTTTACCACTCATAGACTCATAGGCATTAATCTGTTTGACCCCTAAAATTGTAAATAAAATGGTTAAAAGGACAATGGTTTCCATCGAAATATAGCGGATAATCAATGCTCCCAAAATCACAGCCAGTAAAGAACCTGCTGTTCCTGGCGCTTTTGGGGTATGCCCTGTATAAAAAAAAGTTAAAAAAGCATTTGGCATAATGAGTCCTAAGTTAAAGAGGTGGTTTGATGTAAACGCATCAGTTCAAGATAAAAATCACGTTCATCATGGGATTCTAAAAGACCGCTGTTAGGGAAAATTGCATCATAAATTTTTCCAATATTGGAAAAGCGATGCTTAAAGAGTTCACTGAGCAGTAAGGCTGAAAGGTCTTTGCGCATAAATATGGCTGGTGGTAACATTCCTGCTTTTAAAATCTCTAAAAGTGATTTAGCGTGGTACTTGATATGGTGATGTCCACCATGAGGGCAGGTGTTGGTACTCACCAACGTTTTACATTCATTGCAATAGACAAATTCAGTGATGATTTCAATGTCGATAGCGAGGTCTTCATAATGATCTAAAACAGACTTCATCTCATTTTGATCATAGTAGGCACCAATACCACTATGGTGTTGACCAAGAACCAGTTTATTACACCCTAAGTTTGACGCACAAATGGCATCTAAAACAGCATTTTTATAGCTAGTGAAGAGGTATGTATTTTCAAAGGGTACAATCACAACTCTGTTTTTGGGTAAATAATTATCAACAAAATATTGAAGTGCTTTGAGACGTAACTCATAAGAGAGGATATCTTGCTTGTAAGGTTTAAGCAAAAAGATAACTAACATATCGCACTTTTCAAGGGTAATCCGAATGACTCGCTCATGGGCTCTATGAAAAGGATTGGCATTCATCATAATAGCAGAGACATTTTTAGCGCCAAGTTGAGCTTTGGCATCGGCAATTTTATTTTTAACATTTTTAACATCATCAAATTGGAGCTCATACTCTCCACATACGGCGATGTCTCCAAGTCGTTTGAGGAACATTTGGGTTTCAGGGTTGGAAATGTCATACGTTCCAAAAATTTGCTCAATGCGCTTTTTTTTGTCAACCTCAAACACTTCATCAACGATGATTGTTCCTCGGATCTTGCCATCAACCATAAAATCAAGAGGTTCACCTTGATACGCTGTTGTCAAGACTTCCCTGTTTTTTTCACCAGCAGGAGCAATGATAAAAGGGAAAGGGAAGGGCTTACCTTTGTAATAGCCACTTTGTTCAACTTCCCTTGCTTCTGCACTGTTCATCAGTTTGTCAACAGGATGTAAAACACCTTCTTTGGCAAGGGCAAGGGTTGCTATAAACTCTTTATCTAAAAAGAGTTGTCGGTTATTTTTTCTTGTTGATTCCATATTTTTTCCTTTTCTCCCAGAGGCTTTTGCGAGATATTCCTAGTTTTTTTGATAGTTCTGTATCGGGAAATTTATTTTGAAAATTGAAAATGACATACTTGACATAATCATCAATACATAAAATATCACCCTGATCTAAAATTTTGCTGTCAGTTGTGAGTTCTAGTTTTGTAAAGTCACTCTCTTCGTTCGGGTCAGTGCTACAAATAATAGCACGTTTACCCTCCAAAATGTTGTAGACTTTAAGTTTCTCGCTTTTTTTAAGATTTTGAAGGTCAATAATGTAGAGTAACTCCTCACTTCCTGCACGTGCGATCTTTTCATACGCCGTACTTTGCGTTAAAGAGATGAACGTAAATGTTTCATTTTGTGTCTGTGCATAGTTAAAGACAAGGGCATCGGCATGTTTTTGAAAATTGGTTTTGATGAGAATTGGAAATTTGGTCTTTTTATCAAGAGGTTCTAAATTTGCGCTACTAAAGAGGTTTTTAACATACTCTTTATAGGTTTCATTCTCTTTTTTGAGATTTTTAAAGTCGCTTAAATGTTGCAATTTTCGGATCAACTCTTCGATCATAAATGGTTTTTGAATATAATCACATGCCCCTGCTTTGATCGGGTTGGTGACGGTGTCATTACTAATATAGGAAATCATTAAAATAATGATAGAGGAACGATGCTTTTCAATAACAGGGTAAAAATTTTGCCCAGAGATATTGGTAGAAAGTAATATTGCGTCGTATTTTTCATCTTTGAGCGCATCTTTAATACTGGTAGCAATTTCACATAAATGTCCTATTTCCATCAACTTGGAGGCAATACTTTGAGCGAGATAAATCTCGTTTTCAACGATTAAAATCTTCATACATTCGTCCAATCATAATATTTTAATGTAGCCGTTGCACTGACTGCAACACCTTCGCATCTTCCAACGAATCCTAGTTTCTCTGTCGTGGTTGCCTTTACATTCACATGGATAGGTGAAATTGCCATAATGTTAGCAAGGGTAAATCTAATTTTGTCCTTAAAGGCACTTAAACGTGGAAACTCTGCCATAACGGTAATGTCGCAATGAATGATCTCGAATCCCACTTTTGCTAAAAACGAGCACACTTCCTTTAGTAAAAATTTTGAATCAATATTTTTATAACGTGGGTCATTATCGGGGAACAGTTCGCCAATGTCACCTGCTCCCGCCGCTCCTAAAAGAGCATCGATGAGCGCATGAATCGCAACATCGCCATCGGAATGCGCTTTAAAGCCAGTGGTTGGATGTACTTCCACACCACCAAGCATCATGACTTTACCTTCTTCGTAGGCGTGCACATCAAAACCTTCTCCGACAAAAGGGATAGAAGAAGGGGCTTTGAGGCATGAAATAGTGGCGCTATCTTCTTTACATGTAAGCTTTTTAGCTTCAGGATTACCCAAAACATAAGTGACTTTCCCACCCATTGCTTTGATGGCACTGCTGTCATCGGTATACAGCGTTGGTGTTTGAAGGGCTTTTCGTAAGAGTTCTGTGCGTGAGAGTTGGGGAGTCTGAATGAGCTTAACATGATCGCGATTAATTGTAGCATCTTCATAAACCACCGTATCGACAACTGGCAGATACGGAACCACAATGTCACTGTTTTCCATCTCCGCTAAGATACGCACAAGCATCTCTTGGTCAACACAGGGGCGGGCAATGTCACTTACCAGTACATAAGGTGTCTTTACATGTAAAAGAGCATTGGCAAGAGATTCTTGTCTGGTCGCCCCACCTTCGACGAACGTAATGGACTCGCTAAACTTTTTGGCATAAAAGTATTCATCAGGTGTTGTGGTAACAATGATTTGCTTAAAAGGAAAAAGCTGTTGGAGATTTTGAGTAGCAAAAAGCCATAAGGGGGCATCTTCAATGCGTAACCACTGTTTTTTAACATGTTGATTAAACCGTGAAGAGCTACCTGCACCTAACATCACAAGCGCTAAATCGGGCAAACTTTGTCCTTTTTTCTGAAGTGTTACAATATTATACATTTCGAAAGCTTTTTTTTATCTTTTTTGTGTTAAATTCTGCCATCACTTAAGCATAAAGGTCGAGAAAATGTTAAATAAAGATGCCGTTTTAAGCGCATTAGGTGGCGTTAAATACCCAGGTTTTGAAAAAGATATTGTGACATTTGGTTTTGTTAAAGATATTGATATAACCGATAATAATGTTTATGTAGAAACAGAGATCGTCTCTTCTAGTAAAGAGGTTGGTGACGAATTAAAAGGTGCTATTGAGAAGGCAATTCAAGCCATTGGTGCAACCCGTGTGGATGTTGTGGTGAAGCAACCAAAGCCTCCGGTAGAGAAAAGCAACTCCCAATCAGGTAAAAACATGGCACCTCACATCAAAAATTTTGTGATGGTAAGCAGTGGAAAAGGGGGTGTGGGTAAAACAACAACAACCGTTAACCTTGCGATTTCATTGGCAAGCCAAGGCAAAAAAGTAGGTTTGCTGGATGCTGATATTTATGGACCCAATGTGCCTCGTATGATGGGCGCTGTTGATACGCATCCTGAAATTGTGGGACAAAAAGTCAAACCTATTGTTGTGTATGGTGTTGAGATGATGAGTATGGGTTCTTTAATGGAAAATGGTCAATCACTCATTTGGAGAGGAGCGATGGTCATGAAAGCCATTGAGCAACTCTTACGCGACATCTTGTGGAGCGATTTGGATGTTCTTTTCATCGACATGCCTCCAGGAACAGGTGATGCACAACTTACTTTAGCTCAAAGTGTTCCCGTAACTGCGGGTATTTGTGTCACAACCCCTCAACAAGTCGCTTTGGATGATACCGAGCGAAGTTTGGATATGTTCCAAAAATTGCATATTCCGATCGCTGGAATCATGGAAAACATGAGTGGATTTATCTGCCCTGAGACCAATAAAGAGTATGATATCTTTGGAAAAGGAACCACCAAACCGTTGGCTGACAAGTTTGAAACCATCGTGATTGGTGAGATTCCTATTGAACCTGCCGTTCGTGAAGGCGGAGATGCTGGAAAACCAGTAAGCTTCTTCCATCCAGAGAGTGAGACAGCGAAACGCTATCAAGCTTCAGCTCGTAAGCTTTGGGAGTGCATTGAAAAAGTCAATGCAGAAGGTGGTGCGAACAATGAAGCGATTCAACCAACTATGGGTATTAATGGCGCACCCAGTGCTTGTTCAAGTGCGAAAAAGTAAGGATTAAAGGAGAAGGTATGGCGTTACGCATTAGTATTGATGAGACAGATTTTAAAGCATTGGTTCAAGAAATTGAATCACAAGAAGGTTACCGTAAACCGATTGGTTTTGGTATCGCGCGGGTTGATCGTGGACAACTGAGTCCCGAGAAGATTTTACAGGCAAGCTTTCCTGTGGTCAACTGGAATGAAAACTTTGGGAGTGCCGCTATTTTAATCGCAGCATTGCAAGAGAGTGGCGTTGATGTTGATTTTACCAGCAGCGAATTTGTCTATGATGTCAAGAAAAAATTTGTTAAAAATGCCATGAATGCGTTTACTCCTTATCTAAACCTTGCCTTAGGTGAGGCGCATAAAAATGTTCAAGTCATTAAAACACTGGACTGGATTGCGCAAACAGAAAAGCTTAAAAAAGATTATCGTATTGTCTTTATTTTTGAAGACGATGCACCTCTGAGTCCTGAAGCGGTCTATCTTAAACTTTATGCGCTCTCAACAGGTAAAGCTCCGATTCGTTCACTCAATCTCTCAGGCGCATTTGGCGTGCTCGAAAATGTCGCATGGTCATTGGGGCAGCCTATTGAGCTTGAATGGCTGAGAATGCATGAAATTGAGATGAAACTTTTGGGTGAGTATCCACTCATTGAATCGGTTGATAAATTTCCTCGTTTCTTATCACACATTATTCCGTCCGATAATACGCGCATCTTAGATGCTAGTAAAGTAAGAATGGGTGCACAACTGCATGCCGGTACAACGATTATGCCAGGAGCCAGTTACGTTAACTTTAACGCAGGTACTACCGGTGCTGTGATGGTCGAAGGTCGCATTAGCTCTTCTGTTGTCGTGGGTAAAGGGAGTGATGTGGGAGGAGGAGCAAGCATCTTAGGTGTGCTAAGCGGAACCAATGGTAATCCTGTGAGTATTGGAGAGAATACACTCCTTGGTGCCAACTCGGTGACAGGGATTCCTTTGGGGGATGGTTGTATTGTGGATGCGGGTATTGCTATTTTAGAGGGTACTAAAGTGGGTGTGAATGCTGGAGAGCTTGCCAAGATTATTGAAGCAAATCCTAAAGCAAAACTCAAAAAAGCAGGCAAAGAAGAGATGGTTTTCTTAAAAGGCTTAGAGTTAGCGGGACTTCATGGTATTCATTTCCGCCAAAATAGCATGAATGGTATGATCATCGCAACACGCAGTAAACGAGAAATCAAACTAAATAGTGAACTTCATTAATATCAAAAGAGAGGGGGCGTTAAGCTCCCTTTTTCATAATATCATTATTAAATTCTTCTGCCCATTTTAAGGATACTTTTCGATAAGTTTCATTGGCAATAGGGTCATCTTTTAAAATCCAATTACCACATGTCGAGCACTTGGTTGCATATGTTTCAAGTTGTTTCAAATCCATAGAATCTATCTCTTTTAGGCGTGCTTTACATTCTGCGATAGAGCATTTAAGGTGACTATTCATAAAGGACTCCGTTAAAGGGGATTGGTTTATGATTGTAACATATTAAAAAAAGTAATTATGTATAAATTATAAGCAAATAAGACAGTTGCGCCCGCTCTCTTTCGCTTTGTATAAGGCATCATCTGCTATTTTGATGATTTCATTGGGTGCTTTTCCCTTGCTTGATGTTGCTAAACCGATACTAATGGAGAGCCTCTCTTTTTTTACAGTATTTGCTTTTTGTATCTCTTGCGGTACTTTCTCAGGACGATTTTTATCGCGTATCACAAAACCACGTCTAAAAATTCGCTCTCTCACTTCTTCCAACGCCATAATACACTCTTCTTTCTTTTTACCATTAAAAAGAATGGTAAACTCTTCCCCACCATAGCGATACGCTTTGCCGCCATTTTTGATATGACTTAACTCTTTGGCGACCAATTTTAAAACGTCATCACCAATGTCATGACCAAATTTATCATTAAATTTTTTAAAAAAATCAATGTCGGCCATTGCAATCATATAGTGTGAACCCAGATGTAAAAAGCGTTCTTCCAATGCCCTTCTTGAGGGAATTCCTGTCAGTGTATCGGCATAGGCCATGCGGTAGGCATCATGAACAAGAGCACTGATAGCAATCAGTGAGGTAACCAGCGAAAAGAGAAGAAAAGAGTTACTCTCTTGCAAAAATAAAAAAGGGATCATTTGTGCTAAGAGCATCCAAAAAGGAGCTTTTTGACTTTGGACTTCAAACAGTAAAGAGATCAGAAAAATAAAGAGAAGCGATATGAGTGAAATAATCAGTATAAAATCATTTGCCTTACTTAGACCATGTAAGCTTGCATGTAAAATAGGCGTATCCAGAGCTTGTTGCATACTGGGTGAAAAATATTTTAAGCCAAGGTATCCGATTCCTAAAACAATGAGTCCAAGTGCTGTTCTGAATGCCCCAAATGAACTAAAAAGACCACGTTCTTGCAAGGCATAAAGGAGGAGGTAACCCAGTGCCGTAATCAGCGGAGTGATATGCCAAAATGCTGTGACACTAAGCTTTGTAAAGAGGGTACTCGGAAAGGCGAGGGCTAAATCAAAAAAAAGTGGGAAAAGTAATAGAACAAAGAGTTTACTTTTGTTGAAATAGATACTTAAAAAAAGAGCAATCACGAGAAAAACAAACGTACTTTGCCAAACAAAATAATAGGCATACGAAGGGATAAGTCCAAATTTCAAAATACAAAGTGCAAGAAGAATCATTCCTAAACAGAGTGCATGAAAAGTCGAAAGAGCCTCTTTGAATTGTTGCATTTCGTTCCTGTATTTTTTTACGATTATAGCAAAATTAGCTCATACTCCCATAAATTGCCCATCAAAGGAGCTTGAAGATGAGGTTTGCCTAACAGTAATTTTACCACCTCTACGCTTTGAATTGAGGCAGCAAAGCAAACGGTAAACGAAGGATTGCCTGAGCTTTTCTCAACACCGTCTCCTTTTTGGACGTAGAGTTGATCAAGCGAAGCTGAGGTTGCAAACTGACTATAATAGCCAGCAATCGCGCCATGAACAAAAGGTTTTTGCTCTTTGAGACAGAGATTGGCAAGCAGGCATTTGAGATCAGGATTGTCGAGCGCATCCACAACAACATCCACTTTAGCGATAAGTTCATAATCGGTTTTAGGATCAAAAAAAGTGGTCATACTCTTTACATGTAAAGCAGGGTTGATCTCTTCAAGCTTCTCTTTTAATACTTCTGCTTTAAATCGTCCCAACGTTTTAGGTGAGGAAAAATTTTGACGATTCATATTATGTTCTTCGAAAACATCACCATCGCATACGATGAGATTTCCCACACCAATACGTGTCAGCATTTCTGCTACAAAGCCACCGAGTCCTCCGCATCCGATAATCAGTACTGTAGATTGGAACAGAGTGTACTGCTCCCCCGTGGAAATAGTTTTTTGATTGCGTTTGTAACGAAGGGGCAAAATGTCATGTTTGAGAGCGACCTCTTCAACATTTCTAAAGTTACATGTAAAACGTTTCATTGCCACATAACTCGCTTGAAGGGGAAGAAATCCATCACAGGTTTGTTCTTTTAAAAAGGTTAGAAGTTCCATTTTTTCGTATCCTAGTGTATAATTTTCCTATAAGGAGATCCAATGCATATTATACTCAATGCTTTTTCATTTTTGCGAGCAAAATTCACACAAAAAGGCATACCTTATTTGAATGCTTCATGGGTGGTAGAGGATAAAACACGGATTGTTGATTTGATCGATTCTTTAGGCTTTGAGCAAAAAGAGGTGGAAGCCGTTTTTCTCAATAATACCGTTGTTCCCAAAGAGACAGAGCTACATGAAAATGATCGAGTAGCACTTCTTCCTCCTGGAACACCAGGCTCATTTCGTCTTTTCTGCGGGCTCAAAGGGAATTAACCACCGCCCACTTTTGGGAAGAGAGCGATTACATCGCCCTCTTGCAAACAATAGGATGGTTCAACATGCCTACTATTCACCATCAAAACACCCAAAGGCGATACTCGCTCAAGCTCCAATAAGTCTATCACCATTTGAGCCGTTGTACCGATGGCATAGTTTCTTTCCTCAACTTTAAAGCGACCTTCTCGGTATTGAGCAAAGAGTTTAACAACAACGTGCATCAGAAATTCCAGAACTCATCAATCTCTTCACCTGTGAAATCCCAAGTGACATTGTGAGGAGGAAGTATTTCGTATTTCATAAACTCTGGTAAACGATCATCTGCTTTGCCAAATCCTGCTTTGATGTTAAATTCATGCTCTGTTTTAAGAATAGTTTTACCAAGGTTCATTACATCATCAATGGTGAGAGCACAGCCAAAGCGCGCATTAATCATATCAATGAGAGCTGGTAAACATTTTGCATCATCAAGTGCTGCAAACGCAACAAAGATACACATACCGGTACTATCAACTGCAGCAGAAGCAATTTGGAGGTTACGTGCCAGTTCAACTTGCCCCTCTTTTTTAAGTGGATCGACATGTCCTCCGCTGTTAAGGATGTTTGTTGCAACCGCATAGCCTGCTGTATGATCAGCACCCATAGGCGTTGTAGCATAGGTAATACCTTGTCCTTTAACCGCTCTTGGCTCATAGGCTGGAATACCTTGTCCCTTAACTGTAGGAACTCTGACTAATCCATAAGCTTTTCCTAAAATGTGTGTTCCTGCACCGAAAATTCTTCCCAGTGGCGTACCTGTTGGTATATCATGAGAGAGTATTTCGTACGCTTTGGCTCCATCGCCATATGCAAGAATACCAGCATCAACGGCAAGTCCAAGGGCAACAGAGGTTTCAATAGAATCAACACCTAAATCATCCATCAGACCATCCATTTTCGCGATCAAATCTAAGTCCTGAATCCCTAAATGCGCTCCGAGTGCCCAAATAGTTTCGTATTCAAATCCAGAGGTTAGAAACTTGCCTTCTTTGTCATTATAGACTTGTGAACATTGGATAACACAGCCTGCATGACAACCGTGGGTTGTTTTTCCCCCTCTGGCTTTAATATTTTCAGCCATTGTTTCACCACAAATTTCTTCAGCATGTTCCCAGTTACCTTGTCTAAAGTTATGGGTTGGAAGACCGCCTGCTTCATTAAGGATGTTAACCAAAACGTTTGTTCCAAAGGCTGGTAGACCTTGCCCACTGATAGGGTTTTCTTGAAGTGCTTTGGTAAAGATTTTGCTCGCTTCTTTAAACTTATCAGGATCAGCAATCGTGACTTCTTTATAATCAGCGGCATCGACAGTGATACATTTGATCTTTTTAGAACCCATAACAGCGCCGAGCCCTCCACGTCCGTGACTTCTGAGCTTTCCACCGGGGTCTTTTACAGAGACATTCGCTAGGTTCATACGCATTTCACCGATACGACCAATACTCATGACCGCAACTTTTTTGTCATATTTTGCCATCATTGCATCGAGTACGGCGTAATTATCTTTGCCGACGAGTTCAGGGACAGGAATGAACTCAACATTATTTTTGGTTACATGTAATTGATAGAAGGTATTTTCATCTTTGGGTAGCCCTTCGATAATGAGTGCTTTAACCCCAAGTTTTGAGAAAATACCGGCACTTGTACCGCCAACATTTGACTCTTTGATACCACCTGTCAAGGGGCTTTTCGCACCTAAAGAGTTACGACCCGAGTTGGAAGCAGAAGTTCCTGAGAGAAGTCCTGGTGCGAAAACCATTTTGTTATTTGGTCCTAAAGGGTGACATTCTGGATCAACCTCTTCAGCAACAATGGTAGATGTAAGACCACGTCCACCTAATCCCAGCCAGCGAGCGGGAACCTCTTCAATTTTAAAACTTAGATTTGTCATATTGACACGATAAATTAGATCAGCCATGATAAACTCCTTTAAATACGGTTGTTACAACCATAATATTCAAAGTTTATAGCATGAAAATAGCAAACTCAAGGAACTATATTAAAACAAAAACATGCTTTTTTAGCATATCTTTTTTTACACACTTCCTTAAGAAAGGAGTGACATTAAGCCACTACTTTCTTAGGTTTGAGAGATTGAAGTTCGATAATGCGCAGAACAATAGCAGAGTAATACGGAACACTTTGAATTAAAAGCGTAAATGAAAAAACATAGATTTCCGTAATACGTGTATAGTTGGTAAAGTAAAGTGCAAAGAAAGAGATGGTTAGCAAAGATGCTAAGATCATCTCATGGCGAATAGGACTTTTATTGACTTTTTTGGTATTGCCACCTTTTTCTGTACGTTTAAACGGAAGTCCATCTTTGACAAAACCATCGTAGACGGCTTTAAAGATAACCAGCTGTAAACTCATCGAAGCAATGGCACTGAGCATTGTCTCTCTCACACTCATTTTGACTCTGGTGTGGTACAAGATAAACGCATGCAAAATGTTGACCAAGAACGCCACTAAGATAGGCAGTGTCAACGGCAGTGTTGGAATGGTTACGCCCACAAAAATAATAAATGGCACCCAGAAAATATTTAAAAAAGCGGTCATCGCACCAAAGGCATCGGAGAGCCAGAAAAACCAACCTGCAACGAAGTGGTATTTTTGGTAAGGTGTTAAGGTTTTAGATGAAGGCATAAAATGGCGCCAATGGCGTTTTAAGATCTGAATAGCACCATACGCCCAACGGTGGCGTTGTGTACGAAACGCTTCTACGGTGTCCGGAAGCAATCCCCAACCATAACGTCGGTTAGTATAGTGCGCTGTATAGCCTGCTTCAAAAAGGCGCAGTCCCAGTTCAGAGTCTTCCACGATGGTATACGTTGTCCAGTCTCCCACTTCGTGTACTGCAGAGAGTCGTGCCATGAGCATCGTACCGTGTGCAACGATAGCATTTTCTTCGTTTCGCTCCACCATACCGATGTCAAAAAAGCCAGCATATTCAGCATTCATCGCTTGTTTGATAAGAGATTCTTGGCTATCGCGATGATCTTGAGGTGCTTGAACAAGCCCCACTTTTGGATCATCAAAGAGCGGAACAAGATCGATCAACCAATCTTCACTGACCACATAATCGGCATCAATGACGGCTAAAATCTCCGCTTTTTCGTTGGTATATTTGAGTGCTTCATTAAGTGCACCTGCTTTAAAACCTTTACATGTAATGTTCAAAAAGACAAATTTATCACCCAATTTGGCACAGTGCTCTTCAATCGGTTTCCAGTAAAACTCTTCAGGTGTGTTGTTAATAATCACCAAGACTTCGTAATTGGTGTATTTCATATGTGCTAACGAATTAAGCGTTTCAATTAAAACATGTGGCTGCTCTTTGTACGCAGGAACATGAATGGAGACAAAAGGTGCATGCTCCAGTTTGAGATGCAGTGGAGCAAGACGTTTGGGGGCAATGCCAAGGGTGCATTTAAAGAGCTCATTAATTTTAGCAAGGGTGATAATGACCAACGGGATCATTAAGAAAATTCCCATTGTCCACATAATCCACATACCAAAGTTCATATAATAGATAAATGGATACGTCGCTGCCATAGCAATACCAAAGCCCATTGCTTGCGCTGCTGCCGAATAGGTAATCGCATGTGCAAAGTTGACGCGTTGATTTCTAAGACCAAAGAACGTCAGCAAAATTCCAAAGAAAACAGAGCCTGCCATTTGATAACGCCACAATGGATTGATGATAGTCTGTTTAATAAAATGAAATTTAGGTTGTTTATTGGTATCAAATAATCCCCAATAAGGTCCTACACTTCCTTCATGTACCCCTTTCCATGGTTGATCAAACGCTTCAACGATGTTATAGGTCCATTTCTCTGCTTTTGCCATTTCCAAAAAGCCTGTAATTGCGGCAATTTGATTGGTCAGTGTTGCTTCTGCTTTTTCATTGTTATATCCACTACTTGGCCAACCAAACTCCCCGATGGTTATGGGTTTTTTAGGATACATCTTAGCAATGGCATCGTATTTCTCTTTTGTAAAAGCAAGCGTTCGCTCTATAGGCACTTTTTCCCAGTAAGGCAAGATATGCACACAGATAAAATCCACATGGCGTGCGAGTTCAGTGTTACTCAGCCAAACGTGTTGAACTTCTGCCGTTGTCACAGGAATGCGGGTGCGAACTGAAACACGGTCAATATAGGCATATAGCTCTTCAGGTGTCATATCAGCACGTAAAAGAACCTCGTTTCCTACAATAATCGAAGAGATTCTAGGGCTGTACATTTTGATCAGTTCAAAGAGTGTTTCAATTTCAGATTCATTGGCATTTTTGTCGGTTGAAAGCCATAATCCAACATCAACTTTGAGTTTAGTATCTTGGACATTTTCTAAGACATGTTTTGCATCAGAAATAGCATAGGTTCGCACTTTTCGCGCAATATGCTCAATCGTTTTCATGTCTTCAGCAATTTCAGCATCGCTTTTGAGCGCTTTCTCAAATCCTTTGAAAGGCGTATAGGAAAGAGACTCTAATTTTTCACCGATTTGGGGTGATATAACGATTTGGTCACCAGTTCTCGTCCACAGTAAAATCTGAATAAGGGATGTGACAACAATGGAAAGTAAGATGTATTTGAAGTATTTCAACCGTATGCTCCGAAAAAAATTTCATATCGATAACAAGTATGGCGATTTTACAACAACTTTGTTTAAAAAAATGAAGTGAGCCTGTTTACATGTAAAAAGTGACGCTTGAAAAAAGTTTGGAAGCGTTTTTTTTGGAAGATATTTTACGGAATTGTCCTCTTAAAACAATCATTCATTCACCCTTTGTTAGGGTTTCTGAATGATTTAAAAGGAGAGCAAAGAGATATTTTGACTTAATTATCTATGATTGTATCAAGCTCTTTGATTTTGTCAAGTGCTTTAAGGGAGGAAGCTTTCGCATTGTCACTCAAGCCTTCACTAAAATGTAAGACATTTTCAAGCAACACACAAATACCTAAAAAGATGGTTTTGGTACAAATATCTCGAAGATAACTTAGAAGAATAGGCGTAGGGAGGTTATGTGTAGAGTAGATGTAAGTGCGTTCATCACTGAGGTCTAAAAACTCTATTTTATCCTCTTTAAAACCACTCATAGCATCAACGACAACAATAATATCGGGCGTATAATCACGCAAAGCTGCGAACTGGTCTTCAGGTGTATCGTAACCAAAAAAGACTTTCCATTGGGGCAATTGTTCTTCTACCAATTGCCCAACAGCGATAGCAACGCCATCATCACCTCTTAGTTCATTTCCAACACAGAGTAGTGCTTTTTTCAACCGTTTTCTCCTTACCCTTAAGTGTTTTGGAAATCTTTTCTAAGGACCAAATACCCTGCTTTTAAGTCTGAGAGTATCTTTTTAAAAGGGCATTCTATCATTTCAGGTAAAAGCTGTACAGCATGTTCTGGAAAGATTTCTATTTCAAAATACTTACTTAAGTTCCCAAGTTTGCGTTTGAGATATTCATTTCCCGTGCTGAGCATCTGTTCAAACTCGCATTCGTTGATTTCTAAGACTTTCTCACTAAAGTCAATTGTGCCAACACCATGACCTATACAGGTAGAGAAAATTTTGATCTGATCAAGTGTGACATTACCAGACTTTGCCCCATCAAGATGTTTTTGAACGAGTTTGTAAACTTCTACCATTATTGCCCCCATTCGACTCTGTGGAGGCTGATTTTATCTTCCTCATCACAGGGAATATATTGGGTATAAACCTCGTTATGTAAAATGCCTAGACACTCCGCATAGCGTGGATCAGCTTCTGTACTCATAGCTTCAGTAATAGCTATTTTAGTGGCTTTTGTGTCTTTAACATTACCACTTTTAACAAGAGCTGTAAGGTATTTATCATAGAGTTTTCGTCCAAATACATAGCTCATGAGTCTTTTGGCATGTACGAGCAAATCTCTTTCAAAAAGCGTATTGCCAATGACGGAATCTTTCACCAATGGTGGCATTTCGCTATCGTGCTCAAAACTCACTTTTTGGAGTCTTTGTTCCATCACGCCAAGAGCGGTTGTAAGTCCATAGATGATGCTTGCAGGATGAGGAGGACATCCTGGAATATAAACATCAACAGGAATAATTTTATCGATGCCACTGAGTACACTGTAAGCATCATAAAAGATACCACCCGTTGCGCCACAAGCACCAAGAGCCACAACAATTTTAGGATCAGGGGCTGCTTCATAAGCGCGTAGTAACGGATAGTACATCTGACGTGTCACGGGACCTGTACAGAGTAAAATATCAGCATGGCGAGGATTGGCAACGAGTTTGAAACCAAATCGTTCTGGATCCCACATTGGTGTAATAGCCGCAAAAATTTCAATTTCACAACCATTACAACTTCCGCAGTCTATGCGATAAACGCTAAAACTACGTCCAATATGTTTGAGGAGTTCGAGCTTTTGCTCCAACGAGTTGGCATCCGTAATTTCTTGTGGTACAACATATGTTTTCATTCTATCACCATCTCTTTACCACTCGTAAAGTTTGATACAGTGGCGTTTTTTTTACATGTAGGGCAAATACTTAGATAATTTTTAGACTCTTCAAGCCTCTTTTCGCCTAAATTGGCTTTGCTTAAACACTCGTAACCATATTTAATCAGCCTTTTTGCCGCAAAGGGTTTATGACACTCGGTGCAATACTGCGTATCAAGCTCCCCTCTTTGGATAAGAGCGGATTTGTCAAATTTGACGGCAAGTTCAAACTCTTCGCTGAGTCTAATGGCGCCAGTTGGGCAGACTTCATCGCATCTACCGCAAAAGATACATCGTCCGCAATCAAACTCCCATACTAATTTTGTTTGATCTTTGTTAAACTGAACTGTAATGGCATTAGAGGGACACGCTATACCGCATGCCGCACAACCAATGCAAAGATCAAAGACATAAGCGGGTTTTCCACGAAAATTTGCCGCAACTTTATAGGGTTCAAATGGATATTTATGGGTGGTATTACCGTATTTTTCGGTAATATCAAGAAGTTTCATCATCTTAAATCCTTCATCGGACTATTTTTAAGTGTCCTCGAAAATTCTTTTAAATCTTTGTTTGTTAAAATTTTGCTCTTTTTACTCTTAATGTCTACAACCGTGACACGCTCTGTACATGAATAACAAGGATCAAGGCTACAAACAATCAGTGCAGCATCAGCAATTGTGTTTCCACGGAACTGAAAACGAAGGCTTGGCCAGTTGTTGTAAGTAGCTGCACGGCATCTCCATCTAAAGACTTTTTGAGCACTTCCTTGCATGATCCAGTGGACATTTTCACCTCTTGGAGCTTCCACATAGGCTAAAGCGAAGTCTTCAGGTTTAACGTGGAATTTTGGATCAACGATAATTGCCGTTTGAGGCATCAGCTCAAAACATTGGCGGATGATAGAGACAGAGCTTTTAAGTTCCATATAACGAACCATTTCTCTTGCGAAAACATCACCACCTTCAACAACGGCAACATCAAATTCAATCTGTTTGAAAAAGTCGTAAGGATGATCGTAACGCGTATCGCGTTTAATACCACTGCCTCTGATGTTAGGACCAACAGCAGAGAAATCACGTGCAACTTGTTTATCAAGCACGCCCACTCCTTGCCATCGTTTGATTTGGCGTTTGTCTTCCATCACAGCATCCCATACTTCATCCACTTGCGTATCGATGATTTGTAAGATGCGTAAACTCTCTTTGATCTCAATACCCGTCATATCACGTCTGAGACCTCCCATAACAACGTTACCATAGGTTTTTCGTCCACCTGTAACAAGTTCTGCAAGTTTCATAGAGTATTCACGAATTCTAAAAATGTGCATAAATGCGGTGTAGTTACCGGTGACTTCGCACGCAAGTCCGATATTTAAAAGATGACTGTGGAGTCTCTCAATTTCAGAACAGATGATACGAATAGCTTGCGCACGTGCAGGAATTTCTAAATTAATCGCTTTTTCTGCCGCTTCGATACATGCAATTGCATGAGCATAGCCACAAATACCACAAACCCTCTCTGCTAAATAGCCCATTTGATCGTAGTTCATACGATTTTCTGCAAGCTTTTCCATACCTCTGTGTTGGTAAAAAAGTCGATAATCGGCATCAACAATGGTATCACCATCACAAAAAAGTCTAAAATGTCCAGGCTCATCTGCCGTTACATGTAAAGGTCCAAGAGGCACATCGATAATGCCTGTACCTTCAGGTCTTAAGAACTCATATTCAGGTTCATTGTAGTGCTCTTTCATGTCGGGACGGTAACGATAGTCCATCGCATCTTTACGAAGGGGAAAGAGATCATCAGGCCAATCATCGCTGAGCACTAAACGTCTTTTATCAGGTAACCCTTCTGCAACAAGCCCAAACATATCGTAAGCTTCTCTTTCATACCAAACACAGGCAGGTACAAAAGGTGTAACCGATGGGTAGGTGAGATTATCTGGAGAGATAAGCACTTTAACGGTGACAAAACATTTTTCATCTTGTGCTATTTCATCACCTTCAAACATTTTGCCACCCTCCATGGAGAGAGCATAGTAGAGGGCATAATGTTTATTGATACTGCGCTCATCATTGGCAATCATCGTTGAAAGGTATCCACCCATATCGTAATAAAGAAAGCGAACTGCCTCTGGAAGATCATTGAGCTCAACCAAAGCGGTGACTTGATCTTCACATTGTCTTGTAACTTCTAAAATTTTAATTTTTGTAGCCAGAGCTTCTATAAATTTATCGCATTTCATGGTGAGTCCTATTTTTTCATTATAGTTTTAACGCTCTCATCAAGGAGAACCGTGAACGAATCAAACTGCCATATGCCGAATGCTACAATCAAAATAGCCAAGGCAATCAGTGGAATGTTTTCGCTGAACTTCATCTCGCTGTTATGGACTACTTTGCCTTCGACCTTGCCAAATGACGCAAGGAAAAAGTGTGAAAAGTCAGCGATAAAGATGATAGCTAAAGCGACAGCAAAAATACCCATTAAGAGATACGAACCATTGATTGCTGCAGCTTTAAAGATTAAAAATTCACTCACAAAAATTGCAAATCCAGGCACACCAACTAGCGAACAAATAGCAATGCCGAATAACACAGCCGTTAAAGGGGCAATATGGATCATTCCACCCATTTTGGTCATATCTTTGGTACCGTAGATCTTAGCAATATTCCCTGTTGAACAAAAGGCTAATGCTTTTGTAAAGGAGTGTGCGGCACAGTGAAATAGTGCAGCAAAAAGCCCAATAGCACCACCAACACCAAGGCCGAAGGCAATGACACCCATGTGAGCGATGGAGTGATAGGCAAACATTCTTTTGACGTTGTGTTGTCGAATAAGGAAAAAAGATGATATAAAAAGAGTCAATGTTCCGCTGATGATCATGACAGACTGTACAAAATCAAAACCCACACCATTGGCGACAATGGCATAGTAGCGAATAAGCCCTAGCATAGCACATTTAAGCAGTACGCCTGAGAGGAGGGCAGATGTAGGTGCGGGTCCTTCGGCGTGGACATCGGGTAGCCATGTATGCGTAGGTGCAAGCCCTGCTTTCGTTCCAAAGCCAATCAATGCAAAGATAAAGACAAGTTTCAAAGCCATGCTGTCTAAATTGCCTGCATTGGCTATAAGATTGGTGTAGAGCATTGCATCACCATCAATTTTACCGTTTGCTGCAGAGTAAAGTAAAATGGTTGCATAAAGGGCAAATGCTAGACCGATGCTGCATAAAACGATGTATTTATAACCACTCTCGGTAGATTTTTGATCTTTTTTAACAGATACAAGAAAAACCGAAGCGAGGGTGGTTGCCTCAATGGCTGCCCACATAAAGGCGATGTTGTTGCACACAACGCTTAAACTCATTGTCCATGTAAAAATGAAACTAAGCGCAAAGTAGTTTTTGACCTCTTTTAAACTGACGTGCCCATCTTCTAATTCCCACTTCATATAGGTGGTGGCATAGATATTGACCAATAAGCCAGTAATAGCAATCAATGATAAAAAGATGGCTCCAAGAGAGTCCAAGAAAATAAAGTTATCAAAGGCTGAAAGTTCAGCTCCATGAACGACTTTGCTTACAGCACTGAGTAACAGTGATGAGACAATCAAGCTCAAAAGGATATGGAAGCTTTGTAAGAGCTTGAAATGAAGTGGCATAACAAACATTACGACACCACACACAAAAGGTATGATTAGTATCAACAAAAGAATATCCATTTTATCCCCTTAAATTTACAGCTTTAGATGTGTCGAGACTATCATATGAGGCGTAAAATCGTTTCGCCAAAATACTCATAATCACAACAGCAAAAATAGCATCGGTTAAGATACCAATCTCGACAAGCTCATGTGAGTTATATGCCATAAGCGCTAGGCTTAGATGGATACCATTTTCAAAAAGGCAATAGGCAAGAATCTGTTTTAAAAATGAATTTCTCAAAATAAAGCCAAAAATACCTATCATAAAGATAAATGAAGCGGCAAAGAGTGGCAACGCATCTTTGAAAATTGAGAAATGAACAAAAACCTTGTAAAACATCATTGAAACAGCCAGTGAAAAGCTAAGCGCTATAACAGGCGATATAAAAAAGCCACCTACGGGTTCATCTTCATTGATAATACTAAGCTTATTCACAAGCTTAAGTAAAAAAAGTGGTACAAAAACGACTTTCATCAAAAAGGCTGTAAATGCCCAAAGGAGTAACTCATGAGCGCCATATTTGAAGTGTAAAAGCAAAAATACAATCACTAAAAGCAATGTTTGCAGTGCATACGCATAAATACTAAGTTTGTATTTTCGCAGACCAAATACCATTAAACTTGTTCCCATCATCAAAACGGTGATGACATCAATAAAATTTATCATTTCATACCCCAATAATATAAAGCATTAGTGCTATACAAGCAATACTGAATGGAAAAAGCATGGTTCGCTTCATTCCTTTGTTCATTGTAAATCGTGGTCCAAAGTTGTCGATAAAAACAGCAAAAACATAAAGCACACCAATCTCAGCGAGGAAAAGGAGTAAAGACAATAGAGGATTCTCAAAACTCCAAGGCTCAAAGAGCATTAGGAAAAATCCTAACATTGAAAATTGCTTCAACATTAAAGCCACATCGATAATAGCAAGATCTTTACCACAGTATTCGCCCAAAACACCTTCTTGAAGCTCTTGTTCGGCTTCAGCTAAGTCATAAGGTTTTCTGCCTGTTTCAACATACATGACCCAAAGGAAAGCGGTTGAAGCGATGGCATAGGAAGGAACTAGATAACCGTAGTTACCCTCACTGAGACTTACGATAGAAGCGATATGTGGTAAATTCGAACTACCTGCCCCTAACATAACAACAATAAGGCAGATAATCGATACTGCTTCGCTGTAAAATCCAATGGTTGCCTCTCTGCTTGAACCCACACCCGCAAAAGGGTTTGCAGTATCAAAGCCGGCAATAATAAACATAAATCGATACAGTGCTCCAAGATAGATAAGAACAAAAATATCCGAAAACTGAGCAAAAACAGCGTCACTTCCGTAGGTAATTGGTAAGGCACAGAACATTGCTGCTGTTGTTGCAAACATCAAATAAGGTGCAATTTGATAGATAAAACTTGCACTGTGTGACTTTGTTCGTCCACGCTTGATAAGTTTCAAAAGATCACGATAGGTTTGAAAAATGCTCGGTCCTATCCTAGATTGAAATTTCGCCCTTAGCTTTCTAGCCATGCCATCAAAGAGTGGAGCGACCAGTATAGCTGCTATAAGTTGTAAAAGTAGGTAAAAAAAGCTCATTGTGTCCTCACAGATAGTAAGATGCAAAAATCAACACTAAACAGAGATAAACCAAGATATATCCCGCATAAAAATTCGTTCGACCATTTTGAAAAATGCCTATTTTCTCGGCAATTAACATAATCAATCGAATAACTGGCTCATAGAGTTTGTCCCAAAAGAAATCGTGTACTTTTTTTGTATAGACGACTTTTGAAAAATACCCATCCATCTTCATTTCACTCTCGTATCTCAAAATAAAACTAAGCGCTTTACGAATGTCTCCTGTAAACGAGTTTGCCCCAATTTGCATGTTTTTGTTGTAGATAAAACCACATGCCCAAGGATCTGTAATACGTGTTGTCGTATTGTTTGATTTTAAAAGATAGAGTAAAACAAATGGGACAATAGCACAGAGTAACATCACAAGGACAATGGTAGGCATTGAGATAAATTCATTTTGATTGACGTTTGAGACAGGTATAAAAGTTAGAACAATTTTAGATAAAACATTAATGACGTCACTCATAAAGACACCAAGTCCCACACAAAAACTTGCTAAGAGGCACAAGGGTAGTAGCATAACACCGGAAACTTCTTTGGCGCCTTCAAAGCTTTTGGCATCGCGCGGGAGTCCCAAAAAGACAGCTCCATATACTTTAGCAAACGCCATGACAGCAAGTGCACCGCCAACACCGAGTGCGATTATGGCAATAACAAAGAGAAATCGCGCCATAACGCCTTGTTCCATACCACCTAAAAGCATCGTTTTGTAGGTAATCCATTCACTGGTAAAGCCATTAAGTGGAGGAAGTGCACAAATGGCAAGTGCTGCCACGAAAAAGATAATCGAAGTAATAGGCATCTTTTTGTGAAGACCACCAAGTTCGTCCATATCTCTTGTAAGAGTTGCGGTATAAATATTACCACTCAACATAAAGAGTAATGATTTAAAAACTGCGTGATTTAAGATATGAAAGAGCGCTGCAACAAAACCAAGTAAGGCAATCGAAGGTATATGTGCTCCAAGGCCGTAAAAGGCTCCTCCAAGTCCTAAAAAGATGATGCCAACATTTTCACAAGAACTATATGCAATAGATGCTTTATAGTCATTGGAAATTGCAGCATACAGTACACCAAAGACGCAACTAAGTGCACCAAAAAGCAGTAAAATATAGCCAAATTGAACAAGCTGTGGAAGAAGAAGTGAAAATTTGATAAAGGCAAAAAGTGCTACTTTGATCATAACGCCACTCATCAATGCAGAGGCATTAGAGGGAGATTGGCAATATGCTAGCGGTAACCAGACATGGAAAGGAAACATACCTGCTTTAGAGCCAAAACCAATAAGTAGTAAGATAAAGAGGGTAAGACTCATACCAAAACCAATGTTTAGTTCATCAAATTTACTAAATTCAAAACTACCTGCAAAACTTGCCATGATGATAAGGGCAACCATTAAACAGAATGCTCCAATTTGAGCAATTCCCAAATAAATCATCACGTTTTTAGAGGCACCCTTCCCATCGTTAACTAAAATTAAAAGTGCAGAGATGAGTGTCATTAGTTCCCATAAAAGCATAAAAGAGAAAACGCCATCACTGGCAACAACAAGAAGCATTGAGAGAATAAAAGCATTAAAGAGTGAAGCAAAAACGGCTAAATTCGCCTTTTTCTCATAGAATTTCACATAGTCAAAGCTAAAAAGTGAAACGGCAAATGCAATTAAACTAATCAAAAAGCTAAAGAGCATGCCTAATGAGTCAAGCCTAAAAACAGGCATACTAATAAAATTCCCCGGCAATTTCCAGATCAATGTTTCATTGAGACTGGAAAAGAAAAATATTGCTGCATAAAGCGAAACGACACTCGCCAAACCAAAGCCTATTTTTTGGGCAAGAAGTGGTTTTTTATAGAGTAGAATGGAAAGAAGGGATGTTAAAAAAAAGAGCGTGTATATGGTTTGCATTATGCTTCCTCTTTGTTGGTTTCTAAAGTTTCAGCGGGAGCGGGTTTGGGTTCTTTGGGTTTTTTAATTTCCGGAGCCGGAATATTTGTAAATGTAACATCAGGCACGATAGCTTTTAGAAAAGGCGTCATATCGCCTTTGACTTTTTTGCCAAATTTACACTCACCCAAAACTGGATCTACCATGACTAATGCACCTGTTGGACAGGCACTGACACATGCAGGACCCGTTTCTATGCCATCACACATATCGCATTTGATAGCAATGCTTTTAAGCCCACTGATACAACCAGCTTCCAAGTGTCGCTCTACTTCCTCTATAATTGAAGGAGGAAATTCTGCGTCAATGTTGATTGCTCCATAAGGGCAGGCAATCGTGCAGAGCTTACAGCCGATACAGATTTCCTCACAAAGCTCAACACATGAATTAGCAATACGAAGGGCACCCGTTGGACAAACATTAGCACATGGGGCATCATCGCATTGGCGACATTGGTTGGGCATTTTACCGCTCTCTAACGAGAGAACATCAAGTCTTTTCTTGGAGAGTTTCCCACGTGCATAGGCATTTTTAACGCATGTTTTCATGCAGGCGTTACAAGCAATGCAGAGGTCAGAGTTTGTAATAACGAATTTATGAACTTTAGACATAGACTATCCTCTATGGTTTGTTTAGTAGAATTAATAGACTAGTATAGACTTATTTGCAACATCGACTCTTTTCATGCCAAAATTATATATTAACTTTATAGCATGAATATAGCTTAATATAAAAATTTATATTTTGCTTTATATTTCAACTTTCACTCTCGACTAATGATGCTCTTGTCCTTCTAAAAGTTTTATTTCATTATATAAGTATTATTTATTTTAATGAACCTATATTAAGGATTTTTAATTGAATAGTGTAATAGAAAATTCAGCATTCTTAAAAGCATCATTTCTCTTTTCATATAAAAAATTTAACAAATAGTTTAAAACGAGAAGTGTCTTTATCATGAATCAATTGTCTCGTATTCTGCGTAATTTGAACTCAAATTAGCTTGATACAATAGAATCATCGTAAGAGATAAATGTGGAAACAAGCTATAGGGTGTTATAATCCGCGAAAAAAAGAAAGAGTCATCTATGGTAGAAGTGAACAATTTAACGATGCGTTTTGCGCATCAGCTTTTATTTGAAAATATCAATTTAAAACTTGACAAAGGTAAACGCTACGGCCTTATCGGTGCCAATGGCGCTGGGAAAACAACCTTTTTAAAAATTTTGTCAAGACAAATCGAAGCAACCAGTGGCAATATTTCAATTGAAAATGGCCTAAGAGTCGGTGTTTTAAATCAAAATCAATATGCTTTCGAAGAGTTTACCCTTAAAGATGCGGTTATGTATGGCAACAAGCGTTTGTTTGATGCGATTAAAGAAAAAGAGCACTTGTATGCTACCGGTGATTTTGCAGACGATAAAGTAAATGACCGTTTAGCCGAGCTTGAGATTATCTGTGCAGAAGAAGACCCAACTTATGAAGTAGAAGTGAATATTGAGAAAATTCTAGGCTCTCTTGGCTTTCCTGTTGATGCGCAAGAGACATTAATGAGTGAACTTACCGGTGGTGATAAATTTAAGATTTTGCTCGCCCAAGTGCTTTATCCTAAACCTGACGTTCTCTTCTTGGATGAGCCTACCAATAACCTGGATCTTGAAGCGATTTCATGGTTAGAAGAGCAATTGCTACGCCATGAGGGTACGATGGTGGTTATCTCCCATGATAGACACTTCCTTAACTCTGTTGTTACCAATATTTTAGATGTGGATTTTAAAAAAATCCGCGAATTTACGGGCAATTATGATGAATGGTACATGGCAGCAAACTTAATTGCCAAGCAACAAGAAGTGGATAGAGATAAAAAACTGAAAGAGAAAGAAGAACTTGAGGCGTTTGTTAGACGTTTCTCGGCCAATGCTTCTAAAGCAAAACAAGCTACTTCCCGTCAAAAAAGACTTGAAAAACTTGATATCGCTGACATTCAAACATCTTCACGCCGTGATCCAAGTATTGTTTTCCGTATGGGACGCGACATCGGTAACGAAGTCCTTGAAGTTGAAGGGATTGAAAAAAGCTATGGCGATCAAAAAGTCATTCATAGCATGAGTTTCAAAGTTGAGAAAGGCGAAAAAATAGCATTGATTGGACACAATGGTGTGGGTAAAACAACACTTTGTAACATCATTATGGAACAATTAGAATCAGATGCTGGCACAATCAAATGGGGCGCAACGATTATTCCAAGTTACTTTCCTCAAAATACAACCGATATCATTACGGGTGATTTTCAACTCTTTGAGTGGCTACAACAGTATGATGAGAAAAAAGATCTTGATGAGATTAGAAAATGCCTAGGACGTATGCTTTTCTCTGGTGAAGAACAAAAGAAAAGTGTTTCACAGCTGAGTGGTGGTGAAAAACATCGCATGATGCTCTCTAAAATGATGCTTCAAAAGGGCAATTTCTTAGTCCTTGATGAACCCGATAATCACCTTGATCTCGAGGCTATTATTGCGTTAGGAGAAGGGCTCTTTAAATTCCCTGGAAATGTTATCTGTGTTACTCACGATAGAGAGCTCATTGATGCGTTTGCAACACGTATTATTGAACTGCATCCGGATGGAGCAGTGATTGATTTTAAAGGTGATTATGAAGCCTTTAGAGAGACATATGGCAGATAAAAAGTTACTTTTTAGTATTGGCTCTGCGCTCGATAAAGAGGATGGATGGCATTTTGAGGAAGAAAAAACTTCCTTAAAGTCAACAGAAATCAAACTTCCTTCGAAACATTTTTTAGTGTTAAAGATGGAAAAGCGTCAAGGTAAGCCTGTTTCGATGGTTGGTCCTTTTTTTCTTGAAAAAGAAGATTTGACCAAACTCTGCTCTTTGCTTAAAAAAAAGCTGGGCAGTGGCGGTACATGTAAAGAAGAATGGATGGAATTTCAAGGCGAATGTCGTGAAAAACTCAAAGGCTTTTTAGTGAATGAAGGATTTCGATTTAAGGGATAATAATGAACTATGTACTGAATGCACTTCTCCCTATTTGTTTAATTATTTTTATTGGGTATGCATTTAAGCATGCAAAATTTCCATCAACGGATTTCTGGCCAAAGATGGATAAATTTACTTATTATGTTCTCATGCCTTGCTTGTTGGTATACGAGTTGGCCGTTGCTAAAATTGATTTAACCTATACCGTCAATCTTGTCTTGGCTTCCCTCTTTGGGATTTTTATTATTTTAATCATTTTAGTTTTGCTGAATTTGATTTTACATTTTGAAAATAGGGCATTTACGTCCATTGTTCAAGGGGGCATTCGTTTTAATACTTATGTTTTTTTAGCTTTGGTCAATGCTGTTTATGGTGGAGAAGGATTGGTTTTAGCTGCAATTGTAATTGCCTTTGCCATTCCATTTCTCAATATCTTATGTATCTCTGTTTTTGCAATTTATACGCGCGATGGCAAATTTTCTCTAAGCTCATTTTTTAAAACAATCGTTAAAAATCCTTTAATTGGTGCTTGTGTGATTGGTGGTGCCATCAATGCTTTTGGTATTCCTCTCCCTGTTTTTATTTTAAAAAGTATTGCTATTGTCAGTCATGCAGCCTTGCCCATGGGATTGTTGTCCGTTGGTGTAGGGTTAGAACTTAAATATTTGAAACATGCTAAAAAAGAGTTAGTGGTTTCAAGTGTTGCCAAATTGGTCATTTTCCCCATGATCGCCTATGGGCTAGCCCAATTAATGGGACTGGTAGGAATGAGTTTATGTATCACTGTTATCTTTGCTTCGATGCCAACAGCGACTTCAGCACATATATTAGCACGAGAGCTTGGCGGAGATGTTTCATTGATGGCGTCTATCACCACACTTGAAACACTAGCGTGTGTTGGAACACTGTTTTTAATCGTTCCGCTCTTATAGCTGATAATCCATCTTAAAGCGCTCAATCTCAGCACTCTGTCCGATAACAACTAAAATATCACCAGAATCAAGTTTATGGTCGTGTCCTTCCGTGATAAAAATAAACTCTTTTTTGAGCTCTTTATCATGAATTCCCACTAAAAGCATGTTGTACTTCTGTGTTGGATAGCACTCTTTGAGCATGATACCGTTTAAAGTAGAGTGAGCCGTAATAGTAATCTGCTCCATATTAATGTCTTCTGTTCCAAAAATAGTTTCATCAAGCACCTGCATAACTTCAGGTTGGGTAATCAGTTTATAGATTCTTTTACCGCACATTTGATAGGGATCTAAAACGGTACTTGCTCCTGCAATTTCAAGTTTATGAATGGCATCTTTAGTGTGAGTTGTTGCAATAATTTCAACTTTTGGATCAAGGGAGCGAATTGAAAGTGTTAAAAAAACATTTTGAACGTCTTCTTCAAAAAGGGTAAAGACGAATTTGACATCTTCTCCAATACCCAGAGTTACAAGTGTTTCATCATCGCTGTAGTCGAGTATTAAAAGATTGCATCCAAGTTTTTTTGCCCTTGGCAACAATGTTGGATCGTTGTCAATATAGGTAAAAGTATAACCTTGTGCTTTAAGCCTTGTTCCTATCTCGATAGCGGAACGTGTAAAACCAAAAAGGAGAATTTTACTATCATTCATAGAACGCTCCTTTTATCATTGAGTTTGCGTAGGATATTGATGTGGTGTTTTCTTCCCATGATGATGAGCATGTCATGATCTTTAAGTACAAAATCGTTCGATGGATTAAAATGAAAAGGGACGCTCTCATCTTTACGTAAAATACCAAAAAGAAGTAGCCTTTTTTCATGAAGTGAGAGTACTTCAATCGTTTTATTGGTAAAGCAAGAATGTTCATGAATGGTGATGATATCAAAAATAACGCCAGTATTCTCTGTGAGCATCTCTTCAAGGGCTGCATAAGAGATCGGCTGATCAATATATTGCGCTCCCATTAATCCTATGGTTTCATCGGCACCAAAAGCATAATTGGCACCTGCTAAAAAGTATTTCTTCTTATGGGTATTTTTAATGACTCGCGCGATGATAATAATCTGTTTACTGAGGCTTCGCGCGGTGAGGGTGATAAAGACATTCAGTTCATCGCTATTGGTTGCGCAAATGATTTGTGCTGCCCGCTTACCAACACCTAGAGCACCGAGTATTTTACTTTTAGAGGCATCTGCAACAATGCCAATAAGTCCTCTTTGTTGTGCCAATTTAATTTTGGATGGATCATTGTCGATAATGACTAGATTGTAGCCATCTTCGTGGAGCATTTTGGCGACCACTTCTCCCACACGTCCGTATCCGCAGATAACAATGTAGTTTTCCAATTTATCGACATCGGCAAAGGTACGGCTCTCTTTCAGCTCAATAAGCTTACTTTGAAATGATGAAACGATAATAGACGTCAAAAATGCAATAATCGCAACACCAAAGATAATAAGAAGCATGGAAACAACCATACCTTCTGTCGTGACAGGAACAATATCACCATATCCAACCGTACCCATGGTTACGATTGCCCAATAAATAGCATCAAAAAGGGTGTTGATTTTTGGATTTTGATGTGTCTCAAAAATATAAATAGCAGAGCTTCCCGTAAAGATAACAAAGCTTGCAAAGATCGCTAAGGTAAAGAGTTCAAACTTTTTTTCAGTAATGATCTCCGTAAATGTTTTCATACTTCTGGCATAACGAAAGAGCTTAAAAATTCTAAAAAGAAGAAAAATTCTTAAAAAACGAAGAGGGCGATAGCTTGGTAAAATCGCTAAAAGATCAATAATCGCAAGAGGTGAAAAAATATAGTCTAGTTTTTTCTTAATGATGATAAAAAGTGCACGTCTTAGAGAGAAAGGGATGTCATTGTTGGTTGCATGATCATATGCCTCTAAAAAGAGCTTATGACTATCTGAATAGATCCAAAAGCGTAGAAGATATTCGATGACAAAAACAATTAAAGAAAATTGTACAAAAGCATCTAAATAGGGTAGTCCATCAGGATGTTTTACCTCATACAGAAGGAAAAGAACACTGAAAACAACCAGTAAAACCATGAAAATATCAAAGTAAAATTTGAGTTTAGAGTGTTGTGACTCCAAAAGTGTCCTGCAAAATTCTTTTGCACGATGGTAGCGTATGGATGCATCTAAAAAATAGGCAAATCGAACAAAAAGGGTCGTAATATAGCCCATTTAAAACCTTTAAAAAAAGTATCAATGCCTTTACATGTAAAGGCTAATAACCTGCTTTTTGAAGCAGTGAAACTATCTCTCCCACTTCAGGAAAGCGCTCTATGGGTGTACCAATTTTTTCCGTTTTGGAAAAAATAACAATGTCGTCAACGACAACATCGAAAAATCCGCCTGTTTTTGGGGAAAGGGTTGTTTTGGCATTTGGATAGGCACTTAAAATTTCATCTTTCACACGGAAAGCTCTTGGCATATATCCTCAGCGTGTACAGTAGTAGATGACAATATTCATATTCATTCCTTATGTTTTATTCGTGTTCTGTATTTTCGACAAAAAGAGTTGCATTGGTGCAAGCATTATACAATTGATCTGTCTTAAAACAAGGGTAATGTTTAAGTGCAGAAATAGTCGCATCCGTATCACTTGAATGGTTCATTTCCGTTGCGATAAACAGTAGTTCACCTAAAAATCCCTCATGAAAGAGAAGGGCTGTTTTAATTTCATCATCAAGATTGACATGGTTGAGAAATTCTAGCATGGAAATATTCAAATACGTATCAATCAATGAAAGACTCCCCGTTAAAAAAGCTTTGTTTGCAAGTTCGGCTTTTTTACAGGTAATGGCAAGTTCTTCCATCGCTTTAGCTCTAAATTTTGCATTGTTGAAAATTTCTATTCCAAAGGGGTGATTTTGGGGTGCACCGTATAAAAAAAGTCCTAACCATGAAAGAATTTTTTGAGGTCCTAAAAGTAAGATCATCTGTTTAATGGATGTAATTTTATTTTTGAAATGATAAGCACCCGAATTGACATGACGTAAAAGGTTATACACAAGATCAGGACATGTTTCAAACTTTTCTGTGATGTAAGCAACATCATTATTCCCTTGAATACAGTTCATCAATCTTAAGGCATTGGCGGTTAGCGGCTCAATTTGTTTGCCGCTTAAAATAACAGGTTTCTCAAAAAAATACCCTTGAAACAAATGAAAGTTAAGTTTTCGGCAGGCTTCATACTCTTCATGCGTTTCTATTTTTTCTGCAAGGAGAGGAATGTGTGTTTTAAGTTTATCAATAGAGGCTTTAAGATTGGGAAGACCAATCGCTTGGATATCGACTTTGATGATTTCAATATAAGGGAAAAGTGGCTTATAAGCGTTGATCATGGCATCGCTGCAATCAAAATCATCTAGCGAAAAACGATACCCAAGGCTATTCAAATGCTTCACACGTTCAAATAAGGCTGGGGAGACTTGTGTATGTTCTAGAATCTCAAAGCCAAAATGTTCTTTAGGGAGAAGTAAAATAGCATCACTAAAGAGCATCGTCTCATCAACATTGATATAACCTACTTTTTGTCCAATAATAGGCGCAAGACCAATATTGTGAACCATGTTGACCATTACACGTGCTGTTGCTTTAGCGCTATCTTGAAACGTCGCTATATTATTCTGATCACATGAACGGTACAAGAGCTCATACCCAAAGCACACACCTTCTTTATCAAAAATAGGTTGTCTACCCACGTAAGTGCTCACACAATGCTCCTTAATCTTTAAGAAAGTTCTTTGATGAACTCATTTTAGAATAACACATGACAGTGTCAATGTGTTTGCATCTACCACCATTGTGGACAATGATGGTTTACTTTCCCACGAGAGTGTCACAAGGCTTGCTCATTCGAGCTGGGAGATTTTTCTCATTGAGAGGAAACGTTATTTCTTACTTTTTTTCTCATCTTCGAATTTGATATTCACCATACCACAAAACTTTTTATCTTTGTAATAGTGTACCATGTAAGTGGTTTCATCTTTATCAATCGCATACGTTTTGATAAAATCTTTTGGTTCAACCTTGATACCGCCTTCGCTCACAACGCCCGGTTTTGAAAAACCGATGATGTTAATACGATATCCGTTAATGGGGTCGACTTGGAAACTGTTTTTAGCGCTAATCAAAGAGCCAATTTTAGCTGTTGTTTTTTTGCCATCAATAATCAAACTAACGTCATTTAAAGAGTGTTCAAATTCAATAAAATCAGGTTTAAGTGTTGAAACCAGCATATTGCCATTCATGATCTTGTATTCATCTTTTTCTTTGATAACCGCTATTAGTGGGTTATTGCTTGTATAGACAAGTTTGTCTTTATTCATAGGGAAAAATTTGATATAAGGTTTAAGTGTGGAGAGATCTAACATGATTTTGGTTGGAGGAATCTCTATAATTCCCTCATCATGAAGAAGTTTCTTGATGTTTTCTTCTGTCAGATCAAATGAGCGTGAATATTTGATGTTCATGACATTCATAAATTTTTCAATCGTTTTGAGTTGATAAAAAACTTTTTGTGAAAGGTTCGTAATATTTTTACTGGTTTCAATCGCAAAAGCTGGCTTGTTATTGGTGATAGAAAAGTACGTTAGGCTTTGTTGCATCGCCTTGTCTTGCGTTTTGGTATTGGTGTTTTTGACATTAAATTCATGCACATCTTCGATGAGTCCAACATTTGTCTCTTGGTTCACTTTGGTTGCGATATCTGCAAGATTGCCATACTTTGCATTGGGGATTTGTTGTTGATCAATAATGGTTGCTTGTCCCCATGCTTTTGGGTTGAAGTTCTTATCAATTTGATGTTCGCGGTAAAAACCTTGTCCATCGTGTAGGTTTAAGGTCAAATCTACTTTAGGGTTTAAAATAAGCTTTTTGATCTCTGTAACTGTGTCAAAATCTTTGTCTTTGGTTTCAATTTTGGCAAATTTACGGTTCATATCGCCGTTGATACCACGAGAGTTTTTGACAATACTATCAAAGTTAAGGTTTGGAACGATCCAAAGAGTGCCGCTTTCTATTTTATAATATCTGGACAGAAGCATCGGTGCAAAGTAGCCTCCAGGTTCATCGCCATGAATTCCGCCTACAATGAGAAGGGTGCTTCCTTCTTTACCACTCTCTTTTTTGATGAGGGAGTAGTGTAAATTAGCGCTAAGCGCATACGTTGAGAGTACAAAACAGAGACTAAGAACCACTTTTTTCATTCGTTATCTTTAATGATTATTTTCTAAATTTATCCTAAAGATTACCAAAAGAGAGATTAAACTATGCCCAAAAATGGGGTCAACTACGTAATTTATCGTGCAAAATAGTAACAAAATTATCAAAACTTGGTAGATGAAGATTGGATTCACGTTGTTTGATGCCCCACATGGATTCAGGAAAGTGTGAATCTTCCTCAAAACGTGCCATAACGTGTATGTGCAGATGGGGAATATAGTTACCAAACATCGCAATATTTATTTTTTTGGGATTGTAATAAAAGCGCATGGTCTCTTCCACAACGAGCATTGCTTTTAAGAGAACTTCTTGAGTCATTGGATCACAATCGCTTAGCTCTTTGTAGGGTTTTTGGGTAAAGATTTTAACCCAAGGGATAAGGGCATTCTCTTTTTCGATATAAAAATAGTCATTTTCGTAAAGTTTTTGTGACATTAGTTTTCCTTAAAACGGTTTTTATAGGTGCATTTTTGGCATAAACTTTCTACGGCTTTGTCGTGTTTAAACCCTTCAATAATCGCTTTGGTGCGTGGAGTATTGAGAATCTCACTCAGTGCGTTTACATGTAAATCTCCCAGTTCCATGACGCCGTCCTTATCAAGACAGCACGGCACGACTTTCCCATTGCTGAGAATGCCAAAATGGGAACGAAGCCCTTGGCAGGTTCCATCACTCTGGTGGTTAGACTGAAGGCTAGGCCATTCAAAATAGTCGTCAAAGTGAAGGCGTATTTTTTCACTTAAGCGGATGGAGCGAGGTTTTTGCTCATAAAGTGTCTTTACATGTAAAGGTGTGTGAAAGACTTTTTCGAGGTAGGTAAATATCTTTTCATTAAATGTTTCTTCACTATGAGTTTCGTTCCTATTCCATAAACGCAGATTGATGAAAAGGTTTGGGCTATGCTCTAATTTAAGCGCACAGAGTTTGATAATAGGTTCCATATAGGCTTCAAAAGAGAGTGGCATACTGTTTTTATTGTAACTATTGAGCGAGATATTGATCTGTTTGATGGCAGGATGTAAAAGGGTTTGAAGATTATGCTTACTCAAATAATAGCCGCTGGTTGTCAGCATGACTTTAAAATTCTTTTTACATGTCATATCTAAATAGGCTTCTAAATTGGAAAGCGTGAGTGCATCACCGCCCATATGGTAGGCTATCTCTTTGGTGTAAGGCTTTAATTCATCCAGCACGTGTTCAAAAAAAGGAAGTGACATGCTGTGTGTTGGAAGCGTTTTAGGAGGGCAAAAACTGCATGCGAGCCCACAGATATTGGTGAGCTCGACATAGACGCGGTAAAATTTCATACGTACCTTTAAAAGTCGTTTCTAAGTTCTTTGGTTTCAATCATACTTGGATCAAAACGTTTACAACAATTGCGGCCACTATCTTTTGCATTGTAAAGCGCAATATCTGCAAATTTAATACACTTCCAGAGTGAATCAGAATCTTTAGGAAAGATAGATGCCCCCACACTCAGTGTTTTGTAAAATGTAGCACTTGTATTGGACTGAATAGGCATTTTCTCAAAGGCAAGGCGTATCTTTTCTGCAATTTGCATGACCATGGCATCTTCACATTCATACAGTAAAACCAAAAATTCTTCACCACCAAAGCGAAAAGCTGTGTCGGATTCACGAATATTGGCTTTGAGTGCTTGTGAAAGGGCTTTTATAGCGCGATCTCCAATATCATGTCCATAAGTATCATTGACCATCTTAAACCAGTCAATGTCAATCATGAGAATACCATAGATAATGCCATTGCGTTTTGCTTGGGAAAGCGCTTTTTCGATGTATTCATCAAGGTATTTGCGGTTATAAAGCTCTGTCAAAGCATCGGTAGTAGAAGAGACTTTTAAAATTTCCGTCAAGTTTTTACTGACCAATTCTGGACGTGCGGCATCAATGTAATTTTGTATTTTTGGAAGCAATGTTTTAGTGTGGGTCAGCTCTTCAGGCGTTCGCTCCCAGATACTTAAAAGCAATTCTAAATCACTGCTAATCAAATAAGGAATACACAAGTGGGATGCAGAGGTGTTGCACAATCCACAGATATCACGAAATTGATCGGATGTAACGGTCTGTTTGGTGCGCAATGCGCGACAATTTAAATTAATCGAACGCTTTTGAGAGGAAGCATCAAAGACAATATTGGGGTGAATGTCATTTTTCCCTGATTCGATGAGTACAAAATCTTTCAGTCCTATATCGTGTTGCAAAATAGAACCGATACGATGATAGACCTGTTCTTTATCTTCGTCAAATTCGATCGTACGTTTAAATTGATAGATGTCTGAGAGTTCATGGACAATGCTTTGAGTTTCTAATAAAAGATCGGGTTGGTGATTAGGTGAGAGTGCCAAAAATTTCTTGACGGTCATCTCAATATCCGTAAGTGTCCCTTCCAGTTTATCCAATAAAGAGTTGATACCAAATTTTACATTTTGGTACTCTTTTTCTTGACTTGAACAGCGTACACGCCTGACGTATTCACCCTCTTGTGCTTTGTTCATAACAAACGTAATGGAATGGAAAATTTCCATTAAAGGGCGCATAGACCTGTTGATGATCAAAAAGACCAACAGCATGATCACAATCGAAAAGCCTAAAATCATCAAGGCATTCAAAATGCCATTTGTACGTGCTTCGGTAATATCAAAGACGATACTAATAGAGCCTAGCACTTCTCCTTCTTTGGTTTGGTGGCATTGCATACAGTTGGGCGTACCATGCTCGGTTGCGATATAAGGCGTTGTGACGCGTAATTTGACATTGCCGGAGTCTTCTATGATTTGCTTATGGACTGTAGCACTGTTTAAAGCTTCTTCATCAATACTGTCGCGTGCTACTTCGTTGCTAAACCCTTTGCCAAATTGATTGATGACCGAGTTACTGCGTACGACCCAGAGAGCATCGACACCTTTTGCCGTACTGATTTTTTTGAGAAAAAATTCTCTTTGAGCCATTGTGCCGCTAAGCATATGAGCACTCAGTCCATCTTGCACTAAATTGGCAATAATTTGTGCTTTTTCTTCAGCATTCTTGATTCCTAAATTACGGATAGAAAGTGCTGATATAACCATCAATAGCATAAATGAGATAAAAATCGTTCCAACAATAATCAAAGAAAGCTTTTTTTGCATCACCCTTCCTTATATGTCATTCATTATTCTACGGTCACACTTTTTGCAAGATTACGAGGCATATCCACATCGTTTCCAAGGCGAATCGAAATCTCTAAAGCAAGGAGTTGGGTAATGAGCATCATCTCAAAAAATTCTCCCATCATATGTGTATGAGGTTTCGTTTTAATAAAATCATCGGCTAATTCAAATGGTTCTGGACTGATCACCAACAGGGTAGAATCACGTGCGCTCAACTCTTCAACGTTACTTTTCATTTTATCGTATAAGAGATTTTTGGGCATTAGCGCAATGGTGAAAAGCTCACTATCGGCAAGTGCGATAGGACCGTGTTTCATCTCTCCTGCGGGGTAACCTTCTGCATGAAGGTAACTGATCTCTTTGAGTTTCAGTGCGCCCTCAAGTGCAAGTGGATAGAAAATATCGCGACCAATGAAGAAAAAGCCATGCCCGTGTAAATAACGTTTGGAGAGGCGGCGAATTTTTTCATGGGTTGTTTCACTGACTTTGAGAATGAGCGGGACACGAAGTAAGGCTGCAATTTCGCTTTGCAACGTTAGAGCATCCATACTTTTTTTGTGCTCACCCACATAAAGAGTCAAAAGCCAAAGTGTAATGACCTGCGTTGCAAATGCTTTTGTGCTTGCAACACCCTTTTCGATACCGGCGCGAGTGAGAATGGTCATATCGGCGGTTCTCACAATTGAAGAGTTATCGACATTACAGATGGCGAGGGTTCGCATACCACTCTGTTTTGCCATCTTGAGTGCTTCTAGTGTGTCTGCCGTTTCACCGCTTTGTGAAATAACAATAAAAAGCGTTCGTGTATCTAAAAGTGGTTCTTTATAGCGAAATTCACTGGCAATTTCCACATTACAGCGAATTTTTGCCAAGCGTTCAAACATATAACACGCACTTAGAGCCGCGTGATAACTGGTACCACAGGCGCAGATTTTAATGGCATCAATATGGGTAAGATCAAGACTAGAGAGTTCATCCAAGATAATCGAATTGTCTTTGATGCGACCCATTAATGTTTCACCCACCACTAAAGATTGTTCGTAAATCTCTTTTTCCATAAAGTAGCGGTAACCATCTTTTTGGGCTGAGAGTTTATCGTGCGTTAGTGTTTTAAAGTCAAGATGTTGTGGTACATGATTGTTCAAAAGGGTGATTTCTTGATTTTTTGCCCAACCATATTCGCCATCTTCAAGGTAAACAACTTCTTGAACAAGTCCGATAAGGGGTGCATCTGAAGAGCTAAAATAAACTTCACCACTCGTACTTTTACCGAGCAATAAAGGAACGGCATTTTTGGCGAAGAAGATAACATCGGGCGCTTTTTTACTGATTAGCAAGATAGCATAAGCGCCCTGCAATGAAGCAACCGTTTTTTCAAATGCTTTAAAACAATCTTTTAGTTCTCTGACGTTCTTTTCAAATAGGTGAACCGCCACTTCGGTATCGGTTTGACTTAAAAATTTTACACCATCTTTTAAAAGCTCGTCTTTGATCTCTTTGTAGTTTTCGATGATACCGTTATGAATGATGTACGAAAATTCTCCCCAGTGAGGGTGTGCATTGGCTTCGGTTGGCTTACCATGTGTTGCCCACCTCGTATGTCCGATGCTGACACCAAATCCTTCTGAGTGAAAGTTTTCCACTTTGCGAGCAAGATTCGTGAGTTTTCCTGTGGCTTTAAACGCGGTAATTTCGCCCTCTTTAAGGACGGCAATTCCTGCTGAATCATACCCTCTGTATTCAAGTTCTTTGAGACCACCTAGCAAAAAATTGCGTTTTTCTTTTGTTCCAATATAGCCAACAATTCCACACATAAACGGTACCCTTTTAATAAAAATAATCTAGTATATTTTGTCCATTGTTGCATAAGCGCGCTGTCTTTTCGATTAAAAGTAGGTTCCGTGTCCTATTCTTAATAGTCTGAATCTTTGCCATTGCAATATCAATTCCGTGCTCATCAAACACACTCATCAAATACGCCATAAGACCGTGTTGATTTTTGGTATTGACGTGCATCAATGCATACGATTTGGAGTGTTCACAGTCAATATTAATCTCATTTTTAAGAATAATTGGTTTTTTCAATGTAACTTTTTTGCTCATATCAAATGAGTTGTCGATAAGCTCACAAATCAGCTCAATATCATTCTCTGTGACTTTCTCGTTAAAGTCGATTTGGAAGTATTTTTTGCCATCAAAGAGCTTGTAAATATCCATCTGAACCAGATCAAGATAGGAGAGTTTTCCTAGGAGGTAACCGATGTTAAAGCTTTTACCTCGGATAACCGTGATGCTGAGGTGCGAATCGTTGTTAATTTTATAACAGTAAGAGTCAATAGGTGTCTCGTCTGCTTCTTTGACAATTTGGACAATAGCATTTGGTTTCAGCTTAAGGAAAAAGAAATTGGATTGTACCGAGAGTGTTTTTTTCTGTAATGCTTTGGAAAGGGCTAAAAATTCAGGACTTTTTTTAAGACTATTTTCTTTGCGCAAACGTTTAGTCGTCTCATCGATGAGCTCTTCTTTATCGAACATATCAAGGCTGTAATTGTAAAATTCACGCAGTAATTTGGCAACAAAACCGGTGTAAATATTGTCATTGACCGCGTTGGTGTCCGCATAGGTGAGAATATACAGTAGCTTTAAAATTTGGGGGTTTTGAAGCTTTGAAATAAAGGCAAGGACAACTCTTTCATCGTAAATATCTTCGCGGTTTGCCGTATTGCTCATGAGCGTGTGGTTTTTAATAAGCGTAATGCCCGTCTCAATCGCTTGTTCTGAAAACTCTAATTTCATCGCATAAGCTCTGAAGATTTTTGCACCCAGTTCACTGTGATCGCCTTTTCTTCCTTTACCTATGTCATGTAGAAATGCGACCAGTTTTATGAGCGCTTTCCCCTCGGGACAGAGATCGTCAAAGAGTGATTTGATGAAAGGCTCTTTGATGTTTTCTAAGTGATAGAGTGTGTGCAAAGAGTGAATATCCACAGGCAGTTTATGGTAGCCATCAAACTGCGCAAGGTTGAGAATTTGGCGTACAGGTTTAATGAGTTGTTGCAAAAGCGAAGCTTCATACAGGAGGCTAAAAAGAGTGTAAAGATTTTGTTGAAATAAAAGTGCCCTGAACTGTTTGTAAATTTTTTTGGAGTTATGAGGTGCAAAATGAGCGTTTTTGATGTAATGCACATAACTAATGTCGAAGCTAAGTTTTGGGTCGTCAAACTGTTGCAGTTGTGCTAAAACGACACTCAAGCTTGGACTCGGTTTTTTAAAAGAGGCAAAAACACAATGATCGACCACATAAAGTCCTTTTTCGACACGACCACGTTTGAGAGCACTCAAACGTGTTGGTTGCGAGAGGATAGAGGAGGTAAGCTTACGCATAAAGATTTTACATGTAACGTCAATCGTGTGCATTGCCGACATCGTTTTGGAGGCAAGTTGCATTTGGGCGTTTTTTAAGATTTTATTTTCAAAACCTAGTTTTTCAGCCACATCGGGGATAAATTCAAGGTTGAGTACATCTTGTTTTTTCTTAGCACTGAGGTGCAGGGCTGAACGTACACGAAATAAAAATTCCAATGAGCTTCGGAATTCTCTGTACTCCTCTTCATCAATAATCTCAGGCACACGGTCACGTATGCGCATATTTCCAAAGAGAATTTTGCAAATCCATGAAAGTGTATTGGCATCTCTGAGCCCTCCAACACCTTCTTTGATGTTAGGTTCCATGCTCATCGGATGTTTGGCACGTCTTTCTTCATTGGCTTCAACGATCTGCTGAATCACCTCTTTTTTCTGCCAACGTTGAATTTTTAAGAGCTCGCGTTCCGTTTCCATCCACAAAAGTTTTGAACCACATAAAAAGCGAGATTCTAGCATCGCTGTTTTGATGGTGAGGTCTTGGTTGCTAGCAGGCACTAACTCTTCAAGTTTATGCGTGCGATGTCCGAGTTTTATGCCTGCATCCCATGCAAGATACAGCATTGACTGGATCATAGGCTCGATGTTATAGCCCGGAAGTGCTTTATACACAACCATCAGATCCGTATCTGAGTAGACACAGAGCTCTTCTCTTCCATAGCTTCCCATACCAACCAGCACGACAGGGATAGAGTTGACAAAAGGCATATAATTGCCAAAATATTTGCGCAAGGTGTATTTGTAAATGAGAATGATAAATTGATCGATCTGTTTAGCATGTTTGACTAAAAAATCTTTGCCTTGATTTTCGACAAAAATTTCATTCAATGAACCAAGATAGTTTTTAATATGTTCTTTAATGAGCTTTGATATTTCAAAATCATCGGCATTTTTGTCAATTAGGTCTTCAATAATCTCTTCGATTTCCATGCAACATTCCTCAAAAAACGTATGGGATATCATACAAAAAAAGAGCTTACTTCTCGCAAAATATGTTATAAAATCGTGACAAAAGTGTGCTAAAAAATAAAATTTACACATTAACATTCGTTTTATCAAGAGAGGAGTAAGATTTCAATCTTGCAACATGGTCCGTTAGCTCAGTTGGTAGAGCATATCACTCTTAATGATGGGGTCGTAGGTTCGAAGCCTACACGGACCACCATTTTATTTCCCCCATTTAACCTTATGAAATCTAAGCTATAATACTTCCAAATTAAAGACTCTCAAACTTTACATGTAAAGGATATATTTGATGCAAAAGCCGTATTTAAGAGCTTTCCCTGATGCAAAAGGCTATTTTGGAAAATTTGGTGGAGCTTATTTACCACCTGAACTCGAAGCGCAATTTAAAAAGATTGAAGAGGCGTACTTAACCATCGGTAATTCGCATGATTTTATCCGCGAGCTTCGCGATATTCGCAAACATTATCAAGGTCGTCCCACACCAGTATATTATGCCAAACGTCTTAGTGAATATGTTGGAGGCGCACGTATTTACCTCAAACGTGAAGATTTAAACCACACGGGTGCGCACAAACTCAACCACTGCATGGGGGAAGCACTTTTGGCGAAATACTTAGGCAAGAAAAAACTGATCGCAGAAACGGGAGCGGGGCAACACGGTGTCGCACTTGCCACGGCGGCAGCATACTTTGGACTTGAGTGTGAGATACATATGGGTGAAGTGGACATCGCTAAAGAACATCCTAATGTCGTACGTATGCGTGTTCTTGGAGCAAAAGTTGTACCGGTAAGTTTTGGCGCTAGAACGCTGAAAGAGGCGGTAGACTCTGCTTTTTTGGCCTACTTGCAAGACCCAGAAAACAGCATCTACTGCATCGGCTCAGTCGTAGGCCCTCATCCGTTTCCGATGATGGTACGTGACTTTCAAAGTGTGGTCGGCATCGAAGCACGTGAGCAATTTTTAGAAATGACAGGCAATCTTCCCGATAACCTAGTTGCGTGCGTCGGTGGTGGCAGTAATGCGATGGGACTTTTCTCCGCGTTCATTGAAGATCCATGTGAAATGTATGGCGTGGAACCAGGAGGCAAAGGCACAAAACTTGGCGAACATGCCGCGAGTCTCACCTATGGAAGCGAAGGTATACTGCATGGTTTTAACTCCATTATGCTGAAAAATGAAGAGGGTGAACCTGCTGCCGTTCATTCGGTGGCGAGTGGTTTAGACTACCCTTCCGTTGGACCTGAACATGCGTATCTTAACTCTATTTCTCGCACCAAAGTTGGCATTGCCAATGACGCGGAAACCATTCAAGCCTTTTACGATCTAAGCCATTATGAAGGCATTATTCCAGCGCTTGAGAGTGCCCATGCAGTCGCCTTTGCGATGAAACTTGCGAAAGAAAAACCGTATGAGTCTATCTTGGTTAATTTGAGTGGACGAGGCGATAAAGATATTGATTTTGTGGTCGCAAACTACAAGCCTGAAGATTATTTATAAACGTAAGAGGGAAGAAGAGAGCGTCCTTATGGTACTTTTCTTCTCTTCTTTTGTACTTTGAAATTTTTAACCTCTCTTTACAAAAAAAGTTGCTAAAATCCAGCTTTATTTCAAATGATGAAAGTAACCTATGACGCTTATCGAAAAACTCGAAAATAACGAACGCTTAAGCCTTGAAGATGGCATAGCGCTCTACGATCTTGACCTCTTTACGTTAGGTAAATATGCTAACCAAAGACGTAAAAATCTTCATGGTAACAAAGTTTTTTTCAATGTCAACCGACATATTAACCCCACCAATATCTGCAAAGACATCTGCAAGTTTTGCGCTTTCTCTGCCAACCGTAAAAATCCAAATCCTTATACGATGACCCACGAAGAGATCTTAAAGATTTTAGATCATTCGGTAAATGACAACCATATTACTGAAGTGCATGTGGTCTCTGCTCACAATCCTGCAACGGGACTTGAGTGGTATTTGGAGATTTTTTCTAAAATCAAAGCACGTTTTCCGCATTTACATGTAAAGGCTTTAACCGCAGCTGAGATCAACTTTTTGGCAACAGAATACCATCTCAGTTTTGAAGAAGTCATTGATAAGATGATTGCGCATGGTGTGAATTCAATGCCCGGTGGTGGCGCTGAAATTTTTGATGAGGGTGTGCGTGAGTACATTTGTAAAGGTAAAGTCAGTTCAACGGAGTGGTTGCACATTCATGAACTCTGGCATAAAAAAGGGCATGAGTCCAATGCCACGATGCTCTTTGGACATGTGGAAAAACGTGAACACCGCATTGATCATATGCTTCGTCTTCGAGACTTGCAAGATCGCACTCATGGCTTTAATGCATTTATTCCCCTTGTCTATCAACGCGACAATAACTATTTAAAAGTAGACGATTTTTTAAGCTCAACTGAGATTCTTAAAACCTTTGCGATCAGTCGTCTGATGCTTGACAATATCAATCACATCAAAGCCTACTGGGCAACATCAACGATTAACTTAGCGCTTGTTGCCATGGAGTACGGTGCGGATGATCTAGATGGTACGATTGAAGTGGAATCCATCCAATCTGCCGCAGGTGCGAACAGCGCTAAAGGGCTTGGAATGCAAAGTATTTTAGAGCTGATTGAAACGAGTGGTTTTACTGCCGTTGAGCGTGATAGCCTCTACAATGAACTCAAGACATATTAATATCTTAATTTAAAGGATCTACTTTGGTGGACTTTTTCAAACTGGAAAAAAATGGTACAACGGTCAAAACCGAGTTTACGGCTGGGTTTACGACGTTTTTGACCATGATGTACATCGTGCCTGTCAATGCTATTATCATGAGCAAAACGGGTATGCCAATGGAAGCATTGATCACCGCGACGGCTTTGATTACAATTTTTTCGTCCATTCTTAATGGACTTTGGGCGAACACACCGATTGCTATGAGCGTGGGTATGGGACTTAATGCTTACTTTACGTTTGGTTTGGTTTTGGGTATGAAAGTGCCTTGGCAAACCGCTCTTGGGGTTGTGTTCCTCTCAGGGCTTTTGTTCCTCGTTCTTTCTTTAACACCGCTTCGGGTGTGGATTATGAAGAGTGTGCCACACGATCTTAGACGTGCGATTAGTGCGGGTATTGGCTCTTTTATCGCCTTTATTGGACTTAAAAGTATGGGAATGGTGATTGCCAATCCTGCTGTTTTGGTCGGCGTGGGTAATTTTAAAAATCCTAATGTCTTGCTGGGTGTTTTAGGCCTTGTTTTAGTGTTTGCGTTTTACTCATGGAAACTCAAAGGCTCATTTATCTTAGCTGTTGTCACAACGGCGATTGTAGCGTGGGTTGTAGGCATCGCTCCTTACCCAACAGAATTTTTTTCGCTTCCTGCTTCAGTCAGTCCCATTGCTTTTGAGCTTGATATTAAAAGTGCATTGACCTTTTCACTTTTTCCTGTGATTATTACCTTCTTGATTACCGATTTGTTTGACTCACTTGGAACGCTTGCAGGCGTTGGTTTTCGTGCAGGTTTGTTTAAAGATGATGGTAAAGAGCTTCAAAAAACATTAGAAGTGGATGCACTTGCCAGTACTGTGTGTGCGGTAGTGGGTGTTTCTACTACCACGGCATTTATCGAGAGTGCTGCGGGTGTAGAAGAGGGTGGACGAACGGGATTAACGGCGGTGGTGACGGGACTTTGTTTTATTTTAACCCTGTTTATGATGCCTCTGTTTAAGGCGATTCCTGAAAATGCAATCTATCCTGTTTTGGTCATGGTCGGTGTTTTGATGTTTGGGGAACTTTCCCACATTAACTTTAAAGATACCGCTATTGCCGTTTCAACGTTTTTGATTGTCATAATGATGCCTTTAACCTTCTCCATTACCAACGGTTTGGCATTTGGTTTGATTTCGTATGTACTCATTAAAGTGATCAAAAAAGAGTTTAAAGATATTAACTTTGGTATTTTGTTTCTGACGTTTGTCAGTTTAACCGTATTTATCGTACAGGAAGGACATTAATTTGCGTTTTTATAGTTATGAAGAGTTTAAAATAGATGTGAACACCCTTGCCAAAGAGATCAAGCCCTATAAGCCTGATGTTATTTTAGCGGTGGCTCGTGGTGGTATGACCTTAGGTCATTTTTTAGCGGAAGCATTAGAAATGCGTGATCTTTACTCGATCAATTCGGTGCATTATGAAGAGACACATAAGCTTGATACCATCAACATCTTTAATGTACCTGATTTAAGCAGAGCCAAACGTGTCGTTATTGTCGATGATATCATTGATAGTGGCGAGACAATGATCGAAATAGAGCGTGTTCTAAGAGCAAAATACCCTGAGGTTGATTTTAAAATTGCTTCGGTATTTTACAAAGAAAAAGCACTGCTCCGCCCAGATTTTGCTGCTCGCGAAACAACCGAGTGGATTGAGTTTTTCTGGGATTTTCAAATTGACAATTATAAATAGAGAAGGGGGCAAGGGCTCCCTTTCTTATTTTCTCATTCACCACCAACTCCTCATCATTTATCTTTGTACGATCTTTACCCTGTGTACGCTTTATGCTGTTCAACCCATCCAACCGCTTTTTGAAAAAGAGTTTGACTTAAGCCGTTTTGAGGCGGTCATCTTTACCACCGTGATTATGCTACCGCTTGGGTTTGCACCGATCTTTTATGGTTATATTTTAGAGACGTTTTCATCCAAACTCTTTTTAAGAAATGCTGTTTTAATGTTGGGGATTTTAGAGCTTTGCTTTTCGTGGAGCAGTACCTATTCTATATTGCTGGCGATTCGTGCTTTACAGGGTATTTTAATTCCTGCCGTGTTGACCTCTTTAATGAGTTATATTGGCTTTATTACGCCCAAAGAGAAGGTGCAACAGTCTATTGGTTACTACATCGGTGCGACGATTTTGGGTGGATTTTTGGGGCGATTGCTTTCAGGCATACTCAGTGATCTGTTTGGTTGGAGGCTCTTTTTTGTTTTTTTAGGGGTCGCGTTAATTGTGATGTTTGGAGCGCTGAGTTTTCTTAGCGAAGAGCTTAAAGTGGATTTTGTCAAGCCAAAACGTTCTCAGGTGTTGGATGTCCTTCATAACAAGACATTTTTTAATATCTATGCTCTGATGTTTTTTATCTTCTTTGTTTTTCAAGCACTGCTTAACTTTTTGCCTTTTCAACTTAAAAATCTCAGTTCAACGATGGGGTACGGAAAAGTAGGCATGATGTATGCGGGCTACATCATCGGTTTTATTATCTCCATTCGTGTTTTATGGATGATCCGTCTTTTTGGAAATGAAACCAAGACAATTATCATCGGTATTTTTACCTACCTTGTTGGATTACAAGTATTTCATGTGAATAACTACATGGTGATGTTTGGTGGTATGTTTGTCTTTTGTGCGGGTTTTTTTATTATTCACTCTGTAGCTTCAGGACTTATTAGTAAACTAGCGCTGGAAAACCGTGCCATTTCCAATGGATTGTACCTCTCTTTTTACTATGCAGGTGGAACCGTAGGAACATTTGCTCCGGGTGTTTTTTATCAATATTTAGGCTGGGATGCTTTCTTAATTCTTTTGTCGTTAATTGTTGTATCTACGTTTTATTTTGGCTTAAAATTACAACGAATACTTTGCCCTTAATCTCTTTACATGTAAAGAATGAAAAGGGTTGTATTGGCGTAGTGTTATGCTCTCTTCAATCGCGTTTATACGCATCAAAAAGACCATTTTTAGCCCTTTTTCTACTCTTTTCCATTATCTCTTCTTAATGAAAAAGAAGATACTATTTTTGGGTTTACCTAAACTATTTTTGGATGATTCAATGCTATGGCCTAAACGCTTTCTTCCCGTTCTAACATCATTGTTAATAGGGCTCATAGGCGCCATAATCTTTTCGTATTTAAGAACGCCTTTGCCATGGCTTTTAGGTGCTATTGTTGCTATTGCTATTGCCAGTCGTTTTGAGGCTCTTCCCCTTCGTTCTCCTAAAATGTTTTCCGCTCCTGCACGTGCCGTTTTGGGCATTACCATTGGGAGCGCTTTTCATCCTGATATTTTGAAGTATTTGGGTGATTTTATCTCCAGCCTCGTTTTAATCCTTCCTTTTGTCATTGTCGTCACATTTTGTGGCATGCTCTATTATTGGAAGTGGCTGAAGTTTGATAAGATGACAGCCTATTTTAGTGCCATGCCAGGAGGCCTTCTTGAAATGGTGATGTTAGCAGAATCAATGGGTGCTAATGTGTATAAAGTCACACTGACCCAATCATCACGACTGCTATTTATCGTTTTTACACTTCCCTTTATCATTCAAGCCCTTTCTCATGTCTCGTTAGATGGCAGAGCAAGCATCACACAACCTTTTTTAAACAGTGATCCTCACGATATGATCATTCTAACCTTCTGTGCCCTCTTGGGTTGGTGGGGCGCTTTGAAGCTTAAAATTCCAGGTGGTACGATGATTGGTCCGATGTTTTTGGGTGCTCTGATTTATGGCTCAGGGCTTGTCTATTCACGTCCTCCTAATGAAGTGATTAAAGTCATTCAACTCATTTTAGGTACTACGGTTGGTTTTGTTTTTGTGGGGGTTACGCTTAAAGAGATTGTCAAAGTTTTAGCACAAACGTTGGGCTATTTTTTTGTTTTGCTCCTCGTCTCATCTCTCTTTATTGCGATCGTTTCATGGATGACAGAATTTCCACTGCTCTCGATTATGCTAGCCTTTTCTCCCGGTGGTCAGTCAGAGATGAATGTCATCGCCATCATTGTAGGGGCTAATTTGCCGTATGTTGCCCTTCATCATATCGTGAGGATGTTGTTGGTCATGAGTGTTGCCCCTATGTTTGTTAAAGTGTTGCATAAGAAAGAGGGTCGATGAGTTTTATCTTTTCTGAAGTTCCTCAAACCAGCACCGTAAGAAGACAAAAGATTAATGACTTCTTGCAAAGTGTTGATTTAGAGATGTCAGAAGATGTTGAAATTTTTGTCATTGCCAAAGAAGATGACCGCATTGTAGCGTGCGGAGGACTGAGTGGTCGAGTGCTCAAAAACATTGCACTGGATGAAAGTATGCGTGGAGAGGGTTTAGCGCTGAGTCTCATGAGTGAACTTTTAAAGGTGGCATTTCGTGAAGGAAGGCATGATCTATTTTTATTTACAAAGCCAGATTATCAGGAGGTATTTGAGTCGTGTGGATTTAAGTATATCGAACAAGCAAATCATCACGTTATTTTGATGGAGAACAGCTATAATATCGATCTGTATAAAAAAAGATTGCGTAAGTATAAACATACCGGTGATGTGGTCGGTAGCATTGTGATGAATGCAAACCCGTTTACCTTAGGGCATCGTTATTTGGTGGAACAAGCGTGTGAACGTTCCGAGTGGGTACATCTGTTTGTGGTGAAGGAAGATGCTTCCTTTTTTACCTTTAAAGATCGTTACCGTTTAATTTGTGATGGATTGGAAGATCTTGAAAACCTCACGATACATGAGGGTTCAGACTATATTATTTCTAAAGCGACGTTTCCGACTTATTTTATTAAGGACAAACGTCAGATTGATTCGCTTTATACGGAGTTGGATCTCAATATCTTTAGAAATCATCTTGCCCCGCAATTGGGCATTACGCACCGATATGTCGGTGTTGAACCTTTATGTGCCGTGACAAATGAGTACAATCAGCAGATGAAAAAGCTACTCGTCCGCCCAAGTGAATTTCCACCCATTGAGGTGGTAGAGTTAGGACGCATTGAGTACGGGGGTGAGCCAATTTCGGCTTCGAGAGTCAGAAAATTAATGCATGAAAATCGTTTGGAAGAGATCCTCCCTTTGGTTCCTCCGACAACGTATGCGTTGATTGCGAAAATGATGTCTAAAGAGGAAGTAAAATGAGCAAAAAACTAGAGACTGCGCATGCGGGAACACTGGAATCGAGCGATGCTTTTGTTCGCGTAATGCCCATCGAAGAGAAAGAAATCGTAATCGAGTTGGAAAGTAGTGTCGAAGAGATCTATGGCGATGCTATACGATCACTTATCTTGGAGACGGTCAAGGCAATGAAAGTGGATAGCATTAAACTCATTGTTCAAGACAAAGGTGCACTTGATTATGTGATTAAAGCGCGTGTTCAAACTGCTATTTTAAGAGCTTTATCACAAGCTGAGCCCGATTGGAGTATGTTATCATGAAACAGAAATTACGAAGAAGTATGTTGTTTGTGCCAGGTTCTAACACCGGAATGGTCTGTAACGCATTTATTTATAAGCCAGATACGGTGATGTTTGACCTTGAAGACTCAGTGGCACTCAGTGAAAAAGATTCTGCACGTATGATGGTTTTCCATGCGTTGCAACATTTTACTTATAAAGATATTGAAACCGCCGTTCGTGTCAATCCTCTCAACTCCCCGTTTGGTCTTTTGGACTTAGAAGCGGCGATTAGAGGAGGGGTAGATATTATTCGTCTTCCAAAAACCGATACGGTAGATGATGTTTTAGAGATGGAACAAGAGATTTCACACATTGAAAATCGCATAGGCAAAGGGAAGAAGACGATGCTTTTAGCCGCCATTGAAAGTGCGCTGGGTGTGGTCAATGCCGTAGATATTGCCAGATGTTCTAAACGTTTGATGGGTATTGCTTTAGGGGCAGAAGATTTTGTGCGTGATCTTCATACGCAACGCACCAAAGAGGGGCATGAGCTTATGGCAGCGCGTAACCAAATCTTACTCGCAGCTCGTGCCGCAAAAATCGGTGCGTTTGACTCCGTCTTTTCCGATGTCAAAGACAAAGAAGGCTTTATGCACGAAGTGGATTATATTAAAGGACTTGGATTTGATGGCAAATCATTGATTAATCCAAACCAAATTCCGTGGCTTCATAGCGCTTTTGCGCCGTCTAAAAAGAATATTAACTGGGCAATTGAAGTGTTAGAAGCCGCAAAAGATGCGAAAGCACGCGGTCTTGGTGTTATTTCACTCGATGGTAAGATGGTCGATGCTCCTGTTATTTTAAGAGCCGAATGGATTATGGATTTAGCCCGTGCGTCAGGTGTTTTAGGAGACGATCAATGAAAGATTTTGAAAAACAATTTAAAGTAGACAAACTCACAACAGTAGGTGCACCCCTTTTTACATGTAAAGATCATACGAAAGGTGAAGACAGGCGTGCTAAGCTCTGTTTGAGTATTGAAGAGGCGATTCATCGCTCAGGGTTAAAAGACGGTATGACTATCTCTTTTCATCATGCATTTCGTGGCGGCGATCTTTTGCTTAACAACGTGATGAATGTCATCGCTAAAATGGGCTTTAAAAACCTGACCTTAGCTTCAAGTTCACTCGCTTCCGTGCATGATCCTGTGATTGAGCACATTAAAAATGGTGTGGTGACAGAGATTTATACTTCAGGACTTAGAAGCAAACTCGGTGAAGCTATCTCCAAAGGGTTGATGGAAAAACCGGTGCAAATTCACTCTCACGGTGGACGTGTGCATCTGCTTCAAACGGGTGAACTTAAAATTGATGTAGCGTTTTTAGGTGTTCCCGTATGCGATGTTTTTGGTAATGCCAATGGTTACTCAGGTCGTTCCAAATGTGGCTCACTGGGTTATGCCATGATTGATGCACAGTATGCAAACTATGTAATCGCTCTGAGCGAATCGTTAGAAGAGTATCCCAATGTACCCGCGAGTCTTTCTCAAGATCAAGTGGATGCGGTGGTCGTGGTTGATGAGGTGGGTGATCCTTCCAAAATTGGTGCAGGTGAAACACGTATGACGACCAATCCTAAAGAGCTTTTACTCGCAGGGCATACGGCAAAAGTGATCGAACATTCGGGGCTTTTTACAGAGGGATTTAGCATTCAAACCGGAACGGGTGGCGCCTCTTTGGCAACAACGGTTTTTTTGAGTGAAAAGATGGAAGAACAAGGTATTCATGCCAGTTTTGGGCTCGGTGGCATCACGGGTACGATGGTTTACATGCTCAAACGCGGTCTTATTAAAACGCTTTTGGACGTCCAAAGTTTTGATGAATTTGCCGCAAAATCATTGGGAGAAAATAAAAACCACATTGAAATCAGCGCGAATGAATACGCCAATCCAAGCTCCAAAGGTGCCGCAACCAAACAGCTTGACATCGTTGTCCTCAGTGCGCTTGAGGTCGATGTTGACTTTAACGTCAATGTCATCACGGGCTCAAAAGGCTTGTTACGTGGCGCTTCGGGTGGACACAGTGACACAGCGGCCGATGCGAAACTTTCCATTATCGTAGCGCCCCTTACGCGTGGACGTATTCCAACCGTGACGAAACGAGTCAATACCATCGTAACCCCTGGTAGCAGCGTTGACGTGCTCGTCACCGATCAAGGTATTGCGGTCAATCCGAAAAATGTGGAACTCAAAGCACGCCTTAAAAAAGCAGGGCTTCACATCGTCGAGATCGAAGAGCTGTATGAGCGAGCAATTGCACTATGTGGTGTCCCTGCTGAGATTCAATACACCGATAAAGTCGTTGCGGTCATTCGATACCGTGATGGTTCCATCATTGACGTCGTGCGCCAATTGGCATAAATGATAGACCAACCTACATCGTTAGACGCTATTTTACGCGCCAAAGAGGAGCGTGCTTGGAAGCAAAAAGAGCTTTTGAGCCGCCACCCTTTGGCATCGCTTATCTCCCTTACGATTAACATTCCTAGCCTTATTAAACTCTCACACGAAGCGGTAGTTGTGCATGAAATTGCGCATCAAGTACTGCTTGAAATGATTGAAAACGAAGGCATTGAACTACTGGCGTGCGAGAGTAAACAAGCCTCTACGGGAGCAGAATCTTTTTTTACATGTAAAGCAGATGCAAAGACACTCAAAGCCTTGACATGTAAACTGGAAAACAGCCATCCTCTGGGACGTTTGATGGATATTGACGTGTTGGATTTAACAGGTAACATTCTCTCACGAAGCACGCTTGGACTTTCTAAACGACGCTGTTTTATCTGTGAAGAAGAGGCAAAACTGTGTGCGCGCGCTCAAAAACACACATACGTGGAATTGAACGCACATATCAAACATTTAGTTGAAAAACATGCGTTTGCTCACTCGATTGCTTTGTGGTGTGAACGCGCGATGCAAACTGAAGTGGAGCTCACTCCAAAACCGGGTTTGGTCGACCAAGCCAACAGTGGCGCACATCACGATATGGACATTCATACCTTTTACGCCAGTATTCGTGCCATCAAACCGTTTGTGGTACAGTGGATTGAAACCGCGCAAATTGACGCTCATGAAGATGCCAAACAGAGCTTTGTAAGGCTTCGAGAGATTGGAATTGCCTGTGAAAAAGCGATGTTTGAAGCAACGTCAAATGTCAATACTCACAAAGGAATGATCTTCTGCTTAGCTGTTTTTTGTGGAGCCATGGGGCGACTCAAAGGATGCGATCAACGCTTTACATGTAAAAACTTACAAGCCCAAATGCAAGCCTTATGCGCGAATTTGGTTGAAGACGATCTTTTACATGTAAAGCCTAACAGTGCAGGGGCACGCTTCTTTTATGAAACGGGAAGCAGTGGTATTCGGGGCATCGCGCAGAGTGGGTTTGCCATCATCTTTGAAATGGCTTTGCCCTTTTTTCAAGCGTGCAAAGAAGAAGAGGGCGAAGCAGTTGCGCTGAAAAGAACCTTGCTGTTCTTGATGTCACTTTTAGAGGACAGCACGCTCTGGTCACGAGGTGGCATGGCAGGGCTTGAGTACGCGAAAACAAAAGCGAAAGCGCTTTTACATGTAAAGCCTAATGCCCAAAATTTGGACATTCACTTGAAGGCTTTGGATGAAGATATGATCTCAAAAAACCTCTCCCCAGGCGGCAGTGCCGATTTGTTGGCGATGACATGGTTGGTGTCAAAAATTGCGGTGATTTAAGCTTTATTAACAAACGGTTCATTTCTCGTTTGAGCTAAGAGCCTATACTTTCGAGTGTAAGACACATACCTCCTTTTTGTGTAGAACCGACCAATTTTTAAGACAAACGCTCGAATTGCCCGGTTCGAGCGTTTTTTGTATCTTTCCTTCCTCAAATCAAATTTCTTCTAAAAAGCACCGTTTCTCGTGATAACCTTTAAGCTCATAATGACTAAAATGTGATCTTATAAGACAATCAGATGTATATGTGCCACTCAAATAAGGGGATAATTGAGCTGTATAATTCGTTGAAGGGTCAAAGACGCATTGGGAAAATGCACTTAACCTAACCATCTTTACGTCTCAAAACGATACTCCTTTATTTTCTTTTTCCCTTGGTTTTAACTGTTGCCTTTAGCCTTACGCATTTTTCTTGCCTTTACATGTAAAGTAGTGTCCGTAGGATATAAACAATCGCATCTCTCAAAAATACAAGGTTACATGAAAAGAAAACAAATGATCCATAAACATTTAAGTATTGTCATACCTTTTTACAACCCACCGTATGAAGCGTTTCAAGCATACCTGCAAAGCGTGTATAAGCTTGATCCTTTAGAAATGATCTTAGTAGATGATTGTTCCAATGATGAAAAGGTCATCACTCTTGCCAAACGAAGTGGCAGAACCTCTCCCTCTCAAACCCTTAAACATCTTTTAGCATGCCATACCTTAACCCCTAAAAAGATTAAACTTTATGCCGTAAATTATGGGCAAAACCTAGAACCTCTTAAATCCTTTGCTAAAGAGCAAAACATTCCTCTTGTGATTCAAAGAATTCAACCTAAAAAAAGTTACCAAGCCCATTACTCCACAGAACCATTACCCTATACAACCTACCAATGTCCTTACTTGGAGAATGAAAAGATGCGGTACTACTTTGTGGATGGTACCAAAGCACCATGTTGCTTTATGATCGACTCCACCAAAGTCTTACACGCTAAAGTCATACAACACCATTTAGCCCAAAAGAGTGTTCCCTCGTGTTGCACGCAATGCGGTGAATTGACTGGGGTTAAACGGCTTTACATGTAAAGAAATAAATAACATCAAAAAGGCACAAGATGATGAAAAAACTAGGATGGCATAAGCTAGAAAAAGCGAACGAACATAAGGAATTGGTATGAAAAAATGGCAGAAAATAGAGCCAAATGAAGCTTTACATGTAAAGATAAAAGAGGAGGGTAAAAGATGATAGGACTTATGGTTGTAGGAGTCATTGTAGGGTATATATTCCTTGCAAAATTCATCGTTACGAAAGTGTATGAAAAAACACAAAGTCTCAAAAAGAAATATATAGCCTTAGCCATTGTGATACTCATCCCTACATGGGACGCTATTTTAGGGCTTCCAATTTACATGTATCTGTGTAAGTACCATGCAGGTGTAAAAATCTATCAAACAGTGGAGAATGTTGAGGGGTTTTATGTTGGTGAGCAAGATAAGGCTAAGGAAAGTATCACTCTTCCCTATAAAGGATACAACTTTGTTGATTATAAGGATGAAAAAGATGGAAAGTATTATCGAAATTCTTGGCTAGATAATAATACTTCAGAACGTTGCATTTCTTATAAAGGTGCTTGGAACCCTGATTATACAAAAGCATTTGAACAAGGCAAATGTATTGTAAAAGAGGAAATAGCTGAAAGTAAAGTAAGCCAGTGGGAAAATCGTGGATACAGAATGAAAATTTTTGAAATTCCTATTTTGAATATAAAACAAGAAAAATTATTTTATATAAAAGATCGGCATTCTAATATTATCCTTGGTGAAGTTGATGACATATGGTGGGATGTAGGTTATGTAGCAGGGAATGTTTTTACAGGTTGGAATTCAAGCATGGAGCCAAAAGGTCTTAACTATATGGATGGCAAGTTTAGTTATGAAGATGTTCTAAAAAAAATATTAAAACCAAAAGGAGACAAGTAAAATGGCAACGATTAAAGAATATTTAGATTATGCAGAGTTGGCTCAAGCGAGCTATAGCAATCTTCAAAAAGACATGACTGGGAGTGCAGATGTATTATATATGGGTGCCCTAAAAGAACTAAAGGGTCAGGGTTAAACTTTTAACTTTTGGCGAAACTTACGCTGTTTGCATTGCAAAATATATAGCCATAACGCATAAAATTGCATTGTTTTGTTGCTTTTGTGGCTATGAGGGTATGCATAAATTTGAATCTAACCTTTTTACATGTAAAGGTGGTGGCTTTTAGAAAATTGGCATTTTCATTGAGCTTCCTTTTATTTTTGAAGGCGTGAAAGATTGATAAAAGGGTTTTTCTCAGAATTTTTTCAGCTCGGCTATATTAATATTACAATATGTTTAAGATATTAGGAATATAGAAATGAAAACAATCGACACCCATGTTCATTTGCTGAGCAGTGAAGTCTCTTTCAACCGAATTTACGACAAAGTTGCCGTGCGTTTTTTTGCCAAACGCTTCGGCATCGACGCTAAAGCCCTTGCAAAAGAGCCGTACAAAGCCTACACGGATGCGCTGATGAACTCGGTGAAAACCTCAGAGCATATTGAAAAAATCGTGCTCTTTGGTGTGGATGCAAAGGTCGATGATGAGGGCAATGTTCTTCATAAAGATAAAACCGTTTGCGCGAGCAATGAAGATGTGGCGGCGTTGTACGCGCTGTTTCCAGAGCTCATCATTCCTTTTTTCTCTATCAATCCCAAACGACCCGACGCGTTGGAACTCATCGAAAAGTACTATGCTTTAGGTTTTAAAGGGGCAAAGTTTTTGCAAAACTATTGGGGTGTTGATACGCGAGAAAAGCGGTATCGACCTTATTTTGAAAAGCTTGCGGCGCTTGATCTGCCATTGATCATTCATGTGGGAAGCGAGAGCAGTGTGCATTCGGTTAAAACGTGCGAAAGCATCGAGATGTTACGCCAACCTTTGGAAGTCGGCGTAAAGGTCATTTGCGCGCATATGGCACTTTCTTACGAGCCTCGTCACATCTTCAAAGCACTCTCGTCCAATCCAAAGCGCTTTAACGAAGACTATTTCACCTTGCTAGAGATGCTCAAAATACATGATAACCTGTACGCCGATGTTTCAGCGCTTCTGACACCCGTGCGTGCCAAAGTGTTGCGCCATCTCTCCGCACAAACCGATATTCACGCCAAACTGCTCTTTGGAAGCGATTACCCTGTGCCGTTTACCACAGTGTGGAACAGTTACGACATAGCGCTTTTAAAACGCATTTGCATAGCCCTTGAAAAAAATGTCTTTGACCGCTATGCCAAAGCGATGTTGGTCTATTTTCCTGCGAATCATCCTATTTATAACAATTATCGAAAGGTTTTGTATTTGGAAGAAAACACTTTACATGTAAAGCCCAATCCCACCATTTTCTAAGAAATACTTAAGACAAAAAAGATTATTATGTCGATAAACTTAAACATTTAGGAACATAAGATGCAAACACAATACGCCAAAGATTTACCACTTGAATGGAAACCGATGTCAGCCATTTTCATGGCTTTAGGCGACGCGCACCGTCAAAGAATTCTTTTACTCTTTGAAGATGGTGAGCGTCTCAATGCAGGGCAAATCGCCGAGGTCTCACCTTTGGCGCGCACCACGGTTTCGCATCACCTCAAAATCCTCCATCAAGCCGAAGTGCTTTTAAGCGAGAAGATCGGCAAAGAGGTCTGGTTTTGGGTCAATAAACCGCTTTTAGAAGCGACTTTTAGCAATGTCTTAAATTATTTACACGGAAACTAACATGATCAAAATAGCACTTCGCATCATCCTACGTTTTTTATTTAAACTACGTGTTCAGGGGCATTTTACAGCCAATAAAAATGAGCCAATGCTCATCATCGCCAACCATCAATCGTTTTTAGATGGCTTGATCTTAGGGGCAATGTTACCCGTTTCGCCCGTGTTTATCATCAACACGCAAATCGCTAAAAACCCTTTGGTGCGATTATTCCTTATGCTTGCCGATCATCTCACCGTCGATCCGTCCAATCCGATGGCGATTAAGGCGGTGATTCGTTTGGTGGAGAGCGGACGTCCTGTGGTTATTTTCCCTGAAGGGCGCATCACGACAACGGGCAGTTTGATGAAAATTTACGAAGGCAGTGCCTTTGTTGCGGTAAAAACCAATGCGACAGTGGTGCCTGTGATGATTCAAGGTGCGACATTTAGTAGGCTCTCGCGTATGCCTAAGACGTTCCCACACAGACTGTTTCCGCAGATCACGCTTCATTACTGCATGCCAACCAAACTTACGGTTTCACACGAGGGAACATCGCATGAAAGACGCCTACTCTCAGGCGAAGCGATGCGACATCTTATGCAAGAGTGTTCGTTTGATGCACGCCCTGCCAACGATCTTTTTGGTACCTTTTTGGATGCAATTGAGACGTATGGCAAAAACAAAGCCATCGTGGAAGACATCAAACAAGTCGAGTACACCTACGCGCAGCTTCTTAAAATGGCGCTAGGATTGGGGCGACTCTTAAGTCCTATCACTCAAAAAAACGAAGCGGTGGGTGTGTTGATGCCAACGGCGGTTGCTTCACTCGCACTTGTTTTAGGGCTTTCAGGTATGAAACGCGTCCCCGCTATGCTCAATTTCACCGCAGGTGTGGACGGCTTGCAAAGTGCGTGTACTGCGGCAGTGATTAAGACCATCGTGACTTCAAAAGCCTTTGTGGAACAAGCTAAACTCGCTCCTAAACTAGAAGCATTGCAGGGTGTGCGCATCGTCTACCTCGAAGAGTTAAAAACGTTGATGCGCTTAGTGGATAAACTCTGGCTCATGCTCTATGCGATTCACTTTCCGCGCCTTGTTGCAACGTCTCAAGATGAAAAAGAGAGTGCGGTCATTTTATTTACCTCAGGCAGTGAGGGAAAACCCAAAGGCGTGGTGCTCTCTCACGAAGCACTGCTAGCCAATATCGCTCAAATCAGTTCTATCGTCGATTTTTCCACGGAAGATAAAATGCTTAACGCCTTGCCGATTTTCCACTCGTTTGGTCTGACGGCAGGCTCTCTGCTTCCGATTTTTAGAGGCATGCACCTTTTTATGTACCCATCACCGCTTCATTACCGTGTCATTCCAGAGATTGCGTATGATCGCTCTTGCACGATTTTGCTAGGAACGAGTACGTTTTTGCACAACTACGCACGTCATGCGCATCCGTACGACTTTTACCGTGTGCGCTACGTCATTGCTGGGGCGGAAAAACTCTCTGAAAACGTACGTGAGCTTTGGTTTGAGAAGTTTGGGTTGCGCATTTTTGAGGGGTATGGTGCGACTGAAACTGCGCCTGTCATCGCGGTTAACACACCGATGGCGTATAAAAAAGGCACGGTGGGGCAGATATTGCCAGGCATTGAGAGCAAACTCATTCCCGTTGCTGGTATCGAGGAGGGTGGCATCTTACATGTAAAAGGTGCAAATGTCATGAGTGGCTATTTACGCGCCGAAAATCCAGGCGTTTTGGAAAAGCCAACTTCCGAAGCAGGCGAGGGGTGGTACAACACGGGCGACATCGTGAGCATCGATGATGCGGGCTTCGTGCAGATCAAAGGGCGTGTCAAACGTTTCGCCAAAATCGCAGGCGAGATGATCTCTTTAGAGTCTGTGGAAAAACTAGCGACGTTGACCTCAAGCGGCTTTTTGCATGCAAGCTCTTCTATTCCCGATGTTGCCAGAGGCGAAGCGATCGTGCTCTTTACGACCGATAAAAACTTAAACCGTGAAATGTTGCAAAAAAGTGCGCAAAGCAACGGTTTCCCTGAAATTGCCGTACCACGAAAGATCGTACATGTAGAAATACTTCCACTTTTGGGTACGGGCAAAACCGATTATGTTACGTTAAAATCCATGGCAAGCGAGATCGCATGAGTGCTTTTTACCTTTTAAAAACCAAACGGTTTGCGCCGTTGTTTACGGTACAGTTTTTAGGTGCGTTTAACGACAATATTTTCAAAAATACCTTGGCTATTTTGGTCACGTTTCACGCAGGTTCTTGGACGAGTTTACCTTTGGAAGTTTTAGCACCGCTTATCGGGGCGATTTTTATTGTACCTTTTTTCCTCTTTTCGGGGCTTGCAGGAGCTCTGGCGGATAAATACGACAAGGCGGCATTAACACGCTTGGTCAAGCTTTTGGAGTTTGGTTTGATGAGCATCGCCACGCTTGGATTTTACATGCATTGGTTCAGTCTGCTGTTGGTCGTGGTCTTTGGCATGGGGCTACACTCAACGCTTTTTGGTCCGATCAAATACGCCATCATTCCCCAACATATGGGCGAAAATGAACTGATTACGGCAAACGCTTTGGTCGAGTCGGGAACATTTGGAGCGATTTTGCTTGGCACGCTTGGAGGAGGGCTGATCGCAGCTTCCGCGTATGGAGGTATCATTGCAGGTGTTATGGGCATAGCAATCGCACTGATCGGTTACGTATGCAGTCGCTCCATTCCTACCGCACCTTCACTCAATGCACAAATGAGTCTTTCGTACAATATTTTTTCGCAAACGGCACAAACGCTCAAACTCTCTTATACGAACAAAACGGTGTTTCTCTCTATCATCGCCATTTCATGGTTTTGGCTCTATGGCGCGCTCTTACTTTCCCAATTTCCCGCATTCGTCAAAATCGTTTTAGAAGGCGATGAAACCACCGTGACGCTTCTGCTCAGTCTCTTTACCGTTGGCATCGGCGTGGGCTCGTTCTTATGCGAAAAACTAAGCCACCACACGATTCGCCCTTCTTTGATCATACTGGGTGCTTTGGGCATGGCATTTTTTGGAATCGACTTTGCGTTGACCTCTTCGAGCTTTGTGCCTGTAGCAGCACTCTTTTCAAGCATCACCTTTTGGCACATTTTAGTTGATTTGACACTGATCGCTCTTTTTGGCGGACTCTTTAGTGTCCCCCTTTATGCCATCATGCAAAGCCAAAGTGACCCATCCTTTCGCTCACGCATTATCGCTGCCAACAACATCTTAAATGCCCTGTTTATGGTACTGGGTGCGGTGCTTACGATGGTTTTATTGGACGCTTCATGGCGAATCCCTGAGGTCTTTTTATCAGCAGCCATCGGCACAGGCATTATCGCAACATGGATCGCATGGGTGGTTTACAAACGGATTGATTAGGGTTTACATGTAAAGAATATGAACGCTTTTTACAGGTTTAGTTTTTATTAACGAATGGTTCATATCTTGTTTAAGGTATAAGCCTATACTTTCACTTGTAAGACACATACCTCCTTTTTGTGTAGAACCTACCAATTTTTAAGATCAACGCTCGAATTGCCCGGTTCGAGCGTTTTTTTCTTCTAACATTTTTTCTTTTAACTCTTTAGCATCTTAATTTTAAAACAACACAAAAATTGATACAATAGTCAATAGTGACACTTTTGTGTAGGAATAAGGTAGAAAACTAGGACTTGAACAAAGCGTAGTGCATAGAAAAGCTCCTTCCATGCCTTTTTATCAGTAAAACTCAGCAATCCTCAATAGTCTTTACAACCACTAACCCCTTGAAATAGACGTTTATTCACATTATACTGTTTCTCAGATAGATAACCAGGTTCTATCAACATTCCTCAGTAATCTTCTTTTTAGAGTAGAAATGGTTCGTATAAAATCGAAGTCAATTGTCATACAAACACTCCTTTGGAATGCCTCCGAAGTAGCTAAAGGCATTCATATGAAATCCGATAAGCGTTTCTATCTTCTCATTATTGACATATTCCACATATGAATCCCTAGAATAATATCCATTGTTGAAACAAATGGGAGAGATTATCTTTAGGAAACTCTATCTAATCAACTTGCATTTGTTGGGCTGGTTGGGTTTCAAAGCGAATAATAGGCTCTTCACTCTTGGCACGAGCTCTTAGCTCATAACGCCCAATGACTTGCTGTAACCACCGCAAACTTCCATCGTATCCAAGCTTCTTGATCTCTTCATAAATGACGGTTAATGGTATTTCACTCTTTGTCTGCCCTGCCATCTCTAACATCTTGGCAATATGAGGTAAATAAGGATCAACGCTATTGATCACTGGAGGTCTATTGATATGGGGAATATAATCTCATCAGGAAGATTGCATAACGTCTTACGGTATCTCTTGAAACACCCAACTTTCGTGCAATGACACTCTTGCTCAATCCCTCAGCTAAAAACTTCTTTATCATTTTAATTTCACCTTTTTTTAACACTCAACTCCTTTCCAGAAATTTGAAAATGGAGTTTAATCAATTTAACTTGGTTCCTTAAGGTTTTAAATCAAAATGCAACTCTCAAATCACATTGTCAACTGACGAGTTTAGCACTTCGTCTGACAAATGTCATATTTTTCCCTATTTGTATATATTCATTATCAAAAAATTTAGTTAAACAAAATGTAAACATAAGATTACAAATATATTTTTTAAAGTGACAACACAACTCTTTTAAGGTTCTTCTAGAATTTTATTTCTATTAATTCTTAAATTTAAGATTACATTATATATTTAAAAATCTATTTTAATTATTTTATTCTTAAAATTTATAATAAATTATATATTTATTCTCCTCCATCATTATTATAAATGATAGCTATAGCCAATGTTGTATAGTCTTCACATTATTGTTTATTTAAAAAAATACTTTTATTATCTTTGCATAATTAGGCAACCATTGAGGATTATCATTCTATCGAGATATCTTATTAATACCTATAATTCTTCAACACAAATTATTCTTATTAGATATATAAATGGAGCGAAAAATGACAACAAATAGAGTGTATTTAACATATGCTAGATATGCATTAATAGGTGTTTTGGGAGCTTTTTTGGTAACAGGATGCTCAAGTCAAGATAAAAAAACAGCAGGGATGCCAGCGATGCCTCCTTTAAGTGTATCCACCTATAAAGTGATCACCAGTGATGTTCCTGTTTCACTTGAATATCCAGCAAAAGTAAAAAGTATGCAACAAGTGAGTATTGTTGCACGTGTCAGTGGTGTTTTGGAAAAGAAATACTTTACTGAAGGTAGCTTTGTAAAAGCAGGCGAAACACTCTATCAAATTGACTCAGACCGTTATGAAGCATTGATGCAAGAAGCGGTGGCAGATGTTGGTGTAAAAGAAGCGACCCTTAAACAAGCAACACGTGATTGGGAACGTACCAAAGCCTTGTTTGATCAAGATGCTGTGAGCCAAAAAGAGCGTGATGCCGCACTCTCTGCCTATGAGTCAGCAGGAGCTTCGCTCAAATCTTCACAAGCAGCGCTTAAAAAAGCAACGATTGATTTTAACTATACCAAAGTTAAAGCAACCATTAGTGGTATGACAAGCCTCAATGCTCAAGATGTTGGAAGTTATGTCGGTTCTAGTAGTGATACGATGACACTAACGACGATTACCCAAACCGATCCTATCTATGTTGAATTCTCCTTACCTGATATTGAACTTTTGAAAAAACGTTATGTGATGGGAACAGGTAACTGGAATAGTTTAGCGCAAGCAAAACTTCCTATTCAACTCTCTACCCCCGATGGCACCAAATATGCCAAAACGGGAACTTTAGATTTTATCGATAGTTATGTGGATGCTGAAACTTCTACGATTAAAGCAAGAGCCACCTTTGCTAATCCCAATAATATTTTAATACCCGGTCTGTTTGTACGTGTGAATGTAGAAGGCTTGGTCTATAAAGATGCGATTAGTATTCCTCAAAAGGCATTGTTACAAGAAGCCATTGGTTCGTTTGTGTATGTTGTCAAAGAGGGCAAAGCGACTAAAGTTCCTGTCAAAGCAGGAACCGTTCATAATGACACCTATATCATTGAAAGTGGTTTGAGTGCAGGAGATGTTGTCATTACCGATAACCTCACGAAACTGCGCCCAGGTTCTGCGGTTAATGTTATAGAAGCGAAGGAATAAAGTATGTTTTCTAAATTTTTTATCAACAGGCCTATTTTTGCAACCGTCCTTTCGATTGTTGTGATTATAGCGGGCTTGATGGGTATAAAAGGCTTGCCTATTGAGGAGTATCCAGAGGTTACGCCTCCGCAAGTTGTTGTTAGTACAACATATAATGGTGCTAACGCAGAGACGATTTCAAAGACCGTAGCTGCACCCATAGAAGAGCAAATTAATGGCGTTGAAAATATGATGTACATGTCTTCAACGGCTTCATCAACAGGCTCTTTATCGATCAATGTTTATTTTAAAATTGGAACAAACGCTGATCAAGCGACGATTAACGTCAATAACCGTGTTCAAGCAGCTCTTAATAAACTCCCAAGTGAAGTGCAAGCACAAGGGGTTACGGTGCGTAAACGCTCATCCAATATTATAAAATTGGTTACACTCGTTTCTCCAAAGCAGAGTTACGATCAAATTTACCTAGCAAACTATGCACTGATTAACGTGATTGATGAACTTAAAAGGATTGAAGGTGTGGGTGATGCTTCTTTATTTGGAACGCTTGATTACTCAATGCGTATTTGGATGAAGCCTGATCAACTCGCCAAATATAATCTTACCCCAGCCGATGTCATTAATGCAGTATCTCAGCAAAATGCACAGTTTGCCGCAGGAAGGTTTAATCAAACACCTTCTGAAAGTTCGCAAGCATATACCTTTACGATCAGTACGAAAGGGCGATTAGATAAAGTCGATGAGTTTGAAAAAATTATTCTAAAGTCTAATAAAGATGGTTCAACGCTCCGACTTCGTGATGTTGCACGTGTAGAACTTGGTGCCAAGTCATATGACATTTTAGGAAAACTCAATGGACAGCCTGGTATTCCTATTGGTATCTATTTACAATCAGGTGCAAATGCCCTTGCTACGGGCAAACGTGTTGAAGCAGCTATGGCTGAAATTGCTAAATCATTTCCTGAAGATATCGAGTACCATGTGCCTTACGATACAACAAAGTTTGTTGAAGTTTCCGCACAAGAAGTGGTAAAAACATTGATTGAGGCCCTTTTACTCGTTGTTATTATTGTTTACATGTTCTTACAAAATATGCGCGCAACGATTATTCCTGTGCTTGCGATTCCTGTATCCATCATCGGAACCTTTGCGGGGATGTATGCATTAGGATTTTCGATTAACCTTTTAACCTTATTTGGTTTGGTGCTTGCCATTGGTATCGTTGTCGATGATGCTATTATCGTTATTGAAAACGTTGAACGTATCTTGCATTCTGAAAAAGATATTACCGTCAAAGATGCAACGATTAAAGCGATGCAAGAGGTAACAGGTCCTGTGGTCGCCATTGTGCTTGTTTTATGTGCCGTATTTATCCCTGTAACATTTATGGGTGGTTTCACTGGAGCAATGTATCAGCAATTTGCAATTACCATTGTTATCTCTGTGGTTATCTCTGGTTTTGTAGCGCTTACCTTAACACCTGCCTTATGTGCAATTCTACTTAAAAAACAAGAGCCACAACCGTTTTGGTTTGTCAAAAAATTTAATGAGTTCTTTGATGCCTCAACCAATTGGTTTACCAGTGGGGTTAGCTTGCTGGTACGTCATGGAATGATTAGTTTGATTATCTTTGCAGTCATGATAGGAACAACCTATCAGCTCTTTCAAGAAATCCCTACTAGCTTAGTCCCTAATGAAGACAAAGGGTATTTGGCTACATTGGTTTCACTTCCACCTGCTGCAACTTTAAATCGTACACAAAAAGTTATGGACCAATTAGATGATATCACACTCAAGATGGACGATGTTGTGTATTCGATGGTTATTACAGGATTTGATCGTAGTAGTGGTGCGAATAAGTCCAATGCTGGAACCTCTTTTTTACTCTTAAAAGATTGGGATGAGCGTAAAGATCCATCACACCATTCGATGGTACTCAGTAAAAAGTATAATGAGGCTTTTGCAAAAATTGCAGATGCCAATATTTTTACTGTCAATCCACCTCCAATTATAGGCCTTAGTCTTACCGGTGGTTTTGAGATGTATTTACAAGATAGAGTGGGTGGTTCATTTCACGATTTAGGAAATGTTGTGAATGATGTGGTCGCTAAAGCGCGCCAACGTCCAGAATTGATGGTCGTTAGGAGTACTTTTGATTCAGCTGTACCGCAATACCGGATGAATGTTGATCGTGAAAAAGCGATGGCACTGGGTGTTTCTATTCAAAATCTCTTTAGCACACTTCAAGCGACGTTTGGTGCTTACTATGTCAATGATTTTAATCTTTTTGGACGTACCTATCAAGTCAATGTTCAATCAGAAGCTAATTTTAGAGAAAAACCTGAGGATTTAAGAAATGTTTTCGTTAAATCTGATAATGGAAAACTGATTCCACTAAGTTCGCTGGTCAGTTATGAACGTATCGTTGGGCCTGACATTGTTGACCGTTTCAATCTTTTTTCAGCTGCAAAAATCATGGGAGAACCTGCTCCTGGCTATACATCGGGTGATGCGCTAAAAGCCATCGAAGAAGTCGTAAAAGAGGTAGCACCTTCCGGTTATACAATAGCATGGTCTGGAACTGCTTATCAAGAAAAAGCTATGTCAGGAAGCGGAAGCCAAGCATTCATTTTCGGACTAGTCTTTATCTTCTTGATTTTGTCAGCTCAGTATGAGAGATGGTTGATGCCACTTGCGGTTATTACCGCGGTTCCGTTTGCTGTCTTTGGTGCGATTATGGCGGTTTATTTACGAGGACTGAGCAACGACATCTATTTCCAAATCGGTCTTTTGGTACTGATTGCTTTATCGGCTAAAAATGCGATTTTGATCGTTGAGTTTGCAATGCAAGCGCAAGAGAAAGGTAAGTCAATTTTTGATGCAACCCTTGAAGCGGCACGTTTACGTTTCCGTCCGATTGTTATGACATCACTTGCCTTTACCATTGGTGTTTTACCTTTGGCGATTAGCTCAGGTGCCGGTGCGGGAAGCCGTCATGCGATAGGGACGGGTGTTATTGGTGGTATGATTGCCGCAACAACCATTGCGATCTTCTTTATTCCACTCTTTTACAACTGGCTCGCGTCATTAAATGCGAAGTTTTCACGTAAAGGAAAAAAAGATGAAGAATAGTCTTTATTACAGTGCTGTACTAGCCTTAATTCTTAGTGGATGTTCACTCTCTCCAGAGCTGAATGTCCCCACAACACCGTTTCCAGAAGCGTACCGCTCGGATGTAAAGAGTGAAACACCGTATGTCGATGCAGCATGGTGGAACAATTACCATGATGCAAAATTGACCGCTTTAATTGAAGAGGCACTGAAGAATAACTATGATCTTCAATCAGCGATGGCCAATATCTCTTTGGCGCGTGCAACGCTTTCACGAAGTACATCGGATCGTTACCCAAGCCTTGATGTTCAGGGCTCTGGTCAGAGAATTCGAAGCAGTGGCGATACCTTTAATTCTAAAGCGCATAATACGTACAATGATTTTTCACTCAGTGCCGTTCTTAGTTATGAGCTTGATCTTTGGGGTAAATACAAAGAAGCTGAAGCTTCCTCTCGTGCTTCGTTGATCGCTACGTATGCGGCAAAAGACACGGTAAAAATCTCTTTAGCTTCCAATGTGGCGGATAGTTACTTTACATTGATTAGTTTGTATGAGCAACTCGATATTACCAATGAGACAATACAAGCAAGAGAAGAGGGGCTTAAGCGCAATGAGGCGAAGTATACGCTTGGTGCTATTTCTAAAGGAACTCTTGCCTCCGATCGTGCAGAGCTGAACAGTGCTCAAATCACGAAAGATGCGCTAGAGCAAGCGATTTTACTCCAACAAAGTGCGTTGGCTGTACTCGTAGGCAAATCACCCGAAGCCATAGCGGCGTTTAGTAAAGATGGCTTACCACGCGTTTTACCAAGCGATGTCAACGTGCCTGCCAATTTGCCTTCCGAGCTTTTAACCAAACGCCCTGATATTACCCAAGCCGAAGAGAATTTAAAAGCAGCCAATGCCAACATCGGTGTGGCACGAGCTGCTTATTTTCCAAGTATTAGCCTCTCAGGGGCACTTGGCTTTGAGAGCACACAGCTTTCTAACCTGATGAAATCCCAATCAGGGATGAATAGTTTTGGTGGAAGCCTTGCCTCACCATTGTTTAATATGGGAAAAACCAGTTCCAACGTGGAGAGTGCAAAAGCGAACAAAGAGTTAGCAGAGATTGCGTATGCAAAGACGGTTCAACAAGCGTTTCAAGATGCCTATGATGCCCTTAACAAACGACATACTCTCACACAAAAACTAGAGCATCAGCTCTCCTATGAGAAAAATATTGAGCAAGTGTACTTACTCGCTAAAAAACAGTATGAAAATGGCTATGGCGATTACCTTACGCTTTTAGATGCAAAGCGTAATCTACTCTCAGCAAAACTGGCTACATCACAAACGAAGCAAGCTTTGCTCAGTTCAGGGGTTTCTTTGTACAAATCACTCGGGGGTGGTTGGGATAAAGAGGTGTTTGAACGACACGCTGATACCCTTTAATATCTTTACATGTAAACGTAAAAAGTGTTTTATGAATCTTTATAAAATAATATATTTGCAGAATAAGGCAATGAATAGACAAAATCATTCTATCGATAAATTGAAAAATGGCTTATAATTTTTTAATAATCATCATAGGAGAAAAGTCATGAAATACAGAAAACTAGGTAACAGTGGTTTAGAAGTCTCTGCATTAGGCCTTGGTTGCATGGGGATGAGTTTTTCTTACGGCCCAGCACAGGATGAAAAAGAGATGATAAAGCTCATCCATAAAGCTTATGAGAGTGGCATAACGTTTTTTGATACCGCAGAAGTTTATGGCCCTTATATCAATGAAGAACTTGTTGGAAAAGCACTGGAGCCATTGAGGGACAAAGTTGTTCTCGCGACAAAATTTGGTATTAAAATCGAGGAAGGAAAACAGATTGTTAGCAGTGATATCTCCAAAATAAAAAGTGGCGTAGAAGGTTCTCTTAAAAGATTGAGAACAGAGAGCATTGATTTGCTTTACCAACACAGGGTTGATCCTAATGTTCCCATCGAAGATGTCGCCGGCGTTATTGCTGAACTGATTAAAGAAGGGAAAATAAAGCACTGGGGACTCAGTGAAGCGGGAATTGAAACCATTAAAAAAGCGCATAAAGCCCTTCCCTTAACAGCGATACAAAGTGAATACTCCATGATGTGGAGAGAACCTGAAAATGCATTATTGCCGCTTCTTGAAGAGCTTGGAATTGGTTTTGTGCCCTTTAGCCCTTTGGGAAAGGGTTTTTTAACATCAACTATTGACAAAGAAAAAACATTTGGAAAGGATGATTTTAGAAGTATTGTTCCAAGGTTTTCAAAAGAGAACTTAAGTGCAAATCAAATTTTAGTTGATTTAATCAATGAGATAGCCAAGAGTAAAAATGTGACAGCTTCTCAAATCGCATTGGCATGGGTCTTAGCACAAAAATCTTGGATTGTTCCCATTCCTGGAACAACAAAACTCAATCGACTTGAAGAAAATATTGGTGCCATTAACGTTGAATTTACAGTACATGAATTACACGAGATCAATCAATCTTTAGCAAAAATCGTCATTTTTGGGGAACGTTATCCAGAAGAAATTGCCAAAAGAGTCGGCAAGTAAGTTTTTTAGAATGTATCAATCTATTGAGAATCATCAAATCTTAAATTTAAAGAAATAAATAGGAACGAAATTGTGTTCATTAAGGTGAGCATCTACGCTCTAGATATGTAAATTTCATAAGGAGACACAACATGAAAAAGCAATCAAATGAGACAGATCACGTGCAAGATACCCTAGAGTCCAATACAACTCACGATAGCAATCGACGAAACTTTATGTTAACAGGTGCTATAGCTTTGGGTACGGGAGCTACAGGGCTTTTAAATCCACTTTCAGCTCAGGCTGCAGAAACCAATCCAACAAACAAAGTAGGAGATCAAGGGCCGTACCCAACAATGGGAATGGCTGTGTATTCAGCAACGGAGCCTCTTAAACCTCTACATTTTCAAAGAAGAGCGTTAGGTCCAAAAGATGTTGCAATGAAGCTTCATTATTGCGGTGTTTGTCATTCTGATATCCATCATGGTCACGAAGATTGGCGAAAAGAAAAATTTCCACTCGTTCCCGGGCATGAATTAGCCGGTGTTGTAACGGCTATTGGCTCAAGTGTAAGTAAATTTAAAGTAGGGGATCGTGTTGGCGTTGGCTGTATGGTTAACTCGTGCCATCATTGTGAAATGTGCGATATGGGAATGGAGCAGTACTGTGAAAACGGTGCAGTGTTTACATATGGTTCGACTGATCGTGATGGAACGATGACGCAAGGAGGATACTCAACTTTTAATGTGGTGAATGAAGATTTTATTATTCATGTCCCAGCTGCTGTTGATTTGGCAGATGCAGGTCCAATGATGTGTGCGGGAATTACCGTGTATTCACCTTTTCGTCATTGGAGTGTTGGACCTGGCAAAAAAGTTGGTGTTGTAGGACTTGGCGGGTTAGGTCATATGGCAGTAAAAATTGCAACAGCCATGGGTGCTGAAGTAACTGTAATTACCACATCTCCGGATAAAGTAGCCGATGCCAAAAATTTTGGTGCAAAAGAGGTGATTGTTAATCCTGATAGTACGGATCTTTCAAAATTTGATCGCTCCTTAGACTTTATTATTGACACAGCTCCTTATAAACATAAACTTGACAAGCTTTTTACACTCTTAAAACAAGACTCCACGTATTGCATGGTTGGCGTCGGAAAAGTCAATGATCCTTATGAAATTGGACCATTTTCATTGCTTCGTACGCGAACTTCGTACGCAAGTTCACAAATCGGGGGTATTCGTGAAACACAAGAACTAGTAGATTTTTGTGCACTTCATAACATTAAACCTCAAATCACTAAAATTGCAATGAGTGAGATTACGGATGCATGGGAAAAAGTGGTTGCTAAAAAAGCACGTTATCGTTACGTGATTGATATGCAAGCATAAGAGAGAGAGGGTTTAAAACTGCCCTCTACTTTAAAAAAAATACAGAATAAAAAATGATATTTGTCTATAATAACTCCATTACATGTAAAAATTTTTTATGTAGAAATGAAGAGCTTAGCTCGCTGAAATTATAGTATTTGGCGTTCATAAAATAAATCATTCAAAAGGAAAACTATCAATGAAACCAACAAAAAAAGCTCAAGATCAACATGATTTACTCTTTCCTGGACATGTCTCAACATTGGCTGTAACGGATCCAGAATTGATCGAAGTATTCGATAATTTTGCTTTTGATGAAGTTGTCGCACATGATGATTTAGATATAAAATTAAGAGTGATGGTCCAATTAGCCTCTATGATTGCTTCTCAAGCACTAAGCGAATACCGCGTGATGTTAGGGGCTGCTCTCAATGTGGGTATAACGCCTGTTGAGATTAAAGAGATTGTTTATCAAGCTGTGCCGTATGTGGGTATGGCAAAGGTTTTTGATAGCCTTCGTATTACCAATGAAGTTTTGACGGAAAAAGGAATTTCTTTACCACTCCCACTACAATCTACAACTACTCCTGAAAATAGGGAACAAAAAGGCTATGCAGTTCAAGAGCAGATTATTGGAACGCAATTTATCGAAAGTCTCTATGCTACAGCACCTAAGGATTTGTTGCACATTCAGCATTACCTCTCCGGTAATTGCTTTGGTGATTATCTTACACGCACAGGCATTGATATTCCAACACGAGAGCTTCTTACATTAAGCATGCTTATTTCTCTTGGTGGGTGTGATGCACAAGTAAAAGGACATGTTGGTGCTAACCTTAATGTGGGGAATGATCGTGCTTTAATGATTAATGTGGTGACACAACTATTGCCTTTTATCGGCTATCCACGAACGCTCAACGGTTTGCAAGCAATTAATGAAGTGACTGCTTCTGCAAATGCCCAAAAAGCGTAATCATATATAAAAATTAAATGATTAAAAGGAGAATTCATTATGTTGCAACGTACTTGGCTTATTACAGGTGTTAGCAGTGGCTTTGGTCGCGAGCTAAGCCAACAACTACTTGAACGTGGTGATCGTGTTATCGGTACGGTACGCGATACAAAGAAGATTGATGATCTTATCAAGCGTTATCCAGAGACTTTTAAAGTTGAAATACTGGATGTGACCGATACAAAGGCGGTGCATGAAATTGTTGACCAATCATTTGCACAGTTTGGACGTATTGATGTGATCATTAGTAATGCAGGTTATGGTTTATTTGGAGCAGGGGAAGAGCTTACTGACATACAAGTTTCGCATATCATTGCGACCAATTTAACAGGCTCAATTCAGCTGATTCGCTCAGCTCTTCCTCATCTTCGAGCACAAGGTGGCGGTCGTGTGATTCAGATTTCATCGTATGGCGGACAGGTTGCTTTTGCAGGCAATTCGCTTTATCATGCGACTAAATGGGGTATTGAAGGTTTTGTTGAATCGGTTGCGCAAGAGGTAGCTTCTTTTGGAATCGGTATGACAATTATTGAACCAGGAGGTGCACGCACCGAGTTTCGTTATGGCAGTGCACAAGTAGCTACCTTGATGCCTGAGTATGATGCAACACCGGCGCATGCATTTTTAAAGATGCTAGATCCTGCAAATGGTTTGGCACCAGGAGACCCTGCACGCATGGCAACGCGGATTATTGAAAGTGTTGATGTTGAGCCTGCTCCTTTGCGTATGGTGTTAGGTTCTCAAGCATTGGAGGGTACGATTGCAACATTGAAAAAACGGCTGAGTGCCTTTGAAGCTCAAAAAGAGCTTGCAGCATCGACTGATTTGCCAGCCGGTAAGTAATCCATTAAGGATCGTAAAATGACTACAAATGATTTAAGTACTGGCATTATTTTTCCTATTGGCGAAAAATTTGAAAGTGATAATTTTAAAGGAACCGTGTGGCTTAAAATGCTCACCATTGCAGGTTCAGGGTGTCCTATTGGCAATGTAACGTTTGAGCCAGGATGTCGCAACCGATGGCACAAACATGCAGGCGGTCAAATTTTACTTATAACGGGTGGAAGAGGCTATTATCAAGAGTGGGGAAAACCTGCTAAAGAACTTCATTCAGGTGATGTTGTTGAAATTCCTGCAGATGTTAAACATTGGCATGGTGCGGCTAAAGACAGTTGGTTTTCACATCTTGCGATTGAGATTCATCCTGAAAAAGGACCAGCCAGATGGCTGGAACATGTTGAGGATAAAGAGTACAATCAATTAAAATAATCATTATGAGTGAAAGAGAGTAGTAGGTAAAAGCATGGGAGCATTGGAACAATTTCTTGGTTTATTCATCGCGGCTGTTATATTGGCGGCACTTGCCCGACGTCTTGGAGCACCTTATCCTGTTTTTCTTGCACTTGGCGGTGCAGCACTTGCATTTTTGCCTGGAGCACCGCTGCTATCCATTCCTCCAGAACTCATTTTGGCACTTTTTGTAGCACCTGTTTTACTGGATGCAGCTTATGATGCTTCACTCCGTGATCTTAAAGATAATTGGTTTCCTGTAATGTGTTTGGTCATATTTGCTGTTGGAATTACAACAATGGCAGTTGCGATTGTTGTTCATCTAATGATCCCATCGATGCCATGGGCTGTAGCAATTGCACTTGGTGCAATTGTATCTCCACCCGATGCGGTAGCCGCAACAGCGGTACTTCGACCGTTACATACACCGCATCGTATCTTGACAGTCCTTGAAGGAGAAAGTCTATTAAACGATGCCAGCTCGCTTTTAATTTACCGCTTAGCTGTGGGTGCAGTCATAGCAAATAGCTTTACAGTTTCTGAAGTAGCACCAGTTTTTTTATTAGCAGTAGCAGGTAGTCTGATTGCAGGTCTTGCATTGGGGTGGTTAACATTGCGTGTCATGGAGCATATTGAACATATTCCAACTGCTATTATCCTTCAATTTGTATGTGCTATTGGGGTATGGATTCTCGCTGAAGATCTTGGGCTGTCTGCGGTACTCACGACCGTATCTTATGCTATTGCTATGGCACGGACTGCTCCATATAGGATTTCGGCTGAAACACGTATTTCTACGAATGTTGTATGGCAAACAGTTGTTTTTGCTCTGAATATTTTTGCATTTATTTTTATTGGTTTACAAATGAGACCTATTTTAGGAAGTTTAATAGATGCAGAGCGCACACACTATTTGATTATAGCGACTGTTGTACTTTTAACTGTCATTATTGTGCGTCCTCTTTTACACATGCCTTTTAATCTATTTGCAAGATGGCGGGAACGTCAAATAGGTTTTAATCCTCCTCGTCCCATGTTACGATCTACGATTCAAGGCGGTATAGTTATTTCATGGGCAGGTATGCGTGGTATTGTTTCATTATCTGCTGCTATGGCATTACCTTCAGAGTTTCCATATCGTGACTTAATTCTTATAACGACATTTGCCGTTGTATTTGGTACATTAGTTATTCAAGGGCTGACACTGAAGCCGTTGATGAAAGTCTTCAATTTTCATGATGATAATCATGTCTGCCATGAAGTGGGTATTGCGCGTAAAGCTATTTTACATTTAGTCTCCACACAGCTTGAAAATGATCGTTCGCCTAGGGCTGAAGAAGTTCGTCAAAAATTTGTCACATTTTTTAAAATCGATACAGATTTTGACAATACAACTAATGAGCAGTTACAACATGTCATCCAATCAGCTCGAAAGACTATATTATCCATGCGAGATAACGAAGAGATCGGAGATGATGCTTTTCATTATGTTGAAGAAGAGTTAGATGGCCTTGAAATAGCATGGAGTAATCAAAATATATAAATTCAATTTTTGCACATAGATTCTAGTGAAAATACCAGTGATTGCAATAGATAGCTTATGTAAGAATCCTTTTTTAGGCGTGCTCTTAGAAATATATATCTTAAAAATTCTCATTCAAGACAACTTCATTAGCTCCGTTCCATTATCAATTCTTTAAAACTTGGAAAAGTGAAGTTCATACGTTTATGTGTGCACAACGAACAGATGGTTTTATTTCAACTTATATCTCTTTTATTCTTCAAAAAATTCGTAGAAATAGGCAATATTTAGGGAGAATTATTCTACTGGAAATACCTTCATTTTTTCTATAATTTATAACATCATATAAGAGAAATATCAATCAAGAGCTCCTAAAAATAGCCATTTCTCACATCTATTTTTGAAATATATTTGATTGGTTTTCTTTCTTGATCTCTTCATTTAAACACTCATATAATCATCGTTAATTCAGGGGAATTCATATGGAAAATATAGGAAGTTTTATTAATATTAAAAGTCATGATTTTTATTTTAATGGTTGCTCTTTATGCGAAGGAATTTGTTGCAATGGTGCTAAGGGGTCTGCTGCATCGCCGCTTATATTAGAAGATTTTGAAGCAGTGTATAAAAATTTCCCAATCATGTTTAGTGTCAACGGTGAAGAGCTGGTCGTCTATGTTCTGCTTAATGATGGAAAGGGGCATTGTAAATACTATATTGATCATAAGTGTAGTATTTATGATCAAAGAACACCAGCTTGTAAGCTTTATCCAATTAGTCCTTATTTTGAGCACATTCTTGTGGATACAGGATGTCCTGCCATTAGTTTTGAAAGTGGTAAATTACTCTGTAAAGATGGTATGTTACAAAATGATTTTTATACGAAGAGGCTTGAAAATTTTGTAGAAAAACGAGAAGCAACAAAGGTTTTTTTAGAGAGTATTAAACGTGTAGAAAATTTTGAATATGTCGGTGAACTCTTAGGGTTACCATTGCTTAAGTATATTAAACCAAGTAATAACCCCTATATTCAAATGCATTTAGAATCACTAAAACATTTTTGGGTATGAGCCTTCTTCCATAAAAGGGAGATGCTTTTTTTAAATTTTATCTGGTGACAGACATAATCTCTCCTAAAAAAGGACTGATCATAGCTACTTTTTGCTCTTCTGTAATTTTAAGCGATTGTATAAAAGGATCTAACCAGTGGTGTGCGGAGAGTCTAAACATACTCCAGTGAATGGGGACAAAGAATTTAGCTTTGATGTCTTTTATAGCTTGAATGGTTTGCTCAGGCATCATATGCGCATAAAGCCATCGTTTGTCATACTGTCCATTTTCCATAAAGGCGATATCAAATGGTCCATATGTCAAGCCAATCTCTTTAAAATGTGGGCTGTATGCGGAATCTCCACTAAAAAATAATTTCTCATTTTTCCCTTTGATAACCCATGAAGCCCAAAGTGTTTTATTGTGTCCAAAGAGGCTTCTTCCTGAAAAATGATGTGCTGGTGTAGCGATAAAGTTGATAGAATCAATCTTATAAGATTCATGCCAATCCAACTCTGTTATTTTGGCCTCGGCTATTCCCCAATTGATTAAATAACGTTTTATACCAAGTGGAACCAAAAAATGTGTTTCTTGGGATTTGAAAAATTGAATACTTTTTTTATCCAAGTGATCATAGTGATCATGTGAAATGACAATCACATCAATAGATGGAAGTTCTTTGAGTTCTATTACGGGTGGTTGAAATCGTTTAAAAGTTCCCTTAATAGGTGAAGCATAGGTTGAGAACATGGGGTCAATAAGAATTTTTAGTCCATCCATTTTGATTAAAACTGTGGAGTGTCCAAACCAGATAAATTTAAGTGCATCACTGTTTTGATTAAATAGTTCAAGATTAGGTCTTATTTGTGGCATCTTTCGTTTAGGCGTTTTATAAGAAGCTTTATAAAGAATTTCATAAACAGCACGAAGACTTTGTGTCAATGTCATTTTGGGTATTTGAATTGGATAGAGATTGTGAAAGCGCTGTGTTTTGAGATCAAAATTTGATGTGTGCATTGTGTTTCTTTGTTGTGAATATAAAGGTGGTTTTTATATCAAAACCACCTTTCGTTATGTCCGATTATAAAGCGCTTGTTAGAATTTTGGTAATAGCCTCTTTCGTGTATAACTCTGGCATACCAAAATAGGTAGCATTTTCTGTTGCGTTATCAATCACAGCATCTAATGTATTGCGTGAAATATTCATCTGTGATAATTTGGTTGGTGTTCCAACTTTGTTAAACCACGCTTCCAGTGCATCAATGCCTTTGCTCGCATCATCAAGACCAAAAATCTTTTTTGCAAAACGAGTAAATTGAGCTTCATTTTTCACTTTATACCAACGCATCCATGCTGGCATAACTGTTGATAAGCCCGCACCATGAGGAACATTGCAGATGGCAGAAAGGGCGTGTTCAATCATGTGATTTGGATAACCAAATCCTGAAGTACCTACATAGGTTAAACCATTGAGTGCACACGTAGCAGCCCATGCAAATTCAGCTCTTGCATCATAATCTTTTGGGTCTTTGAGAAGTTTTTCAGTTGTTTCCATAACGGTTGTAATGATCGCTTCGACTTGCCTATTGATAATGTCTGGTTGAATGGTTGCTGTAAAATAGCCTTCAATACTGTGTGCAATAATATCAGAAGCGGAATAAACAAGATACTCTTTTGAAACAGAGTTTTGAAGCAAGGGATTGATAATCGAAACTTTTGGAAATAAAAACGGTGATTGAATCGCATATTTTTGTTTGGTAGCATCGTTGGTAACAACACCACCACAGTTCATCTCACTTCCCGTTGCGGCAAGTGTCATAATGTCAACAATAGGCAATGCTTTTTCAACAGCAGCTTTACCTAAAAAGAAGTCCCACACGTCACCATTGTATAAAGCACCTGCGGCAATCGCTTTGGAACTATCAAGCACAGAGCCACCACCAACGGAAAGAATAGCGTCCACTTTATTTGCTTTTGCTACGTTAATACCTTCGTACACTTTTGAAAGCAGAGGATTGCTCACAATGCCACCAAATTCGATAAATACGATATTAAACTCTTTTAAACTCTTCACGACAGTATCAAAAAGACCGTCTTTTTTAATACGTTCGCTACCGTAGGTTAGCAAAACTTTTTTAGCACCAATTACATGTAAATGTTTGCCGACCTCTTGCTCTTTTTCTTTGCCAAACTCAATTTGAGTTGGATTACAAAATGTAAAATTGTCCATTATTTTTCCTTTTTAATAAGATGGGTATCTATTTTTTATTCTGCGCCTTGCATCTTGCCGTTTAAGTAATTCTCAGGGTTATCGATAAAATTTGTATGCACTCTGTGTTCGGTACTTTTAGGTACACTAAGTCCATTTTGTTTTCCCAAATCGATGCATTTTAAAAGCCACGACATGTTCTTTCCAAGCGTTCGCATCGTTTGCATTCCTTCTAAATCATGCCTAGTATCTTCAGGCACGAGACCATGAACATTGTTCCAATACTGACTGGAAACGACGGGCATGTTATTGATGGTAAAGTATTTATTCATTACATCAAAACTAGCAGTGTTGCCTGAGCGTCTTGAGATAATTACAGAAGCACCTAGTTTGTACTCAAACGCCTGGTGCCCAGCAAAAAAAGCTCTGTCTAAAAACGATAAAATTCTACCTGTTGGATGTCCGTAATACACAGGGGTTCCAAAGATAAAACCATCACAGGTTTTTGCTTTTTCAATCACTTCATTAACAAGATCATCAAAAACACATTTACCCGTATCCTTACACCCAAAACAGCCACTGCAATCTCTTAGAGAAAGATTGCCCAGTTGGACAACTTCCGTCTCGATATTTTCTTTTTCCAATATTCCTGCAACTTCTTGTAGTGCAGTGTAGGTACACCCTTTTCTGTTAGAGCTACCATTTATCATTAAAACTTTCATTAATCGCCCTTGGTTAACTTATGCAGTATTATAGAATGAAAGAAGGGCGTGGTGGTAGAAAGATAATCCATAAAAGTTGTCTGATTCTGCAAATTTTTTAGGTTCATATTATGGTTTTTTCTTTTGGACGTACACTAAAGTATCTATAAAAAGAAATAGAGCTTTTGTCCATTTTTGTACAGATTGTGTCAGAATAACTAAGGCGATCATCAGAATCACATCATCCATCAATATTTTCCATCCCGCTTGTTCGTTATCCCAAAATTCAAAAGCAAATGTCATAAAAAGCTTTGAGAGAATATCCCTTTGAATAAATACCCATCCTGCATAAAAGATAACCAGTAGAGAAAAAATTGCAGAGAGTTGACGTGGTAGTATGAAGTTCAGGTTAATAACTCTGGCTAAAATTTTTCTAAACAGCACCCAAAATCGTTGCCAATGAATCCCTAAATGAATGAAACAGAAAATAACAAACCAATAAGCAGAAGTTGTATGAATTTGACGCAACATAAGTGTGCTTTTAAATCCTAAGAAAGAAAAAAGTGATTTAGAAATCATAAAACTACTAAGGATCAATGAGCCAAAACTAACTAAAAGTAGTAGAATGATAACGGTATTAAAGACTCTTTGAACACGGTTTCTTTGTTTAAAAAAAGAGCCATACCAATGTATGTTTAAAAAGGTATGGCTTCCTAGAAAGAGGATGATGGCCAAACCTATTATTTCATGAATGATATTACCCGTTATTTTGTTGAGAAGCGAGAAAGGGATGAGTCCAAGCAAAAAGAGATTGGTATATAATCGAACAAGTGGTTGATGTAAGAACATAACTAGCGTTACTTTTTGACTAAATGGAGTTCATTGAGCCATGATGTGATCTCTTTTTTAGTATTATCAGACTGAACACTTCTTCCTCTAATTGCCAATCCTTTGAGAAATGTTGCTTTTGGATTGAGTGCTTTTAAATCTGATAAACTATTGCCAAAATAACTCCCTTCATGTGTCGAAAAAGGAATAAGCGTTTTTCCTGCAAAATTGTTTTCTTCGAAAAAAGTAAACAGAGCCATAGGAAGAGTCCCCCACCAATTAGGATAGCCTATGAAAAAAAGATCATAATCATTCAGATTGGTGAGCGTAGCAGTTAATTGAGGTCTGAAATTTGTTTTTTGCTCTTTTTTAGCAACATCGACAACACTGTCATAATCTTCTGGATATATATTAACCGTTTTAATTTCGTATAAATCGCCACCTGTTTGTGCTTGAATCTCTTTCGCAATAACCCGTGTATTGCCTGAATGTGAAAAATAGACAATCAAAGTTTTTGTGTTCGGTATCGATTCACTTGCAAACAGTTTATTTGGTAATAATGAACTTGCAGCTAATGTTGCACTTGCTATCAAAAAATTTCGACGTTTATTGGTATATGAAGAACCCATTTCTAACTCCTACTATAAGTATGAAAACATAGAAATTATAGTGGCATTGTCTCTTTGGGTGGTAGAACGATTATGTATGATGATTGCCAGATTCTGCAAAGTTTTTTACATGTAAAGCTTTACATGTAAAAAACAATAGGCAGTCATTGCAGTGGAGGAATTAAGCGATATCTTCTGTATCTTCATGAATGGTTTTGGCATAAGTTTTAGGTGGAAGCCCAAACATACGAGCGTATTCTCTACTAAACTGTGATGGACTTTCATATCCAACGGCGAAAGCAACTTCAGTAGCTTCAAGGTCTTGGGTTAAAAGTATACGTCTTGCTTCTTCAAGTCGGAGCGTTTTTTGAAATTGTAGAGGACTTAACATCGTTACTTTTTTGAAATTGTGATACAGCGAAGATTCGCTCATACCATATGCTTTTGCAAGCTCTTTCATGTTGATATTCTCTGCAAAGTCTTGTTTAATTTTTGAGATTACTTTAACGATTTGTTGAACAATACTTCCATCCATTAAATACTTTCTTAGAAAATTGCCTCCTTTGTCATTAATAACATGGTATAAAATTTCTTTGATAATCATAGGTGCCATAAATTTAATATTATTGGGAGTATCCAGTAAACGCACTAAGCGTGTGATTGGGTCTATCACTTGTGTACTCATATCTCCAAAACAAAGGCCAAGTTCAGGCGTTGGATTTGGGGTAAGTGATTTATTAAGAGCTTCTTTCATCACCTCAAAAATATCTTCCATTGTAAATGTAAGTTTTAAAGAGATGTAAGGTTTCTCGTTAGAGGCTTCCATAATGCGTACACGTGTAGGCATATGTACTGAAGCTAAAAGGTAACGAGAAGGATCATAACTATAGTTCTCATCACCAAGAATCAAAGCTTTTGATCCTTGCAGTACGAGGCATAATGATGGCTCATAGATAACGGTTGCAAACTCAGTCGTAGAAGATGAACGATAAAAGCTGAGTGAGGGGATGACTGTTTTGATGGCTCCATCTTCCTCGCGTTTTGCTTCAATTCTCTTGATGAGTTCAGCTCTGTATGCTTCAAAAAGTGCATCCATATTTTTTCCTTTATTTTTTTAATTATAGCATTTGCAGAGAATGAGAGTATTTTTTGATTGTAAAAAGCAATATCCCAATAGCAAAAAGAACAAAAATACTGCCAACACCACTGAGCGTGATGATGGGGAAGTGGCTAATTGTAACACCTCCTAACCCAGCACCTAAGGCAAAGCCAAGCTGAATGAAAGAACTATTGAGACTAATCATTATTCCCATAGCTTTAGGTGCAATAGACGCTAAATTAATACTCTGTGCTGGACCGAATGTCCAAGAAGCACATACCCAAATGAATAGCAAAATGGATGTTAAGAGTAGAGAACGAGAGGTAAAATAGAGTCCCAGAAGTGTTAAAAGATGAAGTGTCATGCTTCCCAAAAGTGTTTTAAACGTGCCAATACGATCTGCTAAAACACCTGCTAGTTTTGAGCCTATTAAACTGGCAATGCCAAAGAGTAATAGAATGCTACTCATCTCTGTTTCGCTTACGGTTCGAATAGAAGCTAAAAATGGTGTAATATACGTGTAGATCATTGAATAGCTTACGAAAACAAGGAATGAAATACCAAGAGCACTAATCACTTTGGTCTGCTTTAATAAAACAAGTTGCTCTTTGAGTGGTATAGGTGTTTCCGTAATAGCTTTAGGCATCGTGCGTATGACAAAGAATAGACAAACAATACTAAGACCAGCAATAAGCCAAAAAATAGCTTGCCAATTATAAGCTGCAGTGATGAGACGACCAAGAGGCACTCCAAAAACTAAAGCAATGCTAAACCCCATAGCAATATTGGACATTGCCTTCCCTTTACCACCAGCAGGAGCAAGTTTTGCACTCATAGCATAGGCAGTAGCGACAAATACGCCTGCTCCGATACCAACAATGGCGCGCGAGATAACAATAAAAAGATAGTTATTCCATACCAGCATCGCAAAAACCCCAATAATAAACACAACTAATGAGAGTAAAAGTTGAGATCTTTGATCCATCTTGGCTGTCAACATCATGATAATAGGTGTTCCAATAGCACTTGCTAAAGCATATATACTAACCAATTGTCCTGCTTGTGAAACAGTAATACTTAAAGATGTAGCGATTTGATCAAGAACACCCACAATAATAAATTGGGATGTTCCTAATAGAAAACTAATAAAGGCTAGAAGATATATTTTATATCGATTATTCATGTATTAAACATTTTTACCAAAAGTATAGGCTTCACTCATCGCAGGTTTGCCTTTGATGTCACCCATTTGCCAAGCGCCCGTTCCATAGACAATTCCTTTTTCTTTAGGGGTGCTCAAACAGTAGGTAAAGCCACGGAACTCCTCAATGGTTCTCTGCATCAAAGCATGACTGCCATCGGCTGCGGCCACGATAAAATAAAACTCTTTATTGCTAATCTCTTGGTACCTCGCACACGTACGATCAATGAGTGTTTTCATCTGTCCGTTCATCGTGTAAAAATAGACAGGTGTTGCCATTACAATAACATCCGCTTCAACCATTTTTTCTAATATTTCGCTCATATCGTCTTTTTGAGAACAAGGCTTGCCTCCAAAACAGACACCACAGCCTGTACAGTAACCAATCGTTTTATTTTTTAAAAATATCTTCTCAGCCTTATGCCCAGCTTCACGTGAGCCTTTTAAAAATTCATCACATAAAAGATCCGAATTGCCTCCTTTGCGTGGACTTGCTGAGAGAATTAAAACTTTTTTTGACATAGCGTATCCTTTTTATTTTCTATTTTTGAGTACAAGCATTAAAACATCATGAGCACTTTGTGCTTCTGCGATACCAACTTCTTTTTGAAGCACGGCAATAAACTCTTCTAATTGCTCTTTTGTAAGCCCCGTATTGAGTGCAATCCCAAGATGCGCTTGAAGTTGTGGCGCTGTTCCCATCATGGAAGCAAGGGCTGAGATAGTTACCAACTCTCTTTCTTGATGGGTTAAAATATCACGGGAAAAAATGTCCGCAAAAAGGTGCTCTTTTAAAAACGTATCGATGGCGGGCGTGAACAGTTGGTATCCTGAAGGTGCTGGAATCTCTTTTTGACCAAGCAATTCAGCTCTTACGCGCGCACCGTATTCATCTTTGTTCAAATGAGCGGGTAATGGAGTCGCCTCTTTCCCCATGATGTCTTTTATACCTTTTGCTTGGCGTTCATTCATCACCGTCATAAATGTATTGATACCATTTAGGCTCCGTGGGAAACCTGTATAGGCATACAGATGTACTAAAATTTCTTTAATCTCATTGACACTAAGACCTGCATCTAAGCCTTTAACAAGAGCAGGTTTGAGCTTTTCAAGGTCTCCATTGGCTGTCAATGCTGAAATGGTAATAATGCTTTTTTGTCTTGATGTTAATGTTATATCTGACATCTCTTTTGCCTCCATAAATAGTGTGAACCCACTAAATACGATAGCTAAAATAATCCATAGCGATTGCTTCATTATTTTTCCTTCTTCGTAATTAGTATTGATGTAAGTGTGCCGAATCTATCATCAAAACACCCGTAGTCTTTGGCACTTCCACACGTAAAGCATTGGCTACTTTCGTTGCTTCTATCGCCCTGAAGGCTTTGGGCAGAAATGGGTTGAACAGCTTGGCAAGAGCAATGGAAATTTCTTCACCCCTACGTGTAGGTTGACCTAAGGATTTTCGATCTCCTAGCAAAATGGATGGTCTGACTATGACCAAACCTTCGGGCTTTAACGCTTTCAGGGCATCTTCGAGTTGCCCTTTTATCTGAGGATAAAAACTGTTGGAATGAGCATCTGCTCCGATGGAGCTGACAACACCTATCTTCTTCGCTCCTGCTACTAATGCTGCTTTTGCTACGGCTAGATTATACGTAAAATCTACCTTTGAAAACGCCTCTTTACTTCCCGCAACCTTAATGGTCGTTCCCAGTGCCAAATAGACTTCATCAAGGGGTGGCAAAGTAGGTAGTGCATCAAAATTAACGTGAATGAACGTTAGCTTTTCATGCGAAATAGTTAAGGGTTTTCTGCCCAACGCATAAACTTTTTCAATCGCTGGATCGGTTAATAAGCTATTGAGTAAATGACTACCAACCAAACCCGTAGCACCTGCAATAGCGACTGTTCTTCTCATAAGTGTTGTCCTCTCAATTGATTTAAGATTTATAGTTGCTTAGCCACTTAACCATTGCTGGGTCACGATGGTCAAAAAAGCTACTCTTTTTTTGGTCAAGTGCGACAATGTCTTGCATCTCTTGCTCTGTCAATTCAAAATCAAAAATGGCGAAGTTTTCAGCCATTCTTTCTTTGCGAATTGATTTAGGAATGGCGACAATATTGCGTTGCATCAACCAGCGTAAAACAATTTGCGCAATGGATTTACCATGATTTTTTGCAATGGAGGCGAGAAGCTCATTTTGGAAGATGTCGTTTTTCCCCTCAGCAAAAGGTCCCCACGATTGCATTTGAATGTCATACGCTTGCATCACCGTTTGCGCTTCTTGTTGTTGATGAAAGGGGTGTGCTTCGATTTGATTGAGCATGGGTGCTATTTCATTATACAGAGCAAGGTCGACGAGTCTATCTGGCGCAAAATTACAAACACCGATGGCTTTGATAAGCCCCTCTTTATAGAGCTCTTCCATCGCTCTCCACGAACCGTAAACATCATTAAAAGGTTGATGAATCAGATACAAATCAAGATAATCCAATCCTAATTTTTTTAAAGAGGTGAAAAACGCTTTTTTGGTTTTTTCATAACCCGCATCACTGATCCAGAGTTTCGTTGTAATAAAAAGCTCTTCACGTGCAATAGGACTTGTTTTAAGAGCATTCCCTATAGCTTCTTCATTTTGATACGCCGTTGCTGTATCAAATAAGCGGTATCCCACTTCCAAGGCTTCATTTACAGAAGCTTCACATTGTTTTAAATCGGGGATTTGAAAAACACCAAATCCAAGTTGAGGCATTTGAATGCCATTTTTTAATATTACATAGTTCATGTCTTTTCCTTATAAAATATTTAGTAACTTAGCCCTTTCTGGTCTAAAAAATTAGCCATAAGTTGGGCAATTACTTTGTTGTTTAAATCTGAAAATGGAAAATGAGTATTTCCATAAATACCAATTTCGGGCAAATGTACGAGTGTGACATCGCCTCCATGACGATTGACCGTATCCGCCCATAACCGAGCCATTTCCAAGCGTACTCGCCATTGATCTTGCGCTGGGTTATCTATGGGCTTGTCGGGAATGTTGTCACCATAATAGATAATAATTGGGATCTTCGTTAATTTCATAAAGTCAGTTAATGGGATGCGTTCTCCCGTGAGTGTTCCACCTGAACTAGGCTTTGGAGCGGGAACCTCACCTTCTGGGAAGATGAAACCACTGCCTGGTTCATAAGCAACCACTGCACGAATTTTTGGATTTTTTATCACGGCTTGCCATCCCATACCACCACTGTGTGAATGGGTTACAAGAATACCATTACCAACTTTATCAAAGAGTGCAGATACAGCTTTGACATTTATAGCAATATCTATGGAACCTGTATCGGGGGTCATTTGGCGAAAGTATTGATTGAGCGCTTCTGGATCACGAGAAAACTGAACGCCATCAAAAAAATGAGGCCAAATTCCGACACGAAAAATATCGAACCATTTTTGTTCATCAGGTGTTGGCGCGATGGTTATCGGCTGTGTACTTCGTCCTGCATTGCCACGCCTTGGTTGGTCGAGTAAGTATATAGTGTAGTTTTGCCTTAAAAAAAGATTTTGAAATCCTTCTCGGCCATCGGGTGTGCTCTCCCATGTCTTTGAAAATTGACCATATCCATGCCAAAAGATAAGAGGCAATTTTCGGTGGTTTTCGGGAATTTGATAAAAAACATACGCGTGGTCTGCATGAATGGTTTGTCCTTCTGGCGTCATTTTAATGGGGTCAAATACTCCTGCATTATTGATAACAGAACCACCTACGGTGAAACTTCCTTGTTCATGTATTACCATTGGTGAAAGCGTGTCATTATGCTCTGAAACAGCGCAAGCAGAAAAGCTTATACTAATAAAAAACAAAGTTAGTGCAACGATTGTTTTTTTCAATATTGTTGTCATTACATCCCTCTTATTAGAGTGATTTTGCATAGAATTCTGTTAATTTAGTAATAGCTTGATTAACATATTCTGGTTTCCAATAGGTTTGTATATGGGTTGCTCCCTTGATTAAAAAGAGCTCTTTATTTTTTACATTATGTGCTTTTTCAAATGCCTCTAATGTCATGTATAAAGAATCAGCTTTATCGCCTGCTATCATAAGGAGTGGTTGATTGATAAGCTCCATATTAGTAGCCGCATCAAAACTCATCAAATCCAGTAAGCTGCTCATTGTGTATTTAAACGTTGAGTTTGGATGAGCATGTGTTTTAAAGTAATACTCAAACCCTTCGCGATACAAATCATAAGGTAACTTGGCGATTTGTTCATCCGTTGGGATAGTGTCTGCCACATACAAAATTTTACCGCCTGTAACTTCTTGTGCTCTCGCATCAGAGGCTTGCTGGAGTCGTTCTTGAATGGTTGCAATTTGTGAGTCCATAAAACCATTGCGTCTGACTAACCCAGAATTAAACATACTGAGTGTTGCAACTGAATGAAAGCGTTTATCGGTTTGCGCTGCTTTAAGGGCATAACCGCCGCCACCACAGATACCCAGTAACCCTAGACGATTTGTATCCACACCTGCATAATGAGTGATAAAATCAGCCATGCCATGAATGTCTTCAATTCTATTAGCGGGCTTATCGACGTTGCGCGGCATTCCACCGCTAGCACCTTGATACGCGGCGTCAGCAGCAATCGTAATATACCCTTTCTCGGCTAAACGCTGCGCATACAAGCCGGCTACTTGCTCTTTAACGCCACCGTTAGGATGTGCCACAACAACAGCTGGATACTTTTTGGAAGGATCATAGTTTGCTGGTGTGTAGACATTGGCGGCAATTTCAATGTCACCCAGTTTGTATGTCAGTGGATGAATGTTGATTTGACCTTTGATATTTTCTGTGATAGCTCCATTGTAAGTGAGTGTAAAAGGATTTTGTTTGTAGTCTGATGCCATAATTGCTTCTCCTGAAAGACTTAATATCGTTATAAGTGCCAACAATGCTGTTTTTATGCTATACATGTTTGCTCCTTTATTGTGCATTGTATTGCTCATCCGTGACTTTTTCAAGCCATTGAACACTTTTACCATCAAGCAATCCCGTAATGGCCATATGGGTCATAGAGGTTGTGGCGGTTGCTCCGTGCCAATGTTTAACACCCGGTGGACACCAGATAACATCGCCCGCTTTGACTTCAACTTTTGGTTTTCCCCACTCTTGTGTCCAACCCGTACCTGAAGTGACAACGAGATGCTGTCCTGAGGGATGAACATGCCAAAACGAACGTGCTCCTGGTTCAAACGTCACATAAGCACCTGAATAAGGAGCTGATTCTTTCGGTTTAAATAGATAATCCACATGAACATCACCTACAAAATACTCGGCTGAGCCTTTGATGGTAGGCTCACTCCCCGCATGTGTGATAGTTTGCGTTGGTTCTGCATACAAAGATAGACCACACAAGACGAGGAGAATTACATGTAAAAGGGTTTTCATCATCATCCTTTGTTAAGATTTCTTGACAAACTTATTTTCACGATCACTGTAACGCGGACCAATATTGGGGTATTGTTTAACAATCCCCTCAATGATGGCTAAATCAGAAGCGCTGAGTACCACATCCACAGCGCCTGCATTTTCTTCTAAATATTTACGCTTTTTAGTACCTGGAATTGGAATGATGTTATCACTTTGTACCATAACCCATGCAATAGCAAGCTGAGCAGGCGTGCAATTTTTGCTTGTAGCAAAGTCGCTAAATGCTGTAGATAATTTTTGATTATTTTCTAAATATTCACCATTGTAACGGGGTAAGTTTTTACGAAAATCATTATTCTCAAGTGTATTAACTTCAAGCTTATTGGTAATAAGGCCACGACTAAGCGGTGCAAAGGGTACAAACGTTACGCCTAGCTCTTTGGTAAGAGGAAGTATCTCTTTTTCGACATCGCGAGTGAGCAGAGAGTACTCACTTTGAAGTGCAGTGATGGGGTGAATCGCATAGGCTCTTTTAAGATCATCCGCGGTACATTCACTAAGCCCCAAATATTTCACTTTTCCCTCTTTGACCAGCTCAGCCACAGCACCTACGGTCTCTTCAACAGGAATGTTTGGGTCAATGCGATGCGCATAGTAAAGGTCAATGACATCAGTTTTGAGTCGTTTTAGACTAGCCTCAACAGCTTGTTTAATATATTTGGGCGAGCCGTCAATATAAATGTCACCACCGACAAAAGAATCACCTTCCTTACTACGCATGCGAAAACCAAACTTAGTAGCGAGAAAAATTTTGTCGCGATTTTCTACAAGCACTTTTGAAATGAGTTCTTCATTCACACCATTGGCATAAATATCAGCCGTATCCCAAAAATTGATACCAAGCTCTAAAGCACGATGTAGCGTTGCAAGGCTCTCTGCATCGTCTCTATCGCCATAAGCAGCGCTCATCCCCATACAGCCAAGTCCGATACTTGAAACTTTAGTGTCTGTTCTTCCCAGTGTTTTATAGTTCATTAAAGTTATCTCCATACAATTAGTTGTTGTATGAAATTATAGAATTATGTCCACTTTTACGATAGAACGATAGTGCACCATGATTGCCTAATTCTGCAAATATAAATATACTTATTTGTATTGAGCGTAGTATTATCATATTAGACAGAAAGTTTTTACAGATTATAAAAATAATTATATGTAGTATTTTATATTTAACGCATTAGGGCATGATTCACATTCTCAAACAGTTATAATTGTAGAAAATATACATAGAAAATTTCAAGTATTGCAGTCAATTTTTTAAGGGTTTATTTTGAAGTCTTTATACAGCACTATTCACTGTCGATCATGATATAGGAGTTTTATTCCCAAAATTAAATTCTATGGATATCATATAGAAATTAGACTGCCATCAAAAGTACAAAATTCTACAGAGATTTTTAAGTTGAAGATCGCCTTCTAGCCTTTAATTGAATTGGCGAGTGACTAAAACTGCACTTCGTTTAATAAGTCAATTATTTTTATAAAAAAAGTTGACTTGAAGACTAACTTTTTTGAACGATAGAAATATTTCGCAAATTAATTTTGTCAATACTGTTGTTGAGAAAATTACAAAAAGCCTATTTAAAGGGCGTTTTGAAGCATTTTGATTAATAATTTTTTTATAATTACTATGCTTTAATTATGCCATCTGTTAAATTTTTACTAGCAGGTAACGTATTGTGTTAAACAAACACAATGGAGGAAAATGAAAGAATGATCTAAGCTCCTTTTAGATCTTTAGAATTTAATTGTCAGAAGCATAGTTGGTATAGGTTTTAACTATATACCATGTCAAAAAAGTCTTCATGCATATTTTACGACATGAAGCAATATAATGTTTAACATAATGCGTTCATCAACAATAGGATTGTCGATGGATGTTGAACTTTTGGTTCAAAAATTGTTAGAAAAGTATAGCTATATGCTTACAAGAGAAGAGGTGGCAGAAGTGTTAAATATCAGCATATCAACGCTTGATAGAAGGCGTAAACAGTATCCAAAGCTGTTTCCACCTTTCAAAAAAATGGGTACTGGAGATCGTGCACCTGTGAAGTTCCCAGTACATGGTGTAGCTCAGTATTTGGTGCAAATACAGTAACCTCTATGAAAATAAGAAGAAAATCTTCCTATCGCTTCTTTTTGATCTTTGTAAAATCTAACTATTAATTAAAAAACAACACAAAAATTGATACAATATTTATCGCATATAGCATTTAGGGTAGAAATCTGAGAAATCCAAAAATGTGAGAGAGAAAAAAACCTCTAAAATAGGGGCTTTTGAGGAAAAAAAGAAACATGGTATTGATGATAGACAATTACGATAGTTTTACGTACAACATCGTTCAGTATTGCTTAGAACTAGGCGCTGATCTTAAAGTGATTCGCAATGATGAGCTGAGTGTTGAAGAGATTGAAGCATTGCATCCCGAAAAAATTATTATTTCTCCAGGTCCTGCAACACCTAATGAAGCGGGTGTCAGCCTTGAGGTGATTAAATATTTTGGTGGAAAAACCCCCATTTTAGGTATTTGCTTAGGACATCAAGCGATTGGACAAGCTTTTGGTGGAAAAGTGGTGCGTGCGAAGCGCATGATGCACGGGAAAACGTCTATTACAAAACAACTTCACAACAGCTGTCTGTTTGATGGTCTGCCTGAAACCTTTACAACAACGCGTTATCATTCTCTAACGGTTGAACAAGAAGGGCTTCCCGATGTAGTTGTTCCCACGGCGTACAGTACGGACGACCATGAAATTATGGCACTGCAAATAAAAGACAAACAAATCTATGGCGTACAGTTTCACCCAGAATCCATTTTAAGTGAACACGGACATGCCATTTTAAACAACTTCTTAAAACTATGAGAGAAAGACTTTTTTTACTTCTTATCCTTGTTATCAGTAGTGCATTACTCACCTATGGTGCGCAGAGCATTTCCATTAGCTACGATGAGGCGTATACTTTTTTCAATGGCAATGACCTCGTTCATTATCTTGCAGTATATTCGACACAGCTTTTAGGACAAAATGATTTTGCGCTTCGTTTGCCTTTTATCCTTTTACATTTAGCTTCCATTATTTTACTCTACAAGATTGGCAAACTTTTTTTAAAAAAACGAATTGATCGTATCGTTTCGGTTGCCATTTATGCCTTTTTGCCCGGGGTTAATGGCGTAGCGCTTTTAGTTAACAGTGGTATTGTCGTCATCTTCTTCAGCCTTTTATTTACGTATCTCTATCTTAAAGAATGGAAAGTAGCTTCTCATATTGTGCTGATCATATGTCTTTTTGTTGATAATTCCTTTGCTATTTTTTATATTGCATTGTTTGTGTATGCTCTGATGAAACGCAAAACAGATCTGCTTATTGTGACACTGATTTTATTTAGTGCTTCTATGTATCTGTATGGATTTGATACAGGTGGAAAACCTAGGGGCTATTTTATAGACACATTAGGTGTGTATGCAATTGTATTTTCTCCATTACTTTTCTTATATTTTGTCTATGCAATGTACCGCATTTTAATTAAAGAAGAAAAAAATCTTCTATGGTATATCTCTTTCTTTTCGTTGGTTGTTTCACTGCTTCTTTCGTTGCGCCAGAAGCTTTTGCTTGAAGATTTTGCTCCTTTTGTTGTACTCTCTGTCCCTTTGATGGTGAAAGTCTTTTTCAATAGCTATCGCGTAAGACTTCCTGCTTTTCGTAAATTGCATACATTTTTCTTTATCTTAGTGCTCATAACACTGTTTATCAACACAATGCTTAGTTTTTTCAATAAACCATTGTATGCTTTTATGAATGAGCCCTCTAAACATTTTGCAATTAACTATAATATTGCAAGAGAACTAGCCAATGAGTTGAAAGCAAGAGACATCCATAAAGTCATCACAAAAGATGATAAAATGGCACTCAGACTTAAATTTTACAACATAGAACGAGGTGGAGCGTATAAACTTATGAATCAAAAAGAGATAGAAGAAGGGTTTGAGCAGATCGATATTGCTTATTATGGTAAAACAGTGAGAACGTTTTATCTTTATCGTATAAATTAAAAAGAGGATGAGATGAAAAAAGCGTTTACGATGCTTGAATTGGTGTTTGTGAAAGTTGTCGTAGGCATTTTATCTTATTTTGTTTCCACAGGTTTTCAACGCAATCCTCTACGCGAAGCTGCTGACCAACTGGTGAGTCATATCCGCTATACACAACATCTTGCCATAATGGATGATAAATTTGATCCAAATGACCCTACATGGTATAGAAAAAGATGGCAAGTCGTTTTCAATTCAGATGCTAATACATATAATCTTTGGGCATATACTATTTTCTCAGATGGCAACAAAAATGGTAATCCAAATTTAACATTAAATGAAGTAGCAATTAACCCAACAGATCCTGCAAAATTTTTAACCGGAGGATATGCTGGGATTATTCTTTCAGATGGTGTTGGTGCTACACAAGAGATGAATTTAGGAAGAAAATATGGCATAACAGCTATTGCTTTTTCTGCTACATGTCAATTTGCAGGTAGTCAACGAGTCTCTTTCGATTATTTAGGTCGCCCGTTAAAAGGCGCTCCTAGTGGTTTTGGGGGTATCTATCAGGCTAATAGATTAATGACACAAGATTGCAATATAACACTAACAAATGGAGTGAATAATATTGTAATAACAGTGAAGCCAGAGACAGGGTATACATATATATCAGCACAGAACTAATTTCTTTATAATGGTGAGATATGTTTAATGTCTTTGTAAGGTGTAAGGATATATAATTTCGTCCTCGTTTGAGAAAGCGGGGTTAAAGAGAAGTACCCAAAGTAGGGGATAAGCTTCACGTTCATTACCATTTTAACAATGTCAAATTCAATCTTTGAAATCTAAATAAGCGACCTTAGTCAGTGACGCGAAAAAAGAGATTATCAACTCTTTATTAAAAAAAGAGATACTTTAAGTCAAATGAAGAACACTTCATAAAAATTTTATGGAGAGTTTGATCCTGGCTCAGAGTGAACGCTGGCGGCGTGCTTAACACATGCAAGTCGAACGGATGAAATAAGCTTGCTTATTTCGTTAGTGGCGCACGGGTGAGTAATGTATAGCTAACCTGCCCTTTAGTGGGGGACAACAGTTGGAAACGGCTGCTAATACCCCATACTCCTTCTTATCATAAGGTAAGTTGGGAAAGATTTATTGCTAAAGGATGGGGCTTTATGGTATCAGTTAGTTGGTGGGGTAATGGCCTACCAAGACTATGACGCCTACCTGGTCTGAGAGGATGATCAGGCACACTGGAACTGAGACACGGTCCAGACTCCTACGGGAGGCAGCAGTGGGGAATATTGCACAATGGAGGAAACTCTGATGCAGCAACGCCGCGTGGAGGATGACGCATTTCGGTGTGTAAACTCCTTTTATAAGGGAAGATAATGACGGTACCTTATGAATAAGCACCGGCTAACTCCGTGCCAGCAGCCGCGGTAATACGGAGGGTGCAAGCGTTACTCGGAATCACTGGGCGTAAAGGATGCGTAGGCTGGAAATCAAGTCGAGAGTGAAATCCAACGGCTTAACCGTTGAACTGCTCTCGAAACTGGTTACCTAGAATATGGGAGAGGTAGATGGAATTGGTGGTGTAGGGGTAAAATCCGTAGATATCACCAGGAATACCGATTGCGAAGGCGATCTACTGGAACATTATTGACGCTGAGGCATGAAAGCGTGGGGAGCAAACAGGATTAGATACCCTGGTAGTCCACGCCCTAAACGATGCACACTAGTTGTTGCGATGCTAGTCATTGCAGTAATGCACTTAACAGATTAAGTGTGCCGCCTGGGGAGTACGGTCGCAAGATTAAAACTCAAAGGAATAGACGGGGACCCGCACAAGCGGTGGAGCATGTGGTTTAATTCGAAGATACACGAAGAACCTTACCTGGCCTTGATATCCTAAGAATCCTGTAGAGATACGGGAGTGCTAGTTTACTAGAACTTAGAGACAGGTGCTGCACGGCTGTCGTCAGCTCGTGTCGTGAGATGTTGGGTTAAGTCCCGCAACGAGCGCAACCCTCGTGATTAGTTGCTAACAGTTCGGCTGAGCACTCTAATCAGACTGCCTTCGTAAGGAGGAGGAAGGTGAGGACGACGTCAAGTCATCATGGCCCTTATGGCCAGGGCTACACACGTGCTACAATGGCTAGGACAAAGAGACGCGATACTGCGAAGTGGAGCAAATCTTAAAACCTAGTCTCAGTTCGGATTGGAGTCTGCAACTCGACTCCATGAAGCTGGAATCGCTAGTAATCGTAGATCAGATATGCTACGGTGAATACGTTCCCGGGTCTTGTACTCACCGCCCGTCACACCATGGGAGTTGAATTCACCCGAAGCCGGAATACTAAACTAGTTACCGACCACGGTGGGTTCAGCGACTGGGGTGAAGTCGTAACAAGGTAACCGTAGGAGAACCTGCGGTTGGATCACCTCCTTTCTAGAGTATAGGGGCACTATCTCACAATGGTGCTCCGGCGAGAACTGCTAAGGAAGCTTATTTAGTTTTGAGAGATTGAATGAAAGAGGGGCTTATAGCTCAGGTGGTTAGAGCGTACCCCTGATAAGGGTAAGGTCAGAGGTTCGAGTCCTCTTAAGCCCACCATGGGGAATTAGCTCAGCTGGGAGAGCGCCTGCTTTGCACGCAGGAGGTCAGCGGTTCGATCCCGCTATTCTCCACCATTTTATCAAAAGTGGTAAAAGATTGTATCACGACATTGTTAGTGAAGATGAGGACACAACGTCTAATATAAGAACAAGAGAGATTGTTTTTATATTAGACTTTTTAGTCTAAGTTTATGTTCTAGAATTTAGAATACGACGCTTTGCGTTGTGCTTTAGGTTTGGTTATTTAAGATAGCTTTGCTATCTGATGAAAGAACATAAAGATGTTATTTAATTTATTATTGTCAAAGTCAACAAAACGCAAAAAAAACAATTTACAACTTGTTAGATGGTTTACATTTAATAAGGGAGTGAAATGTGCATTAGAATACAAATAGGTAAGCTATTAAGAGCGAATGGTGGATGCCTAGGCTGTAAGAGGCGATGAAGGACGTACTAGACTGCGATAAGTTGCGGGGAGCTGTCAAGAAGCTTTGATCCGCAAATTTCCGAATGGGGCAACCCAACTGACAGGAATGTCAGTTACCCTGCGGGGGGCGAACCTGGTGAAGTGAAACATCTCAGTAGCCAGAGGAAGAGAAATCAAATAGAGATTCCGATAGTAGCGGCGAGCGAACTTGGAAGAGGGCAAACCAGATGCTTGCATCTGGGGTTGTAGGACTGCGTTATAGAATGATGATAGGTAGTAGAGTAACCTGGAAAGGTTAACCATAGCGGGTGATAGTCCCATATACGAAATCTAGATTCATCTTAGCAGTATCCTGAGTAGGGCGGAACACGTGGTATTCTGTCTGAAGCCGGGAGGACCACCTCCCAACCCTAAATACTACTTACAGACCGATAGTGAACCAGTACCGTGAGGGAAAGGTGAAAAGAACCCCAGTGAGGGGAGTGAAATAGAACCTGAAACCATTTGCTTACAATCATTCAGAGCCCTATGATTTATCAGGGTGATGGACTGCCTTTTGCATAATGAGCCTGCGAGTTGTGGTATCTGGCGAGGTTAAGAAAACTCGGAGCCGTAGCGAAAGCGAGTCTTAATAGGGCGAATTAGTCAGATGCTGCAGACCCGAAGCGAAGTGATCTATCCATGAGCAGGTTGAAGCTGGTGTAAGAGCTAGTGGAGGACCGAACTCATTGACGTTGAAAAGTCTCGGGATGACTTGTGGATAGGGGTGAAAGGCCAATCAAACTTCGTGATAGCTGGTTCTCTCCGAAATATATTTAGGTATAGCGTCATGTTGTAGTATACGGGGGTAGAGCACTGATTGGGCTAGGGCCTATACCAAGGTACCAAACCCTGTCAAACTCCGAATACCGTATATGTAATCATGGCAGTCAGGCGGCGGGTGATAAAATGCGTCGTCAAGAGGGGAACAACCCAGACTACCAGCTAAGGTCCCAAAGTGATAACTCAGTGGAAAACGATGTGGAGTTGCTCAAACAACCAGGAGGTTGGCTTAGAAGCAGCCATCCTTTAAAGAAAGCGTAACAGCTCACTGGTCTAGCGATTCTGCGCGGAAAATATAACGGGGCTAAAGTTATCCACCGAAGCTGTAGATTCTATTTTTAATAGAGTGGTAGGAGAGCGTTCTAGTCAGCATTGAAGGTGTACCGGTAAGGAGCGCTGGAGCGGCTAGAAGTGAGTATGCAGGCATGAGTAGCGATAAAACGGGTGAGAATCCCGTTCGCCGAAAACCCAAGGTTTCCTACGCGATGTTCGTCATCGTAGGGTTAGTCGGGACCTAAGTCGAGTCCGAAAGGGGTAGACGATGGAAAGTTGGTTAATATTCCAACACCAATTATAGAGCGCGATGGAAGGACGCTTAGGGCTAAACGAGGCAACTGATGGAATAGTTGTTCGAAGGGTGTAGATTAGATTACAGGCAAATCCGTAATCTTTTATTCGAGACCTGACAGGCACTTGATGCTCTTCGGAGTGGATGGTGAATCGTTGATGCCGTCGAGCCAAGAAAAGTTTCTAAGTATATCTGTAATTGCTCGTACCGTAAACCGACACAGGTGGGTGAGATGAGTATTCTAAGGCGCGTGGAAGAAACCTGGTTAAGGAACTCTGCAAAATAGCACCGTATCTTCGGTATAAGGTGTGCCTCCTTCTGTATATGGACTTGCTCCAAAAAGCGGAAAAGGTTGCAACAAAGAGTCCCTCCCGACTGTTTACCAAAAACACAGCACTCTGCTAACTCGTAAGAGGATGTATAGGGTGTGACGCCTGCCCGGTGCTGGAAGGTTAATTGATGTGGTTAGCGCAAGCGAAGCCATTGATCGAAGCCCCAGTAAACGGCGGCCGTAACTATAACGGTCCTAAGGTAGCGAAATTCCTTGTCGATTAAATATCGACCTGCATGAATGGCGTAACGAGATGGGAGCTGTCTCGACCAGGAATCCAGTGAAATTGTAGTGGAGGTGAAAATTCCTCCTACCCGCGGCAAGACGGAAAGACCCCGTGGACCTTTACTATAGCTTGACACTGCTGTTGGGATAAAGATGTGCAGGATAGGTGGGAGGCTTTGAGGATGTGACGCCAGTTGCATCTGAGCCATTGTTGAGATACCACTCTTCTTTATTCTGATAGCTAACTGGGACATATTATCTATGTTCAGGACAATGTCTGGTGGGTAGTTTGACTGGGGCGGTCGCCTCCTAAAAAGTAACGGAGGCTTACAAAGGTTGGCTCAGAACGGTTGGAAATCGTTCGCAGAGTATAATGGTACAAGCCAGCTTGACTGTGAGACATACACGTCGAGCAGAGACGAAAGTCGGTCATAGTGATCCGGTGGTTCTGTGTGGAAGGGCCATCGCTCAAAGGATAAAAGGTACCCCGGGGATAACAGGCTGATCTCCCCCAAGAGCTCACATCGACGGGGAGGTTTGGCACCTCGATGTCGGCTCATCGCATCCTGGGGCTGGAGCAGGTCCCAAGGGTATGGCTGTTCGCCATTTAAAGCGGTACGCGAGCTGGGTTCAGAACGTCGTGAGACAGTTCGGTCCCTATCTGCCGTGGGCGTAGGAAAGTTGAGGAGAGTTAACCCTAGTACGAGAGGACCGGGTTGAACGAACCACTGGTGTACGGGTTGTTCTGCCAAGAGCATCGCCCGGTAGCTATGTTCGGATGTGATAACCGCTGAAAGCATCTAAGCGGGAAGCCAACTCCAAGATTAACTTTCCCTGAAGACCTCATGAAGACTACATGTTTGATAGGCTGGGTGTGTAATGGGTGAGAGCCCTTTAGCTGACCAGTACTAATAGGTCGTTTGGCTTACATATTATTACGTATGATAATGCTATTTCACTTCCTTATTAAGTGTAAAGCGCTTTGTTGACTAGACAATATTAAAATCACCAAAAGAATGGTGAATTAAGCCTATTTCGCTATAATGCGACATAGATTTAATTCACGATTCTGGTGGCTATAGAGAAGAGGAAACGCCCTGTCCCATTTCGAACCAGGAAGCTAAGCTCTTCATCGCCGATAATACTTTCCCTTACTGGGATGGAAACGTAGGTCGCTGCCAGTTCCGTGATTCTTTCTTTTACAACTCATCTTTTATCTCGTCTTATTCAAAGGCGGTCCTCCTTGGAAAAAAATCAATCAAAAGCTTATTTCTTTGCCATTTCTGCTGTTTTACTGTGGTCTACGGTTGCAAGTGCTTTTAAACTCTCATTAGCCTATTTTGATGCCTTAAATCTTCTTCTTTATGCTTCATCTTTTTCCTTATGTGTATTTTTCTGTGCAATGGGATATCAACACAAATTTTATATTTTATTTTTATATTCAAAAAAAACCTATTTTAAACTTGCTTTGTTGGGGCTTATAAACCCGTTTATCTACTATTTAGTCTTGTTTCGTGCGTATGAGCTATTGCCTGCACAAGAGGCTCAGCCTATCAATTATACATGGGCATTAACGTTAACCTATCTCTCTGTTTTTATTTTAAAACAAAAAATAAGTGTTTATGACTTTCTAGCGGGGCTTATTTGCTATTTTGGTGTTCTCATTATTTCGACACATGGTGATCTCTGGGGTTTCTCTTTTTACAGTCTTACAGGTGTTTTTCTAGCTCTTTTTTCAACAGTCTTATGGTCATTGTATTGGATTTATAATACCAAGTTACATGTAGATCCGCTGGTAGGTCTTTTTATCAATTTTCTTTTTGGTGTCCCTGCAATTTTATTTTACGCTCTTATCACGTCTCATCCTTTGGTGTTTAATATCCATGGTTTTTTAGGCTCGGCATATGTCGGTATTTTTGAGATGGGTATTACGTTTATTTTATGGCTACAAGCGATGAAGCTGAGTACCAATACAGCAAAAATTGCAAATCTTATTTTTATTTCTCCTTTTTTGTCTTTAGTGTTTATTTCTATTTTTGTTGGAGAAGTGATTCTTTTTTCAACATATATAGGTTTGATTTTTATTATAATAGGCTTATTATTACAACAAAGAGTTAAGAAGGTTGACAGATGAAAAAATGGATTTGTATTTTAATCATATTTCTATTAGGCACACTCTCATTGCACGCTGATTTTTTGGAAGCTGAACGTAAAAAGGCATTTAACGAAAAAAAATTAATTTTACTAAGTGTGACAAAAGAGTTTTGCCCTTATTGTATTAAAATGGAAAAAGATGTCTTTGAAAATACACTATATCGTAATCAGATTGAAAAAAAATATTTACATGTAACTATCAATCGAGAAAATCCCGAGTTACCTCAAGCCTTACATGTAAAGTATTATCCTACCAATTTGATCTTATCGCCAAAAGATCTTAAAATTATAGATGATTTTGCTGGATACATTGAACCTGTGAGTTTTATTGAGCTTCTAGATGAAGTCTATGAGCAAGAATTTAAGTAATTTTTGTATATTTTAAAACGAGATAAGCGATAAGGGTTGCAAACGTGAGGCGTAAGCCTACCATAATCCATAGATTGGCTCCAAAGATAACAAAAAGGAGCGTATCTTCAATAATCGCATGACAGATCATTAAATAGGTACCAATAAATAAAATTTCTCGTTTTTGTAAAAGCCCTTTTTCATATTCTGCAATTAATATACCAGCACCATAAGTGATTCCTAAAATTACACCGACCAAAATTGAAAAACCACTATTCACTTTTTGCGAGTGTTTTTCAATCATTTGAAGTGATTTAATGAAGTCAAGAACGAAAATAAGTGTTGTAACCAGTAGAATAATTTTTAGTGATAGCGAAAGTGATTCATACAAAGAATTTTGTAACAGATCACTGAGCGAATGATACAAAGGGTGTGATGGTACCATAGCTTCTTGGCTTAGTTCATTAGAAAACCAACTCTGAGGAAGTTTTGAGGTTAATCCTCCTACAAGTAACCCTGCACAAAGTCTTAAAAGAATGGAATATACTCTTGAAATACCTAATCGTTTCATAATCTCTGTTTCGACAATAAGGGCATGTGCTATACCTAAAAAGACGGCTAGTACAGTCCATTCTTTTGGGCTAAGTCCTAGAGGTGCTGCAAAGGCAATAGCTGCATAAAGATTGAGAAAAAGTCCACTCACAATGGAAAGAGCGGTTTCCTGAGGGAGTCCTAAAAGTGCGACTAGTGGTTTAAAGATAAAGGTAATATACGAAAGAAGATTATAATAGAAGAGGATATCTGCCAAAATGTAAATAGGTACAATGAGCTTCAAAATCGTCCAAGAACTTTTTAACGATGTTTGAAGTGATCTTTGTAGACTAAATGACATTTTGGCCCTTTTTTTAATACTTAATTTATCTTAGCTAAGATATAATACCGACCTCAAACAAATATGTGCGCTCGTAGCTCAGCTGGATAGAGCATCGGTTTGCGGTACCGGAGGTCAGGGATTCGAATTCCTTCGGGCGCACCACTTCGTTTAAAATGTCTCTTCAAATACCCTATATTTTGTTTTTTGTAATCCCAATTCTTCATACGATTTTTGTGTAGCTTTATCGTCTTTGTGAACATAAAGTCTGATGCCACATACATCATAGTGCTCTTTTGCCAATGATTTTGCTTTATCTAAAAGCGCATCGTGGATCTCTTTTTCATGTTCATGATCGGTGACAAAAATACTTTGAATACAATAATAAGCACCATTGCTCCAATCACTCCACTCTCTTGTGATCATGGCTAATCCAAGGATGACATGATCAATCGTAGCTATAAGGTAAAAGCCGTTGTGAAATTTTGAAAAGACCTGGTGGACGCCTTCGGTTGTAAGGGCAAGTGAAACATTTTTATTTACAGTTTCTTTTGCAAATAGTACATTAAATTCGGCTATTTCTTTAGCATCATCACGCGTTGCAATACGAACAATAAGATTTTCTAACATGGGTTCTCCTTATTTTTTGGGTTGTAACATAAAGTCGACGATTTCTTGAGCTCCACCATCATGAATGAGTTGAGATAATTTTTTGGAAACATTTGAAAGATTGATACTTTTAATATGGGTTAAAAGTGCTACTGGATCAATATCTTGTTGGGGAAGGATAAGTGCTGCTTCTTGATCAGCGAGTGCTTTTGCATTAAAGTATTGGTGGTTTGCAGCTGCATGAGGATAAGGGATAAATAATGCGGGCACATTTGCTGCACAAAGTTCCCATAATGTGCTTGCACCTGAACGACTAATGGCAAAGTCAGCACGTGCAAGTTTTTCAGGAATTGCGTTAGAAAAATCAAACACGTCCGCTAAAATACCTTCGTCTTCGTAAAATTTTTTCATTTGCTCAAACTCTTTTTTCCCTGTTTGATGAATAATAGCAATGCCTTCTTGCTGCAAAAGCTTTGCCATTTTAAGCGCTAGGTGGTTAATAAAGGTTGCTCCTTGGCTTCCTCCCAAAAAGATGATTGTTTTAAGATCCGATCGTTCTCTTCGACTCTTAAAAAAAGTTTCACTCACGGGATAACTCGTCATAGTTGCTTTTGCGTCATAAGAGCTAAAAAATGCTTTAGAAAAAGGTCTTAAAAGGGAATTGAGTTTACCTTGGATTGCATTTTGTTCATGAATATAAAGAGGTATGCCACACAGGAGTGCTCCAAATGAAGCAGGGGCAGCGGAATACCCTCCTACTGAAAAAACATACTTGACCTGATGTTTTTTGAAAAGAGCTTTACATGTAAAGGCTGAGCGAATGATCGTAAAAAGAGCAAGGGCTTTATGTATCCCTTTTTTGTTGACCACTCCGCGGCTTTCTAAAAAATAGGTTTTTTCAAATCCCGTATCATTTTCAAACCACGTTTGATCTTGCCCTGCAGTAGAGCCAATGTAAATAGGTTTGAGTCCGCGCTTGTTTAACTCTTCTTTAATAGCACGGGCGATAACCAAATGACCGCCTGTTCCTCCACCCGTAATAGCAATCATAGTTTAGCCTTTTTACTAATCATCAATACCATTCCAATACCCACTGCAAGGGCTAAAATAGAACTACCACCGTAGCTAATAAATGGAACGGAAATACCTTTGATAGGGGTAATCGAAGTAATACCATAGGCGTTCATTAGGAAAGAAAAAACGATGAGAAGTCCAATGCCAAGCGAGAAGAGGTAATAAACTTTATTGGAACTTCGGCTAGCAATTTTAAAAATACGATAAACAATCGTGATAATAACTAAGGTCAAAATGGTTACACCAAGTGCTCCCAGCTCTTCAGCAATACCAGCAAGGGCAAAGTCCGTATGAACTTCACTCAAATAGCCTAGTTTAAACATTCCATTGCCAATGCCTTCTCCAAAAATACCACCGTGTTTGATTGCATTGAGCGAGTGTGAAATTTGGTAAGGCTCTGGTGCATCTTCGACTCGTAAGACAGCGGCTATTTTTTCAGGGAAGAGAGAAAGTACCATGTTTTGAATGGTTGCCCACCATGTTTTGATACGCAAGATTCGGTGACTGGAGCTAAAAATTGCCACAAGAAAAACAAAAATGGAGCCTAAAATGGCAAGCATAAAAAGTTGAAGACTTGTTCCTGCAAAAAATGCCATCACGGCAAGGGTCAATGCTAAAACAATCACTTGTCCAAGGTCATTTTGCATTACGGCTATTAAGTAGATAACCAAGACAAAAACTGCCAAATAAGGGAGGATAAGTTTCATCTCTTCTTTGAGTGATTTTTTATCATTATTGAGTTTCCTTGCAAAACTCCATGCCAAAAAATAAACAAAACCAATTTTAAAAAACTCAACAGGTGCTAGCGAAAATCCTGGAAGTCTAATCCACCTTTTTGCTCCACCAGCAGAGGTTACTAAAGATTCTGGAAGGTAGTGCATCACACCCATCAGTAGAAGGCAACTGAGAAATATTGTGAAGCCAATATGGATTAAAAATTTATCAGGATCTACTTGTGAAAGCGCCCACATTATCGTGATACTCACCATTCCTACAGCAAATTGTCGAATGAAGAAATGATACTCTGAATAGTCAAAGAAAAGTGTCGTAAACACTGGTAAGGACAATGAAAAAACAATGCCAACACAGATGGCAAAGGTGCTGAGTGAAAAAAGTATTTTATCTGTTTCCATGGTTTCTTATTGTATAGTTGGGATTTATATTATTCTACACTAAAATAGATTAAACCTTATAGTATCGCAATTTGGAATAAAATTTGCTTGTATACAACAAGAAATGTGGAAAGGAAAACGATGAGTTTTGAGATTAGCAAATCAAATAAATTAATGGTTGAAGGCTTAAATGCTAGATCAATGCGACAAGATCTTGTCTCTAGTAATATAGCGAACATCGATACACCTTTTTACAAAGCAAGAGATGTAGACTTTGAAAGTGCATTGATTGCAAAAACAAAAGAAATTTATGGTACGAATAATGCTTCCACTAAACTTGAAATGGCTCAAACCGATGGTGCGCACTTAAGCGGCATTACTGATTTTGATAGTTCTAAAGCAACGGTATATCTTCGAGATGGACAAATGGCTCGAAATGATGGTAACACGGTTGATTTAGATGTTGAGTCTTCGGAGCTTGGTAAAAATGCCATGATGTTTAATGCGTTAAGCTCAGCTTTACAAAAAGATAGTCTTATTTTTAAAAGCGTTATTGAATATTCGTCAAAAATATAAGGAAAACAGATGGCCTATTTAAGCAGTTTTGATATTAGTAGTTACGGACTCTCTGCCCAACGTTATCGTATGGAAGTCATTAGCTCCAATATCGCAAATGCAAATACCACGCGAACCAGTGAAGGTGGTCCTTATCAGCGCCAAGATGTTGTCTTTAAAGCGATTGATTTCAACAAAACATTAAACGCCAAAATTGCTAAACAAAATAATATGCTTGATTATGAAAACCCACTTGATGACCCATTCTTGCAAGAAAATGCCAATCCTGCTATAATGAGTGTTAAAGTGGATAAAGTGGTACGTGATGAGAGCGAATTTAAATATAAATATGACCCCTCTCATCCTGATGCCAATGCTGAAGGATATGTTGCATATCCTAATGTCAATCCCGTAATTGAAATGTCCAATCTTGTTGAAGCAACAAGAGCATATCAAGCGAATGTAGCAGCATTTCAAAGTGCGAAATCCATTGCACAAAGTGCAATAGATATTTTAAAAGGATAAGGTAAATGGCTAGTACAATTGACACACTTTCATCATTAACCAATAAATCCAATATCACTGTTAATAAAGCTGATTCATCAAATGGTGACTTTTCAAAAATTTTACAAGATTCTATTGAAGAGATCAATGATTCCCAAGTGAAAGGTGATAAAGCAATGGCTGATATTGCCACGGGGGAAGTGAAAGATTTACATCAAGCGGCTCTTTCCATCAATAAAGCAGAAATGAGTATGAAAATGATGTTAGAAATTCGCAATAAAGCACTCAGTGCTTACAAAGAGATTGCTAGGACACAAATTTAATTTTCTGCCTACATGGAACAAGCTGACACCAAAAAAATCAAAATCCTTTTTCTCTTTGTTGTTGTTCTTATTGGATTTATTATCTTCCTTGGAACACTTTTTTACTGGGCAACTATTGATAGAAGGTTACCCAAATTAGAGCACAGTGAAGTTAATTATGCTCTTCGTGGTAACATCATTAGTTCGGATGGTTTTAAGATTGCAACGAGTCAAAAACTCTACAAAGCGATTGTTGATACTCGTAATGTTGATCCTCAAAAATTTGACCTCTTTGTTAAACTTTACTCCTTATACAGCGGGGATGATCCCAAGGCTGTTGCTGCAACACTTAATGCAAATTCTGGTACAACCGTCTTATCGTATAAAATCGATTCTAAAAGCGCTAAATATTTACAAGAACTTTCACGAAAACTGTATAAATTAGGTGTTTTTAAAAGTTTTGAAGACCCTAAAACGGGTGTTGCTTTTCTCCATGGTCTGAGTGTCATTGAAAGTGGCGAATACAGGCTCTACCCTTCTGGGGACTCTGTGACGCCTATTGTTGGCTATGTAAAGAAAATTGAGCAAAAAAATATTACCAAATCAACAGGTGTTAAAGGAATTGAGCGTTTTTACGAAGACAAACTTTCATCCGTACAAGACTCGCTAATTATCGGTTCACGTGATATCTCCAATGCCATTATCTTAGATGGCAATAGCGTCTCATCGCGTCGTTTTGATGGCTATGATGTCCATTTAACTCTGTCCCTCAAAATGCAAAAAATGATTGAAAGTGTTTTAGATAAATATCAAAAAAATCTTGATGCTAAAGAGATTATAGCTGGCGTGATGAATAGCGAAACAGGCGAATTTATAACATTAGCTTCAAGTAATCGTTTCAATCCTGACACGATTGACAAAAAAGATTATGGAGCTCTTAATATTTCGGCGATAGAGTATATTTATGAACCAGGTTCGGTCATGAAACCTATTACCTTTTCGCTCTTATTTAAAGCCAATAAAATCAATCCTTATGATATGTACAATATTTATGGAGGAAGCTATAAACTTGGTACGAAAGTGATTAAGGATGAGCATAGAGGAGATAAATTAAGCGTTGAAGATATTATTGTTTATTCGAGTAATATTGGAACGGCTCAAGCTGCTCAAAAACTTGATGCAATAGAGTTTTATCAAGGGTTGAAGGATTTTGGATTTTCTGTCAGAAGTGGCGTGGATCTTCCATTTGAAAATCCAGGTATTATTCCTGCGCTGAACCGTTTTAATTCACCCATTTATAAAGCAACGGTAGGCTATGGCTATGGTATGAATGCAACGTTTATGCAAATCATTAAAGCCTATAACGCTTTTAACAATAACGGACGATTGCTCACTCCTTCCATCGTTAAAAAATTGGTCTCTTCAACGGGGCAAGAACTTTTTCCTGAAAAAAATCCAGAAGTACAGGTTATTCCTGTTGCAGTGGCAAAACGTATCCAAAAAATTCTTATTAAAGTTGTTCAGCAAGGAACGGGATCGGGAACGAAAATGAGCGGTTTAGAAATAGGTGGCAAAACAGGAACCGCACACATTGCAGAAGATGGTGAGTATGTTAGAATCTATAATGGTTCATTCTTTGGTTTTGTTAACGATAAGAAAAATAAATATACCGTAGGTGTACTTGTACGTGAAGCGAAAAAAAGGCAAGCTTACTTTGCAGCACAAAGTGCCGTTCCTGTTTTTAAAGAGATCATTGAAAAGCTTGTTGACAATGGATATCTCACACCGTCTTCCGATATTCAAAATACCCCGCAAGAAATCAAGCAATAAGGTGTGTAATACACTCCACAAAAGCCTCATCATCATTGGGGCATTTCGCAACGATATAACGATCAAAGCCTAATTTATGTGCGAGTTCTGCATACTCCATGCAGAGTTCAAACTCCGTTTCCGAATTATCAATCGTAAATGAAATCGGTACAATGAGCGCATTTTTATTCTCAAGCGAAGTTAGCTTCTCTTCCATAGAAGGCTCAAGCCATTTTACGGGACCAAGTTTGGACTGGTAGGCGAGATGAATCGCTTTAAAATGAAGATTTTCTTCTCTTAGAAGTTCAGCAATAAGCTTTACATGTAATGTGATCTCTTTTTGGTAAGGATCCCCATTCGCGATAATTTTTTGAGGCAACGAGTGGGCAGAAAAAATAAGCTCCATTTGGGCAGGATTATTTTCCCCGAGCGCTTCTTTGATGTTTTTGACCAAAAGTAGGTTATACATTTTATCTTCATAAAAATGGTCAATAACGCGTATTTTACCCGTGAAGCCTAATGTTTTGGCAATTTTCATAAAATCCTCAACGGAAGACTTGGTGGTCGTCGTTGAATAGTGTGGGTATAGTGGCAGTAAAATGACCTCTTTAATCCCTTTTTTTTGAAGTTCAGCAATGACTTCATTGCAAAAGGGCGGTGTATAGCGCATCGCAAAGTTTACATGTAAAGAGGATAGAGCATTTTGGAGTTTATCAACAAGCTGCTGGGTGTACCCCACTAAGGGCGATTTTCCACCCAGTTTCGCATAGTTTGCTTGTGCTTGTTTTGTGCGCGATGTGGTAATGATGAAAGCAATTAAACGTCGTAAAAGCGAGCTTTTAACGGTGATAATATTGCTGTCATTGAACATATTAGACAAAAAGAGCTTGACTTCATCTAGGTTGTTAGGCCCTCCCATATTGAGAAGTACAAGCGCTTTTTGAACCATTTATGCCTTTCGTGAAGAGATGTCGAGGGTAATCATACTATCTTCAATGGTACTTAAACCATGGCGATCACCTGTTTCGATGTACTGCGCAAAGGCTTTATGTTCACGAATCAGAGGCTCTTCTTTTTTAAGCATGACTTTGCGGATGACATATGAGTTGTTTTTTTGATATTCTGAATATTCTGTCAAATCTTGTGCCATCAAATCAGCCTCATAATAGCCCTCTTTGGTTGCGACTTCAATCGTACGCTTTCTAAAAGGTGTTAACCAGTTGGTGGTAATGCTTGCGACAATTTCACCACTAAGTTGAAATGACAAAATAGCATTATCTTCATGGTGGTTGTGAATTTTTTGTGATTTGTAGATCGAAACTTTTTCAATTTCATGTTTGGTAATGAAACGAATAAGATCAATGTCATGCACTGAAAGATCGGTCAAGATGCCAACATCGGCAATACGTGGAGGGAACGGTCCAACGCGGGTAATGCCAATACTGTAAATCTCTTTACCTTCAAGTTCGTTGATGAGCGCTGAAACGACTGGGTTGAAGCGTTCGATGTAGCCTACACAGACTTTCGCATTCGCTTTTTGGGCAGCTTTGAGAATTTCAGAAGCCTCTTCACAGTTTGATGCGACTGGCTTTTCGATAAAAAGATCTTTGCCCTTAGCTAAACATTTGAGCGCAACACTTTTGTGTAAAAAGGTTGGAACAACGATAACCACCGCTTGAAAGTCCGCTTTTTCTAACATCTCGTCAATGTCTGTATAAAACGGTTCATCGTACTCTCTGGTTTGTTGAATATCACACAATGCTGTGAGCTCGAACTCTGGTAAACTCTTTAAAACTCTGTAGTGGTTTTGACCCATAGAGCCAAGACCGATTAGTGCTACTTTAACCATCATTTATGCCTTAATTGCGTTGACAATGAAATCTTGTTGCGTTTCTGTTAAGAACGGACTCATTGGAAGACTCATGATTTCAGTTCCGACTTGCTCGCTGATTGGGAAGTCACCTTTTTTATAACCTAAGTAGCTCAATGCTTCTTGAAGGTGAAGGGGAATAGGGTAGTGAACCGCTGTTGGAACGCCCGCATCATTTAATTTCTGGATCATTGCCTCACGATTTTTCACACGAATGGAATATTGTGCGTACATAGAGTTTCGATCGTTCATGATTTTTGGTGTAACGACATTTGCACCCTCAAGCAATTTACTGTAACGGCTACCGACTTCGATACGTTTTTTGCATTCTGCTTCAAAATGGTTCATTTTGACATTGAGGATGGCGGCTTGAAGTGCATCAAGTCTACCATTGATACCAATGTATTTGTGCTCGTAACGTTTGCCTTGTCCGTGGTTCAGGAGTGATTTAAGTTTTGCACCAAGTTCATCATCGTTGCAGAAAACAGCACCACCATCACCATAACATCCAAGAGGTTTGGATGGGAAAAAGCTGGTACAACCGATGGTTGAAAGATTGCATGATTTTTTGCCTTTGTACTCTGCTCCAAAACTTTGGCACGCATCTTCGATAACGACTAGATTGTGTTTTTTTGCAATAGTATTAATGGCGTCCATATCTGCTGTTTGTCCGTAAAGAGAGACAGGCATAATGGCTTTTGTTTTAGGTGTGATTTTTGCTTCGATTAGCTTTGGATCGATGTTATACGTTGTTTCATCAATGTCCACAAAGACAGGTTTTGCTTTTAAAAGAGCGATAGTTTCTGCCGTTGCAATGAACGTAAATGGCGTCGTGATGATTTCATCACCGGGTTGGACATCTATCGCCATTAAGGCTAATAAAAGGGAATCCGTTCCACTTGAACAGGCAAAGGCATACTTCGCACCTGTGTATTTTGCAAGGTTCTCCTCAAGTTTTGTCACTTGTGGTCCCATAATAAATTGGGTAGAACTTAAAACATTTAAAACTTCTTTGTTGATCTCTTCTTTGTAGGTTTCATATTGCGTTTTGAGGTCGATAAAAGGGATTTGCATCATTGTACCTTTAGGTTAAAAATAGCTAATATTTTACTCCAAACATTCTTTTGCGAGGATAAAGTGTTGATGTGCTATCGTTTAGTATGCGTTATGGAGGTTATATATGAAAACAGTTTTAGTAACAGGAGCATCGCGAGGAATTGGCAAAGCAATCGCTGAAAAACTTTGCCGCCATTACCGTGTCATAGCCCTTGATAAAGAGGTCCCAACCCATCATTTTTTTGAACAATTTTATGCGTGCGATCTTAGCCATACCCAAGAGCTGCAAGAGACAATAAAGCAGATTACAAAAGAGATAGATGCGTTGTATGGGCTTGTGAATAATGCGGGTATTTTTATCCATAAGCCCTTAAATGAACAGAGTTTGCAGGATTGGGAGACAATCATCGCGGTCAATCTTACCGCTCCATACATTTTATCGCAAGCCTTTGCGCCCATTTTGAAACAGGGGCATATCATTAACATTGCATCGACACGAGCGTTTATGTCAGAAGCGGGTACGGAGCCTTATTCTGCATCCAAAGGTGGCATTGTCGCTTTAACCCATGCCCTTTCAATCTCCCTTGCAGGTTATGTCAGTGTCAATTCCATCAGCCCAGGTTGGATCAATACCGATGAAAGCTATGTGGCAACTGTAGAAGAACAGGCATGGCATTCCAGTGGACGCATTGGCAAGCCAAGCGACATTGCTGAGGTGGTGAGCTTTTTATTGGAGCGAGAAGATGGATTTATCACGGGGAGTGATTTTGTGGTCGATGGCGGTGTCTCTAAAAAAATGGTGTATCCATGAGACGATTATTCGTCGCTTTTGTGTTAACTTCTTTGAGTTTGTTGGCAGAGTGTTCGTTTAAAACGGACACATTAATAGCCAAAGAGGGCGAAGTAGTCGATAAAAAAAGTGGTTTAATCTGGCGTCGATGCGCTTTAGGACAAGAGTGGCAAAAAGGCAAAGGATGTATAGGCGAAATAGAACTTCTAAAACGTAAAGAGGCGGAAGAAAAGGCGAATGCGTTAGGAAAAGGTTGGCGTATACCGAGCATTGATGAGCTTTTAACTTTGGTGGATGAACGCTGTAAAACACCTATGATTAACAGCACACTGTTTGGAAAACTTCACGATACTGGTGAAGGAGCAAATTATCTCAGTTCTTCCATTTACCTTGAAGGTGATGATGTGATACCAACGCTTTTTTATACGATTAATTTTCTCGATGGAAGTGCGGATGCCCATACAAAGGGCTATATGGGAGCGGTATTGTTGGTGCGTTAAGCCCTTTTGATTTCATGCTACATCTTTACATGTAAAGTGCATGAAACCAAAAAGAGGATGCAAAATAGTTCTTAAACAGCGCCCATGATTTTTTTAGAACTTGTACCTTTGTGGCTGAGTATCTCTTCATAACTCATCGCTTTTGCCGCGCAATCGGTCTTTAAAAGTCCTTCATACAGTACGTCGATTTTCTTTTTATTGTCAAGTTTTTTGAGTTCACTTTTATCGAGTCCTGAGAGATCAAGCAGTTCATTCCACACAGAGCTTTCTGCTAAAGAGTACGCATGAATGGTGACACCTTCATAGCTAAATGTACCATTTTTATCCAAATCGGTGACATACAGTACAACCAATGTTGCAGGGGTAAAAAACGCTTTATAACGCTCAAAAAAGGCTTCAAAATGCAAGATGCTCTCTAATTCAGCGGAAAAAAAAGTGACGGTGTCGTCGTTTGAAACCAACAAAACTTGTTTGGCTTGCACTTTGGGTGGCAAGATACGATCTGGGGAGAGCTGTTTTCCCTCTTCAACGATCAAAGCGCCACGGTAGCCCACGAGCCCATTTCCGATCTCGCCGTTGAAAGAAGGCTGCCACGTGAGGTTGTTCTCTTTAATAAACTGCAAAATCGACATGTGTATCCTTTATGTGTGATACAGAGGGTTATACAAGAACTATTCCGTGAGGTTTTAAGAGGAAAAAGTAGGGTGGTTTAAAGACTTAGCTGTGAAGATTAAAAATTTAGTCCTATAGTATTTAACTTTCATGATTCATTTTTTTATATCGTACTTTGTGCCATCATATTTCCATATAGCGCCTTTATCAGATTTACCATAAGCCTCAATGTCTTTATACCCATTGGAAATAGTATCTTGAATTATTAATAGGAAATCATTTGTGGAGCTTCCATAAAAATGGTTTAAAATTCGATAGTGTAGATCTTTTTGCTTTTCTAAAAGAAAAAACTCAATATCATGAGCTATGGCAGTGTGTAATTTAACAAAAAGTTCTTTTTCTCCATCTCCATTGAGGTCATATTCAAAAAGATAAACATCTACAGGCTGACTTCCATCTTCCCTGTCAAAATCAATTTTAAGATTTGTTGGTAAATGAAGATAGGTGTAATGAAATATATTGTCAACTATCTCTTCTTTTCCTAATATCTGAACATCTTTTTCATCCCAACAAAAATATCCAATTTCAATGTTGTAAGGTTTTAATGCTTCTTTTTCATGTTTATCAATAAACGTAAGTACATCTTTAGCTTGATCACATGGTAGTTTATTTTCAAATGGTACTTCAACTGTTTCAGCATTCATAATGGTTGATAATAAGGTAATAAGTAAAACGAATTTGTATAAATATCGCATCTGCATATCTCTTTTACATGTAAAATTTTTTAAGTGGTATTTATCTGCCTAATTGTACCAAAATAGCCAATTTTCATTCTAAATTTCTTTACATGTAAACCCTTAAACCCATTTTCTGTATAATCGCGCAACTAATAATGATGGAGCATAATTGCATGAATCACACGTTTAAAATGATCCTTTTTTACCTTGCGATGTTTGTGTCGCTAGGGCTTTTTTGGTTTTGGATGGCTTTGCCTTCTTCTAGCCTTATCACGTTAGACCCAAATGTTAAACTACAATGCCTCTCGTATGCTCCTTTTGGCAAAGATGAGTCGCCGATGAACATCGCTAAAGGGTTTCGACCTTCAACGGAGCAGATGGACAAGGACTTGGCGCATTTGGCGACGATTACGAGTTGTATTCGTTCTTACTCAAGCGTAGGACTGGAAGAGTTACCTGAAATTGCGCGTAAACATGGGCTGAAACTGTGGTTGGGTGCATGGGTGAGCAGTGATGCCGCTTTGACGCGCAAAGAGATCGACACGACGATTCGTTTAGCCAAAGAGAACAAAGACATCATCGAAACAGTTGTGGTCGGAAATGAAGCGCTTTTGCGTAACGATGTGAGTGCATCTCAACTGGTAGGTTACATAGGCGAAGTCAAACAGGCATTGCCTGATATGGTCATCACGTATGCGGATGTATGGGAGTTTTGGAACAAGCATCCTGAGATCGCTCCTGCGGTGGATCGTGTGACCATTCATATCTTGCCATACTGGGAAGACAAGCCCATCAGTGTGGACAAAGCGCTTTTACATGTAAAGAATATTCGCGAGTTGATGCAACAAAAAATCCCTGACAAAGAGATCGTCATCGGGGAGACGGGTTGGCCGAGTGAAGGGCGTATGAGAGAAAGTGCATATCCCAGTGCTGTGAACCAAGCGCTCTTCACGCGCAGTTTTGTCAAGATGGCGGAAGAGAATGGCTGGAAATACAATTTTATCGAGGCGTTCGATCAGCCGTGGAAACGTATGAGTGAAGGTGCTGTGGGCGGTTTTTGGGGGCTGTTTGATGCGAATAGGGCGGATAAGCACATCTTACATGGTTTTGTTTCCAATTTTCCTAATGCCCTTTGGCTTTTCATCGCCAGTTGTACGCTCAGTCTGGTTGGGTTGATTTGGCTTTGGGGATTGCCACGATGTTCATGTAAAAAAGCACCATATTGGTTTGCGACCCTTTTTGGCGGTTCGGTGGCGCTCACGTGGCAAGCCAATGCTTACTGGATCGTTTCGCGCAATAATTTAGAGTACGCATGGGCGATTTTGTGCCTAAGTATTGCTTTTTTATTATGGTTAAAACTGGTGCGTTTTCTCATTGATGAAGAGATAGAGATGCGTGGTTCTATGGCGCGATTTATGAGTGTTATAACACTGAGTGAACCTAAAGGTGAAACGTTTTGGGAAGATGCCTTGCATCTACTGAGTGTGAGCGTGGTGCTTGTTATGGCACTCGCTTTGGCGTTTGATGGAAGGTATCTCAACTTTGAGCTTGGAACGCTAGGTATCATCGCTACGGTTTATGCGGTGGTCTATTTTGCAACGGAGCGCAAAGAGCTAAATGGCTTGATGGAAAAGGTCAGTGGTTTGGCACTTTTTATCTGTGCTTTGGCGGTCTTGCTGCATGAAAGTGCACGGAATGATTTTGCCCTTAATTGGGTTGTATGTGTGCTGGTTTTTGGTTCGACTTTATGGCTTTCTCCCTCTAAACTGTGTGGCATTACCAAGTCTTTTCTGATCTTAATTGTAAGTGCGCTTCTTTTGGTAGCGATGAAAGAAGGTATCTTTGTCAATGAGTCGTGGGTAGACGTGTGTGCCGCTGACCCAATGCTTCCTCTTTGTCAATTTAGAACACTTCTTGGCAAAGTGGTTTATCTCAATTATGTAGGGCTTTCGGGTATTGTGGTTGCCATCTTTAGTGTGCTCTCCGGAAGTTATGTGTTGGGAATGATCGCGATCATCATGGGACTTTTTTGTCTTTTAACGTTCAATGGTTTTTTAGGCGCTATCATTGTTGTTTTAGGTTGGTGGATTGTTGGGTATCGTTTAAACGATCAGTGTGCATTGTAGAGATCGTATCGTGACTATTTTTAGGGGATTTAATAATAGCCTTTAGGTTTTTTCGTTAAAATAAATAAATTTTTAATAACGGTAGGAAAGAAAGTATGGACGTAAGAGCAGAGTTTTTAAAGTTTTTTGAACAAAAAGGTCACAAGATTGTCGAGAGTTCTCCACTTGTACCTGATGATGCGACGCTTCTGTTTACCAATGCAGGCATGGTTCCTTTTAAGAGTGTTTTTACAGGTGAAGTTCCTCGTCCTAACCCTCCACGCGCGACAAGTTGCCAAACATGTATCAGAGCGGGAGGTAAACACAATGACCTTGACAATGTTGGGTATACAGCGCGCCATCATACTTTTTTTGAAATGCTTGGAAACTTCTCTTTTGGCGATTACTTTAAAGAAGATGCGATTGCGCATGCGTGGGAATTTGTGACCGAAGTGCTTAAACTTCCAAAAGAAAAATTGTGGGTAACGGTTCATGAGAGCGATGATGAAGCTGAGGCAATTTGGAAAAAACATATTGATGCGAGCCGTATTATACGCTTTGGTGATAAAGACAACTTCTGGCAAATGGGCGACACCGGTCCGTGTGGTCCGTGCAGCGAAATTTTTATTGATCAAGGGGAAGAGAACTTTAACACGCCTGAAGATTATATGGGAGGCGATGGTGATCGCTTCTTAGAAATTTGGAACCTGGTGTTTATGCAATATGAGCGTGACAAAGCAGGTGTCCTTCATCCGCTTCCAAAACCTTCCATCGACACAGGTATGGGATTAGAGCGTGTGACGGCAGTTAAAGAAGGTGTGTTTAGCAACTATGACTCAACACTTTTTATTCCTCTCACCAACAAAGTGGCAGAACTGTGTGGTAAACCTTATGCGTACAAAACGGGTGCAAGTTACCGTGTTATTGCAGATCATATTCGTGCCGTTTCCTTTCTTGTGGCACAAGGCACAACTTTTGGTCGTGTCGGTCGCGGGTATGTGCTTAGACGCATCCTTCGTCGAGCCGTTCGACATGGTTATCTTTTAGGACTCAGAGAGCCCTTTATGTACAAACTTTTAGATACCTTGTGTGATCTGATGGGTAAACAGTATCCGTACATTGTGACTAAAAAAGAGGTCATTGCTGAACAGATCAAAAACGAAGAAGAGAGCTTCTTTGCGACCATCGCTTCAGGACTCGAACTCTTTGAGAAAGAGCTCCCCAATACCAAAACAATGTTTAGTGGTGAAGTAGCGTTTAAACTCTACGATACGTATGGTTTTCCTCTTGATTTAACAGCTGATATGCTCAGAGAAAAAGGGTTAAGCGTTAACGAAGCCGAGTTTGAAGCTTTGATGGCGGAGCAAAAAGCACGCTCCAAAGCCTCATGGAAAGGTAGTGGTGACAAAGCAACCCAAGGTGAGTTTAAACCGCTTCTTGAAAAATTTGGCCTCAATACCTTTGTGGGTTACACTCAAAAAGAAGCCAAAACAAAAGTCTTAGCGCTTTTAGATGAAAACTTCAAAGAGGTTCAAAGCTTGGAAGAAAACGGATGGGTCATGTTTGAGCAAACACCATTTTATGCGATGAGCGGTGGACAAAGTGGCGATGAAGGTATCATCGAAGGATATGGAAAAGTCCTTGATACCAAGAAATTTTTTGACCTAAATCTCTCTTTGGTAGAGCTCGATATGCCTTTACATGTAAACGATGAGGTGAGTGTCAGTGTTGATCTCTCACGTTTAGAGATCGAAAAACATCACAGTGCAACGCACCTCCTTCACAGCGCTCTTCGCAAAGTCTTAGGAGATCATGTAAGCCAAGCGGGAAGTTTGGTTGAAAAAGATCGTCTACGTTTTGACTTTTCCCATCCTAAAGCGTTGAGTAATGAAGAGATTGTGAAAATTGAAGCCTTAGTGAACAGCTTCATTGCCAGTGGTGTTGCGGGGCAAACCAAACTCATGAATGTAACGGAAGCTAAAAACAGTGGCGCAATGGCACTGTTTGGTGAGAAATACGGCTCAGAAGTTCGTGTGGTTAGTTTTGGCGATGCAAGCATTGAGCTGTGCGGTGGAACGCATGTCAGCAATACCGCCAATATTGGAAGTTTTTTCATCTTAAAAGAGAGCGGTGTGAGTGCGGGAGTGAGGCGTATTGAAGCGATTTGTGGTGGTGCGGCGTTAGCGTATGCCCAAAACCTTAGAGCTGAAATCGAAGCGATTAAAGAGAGTCTCAAACACAAAGAGCCACTCATCGGTATTAACCGTCTTAAAGAAGAGATTAAAACCTTAAAAACGGAAGTTGAATCTCTTAATGCCCACGCAGGAAAAGCCGTAGAATCTTTACATGTAAACGGTGTTGAACTCATCGTTGACGTTCTTGGCGCTGGAGATATTAAAGCGCGTATTGATGATCTTAAAAATGAAAAAGAATCTGTTGCGGTACTTTTGTTGCAAGTCAAAGAGGACAAAGTGATGATCGCAGCAGGTGTTAAAAATGCGGCCATTAAGGCAGGTGCTTGGATTAAAGAGATTGCACCTATTGTTGGTGGCGGTGGTGGTGGTCGTGATGACTTTGCACAAGCAGGTGGACGCGATGCTTCAAAAATAGAGGAAGCTAAAAAAGCAGCCATTGAGTATGCTAAAACGGTTCTTCAAGGCTAGATGATGCGTGATTTTTTCATAGAAATATTTGGCGATTTTGGCAGAATCATCGTTTTTTTACATGTCATTAGTTCAGCATTATTAATTGGCAGTATGTTCATAATGCGATTTGTCATTCAACCTGTGGAAGAATATGTTCCTGATGAAAAGATCAAGTTCAATAGTTGTATGCAAATGATGCGCCGTTATATTCTTTTTTTAGTCCCTGTAATGTTAGTGATCGTGATAACATCGGTGTTTATGCACATAGGGCTTGGCTTTAAATCAGGCAATCCTACCACGTATGTCATGGTGCATACTAAAGAAGCCCTTTGGACATTTATTGCCTTTAATTTTATTTACATGTATTTTAAATACCTCAGAGCTAAAAAAGGATTAGCCGAAGAGAATTACATTGAGGTCGAGGAAAATGTGATCTTAATGGTGAAATATCTTATTCCGCTTAATTTACTTTTAGCCATTATCTCGGTCTATTTTGGCGTGATTTTACGAGGCTATTAAGATGCAAACGATCGTTTTAGGCTCCACTTCTATCACGAGAGCAGAACTGCTGAGCAAATTTGGAGTTCCGTTCATTCAACGAGATGCTGGCTTTGATGAAGAGAGCCTTCGCATCAGTGATCCTTCGCATTTTGTCTACCATGCGACCAAGGGAAAAATGCAGAGTTACCTTGAAAAATACGACTTGGAAATGCCTGTCTTGTGTGCCGATACGGTTGTAACTGCCAATGGGCAAATCCTTCGTAAAGCCAAAGACAGAGCCGATGCCAAACGTATTTTAGAAGCGCAAAGTGGCAATACGGTGAGCATCCTCAGTTGTATGATCTATAAATCCAAAACGATTGAACTTATTGATCTCTCAACCACCGATTATCTTTTTTTACCTTTTGATACCAAAGCATTGCATGATTATTTAGAGAGTGATGAATGGCAGGGAAAAGCGGGCGCATGTATGGTGGAAGGATTTTGTAAATCATATATTAAAGAAGTGGTCGGATTAGAGAGTACCGCTATGGGGCTGAGCGTTGAGAAGCTTCTGCCTTTTTTGACCAAGTAATCATGTATCACAACGAACTGCAAGCCATCACCAAAGCCAATCGCTACCGAAGCCGTAAGCTTTATGATGACGATTTGGCGGATTTTAGCTCGAACGATTATCTCGGCTTTGCTGAAAATAAAACCCTTTTTGAACATGCCGTAGCGCAAGTTTCTCAGTATAAAACGCATGCTCCAAAAGCTTCCATTTTAGTCAATGGCTATCATCCCATTCATGAAGAATTTGAAGCGTTTTTAATTAAACATAACGGTTTTGAAGCCGCCCTGGTGTGCGGGAGTGGTTTTTTAGCCAATTTTTCGTTGATTGAGGCGTTACCGCGCAAACGAGATCTTTTAATTTTGGATGAAGAGTATCACGCCAGTGGTATGGTCGCCTCTAAAACGGTGGATGCTGAGGTGTTGCTTTTTAAACACAATGATGCGAATCATCTGGAGAGTTTGATCAATACACACAATCATAACCGTATTATTATTGCCGTTGAAGGCATTTACTCAATGAGTGGCGATCTTCTCAATCCTGATATTTTTGAGATAGCGGATCGTTACAATGCGCTTTTGATTGTGGATGAAGCGCACAGTGTGGGTGTTGTGGGTGAGCATCTTCGAGGTGTGTTTGATCTTTACAACATTGCACCCAAAGCCAACCATATCAAAATGGGCACACTGGGAAAAGCTTTGGGAAGTTATGGTGCGTATATTTTATGCTCCGAACACATCAGCGAATTTTTACAAAATCGTGCTAAAGCAATTATTTATACTACCGCTCCTTCATTGTTCGATATTTCCTTGGGCTACCAAGGGTTAGTGTACATTTCCAAAAATCAAGCAAGCTTGAAAGTTGAAATAGCCAAACGTCAAGCTGTTGTGAAAACGGTATTGGGCGTGAATATTAAAGGGTTGATCTGCTCATATCCATTGAGCGAAGGTGCCGATGCCCTAAGTATTCAACAAAAATTGATAGAAGAGGGCTTTTTAGTGGGAGCGATTCGACCTCCTACGGTTCCAAAACCTATTTTGCGTCTGATCCCACGCCTTGGTGAGAGTGTAGAAAAGTTAGAAACGTTGTGCTCTCTGATCCAAAAGGGGAGCTTTTGAGCTTTACATGTAAACAGCTTCTCATCAAAAGTAAAGTGAAAACACTGCTTGATGTGAGCTTTTCTTTTGAAAAGTCGTTTGCATTGATTGGCGAGAGCGGCAGTGGAAAAAGTTTGACACTCAAAGCGCTCTTAGGGATGTTACCTCAAGAATTGGATGCATCGCTTGAGTATAATGCTTCATATGAACTGCATCGAGGTGAAAGCATCGCTTTTGTACCGCAAAATCCTTTTACGGCACTCTCTCCTTTGACAAAAATTAGTCAACAGTTTATGGTAAGCGAAGAAATTGCAGAGAAATACCTGAAAATGGTAGAACTAGATATTGCCTTTTTAGATCGTTTTCCCTCTGAACTGAGCGGTGGACAGTTACAACGTCTTATTATTGCGATGGCGCTGTCGCTAAAACCTAGACTTTTACTCTTGGATGAGCCGACAACGGCGCTGGATGAAGAGAGTAAAACAACGGTTTTGGAGCTGATTTCAAGGCTTCAAAAAGAGTGTGAATTTGATCTACTGTTTGTAACGCACGATATTAGTACCATTGAGCATTTATGCGATAATGTTGGCATTATTCAGCAAGGGAAAATCGTTGAGAGCGGTTTGACCAAAAATATTTTACAGGACCCAAAAGAGGCGTATACGAAGCAACTTTTAGAGTCTGGATTTAGACAAAGGAGTTTTAGAACGTGAAATATATTATAACAATTTTGACGATGATTGCATTTGCAGCTTTGATGGCACTTATTTTTTTATACGCACAAATCAGGTTTGATGCCTATAAAATTATTGATTATGCACCAAAATTAACCACACAGATTTATGATAGAAATGGTGAACTCATTGCCAATCTTTTTGATGATGAAAATAGGTTATATGTGGACTATAAAAATATTCCTCCACGTTTGATCGAAGCATTAGTTGCCACCGAAGATACCTCATTTTTTGAGCACAGTGGTATTAATCTTGAGGCTATTTTTAGAGCACTTGTAAAAGATATTCATGCCATGAAAATGGTCGAAGGTGCAAGTACCATTACACAACAGTTGATTAAAAATACGGTTCTCAGTCGTCAAAAGACGTTAACGCGAAAAGTCAATGAAGCTATTTTGGCATATACCGTAGAATCTTCTTTAACCAAAGAGCAGATTTTGGAGCGTTACTTTAATCATGTTTATTTTGGGCATGGCTACTATGGTGTTAAAACAGCGGCACATGGTTATTTCAATAAAACTCTTGATGCTCTTACCCTTAAAGAAATCGCCATTCTTGTAGGACTTCCTAAAGCTCCTAGCTCTTACGATCCGACAAAACATATGGATCTTTCGTTGAGCCGTGCCAATCAGGTTGTCAATCGTATGTATGCCTTAGGTTGGATCAGTGAGGCTGAGTATACGAAATCAACACTAGAGCATCCAATGGTGTATGATGAGACACTCACACGAAATCGTGCGCCTTATGTTGTGGATGAAGTTATTAAAAGCTTAAGTACAGAGTATGATGATATTAAAAAAGGTGGTTATCAAATTTATTTGACGATTGACTTAAAACTTCAGCATTTAGCGCATGAGTCGCTCAAAGTAGGTTACAATGGCATGGTTTCACGAATGGGTAAAGATGCCAATGCTTCGGATCTTAACGGTGCGATGGTGGTTATGGAAAATGGTACGGGCAATATCCTAGCCCTTGTGGGGGGATTGATTATGCGAAAAGCAGTTTTAACCGTGCCACCCAAAGTAAACGCCAACCCGGTTCAAGTTTTAAACCGTTCTTGTACCAAAAAGCGTTGGATTGGGGATACTCTCCTCTGTCTGAAATTCCAGATATTTCACGAACCTATGTCAATAGCGAAACCGATGAAGAGTGGAAACCTAAAAACTATGAAAATGATTTTGAAGGACTGATAACCCTTAAAGAGGCATTGGTTCATTCACGCAACCTTGCAACCATCAACCTTTTATCGCTTTTGGGATTGGATAGTGTGTATAAAGAACTCAAAAAAGATGGTTTTAAAAATCTCTCCATGGACCTCTCTTTAGCGCTAGGAAGTTTTGGAATCTCTCCCCTAGAGTACAGTGGTTTTTATTCAATGTTTGCAAATTATGGTGTAAGAACAGAGCCAATGTTGGTTAAAAAAATCATTAATCGTCAAGGTGTAGAAAAAGTTTATGAAACCAAAACACAAACAATGACTTCTCCAAAGCAGAGCTATTTGATGATTGATATGATGAAAGAGGTTGTCAAACGAGGAACGGGTAGAAATGCACAAGTGCCTGGTATTGAAATTGCAGGTAAAACAGGAACAACCAACAGCAGTGTGGATGCCTGGTTCTGTGGTTTTTCTCCTGATATTGAAGTGATCACTTGGTTTGGAAATGACAATAACTCCCCACTCAAAAAGGGTGAAACAGGTGGTCGCTCAGCTGCGCCAGCCTTTAAATACTTTATGACAAAATATGTGGAACTTCATCCAGAAACAACACGTGAATTTAAAATACCAGAAGGCGTTGAGTCTCGTAAAATTGATGGAACAACAGAGTTCTTTACCGACGTCTCACCTTTCCCAAAAACCAATAATGTCAAACAACTCAAAGAAGATAGTGGGTTGATGTTCTAGTGGATGATGGATTGCCAAGAGAGAAGAAGTTTTAGAAAGCTACTTCAACGTAGCTTTTCAAGCCAAACTAAGAAGTAATTTAGCGTAAGATTTAACTCTGCCTCATAGAGGTAAGCTTTAGTACCCAGTGTAACGTAGTTTTTCAAGCTCAGCTTGGAAAGCGTATAGGAATAAAAAAAGGGAGCAAGAAGCCAAAAAAGCTTCCCACTCCCTGATAGCTATTAAAATACTAGCAAGAGTACATTGTTTTAAATTCGAACGCTGTAGGTCTAGCCTCATCTGGCCAAACTTGAGTTTCAAATTTATAGTGTTGGTAGGTATCCAAAAATTCTGGAGTCATAACAGGTTTAAGATAGTCATTGTCACGAATTAACGCTTCAAGTGAACCTCTTAAGGTATGAGGCATTTGGTTGATACCTTTTTCTCTAATTTCATCGAGTGTAAGCTCAAACAAGTCTTCATCCATTGGACCAACAGGCTCAGCTTTGGTTTTGATACCGTCAATGCCTGCAAGAAGCATAGAAGCAAATGCAAGGTATGGGCATGAAGTTGAATCTGGGAAACGCATCTCAACACGAACAGATTTTTCACCTGCACCGTAAGGGATACGGCAAGATGCTGAACGGTTTTGCATAGAGTACGTAAGGATTGAAGGTGCTTCAAATCCTGGGATAAGTCTTTTGTATGAGTTGGTTGATGGGTTAGTAAAAGCGGCAACGCTTCGTGCATGTTTCAAGATACCGCCGATGTACCAACGTGCCATATCGCTAAGGTTGGCATATTCTCCCGCTTTAAAGAACATGTTTTTACCATTTTTCCAGATAGATTGGTGAACGTGCATACCGTTACCATTGTCACCGTAAAGTGGTTTAGGCATAAAGGTTGCTGTTTTGCCATTGAGGTGAGCTACCATTTTAACAACATATTTGTATTTTTGAACGTTATCGGCTGCTTCAACAAGAGAACCAAATTTAACGCCGATTTCTCCTTGTGCTTGAGCAACTTCATGATGTACAACGAAGACTTCAAGACCAATTTGTTTAAGGGTTTGTACCATTTCAGCACGTAAATCTACCATAGAGTCGATGGGTTGAACAGGAAAATATCCACCTTTTGTACCGGGGCGGTGACCTGTGTTATAGCCATCAGTGAAACTTTTTGCGCTATTCCAAGTACCTTCTTCAGAGTCTACTTCATAGTATGAACAGTTAATGTCGTCTCTGATTTTAACATCATCAAATACGAAAAATTCATTTTCTGGACCAAAGTAAGCGACATCACCCAAACCTGTTTCAGCAAGGTATTTTAATGTTTTTTTAGAAATACTTCTTGGACATTTCTCGTAGAGTTCACCTTTATAGATGTCAAAAACATCACAGAAAACAACAACGGTAGAATCAGCTGTAAATGGATCTAAAAATGCTGTTTCAGCCTCAGGTTTAAGGAGCATGTCAGATTTATTAATTGGTTGCCAAGCATCAATGGATGAGCCATCGAAAGGGATACCATTTGTGAAAGATTCAGCACTAATGGATTCAATAGTGTATGTAAGGTGATGCCATGTTCCTTTCATATCAGTGAAACGAAAATCGACAAATTCAACTTCATTGTCAGTAGTGTATTTGAAAAACTCTTCAACACTGTTAACGAATTTACCCATGTTGTAACTCCTAAGATTTTAAATTTCAGTAATTTTATCAGATTGAGCTGAAAATAAGGTCGAAAAGAGTGCTTAAAAATTAACCAATATTCGATCTCTACTTTCAAAAGTTGCACATTTTTTATACCCATAATTTTTTGCAATCGCTCTAAGGTCATCTTGTAAAAAACCAATATGATCGATTGCATGGGCATCTGAGCCAAAAGTGATTGGAATATCGTGTTCGGCAATCAACTCTAATAGTGGATGACTTGGGTATTGCTCTCCCACTGGTTTACGAAAGCCAGCAGCGTTGAGTTCGATTGCCATATTGGCGCCTTTGATAGCCTTAATGGCCTCTTTTGCAATCATCCTCACATCTTTTTTGGGTAAATAATTAAAGACTTTTATGAGATCTAAATGGCCAACGATATCAAATAAGCCACTTTTTGCCATAGCCGTAATCGCCTCAAAATAACGCTCCCACACTTCATCAATATTTTTAGTGCGGTACTCTCCAATAAATTCGGGATTGTCAAACCCCCATGAACCTAGATAATGCACAGAGCCTATAAAATAATCAACGCTACGCTTGAGCACACGCTCATCAATGTAGCCTTGCAGAAAATCGACTTCATAGGCCAGTAGAATTTTGATTTGGTCTTGGTACTTTTCTTTTACATGTAAAACATCACGCTCATAATCTGCCATTTGTGAAAAGCTCATTCTGTAGTCTTCATCAAAGTTCATGGGAGCATGATCTGAAAAGCCAAAAACATCTATTTTTTGAAGCAGAGCCGCTTGCACGAACTCTTCTATACTCCCTTCCGCATGGTGACACAAAGGGGTATGGTTGTGAAGATCAATCATCATTGTAGGCATCCTTCAATCAGGGTCTTAAAGTTAAATTATATAAAAAGTTCACTATAATAGACCATAATTTGTCACTTTGAGGAGAAAGCTTATGACGCAAGAGGAACTTGATGCTTTGATGGCGGGCGATTTAGACGAAATGGACGAAACTGCACCCCAAGAGGAGAGCATCGCCCAAGAAGAAGAGACAGAGGGGAGTAATGCTTTAAATGAACAAGAAGAGCATGATAAAGCTACGACCCAAATGATGAATGAATATAGAACATCATCCACAATGTCTTGGCCACCACCACCACCAACAGATGATCACAAAATGGTACATCAACTGGATGATGTGACCAAAGACTCTGAAATTAAAGCAACTCAGGTATTTGATAAACTTGAAATCGTCAATAATTTTATGCTGAGTGCAGAAGATAATGCGAAAGAGGTCATTAAACTTATTGAGTCTAATATCACGCTTTTTGAAACATTGGTATCAAAATTTCCTAAAATTGATCAATTCCAAAAAGCATTGGATGACAACAAAGGGATGAAAGAACGTGTTGAAGATCTTTTAATGAATGCCCAAATGGCTGAAGATGAGATTATGATGACGATGGACATTATGCAATACCAAGATATTCACCGCCAAAAAATTGAACGTGTTATCAATGTAATGCGTGCGCTTTCAAAATACATGAGTGCATTGTTTGAAGGCTCTAAAGATGATACCAATCGTGTTAGTTCCGCCGTACATATTCATGGTGACACAACAACAGAAGATGTTGTGAGCAATGAAGATATTGAAGCGTTGATCGCTAGTTTAGGAAAAAAATAGGTGTCAAACGTCGAACTGCTTTCTCCTGCTGGAAATTTTGAAAAGTTAAAAATAGCGCTGGCGTATGGCGCGGATGCCGTGTATGCAGGGGTGAGTCACTTCTCCCTTCGCATAAGGTCTGGCAAAGAGTTTACCTATGAGAGCTTTGAAGAGGCGATCAATTATACGCATGCACGAGGAAAACATTTGCATGCTACCATCAATGGCTTTCCTTTCAACGCGCAAATTCCTCTTCTTGAAAAGCACATTGAGCGTGTGGCAGCGATGAAACCCGATGCGTTTATTGTGGCCGCTCCTGGTGTGATTAAACTGGCACGTAAAATTGCGCCTCAGATTCCTATCCATCTTTCAACCCAAGCGAATGTTTTAAGTTACCTCGATGCTGAAGTGTATTCTGATATGGGAGTGAAGCGTATTATCGCGGCACGTGAAGTGAGTTTGAAAGATTTGGAACAGATCAAAAAGCATCTGCCGCATTTGGAACTGGAAGTGTTTGTTCATGGTTCAATGTGTTTTGCCTATAGTGGTCGCTGTTTGATCAGTTCGGTGCAAAGTGGACGTGTCTCCAACCGTGGAAGCTGTGCGAATGACTGTCGTTTCCCGTACACCCTTTACGCACACAACGAAGAGAGTGGAACGCTGTTTCGTATTGAAGAAAGCGTTGAGGGCACGCACATTATGAATGCAAAAGACCTCAATCTAAGCGCGCATGTCAAAGAAATCTTAGACTCAGGTGTCATTGATTCATTGAAAATCGAAGGTCGAACGAAGAGTTCGTATTACGTAGGAATTACGACTAAAACGTATCGTCAAGCGATTGAGGATTATTATGCCGGTCAATTTGATGCAAGCAAATACACGGCAGAGCTCGATACCACCAAAAACAGAGGGTTTAGCGATGGTTATTTAGTAAACCGTCCGTTTGAAAAAAATGACACGCAAAATTTAGCGCACTCGATCAGCGAAGGCACGCACCAAGTGGTTGCGCAAGTGGACGAAGATGGTGCAACGTGTCTTTGTAAGGATGTTTTATCTTTACATGTAAACTATGATTTGGTCATGCCAACCCATCTCAAAATTGAAGCGATGGAGAATGACATCGGTACTATTTTTGAAGAGGATGGTTCTTGGAAAATAAGCTTTAAAAAACTTCAAACGCCTAGTGGCAAACTGTTTGATGAGATACACAGCGGCAATGTCAATGCGATTGTCTTGCCCACAACCCTTCCAGGGTTCACATTTTTAAGAGTAAAGATAAAAGGATAAAACGTGAAGTTCGTTTCTATTATAATGGGAAGCAAAAGTGATTTTACTGTGATGGAAGAGTGTGCAAAAACACTGGAAAAATTTGGCGTATTGTATGAGATTATCGTCTCTTCCGCACACCGAAGTCCAGAGCGAACCCATGAGTATGTCAAAAATGCGGAAGCTAAAGGGGCAAAAGTCTTTATTGCCGCAGCAGGTATGGCAGCACATTTAGCAGGTGTGGTAGCCTCTCTTACGACCAAACCCGTCATTGGTGTTCCAATGAAAGGTGGCGTTATGGAAGGTATGGACGCACTTTTAAGTACCGTTCAGATGCCAGGTGGAATGCCTGTAGGAACAGTAGCGATTGGCTCAGCAGGCGCTATTAACAGTGCCTATTTAGCGATGGAAATTCTAGCCCTTGCTGATGAAGAATTGGCGGCGAAACTCAAAGAAGATCGTATTTTAAAAGCAAAAAAAGTTGAAACAGATTCTATGGGTATTGAAGTTATCTTATAAAGGGTGAAACAATGAACAGTTGGATGGGAATTGAAGAGTTTAGCACATTAGTGAATTTGGATATTTCTGCCATTCAGTCATTGATTGATGAGGGGAAACTCATCACGAAGAATGAAGAGGGCAAATGCTTTGTTGAGGTAAGTCGTAGCGCACAAGCACTGATTCCTGCCACCAAAGGGATTGTTCTTGATAGCACTTATGAAGGCTCCTCTATCTCAATGAGCTCTGAGTTTGTTGAAAAAACGGTTGGCGCCATTTTAAGTCTGCATGAAAAAGTGTTGGATGCCAAAGAAGAGACACTTGATGCACTCAAAGGTGAAAACCGCTTTTTAAAAGAGGCACTTTTTTCGATGCAAGAGCTGTGTGACGAAGATCGTAAAGTCATTGAGACACTTACTAAACAGCTTGAACTGTTACAAGATGAGCTTGACTTTACCAAGCGAAAATATAAAATGATGTGGAACAAAGCGGTGGAAAGTTATACCCCGCCAACAAAATAATCTTTACATGTAAACAAATGAAGAAGGAAAGAAATAGTGCTTACATTTAGTCAAATGCTTTTAAACCTCCAAACTTTTTGGCAAGATCAAGGCTGTACCATTGTCCAGCCTTACGATATGCCTGCGGGTGCTGGAACATTTCACAATGCAACCTTTTTGCGAAGCTTAAGTAGCAAACCGTGGGCAACGGCGTATGTTGCGCCAAGTCGTCGTCCAACAGATGGAAGGTATGGTGAAAATCCAAACCGTTTGGGAAGTTACTATCAGTTTCAAGTGCTCATTAAGCCTAGTCCTGACAACATTCAAGAGCTTTACCTTAAAAGTCTTGAAATGCTGGGTCTTGACATTAAAAAACACGATATTCGCTTTGTTGAAGACAACTGGGAATCTCCAACGCTGGGTGCGTGGGGTCTTGGTTGGGAAGTGTGGTTGGATGGTATGGAAGTGACACAGTTTACTTATTTTCAACAAGTAGGTGGTATTCCATGCAGCCCTGTGCCTGTTGAGATTACCTACGGTGTTGAGCGTTTGGCAATGTATTTGCAAGAAAAAGAGTCTGTGTTTGATTTGATTTGGAATGAAAATAAATTTGGTGTAACAACCTACGGTGATGTGCATAAACAGAGCGAGTACGAATTTAGCAAATACAACTTTGAAATTGCCAATGTCTCTATGCTCTTTGATCAATTTGAAAATGCGCAAGTGGAATGTAAACGCTGCCTTGAAGAGAATTTACCATTACCAGCGTATGATTACTGCTTGATGGCTTCGCATACGTTTAACGTCCTTGATGCACGTAAAGCAATTTCGGTGACACAACGCCAAAACTACATCCTTAAAATTCGAGAACTTGCCAAAGGATGCGCTGTCAAATACAAAGAAGTGGTGGGTTAATGACGCTTGGCGCACTTTATGATTTTTTAGATACACTGAGTCCCTTTGCTACGCAGGCACGTTGGGACAACAGTGGTTTATTGATTGGGAGTTTGGATGATGAGGTAGAGCAAATCTACCTTAGTCTTGATGTCGATGGTTCACTCTTAGAACAAGTAACGCCAAATTCGCTTATCATCACGCATCATCCCCTTATTTTTAATGGTTTAAAACAGCTCGATTTCGCAAAATATCCTTCCAATTTAATTCAAATTATGGTACAAAAAAAGATCAGTTTGATTGCCATGCACACCAACTTTGATCTCTCCCATTTAAATGCTTATGTTGCTTCAAAACTAGGCTTTGAAGTCAGTGAAACCAAAGAGTTTGTTGCCTACTGCGAGGTGAACCAAAGTTTGGATGATTTGGCTTTACATGTAAAACACGTTTTGGGTATTGAACATTTACGAATCGTGCGAGCACGTGAGTGGATTGGGCGTTGCGCAATCACGACAGGATCTGGGGGCGATTTGATTACTCAAATTGAAGCCGATTGCTTCTTAAGTGGTGATCTAAAGTATCATCAAGCGATGGAAGCAAAAGAAAATAATCTCTCATTAATGGACATAGGTCACTTTGAGTCCGAGCGCTATTTCCCAGAGTGTTTGGGCAATTATTTGAAAAATTTGCCATTAAAGGCTATAATATCAAATTCTAAAAATCCGTTTGAGTACAAATAGAGGACACATAACATATGAATAAGTATTTAGAACAGTTAATTGAGCTTTCCAGGTTAGACAAAGAGATCGACGATTTTGGTCCACGTATTGCCAAAGTTGAGAAAATGTTGAAACTTTCTTTAGATAAAGAGAGAGATTTAAAACTCCAAGCAGAGTCTTTCCAAGCGGACATTGCAGACGCTAAACTTAAAAAAGCAAAAAATGAATCACATTTAGCAGAACTTTCCGCTAAACTTAAAGATATTACGAAAAAAAGCGCTTTGGTCAAAACAGCCAAAGAAGTGAAAGCACTTCAACTCGAAGAAGAAATTTCAAAAGAGCAGTGTGATTTTGCCAATGATGAAATTAATCGCCTAGATAAAATTGTTGATTTAAAACAAGCCAATATTGCGGCATTACAAGAAAAAATTGCAGAGGCTGTCAAAGAGGCAGAAGAGATTAAAACTTCGATTGATTCACAAATTAAAACGATTGAAGAAGAACGTAAAAATGTTTATCAAGCAAAAGAGGAATTGGTTTTACAAATGAGCCAAAAAATCTTGACTTTTTATCAAAAAATTAGAAAATGGGCTCAAAACAGTACGGTTGTACCTGTTAAAAAACAAGCATGTTATGGCTGTTTTATGCGAATGAATGATAAAACATATGCTAGCGTATTAAAGCAAGATGATATTATTACCTGTCCACATTGTGGTCGTATTTTATACAAAGAGATTGAGGAAATTAAGGCGTAAGCTTTGATTTTTTTTTATTATGTATTGGCAACGCTACTCTATCTTTTAGCGTTGCCAATACTTATTTACCTTCGTTTTAAGCCAAAATATTACGATTCAATTCCCGCACGTTTTTTTTTGAAAAACAATTCTCGCTTTGCAGAGGAAGGTGTTTGGTTTCATGCATGTTCATTTGGAGAAGTTCGGTCACTAAGTCCTTTTATTGAAAAAATTGAGCCTTCAAGTGTACGTATTAGTGTCATAACTCAAACGGGATTTAAAGAAGCTTCCAAATATCCATTAGCGCAAGTACGCTATTTGCCATTTGAAATATTCCTACCGTTTTGGATACGAAAACAAAAAGTATTGATCGTTATGGAAGCCGAACTTTGGCCACTTCTCTTTATTGTCGCCAAAGCAAAGGGAATGAAAACAGTTTTACTCAATGCCCGAATATCCGATAATTCTTATGCTTCCTATGTTCGTTTTGCTTGGTTGTATCGTTGGATTTTTAACTCAATAGATCTGATTTTTGCACAAAGTACTGAGGATGAGCAGAGATTGAAAACGCTTGGTGCTAAAGTCGTGCAGGTATGTGGCAATATTAAGGCGTTTAGTCGGTATGAAGTAAGCCGTGTGTATCCAAAGCAACCTCATAAAAGAGTGGTTGTTCTTGCCAGTACCCATGAGGGTGAAGAAGAGTTGATTTTATCGCATCTTAAATTGCTTCCCAATGATCAGCTCATTGTCGTGCCAAGGCACCCTGAGCGATTTGCAAAAGTAAGTAAACTTTTAAGTGCATATGCTGACAAAGTAGGTAAAAGTTTCATGTGTTTATCTGGGCACACTACGTTGGATGCCGATATCATTTTATGCGATAAAATGGGTGAACTTATTAATCTGTACGCCATTGCTGATGTTGTGTTCTTGGGCGGTTCTTTTGTGGATGGTGTCGGTGGGCACAATCCACTAGAACCTGCATTTTTTGGGACAAAACTTATCAGCGGTGAGTTTATTTTTAACCAAAAAGTGCTTTTTGATGCGGTGACAAATGCCTTTACATGTAAAGCTGAAGAGATAAAAAACGTTTTTGATAGTATTGATACTTATCCCAAAAGTACTATCGTTCATCATGGCGATATAGAGCCACTATTAGAACAAATATTAGGAAAATAAAATGGAAAAAGCATATAAATTGTTAGCTCTACAAGAAGGCATCTCCAACCGTGCCGCCAAAGATCTCATCGATCGTGGTGTTGTATATTCCGCGGGCAAAAAAGTGAGTGTTGCACGTGGAGAGTTACTTGAAAACACTAAATTTAAAGTTGAAAAAATTGCACCTATCAAAGTTATTTTTGAAGATGAATTTATTATGGCGGTAGACAAACCTGCCTTCATGACCTCAGAAGAGGTCGCGGAGATTAAAAAATTACCATTATTGCACCGATTGGATCGAGAGACCAGTGGCGTTTTACTATTAACCAAAGATGATGAGTTCCGTATAAAAGCAGTCAATGCGTTTAAAAAGCGTGAAGTTCAAAAAGAGTATTTAGCCATTGTTGAAGCCAAGATTGTTGAAGCCGTAGACATTAATGCTCCTATCTTGACTATTAAAAAAGGTAATACGGCTTACAGTAAAATCAGTGATGAAGGTAGAGATGCAATCAGTCACGTTGAGCCTTTGATGATTGAGGGAAAACGCTCTAAAATTAAAGTACGTATTGAAACAGGTCGAACCCATCAAATTAGGGTGCATCTTAAAAGTATTGGCGCTTCTATCTTGGGAGATACTGAATACGGTGGACGTCCGTATAAACGTTTGATGTTACACGCTTCTAAAATCATGCTCTTAGGCTATATTTTTCAAACGAAAGAACCTGAAGATTTTATTAAATTTAGCATTTGATAAAAAAAGAATTTATTCCATAAAAAGCCCTAAAAATAGACTTTAGAAAGCATTCTAAAGTTCTAAATTGTCAAATGAGTTTTAAGGTTTAATTTAGTTTAAAGTATTTGTTGTGTAAAATTGCATTCCTTTGCCAAAAGCAGGTATGTGTGAATAGATTAAAAGGATAGTTTGTGCTAGAGGTTTTAACCGATTCGTTTCGATCAGCGATAAATAAAATACGTTTCAGTGATGATGAAAAGTCTTTAAAAAGTGCATTAGAGAACCTTAAAAAAGCGCTTCTCAAAGCCGATGTTCATCATAAAATTGTACGTGATTTAGTGCGCCAAGTTGAACTGGAAACGAAAGCAAAAGGAATTGGCCAAGTCAATTTTTTACGCTCTTTAAAAACAAATTTAACGACGATCTTAACCGTTCCTGGTAGACAAGGATTTGTTTTTGCATCCAAGCCTCCAACCACTGTATTGATGGTGGGTTTGCAAGGAAGTGGTAAAACAACAACAACAGTCAAATTAGCCAATTATCTCAAAATAAAACAAAAAAAAGTTTTAGTCGTTGCCTGTGACTTACAACGTTTAGCGGCAGTTGAGCAGTTACGCCAACTCTGTTCTGCTAATGAGATTGATCTTTACTCTGAAGAGGCAAATGCCAATCCTGTTGCCATTGCAAAAAATGCAATGAAAAAAGCAAAAGAGGGTTTGTATGATGTCATTTTAATCGATACAGCAGGCCGTCTAGCCATTGATGCCGAATTGATGGATCAGCTAGAAGCCATTAAAAAAGAAGTCACACCGGATGAAATCTTTTACGTAGCTGACTCTATGACAGGTCAAGATGCGGTCAAAAGTGCGGTAACGTTTCATGAAAAAATTACGCTCAGTGGTGTCATTTTAAGTAAGTTTGATGGTGATGGTAAGGGTGGTGTTGCTCTAGGAATTGCTGAGCAAACGAATGTGCCACTTCGCTTTATCGGTGTGGGTGAAAAAGTTGCGGATTTAGAGCATTTTATACCTGAACGTATTGTGAGCCGTTTGATGGGTGAGGGCGATCTTGAAACCTTAGCGGAAAAAACCAGTTCAATTATTGATGAGAAGCAAGCCAAAGCACTGACGAAGAAGATTAAAAAAGGTGAATTTAACTTCAACGACTTTTTAGAGCAGATGGAACAGATGAAAAAGTTGGGAAGCATGAAGTCTTTAATCGGAATGATTCCAGGACTTTCTCAGATGGCAGGACAACTCAAAGATGTTGATATGGAAAATTCGGTTGAGATGAAGCGAATCCGTGCGATGATCGGTTCAATGACGAAAAAAGAGCGTGAAGATCCAGAATTACTGAATAACAGTCGAAAAAGAAGAATTGCTGAAGGTTCAGGACTTTCTCAAGTAGAAGTGAATCGTTTTCTAAAGCAATTTGCAAATGCCGCAAAAATGGCGAAGAAGTTCTCCGGTAAAAAGGGAATGCAAGATCTTCAAAATATGCTTTCGCAGAGTAAACACGCACATCTTCGTTAAGATGTGACGGTTTATACTTGCATGTAAACTTTACATGTAAATCTAAGTCGTAGACAAAATTTAAGGAGACCATAAAAATGGCAACAGTTGTAAGATTAACACGAATGGGTAGAAATAAAACTCCATTTTACAGAATCGTCGTAACAGACAGTAGAAAAAAACGTGATGGTGGATCAATCGAGACAATCGGTTATTACAATCCATTAACAGAACCACAAGTTATCAAATTTGATGCTGAGAGACTTGCTTACTGGAAAAGCGTTGGCGCGAAGATGAGTGACAGGGTTGCTAAAATCACGGGTAAATAATCATGATTGACAAATTTCTCGAAGAGTTTGCCAAGCTTTTGGTAGACAATCCAGCAGGTGTACGCGTTGAGCGAAGCGATGTTGATGGAACATTTTGCGAAGTTGTCATCTATGCAGATAAAATTGATACCGGTAAGTTGATTGGTAAAGATGGCAAAATGATCAATTCACTCAAGACGCTTATCTCTGGTTGTAAAGCAAAAGACGGTATATCTTACAGAGTGACTGTCAAAGCTAACGATGAATAATCAATCTTCACTCATTGAAGTCGCTCAAATTGGGCGACTCGTGGGCTTAAAAGGTGAGCTTAAACTTCACCTTCAATGTGATTTCCCTGAGCAGTTTAAAAAAGGTAAAAAGTTTAAAACCCAAAAAGGTGAAGAACTTGAAGTCTTTTCTTTCAATCTTTCACGTGAGTTAATCTCTTTTGTTGGGTATCAAAGTAGAGAAGAAGCTGCAAAGCTTGTTAATACATTGTTATTTACAACACAAGAAAATTCGATCAATGAATGTGCTCTTAAAGAGGGTGAATTTTTTTGGTTTGATTTGATTGATGCACGCGTTATCGACGAAGATGGAACAGTGTTGGGTAGTGTAGATGAGATAGAACGCATTGCTGTAACAGACTATTTGGTTATCAAAACTGATGAAGCATTAGTCAAAAAAGGGCTTGCTAAAACCTTTTATTTACCCTACATTGAGCGTTATATCATCATGTTTGATAAAGCCAAAAAAGAGGTGCTTAGCAAAGATGGTTTAGGAATTCTGGAGAACTCCTAATGCGATTTTCGTATGTGACACTTTTTGAGGGGTTGATCGCTTCTTATTTTGAAGACTCAATTTTAAAACGTGCCATTGCAAAAGAGCTTTTAAGTGTTGAGTTTTTGAATCCAAGGGACTATACACTCAATAAACATGGCAAAGTCGATGATTATCAAGCCAGCGGTGGCGCAGGACTTGTACTGTTCCCTCAACCTTTGTTTGATCTTTTACGTTCTATCAAACAAGCATCACGTGAAGCATATATTATTTTCCCGACACCTTCTGGAAAACTGTTTACGCAAAACGATGCCAAACGACTGGCACATAAAAAACATTTGGTTTTTGTGAGTGGGCGTTATGAGGGAATTGATGAGAGAGTGATTGAGACATTTGCCGATGAGCTTTTTTGCATAGGTGACTATGTTTTAACGGGTGGTGAACTTCCAAGTCTTGTGATGAGTGATGCGATCAGTCGTAATATTAAAGGAGTTCTTGGCAATGAGGATTCTCTAAGTATGGAAAGTTTTGAGAGCCCATTATTAGAGGCACCGTGTTTCTCAAAACCGCCGATTTATGAAAATAAATCAGTGCCCTCAGAGTTTTTAAAGGGAAACCACGCTAAAATCTCAAGCTTAAAAAATAAAATGTCTGAATCTAAAACAAAATACTTCAGACCCGATCTGTTTTCTCGCTTTAGCGCGAAGCATTAGAATGAACAAAAAGGATAATAGATGAGAAATAAATATATTGAAGCTTTTGAAGCAGGACAGATTTCTGAGAAAAATGTTCCACAATTCAGAGCAGGTGACACCCTAAGAGTTGCTGTTAAAATTATTGAAGGCGATAAACAACGTGTTCAAAATTTTGAAGGTGTTTGTATTGCAAGACGCGGTACGGGTACAGGTGAGACTTTTATGGTCAGAAAAATCGGTGCAAACAGTGTTGGTGTTGAGAGAATCTTCCCAATCTATTCTGACAGTATTGAAGAAATCGTTGTTCTTAGACGTGGTGTTGTTAGACGTGCTAAACTCTTTTATCTTAGAGATAGACGTGGTAAAGCTGCAAAAATTAGAGAACTTAGAAAATAATACTTTTTTGGCAGTAATACAAAGAGTGTTACTGCCTTCCCTTCTTTCTCCTCTCCTTTCACCCCAGTTTAAAAGAATTACATGAACTTACAAGAACCTTGTTTAACCTGTATTTATGACCAAACAAAACGTGTGTGTGAACTCCTACATGTAAATGATGAGCAAGCAAAGTCCATTGATACTCTGGCCCAAAATCAGATTCTATTATTTGATAAAAACCAAAACCCTCCACTGAATGCGGCTCCTTTGTATGAAGCAATGGCAGAGCTTTTAAAGCTTGACGATCTTTATGCTGATTTTAAAAAAGCCTCCTCCCAAAAAGCCAAAGCTTTTCTTCCATTGTGCGAAGCAAAAATCAATGCAAGTTCCAATAAACTTTTTGAAGCAACCAAAACGGCTGTTGCAGGCAATGTGATTGACCTTGCAGCTGTGATGTTATATGATCTGGAAGAAGAACTAGAGAAGATTTACCATACCCCATTTGCCATTGATGATTTTAATGCCCTTGAGGCTCAACTGGCAAAGACAAAAATATTAGTTTACTTAGCAGACAATGCAGGGGAAGAGATTTTTGATAAACTCTACATTCAAACTATCACAGAACTCTATCCAGATATTGAAGTTTACTATTTTGTAAGAGGTCGTCCTATCATCAATGATCTTACATGTAAAGACGCACTAGCTTCTGGGATGAATGAAGTCGCCGTAATTGTTGATAGTGGTGTTCCCACTCCTGGTCTTGTCATAGAGCATATGAATGAAAAAGCACGTGTTATTTTTGAAAAAGCAGACTGTATTATCTCCAAAGGGATGGGAAACTATGAATGTTTAGGCGAAACCGAAGGGTTACCGATTTTTTTCCTCTTTAAAGTGAAATGCAATGTGGTAGCCCAAGCTGTGGGAGCACAGCTTGGTAATATTATCTGTAAACGAGGAATTTAACTAAGCTCTATATAGGCATCATGGAGTTTTTTCACACCATCTTCAATCTGTTCTAGACTTGAGTTTGTGTAGTTGAGGCGTCCGTAAGAGCTGACACGTTTATCGGCAAAGAAAACACTTCCCGGCACAAAGGCAACCCCTTTTTTGATGGCGACATCAAACAGTTTCATACTATCATCACATTTTTTAAAATTAACCCAAATAAACATACCACCCTCAGGTACGACGAACTCAATGCTCTCTTTAAAATAGGTGTGGAGTGCTTTTACCATGGCATCTCGTTTGGGACGGTAATATTGGATCAACGTTTTGGTATGCTCTTGTAATTCACCACTTTGCATCATCTTTGCACAAATGTGTTGGAAAAACTTAGAATTTTGCAAATCCGTACTCTCTTTACTGAGTGTTAATGCACTGATAATCTCTTTAGGTGCTCTCATCCAACCGATGCGAAAATCGGGTGCTAAAGTTTTTGAAAATGTTCCCAGCGCGATGGTGAGTTCAGGCAATAAATCAGCAAAGGCTGTCGTTTGAACACCGTCATATCGTAGAGCTTCGTAAGGACTATCTTCAAGTAAAATAACGTTGTATTTTTTAGCAATTCGTACCACTTCTTTGCGGGTTTCAAGGGTATACGAATAACCTGTTGGGTTTTGAAAAATGGGTATCGTATAGAAAAATTTAGGTGAATAATCGCGAAATAACGCTTCAAGCGCAACCGTATCAACACCGTTTGCGTTGAGTGGCGCTGCTTTGATCGTTGCATTGTACATATGGAAAAGTCCCAGTGCTGCAAGGTAGCTTGGATCTTCAACGATAATACAATCTTTTTCATCCAAAAAGGTTTTACAGACTAAATCAAGCCCTTGTTGTGAACCGTTGGTCAACATAATTTCTGCTGATGTCGTGCCCACATATTTTTTAGCAATCTCAACTTTGAGCGCCTCAACACCGGAAGCATTGCTGTATTGGAACAGACGATTATCTTCTGTCTCAAAAAGTTTTTTGGCATGTTTTTCAATGCTGTCTCTTGGGAAAAGAGCGGCATCAGGAAGTCCGCCAGCAAAAGAGATAATGGAGCTTTGTGCCGTTAAGTCTAAGATTGTTCGCGTAAATGAACGTGATGCGGTGGTAACACGTTTTGCAAATTTGGTTTGCATTGCCTAGCCTTTATTAAAAATGTATCGAAATTATAGCGCTTCTTCTTTGGATTAGCCACATGAAATGAGGGATTAGTTTTGTCCATTTGTGCTATAATTGTTTCATGAAACAGAAACAAATCACAAAAAATGATCATATTGAGCGCGTCAATGAAGTGCTTTTTTATATCCATGGAGATATTGCAAAGAATTTTGGCGTGGATGAGCTCTCCTCTTTGGTGGCAATGTCTCCGTTTCATTTCAATCGTATTTTTAAAGAAGTGACAAGTGAAAGTCTGCACGCTTACATTAAGCGTGTTAAGCTTGAACATGCGGCTAATCTTTTACTTTTTAACCCAGAGGCTACGATAACGCACATTATGCATGAAGTGGGTTTTATCTCCAATGCTTCCTTCTCGCAAGCCTTTAAAGAGAATTTTGGTGTAACGCCAACCAAATGGCGCGAAGTGGACAAAGCCAATGAAAATAGAGACTATACGTTTGTGGATAAACCTTTACATGTAAAGATTGGTACGATGCCTAGTTTTGATGTGGCCTATGTGAGGCATAAAGGGTATGATCGCAGCATTAAGATGGCGTGGTTGAAGCTTCAAGAGTGGGCATTACGTCAAGGTATCGACTTTTCTGAACAAACAATGATTGGGTTACATCATAGTAATCCACGCTTTGTAGAGTCCTCTTTGTGTCATTATGTGGCATGTTTAGAACTTCCCTTGGGTAAAAAATATTATCGAAGTGCAGAAGTTGGCGTAATGCGGATCCCTCAAACCTTTTGTGCCGTTTTTTCATTGCAAGGTGTGTATGGTGATCTTAAAAAATTTATGGATGTCATTTACCATGAATGGCTCCCCAAAAGTAATTACGAAAAGGCATCGCTTCCCTCTTTTGCGGTATATCGAAAAAATCATTTTATCAATGCCAATGAGACGTTTGATCTGGACTTTTGTGTTCCCGTACGATTTAAATAAATAAAATTATCATTAATTCATCCTTTTAAGCAACCACCAAACAAACCAAGGTTACAATCTTCAAAGATCACAAAAATGACACAAGGAGTTTGTTATGGATGCACTGTTCTTAATTGTTCCGATTGGGGTTGCTTCAACGCTGTTTGTCTTTTTCTTTTTTGAGAAAAGAGCCATTGCTGCTAAGAAACTTAAAGAGTCTAAAGGCTTACCCGCTCCGAGTGTAGAAGATTTTTATGAGAAGTTTCAGCGCTATGAAACACTCTTTAATGTAATTGGTTTTTTTATAGCTTCTTATGTGATTTCATTAGCCCTAGCAAGCATCACGTATAATCCAAGCTATGGGTTAACCCATGCACTCTCTTATATTTTTGCAACAACATTTATTGGGACAATCATTATTTTTGGAATGAAACTGAAAAAAAGCATTTTAATACAAGTATTTGCCACATTTTTGTATGGGGCACCACATATTGTAGCCTCATCGCTTGCATTTTTAACACGCTATATCATCGGCTAAAATTACAAGGACGCTATTTGGCGTCCGTTTCTTCTAAGCCTTTTTTGTTATAATATGCAAAAAAGAGTCTCTATGAAATACCCTCCAATTTTTATTACTGCTACCAATACGGATATTGGGAAAACCTATACCACTCTTAAGCTTCTTGAAGCACTCAGCGCAAAAGGACTCAAGGTTGGTGTTATGAAACCTATTGAGACAGGTGTTATCACGCATCCTTTAGACGCTACAGTGTTGTTTGAAAATGCAAAACGTTTAAATCCTGCACTTGAAGTCCTAAAGATGAGGGATATTACGCCATATCAATTTGAACTTCCAGCTGCTCCTTATGTTGCAAAAGGGCGTAAGAAAATTAGTTTAGAGTTATTGGAAAGTGCTTACGCAAAGATCGAAGCATTGTGTGATATTGTCCTCATTGAAGGAGCAGGCGGACTTCTAGTTCCGATTGAAGAAGATCTCTACATGTACGATTTTATTCGTCTCTTTCATGCCAAAACACTCTTGGTTGGGCATGACCAACTAGGATGTATTAACGACATTTTGCTTAATCTTCATCTTTTAGATGGTCTAGGGGTAGATGATTATGAATGGTGCATCAATTTTAGAGGTGATCGTACCCGTTTCGATGAAATCACTCTGCCATTTTTTAAAAAACTGTTTGGCAGAGTGCTTTCGCTTCAAGACGATTGCGATGAAATCATCAAAAGTTTAGTAAGTTACCATGACGTCGAGGTGGATAAACTCTAAGGGTTTGTCCGAATACTTCACGATCGTTTGACCTTTGTAATTGGCGGTATTGCGGTACCCCATAAACTGCTCGGAACTTTTTTCTTCATAGCGTGTGGTACAACGTCGCTCCATACGATAACCGGGAGGTGGTGGTGTACTGCTAGCACTTTGTTCGCCGATATTTTTACCCACGAGGGTTCCTACGATGGCTCCACCCACAGTTGCGGCTGTATTACCCTTGCCACTACCGATTTGGTGTCCTAAAACGCCACCTGCGACACCGCCGATGAGTGCTCCTGCAACGCCGCTTCCTTCGCTAGGCGGTGGAGGAGCGTATTGTACGGCGACTTGTTCATCCCAACACTCTTGGTACGGTACCCGCGATGTGACCATTCGGTACTCGGGTTTACTGGTGATCACGCGTACCTCTTCTGCCATATGCATGGTCTCCGCATAAAGGAGAGAACTCACAAACAGAAGCGGGGCGTAAAAGATTTTTTTCATGTTACCTCCTTTTTCGCGGAATTGTACCACAGAGAATTGAATGAAGTGTTAACGAAACTTACAGTCAAATTTTGTTATTATTTTCGCAAAATCATGAAGGAGCGGTGCGTGAACCATTTGATTAATACACGGGATTTTTCGTTGGAAGAGATTGAGAAGTTGCTTGAGAGGGCAACAGAGTTTTTGGATGAAAAACCACGAGAAATTTTAAAAAATAAAACGGTCATTACCATCTTTTTTGAAAACTCTACTAGAACACGAAGTAGTTTTGAAATTGCAGCCAAACGCCTTGGTGCAATGGTTGTTAGTCTTGATGTCTCACGTAGCTCTTCTAGCAAAGGTGAAACACTTTTTGATACCGCGGCAAATCTTGATGCCATGGGACCTGATGCTATCGTGGTACGTCATAAAAGCTCAGGAGTACCACATATCTTAGCTAACTATGTTAACTGCCCAATTGTCAATGGTGGTGATGGCGCTCACGCACACCCGACGCAAGCCTTGCTCGATCTGTTTACCATGAAACGCCATTTTGGTGATGTTCGTGGTAAAAAAGTGGCCATTGTGGGAGATATCAAAAACTCCAGAGTTGCGAACAGCAACATTGAGCTTCTAGCGCGAGTAGGCGTTGAAGTCATTTTAGTAGGACCGCCACATTTCTTGCCTCAAACAGACCTTCGCGTATACCACACTATTGAAGAAGTGATTGATGAAGTCGATGTGATTATGAGTTTACGTGCTCAAACGGAGCGCCACGCAAATCAAATTTATGCTTCACTAAAAGATTATGGTGCTGATTTTTGCATCACGTCAAAACTCATGGGAGATCGTGACATCATCATTCTTCATCCAGGCCCTGTACACCGTAATGTCGATGTCGATGATTTCATGATGAAAGATCCACGCTCTAAAATTTTAGAGCAAGTGAAAAATGGTGTAGCCGTGAGAATGGCGGTTTTGGAGAAGCTGATTGAACATTGAGTTTGCCTCGAAACTCAATGCCTTTGGTAAGGAGAAAACACCTTTCTTCTTTATGATTGATTATGCGGAAAAACAGTTTGAGGCATTTGTTCTTGATGCCATTCCTCATGGTGTTTTATACCAATTAGAAACCCAAAGTAATGCCTCTAATACTTTTACATGTAAAGATTTTTCTTGGTCGAAAACACCTCCTTCAAAAGAGCAGTATCGTGCTCAGATGGAAGCGGTTATTGAAGAGATAAAAGCAGGCAATACCTATTTGCTTAACCTGACATCTCCTACACGAATTGAGCTCTCGTGTTCACTCGAAAATCTTTTTTATACCGCCAATGCTCCATTTAAACTCTGTTATCATGAAGCATTTGTCTGTTTTTCACCCGAGCGTTTTGTAGAAATAAGGAACAATCGCATCAGCACCTATCCGATGAAAGGTACGATTGATGCGAGCATTCCTAATGCTAAGGAGATGATCTTAAACGATGAGAAAGAAAAAGCGGAGCACGTGATGGTGGTTGATCTTTTACGCAATGACCTCTCTATGGTGTCAAAAGACGTGTGTGTGGAGCAGTTTCGCTACGTAGAAAAGATTCAAGCAGGCGACAAAGAGCTTTTACAGGTTAGCTCTAAGATCACAGGGATGTTGGATGAAAATTGGCATAATACTGTTGGCACGATCCTTGCAACATTATTGCCTGCTGGTTCTATCAGTGGCACACCCAAACGCAGTAGCGTGGAGGTTATAAAACGTCTAGAAGGTTACGATAGGGGCTTTTTTACGGGCATCTTTGGTGTCTATGATGGAAAAACTTTAGACAGCGCTGTGATGATTCGCTTTTTGGAAAAGACAAAAGAAGGTTATGTGTTTAAAAGTGGTGGCGGTATTACGCTTTTGAGTGAGGCAGAAAAGGAGTACGATGAGTTGTGTGATAAAGTCTACATCTCCCTGTTTTGAGACGCTTAAAGCGGTAGATGGCAAAATTTTCCACCTTGCCTTTCATCAGGCACGGTTTGATCAAACGCGTCAAGCGCTTTACGGCTCAATGTCTAAAATCGTTCTCTCAGAGCATTTGTCTCCTCCTAAAGAGGGTATTTATCGAGTACGTGTTGAATATGCTGAAGTGCTTCAGAAAATTGAGTATATTCCTTGCGCTCTACGCACACTTCAAACATTTGCATTCGTCGAGACTGAAATAGATTACGCATATAAATATTGTAATCGAGAGGCTTTAAATGCCCATTTACAAGGAAATAGTGATGATGTTATCTTTACATGTAAAGGGAAGCTTCAAGATACGAGTATCGCAAATATTGCGCTTTTAATTGATGGTGAATGGAAAACGCCACTTCATCCACTTTTAAAGGGAACGACACGAGAGCGATTGCTTAAAAGTGGTGCACTCAAAGCTGAAGTTTTGGACATGAAAAGCCTTCAAAAAGCTCAGAAATTTGCTATAATGAATGCACTTATAGGATTTAAAATCATTGATAACGTATTATGGATAAAGGAATAAATTTGAATTGGGATCTTTCAGCACTCTATGAAAATGAAACCGTATTAGAAGCGGATTTAAAAGATGCCGCATCACGTGCAAAAAGTTTTGCATCTGTTTGCAAAGGTAAACTTAAAGAGTTACATGTTAATGAGTTTTTAGAATCAATTAGAGAGTATGAATCGATCAATGAGACCTTGGGTCGTATTATGACGTATGCTTTTTTAAAGTTTGCAACCAATAGCGACAATGGCGGATTTTATGCCAAATACCAGCAAGCCCATAGCACTATCGCTGAAGATCTTCTCTTTTTTGAACTTGAATTTAACAAGCTTTCTAAACCAAAACAAGAAGAGTTGATCGCAGCGGCTCCCACCTATAAATATTATTTAGAATCACTGATGGAAGAGAAGCCTTATCAGCTTAGTCAAAAAGAAGAGCGTATTCTTCTTAAAAAAGAGATGACTTCAGCTTCGGCATTTAGCAGACTTTTCGATGAGCATTTTAGCCGCTTGAAGTTTTCTTATGAGGGTGAAAAGCTCTCCGAAGAGGAGATACTCAGCAAACTTCAAGACTCCAATCGTGAAGTGCGTCAAAAAGTAGCCAGTGCTTTTACAAAAGGACTTAAACCGCATCAACCCCTTTTGGCATACATCTTCAATATGATTAAAACGGATCTCGCAAGCGAATGTGAACTTCGTGGTTACAAAAATGCGGAACAGTCACGCCATATGGATAATAAAATTACACAAAAAAGTGTCGACGCTTTGATTAAAAGTGCTGAAAGTAGTTTTCATTTGGTACAAGATTATTACGTTGCTAAAGCAAAACTTTTAGGACTCACTGAGCTTTATGAGTACGATCGTTATGCCCCATTGGAAGAATCCACGGAAAAATTTGATTTTCAAACATCGAAGAAAATAGTGCTTGATGCCTTTAAAAAGTTCAATCCTAAATTTTATGAAATTGCCTCTATGGCTTTTGAAAAAGGGTGGATTGACGTATTCCCTAAAGATAAAAAAAGGGGTGGAGCATTTTCTCATCCAGCAACGCCGAGTACACATCCCTATGTGCTTTTAAACCATACCGATACGAGACGTGACCTCTTTACTTTGGCGCATGAACTAGGGCATGCAATTCATCAGTATCTCTCACGCGATGTCGGCTATCTTGGCAGTGATACACCTTTAACGACGTCTGAAACAGCGTCTGTCTTTGCGGAAATGCTTGCCTTTGATGCTATTAAAGATAATTTGAGCGTGAGTGAAAAACGCTCTTTATATGCCAGTAAAATTGAAGATATTTTTTCTACCCTTTACCGACAAATCAATTTCACAACGTTTGAGCGTAAAGTACATGCGCACGAAGGCGAGTTGGATCTTGAGACATTTAACCAGTATTGGATGCAAGAGAGTCAAAAAATGTTTGGCAAGAGTATTACACTCACAAAAGATTACGCGCTTTGGTGGAGCTATATTCCTCATTTTATTCACTCACCTTTTTACTGTTATGCCTACAGTTATGGGCAATTACTGGTTTTAGCACTTTACGGACTGTATAAAAAAAGTGATAAAGCAGTCTTTGTTCAAAATTACACAAGCTTTTTGAGTGCAGGTGGAAGTCAAAGTCCAAAAGAGTTGATTAAAAAATTTGGGTTTGACATTGAAGATGAGCATTTTTGGCAATTAGGTATTAGCGAAATAGAATCCCTCTTAGCAGAATTTAAAGGAATGTGCGATGCTTGAAGCGTTACTTGGGAGTGAAGAGTTTTATGGATTAATGAAAAGGCACACCAAAGAGGTGTTGGAGTTGTTGCTTAAGCGTGGGGTAAATTTTTCAATTTTAACAAATATCTCTGATGTTACCTTTGATCCTGAGTTGCCTTCTGAAATCAGACAGAACTTTAAGCCGATTACGATGTTCTTTTTAGCAGGGTATACCTTTGAGAGTACCCAAGTTTACAATGGAAGAATTAGCTTTGAAGCAGGGTTTGGTAGCGATAATTTTGGCTCTTTGGTTAGTTTACCGATTGAAGCAATTTTACAGATTATTATTGAAGAGATTCCTGTATTTATTAACTTAAGTACACCTCCAAAATCTCACGTAAAAGTGCCTAAAGAGACTGGACTAAAACGCTCAATGGAAGCGCTTATGTCCAATCCTAATAATCAAAAGCTTATTAAAAAGTAGCACTAAGCTTTAATCTCTTGTTTGCTCATAATGTAGTTGATAACATTGTCAATCAGCGCATCATGTTTACGATCTTTGATGTAGCAAAGATAGAGCATACGTGTCAATTTCAAGCCTTTCATCTTTGTGGTATACAGCAGCCCATTTTCTAACTCATCAGCAATAATATGTTTTGAGATAATGGAAACAGTTGGTGTATCTTCGATATTTGCTTTCATCAGGGTATGTTTGACTGCGGTCGAACTCGTGACAATACTTTTAACTTTAAAACTTTTACAATCCACATCCATCTTCTCAAATGTTTCATGAATAATCTTGCGTGTATTGGACTCTTCTTCGCGACAGATCCAATTATAAGAGAGTAAATCTTCTTTTTTAACCAGTTTAGGCAGAGGTGAGCGACTGGTAATTACGAGTTCATCTTCTAACCATTCGCGGTAAATAATTCCCTCTTGAAAGATAGGTGCTTCAATGAGTGCTAAGTCCACTTTTTTATCAAGCAGTTTTTCCGTAATTTCTGCAGCATCTTCCACTTTGAGCATGACATTATTTTTAATGGCTTCTTGTATGTCATTCAAAAAATTTGGCAGAATATAGTTACCAATCATTGGTGAAGCTCCAAGCACAAAAATAACCTCTTTATTCACAAGACGCAGCATCTCTCTCTCTGCCGCTAAAAGGTGTTTTTCAAGCTTGATAGCTACCTTGAAAAGTTCTTCACCTGCGGTGGTGAGTTTGATACCATTCTTTTTACGATCCACAATTTGAATATCTAAGTATTCTTCAAGAAGTTTTATCTGTTGTGTGACAGCAGGTTGGCTGATGCCAAGTTTTTTAGAAGCTTTAGAAAAGCTTTTTTCTCGTACAACGGTCAAAAAGGTTTCCACTTTTGAGAAATCTTTCAGCATGAAATAATCCTTTTATTTTATAAATATTTTTGATAACACTTGAAATATTATAACAAAAAATAATAACAAAAACAATGGATAATGCTACACTTTTTTGATCAAAACTTTTGTTTATCGTAGCGTTTCAATGATGAAAAAAATCTGTAGAGTTTTGCTTAAAGTTTTTTTGCTATAATAAATACAATTTATATCATAAAAAAGTAGATGAACGTATGCAAGATTTAACGATGTTAAACGAGTCACAACAAGATGCGGTAAAATGTGTAGATGGCCCTGTACTCATCTTAGCCGGTGCGGGAAGTGGAAAAACCAAAACGATCACGTCGCGCTTGGCTTATTTACTCTCCTTAGGGATTCCACCTGCCAATACCTTGACGCTCACCTTTACGAACAAAGCTGCTTGTGAGATGCGAGAGCGTGCTATGGCGATGATAGAGGAGCATACGTATCCACCGCTTTTATGTACGTTTCATAAATTTGGTCTGCTTTTTTTAAAGTTTCACATCGAAAAAATAGGGCGTAAAAATAGCTTTGTGGTCATTGATACCGATGATAAAAAGCGCATTTTAAAGAGCTTTAGTACCAGTACTGAACTTCCAACGGGAATGATTGCCAGTGAGATTTCACGCTATAAAACTTCCTTGATTGATCCAAAAGTGGCATGGGAGAAAGCAGAGCAAAAAAGCTACCAAGTCATCGCTAAAATTTATGAGCAGTATGAAGACTATTTGGAGTCCAATAACTTGGTTGATTTCGATGATCTTTTAGTGCTTCCTTATAAAATTTTAGAAAGTGATGATGCTTTGTGTGAAGAGGTGAGTCATCGCTATCAGTACATCATGGTCGATGAGTATCAAGATACCAATGAACTTCAATACAAATTGTTGCGCAAACTCTGTTTTAGCCATAACAATCTTTGTGTCGTGGGCGATGATGACCAGAGTATTTATGGATGGCGTGGTGCAAATATTAAAAATATTTTAGAATTTCACGAATCGTTTGACAATGTTAAAATCGTGAAGTTAGAAAAAAACTACCGTTCTACTACACAAATTCTAAAAGCGGCGAATGATTTGATTGAGCATAATCGTGGACGTATTGGCAAAGTGCTTGAAAGTACCAAGGGTGATGGCAAAGCTATTGAAGTGATGGATTCACACGATGAAAATCAAGAGGCACATTCCATTGCAAAACGGATTAAAAAACTCATTCTCAGTGGTGTGAGCCCTAATGAAATTGCTGTTTTGTACCGCATCAATGCGCTCAGTCGTTCCTTAGAAGAGGGGTTAAATAAAGAGCAGGTTCCTTACAATATGGTGGGTGGTGTCAAGTTTTACGAACGTGCTGAAGTCAAGGATGTCATCAGTTATCTGCGTGTGATTGCCAATCCTCACGATGATTTTTCCATTAAACGCATTATCAATCGTCCGAAGCGTGGACTGGGGAAAGTCACCATTGAACGTATGATTAAATCTGCCTACGATAACCGTCAATCCATTTATGAGTACATTACATGTAATGAATCTGCCATTGAAAAAGAGGCAACAAAGAAAGCTTCCTTGGCGCTTAAAGAGTTTGTTCAAAATATCGCGCACATTCGGAGTATTCAGGAAAATTCCACCTACGATATGATTGATGCGATTGAAGAATCTTTTGCCATAAAAGAGTATTACAACAACCAACCTGACTCGTTGGAGCGTATCTCTAACATTGATGAATTTTACGGACTTTTTCGTGATTATGTCAAGCAAAATCCTCAAATGAATGTGGATGATTTTTTAAATGAACTTGCACTGCAAAGTGATCAAGACCAAATTGACAGTGAAAATATCTCTATTATGAGCATTCATGCGAGTAAAGGCTTAGAGTTTGAGTATCTTTTTGTGATTGGTTTGGAAGAGGGTTTCTTCCCACTGATAGGAGATGGTAGTGACATCGAAGAAGAGCGACGTTTAGGGTATGTTGCCATTACCCGTGCTAAAAAAGAGCTCACGCTGAGTTTTTCTGCGAGTCGTTTTTACAAAGGGCGTAGAACCGAGCTGACCAAAAGCCGTTTCTTGAAAGAAGCAGGGGTGTGTGAAGGAAGTTTGATTTTTGAGAAAACGACTTCTTTTAAAAAAGGTGATTTGGTGAAACATAAAATCTTTGGCATTGGTCGTGTCACAGAGATCAGCAAAGTGGGACGAGAGTTTAAATTGCAAATTAATTTTAGTGGTACAAGGCGTGACATTTTGGCGTCCTTTGTGGAGAAGATTTAGTGGATAACCGCCTTTTTGTTGCCTATAAGCCTTCAGGTATGGTTTCAAACCATTTTTTAAGCCGCATTAAACGACGTTACACTGTTAAAAAAGCAGGATTTTCAGGCACGCTTGACCCTTTTGCTCAGGGCATTTTGATTATTGCCTTTGGGCAGTTTACAAAATTGTTCCGTTTTTTGAAAAAAGCGCCAAAAACGTACCGCGCAACACTTTGGATAGGTGCATCAAGCCCAACACTCGATATCGAAAAGATTGAAAAAGTCGAACAGATGATGCCGTTTCATCCCGATTCTGTCAACTTCATTCTTAAAAGCATGATGGGCGAAATAACCTATTTACCTCCAAAATATTCAGCTAAAAAAGTTGAAGGGGCAAGAGCGTATGATTTGGCACGTGCCGATAAAGACTTTGAGCTTAAAGCCATTACCAGCACCGTTTATGACTGTCATTTAATCCACTATGCCCATCCTTTTTTGACTTTTGAAGTGACTCTTTCTGAAGGTGGATATGTTCGTAGTATTGGGGCATTAATTGCACAAAAACTTGGTTTTTCTGGCTCTTTGAGTGCATTGGAACGGCTCAATGAAGGTGCTTTCATCTATGAAAATGAGAAAGAGCTCAATCCACTTGAGTATCTTGATCTGCCTTTGAACCATTATCTTGGAGATCCTCACGATATTTTACTTGGGCGAAAGCTCAGTGCCCAAAATTTTGAAAAACAAGAAGAGGGTATTTATCAAATTGTGATTGATGAAGTCCTTAGCGTTGTGGAAATCAGCGCAAATGGGGTAGAATATCTCTTAAATTCACTATCGCTAAAGGCGTAACATGTTAATACTCACACGAAAAATCGGAGAGGGTGTTGTTTTAAATGAAAATATTACCATTAGGGTCATCGAAATTTCAAAAGGTGTCGTGAAACTAGGCTTTGATGCGCCCAAAGATATGCTGATTTTGCGTGAAGAGTTAGAAAAAGCGATTAAAGAAGCGAACATTGAAGCGAGTAAAAATACGAGCCATGATGCACTCGCTAGTTTGAGTTTTAAGCTTAAATAATGCAGTATCAAGCACACGCCAAAGTCAATATTTTTCTAAAAATCGTAGGAACACGTGGTCATTACCATGAGCTACTTTCACGCTTTATGCTTGTACCTTCTTTATTTGATACGCTAAGCTTTGTTCCTAAAAAAAGCACACAGCCTTTTGAGCTCGTAGGTGATTTTAATTGTCAGTTGGAGCACAATACTTTATATCGTACTTTCATGGTGCTCAAAGCGCATGGATATGATCAAAAAGTGGAACAAGTCATGGAAGATTTTGCTTTACATGTAAAGAAAAATATTCCAACAGGATCGGGTCTGGGTGGCGGTAGTAGCGATAGTGCCACGTTTTTGAAAATGCTCAATGAGACTGCTAATTTGGGACTTGATAGAGAAGCAATGATGCGCCTTGGAAGCGAAGTGGGCGCCGATGTTGCTTTCTTTGCGTCAGGTTATGAGAGTGCCAATGTCAGTGGTATTGGTGAAATAGTTGAGCCGTTTGATGAAAACGCACTTGACATCGAAGTTTTTACACCTTCCCTTGCTTGTAATACAGCATTGGTGTATAAAACCTATAGGGAATATTTCTTGCAATCAATGGATCAAGCGTTAGCTTCGAAAATGGTTGTACTTAAAAGTCCCGAATTGTTGAGCCGTTTTTCTAAGGAAGAACTCAACGATCTTTTTCCAGCGTCTCTTAAGGCCTACCCAGAGCTTAGCACTTATGCTAAAAAAGGGTGGTTTTTTAGTGGCAGTGGAAGCAGTTTTTTTAGACTTAAAGAGGTACTTTAATGGGTGAACCCGTCGCACGCAATAAAAAAGCGTTCCATGATTATGAAATTTTAGAGAAGCTTGAAGCGGGTATTGTGCTTCAAGGTAGTGAAGTAAAGGCCATTCGTCAAGGCAGAGTGAATCTGAAAGATTCGTTTGTCAAGATTATTAAAGGGGAAGCATTTTTACTCAATGCGCATATTTCGCACCTTTCAACGGCCAATCTAAACTATGCTCCCAATGAGAGGGCTCCTCGTAAATTGCTTCTGCATATGAAGCAGTTACGCAAATGGGATATGAAAGTGGCCAAAGATGGCTTAACGATTGTACCATTGGCAATTTATTTTAATAGCAAAAATCTTGCAAAAATCGAGATTGCCTTAGCGCGTGGAAAAAATGAGCATGATAAACGTGAGAGCTTGAAAGAAAAAGATGCGCAAAGAGAAGCTAAAACGGCGATCAAGAATTATGCTTACAAAGAGTAGTTTACATATTATTTATCTAAATAAAGTAGAATAAACCAAAAGTTATATGGGGAAACGTATGAAAAAGTTAATCAGTTCAATCATAATCGCAACACTGCTTTTGTTTACAGGGTGCGGATCTGAATCATCAAGCGTATCAACAGTAAAAGAGACCTACAAAGATGGTGACAAAGTTGAGCTTAAAAGCGTTTCAGGTGCAAAATTGACACTGCTTCGCAAGAATGGTGGTTTTGTGCTTGAAGATGACGAAAACAAAGTTGTATTGATTGATATTTTTGGTACATTTTGTGCCCCATGTCAGGAAGAAGCACCCTCTTTGATGGATTTTCAACTTCAAAATAGTGATGGTGTTATGCTGATTGGTCTTAACTTTTTTGAAGATGTCAGTGATGAGTATGTTGTGGAGAATTTTGCAGCGAAGTACAATGCCTATTATTTTATTACCAATTCACCCAAAAATAAAAAATTGGTTGAGACGATTTTGCAAGACATTAAATATAAAGAAACCTTGCAAGTACCGTTTAAAGTCGTGTTAAAAGATGGAAAGTATCAAAATGTTACGGATATTTATGGTAAAAATCCAGATAATAAATTTTATCTTGGAAAAGTAGATTTGGATATTATCCAAAAAGATATCGATAAACTTACGGCACAATAGAGGCTTTACATGCACCATTTCGAAGGGGATTTTCAAAACGAAACGCTTGATGCGATAGAACTCAAAGAACCACAACTGTATAAAGTTCTATTGCTCAATGACGACTACAGTAGTATGGAATTTGTGATCAAAGTTTTGATGCAAATCTTTCATCATAGTTTTGAAAAGGCCAGCGAAATTATGCTCAGTGTGCATGAACAAGGCAAAGGTCTTTGTGGCATTTATACGTATGAAATTGCGGAGACAAAAGTAGAGTATGTCCGAAAAATGGCCAAAGAGGAGCACTTTCCTCTGCGTGCTATTATGGAAGCAGAATGATTCATTTTATTCTGCGAATGCACATTATCAGGTAAAAAAGGAGTAGATTATGGTTAACCAAGAACTCAATTTTGTTTTCAATGACGCCATAGCTTTTGTAAGAAAGCATCGCTATGAGTATATCACCGTTGATCATCTCTTTTTTGCTCTGTTGAGTAATGAGAATGTGGTTGAGCTTCTGATCAACTGTGGACTCAGTATTACTTTCTTGCAGCGTTCTATGGAAAAGTATTTTGTGGCGAATCCTCAGATTGTGCCTACTGAAGAGACGTATGAGCCTTTAGAAACGGTGGCATTGACTCGCGTTATTGAATCAATGATGTTACATGTAAAGAGTGCAGGCAAGTCAGAAGCCAGTGTGTACGATCTTTTAATTGCGATGATGGATGAAAGCAATGCCTTTTGTGTCTCTTTGTTATTGCAACAAGGGGTTGATAAACTTTTGATTGTTGAAGAAGTAACAGCACTGAGCGCACCCCAAAATAAAGATGCACGCAATGATGATCAAAAAGAGAGTGCATTGGCTAAATATACGATTGATCTTATTGCTCTTGCCAAACAAAAGCAGATTGATCCTCTGATTGGAAGAGCGGATGAAGTGAAACGGCTCATGCAAGTCTTGTGTCGCAGGAAGAAAAATAATCCTCTTTTAGTGGGTGAACCCGGTGTTGGAAAAACTGCTATTGTGGAAGGTTTGGCTGAGAAGATTAGCGAAGGAGGCGTCCCTGAAATTCTAAAAGGCTCTCCCGTGTATGCACTGGATATGGGAGCACTTCTTTCCGGTACAAAATACCGAGGGGATTTTGAAAAACGACTCAAAGAAATTTTGAATGAACTTGAAGCTAAGAAAGGGGCTATTTTATTTATTGACGAGATTCATACGATTGTAGGAGCGGGAGCAACGAGCGGTGGCTCGATGGACCTTTCCAACCTGCTTAAGCCTGCACTCGCTTCGGGGAAAATTCGCTGCATTGGCGCTACAACGTATGGTGAGTTTCGCAATTTCTTCGATAAAGACAAAGCACTGAGCCGTCGTTTTGCGAAGATTGATGTGTTAGAGCCAAGTCTTGAAGACTCTTTTTTAATTCTTAAAGGACTTAAAGGGAGCTATGAGAAACATCATGGTGTGAAGTACCCTAATGAAGTGATCAGAGCTTCTGTCGAACTTGCCAAAAAATACATTAGTGATAAATTTTTACCCGATTCTGCGATTGATTTGATTGATGAAGTAGGTGCTTCGTTTCACTTGGCTAAAAAGCGTAAAAAAGTGGTGGAGATGAGCGATCTTGAAGCCGTTCTTGCCAAAATTGCCAACATTCCAACGCGCAGTGTGAATAAAGATGAGGGCGAGGTGATGCAACACTTAGAAGCGCATCTCAAATCCAAAATTTTCGGTCAAGATGCGGCGATTGAGGCATTGGTTAAAGCCATTAAACGAAGTCGTGCAGGGCTGGGAAATCCGACTGCTCCGATTGGTTCATTCTTGTTTACAGGCCCTACGGGCGTGGGTAAAACAGAAGTGGCGAAACAACTCGCTTTCGAGTTAGGTGTCCATTTTGAACGCTACGATATGAGTGAATATATGGAGAAACATACGGTTAGCCGTCTCATTGGTGCTCCTCCTGGCTATGTGGGGTATGATGAGGGTGGTCAACTGAGTGAAGCGATTAAAAAGCATCCGTATACGGTATTATTGCTCGATGAGATCGAAAAAGCACATCCTGATATGCTCAACATCCTGCTTCAAATTTTTGATAGTGCAACCTTGACCGATAATAATGGAACAAAGATAGATTTTCGCAATGTTATCATCATTATGACCTCCAATCTTGGAACGAAAGAAGCACCAACGATGGGCTTTACGAAGAGCGAGAGCAGTCGAATGGATCATGCGATTAAAGACTTCTTCTCTCCTGAATTTAGAAATCGTTTAGATGACATCATTCACTTTGCGCCATTGTCCGAGCCTGTGATGATCAATGTGGTTGAAAAACTTTTAAGTGAGCTTACCGAGCAGCTTAAAGATAAAAAAGTCGAGATTATTGCAACCTTGGCCGCTAAAAAACAGCTCGCCAGTGAAGGGTATAGCAAAGAGATGGGTGCACGTGTGATGCGTCGTGTGATTCAAGAAAAGATTAAAACGCCGCTCTCTGAAGAGGTTCTTTTTGGCAAGCTCAAAAATGGTGGCGTGTGCAAAATAGATTATAAAGCTAAAAAATGGGTGTTTGAATACAGCGGTGGCAACTAAGAGACTCATCCCTCAGCTGCATCCGAATGATTATACCTTCCCTGATCCCGAAGATGCCAGCGATGAGGGACTTTTAGCATGGGGTGGTGATCTCAAACCTGAGCGACTCCTTCGTGCTTATGTTCAAGGCATTTTCCCATGGTTTAACGAGGGCGATCCCATTTTGTGGTGGTCGCCCGATCCTAGGCTTGTGCTCTTTCCCTCTGACATTAAAATCTCTAAAAGTTTAATCAAAAGCATGAAACATTTTGAAATACACTATGACACCTGCTTTGAGCAAGTGATGCGTTTGTGTTTGGAAACGAGGCTTGCCAAAGGTCAAAAAAGCTGGATCAGCGAAGATTTGATCGCGGCTTTTTGTACTTTACATGTAAAAGGGTTTGCGCATTCCGTCGAGTGCTTTTTTGAGGATGAATTGGTCGGTGGCTTGTATGGACTCTACCTTGGTGGCGTATTTTGCGGCGAGTCAATGTTCTCAATAAAGCGTGATGCTTCAAAGGCTGCGTTAGTAGGACTTTGTAAAAAACTGAAAAGCTTGGGGGGCGATTTTATCGACTGTCAACTTCCCACCGATCATCTTCAATCTTTAGGTGCATCGGTGATACCACGCGAGAAATTTCTAGCAATGTTAGAAAATGCTTTAGAAAATTGCACGACAAAAGCATGGTGATGGTATGCCTTTTATCTTTACATGTAAAAGAAGTTTGAGATGATTGAACACGTCGCTCCCGTTTTTATTTTTGTTGCGTTAGGATACATTTTTAAAACCATCAAACACGATATTTCTGAAGCTTTAACCGAATTTGTACTCTACTTCTCCTTACCCGCACTTGCTCTTTCTAAAATACCTCATATGACGTTTAATCATGAAGTTTTTTCAATCATTCTTATTGCCTATATCACCATGGCACTCTCTTTGATACTGGGATATAGTGCGGGACGATTTTTGAAAATGGATCGTAAAAATCTGGTCACGATGATGGTTATTGTCGGTTTTGGCAATACAGGCTTTGTTGGCTTTTCTTTCATCGAGTCCTTTTATTCACTCAATCATGTCAGTTATGCACTTGTATACGATCAAATTGGTACGTTTATTGCCTTAATGACGTTTGGAATAGCGCTCATTGCGTGGGGTGGAGGAGAAGAGCAGCGGGGACGAGATGTGGCAAAACAGATATTTTTTTCGCCTCCTTTGATGGCGGTTGTCGTTGCTGTTGGATTTCATGGAACGGATTTTCCTCCACTTATTGAGAGCATACTTGATAAATTCCAAGCGACATTAATTCCTCTAGTGACAGCCATCGTTGGTATGAAGTTAGAGTTTCGTACCTTATCGCTCTATTTTAAAGAGAATATGATCGCTTTGTGTTTAAAAATGGTGGTTGCTCCATTTTTGATACTTATAGGTCTTTACTTTTGGGTTGATTTAAAAGAGGATTGGGTGAAAGTAACCTTTTTGGAAACAGCGATGCCTCCGATGACACTGGCTGTTGTTTTTGGTATTAGAGGAGGGTTGAACAAAGCACTTTTGATTAACGCTCTTGCCGTAGGCATTCTTTTCTCGTTCGTGAGCATTGGTTTATGGAATCTAATTATTTCATAGTAACCCTACAATCAAAGAAATTTTTAGATTAAAGAGAGTAATATACTCCTTATAAATAAGCGGTGGGCTCACCGGAGCCTTGGTTCAAACTTTTAATTTTATTTGATGTTTCGTCTCTTCAAGAAACCCTAAATGGAAAACAAAAGGATGGAAAACGAGTTTTCAAACTTTATGCATGAGATGCTTTGCTCGAAAGCATAAAAGTTTAAAAAAATAAGCGTTTTATTCTCGAAAGGATTAAAACAAGCGTTTTTTAAGCGTGTTTGAAAACGGGAAAACAAAGAAATGGAAAACAAAAATGGAACACACAAAACACTACCTTTTTACTTCTGAAGTAGTCAGTCCAGGTCACCCTGACAAATGTGCCGATATCATTGCCGATAGCATTGTTGATGCACTTATCATTGCCGATAAAAACTCACGCGTCGCCAGTGAGGTTTTCGTCGCAGGTAAACATGTCATCATTGGTGGCGAAGTCAATACCAAAAGTATTCTCTCCTTTGCGGATTATGAGAAAATCGTTAAAGATGCACTCGCTAAAATTGGTTATGATGGAAAATCAGCCTTTACGAAAGAGCAATGTTTACATCCCGATGAAGTCAAAGTTCAAGTGCTTCTCAACCAGCAAAGCAGTGATATCAACCAAGGTGTTGATCAAGAAAGCGGTGAAATTGGTGCAGGCGATCAAGGCATTATGTTTGGTTTTGCCTCTTCTGAAACGGCTGATTTTATGCCAGCTGCGATTACGTATGCCAGAATGTTGTGCGATAAAGTTTATAATTATGCCCTCACTCACAACCATAAATTGGGTGTGGATATTAAAACACAAGTAACGGTTGATTATGGTACGAAACAAAATTTTGAAGAGTGCAAACCGCAAAAAATTCATACGATTGTTGTCTCAGCACCTTCGAATGAGAGTCTTCCGATTGAAGAAGTACGTGTTTTGATTAAAGGCTTAATTGACGATACAGGACTTCCAACCGAACTTTATGATCCCAACAATACGATTATCCACATTAACCCAACGGGTCGTTATGTGAACCATAGTTCACTTCACGATTCTGGACTTACGGGTCGTAAATTGATTGTCGATAGTTTTGGTGGATACTCTCCGATTGGTGGCGGTGCACAATCCAGTAAAGATTACACCAAAGTGGATCGTAGTGGTTTGTATGCAGCACGTTGGATTGCTAAACATATCGTCGCAGCGGGTCTTGCAAAAAAATGCTCCGTTCAACTCTCTTACGCTATTGGTGTTGCAAAACCTGTCTCAATTGCTGTTGATACATCAGGAACATATACGAGCATCAGTGATGATGAGCTCTCTTCTTTTGTACTTGAAACATTTAGTCTCACACCACGCTGGATTACCAACAAATTTGGTTTGGATAAACCAAGCAGTGATACTTTCTTGTATGCTGATGTTGCGGCACGTGGGCAAGTAGGTCAGAGTGACTATCCGTGGGAACAGCTGGATAGTTTAGAACTCTTTAAAGCACTCAAAAAATAGTTTACATGTAAAGATATTTCTCTGTAGAAGCTATCGTGGTTTTCGCGTAGCTTTTACATGAGAAATAGACTCTTAGGGGTATATAATTCCGCTTTTTCCACTATTGGCACTATGGTAAATAATCGTTTGATATTTTTTTGCATAATAGCGTAGCAAGAGATATTGCAAGGTTTGCTCTGTAGATGGTGTAAACCACGCGTTATTGCTCACAACAATCATCTGTTTTGGATTGCCAACAAAAAGCTTATCATTGGTTCCTTCATAACAAATAGCACTTCTAAAGGTAACGCCATTGATGACAAAATCTTGCGGTGCTTTTGCTTTTTGATAGTCTTTTGCCCCATCAAAAAAGAGTTTATTGATGATCTCAACGATAAATGCAGGGAAAGGAACCTCTTCACCAAAAGGGACAAGAATAATTTTATGAGCGATTTGCATCTCTCCTTTTTGAAAAAGATACGATGAGTTAAAAAATCCTTGATCTTCTTCATAGGTTAAAGAACCTGCCACAATGGCAATCTGCTCTGAATATTTTTTGAGAGAGGCAATTAAACGAGGAGCTCGGTTAAGATAGAGTGGAAAAGCACTTTCCGGTAAAATAATGAGCTCTTTGTGTTCAGCAATCGCTTTTTCAATCAAGGCAAAATTAAGATCAATTGCTTTTTGTTGATATGCCTCATCCCAACGCTGTGATTGAGGAATATTCATGGTTGGTATAGCGACATCTAGGGGTGTTTCAGGCATCGTTTGTGATGAATGAAATGAAAGTGCCGCAATGAGGGGGATCACTGCAAAGCTTTTCGTCCATTTGGGTAATACTTTAAACAGCGTTATAGCACTTAAAAACAGTCCAAAGGAGAGCAGGGATGTTGAAAAATAGGTATCAATCAAGGTCAGTTGCAGTTTGAGCCAATTAAAACGAAAAGGATCTACAAAACTGATCCCAAAAAGGAGTGGAAGTTGTACGTAAATAGAGCTTCCAAGCCTTCCAATAAGCCAAAAAAGAAACCCATACACCAATGCAATCCCAAGAATAATAAACGGTATCAGAAACACCAAGTCATAATAAACAAAACTAAAACTAATCCAATAAAACCATAAAAGCCCTGTGAAAAAACCACTCCAAAACCAGACAATACGATTTTCACCTAAAAGTAGGTAAAAGCCTGTTAGGGCGAGTAAAGAGTTAAGTGTGAGGAATGTAAGTTTAAAATACGCGAGGTAGATAAAAGCACAAAGACATAAAGCAATAACAAAGGCTTTTATTATGTAAATGCGGGTAAAATAAATATCTAAATTTTTTTTCATAAAGGATTTCCATGCAAGGTTCTGCTAGTTTACTCTCTTCTTTACTTCCCCTCGTTGTTCTTTTCGCAATTTTTTATTTTCTTGTGATTAGACCACAACAAAAACAGGTAAAAAAGCATAAAGAAATGCTTGATGCACTTAAAAAAGGCGATAAAGTGATTACAAGTGGTGGTTTAATCTGTGAAGTCGTGAAACCTGAAGAAGATTCTATCAAAGTTAAGCTTAATGATGAAGGCGTCATTGTCAAGGTTTCAAGAGAATATATTGCAAAGAAAATCGATGACTAGAGGAAAATTTAACTATCGTTTAGTTATCTTTTTAATCGCGATTGTCTTTGGAGTAGTGATGTCAATACCTACTTTTTTGCAAAGCGAAAAAGGTGCTAAAGTTGCTCTAGGTCTTGATCTTCAAGGTGGCCTTCATATGCTTTTGGGTGTTCAAACAGAAGAAGCAATTAAGTCAAAAATGAAATCTATCGCTTCAAGTGTCAAGTTTTTTGCGCAAAGTGGAGATATTATTATTGATGATTTTCGTCTGGATGAAGAGATGCTCTCTTTTTCTCTTTTAGATAAGGATGAAGAGAAAAAAATTGATGAGATGCTTAAAACCGTTAGTGGTCTGCAAGTTTCAAAAGAGGCTCTTCATTATACCCTTTCTCTCAATGACAAAGAAAAAGATGTTATTCGTGAATATGCTCTTTCTCAAGCGGTAGAGACGATTCGTAACCGTTTAGATCAATTTGGTTTATCTGAGCCCAATGTTGCAAAACAAGGTAACGATAAAATTTTGGTAGAGCTTCCTGGTATTAAAACAGCGGATGATGAGCAGCGCGCACGTGAATTGATTGCTAAAGCGGCACATTTGCAGCTTATGGCGGTAGATGAAAAACGTAAAGATCGTACTACGACGATGAGCCCAACAGAAGCTGGACAATATGGTGATGTCATTTTGCCTGATGCCAGAGGTGATAACATTCGTCATATTCTAAAAGAAATTCCTATTCTTGATGGTAGTATGCTAACCGATGCTAAGGTCTCTTTCAGTGAAATGCATCAGCCTGTGATTAACTTTACGTTGAATTCAGAGGGTGCAAAAATCTTTGGTGATTTTACGGCGAGCAATATTGGTAATCGTTTGGCGATCGTCTTGGATAATAAAGTTTATTCAGATCCTGTCATTCGTGAGCGTATTGGTGGTGGTAGTGGACAAATTAGTGGTGGTTTTAGCGTTAAAGAAGCCCATGATGTTGCTATTGCACTTCGTAGTGGGGCATTACTCGCTCCTGTGACCCTTCTTGAAAAACGTAGTATTGGACCCTCTTTGGGTGCTGATAGTATTAAAGCAAGTTTGATTGCACTGATTTCAGGCTTTGTTCTGGTCTCTGCCTTTATGCTTGTTTATTATCGTTTAGCAGGAGTTGTTGCCAATATTGCCTTGATTGTCAACCTCTTTTTATTGATTGCTATTATGGCTCTTTTTGGAGCGACATTGACATTACCCGGTATGGCAGGTATCGTCTTGACCATTGGTATGGCGGTGGATGCAAACGTCATTATTAATGAGCGTATTCGGGAACTGTTGCGGCAAGGTATGCCTATGGCTCAAGCGATTGAACATGGGTATGAAAATGCAATGAGTGCTATTTTGGATAGTAATATTACCTCTATTATTACTTCAGTTCTTTTGTATGTGTATGGAACAGGACCTATTAAAGGATTTGCTATTAGTACAGCTATTGGTATTAGTGTCTCCATGCTAACAGCCATTTTAGGAACGCATGGTATTTATCAATTCTTTATGCCACGCATTGAAAAAAGTAAAAACCTTTCCTTGTGGTTTGGTATGAAGAGGAGTCACTAATGGAATTTTTTGCACAACATAAAACATATGATTTTATGAAAGTCAGTCGTTTTTTTATTGCAACGACACTTTCATTGGCACTGCTCTCCATTATTTTATTCTTTGCCAAAGGGTTTGAGTACGGAATTGATTTTTCTGGAGGTACGATTGTTCAACTGAAATATGAACAAAAAGCACCTATTGATAAAATTAGAGAAGATCTTTCTAAAGATAAAATGTTCTCAGGTGCTCTTATCTCAGAGTTTGGCTCTCCTGAAGAAATTCAAATTCGTTTTGCCTCAACATCAGGGGGTGTCAGCGAAGATGTTGGTGATAAAGTACGATCTATTTTGAGTGATTCAGGTAAATTTGATGTACGAAAAGTAGATATCGTTGGACCAGTCGTAGGAAGTGAACTGCGACAAAAAGGGATTATGGCAGCCGTTTTGAGTATGTTAGGTATTATGGTTTATGTAGCAGTTCGCTTTGAATGGAGCTTTGCCGTTGCTTCCATCATTACATTGGTGCATGATGTGGCTATTACCAGTGGTGCACTGATTCTTTTTCATGTTGAAATGAGTTTAGATGTTTTAGCGGCTATCTTGACACTGATTGGTTACTCGATTAACGATACCATTATTATTTACGATCGTATTCGTGAAGAGCTCAAAAGCACGAAAGATATGGAGTTGATGCATGTTATTAATACCTCTGTTTCTAAAACACTTTCAAGAACAATTTTGACGGTATTGACGGTATTCTTTGTTGTTTTGACACTGTATGTCTTCGGTGGCGAGATTATTCATGGATTTAGCTTTACAATGTTACTAGGTGTTATCATAGGATGTTACAGCTCTATCTTTATTTCCGCACCTTTTTTAAAGGTTCTTGGCTTTAGTGTAGAAGGTTACAAGGCTAAACTTGCTTTAAAAGAAAAAAATAAGATTGAAAAAGAAAAAATGCGCTCACAGTACGAAAAAGGTACCGTTTGATTTGATGGAGAGAAGATGCTTTACAATCCTTTAGAACTTGAAAAAAAATGGCAACAAAAGTGGGATCAAACCAATGCGTTTGAACCCCTTGTTGATATGACTAAAAAGAAAAAATATATTTTAAGTATGTTTCCCTATCCGAGTGGACGTATTCACATGGGACATGTGCGTAACTATACCATAGGGGATGCCATAGCGAGACATCACCGCAAAAATGGTTTTAATGTCTTACATCCCATCGGTTGGGATAGTTTTGGTATGCCTGCTGAGAATGCGGCGATTAAACATGGTGTTCATCCTAAAAAATGGACGTATGAAAATATTGATTATATGCGCAAAGAGCTTGCATCATTAGGCTTGTCCTTTTCTAAAAAAAGAGAGTTTGCCGCCAGTGATGTTCTTTACACCAAACATGAACAGCGTATTTTTATTGAGATGTTCAATAAAGGATTGGTGTATCAAAAAAGTGCCACATTGAACTGGTGCAATACCTGCCAAACCGTTCTTGCCAATGAGCAAGTCGAAGAGGGGTGCTGTTGGCGATGTGACAATCCTGTCGAGCAACGTTTACTCCCAGGTTACTATCTTAAAATCACTCAGTATGCGCAAGAACTCCTTGACGATTGTGAAAAATTGCGTGCTGGTTGGCCAAATCAAGTTCTCACGATGCAAGAAAATTGGATTGGAAGAAGCGAAGGCTTAGAATTTTCCTTTAGTCTGAGTGATGCTTCTAAAGTAAAATTGGACAATCAATTTGAAAGTTACAAAGTTTTCACTACGCGTCCCGATACGATTTTTGGAGTCAGTTACTCAGCTCTAGCACCTGAGCATCCTATTGTCAAACATCTGATAGAGCATAAGCTTTTAAGTGAAGACAAAATTGCACAAATCAAAAAAATGCAAAGTGTGGGAGCAAGGGATCGTGCACAAGCACCTAAAGAGGGTGTTAGTCTTGAACTGGATGTGATTCATCCCTTAACGGGGAAAAATGTACCGGTCTGGGTGGCAAATTTTGTTTTAATCGAGTACGGCGGTGGCGCAGTTATGGCTGTTCCAGCACATGATGAACGCGATTTTGAATTTGCCAAAAAGTATGATTTAGCCATTATTCAAAGCATTGAAACAACAGCGCCGTTTGATGGCAATATTGCGACAACAGAGTACGGTACATTGGTGAATTCAGGTGAATTTACAGGGCTTGATTCTAAAAGCGCACAAAAGAAGATTATTGCCCATTTTGAGGCACAAAAAATTGGCACAAAAGTCATTAACTACAAACTTCGTGATTGGGGTATTAGCCGCCAACGTTACTGGGGTGCACCTATTCCTATGATTCATTGCCCCAAATGTGGACTCGTGCCTGAGAAAATTGAGAATCTTCCTGTGGCACTTCCTGAGGATGTTGAGATCAAAGGAGAGGGAAATCCTTTAGATAAACATCTCACTTGGAAGTACACACAATGTCCATGTTGCGGAGCAGATGCGGTTCGTGAAACGGATACTATGGATACCTTTTTTCAATCCAGTTGGTATTTCTTACGCTATACCACGGATCCATCGCTTTGGAATGATGTTCCTTTTGATAAAGCGAGTGCGAATTATTGGATGAATGTCGATCAATACGTCGGTGGTATAGAGCATGCTATTTTGCACTTACTCTATTCGCGTTTCTTTACCAAAGTCTTGCGTGATTTGGGTTACGTGAATTGCGACGAGCCATTTGCCAATCTTCTCACGCAAGGCATGGTACTGAAAGACGGTTCCAAAATGAGCAAGTCTAAAGGCAATACGGTTGATCCTGATGCAATTATTAAAACCTATGGTGCTGATACCGCACGCCTTTTTATTCTTTTTGCCGCACCGCCTCAAAAAGAACTTGAGTGGAATGACAGTGCCGTAGAAGGTGCTTTTAGATTTTTAAAACGTTTTGCACAGAAGAGTGAAAATGCGTTTACATGTAAAGCCATTCCGAGTATTGATCATGCTTCTTTGCCTAAAGAATCTAAATATGCACGTAAGAAAGTCTATGAAGCTCTTAAAAAATCGAATGAAATTTATGAGGGTAGTTATACCTTTAATACACTGATTGCGGCTTGTATGGAAGCACTCAATGCCCTTAGTGAGCAAGAAGATAAAGCTGTTTGGTCTGAGGGGTATTTTATTCTCCTAAATCTTTTAGAGCCGATTGTCCCCCATCTTTGCTGGGAAATGAGTGAGAGTCTTTTTGGATGTACCAATCTAACACCCATTGCACTCAAAGAAGAAGTTTTTGTAGAAGATAGTATGATACTCGCTGTAACGGTTAATGGTAAAAAACGCGCTGAAATTGAAGTAGAAACCTCCATCTCAAAAGAGGAGGCTTTACGTCTTGGTAAGGAGAGCGTTACAAAATGGCTAGAGGGAAGTACACTTCTTAAAGAGATTTATGTTCCCAATAAACTGATTAATTTGGTGGTAAAATAAGATGAAACAACTATTTCTTGGATTCTTGATGGTAGCATTTTTAAGTGGATGTGGTTACAAGCCGGCATCCTATTATGCGAAGCATGCCTTAGGAAATAAAATATATGCGGAAGTTTCGATCTCAAGACAAGATCCAAGAAATAGTGTTCTCATAAAAGATGCTGTCAATGAAGCGATTGTCAGTCGTTTTGGTGCAAAGTTGGTTGCCAAAGAACAAGCAGACAGTGTTTTACATGTAAAGATCAATGGAATTGGTTTTTCTCCTACCGTGTATGATAAATATGGCTATGTTGTTGCATACAAAGCTACCGTTGTCCTAGCAATGGAGTATGAAGATGAAACAAAAAAAGTTCAAAAATTGACGGCCACAGGAGAGTATGACTTCTCGATTGAATCCAACAGTGTTGTTTCGGATAATAATCGTTTTGATGCTATTCGTTATGCATCAGGAGATGCTTTAGATGAGTTTGTTTCCAAGATTTCGATTAAAGGACTTCGTAATGGCAACAACAATTAATGAGATCATTAAAGATGCCTTAGAACTCATTAAAGCGGAGCATCTTAATTTAACACCCGATAATTATGCAAAAGTTTTCTGTAAAGTTGCCAAACAAAAAGGGGTGATTGTCGAAGATTGTCAAAAAGTAGATAAGTACACTAAAAAGCTTGATCCCACTATTGCAACAGATATGAAACGATTTAGCATCAGTAATGTTGATGAACTTCTTGCCTTTTTGGTCGCAAAACTGAACCGCGCCAATGAAGGTGATGCCCTTAAAATGGTCAACACTCTGGCTATTTTAACTAAAAGAGTGCTACAAGCGATTACCCTTTTGCATGATGCAAAAGCAACCAGCTTGGCAAATGCTTCCCTCGAGCGTCTTGATTTTCACCAAAATCTTCAATCTATTGAGCTTGTTAAAGAAAAATGGTTTGATTTTATCTCTAACTACGATGACAGTTATCTGAAGAAGTTGGATTCTTTTGGGCATGTCAGTAAAGATGATCTTGAGGCAATGGTGCGAGATCTTATTAAAATCATGAGTAAAGATACGAGTAGTGAACTTTATAGTACGCTAGTTCCTCTTATTATTGCATCTTTAGCCCCTTCTATTGCTTCAGGAATGAATGATGAATTAGCATCAATTGGTAATGAATTACGTAATTCTCCTGATGCTCTTGGCACTCCAGCCTTGCAAAAAGAGCTTAAAGGGCTTATTTCAAAGCGCATAGAGCTTGATAAAGCTGAAGTGCAAAAGAAAGTTTCAGCGCTGGATAAAATTCTTGATGAGATTAATAAAAAGATTTTGGAATTGATTCAAAATAGTAATGTGAGTCATGAGCAAGTGAAAGTTATTAAAGCAGATTTACAAAGTATTAATTTTGAACACGATAGTTTTGAAAACGTTCATGTAAAACTTCTCAATATTGCCTCATCTTTGGAAAGTGAGACGAAATCTCTGAGCGAAAAAATGACAAGTAATCAAGAAACAATTACCAAGCTTCAAAACCGTGTCTCAAAATTAGAATCAGCGCTTTTGGTTGCAAAACAAGAAGTTAAAGAAGACTACTTGACCCATGTGGCAACAAAGCGTGCTTTAGCCAATGAACTTGGACGTGTTGAAGATGCTTTTATGCGTTACAAAGTTGATTATACCATCTGCTTTATTGATATTGACCACTTTAAAATGGTCAATGATACGTATGGTCATGAGGCAGGTGATGTCATCCTTTCTACGTTAGGTAAAATTCTACGAAAATATGTGCGTCAAGTGGATTTTGTAGGTCGTTATGGTGGTGAAGAATTTTTAGTGATTCTTCCAAGCATTGATCTTGCTCAAGCCATTCATTTTGCCGATAAAATTCGTGCCATTGTAGAGCAATTTAAGTTTTTGTATAAAAATGAACGCATTAATGTTACAGTGAGTTGTGGTGTCGCACAGCGCTCTTTAGAAAAATCTAAAGAAGAAACGATAGGTTCTGCTGATAGCTTTTTATATAAAGCGAAAGAGGCAGGACGTAATCAAGTGTTACCTGTGCTCTGATGCAACTTCAATCATTCTTAGCGACAAAACCGCTTTTTTACGATGAGATTGATTATGCTCGTATGCCTAAAGCGTATCAAAGCATAGCGTCTCATTTAACCCTTCCCAAAATTATTCATATTGTTGGAACCAACGGTAAAGGGACAACGGGACGTTTTTTGGCACAAATGCTTCTCAGCAATGGTTTACAGGTAGGGCATTATACTTCTCCGCATATTCTCAAATTTAATGAACGTATTTGGCTAAGTGGCGAAGATGCCAATGATGAGATGTTAGAGCAAGCGCATACGGAACTCCTCTCATGGTTAGAGCCTAGTATGGCTGAATCACTTTCGTATTTTGAATACACAACACTTTTAGCCATGAGTATTTTTTGCAAAACATGTGATTATGTTATCCTCGAAGCAGGGCTTGGTGGTGAGTTTGATGCGACCAATGTCTTTCCCAAATGCCTTTCCATTGTTACCCCTATTGGGTTAGATCATCAATCTTTTTTGGGACAAACGATCGAAGAGATTGCTCAGACGAAGATCAACAGTGCAACAGGGGATATTGTTTTAGCCAAACAGTATGATGCTAACGTTCATCCTATCGCATTGGCAAAAGTAAAAAAACTCAAGAGCCGTCTCTATGATGTGAACGATTTTTTTGATAAAACCTTTAGTTCCAAACTGGATGTCTATAGTGACAAATTTGGTTTACCAACGTATCTTAAAGAGAATTTCAAAACAGCACTTTGCGCATTAAACGTACTTGGATATGATTGCAATTTAGATATTTTTTCGCCGGTTGTTTTGCAAGGGCGTTGTCAAAAATTTTTACCTAACGTCACGGTAGATGTTGGGCATAATGTGATGGCAGCAGAAGCCTTAGTGGCAAATTTAGGCGAAAAAAAGGTTATTTTGGTCTATAATAGCTATAAGGATAAGGATTTTAGAACCATTTTAAAAATTTTAAAACCCGTTGTTGAAGAGGTCCAAGTCATTGAGATTGACAGTCCGCGTGCTGCCGATAAGCGTGATATTTATGTTGCTGCTAAAGCTCTCGAACTTCCTATCTCTTCTTTTGTCACCATTCAAAGCGATAAAGAGTATCTTGTCTTTGGCTCTTTTTCGGTAGTGGAAGCCTTTTTAAAGGGGTTAAGTGAGAAATAAATTTACAGTCACTATCTCTGATGTCAATGGTTCACGACATTTTTTATTGCATCAACTGATTAAAAAATTTTTGCTTTATTTTACGCTGTTTGTGGCATTGGTTATTTTGGTCGGTAGTTTTGTCATTTTATTTTTAATGCATGAAGTTTCAAGCCTTGAAGCGAAAAAAGAGAGTGCGGTTTCTGAGCGTAATCTTCTTTTAGTTCAAAATGAAGAACTCCAGAGTAAAGTTTCTGAAAAAGCGCAAGAGTATGAAAATATTCGCGATAAAATCAGTAACATGGAAGAGATGATGGGTCTTCGTACGAACGAAGAAGAAAATATTGATAGTCGTCTTGAAGAGATTGATCTCACAATTATTCAGCAAAAAACATTTTTCGATAATATCCCCAGTGGTGATGTTATGGCCTATAGTGAAATATCTTCTCCTTTTGGTTGGAGAGATAATCCGATTTTAAAACGTAAAGAATTTCATACGGGAATCGATCTTCGAGCGCCTATTGGGACACCTATTTTAGCACCAGCAGATGGAGTGGTGAAGTTTGTACAGTATAACCAAAACAGCGGTTATGGCAATGTTGTTTCACTGAGCCATAATTATGGATTTGAAAGCTATTATGCACATTTACAAAATAAACCCGTTGTCAAAGAGGGTCAATTTGTAAAAAAAGGCGATATGATCGCTTATTCAGGTGCTAGCGGAATGACAACAGGTCCTCATTTGCATTATGAGGTAAAATTCATTGGCAGAATACTTGATCCACAACCTTTTTTACGATGGCGTGGTTCTAATTTTGCTGAAATCTTTAAAAAGGAGAAGAGAGTAACATGGGAATCTTTAATAAAGCTGATCAATGCTCAATACCCGCTTCCGAGACAACCATCGTAGCCAGTGGTGCAAAAATAGAGGGTATTTTTAATTGCCAAACACGTTTACATGTCGATGGTACCATTCTTGGAAAAGTGCTCTCAGATAGCATCGTAACTATTGGAAAGCAAGGAAAAATAAGTGGTGAGATTAACGCAAGTCATTTGATTATCAATGGTCTCTTTGAAGGCAATGCCAACTGCGATAATGTTGAAGTCTTAGAAGGTGGCAAATTTTTGGGAAAAGTCATTTCAAAAGAGCTGGTTATTGAAGCCAAAGCTATTTTTGAGGGTGAGAGCAAAATTAAAACCGAGAGTGTGGAAGCACCTTCGTATGAAGAACAAAGGGATTGATTGTTACAAGCTGCGTGTTATGAATTTTTACAAACTAAAAATGACCTTCAACTTTTAGGTGTCAAAGGTGAAAAGGAGGCTTTCCTAGCTTCTGAAGTAGCCCTTTTTTTGGGTAAAAAAAGTTATGTTTTACCTGATTTGCGGGCAAATAGTGGTGATGATCTCCTCTCTTTCCATGAGGAAATTGTGGAGCTTTTACGTGTTTTGCAAGCATTTTATAAAGACAACTCTCCTAAAAAGATTTTAATTGCTCCCTTGCGGACACTCTTAACGCCACTTCCCAAAGCCGAACTTTTTGACACCTTAAGTCTTGAGTTTGGTATGCGCTTACATTTGGAACATTTTAAAGAGCAAATGTTCTACTGGGGCTATCTTGCTGTGGATGTAGTACAAGACAAAGGTGAAATCTCTGTACGGGGTGATATTATTGATATTTTTCCACCGGACAGTGAGAAAGCACTTCGTTTAAGTCTTTTTGATGATGAAGTGGAAAGTATTCGTTTCTTTGATTGCGAAAGCCAAAAGAGCGCCAAAGAGGAGTTGGAAAGCTATACACTTTTCCCAGCCCTTTTTGCACTCGATGAAGAACGTCACACGCTGATGCAAAAACGCATAGACTCTCTTAAGAGCGATAGCTTTACGAAAGATATACACTCGCTTGGTTTGTGGATTTTGGGGGAGAGTGGAGCCGTTTATACGGAAGCATTTAAAACCTATTTGAGTATGGATGCGGTAGCAGAACTTGAAGAAATAGCACTTTTTGATGAGGTGGGTGCCAAAAAATTACAAAGCCTTCCATCGATTTCTGAAGCAAAAGCTTACAGGGAAATTGCACCCAGTAACATCAAAACTTTTTTAGAGTTGCATCAAAATAAAAAAATAACGCTCTTAGCAAAAAATGAAGTTTTACTGCGTATCGTAGATATAGAACCTTTACATGTAAAGTGGATTCAGAGTGAGCGTATCGTTAACATCATGAACGCGGAAGAGATTATTCTCTCGCTCAACAAGCCCTCTACGAAAATCAAACGTAAGCGTGCCAACATTGTTCTGGATGAACTTAAAAATGGTGATTATGTCGTACATGAAAACTATGGAATTGGTATTTTTAAAGGGCTTACGCAAGTCACTGTTTTAGGGGCTACTAAAGATTTTGTACTGATAGAGTATTTGGGTGACGATAAGCTTTTACTCCCCGTTGAAAATTTACATGTCATCGATCGTTACATTGGCGAAAGCGGTGGTTTGGTCAGCGTGGATCGCCTTGGAAAAGGGAGTTTCCAAAAACTCAAAGCCAAAACCAGAGAGCGACTTTTAGAGATTGCCAGTGAGATCATTGCCATTGCGGCTAAACGTGAGATGGTGGATGGGCTCAGCATTGCTATGGAACAGGGTGAAATGGCATTGTTTGAAGCCGATGCAGGCTTTACGTATACCGAAGATCAACGACGGGTTATTGGCGAAATTTTGAGTGATTTCAAAAGCGGTAAGATGATGGACAGACTGCTCAGTGGTGATGTCGGTTTTGGTAAGACAGAAGTGGCGATGAATGCAATATTTGCGACGGTACGAAAAGGCTTTCAGGCGATCTTAATTGCACCTACCACACTTTTATGTTCGCAGCATTTTAAAAGCCTTTCAACCCGTTTTGCCAAGTACAACATCAAAGTAGCGCAATTGGATCGTTTTACTTCTCCCGCTCAAAAGCAGGTGATTTTAAAAGAGCTCAAAAGTGGCGAGTTGCACGTTTGCGTAGGAACGCACTCTTTGTTTGAAGTAGAACTACACAATCCTGCGCTTGTGGTGGTGGATGAAGAGCATAAATTTGGTGTCAAACAAAAAGAGAAGCTTAAAAACTTCCGTGAAAATGTCCACATTCTCTCCATGAGTGCCACGCCCATTCCAAGAAGTCTCAATATGGCACTGAGTTCTATTAAGCAGTATTCACAGCTTTTAACACCACCTAATGATCGAGAAGATGTGCGAACGTTTGTGAAAGAGTATGATGAAAAGGTTATCAAAGAGGCAATTATTCGGGAGATGAGACGAGGTGGGCAGGTCTTTTTTGTCCACAACCGTATTGCAACCATTGAAGCTAAACGCAAAGAATTGCTCTCTATGATGCCTAATCTGCGCATTCTCACACTTCATTCAGAAATCAGTGCGGCTATCACCGAAAAAGAGATGTTGCATTTTGAAGAGAAAGCGTATGATGTACTGTTAAGTACCTCCATCATCGAATCAGGTATTCATATTCCCAATGTCAATACGATTCTTATCGACTCAGCCGATCACTTTGGTATGGCAGATCTGCACCAACTTCGTGGTCGCGTAGGGCGTAGTAAGCGCCAAGGCTTTTGTTACTTTTTGGTGAAAGATAAAGAAGAACTCTCGGAATCTGCCAAAAAACGTCTGATCGCACTGGAATCCAATTCGTATCTGGGCAGCGGTTCCATCCTTGCCTACCATGACCTTGAAATCAGAGGTGGCGGTAACTTGGTGGGTGAAGCACAAAGTGGGCATATCAAAAATATTGGGTATTCCCTCTATCTTAAAATGCTTGAAGATGCGATCAATTCGCTTTTGGGTAAAACACCGATTGCTTCACGAGAGGTTGAGATTAAGCTTTCCATTAGTGCATTCATTAGCGACAATGACATCGCAGAAGATCGTGTACGACTCGAATTATACAGACGTTTGAGCCGTTGTGCGAGTGTGCATGATGTTTTAGAAATCGAAGAAGAAATGGTGGATCGTTTTGGCAAACTTGATGTTTCGACAAAGCAGTTCTTGCAACTGATTGAGATTAAAATTTTAGCGACACAACAAAACATTGTCCTTATCTCTAATTACGGGCAAAATATTACGATCAAATACGAAGATGAGAAAAAAATCATGTTGCAATCACGCAGTCGGGATGATGACGATATCATTGCTACCGTGTTGCTTCACCTTAGGACGAAGGCATGAGAGTAGGGTTTATCGGGGATATTGTAGGCAAACCGGGTCGTACGATGTTGGAGCAATACCTTCGCAAACTCCGCCAAGAATTTGAACTGGATTTTGTCATCGCCAATGGCGAAAATGCCAGCCATGGCTTTGGTTTAGCTTCTCAGCACGCCAAAGAACTTTTTTCCTATGGTGCCGATATTCTCACAGGGGGAAATCATTCGTGGGATAAAAAAGAGATCATTCCTCTTTTAGAGGTGATGCCTATTCTTAGGCCTCTAAATTACCCTGTTGGTGTACCGGGGCGAGGCATGAGCGTTTTACATGTAAAGGATGAAAAGATTGCCATCGTCAATATCATGGGACACTATGGAATGCCAATGGTAGAAAATCCTTTTTTAGCAGCGCAAAAAGTAGTCGATACCTTAAGAACAGAGGGCGTTGAAACCATCATTATTGATTTTCATGCGGAAGTGACTTCAGAGAAGCGAGCGATGCATATGCTTTTAAAAGGCAAAGTGAGTGCCATTTTAGGTACTCACACGCACGTAGGAACGGACGATCTTCAGATCGTTGATGGAACATGCTATGTCACCGATGTTGGGCTTAGCGGGGCACGTGATGGCGTTATAGGCATGGATAAAGATGCTCCACTCAAACGTTTTCTTACAGGACTTCCCGCTTCCTTAGAAATTCCAAAGAAATGTAAAAAGATTTTGCAGATGATTGTTATGGAAATAGAAGAGGGTAAGTGTATTGAAGCGTTTAAACTGCGTGTCTTTGATGATCAAGAGCGCGTGATCGCCAAGGCTGTACATGAATAGTTTTGATCTTTTAGTTGCCCTCAAACAGAAAGGCTATCTCAAGACCACGCGTGATCCTTTGTGGTGGCCGCGCTCTGGTACCTTTTGGGTGATTGTTGGCGCCATTTTAACCCAACAGACCAAATGGGAAAAAGTTGAAATCAGTATGGCAAACTTAGAGTGTGCAGGAATTGATAGCTTGGAAAAGCTTTCGCTTCTTGATCTTGAATCACTTGCTATGCACATTAAGCCCAGTGGATTTTACAATACTAAAGCAAAAAATCTTTCCTTGTTAGCAAAAGCTATTCTTGAAGCGTTTAGCTCCTTTGAATTTTTTTGTGAAGCAGTCGATCGTGAGTGGTTGTTGGCACAAAAAGGGATTGGTGAAGAGAGTGCCGACTCTATCCTCTGTTATGCCTGTAAACAAGAGGCTATGGTTGTTGATGCCTATACGGCACGTTTGCTTGAAGGTTTTGACTATAGCTTTGAATCTTATGCTGCTCTTCAAGAATGGATGGTTGAAGGCCTTTTGCACAATCAATCAAAAATCAATCAGCTTTATGGGAAAGAGATCTCTTTAACAGAACTTTATGCACGGTTTCATGGAAAAATTGTGGAATTTTGTAAGGAAAACAGTCAAGGGAAAAAAGTGAATGTAGGAGGATTGAGCCTTTAAACTCAATTTGGCTCTTGCAAAATTGCAAGAGCTCTTGTTTTAGAGATTGTGTTCTTTTTTGTAAGCAACGATTGTTGCATACGCTTCGTCTTTAAGTTTAAGTTTCTCTTTTTTGAGTGCATCAAGTTCAGCCTCACTAATATGCTCTCTCCCTTCTTCTGCATCAGCAATTTTTTGGTCAAGTTCATTGTGCTTTTCAAAAATTTTAGCAAAGTGTGCATTGTCAAGTTTGAGTTTTGAAATAACTTCTCTGTATTCGTGTAGCATAGGTTCTCCTTTTATATTTGTTTTATTTTATCAAAAAGTGCTTAATTTTAAGACTAAGTCCTATAGTCGGCATTAATCTCAACATATTTATGCCCTAGATCACAGCCATATGCAGTAAAAGAGCTTTCGCCAATTCCTAGTTCACAATGGATACGAAATGACTCTTTTTTCATGACAGCCGCCGCTTTTTTTTCAGCTTCTGCATTTAGGGAACGCTGATCTTTACTGTAAATTAAGACATCATCATAATGAATCACAAGGGTTTCTTCATTACATGTAATACCACTGGCTCCAATAGTCGAAGCGATACGTCCCCAGTTTGGATCTTCCCCAAATAGTGCTGTTTTAACAAGCAGTGAATTACTAAGTGCTTTAGCAGCGCGTTCTGCTTCAGCTACATTTTTTGCACCACTCACTTCAAATGCAACCACTTTGGAAGAACCTTCACCATCACGTACCAGCATAAGGCTTAGCTCTTTGGTAATGCGACACAATGCTTCATTGAAAGCCTCTTTATGATAAGCATTGCTTTTTTTAGAACTTAAAAGAAGTACGGTGTCATTGGTTGAGGTATCACCATCGACACTGACGGCATTGAAAGAATTTTCAATGGCAGGGCGTAAGAGTTCATCCATATCGGCTTTTGGGATGTTGGCATCGGTGATAATAAAGCAGAGCATGGTTGCCATCGCTGGATTGATCATACCTGCACCTTTACAGATCGCTGCGATATGAAAGAAACTATCATCCTCTAAAATCACTTTTAAACAGAGCTCTTTTTTAAAGCTATCGGTAGTCATGATAGCGGAGGCAGTTGAATGAGAATCTTTGGCATTAAAATCAAATTTATCAAAAGCAGAAGAGAGTTTTTCAACATTCAAACGGTATCCGATGACACCTGTTGAGCTCATAATAGGGTTGTGTAAAGTTGGAAATTTTGTTTTGAGTTTATGAAACAATGTATCAATATCTTCGATACCTTCCGCTCCTGTCATTGCATTGGCATTTTTGGCATTCATCAAAATAAAATTGGTTTGGAACCCTTTGGGGTAACGCAAAAAATGTTTAATGGGAGCTGCTTGAAATACATTGGTTGTAAAAACACTGGAAATATCACACGGTTCATCAGAGCGAATAAAAGCAACATCGTTATTGCCATTAGGCTTAAAACCAGCCGATACGCCTTGACAGAAAAAACCAGCAACATTGTCAAGTCCGTTAATAATTGGGAGAATAGTAAACATCTGTAAATCCTTTAGGATTTGATTGTGAGAAAAAGAGGTAAGATCAAAACAAGACTAGCGTAAAATTTCCCCATGAAAGGAGAAATTTTAGCCGTTTTTCTTCATTGTACGAAGTGTCGAAGCAGCAATTCTAATTTTCTTAGTCGTTCCATCTTCAAGTGTCACACGGACAGATCTAAGGTTTGGAAGGAATCTTCTTTTAGTTTTGTTGTTCGCATGGCTTACGTTGTTACCAACCATAGGGCCTTTTCCAGTAAGAGCACATTTTCTTGCCATATCGATATCCTTAAAATTTTTCGTGAATTGTACATGAAAGAAGCAAAAGAAACGCTTAATTCTATGCAGCCTGAGATTATATCGAAAATATTATAAATTTGGGTACAATTTCAGTAAATTTTTGTGAATAGACTTTGTTACGAAGTCTATTAATCGTATAAAGGCAAACTATGTTAGTTGCTCCAAGTATCCTTTCTGCTGATTTTGGAAAGTTAAAAGAAGAAATTGAATCGATTTGCATGGCAGGATGTGATCTTGTCCATGTGGACGTTATGGATGGGCATTTCGTTCCCAATTTGACCATTGGACCTGTTGTGGTAAATGCTGTAGCACGCGCTGCCACAAAGCCACTGGATATTCACTTGATGGTTGAAAACAATACATTTTTTGTTGATCTTTTTGCTCCGCTTAAACCTAAATACCTTTCCTTTCACATTGAAGAAGAAAAACACCCGCATCGGTTGATTCAAAAAATTCGCAACTTAGGTATTTCTCCCGCGATTGTATTGAATCCTCACACGCCACCGTCTGCGATAGAATATCTCATTGAAGATTTGGATATGGTACTCCTTATGAGTGTCAACCCTGGTTTTGGTGGGCAAAAATTTATCCCCAATGTTTTAGAAAAAGCACCGATTTTAAAAGAGATGATTTTAAAACGAAATGCACAAACACTCATTGAAGTGGATGGTGGGGTCAATAACCAAAATATTCAAGCACTTGCCAATGCGGGGGTGGATATTGTCGTTGCAGGCAATTATATTTTTGGCTCCAATGATTATAAAAACGCTATTGATTCTTTAAAAGTGTAACAGATGTGGGTTAAAATCTGCGGCATTACGAACCTTGAAGACGCACTATGTGCGATTGAAGCAGGAGCGGACGCACTTGGTTTTGTTTTTTATCCAAAATCTCCTCGTTATATTACACCTCAAAATGCGAAAGAAATTGCAGAAAAATTGCCTTTACATGTAAAGAAGATCGGGCTTTTTGTAGATGTGACACCTGATGAAGTGAGTCTTACATGTAAAGAAGCACAGATGGATATGGCGCAGATTCAGTTTGAAGTAGATGAGACATTTTTTAACGCGTTAAAAGTGCCTTACGTTCGTGTTGTGCGTACGCGCGAACCTCGTGATGTCGAACAGTATCAAGGATTAATCAGGCTCGTTGATGCCTATGTTGAAGGCTACGGTGGAGCAGGGAAGAGGATTGATCTTTCATGGTTTGAAAACAGTGATAGAGACAACATCATCCTAGCAGGCGGATTGACTCCTGAAAATATTGATCAAATTAAACCTTTTGGCTTTTACGGTGTCGATGTCAGCAGTGGCGTAGAAAAAGCAAAAGGCCTTAAAGATCACGATAAAGTACGAGCATTTATAAAGAAGGCAAAGCGTGAGAGCAGTAGATAGTTATATTTTTAAGATGACGCAAAAGCCTATTTTTCATAAAGAATTTTTTGCCAAAATGCATACGTTTAAAGAGTTGGAACCTGTCGATGTTGAAGATCTATCAATGCTCAAACTCTTAGGGCTTCCTATCACTAAATACAATAATTACGCTTTTACCCTAGAAACGCTTACTACACCCATCGGTCAGGGAAAATTTTGCATTGTCGATATTGAAGCCAATGGCAGTAAACCCGCTTTACACCAGATTATTGAAATCGGTGCGGTGATGATTGAAAATGGCAAAGAAGTTGCTGAGTTTTCATCCTTGGCTAAGGCGGATATTTTACCTGATAGCATTGAGCAACTCACAGGCATTACCCTTGCGGAACTTCAAAAAGCACCCTCACTTACGTCTGTTTTAGAAGCATTTCGCCTGTTTATCAAAGATGCCGTTTTTGTTGCGCATAATGTTAATTTTGACTACTATTTTATCTCTTACGCTATGGAGCAAGCAGGGTTTGGTCCGCTTTTGAATCGCAGACTTGATACCATTGATTTGGCGCGAAAATGTATTGAAGCACCTAAGTATGGTCTAGGGGCGCTTACGGACTATTTGGGGATAGGGTTTGAAAATCACCATAGAGCATTGTATGATGCACGCGCTACAGCGCAAGTGTTCTTTAAAGCGTTGGAAAATTTACCTGAAGAGGTGCAAACCGTAGAGCAGTTAATCGCTTTTACGAATCCACAAAACCAAAAGAAGAAGAAAAAAGAGAAGCCTTCAAAGCCTACTGATACATCGCTTTAAAACGCACGTAGTTAGCAGACGATGCGTAAAGAGAGGAAACCTCTTCATCGCTAAGTGCTCGTACAACTTTGGCAGGATTGCCCATAATGAGTGAACGCGGTGGAAAGATTTTATTTTTAGTCACCAGTGAATTAGCTCCGACGATGGATTCTTTACCGATGACCGCACCATCTAAGATCGTCGCACTCATGCCTATTAAGCAGGCATTTTCTATAGTACAACCATGGAGCATCACACGATGCGCTATGGTTACATCATTGCCAATCGTTGTTGCAAATCCATCACTGCGATCGGCTTTTTTAAAGTGTGTGACATGAATCATGCTAAGGTCTTGAATCGACGTTCGTTTGCCAATTTTAATGGAGTTTACATCGCCTCTAATGACGCAGCCAAACCAGACGGAACTTTCCTCGGCAATAGTTACATCGCCGATAATGTCCGCACTGGGTGCCACAAACACATCAGAAGCGATGCGAGGTGATACGCCTTGAAACTCCATAATCATTTTAGCTCTCTTTAAACAAGCGACGTGCCAATTTTTCAGCTTTATGGGAGCTGGTATCTTTCTTTTGTGCCTTATAGATTTTATTCATATAGTCTTCCAAGACAGTGTGGTTATTAATCGCACGCTCTTCGGTTGGCTCAACTTCCGTGTAATCACCATTGTTTTCTAAATTCCAACTGAGCACATTGTCATTGAGTTGGAGTTGTAAAATTTCAAACAGTTTTTGTTGCAATGTTTTATCAAAAATTGGCGTCATAAGCTCCAAACGTCGCTCAAGGTTCCTTGGCATCCAATCAGCACTAGAGATAAAGGTTGTGGTTGGATCACCATGTTTGAAGTAGAAAATACGCGCGTGCTCTAGGTATTTTCCAATAATAGATTTGACGCGAATATTTTCACTGATTCCTTGCACATTCGGACGTAAACAACAAATACCGCGAGCAATAATGTCGATCTGAACCCCTTGCATAGAAGCGTAGTAAAGGGCTTGAATCACATCAGAGTCCACCAACGAGTTCATTTTAGCAATAATGCGCCCCTCAGCACCATATTTGGCTTCATTGTGAATGAGGTTAATGATTTTAGGCTTGATTTGTGTCGGTGACATGGAAAGCGTGTCAAGTTTTTTATGTTTGGAAAAGCCCGATAAAATATGGAAAAACATCGTACCGTCTTTGGCAAAATCTTCTTTACATGTAAAGAAGCTGGTGTCGGTGTAAACCTTCGCCGTAGCGCCATTGTAGTTACCCGTGCTAAAGTGCATGTAAAACTTTAGTTTGCCATCTTCTTCTTGGCGAATGACTTGAGCGATTTTCGCGTGAACTTTAAAACCGGTGATGCCGTACACCACATGGGCACCTGCTTGTTCCAACGCTTTTGCCCAATGGAGATTGTTTTCTTCGTCAAAACGCGCTTTTAGTTCTACAACGGCGGTAACTTGTTTGCCTTCATTAGCAGCGTCAATCAGAGCTTGGACGATTTGAGAATTTTTTTCCACACGGTAGAGCGTCATACGAATAGAGACCACTTTTGGGTCTTTAGATGCTTCACGAATGAGGCGTAGAACAGGATCAAAACTTTCATACGGATGAAAAAGCAATACATCACCTTTATCGATCACTTTAAAGACAGACTCATTGCTATCAAATGGCGGCAATGTTTTTGGATTGTACGGAGGCAATGCAAGATGTGAAAAGTCTTTATTGCCCACAATTTGCCATAATGCTCCAAGATTAAGTGGAATTTTATAGGCATAGATATCTTTAAAGAAAATCTGCATATGTGAATTGAGAAAATTGAGCAGATCAGGGTCGGTGCCATCTTGAATGTTAAGGCGTACAAATGCTCCTTTACGGCGCAGTTTTAACCCTTGCTCCATAATCATCATAAAATCATCCGCTTCCTCTTCTTCGATGACCATATCCGCATTTCGGGTCACTCTAAACGCGGCAGATGCGACGAGTTTATAGCCAGGAAAAATCTCTTCAGCATGTTTTTTAACAATCGTTTCAATCGGCACATAGGTATTGTCCCCTGCTTGGAAAAAGCGTGGAAGTACACGAGGAATGCGAATCATACCGTATTTGTAATTGCCTTCTTCTTCGATCTCACTGTCTTGAAGTTTCACAGCAAGAGAGAAACTCAGGTTGTTGAGGTGCGGAAAAGGATGTGTGGCATTCACCGCAATCGGGACAATGACAGGTAAGACATTTGAAAAGAAATAGTCATCCGATAACTTTGCCAATGAAGGCGTCAAATTGTCATAATCGGTAATAAAAAGATTTTCTTTTTCAAGGTCTTTGACGATCTCTTCATAACTGCTTTGAATAATCTCTTTTTCACTCGAAAGGTACGTTCTGATTTCTCTGAGTTGATCCAAAGGTGTTTTTTGGTCAGCACCCGTTTCAATGACGCCGGCACTAAAGAGTTGTTTAAGCCCTGCAACGCGGATCATATAGAATTCATCAAGGTTGGTGGCATAAATGGCTAAAAATTTGAGTCGTTCAAAAAGAGGCAACTCTTTTTTTAAGGATTGGGTGAGGACTCTGGTGTTAAATTTGAGCCATGAAAGCTCACGGTTAAGATACAGGCTAGAGTCATTTAAATCAAGCACGTTTGATCCTTCATTGCAAAATAAATCTAATTATTTTATCAGAAAAAAGTTATAAAAAGGTAACGCCGTTACATACTTAGGCGTAATTTGAGAAAAGAGAGGTAGAATTTTCGTTATTTGAGCGCTGGTAGCTCTCATTGGGTTTGGCTATCAGTGCCGCTTGTTTAAGCCGTGCAACTTCAAGTCTTGCCATCATTTGGAGCATTGAAGCCGTTGCCGCTACTTGGTAATCAGTCGCACTTGGGTCACTGGGAGCAAGCGCAGCCGCTCGCACTGTTTGCATTTTGGTGACCGTTTCATCAGGCGTAGGAGCTTCTGAAGTGTCGATGCCAACTTCTCCCCCTATGGCATAAAGCCTTTTGTCTGGTGCTTGCTCGTAAGTAAAAACAGCGGCACTCCGAATAACACCACCACCAGCGGCAATATGAGCACTCTCATGGGCTCGTACAGAAGTATCAATCGCTTGCAGCTCAGCAATTAATGCACGTTGTGAAGCCGTAAGATCAGTAGTCTTTTCGTCTTTTTTTTGGGATGATGAGGATGTCGTCGTAGTGGAAGATGAAGTGGGTGTGTTAGCAACGCGTATGTAAGAGGCGTTTAGAGCGCTATCTACTTGCATAGTTTCCTCCTAAACCATGCTCAATTTTACTCCAAAATGGCTTTACATGTAAAGATTTTTTACATCTTTTTCAATTTTTCAATTTGATCGCGTAATTTCGCTGCTTTTTCAAACTCCAAAATCTTCGCAGCTTCATGCATGGACTTTGTCAATTCCGCAATAATTTTCTTCTTTTCGCTCGGCGGAATCTTCTCTTTTTTATCAAACATATTGTAGATGTCAGCATGTTCTTCAAGTTTTAAATTCTCATCCATTTTGCGCGTGGTACTGGTTGGTGTGATGCCGTGTTCTTTATTGTAAGCCTCTTGAATGGCACGGCGTCTGAGCGTCGTTTCGATCGCTTTTTGCATCGAATCCGTGATTTTCTCTGCAAACATGATGACTCTGCCGTTGAGATTTCTAGCAGCACGTCCCATGGTTTGAATGAGACTCGTTTCGGAACGTAAAAAGCCCTCTTTATCGGCATCTAAGATAGCAACAAGGGAGACTTCAGGCAAGTCAAGTCCCTCACGAAGGAGGTTAATACCCACAAGCACGTCAAACTCGCCCACACGTAAAGAGCGAATGATTTGGTTACGCTCAATCGCGTCGATGTCGGAGTGCATGTATTTGATCTTAATGCCCAGATCGGCGTAGTAGCGCGTTAGCTCTTCTGCCATTTTCTTCGTCAATACCGTTACAAGCACTTTTTCATCTTTACATGTAACCTCTTTGATCTTATCAAAAAGAGTCTCCACTTGGTTTTTACTGCTTAAAATTTCGACTTCAGGATCAAGAAGCCCCGTCGGGCGGATGATCTGTTCGGCGGTGTTATCACCACTAAGTTCCAGCTCCAAATCCTTAGGTGTGGCACTGACAAAAAGGTAACGTGGTGCTTTATGGATAAACTCATCAAACATTAAAGGACGGTTATCTAGTGCGCTTGGAAGTCTAAATCCATACTCGACAAGCACCTCTTTACGACTGCGATCTCCCGCAAACATACCGCGAAATTGTGGAAGACTGACATGGGATTCATCGACGATGACCAGATACTCTTTATTCATGGCTTCAAAGTAGTCAAACAACGAGTAGGGTGTACCACCAGGCTCTATCCCTGTCAAATATCGTGCATAGTTTTCAACGCCTTTACATGCTCCGGTGCTTTGAAGCATCTCTAGGTCAAACTCAACACGTTGTTTAAGGCGTTGATACTCGACCAATTTGTCCTCTTTTTTGAAGTATTCGAGGCGTTCATCTAACTCTTGCTCGATGGATTTGATCGCTTTTTGAAGCCTCTCGTGCCCGACGATAAACTGATTGGCGGCATAGATGACGACTTTGTTTAGGTTTTGCAGTTTTTTATTAAGAAACACTTCAAAATAGTTGATGCTCTCCACTTCGTCACCAAAAAACTCCACACGAATCGCCTCTTCTTCACTGTAGGCGGGGTAAATGTCGATGACATCGCCACTGACCCTAAAACAACCGCGATCAAAAAAGGTGTCATTGCGTTTATAACCCATGTCGACAAGGCGCAAAAGAAGCTTTTTTTGGTTGATACTTTCGCCTTTTTCGATGACTTGCACCATCTCTTTATACTCACTTGGATCGCCCAAACCATAATTTGCCGAGACGGAAGCGACACAGATGACATCATCAAAACTAAGCAGTGATGCTGTCGCACTGAGGCGTAAACGCTCTAACTCTTCGTTGATAGAACTGTCTTTTTCGATGAAAAGATCACTTCTTGGAATATACGCCTCAGGTTGATAGTAGTCGTAATAGCTGATAAAATACTCCACATGATTTTTAGGAAAAAAGCCCTTAAATTCACTGTAAAGTTGCGCTGCAAGGGTTTTGTTGTGCGTCATGACGAGGGTTGGCATCTTCAGTTTTTGAATGATCTGTGCCATTGTATAGGTTTTACCGCTACCCGTCACACCAATCAACGTTTGATAACGACTTCCTTTTTGGATGGACGCAACCAGTTTATCGATGGCTTGCGGTTGATCGCCGGATGGCTGATAGGGACTTTCTAAATAAAATTCGCTCATAGTTGATACTTTTCCCATTATTTTGTTACAATTATACCAAACAGACCACAATGGAGTCCTAAATGTTTGAAGAAGAGCGAAACATTAGCACATTAAGCCAAAAGATAACGGAACTTTTGGAAAAATACAAAGATCTTCTGGCACAAAATGAAGCCCTACGTCAAGAAGTGGTCAAGGCCAAAGCGTTGGCAGAAGCTAAAAATGTGCAGATTGCAAAATTGGAGCAAGACCTCATTAGTAAAAACGTCAATTCTGATGATTTACTCAGCAAAATCGAAGCAGTGCTTGGCAAATGAGTAAAATAACCATTAGCCTTGGTGGCAAAGACTTTGACATCAAGTTAGAGGGTGATTTCGCCGTGCAGTTTGAAGCGGATTTTAAAGAGAAATTTAAAGAAAAAAGCACCATTGACCCCAAAGAACTTCTGTTTGCGTACGTGGGAAAATGTTATGATAATTTCGTTCTCGAACAAGAGGTTACCAAGCTGTTACATCAAATGGATGAGATTTAAGTCGAGCTTCAAAAATATTGTACTAGAATGGCTTTTACGTGGTCAATAAGTGTATTGACTAACAAAAAAACAAGGAGTGAATATGAAAAAAGGTTTCACGATGATCGAACTTATCTTCGTTATCGTTATTTTAGGTATCTTAGCAGCCGTGGCTTTGCCAAGAATGGTAGGGGTACAAGAGCAAGCACGTTTGGCAAAAGCGGGAGAATTGGTCGCGCAACTCAATAGTGTTGTTGTTCCTGGACTTTGGGGAAAAGCACAAATGGCAGATGATGGTAATGTCAGCGTTACATTAGGAAAAATGAAAACGGCAAATGCCAATGATGAAAGAATTCAATTATCTTATTACATGGAAATTCCAAGTAACTTTAAAGTAGTTAATACAGATTTAGGAACAGCATTAGGACATTGTGTAGCTACTGCTATACAACCATTAGAGACTTGCCAAATATTAGCGGATTCTACAAATTCAATTTATATCTTTGGACGTGATGGAAACTCTACGGAGGCGCCTCGCTTCTGGTATAGTAGTAAAAAATCTGGCGCAGACAACGATTTTAATGTTTCTAAATCTTCATTCTAATATGTGTTTAAGTATAGAGGGCAGTCTTGTGCTCTCTACTTTAAAAGGGTCATAGTTTATGAAATTAGCATTTACAATGATAGAGCTTGTTTTTGTTATTGTGATTCTTGGTATTTTAGGTGCTGTAGCTTTTCCAAAGATGGCACCTTTTATCGAAGATGCTAAGATGGCGCGAGGGCAAAGCAATGTTGCTGCAATTCGTTCTGCTATTAGTAATGAACGTGGTAAAAATATGCTTAATGGTGTTGTCGCCTTTCCTCAAATCCTTGATGATGCTGCTAAAGATACGTCAGGAGAATCTTTATTTGATGGTAATGCTACAGTGTCTATTCTTCAATATCCACTTTATTCTAAAGCAAGTGGTGGATTTTGGATGAAAAAATCAGATAATGGAGCAACGACGCAGTATCGTTATTATTTGAGTGATTCGCGGTATGTTGATTTTAATTATACTCGTGCAACTGGAAATTTTGATTGTGCTCATAATGCCGCAAATGACAATGATTGTGCAAATCTAACAAAATAATTTATGTGTTTTACTACCATATTGCTCTTTTAAAATCTCCTCTTTCTCCTTTAACCTATCAGTCGGAGCAATCACTTCCTTTAGGTGCTATCGTTGAAGTCACACTTTCCAAGCGAACCACACAAGGTGTGGTGATAGCCGAAGTTGAAAAACCCTCGTTTGAATGTGAAACTATTTCGTTTACATGTAAAACCTTTTACCCTCCCAAAACACTTGAACTTGCTCGTTTTATCGCCGAGTATTACGTCTGTTCATTGGGTGAAGCACTAAGCCTTTTTGTACCGTATACTCACAATGCTTTACATGTAAACGAAAAAATTACGATAGATATAACACTTTCCACCGAACAACACAAGGCATATGACTTTATCGAAGCGCATCCTACGTCACTGCTTTTTGGCGATACAGGAAGTGGCAAAACCGAAATCTATATGAAGCTCTTTGAAAAAACGGTCAATGAGGGCAAACAGGCTATCTTCTTACTTCCAGAGATTGGGTTGACACCTCAGATGAAAAACCGTTTGAAGCATCATTTTGGTACACACGTTGCTATTTGGCACTCAAAGATTAGCGCAAAGAAAAAAGAGCAGATACTCAGTGCCCTTGCAGAGGGCAAAATTTCCATCATTGCAGGAACGCGTTCCGCACTTTTCTTGCCGTTGGAATACTTAGGCTTGATTGTGGTCGATGAAGAGCACGATGAAAGTTACAAGTCAGGTAATCGCCCTCGTTACAATGCTAAAGATTTGGCACTCCTTTTTGGGCAAAAACTGGGCTGCAAAGTGCTTTTAGGCTCTGCAACGCCCACGTTGGGTAGCTTTCATAAGATTCCAACTTTTAGGCTTAAGGGCACATTTTTTGAGTCGCAAAGTTACATCATGTACGATGATGGCGAGCATGGACTTAGTTTTAAGATGACACAGGCAATTCAAAAAGCGCTCGATGCACACAAGCAAGTTATCGTCTTTTTGCCAACACGCGCGAACTTTAAGTACATTACATGTAAAAACTGTGGCGCGAATGTCGAGTGCCCGTTTTGCAGTGTTGGCATGAGTCTTCACCATAATATGAACGCACTCAAATGCCACTACTGCAACTACACCGAAGTCATCCCCAAAGTCTGTCCTAAATGTGGATGTGAAGATATTGTCGCAACACGCATGGGAACGGCGGAAGTGAGTCAAAAACTCTCTGAGCATTTTTCTGAACATGTTGTGCAACAGTTTGACCGTGATGAAGTACGAACAGAAAAAAAACTCTCTGAGATTTTAAGTGATTTTAATGAGCATAAGATCGACATTATGGTTGGGACTCAGATGCTCAGTAAAGGGCATGACTATCACGGAGTTGGGCTTGCCGTCATTCTTGGGGTGGACGCACTTTTAGGTATGAATGATTTTAGATCACGTGAAAAAACGCTTGCCTTGGTACTCCAAATTGCAGGAAGGGCAGGGCGAAAAGGGTACGGTGAAGTGCTGATTCAGAGTAAAAACAGCGACTTCTTCAAACAGTATTTGAGCGACTTTGAACAGTTTTTAAAGGATGAATTGGTATTTCGAAAAGGACTTTACCCACCCTTTAAAAAGATGCTCAGACTCATGAGTGCTCATGTTAAAGATGAAAAAGCCAAAGCATTGATCGACCAAGTTGCGCTCATCGCGCAAAATTTTCCTCAAGTCGAAGTGGTGGGATTTGGCAAAGCGAACATTGCAAAAATTGCGAACAAATACCGCTATGAACTTTTAGCACGCAGTGACTCCAGTAAAGCGTTACTTGAATTGGCACATGCGGTTAAACTCTTACATGTAGAAGCGGATATCGATCCGTTATCCTTTTCTTAACGTATTTTAAGGGATATATCCACGACACCCCCTAAAGCTTCATAAAACTTGTTTTATGAGAATGATGCATTTTTAACATTAGTTCTTAAATCTACTCGTTGTATAATCTTCTAAAACTATATGTTGGATTTTAAAATGATAAAACGATACCCAACCAAACAAATTTTTGTAGGCAATGTGCCCATCGGTGGCAATGCTAAAATTCCCGTACAGTCGATGACCTTTTCCAAAACCCATGATGTGGAAGCAACGGTAGAGCAAATTAGACGGCTTCATTTTGCAGGCTGTGACATCGTGCGTGTGGCAGTGCCTGATTACGATGATGCCCACGCGCTTAAAGCGATTAAAGAGCGCTCCACGTTGCCGATTGTTGCGGACATTCACTTTAATTACCGTTTGGCACTGATTGCTGCGGAAGTGGTGGATTGTATTCGCATCAATCCTGGCAATATTGGCAATAAAGATCGCGTTAAAGAGGTTGTCAAAGCATGCAATGAACGGGGAATCCCCATTCGTATTGGCGTAAACAGTGGAAGTTTAGAAAAAGAGTTTGATGAGAAGTATGGCCCTACGGCTAAAGGTATGGTGGAATCGGCTTTGTATAACATCAAATACCTAGAGGATCTAGGCTTTACCAATATGAAAGTCTCTTTAAAAGCGAGTGATGTTGCGCGTACGGTTGAAGCGTACCGTATGCTGAGGCCTCTTGTTGAGTACCCCTTTCATTTGGGTGTCACAGAAGCAGGAACGTTGTTTCACTCCACTATTAAATCTTCCATCGCTTTGGGTTCTCTTTTATTGGATGGTATTGGCGATACGATGCGTGTTTCGATTACAGGGGAGCTTGAAGAAGAGATCAAAGTTGGACGTGCTATTTTGAAAGATAGCGGTGTGGAAGCGGAAGGTATCAATATCATTTCATGCCCAACCTGCGGACGTTTAGAAGCCAATCTTGTCAATGCTGTAGCCGAAGTCGAACGTCGTACGAAACACATTAAAGTCCCTCTGAATATCTCGGTAATGGGCTGTGTGGTCAATGCCATTGGAGAAGCCAAACATGCCGATGTCGCCATTGCTTTTGGAAAAGGGCAAGGACTGGTCATGGTCAAAGGCGAAGTTATTGCAAAACTCAAAGAAGAAGACCTTGTGGATAAATTTTTAGAAGCCGTTGAGCTTGCCGCCAAGGAGTATAAAGCATGAATAATCTGCACAATGTCAACATAGAGCGTTCCGTTTTAAGCTCGATTTTATTTAATCCAGCAACGTTTGAAGATATTGCTGCTGTTATATCTGCGAAAGATTTTTATCTACCCAGCCATCGTTATATTTACGAAGCGATGGAGGCATGCGAGCGTGAAGATCTACCGATTGATGAGGAATTTATCAAGAAAAAGCTCAATCAGTTAGGTCGTTTTGATGAAGATGCGATGTTGGAAATTCTCTCTACAAATCCTCTTCCTGCCACCAAAGCGTATGTCGAAGAGATTCGTGAAAAAGCAATCAAACGTGAGTTGGTGCAACTCACCAGTGACATCAAAGAGATTGCCGTTGAGAAAGATTTACCTTCGAATGAAGTGGTGGATCTGGTACAACAAAAGCTTTATCAGATTACACAAGAGAATGGAAGTAAAGAGTTTCGTGAATCGCCTGAAATGACGCATGCGACCATCGCGCACATTCATGAGATGAAAAAGCGTGGCAATTCAGGAGTCATAGGTGTCGATACAGGGTTTGCTGAGCTCAATCGTCTCACCTCTGGTTTTGGAGAGGGTGACCTTGTTATCGTTGCGGCGCGTCCTGCAATGGGTAAAACAGCATTTTGTCTTAACTTGGCACAAAATGCACTCGATCACAGTCGTGGTGTTGCGATCTTTTCACTCGAAATGCCAGCAGAGCAGTTGATGCTGAGGATGCTAAGTGCTAAAACCTCTATACCGCTTCAAAAGCTCAAAGTAGGTGATATGAGTGATGAGCAGTGGGGAAGACTTACGAGTGCGGCGGATGAGATGAGCAAACGTAAATTTTTTGTGGACGATAATGGCTCGGTGGATATTCATAAAGTGCGCGCAAAACTTCGTAAACTTAAAAGCCAACACCCTGAGATATCAATGGCGATTATTGACTACTTGCAGTTGATGAACTCAGCGGGGAATAAAGATCGTCACTTGGAAGTGAGTGATATTAGCCGTGGGTTAAAGCTTTTAGCGCGTGAATTGAACATCCCGATCATCGCTCTTTCGCAGTTAAACCGTGGACTTGAAAGTCGAAGCGATAAACGCCCAATGCTGAGCGATCTAAGGGAATCGGGCGCGATTGAGCAAGATGCTGATATGATTTTGTTTGTGTACCGCGATGATGTCTACCGCATTCGCGAAGAGAAAGAGAAAGAGCAAAAAGCACGCACAGAAGGCAAAGAGTACAAAAGTAACTTCTTTGAGAAACCAGAAGAGCTTGCCGAAGTCATTGTGGGTAAAAACAGAAATGGACCTGTTGGCGTTGCCAATCTTGTTTTCCAAAAAGCGTGTACGCGCTTTGTCGATGGCGGTGGCAAAATTCCAATAGAAATTGTCTATAAAGAAGCCAGTTTGGATACCAAAGAGGCGAAAATCAGTATGCCAGCACTTTAATGTTAAGCGTACCACTCTTTGTCAGCAAAAAGGAATTTTTTCTGACATTGGCAGTGGTGCTTTGCATTGCGTTTATCTCTCTGTTAATTGAATATTATCAGTTTAAAGAACTCACCAAAAATACTTTACATGTAAACACAGCGACGGTACTAAATCATTACACGAAAACGAATGAAAAAGGGCGAAGCTACGATGTTTTCAAGCTCAAACTCGATGGCAACAGTGCAGAGGTTTATACGACTTCATGGCGCATCTCTTCTCTTCCTATTAAAAGCCGTGTAAAGGTAAAACTGAACGTTGAAAAAGTCACGTTTTTAGCCTACTTACAAGGTTTTTTTGCCCCATCATTGAGCGTGTATGAAATCTATGAAGATAATCCTCCCTTACTTGATGTGAAGCCACTTTATCGTTGGATTGACAATCAACACGACAATGAAAAAATAGCAGAACTTTATAAAACACTGCTTTTTGCCACGCCTATTTCGAAGGAGCTTCGTGATGAAGTCCAAAAGTGGGGTATTTCACATCTGATTGCCATTAGTGGCTACAATGTGGGTGTCATCTCATTTCTGCTTTTTTTCTTTTTAAAACCACTCTATCAATTTTTTCAAAGCCGCTATTTCCCGTACCGAAATCTTACGGCGGATTTAACGATGATAGTGTTGGTCGTTTTATTTGCGTATATGGTTGTGATCGATTTTGTACCATCGTTTTTAAGAGCATTTGCGATGAGTGTTTTAGGCTTTTTTTTCTATTCTAGAGGCATTAAAGTGCTTTCGTATGAGATGCTAGGACTCACCTCGCTTGGGCTTTTAGCACTCTTTCCAACGCTTGTTTTTTCACTCTCTTTTTGGTTTTCCGTTGCGGGTGTTTTTTACCTTTTTCTTTTTTTGCACCATTTTGAAAGTCTCAATCGCTGGGTATTGCTCAGCATCATTGATTTGGGTATTTTTCTTTTAATGGTTCCAATAGTGCATACATTTTTCCCTGTATTTACCTTTTTACAGCTGACATCACCGATTTCTAGTCTGGTGTTTATTGTATTTTACCCATTGGGCGTACTTTTACATGTAATCCATCTAGGAGGAATTTTAGATACCTACTTACTTGACTTTTTACATGTAAATGCACAAAGTTACATGCTGAGTTTTCCGTGGTGGATGTTGGTTTTATACGTGGGTGTTTCACTCATGGCAATACGCTCTAAACTGGCACTTTATGGCTGTTTAGGCTTTGCGTTTCTCAGTCTCTTTTTCATTCAATAAGAAGCAGAATTTTAAACCATAGAGATAGATAAACCATGAAAAATAGATCCATAAAAAGAAGAAAAGTAGAATGCTAAAAGAGCCATAAATGCTCAAATAGGTTTTGTTGTAAGTGACATAGTAGACAAAAAGAATTTTAGAAACATACCAAAAGAGCGAAGCGACAAAAGAGGAAAGTAGAGCACTTTTGAGGTGAATTTTTGTCTTGGCAGAGATGAAATACATGATGAAATACAAAAGCCAGATGATAAAATAGGGCGAAAAACGCACTAGATTGATCGAATTGGTAATGACATTTTTTTCTAATAACTCTTGAACTACCGCTGAACTGTAAAAAAAGATAATAAGCCCAAGTGGCATCAATGTCACCATTGTCCAGTAGGTAGAAAGTGCTTCCCAAAAACTGCGCGTTGGAATTTCAAAAATTTTGCTCACAATCTTTTCATAATCTAAAAAGAACATAATGGAAATGTAGAGGACAAAGATGATGCCTACCACACCCATATTGCTGGTATTGGCAATAAAATCTCGCAAATAGCCAATCATCACATCTTGTTGCGTGGGAATGAGAGAGCTAAAAATAAAGCCTTGAAGCTTTTCGTAGTAAACCTCAAAAAGAGGCATTTTCGTAAAAATGCTAAAGGTAATGAGAAGAATGGGGATCAGCGCTAAAATGGTGTGAAAACTAAGGGAAGAGGCGTAGTGCGCGAGCTCTACGTCTCTTAATTTCCTGAAAAATTCAACACAATTTTTAGTGCTTAACAATTAAAGTCCCATTTTGGATGGGTTTAAGATGTTGTTTGGATCGAACGCTTTTTTGACAGAGCGGAAAAGTTCCATCTCTGCATCACTAAAGGCTAAGTGCATAAATGGTGCTTTACTGAGTCCTATACCATGCTCACCACTCAAAGTTCCACCGAGTGCAACGGTTGCTTTAAAGATTTCCTCAATCGCTTGATGTCCGATCTCAAGTTGCTTAGGATCACTGCCATCCACCATGACGTTGGTGTGAACATTGCCATCGCCTGTGTGTCCAAAACACGGTACGGTAACATTGTATTTTTTTGAAACTTCACCAATGGCTTTTAGAAGTGCAGGAAGTTTGCTACGTGGAACGGTGATGTCTTCATTGAGTTTTTTGCTACCATAAATCGTAATAGACTGACTGGCATTGCGTCTTGCAAACCAGAGGTTTTTAGACTCTTCTGGCGTTTCTGCTCGCTTAAAGCCACTGCATCCATTTTCAGCGAATGCTTTTTCAATGACATCCAGTTGTTGCGTAAGCTCTTCTTGTGTATTGCCATCAACATCGGTGATGAGAATGGCACCAGCATCTTTTGGAAGCCCTTTATTGTATTTTTGTTCAACGGCATTAATCGAAAGGTTGTCTAAAAATTCCATGGCTACAGGTGTTACGCCCGCAGCCATCGTTTTATACACGGCATTCATTGCGTCTTCAACACTGGGGAAAATGCCCATGGCTGTTTGAGACATTTTAGGTTTTGCAATAAGTTTGAGCGTTATTTCAGTGATACAAGCAAGTGTGCCTTCACTAGCGATAAGAATTCCTGCAATGTTGTACCCTGCAACGTCTTTTATGGTACGTTTTCCTGCACGGATAATCTCCCCATTAGGAAGTACCGCACGAAGTGCCATCACGTAGTCTTTGGTAATGCCATATTTTGCCGCACGCATACCACCCGCATTTTCACTGACATTGCCACCGATGGTTGAGTACTCTTCACTGGCAGGATCTGGCGGATAGAAGAGACCTTGTGCTTCTACTGTCTTTTGTAACTGCATATTAATAACACCCGGTTGCACTACGGCAACCATGTTTTCCATGTCAATTTCTAAAATTTTGTTCATGTGTTTTTCAAAGGCTAAAATAATGCCCCCGTTTGCAGGCAATGCGCCACCCGTAAAGCCACTTCCAGCCCCTCGTGGTGTGATGATGATGCGGTGTTCATTACAGTATTTTAAAATGTCGCTGACATCTTGCTCATCGCGAGGAAAAAGTACGGCATCAGGCTGATAACGTGTACGTGTCGCATCATAACAATAAGCGATTAGGTGCGCTTTATCATCATAAACATTGTCGTTTCCCAAAAGAGTTTTAAAATAGTCAATGTGTTTTATTTCCATAGTGAGTCTTTTCTTTCTACAACATCAAATGGTAAGTTTATAAGAATACCATCAATACCAGCACCTTTTAGTGTATTGGTTTGACCTAAGAGATACGCATAATAATTGTCATATTCTGCAATTTTTCCACTGCTCCAATTAAACCAAGAAGAGTCAATTTGTTTATTGATACGTGAATAAAATGGAAGCATTGTTTCACCACTGCTTTTAACATCAATGCTTTGAACAATATGAAAGTTATGACAATCGACAAAAAAGCCTTTGTTTTCTATACCAAAGAAAATGATCGATGCAGCATTTTGATAACATGCTTGTTGAAAGATTTTTTTATCGGGGTTTGGGCGATACAGTTTTGCTAAATAGGCAGCAACGATATCAGGATGAATCCATGTAATCGTGTCAAAATTTTTAGTGACTTCATTATAGACATTTTGGTTTGGTGCAATGATAAGCGCACGGTCATAAAGATAGTTAATGATGACTTGATCTCCCGCAGCTGGCTTGACACCTGTATCGGGGAAGGCACCTTGGGAAAGCATCTCAAATTTTTCAATGTTTAAAACAGCTTTAGTACCATCTTTACTGACAACATCAACTCGCGCAATAATAGTTGCATGTGTTGCATCAAATTTATGGTTGACAACACCACTCGCACCAACGACAAATTCGGGTGAATCAGCAATCACTATTTGTTTCTCATTTGATTCTAAAACAGTTGTTTTATACTCTTTAAAAAAAGATTGGGCCTCTGCAAAAGAGCCAAACAAAAATAGACACACAACCAAAAATAGCTTGTTCAACGGGAACTCCTTGAAGGGTACATGACACCCCTTTTATTTTTATAATAGGGATTATACTATAACTGTTTTAAAAAAACTTCTTTTTTGCAAGTGAAGTGTTTTAGGCATTTTGTAAGATTTGTTCAGATAAAATCGAAAAAGAACTAGGGGGAAGAATGGCTAAAATTCTATCATTATTATTACTTTTTTTATCGTTTATGTCAGCTTCTTCTGTGGAAGAGCTTAAGTGGCCTAAGGGTGAAACCTTTCTCTCGTTTTTGGATAGAAACCATTTACCATCATCGATTTATTACACATTAGATAAAGAAGAACAAGAACTCGCAGCAGAGATTGTGGCAGGGGTTAAGTATTATGTTCTTAAAAGTGAAGACAATCAGCTAGAGCAAGTTTTAATCCCTATTGGTGAAGAACTCCAGATGCACATCAAGAAAAAAGATGACAAATTTGTCATGGAGATTATTCCAATTGTGCTGCAAAATGAAAAGCGTACCTTAGCGATTGAAATTCATAATTCTCCGTATGTTGATATTTTAAATGCAACCAATAGCTATGCTCTAGCCAATGAATTCGCCCAGTCCTTTAGAGGAGAAGTCAATCTTCGTAATCTTCAAAAAGGTGATAAATTGGTCTTGCTGTATGAACAAAAAAGGCGGCTTGGCAAACTTTTTGGTTCGCTGAAAATCAATGTTTCCATGGTCGAAACATCGAAAAAGAAAAACTATATCTACTTTTATAAAGAAAACTATTACGATCCAAAAGGGCAAGAACTTGATAGCTTTTTACTCTCCAATCCTGTAAATTACACACGTATCTCTTCTCCCTTTACGCAAATGCGTTGGCATCCTATTTTACAGAAGTATCGTGCACACTTAGGTATTGACTATGCTGCAAGTGTAGGTACTCCTGTTAAAGCAGCAGGCAATGGAAAAGTTCTGTTTGTCGGGGAAAAAAGTGGGTATGGAAATACGATTGAGATCAACCATGATAGTAGTTTTAAAACGCTTTATGGGCACCTAAATGGTTTTGCCAAAGGACTTCGTGGTGGGCAGAGTGTCAAGCAAGGTCAAGTGATTGCCTATGTAGGTAATACAGGACTTAGCACCGGTCCTCATCTCCATTTTGGTCTCTATCGCAATAATGTAGCCATTGATCCAGCAAGTGTTGTTAAAATAGCGAAAAGTGCATTGAGCGGGCATGAACTTAAAGCTTTTATAGATTATACTACGGAGCTTAGAAAAAAAGTTGAAAGTGCTTTGGAAAACGAAACACCGCCGATGAGAGAGGAAAATTTTAATCTTTCTTCGCCTCTTGAAAAAAGTTCGAGTTAGTCTTTACATGTAAACAAAATGAAACTATTTTGCGATAAAATAAATTTCTTGCAAAATGGCAATAGCTTTTAACCTTTTTGAAGGTAAGTGTTAAAGCCATAACAGCTTAGATTTTGGGTTTTGCCTAAAAATAATGACAAAATGATCAAAAAAAGAGTCTACCATGATAAAATGTTTTTTTAAAAATAGTAATAAATTAGAAGTCATTACCGATCTGAGTGAATTTGATGGCAATGAAGATAAAAAGAGCAAAGTTGTTTGGCTTGACATGCTTCTCCCTAGCTCTGAAGAGATCTCTTTTGTTGAAAAGACCTTTGGTATCGATTTTCCTACAAAGCAAGAGAGTGAAGAGATTGAGATATCTTCACGTTACTGGGAAGAGGACAAAAAGATTGAGATTAACAGTTTTTTCTTGATCTCTGAAGATGAAAATGCTCACAATGAGACGGTTTCGTTCATTTTACAAGGCAATGTACTTATCTCTATTCGTTATAAAGAGTTGAAAACCTTTGATGAGTTTAGTAAGCGTTTTTACTATGCTCCGCGTGAATTTAAAAATGGGTATTACATCTTTTCCCAGCTCATCGACATCAGGATTGATGCGGATGCGGACGTTATTGAAAAGCTCTCTAAAGACATTACACGCTTGCGTAAACACGTTTTTACGGACTATACGAATGATGATGCTGAGATGTTGGAAAAAATCTCCTCTTTTGAAGATTTGAATATGAACATCCGCGAAAACCTTATGGATAAACAACGCATCTTGACCGCATTTATCAAATCAAATAAATACGATGACAGCGCTCTTCGTGCCGATATTGTTATCATGCTCAAAGATATTAAGTCGTTGATTGATTACATTGAGTTTAATTTTGAACGACTCGATTACTTGCAAAATATCTTCTTGGGTGTTTTGAACATTGAGCAAAATAAAGTCATCAAAATCTTTACCATTATGAACGTTATCTTTTTACCACCGACGTTGATTGCAAGTATTTACGGGATGAACTTTGAGATTTTACCAGAGCTTCATTGGGATTATGGATATGCCTTTTCGCTTATTTTGATGGTTCTCTCTGCCGTAACGCCGATCTTGTACTTCAAGAAAAAAGGGTGGATTTAGGCGATGAAACATACCATTGAGGTCATTAAAGTTGAAGAGTGTCTACACTCAGATTATATTAAACCTAAAAGTATGTACTATCTGCACAATAGTGTAGAAAAGCGCTGGGATATCGTCGATACACATAACAGTGTTGCCATTCTTTTGTACCACAAAGATTTGGATTCGTTTGTCTTTGTAAAACAGTTTCGTCCTTCTATCTATGTTAAAAATCATGATGGTTTTACCTATGAGCTGTGTGCTGGTATTGTTGATAAAGACAAGAGTCTCATCGAAATTGCCAAAGAAGAAGTATTGGAAGAGACAGGTTACGATGTTCCGCTTGATAAACTTGATAAAATATCGTCCTTTTATACCGCTGTTGGTTTTGCAGGTGGCAGGCAAACGCTCTACTATGCAATTTTGGATGACAGTATGAAAGTGAGTGAGGGTGGTGGTATCGAAAATGAAAATATCGAAGTCATTTACCTTAAACGCGAAGAAACACTTGAATTTATGTTTGATGAGAGTATTGCGACGACCTCAGGTTTGATGTTCGCATTGATGTGGTATTTTAAAAATTACGAGAAATAGTTTTACATGTAAAGCAAACCCCACGAAGGGGTTTGTCTACGATTTAGTTTGCACCTACTAAAATGCTTGAAGCTTTGATGATAGCATAAACGCTATCGCCTTTTGCAAGGGAAAGCTCTTTTTTTGCATCTTCAGTCACGATTGCTGTAACCGTTAGGCCAGCAGGAGTAGAGAGGACGACTTCACAATTAACAGCGCCATCTTTGATCTCAGTTACCGTGCCTTTGATTTTATTGCGTGCACTAACGGCTAAAGCGATGTCTGCTTTTGCAAGAAGAACACTTTGCGCTTTAAAAATACAAAGGGCTTCAGAACCAACTTTTAAACCCAGTGACTCAACAGCACCATGTGTAATGACAGAAACGATTTTATCGCCACCTTGAGTTGCAACAACAATTTCACTGTTCACAGGACCATTTTTAATCTCTGCTACTTTCCCCGTAATTTGATTTCTTGCACTGATTTTCATAACATGCTCCTTGATATTTATTAAAAGTATGTCACTAAGTGTTATGTAATGTCAATTGCTAACGGTATTTTTTTTTGCTGCAGACATCTGTCGCTCTGCCTGAGCAATTTTGTCAAAGGAAATATACGATGCAAAACATTTATACGTCAGGTAATAGATACTGCCAATAACCGCAATAATGCCTGTTGTAACGATGAAACTTGAGAAAACGGCTGATAAAAAGATAGAATAAACTTCACTCATCTTAATACTCCTCAATAAATTGAGTAAAGTATATCGTAGTATTTATAAAAATATAATGATAGGGTGATTTCTTTTTCATCATAAACGATGTATCATAATTATTGTATCAATATTGGAACAAAACTCTCTATCATTTGTTCTTCAAATTCAAATGAGACGTGTTTCATATTTACGCCATAAAGTACAAAAAGATTTTCTTCGGTAAGAACTTTTTTTGTGTTGCCACATTCAAAATGCTCTTTATCCATCATCAAAAGTGCATTATCGGCAATAGCAAGCGCATGATGGGGATGATGTGTAGTAAAAAGGATGGTTAGCCCATCTTCTTTGGAAAGCCGGTGCATCCATGAGAGCACTAAAGCTTGATTTTTCATATCGAGTGCAGAAGTTGGTTCATCGAGTATTAGGATATCTGCTTCGGCGACAAGCGCTCGTGCGATGATGACCATTTGGCGTTGTCCACCTGAGAGTTCATGAAAAGGTCGGTGTGCCAAATGTGCCAATCCAAAACGCTCAAGTGCATTCATAGCAGCTTCTTCGTCCTCTATCGAGGGCTGTGAAAACATTCCAACTTTATTGGCTCTGCCCATAAGTGCCATATCTAATGCAGAGTAATCAAAGCTGACTTGAAAGAGTTGTGGAACAAAAGCCATGTGACCATTAAGATAGACTTTTCCTTCGCTTGGCTTGAGAATTCCCAACAAAATCTTTAGCAGAGTTGTTTTTCCTCTGCCATTTGGTCCTAAAAGAGCAAAAATACTTCCTTTGGAAATATCGGCATTGTAATTTTTTAAAATCCATTGATTGGGATTATACGCATGACCTAACTCTGTAAATGATAGTGCATTTTCCATTATTCACTCCATCCTTTTGTCTGGGTTTTCCAAAACAAGAAGCATACTATTGGTGTGCCTACCAATGCTGTTAGTATTCCAACAGGGACTTCCGCTTGAACGATTGTGCGTGTGAAATCATCCAAACCTAGAACAAAAAGTCCGCCTATCAGTGCGGAAGCAGGGAGTAACCGACGATGATCCGGACCCACAAGCATACGAGCTAAGTGAGGAACAACAAGCCCAACCCAGCCGATGATACCAACAACAGAGACTTGTGCCGCTACTATCAATGATACAAGCGCTATAACACCCCAACGAAGTTTTGAGACACTAATTCCCAAAGAAGCAGCATCTATATCACCTAAAGATAAAAGATTAATACGCCAACGAAGCATCATCAATATTGCTCCTCCTGCAAGAGTAGGTATACCGATCATCATAACTTTTTGTGCATCGGCACCGATAAAACTACCTAAAAGCCAATAAACAATTCCAGGCAATTTAGCATCCGTCACAACAAATTGTATCAACCCGACTAAAGCAATAAAAAAAGCTCCTACGAATACTCCTGCCAATATCAGTGCCATTCCATTACCGCTATTGTGTGCTAGTTTAGCAAGTCCAAACGTGAGTACCATCGCAGTCAATCCAAAGATAAATGCCATTGCTACAATGCCATAAGGTGAGTAATCAAACATCATCGCTAATACACCTCCAAATGCGGCACCCGATGTCACACCTACCAAATCCGGTCCTACGAGAGGATTGCGCATGATCCCCTGAAGTGCGGCACCTGACATTCCAAGACCCATTCCTGCTAAGGTTGCTACAAGTACACGAGGTAGACGAACTACTTGCACAACAGTAAGCTCTTTTATTTGCTCCAATGTTTCTTGCGGCAAACTTCCCGGCAAGAACAGATGTCCAACAATATAAGCTGCACGTGAAAACGACAAAGGATAAGCCCCGATACACAGTGATGCCAAAATAGCAAAAATAATTGCTATCCCAAGTAGGATTGAAGTTATTGTTGCATATCTTTTTGTCAATGAATGGTTGCGTTTTGTCACTGTAAAGACTCCTTGTTTGTTCCTTGTTTATAATCACGTAAAAAGCGTTCATAGCCTTGTGAGTGAAGATTATCACTGATATGCAGTTCATCATCTATCTCTTGATCGCTTAGATGATAATTAAACTCTCTTATATAGGTCTCTCTTAGCATTTCTCTTATTCCTGATTTCATTCTATCTGGATGTGTGATCTCAGCCATCCAGCGAACAGATATAGGCTGTAAGACAAGACCGAGCAATCCACCGCCAGAGCCATCCAACATACGATATACCCGTTTATCTCGTACTGCTTTGAGCCCTCTCCAGCGCGGATCATGCATAAATGTATCAGGTGTTTGATTTTTTGAATCTGCCATTAAAAAGATATAATCTGGATCCATTGCCAAAATTCGCTCAGTTTCCACTCTCTCTCCTGTCCACCCTTTAGAGGCATTATCTACCCCCGCAGGTGGAAAGTAGATCCGATACTCATTTTTATAAGATTTAATGTAGAAGTGACTTTTATCCTGAGTAGAACTCCCCATGATCAAAATACGAGGATGATTCGTTAACGTCTTAACCTGAAGTTCTCGATCAATTTGACGATAAGCATCATGATAGTTATTGATAAGTGCTTCTGCTCGCTGTGGTTGCTCGGTGACTGCCGCCATCACTCTTGCCGCAGAAAAAAGATAGGTATCCCATGTTTTGTTCTCTTTGGAACCTACGTACAAAACAGGCAGACCGACTTTTCGTAATAACTCTCCCGGTCCAAGATTACTCGTAAGATACACTCCGGGGTTATATGCGAGAGCTTTTTCAATATCTGTATACCACCCTTTTTCATAAGTCTTACTGCTCCAGCGAAAGCCTTGTGAAAAAAAGTTTGGGTAGATGCGCGCGAGAATAGATTTTTGATCATTTTTTCGTTCATCTTCTGTTCCTGCTAATACCAATAACGTTGGATCTTTTGTCGCTTCAAGAAATCCGAGGGCTCCGATGCCTGTCCCCCAAGTAAACGCAGCACCCAAAAACGGCTCGTCAATATATGCCGCGTCACCTCTGGCATCAATTACTGTGTGACTACTTGCAGGAGTTATAAAAACTGGTAGTGGTCGTAAGAGAGAAAAAGAGGCAAGTAAGATCGCTACAAAAGGGAAGACCCAGCTTCCCTCATTGTAAATTTTTTTGATTGACATATATTTTTGTTAAAACTTCATTTGTACAGAGAGACTAAAAATGCGTGGATCTCCCAAAATATTGCCTACCCAATAATGTTTATCCGTAATATTGCTAACGTTAAAACGGAAAACAGTTGGATAAGAACCCATTTTAGTTGTATATCGTGCTCCAATATCTTCAGTGACTACACTAGGCTCTGAAACAGTATTAAGTGCATTCTGATATGTGCTACCAGTATAAAAAGCACCTCCAATTAATGTTAAACCGTGTATTGCATCAATGTCGTATTCTCCAATTATTTTTGCATATTCACTTGGAACATTAGTTGGGTGCTTTCCTTCAAGCGCTGTATTGTTGGCTTGTTCTTTTATCGTTGCATTTAAATAACTTGCTCCACCATAGAGTCTAAAATTATCGGTTACACTTCCTGTAGCAGTAAATTCGATTCCTTTATGAACTTGACGACCATCTTGTGCATAGATTAGGGTACTTGGATCTACGTATTGGTTTGCTTTATCAATTTGAAAAAGTGCTCCTGTAAGAAACAGTCCACCGATGTTTGTTTTGGCTCCAACTTCATACTGTTTATCGAGCATTGGAGATAAAATCTCTCCGGTATTATGGACAGCATTTCCAAGATAGGTAGCCGGTGCCGTACCGCCTTGTTCAAGCGCTTCGAGATAGGTTGTATAGAGCGTTAAAGAAGGAATCGGTTTGTAGAGTAAAGACACTGTTGGAGTCGATGCTGATTTATCGTATTCTGAAGTAATCGCTTGCGTGGTTGTATTATAAGAAATAGTATCTATATGTGTATTATTGATACCAAGGAGCATCGACCATTGATCGTTAAACGTTACTTCATCTCCAAGCATAATATTTTTATTGGTGTTTGTGTATGCACGAACTCTATCTCCAACATCATTGGCGTAACTTGGTTGACTAGTGTAAACCGGATTATCAAGAGATGATGTAATGCCTATGCCTGTTTGAAAATATGTGCCAATTTTATATTGATCAGATTCATAGTCCATCAAAGAAAAGCCGGTTGTAATTTTATGTGAAATGGATCCCGTATCAAATTTAGCATCAAGATAGGTATAAGCTGATTTTGTGATCAAATCTGAAGGAAATATGTGATAGATATTTTCGGTATATGTTCTCGTTGTTACATCGATATTACCGGCATTAATATTGAGACGTTCACTCGTTCCTTCGTTATACATCGCTGCTGATCGAAGAGTGAGCCAATTATTGATGTCCCATGTCAATTTACCATCGACAAGATTATAGGAATCTTTTTCATATGACCAATCTTGACCATACTGCTTTCTAGGATCGATCGAATTTGGATCCAAATTATTTTGATTACCCGTACTTGGATTGAATCCAATTTGCATTCCTGTTGTTTTGTTATAGTAGCTCGACGCATCAAATTCTAATTTGAGATTATCGGTCACACGATAATCAAGTGCACCCGTTATGAGCCATTTGTTAATTTTTTGATCAGCTACAAAAGTTTCTCCACCCTCTTTGACAACATTGACTCGATATCCGACACGTCCATCATCAGTTAAAGGTCCACTTATATCAGCATGGGCATAGCAATCAGAACCTTCTCTACATCCTGTATCTACACTTGCCATAGACTCTTTTGTAGGGCGTTTCATAACATAGTTGATTGTACCCGCTGGGGAGCTAATGCCATTCATAAAACCAGTAGCTCCTGTTAGAACCTCCACACGTTCTTTATCTTCAACCGCAACAACTCCATTGTATTGAAGGCCATTTAGTAATCGGCTATTATTATAAAAGCCACGCATATTAATATTATCCGCGATACGCGCTGTTGGTATATACACCTGAGTATACGGATTGTATTTGAAAAGATCAGCTGTTGAATGAATCTGCATATTATCTAATAAGTCAGAAGACATTACATTGATTGAATACGGTGTATCTTGTAACTCTCGTTCACCCCATGGACCCACTTTACTTACAGTATCTATTCTATACCCTGCCTCCACACTGCCTTCTGCAGCCTGTCCTTTCATAGTGATCTTTTCCAAAGACTCTTCTTGTGCTTTTTCTACTTTTTTGATGACAAGTGTGCCGTTTTGACTGACTGCTTCAAGACCACTATTTTTCAAAAGTGCTTTTAACGCATCGATTGGCTCTAATTCGCCTCGTACTTCAGGAGCGACTTTACCGCTTACCAACTCTTGCGATACTAAGACTTGAACATGTGCTTGTTCTGCAAACTGTGTCAGAGCCGATGCCAACGGTTGTGCTACGATGTCAATGGGTGTTGCTTTCGCATAAACTTGACTACTCAGTGCCATAATAGCACTCAACGCTAAGGGTATCATCCGCCTTTTGATACTCTGCATTTTCTCTCCTTTTTGCCTCATGATGCTTTTTAATATATAACGCTATGCCTAAAAATCCACTATTTTCAAAATCTAGCCCGATGAAAATAGAGGTGTTTAAAAGATGCCGTTATAAAGAAGACAATCTTAACGATCAAATCCTGATGTCATAGAGAGAAAAAATTTATTTTCGTGAGATTTTGGCTAAATTTGCAACTTTTAGCTATGCAAAATTTTTACATGTAAAGCATCTAGCGTTTAACGATAAGCAGTTTTTCGCCTTCTTTAATATAGCGAATAGGTATAACAGAGGGAAGTGCTGTGACAAAATTGCTTGAATTAGTGATGTCAAAGCTACCTGTCACGCGGAACGCTTTTACTTCATCAGTGGCAATGAGTCTTTTCTCTCCATAACGTGCAAACTCTCTTAGTGTCTCTTCAAGCGTCGCATCTTCAAACGCTACTCGCCCTTGTTGCCATGCGCCTACAAGATCAGGGGTCACTTTAAGTGGAGTCATTTCAGTATTTTTAACGACGAGTCCATCGGAAGGCAGAAGATCGAAAGTACGTGTAAGCGTTGTATTGGTGACGCGAACATGTCCTTCTTGAACCGCTACTTTGACAATGTCATCTATATTTCGCACGGAAAAACGTGTTCCTACAACGGTTACCAACGTATCGCTCGCTTTGACATGAAAGGCTTTTTGAGGATCAGACGTTACTGAAAACATTACTTGCCCTTGAAACACCTTTGTCTCTCGTTGGTGTGTGTAGTACGCCACTTCAAGTTGGGTGTCGGCATCGAGCGAAACATGCGTGCCATCGGGTAGAGTAACTTCCATCGTTTCACCTTGCCGGCTGACAAATGTGCGGGCATAAACGGGAGTGCTCAGGTAATGCCCGTATAACCCATAGGCGCCAAGGCCCAATAAAAACGAAGCGGAAGTGTATAAAAAAGCACGTCTGGTATAAAAAACGTTGTTGGTTGGAGTATTGGGGGTTGGTTTGTATGTGGAGGCACAGTCATCAAGAGCATTCCATGTTTGGCATACGTCATCGTACGCATGTTTGTGCTCTTTGACGCTTAGCCACTGTTCAAATGTTTCGCACTCTTTCGCACTCATCGGTTCACGTGTGCGCATAAACCATGTAATGGCAAGTTCCTCTAGTATCTCTTGTTCGTGTGTCATTCGTTTATCTCTTTTAAACATTTCGTGCAGGCTTTCATTGCATTCATAATGTGTTTTTCAACCATATTTCGTGATATGCCCATTTTTTCAGCGATTTGAGTATGCGAAAATCCCTCAAATTTATAAAGTACAAAGGCTTCGTAGCAGCGTGGTGGAAGTGCGTTGATGGCTTCGTTAAGTTTGGTAACGCGCTCTTCCGATGCGAGTTTTTCCAAAGGCTGTTCTGCTTGCTCGTCCATGATCTGTTCGGTGTCGATGTCAGTCTGTTTGTGACGGGAATTTTTGAGATTTTCATTGATGATGATATTGCGTGTGGTTTTGTACAAAAAGGCGCGAGGTTCTCGTATGGGTATCATATGCGGAGACATCGCCAAAACACGACAGTAACACTCATGCACCACTTCATAAGCACGATCTTTGTCTTTGAGATAGTGTGAAAAGTACCCGATAAGCTCGTTATAATACTTCTCAAACATCTTCTATGCCGCCTTGTCGGGTACAACAAATTCGACAGAGAGTCGAATGTTGATGCGTTTTCCAACGGATTGGAGCTTTTCACCTTGCAAAGAATGTGCGGCTTTGAGGACAATCTTGTCAAGCTCAGTAAAACCTGTGCTGTGCTCTAACTCTATCTCTTCGACCAAGCCCGATGCGTTGAGCTTAAAAATAAGAGTTGCCGTACCTTCTTGAAGTGCATGTTGTGAAGCTTTGGGATAGTAAAGCCTCTCATAGGTTTTTTTGCGAATGATGTTAAAGTTGGCACGCATGGAAGGATCCATCGCTTCGGCATTTGCACTTTTTAGGGAAGCAGAAGATGATGCACCGCCTTGTGCTAAACCATCGTGTGAAGATGCGGAAGATGTGGCGGAAGTTGCATCTTCTGAAGAGGCAATGGCTTCTGTTTGTACAGGAACTTCCGCTGTGTCAGAGAGTTCAGACGATTTACTGGGTGTGAGTGCTTTGGCGGAATGAGGCTTTTGAGGTGTTGGAATCACTTTGGTGTGAACGACCTCTTTTGGCTTCTCTTCAACAAGGAATGCTTTAGGTGTTTGAGGTTCTACTACGTCGCTTACATGACTCTCTTGTTGCTTAGCAGGTGTATCGTTTGGTTCTTGTGTTGGCTCATTTTGTGATGAGGTTTCAAACGCCGTTGCCATGCTAAGTGGAATCGTCACAACCTCTACTTCATAGGGCTTTTTGATCAGATAAAATGCAAGAGCAATCACTATGCTATGCACACACAATGAAGCCAAAAACGCTTTTTTCATCATTCGTTGGTCGTGTTTTTAGTCTTAATGACAACTTTGGAAAAGCCAAGGGTGTTTAAGCGGCTCATCATGATGGTTAAGTCTTCGACCATCACGGTTTTATCGGCGTAGATTTCGCAAAGGTCTTCTTTACTAAACGCTTGTAAGACTTCGTTGATGGTACTCTCGTTCACTTCGCTCTCATTAACATACAGCGTGCGCTCTTTTGTAATGGTCACACGAAAGACTTTGGGTGCTTCTCTTGTTTGCGCTTTGGCGGAGGGAAGGTCAACAGGCAAGGAGCCTTCTTTGACAAACGTCGCCGTCGTTAAAGCGATGGTAAGGAGTACAAGCATCACGTCAACAAGTGGAACGGTGTTGATGTAGCCTATCTCTTTCTCATCCATGAAGCACCTTCCATGCAACCACTTTCTTTTTAACTTTTCGCAGTAACAAGTTGTAAATAAAAATCGTCGGTATGGCAACAACAAGTCCCAAAGCGGTCGCAAAAAGTGCCTGCGATAAAGCTTCCATAACGCCGTTGGCATTGGTATTGCTCAGTCCCATCTCATGAAATGTCGCCATAATGCCAAGAACGGTTCCAAGCATACCAACATAAGGAGAATTAGAGCCAATACTGGCAAGTAAATTCATATAATCGGTTAAATCGCTCTCAAGTTTGTCAATCGAAGAATAGCCCATAATATCGGTCTTTGTAATGAAAAAATAGCGCTCAAAAATGATCGTTAACGCTACAATGCTCATGATGCCAAGGACTGCCATAACTCCTATATCTACCCATAATCTTGTTTCGCCCATCTTCTATCCTCACATGATAATCGTGGCAGTATATACCAAAATATATAACGATGTCAAATTGCATGAGTACTTTTTAAACAAAAAATAGGGCGTTTTTAGTGCAGGAAAACGTTTACATGTAAAAGGTGGAAAGCCTATGTTTTGTGCCTTCAAAACTTCAAAAAATAGCTTTACATGTAAAGGGTTTTGAGCTAGATAATCTCTAATTGCTTTCGATATTTTTTAATTATATAAACAGTTAATATATAAAAATATATACTTTATGATCAGATATGATATAATCCATTAAAAGAGGAGCAAACCATGACGAGACGAAAATTTTCTCAATTCTTAGATACAATTGACAAAAATGGCGTTTGGTCTTTTGGAATTGAATTGGTTAAAATATATTTTCCCGATACTCCCAATGGAACATTGATTATGGCTTTAAAACGCCATTGTGACAGTGGATTGATTGTCGCTATTTGTCGTGGTTACTATGCAAATCCAAGGGCACGTTCTTTTCCAACAATGCCGCTTTATGCGCTGCCTTTCTTATTGCGGTCAAACGAGCAATTTTATTTGAGTTTGGAAACTGCACTAAGCGATTATGGACTCATCTCTCAAATGCCAAACCGATTGGTCTTTATGACCACGGGTAGAAGTCAAGTGTTTACCACTCCGTATGGCATTATTGAGTTTGTGCATTCAGCGAGAAATGTTTCTCAGTTTTATACCGATTGTACTTTTGATAAACGTTTTGGTTTTTACGTTGCTGAACCAAAAAAAGCCATTCGAGATGCCAAAAGAACCAATCGCAGCCGTGATCTCATTGATTTAGAGGAGGACAAAAATGGATAGGTTAGAAACCGATTTATTGCATCAAAAAGCAGCAGCATTTTCTCAAAACAGTCCCGCACTTGAACAGACCATTATTAAAGAGCTTTTGCATTATGACATCATTGAAGCTCTTTATAAATCCGAGATTGCCAAAGAGATTGTATTTCAAGGAGGAACGGCATTGCGCTTGTGTTATGGCGCTTTTCGTTACTCGGAAGATTTGGATTTTGTGCTGAAAAATACGAATACGTTTACTCCTGAACTCATGAAAGCGTTCAATCACGTGTTCATTCAGTCCATTAAAAAAAAGTATGGTCTAAAAGCGCAAGTCGATACCCCAAAACTCAAAGCATCAGATGAAACTAAAAATGTTGATGTCAAAAAATGGACAGCTAAAATTATGCTTCCATCCACGCAAATGAGGCAACCCAAAATCAATATTGAGATTGCCAATGTTCCTAGTTATGACCATTCTATCATTATGGTAAAAGACAATTACACGCAAAAAGTTGGTGGTTCTATGGTGGCTGCTTTAAATGTGGAGAGTAAAACGGAGATTCTTGCCGATAAACTGATCGCTGTTGCGGGAAGAAGTTATTTTAAAGCACGCGATTTTTGGGATATTAAATATCTGATTGATGATAAAAATACGCTCAATCCGTCTCTTGTGTATCGTAAAATAAAAGATTACCAGATTCAAGATTTTCAGAAAAAATTTGACGACAAAGTAAAACTTCTTGATGATGGTGCCATTCGTTCACAGTTTATCAAGGAAATGGAGCGCTTTTTAGATATCGATATGGTACAAATGATGCAAAAACCAGAGGTTATTGACTCCATTTTTAAAGCCACGATAGACTTAGGGCGCACACTTTCAACCATTGACTTTGAGAACTTCGACAACAGTGTTCCCTCTAAAAAAGAGGAAGAAGAATTTAACATGTTTTCTTCTAAGCTCAAACGCTAAAGTATTAGTAAGAATGGACGTTTGTTCGTCTTTATTTTTTCTTGTATAAATCAGCTTAGAGGAGTTGAAATAGGCTATTTTAGCCAGTTTCATGCTCACTCAAAAGGTTTACATGTAAAGCTTTGAGTCTTTACATGTAAAAAGATTTTAGTCGATAAATCGTTTCGTCAAATCCCCGTAAGTCTCAATTCTTCGGTCGCGTAAAAATGGCCAGATGCGTCTGACATGTTCACTTCGTACTAAGTCCACATCAACGATGAGAATCTCTTCTTCATCGTGGCTTGCGCGTGCGATGATCTCGCCTTGTGGACCTGCAACGAAGGAGTTACCCCAAAAGCGGATGCCATCCAGTACGCCGTGATTGTCTTCTTCTTTGCCAACACGATTGACGCTAATGACGGGTAAGCCATTGGCGATGGCGTGGCCGCGTTGTATCGTCTCCCATGCGTCACATTGCCTTCGTTGTTCATCTTCCATGTCTTCATCGAACCAACCGATGGCGGTGGGGTAGATGAGCATGTCAGCCCCTTTAAGTGCCATCAAACGCGCGGCTTCGGGGTACCATTGATCCCAACACACTAAAAGTCCTAGTTTTCCGACACTGGTTTGGATGGGATTGTAGCCTGTATCGCCTGGGGTGAAGTAAAATTTCTCATAAAAACCTGGATCATCGGGGATGTGCATTTTGCGGTATTTTCCTGCAACCGTGCCGTCTTGTTCAAAGACAACAGCGGTGTTGTGGTAAAGACCAGCGGAGCGTTTTTCAAACAGAGAAGTGACTAAAACGACGTTGTTCTCTTTAGCGACATTTGCCCAAAAAGCGATGTCGGCTTCCCATGCAGAGGCTAAATCAAAACAAGCAACATCTTCGTTAATGCAAAAGTAACGATCTTGGTGAAGCTCTTGAAGGACAATGAGCTGTGCTCCTTCAATGGCTGCTGTTTGGATAAGTGAAACGGTTTTTTGTATCGTTTTTTCTTTGGTATTTTCAACGGCGTGTTGGATGAGTCCGACTTTCATAAAATCCACCTAGTAAGAGTTATTTTGAATAACTTATTCTACATTAATATGGTTTTAATACGTTTTAACTTACAATCTTGATCAGCATTATCAATTAAGGACAATTATGATTAAACTTTCACAAATGAATGCTGGAGACAAAGCTGTCGTGGTACGCATAGATGCCAACGAAGAGCTCAAACAAAGATTTTTTTCCTTGGGACTTCATAAAGGAAGCCAACTCCAAATTAAAGCAACAAGTATCGCGAAAAGCACTATGGAAATTGAAGTAGGTACAACACTGCTTGCCCTTCGTTATGAAGAAGCAAAAAGCATAGAGGTTCAAAAAATATGAAAGAGCTTGTCATTGCGTTGGTGGGACAGCCCAATGTGGGCAAAAGTATGCTCATCAACTCCATTGCCGATGCACGCTTAAAAGTGGGTAACTTTTCGGGTGTCACCGTTGAAAAAGCGGAAGTACGTTTTAGCGCGCAAGAGCATTTGATTAAAATCGTTGATTTACCCGGAACGTACTCGCTTAACGACTACACTCAAGATGAAAAAGTCACCAAAGATTTTCTGGAAAATGAGCCGTACGATCTTATCATCAACGTGGTTGATGCTACGAATCTAGAGCGCAATCTTTACCTGACGACACAGCTTTTAGAACTGGGTAAAAAGATGATCGTCGCATTAAATATGATGGATGAAGCGCAAAAAGAGGGTATCTGTGTTGATCATGAGCAACTCAGTTCCATTTTGGGTGTTCCCTGCGTGAAAGTCTCTGCCGCAACGAAAAAAGGCATCGGTAAACTTCTCAATCGCACCATTGACATTTTCAATTTTCCCTATGAAAAATCAAAACTGATTTACAGTGATGTTGTGGAAGAAGAGATCGAAAAACTTTCATTCTTTTTGAAACAAAAGCGCTATAAAACAGAACTAACATATCGTGATTTGGTGCTTAAACTGCTACAAAATGATCCTAAAATATATCAAAAAATGCACGATGAACCGATTTGGCTTGAGCTGTCGCCACTGCTCAAAGAGGCATTGGAACATCTCTATCTGCACCATGAGACAAAAGATGTCAGCGAAATTTTTGCGGAGGAGCGAGCCTCTTTTGCCAGAGGTGTTGTCACGGAAGTGCTTACATGTAAAAAGAGTATTTCTAAAACGATTACCGAAAAAATCGATGCGCTATTGATCCATAAGATTTTTGGTATTCCGATTTTTATTGCCTTGATGTGGGCACTTTTTCAGCTTACATTTGAGCTAGGTTCCATTCCTATGGATTGGATCAATCTTTTCTTTGTCTCGCTTGGCACGTATGCGAAAACGATCTTCGGCGATGGTGAGCTTGGCTCTATGATCGCTGATGGCGCTATTTCGGGTGTAGGTGCGGTGGTAATGTTTTTACCCAACATTGTCATTCTCTTTTTTGGGATTTCACTTTTGGAAACAACGGGCTACATGGCGCGTGTTGCGTTTTTACTCGATGGTTTTTTCCACCGTTTTGGTCTGCACGGTAAAAGTTTTATTCCTCTTGTGACGGGCTTTGGGTGTTCCGTGCCTGCGTATATGAGCGCCCGTACACTGAAAAACAATAAAGACAGACTGATCACACTTTTTATCATCGGTTTTATGAGTTGCGGTGCAAAGCTTCCCGTGTATGTTCTTTTCTCTGGGGCTTTTTTCGCGAAGCAAAATGCGGGAAATGTTCTTTTCCTTATCTATATAGCAGGGGCGCTCATTGGGCTTCTTGCGGCAAAATTTTTAAAAATCTTTGTGTTCAAAGGTGTTGATGAGCCATTTGTAATGGAGATGCCAAAGTATCGTTTGCCTTCAATGAGACTCATTTGGCACACGGTTGTGAGTAAGGCGATTATGTATCTCAAAAAAGCGGGAACATTTATTTTGGGTGCTTCTTTGCTGATTTGGTTTGCAAGCAACTACCCTAAATATCCCGATATTGAAAAAACATTTGCACAAAAAATTGAACTTGCTCAAAGTGCGGAAGCCAAAATAACCTTGGAGAATGAAAAAGCACAACAGCTTTTAGAAAAGAGTTTTTTAGGCATGCTTGGCAAGTCAACCGATACTCTTTTTCAACCGATTGGCTTTGATTGGAAGATGACGGTAGCACTAGAGTCTGGACTAGCGGCAAAAGAGGTTGTGGTCTCAACGCTCGGTGTTTTATATGCACTTGGAGCTGGCGTGGATGAGGGAAATGAGAGTTTGATTGGTGAGCTTCAAAAACAGATCCCTTTTGCTTCGGCAGTTTCTTTTATTATCTTTGTGATGTTTTACTTACCGTGTATGGCAGCAAGTATCGTCTTTACGAAAGAGACAGGCAGTTATAAGTATCTGTTTTATCTGTTTATCTTTACGACGGTTGTGGCGTGGGGACTTGCCTTTATAGGGTATAGAATAGCGCTTTTGTGGTGAGGGTAGATTTAACCCTCATTTGCCACGTATTGCTGATCGTTGATCTCTGAGTCATCATAAGGGTCGAGGTGAGCGTTGATAACCCATACTTCATCTGGGATAAGGTCTTTAATCTTCTCTTCGATGCGATCTCCCGCATGGTGCGCACGCATGAGTGAAATGCCAGGACTAAAGACGAGATGTACATCGACAAAGTTTGTATTGCCTGATTTACGAGTTTTAAGGTAGTGAAAATCGCTAATCTCTTTCTCTTCTAAAATAATGTCACGCATTTTTTCAACCATCTCTTCATCAAGCGATGCGTCAAGCAGGATGTAAATACCATCACGAATAATTTGATAGGCTGAATGAATAATGTAAAGGGAAATGATCACACCCATGATCGAGTCGATCATCTCAAATCCTGTTATCTGAATGAGTACTAACGAAATAAGGATAGCGCCATTGCTTAAAACGTCTGTTTTATAGTGAAGCGCATCTGATTTGACCACCATACTTCGTGTCTTTTTCGCAGCATAATTTAAAAAAAGAACTAAGGCAATGGTAATTGCCAAAGAGATGACCATAACAATAACGGAGTAGCCGAGATATTCGACAGGTTCTTGGTTGATCGCTTTTTTAATGGCGGTATAGAAGATAAAAAGACCTGAAACGGTAATCACCGTACCTTCAATGACGCCCGCTAAAGCCTCAATTTTGCCTTTTCCGTAGTTAAATTTTTTATTGGCGGGTTGTTCGGCTTTGGAAATAGCAAAGTAATTAAATGCTGATACGATAAGGTCAAGCACAGAGTCAATCGCAGAAGCTAAAACGGCAACAGAGCCACTCATAATTCCGACAAAAAGTTTGATAATAATAAGGATCGTTGCCGTTCCACTGGAAATAATCGTTGCTTTTTTTTGTAAAGTCATTCGTCGTTGTCTCTTTCTTTATAAATATTCATGGAAGCGCAGTGCAAACTTCCGTGTTCGCGAATTAAAATTGAAGATTCGATACCAACAATTTCACGTTCGGGGAAACATCTGGCAAAAATAGCTAAAACTTCTGCATCGTAGGGATCACTGTAGGTTGGAACTAAAACAGCATTGTTGATGAGAACAAAATTCATATAGGTCGCTGGAATACGGTGATTGTTGAAGTATTTAGCTGATGGTAGAGGTAAAGGAAGCAGATTGAACTCTGTTTTTTGAAGTTCCTTTTCCATCTTTTTCAACTCTTGATAGTGTTCATCTTTTTTGTCATAACATTTCACATAGGCGATGGTTTTTTTGTTGATGAAACGTGCTAAGGTGTCAATGTGCGAGTCGGTATCGTCACCCATGAGCGCGCCATGTTCTAAGATGATCAGCTTTTTGAGTCCAAAAAGTTCCATGAGTGTTTTTTTGATCTGTTTTTTGGAAAGATGCGCATTGCGGTTCTCTTCAAAAAGACAATAAGCAGTCGAAAGCATTACGCCATGACCGTTACTGTCGATACTTCCACCTTCAAGGACAAAGTCTAAACTTTTAAGTTTGCCTTCTAAATAGCCTTGTTCAAAGAGCTGGCTGGTAATGCTGTTGTCCAAATTGGCTTCAAATTTATTACCCCATGCGTTAAAGATAAAGTCATACGTGCGACGTTTATGGTTTTTATAAATATTAATACCGCCGAAGTCGCGTATCCATGTATCATTTGTTGCCATTTCGATCAGTTCGATATTTTGGAGTGTTGGTAACATGGTTGCCAGCGCTTTTTTATCTTCGCAGATCACAAGGCATTTTTGAAAATGTGCAATTTTGCTGATGAAGGTTAAATAGGTTCGATGGATTTCATCAATGGAGTGTGCCCAATCACTCTGTTTTGGAGGAAATACGACGATGAGTGCCTCTTGTTCTTCCCATTCGGCTGGTATTCTAATTTTCATGTTAGCTCCATGTAGTTCGTATTTAAACTAAATTATACCAAAAATGGTTTTGATCTCCTCTTTTGGGCGGAAAATTGGTAAAATAGCTTCTATTAGCTTTTACATGTAAAGGATGAGTGTGCTACTTAAGAAAAAAGATAACAAGAGCATCAACCAGATCAATTTTATGGCGATTCTTTTTGCAGGTCTTTTTGCTTTTATCTCTGCGTGTTTAGTCATTGTCAATGAATATTTAGAATTTCAAAAAGAGATTAAAGTCATTGAAGAGAGCTATATTCAGGCGCAAAAGAAGAGTGCATCGGATCAATTAAATCTTCTTCTTAATATCACCGAGTACCGTTTTCAGCAAAGTCAATCACTTCCTAAAGAAGCGATTTATCAAAAGCTCAAAGAAGATATTTCTGCACTGATCAAGCATGGTGACGAAGCACAAAACTATCTCTTTTTAGAGCTCGTTTCAGGTGAAATCCTGTATCGCTCTTCTGCCCTTAGTCTTGAAAATACCAGCAAAGATATTGTTGTTACACAAACGTATGAACCCTTAGGGCTTATTTTAGGCAGTGGTGTAAGCACTCGTAGCATTGAAGATGTGTTGGCGCAGAAGAAGAAGGCATATCAAGATAAGATCATCAGTTTTGTTCTTAAAATCTATATGCTCACACTTTTTTTATACATGATTAGTACCATTGAGTATCGCTATGTCAGTGACATCATGAAGCGCGAGATTCGCTTTATTGTCTATTCGTTTAAGAAAGCCTCTTCCAGCTACGAGTTCATTGATATGGAAAAGATCAAGTTTACCGAGTTTCAAGAGATTGTCACGCATGCCAATGTGATGATCGAAGAGATCAAAAATAAAAACAGTGCACTGGTTGATCTTAACAGTAATCTTGAAGGAATCGTTGAGCAAAAGACAGTAGAGTTGAAACGCTCTATCGAGTTTACGCAAGAGCTGCTTGAAAAGCAAGATCAGTTTGTCAAAAACGCGATTCATGAGATCAACACACCGCTTTCGATCATTTTAATGAATATTGATCTTTACAATCTCAAATTCGAAAAAAATCCGTATTTACTTAAAATCGAAGCAGCCGTCAAAGTGCTCGATAATATCTATGAAGATTTGGCGTATGTGGTTAAAAAAGACCGCGTGGTATATGAAAAAGCAATGATTGACTTTTCTAAGTTTTTAACCGAGCGGGTGGACTACTTTGAAGATGTGGCGGAGGGCAATAAACTGCACATCAGTACCGACATTGTGTCCGATCTGTTTATTTTCTTTAATGAGACTGAATTACAGCGTATTTGCGACAATAATCTTTCTAATGCCATCAAGTACAGTTACGAAAAACACCCTTTACATGTAAAGCTTTTTGAGGATAAAAATGAAGTTGTTTTTGAAGTAGAAAACTGTGGAGAAATGATCAAAGCTCCCGATCAACTGTTTAATCGCTACTACCGTGAAGATGAGGCGCGCGGTGGGTTTGGCTTGGGGCTTAATATTGTCAAAGAGATTTGTGAGACGAATGGGGTCTCTATTGAAGTTCTCTCTGACGAATTAAAAACACTTTTTCGCTACCGATTTGTAAAAGGATAACTTATGAAAATTTTGCTGCTTGAAGATGAGTTGATGCTACGAAGTTCTATTGAAGAGTATTTGGAAGCTCTTGGGCATAAAGTCATCTCGTTTGGTAACGGCGAAGAGGCGTATGAAGCGATCAAAAAAGATCTGTTTGATCTGTTGCTCTTAGACATCAATATCCCAAAAATGAATGGGCTGAGCCTTCTTAAAGCACTTAATGAGATCGAACATGCGTTTCCTACGATCTTCATTAGTGCCAATGTAGACATTGATGACATTAGCACAGCATTTGAGTTAGGCGCTTCGGATTATCTTAAAAAACCATTCCATTTGAAAGAGTTGGGGCTTCGTATTGACAAGATTAAAAAAGAGTATGAGATTAAACATCTTAAACACATCATTTTAAGCTCAAAATATGTCTTTTCAAAAGAAGAGCAGATGCTCTTTTACAATAACAATGTTCAAGTTCTCACCAAAAAACAGTTACAAATTGTGACACTACTGTGTGAGAACATGGGCGTGGTAGTTGACTTCGATAAATTCCGCACCTATGTCTGGAACGATGAACCTATTGATAATCCCTCTATTAGGGCAGAAATAAGCCGTCTTCGCAAGCTGTTAAAAGAAGATTTTATTATCAATCTCAAAGGTGTTGGCTATAAGATTGATAAGTATTTCCCTGAGAAAAACCACTAAAAGTTACAAATATACACATATTTTTCTAAAATATTCTGCGTAAATCTTCAAAATATAAAATGCTACGATAATGCTATGTTACTTCTTTACAATACTCTCATAGCTACCACATAACAAAAGAAGGAGCATTTATGAGTCAGAATATTTATGACAGAGTACGAGCCAATCCGAAGTTTACAGAACTCGTACAAAAACGAAGTAGTTTCGCATGGAAACTCACCATCATTATGTTGGTTGTTTATTATGCGTTTATCCTTGTAATTGCTTTTTCACCTGCTACCTTTGGTCAGACCATAGGAAGTGGCGTTACTACCGTTGGTATTCCCGTAGGATTTGGCATTATTATTTTGTCTTTTATTTTAACGGGTGTTTATATCCAAAGAGCCAATGGCGAATTTGATGAGTTAAACAATCAAATCAAAGAAGAAGCAAGGAGTGCGGAATGAAATGGGGATGGTTGCTTTTAGCATTAACCAATGGACTCTTTGCCTCAGGGGCTGCAGAAGTTTCAGGAAAAAGTGAAGTCAATATGTCTGCGATTGTCATGTTCTTGGTCTTTGTAGCAGGAACGCTTGGTATTACTTACTGGGCAGCAAAACGTACAAAAACGGCCAAAGATTTTTACACGGCAGGTGGAGGCATTACAGGGTTCCAAAACGGTTTAGCGATTGCAGGTGATTACATGTCTGCAGCATCTTTTCTTGGAATTTCTGGCTTGGTATATTCCAAAGGCTTTGATGGACTGATCTATTCCATAGGCTTTTTGGTTGGCTGGCCGATTATTCTTTTCTTAATCGCTGAGCAACTACGAAATTTAGGTAAATATACGTTTTCGGATGTTGCATCGTACCGTTTAAAACAGACGCCGATTCGTACCCTTGCGGCATTTGGATCACTTGCTACGGTGGCACTTTATTTGATCGCTCAAATGGTAGGTGCTGGTCAGTTGATTCAAATTTTATTTGGACTTGATTATGCGTATGCGGTCGTTATGGTGGGCATCTTGATGATCTTATATGTTACCTTTGGTGGCATGTTGGCAACCACGTGGGTACAAATTATTAAAGCAGGTCTTTTGCTCTCTGGTGCAACCTTTATGGCTGTGATGATTATGTACAAAATGGATTTTAGTATTGAGACACTCTTTTCCCAAGCGGTTGCTGTGAAAAAATCAGCGGCGATTATGAGCCCAGGAGGTCTTGTCAGCGACCCTATTTCAGCGATTAGCTTAGGGATTGCCTTGATGTTGGGAACCGCAGGACTACCTCATATCTTGATGCGATTTTTTACCGTTAGTGATGCGAAAGAGGCTCGAAAATCCGTCTTTTATGCAACTGGATTTATAGGTTACTTTTATGTTTTAATCTTCATTATAGGATTTGGTGCTATCGTTTTATTAACAGGTCATCCGCAATATTTTGATGCTGTTAAAAACACACTGATTGGTGGCGGTAATATGGCAGCGATTCACTCTGCGCATGCCATTGGTGGAGACCTTTTCTTAGGATTTATCTCAGCGGTTGCGTTTGCAACAATCCTGGCAGTTGTTTCTGGGTTGACACTGGCAGGGGCAAGTGCGGTCAGTCATGATCTGTATGCCAATGTTTTTGCAAGAGGTCGTGTGGATGAGATGACAGAGATGAGAGTTTCTAAGTATTCAACAATTGCTCTTGGTATCGTAGCGATTTTCTTAGGCATTGCGTTTGAGAAACAGAACATTGCGTTCATGGTAGGTCTTGCATTTGCGATTGCCGCTAGTGCAAACTTCCCAATTCTTATCTTATCAATGTTTTGGAAAAAGCTGACAACTAAAGGTGCCGTTTATGGTGGAGGCTTAGGACTTTTCACAGCGATTGTGTTGGTTATCTTGAGTAAAGCGGTTTGGGTTGATGTTTTAGGAAATAAAACAGCTATTTACGCTTACGGTAACCCAGCACTTTTCTCAGTTGCTATTGCCTTTATCGGTATCTGGATTATCTCTTTAATGGATAATAGCGAAGATGCAGTAAACGAGAGAGCTGCCTATGATCATCAGTTTATTCGAAGTCAAACGGGTATTGGAGCAGAAGGCGCTTCAAACCATTAAAAAACATTACGGCTTTTTTTAAAAGAAGCCGTAATGTAACTAAATCTCTGCCTCATTAGAGGCAAGCTTTAGTGCATAGTGCAACGTAGGCTTTTGGGCTTCGCCCAAGAGACGTTATAAAATAATTATATGAAAAAGGATCGTAACCATGTCACAACTTTTCGAACCAAGTAGAGCTTTAAGCAAAGAAGCCAGAATTAAGAACATGTGTGAGTACAAAGAGCTTTGTATCCAAGCGGATGAGGATTTTGAAGGATACTGGGATAAGCTAGCACGTGAAAAAATTGAGTGGTTTAAGCCTTATGACAGAGTATTAAATGAAGATAATGCTCCGTTCTACAAATGGTTCGAAGGTGGCAAATTAAACGTTACGCATCAATGCCTAGGACGTCATCTCAAGAGTCGTAAAAACAAAGCAGCGATCATTTGGGAAGGTGAGGACGGCAAACGCCGCATTATTACCTATCTTCAACTTTTTTACCGTGTCAATCGTCTCGCCAATTTGATGCGCAATCAATTTGGCATTAAAAAGGGTGATCGTGTTGTGCTTTATATGCCAATGATCCCTGAAGCGGCATTTGCGATGTTAGCGTGTGCGAAAATTGGTGCGATTCATTCGGTTGTTTTTGGCGGTTTTTCGGCTGAAGCACTACGTGATCGTGTTCAAGATGCGGAAGCAAAATTGGTGATTACTGCTGATGGTGCATTTCGTCGTGGTAAGCCTTACATGTTGAAGCCCGTTGTGGATGAAGCGCTCAGTGTTGGCTGTGAGTGTTGTGAAAAAGTGTTGATCGTTCAGCGAAACTTTGAAGACATTGAGTACGTTCCAGGGCGTGACTATGTTTACAATGAGATCATCATGAACGAGTCTCAGTACTGTGAACCTGAGTGGATGGACTCTGAAGACCCACTTTTCTTGCTGTACACTTCAGGCAGTACAGGCAAACCAAAGGGCGTTCAACACAGTAGTGCAGGGTATATTCTTTGGGCGCAGTACACGATGGAACATGTCTTTGATGTCAAAGAAAACGATACGTTTTGGTGTACAGCGGATGTTGGCTGGATTACAGGACATACGTACATTGTTTATGGACCTTTGGCGATGGGTGCAACGACCATTATGTATGAGGGTGTTCCTACATTCCCAGATGTGGGTAGATGGTGGGGCATGATCGAAGAACATCGTGTCAATCAGTTCTATACTGCTCCCACAGCGATTCGTTTATTACACAAAGAGGGTGCTGACGCGCCATCTCGTTATGATTTAAGCTCTCTTAAAGTGCTTGGAACGGTGGGTGAGCCGATCAATCCTGATGCGTGGATGTGGTACTATGAGCAAATCGGTGGCGGAAACTGTCCGATTGTCGATACATGGTGGCAAACAGAAACGGGTGGGCATATGATTACACCACTTCCTGGTGCTACGCCGATAAAACCAGGTTCTGCGACATTCCCACTTCCTGGGATTAAAGCAGAAATTATGGATGAGCATGGCAATCCAACACCAAAAGGTGAAAAAGGATTCTTGTGTATCACAAAACCTTGGCCATCGATGATTCGTAACATTTGGGGTGATCCTGAGCGTTATGTTAAGTCCTATTTTGGGGATTGTAAAAAAGATGGTAAGCCTGTTTATTTCTCTGGCGATGGAGCGATGTACGATGATGATGGCTATATCATCATTACAGGGCGTACCGATGATGTTATTAACGTTTCAGGTCATAGAATTGGAACAGCAGAGATTGAAGCAGTTCTTGGTAACCATGAAAACGTAGCAGAGGTTGCTGTTGTAGGAAGACCTGATCCTATCAAAGGTGAGGGTATTTTTGCATACATCGTCATCAAAGGTGCCGATAGCATGAGTGAAGAGGTTTACATGATCCAAGAGTTAAACAAACTCATCGTGAAAGAGATCGGTAATATCGCTAAGCTTGATGCGATTCGCTTCGTTCCGGGGCTTCCAAAAACAAGAAGCGGTAAGATTATGAGAAGAATTTTACGCTCCATTGCGAAAAAAGAGCCGATTACCCAAGATATTTCAACGCTTGAAGATCCAAGCATCGTTGAAAAAATACAAAATCTCATCGAATTTTAGTACTCCAAAGCGGTTACATGTAAACGTGTAACCGCTTTTTCCTCACAACACATCAAAGTGAAAATTTGTCCTTAAAATGTTATGATACGCGCCATATTACTATCCATTAGAGGAACATAACACTATGGCAATGCATATTATCAACTAACCACAAGATCAAACTAAAGCCGTCAATGACGCAGTCAGTTACCCCAACTTAGAAACGATGATAAGCGTACCTTTGGGCATTGGAGAAGTTTACGAAGCATGTAAAGATTATCCGATTTTGTTTACTAAAAATCAAGAAGGAGACTGGCTTGCGATTGCACTTCTTGGCTTTAACGATAAAAATGTCTACTTGGATGAAAATCGTCGCTTTAAAAGAGGCAAATACCTTCCCGCTTTCTTGAGACGCTATCCCTTTATTTTGGTTCAAAATGAAGATAAAAAAGGCTTTTCTTTAGGCATTGAAGAGGAAGCGTTGGAAGCGTTAAATGAATCCAACAAAGAACGTGCGCTCTTTAAAGAAGATAAAACACCAACGGACTTGACGAAGAATACATTGGACTTTCTCGTTCGCTTTCAAGGCGAATTACAAGCATGTAGCGCTTTGATTAAAGAGTTAGAATCATGGGGACTATTAGTCGAACAAAGTGCCAATCTTCTCGATGAAGAGGGCAAAACCCATACGATCAATGGTTTCTTTACGGTTAATGAAGAAAAACTTAGCCATCTCAGTGAGAAGAAACATCTTGACATGTGCAAAAAAGGAGCGACCCCTTTCATCACAGCCCATCTTATTTCACTCAGCAATATTAGACGCTTGGGATTGTAGTAGAGAACTTTACATGTAAAGCCAAATAACTTTACATGTAAAGATTTTCTAACATATACCTTGAACTTTTAGATCTATTGAATGGGCGATTATTGGCAATCCATGGCATCGTGTAATTTGATGAGGTTGTCTTTCATGATGTCAATATAGCCAATCCCTTTTTTGCTCTCAGCCACGGTGATATTTTCAACGGGCCTGAGTGCATCTGTTTTAACATTGGCCTCTTTAGCGATAGATTTTGCAACTTTATCGCTGGCAAATTCTTCAAAAAAGACGGTGGTAATCTTCTCTTTTTTGGTCAAATCAATTAACTGTGCAATCTGTTTGGGAGACGGTTTGGTCTCGGGCGTCATGCCTGTGATGGAGTATTGGGAGATGCCATACTCATGTGCTAAATACTCAAAAGCGTCATGGTTGACAATGACTTTTTTGTTTTTGCAACTTTTAAGCACTTCATAATCCGTTTTTAATGCTTCCAGCTTTGCAAGATACGTCGCTAAATTGGCTTCATACAATTTGGCATTTTCAGGGTCTTTGGTGCTCAGCAGGGTTGCTACTTCTTTGGCAACATTCATGTAATTATTGATGCTCAACCAGTAGTGTGGATCGTAACTGCCTTTGTGTTCATGCTCATTTTCAGAATGCTTCATCTCAATAAGTTTGACTTTTTGGCTCATATCAATCGTTTTATCTTGAATTTTTAAAGAGCTGATAATCTTGGTGCTCCATGTCTCAAACACGGGACTACTGATGATGAAAAAATCGCTCTTTGAAAGAGCAGCAATGTCTTTGGCTTTAGGCTCAAATTCATGCGCTTCAACGCCAAAAGGAACAAGATTAGTAAGTTTGACCTTATCGCCTCCAATCGTTTTGACAACGTCGTAGAGTGGAAATATGGTTGTGGTGACCGATACATCTGCAAACATGATCGAACTGAGGGCTGCTGCTAATGCAAAATTTTTGAACATAGGTGACTCCTTCTTTTTAATACCGAAAGCATAACATTATGCAACTGAGTTGCATATAAAAGAGTCACTCTAAAAAAATTAATACTGTTTCCTCTTGAATACAAGCGAAATCATAAAAAAGAACAAGAGCAAAACAACAATGGTCGCGCCACTAGGCAAGGACGCATAGTAGGAGATAAACAGACCCAAAATGACGGAAACTATTGATATGATGATCGCATAAACCACAGAGCTTTTAAAATTTTGACTAAACTGCATGGCAATGATGGCAGGTATAATCATCATCGCGCCAATCAAAAGTGCCCCCACGATTTTAATCGAAACACTAATGACCACCGAAACCAAGGAAATGAGCAGGTAGTTTAAGAGTTTGGTGTTAATGCCCGAAGCTTTCGCACTCTCTTCATCAAATGCGATGTATAAAAAGCGTTGGAAATTGGCATACAACGTCACGGTACAGATCAATCCTAAAAGCACAATAATCATAATATCCGTGTCATCAATCGCAACGATTGAGCCAAAAAGGTAGTCAAACAAAGAGGTGTTAAACGATGCAGAAGCCGATACGATGATGATGGCAAGCGCCAAAGATCCCGATAAAAAGATAGAGAGGATCGAATCGGAGTAGAGTTTATTGTTTTGTCTTAAATACTCAATCACCCATGACGCTAAAAGGGTAAATGCAATAGAGCTGTAATTGGGTGCAATGGAGGTGAGAAAGCCAATTGCCACGCCAAGGAGTGAAATATGTGCAAGCGCGTCTGAGAGCATTGAAAAGCGTTTGACGACCACAAACATGCCAAGAGAAGAGGCGATGGCGGCGATTAATGTGCCTGCTAAAAAGGCTTTGAGCATAAATGTGTATTGAAAAATTTCCATATCAATCCTTAATGATGGTGGCAAACCATGTGCGCATCAACGCCATAGAGCTGATTTAACTGTTCTGAATGATAGATTTGGCGCGGATCGTGGCAGGCTAAAAGTGTTTGGTTAATGCACAAAACTTTGTTGATATCATCGACAATAACACCTAAATCATGGGTAATAAAAAGAATTGTAATGTTCTCTTTGACATTTAAATCTTTTAAAAGGGCGTAAAAATTGATTTGGGATTGCTTGTCAACGCCTGTATTGGGCTCATCGAGAATGAGGATTTGTGGGTTATTCACTAGCGCTTTGGCGATCATCACGCGTTGGCGCTGTCCGCCTGAGAGTTCGCTGATTTTGGCGTCTTTCAAATCTTCGATATTCATCTTCCTTAAAGCACGATCAATGATCTCCAAATCGCTTCGATTGATGCTTGCAAACAGAGATTTATTGGCGATGAGTCCGAGTTTGACGACTTCGTGAACGCTGATGGGAAAATTTTCATCCAACTTTGAGATGCCTTGCGAAACATAGCCTATCTTTCTCAAAGCACTCAACGTGGGTGTTTTTCCAAAGAGTTTAATCGTCCCAGTGTCGTAGGGAATAAGCCCAAGCAGAAGTTTAACCAGCGTACTTTTCCCCCCGCCATTGGGCCCAATAATCGCCGCATAATCGCCTCGTCTAATGTCAAATGTCACATTTTGAATAATGGTTTTAAAGTTTAAATTTTTTGCTTCAATGACATTGTCTTTAAAGTTTTTTAATACCACGTTGTACCTTTTTTAATTTTAATAATTGCATATGTTCCTGACTTCTAATTTAAAATGAGGATAAGTCCTAAGATAATAATAATGAACGTCGCCCCAAAATCGAGATATTTCAAGAGTTTAGAATACCTATTTTTTGAGCTATTACGAATTTTAACACTCGCTAAAGCAGTTATTGCAATAATTGAGCTCATGCCAAGGCTCATCACGACAGCGCTTAAAAAGCCTATCCAGTACAGCCCCAGTGAGATGGAAAATAAAAATACCGTGATTGTACCTGGGCAGGGTATGAGTCCAGCGGCTAAGACCAAAGCCACATCGGTTGAGTTTTGCGTTTTGCAACTTGCACAATTGCATGAAGCTATTTTTTGAGTGCTCCATTGCAGCGTTTTTGTGCTTTTGTAATGTCTGTATTTCCCATACAACAAATACACACCAATACTGATGATGAGAGCACCTGAAATCTTCGTTGCAATGTCGGCAATGTTAAGGATAGCGACTGAAAAAATATTTTGAAACAGATAATACAAAACGTACGTTAGAATCAGCGCTGAAAAGGTATGCACGGTTGCAATCATAAATGACAAGCTCAAAGCTTTTTTATAATTTTTGTCATTAGAGGTAAAGTAAGATGCCACCAGTGTTTTGCCATGCCCTGGTCCTGCTGCATGCACTAAGCCATACATAAAAGAAAGCGTTAAAAGAGAAATAATGGACAATACACTGTGCTCGTTTTTAATGTTTTCCAACAACGTTCCTAGCTGAATCGCTAAATTTTTTAACAGTAGCGCCATTTCAGCTGTATAGTTGGTATTCATTTAGAAATCTCTAGTTTAATATAATTGACGGTTGCGACGAGCTCTTTGATCACTTTGAAGCCATTGAGCTTTTTAATGGTGTAATTCGTTGAATTGTTAATGTCAAGATTGTCAAGATTTTCTAGAAACACGATCGCTTTGGTTGAATCTACAAAGATAATTTCGACACTGTTTTTATCATTTAGGTTGTAATTGAGGGGTATATCAAATTCTATAGTGACGATATTGTGATCAAAGGATAAGTCAAAATTTTCAGCTTTAAAAGAGATATTTTTTCCATTAATGATAATAGAAGTCATGAAGTAGGGTACTTGGAAATTTTCGAGTCCATCATACATTCTCTTTTTATCAGATGCGAGGATTTTTTCTGAGTACAATTGTTTAAAGTCTTTGGATGTACCTGAATCAAATTTCCACTGCGTATGTATTTTTTCGATTTTATCCTCTGCAAAATACGCGTTCATGGCTACCGTGACAAAAGAGGCTTTACCATTACCGCACAGAGCGCAAGAATAGGCAAAATTGAACGAAAGAAGTAAGATAAATAGAGTTTTGAGCATAAAGTGTCTACCTATAATTTTTATGATGGGTAGTTTATCATTATGCAACTAAGTCGTACGTAAATTTTTTTAATTTGTTTTTGTTTACATGTAAAGCCAAATAACTTTACATGTAAACGTAAATTTCCTGTTAATGCGGAGCATGCTCACTGCAAAAAGTAGATGAAACACCATTGGTGACAAATCTCTCTCCCATATCAAACGCTTTTTCGCAATCTTGTGGGAACACTTCTTTCCGTCTTTTTGCTTTAAGTTCCTCACTAAAAGCGGTTACTTCGTATTTAGAATAGTCTTTAAACTGGTAGGTATCGGTGACATAAAGTGCTTCAGAAGAGCCAAATATACTGCCAAGTCTTTTTTCAAGACCTTGAAGTGCTTCAACATAACCCCATTCTCGCATGCGTTTTTCATCTAAATTCATTGTATACATCAATCCTATGGGTATTTTTCTGGGAAATAATGAGGAGTAATTGGCATCGTAAAGGGTATATTGAAATGCTAAGCGTTCGATGAAAGAGCGCATCATTCCAGTGATGTTTCCAAAATAAATGGGTGAACCTAAAAGAATGGCATCTACGTCTCGTAGCTTTTCTAAAAGCGGTTTGAGTTCATCTTTATGGGCACATTTTCCATACGATTTTCCACCTATGAGCTTACATGCAAAACAGCTCACGCATCCTTTGTAATTCAAATCGTAAAGATGTACGAGCTCTGTTTGAGCACCCTGTTTTTCTGCACCTTTGAGGGCATGCTTCAGCAAGGTTGCTGTGTTGGCATTTTTACGAGGACTTCCATTGATGGCTACAATTTTCATATCTTTTCCTTCTCAATCATTTGACAAATGGAAGTATAGAGTAATATATAACTTAAGTATAGAATGAACTTTTTAGTTATATACTAACTAAAAGGGAAGTAATGGAGAAAACAGTGCAAAATTTCACGGATAAATACGAAAAATGTCCAATGTATTATACGATGTCGATTCTTGAGGGAAAATGGAAGTGGATTATCTTGTGGGAAATTAGTAGAGCAGGTGTCATAAGATACAATAGGCTCAGAGAGTTACTTAAACCGATTGCGCATAAGACATTAAGTCAACAACTTAAAGAGCTGGAGAGCAACAATATTATTCACAGAGAACAGTACAATGAAGTTCCACCAAAGGTAGAATATTCGCTCACCAAAGAGGGAGAATCGGTCATTCCTATCCTGAGTTTGATGTACGAATGGGGGAAGGAGCATAGGGTAGAGAGCGAAGTATTTGATGATGGATCGTGTATGAATGCGTAAAGAAGTAAATCTTACATGTAAAGATTTTAAACTTTACATGTAAAGATTTTTTAGGAGACTAATGCCGCGTGGATCAGTGTTTCGTCTTGTTCAAAATGAATCGTACAGTTACTTTTAATACCAATTTCTTCAATACTCTTTTCGTAGTTTCTATCTCTGCTTTCGCCTTTGATGGAGATTGAAAAAATAGGGTACTTTTTAGTATTAAAGCGAATATATTCACCTGTAATCAGCGCTAAGCGCGTGGTGATAATAGGTGCATTGAGGTGTGATTGGTAAACTTTAGTCAGTAGTTTCATAAAGTCTTCGACTTTGAGGCGAACATCTGGAAACGTCGGGTCAAACTCTTTTTTGAACTTGATATTAGCGTTGGTAGAAGAAGCACTAATGCAAAGATCTAAAAGTGCGTAGATGTTGACACTTTCGCCATATTCTTCAACGTTAGCAAATTTCTTTGTAGCGCTCTTGTAAAGCTTAATACCAATAGATGTTTCATCATCATACCCCACCGTAATGGCATAGAATTTGTACGAACTAAACGAGATGTCTACAATGGTTGTTTTAAACCCATAGGTCATACTCGCATAGGTTTGGGCAATGTCAAAGATTTTTTTATGGTTCACCTCACCAAGAAGGTATTGTGCTTCTTGGTTGAGGGAAACAATCTTACCCGTGTTGTCAAAAACAATAAAAGGATTGTAATCATGTTCAATCCACGCTTCTGCAAAACTACTCATTGCTTAGCTCTCAATATAGTTTTTAAGTTTTCGTCCAACTTTTGGATGTTTTAGTTTTTTAATCGCAGAGCTTTCGATTTGACGAACACGCTCTCGTGTAACGTTAAGCTCTTTACCGATCTCTTCAAGCGTTCGATCGCTTTCATCGTGCATCAAACCAAAACGCATACGAATGACGGCTTTTTCACGATCATTGAGTTGATCAAGTACTTCATCAATTTGATCTTTAAGATCGGATTTTAGAATGTAATCAATCGGTGCAATAGAAGTTTTATCTTCAACAAAATCGCCAAATTTACCATCATCTTCATTACCAATAGGCGCTTCCAACGAAATAGGCTCTTTAGTGATTTTGATGACGTTTTTGACTTTATCGGCACTCAAGCCCACTTCCAATGCAATCGTTTCGATGTCAGGCTCTTTACCTTCTTCTTGAAGGTGTTTACGAATGATTTTGTTGATACGGTTGATCGTCTCGATCATGTGGATTGGAATACGAATGGTACGGGCTTGATCGGCAATGGCACGTGAAATCGCTTGACGAATCCACCATGTCGCATAGGTTGAAAATTTGTATCCTTTTTTGTACTCAAATTTATCAACGGCTTTCATCAAACCAATGTTGCCCTCTTGAATGAGATCCAAGAATGGTAAACCACGGTTTGTATAACGTTTTGCGATAGAAACAACCAGACGAAGGTTACTTTTTGCCATACGTGTTTTAGACTCGTCAGCAATTTTTTTACCCCGTTTGATCTGTTCTAAAACCTCTTTAAGTTTTTCAGGATCAAGATCAAAGCCTTGTTTACTCGCTTCCTTGGTTTGGAACAGTTTTTTGATCTCCATGTAGGTCGAAACCATCGTGGCTTCAGGAACCATCGTCGTAATGTCTTCTTTGTTAAGATCAACAATATTCACAAGTAGTTTGACGTGATTTTCTCTCAATGTCTCGTTAAAAAGAGGTAAACGATACTCTAAACGTTTAAGCTCTTTATCGAATTCAAAGTCACTTTTAAGCGCTGTTTCCATAGATTTGACAAGCTCATTAATCAACTTACTTGTAGGTCCTAGATCCATAAGTGCATCTTTAAGAAGTTTCTTTTTATACGCAAGTCCTAGATCGTAGTTCATCATCTCTTCAGGATCTTCAAGGTTTTCTTCCGGTGGTCTGGTAAGACTTTTGAGCCAATCTTTTTTCGCTTTTTCTAACGATTTGAAGCTCTCAATAACTTTTTCAGTTCGTGTGTTGTCTTTTTTAGAGAAGGTCTTTTTCTCTTCGCCTTCTTCACCTTCTTCATCGTCAAATTCATCTTCTTCGCTATCATCATCCGTGTCGTCTTCAAAAGTTTTGAAAAGCTCTTTGACCCGGCGTTCGCGGTTAATCAGCGCTTCTTTATAGTCTAAAATAAAGTCGATAAGGTAAGGAACGGAGCAGAATGCATCGATGATGATATCTTCACCAAATTCAATTTTTTTGCTGATGTCGATCTCTTCATCTTTGGTTAAAAGTGAGATTTGTCCCATTTCGCGAAGGTACATTCTCACAGGACTATCACTGCGTGACCACTCTAAAAGTTCTTTTTCGCTGGCAAGGTCAAACTCTTCTTCTAGGGCTTCATCTTGGAGTTTTTGACGCTCTTCTTCTCTTTTTCGTGCTTCTTCTTTGTTGCGCATTTTGGCAATTTCAGCAGAAGAAATTAAGGTAACTTTGTATTTTTCTAAAAGACTCATCAACTTTTTGACATTTGCAGGTGTTGGAGGTTTTACAAAAAGGTCCATAACATTTTCGTAAGTAACATGTGCTTTTTCATTTTCTGCAAAAAGTTCTTCTAATGCGGTATAGAGTTCTTTTGAAGCCATAAGTGTAACTCTCCTTGAGTAAGGTGTGTGGAGGTAGGAATTTCTAAATTTCTTAATAAAAGATGTGGATTATACCGAGTTTTTTTTTAAATAGTATTAAAAGGGTAATTTTTTCAAAATGGAACGGGAGTTGCTTAAGTAGTGCATGATTCTAAATACTAGTGGGAAAAACGATGCAAAATAGCTACTATGGCGTTACCGGAGCAATGGTTACTCAGTTTAATAGGCTGGATGTCATCTCTAATAACCTTGCCAACTTAAATACCACAGCGTATAAACGTGATGATGTGGTTGTAGGTGATTTTAAAAGAATTTTTCAAGAATATAAAGATGAGATGCCACTTAAGGACAATACGAAAGAAGCAAGTAAATTTATGAATGCTTCTGTTGTCAGAGTTCCACAGATCGTTGAGCAGTATACGAAATACGATCAAGGTGGTGTTAAAAATACAGGCAATCCTTTGGATTTTGCACTTAAACGGGAAGATGCTTTTTTTATGGTTGAAACTCCCAATGGCATTCGCTTAACGCAAAATGGCTCTTTTTCTATCAATAATGATGGTGTCTTAACCACCAAAGAGGGTTATCCTGTTTTGCCTTCGACGTATTTCCAAAACAAACAGTACATTACCATTCCAGAAGACGGTGAACTTCGTGTTGATCAGAGTGGTGGCGTTTATAATCGTGAAGATCAGTTGGGAAGTTTGTACATTGTTCAAAGTGATGATGTTAAATCATTGCTCAAAGAGGGTAATAACCTCTACAAATTTAAAAGCACTGATGAATTAACACAACTTGGAGAGGGTAATTTAGTAACACAAGGCTTTTTGGAAACCAGTAATATTAATCCTGTCAGTGAGATGGTAGGTTTGATTGAAACCAATAGGCTTGTCGATATGTATCAAAAAGTGATGAAATCACATATGAACGATCTCAACACCGAAGCAATTTCTAAACTTGCATCAACAAAAGCATAAATTAGGTAAGGAATAACGCATGATCAGATCACTTTATACAGCCGCTACGGGTATGATCGCTCAACAAACACAGATCGATACTACTTCAAACAATATTTCAAACGTTAATACGATTGGTTATAAAAAGCAACGTGCCGAGTTTGCGGATTTGATGTACCAAACCATGACGTATGCTGGAACTTCAACCAGTGGCACAACGGTTTCTCCAACGGGTATTGAAGTGGGACTGGGTGTGCGTCCTACGGCGATTGCAAAGATGTTTACGCAAGGTAACTTTAAAGAGACCGGCAATTCATTAGATATGGCAATTACGGGAAATGGCTTTTTCCAAATTTTGCTCCCCGATGGAACAACAGGCTATACCCGTAATGGTTCGTTTAAACTCGATGCCGATGGCAATGTCATCAACAGCGATGGGTATCAAATGATTCCACAACTGGTTATTCCTGCCGATGCAACGCAGATTACTATTGGCGTTGACGGTATGGTTTCTGTGCTTCAAGCAGGACAAACCGCAACGCAACAAATTGGTCAAATTGAGCTTGCTAACTTCATTAATCCCGCGGGTCTTCATGCTTTAGGGGATAACAATTACATCAACACCAATGCTTCAGGCGATCCTATTGTGAGCAATCCTGGCTTAAATGGTCTTGGTCAAACCAGACAAAATTTTGTTGAGATGAGTAACGTTCAGTTAGTAGAAGAGATGACCGATCTTATTACGGGTCAACGTGCGTATGAAGCGAATTCCAAAGCGATTACGACGAGTGATCAAATGCTGCAAACCGTTAATGCTCTCAAAACGTGATTTGAGGTCATTATGCTTTTCTTGCTCCCCATTCTGATCTTGGTCGCACTGGTTGTTGCGATCGATCAGATCTATTTTAGTGATGTTAAACCCAATGATACAGCTTCTAAAAAAGAGTTGCATCAAAAAGCCAGTGATAGCAACGCAACACAAAAATATTTGGATCGCTACATCAAAAAATAGTCTATTGATGGCTCTGCCTCTTTTGAGGCAGAATACTTTACATGTAAAAGAAAATGAATGAATTTTTTAGCAATTTTTAAACTCACCATTCCTGTTATGATGGGCTACATTCCTCTTGGAATGGCATTTGGACTCTTACTGTCTAAACTTTTGATTCCGTGGTATTATGCTTTTTTTATGAGCGTTTTTATCTTTGCAGGTTCGGGTCAGTTTTTAGCCCTCACACTTTTTGCTTCACAAGCGACCATTTTAGAAATTGGTATTGCGACCTTTTTGCTGAACCTTCGCCATACCTTTTATGGGCTTTCGATGATTTCAACTTTTAAAGCGTTTTCATGGAAAAAACATTACCTCATTTTTGGACTCACGGATGAGACGTTTGCACTGTTGAAAACCAGTGAAGTTCCTGAAGAAAATCGCGAACGTGCGTATCTTTGGATTACTTTTTTAAACCAATGCTATTGGATCATTGGTAGTGTTGTAGGTGCTGTGCTTGGTAATATTGTGCCGTTTAATTACAAAGGCATTGAGTTTTCATTGACAGCACTGTTTGTGGTACTTTCCATTGAGCTATACAAAAAAAATAGATTGCATAAGCCTTTCTTTGTCGCCCTTATTATTGGGTTGTTTGGCATGATTTTATTTCCGCCGCAAAAGATGCTTATTTTATCGCTTTGTGCCGCTGCGTTTGTATTGATTGTTTTTAAGAGGAGTATGGAAAATGGAAAGTAGTTACATCATCGGAAGCATCATCATAGCAGCCCTTGCGACGTATGCAACCCGCATCATTCCTTTCTTACTTTTCCGTACACGTGAGCCTTCGCCACTCATTAAGTATATCGAACTCAATATGCCGCTCATGATTATGGTGATTTTAGTGTTTTACGCGCTTAAAGATGTGAAGTGGGAAAGTTACCCATATGGTTTGGCAGAAATCATTGGTGTGTGTGTTGCGATCGCTTTACATGTAAAGTTTAAAAACGCACTGTTAAGCATTTTTATCGCAACACTGACGTATATGGTTCTTATTCAGAATGTCTTTTAAACGCTTTCATCGTTAGACTCGCTCGATTTAGAATAGCTAAACCTTCGCGAATCCTCCTTGAAATCCTTTAAAATCCATCCTGAATAGATATTTGTTAAGCTTTTTTGACAAATTCCGATTTAAGTCCCATTGCGCCAATACCATCGACTTTACAGTCAAGATTGTGGTCGCTCTCGAAATTTAAACGGATATTTTTCACTTTGGTGCCACCTTTGATGACGGCAGATGAGCCTTTGAGTTTCAAGTCTTTAATGACCACAACGGTGTCACCATCCGCTAAAATAGTACCATGTGCATCTTTAATGACATTGACACTCTCTTCACTTGAAGCGCCATTTTTAGACCACTCATGGGCACACTCAGGGCAGATGATCATCTCGCCATCTTCGTAGGTATATTCACAGTTACATTTAGGGCAGGCAGGTAGTTGCATAATATTCTCGCTTCATTATTAGAATTTTTCTGCCTCGCAAGAGGCTAGCTTTAGCGCCACAGCGGCTTAGCGTAGGCTTTTAGGCTTTGCCTAAAAGCCGTGATATAAAGAGTTCTTGCAGAGCTCTTTTAAAATAAGTATGCCAAAGCTCGCCTCAAAAAAAGCTAAACAGTCTCTAGCGCCTTAAAAGAAAGGGAAACTCACGGTCTCTTTCATAGCGTTTGACCTTTTCTTCATAGCGATCAATGGCGGTGACCATATCGCGTGCGAATTCATAATTGATAATATAATCTTTTTCGTTTACATGTAACGTTTGCATTCCTTGCAAACCTGCATTGTACATGAGGGCATCTTTGATCGTTTCGGCATTACCATTGGTAAGGCGGCGAAGATCATGTCCGAGTCCTGTTACCCACAAATCCATAAATTCAACGCGAAAGGGCAAGACTTTTCCCCATGTTTGTTCAACTAAAATAGCATTTTTAAGTGAAAATTCGTGGAATATAATCGTATCTTGGTCTGGATTATACACGGCAATAATTTGATCTGGCATGGGTTTAAAGACAGGATTAATGGTGGCTAAATTGACCTCTTTGGGGGCACAGCCACTGAGCAAAAATGTAGCAAACAGAAGGATGGTCGTTATAAGTGTACGCATAAAAAGTCCTTACATGTAAAAACGAGATATGCTATTGTACATTAGAAATGTTAACGAAAAAGATAAAGAATAAAGCCCTTAATAAAGGGCTTTTAGCGCTTAAAGCGCAAAGAGGTCACTCAATTCATTGAAATTCATGGCTTCTAGGTTGGCTTGATCCGCACACGCACGCTCTATCGTCGCGCACTGTTTTGGACTAAGTCTTCCTGATAGATTGTGCTTGAATTTTGAAATGAGAAGCGGAATGCCCTCGACGCGTCTTCGTTTATGCCCAATAGGGTACTCAACTTCGACTTTTTCACTTTGTGTGCCATCTTTGTAGAAAATTTGCACTGCATTGGCGATGGAGCGTTTATCGGCCTCAAGGTACTCTTTGGTGTAGCGAGGATCGACGACCACTTCCATTTTATTGCGAAGCTGATCAACACGAGGATCATTCGCAAACGTATCTTCATAATGTTCTGCTACTAACGTTCCGTGGATCAAGGGAATGGCAACCATGTATTGAATGCAGTGGTCACGATCGGCAGGGTTAGCAAGAGGTCCTACTTTGTTGATAATGCGATGCCCTGACTCTTGAGTCGTAATGACAATGCTTTCAATTTTATCCAGCTTGTCTTTCACTTCATTGTGCAATTTTACCGCACACTCAACCGCTGTTTGTGCGTGAAATTCGGCAGGGAAGCTGATTTTAAACAACACTTGCTCCATTACATAACTGCCAAACGGTTGTGGAATGGTCAGTTTCTTACCTCCCATTTTGACATCTTCATAACCCCAAAATTTAGCACTGAGAGCGGATGGATAACCCATTTCCCCTGCCAGTGCTTTAAGCGCTAGATTCACACCGCGACTACTAGCATCGCCTGCCGCCCATGATTTGCGTGAACCCGTATTGGGCGCATGACGGTAACAACGAAGTGCTCCACCGTCAATCCATGCATGCGAAACCGCATTTCTGATCTCTTCCAATGTGCCTCCGAGCATTGCCGCCGCAACCGCTGTGGAAGCCACACGGACTAAAAGTACGTGATCCATGCCTTCTTTATTGAAGCAGTTTTCAAGCGCTAAAATACCTTGAATTTCATGCGCTTTGATCATTGCGGTCAAAATGTCTTTGACTTTTAGAGGTGCTTTGCCCTCGCTGATATTGCGACGGCTGATGTAATCACCCACCGCCCAAATAGCGCCTAAGTTATCGCTTGGATGTCCCCATTCTGCGGCTAACCAAGTGTCGTTAAAATCAAGCCATCGCACCATTGCACCGACATTGAACGCGGCGCGCTCTGGGTCGAGCTGGTAGGAAGTACCCGGCACTTTTGCCCCCAAATAGGGCATGGAAGCGCCTGGAACGACAGGCCCTAAAAGTTTGGTACATTGCGGAAATTTAAGTGCTAAAAGCCCGCATCCTAGGGTATCCATTAAACAGTAACGTGCTGTCTCATACGCATCTTCACTTTGGATCTTAAATTCAAAAGCGTAACGTGCAATGTCGGTTAAAAGTGGGTCAAATTCGGGTCGCTTGGTATCTAAAATACCCATATCTATACTCATAATGTTCCTTTACTTATCGGTTTTTAATGTCAACGTAGGCTCGATTCTCTGGTCCTATGTACTCGGAGCTTGGACGAATCAGTTTGTTGTCTCCACGTTGTTCGACCACATGTGCTGCCCAACCTGCGGTTCGACTCATCACAAAAATAGGCGTGAAATACGCTGTGGGGATGCCCATAAAATGGTAGGTTGATGCGCTGTAAAAATCAAGATTGGGAAAGAGTTTTTTCTCATCCCACATCACTTTTTCAATCGCCTCGGAAATTGGGAAGATGGTAGCATTTCCCACATCATCCGCTAGTTTGCGTGACCACTCTTTGATGACAATATTACGTGGGTCGTTGCTGACATACACACGGTGTCCAAAGCCCATGATTTTAGCTTTTGCTTCCAGTTTTGCGTGAATACCCGTAGTCGCTTGCGATGCTGAAGTGTACTCTGAGATAAGTTCCATCGCTGCTTCGTTTGCTCCACCGTGTAAAGGGCCTCGAAGCACACCAATCGCCGCGGTAATTGCAGAGTAGATGTCGGAGAGCGTAGAGGCTCCAATGCGCGCTGCAAACGTGGAAGCGTTAAACTCGTGCTCCGCATAGAGAATTAACGAGACATGCATCGCTTTAATCCAGAGTTCGCTAGGTTGTTTGTTGTGCAATTTTTCTAAAAAATAACCACCAATCGTATCTTGCGTGCTATTCGTGTCGATTTCTTTGCCATTGATATGGTAATGATGCCAGTAAAGTAAAATGGAAGGGAAAATGCCCATCAAACGGGTAATCTTCGCATCTTGATCGCTAAAATTATCGGCTTCAGGTTCTAAGCACCCGAGTGCTGAACAGCCTGTACGCATAATATCCATCGGATGAGCATTTTTAGGTAAATTTTTAAGTACGACCTTAAGTGCCTCAGGTAAGGCACGTGCTTTGATAAGCTCTTTTTTATAAGCATCAAGCTGGCTTTGTGTGGGCAAAATACCCTTAGTTAGAAGGTACGATACCTCTTCAAAGGTTGCATTTTGAGCCAGATCGTAAATATCATAGCCTCGATAATTGAGCCCATGACCCGTTCCAACGGTGCAAATGGCTGAACGTCCTGCCACAATTCCCGCAAGACCACCCGTTTTTTTTGTCTCTTTTGCTTGCATTCTTTATCCTTTTTCATTTTTACCTACGTTAGCCACTAGGGCGCTAAAGCTTGCCAACGGTATTGGCAGAAAGTTTTACATGTAAGCGATTATTTTTTATCTTTACATGTAAAGAGTGCGTCAATTTTCTCTTCAAAAGAATGGTAGTTCAACATATCGTAAAGCTCAGTACGCGTTTGCATAAGAGGAATCGAATTTTTCTGACTGCCATTTTTCAAAATATCTTTAAAGACCGTCAATGCAGCTTGATTCATCGCGCGAAACCCTGAGAGTGGGTAGAGCACCATAGCAATGCCGACAGACTCTAACTCTTTACATGTAAAGTACGGTGTTTGACCAAATTCGGTGATGTTGGCAAGCACAGGCACTTTAATAATTTTGGTAAATTGTTTATACTCTGCAAGCGTATGAATGGCTTCTGCAAAGATCATATCCGCTCCTGCTTCAACGTATGCTTGAGCCCTTTCAAGTGCTGCGGCTTGACCTTCCATCGCGTGTGCGTCGGTGCGCGCCATGACGACAAATTCATCGTCTATTTTACCGTCCATCGCAGCTTTGATGCGGTCACACATCTCTTCTTTACTGACGAGTTCTTTGTTCGGACGATGACCACAACGTTTTTGTGCGACTTGGTCTTCAATGTGACATGCCGCCGCACCTGCACGGGTCAGTTCTTTGATGGTACGAGCGATGTTAAAAGCGCCACCCCAACCGGTGTCCGCATCGACTAAGAGAGGCAAAGAAGAAGCAGAGGTGATACGTCTGACATCAATGCACACATCTTCTAAGTTGGTCATGCCCAGATCGGGAAGCCCAATACTCGCATTGGCAACGCCTGCACCGCTAAGGTAGAGCGCTTTATGCCCAACACGCTCTGCTTGCATCGCGCTGTAGGCGTTAATAACACCAACAATTTGAAGTGGATGGTTCTCGCTGACCGCTTTTCTAAAGAGTGAACCTGCACTGATCATACTCATTTTTTTCCTTTTTTAGGGATGGGGTATCCCAGTTTTTCGATTGATTGTTGAATACCTGCTAAAACACTTTCGTCTTCAATGGTGGAGGGCATACTCCACTCTTTACCATCTACCATTGAGCGCATAGTGGCTCGTAAAATCTTACCGCTACGGGTTTTAGGAAGCTTTTCAATGACAGTAGCCAGCTTCAGTCCTGCCACCGCACCGATTTCTTCACGCACCAGTTGTATAACGCCATCTGCGATGGAACGATTGTCACGCTCGATGCCGTCTTTGAGCACCACAAATGCCATCGGTACTTCGCCTTTAAGTTCATCATCTACGCCAATCACCGCACACTCTGCCACATCGGGATGTTTAGAAATGACTTCTTCCATCTCTCCTGTGGAAAGGCGGTGTCCTGCAACATTGATGACACCATCCATTCGTCCCATAACCCACACATAGCCATCTTCATCGATGTAGCCGCTATCACCCGTGAGATAGTAACCGGGGTAGAAGTTGAGGTAGGATTTTTTATAGCGTTGATCATCTGACCAAATGCTCATTAAACACGAAGGCGGAAGCGGGAGTTTGAGTACCAAATTTCCCAGTTGATTGGGTTTGCACTCATTGCCTTGTTCATCAAGGACTTTGAGGTTAAATCCCGGCATGGGTTTAGTGGGTGATCCTGCTTTAATAGGCATTGGGTCAAGTCCCATAGGATTAGCGGCGATTGCCCAACCCGTTTCGGTTTGCCACCAGTGATCAATCGCTGGTTTATTGGTGATTTTAGTGATCCACTCTAGCGTATCGCTGTCACAGCGCTCGCCGGCTAGAAAGATGCTTTTGAGTGCGCTTAAGTCATACTTTTTGACCCATTCACCTTTGCTGTCCTCTTTTTTAATGGCACGAAATGCAGTAGGAGCAGCAAAAAGTATATTGACTTTGTACTCATCGCAGACTCTCCAAAACGCCCCTGGATTTGGCGTTCGTACAGGTTTTCCTTCATAAACAATAGTCGTACATCCGTTCATCAAAGGACCATAGACAATGTACGAGTGTCCTACAACCCAACCGACATCACTGGCTGCCCAGAAAACATCACCCGGTTTGGCGTTGTAAACATTGTCCATTGACCATTTCATCGCAACCGAGTGACCGCCATTGCTTCGTATAACGCCTTTAGGTTTGCCTGTGGTTCCTGAGGTGTAGAGAATGTAAAGTGGATCGGTAGCATCCACAGGAACGCACTCGACTAAGCCTGCTTTTTCCTCTTCCATCTCCCAGTCTATGTCACGCCATGGAAGCATATTAGCTCTTTCTTGTGGACGTTGCCAAATAAGGCACGTCGTAGGTTTATGGGTGGATTGTTTGATGGCTTCATCTAAAAGCGGTTTGTATTTGATGAGCTTACTGATCTCAATACCGCACGACGCGCTGATGATGACACGAGGTTTCGCATCGTCTATTCGCGTAGCCAACTCATGTGCTGCAAATCCACCAAACACAACCGAGTGAATCGCTCCAATGCGCGCACAGGCTAACATCGCAATGACCGCTTCGGGGATCATCGGCATATAGATAACGACACGATCACCTTTAACCACACCTTTGTTCACAAGAATGGACGCCGTTTTAGAGACTCTTTGGCGAAGTTCTCTATAGGTATAGGTGCGTTTGGTATCGGTGACAGGTGAGTCATAAACGATAGCAAGTTGGTCACCTCTACCGTTGTCTATATGTAAATCCAGCGCATTGTAACAGCTGTTCATACATCCGCCAACAAACCATCTATAGTGGTTATCGACGACATCTAAGACTTTGTCCCATTAGTGATACCAATGCACTTTTGTCGCCGCTTGTGCCCAAAACTTTTCGGGATTTTCAATGGATTCTTTGTAAGTTGACTCATACTTCGATGACACGTGATCTCCTGTAGTACAAATTTTGAACAATTATATAACGACTTAAGGTTTAATTCAGTGTACTAGTTTTGATTTTTTAATACAATTTTCAGACATAGATGCTAGACTCGTACAGTTTTTATACAAAATGTATCAAAAAAGTACCAAGGTGGGCTCTATGTACGATAATGCTATTGAAAAAATAGTGGCGATTTACAACCGTTCGGGTCTTAGTATCTCTAAGTTTGCAGCCATCATCAATAAAGACCGCCGTACCCTTACGGCATGGATTGATAAGTTAGTGACTAAAGAACCTTCCCCTGAGGTGAAAGTTTCCATCTCTAAATTCTTTCGCTATCCCCCCACCATTTGGGAAAAAGAGTGTAATGGTGTTGATTTTGAAGATATGTTGGAACATGTTCCCAAAGATGAAATACGCATTATCGATCAAGGTTATGAGGGTGGACTTCGGTATATCTTAGATAAAGAAGCGCAAGATCGTTTTGTGATTCATCCGCAGTTTCCTGGACCTGCATATAGGGATAAAGTGGTTCCCACACCTTATAAACGAGTCATCTCAGCCGAAGCGGTGGCGCTAAAAAAACTACGCTATGATCAGATTTCAAACTATGCCTTTGAATCCACCGAGTGGTACTCCATCGAATCCTTGTTGCGTTTTGCCTTTTCGCGTATCGGTAATTTCTACACAAAGAGTGAAAAAATACAGATTTTAGAGTTGATGCACGACACCTTTTATGACAACTACAACAAAAGCCTCTACTTTTTTGACTCGCACTCGACGAAGATTTATGGCATGGATACGGCCTACTTTTCGATTAATGTCAAACAAAATTTTATGTTTTTTAAAATGCCGATTGACTCCTTAATTGTAGAAATTCAAAACAAAAAGTTGATTTACCGCATGCACCGTTATTTTACCTCTGCTTCCCAAGCGCCAGCGCACATTTCGAGAACAGATGCCGCTAAAATTTTGCGTATTATTAAAGGCGCCATTGTTTCGGATAAAACACTCATAGAGTGCTACTATGACATCGAAAAGCAAACCCCCTATGGTGCTCTGTTTTTAAACAATATCTCCCCGTTTGAACCACGAGAGGATATGCAATAAATCTTTACATGTAAAGAAAGTGTAAAGGAAAAGTCAATCCTAAATTGACACTGTTATTCTAAACTTTCAGTATCAATTTAGGAGTTAATCATGAAAAAAATAGTCTATTTGATAGTGTTATCCCTCTCGTTGTTGAATGCTAAAGCGTTTAATGCCCCCATGCAAACCTACATGAACGAATTAAGCGCGGAAGCAAAGGCTCAAAATCCAAACTTTACAGGCTTTGATGCCACGCGTGGTGAGAAACTTTTTGTCTCCAAACAGACGGGTAAAAAAGGAAGCGAGATGAGTTGTACCTCATGCCATACCAACAACCTCAAAAATAGCGGGCAAAATGTCAACACCAACAAGCCCATCACGGCTCTTGCTCCATCCGCAAATCCTGCGAGACTTACCGATGTTGCGGAAGTGCAAAAGTGGCTCAGACGCAATTTTAACGATGTGTTTGCGCGTGAAGGCACGGCGCTTGAAAAAGGCGATGTGCTCACCTACATCATCAACCAATAGACTTTTGCCAAAGTCTATACACGCCAAAAAAGCAAAGCTCTTTTAGCTACGCTAACCGCTGAGGTACTAAAGCTTGCCGATAGAATCGGCAGAACTAAATAAAGGAAAAAAATGAAAAAGATATTTTTAATGACAGCACTTGGACTCACTGTTGCGTTTGCAGGTAGCGTTGCACCGGTGAATAATGCCTTGTATCAAAAAGAGTGTGCGAGTTGCCACTTTGGCTATCAACCAGCCCTTTTAAGCAAAACATCATGGGAAAAAGTGATGGGAAATCTGAGCGATCACTTCGGAACCGATGCCTCTTTGGGCAAGGCTGAGCATGATCAGATTTTAGCGTATCTGGTAAGTAATGCAGGAAGTGGTAAAATAGCGGCGAATAACAATTCCATGCGCATTACCGAGTCGCCTAAGTTTATCAAAGAGCACCGCGAAGTACCTGCTCGGTTGATAACACAAAAAGAGGTTGGTTCACTCTCCAATTGCAGTGCTTGCCATACCTTGGCCGATCAAGGTAATTATTCGGAACGTGCGATTAAAATACCAAATTACGGGAGATGGGAATGAAAAAAATATTCGTGTGGGGGCTTTATACGAGAGTATCACATGTCCTTTTGATGGTCATGATGCTGGCGGTGTTTTTAACCCCCGAAGTGAAACGATTGCTGAGTTTACATGTAGCGCTTGGATATACGCTCGCACTGCTCTTTCTCTTTAGAATCTTGTGGGGATTTATGGATGTCAAGTATTCTAAATTTAAAGATTTTAACTTTAGTCTGAGCGATTTAAAAGCGTATATGTTCTCCATTTTTGGCAACAAAAAAGAGCATATTGGGCACAATCCAGCGTCAAGTTACGCCATTGTAGCGATGATTGTTTTGACGTTTTTGACCGTTGCAACAGGGGCTTTAACGTATGGCGTGAAAGAGGGAATGGGCATCTTTTCCTTTATGAACCACACGCTGTTTCGAGACATGAAACTCTTTAAAGAGGTGCATGAGCTTTTCTCCAACGTCCTTATGGCAGTCATTTTTGCGCATATTGCAGGTGTTTTACTCGATAAATTTCTTCACAAATCACGTGCCTTAGAGTCGATGGTCGATGGCTATAAGATAGGCAATGAAGAGGGAGTTAAACTCACATGGGTGCAAAAAGCCTTTGGCGTTGTTGCCATTACTCTTTCCCTTTTCGCATTTGTTTACATGCTCGTTGCCCCTAATAGCCTTCTAATCGCCGATGGCAATCAAAAAATGGATTATGCCAAAGAAAATCCTGCGTTTTACAAAGAGTGTATCAGTTGTCATACACTCTATCCGCCCTTTTTACTGCCTTCAAAATCGTGGGTGAGTATGATGGATACCTTGCAAAACCATTTTGGCGATGATGCTTCACTGGACGCTGCTACCACAGAATCTATTAAAGCATTTTTAGTGAAAAACAGTGCTGAGACATCGACCAAAGAGTCTTCTATGAGGATTCTTGCCAGTTTGGACAAAGAGAAAACGTACCTTGCCATTACTGAAACGCCTTTTTGGAAAAACCGCCACAAAGAGATTGACAAAGCGGTGTTTAAAAGAGCCGATATTGGAAAACCATCGAATTGTAAGGCGTGCCATGATAATATTGAAAATGGACTCCTGAACAATCGTGACATTAAACCTATATAGGAAAAGGGATGAAATTACTTTTGATCTTCCTTCTCACCCTTTCACTCTATGCTGACCATGATGGCAAAAAAGAGCATCAACTCAGCAAAGACCTCTCCTATTTGGAATTATCACACGATCAAAAAGAGCGTATTAAAGGCATTTTGAAACAGTACCGTGTGGATTTGAAGGGGTTTCGTGAGTTTAAAGAGAAGATGAAAGATCAAAAAGAGAATGCACTTTTGCAAGAGAGCGTGAATGAAGACGATTTACAGAAGCTGAACCAAGCGATTAACCAAAAAGCCACCATGATTGAAACGCATTTTTTAGTGCAAATGCACGCTATTTTGACACCCGAACAGCGCCAAAAATTTGCGCAGAATCTTGAAGAGTGGGAAGTGGAATGAGCGAGAAAATTTTACTTATCGAAGATGATTTGGAGATGCAATCACTGATTGCGGATTATTTACAAAATTATGACTTTGACGTGCAGGCTTTTGACAAACCTAAAGAGGCACTGGAACATCTCAAAGCAAACCCGCAGTACAAAGTGATCGTGCTTGATCTGATGCTTCCACAAATGGATGGGTTTGATGTGTGTAAAGCCATTCGCTCGATGAGTGATGCGCATATTATTATCTCCTCAGCCCGCAATGAACTTAGTGATAAAATCTTAGGCTATGGCGTGGGTGCGGATGATTACCTCGCAAAGCCGTATGAGCCACGCGAATTGGTGCTTAAGATCAACTCCCATTTGCGCAGAAATACATTCTCTAAAAAAAGAGTAGGGGAGTTTGAAATCGATGAAGCGAAGATGGAGATCACGTTGGACGGTTATCTTTTAGACCTTACCAAAATCGAGTTTGACATCTTGTTGCTGTTGCTTTCCAATCAAGGCAAAGTCTTTTCGCGTGAAGTGATTTTTAACGCGATTAACGGCATTGGGTATAACTCCAAAGATCGCACGGTGGATATGCACATTAGCAACCTTCGCGCTAAAATCGGCGATGATTCTAAAAATCCCAAATACATCAAGTCCGTTTGGGGCATCGGCTACAAAATGGTTGGCTAAGATGTCCATTTTTACCAAACTCTTTTTACTCTTTTTAGTCAGCCTTTCGCTGATGCTCTTTGTTTCGCGTGAGACGAACCAGCTCACCCAAGCTAAAATAGAGATGCTTTTAAAAGAGAAGTACCTTCAAGCTTCCACCGAGCTCTTTCGTGACCTTGCCAATAACGACCAAACAGCGCTTACCAAAAGGCTTCAATCTTTTAACTTTGAAGTGATTGCCGAGTCACAAAGTGTGTTGGAGGGCTCTCAAACGATTTATGAGAAAAGCAGCTCTTTTGGTGAAGTGAAAATCTTGAGAGAGGCCAAAGGCAGATACCTTTTGCTCCTAAGTTATTTGGATGAGAGCTTGTTGGTACGCGATCGTGCCCAACAAGAGGGTTTTTACCATTTTGAAACCGTGAGCTACCTCATTTTCGCCGATATTTTCGTGCTTGTTTTGACGTTTTTGATGGTCATTAAACTGATTTTCCCGCTTAAAGAGATCGCCTCAACGCTTCAAAAATTTGGCGAAGGTGCTTTACATGTAAGAATGAAACGCCTTGGCTCCAATGAGCTTGGAAAGCTCTGCGACACCTTTAATGCGATGGCATCAAACATCGAAGCGCTGATTCTCTCACGCCAACGTCTGCTTCGTGACATCGGGCATGAACTTCGCACACCGCTTGCTAAATCCAAACTTGCTTTAGAGATGTTAGGCGAAGGGAAATATCAACAAAGTCTTAAAAAGGCGATTTCGCAGATCGATGAACTGACCAAAGAGCTTTTAGAGATCGAACGGCTCAATGCCAATATGGAACAACTAAACCTAAGCACTTTTGATGCTGAAACGCTCATCTCAGAGTCCCTTTCCCGCGCCCTGATCGAAGATGAAAGCGTGGTGGAACTGTGCATCGAAGAGAGTTTTGAGATCAAGGGCGATCTGACTTACCTCTCCATTGCGCTGAAAAATCTCATCGATAATGCTCTGAAATACACCACGCAAAAGCCCATCATCATCGAAGTCAAAGAGCACACGATCAGCGTTAAAAGCAGAGGCGAAGTGCTCGAACACGCGTTGGATTATTACTGCGAACCGTTTGCCCAAGGTGATGATGCTAGAGGTGTGGAGGGATTTGGACTGGGGCTTAGTATTGTCAAAAAAATCGTTCAAAAGCACGGGTTTGGATTTGAGCTTACATGTAAAGAGGGGTGGAATAGCTTTTCACTGCGTTTTACATGAGTTTCACTGTGCTTATTGATGGCGTTGATGAATGAAAGTTGAAAGTTTAGTCCTGACACCTTACTTCATCAATGACAACCAAACTTTCAAATAATGTCTTTGTGACTTCTTTATTTTAAATTCTTATTTAATTGATATTTATTAAGAATTGTTTTAGTAGAATTGTGGAAATTACAAAAGGAGATTCATTGTGAAACAGAGCTTTTTATTATCACTACTTTTGGGGCTATTTTTTATTGGTTGTGCTACCCCTTATTCGGAAGCACCGCTTGCTACTAATTTTGAAAATACTGAACAACAAAAACTTCAGGCCGGCGCACATTGGGATATTATTGCCAATCATCTTGCTACAAGTATTGCTAACACTATCAATAAAGAACGCATTGTCTACATTAACGAACCTCAAGAGAAATCAAAATTCAATACTGCCTTGCATACACTTCTCCTTAGTGCTCTCGTAAAAAACAATATCTCTGTTGCTAAGACACCTGCAACAGCAAATGCAACGATAGACATAAAAACACAGGTTCTCAAATTTACACCTGATAGAGCTACGTTTAGAAATTCATTTGGTGCACCTACTCTTTTAGCAGCTGGTGTGTGGACGATGATAGGTGTTGGTGCAGCGAATACAACAGCTAACACGGTTGGAGTGGGTGCAACAGCTGGTGCTTTAGGACTAGATGCTTACAACTGGTTTGGCTCAAAATATGATGAAATTCCTCAACATGAAATCATCGTAACGGTCAATGTTTCAGATGCAAAAAAATATATTAGTAGCTTAAGCAACGTTTATTATATTGCAGATACTGACAAAGCTCTTTACAATAGTGTTTCAAAAGGTTATAAAATTGAAATTGAAGGAGAGAAATAATGAAAGTTTTATATACCCTCTCCATTCTACTCATGACATTTCTTTTATCAGGTTGTGTAGCGTCTTCCCAACCTAATCCTGATAAACCAAAATTTGATATAACTGAGCTAAACTATAAAGCTGCGGAGAAATTGGTGATTGCATCAGGGTTACAACAAGAGTCTGTTATTATTATGGCGACTGTTGTCAATATTGATGAAATTGAAAAATCTTCAACATTAGGACGTCTTATTTCTGAGCAAATTTCAACGCATTTTGTCCATAAAGGTATGAATGTAATCGAAATGAAATTTCGCGAAAATGTCTATATGAAACAAAATGAAGGCGAAATGATGCTGACACGTGAAATTGGTAAACTTGCCCGAAGCTATAGTGCAAATGCTGTTATTGTAGGAACATATGCTATTGGGAATTCAGCTGTATATGTCAATCTTAAAATAATTGACCCTAGAACCAATGTTGCGCTATCTGCAACGGACTACATTTTACCAATGAATAGCGACATTGAAGATATGCTTGGAAAAAGAACTCGACTCTTTTAATCTACTGTTAAGTGAGTTATGAAACTTAATTTTCATAACTCATTTCTTCGTTTTCTATAATTTTTGCAAACAAAATCTTTACATGTAAAAAGGTTCACTAGCGCACACCTCCACATATCCCATTCGATTCTTTAAATAAAACTTAGATACAATCGTATCATTAAGATACATAAAGGATAGAGATGTTATTTGAAAAGCTAGGCTTGAGCGCACCATTACAAGAAGCAGTCACTGAACTTGGGTACACGAAACCAACGCCTGTGCAAAATAAGGTCATTCCCTTGGTATTAGAGGGCAAAGATGTCATGGCAACGGCGCAAACGGGGACGGGAAAAACCGCGGCGTATGCATTGCCACTCTTACAGATTTTGAGCAAAAAAACCCAAAAATCGACCACGAAAAAAGTCGTACGCGCACTCATTTTAGTGCCAACGCGTGAGCTTGCTTCCCAAGTGAATATGAACGTGCAAGAGTATGGCAAAAACCTTGAGTTAAACATCGGGGCGATTTACGGTGGAGTGAAGTTTACGCCGCAAGTGAAAAAATTGGAAAAGGGCATTGATGTGCTTATCGCTACTCCGGGAAGGCTTTTGGAGCACATTAAAATCTCTAGTGTTGATCTCTCCCGTGTTGAAATTTTAGTGTTTGATGAAGCCGATAGAATCCTTGATATGGGTTTTTGGGATGAGGTCGAGTTATTGCTCTCGTTGCTTCCTAAAAAACGTCAAACTTTACTCTTTTCCGTCGGTGTTTCCAAGTCGGTCAAACGCCTCTCTGAAGTGAGCTTGAAAAAGCCCGTCACGGTTGCGATTAACAATCAAGGCGAATTTGCCAAAAACGTACAGCAGACCATCTACATGGTGGACAAAGAACGCAAATGCGAGATGCTTTCTTTCATGATCGGTACGGAAAACTGGCATCAAGTGTTGGTCTTTACCAAAACGAAACAGAGTGCTGATGAGGTTGGGGATTACCTTAGTAAAAGTGGCTTGAAAACATTGGTCTTGCATGGTGACAAAGCACACTCACAACGCACCAAAGCCGTTGCCGCTTTTAAAGAAAACTCCATTCGCGTGCTTGTGGCGACCGACATTGCCTCACGTGGTCTTGACATCGAAGATTTACCGCATGTGATTAACTACGAACTCCCTGGAGACGCCGAAGATTATCTGCACCGAGCGGGCAGGACGGGGCGTGCGGGTAAAGAGGGACGAGCGATTTCGTTTGTTTCTCAAGAAGAAAAGTTAAAGTTAAAAGAGATTGAGAAAATCTTAAAATACACGCTTAAAACAGAGTTCTACCCCGGTTTTGAGACACAAGTATGGGTTGAAAAAGAGGCGAAAAAGCATACGATTCAAGCGAAGATTGATCGTGAAAAAGCCAATAAAAAGCCGATGGGTCTTCGTAAAAAACGCGAGGAAATCAAAGCCGTTAAAGCCAAAAAATCGGCTAAAGCATGCGGTATTGGCGCTAAAAATTGTAAAGTAAAATAAGTAAAAGGCGAATACATGATGGTTGAGATGCAAAAATTGCACTATTTTAAAGATTTTATTGAGAAAGAGGAAAATCCCATTGGGAAGAACCTTTATGTGATGGTCTTAGCAGTCGAAGCGTACTATGAATTTATGGCAGAAGTGCTCATCCCTGGAACGTCTCGTAGTATGACACAGTTTAAACTGCTCGAAGAGTTGAGGGCGTTAAAAGTGATTAATGAGCAAGAGTTTGTCATTATGAACGAGACACGCAAACTTAAAAATGAGCTGACACACCGTTTGGATTATCAAGTTGATTTGAAATATGTCTATGATTTTTGCAACAACTGTACGGTGAAAGATAAGATTGTTCCTGCAAATAAAGAAGATCATAACGAGCTTGAAGCGTCTCTTTTGGATGCCCTTTTGAAAAGCTATAAAATCGTCGATCTTAAACTCTACTCTAGAATGCGTAAAGAGCTTGAAAAGGTGCATGGAGTAGAGGCGTGAAATTTAAAGTAACGGGGAAACAGCACATCTCCAAAAACTGTTTAGTGTGTGGCATTGAAAACCCTTTTGGTCTGAAAACGAAGTTTTACGAACTGGAAAACAAAGAGATTGTGGCGTACTTTACGCCGCACACCTACCTTCAAAGTTACCCAGGCATACTGCACGGTGGCATCTCCGCGACGATTTTGGATGAGACGATTGGTCGAGCGATTATGGCGCATTACGGACAAAAGAGCTTTGGCGTGACGATAGAGCTGAACTTAAAATATAAAAAGCCTGTACCGCTTGATGTTGAGCTCAAAGTTGTTGGGCGAATGACTAGCGATAAAGGGCGCATTTTTGAAGGTACAGGAGAGCTGATACTTCCAAGTGGTGAAGTCGCTGTCACCGCCTCAGGACGCTATATGAAACGCGATGTGACGCAGATCGTTGAAAACGATTTTATCGAAGATGAGTGGTTTGCAAGCGATGGAAAAGATAGAGACGAGATAGACCTTTAAGTGACTGAGCCATACCGTATTCTTCAAAGTGTCTTTGGACACCACCGTTTTAGAGCGTATCAAGAAGAGGCTGTTAATGCTATCTTAGAACGTCGAGACATTATGATGATCTTGCCCACAGGAGCAGGGAAGTCTTTGTGTTATCAGCTTCCCTCTTTGGTGATGGAAGGACTTAGCGTAGTCATTTCACCGCTTTTAGCCTTGATGCACGACCAAATTACCGCACTTTCCACCTTTGGTATCAAAGCTTCGATGATCTCTTCGATGCAATCACCTCAAGAGATACAAGAGACGATGCAAGCGTGCCAAAAAGGTGAGATCAAACTGTTGTACATTGCACCTGAGCGCTTAAAAGGTGAGTCATTTTTACACTTTTTGCAAACCCTTCCGATCAATTTTTTTGTCATTGATGAAGCACATTGTGTGAGCGAATGGGGGCATGAATTTAGAGAAGATTACCGACAACTCTTTCGCCTCAAACTCTATTTTCCGCAAACACCCATTGCCGCGTTTACGGCAACGGCGACAAAGATCGTTGAGCACGATATTCTGCATCAGCTCAGTCTCTCAAACCCGTTAATCATTCGTGCCAAAGTAGAGCGTGATAATCTCACGATCAACGCGGACTATCGCAACTCCAATGGGCGCGAGCAACTCCTCTCTTTTTTGAGTGCGTTTGAAAACGAAAGCGGCATCATTTATACCTTAAGTCGCAAAGAGACGGAAAGCTTGGCGCAGTTTTTAAGCACACGCAATATCCTTGCACGTGCATATCATGCGGGACTTCCGACCGAAGAGAAAAATGAGACCTTTCGCGCTTTTTTAAACGATGAGATTCAGGTCGTTGTGGCAACCATTGCCTTTGGTATGGGCATCGATAAGAGCAATATTCGTTTTGTGGTGCATATGTCACTGCCAAAAACCATCGAGAACTATTACCAAGAAATCGGGCGTGCAGGGCGTGATGGATTGCCGTCTTCTACCTTACTGCTCTTTTCCAACTCGGACATCGTGGAACACAAGCGTCGTATTGGAGAACAGCCCGCTTCTGAGTATCAAACAGTGGCGTATGAAAAGCTCGAAGCGATGGCAAAATTTGCCTCGTCGCAGGTATGCAGGCATCAGCAAATCGCAGCCTATTTTGACGATACCATTCTTACATGTCAAACGCGTTGCGACAACTGCATCGATGGCGAAAAGCAGAGTGTGGACATTTCGCATGAAGCATTAAAACTTCTCTCAAGCATCTACCGAACGGGGCAACGTTTTGGACTGCAATACGTGGTCGATGTCTTAATGGGTGCAAACAGCGAAAAGATCGTGCAAAACGGACATCAAAGCCTTTCTGTTTTTGGCATCGGAAACGATAAAACCAAAGCGCAATGGCTCAGCATCGGCGATAGGTTGATGGAGCTAGGTGCGCTCAATGTGGGTGAATATCGCGTGGTGAGCCTCAGTGAATATGGCGCGCAAATCATCAAAGAGCGTTTAAGCGTAAGCATTCATGCGAAGCGTTTGGAAGAGCGTCAAAAGGTCAAAAAAGCCAAAAAGGTTGTGTTGGGTACATTTGAGCTCTCCATTTTTGAGAAGTTACGCGCGTTGCGATCAAAAATTGCAAAAGAAAATAGCATTCCACCGTATGTCGTTTTTAGCGATAAAACCCTCAAAGAGATGGCGGAAAAACTCCCACTGGATAAAGAAGCGATGCTGGAGGTCAGTGGGGTCGGTGAAGTGAAGTTTGAGCGCTATGGTGAAGCCTTTTTGGAGTTGTGCGAAAAGCTCTCATAGGCTTTACATGTAAAGAAAAAATACGCAATAGGGTACAATACTCTTTTACATGTAAAGGAGACTTATGAGTGCAGGACAGATTCGCAGTAACATTCAAAAAGGTGTGAAAGTGCAGATCGTTTTAAAAGAAGATCAACGTAGTGGCAAGCTGACATTGGGTGTGGTCAAAGACATTCTGACCAATTCTGCCAACCATCCTCATGGCATTAAAGTGCGCTTGGAGAGTGGCGAAGTAGGGCGTGTGAAAGAAATTATTCTCTAAATTTACTCTAGGGTATTGAGCCGATCGTATAACGTTAACGGTTTTTGAGTAAATCCAACGATAGCATCATTTTTGGTCTGGTGTGATGAAAATAGCATGAGGCTCTGTTGGATTTGGTTTATGAAAGCCGGGTTTAGTTTTGAAGAGGCAACCATAACATCGAGGGGTATCTCTTCCGTTGTGGCTAAGATACGAATTTTATTTTGTTCTTCGGTTGATAAATTATAATACGCGCCACTTGCAACCGCCCCCGCATCAATCGATTTTTCTAAAAGGGCTTGCAGCACTTTCGTATGTTTTTTAAGCATGTAGGTTTGGCTTAAATCATGCAATGGATCGACACCTTGTTGCTTCATAAGAAAACGTGGGTATACATACCCTGAAGTTGAACTTACGTCCGTAAAGCCAAATCTTTTCCCTCTTAAATCATGGAGTGTTACAATAGAACTATCAGCTCTTGTAACAATCAATCCTTGGTAAGAACTCTCTTTTTGTCCATTTTCACTGATCATTTCAAGCGTTGCCAAATAGTGAGTATTGGGTACATTTTGGCGTAATGTAGCAAAAAGTTTCGGAGAAACAGAAGCGATATCGACCGATCCATTCTCAATCAAACTTACAAGGTGATCGTAATCTTTAGAAATAACAAAGACAATCTCTTTGTTTAAAGATTTTTCCAAGTACGTGATCAGTTCACTGTACAGTTCTCGAAGCTCTTCAGGATTGCGATACGGATTGACGCCAAATACAAGCTTGTCTTGGGCTATGATCGTGCTACATAGCCAGATTAGAAGGAGTACGATTATTTTAATCTTCATATTCCACCCTGTTCCTTCCACTGTTTTTTGCTTTGTAAAGTGCAGTATCAGCTCGATTTAAAATGGTATTGGATGTGTCATCTTCATGATAGGTTGCAACACCTAAACTAATGGTTACGGACTGAGGATAGTGTTCAAAATGCAGCTCTGCAATTTTTGCACACAACCCTTCGGCTAAAACGATCGCTCCTTGCAGAGACGTTTCAGGCAAGATGAGTAAAAATTCTTCGCCACCCCATCTGCCAACGATGTCACTTACACGCATTGCATGGTACATTGTATGGGATAAATGCAGTAAAACATGATCGCCAATTTCATGTCCATACGTGTCGTTGATTGTTTTGAAACGGTCGATATCAAGCATAATAATAGAAAAATGAACACCTCTGTTCGCCTCTTTTAGTTTTTGATTTAGGCACTCTTCTAGTTTGCGTCTGTTGGCAAGAGAGGTGAGTTGATCGGTCGTGCTGAGTGCTTCAAGTTCATCTTGGGTATCCGCTATTTTTTGGCTCATTTTAAAAAGTGCTTCCGCAATCTTTTTAACTTCTGGTGCTGTGTGATCAAAAATCACTTTTTGTGTTCGGGTAATGACCTCTTTGATGGAAATGTGATCTTCATAAAAGTCAATGAGCAAGTGGGTTAAATTTTCATAATCCTTGAGATGTTTTAATAAAACGATGTGAAGCGCAATAAAGAGAAGCACAAAAGCGAGCGCAATACTGAGTAAAAAATTGGTACGGGTTTCTTTAAGGGCACTCAGCTCTTCTTCTGAAGTTAACCCTATATGAAAGGTTGCCTCTTGAACACCTAATGTTTGAAGGCTGACATGAAGTGTGGAAATATTAAACAGTTTTTGACTATGCGTAGTTGAAATATCTTGATAAGCTGAATGGTAGGTAATGCTCATATTAGTTCCCTCAACCATTTTATTTAAGAGGGCTTGATCAATAGCAATGGCAACACAAATGATGCCAATAGGTTTTTTACCGTATTGTTTAATACGAGACGCAAAAACAAGGCACTCTTGGTTATCAATGATATCAATGCCCAAAAAAGTATCGTTGTGTAAGACTTGTTGAAAATAAAATGTTTTGGAAACATCATCGCCAAAGCTGTATTCTGCTTCGCCTCTACTGATGACCGTGCCTTTTAGATTCATAAAATGTATTTTATCACTCGGGGATGATAAAAAAAGTTTGCCCCAATTAAAAAGTAGATCGGTGTCATTACTGATAATACCCGTTGTTACTTCTTGCGAATTCATTAAAATTTTGGCTGATTTTTGTAAATTTTGGAGCATCTCTTCAAAACGTGTTTGCACCATTTCTGTTTGAATCAGTGTTTTGTGGTCAAAGGCTTTTTGTTGTGTGAGATACAATGTTTGGATTTGGTAGATACCAAAAATAAAAATAGCCAATAACTGAGTAATGGTGAGGATGAGAATTTTATTATAGAGTTTCATGGACAGAACTCAAAAAGAGAGTCGTGTAGATCATACTTTGACAAAAAAAATATATCAAACTCTGTTTTAAAAACATTTATTTCTCATTTAGTCTTTCATTTATAGTTCATTACCGAGATGATTGTATCATATTTTGGTTACAGCATTTTTTGAAAATTTTGAAAATAGGGCAGGTTTAATCAGGAGGTGTTATAATGAAAAAAAAGAGTTCAACGATAAGGTCATCAAATGAGCGAGATATTCCATCAAGAGTGGTTTGCCTTGTATGGCATACCAGTTTTAATTGCATTGGCACGGATTTGCGATGTCAGCATTGGTACGCTTCGTATCATTTTTGTCTCCAAAGGGCTTCGATTATGGGCGCCAATTTTGGGATTTTTTGAAGTCACAATCTGGCTTTTAGCCATCTCCAAAGTTATGGAAAATCTGACAAATCCTATCAATTATATTGCCTATGCACTTGGGTTTTCACTGGGAAATTACATTGGGATGTTTATTGAAAATCGTTTAGCGCTTGGCATGGTGGTGGTACGCATTATCACCAAGCGTGATTCGCATGCCTTAGTTACCATTTTACGTGATCTTGGGTACAGTGTCACAGTGGTGGATGCTGAGGGAAATATGGGTGCTGTGAACATCATTTTTACGCTGATTAAACGCTCGAGTATTAAAGTCATTACACCGCTTATTTTGCACTATAACCCACAAGCGGTTTATTCCATTGAAGATGTGAGACATGCGAGTGATCCAAACTTCCCAACGGTTCTTACAAGGCGTTCACGTTTTTCACAGTTTATGCGAAGTATGCGGAAGTAAACGACACCAATCCCTAAGGCAAAAAAGCCTTAGAGATTTTACATATAAAAATTTAGCGCACGAAATTAGTCATAATTTTAGCTTCTTGTTCTGGGAAAGGTACGTTGTTTTCTTTGGCATTTTGAACCATTTTAAGGGTGAATGCCATATTTTTTCCTAAAACGCGTGCAATTTGCATCCCTTCTAAATCCTCATGAACTTCTCCTGGAACTCTTCCGTGCGCAACATTCCAGTAGTTCGTTGTTGGCATAATCATCTCAGCATAGGTAAGATAGTGATTCATCGCATCAAAAGTGCTGACACCGCCTGATCGACGTACGGCTACGATGCTGGCTCCTACTTTATGGCGAAAGAGATTGCCATTGGCAGAAGAGACGTAAAATGCGCGATCCAAAAAGGACTTCATCGTTCCTGCAATACCTGCCCAGTGAACGGGTGTTCCAAGGATGATACCATCGGCTTCTTTCATCTTTTGGATGTACTCATTGACATGCGCATCATCTTTGGCGATACAACGCTCATCTTGATTTTTCGCACAGCCACCACAGCCAAAACAGCCTCGAATAGTTTTATTGCCGATGTGCAAGACTTCTGTTGAAATATTTTCTTTGGCCAATTCTTGTGCAATCGTATCAATTAACTGTGCCGTGTTGCCATTTTTATTAGGGCTTCCATTGATTGCTACTACGTTCATATACTTTTATCTCCTCTATTTTTGGTACTTGTTGATCGAATTGTAACGTAAGTGTTGATAAAGTAGATAGATAATTTAGACACATTTATTGCCTATTACTGTACAATTCACTTTTACATGTAAAGGAAACAGATGGACAGCTCTGCTAAGAAAAATGAATTGATTCAACTCTTAGAGTCTCTTTTACCCGAAGAGGGTACGGTGCAAACAGACATTACCTCTCTTAGTCTTTCAAAAGTTTCCAAAACCTCTGAGTTTGCCTGTTCGATGAGCGAACCTTCGATCTATTTTATTGCAAGAGGTGTTAAGGAGGTGCATTTGGCGGAACAAATTTATACGTATGATGCGTCCACCTATATGATCTCTTCGGTACATTTACCGCTCAGTGGTAAGATCATTGAGGCAAGTAAAGAAGCGCCCTATTTAGCACTAAAACTGACCTTTAGCTTAGATGAAATGATGGAAGTGGTGCAAGAAAGTGGTGATGCTTTTATGCAGCCCTGCACAAAAAAATGTGACTGCGCTTTGGTGATGGGAGAGATGGATGAAGCGCTTTTAGACGCACTCATTCGGTTGGTTTCTCTTTTGAAACATCCAAAAATGATTGCAACCTTGTCTCCGCTGATTGTTAAAGAGGTTTTGTACCGTTTATTGGACCATCATCCTCAGATGTTTATTAAACAGTTTGCGACGATGGGAAGCCACGCATACCGTATTATGCAAGCGATTCATCAGATCAATACCCATTTTGAAGAGCCATTGCGTATTAGCGAAATGGCACATAGTCTTGGCATGAGTAACTCATTGTTCCACCGACATTTTAAAAATGTGACGACATTAACACCGATTCAATACCAAAAAAAAGTACGCCTTCAAATGGCGCGAAAACTACTTTTGAGCCAACATGTCGATGCCGCTACCGCTTCGTTTCAAGTGGGTTACGCCAGCCCATCACAATTTAGCAGGGAGTACACACGCATGTATGGCATGCCACCTAAAAGTGATGCAAAACGACAAGGTAAAGCTTTGTAAATCTTTACATGTAAAGGTTTGAGCAGAGAGTCATTTTATGATTTTAAAGTGATGTGACATTCTCTATACCCAATATAACGCCTTTACAACACTTGATAGTTATGATGCTCCATAAGAAACTAAAAAGGGGTTATCATGAATATTGCAAAGCAGCTTATTGTCATGCTTACAATTGCGATTATAGGCATTGGTTCCGTTTTTGCTATCAGCTTTTATAAAATGGGTGAAGTTTATACCAATACAAATTATGGCAATGTGAATGTCATACCGAGTATTTTAATTGTCAATGGCATGATGGAGGATTATTACTACCTTCGCGTTTATGCGTTTGAGTTTCTCTCCGCAACGGATCAAAAATCAATGGATGAGTCCGCTGCGATGATTAAAGAAGTCAGAGACTTATTAGACAAAAAAGTTGCATCGTATTCTGAGTATTTATCGGATGCGAAAGATAAAGAGCTTTATGAAAAAGACAAAGAAATCTTAAACCAATACAACGCCTTGTTAGATCAGTTTTTAGCACTCTCAAAAGCCAATAAAAAAGAAGAAGCACGAACGCTCGCATTTGCGAAGAGGCCATTTTTAGCGACCGTTGGAGATACGCTGCGCATTCATATGAATTACAATAAAGAGTTGGCTGAAACAAAAGCACTTGAAGCTTCCAATACAAAAGATAATGCCAGTGCACTGATGATAGGGCTTTCATTATTGGTGGCTGGTCTGGTGATTATTACCAGCATTATGATTCGTCGCAATATTCTTCAAGGCGTGCATATTATCCGTGATAGCATGGTTTCGTTTGTGAAGAATAAAATGTTAACATTTAGAATCACCTATGAGAAAAAGAATGAATTTAAGGAAATTGTTGATAGTTTTAATGCCTTAGTCACCACACTGGAGCAAACCATTGTTGATGCTAAACAATCATCGACTGAAAATGCTTCTGTATCGCATGAACTCAGTTCCACCAGTATGCAAATAGGGCGCAATGCTACAAAGAGTACGACGATTGTTGAAAATACTATTCAGGAGATTGCAACGATTAAAACTTTCGTGCAAGAGACTGCCACCCTTTCAGAAGCGATGAAAAAAAGTATTACCGATGCCGGTCAAAGACTCGATAATGCTAAAGATGAAGTGGTAAGCCTTCGCAATGAAGTAGGACTTGCGAGTGAAGCTGAAACAGCTTTAGCTCAAAAACTAGAGCAGATGAGCAGTGATGCCGAGCAAGTCAAACAAATCCTCACCGTCATTTCAGATATTGCCGATCAAACCAATCTTTTGGCGCTGAACGCTGCCATTGAAGCAGCCCGTGCAGGGGAACATGGACGAGGTTTTGCGGTTGTTGCGGATGAAGTCCGTAAACTTGCGGAGCGAACCCAAAATTCATTGACGGAGATTAATGCGACCATCAATGTCATTGTTCAGTCTATCGTGGACTCTTCAGAGCAAATGGGTCGCAATGCGAAAAATATCAGACGTCTTGCTGATGTTTCGACGGGTGTTGAAGAGACGATAGTGGGAACGACCGGTGTGATGGAAGAGAGTGTTACCTCTGTCACAACCAGTGCGGCAAATTCCATTCGAATTGCGAGTGATACGGATAGAATCGTTACAATGGTTTCCAATATTAATGTCTTGACCAGTGAGAATGCCAGAAGTGTTGAAGAGATCGCTGCAGCGGCAGATCATCTCTCAAAATTGGCAGAGAATCTCAATGAAAAATTGAATCAATTTAAGTCTTAACCTCTCATCAGAGTTCTTAGAGAACTCTGAACACGTCTTTCAATCAAAGCGCTAAAGGCTACGTTAACACTGGGTTCTCTTCGGCAGAGAGCCCACGTACCTTTGGTGCTTTTACTTCTTAGAAAACTAGGTTTACAAACCCAATAACATGAATGCCAAAGAGAGCATCACAATGCCAATGAGCACTTCCAAAATTTTCCATGAAATGGCTTTAGTAAAAATGGGTGTTAAAATTCTCGCGCCATAGCCGAGTGAAAAGAAAAAGAGAAACGAAGCACTCATAGCACCCAAGCCAAAAAGTGGCGCCAAGCTTCCAAATTTGGTCGAAACAGAACCCAGTAAAATGACCGTATCGAGATACACATGAGGATTTAGCCACGTAAATGCAAGAACCAGAAGGATGGTTTTGGAAAGTGATGAGGTGGGTTGATCGAGAGGGCTGAGCTCATGAGACATGCTCCACGCCGAGTAAAAACTCTTCAATCCATAGACAAATAAAAAGGCAAAACCACCGTATTTTGCAACGCTCTGTAAAGAGGGAAACTGTTCCACCAAATAACCAAAGCCTGAAACCCCACAGAAAATCAAAATCGCATCGGAGAGTGCGCAGACCAAGCAGATGATAAAGACATGTTCTTTTTTGATGCCTTGTTTGAGGACAAACGCATTTTGCGCTCCAATGGCTAGGATCAGTGAGAAACCAAGACTAAAACCTGAAATATAAGCATTCATTGTATGTTCTTTATGGTGAAAATAGGGCATGATGATAGCAAAATAACCGTTAAATCCACTTTTACATGTAAAGATTTTGAGTGATCGCTTAATTTTTAAGAGTGACGATCTAATTTTAGATTTCTGTGCTTAAGAGCTTCTATTTAACGGTAGTTTAACAAAGTGAATTTATAGTGTCCCCTTAGATTTAAGGGAGGTTGTATGAATAAGATAGTGGGTATATCTCTGATTGTTTCGACGTTTTTAATGGCGGAAACAATAGATTTGGGTGCGATTACTGTTGTGGGAGAAACACTCACAAAAGAGGTGAATGATATACAAGGTAAAGAGCTAAAATCCGCTGACCTTGCAGATGCTCTTTCTCGCAATAGCGCGTCAATTACGATGATTCGAGGAAGTGGCGTTGCCAATGATATTATCTTACGTGGGCAAAAAAGGGACAATATCAATGTTTTAATGGATGACGCGAAAATTTATGGCGGTTGCCCCAATCGAATGGATCCTGCTATTACGCATATCAACTCTGACAATATCGAAAACGTTAAAATCATTGAAGGACCTTACGATGTTGAAAACTTTGGTACGTTGAGTGGTCTTGTCATAGCTGAGACCAAAAAGCCGATGCAAGAGGCAAATGCGGATGTGAATTTAGGTATGGGAAGTTACGGTTATAAAAAAGCGGAGGCAAGTGCGGGTGCTGGAAATGAGTATGTCCGTTTCCTTTTAAGCGCTTCAACCGAAGAAAGTGACCAGTATAAAGACGGGAACGGCGATACGTTTTATGATCAGTTATTAAAGGATTTGGGATCAAAAACAAAGCAAGGCATGTATAGTTCCAACGATTTAAAAGCGTATGAAAAGAAAACGTTTATGGGTAAAGTATTTATCAATCCAACAGAAAATCAAGAGATTCGCTTAGGCTATACGCTCAATCGTAGCGATAACGTCCTTTATCCGTCTCGTAGTATGGATGCGGATTATGATGACAGCGATATTTATACGTTAGGATATAGCCTTTACGATTTGGGAACATACTCAAAAGAGCTTGCTTTGGAGATGTATTATTCAAAGGTTGAACATCCAATGTCCACAAAATATCGTGTACAAAGTATGATGATGACAGGTAAATACATGACGGCGGATATGAAGACGAAGATGGAAGGCGCTAAATTGAAAAATGTCGTCGATGTCAATGGCGGCGAATTGACGTACGGTATTGATATGAGCAGGCGTAATTGGGATGGAAAAAGTTATACCACAACGGTTTCGACGGGAGCAGTAACCGGTGTTACTGATTTGACGACGATTCCCGATGTCGATACAACCAACAAAGCCTTGTTTGCTCATTATGAAAAAAAGATCGATCGTTTCAATGTTCAAGCCGGTATTCGTTACGACGATACGGTTGTTAAGGCCAATCGCTCTGTCGCTGGTAAAAATGATGAGAACGATTATAACGCTCTTTCTGCCAATACGATTATTACGTATAAAGCAACTGACAATGTGGATTATTTCATCGGTTTTGGTAAAGCATCACGTGTTCCAGATGCGAAAGAGCTGTATCATCCAGCAAACTCGACAGGTATGTTAGATCAAGTGACAAATTATGAGACAGATGTAGGGTTTAAAACCCATTATGATGGTTTTGGCGTTAAAGGTAAACTGTTTTATTCAGACTTGACAGACTATATTTATTATAATGCGAATGTTCTCAAATACGTCAATATCGATGCAATGATTTACGGTGCGACATTGGATGCGTATTTCGACATCACTAGTGCATGGACTTTGAATTATGGCATGAGCTATTTAAGAGGGCAAAAAGATGAACCGCTCGTAGGGCAGACGGACAAAGATTTAGCCGATATTGTACCTCTTCGCGCGATTACATCCGTAACGTATCATGAAGGTAATCATGCTGTCAAAACCGAGATGGTGGCCTCCAAACGTTGGAGCAATTACGACAGCGATAACGGAGAACAAGAACTTGCAGGCTATGCTGTTTTCAATGCTAAGTATAATTACAAAGTGACGAAACATTTTGATGTCACCGTTGGTATGGATAATATTTTTGATAAAACGTATGCCGTATCTAACACGTATAAAGATTTAAGTTTAATCTCTGCCGTTGATGGCGACGTAATGTTGATTAACGAACCGGGTCGTTACGCATATATCAACCTACATTATTCGTTTTAAATTATTCAAGGTCATTCCTGTGTATAGGAACGACCTTGTTTTTCATTAGCGTATGAAGGTTATTTATCCACTCAATAAATAGTTTAAAAATAAAATTTAAAATCAATTTAAAGGCACATATATAAAAATTACGATAAAATCTCATAAAATAACAAATATATAGGTAAAAATTATGCTAAAAAGATTCACTTTAGAGAATTTTTCGTCATTTAGAGATGAAAGTAGTTTAGATTTAACAGCAGGTAGAACAGAGATACTTCCTAAGCATGTTGTAAATTTTGATAATGTTAAAATATTAAAAAGTGCTATTGTTTATGGTGCGAATGCTTCAGGAAAATCAAATTTAATCAAATCAATCAGCTATGCAAAAGATATAGTATTAGATGGATTAAATAGTGTAGATACCTATAAAAAATATTTTAGACTTGATATAGAAAGTTCCAAAAAACCTACATCTTTTGAATTTGAATTAGAATTAGATAATAAATTTTATGCCTATGGTTTTAGTGTAATTCTTGAGAAAAAAGAAATTGTTGAAGAGTGGCTTTATGAAATTGGCAAAAATACATCGGATAAAATATTTACAAGAAAATCTAAGACAATTTCTTTTGGTAAGTTTTTAAAAGGTGAAAAAGATTTAGAAAAAAGATTTAGCATATATGCAGATGATATGAAAAATCAAGGAAGCCAACTGTTTTTATCTGAAATCGCTACAAAAAATTTAGAAAATGATGCAGTAAAAATATTTAATAATATTTACAAATGGTTTGACAAAAAACTTCAAATTATGTATCCAAGCTCAAAATTTAATCGTGTGTCTTCTATTGGCAGCGATAAAAATCTATCGCAAATATTCAAAAAATACCTTAATGAATTTGATACGGGGATTGTAGATATATCATCGATTGAAGAGGATTTTGAAAAAAGCTTAAAAGATGTGCCAGAAGAGATAAAAGACCAAATTAAAAAAGATTTATTAAAAGAAAATACCAAAGGTGAAGGTTTATTACAATTGCCAAATGGTACATTTTTAAGAGTTTATAAAGATGCTAATGGTGAATTAAAGACAGAAAAATTGGGATTGGTCCATAGTCATGAAGTAAAAGATGTTTTTGAATTAACCGATGAATCTGATGGAACACGAAGGCTTTTTGATTTAATTCCATTAATTCAGAGATTTGCAAAAGATTATACAATTATCATCGATGAATTTGATAGAAGTTTACATCCAAAATTGACTAAGAAGTTTTTTGAGTTATTTTATGCGCTAAATAATTCAAAGACGCAATTAATTGTTTCTACGCATGAATCGACTCTTTTAGATTTAGAATTAGCAAGAAAAGATGAAATTTGGTTTGTTGAAAAAGATAAAAGTGGTAGTTCAAAGGTTTTTTCACTTAATCTATTCAAAGATAGATATGATAAAAAGGTTGAAAAAGCCTATTTGTTGGGTAGATATGGGGCAATTCCTATTTTTAAATCATTTGATGAAATAGATACGGATAAATAAGATGGGGTTTAAAGAAAGAAGTTTTACTCAACCCATTTATATTGAAGAATCTATTGAAGCTAAAAAAGCGATTATCATATCGTGTGAAGGTCGTGTAACAGAGTTTGAATATTTTAATGGAATTAAAAATAATCTTTCTTCCTTTATTGATGTTGTATTGGAAATTCATGTTATACCAAAGTATAGCAATGCAAGTGAGCCAAAAGATATTGTTAAAAATTTAGAAGAGTATATTACCAATACGTATGATTATAAGAATGGTCATGATGAGTGTTGGTTAGTGCTAGATAGAGAAAAAGTACCTGAGAGGAAAACTAATATTTTAGCAATCGTTTCAACCTGTAAAAGTAAAAATTATAATATTGCAATAACTAATCCAACATTTGAATTTTGGTTATTGCTTCATTTAGAAAATATTGAACAATATGATAAAGAAGTGCTATTCAAAAATGACAACGTAAATACTAAAAGAAAATTTATAGACAAAGAGCTATCAAATCGCTTGTTGGGATATAATAAAAGGAAAGGTTGTTTTCCAACGAAGATTATTACAAAAGAGAATATTCAACGAGCATTAGAGCAAGAAAAACTATTTGAAAATGAATTTGAGAAAATTCTTGATAAGTTAGGTTCCAATGTTGGGAAATTAATTAATAAAATAGTTCAATTTGATTAAAAAAGTTTTACATGTAAAGCTCTCCACGCCCAAATTCGCTCTCCTAAAAGTGCCACACCAATGGCAACCACACTGTACTCAAACACCCCAGCAACCTTTTGTGCCCAGAAGCTATGCAGCAGTGCCAAAGCAAGGGCTACATAGACGGCTTTATGGTATTTGGAAAACTTTGCGAAAAGCTTTTTAAACGAGGTGAGCGCCATGAAAAGAAGGATGATAAAAGCGATAGCACCGACATAGATAAATGGTTTTTTGAGACTTTTTTCGAAGATCGTGACGAAGTCAAATTCACTGTCTAAGATGACAAAAACGCTTACATGTAAAAGAACGTAAAGAAAGCTCAAAAGCCCGATGGTTTTACGGTAGCGAAGTAAATTGACTCCGCAAATGCGTTTACACGAAGAGGGGAAAAGCGAAAGTAAAAGAAGGCAAATCGCCCCGATGCCTGTGTATGAATAAAGCATTTTTATGGGGTCGATGGCACTTTCAAGTTTATAGTACGCTACGCCTAAAGGAAGGAGGGCTAAAAGGACAAGGAAGGCTTTCAAAAGAACTTCCTTAAGTCCATGCCAGCATACAGTGAGGCAACCTCCTTATCATAACCGTTGAAGGGTAGAGTGGCTTGTTTGGTGAGTTTTCCAAGCAAACGCTCTTTGGATTGTGTCCAGCGCGGGTGATCAACTTCAGGGTTGACATTGGCGTAAAAGCCGTACTCTTTGGCATCGATGGCTTGCCAAGTATTGAGCGGTTCTTTTTCCACACATTCAATTTTATCAAGCGATTTGATGGACTTAAAGCCGTATTTCCAAGGTACTACGAGGCGAATCGGAGCGCCATTTTGCGGAAGCAGACGTTTGCCATACATTCCGACAGCCACAAAGGTGAGCGGATGGCGTGCTTCATCCATGCGCAATCCCTCAACGTACGGGTAAGGAATGGAGGAAAAAATGCCTTTGGCTTGGTCGGGAAACAAAGAAGGGTCATGGCGCGTGGTGAATTTGACGTATTTAGCTTTGGCATTGGGTTCTAAGGAATCCAGAAGTTTTGAAAGCGGAAAGCCGATCCACGGAACGACCATCGACCAGCCTTCGACGCAGCGAAAACGGTAAATGCGCTCTTCCAGTCCAAATTTGGCGATAAGATCATCTACTTCCATCGTTTGAACATTTTTGAGTTCGCCTGAAAAATGAACATCCCATGGGGTTGTTTTCATCTTTTGTGAGAGCTTGACAGGGGCTGTTTTGTCGGTTGAAAATTCGTAAAAATTGACATAGTTAGTGATCTGCTCCAATGTGTTGGGCGAGAGTTTGAGGGGATTGGCATCGGGTGTGTAATGAAGGCTCATATCGGGCGGAAGATCGGCTAACAGCTGTGAAATGGCGGCACTGCTTACCAATGCGCCCGCACCAAGTTTTAAAAAGTATCTGCGTGCCTCAAAGAGGGCTTCAGGGGTGATGAGCATGGCAAACTCCTATGTGAAAGTTCTCCTCATTCTAACAGAAAAGAATCAATAAAAAATTAATGATCTTTGAGCCATGCGTTGATCATAATACCTGAAATTGTTGCGAGTTTTGGAAGCTGTGGCAGATGGTCTTTTGTAAACCATTTTGCATCTTCAATCTCTTCAGGTTGTAAGCGTAGTTCACCGCTTTCATATTCTGCAAAAAAACCTATCATTAACGAGTGAGGAAAAGGCCATGGTTGCGATCCAAAGTAGCGAAGGTTTTTGACGCGAATACCCACTTCTTCGTAAATCTCACGATGGACTGCATCTTCAACACTCTCACCTGCTTCCACAAAGCCTGCAAGTAGGCTGTACATGCCTGATGTAAAGTAGGGTGAACGTGCTAAGAGTATCTCATCACCTCGTGTAATGAGTACGATACAAGCAGGGGAAAGACGCGGGAAAATCGTAAAGCCACAGGTTTTACATGTAAGCGCTGAAAACTTCGGTGAGTAGCCTATAGGGTCGCCACAACGACCGCAATATTGGTTGTCATAAAGCCAGTGTGCAAGCTGTTTGGCACGAGCAAGCATCGCATAAAGATGTGGTGGATGAACATCAAGAAATTCCCTGAGGTTAGTTTTGACGAGATGCTCTGGAAGCGTAATATCTTCCTTCCAGACAAGCAAAGAGTAGAGGTCATCATGAACTTCACCGATGTGAAAACTGTGATGGGGTTTTCCCAATAGTTCAAAGTGTTCACGTTTGGGCAAAGAGCCGTCAACTGCCATTAAAAGAGCGTCACCACAAAAACCGATAATGACACTTTGTTTGCCATCTGTTGGCACAAAAAGGGGTGTTAGTTTTACCGAAATAGTATGTTCAAACACATCAAACCTCTTTACATGTAAAGTGCAAAATGATAGCAAAATCTTGCTAAAGAGTGCCCAAAAAGGTTGGTATCTCTTTGGGCATAGGAGTTTAGGCAGTTTTAAATTGTGCCAATGTGTGACTGAGTGTTCCTGAAAGTTTTGAGAGATGTTCGGCTGCTGCGGCGATCTCTTCGACGCTTCTGGCATTGGAGCTTGAAAGTTCATTGATCTCACCAATTTTTTCAATGACAGCCGTTTTAATCAGCTTCACATTGCTGTTTGCTTTACCGACGACATGATCGGTTGCCGTAACACTTTGTTCCAGCATATTTACAGCGTCGTTGGTTTGTTCGGTGACTTGGTTTGAAAATTCGGAGAGTTCATGGATACGCTGAACATTGTGGTTCATCTCGCCGCTGATGTCGTTGATGGACTGAACAATGACATTGACGGTGGCATTGGTCTCAATAAGGCTTTTTTGAGTACGTTCAGCCAGTTTTCGTACTTCATCCGCTACCACAGCAAAACCGCGCCCATGCTCACCTGCACGCGCCGCTTCGATGGCAGCATTAAGAGCGAGAAGATTGGTTTGGTCTGCAATATCTCCGATGACATCTAAAACGGTTTTGACCTGTTCTGCTTCTTGGGCAAGGTGGTTGAGATGATCGTTGAGTGTTGTTTCCGCTTGGGCGGTTTGATTGAGTTGTGCAATCGTTGTGCCAAGAAGCGTTTGGGCGCTATTAAGGCTTTTTTGTGCTTGTGTTGTAACGTCTTTGACATTTTGGGTTTGAATACTTGCTTCATCAATTTCTACCGCAACCACTTTAGCATCGCGTGTCGTTTGATAAACGACTTGAGACTCCTCTTCAGCCCGTTTTCCGATTTGCAGACTTGTACTGGAAAGCTCTTCCGCAACAGAGGCATTTTCGATGGCGTTACTTTTAGCAAGATTAAGGGCTTTGGCAACATCGGCAATCAGTGCATTAACCGCTTGAATAATGTCATTGATCTCATCATGGGAGTGAATGTTGATTTGCATGCTTAAATCTTTGTTCTGGCGCATCTGCTCACAGCCAGCTTTCGCCCGTGCAACAGAATGTTTAATGGAACGTGTAACAATGAAAAATAGAGCCAAAACAATAATCATCACAATGGCTAATGTCATTTGAGAGGCCATCATATTGGTATCAAGGCGATTGAAGTTGTTTGTTTTGACGGAGCTTGTTAAATCATCTAGTCTTTCCGTAATGGCTGCAAAACCTTGGGTGCTTTGTTTGTGGTACTCTTCAAGTTTTTTAGCATCTTCTGGATTGTTTTGTGCAAAAGTTGGTTCATGCAGTGTAGCACCATATTTTTGATACAGTTGCATTCGTGGGATGTTAATATCGTGCCATGCGGTTAAGAGTTTTTTGAGTGTTTCGATACGTTGGTGATTTTGAGGGCTCATCAGCATAAGTTTAAGTGCGTCCAAATCGCTCAAGAGTTTTTGAAATATCTGCTCATAACGATCCAAGTTTGATTGTTTAAAGTAGAGCTGAAAATCACGCTGTTCAATGCGTAATTCCATCGCGAGTTTTTCTATTTCAGGAATGGTAGACAAACGAGTCGCTGCCATTTTCGCATCGTTTCCTTCTTTGAGGCTCTCAATGCCTAATGCACTAAATCCTAAAAAGATAATGACCAGTAAAAATGCTAGTTTATTTTTAATTGTTGCCAATAACATTATTCTCCTTTTTTGCGCTGTATCGTAATAAGTTAACGTAAATTATATGTAAACATAAGGGAAAAATGAGGAGTTGCAAAAATATGATCGTTGGCATGTAACGCAAATGTCACATTGACAGGGTACAATCCCAATCATAAATGAGAGATGCCGAGGGTTATTAAAATGAAAAAAGAATATATCACTATTTTGGAATGCGTGGGTCATGGAATTTGGGAGTGGGATCCTATTAGCAATCGAATCACTTTATCTCCACAATGGGTTTCCATGTTAGGGTATGAATATGAAACGTTTCAACAAACAAAAGATATGTGGATATCACTTATTCATCCTGAAGATTTGAACTATTGCCTCAATGAATTGACCTCGCTTTTGAGCGGTCGCATCAAACATTACAGGCATCAGCACCGTATGCTCTGTCAGGATGGAAGTTATAAATGGGTGCTTGATCAAGCGAAAGTCGTTGCCTACAATCCTCATGGTTACCCCATCAAAGTGGTGGGCACACACACTGACATTCATGAGTTGAGAACGACCGTAGAGATGTACAAACAACAACGAAAATAGACTTTACATGTAAAGCCTTATAACTCTAGCTCAATGCCTACGGGACAATGGTCTGAGCCTTCAACAGAGGCTAGAATGAACGCATCTTTCAAACGCGGTTCGAGCTCTTTGGAGATGAAAACATAGTCGATTCTCCATCCGACATTACGTTCTCTCGCTCCAAAACGGTACGACCACCACGAGTACGCATCTTTGATGTCACCATGAATGTGCCTAAAGGTGTCGATGTAGCCGTGTGCTAAAAGCGAGTCGATCCACGCGCGCTCAATGGGCAAAAACCCTGAAGTCTCTTCATTGGCTTTAGGGTTTTTAAGATCAATAGAACGGTGCGCCGTGTTGACATCGCCACAGATGATAATGCTATTTCCCTCCGCTCTAAGCGTTTCGGTGTGTGCTAAAAAATCACTGTAAAATTTCATCTTATGCGCCAGTCGCTCTTCGCTTTGTTGACCGTTGGGAAAGTAAACGTTAAACAAAACCACATCGCCAAAATGGTGCTCCAAAATGCGCCCTTCGTGCGTATGGTCGATAGCGTGTGCGGTGTCGGTCTTTTTAAAGTCAATGGTCGAAAAACTCATCGTCCCCGAATAGCCCTTTTTCGTAGCAGCGTTGACATATTTACATGTAAAAGCATGCGCAAAAAGTGGTTCAGGAATTTGATGCGCTTCGGCTTTGATCTCTTGTAAACACAAGATGTCAGGTTTGAACACATCCACCCATGCAAACGCATTTTTAGAAGCCACAGCGCGAATGCCATTGACGTTCCACGAAACTAATTTCATTGATTTTCCTTTTTACATGTAAAGCGTAGTTTTTTAAAGTTTCAATGCCATAATGATAGCAGAAGAGGGGCAAATGTCTTGAAATTCGCGGGTGTTTTGGATGCTTTGAGGCGTTTTCTCTCGTCCTATTTTTTCAAATCCATAACGCTCAAAATAGTGCTCCGCCGTTGTCGTCAGCAGATACACGGTTTGAATGTTTGCAGTTGCACAAAAGCTAATCAGATATGTGAGTATCTTCTCTCCAAGCTTTTGGTTTTTAAATCCCTCTTTCACACACAAGGAACGCAAAAGCGCTTCGTTACCATAGGTTTCGATGCCGATGGTTGCGACAATTTTTTCATCGATTAAGCCCACAAAAAGCGTGATGTTTTTTTCATAAATATCTGCTGTCGGGAGTTGGTTAGATGCCAGCAAATGTGTGATGGCTCGGTACTCATTCTCTATCGCTTTTCGTATGTGCATTTCCATTCTTCTTCCTTTTTACATGTAAAGACTAAACAAGACTTAGAAGTACGACAAGTAGGATCGGTGGCGTAACCAGAAGCCCAAATTTTGAGTAGTCCCAAAAGCTGATTTTGACCCCTTTTTTTGCCATGACATGTAGCCACAAAAGGGTCGCCAGTGAGCCAAAAGGCGTCATTTTGGGTCCAAGGTTACAGCCAATGATGTTGGCGTAGGCAAGCGTAGAATTGGGGATGTCGTGAAGCGCTATATCCATGATCATGACACTTGGCATATTGTTCATCAAAGCGCTTAAAATGGCGGCGATAAAGCCCGTTCCGACAATAGCAATCGTATTGCCCTGTGCATTGAGTTCATTTAAAATATGCGTCAGATACGTTGTAAGTCCCGCATTTTTGAGCCCGTAAACGACGATGTACAGTCCGATGCTAAACCACACCACTTGCCACGGAGCGGTTTTGATGATCTGCCACGGACGTGCTGCTTGAAAGTAGCGTGCAATGGCAAGAAAAAGTAGGGCACCTCCAAGGGCGATAAAGCTAATGGGGATGTGGTACTGCTCTCCTACAAAATAGCTTCCCATCAGCGCGGCAATAAAAAACCACGCGAGGTAAAACAGTGGCTTTGATTTGAGCACATCATCAGGATGTTTTAAGAGATCAACGTTTACATGTAAAGGAATATCGTTGCGTAAAAAGAGCCATAAAACCGCTATGGAAACAAAGGTGCTGACTAAATATGGCGTAATCATGGTTGATAAATAGGTGGAAAAGCCAATGTGAAAGTAGTTGGCGGTGACGATGTTGGTGAGGTTGGAAAAAACAAAGGGAAGCGAAGCCGAATCGGAGATAAACCCGCCTGCGAGCAAAAACGCTACAATCGTTTTAGGTTCTAGTTTTAAAATGCGCATTTTAGCCAGTAAAATAGGAGTGAGAATGAGCACAGCCCCATCGTTGGCGAAAAAAGCGGAGATGATAGCGCCTAATAACAGTGAATAGACAAACATAATGTGTCCATTGCCTTTTGAAAACTTTGCCATCCAAATCGCACACCACTCAAAAAAACCGATCTCATCAAGAACGAGTGAGAGAATAATAATGCCGATAAATGCCAATGTCGCATCCCAAACAATGTTTGTCACAACTAAAACGTCGGCAAAACTGACCACGCCCAAAAGCAGGGCAAAAGCAGCGCCGATGATCGCAGACGTGCCGATTTGAAGACCACGCGGCTGAATAATGACAAAAAGTAGGGTAATGAGAAACAGTGAAAAAGCGAGAATCATTTGGCATCCTTGCAGGCACAGACGGGTGTAGGCATTTGCATCTCTAAGTAGCTAATCTCTTCAAGACATTCAAGTCTAAAACGATCCAGCGGAGAGCGAACCTGATAATACGCCCATTTTCCACGACGATCTACACGTAAAAATCCTGCATCTTTGAGAATTTTGAGATGGCGTGAAACACGCGACTGAATTAGTGAAAATGTCTCTTCAATTTCGCAGACACACACTTCTCCATGTTGATGTATGAAACGAAGGATTTGAAGACGCGTTTCGTCATTGAGTGCACCGACGGTTTGTAAAAAAGTTTCCATAATGTATCTCTCATTTGATTTTTGGGTAGCATAGCAGAATATTGCTTTCATATCAAGATATATTGATATGAAAAGTTAGAGTATAATACGGCACTTCAAAGAGGAGCATAGCATGGAATTTCACACATGGCTTTTGTATACCACCGTCGCGTTTATCGCTATCGTAAGCCCAGGTCCTGCGGTACTTTTAGCGATCAATAACTCTTTAATGTATGATCTTAAAGCAACCATTTTTTCATCTTTAGGAAATGCTTCAGGGCTTTTTGTGCTTTCCAGTGCGGCGATGTTAGGTCTTGGCGTTGTGTTAAAAACATCGATGATTCTCTTTACCGTGTTTAAAATTGTAGGAGCACTGTATCTGATCTATCTTGGTATCAAACAGTTTCGTACTCTTCACAATATTTTTGAGCGTGTCCATCTTCATCAGACGCAAAGCGCAGTACGCTATTTTACAATCTTTCGTAAAGGATTTTTGATTTGCATCACCAATCCGAAGCCGATCATCTTTTTTACAGCGCTGTTCCCTCTTTTTTTAGAGCCAACAACACCGATCATACCTCAATTTTTCATTTTAACCTTGACATTTATGTCGCTATCTTTTATGACATTGATGGGTTACGCTTTTTTCGCGCGAAGTTTGAAGCATTGGTTTAATACACGTAATCGCGCCACATGGTTTAACCGCATTAGCGGCGCGATTTTTGTGGGCTTAGGTCTTGGGCTTTTGGGACTTGAACGTAAGTAAAAATTTTTCTTTACCTTTCATAATCAAATAGAAAAAAAGTGGTGTAAAGAAGACGCCAATAAGGGTAAGTGTCACCATGCCTCCAACGACCGTTGTACCGATGATATGGCGGCTGTTGGCACCTGCTCCTGAGCTTAATGCCAGTGGAAGAGTTCCAGCTATGAACGCAAATGAGGTCATGATAATAGGACGAAAACGAATTTTTGCCCCTTCAATAGTCGCGTCAATTAAACTATACCCTTCTTCCATTTTTTGCAATGCAAATTCCACCATTAAAATCGCATTTTTAGCAGAAAGTCCCACAAGAGTGATGAGTCCTATTTGGAAGTAGATGTCATTTTGAAGTCCACGAAGCCAGATAGACAGCTCTGCTCCTAGAAGTGCAAAAGGTACGGCGAGTACAATCGCCCAAGGAATCATCCAACTCTCATACAGTGCTACCAAGATCAAAAAGATGAAAACAATGGCAAATACAAACGAGAGATTGCCGGTTTCTAAAAGTTTTTTCTCTTGCAGCGATGCGCCACCCCATGCGATAGAATAGCCTTCAGGCAACACTTCTGCTGCGATTTCTTCCATGATTTTAAGTCCTTCGCCTGAAGAGTAACCTGCATTGGTCTCTCCCAATATTTGAGCGGAAGGGAACATATTGAAACGTTTGGTAATATTAGGATTGAGAACACGTTTAAAGGTCACAAGATCACTCAGTGCAATGTTACTTCCATCGCTAGATTTGATAAAAATATCGCCGTAATTTTTCGTATCTTCTCTAAAATCGCCCTTTGCTTGGACGTTGACACGGTAGTTCCGTCCAAAAATATTGATATCATTCACATAGATATTGCCAAAAGTCGCTTGAATGGTGGTATAAATATCGGCAATGTCAATGCCATATGCTTTGGCTTTTTGATGGTTAACTTCAATGCGAAATTGTGGGGTACTGGAACTTAGAGTACTTCGAACCGATCGAAGCTCTTGACGCTCACTGGCACGTGCGACAATCTCTTTGGCATAACTTTCCAATTGGTGGTAGTTTCCACCTGTCCTATTTTGAACATACATCTCAAAACCACCCGATACGCCTAGTCCACTAATGGCAGAAGGTGAAACAGCTACAATACGTGCTTCTTTATTGGAAGAGAGCTTTTGCATAATCTCTTTGGAGAGCGCATCGACACTTTGATTTGCCTCTTTACGTTGTCCCCAATCGGTAAGACGCACATAGCTGTAACCCGCTTCGGTTGTATATGCTTTTGAACTAAAGTCAGAGCCTGAAAAACCACCGACTTTATCGACGGATGGATTTTGAAGTGCGACATCACCTACAGCGATATTGACTTCATGGGTACGCGAAAGAGATGCAGCAGCAGGAAGTGTTGTGACGGCAAAAAAGACTCCTTTATCTTCTTTAGGTACTAGACCTGAGGGAATAATACCCAGAAGTTTAACGATGACAAAGATCATAATGCCAAAAAAGAGAAGATTAAAGAGGCTAAAGCGGATAGCATTTTGAACAATTTTTCCAAAATGGTGGGTGATATAATCAAAAAGGTCATTAAATCTTTGAATGATCCACAAAGGTTCTTCTTCCTCTTTTTTCAAAAGCAAAGAGCAGAGCGCCGGAGTGAGGGTTAACGCGACAAGCCCTGAAATGACAACAGAGATAACAATGGTAATGGCAAATTGCCGTGACATCGTACCGCTTAAACCTCCCATAAAAGCAGCAGGAATAAAAACAGCACTCAAGACAAGGACGATAGCAATAACAGGCGCGGTAATCTCTTGCATCGCTTTAATCGTTGCTTCTTTAACGCTGAGATTTTCTTTACGCAAAATTCGCTCGACATTTTCAATGACAATAATCGCATCATCCACCACCAGACCAATGGCAAGCGTCAATCCAAAAAGGGTGAGAAGATTGATGGAAAAGCCTGTGGCATAAAAACCAGCAAAGGTTCCGATGATGGAAACAGGAATGGCAAGGACAGGAATGATCGTTGCACGAATGTTGCCTAAAAAGAGATAAACCACAAAAATAACCAATGCAATCGCTTCTAAAAGAGTGACAACAACTTCATGAATGGACGCACGAACAAACAGCGTTGGATCGTACGTAGCATCTATTTTGAGCCCTTCAGGGAATTCCTTTTTAAGTTCTTCAATTTTTTTATCCAAAAGGTCTGACACTTCCAGTGCATTGGCTTTGGATGTCAGGGTAATACGAATCATAGACGTGGGCTGTTTGTTAAAGAGTCCTTTGAAAAAGTAACGCTCTGATCCTAGCTCAAGCGTTGCAACATCGCCTAGCTTCAAAGAGGAACCATCGGTGTTTGATTTGATCAAAATTTGCGCAAACTCTTCTGGCGTGTTGAGTCTGCCAGTAGACGTGACCGTGTAGGTAAATGCAATATTTTTGTCAATCGGTTCTTGCCCAATTTGTCCCATGGGGTACTGCTCATTTTGGGCTTTAATGGCATTAATCACTTCCGTGGTCGTAATGTTGTAAAAAGAGAGTTTTTGAGGATCAAGCCAGACACGAATAGAATACTCTTGATTTCCAACAATAATGGCTTCCGAAACACCAGGAATGCGCTTAAACTCCTCTAAAAGATTGTTGATGGCGTAGTTGGACATGAAAATTGTATCGTAGCGGTTGTTTTCTGAAGTGAGTGCGAGCATACGCAAGGTATCGTTGGAACGCTCAGCGACTTCCACGCCTTGACGCTTAACAGCATCGGGAAGCTTACTCTCCGCCAAACGTATACGGTTGTTAACATCCAGTTTGGCTTGGGACATATCGGTTCCTACCTCAAAATAGAGGTTCATGGTAAGAAGTCCACTGGGCGAGGTGGTAGACATCATATAGAGCATGTTGTCCACACCGTTGATTTGTTCTTCAAGGACAGAGGCTACGGTATTTTCCAAAGTAGCGGCATCAGCTCCCGCGTAAGTCGTGGAAACAATGATTTGAGGCGGTACAACATCAGGGTACTCTTGAACAGGAAGTGTTCGAATCGCCATAATACCTGCGATGATAATAATCAGCGAAACAACGATAGCAAAATTGGGTCGATTGATAAAAAATTTGGAAAACATCTGGATACGTTACCTTTACCATAATTACAATTGTCACATTTTAACGAATTTTTGTGAATAATGGTGTGATATAATCATGCGATTATTAGGAGTTATATTATGGAAATTATTCATTTTGAGCATGTGAATGTCGCTTACGACGAGCAGGATGTGTTGCATGACATCAATCTTAGCATTAAAGAAGGGCAGCATACGGTTATTTTAGGTGCGAATGGTTCAGGGAAATCAACCCTTTTGAAACTTTTCTCCAACGATATTTATCCACGTTTTAGTGAAGCGAGCATTAAAGAAGTATTTGGCAAAAAGGTTTGGGATATTTGGGAACTTAAAAAGCATCTGGGCATCATCACCAATGATTTGCACTATCAATTTAGCGATAGAGCACCTAATTTAAGTGGTTTTGAGGTTACGCTCTCAGGCTTTTACAGCAGTTTCCATATTTATGAGCATCAAGAATTTTCACCTTTACATGTAAAAAAAGTGGAAGAGGTTTTGGACTTTTTGGAGATACGGCATTTAAGAGACAAACATATCTCAGAGATGTCCACAGGAGAGCTAAGGAAGTGCATTATCGCGCGCTCTTTAGTCCATGAGCCAAAGGCGATGATCTTAGATGAACCCACCGTGGGGCTTGACATCAAGGCGCAGCTCAATTTTATTGAGTTGATCCGTAAAATTGCAACACAGCGTACGATCATATTAGTGACCCATCACTTAGAGGAGATTTTTGAGGAGATTTCACAAGTGGTGTTGATCAAACAAGGTTGTATTGTTGCGCAAGGAGAAAAAGAAGCACTTTTAAACGATGTTCAACTTTCCGCAGTTTTTGATCTACCTTTACATGTAAAATGTGAGAAAGGACGCTATTTTGTTCAAAGTGTGGGGTGATTAAACTTTTTTACAACCCTCTTTCGGTAAAATTTTAAGAAATCAAGTAGAGTACTAAGGATAATCAATGAGTACGATTAGCGGAAAAGTATGGTATTTTGGCGATAACATCGACACTGACTTAATCATTGCGGCACGTTATTTAAATACGTCTGACCCAAAAGAGTTGGCAAAACACGTGATGGAAGACGCTGATCCTGATTTTGTGAACAAAGTCAAAGCGGGCGACATCATTGTTGCGGGTGAAAACTTTGGGTGTGGTAGTAGTCGTGAACACGCTCCCATCGCATTGAAAGCTGCGGGTGTGAGTGCGGTTGTTGCAAAAAGTTTTGCACGTATTTTTTACCGAAATGCGTTTAATACAGGGCTTCCTATTTTTGAACTGGCTGAAACCGATGCCATCAAAGAGGGTGATACTATTGCTATCTCTATGGAGAGTGGTGAAGTGAAAAACGGTACAAAAATCTATAAATTTACGCCAATTCCTCCTTTTATGCAAGAGCTTATCGGATGCGGTGGATTGATGAATTATGCAAAAAAAGAGATAATGAAATGAAAAAAACTTATAAAATAGCAGTGATTAGAGGCGATGGTATCGGTCCTGAAATTGTGGATGAAGCGATTAAAGTGCTTGATAGTGTCTGTTCCCATGAAAATTTTGAACTGCGTTATGAAGAGTACCTTATGGGTGGCGTGGCATATGATTTTAAAGGAACACCACTTCCTGATGAGACGATTGAAGGTTGTCTCAAAGCCGATGCCGTTTTGTTTGGCGCCATCGGTGGTCAAAAATGGGACACTCTGCCACGTGAGTTTCGCCCAGAAACGGGACTTTTAAAACTTCGTAAATCACTAGGACTTTTTGCTAATCTTCGTCCAACGGCTATTTTTGATGAATTGTTAGATGCCAGTACGCTTAAACCTGAAGTGTTAAAAGGGGTTGACCTTTTAGTCGTTCGTGAACTTATCGGTGGTATTTACTTTGGTGAACCTCGTGGTAATGATGGCTTTAAAGGCTACAACACGATGGTCTACACCAAACCTGAAATCGAGCGTATCGCACATGTTGCTTTTGAGTCTGCCATGAAACGTCGTAAAGAGGTCTGTTCGGTTGATAAAGCGAATGTTTTGGAAGTAAGTCAACTGTGGCGAGATACCGTGATTGAAGTGGCTAAAGAGTACCCTGAAGTAACCTTAACACACATGTATGTCGATAATGCTGCGATGCAACTGGTACGTAATCCTCGTCAATTTGATGTCATTTTAACGGGCAATATCTTTGGAGATATTCTGAGTGATGAGGCCAGTATGATCAGTGGTTCTATTGGTTTGTTGCCATCCGCTTCTATGGGTGGGAAAGTGGGCCTTTTTGAACCGATTCACGGATCTGCTCCAGACATTGCAGGACAAGGCATTGCCAATCCACTCGCGACCATTTTAAGTGCCTCTATGATGCTTCGTTTTGCACTTGGCGAAACAAAAGCGGCAGATCGCATCGAACTTGCCATTAAAAAAGCGTTGCATGATGGCTATCGTACCAAAGACTTAGCCAATTATGGTGCTAAGGAAGTGTGCTCAACCACACAAATTGGCTCTATTATCGCGGATTATGTAGCTAAAATATGAAAACACTCACGCTCGCTTCGATCTACGAACTCCAAGGTCTTAAAAATGAGGCTTTGGATATTTACAAAGAGTTACTTCGTGAAAATCCTGACAATAAAGAGGCAAAAATTGCTATCAAACGTCTTTCCGGGATTCGCAAAAAGTATTTGGGTGTAGATGAAGAGATGAAGAAATTTTTTTTAACAATGAACTCAGAAGTGGAATTTTTAGAATTTGAAAGGTGGTTGGTAAAGCTATGGAATTAAAAGATATGATTCTCTCAACGCTCAAAGAGCTTGAAGAGGTAGTACCCAAAGAAGAGCAACAACAAACACTTCAACCACCGCGTATACGTGAACCTGAACCTGAAACTGTTTCATTTGAACCAGAGCCACTGTTAGAACTGAATGAAGAGATCAATATGATCAAGGCGTATGGTATGCCTCAGGAGAGTGAAGAAGAGTCTTGTCATGAGAGCCAAAAACAGTTTTATATGAATCTTAGAGAGCGTATTTTGGTGCTTTTTGAAGGGTTTCAGTCCCCAAATAATCGAAATATAGAAGCCAAAATAGATTTGACACTCAATTTTTTAGAGTACCTTTTAGCAACGATTGACGAACAACTGGAGCAGATGGAAGCCACGAAAAAATGAAATTAAATTGCGTTTTCCCTGCGCATTTTGATCAACAAATACAAAATGCTATTGCATTTTTGAAGCCCTATACCCAGCGAGCTTATTTGGTCGGAGGCAGTGTGCGAGATCTCTGTTTAGATGAACCTTTGCACGATTTAGATATAGAAGTATACGATATTACCCCAGAGGCCTTTGATAGCTTGATGCAGCGTGTCGGCGCTGTGGGTGTTGGGAAAAGTTTTTTTGTCTATAAGCTTGGCAATATCGATTTTTCATTGCCTCGGGTTGAGCACAAACATGGTGTGGGACATACTGCTTTTGAAGTTGCTATCTGTCAAGATGAAAAAGAGGCATCGAGGCGTCGTGATTTTAGCGTCAATGCGATGATGTTGAATATTTTTAGCGGACAGTTACTTGATTTTTGGGGTGGCAAAGAGGCGATTGTGCATAAAACACTCGCTATCATGGATGAAAGAAGTTTTAGAGAAGATAGTTTGAGGGTGCTTCGCGCGATGCAATTTAGTGCACGTCTTGGCTTCAAGATAGCGCCTCAAAGTGTGGACGTGATGCAAAGTATTGATCTGAGCGATCTGAGTCGTCCGCGTATTTTATGGGAGTTTGAAAAGCTCTTTCGTGCTTCTTTTTTGCACTATGGACTTTTTTACATGTATGAGCTTCATCTCTTTGAAAAATGCTTTACATGTAATGTTGAAAACCGCTTTTTTGAGATCGCACGCGAATTGCTACGATACAAGCAAAATTTTGAAGACGCCCTTCGTCCTTACTATTTTGTTTATATCGTCGCCAATCGTTTGAAGCAAAATCCCTTGCAATGGTTTAGGATGCTTGATGCGCCCAATCATTATCTGCAAACCTTCAAGTATCAGCCTTTTTTTGAAGGGGAGATAAGCGATGAAATGCTTTTACATGTAAGCCTTGAATTGCCTCTGAAACTCTGGCTTGGAAATTACCGAAATGGTGTTAAAGAAAAAGCATGTAAACTTGGAATTTGGAATGAAATTTTTACAGGAGACGTGAGTGTCCAAGAGGTGATCCGTGATGGATTTGAAAAAGAAGCCATTAGGCATGAATTAAAACGAAGACGAATTGAAAAAATAAAACAGGTGTGTAAATAGATGGAAACAGCTAAAAATTATATTTTAAAAATTGATTGTTCGGATGAGAAGGGGTTGATTTACCGCATTGCGGATGTGGTATTTAAATATCAGCTGAACATTATCAAAAATGATGAGTATGTTGACAGAGAAAACGGTAAATTTTTTATGCGTGCGGAGCTGAGTGGCGAAGTCAACATGAACGAATTTCAAGGAACGCTTCAAGCGATGTTGCCAGCGCATGCGGAGATTTATGTAGCAGAAGCACGCAAAAAAGACATCATCTTAATGGGTACAAAAGAGACACATTGTTTGGGTGATATTTTACTAAAGCATGATAGTGATGATCTCAATGCAAACATTTTAGCGATTGTTTCGAACTACGAAGATTTAAGAGATTTGAGCAATAAATTTAACATTCCCTTTCACTGTGTCAGCCATGAAGGATTGAACCGAGCCGAACATGAGGCAAAAGTCTTGGAAGTGTTGGCACAATACACGGTAGATTATATTGTTCTAGCCAAATATATGCGCATTTTATCCAGTGAATTTGTGGGACATTATGACGAGCGAATGATCAACATTCACCACTCATTTTTACCAGCTTTTGTGGGGGCAAATCCTTATAAACAGGCATTTGCAAGGGGTGTTAAGATTATTGGAGCCACCGCGCACTTTGTGAATAACAACCTTGATGAAGGTCCGATTATCGCGCAAGATGTTGTACGTGTGAATCATGAAATGACATGGCGTGATATGCAACGCGCGGGTCGTAATGTGGAAAAAGTGGTGCTCTCTAATGCCCTTGATTTGGTTTTTGAGGAACGTATTTTCGTTCACGATAACAAAACAATTATATTTTAATTTTGACACGTATGTTGGGCACTGGGGCACTAAAGCTAGCCTCTGATGAGGCAGAATTATTCGGTTTGTGCGCTTTAGTAGATCGAAGAAAGTTTTTTGTTATTTAGGAGATTATTTTATGTTTAACATCGTTTTAGTACACCCTCAAATCCCACAAAATACGGGAAGTATTGGTCGAATGTGCGTTAATGCCGATTGTAAATTGCACATCATTAAGCCGACCATGTTTGAGATCAGTGATAAGAGTGTACAAAGAGCAGGGCTAGATTATTGGCATCTGTTGGATGTGACGGTTTGGGAAAATTTAGATGATTTTTTAGAAGCACACAAAGACAAATTGGAACGTTTCTTTTTTGCTACAACCAAAACAAAGAAAACTTATTTTGAAGCCTCTTTTAAACCAGGAGATTTTCTCTTTTTTGGAGGTGAGTCCACAGGACTTCCGATGGAGTTGATGAAAATGAAATGGGAAAATGCCATCACCATTCCGATGGGCAAAAACGGCAGAAGTTTGAACCAAGCGACTTCGGCTGGCATTATTCTCTACGATGCCATTCGTCAAAATTTTGAAACGTTTAAATCAACCTCTTGGTCATAAACTATTAAAGGCGACACCATGAAAATAAGTGTAATGCTTCTACTCAGCTTTCTACCCCTTTTTGCCAGTGCCGCCATGAATATCACAACCAACGAGCAAGTTTCACAAGCATTAACGCCTGATGTTTTACGTGCCCAGATTGGTTTTGAAGAGCAAAACAAAAGTGCTGATGCGATTAAAGAACATCTTAATGTCATTGTTGCTTCGGTTAAGCAGTTTGACCCTAAAGGTGAATTTTGTCGTGGCGGTGGTTATTATCTTGCTCCTCGTTACACCTATAAAGATCAAAAGCAGATTTTTAATGGCTACGGTGGAACGCTCTCTTTTGGGTGTGATTTTAAGTCTATTGATCATTACAATGCTCTTTTAGTGGCAATTCAGAAAGTTAAAGTGCCAAGTGTTCTCATCAATCAAAGTGCCCTAACATGGGAAGTGAGCCTGAAAACTCGCAATAGCACACGTCTTGCGATGCGTGCCTCTTTGTTACAAACAGCGAGCGAACAAGCAGCCTTTTTTTCAAAAGAGATGAAGATGCACTGCGAGATAAGTGCGGTTACTTTTGAAGGAACTGAGCCTCAACCTGTCATGATGAAGAGTATGCTCTCTCGAGCGAATGCCTCTTTAAAAGAAGAGTCTGTTCCTACCGAAGAGCCTATTTTGCATGAGGAAACCCTCTTTTTATCGGCAACCGTCAATTATACGTGTGCAGTTAAGTAATCGATTTTGGTAAAGTTTTGAGTTTGAAAATTCACGATATTCTTTTCATCGGAGCGGGAGCAAGCGCTTTGATGGCAGCCTCACATTTACAAGGACATGATGTTGCCTTGGTGGATGTTAATCCTAAAATAGGGGCAAAATTATTGATCTCTGGTGGTGGAAAATGCAATCTTACCAATCGTTTTGCAACAACTGATAATTATTTGGGAGATCAAGCGTTTATTGCGCCCGTTCTCTCTTCCTTTGATGCTACATCTACACTTTCGTTTGTCAAAGAACACCACCTGAGCATAGAAGAACGTGATCATGGCCAAATCTTTTGTGCCAACAGTGCTAAAGAGTTGGTTTCCATTTTTGGACGTTTGACTTCATATTGTACGTTTTATCTTTCCACTAAGGTTTTACATGTAACGAAAAATGAGCATTTTTGTGTCACGACCGATAAAGGTGAAATTCACGCCAAAAAAGTGGTCGTTGCCAGCGGAGGACTGAGTTATGCAAGCATTGGTGCTAGTGATATTGGCTACAAAATTGCAGAGTCTTTTGGCCATAGCCTTGTGACTCCTTCTCCTGCACTTGTCGGGTTAACGCTTCAAAAAGAGCAATTTTGGATGAAAGAACTCAGTGGTATTGCTTTGCCTGTCACCTTACATGTAGAAGGAAAACGCTTTAGCGAGAATCTTCTGTTTGCCCACAAAGGCATTAGTGGTCCTGCTGTTTTGAGTGGTTCGTTGTATTGGAAAAAAGGGAATATCACGATTGACTTTTTGCCACACGTCAAGAGTATGGAAGCTTTATTGAAAGAACAGAGTAAAAAGCAGATTATTACAGCACTTGGACTTCCTAGACGTCTGATTAAGGCATTTTTGGATGCTATGGGTATGGAAGACAAGGTGCTTTCCAAATTGACGGCTCACGAGCGAGAATTACTCTGCTCTTTAAAGTCGTACACCTTTGCACCTGCTGGAAATTTTGGCTATACCAAAGCTGAAGTGACGAAAGGCGGTGTAAAAACAGATGAAATTGATGCGCATAGCTTTGAGAGTCAACGCTGTAAAGATCTCTATTTTATCGGTGAAGTGCTTGATGTGACAGGAGAATTAGGCGGTTTTAATTTTCAATGGGCATTTGCTTCTGCTTCCTTTCTTGTCAAAGCAATTATTTGATACAATAAGTCACTTCATAGAAAAGGGTGTGTGTGAATAGAGAAGTTTTGATACCATTTCGCAACCTTAAAATGGTTCTGTCCATTATTTTTATAGTTGCATTCTCACTCTTATCGCTCATTATTTATTATTTTGATACTTTGGAAACTGAAGAAGAGCGTGCTAAAGTCTATACGACTGCGGTAAACTACAGTTATGACATTAAATTAAATCTCGAACATGCTCTCTCCTCAACCCACACACTTCAAGCACTGCTAAGCCAAAATGATGATTTTTTTATACGCAATTTTGAAAGAGTTTCGAAAAATCTTTTATCTGAATACCCTGGTGTCATTGAGCTTGCTATTGCACCTGCTGGTGTCATTGCTCAAGTTGCGCCTCTTCACGGTAATGAAAAAGCACTTGGACTGAATTTATTTGAAATAGAAACTCAAAAAAAAAAGTCATTTCTAACACGAGACAGTGGTAAACTGACCTTAGCGGGTCCTTTGGAGCTTGTGCAAGGCGGTATTGGTTTAGTCGGCCGTTTACCGCTTTTTGAAGATGAAACGAAAAAAGAGGGTTTTTTAGGGTTTGTTCTAGCCGTTATACGTATTTCAGAAATTTTTGATACAGTGAAAGGTGCACATTTAGAACACGAAGGACTCTCTTATGAAGTATGGCGTGTGCACCCCGATAACAAAACGAAACAGATCATTGCTTGCACAAGCCATTCTTCATTGATTGATCCTGTGATTTATACCTTTGAAGTCCCCAACAATACATGGACAATTAGCATGGCTCCAACAAAAGGATGGAATAATTCACCTGTTTTGATAGTACGAGAACTCATGGCATTTGTTTTCGCATTGATGTTAGTCTCTATGGTAAAACTATTTATTGATCTAAAGATGGCTAAAGTTGCTCTAGAATCCAAAGTGCTTCAAACAACAGATGAAAAAAATGTACTTGCGCGCCAATTAGAAATTGTTTTAAATGCTATTCCTGACCTTATATGGCTTAAAGATCCTAATGGCATCTATCTTATGTGTAATAAAGCATTTGAGCGTTTATATGGGGCAAAAGAAGAAGATATTATTGGCAAAAGTGATTATGATTTTGTGGACTATCAGCAAGCCGATTTTTTTAGAACACATGATATTATTGCAATGGATGCGCATCAATCTGTTCGTAATGAAGAAGAGCTCAGTTTTAAAGGCGATGGGTACAATGGCTTTTTTGAGACAATTAAAACACCTATCTATGATCAAAATAGTGATCTTATAGGCATACTTGGTATTTCACGCGATATTTCTATACGCAAAGAAAATGAAGAAAAAATCCAAAAACTTGAGTATTTTGATCCTCTTACCTCATTGCCCAATAAACTTCAATTACACTTGCGTCTTGAGCATGATCTTAACATTGCACAAAAACAAAATGAAAAGCTAGCAGTTTTATTTATTGACTTTGACCATTTTAAAAATATTAATGACACGCTAGGGCATGCTGTGGGTGATCAATTGTTGGTCAAAGTTTCGAATCGCTTGAAGACTCTTTTACGCCAAGTGGATACCCTCTCACGTCAAGGTGGTGATGAGTTTGTGGTTGTATTACCTGGTGTGAGCGTTGACGATACGGTGCATATGGCAAAACGACTTCTTCAAGCGATTGAACAGCCGATTAAGATTGCTGATAATGAGTTGATTATAACTGCTTCGATTGGTATTGCGCTTTATCCTGATGATGGGACAGATATTGATACCCTTTTTAAATGTGCTGACGCAGCAATGTATTTAGCAAAACAAAATGGCAGAAACAGTTATCGTTTCTTTACTTCTGAAATTCAAAGCCGTTCCGCTCGCATTTTAAGCTTAGAAAATGCACTACGTTATGCGCAAGTGAGAGGAGAACTTAGTCTGCATTATCAGCCGCAAGTTTCACTTTGTGATGGCAAAATTGTAGAAGTGGAAGCACTGCTTCGTTGGCATCATCCTGAGTTTGGTATGATTTCACCTTGCGAATTTATCCCTATTGCCGAAGAGAGTGGACAGATACTTTTGATTGGTGAATGGGTGATGCGTACTGCAGCTAAGGCTATGAAAGAGTGGCTTGATATTGGATTTCCAGCGATGAGTGTGGCCGTTAATCTCTCCGCTGTTCAATTTCACCATGCGCATCTTTCCAAACTTGTGAGTTCAATCATTGATGAGGTCAATCTTCCTGCGTGCTATTTTGAGATTGAATTGACAGAGAGTGTGACAGCACAAAACCCTGTTCATGCGATTGCGACGATGAATGAGCTTAATGCAAAAGGAATTCGTCTTTCTATCGATGATTTTGGCACGGGGTATTCATCGCTCAGTTATTTGAAGCGCTTTAAAGTCTATAAGCTCAAAATTGATCAGTCCTTTATTCGCGATATTAGTATTGACCCAGAAGATCGTGAAATCGTTAAAACGATTATTGCCTTGGGTAAGAGTTTAGGTTTGAAAACCATTGCAGAAGGTGTTGAGACTAAAGAGCAATTGGACTTTTTAAAAGAAAATGGATGTGATGAAGCTCAAGGGTATTACTTTAGCAAACCCTTGAATGTCACCGATCTTGAGGCGTTATTGAAACACCCCGAAATTATTTTGCGTAAGAACAGCAATAATCCGCAATAGATTTTACATGTAACGTAAAACTTGAGTTTGCAGGCACTTCAAATGTTGCTTGAGAGTGAATGATCAAAGGCTCTTTTTGGTTAGGAAGTTCAACGCTCAATTCACCACTTAAAAATTCCATAACTTCGGCAGAGCCAGTGTTAAAAGTATAGTCACCTACTTGCATACAGCCAAGGGTTTTGGTCGTGCCATCTTCAAATTTCACGGTATAACTAACGACTTTACCATCAAAATAGATATTTGCTTTTTTGACGACAGTCACATTTTTAAATTCCATTGTTTTCCTTTATTGGGTTAAGTAAGATCTCATAATTATAATAACTTTTGGCTTGTAATTTCTTTTTCATTCTGTTTCTATATAATGTTGCATCTAAAAACTTTGGAGTGTGTTTGATGATGAAAATAGCCGAGTTAATTAGTGGATACGAAAAGTTTAAAGATACCAAATTTAAAAAGTATGAAAATAAATTTTTGGATCTTGTGAAAAATGGTCAAAACCCTAAGGTTTTATTTATTGCGTGTAGTGATTCTAGAGTGGATCCCTCGTTAATTACACTCTCATCTCCTGGCGATCTTTTTGTGCTTCGAAACATTGGCAACTTCGTTCCTCCTTTTGCTCCCGATAATGACTTTCACGCAACCGCCGCAGGGATTGAGTATGCTGTTTCTGTTTTGGGTGTTACAGACATCGTGATTTGTGGACACTCCCATTGCGGTGCCATTGAGACGATGTATACCAACATTACGGACATTAATTTGGTGCATGTTAAAAAGTGGTTAGAGCTGGGATTGGATGCTAAAAATTATGTGACACAAAAATTGAGTAAAGATGTCAGCCATGCTAAAAGGCTTGAATTAACCGAAAAAATTTCACTGCTTTTCCAATCGAAAAATCTTTTAACCTACCCAGATGTGGAACGTCGTGTTCATGCGGGCGAGCTTTTTATTCGCTCTTGGTACTACCATCTAGAAACAGGAGACTTGGAGTATTTTAATACGGAATCAGGTGAGTTTGAACCCATGATTGGAAGTGAAAATTAATGCAAGGTCACAAACATTGATCCGTTGGGTTCTGCTTTTTATCCCGCTCTTACTTTCAGCTCTTGAGTTTAAAGTGGCAACGTACAATGTTGAAAATTTGTTCGATGCTCAAAATGACGGCAATGAGTATGAAGAGTACAAACCCAACACTAAACATGGTTGGAATGAGGCAATGTTGCAGATCAAGATTGCCAATATTGCTCGTGTCATTACCGACATGGATGCGGACATTATTGCCCTTGAAGAGGTTGAAAACAAAGCTGTTCTTCAAAAGTTAAATGCCGCTCTTGGAAGTAAAATGTATCCGTATCTGTTTTATCCCAACAAAAAAGAACGCGTGAACATCGAAACGGCACTTTTATCACGTTTCCCTATTGAAAAAACATCATCCATTTTTATTAAAGATCAAGCGCGAGGTATTCATCGCATTACCCTTAAAATCGATAATAAGCGCTTAGATGTTTATATCAACCATTGGCCTGCGCAAAAAGAGAAAGAAGAAGAGAGACTCATATATGCAACCACACTGCATAATCTCCTGCTAAAAGAAGAGGGCAGTGAATATCTTCTTCTAGGAGATTTTAACTCACCGTATCAAGTACAAAAAGATTGGGGTATGGGCTTAGTGACTATTCTTAATGCTGGAGACAAAAAAAGTACATTGTACAACCTTTGGTATGATCTGCCTGTAGAAAAACGCTATTCGCATAGTTACGGCAAACAAAAAGCAACATTGGACCATATTATTATCCCCAAAACGTTGAGTGATGGAAAAGGGATTGATTATAATGAAGCGTCACTTGCCGTTTTTGTGCGCCCTTATATGCTCGATGAAAACAATAATCCAAAACGGTGGCAAATAAGCGATAGAGGAAGAGGGGTACACCAAGGTGAAGGCTTTTCGGATCACTTTCCCTTGACTGCAATTTTCCATACATCTTCATATTAGGTAAAAAAAATAACACCTTTTTAAGTCGAGTGCTTTTATAGTTACATCTTATAACTAACATAAAAGGATTCGATATGATATGTGCTGAAAAACTTCAACGTTTCATGATGGCAGCAGTGCTTTTGGTCGCGTGTTGTCTTATGAGTGCAGGCTCCATTTATGGTACGATCTTGCTTGGATTTGTGATCGCGATGATTCTCGTGTGGGCCATTACTGATTTTTGCCCTTCCATTTGGTTGTTTACAAAGCTCGTAGGACACTGTAAAAGTAGCCGTTAACTCCCCAATTTTCCTTTACATGTAAAAGGACGATTTAACCAACTTTTGGTTACAATCAAGCCAAATTATTTACATGTAAAGGTCACTCAATGATCAAACCCCTTTTGATAGAAATAGGCGTCGAAGAACTTCCTGCGATTCCTTTTTTGAAAGAACTCCCCAATATTGAAAAATTATGGCTTGATATTTTAGAAAAAAATGCATTGGCATGCGAGTTTAATTTTTACTACACTCCACGACGTTTAGTGCTCTGGCATGAGGCATTTCCTACCCAACAAGATGAGCGTGAAGAAGAATTTTTTGGCGCGCCTTTAAGTGTTGCGATTAAAGAGGGTGTGCCAACGCCTGCAGCGCTTGGTTTTGCTAAAAAATGTGGTGTTGATTTTAGTGAAGTCTCTCGCACGATAAAAGATGGTAAAGAGGTACTTTACTATAAAAAAACGATTGCAGGACAGAGTTCAAAATTATTGCTTCGTGAGATGATTGAAAGTTTTATCAAAGGGCTTAATTTTGGAAAGTCGATGCGTTGGGGCTTTTTAGAAGAGCATTTCATTCGCCCGATTCGTTGGTTTGGCTGTATGCTAGGCGATGAGCATGTGCCTTTCTCCCTTTTTGGCATCGAATCCACTCCTTTTTCATACCCTCACAGAACCATTTCGTATGAGCCATTTGCGTACATGTTTGCAGGGGATTATTTTGATAGACTCGCTGAACGTGGTGTTGTGCTTTACCCGACCAAACGTCAAGAGATTATTTTAAATGATTTTAAAGCGATTGAGCAAAAAGAGGGTATTCACATCGAAATTGATGAAGACCTTTTAGCGGAAGTTGTGGCGATTACGGAGCATCCAAAAGCGCTGATTGGAAGTTTTGAAGAGCGATTTTTACGCCTTCCACCCGAAGTTATTACCACTTCGATGAAAGAGAACCAACGTTATTTCCCTGTCTTTAAAGACGGCCATCTTACCAATCGTTTCATCGTGGTTTCCAATGCGATCAGCGATGATTATGACTTAATTGTACGCGGTAATGAGAAAGTGCTTCGCGCTAGGCTTTCCGATGCTCTTTTCTTCTTGGACAATGACCTTAAACATGGTCTAAGTTACGAAGGACTCAAAGACATTACGTATCTGGATGGCTTGGGCTCACTTTTGGATAAAGAGCTTCGTGAAAAAGCAATCACAACGTATCTTGTTACGAAATACCAAACCACATTGCTGGCTCAAAATGCTCGTCTTAATGCTTCAAGTTTAACGGCACTGATGGATAAATCGGTCATGTACAGCAAAAGTGATCTCTTAAGCGAAATGGTGTACGAATTTACGGAACTTCAGGGTTTAATGGGCTATTACTATGCGAATGCGGCACACGAAGATGAACTTTTGGCACTCTCACTTAAGGAGCAGTACCTTCCTAATTCAGAAGAGAGCGACCTTCCAAGTACACTTTTTAGCGCGATTGTTGCGCTTGCGTATAAGCTTGATTCGTTGATTGCACTCTTTAGCATTGACAAGATTCCAACGGGTAACAAAGACCCGTATGCACTTCGCCGTGCGGTGAATGGTATCATTAAAATTGTGCTCGATCAAGGCATTGCTTTTGACATCAAACACGATCTTAAAGCTTTAAGTGCATCGTATAAAGCATTTGATTTTGAAGTGTTAGAGACGTTTTTCCTAGAGCGTATGTATCAATTTTTCGATGTCAATTCTTCGATTATTTCAGCCGTGATTAGCAGTGGCGAACGCGACATTGTGAAGCTTTCTCAAAAGATCAAAGCGCTTGCTAGCATTGTTCAAGACGATGGTTTTAAAGAGATGTTCTCAACGTTTAAACGGGTTGCAAACATTATTAAAAATATGGATGTTTCCGTTGAAACTTCTGTGAATGAGGCGTTGTTTGATAACACCTATGAAAAAGAGCTTTATGCTTCTTTTAGATCCGTTGTCTCAAAAAATTATGCTTCTTTTGAAGAGAACCTTGATGCACTGTTTGCGCTTAAACCACAAATTGATGCGTTCTTTAATAACGTCATGGTTAACACGGAAGATTTAAGTGTAAGAGCCAATCGTCAGAATCTAATTGCTTCAGTTTACAACGCGTTTAAATCTATTGCAGATATTAAAGAGATTAGTATTTAACTTCTTTGAGCGTGAAAACACTTTCACGCTCTCTCCTCCCCATAGATCATTAAGGTTAAATTTGGCATAATAGGTTAAATTATTTTAACTATATTAAAGAAAAGATCACTTATCAAAATGTCAGTCAGTAAACGTATTAAGTATTTTAAACAACTTGCTATTGTCTTAACCATCTTCTGGACGCTTTTAACAACGATTTTCGTGGTGTATCAGTTTTACAATGAAGAAAAACACGTTGAAGAAAGCTCGTTAGAACGTATCAAAGGTGTTGCGGAAGAATCTTTGGCTTTTGTGTATTGGGCTTACGAACAAAAAGCAAAGGCGATGAGCGATGAGCAACGCCGTACGTTTCAAACCAATTTTTCCTTCAAAGACCTTTTAGCCCTTCTTGCAAAACAGAGCGATATGGCATTTGACATTACGCCTGCTGCTAAAGATATGAACCACACGGCTTTAAAACCTTCGATCAAAAAAGCGTTTTACACGGTTAAAGAAGAGCATCGCGATAGTTTTGCACTTTATAAGGAAGAAAATACAAAATACCTTTTTTATGTCAAGCCTATGATTGCCAATCATGTCTGCATCTCCTGTCACGTTCATGATGATGTTGCTATTGGAGATTTATTGGGGTACACGTCGATTCAAATGAAAGTTCCCACGTTTAAAAGTGCGAATCCTCAAAGTTTTTATTTTTTGATTGTGACCTATGTGGGCACATGGCTTTTGGGGCTTTTTGCCATTTGGTGGATTCATTCTCGCGGTCGTAATTACCTCAATGAAAAAACACGAATGTATGAAGAGAGTATGTATGCGCTCATCGACATGATGGAAAAACGTGACAGTTACACGGCAGGGCATAGCCAACGAGTCGCTGAGTATTCTAAAATGCTTGTGCTTGCCATGGGCTACAGCAGTGATGAGGTTGATTTTATTTACAAAGCGGGCATGCTACATGACATCGGCAAGATTGAAATCCCCGATGCTATTTTGCTCAAACCCGATAAGCTAACCTCGATGGAGTATTCGCTGATCCAGCGTCATTCTACAGCGAGTTATGAGCTTCTCTCGCGTGAACCTTTTTCAAGACTTGCGCATGTTGTGTTACACCACCATGAACGCTATGATGGCAAGGGGTATCCGCATGGCTTGCGTGCCGATCAAATCCCCTTTTTCTCGCAAATCATCACCGTAGCGGATGCCTTTGATGCGATGACGACCAATCGTGCTTATCGTAAAAGTCTCAGTCGCAAAGAGGCATTTGCGATTTTAAAAGCAGAGAAGACAAAGCAATTTAACCCTTTAATTGTGGATGTGGCATTGGACATTTTTGCCGAAGTCAAACTACCTGAAAATACGACGCAAATGCCCAAAGGCTTGCTGGAAGAGATGCGTTTTTCTTACTATTTTCGCGATCAACTCACCAGTTTTTACAATGTCAATTACCTCAAATTTATTTTTGCACATGCGGGGGCGTGTCAATTAAAAATTCGCAGTGTGGATCACCTAAACTGTACCAATTTTGCGCTCTACAATAAAAAACATGGCTGGAAAAAAGGCGATGAATTTTTATGTTTAATTGCTCAAACGATTAATTTTATCTATCCAGATGCCATCATTGTGCGGGCATACAGTGATAACTTTTTGGTTTTACATGTAAACGAAAATGAGCCGAAAATGGACTACGCCAAAATCGATCTTTTACTGAGCGAACATGAACTTTTGATGATCTATCAGCATATCGATTTGAGCGAAGATGAGCATTTAACCTTGGAAATATTAGAAGATAAACTACTTCGTTTATAGAACACTGTATAATTGTCCCTATAAACTCTACTACCAAAGAGGCTTCAATGTATTTTACAACTTGCCCACTGGACTGTTTTGATGGATGCAGCATTGCTGTGACCAAAGAGCTTAAGCTCAAAGGCAACAAAGCCCATCCGATTACACAAGGGTACCTCTGTCATCACCTCAATCATTTTCATACCTTTGAACGGATTGAAGAGCCTCGCTATTTGGGGCAAAGTGTGAAGATGGAAGAAGCGCTCTCCTTGCTTCAAGAACACCTACGCGCGTATGAACCCTCAAAAACGCTTTTTTTTAAAGGCAGTGGTAATTTGGGTGTTATGCAAGGGGTGACTAAAACGTTTTTTGCTTCGCACAAGGCGGTGATTGCCTCTGGTTCGTTGTGTGATGAAGCAGGGGATGCTGGAATTTGTGAGAGTAGGGGTGCCAATCTTTCGCTTTCACCCTTACATGTAAAAGATGCCGAGGTGGTTATTTTGTGGGGTCGAAACCCTACAGTGACGAACTCGCATATGCTTCCTGCGCTTAAAGGCAAGACCCTCATTGTCATTGACCCTGTGAAAATTGACCTCTCCCATCACGCGGCGCTTCATATTCAGATTAAACCGCGGGGCGATCTTTATTTAGCTCTTTTACTCTGCCGTTTGGTTGCAATGGAAGCGATGGAAGACGAGACATTTTTAAACGAACGAACGCTCAATTACAAAGATTTTTTAGATTTTATTAGTGGTATTCCGATGCGAAAACTGCTGGATAAGGCGCACGTGAACTTGGATGAAATCGGTGCGTTACTGCATCTGATCCAAGGTAAAAAAGTCTCCATTTTAGTGGGTATTGGCGTGCAAAAGTATAGCTTTGGGCATAGTGTTTTGCGTGCCATTGACGCACTTGGCGCTATGCTGGGGCTGTTTGGTAAAGTCGGTTGTGGCGTGGGGTATCTTTCCAACAGCGGTTTTGGTTATACGTTGCCGTTTAAAGTCGATGCTAAAAAAGAGCCTCTGCCGATCGTTGATTTTGGGAAGTATGATCTTGTGTTTATTCAAGGTGGCAATCCGCTCAATCAAATGCCGTGTACGTCTAAGGTTAAAGAGGGGCTGGATAAAGCCAAATGTATTGTTTACTTTGGATTGCATGAAAATGAGACCTCCGCGCGTGCGCATTTGGTCATTCCTGCTAAAACGTTTTTGGCAAAGGATGATGTTAAATTAAGCTATGGGCATCCCTTTGTGGGGCGTATGCCAAAAATTGTAGAGAGTCCCATCGGCATCAGCGAGTACGACCTAACGCAAACGTTACTGGCTGCTTTTGGGCATGATGCGTTGGAGCGTGAAGCGCAGATTCTTGAAAACGTGATTGCTTCCAATAGCGTCGAGAAAGATGGTTTTTTGATCTCTAAAACTTATGAAGATCTGCCGTATGAAAAGACGTTTTATACGAAAAGTGGAAAATTTGAATTTTTGGAAGAGTTTGATGATGACTTTGAGGACGAGGAGGGTTTTTACGTGATTGCCGCGAAGCAAAACAAGTCGCTCAATTCGCAGTTTGTCACCGACGATTATCTGTATGTGCCCCTTTGCTTAGGCTTGGAACAAGAAGAACGCGTGCGACTTACCAATCGTTATGGCACGTGCGAATACTCTGTCATGCCTACCGATACCCTACGCGATGACTGCTTACTCCTTTACAGTGGGGCTAAAAATGCCAACAGACTGACACCTCGTGCGATGAGCCAAGAGGGAAATTGCGCAACGTATCAAGAGATGAAAGTACGACTGGAACGAGTGAAATGAGCGATACGGGAATTTTACTGGACGATGCCCTTTTACTGGTAGAGCAGAATTTTTACTTTTTGCATATGGGTGAGTTTTTGGGGCGTCTTTCCAAAACGGAAGACTTAAGTGATCGCAGTTTGTTTGTCGTGAAAAAGTATGAGAATGAGAAAGCCTATTATTTCAATGCGGAGATCATTCAAGAGCTTTTAGCCAATGCACGAGAAACCAACAAAGAAGAGATTTCGCTCTTTGAGTATTTTGTGGAGTTCAACGCGTTTCGGGGTATCTGTATGGCGACCGTTGAGTGCCTTCGCTTTGAGAGTCCTTTTAAAATTTTTATGCAAAAACTCTTTGGTGAGCAGTATGAAAACTTTTTTGACATTGTCTCATTTGTTCGCAATGTCCTCTCGCACAACATTCATTCCGAGATTCGTTTAAGTGAAAAAGATTACGATGGCACACTCAAACGCATTCGTCGTATGGGGCGCAACGCCGATATGACCTTTGCGTTTCAATACTCACTCAACCTCCCAGAACTAGGCGCTCCGAATGATTCCTACATCTTTACATGTAAAATCAATTTTGAAAAGCTGGAAGAGGGAATGCCCTTTTTAGAGATACTCACCATGTGGGATCTTTTGATGCTAAGCGAGCTCTGTTTTAATCTGGTGATGACGTATCGGATGAAAGAGGAAAAAGCATTGCAAGAAGAAGAGGAGATGTGGGCAGAAGAGTAAGTCTTCTGCCCGAGGTTAAACTAAACCGCTTCGTTATCAAGCTCACCGGTTCGAATACGAACACTTTTATCGATAGAAGAAACAAAGATCTTTCCATCACCGATTTTACCTGTACGCGCACTTTTGACGATCACGTCAATGACTTTGTCAACAAGATCGTCGTGAACAACCACTTCGATTTTAATTTTTGGTAAGAAATCAACGACATACTCCGCACCTCTGTAAAGCTCTGAGTGTCCTTGTTGTCTTCCGTAACCTTTGACTTCGCTGACGGTCATACCCGTGATGTCAAGCTCTGCAAGCGCATCTTTGACGTCTTCAAGTTTGAATGGTTTGATAATTGATTCGATTTTTTTCATGTTATATCCTTATTATCTTAAGTTGAAGGCTTTTTCGCCGTGTTCTACTTCATCCAACCCTTGTGACTCAGCATCACTGCTTACTCTTGCACCACCGGTTAAGATAGAAGCAATTTTAAAGACAATGGCTGTCGCGATTGCTGTATAGATGATCGTTACAACGATACCTTCGATTTGAATCATCACTTGATCCGCGTTACCATAGAGTAAACCTTTACCCAGTTCATTCACTTCAGGGTTTGCAAAAATACCCGTAGCAAGCGCACCCCAGATACCAGCAACACCATGGATACCAAATGCATCCAATGAGTCATCGTATTTAAGTGCTTTTTTCAAGCCATTAACACCGTAGAACGCGACAATACCAGCAACTGCACCAATGATCAGTGAAGCACTTGTATCAACAAAACCTGCTGCTGGAGTGATCGCAACAAGACCTGCTACGATACCAGAAGCGATACCGAGTAATGTGAATTTTTTATAAGTAATGTATTCGATGATCATCCACGCAAGTGCTGCAACAGCTGCTGCTGTGTTGGTGACAAGGAATGCACTCGCAGCAATTCCATCTGCTCCAAGTTCGCTACCTGCATTGAATCCGAACCAACCAAACCATAACATACTTGCACCCAGTACCGTCAAGGTAACAGATGAAGGGAACATAGCTTTACCATAATCTGCACGTTTGCCAAGCATTAGTGCTACGACTAAGCCAGCAACACCTGCATTGATATGAACAACCGTACCACCTGCAAAGTCAAGAACACCTAGTTTTGATAAGAAGCCGCCGCCCCATACCCAGTGAGCAATAGGAGCATACACTGCTAGAATCCAAATAGCCGCAAAAACGATCCAAGTTGAAAACTTTAATCTCTCAATAATAGCACCGCTTGCAAGAGCCACCGTAATACCTGCAAAGGTCATTTGGAACGCTACAAAAAGAAGGACAGGAATGCTACCAGTTGCCCAAAGATCCGTTACTTTGATACCACTTAAAAAGAGGCTATCAAAACCGATAACACCACCAATATCTGTACCAAACGCCAAGGTATAACCTGCTACAACCCAAACAACGGCTGCAACGATATATCCCATAACACTCATTGCAATCGTGTTAAGCAAGTTTTTAGAGCGAGACATACCGCCGTAAAAGAGTGCCAAACCCGCTGGTGTCATAAACATGACGAGTGCGGTTGCCGTTAAAACCCAAGCAGTGTTTCCCACGTCAAGGGTTAAAACCTTTTCAGCAACATCTGCTGCTGCTTCAGTAGCCGCTTCTTCTGCAGCCCACAATGTTGATAAAGGCAACAATGTTGCGAGAGAAAGTAGTTTTCTCATGAATTCCTCCTAAAATGTTGAACTGATGAAATTGTATCACTTAGACGATTTTAATATACTCAGCTAAATGATTAAAATTTAATCAGTTTTTAAAAAGAAGAATTTTTAATGCAATTTTTTAACAACAAGCTATAATATTGATCTAAAATAAAAGAGGAATCTAAACAACAATGAATAACATGTTATGGTTATCCGCAGGACTTTTTCTTATCGCCTTATTTACCTCTAAACATCGTACCTATACTTCTAGGACTGCATCTATTGGCGCGGTCGTTATTTTTCTTTATATGGTACTCAGTGCGTGTTATATTGTTTCCAACTATTTTACGGGAGAGGGTATTAACGATGCCGTTATTTTCCATCTTCGTTATGGGCTGGATGGCTCTGGATTTGCTGATTATTATTTAATCATAGCAGTAGGAATTGGACTATTGATCAGCAGTTTAATGATCTCAGTTTTTTACTATCGAATGCTTAAAAACAGTGTTCTTTCTGAGCATCAAAAGCTGAAACGACTTATATCAACGGTGTCGTTGATATTAGCTTTAATCATCCACCCAACAGTACGCTTTTTAGGTGAGAGTGCGCTTAGCGTCCTTGGAGTTGAAAATCCTTTGAGCCTCAAATATAATTTTTCAGATTATTATAAAACAGCTTCATTATCGGCAATTAGCGAAAATCATCCTAATCTGGTTTATATTTTTGCAGAGAGTTTTGAAGACACCTATTTTGATGAAAAAATATTTCCCTCTTTAGTCACCGCTTTACGTCCAATAAGAGAGCAAAGTATCTCTTTTACACAGATAAAACAAGCATGGGGAACCAGCTGGACGATTGCAGGAATGACATCGGTGATGTGTGGACTTCCTCTGGTGACTCCTTCTCGAAATTCAGACTCTCCTCAAGGCAATTCTATGTCTAAGATGAGTACATTTTATTCAGGTGCCGTGTGTATGAGTGATATGCTCCATAAAGAAGGGTATAAACTCATCTACCGCAGTGGTTCACCTTTAGAATTTGCAGGCGTTGATAAACTTTATAAAACCCATCAGTTTGATGATATAAAAGGCATTAAAGAGCTTAAACCTTTGCTTTCAAATCCAAGTTATCAAACACCATGGGGATTGTATGATGATACCCTTTTTGATATTGCGATGAATGATTTTAAAAAGTATTCCAAAAGCAAACAAAAATTTGCGATGTTTCTCTCTACCATGGATACGCATCATCCTTATGGACATGTCTCAAAAAGCTGCAAGGCTCAGGAGTATAAAGATGGCAGCAATTCCATGCTCAATGCGGTGATTTGTTCGGATGAGTTAATTGCAAAGTTTATCAAGCAGATTCAAGATTCGCCTTATGGTAAAAATACGATTATTGTTGTAGGCTCAGACCACCTTGCAATGCACAATATGGCGATTGATGATCTTATGAAGGGTGAGCGTCGCGATCAATTTATGATCATTGATCCTCGTCTAAGCCATGGTGATAAAATTGAAAAAGTAGGAAGTACCTTGGATATTGGCGCAACGCTTTTGTCCTTTCTCGGCTATAAAGGAACCGTTGGACTCAGCAGAGATCTTTTGGGCGATGAGCCTTCATTGATGGAAGAATTTAAAGATGTAGATAAACTTTTAAACGCGTGGTCCAATGAGATTAGTCGTTTTTGGGAATTTCCAAAAATAGAGAAAGAGTTAGTCTTAGATACGACAAAAAACAGTCTTAAAATAGGCTCAACACTGTACAAATTTCCAATTTTATTGCACTTGAGTGAGAATTTGGAGGTCAGTCCTTTCTTTGAAGTCAAACTCAAGTTTTTTGAGACAGTCAAACTCTTTGGATATTTGCACGATTACCATGCTGAAGATGCGTTTTTATGGGTAGATAAATGTTCACGCATTAATACGTTAAGCAGTGAAAATAATGTTTCGCTCAAAGGTAAATATTGTTTTGCCTTAGGAAAATTAGGCGGCGAGATAACAACAGAAGCCCTTAATTCCGAAAAGAAGCTCAGTTTAGAGCTCTTAAATCAAACATTAACCCTTCCTTCTGAGGAAGAAAAAGCGATCCAAAGGCGTGAAAATTTAATGCAAATTAAAGAGAAATAAGCGATGATTTCTCTTTACATGTAAAAGCTTTTCATCCCTTTTAAGATTTGAATTTTTGGAGTTCATTATTGAGATTTTCATTCATACGATGAAGATCTTCGGATGCTTTCGATATATTTTCAATGCTGCAGACATTTTCGTGTGAAAGAATGTTGACTTTTTCAACTTCTTCGACCATATGGTTGATTTTGCTCGATGTAAAGATGAAGCTATCAACGGTTTGCGCTGTATTGGCAATCGTCTCTTGGATAATAAGATCAATATCGCTAATGCTTTCTTCTAACTCCAACGAAAGGGTTACAAGATTATGTACTTCATGGGCATTTTGAGCAATATCGGTGTTGGCGTCCATAATAGATTGGACGACCACATTGACGGTTGCATCAATCGCAATCAGACTCTTTTGTGTACTTTCGGCTAGTTTTCGCACTTCATCAGCAACTACAGCAAAGCCACGACCATGTTCTCCTGCGCGTGCTGCTTCAATAGCAGCATTGAGCGCTAAAAGATTAGTTTGTTCCGCAATCGTGTGAATAATGCCTAAAATATCTCTAATTTCGTTGGTATTATGGCTCACATGATTGAGTTTTTCAGCCAAATCTTGTTCTTTTTGAGCGGTTATTTGCATGGTGTGTTCTAATGTTTCAAACTTTGTTTTAACGCTGTGCATCTCTTTTTGTGTTTTTTCTAAAACGATATGGGATGATTTTACCTTATCGACGGAATTTTCAATGGCATGGGTGAGGGCATTTCCTTCCTCTTTTGTTGAGAGAATAATTTTTGATTCTGCTTCCACATTGCGTACCATCTCTGAAGTATTTTTTGAAAGTTGTTGCGATATCGAAAAATTCTCATGGCTAATGATTTTAGAATTGGTGACAATTTCGTGCAGTTTTGCAATGAAAGTGTTAATGTACGATGATACCTTTCCAAATTCATCATTTCCTATGACCTCAAGTCTTTGGCTAAGATCTCCATGCGCGCTTGAAAGCTCATAAGCAATGTTCCCTAGCCTGTCGAGTGGTTTTAAAAGGGCTTTAATTAACAAGACAATGATGACAATCGAACCCAAAAGCATCAGTGTACCGATGAGAAAAAGCTTTTGTATTTGCAAATTTAAGAAAGAGTAAGATGTTGATTTATCGAATGCAATAGCAATGCGCCAACCACTTTGAGTTGAAATGGTGGAGGCAAACAATTTGTCGACACCGTCATAGGTGTAGTTGAGAATGCCTTCTTGTTTATCATTAAATTGGCGTGTGAGGTTTGGAACAACACTGGCTAAATTTTTACCAATAAGTGCTTTATTAGGGTGAACAACAATCGTTCCCTTTGTATCGAGTAAGATACCATAACCTCCCTCGAAGGTGATTTCAGAAAGGGTCTTAGTCAAAGAATTTAGTGCAATATCGACACCAAGAACACCTATAATGACGTTGTTTTCATCAAAGATAGGGGTCATCATGGTGATCATTAGTGTTTTAGTCGTAGTGTCTTCATACGCATCGGTAATGCCAATTTTTTTACTTTCTTTTGCCTGCTTGTACCACGCTTGGGTGCGAGGATCATACCCCTGCGGTCGATTTTTCTCACTCCCCCAGATCATTCCACCATCTTCAAACCCCACATACGAATCAACTGCCCCAATGATTTTAGTCGTCTCTCCCAGTTTTTCAACCATATCGTGAAGAGTTCTGATGTCAATGTCTTTGTAATAACGCGATGCACTTTCAATGTTACTTTTTTTGGTACTCAGCAGAAGATCTATATAGTCTTTAAATGAACGAGAGGCCATCGTTAGGCTGGATTCAATTTGATGAATGCTGTTCTCTTTGGTGTCCTGATAGCTAAAGAGGCTAAAGGAGATGAGACTTAAAAACATTAAAACAGATACCGTCAGAATAATTTTCGTTTTAAATAGCACAGAAGACCTTTTTTGGAATTGTTCTGGTCATTTTAGTCTATAAAAAAAACAAAACGGTTACCAAAAAAGGTAGTAGCTTAAAAAATAGATGATGTTATAAAGTTTAAGTTCTCTTAATGAGCCGATCTCCATAAAGGTTGATGACAAGGCCTGTAACGATCAAACACGCTGCAATGAGCTTCCAACTGGGCAAAGCTTCTCCCACTAAAATAGCCGAAGAGGTAAATCCAACCACAGGCACTAAAAGCGTAAAAGGAGCGACAGTAGTGGCTGGATAACGACTGAGCAACCAACTCCAAATGCCAAATCCAAAAAAAGTGACAGGATACGCAAGATAGGCAATCGCACCAATGCTTTTGAACGTGAGATGCATGAACATCGCAAAACTCCACAAATGCGATTCAAAAATATAAGAGAGTGCCAGTAAAAAAGGAAGCGAGATGAGGCTTCCCCAAACCACGAGGCTGAGCATATCGACTTTGCCGATCTGCTTGGAAACAAGATTGCCAATTGCCCATGAAAGGGCTGCACATTCGACTAAAGCAAGTCCTAAGAGATTGACGTCGCCTCCTGCATGAAATCCCACAAATACAATCCCCGAAAAAGCAACGATTGCTCCAATGATCTTGGCAAGTGTCATCTTCTCTTTGATGAAAATCACGGCTAAAATGGCGGTAAAAAAGACTTGCGTTTGAAGGGCAAGAGAGGCAATGCCCGAACTTACCCCTGCGTACATGCCTGAAAATAAAAAGGCGAAGTCTAGAATAAACATGCTCAATGAATAAAAAAAGAGCATTTTCCAAGAGGTGTTTTGAGGGCGCTTGAAAAAGAAGATGGCAGGGAAGGTTGCAAAAAAGAAACGGAAAAATGTGAGCAAGAGAGGAGGTAATTCTTGCAGAGCGACTTGAATCACTACAAAATTAACTCCCCAAATGACAACGACACTCAGGGCTAGTAAAATATGTCTAAGAGGCATTGATCCAACTTTCTAACGGTTGTGACTGACAAGCTTAATGCCAAACGCAATGAGTGCAATACCTGCAAGACGTGTCGCGATTTGACGTGCAAGAGGAAAGGTTTTGAGTTTATGTGCTAACGTATTGCCCAAAAGAACTAAAAGCGCTTGGTACGCAAGGCTGATAAGGCTTACATGTAAAATCATCGCACCAAGGGTTACATTGGAAGCGTCTGGACGTAAAAAGAGTGGGAAAAATGCCACGAAAAAAAGCATGACTTTTGGGTTGGTGATGCTGACAAAAAAAGCCTGTTTAAAATAGACTAAGGCTGATTTCCTAGGTTCCACTTTCCCCGTATCGGATTCAATTTTAGTACGAAGCAATCCAACGCCTAACCAACATAAATAGCCTGCACCAAAATATTGAAGCATTTCAAACAAAAAAGGATTTTGTTGCATAATAGCGGCAAGTCCTGCTAGAGCGGCTATCATAAAAGCAAAATCACCTAAGAGTGTTCCCAAAACAGCACCAAGTCCTGCTTTAATACCATTACGAGCCGTAGCATTTAAAATTGCAATGGTTCCAGCACCAGGTATCAGTTGAAAAACTAAAATGGCAGCGATAAAGCTGTAATAGTTTTGAATGTCAAACATACAAACCCCTTATTAAATTTTGGATTATTGTACTATGATTCGAACAAAAGCATTGCTTATTTTTCGTCCCTTTTTTGTCCAACCTTTTGTCTATAATATAAAGGTAGAGAATTGCTTGATTGAAAAGAGCGCAACAAATAGGGGCGATACTTTTCATTATTTTGTCATTAATATACTGATTTAAAGGAAGTACATGAGCGTTAATCTACTTTTAATCGGAGCCAATGAAGCAACAACCCAAGAGCTTGTTTCATTAGTCGATGCTACTCTTTCCACCGCTGCCACGTATCAAAAAGCTACTTTAAGTAACTATCAAAATTATGATGTCGCAAATTTTGATTTGGTTGTCTGTTTTGCGAATCGTTATGATGAAATGGTCAAGAAATATGGCAAAGAGAAAGTGATCTCTGTTGAATTTGTTCCTCCAACGGATTTTTTTGTCACCGTTGGTCGCATTCCTAGCGGCGAAAATGTAGTCATCTTCAATAACAGCACTTCTGGTGCGAATGTTTTACTCAAATTTTTAAAATTTTACAATCTCAATCATGTAGGGTATAAAATTGTTCCTTTTGATGAGTGCAGTGAAGCTGAAACGAAAGATGCTCTTTTGGAAGCCAAATATATTATCGGAACCGATGGTTATGTCTCTTCAGGTAAAGCACTTTATTCGAAATTTAGCCACTATTTACGTCCAGATGTTACGGTCATTCCAAGTCCTCCTCGAACGGCAACTGCTGAGAGTGTGAGTGGTTTGGCACAAGTCGTCACGGCGATTAATAGCGATAAGGCTTTGCAAGAAGCGCGTGATATTTCTAAAAAGCTTGCAACATTAACCAAAGAGATCTCCGTGATAACGCAAACGGCATCTCAGTCTATTGAAAATACTGCCAACACCATTGTCGTCGTTAATGGCAAATTAGCTTCTGAAGTGCAAAATATTCAAGTCACAAACAATATGGCACAAGAGTTAACCGAAGCAGTCGAGCAAATTGGTAATATTACGACGGCTATCAAATATATAGCAAGTGAAACCAACCTTTTAGCGCTCAATGCAACGATTGAAGCGGCACGTGCGGGTGACCATGGACGTGGATTTGCCGTTGTTGCCAGTGAAGTACGAAAACTGTCCGATCAAAGCAACAAATCGACCGATAATATTCGTATCTCCATTATGGATGTTCAAAAAGTCGTTGATCAAATCGTTCCTGCGTTACAACGTACGGTCGATGAAATTATCAAAACACAGGCTGAAGTTGAGCGCATTAGCCTTGCTGCACAAGAAGAGAGCCGTGCAATGGGCGAAATCATCAAAAAACTTCAAATCATTGTTGATGTTTCTCAAGCGCTTGATACAGCAGAAAACAATCACGCGTAAATTTTCGACTTCATTGTGAAAAAGAGGCTTTGGTCTCTTTTTCATCTTTGTGTATTTTCCCCTAATTCATCTTTACATGTAATGCTTTTTCAGATTCTTTAAAGAGAGGTGACTTATACACTAGTAAAAAAGTCAAATTACTTGACATTCAACAATGATTCTGTTATGCTTTCGTTCACATTTAAACTAAGGAGTTACCTATGCGTCCATTATTCACTGTTTTCACCATTACCTCTCTGATCGCAACATTTGCCATTGCCAAAGAGATCAATGTGGGTGTTGTGATGCCTATGAGTGGCTCTTTAGCGTCATACGGGCAGACAACCTATGAAGGTGTCGAATTGGCTCATTCCCTGCAACCAACACTCAAAAATGGGGACCATTTAAACTTGGTTTTGGTTGATAATAAAGGCGATAAAGTAGAGTCCGCCAATGCTGCAACAAGGCTTATCACTTCCGATAAAGTTGTAGGTATTTTAGGTGCAATTACGAGCACCAATACAGCTCAGATCATTTCTATAGCGGATAAAAAGCAAATCCCTGTCATTGCACCTGTCGCCACTAATGACAAACTGACGGAAAACAAAGCTTATGCGAGTCGGGTCTGTTTTACAGACTCTTTTCAAGGAACCGTTGTTGCAAACTATGCTGTTAAAGATTTGGGTTTGAAAACCGCTGTCGTTCTTACAGATCAAGCGCAAGTCTATTCATTGGGACTTTCGAAAGCCTTTAGCGAAGCGTTTGTTAAAAATGGCGGTAAAGTGCTGAAAGAAATTCGTGTGAGTTCGGGCGACAAAGATTTTAAGGCAGTTGTTGCGCAAGTGAAATCACTGAATCCCGATATGATTTTTTTACCTATTTACCATGCAGAAGCTTCTATGATTACCCGTCAAGCGAAGCAGATTGGACTCACAAAACCCTTTTTGTCAGGAGACAGTGTCGCCAATCCAACATTTATAGAATTAGCAGGCGATAGTGCCGAAGGACATATGTTTACGGACTTTTTCGATTATAATGCGCCTCCGACACAACGCTCAAAAGATTTTATCGCTGCGTATGAGACAAAAACGGGCAAAAAAGAGGTGAATTCATTTGTAACGTTGGGTGCAGATACGTACAATCTTTTAGTTGATGCAATGAACCGTTGTTCTAACCCTAACGATAGCGTATGTATTAATGATCAAATTAAAAAAACTGTTAACTTTGAAGGTGTTTCAGGGTTTATCTCCATCGACAAAAATGGCAATGCAACGCGCTCTGCTGTGATCAAAGAGATCAAAGGCGGCAAAGCTGTTTATAAATCTACGGTCAATCCCTAAGCTTTACATGTAAAGAGAAGCAGCAAACCTCTACTTCTTCTCTTTTCTTTCATACACAACCTCATTTCATCCCTCTTTTGTCACTTTGATAGTCTATGATTTTGTATCAATTTGTATGACTTTGAGTCTATCGTAATGATAATTTTGTTAAACTTTCCAAAAATTAGACGGATAGGAGAAATAAAGATGCGTCAATTCATAGCACTGGCAACCATTACCAGTTTAGTCGCAACATTGTCACTTGCCAAAGAGATCAATGTAGGTGTCATTATGCCTATGAGTGGTCCTCTCGCTGGGTATGGTCAAGTGGCGTATGAGGGTGTTGAACTTGCAAACTCGCTTCAACCAAAACTGAAAAATGGCGATAGCATTAAGCTTGTTTTAGTCGATACTAAAGGTGATAAAGTCGAATCCGCCAATGCGGCAACCCGACTCATTACTTCAGATAAAGTCGTGGGGATAATTGGTGAGATGATTAGCACGAATACCGCTCAAATTATCGCCATTGCCGACAAAAAACAGATTCCCGTCATCGCCCCTGCTGCGACCAATGATAAACTCACTGAAAATCGAGTGTTCGCAAACCGTGTCTGCTTTAGTGACTCATTTCAAGGAACGGTCGTTGCTAATTATGCGGCAAAAGATTTGGGTTTAAAAACAGCTGTGATCGTCACCGATCAAGCGCAAGTGTATTCACTCGGACTTTCGAAAGCCTTTACCCAAGCGTTTGTTAAAAACGGTGGCAAAGTGCTTAAAGAGATTCGTATCAGCTCAGGCGATAAAGATTTTAAAGCGGTGGTTTCACAGGTCAAGGCTCTGAATGCGGACTTTGTGTTCTTGCCACTGTATCACACCGAAGCGTCGATGATTAAACGTCAGGCCAAACAGATTGATCTGAATAAACCGTTTATCTCAGGTGATGGTGTCGCCAATCAAACCTTTATTGATTTAGGGGGTGATGCGGTTGAGGGGTATATGTTTACCGATGCGTTCGATCACAGTGCGCCTCCAACTGCAAAATCAAAAGACTTTATCGCTGCATATGAGAAAAAAACAGGCAAAAAAGAGTTGAACTCCTTTACCGCACTGGGCGCAGATGCTTACAATGTAATGGTTGATGCAATGAACCGTTGTGCTAATCCTGAAGACAGTGTATGTATCAACACCGAAATTCGTAAAACCTCCAAATACGAGGGTGTTTCTGGCTTTATTTCTATTGATGATAAAGGCAACGCAACCCGCTCAGCCATTATCAAAGAGATCAAAGATGGCAAAGCTGTTTACAAATCTACCGTCAATCCATAATCTTTACATGTAAAAACCAAAGGGGTATTTTTTGCCTCTTTGGACTACTCCTACCCTTTTAGCCTCTCCTTACCAAAGTTTTGGTACTATCATTCCAGTTATAACACACTAGGAATTCGACTTGGCAACACTTCAAGAACTTATCAAAGAAAAAATTTTAATCATCGATGGTGCGATGGGCACGCAAATTCAAGCGTTAGAGATTGCACCTGAGCAGTGGGAAGGTAAAGAGGGCTGCAACGAGCTTTTGAATGTCACATATCAAGATGCCATTTCAAAAATCCACCGCGGCTATTTGCTCGCGGGTGCTGACATCATCAAGACCAATACCTTTGGTGCACTGCCGTGGGTGTTGGAAGATTACGGCATCGGGGCGAGAGCGTATGAACTTGCTCGTGCGGGTGTGGAGATCGTCAAAGAGGCATGTGCGGAGTTTGCCACAGCGCAAAAGCCACGTTTTACCGCCGCTGCCTTTGGCCCTGGAACGAAACTCCCTTCTTTGGGGCATATTGGCTACGATGCAATGTATGAAGGCTACAAAGAGGCAGCGCGTGGGGCGATTGATGGTGGATGTGATCTTTTCCTCATTGAAACGGCGCAAGACCCTCTTCAAATCAAAGCCGCACTTCATGCCATCACAGACGCTCAAAATACTTTACATGTAAAGCTTCCGATCATGGTTTCCGTGACGATTGAACTCAGTGGAACGATGCTCATTGGAACCGATGCGACCACCATTGCTACGATCTTAGAGCCGTTTGATATTATGAGTCTTGGCTTCAACTGTGGCACAGGCCCTGAGCAGGTTGAAAAGCATGTTAAAACGCTCAGTTCCGTTTGGGGTAAACCCATTAGTGTCCACGCCAATGCAGGACTTCCGCAAAACCGTGGTGGCTACACGTTTTATCCGATGGGACCGCGAGAGTTTGCCGAGCTTCAAGAAAAATTCACTGAAATTGCAGGCGTTGCCATACTTGGAGGATGTTGCGGTACCACGCCTCAGCATATCTTAGAGCTTTCCAAGCGTGTGGAGGGTAAAAAACCGCTTGCTCCCAAAGGGGAAATGCCTCGTAGCATTGCCTCGTTATTTGAAACAAGGGCACTCAAGCAAGACCCCGCGCCGTTTCTCATTGGTGAGAGAAGTAATGCCACAGGCTCTAAAGCGTTTCGTGAGTTACTCCTTGCCGAAGACTACGATGGTACACTGAGCGTTGCGCAACAACAAGTACGCAGTGGCGCGCATGGCATTGACGTGAGTGTCGGTTTTGCAGGACGCGATGAGCACAAAGACACCCAAGAGGTGATGGGGCGCTACGTGCAAAAAATTCTCTTGCCCCTTATGCCTGATACCACCCAAGTACCAGCCCTTGAAGTTGCCCTTAAACTTATTGGTGGCAAGCCCATCATTAACTCCGTCAACCTAGAAGACGGCATTGAAAAGTTTGATAAAGTCTGCTCTTTAGCCAAACGTTTTGGTGCAGCATTGGTGTGTCTGACCATCGATGAAGTCGGTATGGCAAAGAGCAAAGCTCAAAAAGTGGCGATTGCCGAGCGCATTTATACTTTAGCGACGCAAAAGCATGGCATTCATCCTGAAGATTTGGTATTTGACTTATTAACCTTTACCGTGGGAAGTGGCGATCCTGAGTACCATACAGCAGCGATTGAGACCATCGAAGCGATTCGTGAATTTCATGCCCTTCACCCCGAAGTGGGTTTTGTCCTTGGTGTTTCCAACATCTCGTTTGGTTTGGCTAAACACGCCCGTGAGTACCTAAACTCCGTCTTTTTGCACCACTGTGTTGAAGCGGGTCTCAGCATGGCGATTGTCAATGTTAAAAATACCCTTCCGATGCACAAGATCAGTGACGTGGATAAAAAAATCTGTGAAGATTTACTCTTCAACCACCGAGAGGAGGGCGATCCGCTCTTTAAATTTATCGACCATTTTGCAGGCGTTGTGGAAAACAAAGACGAAAGCGACGCGGCATTTCTTGCGATGAACACTAAAGAGAAAATTTCAACCTTGCTCATTGATGGTGATAAAGAGCGTATGCTGACGCTTCTACCCACTGCCAAAGAGGAAATTGCCGCGGAAGTCATTGTCAATGAGATATTAATCGATGCGATGAAAGTGGTCGGCGAGCTTTTTGGTAGCGGAAAGATGCAGTTGCCATTTGTCCTACAATCGGCTGAAGTAATGAAAGCCGCGGTGGATTATCTACAACCTTATTTGCCAAAAACCGAGAAGAATACCACCACAACGCTCATCATCGGAACCGTGAAAGGCGATGTACACGATGTGGGTAAAAATCTTGTAGATATCATCTTAAGCAACAACGGTTTTAAAGTCATCAACATTGGTATCAAAGCGGACTTAGACAAATTTTTAGAAGCACTTAAAGAGCACAACGCTGATGCGATTGGTATGAGCGGACTTTTGGTGAAGTCGACCAATGTGATGAAAGAGAACCTTGAAGCGATGCAGAAGATGGGCATTAAAATCCCTGTCATTTTAGGCGGTGCGGCACTGACCGATACCTTTGTGGAAGAGTTTTGCCGTCCGATTTACGACGGGCCGATTTATTACTGCAAAGACGCATTTGAGGGCATAACAGCTATGTCGCGCATCGAGGTAAAAAACTATGACACCTCGTTTAGTCGCGTCGTACTTGAAAACAGTGTCAATCGTGCCACGAAAGAGCTCAAAGAGATTCCTCCGTTTCATGAGCTTAAAATGCCTAGTCGTGACATTACCATTCCGACACCGCCATTTTGGGGCAGACGCGTACTGAAAACCGATGTGAAAGAGCTCGCATTTTCGTGGATCAACCACAAAATTCTCTTTGCACAGCGTTGGGGTTACAGTGGCAAAGGGCAGAGCAAAGAAGCGAAGCAAAAACAGCTTGATGAGGTTTTGTGGCCAGCGTTCGAGCGCATTAAAGCCGACATCGAACGACTAGGACTTTTTGAGCCAACCATCATTTACGGTTACTATCCAGCGCGATCAAGTGAAAATAATCTCTACCTTTTTGATGAGAGTGAAGGGTATTTTAGTGAGGCGCAAGTCAATCGTGAAGGCATCGAAGCCATCAAAGCGCGTGCCATTAAGACGTTTGATTTCCCGCGTCAAAACAGAAATCCGTACCGTTCTTTAAGCGATTTTATAAGCCCTGATCGTCATGATGTTTTGGCATTGACATGCGTGAGTGCGGGTGCAAAGTTTTCGGCGTATGAAAAAGAGCTTTACGATGCGGGTAATTTTACCGAGTATTTTTTCGTGCATGGACTGGGTGTTGAACTTGCCGAAGCATTAGCAGAAATCGCCCATAAACAGATACGTCTTGATCTTGGCATTGCTGAAAACGAGGGGCATAGTTTGCGCGATGTGCAGATGAAGCGTTACCTTGGATGTCGCTATTCGTTTGGCTACCCCGCATGCCCTGCCTTGGAAGATACACGCGTCATTTTTGACCTGCTCAAACCTGAGGAATTTGGCATAGAACTCAGCGAAACATTTCAGATTCACCCTGAGCAAAGTACCACGGCTATCGTGATGCACCACAGGGAGGCCTTATATTTTAATGTCTGATGTATAATGGTTTTATACAAAGGATAGATAATGAAAAAAACAGTTGGCGGGTTATCGGTTTTATTGGAAGGCAATCAAAAAAATAGAGCAATCATTTTTTTACACGGTTTTCCGTATGACCACACGATGTGGCACGCCCAAATAGCGGCTCTTAGTGAAACCTACTACTGTGTGGCGTACGACATACGTGGGCTTGGCGATTCATCTGTTGGCGATGGGCAGTTTACGATGGAGTCATTTGTGGATGACCTTGAGTTGATGATTGGCGACCTAAAAGATGAAAAACCGCCTATTTTATGCGCGTTTTCGATGGGTGGCTACATCGCCTTACGTGCTTTAGAGCGCATGAAAAATAAATTTTCAGCACTTATTTTATGTGACACAGCGGCACATGCTGACAACAATGACACCAAACTAAGACGTTCCGATGCCATTAAACGCATTAACGCAAAAGGGTTAACATCATTTTCGAAACATTTTATTGCTCAGTGTTACAGCGATGCCTACAAAAAAGAGCATAAAGAGCTCGTCGATAAGCGCATCACCAAGTCTATGAAATTTAACTCCATTGGTGTGAAAGGGTGCATCTTTGCGATGCTGACACGCAATGACATGACTGAGTTTCTTCCTTCCATAAAAATTCCAACACTGCTTTTGTGCGGCGAGCATGACACGTTGACGCCTTCTTCAGGGATGCAAACGATGGCAAAGCAGATAGAAGGTTCAGAGTTTGTACTCATCAAAAACGCGGCGCACATGAGCATTGTGGAAAACCCAGAAGAGAGTAATGAAGCAATCAAGGCATTTTTAGCAAAACTGTAAAGAGGTAAACCATGGCACGGGTTGTTATTTTTTCAGGAGCAGGCATCAGTGCGGAAAGTGGACTTTCCACCTTTCGTGACACAGGCGGACTGTGGGAAAAGTACCGCGTCGAAGAGATTTGTCAAGCAGGCTGTCTGAGTTGGAATCGCGAAAACACCCTCACATTTTATGACGCAAGGCGCGAACAACTCGCCTCTGTCACTCCCAATGCCGCACACTATGCCATCGCCAAACTTCAAGAAAAATACCCCAATGACATCGCCATTATCACCCAAAACGTCGACGACCTTTTCGAGCGAGCAGGGTGTAAGGACGTTTTGCACTTGCACGGTTTTTTGCCCAGACTCCGTTGTGAAAAGTGTGGCACAACCCATCTCATCGGCTACGCCAAACAAGAGCGAGACGTTACATGTAAAAGCTGTGGCGGCTTTCTACGCCCCGACATCGTCTTCTTCGGCGAAGCCACCCCAATGTACGAACACCTCTATGAAGCGATGGAAGAGTGCCAGTTTTTGGTCATCATCGGCTCAAGTGGAAACGTCGTTGCGATGGACCATTTCGCTTTACATGTAAAGGTTTCCATTCTCAATAATTTAGAAAAAAGTGATGCGATTAACGAGCGAGTTTATACGAAAGTGCTTTATAAAAAAGCGACTGAGGCGGTGGATGAGATTGTGGCGGATGTGGAGCGGTTTTTGCAGAAAAGTTAAATATGATTATTTGAAGATAGGAAAATATCATGTATCCACAATTACTTAAAAAAAGTTATTTTCAAAATGATATATATGAAGATATCTTAACAGTGATTAAATCATTAGAAAGTCAAGACTATTTTGATGAATTGATTGGAAAATCACAACCTGAACAAAAAGAAATGGTTAAAAAATTTCAAAAAGATTTATTTTTAATTTTGACAGAAAGGATCGTAGATGTTAGGTGGGAGCTTGAATATCAACCAAAGTCTGCTAGAAGAGATGCAATAGATATTTATGGAAAAGCTGAAGGCTTCATAATTATTATTGAATTAGATAAACATAGAGCTGACCAAGTAGCCAAAAAGTTTATTTCAAGAAGTGCATTATTTGCTAATGAAAAAACTTTCTATATATCTCTTTGTTATCCAGGAACAGAAAAGATGTCAAAACCAGAAACAATAAAATATTTTGAATATTGTCAAATTTTATCAGAAAAGATAGGTCATCATTATGCAGGTTTTATTATTTAAAGAATGTAACTCTATGTTATAATCACATCAAACCAAAGGAGGATGTATGACAAAACAACACATACTTGATTATCTTTCCATACACAAATCCGAATTTCAAATGAAGTATGGAGTTGAGGAAATTGGTTTGTTTGGTTCTTATGCTCGTGATGAAGCCAAGGACGATAGCGATATCGATATTTTTGTGAACATGCAAGCAAAATTTGACAACGTCATGGGTTTAAAATATGACCTTGAAACGTCTTTACAGAAAAAAGTTGACCTTATGACCAAGCATAAATACATGAAACCTTTTTTGCTTCAGATGATTACGAAAGATGTTATTTATGTCTGATCGAACCTTGATGGTATTATCAACGCTTGAAGACATCGATATGTCTATTGATATGGTTATTGAGCGATTTAAAGCCATTAAAACGGTAGATGATTTCCTTTCCAGTAGCGAGAATATCGAAAAATTAGACAGTATCGCGATGCGTTTATTGGCGATTGGTGAAGGTTTAAAAAACATCGACAAGTTAACAGATGGACAACTGCTACTACGTTATCCAAGCATTGAGTGGAAAAATATCAAAGGACTTAGGGATGTTTTATCGCATCATTATTTCGATATTAACGCTGAAATATTGTTTGATGTATGCTCTACCAAACTGTGTGAGTTATCAAGCGTTGTCAAACAAATAATGAAAGATTTACGCTAAAGAAACCTTTCACTTCTTCGATCACTAAAACTTTTACATGTAAAACATTCAAAAAGTGTAAAATTTCACTTGCAGGGTCGAGGAAACTTTTTACATGTAATAAAAAAGTCTCCTCTTTTTGTATTTTTAGGCGCTTATATTTTATAAATCGCAATCTCTTCTTTGAGTTTGACGCTCATGCCGTACAAGGTATGAGCGGAAGTGGATATGGCTTCGGCACTTTGGGTATTTTCGGTGGACAAACCGCCGACAACGTTGATTTGGTTCATGATTTTCTCCGTTGTGTGTACATTATCTTGTGTGTCGTCGTAGAGTTTTTGGATAAGATTGATTGTATCTGCAAGGGTTTGGGTGGTGGTATCGGTGTGGTCATTGACCGTCAGCGATGAGCTCACAAGGTTTTGGATGCGCTCGATGTTATGGTTCATTTTTTCCGAAATATCGTTGACGGATTGAACAATGATATTGATGGTCGCGTTGGTATCGACCAAGCTTTGTTGTGTTCGCTCCGCCAACTTTCGCACTTCATCGGCAACAACGGCAAATCCGCGTCCGTGTTCACCTGCGCGTGCGGCTTCGATGGCGGCGTTCAGCGCTAGCAAATTCGTCTGGTCGGCAATTTCGGCAATAATCGTAATAATTGCTTTAACTTGGCTTGCTTCTTGTGAGAGGGTTTGAAGATGGGTGTTGATGTCTGATTCGATGTGCGATGTTACATTGAGTTGTTCGATGGTGTAGGAGAGCGATTTTTTGACTTCGCACATATTTTCTTTCGTGATGATTGCTTTTTCCAACACGTTTTGCGCTTCATGCGATGAATTTTCCATTCCCTCTTTCATGCGATGCGAATGCGTCGTAATGTCTGCAATAACGTTTGATTCTTGATCGACGGAGTGTTGAATCGCTGAGGTGGTGGTCGAAAAGGTTTCCGAAACACTGAGGTTATTGTGCAGTAAAACATTGATGGTGTGGAAAGACTGGCGCAGCATAGCTATGAGTTCATTGAGTTGAACGCTCATACGTGCCAATTCATCTTTTCCTTGGATGGTAAGATTTTGCGTAAAATCTTTATGGCGGGTGATGTGCTCAATACTGCGTCCTAGATTTTGAATAGAAGAGACAATTTTGGTTGCAATGATGTAGAACACGCTCATCGTCAAAAGAATGCTCAACGCGACAATGATGGAAATCGTCACCGAACTTTGCTGCATGATGGCTAGATTTCTAGTTTGGATGTGTTGCAAAAGCGTGTCTTGTTCTTTTTGAATGCTATCTTTTAGCGCATTAGATCGCTTCGTTAAAGCGGTCAGTTTGCGATTGTCTTCGCTTTCTTGAAACGCTTTGGTTTTCATCTGGTCTTTGTTTTGGATGACGATTTCAGAGATAGCGTAACGAATGGCGTTCCACTCTTTATAGGCTTGTGATAAGCTTACGAGCTTTTGTGAGAGGCTCTCTTCATCAAAAACCTTGGACAGTTCTTCCAGTTTTGTAACGATGGCATCGGAATCTTTTTTAAAATCATTCAAAAACTTTTGCTCTAAAAAAAGCCTAAATCCGCGCAAATCGGCAGATGTTTCGCTGGCAAGCGTTTGAATTTCACCCACTTTGAGCAATCGCATGGTGATGGCTTGTGCTTGGCGATTGTTCGCATATGAGATATATCCTATCGAGGCATAGGTTATAAAACATAAAATGGATAAAAAGGCTAGTTTTCTTTTGATGGTACTTAAATCAATCACGTGTATCCTTTTTTATTGTTGGTATCATTTAAAAGATTTTATCAAGCAAAAAGGAGAAAGTGGAGAGAAAGCCGTTTGTGTTTAAAATATCCCAACATCAACGTTTCAACGTTTCGCTTTTGTATCATAAAATAGAGTGAGCTATAATGCAAAGCAATCTCAGCTCACAAAAGGGGGAAAGGATGGATACGTTTTTAGAAGCAGCCATAGAAGAAGCCCAAAAAAGTTTAGACGAGGGTGGCATTCCGATTGGTGCCGTGCTTGTGATAGACGGTAAAATCGTAGGGCGTGGTCACAACCGAAGGGTTCAAAAAGGAAGTGCCATCTTGCATGCGGAGATGGACTGTTTGGAAAATGCAGGACGTTTGAGTGCTCGTGATTATCAAAGAGCCACGCTTTATTCGACGTTATCACCTTGCGATATGTGCAGTGGTGCCATTTTACTGTATGGAATTCCAAAAGTCGTTATTGGTGAAAACCAAACCTTTTGTGGACCAGAGGAGTACGTGAAATCCAGAGGTGTTGAAGTAAAAGTCGTCAATCACCCACAATGTCGTGAATTGATGGAAGCTTTTATCTACAATAACCCAAAACTTTGGAATGAAGATATTGGGGTGTAAGAAGAAGTAACTTTTATAATCGATAAAATCTTTACATGTAAAACCCTTTGGTGTATGCTTTACGCCGAAGGAACTTTGATCATGTAGCCGATGCCTCTAATATTGACGATAAAATCTTCTTTCAAATTATTTTTTAAACGGTTGATTTCTGTTCGTATAGTGGCATCATCGACATCCATATCAAAATCATTCCATACGTTTTCTCTAAACATATCAAAGCCACAGACAAATCCTCGATTGCGGGTGAGAAATTCGATGATTTGAAGTTGTCGTTTGGATAAAACCTGTGGTTCTTCGTGAAAATAAAGTGTCATCGTGTCACAATCAAAACTGTAAGAAGGAGAGAGCCTTTTGTGATGCATATCTTTTTTAGCGGTTTTGGAAATTCTGTCTATTCTGAGGTTGAGCTCTTTTAAATGAAAAGGTTTTTTCAAATAATCATAGCATCCCAGTTCAAACGCTCGTGATATATCTTCAATGTCAATGAGGGTAGAGATAAAAATGACGGGCATTATTTTTTTATGCGCGTGCAGTGTCTCTAAGATTGTTAATCCATCAACATTGGGTACATTGATATCAAAAACAAGCAAGTCAAATTTTTCATTTTCTAAAATTTGAAGACAGATATTGCCATCTCTGACGGAAGTGATGACATGACCAATGGTTGTGAGGTACTTTGTGATAGATTCATTTAAGAGAATATCATCTTCTAAGAGTAAAATTTTCATGGTTTTAGCACTTTAAATTGGTATGAAAAGGATGTTATATTTTCGCTTGAATGCAGTGTTATTTTCACATTTTCTTCCTTACAGATTCTTCTAACGAGATTGAGCCCCAATCCAAAGCCTTCTTGGGATTGTTCTTCCCGGTAGTATTCTTCAAAAATTTTCTCGGGTTCTTGAATTTTGCGCGAGTGCGATGCAATGAAAAAATGACAATTATCATGCTCTTGATGCAATGAAACAATAATCTGTTCATTTTCAAAGGTATACTTAATAGCATTGGTGAGGTTGTTATCGATGATACGCTGTAATTTTGTCTCATTAAAAAAGATATATATCTCACTTAAATTGGATTCAAAGAGAAACATTGATTTTGCTTTGTCGGCAACTTGCGCAAAAAAATCAATGCGACTGCGGACATAATCGACTAAATCAATCCTTTGTTTCATATAGTGAATATGGTCTTTTTTAACCAAATAACTCAAATCATCATACATTGAAAAAATACTTTTAGCGGCAACTTCGATATTTTCCAAATAAACACTTTTCCCAAATTCCATCTCATGCAGTTCAATATTGCCCATGATCACACTAAGTGGAGAGTTCATCTCGTGGACGGTATAACGCAGAAATTGTCTATGAGACGCCAAAAGATTTTCAGAATAATTCATCTGCTCCTCTAAGCGTTTGGACTGCTCTTCGTAATCACGCGCACTTTGTTCAATTAAATGGGTCAATGATTCAATCGTTTTAAACGTTCTAAAATAAGAAGTATCTTTCTTATTCATATCTGTGTTTGTATGTGGGGCAGAAAGAGGGCTTTTTTCTGATTCACTTAAAGCAACAACGGTCAGTGTTTGGTTAAGAAGTTTATTGTGACCATCATGATGATAAAATTCTGAGTAGGTGTAAAATCCTGAAGTTGTTGCCGTTCGTGCAAACGACCCAATCCCTAATTTGATGAGAAATGGCATAAATCTTCGTCGTGCCATACAGGAGAAGATAAAAAAGGTTTCTGTGTTGATCGATTGTAAATTTTCTAAGGATTCTATAGGGTCTTTCATTAAAGATTCAGCATCGCCAAAACCAATCCTGACTTGATCTCCTTCATTGAGATTTCCACTGTAACTCAGGCTTCCATCTTCATGCTTCGCTATGACAGCTCTTACCATCGTAACGCTATTTTTTTCAAGAATAAGGGGAAATTCTGTTTGTGAAAAATTACCACCGAGGTATTTGTCATAAAAATCAGTCGCTTTCATATCATCGATCATGTAAACTCTGTTATTTTGAACCTTGGTAAGCGTATGTGTTAGTCCTATGGGTTTCCAATCAAATTTATAGTTTGTTGCGACTTGAAGAATATCGGAATTTAGAGAGACTCCCACTACGCCTTCACTGATGAGCGTATGTTGAGATGAAATATAGGTTTGTTCAAATTTCCCATTATCTCCTGCCATACCTCCACAAACAGGAACCGTTGAATCGAAGGTCTCTACACCTTTTAAAAACTCTTCGGCATTCATATGGGTACCATCAGAAAAAAGAATCAGTAATTTTGTATTGGGTGTTATCAAATCCGATGCTAATTTCATACCGCATTGAAATGAATCATCATCTTGTGCATAGGCTGTCTTGATAAAGGTATGCTCAAAAATACTAATAGAGATAATGGTTCGGAATGTTGTGATAGACTCGCCGTATATTTCTCCATCCGTGGTCGTTCCTATACAAATGGCGTTTGGAAGATGGCTGAGGATAACATCACTGGTATACTTTAATACTTCTTTACCGTGACCACAAAATAGTTGCACTAAAACATTCTTTTCATTGACAAAGAGTGAAAAATCTATAATACTTGGCAGAGAGCCTATTTCATAACAAAAATTATAGGTTTTCATAAAACGTCTTCCTTCCCCATTTTGACCTTAAATAAAGATACCCAATAGTAGCTTTTAAAAAGTTGCTTTAAGATATGAAGTTGCAAAAACAAGGCTTTACATGTAAGAATATTACTTATTTACTCATAAATTTCTCTTTGTAATTAGGCATATTTGCAATCAAACCTGTTGCTATATTCATGCTAGATTACTAGTATATAATCTTCAGTGTAAGTAAAGACAACAAAAAATACGTAGGTTATGGGAGGCCAAAAAAATATTCTATAAAACATGACTAATACAGTGTATGTACGTGCTTCATAGTGAATTTAAATTGGTGAGTTTTTTGATGGTTCATCGTGGATAATATGCAAAATATACATATTATAGGCCTTTAAAATGAGATTTTCAAAAAGCTTATAGATATCAATATGCTTTTTTCGCATATTGTTGCATTTAGAAATAAAGTAACACTAATTTATAAGGGGTAAAACATGTTAAAGAAAATGTTAATTATCAACGGCGTTAAAACGACCTTGGTCGCGGATGTAGAAGATAAATTATCCGATGTGCTTAGAAAACAACTAGGTCTTACGGGTACAAAAGTAGGCTGTAACAGTGGTGAATGTGGTACATGTACCGTTATTCTTAATGGAAAGCTTGTTAGATCATGTATTACGAAGATGAAAAAGATTGAAGATAATGATGAAATTATTACCATTGAAGGTGTCGGTACGAAAGACAAGCTTCACCCTCTTCAAATTGCTTGGATGGTCTATGGTGCGGCACAATGTGGTTATTGTACACCAGGTTTCATCGTCTCTGCTAAAGTTCTCCTAGAGCAAAATAACAACCCAACACGTGAAGAAGTCAGAGACTGGTTCCAAAAAAACAAAAACCTCTGCCGTTGTACAGGATACAAACCTCTCGTTGATGCGGTTATGGATGCAGCAAAAATCATAAGAGGCGAATTGGCAATCAAAGATTTCTGGAAAAAAATACCAGAAGGTGCGTCATTGGTTGGCTCAACGTATATTCGTCCTTCAGCTATGGCAAAAGTTACTGGAACATGGGACTTTGGAGCAGATCTAGGCTTAAAACTTCCAGTGAATACACTTCATGCAAAAATTGTGCAAGCTGAAGTTTCTCATGCGAATATTATCTCAATTGATACCGAAGAAGCTAAAAAAGTCCCTGGTGTTGTTGCTGTTTTAACGTATAAAGATGTTAAAGGAACGAACAGAATTAATGGTTTGGCTTTCCCTACGAATAAAGGTGATGGCTTAGATAGACCAATTTTAAATGATACAAAAATATTCCAATACGGTGATGCAATCGCTATTGTCCTCGCTGAAAATGAAAAAGCGGCTCACGAAGGCGTTGATAAAGTTAAAGTAGAACTTGAAGTATTGCCAGCGTATATGAATGCTCCTGATGCTATGGCAAGTGATGCTATTGAGATTCATCCAGGCACTCCAAATGTTTACTTTACGAACCATATTAGTAAAGGGGCTGAAACTGCGCCTATTATGAAAGAAGCTGCTTATGTTGTTGAAGACAGTTTCTATACACAACGCCAACCTCACTTACCGCTTGAGCCAGATGTTGGTTTTGCATATGTGGATGATGATGGTAAACTTATTATTCATTCAAAAAGTATCGCACTTCACTTCCATGCACTCATGATTGCTGAGGGTGTGGGTATGAAAGCAGAAGATGTCTATATCGTCCAAAACAATACAGGGGCTACTTTTGGTTATAAATTTAGTCCAACGATGGAAGGATTATTAGGCGTCGCAACAATGGCAACAGGAAGACCTGTTTACCTTGAGTTCAATATGAAACAACAAATTACCTACACTGGTAAGCGTTCTCCATTCTGGACAACCATGAAATTGGCTGCCAACAAAGAAGGCAAACTCTTAGCGTTGGAATCTGATTGGAGCGTTGATCATGGTCCTTACTCAGAATTTGGTGACTTGTTAACACAACGTGGTTTCCAATTTGGTTGTGCAGGATATATGATCCCTAATATTCGTGGTAATGGACGCACTGTTTGTACCAACCATGGTTGGGGTTCAGCATTCCGTGGGTATGGCTCTCCTGAGATTATGTTCCCATCCGAAGTGCTCATTGATGAATTGGCTGAAAAAATTGGTATGGATCCGTTTGAACTCCGCTATAAAAATATTTATAGACCAGGGGATACTACGCCAACCAGTTGTGAGCCTGATGTCTATTGTTTAGAAGAACTGTTTGATAAAAGTCGTCCTATTTACGAATTAGCGAAAAAGACAGCGGCTGCCAAGAATGCAAATGCAGCACCTGGTAAAAAATACGGCGTAGGTGTTTCTACTAACATCTATGGTTGTGGCTTAGATGGTCCAGACTCTTCTGAAGCATGGGCTGAGATTACTGCAAAAGGTGTTACTGTAGGTAATTCATGGGAAGATCATGGTCAAGGTGCCGATGTTGCTACCTTAACTTTTGCGCATGAAACATTAAAACCTTTGAATCTTAAACCAACCCAAATTGATTTAGTCTTGAACGATATGACTAAAACACCAAACAGTGGACCAGCTGGCGGAAGTCGTTCGAATGTTATGACGGGTAATGCTACGGTTGTTGCATGTAGAAACTTACTTGAAGCCTTGAAAAAAGCAGATGGTACATACAGAACCTATGAAGAGATGATCGCGGAAGGTCGTGAGGTTAAATATATGGGTAAATGGACAGCACCATGTACAGATACACCTCCAACAGATGGTCAAGGAAATCCATTTGCCGCATATATGTATGGTGTTTGTATCGCAGAAGTTGAGGTCGATACCAAAACGGGTAAAACCAATGTTGAGAAAATGACATTGGCATCTGATGTTGGTACGATCATCAATAAATTGGTTGTCGATGGACAAATGTATGGTGGTTTGGTTCAAGGTATTGGTTTAGCTCTTACCGAAGACTTCGATGATCTTAAAAAACATACAACCTTAACAGGATGTGGTATTCCAAAAATCAAAGATGTCCCAGATAATCTTGATCTCATCTATACCGAATATCAAAGACCAAACGGCTTACTAGGTTCTGCAGGTGCAGGTGAAATGCCTCTTGCAGCTCCACATGCGGCAATTATTAATGCTATTTACAATGCGTGTGGTGCAAGAATTACGCACTTACCAGCTCGTCCAGAAAAAGTGTTGGAAGCTTTAGCTAATTAGTTTTTTTAGAAAAAGCTTATTAGAAGATGTGTGAGATACTCTTTGTATCTCACACATTCATTTGCCTTTAACGCGATACTATGAGGATATAAGAATGGATTTAGATAAATTATTGGAAATTAGCAATCAATGTATTCATTCAGAACCCCCCGTATGCGTTGCATCGTGTCCGGTTCATATGGATGTGATTGCATTTGTGTCTGAAATTGAAAAAGGTAATTTTGCTGGAGCTTACACAATCATGGATGCTAAAATCCCTTTTAGTCGATTGATTGGAAAAATATGTGACCATCCTTGTGAAACAACGTGTGTCAGAAAAGACGTTGGAGGAAGCATACGCATCAGTGAACTTGAAAAAACTGTCATTGATTTAGGGTATATAAAGCCTAAAAAAACGTTTCTCTTACCCAAGACAAAAGGAAATGTTGCCATCATTGGTGGAGGGTTGAGTGGGTGTATTGCCGCGATTGAGCTGGATAAAAAAGGGTACAAAGTCAGCATTTATGAAAAATCCAACCGATTAGGTGGATGCCTTTGGGATTATGAAGGTAAAGGTTTAGAAACCGCCATCATAGAAGAAGAACTTTTAGTGATAAAACAAAAAGGTATCACTGTTTACTATGATACAGAAGTATTAGAAGAAAATCTCCAAAGTTATATTGAAAAGTACGATGCAGTTTACTTGGGAACAGGGTGTTGGAACAAAGCATACGCGATCCATCCTGATACGTTTCAAGTAGGCGAACAGTCCTTGTTTATAGGCGGGGAAATTCAAACTCATATCCGTTCTGTTATTGGTTTTGTAAGTTCTGGTAAACGTGCAGCTATCTCAATAGATCGATATATTTCAAAAACCTCTATGACCGCCTCTCGTGAGCGTGAAGGAATTTTTGAAACAAAATTAAAGTATAAGATTGATACCGTAAAACCTAGCGCTACGGTGGTTAAAATATCCTCTCTTTATTCTGAAGATGAAGCTAAAAAAGAAGCAAGCAGATGTCTAAAATGCCAATGTGATGCCTGTATTAAGGCGTGTGCTCATATGCAACGTTTTAACATCACCCCCGATAGATACATTCGAAGTATCAACCATAATGAACGGATTGTTTTAGGAAACAGAACGGCCAATACGATGATTAATTCCTGTACAGAGTGTGGTTTATGCAAAGAGGTTTGTCCTATAGGGATTGGTATGGCAGATATCATCCATGCCACGAGACTGAGCATGGTCGAACGGGGGAAAATGCCACTTTCAGCGCATGATTTTGCTCTTAAAGATATGCAATTTAGTCAAAGTGATTCATTCTCAATGGTTCGAAAACAGCCCAGTAAAGAACAATCCAAAGATCTCTTTTACTATCCTGTCATTGCCTTTTCCGGCTATGCGAGAGGCTTGTACAAAGGCTCTGGAAAAACGGGTTATCTCTTTTATCCAGGATGTCAACTGAGCGCAACGCATACAGACTATATCGGTGAGATTTATAAACATGTCGTCGGTATTATCAAAGCCAAAGATGCGGATAACGATGTTGGTCTCTATTTGGGATGTTGTGGCGCACCCGCTGATTGGGCAGGAAGGCTTGATCTTATGCCCGAAAGTGTGGAAAAAATACACAAGGTTTGGACAGAAATGGGTGAACCTACGTTTATCTTAGCCTGTTCGAGTTGTGCTTCTACCTTTGAAAAATACTTACCGATGATTAAGACGATCTCTTTATGGGAAGTGTTAGATAAATATGGTTTGCCTACGACGGATATTAAAAAAGGTAGGCGTGTTTTGAGCATTCATGATGCGTGTGCTAGCAGACATAATACAGCAGTCCATGATAGTATACGAAGCATCGTGAAAACGTTAGGCTATACCATTGAAGAGCTTGAATATTCTAAAGAGAAAGCCAAATGTTGTGGTTATGGTGGATTGGTATCAAATGCGAATCCTGAGCAAGCCGATGATTTTGTGACGGATCGTGTGAGCGAGAGTGAACAAGATATTTTGGTGTATTGCGCGATGTGTAAAGACGCCATTGTCAAGGGAAATAAAAGGGCATATCACATTTTAGATCTTATTTATGGCATTGAAAAAGACGAAGATACTCCTCAAAAAATGCCAACACTCTCAGCGCGACAAAACAATCGAAAACGACTCAAACATCAACTGCTTAAAGAGATATGGAATGAAGAGGAGAGTGCCATGAACACAACGTATGATTTTACGCTTCATATTTCAGATGAAATCACCGCAATGATGGAGAAGCGATTTATCTTGCTGAGTGATATTGAAAAAGTGATCGATAATTCTCTTACACACAAAGAGCGGTTCTTTAACCCTGAAACATCAGATTTTCTCGCACGTTTCCGTGTTCAAAATGTGACGTATTGGGTGAAGTACGAAGAAAATGGCAGTGACATCACGATTAAAGATGTTTACAGTCATAGAATGGAAGTGGTGGAGTCCTAAGATGGAAAATAAAATCGATACACAAATACCATGGATGTGCGATAAATGCCAGAAAGCATTGATTTCACAAAAGGTCAAAGTGCGCTATCTTGAGGGAAATTTTGAAGTGGAACTTTTAAAGTGTCCTACCTGCAATATGGTTTTTATTAGCGAAGATTTGGCATTAGGTAAGATACTTGAAGTTGAAAAAAGCTTAGAGGACAAGTAACGTGATAAATGTCTATGAAAGCAGCTCTATGCAAGAAGCTACAGGAGAAACCTTACGTCCTGGAGGGTTTAAACTGACCGATAAAGCCGTCAGCTTTTGCACTTTGAATAAGCAGATGAGAGTGCTTGATTTAGGCTGTGGTATGGGAGCAACGGCTTCGTATCTTTACCAAAATCATGGGATTAAAGTCATTGGCATTGATCCTTCTGAAAAGTTACTTACCATCGCAAAAGCAAAAAATCCTTTTGCGACCTTTGTATTAGGATCGGGTGATGCTCTCCCTTTTGAGCAGGAGAGTTTTGAGTGTGTTTTGGCAGAATGTACTTTGTCCCTGATGCATGATTTACATGTAACCTTACGCGAGGTGTATAGAATTTTAAGCAATGAGGGTTGGTTTGTCATCAACGATGTTTATGCCAAAAATTCTGAAACGCTAAGGGAAATGGACAATTTTTCTATTACTTCGTGTATGCGTGGAATGCACGATCTGCCTTCATTAAAAGAGGCGTTGGAAACAATAGGATTTGAGATTATGCTTTTAGAAGATTGTTCACAACTGCTTAAAGAGCTTATGGTCAAGATCATCTTCTCTCACGGATCTATGGGCTCTTTTTGGAGTAAAACCATTGAAGGCGAAGTTGCTCAAACGTGTTGCCATTTTGAACAAAATATTAAACAATGTAAGCCAGGTTATTTTATCTTAATCGCAAAAAAAGGAAAAAACAATGGATGAATTATCACTACGTTTGTTTAAATTCTCATCAGCGGGATTTTGCTGTGCACAGATTATGTATAAACTCGCTCTTGAAGATGAAGGGACACAGAACGATGATCTAATTCGAGCTGCTCAAGGATTATGCCGAGGCATCGCCGATACGCAACAAACATGTGGCGTTTTGAGTGGCGGAATTGGTGTTTTAGGTCTTTATGCTGCCAAAGCCAAAGAAGAAGAGAGTGCTAAAGAAGATTTTACACAGATGGTTACTGAATTTCATGAGTGGTTTAATGTGGAATTTGGTGCTACAAAATGTGTTAATCTGATAGGTGTTACTGATTTTCATGGAATTGATCAGAGTTATAAGCTGACCTGTGCCGAGATGATCAAAAAGGCATATGTCAAAGTCTATGAAATTTTGTTAGAACACGGTTATGAATATGGGAATAGAAGGTAGATAAGATGACAATGACCTCTTCAATGCACATTGAAAGTTTATGCCCAATCTGTTTGCGTAAGCTTGATGCTTACATGTACGATGAGGGTACTACCACTTACATACATAAAGTATGCTCAGAACATGGAGCGTTTAAAACCGTTGTATGGCGAGGCAATATGCACTTGCGCGAGTGGATTCGCACTAAGGAGAGGGCTTACATCAAAAGTCCGATCACACAGGTAGATCAAGGGTGTCCTTATGATTGTGGATTGTGTAGTTCACACAGACAACATACGTGTACGGCACTTATTGAAGTGACAACGCGTTGTAATCTTAGTTGTCGTTTTTGTTTTGCGGATGCCCTTGATTCCAAGAGTAAAGATCCATCGTTAAAACAGTTACGTTCTCAGTTTGAGACTATTTTAAAGGCTTCAGGAAAATGCAATATTCAACTTTCCGGTGGTGAACCAACGGTAAGAGATGATTTAGCAGATATTGTTCGTCTAGGCGTTGAACTAGGTTTTCCTTTCATTCAAGTCAATACCAATGGTATTCGTATGGCAAATGATGAAGCCTATGTAAAAGCTTTAAAAGAAGCAGGACTCAATTCTATTTTCCTGCAATTTGATGGAATTGATGATGCAATTTATGAAAAACTGCGTGGAAAGGCTCTGTTTGATGTTAAATGCCAAGCGATTGAGAATTGCCGAAAATTCGGCATTGGTGTTGTGCTGGTTCCTACCATCGTACCTAACATTAATGTGGATAGCATTGGTGAGATTATACGTTTTGGCATAAGCAGGTCTCCTGCCGTTAGAGGTGTGCATTTTCAGCCCGTAAGCTATTTTGGACGTATTCCTGAAACACCTAAAGATGCAGATAGAATCACCTTGCCTGAAGTCATGGAACATATTTGCGAACAAACCGATCAGATGGTCAGTATGCAGAGTATGCAACCCCCAGGATGCGAAAATGCGCTCTGTTCTTTTAATGGCAATTATTTGATAGAAGAGGATGTTTTAAAACCTGTGACGAAGAGGTCATGTTGTTCAGGTGAAAGCGAAAAAGCAGAAGTGGGCGCGACCAAAGCCAAAGCTTTTGTGGCACGAAATTGGTCGTATCAAAAACAATACGCTCAAGAAGAGAAACTCTCTGATTGGGACAAAATTCTCAGTGCCATTGCCAACAACGCTTTTAGCATTTCAGGAATGGCATTTCAAGATGCGTGGAATGTGAATTTAGAGCGTATTAGAGATTGTTGTATTCATGTATCGACCACAGATGGTAGGCTTATCCCTTTTTGTATGTATAACATCACCAATAGAGATGGAGAGTCTCTTTATCGAGGCGCAAAGAGGATACGATGACGGTCACACCCTTAGAGCAATGGATATTGGAGCGTACACACATCGCACACAAAAGCCAAGAAGCCTTGCGTGCGTATCAGCTTGGTGAATTGATTAAAACATTGGCTTATGCAAAAGAGAAAAGCCGATTTTATCAAGCAATGTTGAAAGATATTGACCTAAACGCTCTCTCATCGTTCAAAGATTTTGAGCGCATTGCATTTACAACCCCTGATGATATTAAACGCAATGCGTATGATTTTGCTTGTGTCCCGAGTAATGAGGTTGAACGTATTGTGACTTTAAATACTTCGGGTACGACAGGAGATGAAAAGCGCATCTTTTTTACGCAGAAAGATTTGGAGTTGACCATTGATTTTTTTCAGCATGGGATGCGCTGTTTGGTTGATGAAAGCGACACAGTGTTGGTACTGCTTCCTGGTTCTGCTTATGGAAGTATTGGGGATTTACTCAAAAAAGCATTGGCACTTTCAAAGATTGAGTGTATCGTTCAAGGTGTATTGAGTGATGTTGAAAAAACGGCTTTGTGTATTGAAGAAAATAACATTACCTGTATTGTGGGTATACCGATGCAGGTGTTGTACTTTAAAAAAGCCAAACCTGAAGTATTTGCAAACCATATAAAAAAAGTTCTTTTAAGTACAGATTATGTGCCCGATGTCCTCATTGAGGCGCTTAGCGATAACGGGCAGTGTCAAGTTTTTAACCATTACGGTATGACTGAGATGGGATATGGTGGAGGAGTTGAGTGCGAATGCCTTAAGGGTTATCATTTAAGAGAAAACGATCTCTATTTTGAAATCATAGATCCAGTTACGGGGTTGCCTGTGGAAGATGGCGTATACGGTGAAGTTGTTTTTACAACCCTTCATCGTCAAGCAATGCCTCTTATTCGTTACAAAACAGGCGACATGGCACGCTTTTCTACGAAGCCATGCGGTTGTGGGACATTTTTGCGAACCATGGAGAAAGTGCTTGGTCGCATTGAAAATAAAATAGAGATTAATGGGCATACTATTCATTTAAGGGAGTTCGATGAAATTCTTTTACACTTTCCTCGTATTTTAGATTATAAGCTTACGGTATGTGAGAAAAACTGTTTACATGTAAAGCTTATTCTTGCAAATAAAGAGCGTTGTGTAGCGTTAAAAGAAGAGGTAATTCGTCGTATTCGAGACTCTTTCCCGTTTGAATTTAATTTTAGACTTCATGTAGAAGAAGACGATCACTCACCCAAAATGACCAACAGCATGATCAAAAGAAAGATAGACAACAACATAAGAAACAAAGGATGATGGATGAAAACCATAATTGAACATATTGTGGATAGTTTAAATGAAGAACACGAAGTTGTAACCGCAACGATATTGCAAAAAAGTGGTTCAGCTCCCAGAGAAGCGGGGGCTAAGATGCTGATTCGTAAAAATGTATCGATTGAAGGAACGATCGGTGGAGGCACACTAGAAGCCATGGCAATACAATTAGCACCAAATGTCTTTAAAACAAAGCAGTGTTCTGTTGAAGATATTGAATTAACCGATGATGATGCACGTGCTGCTGGTATGGTATGTGGCGGTGAAGTCAGCGTTCTTTTAGAGTACATAGACGCACTCGATATTTCACAACTCAATATCTATCATAAAGCAAAAGAGCTCAAAGTCTCTGATACGGATTTTGTGATGATTACAAAGATTTCACAGTCCAAAAGACACCTTTCCGGTAAGAATAAATGGATATGTACTGAAACGGATCTATATGGTGAGGAAGATAAAGAGGTACAGAGCATTGTAAAAGAGCTTCGAGAAAATTTTAACCATATCAAGTTTCATCTCTATGTTGGAAACAATAGGTATATGATTGAGCCTTTTTATACGACAGATAAGCTTTATATCGTTGGAGCAGGGCATATTTCGCAACAAATTGCAGCCCTTACCAAAACACTTGGTTTTTACACGGCTATTTTAGATGACAGGGAAGCGTTTGCCAACAAAGAGCGTTTTCCTACTGCGGATGAAGTGCATGTTGTTCCTTCAACCTATGAGGGGTTACTTCAAGATGTACATATTGCTAAAAACAGTTATATTGTTATTGTTACCAGAGGTGTCGATAAAGTGGTACTCGAACAAGCGCTTCAAGCAAAGGCAAAATATATCGGTATGATTGGAAGCAAAACGAAAAAAAATTATGTTTACTCTCAACTTCTACAAGAGGGTTTCGCGCAAAAAGATTTGGATGATGTCTGTTGTCCTGTTGGTGTTTCTATCAATGCTCAAACGCCTGAGGAAATCGCCATTAGCATCGTTGCAGAACTTATAAAAGTTAGAAGAAGCTAACATTATGGGAAAGAGCAACATCGCTGTTCTTATTATTGCCGCCGGGTATTCTTCTAGAATGCACGATTTTAAACCCCTTTTGCCTTTTGGGCAAATAACGGCTGTGGAGAGATTGATTCAGACCTATCAAACTCATGGGATAGAGCATATATATGTTGTCACGGGGCATAGGCAGGATGATATTATTGAGGCACTTCAAGGGTATAAGGTTCACATCGTTTATAATGAGAATTATGCAAAAGGTATGTTTAGCTCTATTCAAAAAGGACTGAGTGCCATAGATGAAACAGTGGATGCGTTTTATATGCAGCCAGTGGATATTCCACTCATTAAAGTGAAAACCCTTGATAGCATATACGAGGCATATACCCATGAACATAAGGGCGTTCTTTATCCTACTTTTCTTGGGAAAAAAGGTCATCCTCCGCTCATTGATATGAAATATAAAGAGCAAATTTTAGCAAGCGATGGTGCGGGTGGGCTTAAAAAAGTATTGGAAGCGTTTAAATCCGATGCTTTACATGTAAACGTGTCTGACCAATCGGTTTTAATGGATATGGATACACTGGATGATTATATTAATCTTGTTGTCTATGAAGTGATGAATACTCCCACTAAAGAGGAGTGTTTAGCAATCATGTTACAAAATGAGGTACCTGAGCCTATCATTAAGCATTGTGAAGCGGTAGAGAGCATCGCTAGCAAAGTGTATGAGAGCATCGCTTCTTTTGGACTCAATATTAATAAACAAACTCTAAGTGCCGCAGCATTGTTGCATGATATTGCGCGTCAAGAGAAAAATCATGCTCTTGTTGGTGCACAAAAGCTGCGTGCGATGGGGTATGAAGCCATCGGTAATATCATTGAAACGCACATGGATATGGATGTTAATGTCCATACTCCTTTAAATGCCAACGAGTTACTTTTCTTAGCCGATAAATTAGTGAGTGAAGATGAGGTATGTGGTTTTGAAAAACGCTTTGAAAAGGCGCTTAAAAAATGTGAAGGTAATGATGACGCACTACGCAACATCACAAGACGCTTAGATGCCACAAAAGCGATTATTTCAAAAATAGAAAATCTAACGGACAAAGTTTTTAACGATGGTTGAAAAGGTCTATTTGCTTCGACATGGGCACATTGATAATGGGAGTGCAAAAAGGTATCTTGGTCGAACGGATGTTCCCCTTGATACGCAAGGAAAAGAGCAAGCTCACAGCTTGCATGATTATTTTAAAACGATTCCTATTGATATGATTTTTACGAGTCCACTCAAGCGCTGTGTGCAAACGGCACGTGTTCTTTGTGTTGATAAACCTATAACGTATCACATGGTAGAGGCATTTGCCGAGATTGATATGGGCGATTGGGAAAATGTGGAAATGTCATATATCGCGTCACACAATCCAGAACTGTATGCGCAAAGAGGCAAGGATTTAGAATACTTTACGCCACCCAATGGTGAGAGTTTTCATGATATGGCAAAACGTGTCAGAGATGCTTTTGATGCCATTACACACCATGCAACGGGTACTATTCTCATCATTGCCCATGCCGGTGTCAATCGTATGATTCTGTCATCTATTTTAAGTATAGAAATTAAGGATATGTTTACAATAGAACAACCGTATGCCTGTGTGAATGAATTGACATGGGATCAACAAAGAACGCAGTGGAATTATCAAAGAGTTTTATAAAAAGAGCTTTACATGTAAAGCTCTTTTTATGCTTGGAACTGTTTAGTTAACCTTCGCTTTTTCGAGTTTTTTACGCTCGACTTTCATACGGTCTTGGAATTTTTTACTGCGGTCTTTTGCAAAGAGTTGCATGTCCTCTACTTCGTCCATTTCATCAACGATTTCAACACCCAAAAGCGTTTCAATGGCATCTTCAAGCGTGACAACACCTGCGGTTTGTCCGTAACTGTCAAACACCACAAAAAGATGGGTTTTACGTTTGATAAATTGGTCGATCAAGTTTGGAACAGGCAAATACTCAGAAACCATATGTACTTCATGGGCGATATCCGCAAGTGTTGTTTTATCGTGATCTTCCACACTCTCTTCCAAGATACGTTGGTTGAAAGCAATACCCACAACATCATCCAAAGTCTCACCAAAGACAGGAATACGTGAGTGAATATACATGCGATCATCTTCAATCGCAGTTTCAATAGTGGTTGTCGCAGGAAGTGCAAACACAACACTTCGTGGTGTCATAATATCTTTGGCTTTAATGTTTTTAAGTTTTAAAAGATTTTCGATCAGGTCACTTTCTTTACTAAGGATTGATCCCTCTTTCTCACCCATTGCAACGACTGCCATAATTTCATCACGCGAAAAATTGCCTTGGTGTTTTTTGTTTCTTGAGATATAGTTCGTCAAAAGTGATGAAATCCATGTAAATGGTGTACTGATGGTTACCAAAAACTCGATCATATAGGCTGAAGGGATCAAAAGTCTTTTCCAGTAAAGCGCACCAATGGTTTTGGGGATAATCTCTGAAACATACAAGATGAGAAGTGTTACAACAAAAGCCACTAAGGTTTGCCATTCCGCACCAAAGAGGATTTGTGTTTGAGCACCTACACCTGCTGCTCCCATCGTATGGGCAAAGGTATTGAAGGTTAAAATCGAAGAGATCGGTTTATCGATATTGGCTTTTAATCCTTTAATCATTGCAATAACGGTTTCATTGTTTTCTTTGGGGAGTGTTTCAATGTAAGAGTTTGTACTTGAGAGTAAAACTGCTTCTAAAACAGAACAGAGGAACGATACAGAAAGAGCAAGAGAAAGATAGACGATCAGAAGTGTCATAGAATAACTCCCCTGAGATTAACGAAATGAAAACTAACCGAGTCCGGTTCGCTTTGGGTCATACAGAATTCCTTTAAAATATTTTGTACGCTATTATAGCATAAACAAAAGACTACTTTATTACAGGCTCAAATGTAAGTGAGATAGAATTGACACAGTGACGGGTGTTTTTATGCGTGATTTTCTCACCTTCAAACACATGTCCTAAGTGCGCTCCACAGGCCTTACAGAGGATTTCAGTCCGTCTGCCATCACGGTCCGTTTCACGTCTTATAGCTCCTGGTATCTCATCATCAAAACTTGGCCAACCGCATCCTGAATTAAACTTGTCAGATGAGTTATAAAGCGGTGCATTGCACTGTTTGCAGTGGTAGATTCCTTGGGCATAAAAGTCGTTGTATTGCCCAGAAAATGGCATTTCTGTACCTTTATGAAGGATGACGCGTTCTTCCTCGGGCGTTAGAGAATAGTGTGTCATAAAAAATCCTTTATCCAGTGATGAAAAATTATGCACGAGAGTTTTTAAAAGAGCAAAAAAACCTCTTTACATGTAAAGGTTATAACTATTTTTGTGTAAGAATGTCTTTACATGTAAAGATTAGACGGTTAGTTATAGGTTATTTAAAAGTCTATTCACTTTCGGATTTAGTAAGATGTCTTAGTTTTTCAATAAAAGATTTTTTACCGATAAAAGAGAGCATATCATTTTCGCGAATTTTATAAGCTTTTTCAACATCAAAGGTCCAGTTATCTCTGGTTTTGCAGGCAATGAGATGGATCTCATTTTCAAACATGGCTTCAACTTCACTGACAGGCTTTCCAATCAGTGACTTTGTGACGAGAAACTTTGCAATTTTGATGGTACTGCTAAAATCAACTTGGTCAATGACAACGTTACCAACAAGGTTTTCAACGAGTTTTTTAGCGGATTCTCGCTCAGGATAAATAACTTTAAATGCTCCAAGCCTTGCTAAAATTTCGCCATGTGTCAGTGTGATGGCTTTGGCAATGATATTTTTATTATCCAACTCTTTCAGTGCCATAAGTGTTAAAATACTCGCTTCAATATTCTCACCAATACTAATAATAACCGTGTCAAGTCCCACAACACCCGCTTCTTGAAGAGCTTTTGTATCAGTACTGTCTAAAATAAGCGCATCTTGGATGTAGTCGCTAATCACTTGTATTTTATGTGGATCGTTGTCGATAGCAATGATGTCCATGCCTTGTTCCGCAAGTCCTTTAGCGATGTGAAAGCCAAATTTGCCAAGACCTATAACGGCGTAAGTTTTCATAATAAAATCCTTCCTTCAGGGTACTGTATGTGTTTAATTTTTTCTTTTCCTATGATGAGAAATCCAAAAGCGAAAATACCCATCCGTCCTATGAGCATTAACGCTATAATCATCGACTTACCAAACGTGCTAAATTTGTCTGAAAGGCTCAGTACATCACCATTTCCAACGGAAACACCTACCGTACAAAAGGCAGAAACCACTTCAAAAAGGGTTGCCATAAAATTCGTATGTTGTGTTTCTGTTAAGATGACGGTGGCTGTAATAGCGATAAAAGAAGCAACTAAAATGATGGCAGAAGAGCGGTTAATCACCTCTTGAGGAATGGTACGTTTAAAGGCATTGGGTTGTTGATTACTGATCTTAATCGTATGCAGTGTTGCGATGATCAAGACTGCAACCGTGGTAATTTTGATACCACCCGCCGTACTGCCTGCTCCTCCACCGATCATCATATAAATGGTAGAACAAAAGAGTGAGGCGTCACTTAGCTGTGAAAGATCCAAGCTATTAAATCCTGAAGTTCTAAAGTTGACAGAGAGAAAAAAGCTGTTAAGAACGCTGTGGTAGAGTGACATATGACCAAAAATAGCTTTGTTGTCCCATTCAATCGCTAAAAAGAGCAGTGTACCTGAAACGATAAGAATGAGTGTACCCACAAGGGTTATTTTCGTATGAGCCGAGAGCATAAAGCGTTTATGGGTTGCTTTGGCATGAAGTTCAACCAGTACCAAGTAGCCAACGCCTCCCAAAATGATCAAAAATCCAACGGTGACTAAAACGGTAAAATCCGTTTGATAGCCTACAAGGTTGTCTCTAAACATGGAAAAACCAGCGTTATTAAAGGCGGCTACCGAGTGAAAGATACCTTGCCAGATAGCTTTATTTAGTGGCATATGTGTGGCAAAACGCAGTGTTAATATAAATGCGCCGATAGATTCAATAATCAGTGTAAAGAGAAAGACTTTTTGAAGAAAATTTTGAATGTCGAGATTTGTTGAGTAGTTTAGAGAATCTTTCGCCATATTTTTTTCATGGATGGTAAGATTTCGTTTCATAAATAAGAAGAAGAGGGTAACAATACTCATGTACCCAACACCGCCCACTTGCATTAGGATTAAGATAACAAATTGCCCAAAAAAAGTAAATGCTTCGGGAGTATTTTTGACGATAAGACCTGTCACACATGTTGCGGATGTCGAGGTGAAAAAAGCATCGATAAACTGTAATTTTCCTACATGGGCAAAGGGCAACATTAATAAAATAGCACCGATAAAAACAACCGCAAGATAACTAAAAAAGATAATCCGTAAGGTCTTTTGATTCATTCATTTCCTTTGAGACGATGCTTCTAAAGTAAGAAACTTTACAAACATTTACAACAAACTATTGTATCAAATTTATGCACGTCTTGATAAAATTTCATCGTTTACATGTAAAAAAGTGTGTAAGGCAAAAGGTGGAAATTATTAAAAAAGAGACTTTTTAGATAAAATTGTTTTTCCAAATTTTAAGGAGAATAAATGAAAAATCTGAAAGGATTTAGAGGAAAGTATTTTAGCCTTGCGGCAATACTTGCTTTAAATGCTACACTCTCTTTGGCAAGTGATGTTCAAAGTGTTGTAGATACTGAAAAGCAACTGTATACGCCAAAAGCGGAAGCCTCCTCTGAAACAACAGACGTGCTTGAAGAAAGTAGCGCACCTGTTGTAGTGATCTCAAAGAAGATCAAAGAGAAAAAGTCTGAAGTTTACACCGCTTCCAAATCATTGGTAAGTGCTACCAATGTAACCGATAATGTCAGCATTATCACCTCTGAAGAACTCTCCCTCAAAGGTATTACGACTGTTGTTGACGCACTCAATACCATTCCAGGTGTCAGCTTTGCCTCCAATGGTGGCCTTGGTAAATCAACCGCTGTTATGATGCAAGGGATGTCCAATCAATATACGCTCGTGATGGTTGATGGTGTACGTTACAACGATCCTAGTGCACTTTTAGGTGACGCCGATTTGAGCCATTTATTGGTCGGTGATATTGAACGTATCGAAGTGATTAAAGGTGCGCAAAGTGGTGTTTGGGGCGCTGATGCCGCTGCTGGTGTGATTAATATTATTACTAAAAATCCACAAGTCGGAACCCATGGAACTGCGGGTGTGGAGTTTGGAAGTTACGGTCGAAGAAGTGCCAACACGTCGATTTCTCATAAAACGGATACATTTGATGTCATGCTCTCTGTGCAACGTGTCACTGAAGATGGCTTTACGACGTATGCGCCTAGAGGCGAAAATATAGATCAATACGAAAACGATGGTTATCGCAATACCACAGTGAATCTCAAAGCGGGATATTGGATTGATGCGTATAATCGCATTGAGGCGGGATACCACGATATTAATTCACTCAGTAGCTACGATGATTTTGGTTTTCCCAATAGTTCTCAGCACAGTGATGCGCATATCCAATCTGGCTATTTAACGTATAAATATTTTACATCCAATCATGCCATTGAAACAACACTCTCCCAAAGCTCCTTTCATAGAAAAGAGCTCAATGCTTCCTATACAGGCGACTTAAACGATTATCAAGGGAAAGTACCCTCTATTGAGCTTAAAGATACATGGAAATACTATGACAATAGCGCTTTAGTGTTTGGAACTTCTTATGAAAAGCGAGAGTTGACCTATACCGCGATTGGCGATAGTGAAAAAGAACATAATGAACACTCCAAAGCACTGTATATGAATAACACCAACAAAGTTGGTAACGTCATCCTCACCGAAGCCTTGCGTTACGATAGCTTTAGTGCGTTTGATGACAAAGTTACGGGCAAAATCGGTGCAAAATATCTCTTTAGCGATCAATTTAATATCTATACAAATTATGGTACCGCCTATAAATCCCCTTCGATGTTTGAAATGATTTATCCTTGGGCAAGTTATGGTATGAGTAATTTTGATCTCAAACCAGAAAACATTAAAAGCTTTAACATCGGCCTGCAATATGCAGGATTCAATATGAATATTTTTAGAAACGAAATTGAAGATATGATTGATGCACAGTATGATGCATCAACGTATAAATACCAATATGTGAATCTCAATGGAACATCGGTTATGAAAGGAATCGAGTTATCGTATGAACAACAACTCCTTCAATCATTACTCATGGGCGCAAATTACACCTATGTCGATGCCAAAGGTGAAGATGGTGAGAGACTTAAAAAACGTCCTCGTTATCAAAGTAGTTTGTATGCAACGTATATGCCAACAAATAAATTGACCTTTAATGTGAATGGTACCTATATTGGTTCGCGAGCTGATGTCTCATTTGACCCAATAACGTACGCTCAAAAAGATGAAGAAACCGGTAATTATTTTGTAGCAAGTGCCAAAGCGAGCTATCAGATTGATAAAACATGGAATGTTTATCTCAAAGCCAATAACCTCTTTGATCGTTATTATCAAACGGTTTACGGGTATGCCTCTGCTGGGCGTAGTGTTTATGCCGGTGCGGAAGCGAGATTTTAATGAAATTAGCCCTACGTCCTTACCTGTGGTATAAACTGCTCAATTCTCTCTTTTTTGGGCTTGCGGTAGGAAGTGTTTTTGTGCTGTATACACCGCTTGAGCCTTCCGTATTTTCACTCGGAGGTATTGGGCTTGCCATTGGTTTGCTCTTAGTGGCGAAAGGGTACGAGAAGATGATGAATCTTCTCGTCTTTTACCGCATTACTCTTTTCGTGGAACTGTTGACATTCCTTATGATTGTCAGTTTTCTTGTTTTTCAATACAACTATAGTGATGTGTTATTTATCTATATTGCATACCAAGTAACCTTTGTTTTTGGCAATTATCTGATGCGTATGGAAACCCTCGCTCTTAAACGCACACTCTTACTCTCCTTTGCCGATGTCATTAAGCAAAAAGGCTATCTTGCGGGAATGGTCATCTCTTACTTTTTTTATAAGGTGGTCGAATTTTTTGGCATTGTCAACAAGGAAACTCAAGTCTATTATTTACATGCATTGCTTTTGGTTGTTCAAATTGTAATTCTTTGGTATGTTTTCAGGTCTTTTCGTACAAGATAAGCTTCTCTTTCAGGAATAATGATTACAATAAAAGTTAATTTGAATTGTTAAGGATTGTGCTTGCATCGTGAAGAAAACACGTTGTTTCATATGTTTGTCAAGACCTATGAGCAGTATAAAGAGAGAAAAGCCTTTATTTATAAGGTGACAGATAACGAGTTTGAAGTTACCTATGAAAAATTATTTGAGGATGTTTTAGTCCTTTCGCGTGCTTTTAAAAGCAAAAAGATAGGTAAAGGCTCAAAAGTGATGTTTTTATGTGACAATCGCTATGAGTGGATGGTCACTGACTTTGCACTCATCTCTTTGGGTGCGATTAGTATTCCAAGAGGATGTGATACTCCAACACAAGAGCTGGAATTTATTCTCGAGCATTCGGGTGCAGAGTTTTTGATTATTGAAAATGAGCAGGTCTATACAAGACATGAAACAATGCTCAATACTCTTAAACTTAAAGCGATTTTTATTCTTGAAGCACCCAAGGTTCACTCTTTATTGACCAATCTCTATTCTTATCACGATCTGTTAAAAGATAGAACAATTCATGCAGATGAAATTGAATCTTTTTGTGCGAGAAAAGCGCTTTTGGATGAAGAAGATATTGTGACATTGATTTATACATCTGGAACAACGGGTATTCCCAAAGGTGTCATTATCACCCACAAAAACATTATGTACAATGTCGAAGAATTGCCTCCACTCATTGCCCTTGAGTGTGATGATGTTTGGGTTTCGATTCTCCCTTCATGGCATATTTTTGAACGGGCCGCCGAGTATCTTTCAATCGCAAAAGGGAGCTGTACGGTTTATTCGACCATTAAAACATTTGCAGCTGATTTAGAACAGTATAAACCAACGATTGTGGCTACAGTTCCTAGACTATGGGAGTCTATGTACACAAAGATTAACACGGCTTTAGAAAAAAAAGATCCTAAGAAAGCGAAACTTTTTAATAAACTGGTTGCAATTTCAGCGGCGTATAAACGAGCAGATCGTGTTTTAAAAGACGAATTACCCTGTTTTAAAAAGCGCTCCATCCTCTTTACATGTAAAGACAAAACCATTGCCTTTTTCAAACGTTTAGTGCTGAGCCCATTCAATGCATTTGCTCAGAAAAAATTAGCACTTGTGCAGGAAAAATTTGGAGGAAGACTTCGTTTGGCCGTGAGCGGAGGCGGAGCACTTCCTGATTTTTTAGATACATGGATTGATGCGATTGGCATTCGTATTGTCAATGCCTATGGTATGACAGAGTGTGCGCCAACGATTGCAGGACGTGCGTTGCAGTGCAATACATTTTCAACATTGGGCTTGCCTGTGCGCGGTACAACACTTGTGGTTGTTGACAAAGAAGGTGAACTGGTCGGTGCAGGTGAAATTGGGGAAATTTGGGTCAAAGGTGAGCAAGTCATGCAAGGCTACTACCATAACCCCGAAGAAAATGCTAAAAGTTTTAGTGAAGATGGCTTTTTTAAAACAGGTGATCTTGGAAAATTGACCATCAAAGGTGAGCTGGTTATTACGGGTCGTTCTAAAGAGATGATCGTGCTTGCAAGTGGTGAAAATGTCGATCCAAGCCGTATTGAATCAACGATAGCCATGTTGCCTTTTATTACGGATGCTATTTTAGTAGGTCACACAAAAAAAGGGTTAGGTGCACTGATTGTGCCTGATTTTGAAAAATTGAAAGAGTATGTAGCATTTCATTTTGATAAAGTGGTCTATAATATCGAACAGGTTATGGAAGATAAACAGATTGTTGCTAAAATCAAAAGTGAGATGAACGATCTTTTGCATCAAGGGCAGGGGTTTAAACCTTTTGAAAAGCTCCAAAATATTCATTTCTTAGACCAAGAGTTCAAAGTAGGTGAAGAGTTAACCAATACGTTCAAAAAGAAACGTCACGTCATAGAAAAAAAATACAAAGAGATTATCGACAAATTTATACACTAAAGGAATTATTATGGCAAATGTCACATCGTATGGTGCAGCATCAATGGTTACAGGTTCATGTCACTTATTGGAAGTTGATTCACTCAAGATTTTGATAGATTGTGGAATGATTCAAGGTGAAAGTTGGCATGACAATTATAAGCTTTTTCCATTTGATCCTACTTTGATTGATTATTTGGTTTTAACGCATGCGCATATTGATCATATTGGGCGTGTCCCAAAACTGGTTAAAGAAGGATTTCATGGCGAGATTATTGCGACCGATGCAACGCTGGATATTGCGTATATTATGCTTTTGGATAGTGCTGGTTTGCTTGAAGAAGAGTACCAAACATTGCTGAGAAAAGCGCTTCGACGAGGCGATGAAAACAGTGTGCAAGAGCCACTTTATACGAAAGAACATGTGGAACAAGTCTTTACAAAAAAACTTCGTCGCGTTGAATATGATGAAACTATTAAGCTCACCCCTTCGGTAAAACTGTGCCTTCATAATGCAGGTCATATTATGGGAAGTGCCTTTGTTGAGGTCAAATATGAAGAAGACACCTTACATAAAAGTGTTGTTTTTTCAGGCGATTTGGGAAGCAAAAACCGTCTGCTTCTCAATAATCTCAGCCCAATTAAACATGCGGATGCGCTTTTTGTGGAATCAACGTATGGTGATAGAGAGCATAAAGTGCTAGAAGAGAGTATTAAAGAGTTTAAAGAGGCGATCATTCAGACGATTGATGCCGGTGGAAACGTTGTCATCCCTTCTTTTGCATTGGAGCGAACACAAGAGATTTTATGGTTATTGCATCAAATGCACCAAGAGGGATCGTTGCATAACTGCCATGTATTTTTAGACAGTCCTCTTGCCATTGAAGCAACGAAAATCTATAAAAAATACCCTGCTGAATTGAATAAAACATTAGGCTTGCGTGTCAGTTTAGGGGATGATCCTTTTGATTTTCCAGAGCTTCAATATACGCTCCGTAAAAAAGATTCGATGGAAATTAATGATGTGGAAAAACGCGCTATCATTATTGCAGGAAGTGGCATGTGCAATGGTGGAAGGGTTGTTCACCATCTTAAACAACGCATCTGGAATCCCAAAAATGCTATTGTTTTTGTCGGATTTCAAGTTCATGGGACATTGGGACGTAACATCGTTGATGGGGAAGAGTTTGTTCGCATTTATGGAGAAGATATCAAAGTACGTGCAAAAGTTTATACGATTAATGGATTTTCAGCGCACGCAGACCGTGTGGATATATTGGCTTGGATCAAACAAATCTCAGGGCTCAATCTTATCTATTTAATTCATGGTGAAACCGATAAACAAGAGCTCTTTAAAGCCTATTTACATGAAAATATTGACACTAAAGTACATATTGTGAAAAAAGCAGAGCGTATGCATCTCTGAAAATTGACACGCAAGCTTTTAAAATGCTATAGTTTATCCAATATAGTTTATTGCTCAGAGCTTTCTTCTGTTCTTTAGTGCTATTTTGGCTTGATAAAAAAGTCTTATGAAAAGAGTCTTGACGTATGATTAGAGCAATGTTGTATCGTGTCTCCTTATTACAGGCATTGGCGGTGATGATTGTTATCTCACTGCTATTGCCCCTACCGCTTTTGATGCTGACATATGCCAATAGCACTTACCAAAACAAACAAGAAGAGTTTACAACACTCAATACTAAAAAATTTAATCTCTCTTCTGCTATTTTTGTCGAGTCTTTGTGGAATTTTTATCCTGAACTTGGACAAAAGATGCTCGATCAACTCCTTCTTGATCCAAAGTTACAATTTGTTCATGTTGATGATAGCGATGGCAAACTTTTCTTAGGTTGGGAAAATAAGAATAAGAGTGGAAATGACAATATATTTTTACTACGCAAAGTACTGGAAAAAGATAATATTGTCGTAGGCAGTTTAGAAATGGGATTTATTCGTGAAGACCTCATTGCTTCTATTATGTCCGATATGTCACTCTTTGGCTATATCCTCTTTTTACAAATCTTCTTTTTAGTCGTGTTAATCTCTTGGATTTACTACTATAAAATTATTAAACCAATTAGACGCTTAGTTGAACACTCCACTCTTTTAGCCCATCAAAAACTTGATGAGCCTTTCCTCTGGGATGAAAATGACGAAATAGGAACGCTTGGTTTTGCGCTTGAGAAAACAAGAATTCAGCTTAAAAGCTTGTTTGACTCTTTAAAACATGAAAATGAGATACTCGATGAGAAGGTCAAACAACGAACCAAAGAACTTGAAGATGCCAGTCGGTACAAGTCTGAATTCTTAGCCAACATGAGCCATGAGATTCGAACACCTATGAATGCTATCATGGGGATGTCACATCTTATGCGTAAAACTGCTATGAATAGCACACAATTAAGCTATGTCACTAAGATTAAAGAGGCCTCTTCTGTGTTGCTTCGCATCATCAATGATGTTTTGGATTTTTCTAAAATCGAAGCAGGTAAGATGGAAGTTGAATCGGTTGCATTTGATTTGCATAAAGAGCTTAAAAAAAGCTGCTCAATTTTTTCCGTTCTTGCTAAAGAGAAAGGAATTGGTTTTCAATGTGATTTTGTAGAGAGCAATCGCTTTTTTAAAGGCGATCCATGCAAAATTATGCAAATTGTCAATAATTTTTTAAGCAATGCTATTAAGTTTACGAAAGAGGGCGCTGTCATTTTAAGCGTACACGAAAAGGTCAATGATGATACGACTTCAACCTTGACTTTTCATGTCAAAGACAGTGGACTTGGAATTGCAAAAGAGAAACAATCACTTCTTTTTAAAGCCTTTGGACAACTGGATGCTTCCGTTACGCGCAAACATGGAGGTACAGGTCTAGGACTTTATATCTGTAATCAACTTGCTTCCATGATGCATGGCTATATCACGCTGGAAAGTGAGGAAGGAAGAGGGAGTCTTTTTAGTTTTACCATTAATCTATCCCTTGCAAAAGGGCTTGATCTGCAGCATGAAAATAATGCAGCCAATGCCTATGAGCCACTGCGTATTTTACTGATCATTGATCAGAAAAAAGAGAGTGATATGCTGTGTGATTTTATTCGTTCATTTGGCTTTTTTGTCACTGTTCAAAAAAGTAGTGATGATGTTGTTTCGCAGATTAAAACCATCGATAAACCGCATCAGCTCATCATTCTTGATTATGAACTATCAAAAGGTATGAATGGAGTCTCTTATTATGAGCAATTACTTCAACAGGTCGCTTTAGTGGATATGCCTCCTGTTTTGATGCTTGCAACCAATAATGATGCCGAGATTAAAAACCGTATTTACGGTGCTGGAATCAAATCTTGTTTGAAAAAACCGATTAATCCTTCAATGCTTTACGATGAACTTGTTGCTTTATCGGCAGGAAGCTCTCAAACATCCCTGTTCGATCCTTCAAAGATTGATCTTTCTCAAAAACGTATTTTGGTTGTGGAAGATAATGATATTAACCTTGAAGTTGCAACCTATTTGCTCAAAGAAACCCATGCTAAAGTTGAAATCGCACGTAATGGATTAGAAGCTGTTGAAATAATTCAAGAACAGATCCATCCATTTGATCTTATCTTGATGGATGTTCAGATGCCTTTGATGGATGGGTATGAAGCTACACGCATTATTCGAAAAGAACTTAATATTTTAACGCCTATTGTGGCTATGACGGCTAATGTGATGGTACAAGATATTGAAAAGTGTATTCAATCGGGTATGGATGCACACATTGGTAAACCTTTTGATGTTGAAGACTTTTATGGCACACTTTTAGAGGTTTTACATGTAAGCCTTTCCATTGCGCCTAAACAGCAAGTCAATACTCAAAAACGTGTGAAATTACATTTTAATAAAAAAGAGGCCATCAAAAAATTAGGTGGTAATGAAGCACTATGGCAAAAGCTTTTTTGCAGTTTCTATGAGACCTATCTTCTCCTTCCCGAAAAGCTTCATGAATTCATCAAAAAACAAGAGTCAGCAACTCTTCTTGACTATGTACACACGGTCAAAGGACTTTGTGGTACGATAGGCGTTTCTCTTCTTGAAGAGACATTGCGTCTTTTTGAAAAATCTTTAAAAGAGAACACAAGTATTCAAGACAATCTACTGGAAGCTGTTTTAAATGAGCATCACTCTTTGTTAACGACACTGCGAGATGAGTATAATGGAATCGATCCTACAATGTATCAAATGTTACATGCACAATCTTCAGAATATTCTTTAGAAGGATCACTCAAAGAGCTTAAAGACGCCCTTGAAATATCAAATGTATCAAAAATAAATCTTCTAGTAGAGCAATTGTCTTCAGTTGAGATACTGCGCGAACATGAAGTTTTTAAAATGCTACTTCTTGCGTGTAAATCTTTTGATTTTGAAGCAGCATTAGAACATTTAGCACGTGTAAACGAGGAGATAACGTATGGCTAAAATTTTGGTGATTGAAGATACTCCTGAATATATTGAAATGCTGAGTTCTTTACTGAATGAATATGAAGTCTATGCTGCAAAAGAGGGTAAAAAAGGGATTTTACTAGCTGAAACTGTCCTTCCTGATTTAATTTTATTGGATATTAATATGCCTTTGATGACAGGGTATGAAGTATGCCGTAGATTGAAGCTCAATGAAAAAACACATGCGATTCCTGTCATTTTTCTCACTGCGAATGATGGGAGCGATTTTGAAGAGATTGGGTTTAATTTAGGTGCTGTTGATTTTATTTCAAAGCCTTTTCATGCAAAGGTCTTAAAAGCAAGAGTTAAAACACATATAGCATTGTATCAACTCCAATCTCATTTGCAAGAAGAAGTCAATGATAAAACGGAAGAAGTACGTAAACTTAATCATGAAATGACATATCTTGCAGCTTCCATTGCGGAGCTTAAATCTAAAGAGACCGGTCAACATTTGAGACGTGTAGCAGAATTTTGTTATCTTTTGTGTAAATTTTTAGGTCATGATGAAGCAGAGTGTGAAAAGATTAAAATGGCATCTGTGTTGCATGATATAGGTAAAGTTGGCATCAGTGATGAAATTCTCAATAAACCTTCAAAACTGGATACTACAGAGTGGGAAATGATGCAAAGCCATTCTCTATTGGGGCATACGATGTTAGTTGACTCTGAATTTGCACTCATGCAATTAGCGGCAACCATTGCGCTTGAACATCATGAGCGTTGGGATGGAAAAGGGTACCCTTATGGTAAAAAAGGTGAAGATATCTCTTTAGTTGGGCGTATTTGTGCAGTGGCGGATGTCTTTGATTCCCTTTTAGATAGACGTGTCTACAAAGAGCCTTGGGAAGAAAAGGCGGTTAAAGACTATTTTGTGATGATGTCAGGTTCTCAGTTTGATCCCGATATTGCCAATATTTTGCTTGAAAATTTTGATATGTTTATTTATACTTGGAAATCACTCAACCGACCTAAAGATAAGTAATGAAATCTTTTTTTCTCTTATTCCTTTTATGTTTTTCTTTGTCTGCCGAGGTTTTTAAAGTCTATACAGAACAAAATCCCCCTTATAATTTTTTAGAAAATGGAAAGGTTAAGGGTCAAGCAACTCTTTTGTTAGAACAATTATTTCAAAAAAGTGGCCATACAATTTTTGAAAACAACATTTACCTTTTACCTTGGACGATTGGTTATCATGAAGTTTTAAATAAAAAAAATACGATGATCTACAGTATGGCTCGTATCCATGAGCGTGAAGCTTTGTTTCAATGGGTTGGTCCTATTGGAAAAATGACATTGGGAGTTATTGCCAAAAAAAGTAAACATATGATTATCGCATCACCTGATGCCTTACATAGCTATAAAATTGCCACCATCCCAGGTACTTCAACTGAAAAAGCTTTATTTGATATTGGTTTTCGTGCTGAAGAATTGGATCGTTTTGCCAATCTCACTTCTCAGTTAAAAAAGCTTAAGGAAAACCGTGTCGATGCCATTGCTTTTGGTGTTGAGGCAGTATGGCAACTTCTCCAAGAAATGGGAAATGATCTCTCCGAATATGAAGTTGTTTATGTTCTCAAAGAGAGCGATTTGTATTTTGCCTTTTCAAAAGAGACCAATGCAAAATTGATCGCAGAGCTGAATGAGACACTCAAAACCCTTCTAAAATAGATCGATTATTTTCTTTATTTTCCCTTCAAGCGAAGTAGAGTATAGTTGCATAAAGAGAGGAAGGAGTCAGCATGCAAATTAATTCTACTGCCATGACAGCAATGTCAAACTGGATGAACAACAGTGCACAAAATGTTGCGAATGTAAACACAGACAATTATAATGCAACGCAAACAACGATTACCAATCAAAATGATGCCATTGTCGCACAAAGCAGTCAATCAACCAACGGCACTGATTTAACAACAGAATTTACCGATCAAATCGCTATTGATAAAAGTTTTAAAGCGAATGTTGAAACGATTAAAACTCAAAATGAGATGCTTGGAAGCCTCCTCGATATGAAAGCATAATCTTCAAAAATACATTTGCATTTTTTCTTACATGTAAAAAAGTTAAAGTTCAGAGAATAAGCATCGCATCGCCGTAAGAGAAGAAACGATACTTCTTTTTGACAGCTTCTTCATAAAGTTCCAGTGTTTTCTCAATGCCAACAAAAGAAGCGACCAACATGATCAGTGTTGATTTGGGGAGATGAAAATTCGTTAAAAGATGATTGACGCGAATAGGGGGATTTTGAGGATGCAAAAAGAGGTCGCATTTTCCCACTGGCACTTTGGTTCTAGCAAAATACTCTACTGTTCGTGTGACCGTTGTCCCAACGGCTAAGATGTTTTTGGGACTTTCAATGAGTTTACATGTAAGCGAAGGAATGGCATAAATCTCAGAGTGCATGACATGATCTTTGATGTGTTCCGCTTCGACGGGTTTAAAGGTTCCTGCTCCTACATGTAAGGTTAAAAAATGGGTTTCGTAACGCTTTTTTAACGCTTTAAACATTGCATCGGTGAAGTGCAATGAAGCGGTTGGTGCGGCAACCGCACCTTGCTCTTTAGCAAAAACTGTTTGGTAATCCACACTGTCTTCATTGGTATCTTCTCGTTTGATGTACGGAGGCAATGGAATATGTCCAATTTTTTCGAGTACATCAAAGAGCGCTTTGGTATGTAAAGCTTTGCCTTCTTGAAAAAATGCAACCACACGGGTACCATCCTCTTTGAGTTCGATAATTTTTGCGTGCATATGTTCATCAAAAAAAAGTTCGGTTCCTGCTTTAACACGACCTCTGATGTAAACAGAGTAGCAATTTTCTTGTAGTGGGGCATTGAGAAGCACTTCGATTTCACCGCCACTCTCTTTTTTGCCAAAAATACGTGCCTTAATGACCTTCGTGTCATTAAGAAGCACAGCAATGTCTGCGGGTAAAAAGTCAAAAAGATGCTTGAAAAGTGTGTGCGTGATGCGACCAGTTTTTCGATCAAACACCAAAAGCCTCGCCTCATCTCTGGGTTCAACCGGATGTGTGGCGATAAGCTCTGGTGGAAGTGTGTAGTCGTAAGTCGATTTTAAAAGCGGGTCTATGGTCTATTCCTCGCTTTTTGTTTCTTCATCATCTTCAGTTTCATCAATTTCTGGTGGAATGTACGGATTTACCGCTTTAGCGACCAAAATAGAGATACCATAAAGAATAAGCAGAGGGGCTGCCATTAAAAATTGTGACAAAATATCAGGAGGAGTTAAAATACCTGCAACGATAAAGATAATAATAATGGCATAGCGAAAGAACTCTTTGAGCCCTTTATCATCGACAAGCCCCAATTTTGCAAAGAAAAAGATGACAACAGGCATTTCAAAAGAGAGTCCAAATCCCACTAAGAATTTGGTGAAAAAACCAACGTATTCGCCGATGCTAGGAAGCGCAGTAAACAAAGCACTACCAAAAGCAATTAAAAAACCAAAAGCGAGTGGAACAACAACGTAATAACAAAACGAAGCACCCATCGTAAACATCAAAGTGGCAGCTGCTACAAAAGGCACAACCAGTTTTTTTTCATTCTCATAAAGACCCGGGGCAACAAAAAGCCAAAATTGCCAAAAGATAACGGGCAATGAGAGAATAAATCCTGCAAAAAAAGCAACTTTCATTGCGGTGAAAAAAGGTTCTTGTACGCCTGTGAAAATGACATTACTTCCTTCAGGAAGAACCGCTTTAAGAGGAGCGATCATCCATGCAAGGATGGGTTGCCAAAAGGCAAAGCAGACAATAAACATTACTAAAATAACCAGTAAGGAGATCGAAAGTCTTTTACGAAGTTCAGCTAAATGGGGTTTTAACTCATCAAACATTATGCATTTACCTCTTTCTTGATCTCTTTAGGGGTTTCTTCAACAATCACAGGTTGCTGTGGAGTGACGGGAGTGGCAGAAGATTCAAGCGAAGCACTCTCTTTGACACTATTTTCAAGCTCTTTTAACGAGTCATTGACGCCTTGTGTCGTTTTTTTAATCTCTTCAAGCTCATCAAATGTGATCACTTTACGAGCACTTGCCGTTGCTTCATCTAGTTTTTTCTTATAGGTGATTGCTTCTTCTTTAAGCTCTTGAATTTTCATCTCTTGTTCAAAGGTACTTTTGACGTCATTGATGCTGGTTTTCAGTGTTTTAAAAAATTTTGCACCTTTGACCATTGCCTCTGGAAGTTTTTCTGGACCTAAAAATATAATCGCAATAATTACAATAACAAGGATTTCTCCTATACCCATACCGAACATGAAAGGTACCGCCTCACAGTTAATTTGAAGCTTGGATTTTATCTGAATTTATATCAAAATACCATAAATATCTATTATCCTATTGTATAATAGATCAAGAGAAATTTCAGAAAGAGCGAGCAAACCTATGTTGTTTAACATGAACCCTTTACGTATTGTGATTATTTATGCTCTTTTTTCTGTGTTGTGGATCTATTTTTCAGATCATGCAGTAGAGTATTTTGTTACTAATACCACGCTCTTTGCAACACTCTCAACCTATAAAGGTTTCTTTTTTGTTTTCATCACATCAGTGCTGCTTTATAGTTTGATTAAAACAAAAATTCTTCAAATTGAATCCATGCAAAAAAAACTTAAAGAAAATGAACAACGTTTGGAGCATGTTATTCAAGGTGCCAATTTAGGGTATTGGGATTGGGATTATGTCCATCATACCCATATTGTCAATGATATATGGCTCTCTTTTTTAGGCTTAAAACGAGAAGATATTGATGACATAGATACGGATTGGTCAAATCGAATTCATCCTGATGATCAAATGATTGCAAATAATGCTATTGAAAATACCATTCGAAATAATAAGCCTTATGTTATAGAGTTTCGTATGCGTCATCAAAATGGACATTGGGTTTGGATAGAAGGCTCAGGTGCTGTTGTAGAACGCGATAAAATGGGTGCTGCATTAAGACTCGCTGGAACGCATCGTGACATTAGTGATCGTAAAAATGCACAACAAGAGGTGCTTTTTTTAGCTCTAAATGATCCTTTGACAAAACTGCCAAATCGTGTTTTTTTGAAACAAGAGCTTGAAAAACGTTTAGTCAATGAGCCTGCATTATCTTTTATATTTCTAGATTTGGATCGTTTTAAAACGATCAATGATATGTATGGTCACACATTAGGTGATAAAGTTATTCAATTAGTGGCTGAACGCTTTTTATCGTGTTTATCTGAAACTGATTTTATGTCCCGTGTAGGTGGCGATGAATTTGTTATTTTGACAAATGGCCATTTACATGTAGAAGCATTGTGTGAAAAATTAGCCAATAGTTTGACTGTTCCCCTTGACGTTGCTATAGAACATTTCAAGGTGACTACAAGCATGGGTGTAGCGTGTTGTCCACAAGATGGTAAGAGTTTTGAGTCCCTCTTGAAAAATGCAGATACCGCGATGTACGAAGCTAAAAAAATGAGTAGCAAAAAATGTTATGCCTTTTATACATCTTCTATGACAGAACACCTTTTAAATGTTTCCAAGTTAGATAATGACCTAAAAGAAGCGATTGATAATGACGAATTGATTGTTTGTTTTCAACCTGAAGTCAATCTTTATACAAACAAAATTACAGGTCTTGAAGCACTTGTTCGGTGGCAACATCCTATTAATGGCATGATGATGCCAGATAGTTTTATTGCAAGAGCAGAAGAGACAAGATTGATCATTCCCCTTGGATTATTGATTTTTAAAAAAGTGTTAGAACAGTTGAACACATGGTCTCAACAAAATTTATTTGAGGATGTCATTGTTGCTATCAATATTTCCAGTGTACAAATCGAAGAAGATGATTTTGTTGAGAAAATTGAAGCAATACGTGAGAATGTTGGCGTGAGTGCTTTAACCATAGAGCTCGAAGTAACCGAGAGTTGCTTTATGAGCAATCCTAAACAATTTGCTATAACGTTACAAAAACTTGAAAATTTGGGCTACAAAATTTCAATTGATGATTTTGGTACAGGGTATTCGTCTCTCAGTTACCTCAAACAGCTACCGTTGCATAAGCTTAAAATTGATCGTTCTTTTATCAAAGATTTACCAGAAGCCAAGGATGATCAAGCTATTGCTAAAGCGATTATTGCTTTGGGTAAAACACTTGAACTTGAAGTATTGGCAGAAGGCGTTGAAACACAAGCGCAAAAAGCCTTTCTCATTGAAAATGGATGCGACAGCATGCAAGGCTTTCTGTTTGCAAAACCCATGAGCGCGGAAGCTTGGGAAACCTCTTTAGATCAAAACTAACTTTTAGCTCCCTTTGTGTAAAATAAGCCCATTTTAATTACATCACATAGGGCAACAATCCATGGAAAATTTAGACGCAGTGTTAAAAAAACATAAGTTAACCAAAGACGAATATGAAAATATTTTGAACATTTTAGGACGTGAGCCAAATCTTTTAGAGATTGGTATCTTCTCATCCATGTGGAGTGAGCACTGTTCGTATAAATCCAGTAAAAAATACCTCAATGGCTTCCCAACCAAAGCGCCATGGGTTATTCAAGGACCGGGTGAAAATGCGGGTGTTATCGATGTAGGCGATGGTATGGCAGCGGTCTTTAAGATGGAATCTCACAATCACCCAAGCTTTATTGAACCGTACCAAGGTGCAGCAACGGGTGTTGGCGGAATTTTAAGAGACGTCTTTACCATGGGTGCGCGACCTGTTGCAAACATGAACTCCCTTCGTTTTGGAAATGTCACAAATAACGATGATATCTCACGTCACCAACGTTTTCTTGTCCGTGGTGTTGTTGCGGGCATCGGCGGTTACGGTAACTGTATGGGTGTACCGACCATTGGTGGTGAGACGTTTTTTGATGAGAGTTACAATGGCAATATTTTGGTCAATGCCTTTACGTTGGGTCTTGCTAAAAGTGATGAGATTTTTTACGGAAAAGCTGAAGGACTAGGCAATCCTGTTGTGTATGTGGGTTCTAAAACAGGACGTGATGGACTGGGTGGGGCTGTTATGGCGAGTGATAGCTTTACTGAAGCCAACAAAAGCCTTCGTCCCACCGTTCAAGTAGGCGATCCATTTGCCGAGAAACTTCTTTTGGAAGCGTGTTTAGAACTCTTTAAAACAGACTACATCGTGGGCATTCAAGATATGGGTGCGGCAGGACTTACATCAAGCGCCTTTGAGATGGCAGGACGCAGTGGTAGCGGTATGATTATGCACTTAGATAAAGTCCCAGCGCGTGAAGAGGGGATGCAACCCTTTGAATTTATGCTCTCAGAGTCCCAAGAACGCATGCTTATCTGTGCAAAAAAAGGGTATGAGGACAAAGTCGTTGATATCTTTAGAAAATGGGACCTTAACGCTGAAATCATCGGTGAAGTCACCGCAACGGGCAATATGGAACTTTTCTGGCATGGCGAGCGAGTGGCAGATATGCCCGTACAACCGGTGAGCGAGCAAGCGCCTATTTATGATCGACCAACCAAAGAGCCAGCCTATTTGGCTTTGATTAAACATACAACGATCAATGATTTTGCCAAAGTGGACAACCAAAAAGCGTTCGACACCCTTTTAAATTCTGTCGAAGTCAGCGATAAAACATGGATTTTTAACCAATACGATTCAACCGTTCAAACCAATACCATTAAAGCCCCCGGCAGTTTGGATGCAAGTGTGATACGTATCAAAGAAAATGGAAAAGCACTCTCCATGAGCAGTGATTGTAACCCGCGTTATAACTACATTGACCCAAAAATGGGCGCTGCTGCGGCTGTCGCTGAGAGTGGACGAAATGTTGCGATGAGTGGTGCACGACCTCTCGCGATTACCGATTGTTTGAACTATGGAAATCCTGAAAACCCTGAAGTCATGTGGCAATTCGCTGAGGGGTGTTATGGCATCAAAGAGGCATGTGCGAAGTTGAACACACCCGTTGTCAGCGGTAACGTTTCTCTTTATAACGAAACCAATGGCGTGGGTGTTTTCCCAACGCCTGCCATTGTTATGGTGGGACTCAATGATAATGCAAATAAAACGCTTCCTTCTTGTTTTCAAAAAGAGGGCGCAAGTGTTTATTTGATTGGCGAAACGAAGAGTGATTTTGGTGCTAGCTTGTATATGAAAGAGCTTTTTGGCAAAGTCGAAGGCACTTTGGCAGAACTTAATTACGACACAGAGTTAAAACTATGGGAACTCGTCATCGAAGCCAATAAAAAAGGTTTCTTGAATGCGGCTAAAGATGTGAACGTTGGCGGTATAGCAATTGCACTGGCGAAGATGGTCGCGAAAAGCAAAAAAGGCGTTACATGTAACTTTACATGTAAGGATGCTAAAGACATTTTTGCAGAGAGTTTTTCACGCGCAATTGTAGAAGTAAATGATGAAGCAGGTTTTGAAGCAAAAGCAAAAGCTGTTGGCATTAGCGTTGTCAAAATCGGAAAAGTTGGTGGAAATAGCTTTACATGTAATGATGTTTCAAAAAGCGTTGAAGCTATTTGTGAGCGTTATTTTAACCGTTTTGTGGAAGTGGTTGAACAAGATATCTAAAAACTTTAAGAGGTGTGAACGCACCTCTTTTCCTCTTTAGAGCTTACTCTAAATTTCTTACATGTAAAGATTTTATTTTTCTTGGTTCATGTCTTAATGTTAATCCCTAAGTGATAGATTTTATCTATCTATTTTTGGGTATATATAGAGGATAACAGCGTGTTTGATACGGCAAAATACAATCAATGGATACAATCTTCAAAGGTTTTGCAAGTTCGTTATATTTCCCTTTTAACGGCTGCGTTATATTGTATATTTGCTCAAATTGATCCTTTTATTGTCCCTTCTAAATCGTTATTTTTTGTTCATACAATCCATTTGTATTTTCTCTGCCCTCTCTTATTAGTGGTCGCTGGGCTGACTTTTTTTGAAAAACATCATTCCCTTTTGACCTATTCTACTATAGTAGCTCCCATTATTGCAAATTTTGGAAATTTTCTGATTCTCTCAAAACTTGGAGATCCAACCTTTTATATGCCAGAAACGTATTTTATTATTTTTTGGGCTTTTATTCTTTCTGGATTAAGGCTTTTTCTTGCCATTATTAGTGTCAGTATGATCATTTTTATCTCTCTTTTTTCCAGTCTATATCTTTCATCTCAAGAATTTATAATGCATCTGTTTTGGATTTTTTGTGCAACCTCATTTGGGGGTTAGGCGCTTACCTGCTAGAGCGCTCAAACAAAAAAGTATTTAAAAATAAAGAGATACTGGCAAAGCTTGCTGTTACCGACAAACTCACAGGTCTTTACAATCGTGCAAAATTTGATGAAGTTTTATCGCATGAGTTAGCTCGCACTGAACGATTTCATCATACGTTTGGTTTAGTCATAATGGATATTGATTATTTTAAGTCGGTCAATGACACTCATGGGCATCATGTCGGCGATACGTTTTTAGTCGAAATATCGACGGTTATTCAAAGCTGTATTCGTTCAACGGATGTGCTGGTGCGTTGGGGTGGCGAAGAGTTCGCTTTAATCTGTTTGGAGAGTTCACTTCCTGGCATACTGACATTGGTCGAAACAATTCGTCTCACAATAGAAGAGCATGTCTTTGCGCACGTGGGCAAACGCACCATTAGTATAGGCGTTACACTGTATAAAGAGAACGATACCGATACATTGATGGTTTCACGTGCTGATTTAGCGTTGTATGAGGCAAAAAATAGCGGTCGAAACTGTATCAAAGTAGCATTATAATACTAAAGTTTTACATATAAAAATACTTTAGCCCTAGCTTTTTAGTCTAAGAAAGTAAAATGAATCACTCTATACAAATGGCTAAGTATAAAATTAAAACAAACGTTTGACTTAAACAAGTGTTTGTGTTAAGCTTTCCATTATAAAGTGGCGAAGGAGTACTGATTTGTTAAAAGATTCCACCCAATCAAAATTACCGAAAGAAAAAATATTGCAGACAGCGTACAGGCTTTTTGGGGAGCGCTCTTTGGAGGATGTTTCCGTGAGAGAACTTGCCAAAGAAGCCAATGTCAATATTTCCTCGATCAATTATTATTATGGAAGTAAGGAAGAGCTTTATTTAGCGGTGGTGAACACTATTACGCAGATGATGGCGCAAAAAGCTACCGAGTTTATGAATGCCTTTACTGTGGCGCAAAAAGATACCGTCGCCTCAGATGCATTTTATATTTATTGGTTGAAACATCTTTTAGAGATGATTGCACGATTGATTATCGGTAGGCTCAAAGAAAATAATTATTTACACCGCATTATCATCAGAGAGCAAATGACGCCATCAAAAGGGTTTGAACTGTTGTATCAACAAGGGTTAGAGCCAATACTTACGATCATAGATGATTTGGTTGCACGCATTAGCCAACAAGCGATGAATTCACCTGACGTGAGGGCAAGAACGCACACACTGTTGGGTCAAATTGTCATTTTTAGCGTACAACAAATTACCATCACGCAACGTATGCCTTTTTTAGAGGAAACTCAGGAGGAAAATATGGACATTATTATTCGCACCATTCTTGAGAATACAGAATATATTCTTTGGGGATTAGTTGCCAAAAGGGATCAAGCATGAAAAAATTAGTCTTACTTCTACTACTGGTTATCTTAGGTGTCGGCGGAGGGTATTATTACTACAGTCACGTCAAAGGACAGGAAAAGCCATTGGTTTTTTACGGTAACATTGAAAACCGTACGCAAGATTTATCCTTTCGATTTTTAGGCACGATTCAAAGCATTGCCAAAGATGAAGGTGAGTCTTTCAGTAAAGGTGAGCCTTTGGTGCGCTTAGATACTACCGCGTTACACTATCAATTAGACAATCTCAACGCACAAATTATGGCTGCAAAAGCGACCTTAGCCAAGCTTACCAAAGGCTATCGTGTTGAAGAAATTGCTCAAGCAAAGGCAAGTGTTGAAGAGACAAAAGCGGCCTTAGTGGGAATAAAAGATGTTTATATCAGGCAAGAAAAGCTTTTAAAGGTCGATGCAACAACTGAGCAAGATTATATTTCTGCAAAAACACAATACGATCAAGCCAATGCCAGTTACGATAAAGCGCTCAGTTATTATGAGTTAGAACGTAAAGGTTATCGGGATGAAGATATTGAAATGCAAAAAGCAACCGTGTTGTCTTTGATTGCCCAAGCCAAAAGCGTAGAGCATGACATAGAGGATGCAACACTGTATGCGCCGACCCAAGGAACGGTCCTTGCGCGTTATAAAGAGCCCTCATCCATCGTGAGTGCAGCTCAGAGTATCTTGGAAATTGCTTTGGAAGATGAATATTGGGTCAAAGCGTATGTTGCTGAGCCACTTTTAGGCAAAATTACGCAAGGTGAGTCTATGTTAGTTTACATTGATTCACGTAAAGAGCCTTATGAAGGCAGTATTGGTTTTATCTCTCCCGTGGCAGAATTTACCCCTAAAAACATTGAGACGACAGAACTTCGTCCTGACCTTGTGTACCGTTTTCGTGTGATTATTAAAAATCCAGATTCGCATTTAAAACAAGGGATGCCCATTACCATCAAATGTAAAGAAGATACCCAAAAATGACCATCGTCACGGCGGAACAGCTCTCTAAAATCTTCCCCAATAAAGATACACCAGCACTTCATGCGCTTAATTTTTCCATCGAAACGGGAAAAATTACAGGACTTGTAGGTCCTGATGGTGCAGGGAAAACGACGCTGATACGCATGTTAGCAGGATTGCTAGCCCCAACTTCTGGAAAATTGGAAATTTTAGGAACCTTGATGCCGTGTACGCAAAGTTCCCTTTTGCAACAAATTGGCTATATGCCTCAAAAATTTGGACTCTATGAAGATTTGAGCGTGGATGAAAATTTACGACTTTATGCTGCTTTGCAAGATGTGGAAGCGCCGAAAGAGCGTATTCAAGAGTTATTGGAATTTACATCGCTTTTAGAGTTTCGTACCCGAAAAGCAGGTGCACTCTCAGGGGGAATGAAACAAAAACTTGGCCTTGCCTGCGCTTTGATTAAAAAGCCAAAACTTTTGCTTCTGGATGAACCTGGTGTTGGGGTCGATCCGATTTCGCGCATCAATCTATGGGAAATGATCCAAACACTTATAAAAGAAGATGTCGCGGTTTTGTGGGGAACGTCTTATCTGGATGAGGCTGATAAGTGTGATTCGGTTATTTTACTGAATGTTGGTGTCTCTCTTTACCAAGGATTTCCCCAGAAAATGAAAGAGCCTCTTAAGGGAGAAGTCTATCTTGTAAGCACTATCAGCACCGATAAACGAAGGCTTTTAACACACCTCTTACATGCCCCTGACGTCATGGATGCTGTTTTGGTAGGCAATACTATTCGTGTCAATCTTAAAGCAGGAACGTCCTTTCCCATTGTGCATCTAAGTGGGTACGATACTCGGGCAAGTTTTGCAGTATGTGCCCCTACCTTTGAAGATGCTTTTGTGCGCTTACTAGGCGTCAAAACCGAGCCAGAATCGCTTTTGGCAAATCAAATGGCACCTAAAAAAGAGCATCAAGGTTATTTGATTGAGGCGAAAAAATTGACCAAAACGTTTGGAAATTTTACAGCGACAGATCATATTGACTTCAAGATTGGACGAGGAGAAATTTTTGGTTTTTTAGGGCCTAATGGTGCAGGTAAATCAACCACGTTTAAGATGTTGTGTGGGTTGCTGGTTCCAACAGAAGGAACAGCGTTGGTTATGGGTGAAAACCTTTACACGGCAGGCGCAGAAGTGCGTTCATACATTGGGTATATGGCACAAAAATTTTCACTTTACAGTACGTTAAATATCATCAACAATTTAGAATTTTTTGCAGGTATCTATGGATTGAGTGGGAAGCACTATACCCAAAAAATTCAGGATATTATTGAAACTTTTGATTTTGAGTCACATTTAACAACAAAAGCAGAACTGTTGCCTTTAGGTATTAAACAGCGTTTGGCACTGGCATGTGCGCTGATGCATGAACCTTCTGTTTTGTTTTTAGATGAGCCTACGAGCGGGGTTGATCCTATTACGCGAAAAGAGTTTTGGACGCATATTAATGGCATCGTTAAAAAAGGGGTTTCTGTGATGGTGACAACGCACTTTATGGATGAAGCGGAGTATTGTGATCGTATTATGCTGATTTATCATGGAAAAGCCATCGCCACAGGAACGCCCGATGAGCTCAAGCACCAAATCTCTGCCAACGCAACGATGGAAGAGGCGTTTATCCAGTTAATTCATGATTACGATGCGAAAGTCAGACGATGAACCGCAAACGACTTTGGGCACTTTTAATCAAAGAGAGCTTGCAAATCATCCGTGATCCTAGTGCCATTTTGATTGCGGTCATTTTGCCGTTGATCTTACTCTTTTTAATGGGCTATGCCGTCTCGTTGGATGCGCGCAATATTCCTTTAGGAATTATCAATAAAAGTAACACCAAAGAAGCGCATGACTTGGTTTCTTCGTTTGTTGGCTCTTCTTTTTTTAAGACGCACATTGCTTACAGCAAAAAAGAGTTGATGCAATCGCTTCAAGATAATGAACTTAAAGGCGTTTTAGAAGTGCCTGAGTCCTTTGGCAAACACAACAACTATAGCATTCAAATCCTCATCGATGCAACCGAACCCAATACGGGTGGATTGACTCAAAATTACGCCTCTAAAATCATCCAAACGTGGGCCATTGAAGAGGGAATTATGCCCTCACGTGGTATCACGATTGTGCCTCGTTATTGGTTCAATCCGCCGCTTTCGAGTCGGTACTTTCTGATTCCCGGCTCCATCAGTGTTGTCATGACGCTTATTGGAATTTTGCTCACCGCTTTAGTCATAGCTAGAGAATGGGAGCGAGGTACGATGGAAGCGCTCATGGCAACACCTACATCGATGATAGAGATTCTTTTAGGAAAATTAATCCCATATTTTATTTTGGGATTAGGCTCGATGCTTTTGTGTTTTGTGGTGGCCTATTTTTGGTATGAGATTCCTTTTAATGGCAATTTTGGCATTTTGCTTTTACTCAGTGCTTTTTACCTGTTCCCTTCCCTTAGCATTGGTTTACTCATCTCTACCATCGCTAAAAATCAATTTGTGGCTGCGCAAGTTTCCATTATCGCAGGGTTTTTACCTGCCTTTTTACTCTCAGGCTTTTTGTTTGAGATCAACAATATGCCTATAGTATTACAGTATTTTACGTATATCATCCCTGCTCGGTATTTTGTAGAGTCTTTACAGACAATTTTTCTAGTGGGCAATATCCCTTCCATTTTTATCAAAGATATGGTGTGTATGTTTGTTGTAGGGCTTTTCTTTTTCACTCTTGTGGTGAAAAAAACAAAGAAGGGGTTGGAATGATAGGTCGATTATTGGCATTGATTCGCAAAGAAGCATTGGCGATCAAAAATGACAAAAAAAGCCTTTTTGTGGTGATTGTACCTCCGCTTATTCAAGTGATGATGTTCTCCTTTGCTGCGACTTTGGAAGTGAAGCATATTGATTTAGCTGTTTTTGATCAAGATGGATCACACACAAGCCAAGAGTTGATTCAGAATCTCAAAGGCTCTTCGTACGTCCAAAAATTGCTTCGTGTTCACCATCAAGGTGAGATTGAAGGGCTTATCAATACTCAAAAAGTCTTAGCCGTTCTTGTCATCCCCAGTGGTTTTGGCAAAGAGGTTTTAAGCGCTAAAGCCAATGTGCAACTCTTACTGGATGGAAGACGCTCCAACACGGCACAAATTGTGGAGGGGTATTTAAGCAGTATCGTGCAAACTTTTTTTCTGAGTAAACAACCCTCAACAAGTGCTATTAGCATTCAAACACGCTTCTTTTTTAATCCCAATTTGAGTAATTTTTGGTGGATTGTGCCCAACCTTTTTGGCACGATTACGATGGTGGTAGCGATGCTGTTAACAGCACTTTCGATTGCGAGAGAGCGAGAGCTGGGAACGTTTGATCAAATTCTGGTCTCTCCTCTGCGCCCGTTTGAGATTTTGATTGGAAAGTTGGTGCCCGCTTTGTTGATTAGCATGAGTGAGTCTTTCTTAATTTTGCTTGCAGCTCTTTATCTTTTTGGTGTTCCCTTTATGGGCTCTTTAACCATCCTTTATACAGGCGTGATCGTCTTTTTGTTTTCCATCTCAGGTATTGGTTTATTTATCTCAGCGCTTTCAAATACCCAACAACAAGCTATCTTAGGCTCCTTTGTTTTCTTGCTTCCGTCGATTTTACTCTCAGGTTTTGCGACACCTGTGGAAAATATGCCTTCATGGTTACAGCCTTTAACGACACTTACACCGCTTAAATATTATCTTGTTCTGATCAAAGGTGTTTTTCTAAAAGATATTTCGTGGGAGATTGCTTGGAGTCAGATTGTGCCGATGCTTTTTTTAGGGATTATTTCTATGAGTATTGCAATGATCTTTTTTAGGCGAAGATCACGCTAAATATGGAAGAATGCGCCAAATTGAGCATTCTTTTCATACGTTTGTTAACAGGTTATCGCTCTATACCTCATTAACCATCTAGTCGTAAAAAAATTAAACTTATTTTATGATAAGAACAGGGATTTTAGAAAGAACAATCACTTTGTTGGTTTGACTTCCGAGAAAAATCCCTTCTAATGCACCAAAACCATGTGATGCCATAAGAATTAAATCGCATGTATGCGAGTGTGCATAATCAATAATTGCTTGATAGGGCGTAGAATTCTCAACAAGAATTTGTTGGGACACAACCTTGTTGGCTTGTGCAATACTGAGAGCTTCATCTAAAAATGCTTGACAAATTGTAGTGATATTTTCTTCATAGATAGTTTGTGCATTGGGATCAAAAATTGCCTCCATGCCATCGTATAGAAAATGTTTGATATCTTTGGCATGAAAAAAAACGAGCTCTGCACTTGACTCTTTGGCAAATGCAACAGCTTGTTTTACTGCTTTTTTTGACAATTCAGAGCCATCTATTGGAACCAATATTTTTTGATACATTCTTCTATCCTTTTATGACCGTATCAGTTGTTTAAGCTGATACAGGTTTTTTAGGCTTAGGAGCCAACCAAATGATGCATGCGGCTATGGTGAAGGTAAATCCAATAAAAAGCATAAGATCATTGGTTGCTAACATGACGGCTTGGCTTGTAACCAAAGAATTGATAAATTCATTGGTAGCCGCTTGTGAAAATATATTTTGTTGCCCTAAAAGAGTTCGTAATCCTTGGTCTTGAACGACATCAGAAAGCTCGGCATGTTTAACCGTGATGGTATTGGTCCATGTCGTTGTGACAACCGAGGTTGAAACTGCTCCTGAGAGTGTTCGTAAAAAACTCATTAACCCTGCTGCTGAGTAAATTTCTTTGAGTTCAACACTTTTAAGTGCAAGTCCTGTCACAGGAATAAAAAAGCACGGTATTCCAAATCCCATGACTAAAATGGGCAGAGCAATGCTCCAATAGTCCATATCAGTTGTTGCAATACTTCTCCAAAATGCAACGAAGCCCATGAGCAAAATGCCAAAAAAGACAATTTTTCGAGAGTCCATTTTTTCAGCACTTTTGGAAACGAATGGTGAGATAAGAAGGGCGGATAATCCCATCCAACATGTCGTAAGTCCCGCATTTGTAGCCGTATAAGCCATAAAATTTTGTAACCACAGTGGTGTAAGAACATTGATACCAAAAAATGCGGCATAGGCTAAACTGATGGTCAAGACGCTGACCCAAAAACCACGATGCCTAAAAACTTTTAAATCAACGATAGGATGTTCATCATACCATTCCCAAATAAGAAAAGCACAAAATGCCACTACTGCAACGATGCAAAGCATAATGATTTCATTTGAAGCAAACCAATCCAAATCTTTACCTTCATCTAGCATAATTTGAAGCGCCATAACCCAAATAATGAGCAAAGCAAGCCCAATGACATCAATTGGATTTTTGCGCAATTCATCTGCATAACGTTTTAACAGTTTCCATGCAAAAAAACCACAAACGAGCCCTATAGGTGCATTGAGAAAAAAGACATCGTGCCAAGTATATTCATCACATAAATAACCACCAGCGATGGGTCCAACAACCGGTGCAACCAGTGTTGTCATGGACCACATTCCAATGGCTGCTCCTGCTTTTTCTTTTGGAAAAATGCGAAGAAGAAGCGTTTGCGACAATGGCATCAAAGGGCCTCCCGCAATACCTTGCAAGAGTCGAGCTGTGACAAGAAGTCCCAAAGAAGGAGCCATCCCACATGCAGCAGATAACAAACCAAAACAAACCATGGCAATCGCAAAAACGCGTACAGAACCAAAACGCGCGGCAAGCCATCCTGTCAAAGGTACTGTAATCGCTTCACCGACGGCATAAGAGGTAATCACCCACGTTCCTTGACTGAGTGTGACACCTAAATTGCCAGCGATGGTAGGTACAGCCACATTAGCAATCGTTGTGTTTAAAACAGCCATAAAATTGGCCGCACAAAGCATAAAGGTTACAAGTATAAATTCCCCTTTGCCTAGAGGTGTCATAGTTGCATCATTGGGCGACATGGTTATTCTTTTCGAGAATTCGTGGTGGTGTCGATTTCAACGTTCATTGAAAGGCCGACTCTTAATGGATGTTCTTTTAACTCATCTTCATCCAGTTGAATTCTGACAGGAATGCGCTGAACAACTTTAATCCAGTTCCCCGTTGCATTTTGAGCAGGAATGGCGGAAAATGCTGCGCCTGTACCACCCGAAAATCCTTCTACAATACCATGATAAATCACATGTTTACCGTAAAGATCAGAATACACGATCGCTTTTTGTCCAACGTTAACTTTAGGTAATTGAACTTCTTTAAAATTAGCATCAACGTGTATTTTGGTTATGGGAACGACGGATAAAAGGTTCATTCCTTGCTGAACGCGCTGACCTAATTGGACATAACGTTTCGAAACAATGCCATCAATAGGTGATTTAATAATCGTGCGATTAAAATCAATTTCAGCTTGATCCAATTTGGCACGAGCAGCAAGGACTTCAGGATGAGACTCTTCTGTTGTCCCTTGAATGAGTGCATCGTTGATTTTTTTGGCGTATTGCGCCGCTTTTAAATTGGCCCCTATTTCCAATGATGTGGCTTGTAATGCTTCAAAATTTGATTTTGCAGTTGTGTAAGCATTTTGGATCAGTGTGAGCTCATCTTGTGAAACAGAACCTGAGCCAATCAGTGCTTCTCTGCGTTTTAAATCTATTGCTGCTTTGTCTTTATCGGCTTGTGATGCTTGCAGCTGCGCTAAAACACGCTTTGCATCAGCTTCTTTAGCGGTAATTTGAGCTTGTAAATTACCATCATTTGCGATATAGCCTTGAACACGACGAATAGCACTGTCTAAGTTTGCCTTTGCTTGATCCAGTTGGCTTTTAGTATCAATTGGGTCGATTTTGACCAAAATATCACCTGCTTTAACACTTTGTGTATCGGTCACAAGTATCTCACGAATCGTACCGTCGATAGCAGGCGTAATTTGCGCTGTTTCGACAGCTGTATAGGCATTGTCTGTGCTGACAAAATGGGACGCATACATAAACCAGTAAAGGCTTACGAGTACACCTATTATTATGACAATTAGAGTAAAACCAATGAGTAGTTTTTTACGCTTAGTGTTTGGAGTTTCATGGATGGTATTTTCTGACATGCGTATTCCTTCGCTTAATTATGATGTTGTTGTACCATTAAATATCCGCCACCTAGGGCGCGTTTCATAGCGATATCTAAGATAAGGGATTTTGTTTCAAGGGTAATAAGGTTTTTTTGCGACATGTAAACATTGTCATGCGCATATAATAGATCCATATAGCTTGCTAAACCTTGCTGATGACGTTGATAGCTTACATTATAGCTTTGAGTTGCGGCATTCACTCCTGCTTGGGCAGTTTTAATTTGCTCTGAGAGGCTTTTTTGGCTTACCCCCACATCGGCAACGTCTTGAAGTGCATGTACCACGGTGCTGTCGTAATTCGCAACCGCTTCTTCATAAGCAGCTTTTGCGCTTTTTAAGTCTGATTCTAACGCACCTGCACTAAAAATAGGTAAGTAAAGTGCCGGACCAATGGCTCCAATATCAGAACCTGTTTTGGTAAGGTTGTTTAATCCTAAAGATTGAAAACCAATCAGTGCGGAGAGGTTGATATTAGGATAAAACGCCGCTTTTTTTTGGTAAATTTTAGACTGTCTTGACTCAACTTGTAAACGTGCAGAGACAATATCAGGGCGTCTGCCCAGAAGATTGAGTGCCATTTCTTTTGGAAGAGAATATGCTGTATCAACATTGAGTGTTGGTCTTTGGATACTAAGTCCTTTATCAGGCCCCTCACCTAAGAGTGCAGCCATTTGATTTTTGCTCAGTGCTATTTGTTCATCTATGGTTTGTAGAGTGCCTACTGCTTGTGCGTATTGTTCTTGTACACCACTGATTCCTGCTTTATTTTCAAGGCCTTGGTCAAATCTTTTTTGCATTAATCCGACAATTTTTTGTTTATTATCCATGGAAGCGCTTGCGTTGTCTCTGATTGCAAAGAGTTGTGCTAGCGTAGCATACGATGTTGCAATAGCGCTTGATAAAATAAGCTCGGCTTGCGCTTGATCGGCAAGCATTGCCTCAAATTCTGAAGTTGCTGCTGCTAATGCTGCTCTATTTTTACCCCAAAAATCAAGTTCCCAACTCATGTTAAGGCTTACAAGTCCATAACTGTTCCAATTATGTGGTACAACGGATGCTGGTGTGAGATAGTTGTAACTTTCTTTTTCACGAGAAGCGGAAGCATTAACCCCCACTTGAGGAAGCAAAGAGGAACGTGCTATACCCATAACAGCACTTGCTTGCGTTACTCTCGCTGATACCGCCTTAATATCAGGTGAATTTTTCAATCCTTCTTGGATTAATTGCGTGAGTTGTGCATCTTGATACGCTTCCCACCAATGTTCATTGGGCCACTGGGCAATCGTCGTTTTGAATGTCTCTTTTGTTTGATAGGCGTTGATAGGTGCGATCTGTGGCGTCTCTTCATTTGTTAGAGGAAGAGAGCATCCCGTTATTCCTAACAAGGTTAACAATCCAATCAAAAAGGCTTTCCTACAGTGAATCATTACTCCTCCTTTGATATATTTTTTCTTATTATAACTGTACACTAAAGTATCTTTATAAAATCATATCCAAATTTTGTTAAAATATGTCAATAAGTTTAGACTAAGGGTTAATCAATGAAATTAAAAACAGAAGCAAAAAGGGCAGAAATTATTGAAATCGCCATACAAATTTTTAAAGAACGTGGCTTTGAAAAAACGTCTATATTAGAAATATCATCACGGCTTGGAGGATCAAAGTCAACACTGTATAATTATTTTCAATCTAAAGAAGAGTTGTTCTTTGAAACGATTCGTAAAAGAGTAGAAACGGATATTGAAATGACATTTGGGTCTTTAAATTTTAAGCAAGAAAATATTATTGAAACACTGTGTGCATTTGGTGAAAATTTTTTATCCTATATTTATTCAGATGAAATTTTTACAACAAGAATGTTGGCGATTGCAGGGGATCCCCAAAGAGAACTCGGTAAAGTCGTTTACAATAATGGCATATGTAAAGCACATAACATTATCTCTATCTTTCTTGAAGAAGCGATGAGATTACATAAGCTTAGAACAGCGGATCCATTGGTAGCAGCAAAACATCTTTTGGCTTTGCTTGAGTCTGAAACATTACTTCCTTATTTATTACATGTAAAAACGAAACTTTCAAAAGAAGAAATAACAAACATTACCAAAAGAGCAATCGATGTTTTTATAAAAGCGTATGGGATATCTAATGAGTCAAAAGAGTAATGACTTGTTTCGCAGTTTATGTTAAGGTAATCGCCTGCACCATTCAAAGGCAATGAACGAATCAAGCTCATTACCTTTGAATTCTTTACATGTAAAATCTAAAACGTTCCATACGCCACGAAAAAGGCGATATTCATACACTGAGGTTGTGCTGCACCTTTTTGAGAGGGGCATCGTTTCATATAGGTATTAATGACTTTGCCATCTTTATTAGTGAGCATTGGGTAATTAAAATTCATATAATCCAAAATATTTTTGCCATTAGAATGGTGAATAAACTCAACTGTCCCATCTGTTTCTACTTTTGTGACAATACCTACATGAGTAATGTTTTCAGCGACTTGAACGGCAGGCTGTTTCGCCGCTATTTTATTTTTGCCTTTACCTTTTGTTTTTACTGCTGGTTTTCGCTCTGTATTTTCAAAAAAGACAAGATCGCCCATATGTGGCAATGTTGTCTCAAAGGCATTCCCTTTTTTAGACATAAGGTTGAACATCGCGCGTGATTTTCTAGCATTGTCAAAGCTTTGACTCAGCTCTTTATCTTGAAAAAATGGATCACCTGTTTTGTAGTTGATAAGACTCACAAAGCCTGAGCAATCGCCTCCGTCACGTTTACCTAAATACATCAGTGCATTTTGGACAATAGATTCGCGAAGTGAGAGATCGGGTGCTGTGCGTAAGTCAAAGCTTTCATGCTCTTTTTGAAGAAAATATTCATTGGAAGGTTTTTCTCCAAGATACATTTTTTGCTCAGTAGGCGTATTGTTTGCAATAGGAAGTGTTGGTGTTTCAACGGTTTGCTGTTGTGCACAACCTACCAATAAAAGTGTTGTAGCACTCAATGCAAGCCAGCGTCTCATTTGATGCTTCCATAGGCACTAAAATAAGCAGGCGCTAAACATTTATGACCTTCATCTTTGGGACATTTTTCCATGTAGGAGTTGACAACTTTAGTGTTATAGGTTGTTACGGTAGGGTAGTTAAGGTTCATTTGGCTAATCAAATTTTTTCCTTTGGTGTGGTGAATAAAGTAAACGGTTTCATCAGGATCAACTTTGGTGATGATGCCGATATGGGTAATATTATCAATACTCTTTTTTGCTCTAGAATACTGTTTAACGGTATTGGCAAAAAAGATCAAATCACCAACTTTAGGTTTTTCTTGGTAGAGCCGTTGTTGATCTTCTAAAAGATTGTAAATGGCAAGCGAACGCCTTGCATCCTCAAAATAATCATTGAGTTCAGCTGTGGTAAAGTAGGGCTGAATACTCTCTTTATTCACTAAATTTACAAAACCTGAACAGTCTGCACCATCTTTTTTATTCTGATGTTTGAGTGCGTTTTGGATGATTTCTTGACGTTTTGGCATATCATCTTTGACCTGTGGAAGTTCGGGAGCGTTTTGCGTAAACTCTTTTTGCGCACAACCGCTTAGTAAAAACAAACAAGCACACAGTGCCAATAAATACGATCTCATTCAAATCCTCATCATAGTTCTTTTATTATAGTAACGATTTTTTCCTAAATTTTTGGTTTACCAGCAATACATTTATCTGTATCAATCCAGACTTTTTGCAATAAATCTAAGTTCTAATACAGATGACCGTTAGGACTTAGGGCGAGTTAAAGCCCTAAGAAACACGCGATTACAGACTATCCATTGCCTTTTGCATGCGTTCGAGTATTGTTTTTAAAACGCTTTTTTGTGTTCCAAAATTGAGTCGCACATAGTTTTTATCTCCAAACGGTTCACCGTCACTGAGTCCTACACCAAAGTCTAGAAAAAACTGGTATGGACTCTTTACATGTAAAGCAGATGCGTCGATCCATGCGAGAAAGGTCGCTTCTTGATCTAGGAGTTTGAGCTTTGGATTTTTACGTATAAAGTCTTGCAGCATCTTTAGATTTTCAGCCAAATAGAGGCGAAGTTCATTCAGCCAAGCATCGCCTTCTAAGTAGGCTGCTTTGAGCGCAGTGATTCCTAAAAGGTTAATCCCTCCGACCATGCTTCCCATGCTTTTTTGAAACTTCTTACGAAGTTCTGCATTGGGAATAACGGCAAACGAGGCTTGAAGTCCAGCGATATTGAACGTTTTACTCGGTGCCATGAGTGTAATACTTCTTTGGGCAAGCTCCTCACTGAGTGAAGCGAGTGGAATATGCTTTGCCGTTGGATTCAATAATAAATCCGCATGAATTTCATCGGAGCAGATCGTAAGGTCGTGCTTCAGGCAAAATGCTCCTAGTTTTTCAAGCTCTGCTTTGGTGAAAACGGTTCCTGCTGGATTGTAAGGATTGCAGAGCATAAAGAGTTTACATGTAGGCTTTATGGCTTTCTCCATTGCCTCGAAATCCAATACCCAACGGTTGTTTTCCTCTTTCATTGCAATCGCTAAAATATCTTTATTCGCATACTTTGGTGCTTTGATGAAGTGCGGATAAATTGGTGTCGTTGTCATCACGCTTGCTCCATCCACGGTAAGACATGCGATATTCATGCTGCTAACGACACCATGGGTAAAGAGCAACCACTCTTTTTTGATTTCCCAGTGGTAGTGGCGTTTGAGAAATGCAATAATTGCATCATAGGTTTCATCGTCGATATCTGTGTAGCCAAAAACACCTTCATTCACTCGTGTTTGAAGAGCATCAACCACGCAAGCAGGGGACTTAAAGTCCATATCAGCGACCCATGCGGGGATGACATCCGCTCCTTTATATCTGTTCCATTTTTCACAAGGTGTCTTTGTTCTATCCACAATCTCGTCAAAACTACCCATCAAAATTGTCCTTTTTTTTAGTGTAATGATTGTAACATATTTTTATAAACCAAGTTTTACATGTAAAGGTGAAAAAATGACCTACGTCATTATTGCAGTTGTTATTGTTGTTTTTTATCTCTTGACAAAGAACTATCAAACTGAGGCATACCAGCATATTAATGTCAATGTTAAGCAGACGCTTAAAGGAGATTTAGCGGAGCATGAAGCGGGACTTTTAGTCGCATTGATGGCAAAAGTCGCCAAAGCCGATGGTAGAGTCAATGAGCTTGAAGCTGAACTTTTAAGTTTGACATTTAATGATATTGCTCGTGTATTTGAAAACAGTGAAAGTGTTCGTGAAGCATTAAAAGTGATCTATCAAAAAGAGATGCAAAGTTTTGATAACACTCTGATTGTCTCACAAAAATACCTTAAACTGACTCAAAATGACTACGCAAAACGTCTCAAAGTGATGGAATATCTGCTCAATCTTGCCTTTATTGACAATGAATTTTCTCAAGCGGAATTTATGATAACCGAAGACATTGCCAATGCGTTAGAGATTAAACATGCTGATTTTGAGAGACTGATCGCCTCTTTTGAACAATTTTATGCGAATAAAACAGCGCAAACACAGTTTGGAATAAAAAAAGCATATGCAATTTTAGGAGCTGAACCGAGCGAAGATATGGAGAGTATCAAGAAAAAATATCGCGCTTTGGTCAAAGAGCATCACCCCGATATTTTAATGGGACAAGGAAAAGATCAAAGCATTATCGATGCTGCGACTACGAAGCTTCAAGAGATTAATGAAGCGTATGAGATGATTAAAAAGGAAAAAAGTTAGATGTTATCGACCCCATTTGAAAAACACACCCTCAGTATGTCCGTTTTAATGACACCCGATAAGGCCAATTTCTCTGGCAATGTACACGGAGGAGATCTTTTAAAGCTCCTTGATCAAGTGGCTTATGCCTGTGCATCACGCTATTGTGGTGGGTATGTGGTTACGATGTCGGTTGATCAGGTTATTTTTAAACAAGCGATTCCTGTGGGAATGCTCGTCACATTTTTAGCCAGTGTCAATTTTACAGGTAAAACATCGATGGAAGTAGGCATTAAAGTCATCGCAGAGAATATTCAAAAAGGGATCGCAACGCATACGAACAGTTGCTTTTTCACGATGGTCGCAGTCGATGAAAAGGGGAGACCTACGCCTGTGCCTCCCTTAGTTCCCGAAACAGATGTTGAAAAGAGACGTTTTCATGATGGGCAGCGTCGACGTGACATTAGGCTTCACGGCTACAATGAGATCTCACCCCAAAATTAGGGGTGTGTTTTAGAGTTCTGATTTTATAAGATCTTCTAACTCTTGTTTTCCAAATTTAATGAGTGGTTTGCCATTGACAAAAAACTCTGGTGTGGCATTGACACCTAGCGTTTTGGTATCGGCAATATCTTGTTTAATCAGTGCATCGATCTCAGGTTTTTTCAAATCCTCTTTTAATCTGTCAATATCAATCCCAGCTTCGGGCAAAAATCCCCAAATAAGACCAATGTTTGGGGTGCCGTGACTTGCCCATTTATCTTGGTATTTGTAAATGACTTCCAGTGCTTCAAGGTATTTACCTTGCAAACGTGCCGCTTCAATCATCGCAACCACATAATAGGAATCGGTATGAAAAGGAGCATAGCGCAATACCAGTTTCAGTGTGTCAGGATTTTGTTTGAGTATGCTTTTAACAAACGGATAGAAACTTTTACATGTACCGCACGCTGGGTCAAAAAACTCGACAATCGTGGTTTTAGCATTAGGATTGCCTAAAACATAGGCGTATGGACGCACAAGAGCCGCACTTTTTTCTGTTGAGACACTGTGGTTAGCGTTCTTATAAACATAACTTCCTCCAACAAATAAAAGCACAAGTACGAAGAGTGAAGCGATAATAAGGGACTGTTTTTTCATAGTTATGAAGCCTTTGGTTTGATAAAGAGTAAAAGAACAAAAATAAGAGTAAATCCTACTAATGAGAGAAGCTGAATGGTGATAAATCCAAACCAGTTGATGTAGTCACTCGTACACGAAACCCCTTGAGAACACGGAGCTAGCGTTTCGGGGACGATGCCAAAGTAGAGCAAATTGTGGTAAATCGCAAAGAAAAGCCCTAGGAGCACGAGTGGCATGGCATATTTGAAAATATTTTGATCGTTGCTAAAAAGTGCGACGAGAAAAAGAACACTCAATGGATACATGCAAATGCGCTGATACCAACACATGACACAAGGAGGAAACATCATAATTTCACTGAAAAACAGACTTCCGAGCATTGATACCATCGAAACGATCCATGCAAAAAACAGTAGTGTAAAAAGTGTGTTTGACGACTTTTGTATTTGATCCATTAAAACTCCCAATATTTTGCCAATTGTATTTAATACGTCCTAAAAGGAACGTATTGTAAAATAAAAACATCAATAAATTATTAATACGATAAAAAGGACGAGTGTGAGAGCGTTAATTAGTGTCAGCGATAAAACGGGGATTGCGGAGTTTGCTAAGGATTTGGTAGCGTTGGGTTTTGAGATTATTTCTACGGGTGGAACTTATAAACTTTTAAAAGAAGAGGGCATTAAAGCTCTAGAAATCAGTGAAGTAACCAAGTTTCCTGAGATGTTTGATGGACGTGTGAAAACACTCAATCCTCTTATCCACGGAGGGATACTTCATCGAAGAGATTTACCTTTACATGTAAAAGTAGCCAAAGAGCATGGCATTGAAGGAATTGACCTTGTCTGTGTGAATCTTTATCCGTTTAAAGAGACGATTGCCAAGACCGATGATTTTGATGAAATCATTGAAAACATCGACATCGGTGGCCCTGCGATGGTTCGAAGTGCAGCGAAGAACTTTAACGATGTTATGATCGTCACCGATGTTTTGGACTACGATAACGTGATTGAAGCGCTAAAATCTGGCAAAAACACCTTAGAATTTCGACGAGATTTGATGATCAAAGCGTTCGAGCATACGGGAGCATATGACAGTATGATCGCGAACTATATGAATAAGCGTTTTAACAACGGTTTTGGTGAGAAACAGTTCATCGTTGGCACTAAAGCGTTTGATACCCGTTATGGCGAGAACCCACACCAAAAAGGCTCATTGTACGAGTTTGATTACTTCTTTACCAACAACTTTAAAACCCTCAAAGGCGAAGCGAGTTTTAACAATATGACAGACATTAACGGTGCTGTGAAAATTGCCGCTTCTTTTGGTGACGCTCCAGCGGTCTGTATCATCAAACATGCCAATCCGTGTGGCTTTGCCATTGGTGGCGATCTGTTAGACAGTTACATCAAAGCGCTTAAATGCGATCCTGTTTCTGCGTACGGTGGTGTTGTGGCGATCAATGGAACCTTGAACAAAGCGTTGGCAGAAAAAATTAATGAGATTTTCGTGGAAGTCATCATCGCGGCAAATGTCGACGAGGATGCGTTGCATGTGTTTGATGCTAAAAAACGTATCAAAATCTTTACGCAAGAGAGCAAATACTTAGTGCTGAGTGAAGATGCGTATGACTTTAAACATGTCGATGGCGGTTTTGTATTCCAAGAGAGCGATGCAGTGAATGATGATGAGATCAAAAATGCAAAATATTTAACCACACGCACGGCATCCAAACAAGAAATGAGCGATCTTGAAATTGCCTATAAAGTGGCAAGTTTGACCAAATCGAATTGCGTCGTGTATGTGAAAGACAGCGCTATGGTAGCGATTGGTATGGGAATGACCAGTCGTGTGGATGCCGCTAAAGCAGCGCTTCGTAAAGCCGAAGAGATGGGTATTGATGTCAGCGGTGCTGCACTTGCTAGCGAAGCATTCTTCCCATTCCGTGATAGCATTGATGCCGCAGCAGAGGCTGGTGTTAAAGCGATCATTGAGCCAGGAGGTAGTATTCGTGATGAAGACGTGATCGCTGCTGCCAATGAGCATGGTATGGCGCTTTATTTCACAGGTGTGCGACACTTTTTACACTAAAATATACTAAGGAGAGTCTTTTTTAAGACTCTCCTAACATCGATCTTGCTAATTAAGACAATAACTCTCTTTTTCTTGATGTAGATTAAGGAAATTAACTTTACTTTGCATTATAGTTTCATCAAAAAGAAGGATGAAATTATGATGACTCCAGACAATTATCCCCACGAAGCAAAACTTTTACATGTAGATAATGCAACGGTTCCGTTTTTCTCTTATGTACGAGAAGGAATAGAATACATTAGCTTTGATACCTCTTTATGCACACCACCAGAACCAATGGTCAATGCGATGATTGCGCTTGAATTGTTAGATAACGCGCATAAAAAAATAGTGATGATTAACCATCGTTCACCTGTTGGTTTACTGGCTAAAGTACAACCTTTTTATGACATTGATGTCACTGAAATTGATGGTGGAAAACTTCAACTTGTTTTTTCCTATAAAGAGGGAATAAGTGATAAAGTTGATTTAAGCCAAAAACAGTGCAACGGTTAATATGAAAGTCTCTTTAGCCACAGAGATGGCACCACCTTTTGTATTGGTTGCACATTTCTTTATTGCAGGAATTATATTTTTGTTTTTAAGTGGTATTGCACTACTGTTTATGAGTGTTGACATCTCTGGTTATATTATCTCTTCCTCATTAGCCGCTTTTTCACATTTATATTTGTTGGGTTTTGTGATGATGGTTATTTTCGGAGCCATGTATCAGCTTCTCCCTGTTGTCCTTGAAGTACCTATCTTTTCTAAAGATTTTGCCTATGTACAATTTTATATGTACGTTGTTGGTTTTTCCTTGATGGTGAGTGGGTTTACCTTTGGTGAACTTCATTTATTGATTCCCTATGGTGCGGTTATTACGTATCTTTCAATGCTCATTTTTTGCTTCAATGTTTTTTTAACATTTAATCGTTTAAAAAAGATCACACTCGTAAGTAAGTTTTTGCTTATAGGTACGATATTTTTGTTTATTTCCATAACCTTAGGTTTATTGATAGGCCTTAGCTTAGGACATGGTCTTTTAGCAATTGATATTGACGCATGGGTAAAAGCACATATGTTGGGTACTCTTGGCGGCTTTGTGATGATGATTGTTATGGGTGTTTCAATGGTATTGATACCGATGTTTTCCCTTTCTCATGATTATGAAGAGAAGTGGATCAATGCAACATTGTATTTACACAGTTTTGGAATAGCGCTATGTATGATTGCCTTGATTGTTAAACTTCCTTTTTTTATTCAAGCGATTGCTATGGTGTTGATAGTATTGGGAATTTTGTGTTTCATGGTGCAAATAGGAATTATTTTTCATCAAAGAGCACGCAAGCAAAATGATTATTGGGTTAAAAATGTTGTTTTTGGACTGGTCTGTTTATTTGCAGCAGTGATAAGTTCTATGTTCTATATGATTTTAGCGAATAGTACAATAGGTATATTAGCTGGGGTACTTTTCTTTTTTGGTTTTTTGCTCTCATTTATTGTTGGGCATATCTATAAAATTTTGCCTTTTTTGGTCTGGTATGAGAGATTTGCACCATTGGTGGGCAAACAAAAAGTACCACTTTTACACCAGATGATTCACACGAAAGTAGCCGATACACAAACATGGATACTGTTTGTTTCCGTTGTTGTTCTTAGTAGTGGTGTTTTAATGCAGTTTGAAAAACTTTTTTTCATAGGGAGTGTGTTGCTCCTTATATCTTTGATATTGGTAGCTTTTAATACAGTGTATGTGTTTAATTATAAAATTAAGGAGAATGATTGATTATTACAGAAGAAGATATTTACAATGCTATTTCAACCGTAATTGACCCAGAAGTTGGCTTTGATATCGTTTCGTTAGGACTTATTTATGGTGTCAAAATTAAAGATGCTAAAGTGAACATTACCATGACGCTCTCTACGAAAGGATGCCCTTTGCATGAACTGATTCAACAATGGACAAAAGATGCGGTCTTAAAAGTCGATGGGGTACAAGATTGTATGATTGAAATCGTATGGGAACCTGCTTGGAATATTACAATGGCGAGTGAACGTGTCAAAAAGGAACTGTGTGGCTAAATTGTGTCATTTTAATAATACATTAATTCCTCAAATAGACAAATATATACTATAATAAAAGTTAATTTTTTGTATTTGGAGACGCAATGGATTTAGTGACCAAAGTGCACAGTGAGCATGTGAATATTCTTATCACAGGCACGATTAAGACAATTGGAAATGCACAAGCGATCAAAGATGCAATTCGCCAAGCGCATGAGCAGCATCCCCATATTAGCATTAACCTCATGATTCAAGACTCTTTTATCATTACTTCATCGGTAATAGGTTTTTTAATCAAGTCCATTAAAATGGACAAAATGAATTTACATGTAAAAGTAGGTAGTGAAGAGCTGTATGAGATGTTAGATGATATGAATTTGATTGAAATCATGAATGTTGGAAGGGTGCAAGGATGAAAAAAGGTATAGGTTTAAAAATAGGGTTAACTCTCATTCCTTTGCTTTTGACAAGTTTTATTATTTTGCAATTTTTTATTGTCAATGAGTTTAAAAAATCATCTCAGATCCAAAGTGAAAATAATCTTAATTTGTTTAGTCAGTCTGTTTTCCAAACCGTACGTGCGGCAATGAATTTAGGGGATCGTGCTTTGATTGAAAAGTCATTGAAAGATGCTGGGGAAATGAAAGGGATACAAGAGCTTAAAATCCACCAATCACAAGTGGTGATCGATACTTTTGGTATTAATGCAAAACCTTCTACGGATGAAGCTGTCATTGGTATCTTTAAAAATCCTGTACAGCATAGCGTGACTCTTGATGATGCAAAAGGGCATCGTTTAAGACTTTTAAAACCTCTAATTGCTGAACAAGATTGTTTAGCGTGTCATGCTACCTCTCAAAAAGGCGATGTGCTTGGTGTGATGGATATGACGTTTTCATTTGCAGAAATTGATGAATATATTGGTGCGATCAGTTGGAAACTCATTAGTATTTTTGTCCTTTCATTGCTCATTACTTCCGTGCTCATTATGTTGGTGTTAAAACGTGTTGTGGGAAATCCATTGGGAATTTTATTGGAAAGAATTAAAGATTTATCAAGCGGAAACGGTGATTTAACAGCTCGGGTACAGATTAATAGTCAAGATGAGATGGGTGATATTGCTCAATATATTAATATTTTCATCGAAAAAATTCAATCTATTATTCTTTCATCTCAAAAAATTTCTCAAAATGTTGAACATACAGGAGAAACACTCAATACCAATGCCGTTGAATTTTCCAAAGGTGTCGTAGACCAAGCGCATCAAATTAAGATGTCGTTTGATCTCATGAAAGATATTGAAACGGATCTTGATCTCTCAGAAGAGCTTGCAATTCATACCGTGGAAGATAACACTTCGTCCTTTAATGTCCTTGAAAAGATGAGCATTGCTTTGAATGATGTTGTTCAAAATATCAACGGAGCAAGTGATTCCGAGCAAGAGATGGCACACCAAATTCAAAATGTAGTTTCGCAAACCGATCAAATTAAAGGTGTTTTGGCGATGATCAAAGATATTGCGGATCAGACCAATTTACTTGCGCTCAATGCTGCCATTGAAGCGGCTCGTGCAGGAGAACATGGTCGTGGATTTGCGGTTGTTGCTGATGAAGTACGAAAGCTTGCAGAACGTACACAAAAATCGCTCGCAGAGATTGATGCTACAATTAGTGTCATTGTTCAAGGGGTCACACAACTTAGCAGTAATATGGAAGTGAATGCTGAAAATATTAATCGCATTTCACAAAGTGCATTTGATGTTCAAAATGCAACTGAAGAGACAAAAAATCGTACATTAGAATCTATTGAGGTTTCGAAAAAAGCTTCTAAAAAAGTCGTTGAGATTTCACACTTAACAAATCAAATGATGGAGCAGATGAAGCGCACGCTAAGTTTATCCAACAACAATGAAAAAATTGCAGAAGAACTTTCACATATTTCTCAGCGAATGCTTGACTCTTCTCAAAATCTAGATTCTACACTTTCAACGTTTAAAGCTTAAAGGCAAAGAGGTTTAACCTCTTTGCAACATCTCTGCTTTTTCTTCTATCTCCAATAGCTCTTCAATCATCGGCTCTAAGAGTGCCTCTTTCTCTTCTAATCTTTGACTCAGTGTACTTAGTCCTATTTGCTGATAGCATTCAGGATTTTCAAGACATTTTTTTGTGGCGGCAATTTCGTCTTCAAGTGCTTGAATTTGTAACGGTAGTGTTTCAAGTGCACGCTGCTCTTTGTAGCTCAGTTTTGTAGGCACACTCTCTTTTGCTTTTTGCACTTTTGGTTCTTCTTTTTCAATCCAGGGTGCTTCTTGAGCTGATTCCATTGCGTCAAGCTCTTTAATCTCTTTTTCAATCTCTAAATATTCACTGTAGCTTTGATAACTCTCCTCAATGATGCCTTCGCCCTTAAAGACATAGAGCTTAGCTGCAATTTTATCCACAAAGTAACGATCATGGCTGACAAAAATGACTGCGCCAGCAAAACTTTGGATGTACTCTTCTAAAATATTGATGGTTGGAATATCCAGATCATTGGTTGGTTCATCGAGAATAAGGCAATCTACTTCTTGAGAAAAGAGCAGGGCGAGGGCAACACGATTTTTTTCACCGCCACTGAGGATGCCGATCTTTTTGTTTAGATCTTCTTTTGGAAAGAGAAAGTCTTTTAGATAGCCAAAGACGTGAAGATTTTTTCCTTTGACATCAACCCTATCGCCTCCATTAGGACAAAAAGTTTCTATGAGGTTTTTAGTATCATCGAGCATAGCTCGTTGTTGATCAAAATAACCTACTTTAAATTCACCTTTATCAAAATTTCCACTATCAACGTTGAGATCACCGAGTAGAATTTTTAAAAGTGTTGATTTTCCTGCTCCATTTTTACCAACAATGGCAATACGATCTTTTTGTAAAATACGGGTACTAAAATCTTTAATGAGAAGCTTATCGCCCAATTTTTTATGGATGTTATACATCTCAAAAAGCATTTTTTGCTTATTGATAATCTTCTCACCATTGAAATTGTGCTTTTCTCTCTCTAATTCCAGTTTAAGTTTTCGGACCAAAGAAGGATTTTTTTTGGCAGACTCACGTAGTTCAAAAACTCTCTGTTTTCGCCCTTCATTACGTTTGAGCCTCGCTTTGACACCACGTTTTAACCACTCTTCTTCCCCTTTGAGGTATTTGAGGAGATTTTCATGCTGTTTTTGTAAAGATAAGATCAATAACTCTTTACATGTAAGATAGTTTTCATAACCACCTTCAAAACTCCTCACTTTTCCATCATCAATTTCAATCGTTCGTGTTGCTAAATGGTCGATAAAATAACGATCATGGGAGATAAAGAGAAGGGTAAATTTTGATTTTAAAAGCATCTGCTCTAAAAACTCGACCATATAAACATCTAAATGGTTCGTTGGCTCATCCAGTAGTAAAATGTCAGGTTTTTGAAGGATGAGACCAGCGAGTGTCACACGTCGTTGCTCGCCGCCACTTAAGAGATTGACATCACTTTGTTCAAACTGTTTGAGATCAAATTCTTGTAAAACTTGCTCAATCTTTTCATCTAAACTCCATGCATCATGCAAATCCAAAAAAGTGACGAGTTGGCTCTGCTCTGCAAGTAGCGCTTCATTATGGTAGTCAGATTCAAGTATCTTAATGACCTCTTCATAACGAACCCTTGCCATTTTGAGCTCTTTGAGTTCTTCTTCAATCGCTTCTTTAACATTCATTCCTTCTTTAAAGCGAGGGGTTTGATCTAACATACCAACTTTAATATTTTTTTGAAGAATACGTCTTCCATCATCGGTTTCCAATGTGCCAAAAACGATTTTCATCAGTGTAGATTTTCCACCGCCATTTTTACCAATGATTGCAACACGCTCACCTTCATGTAAGGAAAAGTCAACGTCTGTTAAAATTTTTTGAGTTTCATATGCTTTGCTAATGCCGATTAAATCTAAAAGTGCCAAATGTACTCCGTTGTTTTTGCGCGTATTATACCATTAACATGAGAAGGAAGAAGAGGATAAAGCTTTGGACTTTACCCTAAAAGTTGGTTATGATCTGAACTGATTGAGTTTGTTGTTGAGATTTTCAGCTAAACGTGAGAGATGGTCCGCTGCTGCAGCGATTTCTTCTACGCTTCTTGCATTTTGACTTGTCAACGTATTGATGTTGCTCACCATACTGACGATTTTATCGGTGTCCTGTGAAATCTTTTGTGAGTTTTGGGCACTGGTTGTTACGGAATCAACGCTCTCTTTCATCACTTGTGTTGTTCCCAAAATTGTCGTTTCAACACCACTGGAAACCGTCGATAGTCTTTGAATGTTTTTAGCATTTCTTCCCATCTGTTCAGATGAGTCGACAATGGATTGAACAATGACATTAATCGTTGCGTTAATCTCAGTCAGTGAACTTTGAGTTCTTTCAGCGAGCTTTCGTACTTCATCGGCAACAACCGCAAATCCACGACCATGTTCTCCCGCCCTAGCAGCTTCAATAGCGGCATTGAGTGCAAGCAAATTGGTTTGATCGGCAATATCCGAAATGACCGTTAAGATTTGCTTCACTTGCTCTGCATCATGGCTCATTTGCTCTAATTTTTGAGCAAGGGCAGTTTCAGCTTCACTTGCAGATTCGACTTCATTGCGAAGCGTAATAACTTCATTTTTAGCATTGTCCAGTCGATGACCTGCTGTTGCAATATTTTGTTTCATCGTTTCAGAAAGCGTAGCGGTTTCTTGAACAAAGGTCTTAATGGTTTGAATCTCTTGGATTGTATTCTCTACAATCGTAGAACTTTGTTCAGCATTACGCCCAATTTGCATACTGGTGGTACTCAGTTCATGCGATACAGAAGCATTTTCACTGGAAGAGGCTTTGGCATCAACAATAGTGCTTTCAAGAGTTTCAACCAATGCATTGAAGCTATCAACCATCTCTTTGATCTCATTTGATTTCTCGTATTTAATACGGAAATTAAGCTCTTTAGTGCGAACAAAATTAGCAATACTATCACGTACAAGATGAACACCTTGCATGATGTTATTACGGATAAGAATACTGATGAAAATTGTTGAGCCAATAATGATAAGAGAGAGAATAATCATGATAGTGTTAGCACTTTGTTTTTCATGAGCAGCAGTGGTTGCAGAGTCTTTTGCAATATCTGAATTATATTTCATATGTGCATCTAAAGCAGCTGTGAAATTTTTTAATGTAGGTCTACTTTTGTTGAGGAAATTTCCTGCTTCAAGTTTATGCCCTGTTTCTGATAATTTGATAACGTCTTGCGCAATAGTAGCATACTGTTCAAAACTTGTAATATCTTTGCTAAGCATGTCTCTATCTTTATCATCACTTACAAATGACTCATAGTTTTTAAGTAGTTTACTAATATTCGCCAAACTGGTTTTAATTCCCGTTGCACTTTTATCGTTTGATCCTTTATCTTCTTGCGAAATATGCTCCCATAAAACCAATCGAAGTCTGAGCGCATCAACTGTGATATCATTCAGTATAAGAATACTTGGAAGCGAATTAACATTGCTATAATTTGTTTCTTCATAGACTTTATCTAGTTCTTTCATACTAATACCAAAGATGGCACAAGTCCCTATGATTGCGATGGATAGCAGAATCATCAGTTGTTTAGAAATTGTCATTTTAACCCCTTTTTGTTCTATATCTTGATTGTAAACTCATTTTCCTAATAAAATATTTAAATCAATTTTATGGGTATAGAAATGAGAAGGAAAACTAATTTCCGTGAAAATAATAGCATGCATGCGTTGTAAATGTGTTATATCGGTTTAGATAATATTGATGAAAAACTGGTATGATAACGTTTTTCAATTAGACAAAGGAACAAGGCTTTATGTTAGAATTTATTATACTCATTTACATACTTTATCTCTTAATTAAAATGTATGCTGCCTTTATGGAAATAGGTTTTGTTACTCAAGCACGCATTTTGAAAGCAATTATCCTCTCTCCATCGAATTATGCCAAAGCAGCAGCGTACAAGATAGCATCACAAAAGCTCTCTTTAGTCTCCTCCTTTTTTGATTTTATTCTCTTTTTTGGTTGGATTGCTTTTGGACTTACTGCGCTTGAGGCAACAGTCCATATTGGAAATGAAGCAGTGCGCTCTGTCCTTTTTGTGATGAGTTTTATTGCTATCAATTATGTTTTGCTCCTCCCTTTTGATTTGTACCAAACATTTGGACTTGATAAAAAATTTGGTTTTTCTACGATTAATGTTAAAACATTTGTTTTAGATCAGATCAAATCAATCTTAATGTTTATTTTGTTTGGGGGGCATTTTTTTGGGCTATGAGTGTGATTATTATGGCATATAACTATTGGTGGTTTTATGGGTTTTTATTCTCTTTTGTGGTTATTTTATTTATCAATATGATCTATCCGATTATTATCGTTCCATTATTCAATAAGCTCACTCCTCTTGAAGATGAAAACCTTAAAAGTTCTATTGAAGCACTTTTGAATAAAGCAGGGTTGAAGAGTAGCGGTGTTTTTAGTTTGGATGCGAGTAAACGTGACAATAGACTTAATGCTTATTTTGGTGGACTGGGTAGTTCTAAACGCGTTGTACTTTTCGATACCTTAATCGCCAAATTGGAAAAACATGAGTTGTTGGCTGTACTTGGGCATGAACTGGGGCATTTTACCCACAAAGATATTCTTAAAAATATTGCATCAAGTGCTTTAATGCTTTTTGTGATGTTTGCTCTCTTTGGAAATCTCCCTGTAGAGCTTTTTGATTCTTTACATGTAAACAAATCTGCTGCCAGTATTATGGTGCTTTTTCTCTTATTATCTCCCGTTGTCTCGTTTATCTTAATGCCTCTTTTTGGACTTTTGAGTCGTTACAATGAATACCGAGCCGATGAATATGGTAGTGTTTGCGAAAGCAAAGAAGCACTTGCATCTGCTTTGGTTAAACTTGCTGATGAAAATAAAAGTTTCCCTTTTTCGCATCCTTTAACGATTGCACTTTATTTCACCCATCCACCATTAACTGAAAGACTAAAAAAATTAGGCATGCATTTTGAAGAAGGTGAAGCACTTGCGCATTAAAGAACTCTTAGTACAAAGTGCTGAGCAATTGCGTGAGGTGACAGATATTCCTCAAAAAGAAGCGATGATCCTTTTAAGTGAAGTATTAGGCTATGAGATGAGTTGGCTTATAAGTCATAGCGAGGATGAAATAGGTGAAAATAAACATTTAAAAGAATTGTTACAACGTCGCAAAAACCATGAGCCTTTAGAGTATATTTTAGGACGTGCCAGTTTTTATGATAGAGTTTTTGATGTCGACATGCGCGTTCTTATTCCAAGACCTGAAACCGAGATATTGGTCGATAAAGCCGTGGCATTAGCTAAAGAGCTTTCTTCTGATGCTCATATCGTTGAAATTGGCTGTGGTAGTGGAATTATCTCAATTATGCTCTCACTTTTACTCCCTCATGCAAGATTGACAGCGATAGATATTTCAAATGAGGCTTTACATGTAAGCAAACAGAATGCAAAGAAACATGGTGTTAGTGACAAAATAACGTTTCTTGAGGGAAGTTATATAGATGGTGTGAGCGGTGAGATTGATATGATTGTTTCAAACCCTCCTTATATTGCCAATGAAGAGCCCTTAGGAATAGGACTTTCTTTTGAACCATCCTTGGCACTTTATGGTGGCGTAAAAGGTGATGAAATGCTGTGTCATATTATTGACCTTTTTCAGGAACGAAAAGCAAAAGTGCTCGTCTGTGAAATGGGGTATGATCAACGCAAGGCTATTTGCCAGTATACAGAAAAGAGAGGTTTAGCAGTGGACTTTTATAAAGATTTAGCGGGATTAGACCGTGGATTTTGGATTAAGGAGTAGAAATGAAAAGTTTAATGGTCGTTTATTTGGTAATGTTGGGTATTGCCATTGGTGTTGAAATCGCAGCAGGTGCATTTATAGCCCCAGTGATCTTTTTTCCGCAAAAATATCTAGGAGATGGTGTTCTCACTCATTTTCAAAGTGGTATTCTAATGACACAATTCTTTTTGAAGATGAATATTCTAATAGGTTTTATAGCACTTTACAGCATTATCTATGAAGTGCAAGTTTGGATGATGGGTAAAAACTATGATTTTCTCTCATTTGTTTTGTCTCTTATTTGTGTGATAACTACAGGGCTCTTTCTCTTTTACTATACGCCATTTATTGTCCATGCACAACAACTAGGTTCGGCTGAGACAGTAACGGAAGCCTTTGCAACGATGCATAAACAGAGTGAATGGGTTATGAAATTCTTGATGGTTGCCCAATTTGGTTTATTTATAAGACGAGGATTTTTAAGTCAACGATAAAAGGAAGAAGCTTTTAGCTTCCTCCTTTTGCATAGAAGAGGGGTGAGAGGGTTACTTAATCCATTTGGTGTCTAATGTACGTTGGGATATCAAGATAGTCATCTTGTCCCTCATAGCCACCACTTACTTTTTTCATACGTAAAATACGCTCTTTTTTGATTGATTCTTGATTGTTATTAAGCATCTTGAGTTCTTTTGAGGCTTCAACTTTATTTTCAAAGCCTGTCGCAACAATGGTAACTCGAACAGAGTTGTCTGCCATGTCTTCACTGGTCGTTGTACCAAAGATAACATCAGCGTCTTCATCAGCACAGTCAAGAATAAGACTCATTGCATTGCTGATCTCTGTAATAGGATAACTAGCTGGAATTTGGAAGTGAACCAAGACACCAAGTGCACCGTTAATTGACATGTTATCAAGAAGAGGTGATTCAATAGCACTCTTGATTGCTTCAATGGCTGCATCATCGCCTGTGCTCTCACCAATACCCATGAGTGCCATACCACGATGACTCATAACGGTTTGGACATCTGCAAAGTCAACGTTAATATCACTTTGACCTGAAGAAAGAACCACTAAACTCATACCACTAACAGCACGACTTAAAACATCATCAACGATTCTAAAGCTATCTTTGATTCCAAATTTGGCATCAACGATGGAAAGCAGTTTATCATTAGGGATAATAACGATAGAATCACTCTCTTTACGAAGTTCATTAATCCCCATCTCTGCAAGTTTAGCTCTTTTCTTTCCTTCAAACATAAAAGGGCGAGTGACAACAGCAACGGTAAGTGCACCGACTTCTTTAGCCGCTTGTGCAACAATAGGGGCAGCACCTGTTCCAGTTCCACCACCAAAACCGGATGCAATAAAAACAATATCTGCTTTTTCTAAAGAACTTTTGATCTCTTCATAACTTTCTAATGCTGATTCTTTGCCAATTTCTGGTCGCATACCAGCTCCCAGACCTTTTTTGCCCAATTGAATTTTTGTTTTTGCTAAACAGTTTTCAAGGGCTTGAGCGTCAGTGTTTGCAGCAATAAGATCGATACCACTAATACCTTCTCTTACCATGTGGTTAATCATGTTACCACCACCGCCACCAACACCAATAACTTTGATTTTAGCGCCGTAAACACATTTTGATTCTTCTATGCTAAATCCGTTCATACCTCATACCCCTCTTTAAAATAATTGTGTTAATCTATTCCATAGCTTAGAGCCAAACCCTTCGCTTTCTTCTTCTTGAATATTTGCAAGATCTTTGAGTTTCTCTTTTGCATTATCTGCTTGAGGAGCTGTCCCTACCTCGCCTTCTTCTGTTTCATCACCTTCATCAAAAGTCTCTTGATGGTGGCGCGTTGGTTCAATGGTTTCATCTTTGTAACGCAATTTTTTATTAGAATCAATTTCATAGGGGGTGAAATGACCGCCTCCATATAAAACAAGTCCAATAGCTGTTGAATAGCTTGGATCTCTGAGTGTCTCAAAAAGTCCATCCATTTCTCTTGGTTTGGCAATTCTTATTGGCACATTATCAAAAATTGCTGATGCTAATTCTCTAATGCCATCAAGTTTTGTCATTCCACCTGTTAAAACGACACCTGCACCGATTTGCTCTTTAAAGCTACTATCTTCCAGTGTTTTTGCTAAAATCATCAGTGTTTCTTCAACCCTAACATAGATAACGTTAGAAACAATATTCAGTGATACTTCATGGGTTGATCCATCATCGCCAATAACAGGGAGCTCAATAAGCTCGCTAGAATTACTTTTGAGTGAACCATAATTGATTTTAATCTCTTCAGCTGCACCCAATGGTGTATGAAGCGCTGTTGAAAGGTCATTGGTGATATTGAGTGAACCCACACCCAAATAATCATTGAAACGCATAGAGTTGCCTGCATGGATCATCACATTACACGTCGCACCACCCATATCAATGACAGCCACGCCAAGTTCTCGCTCATCATGATTTAAAACAGCAATCGCTGAGGCATAACAATTGAGAACAATGTTGTCAATTTCTACACCGGCTGACTTGACAGCTTTTCTAAGATTGCTAAGGGATGATTTTTGTGCCGTAATAATGTGTACTTGTACTTCTAACCGAGCACCATTCATACCAAGTGGATCTTCAATAAACTCTTGATCATCTACTTTAAAATTATAAGGAAGAACATGAAGCTTTTCATATTCATTAGGAATATTGGCATTATGGTCAGCCATTTGCATGGCGCGATTAATCTCTTTAATGCCGATGTCACGGTTTGGAATATTAACAATACCACTGCTATCAACACTTTTGGTGTATGCGCCAGAGATTGAAACAATGACTCTCTCGTACTGTGTTCCAGCGACTCTTTTTGCATCATTAAGCGCATTGCGAATCGATTTTGAAGCAAGGTCAATATTGGTAATAATACCTTTCTTAAGACCTTGAGACTTTGCAATACCTGCGCCTAAGATTTTGATGTCACCATCATCGTTTTTTTGAGCGATAATAGCGCAAATCTTGGTTGAACCAATGTCGATACCTAAAATCGTAGTGCTCAACTATTTTCCTTTGTAGTATTGCTCGACTTTGTATGCAGCAGCGAGCTTTTTAATAAGATTTTGGTTTAATTCAGCTTGTTTAACTTGTAAAATATTTTCGCTAATCAAACTAACATACTGCTTAGCTTTGTCTTTATTAAGCAACTTTTGTTCCAAAACCTCGTAGACTATGGCTTTACCGTCAATAACCTTATAACCTTTTTTGTTCATGTTATCAAAAACGTGACTTAAAAACTCAGCACTTTTTGCTTCACTCAAACCTGCAATTGACTTAACAGAATCTCTGCTTACAAAGCCAAGATCACTACTTGCTGTGAAATTTTCAAGTTTAGCTTGAGCTTTTTTCTCTAAGGTGGCATTTTTGAGTTCTTCTAAAAGATCACGACTAGCATCTTTCTTGGCTAACTCATAAGACATTGGCTCTGGGAATTTAATCTCTTTCATTTTTATTATAACGTAGTTGTCTTTGACAATAAGTGGTTTGAGTACTTCATCTTTCGCAGCTACTTGAATTTTTTCAAGAGGAAACGTTGTGTCATCATCAAAAATAACTTTGGTTTCACTTGCATTCACTTCGCCCTTTTTAAAAGCAAGGAAGGCTTCTAAGGCACTTTTTTTGTCATTTTTGAGTCGCAGATCAATCATTACTTTTAGTTTTGCTTCTTCAAAACTCATCAGCTTTCCATCAGGTTGTGTGTAGTTATGTTTCTCTTGTAAGTAAAATTCTTCTAATGTTTTATCATCAAATTTTGTTTGAGAAGCGGGAATGTTGAGCAATTCAAGTGTATAACTTTTTTTCGTAAGGTATTTAGATTTATTTTTGTCCCAATATGTTTTTATGGCTTCTTCACTAGCAGTTACTTCATTGGCATCTAGTGTTACAGCGCTGATTGCAAGATGATCTTCCATGAAAAAAGCGGAAGCAAAGAGATCGATCTCTTTTTGTGAAGGTGTAAGTTTGAAAAAGTTTTCTAGTTTTGCATTTAAAATCTCTTTTTCAAGGCCATTTTCATAATCATTTGGGTTGATGCGGTTTGCTTTTAAGATAGAATAGTAGAGCTCTTTGTTGAAAACGCCATCTGTTTGAAAACTTGGTGTATTTTTAATTCGATCTTTAATGTCTTCTTTTGTTGCCAAAAGACCTATTTCATCAGCATAGTTTAATAGAAGATTCTGATTTATAAGGGTATTCATAACAATTTTGTTAAGACCCATTTGCTCGGCTTGTTCTTGAGTGAGCTTGCCACCTAAGAGATTGTTGTAGTAATTGAAATGGTTGGCATAAGCTGTTTGAAACTCTTGAACCGAGATGATTCGATGCCCAACTTTTGCGACAGAGGCTGCACGATCTTTGTTCATATCATAAGCACCCCATCCTACAAAACCAGCACCAACGAATGCTATTGTGCTAATCCAGATAGTGATGACCAAATATTTTTTATGACGTTGCATCCACGTAATCATTCTTGCCCTTTAAGAACTTTGTATTTTGCTATAATTCTATCTGTATAGTTATTAAATAACCATAAATTACGTGAAACTCCTAACAAAAAAAGGCAAAATGTAACAATGAACACGAAAAAATTAATTGAAGATGATTTAAAGCATATATGGCATCCTTGCACGCAGATGAAAGACCATGAGACACTTCCTGTAATTCCTATTAAAAGAGGTCAAGGGGCTTATTTATATGATTTTGATGATAACCGTTATATTGATGGTGTTAGTTCTTGGTGGGTCAACCTTTTTGGACATTGCAATCCTTACATCAATCAAAAAATTAAAGAGCAATTAGATACTTTAGAACATGTGATTTTTGCTGGATTTACACATGAACCGATTATAAAACTTTCCAAAAGACTTTGTGCATTAGCACCCAAAGGGCTTGAGAAGTGTTTTTATGCCGATAATGGCTCTAGCGCAATCGAAGTAGCACTTAAAATGAGCTTTCAATATCATAAAAATAGAGGGCAAAAAAGACCACTGTTTGTCTCTTTAGAAAACAGTTACCATGGCGAGACCATTGGTGCTTTAGCCGTTGGTGATGTGAAGCTTTATAAAGAAGTGTTTGATGATATACTCCTTCAAACCATTCAAGCGCCTGTCCCTAAAGATCAAAGCGAAGAGAGTGCCATTAAAGCCGCTAGCGGATTGGAAAAAATTTTTAAAGAAAAAGCAGATCAAATTTCAGCATTTATTATCGAGCCTTTGATTCAATGTTCGGGTGGAATGAATATGTATCATCCTCTTTATATTAAACTTGCACGCAAACTGTGTGATTACTATGATGTTCATTTAATTGCCGATGAAATCGCTGTTGGCTTTGGACGAACCGGTAAAATGTTTGCCTGTGAATATGCGGATGTTAGTCCTGATTTCATGACGCTTTCCAAGGGACTAACGGGAGGTTATCTCCCACTTTCAGTTGTCCTAACGACGCAAAAAATCTATGATGCCTTTTATGCTGATTATTCTGAATTTAAAGCATTTTTGCATTCTCACAGTTATACTGGGAATCCTTTGGCGTGCAGTGCAGCTAATGCAACATTGGACATCTTTGAAAATGAATCTATTTTGGAAAAAAATCAAGAAAAAATTGCCCTCATTGGTTCTAAATTAGAGCAGTTTAAAACTCTTCCAAATGTGCAGAAAGTTCGACAAACAGGTATGATTGCAGCAGTAGAACTTGATGTCTATCCGATTGATTTTCGAGTGAATTTAAAGATATTTAAGTATGCGTTTCAAAAAGGTGTGATTCTTCGTCCACTCGGTAATGTTGTCTATTTTATGCCTCCTTATGTGATTACATGTAAAGAGATTGAAACGATGATGGATGTAGCGTATGAGGCGATTGTAAGCCTCAATAGATTATAATAGAACCACTTTAAGTAAGGAACCCTAGTGAATATACCCCATATCCCCGTACTGTTAGAAGAGGTTAAAGAAGCTTTTCGTTGCATTGATGATGGGGTTGTTATTGATTGTACATTAGGGTATGGTGGGCATAGCGAAGCATTGTTAGAACAAAATCCTAACATCAAATTGATAGGCTGTGATCAAGATGAAGAGGCGTTGGCCTTTAGTCAAAAGAGGCTTGAGCGCTTTAATGATCGTGTAACCCTTCATCATGGTAATTTTGCCTCTGTCATCGCTCAGTATGCGCATCTTTCCATTCGAGGAATTTTAGCTGATATTGGTGTTTCCTCTTTACAACTGGATAAAAAAGAGCGTGGTTTTGCTTTTGACTCCAATGTTTTGGATATGCGCATGAATCCAAAACAAGAGCTTAGTGCGTACGAAGTAGTTAATCACTATTCCCAAGAAGAGTTGGAATTTATTTTACGTGAGTATGGTGAAATTCATGAATATAAAAAAATGGCTCATTTGATCTGTGCAGCACGTACTAAAGCGCCTATTGTAAGTGCCAAAGAACTTTCAAAATTGGCTGAAAAAGTGGGTGGGAAAAAAAGTATTCATCCTTCAACACTGCTTTTTCAGGCGATTCGTATAGAAGTCAACAATGAACTAGGCGTGTTGAGTGAGCTTTTAGAAAGTATCAAAAATGCCGATTTTAAGCAGTGTATCGTGGGAATTATTTCGTTTCACTCCCTCGAAGACCGCATTGTAAAACAGACATTTAAACTGTGGAGTCAAAACTGTATTTGTTTGCCTTCCGTGATGCGTTGTACCTGTGGCAATAATCATAGCATGGGAAAACTTATCAGCAAAAAACCGATTGAAGCGACGGCATCGGAAATTAAAAAGAACCCACGCAGTCGAAGTGCAAAACTGAGAGTATTTGAGATAAAGAAGGCGTAATGAACGATAAAAGCGAACTATTAGAGCAGTATGATGCGGAACAGAAAGTTGAGAAAAATCTCGATTTTCGTTTTTTATTGCTCGTTTATATGGTGATGTTTGTTGCTTTTTTGATTATTCTGCCCAAAATTTACATCAAAAATCAGATTTATTATATGAGTCGTGACATCAATAAACTCTATGGTGAATACTCAATTCTTAAAGAAGAGAACCGCGTTTTAAAGCAAAACTTGGAAAATATTCGCTTCAAAAATCAAATATTAGACACGATTTATATCGATTAATCTTTTTACATGTAAACACACATTAGGAGTTGTTATGCCCCAAGAGATGCTGTTGTTAGCCATTTTTATCACGTTTAGTGTTGCTATGTTTGTGTTTGGATTGTGGATTAGAGCTGTTTTGAAAGATAAAGCATATGCGCTTGCAGAGATGAAATCCAAAAATGAGCAGTTAGGTGTAGAAAATCTAGCCCTCAACATGAAAAATGCAACCCTTCAAGCAGAGCTTCAAGCGCAAAAAGAGAGTCATCAAAGGTTAAAATTAGATTTTGAAGAGCAGGGTAAAAAGCTTGAGCTCAAGCTCAATGCCATTATGGAGCAACATTTAGAAAAAAAACTTCAAAAACTAGATGACACTTCGATCAAATCGCTTGAAACACTGCTCAAACCTTTTAAAGAAAATTTGGAACATTTTAAGAAAAGCGTTGAAAATTCACAAGAGAACAGTACGAAAAAATTTGCAGAACTCTCCAAAGAAATTGAGCTGGTAGCACGTGCAGGGATGAATATCTCCAAAGAGGCTGAAAATCTTACCAAAGCGCTCAAGGGCAAAAAGCAGAGCCAAGGTAGTTGGGGCGAGATGATTTTGGAGAGTGTTTTGGAGTATTCGGGTCTTGTCAAAGGCGTTCATTACGAAACGCAAGAGAGTTACAAAGATGAAGAAGGGCGCACCAAACGTCCTGATATTGTGATTAAACTTCCGCAAGAGCGTACCATCATCATTGATTCCAAAGTATCACTCAACAGTTATGATGAATTTGTTAGGTCGGAGAGTGATGAAGAAAAACACATCGCTTCCAAAGCCCTACTGCAAGCTTTTCGTGATCATATTGATACGCTGGATAGCAAAGACTATGCACACTACAAACAAGGAACGCTTCAGTATGTCTTTATGTTTGTGCCGATTGAAGGGGCATTTTCGGTTGCCATCAACGAAGATCCAAAACTATATGAGTACGCGCTTCGCAAGCATATCGCCATCGTGAATCCCTCAACGCTTACGGTTTCACTGCGCACAATCTATCTTTACTGGCAAAGTGAGCAATCAAGTACGCTTGCCACAAAGCTGTTTGATGAAGCAGGTAAAATGTACGACAAGATGGTCGGTTTTTCTGAGAGTTTTAAACGTGTAGGTTCTCAGCTTCAAACACTCAATAACAGCTACGAAAACGCTCAAAAACAGTTAACAGAAGGTTCTGGTAACATCTTAGGTCGTGTAGAAAATTTGAAACGTTTAGGGGCTAAAGCAACTAAAAATCTTAAAGATGCCAAATTGGAATACCAAGATTTTAGTACCGACATTGAGCCGATAGAGCTTTTAGAGGAGAAAACAGAGGAATAATCTTGAAAGGCGTCGTTGATTGACGCAAATCGTGTTACAATTTCTTAATCCCATAGTATTTATTTTATGCCTTCCTCATTGCAAGGAGCATCACTATGAAAAAAACAAAACGGTATACCTTCACATTGAGTATTATGACCCTTATTTTAGGGCTTGCAAGCTTCCTTTCTATCTCTTTGATTGGTCATAACTATTTACAAAGTTCCAAAAATTCTTACAGTATGATTCAAAAGCGCAATATCGAAGTACGTAAAAATATTATTGAAACCATCAAAGTCTCTTTGCAAAAGACCTCTGCACATCTTAAAGTGCTTGTACATAGTCAGCAAAGTGATGATCTTTTTGCCTCTAGGGAAATTTTTACACGAATGATGTGGGAAATGTTGCTCTCTGATGAAAAGATTGCAAGCATCTATATTGCCGACCAGCTAGGTAATTTTTTTCAAGCTAGACGCACACCCGAATTTGCAATGCGTACGATTGATGTGCGTGGTAATGTAAGTGTTGATGAGTGGGCGTATAAAAACACTCAGTTTGAGACAACACGTGTTGAATACACGACATTATCGTTCGACCCTAGGGAACGTACGTGGTTTAAGAAGGCAGTGTCACATGAAAATTTTTACTGGTCAGAGCCTTATGCTTTTGCTTCAACCAATGAAATAGGCATTACGGTTTCGTACCCTTTTATCAATAAAGCTGGTGAAAAGGTGAAAGTTGCTGGCATTGACTTTACCATTGCTTCGATTACAAAATTGCTTCAAGAACAGAGTATGGTCATCGATGGGCCTATTGTCATTGTCAATCCTTATGGAGAGGTTATTGCAAGTTCGTTACCAATGGCAGAAGCCAACTTTAGTGTTCAACAACTTCCTCAAGAGATCAAAGCATCATACGAACAATTTTTAAATGGAGCAAAACGTGGTAGGGTACAGAGTGCCACCAATGAAAACTACTTGTTTGCTTTTTCAGAATTTCCAACAGATTTTGGAAAAAAGTGGTACATTGGAACATTTTTGGAAGAGAAAAAAGTGACTCAAGAAATTGATGCAATTATGATCCAAAACATTATGATTTCTCTCATAATCATGGTTGTTATCATTGTTTTGACATGGTTCTTTCTACGACATATTATTATAGCACCTGTTGATTTGCTTAAAACGATGAGTGACAGTGTGGCGGCAAAGCAGTATGACGCGGTGCATCACATTACAACACGGATTAAAGAGTTTTATGCCCTCAGTCATTCGATGGTATTGATGGCTCGTTCTATAAAAGTGCATGAAAAAGCACAAGAGAACTTGATGGAGTCGTTTATCAAACTGATTGCCAGTGCAATCGATGATAAATCTCCTTATACTGGAGGGCATTGTGAGCGTGTACCCGAGCTTGCTTCTATGTTAGCGGAAGTTGCCAATAAAAGTCATGAAGGTGTCTTTAAAAAATTTAATTTTAAAGATGAAAATGCGTGGCGAGAGTTTCGCATAGCAGCACTTTTACACGATTGCGGCAAAGTAACAACTCCTGAGTACGTGGTCGATAAAGCAACGAAGCTTGAGAGCATTCATAACCGTATTCATGAGATTCGCACTCGTTTTGAAGTGTTGCTTCGAGATGCGCATATCACTTACTTAGAAGGGCTTTTGGAAGGGAAAGAAGATCAAGCGCTGTTACTGCAAAAGCGCAATGAAGCAGAAGCAAAACTCTTTAATGATTTTGCCTTTTTAGCCGAGTGCAACATTGGCGGTGAGTTTATGGATGCCCAAAAGATTGATCACCTTAAAGAGATCGCTTCAGTGACGTGGATGCGCCATTTTGATGATCGATTGGGGATGAGCGAAGCTGAGAATAAGCGTCTAGCCGATATTCCCCTTAAACCGCTTCCGTGTGCTGAAACACTTTTACAAGATAAACCAGAGCATCTTATTGCCAGAGCTCAAGAGGTCGATAGCAAGATATATATGCGTCTTGGTATTAAAATGAAAATACCAAAATATTACAATAACCTTGGAGAGCTTTATAACCTTAGCATTGCGCGAGGAACGCTTAATGATGAAGAGCGCTATAAGATCAATGAGCACATCATTATGAGTATTCGTATGCTTTCAGAACTTCCCTTTATGGACAATCTCAAACATGTTCCTGAATACGCTTGTGCTCATCATGAAACGATGAAAGGAACGGGCTATCCTAGAGGGCTTACCAAAGAGCAAATCTCTTTGCCTGCTCGCATCATCGCTATTGCGGATATTTTTGAAGCGTTAACGGCTAGTGATCGTCCGTATAAAAAAGCCAAAACGATTTCTGAAGCGATTAAAATTCTTAGTATGCTCAAAAAGGATGGGCACATTGATGGGGATCTGTTTGAGCTTTTTTTACGCAGTGGCGTTTATTTGCAATATGCACAAAAATACCTTAGAGCTGAGCAAATTGATGATGTCGATATTACGCAATATCTCTCATCGTAACCCTTTACATGCTAAAGATGTTTCTACATTTTTTGTTTCATCTTGACGCAAGTAATGAAGCGTTAGAATGTCACAAAAAGATAGGAGACAAAAAATGTCTGAAAAACATTTTGAGCTTGACATCAAGGGCATGACATGTGCGGCATGTTCAGCGCGCATCGAGCGTGTGCTCGGCAAGCTTGAAGGTGTCAGTGCCAATGTCAACTTAGCTACGGAAAAAGCGTTTATCAGTTCTTCCAATCCCAATATAAACCTTCCAGAAATTATCCAAAGCATCGAAAAAACAGGTTTTGGAGCTACCGAGTCTTCCAAGGTCGATCAAGAGCAAAAAAGTTTAGACAAAGAACACGATTACCAAAAGCTTTTACGCGAATTTAGCCTCTCCGCACTGTTGACACTGCCTTTTTTAGTTGAAATGGTGGGGATGCTTTTTAACCTACACGTGCATCTTCCTACCATGCTTCAATTAGCCCTTGCAACCATCGTGCAGTTTTACTGCGGACGAAAATTTTATGTTGGAGCGTACAAGAGCCTTAAAAGCGGTAGTGCTAACATGGACGTTTTGGTCGTTTTAGGTACGAGTGCCGCATACTTTTTAAGTCTTTGTGTCATGATTTTTAGCTTACCACTGCATCTTTACTTTGAAGCCTCTGTTTCAGTGATAACGCTGGTACTTTTAGGCAAACTTTTGGAAGTGAGAGCCAAAGCCAAAACAGGATTTGCGATATCAAAACTCCTTCATTTACAGCCTAAAAAAGCGTTTGTGGAACGTGATGGAAAGCTCGAAGAAATCAGCATAGAATCTTTACATGTAAACGATATTTTTGTGGTGAAAGCAGGTGAGAGTATTCCAACAGACGGCATTGTCGTTGAGGGCAATAGTATGGTCGATGAGTCGATGATGACGGGGGAAAGTTTACCTGTGCTTAAATCCGTGGGTGATGTTATTGTTGGAGCGACCAAAAACGGCGATGGGATGCTCAAATGCCAAGCCACGAAAGTAGGTTCTGATACCTTTTTAGCCTCTATTGTGCGTCTTATCGAAGAGGCTCAAGGCTCTAAAGCGCCGATTCAACGCCTTGCCGATACGATTGCGGGCATTTTTGTCCCTGTTGTGGTGAGCATCGCAGTCATTACTTTTGGTGCGTGGTGGTTTATCGGAGGAAATTTTGAAGAGGCGATCATCAATGCTGTCTCGGTTCTTGTCATCGCATGTCCGTGTGCGCTTGGACTTGCAACTCCAACGGCGATTATGGTGGGCGTTGGGCGAGGAGCAAGTGAGGGTATTCTCATCAAAAATGCGGAAGTGCTTGAAAATGTGGGCAAAATTAACGCTGTTGTGTTTGATAAAACGGGAACGTTGACCTATGCCAATCCCCAAGTGGTCGATATTTTAATAGAAAGCACACTTACGAAAGAGCAATTTTTAGCGCTTGCTGCGGCTTTGGAAGAGGGCTCAAAACACCCGTTAGCCAAAGCGATTATTGCTTCTGCCCCTCAAAATCTAAAACTGAGTGTTCAAGCGTTTCAGAACTATTCAGGACTAGGTGTCTCAGGTGAGATTGATGGCGTGGTTTACTTTGCAGGCTCGCCTTCTTTTATCGCTCAGTTGACTTCACTGCAACCTTCAACGCTCGCGCAAGCCTTTTTGGAAGAGGGAAACAGTATCGTAGCTCTTGCGACCAAAGAGACGATCATCGGCTATATTGCATTGGCAGATACGATTCGTGAGAGTGCCAAAGTAGCGATAGAAAAGCTTCAAAACGATGGTATTGAAGTCTATATGCTGACAGGCGACAATGAACGTTGTGCCCAAAAGGTTGCCAATGAGCTTGGTATCAAGCATTTTTTTGCCGAAGTACTACCCAATGGCAAAGCGGACGCAATCTCTAAGCTTAAAAGTGAAGGCAAATTTGTCTGTATGGTAGGTGATGGCATCAACGATGCACCAGCCCTTGCAGTTGCTGATGTCGCAATAGCGATGTCCAATGGTTCGGATATTGCCGTGGAGAGTGCGGATTTGATCTTAATTGCCAACGATCCACTGATGGTGGTCAATGCGATTGCGCTTTCACGTGCTACAATGTCAAAAATTAAGCAGAACCTCTTTTTAGCTTTTGTGTATAATACTCTTGCTATTCCACTTGCCTTTTTAGGTATGTTAAATCCGATTGTTGCAGGTGGTGCAATGGCGATGAGTTCGGTTTCAGTCGTGAGTAATTCACTGCTGTTACGACGTTGGAAAATGAAATAAAATTATATTTCTGCCTCGAAAGAGGCAAGCTTTAGCTAGCGTAGCCTCTTTGGCTTTGCTAAGTGACGTTATAAAAATAAAAATTATACTAAAGGATAAACAATGGCAACCATCACATTAGTGGTTAAAGGAATGAGTTGTGGAGGATGCGTTAAAAGCGTCAAAGGTGTTTTAGAGGGAATTCGAGGGGTTAAAAGCGTTAATGTTGATCTTGCAAGCGGCAAAACGATCATCGAGTATGATGCGCCGATTGAGATCAGTGTCTTTGAAAAAGCGATTGATGATGCAGGGTTTGAAGTGGTATCTTAGTTTTACATGTAAAGATATGAGCCGTCTTCAAACGGCTCATATTCTGCGTTACTTCTCAAATAAAATTCCAATATACCGCTTCGACCATAACCCAAAGATAACAATCCATAAAACTGCCACGGTAAGTACTGCATGCAAGTATCCAAACTGTGGAAAAATACCTGCGATGATACGAATGAGCGCCATTGCTTGAATGAGTCCAAAGAGTGTCACGGCATACATATCGGCTTTGGGTGTTCGCCCCGAATGTCCAAGAATGACTCTGGTTCCAAAGCCCACAAGAACGGTTGTAAAATAACCGAGCGCCAAAGCATGAAGAGGTGACTTTTCCAAGTAAATTGCATGCCCAACCAATGCACTAAAGTCTTGCACCACAAAAAGCCCAAAACCTACAGGAACCCACCAAATGGAGAGGAAAAGTACCCATAAAATGGCAGGGGATTTGCGAAACGGCAGACGCCATTTTAAAAGTTCATACGTGATGATGCCAAAAAGCGCACTGTCTGCCACAAAAGCGTTGATGCTTAAGGCTTCTAAAATCACTTTGAGGATAAGTGCTACAAAAACGAAGAGCAAAAAGTGTTTGCTTTTATTCATCGAATAGCCTAGAATCGTATTGGCAGCAAAAAACGGCATCATCTTTTGAGAGACGATGAGAACGATGAAAAAAAGGTAGAGATAAAAACTCACCCCGAGTGCCAACGCATAAGTCGATAGAAACGGATCAGCGATGAAGAGTAGTTGCCCCACAAGACCCAGTGCAAAAGCTCTGAGCATCCATGTGGTATCGGATTTATTGGTGACCGTACTTTTGGTTTGAAAGTCAAGCAAAAGCAAACAGAGTTTCACATAACCTGCCAAGATCATCAGCATTGAAACGACTAACGCCATCGCTGAGACAAACGAGAGAGCCATAAACAAAAGTCCACCGCCATTGATCAGCCATACGATTGGCAGATACGCTTTAGGTGATGCCGATGGGCGTGAAAGGTAGCGCGGAAAGGTTGTGAGCAAAAAGCCTGCAAAAAATTGCGTAAAGACGATGAACGTCATAGCGTAAGCATGGTAAAGTCCAACGCTTACATGTAAACTTACAAGTCCTGCGTATTGTAGACCTATAAGTGCAACAAAAAGCACGCTTTGCACTACGCCCGCAAAGAAAAAGATGCGGTGTGGCTGAGCGGCTAGGTTTTGAAGAGCCGTTGTTTTAACAGGCTCTGGTGGGGTTAAACTACTGACAAAAACCACAACAACTAGCCCCCCTGTTGGCTGCATCGATAGCGGCATTCAGCGCTTCGTCATAATTAGGCTCTTCGGTAATCTCAGGAACCACCTGTTTGTAAACAATCTTACCATCTTTGCTGATCACAAAAAGCGCTCTAGCGCATAGTCCTTGCAAAGCGCCATCTTTGATTAAAATACCATAAGCTTTAGCAAACGCTTTTTCTCTAAAATCGCTTCCCACACTTAGATTTTCAATGCCTGCCACGTTACAAAATTTTGCCGCCGCGAAAGGTAAGTCCATTGAGACAATGGTCGTGTCGATATTTTCATGCTTAGCCACTTCTTGGTTAAAATGTCTTGCTTCTGCGTCGCACACAGGCGTATCTAAAGAAGGTACAACGATAATGAGTTGTGCTTTATTGCTCTCACCACCGATGGTTTTTTCCTGCAAATCAGGAGTAATCACCTTAACAAGCGGTGCATAGTTCCCAACCTCTTGAAAGTTGCCTTCCAGTTTTACGGGTGCACCGTTGAGGGCTGTTTTGTCTATTTTTGCGGTAAATGCCATGTGAGTCCTTTCAAATCTTTTTATATGGGAGTCATTTTATCTCATTTAAAACAAAAAAACCTTGATCTACATCTAGGAAATTGAAAAAATGTTTACATGTAAAAAGGCAAATTCAAAATGAAAAGCAAAATATGGTCAGATTCATCACCAATCTTTTAAGTGAAACAGACTAAAATAACTTTACATGTAAACATTTCAAAGGAGTAAAAATGCAATACAAACTGATCACAGGACCTGATGATTCGACCTTTTGTGCGAGGATTACGGAGTTTTTAAATAACGGTTGGAAGTTACACGGAAATCCAGCGGTGACGTTTAATGGACAGAGTGTAATCGCGGCGCAAGCGATTGTGAAAGAAGATGATAAAGATGTGAAGGCGTGCGGGTTTACGAAATAAGAGCTTTACATGTAAAGCTCTATTTAGTCTATACTCTCAAATAACTCAGGTCGATACTCAAAGTGCATGGTGTCGTAGTGATACCATCTGCCACCCCAGACAAAGCCGTGTTTTTCAAAAATGTCGATGATCTCTTTAGGAAATTCATTGTGAAAAGTGTGCGTTTTGTCCCACTGCCAGTAGCGTGAATAGTGCGTGTCTAAGTCGATAGCGATGCCGTAGCTGTGGGCACTTAAACGTTCGGTTTTGGCAATTTTGCGAAAGAAGTAGGTTCCATCGACTTTTTTGAGGTATTTCATATACTCTTCAGGCAACTTATCGAGTTCATCGGAGACTTTTTGCAGTTGCGCGGCCGCATTTTCATTTTTGTTAAATCTTAGTTTTGTGTTTCCATGGTTTGGAAGCCAGTTGATCGTTGTGAGATTTTTTTCGATCTCACTTTTACTTGATCCATAGAGTTTTTTCAAAAACGCATCATTGCGAAAACGTCCTGGGTCATCATTGAGAGCAGGGTCGGTAATGGGTGCAAAGGCGGGGTATTTTTGGTTAAACATATCTTCGATATCTGCATTGTCAAGTAATTGATCAAATGTTTTTACTTTTTTGTCATCATAAGGCAGTGAGCTTCCATCCATAAAAAAGACGGTGTTGTCTTTGATCGTTTTAACACTAGGGTATTTGGAAACAAGGTTGTTGCTTTTTGGATTGGCGGGTTTGACCATAATGCCCTCAACGCGGTTGATAAGCAGCCCTTTTTCAGGCACATTTTCTTGATTGGCTCCCACATAGAGGTCTGAGATGATCGCTTTGCCGATCACATTGCGACCCTCTTTACCATCTTCCATTGTTCTCACACCCCAGATATTTTGCATCACAAGCGCTTTGCCTTCAAATTCGCCTGCATAGAGCATAATGTGACCTTTGAGGTAAATGAGGCTTAAAAAGGCTATGCCATTTTTCAAAATCATCGCTTCTTTCTCCTTGGGGGTTAAATCTTTGAGTGACACATACTCGCCAAAACTCTTTTGCGCCGCCGAGTTTCTAGGAATCCAAATGCCAAATGGGGAGAGGAAGTCTCGTGTCATGGCAGAACAGTCTCGATTGTCGAGGTAGCCACCCCAGCCGTATTTTTCACCCAAGAGTTGATCTCCAATTTTGCTGATGCTCTCTTTGCTAAAGTCGATCGGTACAGGTTGTGCGAAACTTTTAGGAACATAAAGTTCTAATTTTTGAGCGTTAAACGCGGCATCGCGTGTGTACATGTAAGCATGAAAAGAGGTGTCATCTTCACTGATAATGGGCAAAATGGCACCCACTTTGGTGTAGGTAATAAAACGTTGTTGTGCATTGTAAAGGGGTACATTGTCTTTCACAATGGCAATTTTTTTGGCGCTCAAAAACTCAGTACGCTCTTTGGCATCGACCAGTACAAAACTTTCCACAGGAAGCCAACCTGAAGCAAAAGAGCTCTCCACAAACGCCCAAGCTCCGTCCTTGCTGTAATGAGAGATGATAATAGGCTCTACGACGTGAATACGTGATGTTTGCAAATAATCAAACGGATACCCTTCACCCGGTAAGGTTGTTTTTTTGAAAAAAGGTTTTTCGGTGGGGAGGTTGCGCATTTGCGCATTTTGAATCATGATCGCATGGGCGTTGATGCTTCCGTACGCTTCTGTGTTGGTTGCATTGATGATCGCATCGATCTCAGCGCCATCGATGAGCTGTAAATTTTCACCGTAATAGCGATTTTTTAGTCCATATGACCGATTGGCCCAGAGCGCATCTTCTTTATCATGGCTCACGTGCATTTTAAACCACGGAGAATAGTAACGGTAGGTAAAATCGTCTTGTGCAACCTTTTGAGGCGTAATGTTTTGCGCCAAAAAGTCTACATTTTGTGGATAGAGGAGCATTGCTTTGGAAGTGCTCTTTTGCTCGACAAATGTTCCGACTGTGGGTTCTTTTGTGGCACAACCGCCTAAGAGAAAAAGTATACAGATAAAAAGAAACATATTTCGTAGTGACATCGTTTTAAGTCCTTCCTTTTGTAAGTGCTATAATACCAAAAACAACTTAGGAAGCCTCTTTGAACTTAGCACAAAAACTCATCGATATCTTAAAAAAAGACAATGTCCTTCTCACGGGTGGTGCAGGAGTTGGCAAAAGCTATCTGGTGGGTGAAATCGTTACGGAACTACGAAAAGTAGGCAAACAAGTCGTTGTTTTAGGTAGCACAGGCGTGAGTGCGGTCAATGTCGGTGGTCAAACCTTGCACAGTTTTTTTGCCTTTGGCATCTGTAACCATCTTGATGAGCTCACCCGCCACGACCGTTACTCCAAAGCAAGACTCGTTGAAATTAAAAAAGTGCTCACGAGGTGCGATCTTTTGGTCATTGACGAGATCAGCATGGTTTCGGCTGATCTGCTTGATATGATCTATTACCGTCTTCGTAATGCCAATTTTGAGGGAAGTGTTTTGTTTGTTGGCGATTTTTTCCAACTACCACCTGTTTCCAAAGGCAAAGAGAACAGCCTATGGAGTGGTTTTGAGTACGCGTTTGAAAGCAGTTCCTGGAATGCATTTGAACCGGTGGTGGTGGAACTCACCATCACCAAACGGACACACGATGCGCTTTTTTTCGCACACCTTGGCAAAATCAGGCGAGGCATTCTTGACAATGAAACAGTGGAGTACCTTGAAGCGTTGCGTGCTAATGTCGGTGTGTGGGACGATGACCCGACCGTTTTGTTTGGCAGAAACAAAGAAGCAGAGATGCTGAACATTCAAAAATTGGCACAGATTGAGAGTGAGGCGATCGTGCTTAAAGCCAAAGAAAAAGTGCATGAACAGTCTTTACATGTAAATAAAATTGAGGGGTGGAAAAACGCGCTTCCCATTCCTGTGGATTTGACGTTGAAAGTCGGAGCTAAGGTGCTTTTTTGCACCAATAAATGGGGTAAATACTACAATGGCGAGCGGGGAATCATCAAAGCGATTGATGAAAATGAGGTTATTGTGGAAAAAGCAGGAGAGCTCATTAAAGTGGAGCGTCAAGAGTATACGCTGCATGAAAATGTGGTGATGGAGGGTGAAGTTAAAGAAAAGCCACTGGTTTCCATCGAGCAGTTCCCCCTCAAACTGGCGTATGCCATCACGATTCATAAAAGCCAAGGCATGAGCATTGACTCACTGGTCTGCAACATCAACAATATCTTTGAAAAAAGCCAGTTTTACGTAGCGATTTCAAGAGCGCGTTATCCTAAACAGCTTTTGTTGGACTATGGTTATCAACGTTTTTATGAGCATTTGACACGGTGTGTGCAAGTTTCACCCAAAGTAGGGGAGTTCTATCAAAAATCAGATATTTTAAAAATAGAAGAGGTCAAGAGCGATTCACTTTTTGATGAATTTTGACGATTTACATGTAAAAGAAACAGGTTTAAGGGGGCAAACATGAATCTGGAAATTTCGTATGAATCAAAAGGCTTGATAACCTACTCACAAAGCAATCAAGACATCAATGCTAAAGATAAAAAACTGACGACAGGTAAGCAGATTACCGATAGTTACTTGGCAGACTACATGGCACAAATGGCTTCTGAGTCAAAAACGACTTTTACGACACAAGCCGATACGTTTACACTGGCTGATATTGGGTACAAAGGTAAGCCTATTGGGCAGTTGAGTCAAGATGAAGCTAAGGCCTTGGTCGCGGACGATGGTTTTTTTGGCATTGCGCAAACGAGCGCACGCATTGCAGATTTTGTCATTAATGGAGCAGGAACTGACCTTTCCAAACTTCAAGCTGGACGCTCTGGAATGCTCCTAGGTTTTTCAGATGCCGAAAAGCTTTGGGGTGAAAAATTACCTGAAATTAGTTATACTACAATGCAAAAAGCACTGGAAAAAGTTGATGCTAGAATCAAAGAGCTTGGCGGAAGTGTGCTCGATACATCAGTCTAAAAAAAGGGTCGTATGAAACGTCTTTTAACAGCAATTTTACTTTTACATGTAAGCCTTTTCGCAGAAACATTGGTGTTGGAGCATTTCAAAACCAATGTTTTTGCAAAAGCCGATAAAAAGCCTGTTGAAGTAACCGTTGGTTTAGTTTTTGAAGGCACTGATGTCAAAAAAAATGAGCATAAAGTTGTTGACGCCCTCAATATTGTTATAGGCAGTTATTTTGCAGAAGACCTTGTGACTTCTCGTGGAAAAGAGCTTTTAAAATCTACACTGATTACTTATGCCAAAAAAACCCATAATTTAGTGATTGATTCTGTGTATATTCAAGAGTTGACTGTTAAAACCAATCCAACCACACAAGAAATCGTTGATGCCATCAAAAAAGAGGGTGTTTTCCAACAGCAACAGCAACAAAACAGTGCACCCAAACAGCAATATCAATCCCAACCACAGCTCAATCTAGCACCTCCTCTTCCTAAAAGATCTCTCATTCCTGAGGAAAAAGCGGTTAATTTCTAGATGAAAGATTTTGAAGCTGCAAAAGAGTTTTTTAAAGACACGGTTGATCCTTCGTTGTATTTTGATAGTATCAGTGCTGAAATTGCTCGCAATAAACTCCAAGAAGCCATTGGCAATCCTGCTATTCCCCTTATGTTTATTATTGGTGATCCTGGTGTTGGGAAAAGTCATATCATGCGAGTCATGCACCATGCAACAGCACTTAAAACGACTACTGTTTTGATAGAGCACCCTTTTTTTGATCCACGTGATCTCTATAAAGAGCTTTATGAAGCGCGAGGCATGAACTTTGATAAAAATAAAAGTCAAGGCGAATTTTTAGATGATCTATTTGAAGCTTATGTAGGGACGTTGTGCACGATTTTTATTGATGAAGCGCAACTGCTAAATAATGATCAATTTGAGTTTATTCGTATTTTAAGTGACACAAAACTGTTTCAATTTGTACTGGCTATGCACAAAGACGAAGGTATCATTTTACTGAATAAAAAGCAATTTAAAACACGTACGAAGCTTGTCATTGAATATGGTAATCTCGAGGAAAATGAGATACTGCGTTATATTCAAACATTGCTTATGGGGCATATGCATGGTGATATTGCCCTCATGTTTTCTAAACATGAGGCGAAAGTCATTGCGCGTTATGCCAAAGGAAACTTTCGTACAATTAAAAAATTTCTCTATACGCTCATGAAGCTTCTTGATTATGCACAGAAAAAAAGCTTATCAAAATACCGAAAACTTAACAGCTGTCTTTTAACGATGGCAGCATTAGATATAGGACTCATTGATGACAAGTAGTCGTTTTGAAGAGTTAGAAAAACGTTGTGCAAGACTTAAAAAAATACGTATCATTCGTTTAGTTTCTTCCCTTGCCTTTTTATTTTTAGGTGCGTTTGGTATTTATTATTGGTTGAATCATACCCATCAAGGGATAAATGAAACAACAAATACATCGGTTCCTGAAATTAATGTGTCTATCCCCCTTCTTTCTGATATCAATGAGACGACAACACCAAGGGTAGAGGTTATACCGATATCACAAATGAAGACTTCATCAGAGACACTTTTTTTAGCACCACATGTGTATAAGGACAAGACTAAATTACCTTCTGCTGAGCTAGAAGAAGCCAAGAGATCGTTGAATGAAGAACAGCATTTGATAAAGGTATTTCAAGCGGAACAAAATTTTTCTAATGCGTATGCTTTGGCACATTTTTATTTTGAACGCAAATCGTATAGTGAAGTTATACTTTGGACTAAAGAGGCAAGCAAACGTGACTCACACTCTGATCTACCCTGGATTTTGTATGCAAAGGCAAAATTTTATCTGGGAGATAGAGCAGAAGCCATAAGGTCTTTAGAACTTTTTTTAGGCTATATTAATTCTAAAGAAGCACAAGAACTTCTAAATTTTTACAAAGGACAAGAATGAGAGTCGTTTTTGCATTATTGGGTGTCTTTTGGAGTTACATCTACGCATACTCTTATAACGATGTTTTAAGAGATTATGAGGCTAAAAATTTTGATAAAGTATGCAATGAAGGCAATGCTTTTATTCTGAAAAATGATAAAAATGAGCAAATCCTTGTTGCCATTGGTGATGCCTGTTCAAGAGTTGATTCAATCAATCCTCTTGGAAATATCAGCAAAAATCTTGTTAGCACGAAAGAATACCGCGAGAGTGGCTCTTATTTTGCGACATTGGTGCTTCAAAAAAAACTTATTTATCAATTTATGCACGACAATATTAATCTCAAAGAACTCAAACTCCCACGAACCAATCATGTCCTCTCAATAGTCTTTGAACAGCTTTCTAAAGGTAATTATGAAATCGTTGATAAACGTGTTGAAATCACAACACCGGAGATGAACTACTTATTATGGCTCTCAGATGATGATCCAAAAAAGGTTTATATCGACGAAAATAAAGATGGTAAGTTGGTTAAGCGTCATTGGTACCTATAAGGCTTTACTTTATTTTAGGGTGTTTTGGACTAAAATCCCTCCTCTAATTTTTTTACTCTAGGAATCTAATGCCTCTTAGTCGACTTAATGCTGAGCAAAGAAGTGCCGCAACAGCACCCTCAGGATATAATCTTATTATTGCCAGTGCCGGAACGGGCAAAACTTCGACCATTGTCGCGAGGATTGCTCACCTTCTCAATCATGGCACACACCCCTCTAAAATCTTACTGCTTACTTTTACCAATAAAGCTGCTGCTGAAATGCTTGAGCGCGTGGGTGTTTTCTTCGATAAAACGATTACTTCTCAAATCGAATCAGGCACGTTTCATGCGGTGAGTTACCGCCTTTTAAAAAAATTGGGACGCAATATCGTCCTCAAACAGCCTAAAGATCTCAAAATCTTACTCAAAAGTATTCACGATAGACGCCGTTTTGACCATATTGACTCAAGTGCAAAGGCGTACAGTGCAGCGTATTTGTATGATCTTTTTTCGCTTTATCAAAACAGTACCGTGACACAGAGCTTTACGGAATGGCTTGAGTCAAATGACAGCGAACACGGACTTTTTTTTGATATTTACGAAGATATTTTTGAAGAGTTTCAAGCACTTAAGCGTGAATTTGGATATGTCGATTTTAACGATCTTTTGATTTTGATGCGAGATACGCTCAAGGCTACCGATGCGCTTAATTTTGATGAAGTGCTCATTGATGAGTACCAAGATACCAACACGTTGCAGGGCTCGTTGATTGATGCTTTTCACTCTAAATCCCTCTTTTGTGTGGGAGATTATGATCAGAGTATTTACGCGTTTAATGGCGCCAATATTGACATCATCGGCTCTTTTGCCACGCGCTATCCCAATGCCAATGTATTTACGCTCAATAAAAATTACCGATCATCCCATAAAATTCTTTCCTTAGCTAACCGTGTCATTGAAAAAAATCCAAGGTTATATGAAAAAAGGCTTGAAGTAACGCGTGATGGTACATTTGAAGCACCAAAACTTTTAATCTATGATGAGCTTTTTTCCCAGTATCAGGCGATATCAACGCTCATTAAGCATTCTACGCATGCACCTGCCGACATTGCCGTTATTTTTCGCAATAACTCTACTGCCGATGGTATTGAAGCCACTCTACGTGAGCAGGGCATTGCTTGTAAGCGAAAAGGTGGGATCAGCTTTTTTGACTCAGCCGAAGTCAAAGCGATGCTCGATCTTGTTGGCGTGGTCGTTAATCCTAAAGATATGATGGCGTTTATTCATAGTTTTGAATACGCCAGAGGTGTGGGAAGTTCGCTTTCCAAAGAGCTTTTTGATGGACTTTTTAAACTGGGTAATGGCAATATCTACCAAGGTTTTTTCAATCCCAGAGAGGATGTGGAAGACATTTTTAAAAAACGGGCTAAAAACCATCAATTAGGACTTTTTGATGACATTATTGATTTAGGGAGTGTCAGTCGCTTTTACAATTTTGGCTTTGAAGAGCTTTTTCTCTCCAATCCTATTTTGAAACATCCAAAGTTGACCACTGATGGTGCGAAGTTTCTACACCAGTTTTATAAGTTTATGAAACATGCGACACGTATTAAAACACCGCAAAGCCTTATCAACCATGTCTTAAGTTCTGAAGTCTTTAGTGCGATTGCTGAAGTTTTAGCTATTAAGCGCACGATTAAAAAAGATGGAACCATTGATGAAAAACTCAAAGCAGAAGCACGTGCACGCATCTTTCGAAAAGGGCATTTGCTGAAAGATTTGGCGAGTGGTTACGCTTCGAGTGAACGTTTTTTAAATGCGCTGACGCTTGGAAGTAATGAAATGAGTGAAGGTGAAGGGGTTAATTTACTCAGTATTCATGCGAGTAAAGGGTTGGAGTTTAAAGAGGTGTATGTCATCGACCTTATGGACGGGCGTTTTCCTAACCGAAAATTGATGCAAAAGGGTGGAAGCTTAGAAGAAGAGCGTCGCCTCTTTTATGTGGCAACCACACGGGCAAAAGACATGCTCATTCTCTCCTATGCCAAATACGACAAGATCAAAAAAATCAGCTACACCCATTCACCTTTTTTAGTTGAAGCGGGAATGGTACATTAATAGCCTTTTGCATAACCTATTGAAAAAAGAGTATCACTCATAGCACATCACTTTTCAAAACTAAAAACATCGCCATAGCTTTGGCTATGACTCTATTTTGAGTTTTAAAAATTAACGCACTCTAAGCACACTCTTTATCTTTTCAAAGGTTATGAAAAAGCCTATAAATTTTAAAGTTCTGCTAACTTAAAAGAGATAAAATAACTCCTAAAAAGAGAGGAGTTTTTTATGTCCAAAATCTTACTGCTTATAGCCCTTTTTACAACCTTTTTATTTGCGGAATTACGCCATGTTGATGTAAGCGAAGAGGTTGTTAAAAGTGGTATTAAAATCATTGATATTCGAACCATGCCAGAATGGAAAGAGACTGGAATGGTTAAAGATGCTATCCCGCTCACTTTTTTTGATGAGCAAGGACGTTATGACGCAGATAGTTTCATGAAAGAGCTTGATAAGTATGTGAGCAAAGATAAAGAGTTTGCTGTGATTTGCAGAACGGGTAGCCGAAGTGCGGCTGTGACTGAGCTTCTTTCAAAGCAAGGTTACAAAGTGGTCAATCTTAAAGGCGGTATTAAATCTTTAATGCGCAAAGGTTATACTCCTATAGCCTATAAGCCTTAGGTCGTACGATGTATACCAATGAGCTGATCCACGAGGATTCTCCTTACCTTCTTCAACACGCGCACAATCCTGTAAACTGGATGGCGTGGAGCGATAAAGCGCTTGCCAAAGCCAAAAAAGAGAACAAGCTGATTTTTCTCTCCATCGGGTACAGTACTTGTCATTGGTGTCATGTGATGGAGCGAGAGACGTTTGAAGATGAAGTGAGTGCTAAAGTGCTCAATGACTCTTATGTGAGCATCAAAGTGGACCGTGAAGAGATGCCAGACCTTGATAAATACTACCAAGATGTGCATTATCTGCTCACCCAGCGCTCGGGTGGATGGCCGCTCAGCATTATTATGACTCCCTCACAGCAAGTCATTTTTGCAGGAACGTATCTGCCGCCACAAAGTGCTCATGGGCGTATGGGATTTCGGGAGCTTACGAGTTTTATCAAAGGCAAATTTGACGATGATTTAGCAGAAATTCAAAAGAGTGCGCAAAGCATCGAAGCGGCCATCAAGCATTACGAGCGCAGTTTTGAGCAAAAGGAGAGCATTCATACGGACACGGTCATTGAAACGTTTGTGAGCAAAGTAAAGGCGAGCTATGACGAGGTTTCCAAAGGCATTGGCAGTGCTCCGAAGTTTCCCCATGCTTCGACGTGGAATGCCCTTTTAGATATTTATCACAAAACAGGTAATCTAGAAGCGTTGTACATGAGCGAAGATGCCTTAAATGCGATGGCACGAGGTGGTATAAATGACCAAATCGAAGGTGGCTTTTACCGTTACAGTGTCGATGAGAGCTGGGTAATTCCTCATTTTGAAAAGATGCTTTACACCAATGCTGAACTCATCGAAGTCTATGCTAAAGTGTTTAAAATCACGCAAAAACCTTTCTTTCAAGAGGTGATTGACACAACCATCGAAGCAATGGATGAGCGATTTTTAAAAGAAGGTTTGTACCTTAGTGCCAGCGATGCGGACAGTGAAGTAGAAGAGGGCAAATACTTTGTTTTTGGGTTTGCTGAGGCTAAAGAGGCTCTGTTAAACGGAGGGTTGAATGAGGTTGAAGCAAAAGCCGTGATGGACTATTTTGGTATCACCAAATTTGGTAATTTTGAGCACCAGAGCACCAATCCTACGCTTACATGTAACGAGAAACCTGCACGTTTGGATGAAGCGATTGCGATTTTAAAGGAGGAGCGTCAAAAGGTGGCGTATCCGTTTATTGACACGAAAATTTTGACCGCGTGGAATGCTTTGATGGTTACGGCTCTTTTTGAAGCAGGCAAGACTGAAAAAGCGAAAAATGTGCTAGACACGCTTCTCAAGACTTTACATGTAAACGGTGTTTTGTACCACCAAATGGTTTTAGGCGGTAGTTTGAAAGTGGAAGCGTTGCTGGAAGATTATGCTTTTGTGATTGAAAGTTTATTGCGCGGTCATGCACATACAAAAGAGGCTCGTTACGTAGAGTTGGCAAAAAAACTAAGCCATGAAGCTGAACATAAGTTCTACAAAGAAGGCACGTGGTTTCTCTCCGACAAAGCGTTTCGTGCCAAAGCCGTCTTGGAAGACAACAGCTACAAAAGCCCGCTTTCTACCATGATAAAAAATCTTTTTGAATTAGCCAAAATAGAGGATGATACGGCGCTTTTTATAAGAGCCAAAGATATGTTGGAGAGTTTTGGAACGAGTATTCAAAAGTACGCTCACGCATACCCTGAAGCGGTGAGGGCAATCACACTTTACATGTAAAAAGTTAAAAGTTTAGCCCCCTTTTCCCTTCTGATTTGTTAAACACTCTCGTCATTCCCTTTTCCTAAGTTACATTTATCACAGAGAGTTTGCAAATTTTCTTCACTATTATCTCCGCCTTTTGAAAATGGCTTGATATGGTCAATATGTAAAGCAATCCCAAGATGAGTTGCAGGGCTTCTGCCACATTTTATGCATCTATAATTATCTCTTTTAAGAATTTTTAATCTGACTTTTTCATTTATGTATCTTGTCTTTTTGGGTTTTTCTTGTATCAATTTAACAAATTCAATATCATTTTCTTTGTATTCAATAAAAGCTTTACAGGCATTCATCCAACCTCCAAATCTCGAATCATAAGGTTTGGTAGAATATAGAGATAAAGGCTTTGTTATTTCACTATATTTTGGTTGTCTTCCAAGAGTACGCCAAATAATTTCAAGATTTTCAAATAGCTTTTCATCTGGAATGTTTTGTTCAATGGAAACTTTCAAATTAGCCGCATCTAAAGCTTTATTCCAAGAACCAAATCTATTTTGAAATGTACCCTTATTGAAATTTCCATATTGTGCATAGTCTGTTTGAGTAATTTTGTCTTTTCCCAACAAGCCTGCGACTCGTTTTAAATCATCAAGTAATTCTTCATCAGTAAAGTATTTTGCATTTGTTCGTAATTCAAATTTCATTCAAACTTTGCCCTTGTGTGTTTAACTATTTATTCAACGAACATTATATACAAAACAGTCTGATATACTTAAATAAATGAACATGATAAGACGGGCTAAACTTTTAACTTTTTGTATTCTCTGTCCGCATGTTACAAACATTAAAAGTCGTGTGTGGCATTTTATGAAAATGGAGATTTGATGTAGCTTAGAAAGGTAAGGCAGTTCTCTTTTACATGTAAGGAAAAATCCTTACATGTAAAACTATTTTTAAAGTGCTTTAGCGATAAAACGGTTAAGTCTTTTAGCAAAGGCTGCGGTATCGTCGATCTTCATGCCTTCTTGAAGTTTAGCTTGGTCAAGAAGTAAGAAAGCGACATCATTAAGCTCTAGCAGATCAGATTTTGCACTTAATTTTTTGAAAATTTCATGCTCAGGGTTAATCTCTAAGATAGGTTTTACGGTTGGGAGATTGTCTTGTCCCATCTGTTTGAGCATCTGTTGCATTTGGAAATCGGGGTCATTTTTGTCGTACACAAGGCATGAAGGAGAGTCACTCAAACGGCTAGAGATTTTGACATCTTTCGCATCATCTTTGAGGATTTCTTTCATTTTGACCAAAATCTCTTTGTAGGTTTTCTCGTCTTCTTCAACTTTGGCTTTGTCTTCTTTGATCTCTTCGTCGATGTCTGAGTTATTGACGGGTTTTATCGGAGTTTTATCGTATTCTCCGACCATTGGGAAGACGATAGCATCGACTTCTTCATCAAGAAGTAATACTTCAATATCTTTGGCTTTAAACTGCTCAATGAGTGGAGAGTTACGAAGGATGCGCTCATTTTCACCGGTGATGTAATAAATACTTTTTTGATCCTCTTTCATCGCCTCTTTATACTCTTTAAGACTCACTAATCCATCGCGTTTAGACGATTTGAACAGAACAAGCTCTAAAAGTGCTTCTTTATTGTCCCAGTCATTGTAAAGTCCCTCTTTAATGACGCGACCGAAGTTTTTATAGAACTCTAGGTATTTTTCTGCATCTTTTTCTTTGAGAGATTTGAGTTCACTCAAAATCTTTTTAACAGAAGCTTTTTTGATGGTCTCTAAGACTTTGTTTTGCTGTAAAATCTCACGGCTGACATTAAGTGGCAAGTCTTCCGCATCGATGATACCTTTGACAAAGCGAAGGTAGGTTGGAAGCAACTCTTTTTCATCATCGGTAATAAACACACGTTTAACGTAGAGTTTAACACCTGGTTTATAGTCCATTCTAAACAAATCCATTGGCGGTGTTGAAGGAATGTAGAAGAGAGTGGTGTACTCCAAGGTACCTTCTGCTTTGGTGTGGCTCCAAAGAAGCGGATCGGTGCTATCGTGAGAGATTTGTTTGTAAAAATCTTTATACTCTTCAGGTTTGATTTGGCTTTTGGCTACCGTCCAAAGTGCACTGGCTTTGTTGATTTGCTCGTTTTTGATCTCGGTGCTTTTTTCTTTGCCTTCATCGTCATACTCTTTGACTTCTTTATCCATAAAAATAGGGAATTGAATGTGGTTGGAGTATTTTTTGATGACCTCTTGAATGCGGTAAAACTCTAAAAATTCATCTTCATCGTCTTTAAGATAAAGGGTAATCGATGTTCCATGACCTTCTTTTGCAATTTCGGTGATTTCGTAATCCGCGCCTGCCATAGAACTCCACATGTACGCTTTGTCTTCGCCTGCTTTACGGCTTACCACTTCAATTTTGTTGGCAACCATAAACGCTGAGTAAAAGCCAACACCAAATTGACCAATGAGGCTTGAATCTTTCTTTTTGTCGCCGCTGAGATTTGCTAAGAATGATTTGGTTCCACTTTTTGCAATGGTACCAAGATTTTCGACCAACTCTTCTTGGTTCATACCGATACCGCTGTCGCTGATAGTGAGTGTTTTAGCTTCTTTATTGATCGCAATATCAATGCGTGGTATGTAGGAAAGTGCTTTATATTTTTCATCCGTTAATGTGAGGTAACTCAGTTTATCAAGTGCATCAGAAGCATTGGAAACAAGCTCACGTAAAAAAATCTCTTTGTTGGAGTAGAGGGAGTGAATCATCAGGTCTAAAAGCTGAGTGACTTCGGTTTGAAATTGATGTTTTGACATAATCTATCCTTTGTGATGTGTGTAATTTGGATTTATCAAAGAGCTTTACATGTAAAAAAGTTTTTTGATAAATCCAAAAAATTGCGTAATTTTAGCAAAAATGTAAGAGTTTAAAAGCCACTTTTGTGGCTTTTAAACGTTGATATTAAGAAGCCAATTCGAGAGCTAATCTCTCTTCCATTGCATGGTACATTTTCTCAAACCACTGTTCATCCTCTTTAGGATTAATTGGGTCAAGATAGATCACCTTAACCGCACCGCCATGGGCATCAAGGCTTTTGGAATCAAGAATATGTCGAGCTCCCACAATGATGGTAGGCTGTACAATCAAGTCTAATTTTTCAGCCAAAACTTTCGCGCCACTTTGGAACTTTAGAAGCTTATCTCCATGTCCGCGTGTACCTTCAGGAAACATGGCAAGAACACGTCCTTCACTGATGCGCTCTTTTCCCTCTTTAATCATTTTGATGATAGAGCGTTTATCACTACGGTCAATGGAAATCATACGCGGTGCAGGAATAATATGCCCAAAAAGGGGAATGTCTTCAATCTCTTTTTTTGCAATCCAACAAAGATTTTTAGGATAAATAGTTTCAAGAGCGACAATATCGACAAGGCTTTGATGGTTCATGACTAAAAGTGTGGTCAACGGCGATGCTTCACCTATTTGTTTGATGCTAAAGCCCATTAAAAAGGTTTGTAATCGTCCCCATGTACGTCTTATTGCGTGTGTATGGTTACGAAAAGCATACATTAAAATAATGATCATAAGAACGGTGATGACAAATTCTATCATCACATAAAAGCCTCTAATTTTTGCTAATATTTTCACGCGTTGTCCATCCAATTTTTCCATCAGGAAGTAAGATTTTAATGTAATTTTCTCGCTCTCCTAATTTTTCAACATCTAAGATTTTGCTGCTTGTAAAAAAGACTGTTGATCTTTCTGTTGGAAGAATCATAACGCTACTATTATTCTTAAGTTTAACGTTATTGAGAGGATTTTGGTCAAAGAAATAGAGTCCCAAAAATACGAGAGAAATGATCAAATAGTACCATTTTCGACGTTTGATTAAAACAATAAAGAAAATAAAGGAGAGTGCGCCATACGCAACACTTTTATAAAACTCAAAAATACTCTCTTTGGGGTTAAGTCCTAGTTGGGTACTGACTTCATCACTTTCTATCACCATTGGGAGAGTGATTTTATTAAATTTATTTGTTGGCAAGTCAAAATAGGTAAAATCAAAGCTTTTTTGATAATTTGGAACGATAGCATAGTAGTAGATTTTTTGGCTTGTGCCTGTTTCTGAAAAAGAATCAATGCCACTTTTTGCAATACCGCTGAGTTTAAAGTCCTTTAAGTTAGCCCCTGTTGTCTCGATTTCGAGAACAACAATGACATTTTTACCATCAAAAGTTGTCGTTTTGTATTTGTTGATGGTTAAGCTTTGTGCAATGACATTGCTGAAAAAAGGATCCATTTTGAGTTGAATAAGCTGGGAAGGCAGTGTTAATGCAAGTGCTTCACTTTCAACGGGTTCTTGCTGTTGAATCAAAGCAACATTGAGGCGTGGCATAATAGCCGTTTTAGAGTTTATTTTGAAATAAAAGGTATTGTAATAGGTGTTATCAACAGAGCGTTCCCAAGGATTTTGTGGGTTGATAACATCAACACCTGATGCACCTAAAAATGTTGTATTCATCGCATCAATTTTATTATTTGCGACAATAGCTTTAATTTTAATAGGGAAAACTTGTCCTACATAAACTTTTTGAGGAATCTCTTCGATTGTGAGAAAAAGGGATTTAGCTTGTCCTGAAAATGTACTCTCTTCCGCCAATAATGAAGAGAAAAATAACGTAAAAGAGAGTACAAAGAGTGTTAAGATTTTTTTCATTAATTTAATTTATAAAACCATTAAGCATTTTGACACCATCGTCAGAACCAAGTATCTGCTCAATCGCACGCTCTGGATGAGGCATAAGTCCAAAAACATTTTTAGCTTTATTACAAATGCCAGCAATGGAATCCACAGAGCCATTTGGATTTTGTACATTTCCTTTTTCATCACAATAGGTAAGAAGAACTTGGTGGTTATCATAAAGTTCTTTGAGTCCTGCTTCATCAATGTAAAAGCTACCTTCACCATGAGCAATGGGAACATTTAAAAGTTCACCTATTTTGCATTGACGTAGAAAAGTATTATCATTGTTTACTACTTTGAGATGATGAAACTGTGAGATGAAATGAACATTCTCATTACGCTTCATAGCACCTGGAAGTAAGCGTGCTTCTACAAGCATTTGAAAACCATTGCAAATGCCAAGGACTTTGCCGCCGTTATTTGCAAACTCAATAACAGCTTTCATAATAGGAGAAAATTTAGCAATAGCAGCACTTCTTAAGTAATCGCCATAACTAAAACCACCGGGAAGAACAACTAAATCAGTTCCCTCCGGTAGCTTTTCTTCTTTATGGAAAACAAGGACAACATCTTGCCCTAGTTTTTCAAAAGCATATTTAGTATCGATTTCACAGTTTGTTCCTGGAAATACGGCAACAGCAACTAGCATGTTGGGAACTCAATCGTATAGTCTTCAATAACGGTATTGGCTAAAAGCTCATCGCACATAATTTTGACTCTCTTTTCAGCACTTGCCTTATCACTTTGTTCAATATCAAGAATGATCTGTTTTCCTATACGTACATCATTTACTTCATCGAATTTTAAAGAAGAGAGTGCATGATGAACTGCTTTACCTTGTGGGTCTAAAACGCCGTTCTTGAGTTGAATATTGACAATAACTTTCATAGTATATTTTTTCCTTTGATTTTAGTGCGACAAGATACGTTTCAAGACCTCTTCGTAAGCAACTTTTACATCACCTATCCCTTGTCTAAATCTGTCTTTATCTAGTTTTTCATTGGTATCCATATCCCAGAAACGGCAGCTATCAGGGCTGATTTCATCAGAAAGAAGGATGTTACCATCTTTATCAACACCAAATTCAACTTTAAAATCAACGAGTTTGAGCTTACGCTCAGCGAAAAAGCTTTTCATAATAGAGTTGATTTCGCGACCAAGGCGTTTGAGCTCTTCAAGGTCTGATTCACTCTTGACAAGATTAAGCAGTAAACAGTGCTCATCATTAATGATAGGGTCACCAAGCGCATCATCTTTATAATAAAATTCTACGAGTGTAAAAGGAAGTACCGTACCATCTTTAATCGCAAGACGTTTTGCTAAAGAGCCTGTCGCTATATTTCTAACAACGACTTCAATAGGAATAATTTTAACTCTTTTAATCAGTTGCTCTGTATCATTCAGTGTTTTGACCAAGTGTGTTTTAATTCCGTGTTTTTCAAGAAGGTGAAACAGTTGTGTACTAATTTTACAATTTAGTGCGCCTTTTCCTGCTTCATTGCCTCTTTTCTCTGCATTAAATGCTGTCAAATCATCTTTAAACTCTGAAATTAAAAGATTTTCATCATCTGTTAAAAAAAGTTTTTTACCTTTACCTTCGTATAACATTTCACCTTTATTCACCGATTGCTCCTCAATTATTTTTTGATAGAAAGTACTTTGATGGTATCAACAGCACTTTTTAGTTGTAGGTCTTTGAAAAGATTTTCTTGACTTACGATCTCTTTATCTGCTTTCGTTTGATCTTTTGTTTTGGTTTTTGGTTTCTCTTTTGTCTCTGCCGTTTTATTGTCATCTACTTTTTTAAGTTCACTCTCTAAATGTTTTTTAAGATCTTTTTCTTTAAGGGACTGCTCATTGCTTTTATGTGGTACATCACCAGGATAAACAGTAATATCTGGAATAACACCTTCTGCTTGGATTGTACGACCACTTGGTAGGTAATAACGAGCAATGGTTAAACGAATTGCTTCATTATCAACGACAGGAAGCACAGCTTGAACACTTCCTTTACCAAAAGTTTTTTCACCAATAATGATGGCACGTTTATGATCTTGAAGGGATCCACTTACAATTTCACTTGCACTAGCACTACCGCCGTTGACGAGAACAACAAGAGGAGTTTTGGTATTGCTACCTGCTTTGGTAGCGCGATACTCTGCATTTTCTGATTCTACACGACCTTTTTGTGAAACAATAATTCCGTCATCAACAAAAAGATCTACAAGACCTACGGCCTGATTTAAAAGTCCGCCAGGATTGTTTCTAAGATCAAGAATAATACCTTTAGTGTTTTTGTTTTTATTCAAGGCGTCTTGTACGTCACCTACAATATTTTTGTCAAAGTTTACAACACGTACATAGAGAATATTTTCATTTTCAATTGTTTTAGAATAGACTGATTCGATTTTAATGATGTCACGAACAATAGCAATTGTAAGAGGTTTGCTCTCACCTTCACGTACTAATGTAAGCTCAATGCCCGTACCGGGTTTACCACGCATAATATTGACGGCTTCATCAATGGTCATATTGAGGGTTGCTTGTTTATTGATTTTGAGGATGATATCCCCCGCTTTTACACCAGCTTTATCTGCAGGTGTGCCTTCCATTGGGGCAATAACGGTCAGTGCACCATCTTTTTGACCCACGGTGATTCCAAGTCCACCAAATTCGCCATCGGTTTGGATTTTAAGGTCTTTAAAATGTTTTTCATCGAGGTAAGAGGAGTGCGCATCTAGGTTTGTTAAAAGCCCTTCAATAGACTTTTTAATAATGTCATCAATTTTGATGTCATCAACATAATATTTTTCAATCGTCGCTACAACGCGTGTAAACTTTGCTAAAGAGGCAAGACGACTTTTTTCGCCTTCAGCATTGTCAGCCGCAAAGAGAGTTGAAGAAAACAGGGTGGCAATACCCAAAAACGTGGCAAAAAAGCCAACGGTAGCAAATGGTAAGTGTTTCATAGCGTGTGTATGCTCCTAGCATGATATGCATATTATTTGTGGTGAAGATTATAGTGGAGTTTCCCTAAATTTTGTATGAATGCACGGATGCAATTATAAATATTTTCAGTAGTTTTAGGCTTTAAATTATAGTCGTAGTGAAACAAAAGTAATGCTCTATTACTAAATAAACTTGACATCAATAGACTAAAGTTGTAAAATTATAGAAATACAATAACACCTTAGGAGGTACTTAATGGACTCACTTTTTGAACAACTCACCAATCAAATGCGAGAAGCAATCGAGAGTGCTATTAGCCTTGCACTGCATTCAAAAAATTCTGAAGCAACCCCTTTACATGTAACGTGGGGGCTCATTACGAATTCAGCTTCTATTCTCAATCAGGTTTTCAATAAAATGAATATTGATAAGAGTGCTATAGAACTTGAAGTAAAGAGCGAAGTTCAAAAACTTCCAACAGCATCCCATGTAACAAAGGAAAGCATCTCAATTTCTCGCAGTCTTGTTGAAACATTACAAAAAGCCGAAGGTTTAATGAAACAAAAAGGCGACAGTTATCTTTCCGTGGATACATGGTTACTTGCAAACATCGACAGTGATCCACTCAAAAAGATTTTAGGAAAATATCTTGATCTTTTACAGTTTAAGAAAAATCTTGAAGCACTGCGTGGTGGTAAAAAGATTGACAAACAAAGTAGCGATGAAAATTTGGAATCGCTTGATAAATATGGTATTAATTTAACAAAACTTGCCGCTGAGGGCAAACTCAATCCTGTGATTGGGCGTGATGAAGAGATCCATCGAATGATGCAAATTTTAATTCGTAAAACCAAAAATAACCCAATTTTAATTGGGGAACCAGGAACGGGTAAAACAGCGATTGCAGAAGGGTTGGCACTAAAAATTTCGCATAACGATGTGCCTCTTAGTCTTCAAAATAAAAGCGTGATTGCTTTAGATATGAGCGCGCTCATTGCAGGTGCAAAGTATCGTGGTGAGTTTGAAGACAGACTTAAAGCGGTTATTGATGAAGTGAAGAAAAGCGGCAATATCATTTTATTTATCGATGAGATTCATACGATTGTGGGAGCAGGGGCGAGTGAAGGCAGTATGGATGCTGCCAATATTTTAAAACCAGCTCTAGCGCGTGGTGAGCTTCATACGATTGGTGCTACAACACTCAAAGAGTACCGTAAATATTTTGAAAAAGATGTGGCTTTGCAACGTCGTTTTCAACCTGTTACGGTCAATGAACCTAGCATTAACGAAGCACTTCAAATTTTACGGGGCATTAAAGAGAGTCTTGAAGCGCACCATCACGTCACGATTATGGACTCAGCGCTTGTGGCAGCGGCAAAGCTTAGTTCTCGTTACATTAGTGACCGTTATTTACCGGATAAAGCAATTGATCTTATTGATGAAGCAGCCGCAGAGCTTAAAATGCAAATTGAGAGTGAACCCACGGAATTGAGTCGTATTAAACGGCTGATAAGCACGTTGATGGTTGAAAAAGAAGCGCTTTTGATGGAAAAAAATAAAAAGAATGAAGAACGCATTGGGATGATTGAAAAAGAGCTAGGCGATGCCAAAGAAAAACGCAATGCGCTTGAAGTTCAATTTGAAACGGAAAAAAATGTCTTTAATGATATTGCTTCCATTAAAACAAAATCCGAAGCATTGCGTCGTGAAGCCGAAAATGCTAAAAAGAACAGCGATTTTAACAAAGCTGCTGAAATTGAGTATGGCAAATTGCCTGAGCTTCTTAAACAAGAAGAAGAACTAAAAGCTAGATGGGAAAAGATGGTGGAGAGCGGCACACTTTTGAAAAACAGTGTGGATGAAGAGATGATCGCAACTATCGTGAGCAAATGGACAGGCATTCCGGTGAACAAAATGCTCCAAGGCGAAAAAGCCAAAGTGTTAGCGGTGGAAGAACATCTTAAAAAAGAGGTTGTCGGACAAGATGCGGCCATTCATGCAATCGGTCGAGCAATTAAGCGTAACAAAGCGGGGCTCAGTGAGCAAAATAAACCGATCGGTAGCTTCCTCTTTTTAGGACCAACGGGTGTGGGTAAGACGCAAAGTGCTAAAGCGCTTGCTAACTTTTTGTTCGATACGACAAAAGCATTGATTCGTTTTGATATGAGCGAATACATGGAAAAACATTCTGTCAGTCGTTTGGTCGGTGCGCCTCCAGGCTATGTTGGGTACGACGAAGGTGGACAACTGACCGAAGCGGTGCGTCGAAAACCATACAGTGTTGTGCTGTTTGATGAAATTGAAAAAGCACATCCTGATGTCTTTAATATTTTGCTCCAAGTACTGGATGAAGGTCGTTTGACGGACAATAAAGGCATTACGGTTGATTTTAAAAACACGATTATCATACTCACGTCTAACATTGCTAGCGATAAAATCATGGCATATGAGGGCGAAAAACGTACCGAAGAGGTCATGAAGGAGCTTCGTACACACTTTAAACCTGAGTTTTTGAACCGTTTGGATGACATTATTATCTTCAATCCTTTAACCGAAGATGGATTACGTGAGATCGTAACTATTATGTTCAAAGACATTGAAACCAAACTGGCTGCCAAAGAGATTAAAGCAGAACTTACCGTTGCGGCAAAAGCTTTGATAGCAGAAGCTGGGTTTGATCCTGTGTATGGTGCACGTCCACTTAAACGTGCTCTGTATGAACTCGTGGAAGATAAACTGGCGGAACTGATTTTGGAAGAGAAGTTGCACGAGGGCGAAAACATCGTCATTGATGCAAAAAATGGTGAAATCGTTATCCAACAACACTAAAATTCAACACTTCTTACATGTAAATCTTTTTACATGTAAGAAGTTACTGACAGTCTTTTTCTTGAATCGAAAATTTAAACAGTTCTGCGTTATTCATATCGTAAAAAACATAGATAAAAACAGCCCCTTTTTTGAGCAATGAGCGTGTCTCATAATCGCTACATAAATAACTTTTATTGTTGTCAAAGGTTGTTTTAATGAGTGTGCCTTTATCGGCTTTCAGAATTGTTTTGACGTGTTCATTAGCGGAATTGATGCGGTTTCGGTATTCAATGGCATTGTTGACACTGACAATGTCTACGAGGGTTGTGTAGTCATCTAACATCATAGGCAGATGTTCTTTCGTGCCATCTTTGATAATGGAAAGAATTTTTGGGATATCTTCTTCTTTTATTTCATCTAAGTCGCTTGAATCTTCGGCAATGAGTCTCGAAATAAGTGCTAAAATAATCAATAATTTTTTCATATCATTCCTTTGTCGGAATTTTACAATAAAATCATTAAGTTAGATGCCAATTTTTGAAAGGAAATGCAAATTTTATGAGTTATTTAGAGTGGTTTGAAACACATGCTAACAAACATCATCGCATTGTTCAAAAATTGGGTGCACAAAAGTATACAAAAGAGATGATAATTGATTATTTTCTTTTCGATAATATGGTTGAAAAAGAACCTGATTTTTGCCTTTTGTATGCTACCAAACAAAAATGTCATCCTCTTAAAGAACTCAATTGTTATTTATGTGCTTGTCCGAATTTTCGCTTTAATGATGAAGGATTGAGTGTCGAAAAAAACATTACATGTAAAAGTCAATGTTCAATTCATTCCAAAAAAAGTGGGGTGTTTGTATATGAAAATGTGAGCCATTTAGATTGTTCAGCATGCAGTGTCCCTCACACCAAAGCTTACATAAACAAACACTTTGATGTGGAGTGGAAAAAGATAATGCAAAAATGTTTGGTTACATCTCCAAAGGCAGAGAACTCACAATAATACCATCACGATCTGCATAAAGATAATCGCCTTCGTTAAAGCTAATTCCCCCGAAATTTACCGTTACATGTAAAAATCCTTCACTTACTTCCATCGTCTTTTTGGGACAGGTTCCGAGGGCAAAAAGTCCTACGTCAATCTCTTTGGTATTTTTAGTATCACGCACATAACCGTTGATCACAATTCCAGCCCAATTATTTTCATAAGCAAATTTCATAAGGTTGTCCCCGACAACGGCTGTATAGTTTGCATCAACATCTACCACAGCAATTTGGCCATAACCTTCGCTTTTAAGTAGTTCAATGAGTGTTTTGTTACTGCCTGAAAGTTTGACCGTAACAATTTGCCCCATCATACGCTTAGCACCACCGTACGATTTCATAATAGGTTCAAGCACTTGGGTGTATTCTGGAAATTTATCGCAAAGATCTGCCGTGTAAAATTTCATAGTGACTCCTTGTTTATTTAAATAGGTGTATTAAATTTTGTTGATTGGAAATAATCGATTGTTTAGGTGTGGTAAAATCCACTTTTTCCTTATGACATGTTCCACAGGTTTTGAGCTCTTGATGGGCATTCACATCTTTTTGAGCATAGACTTTCTCTTGTGAATGGCAATCAAAACAATCTCTGCCGCATTGACCATTTTTTGATGGCTGATTGTGACAGGTGATGCATTCATTTAAAATGGCATGATTTTGGTCGTTGATGTAAGGTCTAAGCTTAGAATGACACTCCAAACAACTTCCTCCACAGGCAACTAACAAGCTCTGTAAGCTCATAACGAGAAGAATAAGAAACAAAAAGGCTTTTTTTGACATGGACCCACTTTAGAAAATTTGTGTTAATTATACCTTTACAAAGGTTAAGATAGAATGCAACATTATTAAATTTTTAGGTCAGTCCATGAAAGTAGTTACAGGTGTAGTGGGTAATGACATCCATGTGGTCGCAAACAGACTCATCGATATATCATTGCAAGCGAGAGGTTTTGAGGTGTTTAACCTAGGGGTCAATACCTCTTTGGAAGAGTTTATTGACGCTGTTGTTGAAACAGATGCAGATATTCTACTGATCTCTTCCCTTAATGGCGAAGCGGAGGGGTGGTGTCGTGACTTGCAATTTTTGCGCTCCGAATATGATCTCAAAGAGGTTGTTTTTGTGATCGGTGGCAATTTAGCGGTGGGTGAAGCTGCTCAAAGCGACATTATTCCCAAATATAAATCGTATGGGTTTGACCTTGTCTTTCATCAAATTGATCTCAATACGGGACTTGATGAAATCGAGCGATTTGTAAAGGAGCGCGCATGAGTTTACTCCAAAAAGAGCGCGATGTCATCACTCGTAACGAGTATGCCGATAATTTTGATTTTGATGAGATTGAAGATTTTATTCGCAATGCGAACAAAGAGATGTTTATTTCCCATCATTTTAAAAAACGTGACCGTCTTTTGGTTCAACCTCGTGGCGGTTTTCCGACCTATAAAAAGATGTTTGAACTCTATGAAGAATTTATGAAAGCGGACATCGATGTTCTGCCGCTTACCATCGATAGTAACACGAGACTTAATGACTACGCGATGGCACAAAAGATGCTCACTCTTTCGGAAGAAAACGAGATGGATATGCTCAACGGTTATCCGCTAGTCAATCACGGCTATCGTACCACACGTAAAATGATGACCCATTTTAATAAACCTGTCAGCCTTCGCCATGGAACACCCGATGCGAGGCTTTTGGTGGAAACGGCATTGGCTTCAGGCATTTTTGAAATCGAAGGTGGTCCGATTACCTATATGCTCCCGTATTCCAAAAATTTCCCTCTTGATAAAGCCTTTTTATACTGGAAATATGTCGATAAAGTATGCGCGTTGTACTCAACGCTCAATGAGCCCATAAACCGCGAATCCTTTGGACCGTTGACTGCGACACTCGTTCCGCCGTGTATTGTCATCGTCATTCAGCTCATCGAGATGCTTCTCTCTATTGAAGAAGGTGTGAAATCTTTTTCAGTCAGTTTTTCTCAAAATGGCTCAATGATGCAAGATATTGTTACGTCGCATGTTTTGAAAAAACTGGCACGTGAATATGCCGATATGTTTGGTGGAAGTGATGCTATCATCAACCTTGTTTATCATCAATGGATGGGTGCGTTTCCACGTGATAAAAACCTCTCTGACTCACTGATCAATACCAATACGGTCATCGCTGCGATGGTACGAGCCGATAAAATCATCATCAAAACTCGTGATGAAGCTTTTGGCATTCCCACTATGCAGTGCAACGCCCAATCGGTTGCCAATACCAAATACACGCTTCGCACGCTTAAAGGACTGCCCGTCGTACATGACGCAGAAGAAGAAGAGAACTTGGAACTAGAAGTGCGAGCTATCATGGACGCGGTTTTTAACGACCCTGCCGATACGTTGTGGCGCAAAGTGTTCAATACGATTAAAAATGGTTTGATTGATGTCCCTTTCTCACCGCACATTATCAATCACAATGAAGTCATAACGATTCGTGATGAGTCTGGCAATATTCGCATTATTGAAAAAGGCAAACTTCCACTACCTGATCGCTGTTTTGCCTATGAAAAATCAAAAGTAAATCTGCCTGAGAGCAAAACCGAAGTCATCAATAAAATTATTCACGATATAGGGGCAATGCTATGAGTAAACTTCTGATCGATGTAGGAAGTACCTACTTTAAAGTCTGCCAAGAAAGCGGAATCAGTCAGTATTTTAGGGATTTTAAGAAAGATATCTATGATGATTTGATCACCAAATGCGGCAATATTTTTGCAAATTATACAAAAGAGGATATTTTTATCTGTTCTTCGGCAAATGGCGGGTTAAGCACGCTGATTATTGGGCTGACTAATTCTTTTAGTTTGAAGTTTGCCAAAAATATAGCGTTTAATTCAGGCATTAACATCATCGATACGATTTTGTACAGTAAAATTGAAGAGAGTAAGGCACCTAGTGAACTCATTGATGTGGTTATTATTGTCGGTGGAATTGATGGTATTGGCAACGTGTTTGATGAAAAACTATTTGATTACCTCCAAAATGTGCAGTATAGCAATATTGTCTATGTGGGTACTAAACAAGATGCGTCATTGCTAAGCAAACAAATTCCTCAGCTAAAAGTGCTTGGAAATATCATTACTGATAAATTACATGTAAACGGTGGTGAGCTGAAAGAGTACTTGACAAATCTTTATCAAGCGGACATTGTGGGTAAAGAAGACATCAAACATCTCTATGAAATTACGGCGAATCAAATCTATTCAACGCCGTACATTGTCAATCGCTCTTTACCATTCATTGATGCAAATTTTGAAGTGGTCAATCCCTTCATTGTGGTGGATATTGGAGGTGCTACGACAGATATCCATTACAGTCGCGATTTAGTGCGCGATAACATTGTGAGTGAAAGTGGTTATGATCGTTTGGTTTTTAAAAAATTGGGTGTCTTTAAGTCACGCGAAACGCTTATTTTTGCAGCGAAAAACAATGAATTTGTGTATGAGTTGTTAGCGTATCTGAATGTGACAGAGAATATCTTGGAAGAGGAGAGTGAGAAGGCTTTACGTATTTTGATGCAACTCTCCATCTTTTTGGTACTTTACAAAGTTTCAAGACTGCATCCTTTGTATATAACACTGCAGTTAGAACTTCTAAAAACGATTGTTTTAACGGGAGGCATTACCAAGGTGCTCTCCTATGAAGAGGTCGAGACTATTATGCAGTTTTTCTATAAAAAAGTAATGAATTTACATGCTATTCCCAATATCGTCATGGATTATAATTATGCAATCTGGACGTTAGGAATGGAAAACAATACTGATATAAGGAGTTAATATGTCTATTAATTGTATTCGTGCACTCATTGAAAAAGCTGCTGTAACATGCCCTGATAAAGTGGCTATCATTGATGGTGCTAAAAAATTAACCTATGCTGATCTGTTTCGTAAGGTCAATCAAATAGCACGTTACTTGAGTGAGCTTGCACTTCCAAGTGGTTCACGTATCGGTATTTATTCTCATAAAAGCAGCGAGCAAATTATTGCGATTTTAGCACTTCTCTCAACAGAGCATATTTTTGTTCCTATTTCACGTCTATTGAAACCTGAGCAAGTAGAACATATTATCAATGATTGCAGTATTACTTGTATTATTACCGATAAATCAAAGATTAAAAGTATTGATGAGATTAATTTTCAAGGCAAAATTATCACCTATGAAGCGAGTGAGCGTAACATTGTCTCCTTTGAAGAGATCTATAAATGTTGCAGTGATATTTTTACATGTAATATTGGTGACTATAAAAATGCGGCGATCACCTATAGCTTTGGACTGACGGGTTTCCCTCGTGGTATTGTTATCACGCACCGCAATCTGATCGACAGTGCCAGAGTTGCTTCAAATTATCTTGAACTTAAAGAGAGTGATGTACTGTCTGGAACATTGCCTTTTATTTTGGATTACGGCCTTAATCAGCTTTTTTGCTCCATTTACAACCATGCAACGTTGGCGCTACACTCCTTAGCGCTTCCAGCAGATTTTTTTAATCACCTTATTAATGATAATGTCACAGTTTTACCGATTATGCCTCCGCATATTACGCAGATGTTTGAAAGTGATCCTAAGCGAATTCCCAATGCAAAGCTTTTGGGCAATGTGCGTATTGTCACCTCCTCAGGTGGAAAAATTACCCCTAAGATGATTGCGGATATTGAAGAGCGTTACCCCAATGCTAAGTTTTATTCGATGCATGGTCTTACCGAAGCCTTTCGCTCAACGTACCTTGACCCAGCACAACTTAAAATCCGTCCTAATTCCATTGGAAAGCCAATTCCTGGTGTGGAGATTCATGTTATCAATGAGCAAGGTTTTGAGTGTCAACCACGTGAAATTGGTGAATTGATCCATCGTGGTGGCTACATTTACAAAGGCTATTGGAAATCAAAAGAAGATACGCAAAAACGGTATAAAAGCATTGCAATCTTAGACAAGGTGGTCAATTTAGAAGGTGATCTGACCGATGAAATTGTCGTCGCAAGTGGCGATTTTGTGTATAGAGATGAAGAGGGCTATCTCTACTTTGTTTCACGCAAGGATGATATGATTAAAGTCAGTGGTTTTAGAATCAGTCCTTATGAAATTGAGAGCGTTGTTCACGATAAATTGCCTCAAATCAGCCAATGTGCTGTTTTTTCCATCGAAAATGAAAAAACAGAAGAAGAGATTGTGATGGTCTACAGTGCATCACGTGAAATGTCTAAAAATGAGATTTTATTTGAGCTTAAAAAACATCTCCCAAATCACATGATTCCTTCCATTGTTGTCTATAAAGAAAAGCTTCCACAAACCAGTCTAAGTGAAGCTAAAATTGACAAGGAAGCTTTGAAAAAAATGGTTATGGAATTGCACTAAAGGCTTACATGTAAAGCGATGCTTAATCGAAGCTCATGCAATTTTAAGTAAAGCTAAGGTAAAATCCGTACCTTAAATTATTTTTTATTAAAGGAAATTTTGATGAAAAGAACGTATCAGCCACATAGTATCCCTAAAAAGCGTACACATGGTTTCAGACTTAGAATGAAAACTAAGGGTGGGCGTAAAGTTATTGCAGCACGTCGTGCTAAAGGTAGAAGCAGATTGGCCGCTTAAAAGATTATGAAACTCTCAAGGCGACGAGAGAGTATTCATACGTTTATAACCATGCAAAAAAATGGCATTATGAAGGTGCCTTAGTCTTTTACAATAACGATACAGCAAAAAGAGTTGGCTTTACGGCAAGTAAAAAAGTCGGTAATGCTATCAAGCGAAATTTAGCCAAAAGACGATTTAGGGCTATATTTTTAGAAATTCAACACACTTTACATGATGGCGTGTATGTTTTTGTAGCAAAAGAGAAGATTAATCACATATCGTATGATGCTTTGAAAAAAGGGATTATATGGTCTTTGAAAAAATTAAACTGTGTTAAAGAATGAAGTCTTTAGCATTGTTGTTGATAAAGCTTTATCAGAAGTTTTTTACACTGATTGGCTATGGAAGTTGTAGGTATTATCCGACATGTTCGCAATATGCCAAAGAGCAGCTTCTACACAATAGTTTTTTAAAAGCTATCTTTTACAGTTTTATACGCATTTTGAGATGCAATCAGCTTTTTGCTGGAGGAATCGACTATCCAGTCGTGACTAAAAAATTTGTGTCTCCTCTTCCTCTTTCTCTCAAGCAACCATGCACTCATCGTATCACTTTTTGGTTTGTACCAAAAGATATGCAAAGTTTTTACGTGGTAAAATCTTTTAAAACAACGAAATAAAGGGAATCTCGTGACAGATAAACTCACTCCTCAGATGCGCATTATTATTGCCACTGTATTATCATTTTTATTTTTTGCTCTGTATGATCATTTTTTTATCCCCAAAAATCCTCCGCTTACTGAAACCACAACACTTGAACAAAATGCAACGCCATCCACAACTGCCAGTGCACCTGCTGACGTAAAGTCTGCGAGTAGCGTAGATGTTGCTGGAGCTCCTAAGAGTTCATCCAATGTAGGTGAAATTATTGCAACAATTAAAGCGGCTGGCTACGAAGTTCAGATCGACAGACTTGGCAGAATTGCAAAGTTTTATCTAGAAGAGGGCAAATATAAAGACGACAAGGGTGAGCGTTTTCAGCTTATCGATGCTTCTCAATCTCTTTTACCCCTTGAAATTCGATTTAGTGATAAAGCCATTAATGAAGATGCATTTGTTATGTCGTACAGCGCTGACAAAGATAAAATTGATGTTAGTGAAAATGGGAGTAGTGTTGTTTTAACACAGACCCTCAGCAGTGTTGTTGTTACCAAAACAATTACTTTTTTCCCTTCAGGCAAATATGATTTACATGTAAAGCTTTCATCTCCTTATGAATACTTCCTCTCTCCCGGTGTTAGACCAAACATGGCAGTTGACAGTTATACCTTTCATGGAGTGTTGATTAAAAAATCTGATGGTAGCATTAAAACGATTGCAGATGGTGATGCTAAAAGTGATGATCACTTCGCAAATGCAAAAATTGTAGCAGGGGCCGATAAATACTACACGACATTTTTTTATGAACTTGATAAAGGCTTAGAGAGTGTTGTTTCTGTTGGTCAAAATAAAAATCCACTTTTATTTGTTAAAGGTGAAGAAGATTTTAAACTCAGCGGTTACATCGGACCTAAAGAGCATGTTAAACTCAAAGCGATTAGTCCTGAACTTACAGATGTTATTGAATACGGTTTCTTTACGTTTATTTCTAAACCACTTTTTGCACTTCTTGCCTTTTTGCATGGTATTTTTGGTAACTGGGGTTGGGCGATTGTTGCTATGACCATTACCGTTCGTTTAGTGCTTTATCCTTTAACCTATAAAGGTATGGTCTCTATGAATAAGCTTAAAGAGCTTGCACCAAAAGTGAAAGAGTTGCAGAAAAAATATGCTGATGATAAGCAAAAGCTCAATACGCATATGATGGAACTTTACAAGAAAAATGGTGCAAATCCAATGGGCGGATGTTTGCCAATTATTTTGCAAATTCCTGTTTTCTTTGCCGTATATCGTGTTCTTCAAAATGCCATTGAGCTTAAAGGGGCACCTTGGATTTTCTGGGTACATGACTTAGCGATTAAAGATCCTTATTTTATTCTTCCAGTGCTTATGGGTATCACGATGTTTTTACATCAACGCATTACGCCAACCACCTTTACTGATCCAATGCAAGAGAAAATTATGAAGTTTTTACCACTTATCTTTACTTTTTTCTTTGTAACTTTCCCGGCAGGTTTAACACTTTACTGGTTTACCAACAACGTAGCATCTATCGTACAACAGTTTTATGTCAATAAACTTTTCGCAAAAAAACATGAAGAGCAAAAGGTCGAGAAATGATCAAAGTAGAAGCAGCAACACTTCAAGAAGCTTACTCTAAAGCTGCAAGTGAGTTGTCTTGTTCGGTCGTAGATTTAGATATTAATATTGTTCAAAATGGCTCAAGTGGATTTCTTGGGCTTTTTAAAAAAAGTGCCATTATTGAAGTGCAACGTAAAGGCACTAAGCCGGTGAGAGAAGAACGCGATCGTAAAGAATTTGTTCCTCCACGTAAAGAAGAGAGTAGTAACAATAACGAAGCCGATTCCTCTTTTAATGATGAGAGAAGAGACCGTAATAGACGTAATAAAAATAGACGTAATAAAGGCAAAAAAGAGTTTCCAAGAAGTGAGTCTGGGGAGAAAAAAGTTGAACCAGAAACGGCTATTGTTGTTCCATTAAAAGAGACAACGGCTCTTATTATCGAGTCTAAAATTGAAGTTGCCAAAACGTCTGTAAAAGAGCCAAGACATACGATAGTTTCTACTGCAATTGACCAAAATTTTCATCATGAAAAACGAGAAATTAATGATGTAATTGATGAAGTTCGTATGCAGATTAAAAACCTTTTCAAATACAGTTGTTTTACACTTGAAAGTCCTATTATTTCAAAATACAGTGATGATACAATCTTGATTGAATTCAGTGGTGAAGACGCAGCATTACTCATTGGTAAAGAAGGGTATCGCTATAAAGCTCTCTCTTATTTGCTCTATAACTGGATCAATCTTAAATATGGTCTAAATATCCGTCTTGAAATTGCAGAATTTTTGAAGAATCAAGAAGAAATGATTGATAAATACCTCGCCCCAGTTATTGAGCGTATTCGAAACAGTGGCAAAGGCCAAACAAAAATTTTAGATGGTGTTCTCATTAAAATTGCCCTTGAAGCACTTCGCGCCCAGTTTCCTGAAAAATATGTCGGTATTAAATCCGGCAAAGACGGTGGTAAATTTATCGTAGTCAATGATTTTAATAGGAAAACCGCATAGATACTATTGCTGCTATTGCCACAAGTGCAGGGGTTGGTTCCATCGCGATTGTTCGTGTCAGTGGTCCCGATGCCCTTGCTTTGGCTCAAAAACTTTCTCACAAAAGAACCTTTGATCTACGTCTTGCCACACTCACATTTTTATACGATGCACACGACGATGCGATTGATCAGGCCATTGTGATCTATTTTAAAGCACCTCACAGCTTTACTGCTGAAGATGTAGTTGAATTTCAATGCCATGGAGGCAGTATTGTTGCAGGGATTGTTTTAGAAGCGCTCATTTATCATGGCGCACGATTGGCCAATCCAGGCGAATTTTCGAAACGCGCTTTTTTAAATGGCAGAATTGATCTTTCTGAAGCAGAAGCCATTGCGGCATTGATCGAAACGAAAAGTGTGGATGCTGCTAAAATGCTTACCCGCCAACTCAAAGGTGAACTTCGAGATTTTGTTTTACATGTAAGAGAGTTATTGATTGAAATTCTTGCATTTGTTGAAGTAAATATTGACTATGCCGAAGAAGATTTACCTCTGAATATGATCGAAAATATCAGAGCAAAGTTAGATATACTCGCTAAAGAGCTTTTGAAAACTTATGAGAGTAGTAAGCGCCGACAAGGATTGATACAAGGCTTTAAGATCGCCATTGTAGGCAAACCTAATGTAGGCAAAAGCTCACTGCTGAATACCCTTCTTAGTTATGATCGTGCCATTATTAGTGATATCGCCGGGACAACACGTGATACGATTGAAGAAGAACTGCGCATTGGTACACATTTAGTACGTATTGTAGATACTGCAGGCATCAGACAAGCCCATGACGTGATTGAAAAAATAGGCATTGAACGTTCCATCGCAGCGATTGAAGAATCCGAGATTGTCATTGCTCTGTTTGATAATAGTATGCCCTGTGATAACGAAGATAAAGAGATATTAACATTACTTCAAAACTATGCAGAGTCAAAACAAATTTTAACGGTCCTCAATAAAATTGATTTGCCAAACCAATTTGATACTCAACATTTAGGATCAAATTTTATAGCACTTTCATGTCAAAATGACAGTTATGAGCTTACTCAAAAACTCGAAATACTTTTAGATCAAACAACAATCGATGACAGTATTATGCTTACATCTGCACGCCAAATTGAAGCTGTTAAAAAAGCCTATGAAAATGTTCTAAACTCTTACAAATTGCTTGGAGAAGGGGAGCTTGAGCTCTTTGCTTTTCATATCAATGAAGCCATTCATAGTATATCATCGATCACAACTGCCTTTGAACGTGATGAGATTTTGGAGAAGATGTTTAGCAGTTTTTGCCTTGGTAAATAAGCAGTATTTATAAACTATTTACCTCAATATGTTAGTATAAAAATACTATCAGAAAGGGGATTTTATGTTTACAACGATAGAAGAGTTCATTAAAAAAGAGTCTTCTTTGGGAGTTATTTTAATCATCGTAACACTTCTTGCTCTTTTGTGTCAAAATAGCTTTTTAACAGATTTTTATACGCATTTTCTTCATACGCCTGTTCAAATTAGCATAGGTTCTTTGGGTCTTGCTAAACCATTATTACTATGGGTCAATGATGGATTGATGGCTATTTTCTTTTTTCTTGTTGGGCTTGAAATTAAGCGAGAAGTTCTTGAAGGTGAGCTTTCTTCCAAGAGTCAAATAGCATTACCAGCTATTGCCGCTTTTGGCGGTATGGTCATGCCTGCCCTTATTTTTACTTTTTTTAATCATACAGATTCTTTTTCTATGAAAGGTTGGGCAATTCCTACAGCGACTGATATTGCTTTTGCCTTAGGGATTCTTTCACTTTTGGGCTCTCGTATTCCCTCATCACTAAAGATTTTTTTAATGGCTTTGGCTATTATTGATGATCTTGGAGCCATTGTTATCATTGCATTATTTTATACCAGCAATTTATCATTAGTATCCATTATTGTAGCTTTATGTGCTATTATTATATTAGCTATGATGAATTACCTACGCGTTGTCAAAAAAGCCGCATATATTTTAATTGGGGTTGTTTTGTGGGTGAGTGTATTAAAATCAGGTGTTCATGCAACCATTGCAGGTGTTTTACTTGCTTTTTGTATTCCTCTTTATTCTCAGACTAAAGAGGGTAAACGCTTTTCAATGCTCAAGGAGATGGAACATAGTCTTCACTCTTGGGTCGCTTTTATTATTCTTCCACTGTTTGCTTTTGTGAACGCTGGGGTTGATCTTAAAGATGTGTCTCTGAATGCACTTTTTTCAGATGTTTCCTTAGGTATTATGCTTGGTCTTTTTTTAGGTAAGCAGTTAGGTGTTTTTGGTTTGAGTGTTTTAGCCATTAAATGTGGATTAGCATCTTTACCAAGTGGAAGTAGTTATAAACAGCTTTATGGTGTTGCAATTCTTACAGGTATTGGTTTTACCATGAGCCTTTTTGTCAATACGTTAGCCTATAATGATACGGATTTGTTTCATTATTCGGATAAATTAGCGATTTTGTTGGGCTCTTTTCTCTCTGGGCTCATTGGATATTTATTTTTAAAAAGTATTCCCAAATCTTTATAACACCAATCTAAGTTATAATTGATTACAATCTTTGACTGACTCTGAACATTAAAAAAGGAGCCGCTAAGTGAGACAACTTAATTTAACTAAACGCCTTTTTTGGATAGTGGCTTTTTTAGTTTTATGTGCCAATGCCTTTGTCATCACTTATTTATATCAGCAAGCCGAAGATCTAGCAAAAATTCGTGCCTATTCTAAAGCCAAGACACTTCAAGACTACTTTATGGCAATGCGTCTAGTCTATCATCAGCAATTTTTAGAGAGTGGCATTGATCTCAATGACTCTACAATAGGTTTCCTTCCCGCTCATGCTTCAACCCATATCAGTGATGAGTTTTTGAAGCGTTCTATGCAAGGAATTACGATTCACAATGTTTCTGATCGTCCACGCAATCCCGTTAATCAAGCCGATGATCTCGAAATGAAGGCAATTACGTACTTTAACCAAAACCCTGATCAAAATGAAACAATTGAACTGGTTAACAAAGGGGGAAAAGAGTTTTTCTTTTTTGCTTCTCCTTTGCGTATACAGGCATATTGTTTAGTTTGCCATGGAGAAAAAAATGAAGTTTTACCTTATATTGCTAAACGTTATAATAATGCATATGGCTATAAATTAGGTGAAGTACGAGGTTTAACCAGCATTAAAATTCCTAAAAAGACTTTATTTGATGATGTCATAGGGCTTTTTTGGAAAGAAACCATATTTAGCTCAATGGTGGTGATTGGTTTATTGGTTTTAATGTATATGGCAATTAAAGAGTTGACTAAGCGTGATGTTGAACAGAAAAAAGAACTTGAAACATTAGTGTTGCAGCGAACTAAAATGCTTACTCAAAAAAGTATTGAGCTTGAAAAATCGTATGCTCAACAAAAACACCTTTACGCAGTTCTTCGTACGGTTGCTGATAGTAATCAAATTTTAATTACGACTCAAACATTAGAAGAGTTGTTATCTGAAACAGCGAAATGTCTTTTTGCAAATAAATCTTTTGCCCATGTCAAGATTTCACTCTATGAAAATGGAGCTTTACATGTAAAAGAGTCTTTTGGTTTTGATGAAGAACACGATATCAATCCAATCGAAAAAGAAATTTTTGCACAAGGAGGATTTCGTATTCTTACTCCTACGAGTGAAAATTTACCTCATAGTTGTCAACTAACAATAGTACGCTATAACGTAAGTGAAGCTTATATTACAGTACTTCAAAGTGACAAATTTGCACAAAAATCGTTAGGTGTTATGAGTATTTGTACAACGATGCCAGAAGGTTTTAGTATTGAAGAACGTGCTATGATTGAAGAGTTAGCGGGAGATATCGGTTTTGCAATTAATTCATTTTTGCAAAAAGAGAATATCTTAAAACTTTCATATTATGATTCTTTAACGAATCTTGCCAATAAAATCCTACTAACAGAACAGATTAAACTTTGTATTAGTACCAACAAGCATAAACAAACTTATGGTGCATTACTTTTTATGGATCTGGATAATTTTAAATCTATTAATGATCTCAAAGGGCATACTGCCGGAGATAAATTGTTGATAATGATGGCACGCCGCCTTGAAAACTTTACCAAAGAGCATGATATTGTTGCTAGATTTGGGGGTGATGAATTTGCTCTTTTATTGCCAAATCTTGCAAATAGTATCGAAGAAGCTGCCAAAATAGCTGAACATACTGCAATGCAAATTCTACTTGCAACGAAAGAGCCTTTTTTGATTGATGCCTATCTTTGTTACATTACCGTAAGCATTGGCATTAGTCTTTTTGATGGAGATGAGGACGCCGCGACATTATTAAGTCATGCTGATAGCGCAATGTATACTGCAAAGACGGATGGTCGTAACACCATTCGTTTTTTTGATCCACGTATTCAAAAAATAATGGAAGAAAAATCTTCGATGTTGCAACACCTTCGAGATGCAATTGATTCTGAACAATTTGTTTTATTTTACCAACCACAAGTTGATATTCATGCAAATATAACAGGTGTTGAAGCTCTGATACGTCTCAAGACAGTCAATGGTGAGTTGATTTCTCCTATGCAGTTTATTCCTTTATGTGAAGAATCTGGCTTGATTATTCCTTTAGGTGATTGGGTTTTAAAAGAGGCTATGGCGCAAGTAAAATATTGGCAAAACGATGTCAAAAAATCGACATGGCGTGTTTCGATTAATGTAAGCACAAAACAGTTTGAGCGTGAAGATTTTGTAGAAATTGTTCATAATACACTAGCATTAATTCAGATCAATCCGTCATTAATTCGTTTAGAATTGACAGAAAGTCTTTTGATTCGAGATAGTGCTAAAGCATTGGCAAAGATTCGTGAGTTAAAAATGTTAGGAGTTTCTCTGTCCGTTGACGATTTTGGGACAGGGTATTCTAGTTTGCAGTATTTGAAGCATTTAAATGTTGATGAACTAAAAATTGATCAATCTTTTGTACGAGATTTTATCCTCAATAGAAGTGATGCTTTGATTGTCGAGACCATTATCTCTATTGGTAAAAGTTTCAATATGGAAGTTATTGCGGAGGGTGTTGAAACCAAAGAACAGTTTGAACGGCTCAAAGAGATGGGATGTCACTTCTTTCAAGGCTATTTCTTTGGGAAACCAGCAGCTTCTGATGCGATTTAAATCTTTACATGTAAAGATTTAAATCGTTTATTTTTAAAAAAATTATTCGCGTACGACATCATATCCTCTAGGAATTTCGGCACGGAACAGCTCTTCATCTAAAAAAAGATTTGTTGTTTGGTTTGAAAAACTAATTTCAACAGCATTATCTAACTTATCACGATAGACAACCTTGTCAATACTCTCTTTATGTGCAAAAATCGTATACGTTGTGTCCATAAATTTTGTTACATATTTATTGGGAGCGATCTCCTTGGCATCTTGTAGTAATTGTGCAATATTGGGAGTATTGTCAAGTGTCGTAATAATTGCTTGCTCTAATTCTGGCTCAATAATCAAAACATGTGTATTGTTGAAGTAAATTTTTTTAGCCACAGGTTTTTCGTAAATCCAAAGTGCCTTTTTATCGTTTGTGGCGTAAAACATCCCCTCATAGGTTATTGTTTTATTTTGATCATTAGTCACTTTTTGTGTGAAATCACTTTGAATGGTTTTAAAGTGATCAATTTTGGCAAAAAGGAGTGTTGTCAAACAGAGAAACATCCAAAAAAATCGCATAAATTACTCCTCATAAAGATAATAAGATATGGAGTTTTATCAAATAGATAGTAAAAGTATGATAAAATCCCAAGTTTTAAGAAAAGTTAATAGTATAAAAGTAATGAAAATAGAGGTGGAATCAGATGCTATTGAGTAATATTGTTCGTAAAATTTTTGGCACTAAAAACGATCGTGTTGTTAAAGAGCTTCAAGCACGCGTTCAAAAGATTAATGCCTTAGAGCCAGTGTATGAAAAATTAAGCGATGAAGCCTTAAAAGATGCCTTTAATGCTTTTAAAGCAGACGTTCGATCAGGAACAAAAACACTTGAGACTATTTTAAATGATGTCTTTGCTATTACGAGAGAAGCCAGTAAACGAACAACGGGTATGCGTCATTTTGATGTACAAATGGTAGGTGGCTTAGTGCTTCATGGTGGAAATATCGCAGAGATGAAAACAGGTGAGGGTAAAACGCTTGTGGCAACGCTTCCTGTTGTTTTAAATGCAATGTCTGGCGAAGGTGTTCATGTTGTAACGGTTAATGATTACCTTGCAAAAAGAGATGCTGCTGATATGTCCCGTATCTATAACTTCTTAGGTTTAACTGTTGGTATTGTCACCAATGATTTGGACAATGATGCTAAACGTAAAGCACAATATGATGCAGATATTACGTATGGAACGAACAACGAGTTTGGATTTGATTATTTACGTGACAATATGCGTTATGCAGTGGATGAAAAAGTTCAACGTGTCCATAATTTTGTTATTGTGGATGAAGTGGACTCAATTCTTATTGATGAAGCAAGAACACCTTTAATTATTTCTGGTCCAGCCAATCGTACATTAGATGGCTATAAAATTGCAGATGGTGTTGCCCAAAAGCTTACGAAAGAAGCAGATTTTACGGTTGATGAAAAAAATAGAACTGTTTTGATGACTGAAGATGGCATCAGTAATGCTGAAAAACTTTTTGGTGTCGATAACCTTTATAGCCTTGACAATGCTGTTCTATCGCATCATCTTGATCAAGCCCTTAAAGCACGGTATCTGTTCGTTGCTGATGTTGATTATGTGGTACGTGATGGGGAAATTATTATTGTCGATGAGTTTACGGGGCGTTTAAGCGAAGGAAGACGTTTTAGTGAAGGATTGCACCAAGCGTTAGAAGCAAAAGAAGGCGTGATGATTAAAGAAGAGTCTCAAACACTCGCAGACATCACCTTCCAAAATTATTTTAGACTTTACAATAAACTCGCAGGTATGACGGGAACTGCACAAACAGAAGCAACCGAGTTTGCGCAGATTTATAATCTTGATGTAATCTCAATTCCTACAAATGTCCCAATGCGCAGAGAAGATATGAATGATCTTATCTATAAAACGGAACGTGAAAAGTTTGAAGCCGTTATTAAAGATATCAAACTATGCCATGAAAAAGGGCAACCTGTTCTTGTAGGTACTGCATCCATTGAAAAAAGTGAGTTACTCCATTCACTGTTGAAAAAAGAGAAAGTACCACACTCTGTTTTGAATGCTAAAAACCATGAAAAAGAAGCTCAAATTATTAAAGATGCAGGTGTCAAAGGCGCTGTAACGATTGCAACCAATATGGCTGGACGAGGTGTTGATATTAAGCTTGAGGATGAAATTAAAGCCCTTGGAGGTCTTTATATCATCGGTACAGAGCGTCATGAAAGTAGACGTATCGATAACCAGCTTCGTGGACGTTCAGGTCGTCAAGGCGATAATGGTAAAAGCCGTTTTTATTTAAGTTTGGAAGATAACCTTTTGCGAATTTTTGGAAGTGATCGTATTAAAGCAATTATGGAGCGCCTAGGGATTGAAGAGGGTGAACATATTGAATCCAAAATGGTGACGCGTGCCGTTGAAAATGCACAGAAAAAAGTCGAAGCACTTCACTTTGAATCTCGTAAACACCTTTTGGAATATGATGATGTTGCAAACAAACAACGTAAAGCAATTTATAACTTTAGAAATGATCTTTTAAACCCTAACTTTGATATTGAAACACGCATTAAAGAGATTCGCGTGGATTTTGTGACAAATTTACTTTATAAAGCTGAGATTTACGAAGGAATTGCAGAAACAGAATATAACATTGAACACCTTGTGTCCATTCTTCAAGATGAATTAAATGCTTCATTTGATGCACAACACTTACAAAATTTAGAGTTTACAAAACTGAAAGATGTGATTGTTGCAGAACTTCAAGAGAGTTTTGATGCCAAAATGTCTGTTGTTGATGAGACTCAACGTAAAGAAATTGAACGTATTTTATACCTTCAGGTTCTTGACAATACATGGAGAGCACATCTATACCAAATGGATATTTTAAAAACAGGTATTGGTCTTCGTGGGTATAATCAAAAAGATCCTTTGACTGAGTATAAAAAAGAGAGTTATAATCTTTTCATGGAGCTTGTAGAACAAATCAAATATGAATGTTTTAGAACATTGCATATTGTTCAACTTCGTGACAACAAAGAAGAAGAAGAAAAGCGTGCTATGGATGAGATGATCCGAAGAATGGAAGAGGCAAATGCCAATGCTACACTTCAACATCAAAGCCCCTATGCGGATGAAGAAGATGACAAAGATAAAAAAGCAGCACGTAATGAGCCATGTCCGTGTGGAAGTGGTAAAAAATATAAACAATGTTGTGGTAAGAGTGGTCCTAAAAAAGGGCTTTTAGCATAAGGGCCTAGCGTGCAAAAAAATCTTAGTTTTTACCTTGTCAAAAAGTATTTACGTTTTGACAAGTCTCAACCTTTTATTACGGTTATTTCGCTTCTTGCTTTTTTTGGGGTAGCTATTGGATTGACAGTCCTTATGGTTGCTATGGCGATTATGAATGGATTTGATAAAGAGTTTGAAAAAAAACTCTTTACCATGAATTATCCACTCTCTATCTATTCACGAAGTTTTTCTCCTGTCGATCAAACTCAACTCAATGCACTGCAAGAGCAGTTTCCAAAACTTAAATTTAGTCCTTATATTTCGACACAAGTGATTATCAAAAAAGGTAATCGTTTGGAAGGCGGCATGCTCTTTGGTGTTAATTTTGAACAAGAAGCAAAAATTAATGCAATTGTTGCTGAAGCTATTAAAGGAAAGACGCTCGATAAATATGATCTGATTACAGGGAGTGAAATTGCTAAAACACATCTTTTTGCACAAGATGAAAAAGCAACACTTATCTTTACCAAAAATGATCCTGGTGGTATGAGCCTCATTCCTAAAATGAAACGTTTTAATTTTCAGGGCTCATTTCGTTCTGGCTTAATGGCGTATGATAAAGCTTATATGTATACAACACTTGATTCATTAGCGCAAGTGATGCAGTATGAAGTTGGTCAATTTGATGGGATTCATATTTATTCGGACGAACCATTTGTGGATATTGAAAAAATTCGTAAAGTTCTCCCTGATGATCTAGGCATTGTGGGTTGGTGGCAGATGAATGGTAACTTTTTTGCAGCTTTAGCGCTTGAAAAAAGGGCTTTATTTATTGTTTTGATGCTTATTATTTTAATTGCTTCTTTAAATATTATTAGCTCGCTTTTAATGACAGTTATGAATAGGCGTAAAGAGATTGCTTTATTACTCTCCTTGGGTGCATATAAGAAAGAGATCAAAAATACCTTTTTCTATTTAGGACTTGTGATTGGAGGTGGAGGAATGCTGTTTGGTATTTTGCTTGGCGGGTTGGCACTTTTTGTGCTAGGTTCGTTTGATATTATCTCTTTACCGGCAGATGTCTATGGAACAGCTAAATTACCATTAGATCTTTCAATGCTTGATTTTGTGCTTATCGTCATTGGAACTAGTTTTATTGTAACGCTCTCTTCCTATTATCCCGCGCATAAAGCAACTCAAATTAATGTACTTGATACCTTAAGAAACGAGTAAAATGAGATGTTCAGTAGGCTTAAAAAGCCTACTGAAATAAATCCGTTGTAATATTGCAGTTCTCTTCAACGATATTATTGAGTTTATGTAAAAGCGTTTTAGCATCTAGCCCATCGTCTGGGTAAGTAACCACATTATCATACGGTTTTTGATCTAAAAAGCTTTGAATACCAGAAAGTACTTCTGTTGCACCATTCCAGTCAGTTCCTGTCAGCATAACGACATAATGATTACTATGATTAAAGATAGCATCTGTTCTTCTTAAAATCCGTTGGAACATCTCTAAACTATCAATCTCTTTACGGTCTTCAAGAGAAAAGAAAATCAAGGAGAAAGGAACTTCATCTTTAATACCAAAACGTTCTAATAGTGCTATATGATGGTCAATAAGATTTGTTAGATTGATTTTCGAAAAAGCAATTCCAGACATGATAACTCCTTTGATTATTCTGATTTATTTTAATTGTACTCAAAAATTTATGCAAGCGTTTCGATTTGTTCAAAATTAAAATAATTATAGCCATCTTTGTGTTCATAGGTAAAGTTAACGTGGTGCGCCTTGACAATATGATGCACAATGTAAAGCCCTAGGCCAAAACTTTGATGTGAATTTTTTTCTTGTACAAAAGGCTCAAGATAATGTTCAAGGTCGTAAGTAAGAGGTTTGCCTTGACTGATGAAAGATATTTTTTCTTTAGTTGCCATAATTCTTATCTTTTGATCAATAGAGTACTTAATACCATTGTCAATGACATTTTTCATAGCAGTGGTGAAAAGTCTAAAGTCTACATGTAAAATAATTTCATCATCAATCATATCAATTTCGATCTGTTTTGGATTAATCATTGCAAGATCAATAGCTTCATCAAGCATATCAACCAAGCGATAAGGTTTGATGTTTTTGAGACCTTCGCCTGAAGTAATCTGCTCAATTGATGCAAACTCATTGATAAGCAGTTCAAGTTTTTCAAATGTACCGATTAAACGATCGCGTTGCTTCCCATTTTCAAGCATTTCAGCACTAATCCGTCCTTTAGTTATAGGTGTTTTGAGCTCATGCATAATGTTACGTAAGAAAAGCTGTCTTGAGTGGTTAAGCTTATTGATTTGTTCAACCGCATTATGAAATGAATTGGCGACCTGAGAAATTTCATCTTCACCATCCGTTTTACAATTAATATCAAGATCCCCTTTTGCAAAACGGTCCATTTGACGCTTAAGCTTACGCAGAGGCTTTAGTTTGCGAATGGTTAAAATATAAGCAACAATAATAATGGCAAAAACAACGCCAAAAATTGTTTTAATGAGATCATAGCGATAAGGTTGAAAATCTTCATCTTTCAGGAGTAGTGAAGAGTATTTTGTTTCAATATGTAGATAGTGGTTATTATCGTAGCGCAAAATGGCACTGGTACCAATACGATCAGAAATTTTTTGGATTACTTGCGCATTTTGAATGATGAGTGTTTGTGTCTCTTTATCCGTAATTTCACGCATTTGGTACCCTTGTACCTGCCTTTTCAGTTCATCATTGGTAATAAAATTATTGAGATGAAAAAGTGTTGCACGCGCGATAATAGAATATTTTGCATTGAGCTTATCGGTATAGCTTTGTTTGTCATATTCCAATAAAAAGAGTAATGCTAAAAAAATACTCACGATACTGATGGCAAAAATAAAGGTAATGCTGTAAAAAATGGAAGATTTAGTCATTGTAAAAACTTATATCCTACGCCACGAACGGCATGAATGTATTTGGGCTCTTTGGGGTTTTCACCAAGTTTTTGACGAATACGTCCAATAATAACATCAATACTTTTGTTGGTTGTCTCTTCGCTAATGGCTTCAATATTATAGATAAGTTCTTCACGTGAGACAACACCGCCTTCTTTTTTCATTAAATAACCAAGTATACCGTACTCTGCAGCTGTCAAATGAAGTGTCTTTCCTTGTAAGATGATAATCATTTGTTCTTCATTCAAAATCAGATCTTTGATTTTTTGAATGCTTTGTTCGGTAGCAACAACTCCCTTTTGCCTACGTAATAAGCTCATAATACGTGCTTGTAGCTCTCTTGGGTTATAGGGTTTTGGCAAGTAGTCATCTGCTCCATTTTCAAGAGCAGTGACTTTATCAGTAATATCTGTCCGTGCTGATGAAATAATAATAGGAATGGTGTGACGTTTTCGAATTTCTTTGCATACTTCAAGTCCATCAATGCCTGGAAGGGTAAGGTCTAAGATAATAAGATCAAATTTTTGGGTGTCAAGTATTGAAAGACCTAAGTAGGGATCATCTGCAATTGTAATAGCGATATCAAATTGCTCTAAATACTCCATTAAAATTTCAGCAAGTTCCAAATCATCTTCGATCATCAAAATATGTGTCATACGCCCACTCCTTACATGTAAAGGATATTATAGCTGATTTAGGAGGCAAATGCCTCCTAAATATTAGGGCATAACAAGGATGGCACGGTAATTCTGACGGTTAATGACAACGCGTTTTTTACTGTTTTTATACTCTTTAAGAGCATTATTGAAATCTTTAAGAGATGTGATGTGCATTTGTTCTACTTGAATGATGATATCACCTTCTTTAAAGCCTATTTTTTCTGCTTTGGAATCTTCTTTGACATCCAAGATAAGTACACCTTCTATCTCTTTAGGTATTTGATATTGGGCTCTTGTTTTATCATTTATTTCTAAAAGGCTTAGTCCCTCAACTGGGCTAGACGTGGTTGATTTAGCATCGCCATTACTATTGGTCGTTTGGTCTGCTTCCATTTTTGCTAGTTTGATTTTAGTTGATTTCTCTTTTTTATCACGTTCATAGGTAATTGTAATGGTTTTATCAGGAGCGATAGCAGCAACAGTGTTTTTAAGCTCATTAGCGTTTTTGATTTTTACACCATCAACTTCAATAATAAGGTCAGAGACTTGAAGTCCACCTTTTTCAGCAGGTGAGTTTTTCTCGATCATTAAGATCAGTGCACCTTGTTTATTGTCATACAATTCTTTCAGATCATTGGTGAGATCAGCGATTGATATACCCATGAACCCTCGTTCGATTTTCCCCGTTTCGATCAGTGTTGTTGCAATTTTTTGCACCATGTTGGAAGGAATGGCAAAACCGATACCATTATTGCCTCCACTTTTAGAAAGAATAGCACTGTTAATACCAATAAGAGCACCTCTACTATCGACTAATGCTCCACCAGAGTTTCCAGGATTAATAGAGGCATCTGTTTGGATAAAATTTTCGTATTGATTCAGTCCAACGTTATTTTTATTAAGTGCAGAGATAATACCATGTGTTATGGTCTCACCTACACCAAATGGGTTACCAATGGCAAAAACTACATCTCCTTCAAGTAGATTTGATGAGTTACCAAATTGAGCGACATGTAAATCTTTGGCATCAATTTTTACAACAGCAAGATCGGTTTTAGAATCTTCCCCAATTACTTTTGCTTTGTACTCTTTTTCATCATCGGGAAGCGTGATAAGAATCTCTTCTGCTCCTTCAACAACATGATAATTGGTAACGATATAACCATTAGAAGAGATCACAACACCAGAACCCAGTGAATGTGATTTACGTTCCTGCTGTTTCAGTTCAGGGATACGATTTCCAAAAAAGTCTTTAAAGAACGGATTTTGCATAAGTTCATTGAGTTGGTCATTTTGTTTACTTTTTTTCGTTGTTGCGATGTTAACAACACTCTTCTTGATCTCTTTAATAGCATTATTGTATGAGAGTATAACATTAGGAGATGTAGCATCAACATGCTGAGAATCTTTAGGCATTTGAGCAATTTCTATGGTTGCTCCAAAAAGAGAAAGCGATGCGATTATTGATAAAAAAACAATCTTTTTCATGGATAAACTCCTTAATAGTTTCTTAGTAAGCATTATAAGGGAGAGAGGTAAATATAAAGTAAATATTAAGAAAACGGGGAGTAAGTTGATTGACCTAGACTAAAGTTTTGTGTTATAATCACTATAAATATTTATACAAGGTTAAAGTCATGAGTAAGAGTTTATATGAGACCTTAGACGTCTCTCAAGACGCAAGTGCGGAAGAGATCAAAAAAGCCTATCGACGTTTAGCTCGCAAATATCACCCAGACATTAATAAAGATGCAGGGGCAGAAGAAAAATTTAAAGAGATTAACGCTGCGTATGAAATTTTGAGTGATGCTCAAAAACGCCAACAATACGATCAATATGGCGATAACATGTTTGGCGGCCAAAATTTCCATGATTTTGCCAATTCACAAGGTGGTGGTGCTAATTTAGACGATATCTTGCGCAGTATCTTCGGCGGTGGCGGCGGATTTGGTGGTTTTAGTAGCGGTGGACGTGCTGGACAAGGTGGATTCGGTGGTTTTGGCAATGCAGGTTTCGGCGGTGGATTTGGAGGTTATAGTGAACCTGATTTGGATGTAAGCGCCAAAATTATTATTCCTTTTAATGTTGCTATTTTGGGTGGAAAGCACTCACTCTCCTACAACAATGACAGCTTTGATGTGAAGATTCCTGCAGGCATTAAAAATGGTGAAAAGATGCGTGTTAAAGACAAAGGTAAATCGTATCAAGGTCAAAAAGGTGATTTAATCTTAAGTGTGGAAGTTGCTGATAGTCCTGAATACACACGTGATGGAGATGATTTGGTTAAGAGCATCGATATTCCTCTTAAAACAGCACTTTTTGGCGGTAAAATAGCCGTTGATACGCTCTATAAAGAGATTACATTAAAAGTCAAAGAAGATACGAAAAACGGACAAAAATTTAGAGTAAAAGAGTATGGCGCACTCAATCGCAAAAATCAATCAAAAGGCGATTTGTACCTTGTTGCCAACATTGTTTTACCTCCGCTTGCTTCATTAGACAGTGATCTTAAAGCAATGATGGAAGCAAAACTACCGCAATAAATTTTGTGTGATAAATGTGTGTAATGCTTAGACTGCTTGCAAAACTCGATTTGTAAAAAATCTAAGCGCCAAAGGTGCGTGGGCTTTCTGCCGAAGAAAACTCAGCGTTAGCGTAGCTTGAGAAGCTTTGCTTTAAAAGCGTGTTAAGAATTTAGGAATAAAAAAGAGGAGCCTCTTATGCACCATGATTATGAAGAACCTGTTTATTTGATTAGTGTAGTCGCAAAAGTTTTAACGATTCATCCTCAAACGCTTCGTCAGTATGAAAGGGAAGGATTGGTTAGACCTTCAAGAACCGATGGGAAAATGCGTCTTTATTCACAACGCGATATTGATAAGATCAAAATGATTCAACGACTCACACGTGATCTTGGTGTGAATCTTGCAGGTGTTGATATTATCATGCAGTTGAAAGACAAAATTGATGATTTTGAATTGTTGGTTGAAAATTTACGACTAGAGCTGAGTGGGCTAACTAAAAAAAGTACACAAACCAAAAATCCGTTGGTTAAACATAAAAATAGTTATGAGATTATTTTATTTGGGGAATAGGTGTGGATAATATATTAGCGATTATTTTAAGCGCAACGGCCATAGCAACGATTTTTAACATTTTGTTAAAGCGTTTTAATATTCCCACGATTATTGGGTATATCATTACGGGGTTTGCTATTGCCTACATGTATAAATTAGGTCGCAATAATGATTCTTTGACACAAATTGCTGAGTTTGGAATTGTTTTTTTAATGTTTACAATTGGGTTGGAATTTTCGATCAAACATCTTTTGAGTATGAAAAAGGATGTTTTCTTTTATGGTTTTTTACAAGTTTTACTTGTAGGAGGTGTCATTGCGTTAGGTGCTGAGTATTTCTTTGGAATTGAGAAAAAAAGTGCCATTATCATTGGTTATGCCCTCGCACTTTCATCAACAGCCATTGTTCTAAAAATTTTGAATGATAGTGGAACAATACACACAATTTATGGACGTAAAGCACTGGGAATTCTTTTGTTTCAAGATATTGCGGTCATTCCTATTTTATTGATGATTAATATCTTTTCCAATCAAAACAGCTCTATTTCTTCTTTGCTTTTACAAACGTTTTACAGCGCAGTGATTATTTTAGGCTTGATGTTTATCATTGGGAAATATCTACTCAATCGCTTTTTATCGCTTGTTGTTTGGGCGGATACCCAAGAAATTTTTATTGCATCAGTGTTATTACTGGTTGTGGGTGCCTCTTTTTTATCTCACTCTTTAGGCTTTTCATACTCGTTAGGGGCTTTTTTGGCAGGTATGATGATGTCTGAAACACAGTACAAACATCAAATTGAAGCCGATCTTGTCCCCTTTCGAGATATTCTCCTTGGTCTTTTTTTTATCACCGTTGGAATGCAGATTGATCTTAGTTTGATTGCACAAAATTACGCTACGATTTTACTGTTTTTAGGTGTCATGATGGCATTTAAAACATTGGTAGTTTTTACTATTTTATTTTTCTCAGTAGGTGGGAGAGTTGCACTTAAAACCGGATTGGCACTCTGTCAAGGAGGCGAGTTCTCTTTAGCGATTTTAGCCCTAGCTAGCTCATCGCATTTGATAAGCACCAATACATCTCAAGTTCTCATTGTGACAGTTGTGCTGTCCATGGTTATGACACCTTTTATTCTTAAAAATATGAAAAAGATTGTAAATTCAATTACTAAAGAGCCAGACAATGGCGATTTTAAAATTCATTCCTCTGGTATTAAAGATCACATTATTGTATGTGGTTATGGAAAACTTGGACAAGAAATTGTTTATCGCCTTAAGAAGATGAATGTGAATTACCTTGTTTTAGAACATGATATTAATCTGGTTAAGCTAGGACAAAATAGGGGTGAGCCTGTTTATTTTGGCAATGCTGCCGAAAAAAGTATTCTGCAAAATGCTTTTGTAGAAAATGCAAAATCGGTCATTATTGCAATCAATAATGAAAAAAAATTGATCTTGCTGTGTGAGGTTTTAAAGTCATTTGATGCACCGATTAAGATTGTTGCAAAAGCAAGTGATTATGATGAGAAAAAACTACTGAAAGCTTTAGAAGTTAAACATATCGTGAATGAAGGAAGAGAAGCGGCCAAAGCACTTCTCCATGTCGCACTCGAAGAAAATCCTACTGAGTAATAAAAAGGGCTATTTCATCGCTTAAAAAATAGTCATTATTGAAGACGCGATTATCTTTACATGTAAGCTTGTTTTCTCTTATCAAAAGGTTGACTCTTTCTTGCTCTTTTGGGCTAAATTCGTCTAAAACAATACCAATATTGCTTCGAAGGCCAAGAAAAAGTGTTTCATTGTGTAAGTCTTCTCTCCTTAATGTCTCAACTTCTTGAAAAAGAGGATTTTGTATATAGGCTTCAATCTCTTTGCTTGGGTAAAAACGCCTATTTTTTAAAAATCCTACTGCTCCTGCCCCAATACCTAGATAATCTTGATGCTCCCAATATCCTTTGTTATGAATGCTTTGGTATCTTCCAAAATTAGAGATTTCATATTGTGGGAATCCTGCTTGAATAATTGCTTGCACAAATGATCTAGCCAGTTCTTCTGAATCATTTGTCACATCATTTCTCTTGTAAAAAGGTGTTGCTTCTTCTAGTGTAAGCGCATAAGCACTTAAATGGTTGATTGGCAAAGATGATGCAATATGTAGGTCTTTTTCAAGTAAAGAAGGTGTGTCCAACGCTGTGCCATAAATAAGGTCCAGTGAAATATTTTGAATACCAACTTTTGAAGCGTTATGAATGGCCTGAAGTGCAATTTTGGGTGAATGGTTACGACCTAAAAAAGTAAGTTTTTGCTCATTAAAACTCTGTACGCCAAAGCTAAGACGATTGATGCCCAATGTTTTCATTTCTGCTATCCACTCTTGCGTTGCAGAGTGAGGGTTTGCCTCAGAAGTGACTTCGGCATCGTGGCTTAAATAGGGCGTTATCATCTTAAAAAATGATTCATACCACGAAGCTGGAATGGTTGAAGGAGTTCCTCCCCCAATAAAAAGAGAGGTAATACTCTCTTTTTGGGCATTAAACTTTTCAAGTTCAAAACGAAGTTGGGTGGTGATATGGTGCATATAGTTTTGCTTCAGTGTACCCTTGTTCTCATAGGAGTTAAAGGCGCAGTAGTGGCATTTACTATCGCAAAAAGGGATATGCAGATAAGCTAACACGAAATTCCTTATATCAAGCAAGTTTAATGACTTTTTAGATACTATTTTAACAAAAATATAGAGGTAATGCGCAATTATGGAATCACCAAAACGATACAGACCTAATGTTGCTGCTGTGATTGTCTCTGCAAAATACCCTTTTCAATGCCAACTTTTTATTGCCAGTCGTAGCGATATAGAGGGTGCTTGGCAATTTCCTCAAGGGGGAATTGATGAGGGAGAAACACCACAAGAGGCTCTTTATCGAGAGCTTGAAGAAGAAATTGGTACAGGTGATGTCGAAATTATAGCAGAGTATCCGCACTGGTTACAATACGACTTCCCTCAAAAAATTGCTCAGAAAATGTATCCTTTTGATGGACAAAGCCAAAAGTATTTTTTAGTGAGACTCAAAAAAGATGCAAAGATTAATATAGCTACCAAAGAACCAGAGTTTTGTGACTACCGATTTGTTAGTTTGGAAGAGGTATTTGATTTCATTACTTATTTCAAGCGTCCCGTCTATAAACAGGTGTTAGAATATTTCAAAAAAGAAGGGTATCTTTAAAATGTTGATCGTTCAAAAGTATGGCGGCACAAGTGTTGGTAATGTCGAACGCATTGAAGCTGTTGCTAAAAGAGTTATTGAGAGTAAACAAGCAGGGCATGATCTTGTCGTTGTCGTTTCGGCGATGAGTGGTGAAACCAATAAGCTATTAGACTATGCAGGCTATTTTAGTAAAACGCCTAACCATCGTGAAGTCGATATGTTACTCAGCTCTGGAGAGCGCGTAACGAGTGCGCTTCTTGCTATTGCCCTTGAAGCAGAAGGTTATGCTGCCGTTTCGATGAGTGGTAGACGAGCTGGCATTGTAACCGATGAAATCCATACCAAAGCACACATTGAATACATTGATACAAGCAAAATGCAAGAAGAACTCAAAGCAGGTAAAATTGTCGTGGTGGCTGGTTTTCAAGGTGTCACGGAAGCGGGCGAGGTTTCAACCTTGGGACGTGGAGGCAGTGACCTTTCTGCTGTGGCTATTGCGGGTGCACTTGAGGCGGATCTTTGTGAAATTTACACCGATGTTGATGGTGTTTATACCACCGATCCTCGCATTGAACCTAAGGCAAAAAAACTGGATAAAATCAGTTACGATGAGATGTTAGAACTTGCAAGTCTTGGAGCGAAAGTGCTTCAAAGCCGCTCGGTTGAGATGGCAAAAAAACTGAATGTCAATCTTGTAACACGCAGTAGTTTTAACAACCATGAAGGAACACTTATTACAAAGGAAGATAATAGTATGGAACAACCATTAGTTAGCGGTATTGCACTCGATAAAAATCAAGCTAGAGTCACTCTTCGTGGTGTTACGGACAAACCTGGTATTGCAGCTGAAATTTTCAAAAAACTTTCTGATTGTAACGTTAACGTTGATATGATTATCCAAAATGTGGGACATGATGGTACCACCAATCTTGGCTTTACGGTTCCTCAAAATGAGCTTGATATAACAAAAGCTGCTATGAGCGAGCTTAGAGCCAGTGATGTCATGGAATATGATAGTGAAATTGTTAAAGTTTCTATTGTAGGTGTAGGTATGAAATCACACAGTGGTGTTGCGTGCAAGGCCTTTGATGTTATGGCAAAAGAGGGTATCAATATTGAGATGATCAGTACCAGTGAAATTAAGATTTCTATGGTTATTCAAGCAAAATACGGTGAATTAGCCGTACGTGCATTGCACAGCGCATACCAATTGGATAAATAATTTATGCAACAATTTTTAAAATGGACACTAGAAGAGATACGCAAAGATGGCTCTTCGATGAGTTGGATGGAAGAGAAGAGGTTCGAATGGGTTCCTCTTGCTGCTTCCATGCTTAAAAATCTTCTTGATGGCCATACTTTTATTGTGATTACCGATGATGATCGGGCGTGGTTTTGTCACTATATGTTGCGAGCCATCAACAATCATCGAAAAAATAGACCGCTTCTGCCATTTTTATCGCTGCAGACGCTCTATCCCAATTTATATCAAGTTAAAACCAAAGAAGATATTGAACTTTTAGAAAATATGCTTTCCCAAGCCTTTCCAAGTGGATATACCTTCTTTTATGTAGGCAAAAACAGCGACATCAAGATGCAAATTGCCAAACGTAAAGACGATAGCTTTCTTTGGATTATGGATGAACATGTCCAAAATAGCTTTTATCTTTTAAGTGATGATGATAGTTTGGATATCAAATTAATTCAGCTTTTTAGACTTCTCGATAAAAGTATCGATGCCGTGCTTTTTGCCGAGGTTACCTTTGAAAATGAGTGACGAAGGGGTCTTAAGCCATATTTTAATCTGTAAAAATGTGGAAAAAGCAAAAGAGAGTTTGCAAGAACAATACGCCAAAGAGCGCCATCTCTTCTTTTGTAAAGATGAGTTTTTGATAGATGACGCCAAAGAAGTCATCAAAGAAGCGTATATCGCAGAATCTGCTAACAAATATCTTATTTTAGTGGCAAAAGGGTATCGTGTAGAAGCACAAAATGCACTGCTTAAAATTTTGGAAGAGCCTCCTCGCCACATTATTTTTATCGTAGTGGCTCCTTCTAAAACAGCGTTTTTACCAACGATTCGTTCACGTTTACTTCAAAAAGAGCTTGTGATTGAACAAGAGATAACGCATAGTGGACTCAACCTGAAACAACTTGATCTTGGTGATATCTATCCTTTTATTCAGAAACACCAAAATGCAGAGAAAAACTTTTTGAAAGATTTGGTGCAAGCGATTGTATTTGAAGCGATCAACGAGCACCATTTGCGATTTAGCGAAAAAGAATTGGAACATTTTCAAAAGCTTTTGCATCTTGTTGAGCTCAATACACGAGGACAAACAATTTTAACTTCACTTTTGCTTTCAATCATGCTGAGAAAATATCGATGAAACTGTATAAACTTTCATCCCACTTGGATGCTAAAGCATTGTTTCAAACGGTTGGTGTTACGCATGAAGGGAGTGCTCTTTTAACCCCTAAAACACATCTGAATCTTATTTACATCAAAGATTTAAAAGCACCTGCTGCCAACATTCTCAAACAAGATGCGCTGTCCATTGGGGCAGATCTTGCCGTTCCCAAAGATACCATTACATGTAAAGTCTCTTTAGTGGATGCGGTTTTAATTGCGAATGATAAACAGCTCAAAGAGTTGGCACGTAAAGAGAAAATGCAACCTTTTGGCTTAAAAGAGGTTGCTCAAAAATTGAGTGAATTGATCTTTACATGTAAAGATGATTTTACAGTGATGGGAATCATCAACACCAATGAAGACAGCTTTTTTCAAGGCAGTCGTTTTAAAGATGAAGCGGCACTCAAACATATTGAAACCATGATAGAAGAGGGTGCTACCATGATTGATTTAGGCGGTGTTTCAAGCCGTCCTGGAAGTCTTGGTGTGAGTGATGAAGAAGAGCTTTCGCGCGTGAAGCCTATCATCGATCTGATTTTCATGCATAAGCTGTTTGAAAAGGCACAATTTTCACTTGATAGCTATTCGCCATTGTGTTTGGAGTATGCTTTGACGCATGGTTTTAGTATTGTTAATGACATTACAGCGCTTGCGAATGATGATGTTGCTCGTATTACAGCAAAATACGATGCAACCGTCATTTTAATGCATATGCAAGGTGATCCTAAAAGTATGCAACATGAGCCTATCTATGATAATGTTATGCTAGAAGTCGATGCTTTTTTTGAAGAACGTATTGCAAAAGCACAGCAATTTGGTATAAAAAAGATTGTTTTGGATGTGGGCATTGGATTTGGAAAAAGCTTAGAACATAATCTACAACTTCTCAAACACCATGAACACTTTTTACATTTTGGCTATCCCCTTCTTGTGGGAGCGAGTCGCAAATCGATGATCGATAAGATCATACCCACACCGATTGATGAGCGTTTACCAGGAACGCTTGCGCTTCATCTTAAAGCGTATGAGCATGGCGCAAGTATTATACGTGCCCATGACGTGAAAGCGCATGTACAAGCGCTAAGCGTGCTTCAAGCACTGAATCAAACAACTATTTAGGAATCTTTTTTGGAAAAAATATTGAGCCTTTTAACACGTATTAGTGAACTTTACGCCATACCGCAGTGGATTGTCAATAGCGGTGCCATTACTATTTGTATTATTTTAGTTGCCTTTCCTTTTGTCGCTCGTTATTTAATGCGCCCAAAATATTTTAAATTTCGTGAACTCATTTTATTTAAAGTGCTTTGGCGTTGGAAGTATAAAAAAGGCGATGTTGTTGGACTTTGGTGCTATTGCCCAAAATGTCAAAGTATGCTGATGGTTGATGATGAAAATTGTCGTTCTGAAGAGACGTTACAACATAAAATTACCTATTTTGTATGCCATGAATGTGGCGGTAATGAACTTGGACGCGTTATCGGAGGTGACAGACGTTATGTGTTAAGTTTGGTAAGGCGCGATATTTGGCGACATATCCGTGATGGCAGTTACAACGAAGTTTCCGCTGCAACCAAAGGTGCGCTAGAACTTTATGCGCAATTTGAAGAAACCAACATTCAAAGTGATGAAACACCGGTCATCTCAGAAGAGAGCAGTGTGTTACCAAGCAGTGAAATCAATGATGCTAATGAGAGTACGCAAGAGAGTTCACATAAAGCTGAAGAGCAAGAAGAAACATCTTTACATGTAAATGCCCCTGAAGTGATGGAAACAGCACCCAAGCAGATAGAAGAGCCTGATACAATACAAGCAAGCATTCAGACTGAGGAGATCAAAAAAGATGGAATTTGAGTTTTATTATTACGCTATTTTCCTCGCAACGGGTGTTATTGCAGGTTTTATTGACGCCATTGCAGGAGGAGGGGGTATTATCACGATTCCTGTACTTTTGGCTTCGGGTCTGCCTCCTCACATTGCTTTAGCGACCAACAAACTTCAAGGTACCTTTGGTAGCGGTATGGCTTCGATCAATTTTATCCGTAAAGGCTTCATTACATGGTCTGAAGTCTTTATTGGGGTGATTTACACATTCATTGGAGCAGCGATTGGAACGTACGCCATTTTGCTGATGGATGCGAGCATTTTGGCGAAGATTATTCCTGCCATGTTGGTAGGCATTTTTATTTACACACTTTTGTCACCTAAAATGGGGGAAAACGATCGCCATGCGTACCTAGGCTCTCATCTCTTTTTTCTTGTCTTTGGCATCGGACTTGGCTTTTACGATGGTTTCTTTGGTCCAGGAACGGGAACCTTTTGGACAATTGCTCTTGTGACACTGCTTGGTTTTAATCTTAAAAAAGCAACTGCACAAACAAAGGTGATGAACTTTACGAGCAATATTGTCTCCTTGGCTGTCTTTCTCTGGAGTGGTAATGTGCTGATTTTAGTCGGTTTAATGATGGGCTTTGGACAGATTATTGGAGCGTATATTGGCTCTAATATGGTCATTAAAAAAGAGGTAAAGTTTATCCGTACCTTTTTCCTCATCATGGTCGGACTTACCCTTCTTAAACTTATTTATAGCAGTTATATCGCATGAGTCACGAAGAGTATTTAGCTAAAATTGAGCTTGCCAATGCTTGGGCAAAGGCGTATTACGTTGATGATGCACCTTTGGCTAGTGATGAAGAGTACGACACACTCTATCATGAAATTTTAAAATATGAGCAAGAAAATCCACTTTTTACAGATGTCAATAGTCCTACTAAACGAGTAGGCGGCATGGTATTGGAGGGATTCAATAAAGCAGAACACAAAGCGCGCATGTGGAGTATGGAAGATGTCTTTGATGAAGCTGATTTGGATGCGTGGATAGAGCGTGTTAAGAAAGTCAAAGAGAGCTTTACGTTTTACTGTGAGCCAAAATTTGATGGGGCAAGCCTGAATCTTATTTACGAAGAGGGCATTTTAAAACAGGCGATTACACGAGGCGATGGAAGCATTGGCGAGGATGTTACTGAAAATGTCAAAACCATTGGCTCTATTCCTTTGCGCATCGATTATCATGAACCGATTGAAATTCGCGGCGAAGTGGTCATCAAAAAAGCAGACTTTGAAAGACTTAACACTGATCGTTTAAGTCTTGGTGAGGCGTTGTTTGCCAACCCTCGCAATGCCGCCGCAGGAAGCCTTAGACAGCTCGATACCAGCATTACGGCGAAGCGAAAACTAATGTTTTACCCGTGGGGCATTGGGGTCAATAGCTTAACACAGGGTTTTTTAAGCCAAAAAATGAGCTTTGTTTACAGCCTTGGCTTTTTAAAACCACCTCGCATCGTCGTCACTCAAAGCGTGGATGATGTGCATGCACTTTACGCAGAACTCATAGCAAAGCGCGATGAGATCGAGATGATGATGGACGGTATGGTCGTCAAAATTGATGATGTGAGCTTGCAAGAAGAGCTAGGCTACACGGTAAAGTACCCCAAATGGATGGTGGCGTTTAAATTTCCTGCGATTGAGAAAGTGACACGACTCAAGGACATTACGCTTCAAGTAGGGCGAACGGGTGTCGTGACACCTGTAGCGGAAGTCGAAGCCGTGAGTATCGAAGGGGTTATCGTCGAGCGCGCCACATTGCACAATTTTGATGAGATTGAGCGAAAAGATGTGCGCATAGGAGACAGTGTCATTATCATCCGAAGTGGCGATGTGATTCCTAAGATTATTAAAGTGCTGATTGAACGACGAAATGGAAGCGAAAAAGTAGTCGAGCGACCGCTTACTTGTCCTGTGTGCGGCAGTGAACTTTTGGATGATGGCGCACTCATCAAATGTCAAAATCTCTCGTGCGATGCGAGGGTTGTGGGGGCGATGATTCACTTTGCATCGAAAAAAGCGCTCAATATTGACGGTCTTGGCGATAAAATCGTTGAGCAACTTTATGCGCAAAAATTGGTTTTACATGTAAAAGATCTTTACACTTTAACAGTTGAGCAACTTCTCGCATTAGAGGGCTTTAAAGCGAAAAAAGCAGACAACCTTCTAGCGGCGATTGAGCAGAGCAAAGGGGTAAGTTTAGAAAAGTTTATTAACGCCCTTGGCATTGAGCATATCGGCGAAGTGGCGGCTAAAAAGATCGCACGAGCCTTTGGGTTGGAGTGGTTGGAAGCAGGCTATGAGCAGATCATCGCGCTTGAAGGGTTTGGCGAAGAGATGGCAAAAAGTTTGGTGGAGTTTATTCATGTGAACCGCACCGAAACCTATGAATTAATGGCCGTGATTCAGCCTGTCGCCTCCAAACTTGAAATAACCGAGTCTGCTTTTACGGGCAAAACGGTCGTCTTGACGGGTTCGATGAGCCAACCGCGCGATGAGATCAAAGTGATGCTTGAGAAATTGGGCGCAAAAGTAAGTGGAAGTGTCTCTAAAAAGACTGACTTTGTCATTTATGGCGAAGACGCAGGCAGTAAGCTCTCTAAAGCAGAAGAACTTGGTGTCAAAACACTCTCAGAGAGTGAACTCAATGGGATGGTGGAATGAGACTAGATAGTTATGTGTTTGAAAAAGGGTTCGCACAAAGCCGCAATAAAGCGGCGGAACTCATTAAAGAGGGTAGTGTATGGCTCAATGGCAAAGTAGAGCGTAAGAGCTCTGTAGAAGTTGGAGAGAATGACACGGTTGATGTGACAAAAATGATGCAATATGTCAGTCGTGCGGGGCTTAAACTGCGTGGATTTATCAATGAATTAGATTTACATGTAAAAGGGGCTGATGTCCTTGATATTGGCAGTAGCACAGGTGGATTTGTGCAGGTGTGGCTTGAAGAAGAGGTAAAGAGTGTGACCGCTGTGGATGTAGGCAGTGAACAGCTCCATCCTACGCTAAAAGTCGATTCTCGAATTATTTTGCATGAAAATAGTGATATACGACTTTTTAAGCCCGAGCGAACCTATGATATGGTTAGTTGTGACGTCTCATTTATTGGCATCGGTGCTCTTTTAGATGTAATCGATACGTTAGCAAATTCTGCTATTATTATTTTGTTTAAACCACAATTTGAAGTAGGCAAAGATGTCAAACGTACCACAAAAGGTGTCGTTAAAGATGGCTCGGCTATTATGCGCGCACATTATCTATTTGAGTCACAAGCCGTGAGCCTTGGGTGGACACTTATCGAAAAAAGAGAATCACTTGTAAAAGGGAAAGAGGGGAATGTTGAGACGTTCTACTATTTTAAAAAAAGAGAGTGTTGACACCCTTGCCATCGGTAGTTTTGATGGTATTCATGTAGGGCATAGGCAGCTTCTTAATCAATTGGGTGAAAATGGTGCACTGTTTGTCATAGACAAAGACCAAGCAAATTTAACACCGGGGATTAAGCGTAGCGAATATGCAGGGTATCCGTGCATGTTTTTTCATTTTCTCAAAGTAAAACATCTCAGTGGAGCTGAATTTGTAGCGCTCTTAAAGCATGAATTTAAAAATCTTAAAAAGATTGTTGTCGGTTATGATTTTTGCTTTGGACAACATCGTTCATGCACCGCAAAAGATCTCAAAACATTTTTTGATGGCGAAGTGGTGATTGTCGATGAGTTTTGTTACCACGGTATTTCGGTGCATTCAAGCTTGATCCGTACTTATTTACAAGAGGGACGTTTAGAAGAAGCGAACCGCTTTTTAGGGCGTGAATATGCTATCTCTGGCGATGTGATTACAGGGCAGGGACTTGGAAAAAAAGAGCTGGTTCCGACACTGAATATGAAAGTCTTAGAGTATCTCATCCCTCATGAAGGTGTATACGCAACACGTACACGTATCGCCCAGAGCATTTATGATTCCGTTTCGTTTATTGGTGTGCGAACCAGTACGGATAGTCAGTTTTCGGTTGAGACGCATATCTTAGATCACAATCTTGTGGAAATTCATGGAACGATTGAACTCTTTTTTGTAGAGTTTTTACGCGATAATCAAAAATTCAATACGCTTGCTGATCTCAAACTTCAGATCGAAAAAGACATCAAAGATGCTAGAAAACAGCTGGGAACGTGCAAAGTTTACTTAAATGACTTCTTATAATCGTACATTTTAAGATCAGCTGTTTCAAGCACACTTTTAAAAGAGTCTTTGGCTTTAAAAGGTGCAACACCAAATGAAAAATCAATATAAAAGATTTCTTGATTGTGTTTAAAAGGTGTTTTTTTGAGGTTAAGATTGACAGTATGTAAAATTTTATGTATTTCTTCTTCATTTTCGCTGTTGTGAAGTATCAAAAATTCATCTCCTGCAAAACGAATAGCAGTTGTATTGTGTACTTTTTTAAGCACTTTTCCCATGACATGTAAGACTTTATCACCCACAAGATGTCCAAATTTGTCATTGACGGCTTTAAAGGCGTTGATGTCAATAAATGCTAAAAGACCATTACTGATAAAGTGATCGTCTTTGAGGAATTTTTCAAAAAGCCATCTTCGATTGTAAAGTCGTGTGAGCTCGTCCACATAAAGCTCCTCTTGCAAGGAAGCAATTTTGAATTCTAACTCAATCATATTGTTTTCAATAAATTGCAATGCCATATTGTCTTTATTTTCAATGGCAATACGTGCATTGACAACATTTTCTTTGAGCGCTGATGTTGAACGTTCAGTCTCATTTTGAATATATTGAATTTTTTGCAAAGCGTAGATCAAAGCGGCTTCTTTATCAATGTCACTCACTTTGATACCAAGTTCTTTGGCTTTGGTATAAAAAATGTCACGGTAAATTTCAGGCAAAACAATTTCAAGGTTAAGTATCTCTTTAATCGTTAAATCGGTAAGTTCTTGGAGCTGTTTGTTCATTGGTGTACCTGTGCGAAAGTAGTGACAGTATAAGAAGTGAATGCTTAATACTAACTAATATTTTGTTATAATTTAAAAGAATTTAATGCTATGGATATGGATTGTAATGGATAAAGTATTTACCAAACCAATTACCAAACAATTTGAGTTTGATGAAGATGTTGCCGTCGTTTTTGACGATATGCTTGAGCGCTCAATTCCCTTTTATAAAGAGGTCGTTGATCTTACATGTAAAACGATTTGTTTACATGTAAAGGAGGGAGCACAGATTGTCGATCTTGGCTGTTCAACAGCCAATACACTCTTGGCTCTCCATAAAAAAAGCGATAAAAGCTACCATCTCTTAGGCATTGATAATGCCGAAGCAATGCTCAATTTGGCACGTCAAAAGGTGCATGCGTATGGGGCAACAGTGGAGTTTATACAAGCAGATATGACACAAGTTGATTTAGGCTCCAAGGATGCAGTTATTGCCAATTACATGCTTCAGTTTATTCGTCCACTTCAACGTGCAGATTTTGTGGCTAAAATTTATCAAGCGCTCAATCCCAATGGACTGTTTGTTTTTAGTGAAAAAATTGTATTTGAAGATAAAGAACTCAATAAACAGATGATAGATCTTTACTATGATTTTAAACGTCAGCAAGGTTATAGCGAATTTGAAATTGCTCAAAAACGTGAAGCATTAGAAAATGTACTGATTCCTTATACGGAAGAAGAAAACAAAGCTATGCTCAAAAATGCGGGATTTTCAACGATAGAAACAATTTTTAAATGGGGAAATTTTGCGACATTTATCGCTAAAAAAAAGGTATAGAGTGTAGAGAAAAGTTCTCTACACAGCTTAGTGTTGAAAAAGTTTAGGGTTTTTAGCTTTGATATATTCAATGACTTCAACAACTTCTTCAAAACCCATCTCACTATCTTCGTCTTCATCCTCAAACACTTCATCCAGTCCTTTAAGGTAAAGATCAATGGCTTTGGGTAAATCTTCTTTTTTTGCGCCTGCAAAGTAGAGTGCAGCACCAAGCATGTCAGCCAGTTGCATTGACATCTCCTCGATCTCAATTTCCGCACGCTCGAGCTCTTGTTTGAGTTTGTTGGCTTCCATGATTATCCTTTATTCGCGATGATACTCATCACTTGTGATTTGATAGTATCATAGATAAAAGCATCTTTAAAATTGCTGAGAAGTCCGCCACTAGCATTGTGGTGACCACCACCATTAGCGATTTGTGCGGCAATTTTACTGACATCTACTTTACCATTTGAACGTAGGCTGATGGTCTTTTTTGAGGTAATATCCATAAAAAAGTCAAGATCAGGATTGGCGGTTAAAAAGTCATTGCCAATAACAGAAACATTCCCAATATTGTACGTTAAAATTCCCTTGGCTTCTTTATACATAATTTGCATTCTCTCTCTATTTTTTGTGAGTAAAATGACATTGTACGCAGAGACTAAATTGCTGAGCGTATTGTTCGCGGTTGTTACAAAAAACTGCTTTTTAATGTTATGAATGGCATCATCTAAAGCAATATGAGCATCTTTACATGTAAAGTATTCTTGCGCTTTTGTTAGGAGTGAAAAGATGTAGTGGCTATTCTCTTCAGGGAACATCACTTTGTTCACCTCTTTAGCGCCACTAACGAGTCCCATACATACTTTTCCTAGTTCAAACTCTGGCTCATTTTCAAGCCAAATATCCACAGCATTGACGACATCAACAAATTTGCTTAGCTTCTCGTCTGCACCGTAGAGGGCGCTGAAAAAGTCATAAGTGATTTTAGTTGCACAACGGCTAGAATCTAAAAAGTACCATTCAAAAGCATCCGCACATTCTTGACCTGTTTTGTGATGATCCAGAACAAATAGCATAATCTCTTTATCACAGATACTGACTTTGGACTCAAACTCTTTTGCCTGATCCATAGTAAGATTAAGGTCGGTAATAAGAATGACATGTTTTTGTAGTGGAGAGGTTTGAATGTTATTTAAGATTTGATTAAAACATTCATTGATCTCTTTACCATAATTTGAGTTATAAAAAGCGATTGAATTAAAATAATGGGCACTTACCATTTGACAGCCATAGCCATCTAAATCGGTGTGTGAAAGGTGATGTATTTTGTGGTTCATAAAAGTCCTTAATGCTTAGTGATGTGTGTATTGGTTGTTTTAGAGCTTTTCTATTTCGATAGAACCCATGACTTCAAATTTAGAACTTGAATCAATCTCCGCATGGGAGAGAACGACGATATCAAGTCCAAATTTTTCGAAAATATCAGAAAGTGACTTTCGAAGCAGTGGGTCAACAATAATGACAACGGGAGCAACGCCTTTATGCAGTAGTTTGCTTGCTTCATCGCTGCACTCTTTAACCAGTGTATTGATTTGACCAATGTTAAGGACAAGATCACGTACGCCATCACGCTCTCTAAGAGCATCCAAAAGCTTTTGTTCAGTTCCTGCATTAAATGTAAGAAGCTTTAAAACACCATTGTCATCTTTATATTGCTTTGTGATAACACGAGAAAGTTTAGCACGTACTTGCTCAACAATGATTGAGACATTTTTGGTCACTTCGGCGACATCACTGATGGTCTCAACAATGGTAAGAAGATCTTTAATAGGTATCTTCTCATGAAGAAGCGCTTTAAGTACCTTTTGAATAAGCCCAACATTGGCCACTTTGAGACAGTCATTGACCACCACAGGATAATCTTTTTGCAATTTATCAATAAGACTTTGAACTTCTTGACGGGTAAGAAGCTCTTCGGCATATTTTTTGATTAATTCGCTTAAGTGGGTTGAAATTACGGTTGCTGGATCAACCGTCGTGTAACCTTTAATGATGGCATCTTCTTTTAATGCCGCTTCAATCCAGATGGCATCCAGCCCAAATGCAGGCTCTTTAGTTGGAATTCCTTGCACTTTGTCGATCGTTAATCCACTATCCATTGCCATAAATTTATCAGGATAAATTTCCCCATTGCCAATTTCAATACCTTTTAGTAAGAGCTGGTAATGATTAGGGCTTAGATGCAAGTTATCACGAATTCTGACTTGTGGAATGAGATAGCCAAAATCAGAGGCAATTTTACGACGCATACTTTTAACGCGGTCAAGAAGATCACCGCCTTGCGCAGGATCAGCCAATTTGATGAGTTGATAACCCAAATCAAGCTCCAAGATTTCCAATTTAAGAATATCATTAAGCGTTGTTTCTTCTTCTTTACGTAGTTCTTCTGGGCTTTTCTTGGGTGCTGCACTGGCTTGTGCTTTACTGTCGGCTTCTTGTTTCGCTTTTTGCATAGCAACAGGAGTAGAAGCAAAGAATTTTTGAAATGAGAAGCTTCCATCATTGGTTTGTTTGACAAGATAACCAAGTCCCAAAAAGATAGCTCCAACAAACATAAGCGAAAGCGTTGGAAGTCCTGGAACAAGAGAAAATAAGACCAAAATAAAACCTACAATCAGTAGTGTTTTGTGCTCACCAAAAAGTTGTTGAACAGCACCATCAGAGAAGCTGACATCATCTGCTTTATTGGCACGCGTAATTAAAATACCTGTAGCGGTTGAAGTAATGAGGGCAGGAAGCTGTGAAACCAAACCATCACCAATAGTAAGAATGGTATAGGTTTGTGCACTGGTTCCAAGATCAAGTCCGTGTTGGAATGAACCAATTAAAAAACCACCAATAATGTTAATAATAGTGATGATGATGCCTGCAACAGCGTCACCTTTAACAAACTTACTCGAACCGTCCATGGCTCCATAAAAATTGGCTTCTTGAATAATATCTTCGCGACGTTTACGTGCCGTTTTTTCATCAATCAAGCCAGCATTCAAGTCAGCATCAATCGCCATTTGCTTGCCAGGCATCGCATCGAGTGTAAAACGTGCTGCAACTTCTGCAACCCTTGTAGAACCTTTAGTAATGACCATAAAGTTAATTAAAACAAGAATGGTAAAGACAACAACACCGATGACATAATTACCACCGACAACGAACTGCCCAAAACTAGAGACAATTTCACTCACAGCATCAGGCCCTAAATGTCCATTGGTAAGAATCATTCTCGTGGTTGCAATGTTTAAAGAAAGTCGGAAGAGTGTGATGATCAAAATAAGTGTTGGAAAAGTTGAAAGATCGGTTGGCCTTGGAATATAAAGCGAAATCAGAATAATCAAAACGGAAATAGAGAGTGAAATAACTAGGAAAAAATCGAGTATGGCACTTGGAAGAGGAACAATAATAATCGCCATAATAGAGACGATAAAAACAACAACAGTAAGATCTTTTGCTTTGACAAGAGGCTCTAAGTAAGGAATAACCCTAGCGAAGAGCGCATTTTGATTTTTAGCCAATCAACACCCTTAAATTTCAATAATATCTTTAAGTGTCATATTATCCAAAAATAGATCAATTTTCGTTTGTAGCTTATTAAGAATTGGCCAAACACGACAGTATGTCCCTTTGCCACCAGGGCATTTTTGTGTTGAAGGAGAACATTCAAAAACCATTGTTTGCTTTTTTTCAGCACATTCGACAATCATTTTGAGTGTGAGATTTTCTGGCTTTTGTGCAAGCATAAAACCACCATGAGCACCTTTAAAAGAGCTGAGAATGTTTTCTTTTGCAAGCGCTTGAAGGATTTTAGCTAAAAAGCTCTTGGAAATACCGAGTTGATTGGAGAGGGTATCAACATCTTGTGGGCTATTCTTTTGAGAAATAATAATCAATGATAGCAGTGCATACTCACTCGCTTTAGTTAATAACATAGTTTTCCCTCGAACATATTTATTGGTTAAATAAGATAAATATTGTACTAAATAAACGTTATATTTAGCTTTAATTAGGAAAATAACTCCTAAATCCTTGATAGACTTGAAGTTGTCTCAGAAGCTTTTTTGAAGATAGAAGGTGATGGCAGAATGCCCATAGACAATTTTAATTTTTTTAGCTACAATTTCAAGCTTTTGTTTAAAAGCAAAAAATCAAATACCAATCAGGAGGTCATTATGGCTTTAGGTTCGGCGGAAAAACAAGTAATTGTTAGTCAGTTTGGCAGAAAAGAGGGAGACACAGGTTCTCCAGAGGTACAAATCGCGCTTCTTTCTAAAAGAATTGTTGATTTAACAGAACATCTTCAGAGTAATAAAAAAGATCACTCTTCAAGACTAGGACTTCTTAAACTCGTCGGTCAACGCAAACGATTGATGCAATATCTTAAACGTAAAGATTTTGTAACATACAGCAAAATCATTAAAGAGCTTTCTATTAGAGATAATAAAAAATAGTCAGTGCTTTACAGTAGGATGGAATTTCCATCCTACTTTTCTTCTTTTTACCCTTCATTTCTTTCCCCTCTTTACATGTAAAATTGCTTTAACCACATTAACATCTAAGTATCTAAATTAACTCTTATGTTTTACTCTTTCAATATTTTTCTATATAATATACGTAAAACTGTATAAAAATAAACATTAAATGAGTAAAAAACTTAAATAAAAGTATTTTTTAACAAAATTATGTAGTAAAAATACACTAAAATGATATTTTTTAGATATAATAACTTATAAAATAATCGTATTTATGTATAATTAAACCAGCCTTAGCTAGAATCCTATACATGAAAACAAACGATATTTTTAATCTCCTTCATAATGCTGTTGAGTCTAAATTTTTAGGCAAGAAGATTTCTCAGCGTGAGATGGCAGATAAATTGGGTGTATCGATGCGAACGTACCAAGACTGGAAACTTGGTAATTCACAACCTCAAGCAGCATCAGCTATTTTTAAAATGCTTGGTGAACTGGAAGAGGGCGATGCCTTGCGTTTAATTCAACGCATAGCACATGAACTAAAGGATGAAAAGTGAGTACGTTGTCCCAAAATGAAAGACAAGCTTTAAATGACATCTTCACTACCATTACTGAAAAAGAAACTTTTTTCTCCAAGCTCAAAGAGAGTAAAGGCGAAATCAAACATTTCATCAAACTTCTCTTAATGCGCAATAAAAAACGTCTTAAACATCCCATTCGTTAATTTCTACTTCTTTTAAACTTTTCCATATTAAATCACTATGCCCTTTTAGAGGGCTTTGCCTTTACATGTAAACCCTATACCCATGCTCTTTTTAGTTACTACTTGACATCAATACACTCAATGTTGTATAATTTCTTCAGCAATTAAACATTAAGAGTGCTAAAAATGAAAAAACTTTCGAAGCAAGAGTTGATTTTAGATGCCATTATTCAGACGTACCTTAAATCAAGAATGCCTATTGGATCTTTAGAATTACAGATGAAGATGACATTAGGTATCTCTCCTTCAACCATACGTATTTATTTTAAAAAGCTCTCTGATGTGGGCTCACTTGAGCAATTACATGTAAGTGGTGGCCGTGTACCAACGCATCGTGCTTTAATGGGATATTGGCAAGAAAAATTGGATCCAACGCATCCTTTAGAAATTAAAAATATTGATAAAATTAAACGCTCATCTCACGAACACAATCTTTTTTGTATTGTTGAAAAAACTGCCAATTCTCCTTTTAAGGAGTTAGTAACGGTGCAGAATCGTTTTTTGATTTTAGTGTTTGATGAACATGAGGTTGTTTTAAAGTTTAACGCTAAAGTGGAGCAGTTTTTACAACGACTCGTTGGCTGTCAAATGCGCGAACTCAAAGACATCTCAGCACAAGTAGGATTGTATGAGTTGCATGAAAAACTCTCAGCTATTTTTTCCCAAGCACCCATTTTGAGAGAAGGGGAGAAAGAAATGTACTCTATTGCACAAGAACTCCAAAATGAGGCGTTTATCCAACGGTTTCAAACGCTTCATTTTGTAGAATCTATTACCGATGGACTCTACTTTGATGGCTTTGTTCCTCAAGGATGCATGGCAATCAAACAAAAAGCACAACTCAAAGATGAAGATACAACAGTAGATTTTTTCTGCTTTGGTCGCATTGAGAGTGATTTCGAAGAGTTCTTTAATCAAGTGAAGGAGTAAAACGTGGATGAAAAATTAAAAGAGGAACAGGGTGTCTCTGATGTTTCTGCTGAGATCGTTCCTGAGTGTTCAGAGCCTCAAGAAGACGACGAATGCGAATGTGAGCAAAAAAGTGAACTCGAAGAACTCCAATCTAAAGTTGCCGAACTTGAAGATAGATATTTACGAGCAAATGCTGATTTCGACAATATGAAACGACGTTTGGAAAAAGAGAAAATGCAAGCCATTTCGTATGCACACGAGGTGTTTGCACGGGACCTTTTACCTGTCATTGACTCTTTAGAAATGGCAATTTTGGCAGGAAGTAACACAGAGATTGAGAGTGGTGAGCTTTTAGAAAAAGTTAAAGAGGGTTTAGGCCTTACGATTGATCAATTTCGCAAAGCGTTTGAAAAACACGGTGTTGAATTGGTTGCGATTGATGGAACATTTGATCCAAATTTCCATGAAGCCGTTATGCAATTAGAAAGCGCGGAGAAAAATAGTGGCGAGATTTTACAGGTTTTCCAAAAGGGTTACAAGATTAAAGATCGTATTTTAAGACCAGCAATGGTGAGTATCGTCAAATAAAATTAAAATACGACCGTTAGGTTGTGCTTTAGTGTAATGAATTGAAGATGGACTCTGTTCGCATTTAAAAAAGAGTAAAAATAAAAATCAAAGGATAAAAAATGGGAAAAGTAATTGGTATTGATCTAGGAACCACAAACTCATGTGTCTCTGTCTATGAGCGCGGTGAGAGTAAAGTTATTCCTAATAAAGAGGGTAAAAACACAACCCCATCTGTTGTTGCATTTACCGATAAAGAAGAGGTTTTAGTTGGTGACACAGCAAAACGTCAAGCAGTCACCAATCCAAAGAGAACCATCTATTCCATTAAAAGAATTATGGGTCTTATGAGTAATGAAGAGAAAACGATTGAAGCTAAAAAACGTCTTCCATATGCTATTGTTGATAGAAATGGCGCATGTGCAATTGAAATCGATGGTAAAGTGTATACGCCACAAGAGATCAGCGCAAAAGTGTTGATGAAACTTAAAGAAGATGCTGAGGCGTATCTTGGTGAAGAAGTAACAGACGCGGTCATCACTGTTCCTGCGTACTTTAATGATAGCCAAAGAAAAGCAACCAAAGAAGCAGGTACGATTGCAGGCTTGAACGTTCTTCGTATTATCAACGAGCCAACAGCAGCGGCTTTGTCTTACGGATTGGATAAAAAAGAAGCTGAGAAAATTGTTGTTTATGACTTGGGTGGTGGAACATTTGACGTTACGGTACTTGAAACAGGTGATAATGTTGTTGAAGTTCTAGCAACCGGTGGTGACGCCTTCTTAGGTGGTGATGACTTTGATAACAGATTAATTGACTGGTTGGTTTCTGAATTTAAAAACGACAATGGTATTGATCTTAAATCAGATGTTATGGCTCTTCAACGTCTTAAAGAAGCAGCTGAAAATGCGAAAAAAGAGCTTTCATCTTCCAATGAGACAGAAGTTAACTTACCATTTATCACAGCGGATGCAACCGGTCCTAAACACTTGGTTAAAAAATTGACTCGTGCTAAATTTGAATCTATGATTGAAGATTTAGTTGCACTTACGATTAAAAAAATCAAAGAAGTTGTTAATGACTCTGATTTAAAAAAAGCTGAAATTAAAGAGATCGTTATGGTCGGTGGTTCAACGCGTGTTCCTTTGGTTCAACAAAAAGTCAAAGAATTCTTTGAAAAAGATCTTAATAAATCTGTGAACCCTGATGAAGTTGTCGCCATTGGTGCAGCAATTCAAGGTGCCGTTATTAAGGGTGATGTCAAAGATATTCTTCTTTTAGATGTTACGCCTCTAAGCCTTGGTATTGAGACTTTGGGTGGTGTCATGACGAAACTCATTGAAAAAGGTACAACGATTCCTGTTAAAAAATCTCAAGTGTTCTCAACCGCAGAAGATAACCAACCAGCGGTTACTATTCATGCTCTACAAGGTGAGCGTGAGTTTGCAAGAGATAATAAATCACTTGGTCAGTTCAATCTTGAGAGCATCCCACCAGCTCCTCGTGGTGTGCCACAAATCGAAGTTGCGTTTGACATCGATGCGAATGGTATCTTAACTGTTTCTGCAAAAGATAAAGCAACAGGAAAAGCACAAGAGATCAAAATCTCTGGTAGTTCAGGATTGGATGATGCTGAAATTGAGAAAATGGTTAAAGATGCTGAACTTCACAAAGAAGAAGACAAAAAACGTAAAGAAGCGGTTGATGCTAGAAATCAAGCCGATGCACTTGCTCACCAAACAGAAAAATCGTTAGGTGAAATGGGTGATGCCATCAGTGCTGAAGAGAAAACAAAAATCGAAGCAGAGCTTAAAGCACTTAAAGAAGTTCTTGCAAATGAGAGTGCAACAAAAGAGCAAATCGATGCAAAAGTCAAATCTCTAAGCGAAGCGAGCCATAAACTTGCGGAAGCAATGTACAAAAAAGATCAAGGTGAAGCGGGTGCCGCTGGCGGTGAAAAACCAAAAGCTAAAAAAGATGACGATGTCATCGACGCTGAAGTAGAATAATAACCTCTTTTTTTACTATCTTAGCCGTATTTATGGTCAGTAAATACGGCTAGGAGAAGCTCTTTCCCTTTCATTATTTTCAACAAAACAAATAATCCTATTTATTTCATTTTTGCATGATATAATACCTGCCATCAAAAAATAGAAATGCGCTGAAGAGTGAATGGTTAAGGTATCGTGTTATGAGCAAAGTAGTTAAAATATTTTTAAATCATGGATTTACTCCGATAGATAATAGGGCTTTTAGACGTGGAACGGTCTTGGATTTTGATTGCTACATTCAACGATTCAATGGCTTTGTCATTTTAATCGAAAGTGGGACTTTTTTAAACGAAGAGATATATCAAAAGCTAAGTAACCCTGATTTACAAATTTATGTAGAAAATAAGAGTTATCCAAAGTACAAGGTATATCATGATGAAACTGTTCATAAAATAGGGAATATATCCGAAGAAGATACGCTGTATAGTTTTGATGAAGCTGTCAAAAATTGTATTGATATTCATAAGATTGTATTAAAAACTCAAGCTATCACTGAAAAATTAAAGCTGATATATACACATTCCAAATCTCTTTTTGATGCTTGGATCAAGGATAAAGAAGAAAAATATCTCCCGATAGAAGCAATTGATATTTTAGCAGAAGAATTGGTATTTGTCGTCAATCAAGAACGTGTGACACTCTCAAAATTCAATGACTTTTTAGATGAAAAAGATTCCTTATCCGCGCATTGTATTAAAGTTGCTTTTTTTGCTTCGATTCTTGGAAGTCAAATCGGCATTGATATGACGGATCAGAAAAAATTAGTATTAGGTGCAATTTTACACGACATTGGTAAATATGAGCTAGATGATGAATTGTTGAATAAGCCTGATTTTTTGAGTGAGAGTGAAATTAAAAAAATTCAGACACATGTTGACGCGAGTGTCACATTAGTCAAACGCAGTGGCTTAAAAGATAGAATTGTCATTAATGCAATCAAAGAGCATCATGAGAGGTTAGATGGAAGTGGTTATCCTCGTGGAATTGATAGTTCTCGTATCAGTTCATTTGCAAAAATTATTGCTATTTGCGATATATTTGATGCCTTGATTACACTAAAACCTTACAGAGGTGCTTACAGTACCTACAATGCTTTATCCTTAATTCAAGAAGAGTCTAAAAATAAGCTTGATATAGACTATATTAAACTCCTCATCAAACACTTACGCTAGCTCAAACCTTTTTACATGTAAAGCTTATCCATTCAAGTGAGACAAGTTTTCGCTTGGTAAGCTTTTTTCCATAATCTCTATCTCTTGCTTACCTGAACGTACAATAGAGTTGTCGGTTGCTAAGTGTTTTTTCTTGATTTTATCGGGGTAATCAACATTTTGCAAGATATGTCGAATGGTGTTAATCCTCGCTTTTTTCTTATCGTCAGAGAGAATAATGGTCCATGGGCATTTAGGATTGTTAGAAGCTAAAAGCATGGAGTATTTTGCAACCGTATATTGATCCCATAGTTCTTGTGATTTCTCATCTACGGGAGAGAGTTTAAACTGTTTGAGAGGGTCTGTTTTGCGCTCTTTAAAACGTTTGGCTTGCTCTTCTTTACCCACTGAAAAATAGAATTTGAAAAAGATAATGCCTGCATTTGCGATCATGGTTTCAAATTTGGGAACTTCACGCAAAAATTCTTTATGCTCTTCTTGGGTACAAAATCCCATGACAGGCTCAACACCAGCCCTGTTATACCATGATCTATCAAACAGTACGATTTCTCCAGCAGAAGGTAGGTGCTCTGTATAACGCTGGAAATACCATTGTGAGCGTTCGGTATCGGAAGGCTTAGAGAGTGCGACAATTCTAGCTCCTCTAGGGTTTAAGTGCTCTGTAATACGTTTAATCGTTCCACCTTTCCCCGCAGCATCACGCCCTTCAATGATAATAAGCACTTTGAGCCCTTTATCTTTGACGTGATTTTGGAATTTGAGCAGTTCAATTTGAAGTCTCTTTAAATCTTTTTCGTATTTGAGTTCGCTTTTTTTAACCCAAATTTGGACTTTGTCATCTTTCTCTTTTATGGGTTCTTTATCCATGATCAGTTCTTCATTTTGGAGGACTATTTTTTCTTTTTTCTTTTTGCCCATATTCTGCTCCTGCTTTTACATGTAATGCTTTATAATACTCTTAAAATCGTTGTAATTTAAAAAACATTTAGAGTTCTTTGATACAATAAACAATTATTTTAGAAAAGGTGCTTTTGTGCAACATATTTTACGGTATTCTGCTTTGTTCTTTTTGTTAATGGTCTCTCTTTTTGGTGTCGAAAAGCCAAAGGTTTTAACACCAGAAGAAGCTTTTAAAGTCACTGCAACACACACTCTTCATGGTGCTATTATCAGTATTGCTTTAGGCGATAAAATTTATATGTACGATGATAAGATCAAATTAGAACTTACTCAACCTAAAGTGGTTGACATAACCGGATGGGTTGAACGACCTAAAGCAGAGAACTTTCACGACTATGTAACGCAACGAAAGTCTTTTGAGCTTTTTGTCCCACAAAGCTTATTGGAAGATCAGGTCAAAAAAGGCAATTTTACGCTCAAACTTTCCTATCAAGGTTGTTCAGAACTTGGTATTTGCTATCAACCCCTTATCAAAGAATTTACATTTAATCTTATGGGTTCCTCTCTTATTGTCGCACAAAATAAGACGGTTCTCTCAGAACAAGATGAAATTGCACAAAGTTTTATGAATAACAATATCATTTTTGTCTTGCTCAGCTTTTTTGGTTTTGGACTTTTACTTTCATTAACACCCTGTGTCTTTCCGATGGTGCCTATACTCTCTTCCATTATTGTCTCACAGCCTAGTATGTCAATGAACGCTAAAAAGGGTTTTTTACTCTCTTTAGTGTATGTCTTAGCCATGTCTTTGGCTTACACTATTGCGGGTGTTCTTGCAGCACTTTTTGGTGCGAACATACAAGTTTCAATGCAGAACCCTTGGGTGATTGGTATTTTCAGTGCAGTTTTTGTTATCTTGGCGCTTTCAATGTTTGGTTTTTATGAGATTAAGATGCCAAATTTTATTCAAAATAGAGTAAGTCAAAAAACTGGAAAGGCGCAAGCTAAAGGAATTATTGGCATTGCGGTTATGGGTTTTTTATCCGCACTCATTGTAGGCCCTTGTGTGGCAGCACCTCTTGCTGGCGCTCTCATATACATCTCGCAAAGTGGTGATGCCTTGCTTGGTGGAAGTGCTTTATTTGTCATGAGTCTTGGCATGGGAATTCCTCTGCTTCTGTTGGGTACAACGGCGGGTAAATATATGCCACGTCCTGGCATGTGGATGCGAAATGTGAGTGTCTTCTTTGGTGTGATGCTGTTAGGTGTTGCTATCTGGATGCTTTCGCGCATTATCCCAAGCTTTGTTAGTATGGCTCTGTGGGCAATATTGATTATTAGCGCTACGATTTACTTTGGTGCACTTGAACCTCTAAACGAGCATACAAAAGGGTGGCAAAAAATATTTAAAAGCCTTCTCTTTATAATACTTGTATATGGTGTAGCCCTTTTCATTGGCTTTTTAAGTGGGGCAAGCAATCCTTTAGCACCTTTTGAAAAATTTATAGCTAAAGAGAGTTTGACTGTGCCTTCATCATTATCTTCCTCCTCTTTTACGAAGGTTAAAAATCTAAGTGAGCTTGAAAATGCCATTAAAAATAGCCCAAAACCAGTGATGGTAGATTTTTATGCTGATTGGTGTGTGAATTGTGTTGAATTTGAAAAGTTTACCTTTAGTGACGCTAACGTGAAAGAAAAACTTGAAAAATTCACGCTTTTAAAGGTGGATGTGACAAAAAATAGTGAAGAGGATAAAGCTTTGCAAAAAGCTTTTACGATTTACGGTCCTCCTGCCATTTTGTTTTTTAAAGAGGGTAAAGAGAGCGCAGAGTTTCGTCTGGTTGGGTTTAAAAATGCTGATGAATTTTTAGCGCATCTTGAAAAAATAGGAATTTAAATGAACGTTATTTTGATTGTCGAAGTCGAAGGCTTAAATGAAAAAACTGTTTTTGAAAAACATCTCAATAAAGAGGGCTTTACACCTATTCCTAACGAAGCATTTGCCTATGAAGGCAACACAACTACCCATATGTTTAGTACACGCGCCTTTATCTTAGAAGTGGTTGAAAAAGGGCTTAAAAAATCGGGTTTTGAGTCATGTAGGATTATTTTTCAAGTGGGTGAAAACCCAATGGAAGCGTATCTTTTCGACCACGAAAAAGATACTTTTGAGCAAGTAGCCGTTTAAACGATAAGAGAGATTCATAGCTCTCTTTATTGTTTATTGAAAAAAACGTAGTGCTCGCTCTAAATCTTCTTGCGTATCAATTCCGAAACTTTGACTTTCCACTTCCACCATTGCAATCGTGTAGCCATGGTAAATAGCACGCAACTGTTCTAGCTTTTCAATATGTTCAAGAGGTGCATAGGGAAGAGTACAAAAGGTTTGAAGTGCTTTTTTACGGAACGCATAAAGACCAATATGACCAAAATAGCCCTCAAATCCACCTTCACGGTCATAGGGAATCACACTTCTGGAAAAATAAATAGCATTTTTGTTAGTATCTAAAATGACTTTAACGAGGTTTGGATCTTTTACATGGTTAAGATCAATTTTCTTACACGCGCTAGTAATCATCGCGTCGGTATTTTTCGCTCGCTCAATGACACTTTTGACAACAGCTTCTTCAATAAATGGCTCATCGGCTTGTACGTTGACAATAATTTCATTCTCTGAAAGATTGAGTTTAGAAGCTGCTTCATTAATACGATCTGTTCCGCTTTGGTGATCTTGTGAGGTGAGGATGGCTTTAAACCCATAATCAGAAGCGAGTTGAACGACTTCTTTTGTATCGGCAGCGATGGCAACATCATCAAGATTTTGTACACGTTTTGCGGTTGCAATGACCATCGGAAGCCCATGGATATTGGCCAATATTTTACCTGGAAAGCGTGTGGAAGCAAGGCGAGCAGGGATGATGATCATTTACTTGCCTTATGATTTAAAAAATTAAAAATTTCTGCCTCAATGCCTTCTTTTGCAACGACTTTATCGTGAATGACGGGCTCATTAAAGAGAGTGTTGATGCAATTTGGAATCTTTACATGTAAAGCGTTGCTGATGCCCTCAAGTGCCTCTTTATCGTTGTATTTTACGCTGTTTTGGTTAATAGCATTCAGCATCGTTGGAGCAAATTTAGTCCATTCAGCTGTGGAGCAAAGGACACACGGAAGGGGCTTAGCTTTGAGTTCTTGATAGGCTTTAAGACACGTTGCTGTGTGAGGATCCATGATGTAGCCTTGGTTGGCATAATGTTTGATTTGGTCTTTACCAAAGGTATCATCGGAGTAAACGGCTTCAAAATCTGATTGCAAGCTTGCTAACTCTTCTTTGCTTAATGTATAGAGTTTGTTTTCTTTAAGGTCTTCCATAAGCTCTTTGGTACGAACGGCTCCAAATTTATCGAACAAAACACGCTCAATATTGGAAGAGATCAAAATGTCCATTGCAGGGGAAGTTGTTTGAAGGAGGTTTCGATTTCGAAGATCATAAACACCCGTGGTGATAAGGTCAGTAAGAATATTATTGATATTGGATGCAATCAGAATTTTCTCAACTGGAAGACCCATTTTTTTCGCGTAATACGCACCTAAGGCATTACCAAAGTTTCCACTAGGAATGATCGTATAAAAGGGCTTTCCAAGTTCTACTTTCTTTTGTTTGAGCAAGGCGACATAAGCGTAGATATGGTAAATGATTTGGAAAATAATACGTCCAAAATTGACCGAGTTAGCAGCACTGAGTTTAATATTTTTGGTACTCAATGCTTCTTTAAAGCTAGACGATGCGAGCAAGCGTTTGAGCGCATTTTGGGCATCGTCAAAATTGCCATGAATACCAATGATTTTGAGATTTGGGCTCTTTTGTGTGGTCATTTGAAGGCGTTGGACATCACTCGTTCCACCATCAGGATAGAGACAGACGACTTTGATGTTGGGTTTATTGGCAAACGTATCTAATGTGGCAGGTCCCGTATCGCCGCTGGTTGCTGCAAGAATGAGATACTGCTCGTTTAATTTTTGCGCAAGGTGCGAGAGAATGTAGCCAAAAGGTTGCAATGCCATATCTTTAAAGGCACGTGTTGGACCATGGTAGAGTTCATTGACAAACAAGTCATCTTCAATTTGAACCAGAGGTGTAGGCTCGCTAGCATCATCAAAGGCATCATACAATGCAACGGCTTTTTGCATGACCTCTTCTTCAATGTCAATTTTAAAGAGTCTTAAAATATCAAGCGTGATCTCTTTATAGCTTTTTTTTGAAGCCTTCTCTAAAAAGTCTGGGTCAATTTTAGGGAGGTTCTCTGGCACATAAAGTCCGCCAAAGCTTGCGCTTGGGTTTAAAATAGCAAATGAAAAGGGAACTTTGTTTGGTTTAATACCATCATTTCCACGGGTTTCAATAAACATACTCATCCTTACTAATTTCTATACACTAAAAAAGCAAAGCTCTTTTAGCTACGTTAGCCTCTCGGCACTGAAGCTTGCCAACAACGTTGACAGAATTTAATTTTATTCTTTAATAATCGTGCCAATACCATCTTTGGTAAAGAGCTCTAATAAAATGGAGTGTTGAACTCTTCCATCAATGATGTGTGCGCATTCAACTCCTCCGCGCACAGTTTCTAAACACGCGTCTAGTTTTGGGATCATTCCGCCACTGATCGTACCATCTTTTTTAAGGGCTTTGATTTTGGTTTTATCAAGGCTGGAGATGAGATTTCCCTCTTTATCTAAAACACCAGGGGTGTCTGTGAGGAAGATGATTTTTTTGGCTTGCATTGCAACAGCAATTTTACTGGCGGCTAAATCTGCGTTAATGTTATAACCGGGATGATTGATATCATCACCCGCTGCAATGGGGGCGATGACAGGGATGAATTTTTCACGCATAAGATGCTTGAGCACTTTCTTGTCGATCTTTGTAATATCGCCTACAAGTCCGTATTTACCATCATCCATGGGGCGCGCATGGATAAAATTGGCGTCTTTGCCCGTAATGCCAATGGCTTTGGCGCCATGATGATTAAGTAGGGTCGTGATTTCTTTATTGATGCTTCCACTGAGCACCATTTCGACCACTTCCATCACTTGATCATCTGTCACACGAAGTCCATCCACAAAGCTACTTTTAACTTCAAGTTTATCGAGTAGGGCATTGATTTTTTTACCGCCGCCATGGATAATGATAGGCTTGATTCCCACAAGATAAAGTAGAACAATATCTTTTGCAAACTGCTCTTTGAGTTCGGGGTTGATTTGTGCGGCGCCACCGTATTTAATGACGATGGTTTTTTTATTAAAAAGTTTAATGTACGGCAATGCGTCCATCAAGATTTGTGCTTGGTGTATTTTATGTTGCACAGCAAATCCTTGTATAAAGGTTAAAGCCTTATTTTAGCGTTTAGGAGCTAAAAGTGTGTTTATTTTTGCGAGTGTTTTAGGGAAGATTTCGACTTCAAGTTTAAGAAGAGAGAGTGGGATGTCAAAGGTAGCCATTTTAACAGCATCTTTTTGTGTGGTTAAAATGGTCGTCGCTTTATGTTCATGAAGGAGAATTTCAAGCTCTTTTTCTGAGTACATATAATGGTCTTCAAAACTAACTTTTCCAACAACATTGTCGGGCAGATAAGCATCCAAACGACTAGGTTTGGAGATAGCTGTTACGAGAAGCATTCTTTCACTAGGATTAATGACCTCAACATGACGTTTAAAATCCATATCTTCTGAGATAACAAGATCAGCATATTGGTAAAGAAATCTTGGTTCACGATATGGTCCACTGGGGAGACAAAAATTGTTTGTTGGTTCGGGATTTGGTTTGACTAAAATATCAATTTTATGAATAAAACTTTTGGAAAAACCGTCATCCAAAAAGACAATTTTTGCACCTTTTTTCTTTGCAAAGCGAATGGCTTCCACACGATCTTCACTCACAATAACGGTTGATTTTGGTAAAGATTTGGCATACAGCATTGCTTCATCACCACTAGCCATTGCATCACACATGATTTGCCCATTATCTGAGACCAAAATAAGTCCATGCGATTTACGCCCATATCCCCTAAGAACAATAGTAACATCAGAGTATTCTTTGGCTAAAGCGATACAAAAAGGTGTTTTACCATTGCCACCAACGGTAAGATTGCCAATACTGATGATAGGAATTGTAAAAAAAAGCTTTCTTCTCCTGCCAAAAAAACGCTTTGATAAAACAATAGTGCAGTAAAGGGCACTTAATGGTAGGAACAGATAAGATAAAAATCGTTGAAATAAAGAAGTTGGGTAGAAGAGATAGGCTTCTACCCATAGAACAAAACGTGAACGGTTAAACACGGTTCTTAGCAATCTCTTTGATTTGTTCACAAATGTGAAGAACATCTTTATCACTGAGGCTTGAGTAGATTGGTAGTGATAAAATTTGTTGATAATTACTGAGTGCTTTTGGAAAATCATTGACACGCAAGTTGTATTTATGCTTATAGTAGCTTAACAGGTGTAATGGGATGTAGTGAAGACCTGTGTAAATACCTCGCTCTTTAAGCTCTTTTGCAAAATTATCTCTATTTTTATCAATTTTGATGATGTACTGTGCATAAGTATGATCACGTTTTTTAATCGGCGTAGAAACATGTGGACATGAGGCAAGCTCACGGTTATAAATATCAGCAATTTCGAGTCTTCGCTCAATAAAGCTTTCATTTTTTTCCAATTGACCGATTGCAAAAGCTGCATTAAGTTCATTGAGGTCATATTTTAATCCAATATCAACCACATCATAGACATAACCAAGGTTACCAAATTTGTCCCAACCGTCTCCGACAAGGGCATGGTTACGAAGAAGCCGTGCACGTTCTGAAAGTTCAGGATCTTTAGTCGTCATAATACCAGCACTGGATACAGAATTATTAGATTGTGGATTGAAACGAAAAACGGTAATGTCGGCGTCAAGAGCGCCTATTTTTTGTCCCTTATACGTAGCACCTAGTGCTGCTGTTGCATCTTCGACAATTTTAATGTCATATTGCTTCGCTAACTCATAGATTTTTGAAAGTTCAGCAGGTTGCCCAGCAATATGGCTGATGAATGCACCTTTAAGTTTTTTAGCTTTATTGTTTTTAAGGACACTCTCTAATTGTTCAATATCGATGTTGAAATCATCTTTATCAATGTCCACAAAAATAGGTTCAGCGTCAAAGTGACGAACCACTTCTGCAACGGAAGGAAAAGCATTGACCGAACAGATAATTTTATCACCGCGTTTAAGATCTAAGGCACACATAGCAAGATGCATGGCAGCTGTTCCATTCACCGTTGAGATGGCATCGCCACAGTTAGTATATTTTATAAACTCTTTCTCGAGTGTTTCGACTTTGTTAGCTTTTTCCAAATCCAAAACTTCATTGATAAGTGTTTTTTCTCTTTGATCGATAAATGGTTTATAAAATGGTATTTCTTTCATGTTTATCCTTTATTTTACCGCTGATAAATCAGCAATGGTTGGAAGTTTTCCTTTAAAAAGATTGCTTGCAATACGCTCTAATGCCATTTCAACAAGCTCTTTTTCAAAGCCAGCAGCAAGGAGAGCTTCTTTATCTTTGTGTTCTTCTATGTGAGCGTAAAGCACTTTGTCAATTTGTGCGTAACTGAATCCAAACTCTCCCTCATCACTTTGGTCTTCCCAAAGATCAGCCGATGGTGCCTTGGTAAGAATAGAGTTTGGTACACCGAGGTGTGCTGCAAATTCAAATATTTCTGTTTTATAAAGTTCGCCAATGGGGTTAATTGCGCAGGCAAGGTCACCAAAAATAGTACCGTATCCAAGCAGAATTTCACTTTTATTTCCCGTTCCTAAAACAAGAGCATTTTCACGTGCTGAAATATCGTAAAGAACTGCCATACGCATGCGTGCACTAAAATTACCAATGCGAAGTTTTGAAGCATCTTTTTTATCGTGGAAGTAGGTATCAACAAGAGGACCAACAGGGATTTTTTCAGTTTTGATACCAAATTTCTGAGTAAGTTCGCTTGCATGTTCAAAGCTTGCACTACTTGAAGTAGAGGCTGGAAGCATGATGCCTAAAAGATTATCTTTAAAAGCTTTGTGGGCAAGAATGGCAACAACAGCCGAATCTACGCCACCACTAATTCCTAAAACGACTTTGGAAAAACCAGCTTTTCGCACCTCATCTTGAAGAAACTTAACTAAATAATTTTCGATAGATTGGTATTTATTCATAGCAGTAACCTCGTAATCAATTTAAGCAATAGATTAATTATACTAAACTTAAAATTAATGCAATCTTTTAAGCTTCTAAAGCAAAATAAGATGAGATGTGTTAAAATTTTAGAAATTCATAAAAGAAGTAGCTAATGCAAATCAAAAGTAGAGCATGTGGGGCATACGGAACCAATTGTTATATCATTACTATTCATGACAAAGAACTTATTATTGACCCAGGAATGGAAGCAACAAGTTGGGTTTTACGCAATGTGCATCATCCTATCGCTATTTTAAATACGCATGGTCATTTTGATCACGTATGGAGTAATGCTGAACTTTCAGCTCAATTAAACATCCCAATTTATGCGCCTGTAGATGATTGTTTTATGCTTGAAGATGATCCCTTTGGACAAGGAACGCCTCCTAGTTATGCAAATGTAAAAGTTGTGGGTGATGAGAGTTTTGATATTGAAGGTATATGTGTCAAATTTTTTCATTTTCCAGGGCATACACCCGGTTGCAGTGCCATTTTAATTGATAATACCCTTTTTAGTGGAGATTTTATTTTTAAAAATTCGATTGGTCGATATGATTTTCCGTACAGCAATGCTGACCAAATGCGTCAAAGTCTGGAAAAATTTCTAAAAATTGATGCTGATTGGAAAATTTTTCCGGGGCATGGAGAAAGTACGACACTTAAAGTTGAGCAACAAAACGTGCCGTATTGGTTTAATTTTCTATGAAAACTCTTTTGGACTGAAGCTTGCTTGAAGCTCTTCAATTTTGGTTTCAAGAATATGGTGTTCTAATAAAACGGCTTGAAAAATACCTTCAAATACCTTTATTTCGTTAATGGTACCGATAACTTTGATCTCTCTTTTACGGGCATCTTCAAAACGACCTTTAGCCTCAAAATTGACAATATCGCCCACTTTGGCAGGTGCAAAAAATTTAGAACGGCATCCAATGACGACAACATTGGGTTCATTAACAGCCGCAACAGCCGCATATTCTGCTGAACCAAAAAGAAAACCACTGTGAATCAAACCAAATTCATCGACACTCATTTCATGGGTTGTTTGCAAAAGGACTTTGGAGCTATTTTTACTCAGTTCTGTGAGGTTTCCCACAAGAGTACTTTTGATTTTAATGTGAGTTTTGAGATCGTCATTTAAAAAATTGGTAGAATCGAGCGAACTTTCATCCTGATTGTCTGACTCATCATCAAAATTAGTGGTGTTGTCAAGCATCTCTTGAACTAAACCCGCTTTACTCTTTACCATTTAGCATCCTTGCTATTTTTATTTTTTTGACACGCTTTTAATGCAAAGCTTTAAAAATTGCGTTAACATTGAGTTCTCTTCGGCAGAGAGCCCGCGCACCTAGGCGCTATAATCTTCCACAATAAATTTATAATTGATAACAAATCGACGGATTTAACGTTTTGCTTTAATATAAACCCGTTTGGGTGCTGGAAATCCTTCGATAGTGAGTTCTGGGTTATTTGGGTCTAAAAAATCTTCCAAGCTTTCACCATAAATCCACTCTGTTTTCCGCTGCTCATTGGCATCGGTTTTTTTGATTTCCAAGAGTTCAATATCTCTGAATTTTGCACGTTCTAGCCAGTTATAAAGGGCTGGAATGGTTGGTACAAAATAGACATTAGGAATTTTTGAATAGGTTTTTGAGGGGCACAGTGCCACAGGTGTGTCTCCATCAATCATAAAGGTATCTAAAATCAGCTCACCATTAGGATTAAGACCTTGGTAGAGCGCTTTGAGTGTTTGTATAGGATCACTTCGATGGTACAAAACGCCTAAGCAAAAGAGCGTGTCAAATCTGTGCTCATACTCTGGCAGATGCTCAACGCCAAGCATCTCATAGACAATATCGCTTTGAATGAAATGGTTGATAAAATCAAATTGTGTTTTATAGAGGGCTGATGGGTCAAAACCAACGAGTTTTTTAGGACGTTGTGAAAGCATCCGAAAGAGATAGTAGCCGTTGTTACAACCAATATCACCAACGACTTTTCCTTCGAGATTAAAGTAAGGCTCTAAAAGATTGTATTTGATGAAGCTTTGCCATTCAGTATCGATAAAAGTATCAAGAATTTCAAAAGGACCTTTGCGCCATGGTCTGAGAGCGAGGGCACACTGTTTAATTTTTTCTTGATCAAAAAACTTTACATGTAAAGCTTTTATCGTGATAGTATCGCCCAGTGAAAAAGAGATATTTTCAAGCATAGGAAGAGAGGTAAGTGCTTCTCGCATCGGCTTAATATCTTTCCATTCTAGCCAAGCAAGACGCTCTTGGCGGATTGTTTCTAAACTCATCGTTGATTATTCAAAAAGGCTTTTGGTAGCATTAACACTCTTGTCGACCCCTTTTGAAACACCATCTGTTACGGTTTTGTAGTCGACAATATTTTCATCACAATCTTTATGGTAAATACCCATACCATCGTAATATTCTGTGCAATCATTATAATAGCGTCCCGATACTCCTCGGTCATTAAAATAGACGCAGCCTTGTAAAAGTATGGCAGTGAGTAAAATTAATATTGTTTTCATGGGTTGTATAATAGCATTTCGTTTATTAAATTTTCAAGGGTTTAGATGGAGTCAATATTAGAGCATTTTAAAGCAATTACTGCCATTCCACGTTGCAGCTATCATACGACAAAGATGAAAGAGTATATCTGTGAGTTTGCGCACTCTCTTGGTTTTAGTGTTCACGAAGATCATGTAGGAAATATTTTATGCCATAAAGGAGCACCTCAAGTCTGCTTACAAGCGCACTACGATATGGTCTGTATTGGCAATACCCATCCCATAGAGATTGTCATGGAAGGTACGCTTGTCAAAGCTAAGAACTCTACACTAGGAGCTGATAATGGCATGGGCATGGCCATTATGTTTTGGGCCATGGAGCATAATGAAAATTTAGAGTGTCTTTTTACAGTTGATGAAGAGGTTGGACTTATTGGTGCAATGCAGTTTCGTCTCCCCTTAAAGTCTTCCTATCTGCTCAATCTTGACGCAGAAGAAGAGGGTGAAATTTACATTGGCTGTGCAGGTGGCATGGATGTCATTGCCTCTTTGAAACTACAGTATATGCCATTGGATGAAGAGATTAAACTCTATGAAATCAGTGCGTTTAACTTTACTGGGGGACATTCAGGGGTCGATATTGATAAAAAAATCCCTTCAGCAATTAAAGCTTTAGGGTATGAGCTTTTGAAACATGAGGTTCTTTTAGTCTCATTGCATGGAGGGGAGAGGCGTAATGCCATTCCTAAAAGTGCAACAGCCATTGTCGCATCCAAAACACCGTTACATGTAGAAGATACACGTTTACATGTAAAGAGTTTGGAGAAAGGCTCGCACACAAAGTATATTGCTCAATCAAGCTCTATTATAAAGGCTTTGGGTGCCTTTGCCCAAGGTGTTCGTGAATGGGATCGAGAGCTTGATATTCCTTCTATGAGTATCAATCTTGGTATTGTTTCCGATTTTGAAGGTGTGCTTCGATTTGACTGTGCAGCACGTGCAATGGATGATGAAAATTTGGCTATACTGGCACATGAAACTGTTGCCTTCTTTAAAGCACTTGGTTTTGAGGCTGTACAAGAAGGATGGCATGGAGCGTGGAAGCCTGAAATGACACTTTTCGCACAACGCGTTCAAGGTGTGATGAAAGAGTTTTATCCTCATGCCACCTTTAAAGCGATTCATGCAGGACTTGAGTGTGGTGAGTTGATCATGCGTCAAGCTAAAAAGATAGAAGCAGTTTCTATTGGACCGACGATTCGCTATCCTCATTCTCAAAGAGAAGAGTGTGACATGAATTCTGTTTCAAATACAGCGTTCATTGTTCAAAATATCATTAATACCTATAAGGAGTAAGCCATGTCATTAATACATTCCTCTTTAGTGGAACTAGGTCATAAACTGGAACATTTTGAACTTGAAGATCCAAATGGAAAAATTTTCAAAAGTAAAGAACTTTTCGGAAAAGGTGGTTTTCTAATCGCTGTGATGTGTAACCATTGCCCTTACTCTAATGCTATTTGGAAGAGATTGAACGCCGTTGCGGAGTTTGCCAAAAAACTTGACATCACCACGGTTGCGATCAACCCAAACATTCATCCTAACTACCCAGAAGATTCACCCGCTCATATGCTCGATAAAATCAAAGAGATGGGACTAGAGTTTCCTTATCTTATTGATGAAAATCAAAGTGTGGCAAAACATCTTGGTGCTGTCTGCACTCCTGATATTTTTTTATTTGATAGTGAAGAGAAACTTTATTATCATGGAAGATTGGATGATAATTGGCAAGATGCGCGTAGTGTGAAAGAGGAAGATTTAAGAGAGGCAATCATGTTACTGTTTAGTAAGCAAGATGCACCTAAAATTCAGCATCCTTCGCAAGGGTGTTCCATTAAATGGATTGATACCGTTACGGGCTAAGTTAAACTTTAAATGTCTGTTTTGTTTTGCAATGTTCTGTTAAAAAGCACGTTTCACACAAGGGATTGACCGCTTTACAGGTATATCTGCCAAAAAGTACCATCGCTTGGTGTAGCGTAGCAAGATCATTTTTAAAAATTTTGGTTAATTCTTCTTCCGTTTTAATGGCTGTTTTAGCACTTGAAAGTCCTAGACGGTGTGCGACTCGAAAAACATGGGTATCGACTGCCATTAAGTTGGCAGAAGCATATTCGATCATCACCACATGAGCGGTTTTTTGTCCCACACCTGCGAGTCCCATGAGTTTTTGCTCATCCAAAGGAATCTCTCCATCGTACAGTTCAACGACTTTTTGTGCCATTTTAAGAAGATTCACGGCTTTATTGTTGAAAAAAGAGCACGAAGCAATGAATGATTTGATCTCATCGAGATTCGCCTCTGCAAGCTCTTTTGCATGAGGATAGCGTTCAAATAGGGCAGGTGTAATAAGGTTGACGCGTTTATCGGTGCATTGGGCTGAGAGCATGACACAGACAAGAAGCTCATACAAAGAGCTATATTTTAGTTCAGTAACCGCTTTGGGGTAATGTTCCAAAAAAAGAGCTTTAATAATTACAACCTCTTTTTGTGTGGCCTTTTTCATCATCTACCTTATTTTTTTGAAAATTATACCGACAATCCTTAAAATTAACATTTCATTTAAGAAATAGTAATAAGATTTGGGGTACAATACGCGAATTACTTCAATAAAGGATTTTAGTGAAAAAAGTTATTCTAAGTAGTATTGCAGCTGCAGTACTAGGTGTAAGTTTAAATGCGACAACATATGCAACCGTTAATGGTGAAGATGTCAATGAACAAGACATTGCTGTTCTTATGCGTGCTATGCAAGGCGCAAAGTTTGAAGAACTTCCTGCTGATGCAAAACAAAAAATTGTTGAGCAAGCAGTTGAGCGTAAACTTTTGACTACGGAAGCAATGAAAAGTGGTGTAGAAAAAGAGAAAGATTATACGGAAGCTTTGAAAAAAATCAAAGCAGATCTTGCTCTTGAAGTCTGGATGAAAAAAATCTTTGATGCTGTTAAAGTTGATCCAAAAGACGTTAAAGACTATTATGACAAAAATGCTGACAAATTTATGCAACCAGCAACCGTTAAAGCAAGACACGTGCTTGTAAAAACAGAGCAAGAAGCTAAAGATGTTATCAAAGAACTTGATGGATTGACAGGTCAAAAACTCAATGATAAATTTGTTGAGCTTGCAACTACAAAATCTACAGGACCTAGCGGTCAAGGTGGCGGTGAACTTGGTTGGTTTGCTGCAAATCAAATGGTAAAACCTTTCTCAGATGCAGCATTTGCACTTAAAAAAGGTGAAATTACTAAAACGCCTGTTCAAACACAATTTGGTTACCATGTTATCTTAGTTGAAGATACAAAACCAGCTGAGAAAGCAACATTTGAAACAGTAAAACCACAAATTGAAAATGGCTTGAAAATGGAAAAATTCCGTATTCAAGTACAAGATAAAGCACAAACACTTAGAAAAAACGCAAAAGTAACCATTAAATAACCCCAAAAAAGAGAGCCTTACCCCAAAAAAGGTAAGGCTTTTCACAAAAATCTTGTTTTTTAAAATAGAGGCTAAAAGCCTTAGACTATAAAATTATGTTACATTGACTTCAAGAGTTAAGCTTTAGAGCATAGCGTAATGTAATCTTTTTGGGCTTAGCCTATAAAAGTATGTAAAAATTGAAATAAAGGGCGTTTTCATGTTGAATGCGAAAATTTTTGATTTTGTAAAACCGGGTGTTGTTACGGGTAATGATGTGCAGAAAGTTTTTGCAATTGCAAAAGCCAATCAATTTGCAATCCCTGCTGTCAATGTTGTGGGAACAAATTCTATTAATGCTGTTTTAGAGGCAGCCAAAACGGCTAATTCACCAGTTATTATTCAGTTTTCCAGTGGTGGAGCTGAATTTTATGCAGGTAAAGGTGTGAATGGTCTTAAAGCAGGAGTCCTTGGTGCCATTAGTGGTGCTTTACATGTCCATACACTTGCTGAATACTATGGTGTAGCCGTAATTTTACATACGGATCATGCTGCACGTAAACTTCTTCCGTGGATTGATGAGCTTTTAAGCGCTAGCGAGATGCATTTTGCTAAAACACACAAACCACTTTTTAGTTCTCATATGTTGGATCTCTCAGAAGAGCCACTAGAGCAAAATGTACACACGTGTGTCTCTTACCTCAAACGCATGAGTAAAATGGGCATGACATTGGAAATTGAGCTTGGTTGTACGGGTGGCGAAGAGGATGGTGTGGACAATACCAGTATGGATAATTCAGCTCTTTATACGCAGCCGCAAGATGTTGCTTATGCCTACGAAGAGCTTTTAAAAATTAGTCCTAATTTTACCATTGCTGCCTCTTTTGGCAATGTACATGGTGTGTATAAACCAGGCAACGTCAACTTGACACCAAAAATCTTAGATAATTCTCAAAAATACATTCAAGAGAAGTTTAAAACCGATGCCAAACCAGTCAATTTTGTATTTCACGGTGGCAGTGGCAGTGAACTCTCCGACATTCGTGAAGCGGTAGGGTACGGTGTCATTAAAATGAACATCGATACGGATACGCAATGGGCATTTTGGGAAGGCGTCAAAGGGTATGTTGAAAAATATGCACCGTATCTTCAAGGTCAAATTGGTAATCCAGAGGGTGACGATAAACCGAATAAAAAATATTATGATCCACGCAAATGGCTTCGCTCAGGTGAAGAGGCTATTAAAAGCCGCTTACTGAAAGCCTTTGAAGATCTTAATTGTCTCAATCGCTTATAATCCTTAAGAGACCTCTTTTGAGGTCTCCTTCTTTTTACATGTAACGATGTTTTTTCCTCCTTCTCCTTTTGAAAAACAAACTTTTAAGAACCATATTTTTTATATTAAACGCGATGATCTGTTGGATAAAGATTTTTCTGGTAATAAAGCACGTAAATTTTACTACTTTTTGACGCATGATTTTTCTCATATCAAGCGTGTGGTAAGTTCTGGATCAAATCAGTCCAACGCGATGTATTCTCTCTCTGTTTTAGCCCGCCTTAAAGGGTGGGAGTTCATCTATGTATGCGATCATATTCCACACTTTCTCAAAGAAAATCCTATCGGTAATTATAAAGAGGCACTTGTGAATGGAATGAACATCATCGAATCACATTTGCGCGAAGAAGAAGCTAAAAAGTGGCTTGATGAAACAAGTTTACATGTAAAGGAAGGGGGCAGGCAGCTTGAAGCAGAAGAGGGTATGAAAATTTTAGCCAATGAGCTTCTATCGGACATACAAACACATTCCATTCAAAACCCTTATCTTTTTTTACCCTCAGGAACAGGTACAACAGCACTGTTTTTACAAAAGCATCTTCCCTTTCCTGTCTTTACATGTAATACCGTGGGAGATAGTATGTATTTACAAAAGCAGTGGAAGATGGTTGAATCTGATCTGACATGTGCCCCCACCATTATAGAGACCAAGAAAAAATATCACTATGGCAAATTGTACCCAGAGCTTTTTGAGTTATGGAAATCATTGAAAGATGAGATGGGTGTAACGTTTGATTTGGTGTACGATCCTGTGGGCTGGAAAGTGCTATTGGAACATATCGCTTCACTGGATGGAACGCCTATTTACTTGCATCAAGGAGGGATTTTGGGCAATAGTTCCATGATTGCTCGGTATGTGCGTAAGGCAAATATGCTATAATAAAGCACTTATAAAGAGGATTAACGATGTTGCTTTTAAAAACCAGCGAACAAAATTTTCAAGTCCAGTTCGATGCACTTTTGCGTCGTGGAAATATGGATATGGACAATGTTTCAAAAATTGTTTCGACTATAATTGCAGAGATTAAAGCCGATGGTAATGGTGCTTTAAAAAATCATATTGAAAAATTTGATAAATGGCATGTTGCAAACGATGAAGCACTTGAAGTCAAAACAAGTGATATGAAAAAAGCGTACGATGCTCTTGATGTTAAACTCAAAGAGGCATTAGAGCTAGCGTATAAACGCATTTATGCGTACCATGAAAAGCTCATGCCAAAATCGTGGCTTGATTTTGAAGAGAATGGCACTGTCTTGGGGCAAAAAGTAACGCCAGTGGATCGTGCAGGGCTTTATATACCGGGTGGAAAAGCAGCGTATCCCAGTAGTCTTTTGATGAATGCAATTCCCGCACTTGTCGCAGGGGTGAAAGAGGTTGTTGTTTGTACGCCTGCTCCCAATAATGAACTCAATCCATTGCTTTTGGCTGCGATGCATTTATGTGGCATCAAAAAGGCTTTTAAAGTAGGTGGTGCGAGCGCGATTGCGGCAATGGCATACGGCACGCAGAGTATTCCAAAAGTCGATGTGATCACGGGCCCTGGTAACATCTTTGTGGCAACGGCAAAAAAACTCGTTTTTGGTGAGGTGAACATTGACATGATTGCAGGACCAAGTGAAATTGGTGTTTTAGCCGATACGACTGCTAACCCACACCTCTTAGCGATTGATTTGCTTTCACAAGCGGAGCACGATGAGATGGCCAGTTCTATTTTGATTACACCTTCGCTTGAAATTGCGGAAAAAACACGTACCGAAATTTATACGTGGCTTGAGACATTAGATCGCAAAGCGATTGCCGAAGTTTCTATCAAAGAGCGAGGCGCGATTATTGTGACGCGTGATATGGATGAAGCGGTGAATTTGATGAATCAAATTGCGCCTGAACACTTAGAAGTGGTTACGTCTCATCCTTTTGATCTCCTGCCAAAGATTCACCATGCAGGTGCTATTTTTATGGGTTTGTATACGCCTGAACCCATTGGAGATTATATCGCAGGACCCAATCATACCCTTCCAACGGGTGGAACAGCTAAGTTTTACTCGCCGCTTGGCGTTGAAAATTTCTTGAAGCGCTCTTCTATCATCAGTATGAGCAAACAAGGCATTGATGAAATTGGTGAAGCGTGCGCATTGCTTGCTCACACTGAAGGTCTGGGTGCGCATGAAGCAAGTGTTCGTGTGCGTCTTTCTCAATCAAAAAAATGAATATTATCATTCTAGGTGCGGGAGGAGTTGGAAGCTATTTTGGCGCCAAACTTCTCCAAGATGGTCATCACGTCGTCTTTATTGCACGAGGGGCACACCTTGAAGCGCTTCAAACTGAGGGTTTACATGTAAAGCATCCGAGTTTAGAATTTGATCAAAAAATTCAAGCACTTGATTTACCGAGTTTATCTGAATTAGATGCTACTTCATTTGATCTTATTATTCTTGCAACCAAATCAATTGCAACACGTGAAGTCTCCATTCAACTTGCGCAATGGCTTCGAGCTCAAATGAAACCACCGTATATCCTCTCTTTGCAAAATGGTGTTGAAAATGAAGCTATCTTATGTGACTATTTTGCCGAAGAGTATATTATGGGCGGATTGACACGAAAAATTGGGGCACATGTGGTTTCTCCTGGATATGTAGAAGCGGTTGGCAGTGCGGAAACCATTTTAGGTATGATGCATACAACGATGGAAAATGAGCGTTTTTTGGAAGCATTATCGCTTGTTTTAAATCATGCAGGGATTCCAACCCAAACGACATATGACATCAAACAAGAACTGTGGAAAAAACTGATTATTAACAATGGGGTTAATGCACTTTGCGCGTTACTGCGTGTCAAAACAGGTATTTTGTTTGAGAAAAGTCCTCTTAGCGAAGTGGTTTATGGACTTATGCAAGAAACCGCTTATGCTGCACGTAGTTTACATGTAAAGATTTCGCAAGAAGATGTGGATGCTATGTTTACCTTAATTAAACAGTTTGATTCGATTAAGCCATCTATGTTGGTTGATTTAGAACATGGTAGAACGTTAGAAATAGAAGAAATTTGTGGTGTTGTCATTCGAGCTCTTCATCAAATAGGCGTCGATGCTCCTTATACCAAAACGATTAAAGCGTTACTCGAATTTAACATGGAGCAATAATATGAGACAGATTAAAATTGGTATTCTTACGATCTCTGATCGTGCTAGTGCAGGTATTTATGAAGATCTTTCAGGTAAAGCAATTATTCAAGTCTTAAGTGAGTATCTAAGCTGTGAGTGGGAGAGCGTGTACAAAGTGATTCCTGATGAACAGCCACTCATTGAAGCAGCCCTTGAACACATGGCAGATCATGATGAATGCTGTTTAATCGTCACTACAGGAGGCACAGGCCCAGCTATTCGAGATGTGACGCCTGAAGCTACGGAGGCTGTCTGCGAGAAGATGATGCCAGGCTTTGGAGAATTGATGCGTCAAGTGAGTCTTAAGTATGTACCTACCGCCATTTTATCACGACAAACGGCAGGTATTCGTGGTCGTAGTTTGATTATCAATCTTCCTGGAAAACCTAAATCCATACGTGAATGTTTAGATGCAGTCTTTCCTGCTGTGCCGTATTGCATTGATCTTTTAGAAGGACCTTTTCTTACATGTAACGAGGATGTGATCAAACCTTTTCGTCCAAAGGCGTAAAAAGAGGCAAAGCAGTTGAAGCTTGAAAGCTCCAACTGCTTTACATGTAAAGATTAAATACCGAGTGAAATGAGTTCCGCTTCAATTTTGACCATTTTAGCTTTAGCATCATCCAACCCTTTTTGATTTTCTGCAATAACTTCTTTTGGAGCATTGGCAACAAAGCGCTCGTTGGAGAGCATACTTGAGAGTTTCATAATTTCTTTTTCAAGCTTGATTTTTTGATTGTTCAGGCGCTCAACGATGGGGCCCAAATCAACACCATCGAGTGGAATAAACACCTCAACGTTATCGCCCACGTCGGTGGCTGAGTTAGCGATCTTAACCTCAGTAAAGTCGATATTTTCAACTTTTGCCAATAAGCTAATGTATTTCAACGCATCTTTTAGGTTTACAGCATCAGAAACTTTGATAAAAGCGTGCTCTATTTTTTTGTTTCCAAGATCAATATTGGCCTTGGCACGTCGAATGCCTACAATCGCTTCGATAACAAGTTCAAAGGTCTTCTCAATTTTTTCGTCTTGTTTGAGTGCATGAGGATAGCGTTTGACCATAATGGATTCATTGTCTTCCAGTGTTTTATCGGAAAGTTCTTGGTAGAGGAATTCAGAGATAAATGGCATAAAGGGATGAATAAGCTTCATTGCCTCTTTAAAGATAGCTCCAAGCTCCAAAATAGCAGGTTTGTCTGCTTTACTCAGCTCAATACCCCAATCACAAAATTCACCCCACAAGAAGCGGTACAGTGTGGTGGCTGCGTCATTAAAACGGTAATCGCTAAAGTGAGCACGTACCTCTTCCATTGCTACTGCTAAACGGCTTTTCATGTATAAACCAAGAGCGGTTTTAATTTCGATCTTGTCTAAATCTTCAAATGAGTTTGCATTCATCAACAAAAAGCGTGAAGCGTTGTAAAGTTTGTTGGTGAAGTTACGAATTTGCTCTAATTTTTCACCGCTCAGTTTGATGTCACGACCTTGAACTGCAAGAATGGCGAGGGTAAAGCGCAAAGTATCTGCACTGTATTCATTAATAGTATCCAGCGGATCGATCACGTTTCCTTTGCTTTTGCTCATTTTCTGACCGTGTTCATCTTTGACAAGAGCGTGGAGATAAATATCTTTAAAGGGAAGCTTGCCCAGTGTATGTTCTCCTGAAAACATCATACGTGCCACCCAGAAGAAGAGGATATCAAAGCCTGTAATGAGCAGGGTATTGGGATAAAAATCTTTTAAGTCGCTTTCATTCCATTTTTCATCTTTGTAAGCATCCCCATTTCCCCAGCCGAGTGTTGAAAAAGGCCAAAGACCTGAGCTAAACCATGTATCAAGGACATCAGGGTCTTGGTGAAGCTTGTTGCTGTAGCACTTAGGGCATTCTGACTCACTCTCCGCTTCACTTGCCCATTCATGGCCACACGCATCACAATAAAAAACAGGAATTTGATGTCCCCACCAAAGCTGGCGCGAGATGCACCAATCACGAAGCTCTTTCATCCATGCATTGTAGGAATTGAGCCAGTGGCTTGGGTAAAATTCGGCTAGGTGTTCATTGACCTTTGCAATAGCACCTTCCGCGATCTCTTTTTTGACAAACCACTGTTTGGAAATGTAAGGTTCCACCACATTTTTACAACGATAGCAGTGACCCACTTGGTTTTCATAATCTTCGACTTTATCGACAAACCCTTCATTTTGTAGTTTTGCCATAATAGGCGCACGTGCTTCAAGGCGTTCTAACCCTTTAAATTCACCACAGTAATTGTTAAGAATACCATTGCTATCAAAAATCGTGATAAACTCTAAATTATGACGTTTACCGACTTCATAGTCATTAATGTCATGCGCAGGTGTAACTTTAACACAGCCTGTTCCAAAGCTCATATCGACATGTTCATCAGCAATGATCTCAATTTCACGACCAATGAGTGGAAGAATCACTTTTTGACCTACAAGGTGCTTATAGCGCTCATCTTCAGGGTGAACCATAACAGCAGTATCACCAAAATAGGTTTCAGGACGAGTGGTCGCTACGACTAAAAACTCTTTAGAATCTTTGAGAAAATATTTTAAATGATACAGTTTGCCTTTGTTGGTCTCATACTCTACTTCAATGTCACTCAGCGCACCATCATGAGTACACCAGTTTACCATGTAGTTACCCCGAACAATAAGTCCTTCTTTATAGTATTTAACAAACGCTTTTTTAACAGAATTTTTAAGTCCATCATCCATCGTAAAACGTTCTCTGCTCCACGCAGGAGAGACACCAAGTTTACGCATTTGGTGAACGATCTGTCCGCCACTGTACGCTTTCCATTCCCAAACTTTCTCTAGAAATTTCTCGCGTCCCAACTCTTCTTTTTTAATACCTTGAGCCAGGAGTTGTTTTTCAACCACATTTTGTGTGGCAATTCCCGCATGATCAGTTCCTGGTTGCCAAAGTGTTTTAAATCCATCCATGCGTTTAAAACGGGTGATAATATCTTGGAGTGTAAACGTAAGTGCATGTCCGATATGGAGACTTCCCGTAACATTGGGAGGTGGCATCATGATACAGAAGTTTTTGCCTTGCTCTTGAATGGCTTTATTGCCGTCAATTTCAAAATAGCCTCTATCTTCCCAAATTTTGTAATAATTCTCTTCTATTTCTTTTGGGTTGTAAACGGTGCTTTTTTCACTCATAGTCATCTATACCTTATAAATTTTTGTTAGATTATACAAAAATAGGGGTAAGACTTGGTTTAAGCTAGGAATGTGGCGGTGTTTTTACCGGCTTCTTTAGAGATATACAATGCTTGATCTGCGCGTTGCAGCATTGTTTTAAAATCATCGTCACTTCTGTAAAGTGTGTATCCAATACTGAGATTGATTTGAAGTTCTTGTTGATCGTGATTGCGAGAAACGGGAATTGTTTTGTTGTTAAATTCATTTAAAATACGATTGACAATCGTTGAAGCAGCATTCTTATCCTGATCAACAATGGAGATAATGAATTCATCTCCACCAAAACGTGCAATGGATTCAGAGGCACGAAGAAGTTGCTGTAACGTACTAGCCGTTATTTTAATTGCCTCATCCCCTATAAGATGTCCATAAGTGTCATTAATAGGCTTAAAATCATCTATATCCAAGATGACTAAAAAAAGATAGTCACGGTTACGTTTTACTTTTTGTATTTCTTTTTGAAAGACATTCATAAACATCAGACGATTATACAGTCCTGTTAGACCATCAAAATGTGATAAGTTTTCAACTTCAAGGTAAGATTTTTTAAAAAAAAAGGCTAGAAGTGTGATAAGAATGGAAATAATAAATGCAAAAATAAAGGAATAGAGCAGGGCACTGTAAACAATGTCCTGCTCTTCGATAAGGAGTTGCGTATTGAAAGAAGGGATACTTTTGTAGTGTTCTACATGTTTCCCATGAAGGTATAGAACAGGTGACATACTAATGACAAGATTCACAACAAATGTTATTGAACCAAGTAAAATAGGCTTTTTAAGAAGAATGCGTGGGATTCGTTTCATAACGTACCTGTACCCCTTTTATGTTGAGAAAATAGTACCATAAAAATGAATAAAAGAGGAAGAAATAAAATAAAGAGTCGTTTTACGACTCTTTATACTCATATAATCCTGCACTTAGGTAACGCTCGCCAGTGTCACATAAAATAGTAACAATTGTTTTACCTTTATTCTCAGGTTTAAGTGCTATTTGGGATGAAACATAAACGTTTGCACCTGCTGAAATACCTACCAATAAGCCTTCTTGTTTTGCAAGATTGCGAGAAGTTTCAATAGCATTTTCATAGCTGACTTTAACCACTTCATTATACAATTTTGTATCAAGGACTGAAGGAATAAATCCAGCACCAATTCCTTGGATTTTGTGCGGTCCTGGGTTTCCACCTGAAAGAACAGGAGATGTTTCTGGTTCAACTGCAATAATTTGGATATTAGGATTGAGCTCTTTTAGTCTTTTCCCTGTACCCGTAATGGTTCCACCGGTACCAACAGCCGCTATAAAAATATCGACTTTACCATCGGTATCTTTCCAAATCTCCTCAGCGGTGGTCGCATAGTGAATGGCTGGGTTTGATTCATTGGAAAATTGTTGTGGCACAAATGAATTTGGTATCTCTTTTGAGAGTTCAGTTGCTTTCTCGACAGCACCTTTCATTCCCAAGGCAGGTTCTGTTAGTACAAGTTCTGCACCTAATGCTGCTAGAAGTTTACGTCTTTCTAAACTCATGGAACTAGGCATTGTAAGTATCAGTTTAAGCCCTAAACTTGCACATACGGTCGCAAGTCCAATACCCGTGTTACCACTTGTTGGCTCGATGATAATTGAATTGAGATCAATTAATCCTTTATCAAGTGCTGTTTTAATCATATTGAATCCGATACGATCTTTCACCGAATGTGAAGGGTTTAGAAATTCACATTTTCCTAGTACCAAAGCATTGGAAGCTTCTGAGGCACGGGTTAGTTTGACAAGAGGAGTGTTGCCAATTAGTTCAGTTACATTGTGTGCATACATAATAATCTCCTTAGATGTTATAATTTAATTGATTGTTAAGACGTTGTGCATAAACGTCAAACTCAGAAAGCGGTAAATTAAAAATCTCTTGTATCTTGGCATTGCTTTCTTCATAGAAAATGCGAAGTACAGGGTCTTTTACTTCTCCTTCTGTAACGACAAGATTTCCCTCAAGGGCGATCAAAATATCTTTAATCAAAATATCTTGAGCATTCTTGGCTAGAAGATAACCGCCATAGGCACCTCTAACACTACTGACTAAACCTGCTTGACGCAATAGAATCAAAAGTTGCTCCAAGTAGTTTTGTGGAATCTCAGCACGTGCAGAGATCTCTTTAATTTGCAAAGGTTTCACACTCTTTGATAAAAAGAGTTGGTACATGGCACTTAAACCATACATTCCTTTGGTTGAGAGTAATGACATATTGCTTCCTTAACCTAAAGCAATTTTAAGATCTTCAATAAGATCATCTGCATTTTCAAGTCCAATGCTGAGTCGAATAAGTCCAGCTTTAACACCTGTAAGCTCTAATTCTTCAACAGAAAGTTGTTGATGGGTTGTGCTTGCAGGATGGGTAATGATCGATTTTGAATCACCAATATTCACAACAACGGAAAATATTTTTGTGGAATTAAGAATGTGTTTTGCAAATTCAAAATCATCAACTTCAAAACTTAACAGTCCAGATGTTTGGCCCTCTTTAAAATACTGTTTCGCTCTACTGTGTAAAGGGTCACTCTCTAAAGCAGGGTAAGAGACTTTTTTTACTTTAGGGTGCGCTTTTAAAAAACTAGCTACTTTATAAGCATTCCGCGAATGCTCTTTCACACGTAGTGATAACGTCTCTAACCCTTGAATCAATAACCAAGAGTTAAATGGCGCAATAGTTGCTCCAATATCACGGATGAGTGAGAGGCGAATTCTAAGTGAAAAAATAGGGAACGGTAATGTTGCGTAAACTAAGCCATGGTAACTTTCATCGGGTTCATTGAATTGTGGATAGCGTGGATTACCGATAAGTTTAGCATTAAGTCCTTTGGCTTCAACAACCAATCCGCCCATTGCACTGCCTTGACCGCAGATGTATTTACTTGCACTGTGAACACTTACATCTATGCCATGATTGAGTGGTTGGAAGAGAATTGGTGTTGCAACGGTGTTATCACATACGGTAATAATGTTGTATTTTTGGGCTACAGCAACGATTTTTTCAATGTTTGGAATTGCAATTTGTGGATTTGACAGTGATTCAAAAAAGATTGCTTTAGTTTTGTCATCAATAAGTGCTTCCAAATCATTGGCATCATCGCTCTCAAAGAGTTTTGCTTGGATACCAAAACGTTTAATCGTGTGTGTAAGTAATGTCGTTGCCCCACCATAGATTTTTTTAGCAACAATGATGTTATCTCCAGCTTCTGCCAAGTTTGCAATAGCGAAAAAGATAGCCGCTTGTCCCGTTGCGGTTGCAATCGCTGCTTCACCATTTTCAACAGCGGCAATTCTATTTTCAAGGACGTCTGTTGTTGGATTGTTTAGACGCGTGTAAATAGGTCCCAGTTCGCGAAGGGCAAAACGATTGGCGGCAGTCTCTGCACTTCCAAAGTCATAGGCAGTGGTTTGATAGATTGGTACTGACATTGTTCCAAAGTGTTGCTTATCATATCCGTAATGTAAGGCGAGGGTTTCTTGATTCATCTTTCATCCTTTTGATGTAGTGTTGATGAAAGTATAGACTAAATATTTTTAAATGTCAAGTAACTCTATCAAGCAACTAATGATTAAAAAAGTAGAGATTGGTATATCAAGAAAAGGGTAGGGCATATACCAATAAAGAGTGTTTATATGTTTTACATGTAAAGATGTAAATGTAACAAATAATACGTAAATTTCTATTTATATTGTATATACTAACAGTACAAATTTAACAGATTATTTTACATATAATTATATGTAAATATCTATTTTATGGTGTGTTTAATGAGGATATTTAATGGAGGAAATACGACAATGACTAACACTTTGTTAGTCAATATTCATTGTTAAAATGATCTATGAAAGTAGCTGTTTTAGATGAGACAAGTTTTAGTGTGCTATAATCGTATCTTTTTAAAAGCACAGGAGAATTTGATGTTGTACGAAGATGAAGATGACTTTTTTATGGGAAGCCCCAAAAGTAAATTTTTTGATATTCTCTTTCATGCTAACCAAGATTTAGTCAAAATGAAGCTTCTAGAAATCGTAGATCGTTACAGTGCCATGGAGATTTTACTTGAAAAACAGTTTGGAATCGATGCTCTTGAAGGATTGATTTCTACGGTGTTAATGGATGAGACAGATTCTGTTGTTGAGCACAATAATGATCTTTTTATTAGCACAATGGGAGAAATATTAACTCAAAATGAGTAAAATAGGGCTAGGATTTGTTTGTTGGGTAGTAGCGTGCACATATGCTCTCTCAGCAGGGATTAATTACGAATACACCCATCAATTTATTCTTAAAAAAGATGAAATAGGGTTGGTTTTAATTAACCATAAAGAGGTTACAAAAAAACCTACAGCAGATAATCCCAACAATGAGTACATTTTACGCTTACGTTGGACACTGTATACGAATAATATGTTGACAGTATTAGTCAACTATAGAGGCTATCCCATGCAATATATAATGCAGAAGAAACATCCTCTAGAGACAGTGATTATTCCATTGTTACCTGATGGTGACAACAAAATGCTTGCTCAAACGTATCTGAAGATTGTTTTTAATGACTTCGATCAAAGAAATAAAGAGGCAATTTTAGATATATTTATAGAAGATAATTTACAACGTATAGAAGTTGAATTTAAACCCAAAAAGAAACCGTAGGATCGCACAGGTGTTAGGAAAAGTTGAAAATTTGATGGTAGAAATGGTCGCTTCTTTAGGCGACGCACGCAGTGTTGAACTCTTTCATAGAGTTCCGAAAGGTAAACGTTTACGCGCAAAACTCATTTTAAAGATTGCTGGAGTTACAGATAACTCTCTTAAGCTCGCTGCTATTGTTGAGCTTATTCATGCGGCAAGCTTGTTACATGATGATGTCATTGATGATGCTTTCACGAGACGAGGGGAAGACTCCATTAATGCGCTTTTTGGCAATAAAACAGCCATAATGCTAGGCGATATACTCTACTCAAAAGGCTTTAGCGAATTGACATTTATGCCCAATGATGTGGCTTATAGTGTTTCTCACGCTGTTGCACTTCTTTCTGTTGGTGAACTATTAGATGTTGAACTTTCCCATGCTTTTAATGACAGTGAAGAGCGTTATTTTGATATGATTTATAAAAAAACAGCTTCCCTAATCGAAGCTTCCGCTAAAGCTGCGGCATTACTTGCTGGCAAAAATGCTACTATTTATGCTCTGTATGGCAAAAATTTAGGGCTTGCTTTTCAGATAATCGATGATATTTTAGATATTACTCAAAGCAGTGAAACGCTTGGGAAACCTTCATTAAATGACTTTAAAGAGGGAAAAACAACCTTGCCTTATCTTTACATGTACCGTAAACTCTCTTCCTCGGATCAGACAAAACTGCTCTCTTTGTTCCAGCAAGAACTCGATGAAACACAAAAAGTGTGGATTAAAACAAAAATGAATGAAACAAAAGCACTGGAAGACTCCATTTCGTATGCACGGAAGTTAGGCTTGGAAGCGTTAGAGGTCATTGAAAAAGAAGAAGATGTGGGTTTGAGCACTATTATTAAAGAGATGATTGAGAGGAATTTTTAATGCATTACCTCACTATGAGTTTTACACATAAGAACACAGATATTAGTATTCGTGAGAAATTGGCTTTTAATTCAGAAGAAAAATGCCGTACGTTTATGGGAACATTGACAAGTTGTGCCGCTGTGAACGAAGTGATCTTACTCTCTACATGTAATCGTGTCGAAGTGATTGCGAGTGTGTCAGAGTGTGAATCAGCACTGAACGATATGTTTGATCTTGTCAGTCGCGTTTCGAGCATTCCGCGTGAAGAATTAGAGGATAGGGCAGATGTTTATGAGGATAATGGTGCGATCCATCATCTCTTTACCGTTTGTTCTTCTCTTGATAGTTTAGTCATTGGTGAGACTCAAATTGCGGGTCAGCTTAAAGAAGCATTTAAATTTGCATTTGAGAACAACTACTGCGCACAAAAACTAGGACGTGCGATGCACCATGCTTTTCGCTGTGCCGCTGAAGTACGTAGTCGAACCGATATTTCAAAAAGTCCTGTTTCGGTTTCAAGTGTTGCGGTGAGTAAAGCCAAAGATTTACTAGGCAATATTGGAGGCTTAACCGCTTTGGTTGTGGGGGCTGGTGAGATGAGTCAATTAGCAGCAAAACATTTAATTTCCAGTGGCGTTAACATTATTATTATCAACCGTAATTTGGAACATGCCCAAGCTTTAGCCACAGAATTGGGTGAATTGGCAACGATTGCACCTTACTCAAAATTGACAGAATTTATTAATCGTTACCGCCTCGTTTTTACAGCTACGGGAGCGCCTCATAGTGTTATTACCGATGATATGGTTGAAGAGCGTGAGTTCTCACGGTATTGGTTTGATATAGCGGTTCCTCGTGATATTGACGTGAGTGAGCATAAGGATCTCCATATTTTTGCGGTCGATGATTTGGAAGAGATTGTAAATCAAAACATGTCTCTTCGTGAAGAGCAAGCCAAAATTGCTTATTCTATTGTGGGTCGAGCTACGATGGACTTTTTTAAATGGTTGCAAAGTATGTGTGTCGACCCTATCATCAAAGAGATTCGCGATCAAGCCAAAGAGTGTTCCTTGCAAGAGTTAGAAAAAGCAGTGAAAAAAGGGTATATTCCTGAAGAGTTGCAAGAGCAGGTAGAAAAACTCTTGCATCATGCATTTAACTCTTTTTTACACTCACCCACTAAAAACCTCAAAGAAGTCGCGGAAAAACCTGAAGCCGATACGATTGTACAAGCGGTTCAATATATTTTTAACATTAATGAAGATCAAACCAAACGAATGAATATGTATAAATGTGAATACCAAATGGGAGTTAAGTAATGAAGTTTTCAAAATTATATGCACCAACAACCAAGGATGCGCCTAAAGATGCAACACTTCCGAGCCATCAATTTTTGGTGCGTGGTGGTTTTATCTCTCAAGTAGGTAGCGGATTGTATAACTTTTTGCCGATGGGAAAAATCGTTTTTGATAAAATTAAAAATGTTGTTAAAGAAGAGATGGATGAAACGGGTGCGCAAGAGATCCAAATGGATGTGGTCACTCCTGCAGAACTGTGGAAACAAAGTGGACGTTATGATGTTTTTGGCAAAGAGTTGTGTCGCTTTAAAGATCGAAAAGAGAATGAATTTGTTTTAGGGCCAACCCATGAAGAGGTAGTGGTGGATATTGTTCGCAACCGCATCAATAGCTATAAACAATTACCACTGCATTTGTACCAAATTACCACCAAATTCCGTGATGAAGCACGTCCTCGTTTTGGACTTCTGCGAGGTCGTGAGTTTACGATGAAAGATGGTTATAGTTTCCATGAAGATGAAGCGTGTATGAAAAAAGAGTTTGATGTGATGGAAAAGACCTACACCAAAATCTTTACGCGTTTAGGGCTCGATTTTAGAGCGGTAGATGCTGATAGCGGTGCCATTGGCGGTAGTGGTAGTAAAGAGTTTATGGTATTGGCACAAAATGGTGAAGATGACATTGTTGTCTGTCAAAAATGCTCCTATGCTGCCAATATCGAAGCGGCAAAACGTGCTCCTAAACTTGCCCCATCTGAAGCTCCTGAAGCGAATCTTTCCAAATTTAAAACGCCTGATATGAAAACCATTGACGATGTCTGTAATTTCTTTAAAGTCGATCCGTTCTACAGCATTAAAGCGGTAGTAAAAAAAGCGGTCTATGTGGATAAAGAAGAGGTGGTTGTTTTCTTTGTTAGAGGCAATGATGAGCTTCAAGAGACCAAAGCACAAAATGCCTGTGGTGCACTTGATCTTTTAGACGCTTCTTTAGAAGAGGTTGAACGTGCAGGGCTCAAAGCAGGTTTTATTGGACCTGTCGGACTAGAATGTGTAAAATTTTACATAGATTTAGAACTTAAAGAGGCTAAAAATATTATCTGTGGTGCCAATGAAACAGACTTTCACATGGTAGGTGTCTCCATGTTTAACTTCAACGAAGATCGCTACAAAGACCTTGCGAGTGTCAAGGCGGGTGACAAATGCGCTTGTTGTGGCGGTGAACTAGGCGTTACCAAAGGCATTGAAGTAGGGCACATTTTCCAACTGGGACAAAAATACGCTAAAGCGATGGGTGCGACATTCTTAGATAAAAATGGTAAAGCACAACCGTTTTATATGGGATGCTATGGCATTGGTGTGAGTCGTTTGGTCGCGGTAATGATTGAAGCAAGCCATGATGAAAAAGGGTGTATTTGGAATAAACAAACAGCGCCTTATTTGCTTGATATTATTGTTTCCAATGTCAAAGATGAAGCACAAAATAACTATGCAGAAGAACTGTATAATGCCTTGAAAAAAGAGCGTTACAGTGTTCTTTTAGATGATCGAAATGAACGTTTTGGTTTTAAAATGAAAGATTATGAACTCATTGGTCTTCCATATGCACTGATTGTTGGTAAAGAGCTTGAAGAGGGTTTTGTTGAAATTGTTGAGCGTAAGACATTGGAAAAAACCGTTGTTAAAAAAGAGGAAGCTCTTTTTAAACTCAAGGAATTTTTAGCGTGAAATATTTTTTAATCTATCTCTTCTTAGAGGTCATGGTAAGTGTCAATATTGCTTCTGCTATAGGCGCATTTGCAACGTTTATTGAGCTTGTCGTATCTGCTGTACTCGGGTTTATTTTACTTGCAAATATGCGTATTACACTGATGCAAAACCTTAATGCCCTGATGCAAGGAGAGATTAGCATTGAATCTTTTCAACGACTGAATCTTTGGACCATTGTAGGTGCAATTTTGCTAATTTTGCCAGGTTTTTTAGGCGATATTGTAGGACTTTTGTTGCAATTTAGCTCTATTGTGACACTGTTTGCTTCAAAATTTTTACATGTAAAAGATGAGAACAGTTCTACTGAATATTTTACGGAAGGAAAAAAAGATGAGATCATTGATGTTGAAGTTATTGACGACACTAATCACCTTAAGTAGTTTTTCACTTTTTGCCGCAGATGCAAATGCTGATCTTGACACAAAAGTCACGACATTTTTACAAAAAGCCATTGTTCCGAATGAAAATTATACGTTTGATAAAGTTGTTATTCTCAAAAAAGAAGCGATGAAAGAGATGCCTGACTGGATGGTCTATTTTGTGCGTATTGATCTTAATTTAGTCAAGCAAGAGGGTAAAAAACTCTCCGTCAATGATATGGTCTTTACCAATGGAAAAATCTTGAGTAAGGATTTTACAAATCTGAACAACGGTCGAAGCGTCAAGGGGAGTTATTCGCTTGATATGGATGCCTCTGCCTACAATAAAGAGCATCTTTTAGCAGGCAATCTTAATGCACCTCATAAAATCGTTGTATTTAGTGATCCATCGTGTCCTTTCTGTATGGATTTTGTCCCAGAAGTTCTTGCCGATGTACAGAAATATCCTGAAACATTTGCACTTTTTTATTACCATTTTCCACTGAATATCCATCCAGCATCTCCAACACTCGTCAAAGCAATGATTTTTGCAGAAGAGAAGGGTGATCATGAAATTGTCAAAAAAGTCTATAAAGAATTTTTTGATATTAAAGAGACGGATGAAAAAGCAATTTTAGATATTTTCAACAAAGCATTAAATAAAAATTTTACGATTGAGCAAATTAACCAACCCCATATTCTTAAACAACTCAATAGCGATCAAGAATTAGCCAATGCTTTGATGGTTAATGGCACTCCAACCATTTACCTTGATGGCAAAAAAGATGATACAAAACGAAGTTATAGAAAATTTATAAAAGAGTCTAAATGAAAAAACTAATTATTGCAACCCGTGGAAGTAAACTTGCCCTTTGGCAATCCGAACATGTCAAAGCGGAACTTGAAAAAGCGCACCCTGGGCTTGAGGTCGAACTCTCTATTATGATGACCAAAGGCGATAAAATTTTAGATGTTGCTTTAGCAAAAATAGGAGGCAAAGGACTTTTCACGAAAGAGCTTGAAGAGGCGATGCTGAGGGGTGAAGCGCACATTGCCGTTCATAGTCTGAAAGATGTTCCGATGGAGTTTCCACAAGGGCTTAAACTGGGTGTCATTACCAAACGTGAAGATGTCCGTGATGCTATGCTTTCTGAAAAATATGCTTCATTAGAGGAATTGCCTCAAGGTGCTGTGGTTGGAACAACGAGTTTAAGACGTCGAATGCAACTGTTAAAACTTCGTCCTGATTTTGTGATTAAAAATCTACGAGGTAATGTCAATACACGGATTCGCAAGCTCAAAGAGGGCGAATTTGATGCAATTATCTTGGCAAGTGCTGGTATAAACCGTTTGGGGCTTGCCAGTGAAGTCACACACTTTGCACCGATTTCAAAAGAGGTGATGATCCCTGCTTCGGGTCAAGCGGCGCTTGGTATTGAAATTGTCTGTGATGCCGAAGTGGAACGTTTGGTTTCGGTACTTAACGACGAAGATGCCATCATCGAAACCCGCGTTGAGCGCGACTTTGTGACGATCCTTGAAGGTGGCTGTCAAGTGCCTATTGGTGTGAATGCAGAACTACGTGGCGATGCTTTACATGTAAAAGCGATTATTGGCCTTCCTGATGGTTCGGAAATGCTTAAAGAAGAGATAACAACAACACGCACAGAGTATGCAACTGTTGGTAAAGCTTTAGCGCAAAAAGTGCTTGATAGAGGGGCTAAAGCGCTTTTGGAACGTGCCGAACACATTGCACTGAATGAAATCTTTTAAAGGGAAATAATGCAGAGAATCATTGAGCTTTTACGCCAAAACGATCTTTTACGTGTTATCGATGACGAGCTTGATATTGACTTAGAAATCCCGCATTTAGCGTATATTGAGGTTAAAAAAGAAGATTCTAAAGCACTTCTCTTTACAAAACCCGTGAGCAAAAGACTTGGAAAAAGCTTTGATATCCCCGTTTTGATGAACGTGTTTGGTTCGACCAAAGCGACCGAGCTTATTTTTGGTAAAAATCCCAATGTAGTGGCAAAGCAGATCGAAGCATTGATGCACATGAAACCACCTACATCGTTTATGGACAAAATGGGCATGCTTGGCACACTGTTCAATCTTAAAAATGCGCTTCCAAAGCGTCTAAAAGGCAAAGGTGTTTGTCAAACGAAGGTGTATGATGCGCCAAATCTGTATGATTTTCCGATTTTAACCACATGGAGCGAAGATGGCGGCCCTTTTATTACGATGGGGCAAGTCTATACACAAAGTTTGGATGGCACCAAACAAAATCTAGGCATGTACCGTTTGCAAGTGTACGATAAAAACCGTTTGGGTATGCACTGGCAAATTCACAAAGATAGTGCGCATTTTTTCCATGAGTACCAAAAAGCGGGTAAAAAAATGCCTGTGAGCATTGGAATTGGTGGTGATCCTCTCTATATTTGGTGCGGACAAGCGCCGATGCCGATTGGGATGTTTGAACTCTTACTCTATGGTTTTATCAAAGATAAAAACGCTCGTTTGGTAAAATCCTTGACCAATCCCATTTACGTACCTGAAGATGTAGACATTGTCATTGAGGGGTGGGTTGATCCTAGTCAGATGGAGATCGAAGGGCCTTTTGGTGACCACACAGGCTACTACACGCTTAAAGAGCCGTATCCTGTGATGGATGTGACGTGCATTACATGTAAAGAAAAACCAGTCTATCAAGCCACTGTTGTGGGCAAACCGCCACTTGAAGATAAATACATGGGCTGGGCGACAGAGCGTATTTTTTTACCACTGTTAAAAACGACTGCACCCGATTTGATTGATTATAATATGCCTGAAAATGGCGTGTTTCATAACTTTATTTTAGCCAAGATGAATGTACTTTACCCAGGACATGCCAAACAGTTTATGCACGCGTTTTGGGGTGTTGGGCAGATGAGCTTTGTCAAACATGCGATTTTTGTGGGTGAAAATGCACCAGAACTTGATGATTATGACAAATTGAGTGATTACATTCTCAATCGCATCAATGCCAAACGTTTACTCATCAGTGAAGGTGTGTGCGACGCACTTGATCACGCTTCTCCCAATGCGCTGTTTGGCGGAAAATTGGGTGTGGATTGTACCGGTGGTGTGATCGATGCGCCTTCTAAAACCATTTTGAGCGATCGTGACCTTCTTTTAAAAGTGACAACCTTGGTTCCAGAAGTCATTGCCCTTAAACAGTATAAAACAGAAACAAAAACACCCATTACCGTTATGACCATTCATAAGAAGAGGGCAGGTAAAGAGGTGTATGAAGCACTTAAGCCTTTAAGTGAGTATATGAAACTTTTGATCGTAGTGGATAAAGAGGGCAATAGCGTGGATAATGCCTATATGCTCATCTGGCGTGTGGTCAATAACATTGATGCGCTCCGCGATATTTTTATCGAAGAGGAGTTCATCGGCATTGATGCAACGACTAAAAATGATCTGGATGGCTACACGAGAGAGTGGCCAAAAGACACTGACTGCGACCAATGTACGGTAAAACGCCTTATAGAGCTTGGTTTGGTTGAAAATAACCCAGCGTTTCTAAAACACTTTCATATCTAATCTCATTTTGATGTATACCATCTGTTTTTAATGTGAACAAATGGTATACATTTCTCCTTTTAATCTTCTTCAAAACCTTATATATTGAAATATTTTAAAAAATGTAATAGAATAGTTTATTCTGACTTGGGAGTAAGCGATGCAGACATCTTACAAGCCTTTAGTTGAGCGTTACGATATACCGAGACCTACATTGATCGAGTGGCAGAAGAGGGCAGAGCAAAAAGATAACTGGCGCGTCAAGCACCTAGCGTATCTTCGAATGCAATTAAGCGTTGAAAAAGAGACGTACGACGAAATCAAAAACTACGCACCCTGTGTTGAGGATCTCTTCCTTTTTAGTATCTATCTTTTCTTTCACAATACCGCAAATTTTTTACCCAAAGAGACATTTTTAAAAGGACTTAGAGAGTTTTCTCTGGAAATTCGCAGTGGTGTTGAGTACCAACATGATTTTGCAGGGCGTATTTGGTCGCTTCGCATGAGTGAAGAGTCGAGTAAAAAGATGGTCAATTATTACCGATTGTTTGATCTTCTCAAAAAATTTACCGCTGCACAGTACGCACTTTTATTTAGTGCTGTTTTAGAGTTTGTATCCGTGATGAAGCAAAAATATCAGATTGAGACAAAGAGTTTTTTAGAAGGAAAAACATGGCAGGAGCTTTACATGTACGATAAAGCGTTTGCACCTAAAGTTATCGAAGATTTTTTTACCAAAAAAGGGATTTTATAGATAATAAAAATTATTAATTACAATTAATTACAATTTAAGTAAGTGTGTATTAGAATTTCAGCACAAATATAAAGGAGTATGAATGAAACAGTATGAGACATATAAATGTAGTAAATGTGGTAACGAAGTTGAAGTTCAAAATGTAGGCGGTGGTAAACTTACCTGTTGTGGTCAAGAGATGGAATGTATTACAAAAGACCTAACAGCAGTTAATCTGATGAAAGCATTTGCGGGAGAGTCACAAGCGCGTAATAAATATGACCTATTTGCAGACATTGCATTAGAAGAGGGCTGGCATGCAGTTTCTCGTCACTTTAGAGAAGCGGCTGAAAATGAAAAATGGCATGCAAGAGCTGAATTTAAAGCCTATCACAAGCTTGTTGACGGCGCTGAAACTGAAATCACACTCAAAAATCTTGATGCTGCTATGGCGGGTGAAAATTATGAGCATACAACCATGTACCCAGGCTTTGCAAAAATAGCAGAAGATGAGGGTCATAAAGAGCTTGCACGTCTTTTTAATGCCATTGGTAAAGTCGAAGTTGAACATGAGCGTGAATACAAAGCTCTTCAAGATGCGATGAAAGAAGATGGCTTCTTTGCGGATGCTGAAGAAGAAATTTGGGTATGTGAAGTATGTGGACATATTCATAGAGGTAAAAAAGCACCCAATGCATGTCCATTGTGTAAAGTGGGTAAAGAGTACTTTAAAAGACAATCATTAGGCATCTAAGTTAAAAAAACAACGGCAGAAATATTGCTTACTTTTGTAATGCGAGAATATTTCTGCTGTTGTCCATAATAGTATAGTTATTGTTTCAAAATCTCTCAAGATTGTTTTATCTCCATTTATCAACAAAAGCTCAAAACCTCTTATATAAGGGAAGTCTTTATTTCTTAACTCCATAGAAGCTATTTTCATGCTACGAACTTAATGTAATATTTGTTACGTTAGAATTTGATAATTAACTATGAAAATTTAAGTTTTCAATAATTAATAAAACAAACAAGTTACCATATTTCGGCTCTCATACAAGGAGGCTTTATTCAAAGGCTTTTTAAGTGCACCTTTATTTTTTGTGCGTTAGCATGAATAAAGATGCAGAAATTGGTTTTTTGCTAAGTGCTTTTGATGGCTTTATCGGTATAGCACTTTGATGGGCAAATGATGCCAATGGATCAAGTATTTAATTAATAATTAGAAATAACAAAAAATTCATTTTAAGGAAAGTATCTCATGTTTAGTTTCTTTCGCTCATCAACCGAATCATCGCATCAATCTAGCAGTTCATCATCAAGTGGACTACTCAATCAAGCTATTTTAACTTTAACGCTTCAAGAAAAAACGATGACAACCGCTCTTGAAAAGCTTCCTTTTAATCCAAAAGTTGTTTTAGGGTTTGTCTCACCTGCTCTTGATTTTAGTGCTATCTCTTCAAAACTTAAACAGCTTCTTCCTAACGATACAACATTAATTCTTTCAACGACTGCAGGTGAATTATGCAGTTTGGATCGTTCAAATCCCCTTCCCTCACTCTATTCTTCTGCAAATGCTGGCGAAGGCGATAATATTGTTTTGATGCTCTTTTCTCCTGATATGGTGAGCGATATTTATGTGGCTTCAATTCCGCTCAAAAGCGAAGATATGGCAACGAGTAAAAAAACAGCAGCTGAACGTTCCGCTTTGATTGCTGAAGAGGTTAAAAAAGTGCGTGTTCCTTTTAAAATGCGTTCCGATGATACCCTTGGATATACACTTATTGACGGATTGAGTGCGAGTGAGAGCTTTTTCATGGAAGCGGTTTATCATGTGGGTAAATTTCCCTGTTTGCTCATCGGCGGTAGTGCTGGTGGTAAATTAGATTTTCAAAACACTTATATCTATGATGGGACGCGTACACTTCGCCATCATGCGGTTATTACGTTTATAAAGCTTGCTCCAAAATACCGTTTTGGTGTTTTTAAAAGTCAAAATTTTAGACCAACAGCCACTGTATTTACGGTTTTGGCAGCAAATCCCATTACTCGCACCGTTACAGCATTTTTGGATCGTAAAACCAATGTCAATGTCAGTGTCATAGAAGCGTTAACCAGCCATTTTCATTGCTCAGCCAATGAACTTAACTTTAAACTTGCGAATTATACTTTTGGAATTGCTATTGATGAGGAAATTTATATTCGCTCCATTGCTTCTATTGATATCGCAAACGATACGATTCATTTTTATTGTGATATTGAAGCGGGCGAGGAACTTGTTTTACTCGAAAAAACAGACTTTGTACAGACAACGAGCCATGATTTTGCTGATTTTAGCCGTAATAAGCCCAAAGCGATTGGTGCGATTTTTAATGATTGTATTTTAAGACGTCTTTGCAACGCCGAGGTACTCAATCGGTTGAATACATTTAAAGAGATTCCTGTCGTAGGTTTTTCGACCTTTGGTGAGCTTTTGGGGGTTAATATCAACCAAACGTTAACGGCCATCTTTTTCTATGAGGTTGATGGCGGTAATTTTGAAGATGACTACATTGATAATTTTGTTCAAAAATATGCAGGATTTAAAAGTTATTTTTTACTACGAAAAATAAATCGCCAAACGATCATCAATAATCTGAACAAAGCGATGCTTGAGCAAATGAAACAAAGTATGCCATTACTTCGAACGATTGGTAGTACATTGCAAGATGCTGTAACGGCTATTGATGCGATAGAATCACAACTGGGGCAGGTCAAAGGTGAATTTAATCTCTTTTCATCCAGTATGGAGCAAGGAAGCTCTGACAATGCAAGCCTTTCTATTGAGGTTGATAATCTTACGAATAATGTCCGTGATATTCGTGTTGTTTTGAGCGTCATTGCCGATATTGCAGATCAGACCAATCTTTTAGCCCTTAATGCAGCCATCGAAGCAGCACGGGCAGGGGAACATGGACGCGGTTTTGCTGTTGTTGCGGATGAAGTGCGTAAATTGGCAGAACGCACCCAAAAAAGCCTCTCAGAGACCAATGTATCGGTAAGTACAATCATTCAAGCGGTGGAAAGCATTAGCAAAACGATGGGCAATGTGAGCAGTGGGTTGTTAGCCGTTTCTTCAAAAAGCAATGCACTCTCTTCCGATATGGAAAATCTAGCGGAGAAGAGTCAGCTTATCTCTGGCGAATTAAAGTCTCAATCCAAATTGACAGAAGAGCTCAATAACGAACTCAGTAAACTCGGTGTTTATGAAAAAACACTTGATATTTTAAATCAATAAACGACCTCATTTAAAGGGCATTTTAAATGCCCTCTTCCTTTTTACATGTAAAGATTTTAACTTAGCTGACGTATGGCATTTGCGCTTAAAAGATCTAGGGATGTGCCACGCTCTTCCAAGTATTTTAACAAAAGTTTTTTTCGCTCTTGCGGGAGGTTTTGTCCCCTTTTGAATTTGCATGAAAGACTATTTGGTGTCAATGTTAAGATCATGATCTCTTCAATGCGTTTTTTGTACATAGGATTTTCGGCGGTAATGGTTTTATATCTATTCTTTTGCCCTCTTTGGTTCCATGAACGGCGATACCCTCTTCCACCAGACAAAATTAAGCGATATTGCATAAGGAACGTTATTGTCTTCTGAGTGAGAGCGTTGCGTATTTGCTGAGTAGTGTATGGATTGTCTCTTTATCGGTAATTTCAAATTCATTTCATCGCACGGTTTTTTTCCTCAATAAGTTGGGTATATTTTTCTTGTAGTTCGATGTATTTGCTCAAAAGTTTATGAAATTCGATCTCATAGTCTATTTTTTCATTTTTCTCTGGCTCGGCTGTTGCCTCATTGTGAACGGTAACGTTGCTTGGGAGTGTTTCATCGATGATGTACTCTATCTCTTCACCTTCAACGTTTTTTTTGATTGTTTTGAGTTTTTTTGCATTGATGAGTTTGAGAACAGCGAAGGTACTCATTTTATGTTTAACGGCGTATTGTTGGGCGCTTAGAAGGTTTTGCTCTACCATATTTTTCCTTTTACATGTCAAAAATATTACGCGCTATTTTAATCAATTAGTCTGAAAGAAAAGCAAATTATCTTTACATGTAAAGATTTTTACATGGGTTGAAGCAAGGATAAAGTATAATAACCTCATATATCGTTACAAAACTCTCAACGATTTTTCTCCAATTACATTTCATATAACACGAAGGACATAACATGGGCGGATTACTTAACAATAGCGTTAAAATGGAAAAAGGCTACAAATTAGCAGCACTTTCAACACAGCAAAAACATACGGTACCCTATATAGGAAAACAAACAAATGTGGGTGAGGTGAACTCTGACAAAGCAAAAATGAGTGATGCTCGTAAAGCGCAAGCTAAAGCTAAAGCGAAACAAGCCAAAAAAGATCGAAAAAGAAATAAGTAAGCAGGGATTATCTCCCTGCAAGGTATATTAGAACGCGTATTTGAGATTTAGCCCTAACGTTTTGTAGTCATAATCAGGAATATTGCTTGCATTCATGTTATAGCTTTTATATTCCACTGCCGCAGAGATAGCGCGTGTAATAGGATAATCAACCCCTAAACCGTATCCCAAACCATAACCCGCATTACCATCAACCGATTGAAGTTTTGCCCCAACGATACCATAAGCGTTCAATTTTTCCCAGACATTGTATCCGAGTTTAAAATCTGTACCAGCTCCATACATTGAACCATCACTTAGATTGGCATATTCGCCATTAAAAGCAACACCAAAAAGCACTTTATTGTCTAATGTTTTTGTAATGCCATAACCGATGTTGTAAGCAGCCTTGTGCTCTCCATCGATACTTGCATGGGAGATGCCACCGTGAACATCTTCAACATAATCTCTTGCGTAAGCATTCATTCCAAGTACTGCAGCGACTGAAATGAGACATACCATTTTTTTCATCACACGTGTCCTTAAAGCATTTACCTATCCGAAAAAACGGACTTTAGCGTGAAAACATAAAGCGTCATCACGTTTGAAGAGCATTGCTCTTGTATTAACTCTGTAACAGAGAACCTTAATCCAAGTAACTAAAAAGCAAATAGTGTGCCGATTTTGTAAAATGTGTGGAGAGTTGGGGAAAAAAAGAGGCTGTGTGGGTATTACAGCCTCTTTACATGTAAAGATTAGATTGTACCTTTTTCGTACCATTTACGTAACCATCGATCCATTGGATACATAAATTTATAGATCGCAGGAACGACAAGAAGGGTTAAAACGGTTGAGCTTAAAAGTCCACCAATGATCGCAAGTGCCATGGGGGCATTGGCTTCATGACCTGCTCCGCTTCCAAAAGCCAGAGGCATCATCGCACCGATCATCGCGAAAGTGGTCATCAAAATAGGTCGAAGACGTTTTTCACCTGCTTCAAGAAGTGCCTCATCAATCTCCTTACCCTCTTTAACGGCACGGTTAGCAAAGTCGACGACCAAAATGGCGTTCTTCCCAACCATTCCTAAGAGCAAGATAATACCGATCATAACAAAAAGGCTGAAGGTATAACCGCTTAAATAGAGTGCCACCATGATACCCGTGAGTGAAAGCGGCATAGAGATCATAATAATAAACGGCTGAATCAATGACTCATAAAGCGCGGCTAGAATCAAGTAGATCAAAATAACCGCCAAAAGAACTGCTGCACCAAAAGCTTTTGCTGTATCGTTCATATTTTCAACATCGCCTGTAAAACGGTAATGATACCCTTCTGGTAAAATCTCTTTCATTTTGTCATTGACTTGTACGACCACTTTATCGAGTGAAGTACCGACAATGTTAGCAGTCACTAAGATTTTGCGCTCACGATCAAAACGGTTGATAGATGCTGTTCCTAAATTGCTTTCAAAGGCAATCAACCCTTCCAATGCGACAAAATCGCCATTGGCATTTCGGACTTGCAGTTTTTTCATATCTTCCAACGAGGCTCTAAAGTCATCTCTATAACGAATCGTAATGTCAAATTGTTTGCCATTGTCCTCATAGTAAGAGATGGCACTATCGCTTGAGTACGCAGAGCCTAAAACGGCGGCGATCTCTTTAACACTCACTCCTACCCTTTGCGCATTTTCACGAAGGATGGTAATCTTCATCTCAGGTTTACCACTCTCATAGTCACGATCGACGTCCACAAGACCCGGTGTTGCTTTTAAGAACTCCATGAGCTTCATAGATGTTTGATCTAACGTCTCAAATTGATCCCCTGTAATAACCACTTGCAAAGGTGCTGTTGTATCGCCCGTATCAAAATCATCCACTTTTTCGACAGAAACAGTCAGCCCTTCCATCCCTTTCATCTTTTCACGGTACTGTTGTATTAAGGTGAGTTGTGAAACCGTTCGCTCTTTGACAGGTTTTAACTTAACATAAATACGTGCTTTATGGAGGCTTTTGGCAGAATCATAGCCGATTGAAATGATGGAGTAAGCAATGGATGGATCACCCTTAAGCATCTCATCAACAGGGATGACTTTTTGCTTCATGGTTTCAAGATTGATTCCCACGGGTCCTTTGATGGTAACTTGAAATTCACTGTTGTCTTGCATCGGAAGGAAATCCATACCAACCTTGAGAGTTAACGAGGCAAACAAAAGGGCAAAAGTCACCAAAACGGTGATAGTTTTAAAACGAATCAGTGGCTTTAAAATGCTCACATACGTTCTATCAACTGCTTTTAAAATAGGTTCTGTCGCATAATAGAACTTGCTCTCTTTAGCACTTAAAAGACGCGCTCCGATGGAAGGCACAAACATAACCGCCACAAGGTATGAGATGACAATACCCGAAGCAACGGTCATCGCAAAGGAGTTAAAAAACATCCCTACGATACCGTCCATAAAGGCAACGGGAACAAAGACGGCTAAGAGAACCGAAGAGATCGCTAAAATGGAGAATGCCACCTCTTTGATACCCTCAAAGGAAGCTTTAAAGGGTCTCATGCCCTCTTCCATCTTTTTCATAATATTTTCGATGACCACAATCGCATCATCGATGAAAATACCAATGGCAAGGGTCAGACCAATCAGCGTTAGGCGGTTAAGGTCATACCCAAGCGCATTCATAATCGCAAAGGTACCAATAACCGACGTTGGAATAGCAAGGGCAGAAACAATCGTTGCCGTCACATTACGCAAAAAGGCAAAAACGATAATAATCGATAAAAAAGCACCAAAGATAAGGTCAAAGCGAACATTGTCAATGTTAATCATAATCTTTTCAGACTGATCCTGTAAGATTTTAATCTCATTGTTTTTACCCGCTAAGAGCTGCATGTCAGGCAAGATTTTTTTAACACCTCGGATGATGTTCAGAACATTTTCACCTGCAATCTTTTTGACTTCCAGTGTGACACCTCTTTGACCGTTATACGATGAAAAACTCTTAGGATCACTGAGTCCATCCACAACGGTTGCAACGTCTTTAAGACGCACACCTGGTTTGACCAGAAGGTCTTTGATCTCATCAATATTGGCAGCATCCCCTTCGGCTTTGATGACGATCTCTTGCTTTTGATCGATCATTTTGCCAGCACCCTGCTTGATGTTTTGCTTGGAGATAATCCCGCTGAGATCAGAGGCACTAAGATTGTATTTGTTGAGTAAAAATGGGTCGATAAAAATACGAATTTCACGCTCTTGAAAACCGATAATATTAACTTCACCCACACCTTTGACGCGTTGAAGTTTTGGTTTGAGCTTTTCATCGGCAAGACGCATTAAAGCAATATCATTTTTTCCATCGCTGGCGACGAAAAGCTTGATAACACCACCCGAAGCGCCTAGTTTTTTCACCACAGGTTTATCCACTTCAACAGGAAGGTTAAGGGCGCCTATTTTATCGCGCACGTCATTGGTCGCAACATCAATGTTTTTATTGAGTTTAAACTGAATGACGACCGAACTAAATCCTTCATAGCTGGTTGACATCAGTTTATCAATGCCATCGACGCCAGAGACGGCCTCTTCGATCTTATCGGTGACTTTGGATTCTACGGTGGAGGGATCAGCTCCATTGTAGTTTGTTTGAACGGTAACGATAGGAAAGTCAACGTTAGGATAGAGATTGATCGGCATGGTGTTATAGGACATCAAACCAAAGACAATAAAGGTTAAGACGCCCATTAGGGTCGTAATGGGACGGTTGATTGCTATTTGATACATTGGTTAGTCCACACTGATCATGCCGTTGCCAAAAAGACCCGGCATGAGATCGACGGCTTTGACTTCGGCTTGCATTTCACGGGTACTTGGTAAAATAGTTGGATAGATTTTGCTAATCACACCTTCGTATTTTTTATCGCTTCCATCAACTTTATACACAAATTTTTGTCCTACTTTAACCGTAGTCCAATATTTTTCATCCATTTTAAGCACAAGCTTGACATCGCGAGTGCTCTCAACGGTTAAAAGTTTGGTTTGCGAACCTAGAACGATGTTGCCAAGTTCTGTCATTTTCTTTGTTACAACCAAATCATACGGTGCACGAAGTTCTGTTTTCTTGAAAATAATCTCTTTGTTTTGAGCATTTAAAAGCTGAATATCTTTATCGTAGAGGTAGTTTTCCATTTTCTCTTTGTCGATAACATCAGAGATTTTGGCATAACGATCATAGATTTTAACCGAATGTTCTGCATTTTTACGTGCAATTTCGTACTCGTTCTTTTCTTGCGCATTGCTTAACGCAAGCAGTAAATCACCTTTCTTGACTTTGTCGCCAACATCTACATTTAAAGATCCGACCACTCCTGAAATAGAAAGTCCAAGCTCAGAGCTTTTTTCGCTGACAACATCAAAGGTTGCATACACTTCCCCTGCGACAAGGGCTTGAAACAGAAACAATGTGGTAATTAATATTTTTTTCATTGGATGGCTCCTTTTATCTCTTTACCCATTTCGTAGAGTAAGACGGCTTTTTGGTATTCCACTTCATTTAAAGCGGTTTGAAGTTGTGAGCGTGCATTAAATTTATCGCTTAGAGCATCAAGATAGGTGACGTTGTTGACGATGCCTTGTTGAAATTTCTTTTTAACCAGTTCATAAGTCATTTCCGATGCGCTCAGCCTTGCTTTGGCCGCTTCGATTTTTGCAAGTGCTGTTGTGTAACTATTTTGAGCACTTTTGAAACTTGCTTTGGCTTTGTCTTTTTCGTAGGCTAAGTCACTGTTTTTGGAAAGATACATCTTTTGTGCGGCTTGGTAACTGGCTGAAGTGGAGCCAAAGTCAAAAATCTTCCACTGCATGGAGAGTTGCACGGTATTTTGATGGTCAGCATCCGTTTCCCATGCAGGGTTTGCATAGTCGTATTTGAAACGTGAATAAGTATCTTCTATTTTAATGGTTGGCAAATGTGGTGATTTTGCCGCTTCTGCTTCTGCTTTGGCACTTTGAACGCTCTGCTCTAACGCTAAAATATCAAAGCGTGTTGCATCATTTACTTTGCTTTCTTGAAATGCTATGGTTGAACCTGGCTCAACACGTACTTCTTTCCCTGTCATATATTCTAAAGTGTTTGAAATGTTGTTGAGGGTATTGTCTAGAGTTAAAAGGTCAACTTTGGTTTGTTCAATCGTTGAAATGATCTTTTGCAACTCATCAGCGGTTGCGCTACCAACAGAGAGGAATTTTTCAAGGCGGTAGCGTTCTGCTTCGAGTTGTTCCATCTTTTGAAGCGTTGCTTCTTTACTAGCAAGGGTGCTGATGTAATTGTAATAGTAGTAGATAACGTTTAAAGAAGTATTGTTTTGCACCGATGCGAGTGAAAATGTGGCAGATTTCACAAGGGCTTGTTGTTGATCGAACAGTGCTTCACGTTTTCCACCATCGTAAATGGTAAACGAGACTATGGCAGAACCTGTGCGACTCTTTTCAGGGTACAGCATACTTTCCTCTTGGTTATAGGTTTGGTTTGCACCAAAACTGAGACTGGGTAGATACCCACTTTTCGTGGCGTACTCTTTTTCTTTTGCCGCTTCAAGCTCATAGCGTGAGGCTTCCACATGTTTGTTGGCTTCGGCAAGACTGAGAAGCTCAGGCAAGTTCCCTGCAAAAGTCAACAATGGGAAGAGGCATAAAAGTGTTAATTTTTGCATGGTTCTTTCCTTGTATATTGATCCAGAAGGTAGATCAGATGTTGTGTCAGTGTATTTTGTGCTTCATAAAAATTCATATTACTGGCTTTGGCTCGAATTAGGACACCTTTTAAAAGCATAATAATGGTATAGGTGAGTAAATCTACATTTCCTACGGTAATTTCGCCTTTGGCAATGCCATCATTGAGCCAGCTTGAAATATAGTCATAATCTTGTTGAAAAAATCTTTCAAAATAAGCACTATAAAGACCTGTTTTATCGACAAGCATAGAACTTACGAAGTGTTGGTAGAGCGTCAGCATCTGCTCTTTGTCGTGTTCTTTTTCACATTCGCTAAAATTAAAATACTCTAAGATTTTTTCTTTAGCACTCATTTCGGGTGTAATACGTTTTAGAAATGCCTCATCATGTTGTTGTGAGAGCATATCCCAGATGGTAAAGATAATCTCTTCTTTATTTTTAAAATAAAGATAGACTGTACCTTTTGCAACACCAGCACTCTTCGCAATCTCATCAATACTTGTTTGTTGCATACCTTTTGCGACAAACAATTCGATAGATGCACGAGCAATATCAAGCCGTTTCTCTTCTTTATCAATAATACGTGCCATGGCTCTCCTTTAAATGACTGACCGTCATTCATTTTTCGAAATGGTACATTTTTTTAGTAAATATGTCAATAGAATTTCAAGCCAAATGTTAAAATGGCTTGATGATGGTAAGAAGTATAATCAAGGAAGTTGTAATTTCAGGAATAACTCTAAAAAACCTAAAGAAGCGCATAGTGTTTGAAATATCTTCATTGGCAAATTGGTTGATAAATCTTTTACATGTAAAGTGATATATCACCATAAATGTGGCTAATGTAAGCTTAAGATGCAACCACCCTCCACTTTGGAGTAAGCTTGGGTTGAGATAAAGCAAGATAAGACCAAACGTGATCGAAAAGATCATAGCGATGGTTCCCACTTTATAAAGACTGGCTTCTTGCAATGCCACTACCGCTTGAGCATCACGTGGTGCATTGATGTGATAGACAAAGAGTTTAGGCAGATACACAAGCATGATCATCCATGTCGCAATAGAGATAACGTGAAATGCCAGTACAAGACTGTAACTATTCATTTCGTCTCCTTTCTCAGTAAGTTTAATAGCCATTAGTATATACTTTGCTCAGAAATTTCTAGTGACATTTTACGACTCAAGGTATGACATTTTGCGACTAGGTGTTCAAAAGCAAGCCCCTGCGGAAGCATTTTTATTTATTCTTACGTTTTTAACCAAACACTATGGGTTTGATGTAGCCTCTTTTATAAATGCACGCAATATCAGTATGAAAGAACTGCAAATCAAGGGTACTAAAATCAATGCAGTGTATATCAATGAACTGATTGAAGAGGCTATCGCCTATGCTGGTGATTCTAGTGTTTTGTTTAAATTGTCCGAGTCCGTCAACCCCAACAAGCTTGGTGTTTTGGGCTATTTGATGCTACATTCACGCAATGTCGAAGAAGCGATCATCAAATTGTGCCGTTATTATCCACTGATTGGTAAAACACTCAAGCCCTTTTTTGTAGCGGAAAATGGCATGTACAAATTGACGCTGCTGATTCATAAAGAAGATGAGATGGAGCACCTCGAAAAGTACAGTGCTGAGATTCACTTAAGTGCACTTCTTCATCTCATTAACAAGATTATCCCACAGCCAATTTTTCCCAAACAGACTATTTTTAGGCATACAAAACCTTTACATGTAAAAGCGTATCAGAGCGTATTTGGTGAAACGATTCTCTTCGATGAGGTTGAAAATGCCCTCTACTTCGACAAAGCGCAACTGGCAATGAAAACAAGTTACGACAATCCGTATCTGCTGAGTGTCTTTGAAAAAGAGGCAGAACAGAGTTTGGGGTTGAGCGTGCATGGAAGTTTGAGCGAACACGTCAAAGGGTTCATTCTCATCGGAACGGGTGAGCTTGATGTCTCGCTTGAAAGTGTGGCGCATAAAGTGGGAATGCACCCACGAACCCTTCAAAAAAAGCTCAAAATAGAAGGGACAAGTTTTGTGGCACTTTTGGGCGAAGTACGTCAGAAATTAGCAACGCATTATTTGCAAAAAGGACTGGACACCCCCACCATCGCGTCCTATCTAGGCTACGCCGAACCAAGCCCCTTTTTGCGAGCGTTTAAGAAGTGGTATGGGCTCAGTCCAAAAGCGTGGTTGGCTTTACATGTAAAGAGTTAAACGTTTACATGTAACTTTTTTTGAGCCTCTTTTCCAGTAATTCTGTTAACACTTTTTTATACGTTTCAACAGGATAAGCGCCATTCATAATCAGTTCGTTATTAAAGATCATCGTGGGAACTGCAGATATGTTTTGTTTGCGCCAATACTCTTCTGCCTCTTGCACTTTTTCTCTAGCACTTTCATCATCTAGCTTTGCTAAAAAAACATCTTTGTCCAAACCGATATTTTGAACGATCTCTCCTAAAGTATGGCGGTTTGATATGTCTTTTTTCTCACTGAAGTGAGCACTAAAGAGTTTCATTTTGAGTTCTGTTTGCTTTCCAAACTCTTTTGCAAAATCGAGCAAGATGTGGGCATTGCGTGTGTTGACCGTTTTCATTCCATCGTAATAATGAAATGCAAAGCCTAATTCTGCCCCATTTTTAGTGATCGTTGCTTGAGTTGACTTCACTTGCTCAACGCTCATAGTGTATTTATGTGCCAAATACGAAACGGCATCTTCCCCTTCCAGCGACATTGTTGGATTGAGCTCAAAGGGATTCCACACAAGCTCAAACTTATCTTCCACACCAAGCTCTTTCATGGCGTGTTCTAAACGCTTATAACCGATGAGACACCAAGGACACACGACATCAGAGATGATGTAAATTTTTATTTTATGGGTCAATGTCATGTTAAACTCCTAAAGTACGATGCGATTTTCTCTGCTTATTTTATACGAATTATTGCAACAAAACATTAATCGTTCAATAAAATGACTCCACATTGAGTGTTCGCAAATATTTTTTAAAGTTTTTACGTGTCACTTTCAAAATCCTTAATAATTTTGAAAGTGGCATAATCAGAGAAGAAGTTGCGGCTTTATTATCTATTGAGCAATCAGGTCGACGATCTCATCATAATGGAGTTTAAAATGGCGTGGATAATCAACAATCATCTCTTCTAATGTAATGTGCTCATTTAAAGCGCTTATCCATTGCTGTTGTAATTTTGTGCTGTCAATGTTTTGGATGACATGTGCGACATGAATGGTTGTGTATTTGAGCAAATGAATTAAATCATCCCACTCGTAAGTATTGTAATTTTGAATTTTTATCCATATATCATTCACGCCAAGATTGGCATAATCGGGGAAGATTAAGGGGCTTTTTTGATATTGTAAATGGATGATTCTATGGGTGTTGTTTGATGCAGAATCGCACATATGACCTACAATTTGTCTGATCGTTGTTTTTGTTGCCACTTTGTTAATATCTACATTTCTTAAGATAGTGTCTAATTCCCCAAGTAGCCTTCGTATGTCATTGCTAACATTTTCCAACAGTTCCATCGCGCCCTCCTTTATTGGCTATCGTTGTGTATGTTATTATATAGTACGTAGTCTGAATTTGGATGAAGAGGTATTCTCTTAAGTGGAGAAAGGGCGCTTTACATGCAAAAGGTTTTGAGTGATTGTGTTGTGAAGTAAAGAGGTGGATGGGGTGAAGGGATTCGAACCCCTGAATGCTGGTACCAGAAACCAGAGCCTTACCGCTTGGCGACACCCCAAGAGAATGTTAAGTTACAAAGTGAGCAACGAGCTATCTCAAAACTTTCGAGCGAAATTTTATCTTTACTTCGATTAATGTACATTGAAAGTGTTCAGCGTAACAATACGAGGTTTTTCCCTTCATTTTGGCGTTTACAGGTAACTGTTTTTTTCACAAAACATCGAAAGGTGACAAGCTCCACTAACCTGTCACCTTGAATCACTTTTAGCGTATTAAATTCTCTCTCGCCACTTCGACCAATTCATCGCCTTTGCCGTTAATGATGGCTCTTAACATGTAAATGCTAAACCCTTTTGCGTTTTCAAAAGAGATTTTGGGTGGCATGGTTAACTCTTGTTTTGCGGTGGTGACATCAAGCAGTGCTGCTCCATCAAACGCAAGAAATTCTTTGACCTTGCTTTCTAACTCCTCAGGTTTTTCAACCCTGAAGCTTTTAACGCCAACGGCTTTGGCAATGGCTGAAAAGTCGGGGTTGGTTAATTCGGTATTATCCGACAAATAGCCACCCGCTTTCATCTCAATGGCGACGAAGCCTAAGGAGCTGTTGTTATAGATCACGATTTTGGCTTTGATGTTATGCTGAACGAGGGTGAGCAGATCGCCCATGAGCATTGCAAAACCGCCATCACCACACAAGGCAATGACCTCTTTATGTGGAGCGCTCACTTTAGCACCGATGGCTTGTGGAAGAGCATTGGCCATAGAACCGTGGTTAAAAGAGCCGATGAGTTTGCGCTTTCCATTCATGTTTACGTAGCGTGCCGCCCAGACGGTGGGTGTTCCGACATCGCACGTAAAGATCGCATCATCGCTAGCGTATTTGTCGATCAGTTTGGTTAAGTATTGTGGGTGAATTAAGCCCTCTTTACTGGTGCCACTGGCGAGTTTATCAAAAGTTTCAACCGTTGATTTGTAGTGTTTTAAGGCACTTTTTAAGAAGGTGTCATTTGCTTTTTGTTTGATTTTAGGCATTAAAAGTTCTAAACTCGATTTCACGTCACCCACCATGCCTAAACTAATTTGGGTGTGTCTGCCGAGCGCTTCAGGCTTGATGTCGATTTGCACGATTTTGGCATTTTGAGGGTAAAACGCTTTATACGGGAAGGCTGAACCTAAGATGAGCAAGACATCGGAGTTTTCCATCGCGTAGTATCCTGATTCATAGCCGATGAGTCCTGTCATACCGACACTGTTTGGGTTGTTTCCCTCCATAGCCTCTTTGCCTCCAAGCGCATGGACAACGGGCGCGTTGAGTAGTTTGGCAAGTTTGATCACTTCATCATGCGCATCACTGCACCCTGCCCCACACAGAAAGGTGATGTTTTTGGTTTCATTTAAAATCTTCGCAAGCTCCTCAATGTCTTCCATCTTTGGCAATACCTTTGGAAAATGTGGCTCACTCCACAAATACTTGGCATCTTTAGGCATCGGACGGAGTAAAAGATCGCCTGAAATGACGATGACACTCACCCCTTTTTTTAAGATGGCTTGCCTGATGGCAGTTTCTAAGATATGCGGCATCTGCTCGGGATTGCTGATGAGTTCACAATAAACACTGCACTCTTTAAATAAATTTTCGGGGTGTGTTTCTTGAAAATAATTGCTCCCGATTTCACTCGAAGGAATATGTGAAGCAATCGCCAAAACAGGAACCCCTTTTCGTTGGCAATCAAAAAGACCGTTAATCAGATGCAGATTTCCAGGCCCTGAAGAGCCTGCACAAACGGCCAATTTTCCACTAATTTTCGCATCAGCACCTGCTGCAAATGCCGCGGTCTCTTCATGCCGTGTTCCCATCCACTCAATTTGTCCCAATTTTTGTAAACTATCACTTAATCCATTGAGCGAATCACCTGTAATTCCCCATATGCGTTTAATTCCCACTTGCGCTAAAAGCTTCGCAAAGTACATCGCAATGTTGTCATTCATGAAAAATCCTTTCTATCTTTTGACATAGCTACATTTTAATCCTTTTATGCTGTATGAAAATAAAATATTAAGTGTGATTTTGGGAAATAAGGGTTGATGGAGAAAGCTGTTTTTGTCTTTACATGTAAAGATTTTAAGGTCGTTAAATCTTTACATGTAAAACGTTAGGCGTTGAGTTTTAGGTTACTCGTATTTGTGTCCGCTGTATTCTAAAAAACCGCCAATATGGCGATTGTGAGGGTCGTGATGTGTCCAGTGGACGACGCCACCTTTGGCATTAGTTTCCAAATCACCGCAAAAATTGATAACCCCACCCTCTTGCAATGTCATAACTTTAGGCGCAATGTCGATGTTATGAGCGATCAAGAGCGTTTTACCTGAAGATAATTTGACGATAAAACGTTGATGGCGATTGCCCTCATTATCATCGCTGAGAAGTTTGATAACCCTTCCAGAGTCACACATCGGCGTGCCAGCATAGATTTCTAAGCTCATCAGTAATATCAGTACTATTTTTTTCATTTTAAATTCCTATTTTATTTTCAATCCTCAAAAAGGTTACATGTAAAGGCTTTTAATAAGAAGTTTTTCTTCTTCTTGTGAGAGAAAACGCCACTTTCCGCTTTCAAGGTCGAGTTTAAAACTGCCGATGCTCACACGTTTCAGCTCTAAAACCTTTAAAGGCGTGCCAAATTTTGGATCTTTCAGCGCTCCAAAAAGTCGGCGGATATGCCTATTTTTCCCCTCGTCAATTTTGACTCTAAGTTTGGTTTTCGCGCCACCCATACCCACTTTTTCAACTTCAAGCGCTTTAAGCAGACCCTCTGGACTTTGAACGCCTTGTAACGCCTCAGCGATATGCTCGTCGCTCACATGACCTCTCACCCAAATCTCATAGACTTTGATGCAATTTTGAGGCGTAGTCAATGCGTGGTTTATTTTGCTGTTGGTTGTAAAGAGCAAAAGCCCCTTTGATTCCAGATCAAGCCGTCCGATGGGCATCCACCCCTCGCTAAACGCCCACTCAGGCAAAAGATCATAAACAGTTTTGCGCCCAAGATCGTCCGAGCGCGTAACCAGATAGCCTTTAGGCTTGTTAAAAGCCAACAGTTCTTTGGAATCGTTTGATATTGTGTTCATGAGAGGGATTCCTTGGCGTTTTTGGTAACAACATTATATAAGCAATAGCCTAAAATTGCTATCTAAGTTACCCTCCTCTAAGATCAAAATAGCTGAAATTTCAAACGTTAGATTTTTAGGTAATGTTATTCTAATTTTATTTGATTATAGTAGGAGAACTTGCTTTTAACTGGAGAGAAACATGAACTCTAAAAAAATTCCCTTATCGGTTTTAGACTTAATCCCCGTAGGAGAAGGCTTCACCATCGCGCAAGCCATCGAAAACAGTACCAAACTAGCCCAAGGGGTTGAAGCGTTTGGATACAAGCGTTATTGGGTCGCAGAACATCACAATTTTAGCGGAATTGCCAGTGCCGCAACCTCGGTAGTACTCAGTTACATTGGCGCAAAAACCAAAACGATTCGTATAGGTTCTGGCGGCATTATGCTCCCCAACCATGCGCCACTCGTTATCGCTGAACAATTTGGAACGCTAGAGTCTTTGTATCCCAAGAGGATTGATTTGGGGCTAGGAAGAGCGCCGGGAACGGACAGACAAACCATGCTAGCCCTCAGACGCGACATAACCAATGACGGCTCAGACTTTCCAATGATGCTGGAACAGTTGCAATATTTTTTATCGGATCGTGCAGGCACCAAAGGGATCAAAGCCGTCCCAGGATATGGACTGGACATTCCCATCTGGTTACTGGGTTCGAGTACGTTTAGCGCCCAATTAGCGGCAGAAAAAGGATTGCCTTTTGCTTTTGCCTCACACTTTGCACCGGATGCGATGGAAGATGCCATACGACTCTATCACGCAAACTTTAAACCCTCGTCTCAACTCAAAGAGCCTTATATGATCATCTGCATTAACGTTGTCTGTGCCGAGACAACAGAGCAAGCCCACTACTTAGCGACCAGCGAACTTCAAAAATTTCTGCATCTCCAACGTGGTGATAATAGCCCGTTAAGTAAACCAACACACGATATGAGTAGCTTATGGCAAGAGTGGGAAGAAAAGAGCATACGCCACAAAACCAGAGAGTCCATCTGGGGAACACCCGAATTTGTGAAAGAAAAACTGGAAAGCCTAATTGAGCGAACAGGTGCGAATGAAGTGATGATAAACTCCATGATACATGACTCAGAAGAGAGAATAAAATCGTATGAGTTGATTTCGGGGATTTGGTTTGAGTGATGAGAGGCTACTTTTTAAAAATTTAAAGTAGCCTATTACCTTTATCCGTCATAAAAAATCAAAAATCTGTTATTACAGAAATCAAAACATGTGGCTCAGAATCTTTGTTTTTTTCTAATTTTAAAGATGGTCGTCCATTTATGCGAATTTTAGATGCTTCAGAAATAATTATGTCCTCAATATCCAGTAAACGAAAAAAATCTCCTTTTAATTGGAAATTTTCATCTTCTGTATAGCAAAGAACATCTGCATTGGATGGAAGTGATTGAAGTTTGCTGATTAGCTCTGAAACTTTCATATAAGTATCTTTATTCATAATTTGATTGAAAATATTTAACTTAAAAAAATAGAAAAATAGAAGTCAGGGCTTGATTTTTTACTTTCTTTACATGTAAAAGCTATCATTTCTCTAAAACCCTAACAACCGAGACTTCGGGTCGCCTTTTTGCGCATTTACACCCAGTACCATACTCTCATAAACCGCTTCGGATTTGAGAGCGTATTCGACCCTGTGTTGCTCGCCTTTTTTGTTGTAGGTCATACATACAGGCACAGAGCGAATGCCAAAATGCTCACTGACTCTGGGGGCGTCATCTAGATTACATGTAAAAAAATCGACCTCAAAAGTTCCGTTTTGCATAACGCGTTCGATTCTTGCGCGGGCGATTTTGCATTGGCTGCAGTGGGTGGTGTAGAACAGAAGAAAAAAGGCACGAGGGGAAGGTTCGTATAAGCGTTTGAAAACGGCGGCTTCGTCTAAATCGTGCATCATTTTAAGATATGCCCTACTCGTTTGAGGTAGTAAACGCTTGCAAAGGGGACGAAAAAATCTTTGACGCTTATTGAGTTAATGATGGTATCTTTTTCGCCTACATAGACTTCGATGTTTATACCTCGTTCTTTCAAAGCATGTAAATGTTTTTCATTCCATGTATAGTGTAAAAGCTCGCTTAGCTCTTCAAGAGTTCCTTTTTGAAAAAATGGTTGTATATCAAAGGTAGAAGGATACACACAATTTTGCATAAAATTTTGTGTATAACTGTCGCTATTTTTGGAAAAGGAGAGCGTTTGAAGTTTTTTAAACTTAGCATCTTTATCCCCAAAAAAGGCGGGGGAAAAAAGTTGGAGCGTGTCGATACGCTCTTTACATGTAAAGGCATATTCAAAAGCTTTGATCGCTCCATAACTGAACCCAGCGACGGTAAAATCGCTTTGGTTTAGATACGGAGCGAAGAGTTCTTGCTCGTTCGCAAGGCAAAAACCACTAAAGAACTTCATCGATGATGGCTTTTAAACGCACTTTTGAGATGCTTTCTACACTGTAAAGCTCGTCGGAAATTTTAGTCAGTACCGTATTCATACCTTCTAAAAAGTGTTCAAGTTCACTTTGGGCATTTTCCAAAATGAGCAAGATGTCGCTCTCATAGGGAATGAGCTTTTCACCCATACCATACACTTCGACCATCTCTTTGGCAATGGCAGTGGCACGACTGAGGTCTTCGGTCGCATTGGTGAATTTTTCATTGTAGGTGAGTTTGGTTGCGACCATGCCTGCTAGATAAACTTTGATTCGCGAGAGCATTTGTGTTTTAGACTCAATCTCTCTATCCATATCTTTAAGGCGGTCGTTGACAATGCTGATTTTATCAAAATCGATCTCAAACCAGTAAGCGCACAGAGCTTTTGCGGCTTGGTAAAGCGCTTGGATTTTCTTCTCTTCGTCGGAGAAACTGAGTACTTTTTTCTTGCCCATGAGCACTTTTTGGCGCACTGCCACAAAGTCACTGAGTTCTAGGATGGTAGAGCCACGACGAAGCGCGTTAATCGCCGCTTCATTCACAAAGGTTGCAAGTGCCGCGCCACTAAATCCGACACTCATATTGGCGAGTTCTTCTAAATTGATTTCGGTGGGTTTGTTACGCATATAGGCTTTGATGATCTCTAAACGATCATTTTTATCGGGTAGTGAGATGAAAATACGTCTGTCAAACCTGCCTGATCGAAGCAGTGCCTCGTCGATAATGTCGATTTTATTGGTTGCGGCAATGACGATGACGCCACTGCTGTCTTCAAACCCATCCATCTCAGTAAGCAGTTGATTCAGCGTTGATTCGCGCTCGTCGTTTCGCATACCACCACGCGCGCGCCCCACGGCATCAATTTCATCGATGAAGATGATAGATGGCGCATGAGCCTTCGCTTGGGAAAAAAGCTCTTTAACCCTCTTCGCACCCATTCCTACGTAGATTTGCACAAACGTTGCACCGCTTTGGTAGAAGAAAGGCACACTCGCCTCACCTGCAACGGCTTTGGCGATCATTGTTTTACCCACCCCTGGAGGGCCAACTAACAGCACACCTTTGGGAAGGGTGATACCATAACGTTTGTAGCGTGCGGGATTTTTGAGGAAATCGACGATCTCTTCGAGCTCTTCTTTGACATCTTGAATGCCCGCGACATCTTTAAAGCTGACGTGCGCTCTCACTGGTCTTATGATGCTACTCATAAATGGATCATAGCTTGCATAGGCTTTTTGGTTGGTTTCTTGCTCTTTTTTAATATCTTCAGCCCTCTTTTTGCGAGCATAAATGAACAGTGCAAATAAAAGACTTCCGAGCATACCCAAAATAATGAGGTCTTCAAAAAAAGGATTGGATTTTTGGACTTCAATGGGTACTTTTTTGAGAAGTTCTCCAATGTCAATACCATCTTTGATGATGACAAATTGATCGTTAAGACCGTAAAGCCATACTTCGTTCTCTTCGACTTTGGCTTTTTTGATTCCGCCACTCTCTAAAAGTGCATGATACGTCGGTAGGTCAATAATCTTAGGCGTTATACGTAAATACCCAAATGCAAGTAGCACAGCAAAGATGCTCAATGCCATGATGGCAAGCATCAGTTTTTGGGATTTAAAAATGCGCATAATTAGCCTCCTGTTTGATCTCATAGTTTTCGATAGTAACCCACTCTTTCAGAATGTCACGATTGCTTTGAATGATGACTTTATTGAAAAATTGGTCGTATCCGATGTAGTGGTTATCTTTATACTCTTCAACTAAGACGTTTAAGGGTATTGCACTCTTTTTTTGTCGAAACGTAATGTTTTTCGACTCTACAAGGGCTTCTATACTCTTAAGTCGTTCTTTGGCGACATCGCCTTTAACTTCGGGTTTCATCGTACTTGAGGGCGTACCATCGCGTTTTGAGTAGGTAAAAGCATGCAAATGTGTGAGGGGAAATTGCTCTAAAGTCGTGTACGCTTCATGCCAAATTTCGCCACTCTCTCCGGGATGCCCCGTAATATAATCGGTTCCTAGTGCAAAACCTCGCTCACTGAGTTCATGGAAAAGTTCTAAGTCACGTTTGACATTGTTACGTCTTCGCATAAGCTCTAGCATGCGCTCCGAGGTGTGTTGAAGCGCTACATGTAAATGGCGTTCCAACCATGATTCTCCTAGAATTTCTCGAAAACTCTCATCGATCTGCACAGGTTCAATGCTCCCCAAACGAATGCGACGAACACCCCTGATAGCGCCTAAGCGTTGAACAAGTTTACCAAGGGAACTGCCTTTGTCTTTGCCATAACTGCCGATGTTTGTGCCTGTCAGTACAAATTCACCATAACCGTTCAAGGCTAATTTTTGTACTTGCTCGATGATCTTATCTTCATCTTGGCTTCTCGCATTGCCTCTGACGTAAGGAATGATGCAGTAGGAACACCTAAAATTGCACCCTTCTTGAATTTTGATAAACGCTTTGGTTTTGCCCGTGTATTCGTGAACAATCGTCTCATCTAAAGACGTTAGATCGCCGATCTGATAAAACGGTATCTCTTGATTTAACAGCGTGTTGATCTGCCCTTTTTCAGAATGTCCCATAACGCCAAAAACTTTGTTTTGAGCAAAAAGGCTCTCACCTTTGCTGATCGCGCCACAGCCTGCTAAAATGACTTTTTTGCCCTCTTTGGTGGCGTGATTGATATAGCTTCTAACCCCTGTGTCTGCACCATTGGTGACCGTGCAGGAGTTGACAACAATGATCTGAGCTTCGCTTTCTTCTTCTGTCACTTCAAAATCGGTAAGATTTTCCATCATCACTTGTGTATCGTAGATGTTGGTGCGACATCCGAACGTTTTAAAAAAGACTTTTTTCATCAGGACTCTTTAGTTCATCAGGTGGAAATGAAGGTCGCTCTTGCTTCCCAATATTGATATTATGTGTTTGGTAAGCAATCGTAATGTCATCTTCTTGCATAAAAGCATCAATAATCTCGCAGCCAATCGTACCACGAAGGGAGAGTGCTGCATACGAGTTTGTCATATACCAACAGTTGATACAAAACCCTTGTGGTTCCACAAATGAAAATATGCGAGGTTCAACGTTTGTATTTTTAAGACTGTACTGATTACGGAGTAAATTGAGCTGCTTGCGTGCAATATCAGTGTAGCCTTTTGAATATTTTTTGGTAATCTCTCGTGCTATATGAACCGCTTTTTTATGGTTTGAACCAAAGGTGATGTAGATGTTAATGCCATCCCAAACGGTGCGCATCGTACCATGCGTGTAGTTTGAAATAACAGCGGAAAAAATAAGATTGTTAGGCACAAAGAAAATTCTTCCTGAGCGTGTATTTTCCATATACGATGTTAACGTAATATCTTCAAGTACCGTCATACGAAGGAGTGAAATATCGATAATATCACCCACATAAGGAAGTCCATCTTTTTTGACTTTGATACGATCACCCACGTGGAAACTGCCGCCAAAAATGATGACCATCCATCCTAAAATGCTCATAAACCAGTCTTTCATTGCAATCGCAATACCCGCAGAGGCAAAACCTAAAACTGTCACAAGGTAGGAGACATTTTCGATGTAGGAAAAAAGTAAAATAAGAATAATCAGTGTGACGTTGGCAAAATTGATAATTTTATTGGCAGTATAAAAACGCTCATTGTCTTTGATATAACGTTTAGCAAAAAATTTAAGTAAAAGCGTAAAAACAATGACTACAACGATGAATATACCGATGTTGAAGGCACGCTTCATCTGCAAAGTAATATCTTGTGTAATACGAATCGTTGCCTCTTCGACTTTCTTTACATGTAAAGTATAACTTGTGCTCGCAATCTCTTGGGCGGCAACAAATGCGTTAACTTCTTTTTGTGCCTCATACACCATGTCTTCGTTGGTAATGATTGGCTCAATCTGATATATTTCTTCTAAAAAAGAGAGTTTTTCTTTGAGTTTACCTATTAAAATATCCAAGCGATCAATGCGTGCTTTATAATCCACACTGTCTTGTTTGATCTTTTTGATATAGGAAAGTGCAGAAATAATTGCAAGTGGGTTGGTGATTTTAGGGTATGTTTCCAAATCGGTTGACTCAACCATGCGGCTAAAAGGCGAATTTTTAAACTCTTGTAAAAGTTCTATTTGCTTTTCAAGTGATTCTTGCTTACTTGTTAATCTCTCGCGCTTTTCAACAGAAACTTTGTCTTTTGCCGTTTTTACTTTTTTAAGTTCGGCATCAACCGTTGAGAGCTCTTCGATCAGTTTTTGATAGCTTAGGTAATTACCATAACGCTTGTACCAGAGATTGTCTTGAATCGCTTCATCAATAGCTGTAATTTTTTGACGAAGAACTTCCGTTTTCATAGCGTCTTCAAGCTTTAAAGAGCTGTTTGTTTCTGCTAAAAGAAGATTACATGTAAGGAAAATCAGCCAAAGAATTTTTTTATACATTGACGTCCTTTAGTGCTTCTAAAACAACCTCTTTGGAAATGTTATTGCGCATATCATTACCACCAATTCCATTGGCTAAAATGAATGTTATTTTGTCATGAGCACTTTTTTTATCTAAGAAAAAAGCATCATAAAAAGCTTCAGGATCACTGATGTCATAATGTGTTGGTAACGCATAATGTTCTAAGAGAGCTTTGATTCGACTGCCCTCTTCTTTGGTTAAAAGCTTAAGTTTTTGTGCTAAAGCGTTTGCCATCACAATACCAATCGCTACAGCTTCACCGTGCAAATAGGTACTGTATTGGGTTTGGTTTTCAATGACATGAGCAAAGGTATGTCCATAATTTAAAATGGCTCGTATGCCTCTTTCTGTCTCATCTTGTGAAACAACATCGGCTTTGATAGCGATGCTTTTATGAATAGCCGTTTTTAGATAAGTTTCATCGTAAAGATCGTGTGTTTCGAGCCACTCAAAAAAGTCTTTATCAAACGTGACTGCCATTTTGATAATTTCAGCAACACCTGCGGCAAATTCACGTTTGGGTAACGTTTTAAGAAACGCACTATCACAATAAACGGCGCAGGGTTGCCAGAAAGAACCAATGAGATTTTTCCCATAGCTGTTATTGATACCCGTTTTACCACCCACGCTTGCATCGACTTGTGCTAAAAGTGTGGTCGGAATTTGAATAAAATGAATACCTCGTTGATAAATCGAAGCCGCAAATCCCGTCATATCACCAATAACCCCTCCGCCAAAGGCAATTAAAAGAGATTGACGATCCAAGCGATGTTCAAAGCATGCGTTTAAAATAAGATTGAGGCTATCAAAATTTTTATACATTTCGCCATCTTGCAAGATGACGGTATAAAGTTCTTTGGCAAAAAGTTTTTTCTGGAGGGCTTCAAGGTGAAGAGCTGCTACGGTGGTATTGGTTACGATTAAGACTTTTGTATCAAAAATAAGCTCTTTTAGAGAGTCTATAGTGACACTGTAATCTTTTGAAGTGGTTTTATTTAAGACAACATTGACTTGCATTATCTATCCATATTTTTTATTTATAATACTCAAAAAGCACTTAATTATGCATTGATTGGGATAAATAGCTGATAATTATTGGCAAGTTTAAAGTGAAGTTTTTCCATATCTGTAGAGAAAATGGAGAAAAAATTAGCTTCCAAAATTTTGGGACTAAAGGGTATGAATTGCAAAATATTGTTTTTATTACGAAGCTTTACCAATGGATTTTTATCACTTTGCACCACGTCTACTTCACGCCCAAAAATCTTTGAGAGATTGTCAAAATGCTCAATCAAGCTATTTTTTGCATTTTCATGGTCAGGGTTATAACTGTAGAGTTTGAGCTCAAGGGAGAGTTGGGTTGCCACATCAAAAATAACCGAAGATTCTTGCTCAATTTCATGGGCATCATTGCTCAGAACCACACCTTGGTTCAGACCACCAAAGCCACGTTTACCCATCTTGAAAATCGGTAATTTTGTTTTATATAGGGTGCGTTTGTTTTTTTGGAAAAAGGTATTCATCACGACAATCAAACCAATGTCCATTTTTTCCGTATCTTCACGCAAGACTTTACGTGGGCTGGTTTCAAAATAGTCAATCATAACGTGTATATGGTGATTGCTGTAGCCTTTGATCTTTTCGAGTGTTTTGGAGTACGTTGGGTTGATAATCTTTACATGTAATTTGTTGCTGTTGAGTTTAGAGTGCAATAACAAGGCATCATTGATGAGTGTGTCTATCTCTGTATCATTCATTCGTAGCATGTCAATGATGCAGTAAATGCTGCTTCCAAAGGGTGAAGGGAATTGTCCTAGTTCTCGCTTGATACTTTTAAAGACACTTTGCAACACTTTGGGATCGCCAATCATCAACAAAAGATCATTAGGAAGAAGCATCAATGCAGGGCGCGGTAAAATGAGTGTATTTGAGCGGTAGATGGCTGCAATTTTCCACTTACTCTGCTCGATAGAAGCGAGATGTCGGTAAGCGTAAGAGCTTCCCACGGGCACAGAAACTTCCATGATTTCACCAATGCCAAGTCCGATATTTTGAGCGACAATCGGTGTGTTAGGAAGATGGTCAGTAAAACGAGAAGCGAGAATTTCACGAGAATTGAGCATTAAAAGACGTTTATCTTCAATTTTTAAATCCCATCTATCCATGATGACGATGCGCACTTTGCTGTCCACGCGTCTAATGTTGGTGTAGGTGGCTTTAACATCGAGTTCATTGGACATAATAATCATGATTTGAAAAAACTGCTCATTGAGAATGATGGCAAGCTTTTCGTAGCTCGTGGGGTCAAATTCAAAAAATTTAAAATTTTCAGGGCGTTTTTTAGGTATAGTCTCTTCTTTATAGGTCACGATAGTGTAGTTATTTTCGCCCGCTTCGGTTTCCATAACCTTTTCTAAAAATTGTTTTGCTAGAATGCCATCAGCGATGATTAAAATTTTTTTCATTGTAAAAGACTCCCTATAAACTAAAGAGGATATTGTAACTAAAATGGAATTTCAGATAGATAAAACCGATGGAAATGCTCGTGCTTGTACAATAAAAACAGCACACAGTACCATACAAACACCTGTATTTATGCCTGTTGGAACTGTGGGTAGTGTTAAAAGCTTAGACGCTGTTGATATGAGTGAAATGCTTGGAGCTAAGATAATTTTAGGTAATACGTACCACCTATATTTACGTCCAAACGATGAGGTGATTAAACATTTTGGTGGACTGCATGGTTTTACCAAATTTCCGAACAGTTTTTTAACCGACAGTGGTGGATTTCAAGCGTTTAGTTTGAGCGATATTTCTAAAGCCGATGTCAATGGCATTATGTTTAAAAGCCATATTGATGGCTCATCGCATTACTTTACGCCTGAGAAGGTGCTTGATATTCAGTACAATTTCAATTCAGACATTATGATGATCTTGGATGATCTGGTAGCTCTTCCTGCCACCAAAGAGCGCGTTGCGCTTTCTATCAAACGCACAACCGATTGGGCACAGCGCGCCATTGCCTATCATCAGCAAAAGCAAGCTGAGGGTATTGGTCTGCATCAAAATATTTTTGCGATCATTCAAGGCGGAACCGATAAAGAGTTTCGCCGCATTAGTGCCAATGAACTCTGCGCCCTACCCTTTGATGGTTTTGCCATTGGGGGGCTTAGTGTGGGTGAAAGCAATGCTGAAATGTATGAAATCGTCGAATACGTCACGCCTTTAATGCCAACCAATAAACCACGTTATTTAATGGGGGTGGGAACGCCTGAGGATTTGGTCGAAAACGTGGAGCGAGGGGTTGATATGTTTGATTGTGTTATGCCAACGCGTAACGCCCGTAACGGTTCGCTGTTTACTTCCTTTGGTAAAGTCAGCATCAAAAACGCCAAGTTTCAAAGAGATGATAGCCCGATTGATCCTGAGTGTGACTGCTTTACATGTAAACATTATTCGCGTGGTTATTTGCACCATCTTTTCCGCTCAAAAGAGCTTACGTACTTTAGACTTGCGTCTATTCACAATCTTCATTACTACTTGACTTTAATGAAACAGATGCGTCAAGCGATCCTTGAAGGACGCTTTGCTGCTTTTAAAGCGGAATTTTACGCGAAACGAGCTAACTAAAATGCGCTACATGGTGGATGCAAAAGAGAGTTTTGAGCAGAGCCTTCTGTTTTGGCTGGATCGGTTTATCAAGTCTAAACTGACCTCTCTTTCCAACCGCCATGTCGAAGAAAATGCAAAACTTTCGGCTATTATTGGAGCGCTCAATCATGGTAGTGCAACGATGGATGAACTGAAAAATCTTGCTAAAGAGGCTCGCAATATTGGACTCATCGGGATTAATCTTTTTATCAATCCGCTGGAAAAATTTTACTATTACATTGCTCCTATGGGAATGACGTCTCTGAAAGAGATTGATGAAGAGATTTTAAGTGAATTTCTTGCCTCTCAAACGGGATCACTCTCGGATGCTACAAAAAAAAATTACCGTATGGCCATTGTTTCACTCTTTAAATTTATAGACAAACAGAATGAAGATGAAAAAGGCAATTCACACCAATTTCGCATTGAGCTCAAGAACTGGGGTGGACTTGGGGGTAAAAAGGGTGAAAAACTCCCTGCTCACATGTACAAAGAAGAACTCTCACGCTTTTTCAAAGCCATTGAAGAGACAGAGTTTAAACCCTATGTTCAGGCAAAGAATCGACTTCTGATTAAGATGATCATTTTTACAGGTATGCGTGTCAGTGAGGCTTTAGATTTAAAACTGAAGGATATGGTGAAAGATGAGGATTACTACATCTTTCAGATTCGGGGTAAAGGCAATAAACCTCGTACGGCAATGATTAAAACAGAACAGATTGAGCATGATTTGAACGAATGGATGAGTTACCGAAGTTCTGAAAATGCCCTCTTGTTTCAAAGTCGCACGGGTAAGCCTTTAACGCAAGCCTATGTGAGCTATATCATGGATAAAATTCTAATGACAGCGGGGATTAGAAAAGAAAAAAACGGTGCGCACATGTTGCGCCATACCTTTGCAACACTGCTGTATCAAAAAAATAGAGACCTGATCTTGGTGCAAGAAGCACTAGGACACTCGGATCTCAATACTTCTCGCATTTATACTCATTTTGATAAAGAGCGTTTAAAAATTGCAGCTAATACTATGGATGACGTACAATGATACATTTATACGAACAAATAGACCGTTTCCACCTTTTAGATATTAAAAATGCAACCCATCCTTCGATGTTTGTAGAAGAATCTAACTACGATATTTTAATTTTAGCGCTACCAACCTCACGCGACAAAGAGCTTAAAATTGACTCGTATGCTTTTGTGTTTGATGGTACTTCATGCTATTGGTACGATAAAAACGTGCAAGAATTTATAGATTTTAAAACGATGGAAAAAGTTTATGAATTACTGAATGAAAAAACGAATATTGCAATGAAAATGTTAACTTCTTTGCATGAAAGTATTGATTGGATGGAAGAGCAGTTATATGACAATGCTCAATTAAGTTCGTTTATGCGCTATTGGCTTAACACGAAAAAAGATCTCAGTCGCATCAACCGCCTTCTAACGCTGTGTGTTGAAGTTTTGGAGAGTTTTATTCAAAGCTATCTCAAAGAAGAAGATTTTTTAGCGATCCATTTTAAAGATATTCACGAACACTTAAGCCGTACCAATCGTTCCTCTTTACTGGCAATCGATAAGTTAAACAACCTTTATAATTTTTACACCAGTCGCAATAACGAACGCATGAACAAAACTATCTACCTTTTGACAATTTTCTCAGGAATTTTTCTTCCCTTAAATCTTATTGTGGGTTATTTTGGTATGAATACACATGGATTGCCCCTTGATGGTATCTCCAATGGATCAACAATTGTTTCATTTTTATTAGGAAGTTGTGCCATGTTAATGGCGGGAGCTATATTATACTTTGGTAAAAAAGTTTAATCTTTGAGGTGCTTTTTAGGGTAATCAAAAAAGAGAATGTGACCGCTCTCTTCGGTAATTTCTTTAAAGCTTTCGACATCAAAACTAATACAAACAATGGCACAGGTAGGAATGTTACTCAAAATTGCACCACTCAAACGTTCACCCACTTCGGTGATGGTTGGGTTGTGTGCGATAATGAAGATTTCAGTGTATTGATCGTCTGTTGCATGGATAAGCTCCATATACTGCTCATAGGAACTCTCAAACAAAGAATCGATAGATTTGATTTTCTTTTTATCGTAATCCATCTCTTTAACAAGCTCTTTAGCTGTTTTTTCAGCTCTTTTCGCGGGGCTTGTATAGATAATGTCAGGCTTCACATCAAACAGTTTAAGACGCTTTCCCATGAACGCAACATCGCGTTTTCCCCTACTGTTAAGGGGTCTTTCAAAATCATCTATGGTTTCATCTTTCCAGCTTGACTTGGCATGTCTGATTAAATAGATTTTTTTCATATATCCTCTTTTGTGAATACTACATTATAGACGACAAAGGATGAGATTAAAATAAAAAATTCTCATTGATCCAGTTTAAGACGAGTCTTCGGTTAACAGCAAAGAAAGGAAGTTCTTCCCGTAGGACAATTTCAAGTTTTTTCATCGAATAGTCATCTAGACGTAAATCATCAGAAACGCGGTTCATCATCATGAGCATTTGTTGTGCTGAGGTTTTATCAAATTTTTCACTTCCTTCTGCTTCAAAAAAAGTGGTTTCATCGTAGGTGTTTTCATCGGGTTGATAGTCATCAAATTGTAAAAAATCTTCCTTTACATGTAAACTCACACACGCTCCTTTTTTGGTAGTAAAAATGTTAATAAAAATGCAATCATCGCAATCGCTGCTCCTATAAAAAAGACAGCACTGACAGAATAAATCCAGACAATTCCTAAGGTAAAAGGCAGAAAAACAGCCGCAATATGGTTGATAGCCGAAGCAACCCCTGATGTTACAGCGATATCTTTAGGATCGGCTATTTTTTGAAAATATGTTTTTAAGGCAATGGCTATTGTGTAAAAGAGATTATCTAAGATATAAAGTGATACTGCCATTGTTTGTGATTGTACCAAACCATAAAGGACAAAAATGAGAACAATTGAGATATATTCCAATTTTAAGGAAAGTGTTTCTCCGAAACGTTCTATAAGTTTACCTGCGTAAGGTGCGCAGACCATATTTAAAATCGTATTGACAATGAGAAGTAAAAGCATATTTTCGACATTGAAATGAAACTTCTCCACCAAAAGAAACCCTGCAAAAACAACCACAATCTGACGACGCGCTCCTGCAAGAAAGGTTAAAACATAAAAGAGCCAGTATTTTTTGCGCAGAAACAGCTTCGTTTCTTGGACAATATCATCTTTAAAATGCTCAAACCCTATCCATGTCACAATGGCTAAAAGCATGGTAATACCGCCACTTAAAACATAAACGGCAAGATAACCTATGTCAAATATTTTCATCATGACATAGAGTGCGGCTAACGTAAAGAGTGCTATAAAAGATCGAAGTGCTGAGATTTTACCAAGAAAGGAAGGTGCTTGTTCTTTATTGATCCATTGCAGTGAAAGAGAACTATGCAATGTTTCAAGATAGTGAAATCCCACAGACATAATTAATGTTGTAATATAAAGTCCCACAACTGAAGGAAAAAAGCCTGTCAAAAGTGTTCCAAGCCCTAAAAGGAGTAAAGAGAGATACGCCGCGGTTTGTTGACGAAAAATCATTAAAACAAACACAATACTAAAGGCTAAAAGACCAGGAACTTCACGAATACTTTGCAGTAAACCAATTTTTTCACCATCAAACCCAGCCACTTCAACCACAAAGTTATTCAAAAGGGCATTCCATGTTGTAAAAGCAATAGGAACAGCAGCCGCTAAAAGATAGAGAAGCTGCTCACGTGTAGCAAAGAAAGATTTAATGTTCATAATGCAGACGATACCCTATGCCACCTTGATTTTCGATGGTATCTTCAGGGAGTTTTTTGCGAAGGCGCTTCACAAGAGCTCTGATATTTTCCGTGGTTGTAAGTTCTCCACCCCAAACATACTGTTCGATGCGTTCAAAGGAGATGTTTTTATTGAGATTTTTGGTAAAGAGATTGAGGAGTAAGATCTCTTTTTTAGCAAGTTTAACCTCTTCTCCTTCTCCATCAAGAAGTATTTCTTGCTCCATAGAGTAGCAAAAGCCTTCAGGGAGTGAAACCAGACAAATTTTTGGTTTGCAAAGTTTTTCGATTTTGGTTTCTAATTCATACATGTAAAAAGGTTTTTTGAGGTATTCATCGCACCCTTTACTGTAGGCCTCTTGAATCGTATCCAATTCAACATTGGCACTGATGATAATAGCGGGTGTCGAAGCATCCATAACGCGGATCTCTTTTAGCAGACTCAGACCATCAATACCCGGGACATTGATATCTAAAATAAAACAGTCATAGCCATTATCAATGGCTTTTAACGCTACTTTTCCATCTTTAAAAAGGTCAATACGGTACTTTTTCTGCTCAAGTGCTTCAACCATAAGGTTACCGAGTCGTTCATTATCTTCAAGTATCAATATTTTCATGCAGCTCCCTTGGCTTTTTTAATGGTAATGCAAATTTGTGCACCATTCTCTTTTTGTTTAGCAATAATTTTTCCACCCATTTTATCTTCAATAATCAAACGTGCCATATAAAGCCCAAATCCATCTCCATGTTCTTTAGTACTCATAAAGGGGTCAAAAATAGATTCAAGTTTACTTTTTTCAATCCCACAACCATCATCGCTGATAGAGAGATAGATATGCGTATCATCACTGCTTAATTCAATTTCAATGATACCATCTGTATTCTTACTCTCTCTCTTTTTCACAATACTATCTTTTGCATTATTAATGATGTTTAAAACACACTGTTTAAATTCATTAGGATACCCAAAAGCTAAGAGTGACTCTTTGGAGGGTTGGATAATATTGATCGTAATGTAATTGTACTTTACATTATGATTGACAACACTTAAAAGCGTATCGATAGCTTCTCGTACATCAAAGGCTGTCTGCGTGGATGAAGGCTTAATGAATTGTCTAAAATCATCAATCGTGTTGGACATATATTTTACTTGCGTCATAATATCATCGACAACTTTTTGAGTATCTTCTTCCCCAAGAACTTTTTTACGGCGTTTATAAATGAGTTCTTGCGCAATAGCAGAGATTTCGACTAAGGGTGTTTTCCACTGATGGGCAATACTGGCGATCATCTCGCCTACTTCGGATTGTTTGGAGCGTTGGATAACAAATTGTTCATGGCGTTTTCGCTCTGTCTCGATTCGCCTTTTTTCTGTAACATCGGTTAAAATGGTAACAACGCCTGCTTCTTGGTTATTTTCATCGGTATAGTAGGTCCTTCGAACCGAAAAAATAATTTTATCTTTAAACGGCATTTTCATAACAATCTCAGCACTGGTGGGGCAATCAAGGGGAACTTCTTGAATTTTATCACAAAAACCAGGCATGATTTCTTGAACATTTTTACCAATGATGTCAATTTTGTCACGTTCAATGATTTCGCAAAGAAGATCATTACATCCCAAAATCTTACCATCATTCGCTTTCCAAAAAATGGCACTTTGGATGTTGTTTAGAAGGACATAATCCAGTTTTCCTTGACGCAAGAGCTCTTTTTCCAATGAAATTCGTTTAATAATATTTAAAACCAAAATAGTGGTGAGTAAAAGGAGCAATGGCATAAGGGCAAAAGCATTTTCAACAAACCTACGGTGTTTTTCATAAAAGCTTTCAACACCATTAATGACTTCAGCAGGACTTGGAACATCGGTAAGGGGTATACCGTATTTACGTAAAATATTATTATCAAAAAAATAACTGCTTGAAGGTGTTTCAATAGGAACGGAAGCAATTTTTTTACCATTAATAAGCTCAAATGCTTTTTTAGCAGCTAGTGCTCCTTGATCATAAGGATTGATCATATACCCACCAATGATACCTTCACCTAAGTGAATATGATTGAGTGCAAAAACAGGAAATTTTGAGCGTTGGAAAAAAGATCTGAGTCGGTGATAAGGTATATATACCCCATTCATATCACGGTAAAAGCTGGTAAAAAGAATAACGCTGTGTTTGGGAAGTTTGTCAATTTTTTCGTCAATTTTATTAAAATCAATTTTGTTGTCAAAAACGACACGGAATTTATCTTGAAAATTATTGGATTCATCAATAATCTGCTCTTTAATGGCGAGAGAAGAATAAGCATCATCACTGATAATATAGACCATCTTTGTTGCAGGAAAGAGTTGATAGATCAGTTCTAGGTTTGCACGTATATCTTTATATTAGACATCTTGCAAAACTCATTTGTATTCCACAGCAAAACCACGGTCAAAGTTGATTAATCCACATATCAAATTAAAGCGTAGATTGAATCGTTTTCTTCTGTTTCTGTATTTTTGGGTGAGTATCTGAAATGTTTTGATTTTAGCATTCACATGTTCAACACATATTCTAGCACTTGCTTTTTGTCTGTTTTCCTCTTTTTGCTCCTCACTCAAAGGATGAAGTTTGGAGGCTTTATGGGGAATTTGACAATGGCTATGTTCTTTGGCAATACCCAGATATCCCAAATCAACATAAACACAGGTCTTGGGCATCAAGGGGAGATTAGATTCTTGAAACAGTCTAAAATCATGTGTCGTACCTTTAGCGGTATGCACACACATAATCCTCTCCTCTTTATCAATCACAATCTGTCCTTTAAGGGTATGACGCTTTTGCTTACCTGAGTAGTACTCTCTTTGCTTTTTTTGGGTCTTTGACAAGGCGTTTCTGTCGCATCAATGACAACAAAAGAGAGGGCAACATCACTTTTATAGAGTTCTCTCTTGCTTGGCAATGAAAATCTACCAGACTTAATCAACACTTCTTCTACTTCACATACAATCCTTGAAGCCGTTGATTCACTCACACCATAATCAAATCCAATATGTTCAAGGGTGCGATACTCACGATAATAGCCAAGCATCAAAAGTACTTTATTTTCTGGTGAAAGAGATCTCCTCCCTCCTACACCTAATCCTTTTTTACGATTCTCATCGTATTGCCTAAACACCTCTATCATTGCGTTAAATGTCTCTTCATTAACGCCAATATGGCGCTTAAAATCTTTGGGTTTATGCTTTTGCATTTGTTCATATTTTTTCATGCCTCTTGCCAAGCATTTTTAGTGCCTTTTATTTGAGTTTTGCAAGATGTCTATTCAATAACGCCCGTTACGTATTTTTTAAGATAGGTGTCTAACTCTTTAGGATTAAAGTTCTCCACGCCGCAAAAAATAACGGGAGTGTTGGGGAAAAGCTCATGGTGGTATTTTAAAACAAAATCATAGGCATAGTTATCCGCAACGATGATGGCATTATATTGACGATTACGGAATTTTTTTCTATAAAGATCAAGTAATTCATCAAAATAGTTTTCTGATTCTATTTTTTTACTATCCATATATTCCGTCGTGAGTTCATATTGTGGATGTTTTAGCATAATATCTTCAATACCACGTGAGATTCCATCACTCCATTTGAGTCCTTTATTATAGGAATGAATTAATAAAATTTCGTCACTATATAAAAAAGAGCTGTAAAAAAACAATATGATCATAATTTTTAAGTATTTCATAAGTTTAATGCCTTGTTTTTTTGTAATTCTATCAAAAAAGTCTCATTTATATCTCTTTTATCGCCATATAATTACATCAGTCTTAATTATGAGATGTTGAGTAAAATTTATTGATGGAGGTTTCGCGATGTCGAAAAAAGCAATATCCATGCTGATTCCAGTATTGGTAGTGTTAGTTGTGTGGTTTATCCCTGCTCCTGAGGGATTGAGTGCTAATGCATGGCACTTTTTAGCAATTTTTCTAGGAGTTGTTGTAGGTCTAGTTCTTGAACCAGTCCCTGCTGCGCTTGTTGGTTGGATTGGTGTGTGTTTAGTTGCCTTAATGGGCATTATTGATCCAAAACCTGCTGAGGGTATTAAGTGGGCACTTTCTGGTTTTTCCAACTCTATTATTTGGTTAATCTTTGCTGCGTTTATGTTTGCTGCAGGCTACCAAAGAACAGGTCTTGGTAAAAGAATTTCTCTTGTCATGGTTAAATTTATGGGTAAAAGTTCACTCGGTCTTGGCTATGCTGTGGCATTTGCTGACCTCCTTCTTGCTCCATTTATGCCATCAAATACCGCAAGAAGTGGTGGTACGATTTTCCCTATCGCGATCAACATCCCACAAATCTTTAACTCTACTCCCGAAAATGAGCCAAGAAAACTCGGAGCATATATTACTTGGGTAGCAATGGCAACAACATGTGTGACAAGTTCAATGTTCCTAACAGCACTTGCTCCAAACCTTTTAGCAATTGACCTTATTGCAAAAAGTGCTAAAGTAACTATTGAGTGGGGCGCATGGGCAAAAATTATGATTCCATTGATGTTACCACTTTTCTTGTTAACTCCATTATTGACATATCTTGTATATCCACCAACACAAAAAAAATCTCCAGAAGCTCCAATTTGGGCTGCTAATGAACTTAAAAAAATGGGATCAATCTCTTTTAAAGAGATTATGATGTTGTTATTTGCGGTTCTTGCTCTTGTTCTTTGGATTTTCGGTAAAGAATTAAGTATTGATGCTACAACTGCAGCGATTTCTATTGTTGGTTTAATGGTTCTTTGTAATGTAATCTCTTGGGACGATATTATTGGTAACAAAGGTGCTTGGAACGTTTTAGTATGGTTCTCCACTCTTGTTGCACTTGCCGGTGGTTTGGCAAAAGTTGGTATCCTAAAATGGGTTGGTACCTTAGCAGAATCTTCTCTAACAGGGCTTCCTCCTATTTCGTTGATGATTGCCATGATTATTGTATTCTTCTTATTACACTACTTCTTTGCAAGCGTAACAGCGCACGTTTCAGCGTTGGTTCCTGTTTTTGCATTGATCGCTGTTAAATTTATTGCACCTGAACAATTACCATCATTTATGATCTTACTTGCAGGTAGCCTTGGTATCATGGGTATTATCACTCCATATGGTACAGGACCATCTCCAATTTGGTATGGTGCTGGTTATATTTCTCAAGCACGTTGGTGGGCATTAGGAGCACTTTTTGCAGTAATCTATTTTGCCGTTTTACTTCTAGGCGTGTTCATTTTTGTATAATGTTATAAGGTACATCCCCTTTGTGGGATGTACACTTTTACAGATCTTTACATGTAAAGATCTGTAGAGGTGCCCTCCTTTTAAATGTAAACTTGAACACTGCACCTCTACGCTTAGTACTATGTGTGTGACCAAAACTAACTTTTTCGGAGATGAAAAATGAGAGAAATTAAGTACGAAGAGATCGTCAAAAGTGTAAAGGACATGATCCTTTATAGTGCAACCAACTTGCCAAAAGATGCTTACAAAGCATTGGAAGATGCATACAAAACTGAAAAAAGTGAAGTATGTAAACAAGTTCTTAAACAAATTTTGGACAATGCGGACATCGCAGCCAATGAAGCAAGACCCCTTTGCCAAGATACAGGCTTAGCAGTCTTTTTTGTCAAAGTCGGCGAAGATGTTAAGGTTGTTGGTGGTAGTTTGAAAAAAGCGATCAACGAGGGAACAGAACAAGGCTATAAAGAGGGTTACTTAAGAGCATCTACCTGTCATTGGGATACACGTGCAAACTTGAAAGATGAAATTGGTTACAACCTTCCAGCGGTCATTCACTTTGATCTTGTTGAAGGTGATGTATTGGACATTGAATATGCTGCAAAAGGTGGCGGTTCTGAAAACGTTTCTCGCGCAACTGTCTTTGCTCCTGCAAAAGGCCGAAAAGGTATTGTTGAATACGTTAAACAAGTCATTTCAGATGCAGGTCCAAATCCTTGTCCTCCACTTACTGTTGGTGTTGGTATTGGCGGAACGTTTGAAAAAGCGGTTATCTCTTCTAAACATGCCCTCTTTAGAGAACTTGGAAGCAAAAACCCCGATCCAGTTTTGGAATCAATGGAAGAAGAGTTGATGGTTCTTCTTAATAACTTAGGTATTGGTGCTATGGGAATGGGTGGAACAAATACAGTTCTTGGCGTTCATATCGAGAAAAACCCATGCCATATTGCGAGCTTGCCAGTGAGCGTTAACGTTCAATGCCACAGTTCACGTCACATGCATATCAAGCTATAAGGAGAAAATTATGAGCAAAACTTATCATTTAACAGCACCACTGAGTGAAGCAGATGTAGTACAACTTAAAGCGGGCGATATTGTTTATTTAACAGGTGTTGTCTATACAGCACGTGATGCAGCACACAAAAAATTAGTTGATCTTTTAGATGCAGGACAAGCACTTCCTTTCGATATGAAAGGCGCGGTAATCTATTTTGTTGGACCAACTCCTCCAAAACCAGGTGATCCAATCGGTAGTGCAGGTCCTACAACATCATACAGAATGGACTCATACTCACCAAAACTCATTAATGAGCAAGGTCTTAAAGGCATGATCGGCAAAGGTAAACGTAGTCAAGAAGTTTTAGATGCCTGTGTAAAATCTAAAGCTATTTATTTTGGTGCAACAGGTGGTGCGGGCGCACTTCTTGCTCGTCAAATTAAAAAAGCTGAAGTCATTGCATATCCAGAATTGGGACCAGAAGCTATTAGAAGACTTGAAGTGGTTGATTTCCCATTAACAGTTATTAACGATACATTTGGTGCTGATCTTTACAAAATGGGTCGTGCACAATACGAAGTGTTCTCATAGGACCTTCATTATGAAGATGAGAGCCGCTAGGCTCTCTCGTGTTCTTTGACTATTAAAATTTTATCAAAATCTATTTGGAATTTCTGTCTCTGATTTTTTTTTGATAAAATTTTTACTTTTTTGTTTTATCGGTGATAAAATATCACAAATAAAAGATTATATTGTTTTAATTGTTCGAAATAATGTGTGTTGTTGATTTAATGTAACAAGTTTTAAAATATATAAACGGTGATAAAGGATAATGTATGAAAGTTAGTGTTGGCTACGGAAAAGACGAAAAATTTGAGTTGGATATTAACGATAAACAGTTAGTGGGTGTGTATAATCCAAATAGTGTTCCCAAAATTGATTACAATAAAGCGATTGATGAAGCATTAGCCCATCCTCTTGGTAAGGAGAGTTTTGATCATTTTTGTGATACAAAAGAACGTATCGTTTTTATTGTCAATGATGGTACACGCCCTACTCCAACGCGTAAAGTTTTAGCGCGCATTTATCCCAAAATTAAAGATAAAGATATTTATTTTATCGTTGCAACGGGGTGTCATAGAGCGCCAAGTGAGGAAGAGTGGCATTTTATCTTGGGTAAAGAGATTTATGAAGATTTAAAGGCAAAAGATCGTCTCTGGAGCCATGATTCACGCAATGATGCAATGATTTATCTTGGTAAATCTACCAACGGCACAGAGATGTATCTCAATAAAATCGTTGCGGAAGCTAAAAAAGTATGTGCGATTGGCTCGGTTGAACCACATTATTTTGCAGGCTATACGGGTGGACGAAAAGCGTTTTTACCGGGTGTTGCGGCGTACGATACAATTCAACAAAACCATCTCTTAGCCCTACATCCCAATGCGCAAGCACTCAGTCTAAAAGGCAATCCTGTACATGAAGATATGATGGATGCAATGGGTGTACTTCAACATATTGATGTCTTTGCCATTATGACTGTTTTGGATAGTGATCATGACATTTGCGCGGTTACTGCGGGCGATCTTAGCGATTCATTCTATGCGGCTATTGATAAAGCGGATGAAGTTTTTTGTGTCAATATTCCTCAAAAAGCGGACATTGTTATCTCTGTAGCCCCCTATCCTATGGACATTGACCTTTATCAGTCTCAAAAAGCACTTGACAATGGAAAATTAGCGCTTAAAGATAAAGGTATTCTCATTATGGTGGCAAAATGCCGTACTGGTATTGGTGAAGAAGGATTTTTTAAATTGATGAGCTCTGCTCACTCTGCTCAAGCGGTGTTGGATAAAATCAAATGTGGCTATAAGCTGGGTTACCACAAAGCGGCTAAAATGGCAGAAATTAACCTTTGGGCGCAAAGTTGGGCGGTAAGCGAACTGAGCGATGAAGAGATGAAAGCAGTACATTTAAAACCATACCATGATTTGCATGTGGCTCTTGCTGACGCCATTAAAGAAAAAGGTGAAAATGCAAGTATTATCGTGCTTCCTTTTGGTTCAATTACCGTTCCAAAATTGGTCACTCAATAAGGATTGATGATGAGAGTTTTGTACTATGACTGCTTTAGCGGTATCAGCGGCGATATGAATCTTGGTGCACTTCTTGATGTGGGTGTGGAAGAAGCCTATCTCAGACAAGAACTCTCAAAACTTTCTTTGGATTCTGCTTTTGAATTGGTGATTCAAAAAGCTAGTAAAATGGGCATTAGCGGGACAAAAGTAACCGTCAAACTCACACCTCAATGGCATGTCAGCCCACATCATCATGAACATCGAACGTTTAAAAGTATTGAAGCGATCATTAACAACAGTACGCTTTCTCCAAGCATTAAAGAACGAAGTCTGAAGATGTTTTGGATGGTAGCTTTGGCTGAGGGAAAAATTCATGGAAAAGAGCCACAAAATGTAGGCTTTCATGAAGTGGGTGCCGTTGATTCCATCGTCGATATTGTGGGTGCTGCAATCTGTTTGGAAGCTTTACATGTAAAGAAGATTATGGCTTCAAAAATTGAGCTAGGCGGTGGGTTTGTGCAGTGCGCGCATGGCACTCTTCCAGTACCTGCTCCCGCAACGCTTGAGATTTTACACAATGTACCTGTAACGTTGGGTCGTGTGCCATTTGAAACAACGACGCCTACGGGTGCAGCGATCATCAAAGCCAATGTGGATATGTATGAAAAAATGCCCTCTTTGACGATTGAAAAAATTGGGTATGGCATCGGGCATAAAGAGTTTGATATTCCCAATGTGTTGCGTGTTTTTTTAGGTGAAGTCGAGGAAAAAGTCGCTTTTTCTGAAGAGGTTGTGTTAGAGACCAACATTGATGACATGAGCCCTGAAATACTCTCATATGTACAAGAGAAACTTTTTGAAGCGGGTGCTAAAGATGTTTATACAACCGCTATTACAACTAAGAAAAATCGTTTGGGTGTGAAACTGAGCGTTTTGGTTGGACAAGAAAAAGAGGCGGAAGCGATGGAGATTATTTTTGCCGAGACCTCTTCTATCGGGCTTAGACGTTCGCTTGTTCAAAAAGTCATGTTAGAGCGTGAGATGCAACGAGTTCTAACACCGTATGGTGAGATAAGCGTGAAATGTGTCTTTGCGCATGAAAAAATGCTCAAATACAAAGCAGAATATGAAGAGTGTAAACAAGCTGCTCTCAACCATAATGTACCAATTTTGAAGATTTATGAGAGCGTAACCGTTGCAATGAAAGAGAGACAAGATGACTCAAAAATATGAACATTTGAAAGAGATTATTGCTTCCTATGAACGTCTTATTGTGGCATTTTCTGGGGGTGTTGATAGTAGCTTTTTACTTAAAACTGCATATGATATTTTAGGATCTAATGCTTTGGCTATCACCGTTTCGACTCCGTATATTGCCGCATGGGAAATTAATGATGCCAGACGAGTTGCCAAGGAAATTGGCGTTTCGCATTTGGTGATAGAAAAGCCTTGGATTGATGCCATTCGCCATAATCCTGAAAACAGATGTTATCTTTGTAAACATGCCCTATTCTCTTCTTTAAGTTCTTTTGCAACAGAACATGATTTTAGTGCCATCGCAGAGGGTAGTAACGTGGATGATACCTTAGAGTATCGCCCCGGACGTGTTGCTCTTGGAGAACTTGGTATTAAAACACCTCTTTTGGATGCAGGATTGAGTAAAAAAGAGATTCGCTCTCTTTCACAAGAACTTGGGCTGAGTACATGGGACAAGCCATCTTATGCGTGTTTATTGACTCGGTTTGCGTATGATAAGCCTATTGTTGAAGGAGCACTCACGATGGTAGGTCGTGCAGAAGCGTATATGATTGCACAAGGGTATCCCCAAATGCGTGTTCGCTACGAAGATGGCTTGGCACGTATCGAAATGCCTCAAAATGAGGCTCTTCGCCTTTTGAATGATCACCATTTAAACGATGTAACGGAGCACCTTAAATCGCTTGGATTTTTACATGTAACGTTAGATCTTGAAGGCTATCGACATGGTTCGATTGCAGAGTCATTAACCATTTTGGAAAAGGTATGATATGTGTGGACAAGGAATAGAAAAGCTTTTAGAAGCGGTTAAAAAGGGTGATGTGAGCATTAAAGATGCACTCAAAAAGATCAAAGCAGAACCGTTTGAAGAGTTGGATTTTGCAAAAATAGATCATCACCGTGGCATTCGTTTGGGGTATCCTGAAGTCATCTATGGTGAGAGTAAAACACCCGAGCAGATTGCTCAAATTACGCAAAAACTTCTTGATCGTGACAATAACATTCTCATTACACGCACCAATGAAAAAGCCTATGAAGCCGTTCTTGGCATTGCCCCTGAGGCAAAGTACAATGTGATGGGTCGAACCATCACCATTGAGCGAGAAATCATGACGCCACCAGAGAGTTACATCGCCATCATAGCTGCTGGAACATCGGATCTTTATGTGGTGGAAGAAGCCTACGAGACAGCACGTATTTTAGGCAACCATGTCAAAAAAATTGTTGATGTCGGCGTGGCGGGGATTCACCGTTTGTTTGCTCACCTAGATGATATCCAAAATGCTAAAGTGGTTATTGTCATCGCTGGAATGGAAGGTGCACTTGCGAGTGTCATTGGTGGCTTAGTTGATAAACCCGTCATCGCTGTTCCTACCAGCGTAGGTTACGGTGCCAGCTTTGGAGGTGTGGCTGCACTTCTTTCCATGCTTAATAGCTGTGCGAGCGGTGTGAGTGTTGTCAACATCGACAATGGCTTTGGAGCGGCATATAATGCGAGTATCATTAACCATCTTTGAAAAAAGGTCAATTGTTTTTTGATGAATCACATGTAATAAGGTTGATATAAGTTTTAAATTTTGATACGTTATCAAAAGTATATTCATCAAGCATTGCCATAAGCTCTTTATAACCTTGTTTTCCATAATGAAAAAATTTCAATTCAGGATTTTCTTTATTTTTTATGATAGATAGTTCATGAATATAATCTGCAAAATAGGAGCTATCTGTTATTCCAAAAGAATGTCCAAATACAACTAAATCGTTATTCATATTAAGGAAGTTCATAATGTCTGATTTGCCAAAGTTCTCGTTATGAGATTTTTTGAAAAATTTATGCTTTTTATGGACTTTTGCAGTATCTTCAACACCAAAAATAATATCTTTGTTTTCAATTGATCCGTGAATATAAAAATGTTTTCTTTTTACTGCTATATCGATCTTTAGCATCTCTGCAACTCTAAAAATAGAATTAGTATAGTTAAAATTATATATTTTATCTGTTGTTGCAATTTCATTTCTCATCATTTGAAATGCTTTAGATTCGTGGTTTATTTCTCCTTCTTGAGCTTCCTTCAAATAAGCCATTAACGCAGTTTTTAATGCTTCAAAGTCATTTTCAACTTCTGTATCTTGAGCTTGAACTTGCGTAGAATATTTTGTTATTTCTTGTTCAATATCAACCCAGTTATTGAGTTCATTTTGTTTCGCTAAATAGACTGCTAATGAATTATTCTCTGCTACTAAAGATTTAAAAAAATCACTTGAAATAAAATCTGAGTAACTGGTTTTTAGTCCTAAATTTAAATCAAAACCATTTCCAATAATCATAATTTTCATGTTTTTCCTATGTTTAAAAATCTTTACATGTAAAGCCTAGTTATACGCTTTGGTTGCTCTTCTGATCTCTGAAATAAGCTCTTTTTGACGCGTGTACATGTAACGAAGCAAATAGTCATCATAAGGTTTTGGCAGGTTTTCGAGAGAGACAACAATTTTTGTATATTCATCGGTGTGCCCTATATAGGTTACTTTTGCCTCAATATCCATGATGACATATCCATTTTCACCCTCTTCGCATGGGAGTGAAAAATTGAGTCGTACATATTGACTCATCATCTCTTCTTCGCGGAAAGATTTGGTGACTTTCATCGCGATAGAATTAACGGAGATGTCGATAATCTCGCCTTGCGCGGAAGAGCGATGGGCGTATTTGATGAGAACAGGTGTTCGTACGTTAGTCTGAACACGCGTATGTTGCCTGTTGTTGGCGCTTGAGGCTAAAAACTTGAGATTTTTAATGATGACCAGTGAGCGTTTAATATCAACCAAAGAGATTTCAGCTTTGATGTCTTTTGGAAAATTGGGCGCTTGAAGGACGGTTTCTCCTTCGAGTTGCATTGCGTAGCCTTGAAGGTTTTCGCAGCTCATTTGGTAGCTGTCTTGGGCTATTTTTATGATGGCTGAATTGGTGTTAATGCACAAACCTTTGTAGATATTGAGCAGTTTGATAGGAATTTTATTATTAACACAGTTGTGCATCAAATAAGAAATTTGCTCTTGTTCTTCAATAACATTATCAAGGTAATCAAGCTCATAATATTTTATTTTTTCAATATCATGTGGCAAGAGATTTTTGGTATTGATTTTTTCAATGTAATCAATGACTTCGTTAAGATCATCCATTTCGATCTGGAAGGCTGAGGAGAGGATAATCGGTGTTATTTTTTCATTGGCAGTCGCTGAAATAAGCTCTTGTTGAATATACCGTGTTTGATCGCAAGCGTGTTCAAAAGTCTCTTTTTCACCCATTAAAATATAAAGATTAGGACTCCATTGGATAAGTTCTTGCCCCTCTTCTTTGAGTTTAAAGAGTTGAAGCATCAAATTTTTGAACGCATCATAGAGTGTTGTGCTGGTAAATGTTTTGCTCAGTTTATCCAGATTGGAAATATTAATAAAAATAAGAGAAATAGGCGTTTGTGTAACACTTTGTTGTGCAAGACGATCTTTGAGTTTATCGACAAAATCAAAACGATTCATGATAGAAGAGCAGTTTTTAGGCTCATTTTCAGGCTCATAATTGATGAGGGTGACAATTTTTTCGCTACTTTGTGGAAAAGATTTGATGACACAAAGATAGATCTCTTTTGCAGCAGAAGCTGTTTCAATGACAATACTTCCTTGTGCATCTCCATCTTCTTTCAGGGCTTCACATAACTCCTCGTCACGGTTCAGTTTTGTTTGAAGTGCCATCAGATCATTGGTTTCATAAAGCATTTTTGCTTTGGCATTCGCATACGTTAGGGTTTCGCCTTGAAATACTAAAAAAGGGAAAAAATGTTCAATTTTTTTCTCAAGTTCAATTTTTTGAAACGTGAAAAGTTTGTCGTCGAGTTTATTGGGACTTTTGGAAAAGATTGAAAAGAGGAGATTTTCTTCATTTTTAAGCGGTAAAACATCGGTAATCCCAAAATGCAATGCAAATTTGAGTAGGAGTCTATTCTCCACATCATCGGCAAAAAGATAGGCAATAATTGGTTTACGTTTGGCAAAAAGGCTGACAAGGAGTTTGAGTTTGTCTTTATTTCCATCGCCTATTTCAATGAAAAGTATGTCAGCAACAGGGGCAAATTTGATCTCTTTGGTCAGATCAAACGATTGAAAAGAGGTATGTTCTTTTTTAACGCGATCCAAAATGGTTAATTTTACTTCGTCAAAATAGAGATGAGCAATAGATTGATAGCGTGTTTCATGCAAAAACTGTTCTAAAAGCATCCGAATTCCTCACAATCATAGTAATTCAAATTCTACCCAAATTCATAGGAATTTTAATCATTTTTTAACTACAATAACTGAATCTTTTAAAAGGAAACAATGAATGATGTATTATTTGGCGATCAAAGGGAAACAAAAATTAAGTGGTTCTGTCTCAATTTCTGGGGCAAAAAATGCCGCGCTTCCCCTTTTAGCGTTAACACTCCTCTCAAAACGACCTATTACAATTTCAAATATGCCTCAAGTTGCCGATGTGAAAACACTGTTGCAACTGCTTACAAATTTAGGTGCAACCTTTACATGTAAAGAAAAAAATATTGTTGAAGTGGATGCTTCAACGGTTAATTCCGCCTGTGCCAATTATGACATTGTACGTAAAATGCGTGCTTCTATCTTAACACTAGGGCCACTCTTAGCGCGTTTTGGTCACTGTGAAGTCTCCCTTCCGGGTGGATGTGCTATTGGTCAGCGCCCGATTGATCTGCACTTAAAAGCGTTAGAAAAAATGGGTGCTGTCATTGAAATCAAACAAGGGTATGTTTTGGCCAAAGCACCTAAAGGGCTTAAAGGGACAACAATCAGTTTTGATAAAGTGACAGTGACAGGTAGTGAAAATATCATCATGGCAGCAGCACTTGCGCATGGCGTAACGACACTGGTTAATGTTGCCAAAGAGCCAGAAGTGGTGCAATTGTGCGAAGTTTTAGCTGAATCTGGTGTGAGTATTGAAGGTATTGGAACTTCAAAATTGATCATCCAAGGTAGTGGTGGAAAGCTCTTAGATATTCAAGATTTTCGTGTCATTCCTGATCGTATTGAAGCTGGTACTTATTTGTGCGCAGGTGCTATTACAAACTCAAAAATCACATTGAAAAAAGTTAATCCTAGACATTTGGATGCGGTTATTTTGAAGCTTCAGCAGATGGGTTTTAAGGTCGATGAAAAAGACGATACTCTCACCATTCATCCGTGTGAAAAAATTCTACCTTCTGACATTGAAACAACCGAGTATCCAGGTTTTCCAACGGATCTTCAAGCGCAATTCATGGCACTGTGTACGCAAGCAAAAGGCACGAGTATTATTGATGAGCGCCTGTTTGAAAACCGTTTTATGCACGTGAGTGAACTGTCGCGTATGGGGGCAAACATTAAGCTTAAAGGTCATAGTGCCACCGTTGAGGGAAAAGCTAAACTGAATGCTGCCGATGTTATGGCAACCGATCTTCGCGCAAGTTCAGCGCTTATTTTAGCGGCACTTGTGGCAGAGGGAACAACCAAAATTCACCGAATCTATCACCTTGATCGTGGTTATGAAGATCTTGAAGGTAAATTCTCACACTTAGGTGCGCATATTGAAAGACTTGAGGAGTAAGCAATGAATAAAGGGCAAGTGGTTAGTTTTGATGAGGCAGTCGCGCTAAGTCAAGATCTCGTATCGACCAAACCTTATTGTGTATGGGTTAGCGTCTTTGAAGCTCTTGGGCGAACACTTGCCAAAGATATTACATGTAAAAAAAATCTCCCTTCTTACAACAATGCAGCCTTGGATGGGTTTGCTTTTAAATACCAAGAAGGGCTCAGCGAACTCTTGATTAAAACAACGATTTTAGCGGGCAATGTGGTTGAACCAAGTTTAGGCGAAAATGAGTGCTATAAAATCATGACAGGAGCCAAAGTCCCTGATGATGCCGATACCATCATCCCGTTTGAGGATTGTCTTTTATACGATGAACATAAAATTATTCTCTCGCCCAATGTGAAAAAAGGCAATGCTCTTCGTCTCAAAGGCGAAGAAGAACGCGTTGGGGCTCTTTTACTCAGCGAAGGAACGTGCTTAAGCTCACGTGATATTGCTTTGCTTGCCTCACAGGGTATTAGTATGGTTGAAGTCTATAAAAAGCTTGCTATCGCTGTTTTTTCGACAGGTGATGAGCTCAAATCTCCTTGGGAAACCGCAAGTGAAGATGAAATTTACGACATCAATGCGCTCTCTTTGATGGCACTTTTGCGCGAACATGGTTTCGCCGCGCAGTATTGCGGTGTTATCCCCGATAATTTAGAAGCCGCAACCGCCTATTTTGCACAAATGAAACAGTATGATGTTTTAGTGACCAGTGGCGGCGTCAGTATGGGCGAAGCGGATTTTGTGGAACGGGCACTGCTCATAAATGGTTTTAAAGCTTCCTTTCATGGTATTAACATCAAACCAGGAAAACCGACAATGATGGGCAAGATGGGAGAAACGATTGTCGCTTCTATGCCAGGAAATCCCTTGGCTGCCTATGTCAATGCTTTTTTGTTTCTTATTCCTGTACTCAAAAAATTCCAAGGTCAAAAAAAGTTTAATTTTGAAGTGATCTATGCACAAAACAGTGAGCCTTTTAAAGTTAAATCAGGTCGTATAAACCTTGTCTTGGGCACATACGATGAGGGAGCTTTTTATGCATTTGATGGTAATAGATACGGTTCCGGCATGGTTAAACCCCTTGTAAACAGTAATGCGCTTTGGATCAGTGATGAGACAACAACACAAGTAGAAGCGGGAGAAGAGATCAAACTTTTGTTATTCTGATTATTTAGTTTTAATATTTTTTATTTATAAAAATAGTTTAAAAAACTTGACCTTTTAAATATTTTTTGGCTATCATGCAGCTATGAAAATAAGGAAATGCTCCAAATAAAGGTATGTGATGTTTACTGAAATTAGAATCTCGACAAAGCTTCTTTTTATCTCGTTTGTTACCGTTCTTGGTTTGATTATTCTTGCTTATGTGAGCATTAACTCTAGTGTTATTGGTAAAAACTCTTTAGAAACGATTTATGAAAAAAATGTAGTTCCCGATAGTGAAATTACAGCAGCACGTAGCACTTTTGAAATGGTTCTCAATGATCTTATTCATGTGACCAGTGAATTTCTTCCTACTGGTCAGGCAAAAGATCATATTCCGATGATTGAAAAAAACATGAAAGAGTTTTTTGATAAAGCGCTTAAAAGTGATTTTTATTCCGATCCTACCCTAAAACAGAACCTTAACGAAGCCTATGATCGTTATAGTCAAAAAATAGCACCACAATATCAACGTATCTATGCATTGTATGTCAAAGATAATCGTGAAGATATAGGCGATATGGCGGTTGAAATTGAGGCTGACTGTAAATATATATCACAGCGTTTTGATAATATCTCAAAATTTACCAATCAAAGAGTGAAAGATATTAGTGTTGAAATTAGTACTAAGCTTAAACAAAATCTTTATTTAGTCATTGCTATTTCATTAGCGATTTTAGCGATTACCTCTAGCCTTCTTCTATCTATTAGCCGTTATATTGTCAAGCGAATTGGGCGTATTGGAGATCATCTCTCTGACATCACGCAAGATTTGGCATTGAACCGTCCTTTGGAAGTCCTTAACCATGATGAAATTGGGCATATTAGTGAAAATCTTAATACACTCCTTTCAACGCTTCAGCAAGCCTTGATCAAAGCTAAACTAACGATGACAACCAACTCTGAAATCAATAAAAATGTGCAAAATTCTTCTCAAAAAATTAATAATCTTGCTGAAGATCAAGATCGTATTGTGGAAAATGTTAAAAAACTTACCTCTAAAATTAATCGTGAATTACAAGAATCACGAGATATTTCTGAGACATCAGCAACGTATATGAAGGAAGATTATGTCATGCTCGATGAAATGATTAAAACATTGGATCAAATCGTCGAAAGCATTAATAGTGTTAGTCAAGATGAACAACATATTTCCTCTCAGATGCATGATTTGGCAGAGCAGACAACCCAGATTCGTTCTGTACTTGATATGATCAAAGATATTGCCGATCAAACGAACCTTTTAGCACTGAACGCAGCTATAGAAGCAGCCCGTGCAGGTGAACATGGACGTGGTTTTGCTGTCGTGGCAGATGAAGTGAGAAAGCTTGCAGAGCGTACCCAAAAATCACTTTCTGAAATTGATGTCACCATTAGTGTTGTGGTTCAAAGTGTATCAAGTGCTAGTGAAAATATCAAAGAAAATAGCCAAAAAGTGGTTCATCTCAATGAAGATGCCATTAAAATTTCATCTATGGCAAATGAAACAAAAGAAAAGACTTCAAAAAGTTTAGAGATTACTAATGTAGCCTATGAAAAGGCGCTCAGTATTAGCAAGGAGATTGATAATCTCACGCAAGGAGTGGAAGCAGCAACCGGTCTTGCTCACGAGAATAAAAAGATTGCTGATAATTTAATGAGTGTCTCAACGAACCTCAATCTCTCAACAGCAGAACTAGAAAAAGAGATCACTATTTTTAAGGTATAACATTGCTCTCTAAGCCCTTTAAAATCTATTTGTGCTACAATTGTAGTCCAAATAGATTGACATAAAGGGTTTTTTTTGGTAGAATTCCGTCCGTTTTGCGGGAATAGCTCAGTGGTAGAGCACGACCTTGCCAAGGTCGGGGTCGCGAGTTCGAACCTCGTTTCCCGCTCCATTTTATTTTTACTTCTTTTTGTATCTTCCCTTTTTTCATCCGAACCAATTTATATTGACAAAACATATTGTATTGAACACGATGAGCTTAAAGCTTCATTTTTTGGCTATCAAGGCAAAGATGACTCTGTTTTAGTCCAAATCCCAAAAGATCGCATGCAGTATTCGATTAACTCCAACGTTCTTGTTTCTGCTCTGACAGATCGTAATGTGACTGTCATTGATAGCAGTGAAGGCGTCGTTGTTTTTAAACGTAATTGTACATTAATGGGAAAGGTAGACGCAATTGAAGATGCTTTTTTGAAAAAATTTCAAGAAGCTTCTCCTTCGGTACTTATTGATGAAAAACCGCGTATTTCGACCAAATCTTCACTGCCTGCGGATTTTAAACGTTATCAGTTGGTTGACGTGCACATTCCTGAAAATACACTCAAAAAAAACAGTGGTTCATTTGTCGCAATTTTTAAAGTAGGAAACAGAGAAAAAAAACTCTATTTTTCTTATGAAATGAACGCTAAGATGCTTGTATTTAAAGCAAAACGTAATTTGCTTAACGGTAAAATCCTCACAAACGATGACTACGAAAGCATTTGGATGAGTTTAGAAGGCATTCCTTCAAGAGCCGTTCTAAATGAAATACCACAAAATGCTATGACAAAAACTAGCATTAAAGAGGGACAAGTTATAGCAGATTATCATTTTGATGTGAGGAAAACTCTCTCAAAAAAAGATAGTATAAGAGCCCTATTGAAAGATGGCGGACTCGTGATAGAAGTTCCAGCGACGCTTGTAGAAGATGCTGATATTGGAGATGTTGTTAAGATTAAAACAGAACAAGGCAAAATTTTGAATGCAAAAATTGTATCATCTAAAGAAGCGGTAATTCTCGAATGAAGCGCATCATTGTAGGCATTAGTGGTGCCAGTGGTGTTGAACTTGGTCTCTCTTTTCTGAAAGCACTTCCTTCTGACATTGAAAAGTATGTTATTATCTCTGAGCATGCCAAAATGGTTTTTGCTAAAGAATCCAATACGGTTTTACTTGATGATGAAAATATTGGAGCTGTGACGGCTTCTGGCTCTTTTAAATGTGATGCTATGGCGATTATTCCTTGTAGTATGAATACACTTGCCAAGATAACTCATGGTATTGCCGACAACCTTCTCACACGCACGGCTTCTGTGATGATCAAAGAAAAACGCCCTCTTCTGCTCGCTCCTCGCGAGATGCCATTTTCGGCCATTGCATTAGAAAATATGTTTAAACTCTCGATGCTTGGCATACATATTGCACCTCCTGTGCTTGGTTATTATGCAAAGGCTTCAAGTCTTGAAGAGATGGAGCATTTTCTCATTGGCAAATGGTTTGATCTTTTAGAAATTGAACACAATCTTTTTCAACGTTGGGAGGGAGCATGAGAGTAGCCATCTATCCAGGGACATTTGATCCTATTACCAATGGGCACATGGATGTCATCAAGCGTGCTAAAAAGCTTTTTGACAAAGTCTTAGTCGCAGTAGCCCTCTCTGAAGAGAAACACCCTGTTTTTGACATAAACACCCGTGTTGAAATGGTGCAAGCTGCCATTAAAGATATGGATGGTGTTGAAGTTGAACCTTTTGATAATCTGTTGGTGAGTTTTTCCAAAGAGAAAAATATTCGTGTGATGATACGTGGTCTTAGGGCGGTGAGTGATTTTGAATTTGAACTCCAAATGGGTTATGCGAATGCGTCATTGTGGAGTGAAATTGAGACGGTTTATTTGATGCCAAGTCTTAAAAATGCATTTATTAGCTCATCTGTCGTTCGATCCATTGTAAAACATGGAGGGGATGTTTCTCATCTCGTTCCGCCAATGGTTTTACCTTATTTACAAAGTAGATTTACATGTATGTGATTTTTGAAGGTATTGATACGACGGGGAAAAGCACCCAAGTGGCATTATTTGCTCAAAGAAATCATAATGTTTTAGCGACAAAAGAACCCGGTGGAACACCTACAGGAATTAAACTTCGAGAAATGTTGTTGGGTGGAGCGCTGAAAGGCTCTTTTAATGCAGAACTTTTTTTGTTTTTAGCGGATCGCGCATTGCATTATGATACTGTTGTGAAGCCTGTACGCAATGAGCGTTTAGTGATTAGTGATCGTGGTTTTTTATCAGGAATTGCCTATGCATGTGCCAACCATTGTGAGGTTGATGGTGAGTTTTTACTCCAAATGAACCGTTTAGCTCTTGAAGAGAATTATCCTGAAAAAATGGTGCTTTTTTTAACCAATGAAACACTGATAAAAACGAGGCTAAGTGCTAAAGTTCATGATGCCATTGAGGAACGTGGTGTAAGCTATTTGTTACAGATTCAAGATATAATGCGTCGCGTTGTTAAAACCTTACCAATTCAGGTTTTAGAGGTGGATGCTTCGCACGAAATAGAAACAATTTATAAACAAATCGAGGAATTTTTAAATGATTAATGCATTACGTGGAATGAAAGATACACTATCCCCACAAAGTGAAATTTATCAATATATTATTGCGACATGCACTCGTATTGCGCAAAATTATGGTTTTTCGTTTATGGAAACGCCGATTTTAGAAGAAACAGCGCTTTTTAAACGCAGTGTAGGTGAAAGCAGCGATATTGTTGGTAAAGAGATGTATCAATTTATCGACAAAGGTGAAAATGATGTCTGTTTGCGCCCTGAAGGCACTGCAGGTATTGTAAGAGCTTTTATTCAACAAAAATTTGATAAAGCAGGTGGCAACAGACGCTTCTTTTATCATGGCCCCATGTTTCGTTATGAGAGACCTCAAAAAGGACGTCTACGACAATTTCATCAGTTTGGCGCGGAGAGTTTTGGCGAAGGCGATGTTCGAGAAGATGCAACGATTATTTTAATGCTTAAAGCAATGTTTGAAGCACTTGGCATTGGTTTTACCCTGGAAATTAACTCATTGGGGTGCCCTGCTTGTATGCCACAGTATCGCACAACACTGGTCAAATTTTTAGAGACACGTGAAGGGTTATGCGAAGATTGTGAAAGACGAAAGCTTACCAACCCTATTCGTGTGTTGGATTGTAAAAACGAACACTGTCAAACATTGCTTGCAGATGCACCACTGATAACAGAGCATTTGTGCGTTACATGTAAAGATGATTTTACAACATTAAAACGTATCTTAGATCAATTTGACGTGGCTTATGTGGTCAATCCAAAACTGGTTCGTGGACTTGATTATTACTCCAAAACTGCCTTTGAATTTGTGAGCAATGACATTGGTGCACAAAGTGCTATCGCTGGTGGTGGACGTTATGATCGTCTGGTTGAGTTTCTGGAAGGAAAATCAACACCTGCTGTTGGTTTTGCAATGGGCATTGAGCGTTTAATGGAACTGGTAAAAATGCCAGAAATCGAACGTGAGGGATATTATATCGGTGCATTGTGTGATGAGGCGATAGACGTTGTTTTTGAATTGGTGGATCGCAAACGAAAAACAGACAAAGTTCTCACCGACTATAATGCAAAATCGCTTAAAAATCATCTTAAAATCGCGGATAAAAACTTTGTGAAATTTTGTGTATGTATCGGTGAAGATGAGCTTGCAAAGCAGACTATTTGGATCAAAGACCTTGTGAGTAAAGAAGAAAAAACTATTAATATTGCGCATTTTTAAGGAGCAAGACATTGGACTACGGCATTAAAACATGGGGGAACGATAACTTTTTTATCGAAGATGGTAAAGTAAAAGTTAACACAGGCTGCGAGCCTTCTTTAATAGAGATTATTCAAGAGATACGAAAAGATGGTATCCGTGGTCCTATTCTTTTAAGATTTCCTCATCTGATTCAGAAGCAGATCCGTATGATTTACAAAAGTTTTGCTGATGCGAAAAGAGAGTTTAATTATGAGGGAAAATTTAGCGCGGTCTATCCTCTTAAGGTCAATCAGTTTCCTAATTTTGTTAAAAATCTTGTCTCACTAGGACAAAAGTATCACTATGGGCTCGAGGCTGGTAGTAAAGCGGAACTTATTTTAGCGATGGCCTACAACAATCCAGACTCGCCTATTACGGTCAATGGGTTTAAAGACAATGAGATGATCTCTTTGGGCTTTATTGCTGAAGAGATGGGTCATGACATTACATTAACGATTGAAGGCTTGAATGAGCTTGAGAGTATCATTTCTATTGCCAAAGATCGTTTTGGGTGTGTACCTAACATTGGTCTTCGTATTCGTCTTCATAGCTCAGGCATTGGTATTTGGGCAAAGAGTGGTGGTATTAATTCCAAATTTGGCTTGACTTCCACAGAGCTTCTTGAAGCGGTTAATATGATTCGTGATGCTGATCTGCTCGATAAGTTTACGATGATTCACTTTCATATAGGCTCTCAAATCACCGACATTGCTCCTTTGAAAAAAGCACTTCGCGAGGCGGGAAATATTTACGCGGAACTCTGTCGTATGGGTGCAACCCATCTTCGTGCGATCAATTTGGGTGGTGGTTTGGCGGTTGAGTACTCCCAACACAAAACAACGCTTCATAAAAACTATACCTTAAGCGAATATGCTAACGACGTTGTGTATCTGCTCAAAGATATTGCGACGCAAAAAGGGGTTCATGAACCGGACATCTTCATCGAATCCGGTCGTTTTGTAGCGGCGCATCATGCCGTATTGGTTGCCCCAGTTTTAGAGCTTTTCTCCCAAGAATACACCGATCTAAAGCTTCGACCAAAAGAGGTTAACCCTCCCCTTGTTCAAGAGCTGTACGACCTTTTAGGCACAATGAACCGTAAGAATGCACTCGAATTTTTACACGATAGCATCGACCATATGGAATCTTTATTGACACTCTTTGATTTGGGTTACATTGACCTTCAAGATCGTTCCAATACGGAGATTTTGGTCAATCTTATCATCAAAAAAGCGGTTGGTTTAGTAGCTGATAAAAAACTCAGTGAGATTTTAGACATTCAAGATCGTGTGCAAGAGCGTTACTTAGTCAACTTTTCACTCTTTCAGAGTTTACCCGATTTTTGGGGTATTGGTCAGACTTTTCCTGTTATGCCACTCGATCGTTTGGATGAAGTACCGACACGTTCCGCTTCTTTGTGGGATATTACGTGTGATAGCGATGGCGAGATAGGGTTTAATACGGAAACCCCCCTCTTTTTACACGATGTAGACATTAAAAATCGTGACTATTTCCTAGGCTTTTTCTTAGTGGGCGCTTATCAAGAAGTATTGGGTATGAAACACAACCTTTTTACTCATCCAACAGAAGCTACTATTGTCATTGACGATGATAGCTATAAAATTGAAAATATGCTTGAATCCCAAAGTATTAGTGATATTTTAGAAGATCTTGATTATGATATCAAAGAGGTTCAAGAAAATCTCAATGATCGTATTGAGGCTTCAGACAACATCAGTGAAAAAGAGAAAAAACACATCTTAGGTGAGATCTATCTTTTCTTAAATGACAACGGCTATCTTAAGACGATCAACAATGAGGATAATGCGCAATGAACTCTGTCTCCTTGTGGGAAAAAATTAAAGAAGATTTTTCCCAACCGATTCTGCATGACCCAGCCATAAACTCTAAAATAGAGCTTTTTTTTAATTACCCAGGTGTATGGGCTTTAGCAAATTATCGCATCGCACATGCTTTACATGTAAAAGAGTTTCGTACCCTTGCTCGCGCTATTATGGGCATTTCACAGATTATTACCAACATTGACATTCACCCTGCTAGCACGATTGGTCGCCGTGTCTTTTTAGATCATGCCTTTGGGGTAGTCATCGGTGAGACAGCGATTGTGGGAGATGATGTTTTGATTTACCAAGGGGTTACACTCGGTGGTGTCAGTTTGGATCGTGGTGTGAAACGCCACCCTACGATTGGCAATCATACGGTTATTGGTTCGGGTGCTAAAATCTTGGGTGATATTATCATCGGTGAGAATTGCCGTATTGGTTCCAACTCCGTTGTGGTCAAAAGTATTCCCAATGATTCCACAGCAGTAGGCGTTCCTGCACGGATTATCGACAAAGGGCGTGATAAAAACCCCATGGCACACAATAAAATTCCCGATATTAACAAAGAGCTTTTCATCTATATGTTTAAACGTATTAAGATTTTAGAAGAGGCGGTGCTCACCACCAATAAAGATCTTAAAATTAAAGATGACGAACTCGAAGCCATTTATAAATGCTATTTGGAATCTGTTAAAGAGTAAACTTTCCCGTTTGTTTACTCTTCTCGTTCCCCTTCTCTAAACGTTTTATTGCTCCTCATCTTTTTTACATGTAAGCTTTACATTTTACTGTTTTGTAAACATGTTACTTTACAATTTTGTATAAACATCCATAATTATTTCTTCTCCATATGCTCAAAAAGTCCTTAAATAGCCATTTTCTCACTTCTTAAATCTTGGGAATATTCTGTGCAGTGAGTGCAAGGATGATTGACTACACTAAAAGGAGAACCCCGCTATGCCACATCATGAATTTGAAAGTAGTAAGTGCATTCCTGAGCGAAAAGCACATGTTGTGATCAAAGGTGAAGGAGAGGATTTAACCTCTTGCCTTCCTGAAGGACATCTTCTTACCATCCCTGGAACCATTTCGGAGCGAGGGTGTGCGTATTGTGGAGCCAAGCATGTTATTGGTACTCCGATGAAAGACGCGATTCACATGAGTCATGGCCCTGTGGGGTGTACGTATGACACTTGGCATACCAAACGCTACATCAGCGACAATGACAACTTCCAACTCAAATACACTTATGCCACTGACATGAAAGAGTCCCATGTTGTTTTCGGTGGCGGTGATTTGCTCAAAAAAAACATCATTGAAGCGTTTAAGGCGCATCCTGAAATTAACCGAATGACGGTGTATCAAACCTGTGCATCAGCATTGATTGGGGATGATATGGAAGCGATTGCTAGAGAAGTGATTAAAGAGATGCCCGATAAAGACATCTTTGTCTGTAACTCTCCAGGCTTTGCAGGACCTAGTCAATCGGGAGGTCACCATAAAATTAACATTGCGTGGATTAATGATAAAGTAGGCACCGTTGAGCCAAAGATCACGAGTGATTATGTGATCAACTATGTGGGCGATTATAACATTCAAGGCGATTGTGAAGTGATGTGTGATTACTTTAAGCGCATGGGCATTCAAGTGCTCTCAAGCTTTACAGGTAATGGTTCGTACGATGAACTTCGTAGCATGCATGGGGCGCATTTAAATGTGCTTGAATGTGCGAGGTCGGCTGAGTATATTTGTAATGAACTGCGTGTGAAATATGGCATTCCACGCCTCGATATTGATGGATTTGGGTTTGAGCCGCTTTCGGATTCATTGATGAAAGTGGCACGTTTCTTCGGTCTGGAAGATCGTGCACAAGCGATTATTGATGAAGAGACGGCACGGTGGAAACCTGAGCTTGATTGGTATAAAAAACGTTTGACGGGCGTGAAAGTCTGCTTGTGGCCGGGAGGTTCAAAACTGTGGCATTGGGCAAATGTCATTCATGAAGAGATGGGCGTTGAAGTGGTCTCGTTGTACACCAAATTTGGACACCAAGGTGATATGGAAAAAGGCATCGCAAGATGCCAACCAGAAACGCTTGCCATTGATGATCCTAATGAACTTGAAGGTATTGAGGCAATGGATACACTTAAACCTGATGTCATCTTTACCGGTATGCGTCCGGGTGAAGTCGCTAAAAAACGCCGCGTGCAATACCTCAATGCGCATGCCTATCATAATGGACCCTACAAGGGGTATGAGGGGTGGGTACGTTTTGCAAGAGACATTTACAACGCCGTTTACTCGCCTATTCATCAACTCTCTGGCATTGATATCAGCAAAGATTTGATTGCAACCGATAAAGGTTTTATGACACGTCAAATGATCTCAGATGTTAAACTCACTTCCGAAGAGGCTAATGTGGAGGGTGAGCGACCTTACACCGGTGATTTTGATTGTGTTACGAAGCTTAGGAACAAAGTTTATGATCCTGAATTGTCTCGTAATCACGAGCCAGCAGCTGTTTAAAGGAGAGAAGATGAGTGATGAAAAAGTGAATATGCAAGCCAAATCGATGCAAAATGTCAGGATTGCACAAATGGAAGATTACATTATGAAACATTGTCTTTGGCAGTTTCACTCAAGATCGTGGGATCGAGAGAGGCAAAATGAAGGCGTTTTAAGCAAAGCAAAACAGCTCCTTTGTGATGAAGAAGTGGCAAAAGAGACACCAGAAGATCGTTGTTACTGGGTCGATGCACTTTCTTTAGCCGAAGCCTTTAGAGCACGTTTTGCTTGGTTTGCGCAGATGGATAAAGAGAGTATCAAGGTGCTGATGGAGAAGCTTAAAGAACGTATTGACTACGTCACGATTAGCGGTTCGCTCAACAAAGAGCTGACAGTTGCTCGATACTAACAAAGGATAAAACATGTCATGTGAACTCAGAGCAAAAGATCGTACGGGTATTATCAACCCGATCTTTACATGTCAGCCGTGTGGCGCACAATACGTCAGTATTGGCATCAAAGATTGTATTGCCATCGTTCATGGTGGACAAGGGTGCGTTATGTTTGTGCGGATGCTGTTTGCGCAACATTTCAAAGATAACTTTGACATTGCCTCGTCTTCGTTGCATGAAGACAGTGCCGTTTTTGGAGCAACAGGAAGGGTTGAAACCGCCGTCGATGTCCTTTTGATGCGTTACCCTGATATTAAAGTCATCCCGATCATTACGACCTGTTCGACGGAGATCATAGGCGATGATATTGAAGGTGTCATCACCAAGCTCAATAACGGACTTTTAAAAGACAAATACGAAGGGCGTGAAGTGCATCTTGTACCTGTTCATACGCCCAGCTTTAAAGGCAGTATGGTCAGTGGGTATGATGTTGCCGTTGAGTCGATGCTCAAAGCGTTTGCAAAGAAAACGGATACACCCAATGGCAAGATCAATCTGATCACGGGTTGGGTGAACCCTGGCGATGTCACTGCGCTTAAACACCTTTTAAAAATGATGGAGATTGATGCGACGGTTCTGTTTGAGATCGAGAGTTTTGACTCACCCCTTATGCCAAGTGGCCAATGTGAAGTCTCTCATGGCGATACGACGGTGGAAGATATGATCAGTACCGGTGATGCCATTGGTACGATTGCACTTAATCGCTACGAAGGGGGGAAAGCGGCGAAATATTTGGAAAAAACATTCCAAATTCCTTCTATTGTAGGCCCCACTCCCATTGGCATTCGCAACACTGATACCTTCTTGCAAAATCTCAAAGAGCTGACGGGTAAGCCAATTCCTGAAGCGTTGGTCAAAGAGCGTGGTATTGCCATAGATGCGATCACCGATCTGGCGCATATGTTCTTAGCGGACAAACGTGTGGCGATTTACGGTAATGCTGACCTTGTCATTGGTTTGGCAGAGTTTTGCATTGATATGGAGATGAAACCTGTACTGCTACTTTTGGGCGATGATAACTCAGGGTACAAAAAAGATGCACGCATCAAAAATCTTCAATCCAAAGTGGATTTTGATATGGAAATCATCACCAATGCAGACCTTTGGGAGCTTGAAGATCGCATCAAGAACAAAGGCTTAAAGCTTGATCTTATCATGGGACACTCCAAAGGCAGATTTACCTCCATTGACAATAATGTCCCCATGGTACGTGTGGGCTTCCCAACGTTTGATCGAGCGGGTCTTTACCGTCATCCCGTTGTAGGCTATGCGGGTGCAATTTGGCTTGCGGAAGAGATTGCCAATACCCTCTTTCGTGATATGGAATACAAACGAAATAAAGAGTGGTTGCTCAACGTTTGGTAATCAATCAAGAGGATTTCACCTTTACATGTAAATGTGAAATCCTCTCTTTTTTCAAGGAAAAACTATGCATACAATACGTTATACCAAAAGAGTCTGTACTGATGAATCAATCATAGAAGCATTTTTAAATGAGACACGTGTGGGTGTTGTGTCAATGGTGGATGATCAAAATATACCGTATGCCGTACCTGTCAATTTCGTATGGTATAAGGGCTCAATTTACTTTCATGGTATGGGAAGTGGTAAAAAAGAGAGGCTTTTACTTCAAAAGCCTTCGGTCTGTTTTACTCTCTTTCATGAATACGGCACTGTAGTCGATCCCGTTCCTTGCCATGCCGATACTGCGTATCGCAGTGTGATGATCTTTGGAAAAGCTCAAAAATTAACGGATACGGAAGAATCAGCCTTAGTGCTTCAAAAATTACTCGATAAATACACACCGCACTATTATAAACACCAATTAGCAGGAAGTTTGATTGAAAAGTATCGCTCTACCCATGATGGTAAAGCGGTCTCTGTTTATAAAATTGTACCAACAGCGCTTACCGCTAAAGAAAATATAGCGCAAGAGAGTGAATTGTTTAATAATGAGGCATTTTTGCACGAATGAGGCTAGAACTTAGCAGTAAAATAACGTAGTATAAATAACTATACTATGTTTGAGTGATATTCATCCCATCTGAGGAGATATACAGTGGATACGATTTGCATCAGCCCCATTCAGGATTGCCCACGCTATCAAGAGCTCAGAGTTTTATACGAAATTGCACTCGCCCTCAAAGGGAGTGAACTTGGCATCGAAATAGCGTTTGAAAAGACACTTAGCCTTCTTAAAAGACATTTTTATATGGATAAAAGCATCTATTATGCACTGAATGATGAAAACAATGAACTTGAAGTGTTAAGCTCTGTGGGCTTGAGTAAACGACAAGAAGTTTTAGCGACATACAAAGTGGGTGAAGGTGCAACGGGGCTATGTGCTCAATTTTTAGAGCCTGTTGTGATTGAAAATATCCATCAAAATATTCTCTTTCTCAATAAAAGTTGTAGTTTAAAAAAGAGTGAAATTTCTTACCTCGCTATACCCGCCCTTTCGCAAAATAAACTTTTTGGTGTTTTGGGCGTGAGTTTAACGCAACAGTCACTCTGTAATATTGAGGAGATGGTGACTATTTTAACGATTACGGCTTCACTGATGGCGCAATCGCAGCAAATCTATCAGACGATCAATGATGAAAAAAAGCGTCTGAAAGAAGAAAAACTCTACTACAAAGAGGAAATTTTAAAACAAAATGAAATCATCGGTCATAGCACGGTTATTCAACATGTCTTAGAGATTATCGGTAAGGTTGCTTGCACCAATTCAACGATTTTTATCAGTGGCGAGACGGGAACGGGCAAAGAGCTTATTGCAAAAGCTATTCATAATTACAGTCATCGTAAAGAAAAGCCTTACATCAAGCTCAACTGTGCCGCCATTCCTGAAAATCTTTTGGAAACAGAGCTTTTTGGGCATGAGAGAGGAGCTTTTACCGATGCCAAAGAGATGCGTAAAGGTCGTTTTGAACTGGCAAATGAAGGAACTCTTTTTTTGGATGAGGTCGGAGATCTCAGTCTGAGCCTTCAAGCAAAACTGCTCAGAGTCTTACAAGAGCAAGAGTTTGAAAGGCTTGGTGGCACTAAGACGATTAAAGTCGATGTGCGCATCGTAGCGGCAACGAACCGTGATATTAAAGAGATGGTACGCCAAGGAAGTTTTAGAGAAGATCTTTTTTACAGACTCAATGTCATTCCCATTCACTCCCCTCCTTTGCGTGATCGAGGGGATGACATCATCTTACTTGCGTGCTATTTTTTGGAGCGTTTTTGCAGGCGCCATGGCAAAGAGCGTACTTTGTTACCTGATGCCCAAATGATGCTTAAAGAGTACACATGGCCGGGTAATATTAGAGAGCTTGAAAACAGTATGGAACGTATTGTTCTCCTTGCCCCCTCTTTACATGTAAATGCTCAGGTCATTCTCTCTGTGCTTCCCGCAAAGACTAAAATTTCGACTAAAGAAGTTGAAACTAAGGCAGATTTGGAAGAGTTGGAGCGACAAGCCATTATCAGAGTGTTACGAGAATCGGGTGGCATTAAACTAAAAGCAGCCAAAAAATTGGGTATAACCAATCGCCAAATAGGCTATAAAATTCAAAAATATGAAATTTGCATGCAAGAATATCTGGAGTAATGAACGATTAAAGGAAATCTGATGTCACGTTTTTTTTCAATTAAGGAGCTTTATAATGAGTCTTCATGTTCGCATAGCGGCGATAAAGAGAAAAAAAATATTTGTGAAAGACTTCATCCTGGATCATCCATCAGTGATTGTGCTTTAGAGGGAGCCTTTAAGTTTTTAAGTTCCTATGAAGATTGTGCGCATCTGATCTATTCATCTTCAACGTGCTTTACGACTACATCCATTGAAAAATCTTCCCACCCAAAACATTCAAACTATTTTTGCAGTAACCTAGACCTCAATGATATTATCTTTGGTGGCGCTTCAAAACTGAAGCTACAACTGGATCATATTGTCACTCTTTGCCAACCTAAAGTTGTTTTTATCTATATAACGTGTGTTACTTCGCTCATTGGTGAAGATATAGATGTCATTGCACAACAGAAGCAGCATGAACTTGGTGTCATAATGGTTCCTATTTTAGCGGCTGGTTTTTTAGGTGCGAGTAATTTTGGTGCGCGCATTGCAAGTATGACACTTTGCGAACATCTTATAGGGCTTGAAGAGCTTGCAAAAGAAACAGCGTATGATGTAAATTTACTCAGCTGTGATGCCAGTTCTGAAGAGATGAAAACCTATTGTGCTTTGATTGAGAGTATAGGTTTACGGGTTATATCTACCTTTGGTAGTGGCAAGTCTATTGAACCTATCTTGTCTGCGCATAAAGCCAAACTCAATATTGTGATTTCTGCCAAACCACTCGCAACCATGGCACGAAAAATGGAAGAAATATGTGACATTCCTTGGGTTCAGGTCTCTTTCTTTGGAAAATATGCCACATCCGATGCGTTACGTACCATTGCTGAAGTCTTTAATGATGGAAAACTGAGTCGCCATACACAAAATGTCATTGCCTGTGAAGAAAAAAAATTGGCAGAGCAATTAGAGATTTTTAAAGAGAGTTTGTATGGAAAAAAAGTTCTTATCAATCTGCAAGGAATGCTATCGTGGGCGTATATTCCTCTTTTGCGAGATTTAGATATGCATGTTGTGGCAACCTCTATTGAAAATATAACGGAGGATGATAAAGAACAAGCGATTCGCCTTCTTTTTGGCAAAGGAATGTTTATGTATGAGCCAGAAAATGAGCAAATGGATATGATTAAAGAAGAGAAGATCGATCTTTTAATTACTAACAGTGAGAATGTTTATGCTGCAGTTCAAACAAAAATCCCCTTTCTCAATATAGAAAGAGAAAAAGAAAAGCATTATGTGGGCTACCGTGGTATTTTAGAATTTGCTCACATTCTTGAAAATACCTTGAAAAATCCTCTCTTTAAAATCGTTTACCGTGAAGCTCCTTGGTTAGAATAAATTTATTTGGAAAATTAAAAGAAAACTTCAGAAAACAGTTGAATTTTCGCTATAATCTGCACGATATTTTTATAGAGGAATGTTTCATGCTATCAAAAAGAATCCAAGTCTTATCACCCTCTTTAACTTTAGCCATTACGGCTTTAGCAAGAGATCTTAAAGCTCAAGGAAGAGATATTCTTAGCTTTTCGGCTGGTGAACCAGATTTTGACATACCACAACGTGTCAAAGATGCCGCGATTGAAGCCATTCAAAATGGTTTTTCAAAATATACTGCCGTAGCAGGTACGCCCGAAGTGCTTAAAGCAATTGCTGGCAAACTTAAGCGTGAAAATAACCTCGATTACAAGCCTTCTCAAATTGTAGTCAACGTTGGTGCAAAACACTCGTTGTTTAACCTTTTTCAAGCGATTCTGAATGAGGGTGATGAAGTTATTATTCCTTCACCTTATTGGGTAACGTATCCTGAAATCGTTAAATACTCTGGCGGTACACCTGTGTTTATAGAGACAGATGAAGCAACTGGTTTTAAAATAACACCAGCACAACTTAAATCTGCCATTACGCCTAAAACAAAAGTGCTTCTTTTTAATACTCCTTCAAATCCAACGGGAGCAGTTTATTCAAAAGCAGAACTTGAAGGTTTAGCCGAAGTCCTTAAAGGTACCAATGTTTTAGTGGTTTCTGATGAGATGTATGAGAAAATTTTATTTGATCATTTGAAATTTACTTCTGTTGCATCCATTAGTGAAGATATGTTCAATCGAACCATCACCGTTAATGGTTTGAGTAAATCTGTTTCGATGACAGGATGGCGTTTTGGCTATTTAGCCTGTCCTATTAAAGAGATCGTAGATGCGATTGTTGATCTTCAAGGTCAAAGTACTTCTAATATCAATTCTATTACACAAAAAGCAGCCATTCCAGCACTTAATGGTCTTGTAGATGATGATATTGAAAATATGCGCGCAGCTTTTGAGAGACGAAGAAACATGGCTTATGATTTGCTAAATGATATTAAAGGAATTTCTGTTTTAAAACCTGAAGGTGCTTTTTATCTTTATGTAAATACCAAAGCTGTTGAAAATGATTCAATGAAGTTTTGTGCAAAACTCTTAGAAGAAAAAGGTGTTGCGGTGGTTCCAGGTCTTGGTTTTGGATCAGATGGTTATTTTAGACTCTCTTTTGCAACCGATGATGCTACAATTAAAGATGGTATTGGTCGTATTAAAGCGTTTGTTGAAAACTACAAATAACTCTTATTGAAGGGCACTTTTTAAAAAGTGCCCTCTTCTTTTAAAAATATTCTTCAATATTAATATGGTTTTGGTACAATTCCGACATTATTTTTACATACACACTCATATAAAGGTTAGACATGAATAAATATGTCATCACACTTGCAAAAACATGCTTGGGCTGTAAGAAACCATCATGTCGCACAGGATGTCCTGTAGGAACACCCATCCCAGAAATGATTCGTCTTTTTTTAGCAGGAGAAATTAAAAAAGCAGGGAAAATGCTTTTTGACAACAATCCTCTTTCGGTTATCTGTTCTATGGTCTGTCCACATGAAAAACATTGTGAAGGTCACTGCATTCTCAATAAAAAAGGAACGGCAGTCAGTGTTGGAAGTATTGAAAATTATATTTCTGACCTTTACATGAATGATCTTCAGTTTGAAAAACCAGTTAAAAACGGCAAAAAAGTGGCGATTATTGGCAGTGGTCCTGCTGGTATTTCTTTAGCGGTTATTTTAGGTGCTAAAGGCTACGAAATTACGATGTACGATGCTCACGATAAAATTGGTGGAGTATTACGCTATGGTATTCCTGATTTTAGGCTCAATAAAGACATCTTAGACACGATTGAAACAAAACTACGTCAATTGGATGTTACGATTCGCCCTAATATAACTGTGGGTAAAAACATTACCATTGGTGATCTTTTTAGAGACGAATTCAAAGCTGTTTTTATAGGTACAGGGGTTTGGTCCCCTAAGAAACTCGGCATTAAAGGTGAAAGCTTAGGTCATGTCCATTTTGCCATTGACTATCTCAAAAATCCTTCGGTCTATCGTTTAGGAGAAACCGTTGTGGTTTTAGGTGCAGGCAATGTTGCTATGGATGTTGCTAGAACGGCAGTCAGACATGGTGCACGTGAAGTCATCATTATGTACCGCAAAGGTATGGAAGATATTCCAGCATCCCATCATGAAGTTGAATGTGCCAAAATTGATGGTGTTAAGTTTGATCTCTATAAACAGCCGATAGAAATTACTGAAAAAGGTGTTATTTACAGCAGTACAGATGGGAGTGGTGAAGAAGGTTTACTGGAAGCAGATTCTATTTTAGTGGCTATTAGTCAAAACCCTAAGGACAATATTGTTCAAACGGCAAAACAGATTGAAGTCGATGGCAAAGGCTTAGTGGTAACAGATGAGTGCGGACGTACCACTATGGAAGGTGTTTTTGCTTCAGGTGATGTGGTGACAGGAGCTAGAACGGTTGTTGAAGCAGTTGCTTTTTCAAAACGCGTTGCTGTGGCTATTGAAGAGTATATCGATTCACTTTAGATGAAAATGAGTTTTACATGTAAAGCTTTTACATGTAAAACTCTTAAAAATTATTTTGTCTCTGTTCCAAAACGTGCTTTTGCATCTTGGAGAGCACTGATAAGCTCATCAAGATTTTCATAAGGAATATGTGCTTTCCAATCAGGCTCTTCCCCACTTTTTTTAAGTGCTATGCCAATGCTTACGACGGGGAATGATCCATTTCCATAAGGTTCTTCCAAATGAGAAACTGAGATCATCCCATTTTTTGTTCCTGCTAAGGGAAATTTAGTAAGTATTGTGTTTTTTCCGCCCATGACGTGATCCTTTTAATTCTTTTTAAAAAATTTTGCGAGTTTTGCTTGCGTTTTCAACCACTCATTTTGCAATGTGAGTGGAAAACCTCCGTAAATTTTACCGCCTTCAATCGATTTTGAAACGCCACCACGTGCTGCGATGGTTGCAAAATCACCAATCTCCAAATGTCCAGCTGTGGCACTTTGTCCACCCATAATGACATTACGTCCAAGCTTTGTTGAGCCTGAAATACCTGTTTGAGCCACTAAAATACACGCTTGCCCTATTTCGCAATTATGTCCAATCTGAACCAGATTGTCTATTTTTGTCCCTTTTTGAATAATAGTTGATCCAAAAACAGCGCGATCAATCGTTGTATTTGATCCCACTTCAACATTTTCTTCAAGGATAACATTACCACTATGATAGATTTTAATATGCTCACCCATTTTTGTATGAGCATAGCCAAAACCATCGCTTCCTATAATCGCCCCTGCTTGAATAATACAGTTGTCTTGGATAATCGAATCATCATAAACAACAACATTAGGGAAGATTTTAACATTTTTACCAATTTTAACATTGGCACCAATCGTTACATTGGGCATAATCTCTGTACCTTCTTCAATCACACTACCGCTACCAATAACCACATGCGGACCTATCAAACATTTTTCTGAAATGATTGCAGGCAGTGAAGTGTCAAAGGCTTTTTTAGCAAAATACACACTTGCATACGCCATGCTTAAATGGGGATTATCACTGATAAGGGCTTGAGATGTTTTGGGTAGATGTTCTTGATACACTGAGGAGAGGATTACAACGCCTGCTTTTGTATTTTGCAAATCAGTTAAGAGTTTTGGATTTTCAAAAAAAGTAATTTGAGAGGAAGTTGCCTCCTTTAACGTTGCAAAAGAGGTAACTTCCTTATCAATACCTGAAAATTCAAGCGAAATTGCTTGAGCAAGAAGGCTAAGTTTCATTAGATATCCATTGCGACAGAGCCGCTTCTTACGATGTCCGTTGGGTTGTATTTTTTAACCGCTTTTAAAAAGTTATCAATACGATCGTAATCATCTGCAACCATGACAACAATAAAATCCTCACCGCTACTGGCGATTGTTCCATTATACGCTTTAAGCATGGCATCAAGTCCATTAAAGTCTTCATTGAGTGGAATTTTGACCAGCGCCATCTCTTTTTCAACAAACTGACCTGATTCTATAACTTTGTACGTAGGAATCAATTTATGCAACTGCTTCACAATTTGCTCTAAAACAGGTGCACTGCCTGAGGTGACAATGGTTAAACGTGATAGATTGGTTTTAGGTATTGGCGCAACAGTCAGTGAGTCAATATTGTAACCACGTCCTGCAAAAAGGCCTGATATTCGCGATAAAACGCCATCTTCATTTAAAACGATAACCGATAAAACTCTTCTGATATGTTCCATCGCTTACTCCTTATACTCAAGCATCATATTGTAAAGCGTTCCACCTGCTGGAACCATTGGTAAAACATTCTCTAAGCGATCAACTTGAACGTCAATCATACAAACCGTATTACTTTCAACGGCCTCTTTAAGAGCTTTATCAAACTCCTCTTTGGTTTTAACTCTAAAACCACGTCCTCCAAAACTCTCAACCAGTTTGACAAAATCAGGTTGGACTGAAAGATCGGTTGAAGAGTAGCGTTTATTGTAAAAGAATGTTTGCCATTGACGAACCATTCCTAAAAATTGGTTATTTAAGATGATATTTACCACAGCGACTTTGTTTTCAACTGCAGTCATTAGCTCTTGAATATTCATCAAAATAGAACCATCGCCCGTAAAGTTAATAACAGTTTTTGATGGTATCGCAACTTTTGCTCCAATGGCTGCAGGTAGACCATATCCCATGGTTCCAAGTCCGCCACTTGTGATCCATTGGCGAGGGTAAGCGAAAGGATAAAACTGTGCCGCCCACATTTGGTGTTGCCCAACATCCGTACAGATGATGGCTTTATCACCAAGTATCTCACCTACGCGCTCTATCGCCCATTGCGGCTTAAGAATCTCATTTGAATCTTCGTATTTCAATGGATGGATCTCTCCATAACGTTTTAGTAGGTCACGCCAAGGCTTATATTTGTTCTCATCAATTTGTTCTTTGGCGAGAGGAATCATTGCTTCTACAACGTTTTTAAGATCGCCAACAATTGGGTAGTCAATCGGAACAATTTTGCCGATGCTACTAGGATCTATATCGACATGAATGATTTTGGCATGTTTTGCGAATTCGCTTAGTTTTCCTGTAACTCTGTCATCAAAACGTGGTCCAAATGCAATCATAAGGTCTGCTTCGCTCATCGCCATATTGGCGCTGTAGCAGCCGTGCATTCCTAGCATTCCAAGAAGCAGTGGGTTTTCGTCGCCCATAACACCACGTGCCATTAACGTCTCAACCGCAGGAATACCACAGATTTTTGCAAATTCACGTACTTCATCGCTTGCATTTGAGTTAATCGCACCACCGCCAATATAAAGAACAGGACGTTTTGCTAAAGCAATGGCTTCAATTGCTTTTTTAATCTGTCTTGGATTGCCTTTGTAGGTTGGCTTATAGGTTTGCATTTTAATTTCACTTGGGTAGGCAAAATGACCAATTTGTGCCGTGACATCTTTTGGAATATCCACATGAACAGGACCTGGACGTCCACTTCGTGCGATATAAAATGCCTCTTTTAAAATACGTGGCAAATCTTTGACATCTTTAACTAAATAGTTATGTTTGACACAAGGACGACTAATACCCACAGCATCGATCTCTTGAAAAGCATCTGTGCCTATCATACTAATAGGAACTTGACCACTAATCACAACCATGGGAATAGAATCCATATACGCTGTTGCAAGACCTGTGACAGCATTGGTAAAACCAGGACCACTGGTAACAAAGGCAACGCCTACATCACCCGTTGCGCGTGCATAACCATCTGCTGCATGCAGAGCTGCTTGTTCGTGTCGTGTTAAAATATGTTTAAAATAGTTTTGTTTGTAAACTTCATCATAAACATTCATGATAGCACCACCAGGATAGCCAAAGACGACGCTGACATTCTCCTTACGTAGTGCTTCTATGACCATTTGGGAACCGCTTAACTCCATGACCTCTCCTTTCATATTTTTGATGATACTTCTTGTAAAAAAAGTGGGTTATTATAGCAAATAAAGATTAAAGAAGGCTCATTTTTGGGGCGTATCTTATGATTTGTTCAAATTGTAACACTGCTCAAGTGCTACACCTTCTCTAAGACCATCATCAATAACGATACAGCTTTCAAAGCCAAGTTTTTTCATAATGGCTTTGACAAGTAAGATACCAACAACCACTAAATCTCTACGATTCGTGCCTGTATTACGCTCAGCATCTTCTTCATTCATCAAAGATAAACGCTCATATGCTTCTTCAAAATCTTTTACATGTAAAACAGTTCCATTGACAACATTAGCGTCATAATGAGCATAATCAAGCCCTTTTAGAAATGCAGCAACGGTTGTCGGTGTTCCAGCAGTTGTTACTAATTGTAAAAAATTGGAAGAAATTGGATTGTGTTGAGTTATAAAATCATCAATAGAATTAACAATACGCGTTACATGTAATTCACGATCATGTGAATACCTCTCTGCTACGTTGATAATTCCAAAAGGAAAGCTTTGTGACTGTTTTGTGCCATTTTTGCAAAAGGTAAATTCTGTTGAACCTCCACCTAGGTCAAATAAGGCATAAGTTTGGTGTTTAAATCCTTCACGTTTGAGGGCATTTTCTACAGCAAGTGATGTTAAATAGGCCTCTTTTTCGCCTGTAATTATTTGAAACGTAAGTCCAAAAGTTGACTCAATTTCTTTTAAAATTTCCCTAGCATTGGAAGCGATACGCATCGCTTCAGTGGTCACACAGAAACAGCGTTCATTTTTAAAATCAAATATTTGTGAGGCTTCATATAAGGCATTTAAGATATTTTGCTTGGAAGCTTCACAGATATATCCCGTTACATGTAAATCTTTTCCTGTGCGTACAATTTTTTCATAAACATGAATACGCTCTTTCGTTTGACAATCCATCTGTACAATACGCAGGGTATTGGAACCTAAATCACAGCCAATCATCTTCAGCCTATTTTCTTCTAAAGAGCTTCATAAAAGCGCTGATAATAAGGCGAACAAGACCTAAAAAGAGATAAACAATCGTCGTATATAGAAGTGGATGATAGGGCATCTTTTGCGTACTAAGGTGCATGAAATGGTCTATTGGGTGTGTCAGCCATTGATTCATATGCATTCCCAATGACAAAATAAGAAAAATCAGGATAAATATAAAAAATTCTTTTTTCAATAGAGACCTTCGCAATATAATGAATAAATGATTTTATGAAAACAAAACTTAATAATAGGTTGCATAATATGACATTATAACGACAATTTTAGAATATTATAAATAACTAAAATAATGAGGTATAATTTTTTTAACCAAGGGAAGCCTCAGAATGTTGGAAGTAGAATGGGGAGAACATACAAACAAAAAGGATGGGCAAACTATGAAATCAGACAAAATCATTGAGGAAATACTCATTGAGATTGAGAAGCATGAAGGTGGAATGTCTCGCCGTAATGCAATGAAACTTTTAGCAGCATCGCCAATTGCTGCGAGTGTCTTAGCGGGCGCTGCAACGGCAACAGAAGCACATGCTTCCAGTTCCAATGCTACTGGCAAGATAGTCATTGTGGGTGGTGGTCTTGCAGGTGTTGCAACGGCTGCAAAATTGACACACAGACTTTCTAATCCTGATATTACAATTATCGAACCAAATCCAAAATCAGTTTCGTATCAGCCTGGGCAAACACTGATCGCTGCTGGTGTGTGGAAAAAAAGTGACATAACCTATGAAACAGAAAATTTTATTCCTAAAGGTGTGAAATGGATCAAAGACTCTGTTGTAACGTTTGATCCACAAAACAATAAAGTCAAAACATCCGATGGTACTGAAATTAGCTACGATTATCTTGTTGTCGCAACAGGGCTAATGCTTAATTTTGGTGCTATAAAAGGGTTAGAAGGCGAAATTACTTCTTCTGGTGCTAATAATGACGTTGTTCGCAATAAAGTAGGAAAAGACGGTGTTTACTCTATCTATTTTGCCGATGGTGCTGTTGATACACAAAAGGGTATTGAAGAACTGATTGCCAAAGCAAAAGCGCATAAAGGATCAGAAAAACTCCAAGCAATTTTTACCGATCCTGATACTGCAATTAAATGTGGTGGTGCTCCTAAAAAAATTATGTACATTACCCATGATTTACTCAAAAAAGCAGGTGTTCGCGATAAAGTAGAGTTAACCTTCTGTCCATCGGGTGATAAAATGTTCGGCGTGCCTGAATATAGCGCTGCTATTTTAGAGCAATTTAAAGCAAGAGACTTCAAATGGGAATTTAAAACCAATTTAGTTGCGATTGATACGGAGAAAAAAGTAGCGACATTTGAGAAAAAATGGCTTGAAAAAGGTGAGTATGACGAAGACCTTAAAGAATACACCATGGTTTCTATGAGTAAAAAAGTGGATAAAAACTACGATTTTATTCATATTACGCCTCCTCAAAAAGCATCCGATATTGTTGGTAAATCGCCTATTGGTTCAAGCAAAGGCTGGGTTCCTGTTGTAAAAGAAACCCTTCAACATGTCACCTACAAAAACGTCTTTGCTCTTGGTGACATTGCTGCGGTTCCTATGGGAAAAACAGGTGGTAGTGCGCGTAAACAATATCCTGTCGTTGCAGAGAATCTCATTGCTGTTATGGAAAAACAAGAGAAACTTCCAGCTGCCTATGATGGTTATACGGTTTGTCCTTTGATTACGAGTATTGGAACGGTTATGCTTGCTGAGTTTAATTGGACAGCAAAACCTACCCCTTCTTTCCCTCTTGATCCAACACAAGAGCGTTGGATTTGGTGGTTGCTTAAAGTCTATGCACTTAAACCTATGACAGTTTATGGCATGCTCTCTGGCAGAGCCTAATTTTGTTGATGATACATAAAAAGGAAAAACTTATGAAAAAAATGAATTTAGCACTTTCTCTAGCAGCAGTTGCCTTAGTTGTTCTAAGCGGATGTGGTGATAAACCAAAATCGGATGTTGCTACTTATAAATATACTCCAGCACAAGTTTATGCTGAGACTTGTGTCCATTGTCATGGTCCAAAAGGCGAAGGTATCGCTGAGAAGAAAGCTCCTGCCCTTACCAAACAAAGTATACAAGAACTTGAAATGTCACTTTTTGATATTAAAAATGGCGGTCTTGGACAATCCACAGCCAGTGAGCATGATATTATGGAACATAATATGAAGAAGTTGGCTGAAAAAGGCTACGACTACGATATTAAAATGATGGCAAACTACCTTCACAATGCGTTTTATGTTGCTAAATAAAATTTGAATATGATGTTTTTGGTGTATAACGCACCAAAAACATCTGAAAGTTACTTATGAATAAAAGATCTGATGAAGTTTTTGTTTGGCCGTTGTGCACCCGTATTATTCATTGGATTATTGCTACTTCTTTTCTCCTTGCTTTTGTGACATCTTTTGATCGTACCCTCTTTGAATGGCATCTTGCTTTTGGTTTTATTTTTGGGATTATGTTGCTTTTTAGAATTATTTGGGGATTTTTTGGTCCTAATTATGCAACGTTTAAAACGTTCAAATTAAAATACAGTGAGCTTCAAGGCTATTTTATTGAAAAAGTACAAAACAGATGGCGAAAAATTCATGCGGGACATAATGCCGCATCGAGTTGGTTTACACTGATTGTTTTAGGTTTGGGGAGTTGGATTGTTTTGAGCGGACTTTTACTGCAAGGAACACAAGAAGCGAGCGGTCTTTTCTCACGTTTAAATGCGCATTATTTTCACTTTTCTTCGGCATTACTATTGTTTCATGAAATACTTTCTTATCTTCTTTTTACTTGGGCAATGATTCATATTGTGGGTGTTTTAATTGAACAGTTTTACCATAAAACCCATATGCTTTTTGCGATGATTACAGGGTATAAAAAAGCGGAAGGTCAAGATGCGGCTGTTTCGATAGTGCGACATCTTTTTGCGTATTCGGCAATTATCCTATCGATGATGACGCTCTTTTTTGTTGCGCGACCTCAGGATACTTTTTTAACAAAGAGCTTATTCGAGAGGCGAGATTTTAAAGCTGAAAATAGCACTTTTTATGAAAAATGCAGTCAATGTCATAAAATCTATCCACCCTTTATGTTACCACGTGACTCATGGATACGTCTTATGGATGGTCTTGAAAACCATTTTGGTGAACAGATTAGAGAGAATAACATTACTCAAAGTGAACAAATGAACATTAAAGAGTACCTTTTAAGCCATAGTGCAGAGAGTTCATCTCATAAACTTGCTTTTAAAACCTTAGAATCATTGGGGGAGATGCGCCCTATTTCCATGAGTAAAGTTCCTTATTGGCGAGAAGCACACAAAAGTATTGACAAAAAAGTCTATCAATCTTTACATGTAAAAAATGCTTCCAATTGTTTTGCCTGCCATGAAGATTTTGAATATGGCATATTGGAAAATAGACGTATACATATACCTCAATAATGATGAAACTTTTTCGAAATCATATTTTAGCTATAATAATTTCTAAAAACGAAGGATGTCATAATGCTTCTAGGCGTAAATATCGATCATATTGCAGTGCTTAGAGAGGCACGAAAGATTAATGATCCTGATCCTCTTGATGCGGTTTCTTTAGTTAAACGTGCTGGAGCTGATCAGATTACCATCCATTTGCGAGAAGACAGACGACATATTAATGATGATGATGCTAAAAAGATTATTGAAATTTCTCAACTTCCTATCAATTTAGAGTGCTCTATTAATGCCGAAATTATTGATAAAGTGCTTCTTCTTCATCCTCATCGCGCCACGCTTGTTCCTGAAAAACGCGAAGAAGTCACAACAGAAGGTGGTCTTGATGTGGTTAAAAATAAAGAGATCATGAAAGAAATTGCCAAAAGACTTAAAAAAGAGCATATTGAGCTTTCATTGTTTATTGACCCCAATAGCGCTATGATCGAAGCAGCGAAGGAGATCAATGCGGAATGGATTGAACTTCATACCGGAGCGTATGCCAATATTTATGCGATGCTTTACTCCAATCTTTCTCGCTCACGTCATAGTATCAAAGAGCTTGAGCTTGATCGCGGATCTTTACATGTAAAGCTTCTTGAAGCAACGCATGAGATTGAAAAATCTGCAAAGCAAGCACAGCAGTTAGGGCTTAAAGTGGCTGCTGGACATGGACTTAACTACCAAAATGTTAAGCGAATTTTAGACATCAAAGAGATTTGTGAACTCAATATTGGGCAGAGTATTATTGCACGTTCTGTTTTTGTAGGTTTTGAGACAGCGATTAAAGAGATGTTAGGATTGGTACAATGAAAAAAATAGCGATTAGCATTGGAGATTTAAACGGTATTGGTTTAGAAATTGCCCTACGAGCACATGCAGAGGTGTTAAAGCTTTGCGATCCAATTTACTGTATCAATGAAAATATGCTTGGCTGGGGCGCGGCACTTTTAGGTTTAGATGTCCCCAGTGATTTTGAAATACGCGATTGTGGAAAAGTTTTTGAGATCGAAGCGGGCGTTTGTAGTGCAGAAGCGGGCGAGAGCTCATACGATTCGTTTATTACCGCAGTCGCACTGGCTAAAAGCAATGAAGTCAGTGGCATCGTAACACTGCCTATCAATAAAGAGTCTTGGGCATTAGCAGGGCTTGAATATAAGGGGCATACCGATGCACTGAGCGATCTTTTGGGGTGTGAAGCCATTATGATGTTAGGATGTGAAGAGATGTTTACCATACTTTACACCCATCATATTCCCTTGCGTGATGTTCCCCATGAAATTAAAGCGAAAAAAATCAAACCCTTTTTGCTAAAAGTCTATGAAGAGATTGGTGAAGATCGTATTGCCGTTTTAGGACTCAATCCTCATGCGGGTGATCACGGGGTGATTGGCGATGAAGATGAGGAGATTAAACGGGCTATTGAAAAAGCAAATAATTTTTTGGAGCGTGAAGTCTTTGTTGGACCTTTTGTCCCTGACATGGCATTTTCAAAAGTCAATCGCGCCAAATTTCGTTATTTTGTCTGTATGTACCACGATCAAGGGTTAATTCCTCTGAAAGCACTTTACTTTGATGAGAGTATCAATGTAAGTCTTAATGCAGGTATTGTTCGCACATCTGTAGACCACGGTACGGCTTTTGACATCGCTTATAAAAATGAAAATCCTTCTACGCTTAGTTATATTAATGCCGTCAAAGAGGCCGTTAAACTTGCCACGGGGAAAACGTTATTGACATTTTAATTCAAGTAATACTAAGACTAAAGATGTAATAATAATACTAGATTTAATTAAGTAATATTTAAATATTGCCTAATTATTATTTTAATATTACATCTTTGGAGGTTACGTATTATGCATATCCCAGATGGCTATCTCTCACCTATTACCTGTATTGCAACGTATGCAGCAGCTTTACCGCTGTGGGTCATTGCATTTAAAAAACTCAAAGAAGAATTGAACGAAACAACCCTCCCCCTTATAGCTTCTTTGAGTGCACTCAGTTTTATTATTATGATGTTTAACATCCCCATTCCGGGTGGAACCAGTGGGCATGCTGTGGGTGCATCGCTGATCGCGATCTTATTTGGCCCATGGGTTGCATCTGTCTGTATCAGTCTTGTTTTATTGATTCAAGCACTCGTCTTTGGCGATGGTGGCATCACAACATTTGGAGCGAATACCCTTGTAATGGCTTTTGCAGCTTCTTTTTCTTCTTATTATATTTTTAATCTCTTCAAACAGAAGTCATTTGCCTCTTTCTTAAGTGGTTGGGTTGGTGTCGTTTGTGCATCCATCGTTCTGTCACTTTTCCTTGGTGTGCAACCTTTAATCGCAAGCGCAGATGGTCAGCCTCTTTATTTCCCGTTTGATTTTGCTTTGACCTTTCCTGCTGTTGTGGGTTCTCATGCACTTTTCTTTGGTGTTGTGGAAGGCATCTTTACGGCGATTGCCTATCGATACATTGTTAAAAATCGTATTTATAAAGGAGTCAATGCATGAAAAAGATACTTTATCCTATACTCATTTTATTTGTATTGGTTCCCCTTGGATTACTGAGTGAAAATCCTGCTTGGGCTGAGTGGGACAATGAATACTATCAAGAGGCATTAGGGTTTATCCCCAAAGGGATTGAAAATGCTTTTCATTTAAGAGCACTAGCACCTGATTATACGATAGATGGGCTAAACGATGTAATCGCTTACTATCTTTCAGGAATGCTGGGAGTTGCTTTGATTTTTGGAATTTTTTACTTTCTTGGGAAAAAATTTGCGCGATAGAACTCTTTTTGGACTTTATCTTTTAGGGCTAGCAGTTATTCTGTCTAGCCACTCTTCTTATTTATTACTCTTTTTCGCTTTTATCTTGTTACTATTGGCCCGTTCTCAGTGGCTTAAAATGCTCAAAAAATCCTTTAAAGCGATTGTTTTTTTTAACATAGCAATTACACTTGGATATTTGATGATTGCTCTTATTCAGCAAAAACCTTGGCTGGACTATTTACTACTGTTTAACTTACGTGTTTTTGACTTAACACTGACGACAATGCTTTTTTCCCATTATGTCAATATCGCACTTGCTCTCTCCTTCTCCAAAACATTGAGTTTTCTCCTGAGCATTTCACTTTCACAAATTTACAGCTATCAAAAAAGTTATGAAAATTTCATGTTAGCCCTTAAAAGTAGATTGATTAAAAAAATGGGTGAACGTGCTCAAAAAGAGTTTATTACCTCTGTCTTTGGTTATTTTTTCACCAAGGCATTGTATGATAGTGAAGAAAAAAGTTTGGCGCTTAAAGCAAGGGGATTTTTTGATAAAAATTGAAAATTTGACGTATCAGTATGAGACACAATGCGTTTTAGATAAGCTCTCATTTGAAATTAAAGCCGGTGAAAAAGTTGTTTTGCTCGGCAATAATGGAAGTGGTAAAAGCACCCTCCTTCGCATTCTTGCAGGACTTTATTTTGGTGAAGGAAGCTACGTTTATAAAGATCAATTGATAACAAAAAAGAGCGTTGGCAAAACCTTTCGTAAAGAGATAGGTATTTTATTTCAAAATCCAGAAACGATGATGTTCAATCCAACGGTGTATGATGAGATTGCTTTTGGGCTGAGAGAGTTTGATGTGGAAAATGTCGATGAACGTGTCCGTGCGATAGCCGAGAAATTTCGATTGACGCACCATCTTCAAAACTCTCCTCTTAAACTGAGTGGTGGCGAAAAACAAAAAGTCATGTTATGTGCTATTTTGGCTCTTGAGCCACAATTTTTACTTTTAGATGAACCCACCGCTAATATGGACCCAAAAACGACAGGATGGTTTGTCGATCTACTCTCCGAGATGAATATTACAACGCTTATTTCAACTCATAATATCTCTTTGGCCTATGAGCTTGGAGATAGAGCGCTTGTTTTAAATGATAAACATCAACTGATTTATAATGGCGAGATTGAAGCGCTCATGCGTGATAAAAAGATATTAATTGAGGGAAATTTACTACATCTTCATGCGCATAAACACAAAGATTTTCAGCACTCACACTATCATATGCACCATTTCTAGGCGTTACTAAGCTTTACATGTAAAGCTTGAAGTGCTTGAATACTCTGGCGTTGGTCGGCATTATCTATGACCAAATCAACCTTACGAGGTTTTTTATAGACCACATCGTAATACTCTACTAAAAGTATCTTTGCAACCTCTGTGAGATCATTGCTTTCATATGCCATTTGAGCGGCTTCTTTCACGCTCTTTTTAATATAAGGTGAAATCATTTGCATGGCTTGATTAAAAAAATTAGATGTGATGCTCTCATAATCTTTGAGAATTCGTGCAACGCGTTGTTCAAGAGGTGCCGTAATTTCCACTCGAAAACCTTGTTGCATGCGTTCATGTAACAGGGCTGGTATGGTACATTTTCCCATACGCTTACTCTCAGCTTCGATGAATATATAGGAATTAGGATCAATTTTACATAAAATTTCGCATAAACTATTTTCAAAGGCTTTTTGACTCGGCTGAGCTCCTTTAATGCCACCAAAGCTCGAACCTAGATGATTGGCAAGTTTCTCAAGATCGATGGACGGTTGTAGAATGTGTAAAAGTTCACTTTTACCACAGCCTGTATTACCACCTAGCAAAATAAAATGGTGATGTGGCATCGTTTCAAGATACGTTAAAACATGTAAACGATAGCTTTTGTAGCCACCTTTTAGTCTATAGACTTGATAGCCAATATGGGAGAGGATAATCGCAATAGAGCTAGATCTTAGCCCTCCTCTTGCGCAATAAATACCAATTTTTGCACCAATCTTGTAATGTTTGGAAATCTCTTGAAGGTGGCGTGCAACATTTTGGCAAATATAACGAGCTCCTAGTATTTTTGCATCATTACGAGAAACTTGTTTATAGATAGTACCCACTTCTTGATGCTCAGCATCATTTAACGCATAGAAATTTTGAGCATTTTGGATATGAGATTCATTAAATTCTTTGGGACTACGTGCATCAATTAAAAGATCAAAAGAGGATTTTTGGGCTATAAACGCATCAATTTCTATCTCATTTAACATGCAATATACTCAGGAATAAGCCCTTTAAGATGTTGGTATATCTTTTCAAAATCGGTTCCATAAACTCTCGTGTCTGCAATCGTCGTAATAAAATTAGTATCACCCGTCCAACGTGGTATCACATGGTAGTGTATATGCTCAGCAATACCTGCTCCGCCACTTTTGCCAAGATTCATACCTAAGTTGACACCGTGTGCTCCAAGACCTTGTTTAAGCATCTGCACACATCGCTGAACGATCAAAGAGATATGTAACCATACTTCTGGTTCAAGCTCTTCAATGGCGTCAGTATGATGATGAGGAATTACCATAAAGTGTCCTGGTGAGTATGGGTAACGATTCATGACAATAAAACAGAGTTTATCGCGGTAGAGGACATGATACTCTTCATCTTTTTCAGAATGTGCACTAATATTGCAAAAGACGCATCCTTCGGGCTTATCACTAAAATAAGTGTCACGCCATGGAGCATAGAGATAATTCATTAATCGACCTTTTTAATCGCTTCAAGTGAGGCTTGAATATCAGGTTCACGCATAAAATATTCGCCAATTAGAAAAGCATCTGCACCCATCTTGCTTAAATGCTTAATGATCTCTTTATCATTAAGACCACTCTCTGCTACGATAATTTTACCTTGAGGAATCAGTGGCATCAATTTTTCGGTTAAACTCATATCCATCTCAAATGTTTCAAGATTACGATGGTTAATACCAATAATATTAGCTCCTGCAAAAATGGCTTTTATCAGGTCTTCTTTGTCATGAATTTCGACTAAAACTTCAAGTCCAAGTCGTAATGCATACTCTAAAAGATGTTTTAATTCAGCTTTCGTCAGTGCTTTTGCAATCAATAATATAAAGTCAGCACCGTAAACAAGGGCTTCTAAGATTTGGTATTCATCAACAATAAAGTCTTTACGTAAAAGAGGCGTTGGCACATAACGGCGAATTTGGGTTAAATATTCTAAATTGCCTTGAAAATAGTGAGGTTCTGTCAAAACGGAGATAGCATCAGCTCCCCCGAGTTCATACGCCTTTGCAATGGTAAGAGGATCAAAATCAGCTTTGATAATGCCTTTGCTTGGACTCGCTTTTTTGACTTCCGCAATAATACGGTAAGGATTTTCTGGCGTAGACTTGAGATAAGGCTTGACATCGCGAGGCATAAAAGGGTTGAAGGCAAGACTTCTGCCTAACCAATCCATCGTATACTCTTTTTTCTTTTTTTCTAAATCTTCACGGGTTCGTTTGATGATTTCATCTAAAATCATTGTGGCTTCTTCTCTTTCAAACATTTTTTAATGGCTTCTATATGGGCATTTACCTCTTCTTCGATGACATTGTCACCAAAGTATTTCATGATGGCATACGCTTCTTCGCATTTACCTTGCTTAAAGAGTCCCCAAGCAAGAGAATCCAAATAATAAGGTGAGTTTGGCTCTAACGCAAGGGCATCTTGCACTAAACGAATCCCTTTTTGTACATCAATATCATGGTCAATTAACAAATAGCCATAGTAATTCATATACACAGAATCTTTGAGCAATCCTGTGACTTCTTCAAATTTTTTGGAAATGGATTGCAATATTTCAGGTGTCAGTTTTGTCTTATTGAGCTCATATTCATAAATAGCCATTTTACCGAGATAATCAAGGTTCTTGCTCTCTTCGTAAAGCTTTTCAGCAAGAGCGTAGGCTTCTGTAAATTTTTTCTGTGTTGCATAAATTTGAATCAACATGTCTTGGTTTAAACCTGTTTTTTCCAAGAAGTGCGTTGCCCCTTTGATATCTTTCGTGTACAGCATTAATTCAACGATTTTTTTGGCGATCTCATCTGTTGGTTGTTCTTTATACAGTTTTTTATACGTAGCAATAAGTCCTTGAACATTGCGATCACGTCCATAAATCTCAATCAGTTTAAAACATGTATGTTCTCCGCAGCCTTCTACATTTGCATACGTTTCCAAATAAGCGACTGCGTCATCTTTACGCCCCAAAAAACGGTACAGAAGTTCAACAATATTGAGTAAAAGATCTTCTGACTGCTCTTGTTTGTAGGCACTTTCAAAATATTTAAGGGCTAAGTCATACTCTTTCATTTGCAAATAAAGATTGCCAGCGATACTGAGATGTTGTACTGTTTTATCGTACTCAATGAGTTTAAGAATCTCTTTTTCAGCTTCTTCATAGCGTTTCTCTTTAACAAGCTGTCCTACAAGCAGACGGTTAAAGTTTTTTTCCTCAGGATATTTTTGAATCCCTTGCATAATAAGATCACGTGCATCAGGATCACCTAAGACAAAGGCAAGACCTGCATCTTCCGTAAGATAAACTTTCTTTTGGCTCTGTTCATAAAGTGTATGATAAATTTTGCGTGCATTGACATAATCGCCATTTTGTTGATAATCTAATGCTTGTAAAATAAGGTTGTCTTCTTCTTCAAAAACTTTTTTTGTTGTCTCTTTGGTAACAACAACCTCTTTGGTGGCGCAACCAGCCAATAAAAAAAGGACGATTATAAACGAATAATACCGGGACATTCTGTGACTACCTCGTCAATATTTTCTTTAAAATATTCCCAAAATGGGAATGTACGACACTGTTGTGGACGTACGTCATAGATACGACACATCTTTTTTTCCATATCAAAAAAGACGCAACCATAGCCGCCTTCGTATGCGATTTCTTTAATCGTGAAACGATAGCGAATTTTTAGTAAATAGTTATTGATAAATTCCTCTTTTGATAAAGAAAGTTTCAAAGCAATAGCACGTATCTCCTCTTGCGTAACCCAAATGTATCCACTTTCTCCAATACAGCATTTACCAGAGCAACTTTGACACGCTTTGGGATCAAAAGCGTATGGATAGCCTTCATGTTTCATCATGCTTTCCATGGTACACTCTTTGTTTGAGATCGATCAAAAATAGTTTGTACATGAGGACTAAATGTTTCACCACTATAGATAAAAAGTGGTGGATGAATTTTACACAATGTTTTTGAGTTTTTACGTGCACGAATTAGTACCAAAGAAGCTTCTTTCTCTTCTTTTGGGTGTACAAAACAAATATCTTCCACATTCAATCCATTGGCAAGCAGTGTTGCCATCAAACTATCCAGTTGTTTGGCATCATAGCAGAAGAAAAAATAACCACGATTGGAAAGGCTTTTGGTAACTTTAGTGGCAAATGCAGTAAATGGAAGCGCACTACTGTGACGACTAAGACAGAGTGCATCGTTTTCACTTTTAACACCGCCTTTATGGTAAAAAGGTGGATTAGATACAATCATATCAAATTTATGCTCGAATTTCGCCTCTAAAAAATCTTTACATGTAAAGCTGGCGATCTCTATGTTATTCGCGTGTGCATTGGCTTTGGAAATTTCACAATTTTGAGCTTGAATGTCTAAAAGATTTACATGTAAAGCTGGAAAATCTCGTTTGAGTAAAAGCCCCAAAATACCGCAACCGCAACCAACATCCAGTAATTCACCTTTTGGTGTGAACGAGGCGATAAAATCATAAAGCAAAAGGGTATCACTGTTGTAGCGATACCCCTGTTCTGGCTGAAATAAGGTCATCGTTATTGATACACCCTTATCTGGAAGCCTCGTGCTTTGTCTTGCTCTATGTTAGACAGTGCATAGCTAATTTTTGCCCCTTCCCCAACATAAGTTTCAACAAGCTCTCCACCCGCTTTTGCTCTGGCTTTTCCAAGTCCAATGTTGGCAAGTCCACTAATACGATCAATTTCAGTGTCTTCAACACCCACTTTTTTATTTTTAATCAGTTTGAGTGAGGCGAAACCACCATTATCAACAATCGGCGCAACTTCAAAGAAATAGGAACTGTCATACTTGGCAAGGAACGTCTGCACCTCTTTTTTACACGTTTCTGAGATAGCATTGACACCTGTTCCCATATCGGTACAAGTTACTTTGTCAACCATAATAGGTTTATGTCCCTTGGAAGAGGTAGGTGCAGAAGTTTTTGTAGCTACCGCTGTCTTCGGCGTTGCTGTTTCTAACAATTTAATCTTTTCATTGAGCGTTTTGATCGTCTGCTCATTAGAGGCAATACGTTTTGTAAAGTCATCTTGTTGTTGCGCTAAAACACCCTCTTTTTGTTTGAGCTCTTTTTCGAGTGCGATGATTTTAAGAGTTTCATCTTTTTTACTAGCTCCTAATTGTGTCTCTTTGGCTTTGATATCGGCTTGGAGTGCTTTCGCTGCCTCTAAATATTGAAGCTCTTTTTGCTTGAACTCTTCCTTGAGTTTCGTTATATTCTCTTCCAGTGAAGCTTTAAGTGTTTCTGTTTTTTTGTAGTTTTCTTTATTGGCAACAATCGTGGCTTCTTTGGCTTTGAGCTCTTTTTCTAAAGCAATACTTTTAAGTGTCTCTTCTTTATTGAATGAGGCAATTTGGCTCTCTTTGGCTTTGAGATCTGCTTGCAATGCTTTGGTTGCTTCTAAGTTTTGAAGCTGTTGTTGTTTTGACTCTTCTTTGAGTTTTGCGAGTTTGTCTTCTGTTGCAACTCTTTGCGCTTCTAGTTTTTTCATCTCATCTTTAGAGGCTAAGAGTTGTGCCTCTTTGGCTTTGAGTTCTTTGTCCAAAGCAATGCTTTTAAGGGTTTCTTCTTTAGAGGAAGCTGCTAATTGTGACTCTTTAGCTTTGATCTCGTTTTGAAGTGCTTTGGTGGCTTCTAAATGTTGAAGCTCTTTTTGTTTAGACTCTTCTTTAAATTTCGTTAGATTTTCATCTGTTGAGGCTTTGAGGCCTTCGATTTTTTTCATTCCCTCTTTGGTTGCAAGAATTGTTGCTTCTTTAGCTTTAATCTCTTTATCTTTCTCTTTGAGCGCATCTAAATACTCAATCTCTTTACGGCGAAGTTCGTCTTTAAGTCCAACCATTTTTGAATCTTCACTCACACGATTTTTTTCAATCGTTGCAAGTTGCGCTTTAAGCTCTTCGACTTTTTTGTTGGTTGCCTTCGTTGCGTTATCTTCAGCATCTTTGAGCTTTACATGTAATGTTTGAACCATTCCTTCATTGCGTGCATTCTCTGTCTGAATTTTTTGGAGTTCCTGTGCTTTACTTTTAATCTCTTTTTCTAAAGCAGAAGTTTTAAGAACTTCATCTTTTCGGTTGGAAACAATCGCTGTCTCTTTTTCTTTAATATCTGTTTGAAGTAACTGTATTTTAGCGATGTAGTCGTTTTCTTGAGCCTTGCTACTTGCTTTGAGTTCATCTAAAGCCGTGCGAAGTTCTTTGATCTTTCCGTCATCGCTCTCTTTGCCTTTTTGTGTCTCTGTTTTATAGGCAATGAGTTGTGTTTTAAGAGCCTGTAGCTCTTTCTCTTTTTCGTCGTATTTGAGTTTTAAATCATTATGGGACGCGGTGAGTTCATCGGTATGAAATTGCATACGATCACTGTTTTCTTGTACGGTTGCTTTGTAATCACTTAACTGTTTGTCAAATTTTGCCATTAACTCTTTTTTAACATTATCGAAACTGGCAATTTTTTCATTAAATACTTTATAGTTTTTATTGTGAATCTTGTCGTTTTCATCGACTCGTTTTTTGACCTCTTCTTCAACGTTAAGCTTTTCTGTGTTCATTGTTACTATTTTATCGCCTAACTCTTTGATCTTAGACTCTCTTTTGGCAATTTCCTCATTAAGTTTCAAAATGGATGCGTTAAGATTTTTTTCACTGTTTTGTGCATTTTCTTCAAGTTTTTTATTGGCTGCGGAGAGCTCTTTATTGAGTTTTTTCTCATCTTCAAGATAGGTTTTAAATTTATTAAAATCCTTCTCGTTTTCAAGTATTAACGCATCAATGTGTTTTTTAGAACTAGCAATCTCATTATTAAGACCTTTGATTTTTTCTTCTTCAAGTGCCATTTTTTTGAGATGATCATCATCTTGAAGCGCCATATCTTGACGATTTTTTGCGATCAATTTTTCAGTATCTGCTTTGAGTTGTTCTATGGTAGCGTTGTATTTACCAATCTCTTCTTTATGCTTTTGATCGGAAACGAGCAAGGTTTGTGTTTGTTTATTTAAGAGTTCATTTTTCTCTTTTGCCGCTTGTACGATCTCTTCTTTAAGTTTGTTAATCTCATCTTGTTTACGTGTAAAAGCGTTTTTAGCAGTATCGTTGTTGGTATTGATTTGCTCGTTTAAAAGCGCAATCTGATCGTTTAAAAATTTGATTTTTTCTTTATAATCCGTTAGCTTTGCTTGCTCTTCTTCGCGTGCTTTTTGAATGGCAACACGTTTTTTATCTTCATCTTCGAGCGCCTTAGCTTTAAGCTCTTCTATCTGACCTCTTAAGGTATTGGCTTCAATGTTCGCTTTTTGAGCGATGACAACATTTTCCTTTTGTAGTTCATTGATTTTCATCGTTAAATCACTGATGTTACGATAGTGTTGCTGCTCTGCTTCATTCAGGCGTTCGGTGTTTTTATTGGTTAATTGATTGCGTTGCTCTTCAAGTTCATTGTCTTGTTCTTCAAGTTTTTTAGAAAGTTCATTTTTCTCGTTGGCCATTAAAAGGTTGTCATGCTGTACAAACAGGAGTGTTTTTTGCAGTTTATTGACCATACGTTTAAAGTCCTGAGGTGTTAACTCAGAATCAGGAATAGGTTTGCCTTGTTCATCAAAGTATTCATCTTCATAGAGATTACCATCTTTTCCCTGCTCAATCGTCGCATCTTTGTCTATATAATGCTTTTGCATATCCTGAGGTAGATCACTAAATTTAACATCGCTTTTACTGATGTATTTTTCACCGAGCTCATCAAAAGAGACTCCACCAAAATTACCATATTTGACAGAAGCCAAACTTCCGACTACGATAACAACACCCAGTGCTATATTTAAAATCTGCGAAGAAGAGAGAGCAATTTTTGCCATTAATGAAAAGCCTTAATTATTTTGAATTTAAAATATGTGACACAATAGAATACGCATGATTGAGCGCAATAGCGATACTTCCACCACTTTTAACGGCAATGTCTCCTGCTAAATAAAGCCCTTTACTTTTGGTTTCAAAATTTTCATCAAATTCAGGCTTGTTATCAGCATCAAACGTAATACCACATTTGCGTAGAAAATCAACAGGCGTTGTGCCGCCAATCGCATAAATGACACGGTCATAAATGGTGTAATAGCCATCGGTAAAGTTAACTTTGACGAGACCATTTTCATTTTCAACCGATACAATATCCATACCAAGGCGAAGTCGGAGTTTCTCTTGTCCATTGTACTCTTGAATCATTTTAAGGTTAATGTCATTAAGGCGGCTAAAGGTATCACGACGATAATTAACCGTGACGTTATTGGTTTTTGAAAGTTCTATGGCATACTCAATGGCTGAGTTTCCACCACCGACAATCAGTAATTTTTCATTTTGTGAACATTTGTCTAAGTTAAAATTGATGCGCTCTTTGAGTGAAAGAGGCAGCGTGTAATCGGGTTTATTGGGTTTTCCCATTGTTCCAATAGCGACAATAACATTTTTGGCTCTGTATCCTGCTTTGGTTGTCACGATACGAAATTCATTGTTTTCTTTGATGATACTCTCAACTTCGCTGTTAAATGCCGAGTCAATCTCTCCCGTATCTAAAAGTGAGTCAAAGTAGTTCAGTGTGCTCTCTTTGGTACCATCACGGAAGTCAATAGAGCCTTTAAGTTCGATCTCTTGACCTTTATAGTTTTTATCAACACGTTTATTATCTTTGTAAAATTTGCGGATCGTTTGGGAATGGTTATCACCTTTCTCAATCATCATAATATGCTTTAGTCCAAGCACCTTCGCTTCAACCGCTGCACCAATACCGCCAGGTCCACCACCAATAATGACTAAATCGTAAATTTGTTGCATTCTTGTGTCCTTGTTATGATTATCTACTGATGCTAACTATTATATCCCGAACTTACTTATGACACATTAAATATAAAAAGTGTAAAATCCCATCAAATGCCATTGTAAGGAACTATCAACGTGCAAACTTTTCTAGAACATGCCAAATCTGCCAGTCGAATTATTGCCACCCTTGATCCTAAAACGAAAATGGATGTTTTAGCGCATATGGCAGAGGCTTTAGAGAGACACAGTGCGCTTATCATAACCGAAAATCAAAAAGATTTAGAGGAAGCCAAGAAAAACAATTTAAGTTCAGCACTTGTTGATCGACTCTTACTCAACACGCAACGCATAGCGGATATGGCAAAGGCAATTCGTGAAATTGCAGCGCTCAAAGAGCCAGTAGGACGTATTTTGGAAGGTTGGGTTGTTCCTAGTGGTCTTAGAATTGAAAAAGTGAGCATTCCTATTGGTGTGGTAGGTATCATCTATGAAAGTCGTCCCAATGTGACCAGTGACACAGCAGCACTCTGTTTTAAAAGTGGCAATGCGTGTGTCCTTAAAGGCGGGAAAGAGGCTTTTTACAGCAATGCTGTGATTGCTTCCATTTTACAAGAGGTGCTTGAAAAATTTAACCTTCCTGTAGAAATTATCTCGCTTTTACCCGATTCCAGTCGTGAAGGCGTTGCTAAGTTGATTAAAATGGACAAATACGTCGATCTTATCATCCCTCGTGGCGGTGAGGCACTGATTCGTTTTGTGAGTGAAAATGCGACGGTTCCTGTTGTTAAACATGACAAAGGTGTCTGCCATACCTATGTCGATAAAGAGGCGAATTTAGATAACGCCATTGAGATTGTAATAAATGCCAAATGCCAGCGCCCAAGTGCCTGTAATTCACTGGAAACGCTTTTAGTTCATGAATCTGTGGCAGAGAGTTTTTTACCCCGTATGAAAGAGGCGCTTGACCTTACGGGGGCAGAAATCAAAGGGTGCGATAAGACTCAAAATCTTTTACATGTAAAGCTTGCCAGCGAAGAAGATTACCATACCGAACACCTTTGCAATGCCCTCAATATCAAGATCGTTGAAAGCGTAGATGAAGCAATAGCGCATATTGCGGAGTTTGGCTCTTCGCATTCCGAAGCCATTTTGAGTGAAAATTACAGCACAGTTGAGCGCTTTTTAAATGAAGTTGACGCGGCAACGGTTTACGCCAATGCTTCTACCCGTTTTACAGACGGTGGTGAGTTTGGTTTTGGCGCGGAAGTGGGCATCAGTACCAACAAACTTCACGCACGTGGACCTATGGGCATTAATGACCTGACCACTTACAAATTCAAAGTATATGGCAAAGGGCAAATTCGCGCATGAGCCAAGAGGTTTTACGCATTGAAAATTTAAGCTTTGCCTACCCAAATTCCAAGCTTTTGTATGACAATTTTTCTTTACATGTAAAGGTGGGAGAAGTCGTTGCTATTTTGGGGGCAAGTGGCAGTGGGAAAAGTACACTTTTTGAGCTGATTGCAGGAAATCTAAAAGCCAACAGTGGCACGATTCATACGATGAAACTTTCGCAGATTTTTCAAGACCCTTACACATCATTTCATCCGACCTATACCATTGTCAATCAGATCAGTGATGTTGCCCCTTTGCACGATTTGCATCAGTTATGCGATGCGCTTGATCTCGACACGGAGGTATTGGCTCAAAAACCGCATCAACTCAGCGGTGGGCAGCTTCAAAGATGCTCTATTTTAAGAGCACTGTTGATGAAACCTGCTCTCATTTTAGCCGATGAGCCCACTTCAGCACTCGATAATATTACAGGGTTACATGTCATGCAACTGTTGATGCAGTTTTTAGACCGAATAGGCATTTTGCTTATCACACACGACAAAAATTTAGCATCATGGTGTAGTGATCGTATGATTGAGTTAAAAGAAACAAAATAGGAGTTTTATGCACGCGATTATTGATTGGATTGTTCAAACCGTTGGAGTTTTAGGATACCTTGGTATTTTTATCATGATGTTGATTGAAAGCAGTATTTTCCCGCTTCCCAGTGAAGTGGTGATGATACCCGCTGGGTATTTGTGTGCCAAAGGCGAGATGAATTTAGTTGTTGTGATTGCCCTTGGAACGCTAGGAAGCATTTCAGGTGCACTTTTGAACTACTATTTGGCCGTTAAGTTAGGACGAAAGTTGATTTTGAAGTATGGACATTACGTTTTTATTAAGCCAGAAACGTTGAAAAAAGTGGAAGTGTTTTTCAAAACACACGGTTCATTTTCAACCTTTACCGCAAGACTGATCCCCGTGATTCGCCATTACATTTCTTTGCCTGCTGGTTTGGCGCGTATGAATTTAGGACTTTTTTGTTTTTATACAGGCTTTGGTGCAGGCATTTGGGTCAGTATTTTGACATTTTTGGGCTATTTTTTCGGTCAAAATGAGGCACTGCTCAATGAACATTTACATACTATATCGATTGCTTTGATTATTTTCATCGTTATTTTTGCTGCTATTTATATTTGGTTTCATAAAACAAAAGAGCGTAAGCGTCGAGCCAAAAAAATCTAAAAGGAACAACCATGATCCAAGGGTTAGAATACAGCGACTTTGATAAAGCACTTTCTACCTTGGGTGTTGTTGCTAAAACTGATAAAAAGACCCTTCATAAACTCTATCTATCCCTCTCTAAAGAGTTTCATCCCGATGCCCCAAATGGTGATACTGCCAAATTTCAAGAGATCAACGACGCATACCGCTTAATCAAAGAGTATATGGAAAATTATCGGTTTGATTTTGATGAAGCTGAGTTTAAAAAGCAGTATCCATTTTCGAAAAGTGATTGGCTGAGCGGAAGATAGATTTTACATGTAAAGATTTTCACCTTTACATGTAAAGCAATTTTATTGCGCTAAAAATCGTTGACGAGCGTCTTTGAGGGAGTCTGCGATCAGAAATGCAAGCTCTAACGCTTGGTTGGCATTGAGGCGTGGGTCGCATTGTGTTTGGTAGCGACATGCAAGGTTCTCTTCGGTGATATCTTGTGCCCCACCGATACATTCGGTGACATCTTGCCCCGTCATTTCTAAGTGAACACCACCAGGAAATGTACCCTCTTCTTCGTGGACTTTAAAGAAGCCCTTGACCTCACGCAACACTTCATCAAATGAGCGTGTTTTGTAGTTATTGGATGCTTTGATGGTGTTGCCATGCATTGGATCGATACTCCACAATACGTTCGCCCCAGCTGCTTTAACCGCTTGAACCAATTTTGGGAACTCTTTTTCGATTTTGTCTGCACCCATACGAACGATGATATTAAGACGTCCTGGTTCATTTTCAGGGTTAAGTTTATTAATAAGTTTCATCAATCCTTCCGCGGTCATACTTGGTCCTGCTTTGATACCGATAGGATTTTTAACCCCTGTGAGAAATTCCACATGCGCATCATCCACGTCACGGGTACGATCGCCTATCCAGAGCATATGCGCAGAACAGTCATACCAGTCACCTGTCAAACTGTCTTGACGTGTCAATGCCTCTTCATAGTTCAGAAGCAGTGCTTCATGCGAAGTGTAAACAACAGTTTCATTGATGTTCGGCGTATTGGCTGAAGTGATACCACACGCTTCCATAAAGGCTAATGTCTCAGAAATGCGATCACAAAGATGTTGGTAACGTTTGCCTAAAGGACTCGCAGAGACAAAGCCTAACGTCCATTTATGGACTTGATGCAGGTCTGCCAAACCACCGCGTGAAAAGGCACGTAAAAGGTTCATCGTTGCCGCCGATTGGTTGTAGGCTTTGAGCATACGTTTGGGATTAGGAATTCGTGCATCTTCGGTAAACTCGATGTCATTAATAATGTCACCGCGGTAACTTGGAAGCTTTACACCATCCATCTCTTCAAAATCGCTTGATCTTGGTTTGGCAAATTGACCCGCTAGTCGCCCTACTTTAACAATGGGACAGCCACCCGCGAAAGTTAAAACAACCGCCATTTGAAGCATAACTTTAAACATATCGCGAATATTGACCGCGTTAAATTCGCTAAAGCTCTCGGCACAATCTCCACCTTGAAGTAAAAAAGCTTTTCCAGCGACAACATCGGCTAAAGAAGATTTGAGTTGTCTTACCTCACCTGCAAAAACAAGGGGAGGATATTTGCTCAGTTCTTGTTCAATAGTTTTCAACAACTCTTGGTTGGTATACGTTGGTTGTTGCTTAATTGGTTTTTCTCTCCATGATGCGCGTGTCCAAGAACTCATAAAAGACCCTTAATTGAATTTTTACTTATTATAATGTGATTGGCTTTAAAGAGAATTGAATGGTTCAGACAAGACGTGTAAATCTATAAGGATATAAGGTGATTTCATTCTACAAAAATATGCAAAAATAAAATATTTCTTTTAAGAATGTAGATTCTACTCACCTTTAGTGACTGATTAATAAATAGGCAGTTTTTTCGCCAAAAAATAAAATTTAGTGTTAGAATTCTTGCATCAACTTTGAAAGGAAGATAATGATGTTACGATCTAAACTCGCTAAAATCTCTTTAGCAACAATTACTGTGTTGGGCTTTGGCGCAACAACACTCAGTGCGGATACTCTCGGCGAAGTACAAAAACAAGGTTTTGTTAAGTGTGGTGTTGATGGTGGATTACCAGGTTTTTCTGAAGTAGGAAGTGATGGTATCTATAAGGGTATTGATGTTGACGTTTGTCGTGCTGTTGCAGCTGCAGTTTTTGGCGATGCTAAAAAAGTTAAATACATTGCTCTTAATGCTAAAGAGCGTTTGACAGCTCTTCAATCAGGCGAGATCGATATGCTTTCACGTAACACAACATGGACAGAAACCAGAGATACTTCTTTGGGTTTAAACTTTGCTGGTGTTAACTACTATGATGGTCAAGGCTTTATGGTCACTAAAAAATTGGGTGTCAAAAGTGCTAAAGAGCTTGATGGCGCTTCTATCTGCCTTCAAACAGGAACCACAACAGAGCTAAATGTTGCTGACTACTTTAGAAGTCATAAATTAAAATATAAAATCGTATCTTATGACACTAATGATCAAGTTGTTAAAGCGTATGAAAGTGGTAGATGTGACGTTTTAACTTCTGATCAATCACAACTTTACGGCTTGAGAATCAAACTTTTAAAACCTGAAGATTCAATCGTACTTCCTGAAGTTATCTCTAAAGAGCCTTTAGGACCTGTTGTTCGTAAAGGTGATGGTAAATGGTTTGATATCGTGAGATGGTCATTTTATGCGATGGTGACGGCAGAAGAATCTGGCGTAACGAGCAAAAATGTTGATGCAATGCTTAAATCTGACAATCCAGACATTAAACGTCTTTTAGGTGTTGAAGGTCAAATGGGTGAGAATTTAGGTCTTAAAAAAGATTTTGCTTATAACATCGTCAAGCAAGTCGGTAACTACGGTGAGTCATTTGAAAGTACTGTAGGCGAAGGCTCTCCACTGAAAATTAAAAGAGGTTATAACGCTCTTTGGAATCAAGGCGGCTTACAATACGCTCCTCCTTTTAGATAGTAGATTAAAAAACAGTCAAACACTGAGGGCAGATCATTCTGCCCTTAATCTTAACGTATAAAGGACACGTATGCTAGCACTTTTGAGAAATCAAAAGATTCGAGGAATTCTTTTCCAATTATTAACCGTTATTGGCTTGGTTGCTTTTTTGTGGTATATTGGCACCAACACTGTCGCCAATATAGAACAAAGAGGCATTCAAACAGGCTTTGGCTTTTTGAATGGCACAGCTGGATTTGGTATCGATCAATCTCCTATTGCGTACTCAGAAGAGAGTACCCATGGACGTGTTTTTGTTGTAGGACTTTTAAATACACTTATCATAGCTTTTGTTGGTATCCTTTGTGCAACCATTGTAGGACTCATTATAGGCATATTGAGACTATCGCGCAACTGGTTGATTGCAAAACTTGCAAAATCGTATGTCGATTTTTTTAGAAATATACCTCTTCTTCTTCAAATACTCTTTTGGTATAACGTTGTTCTTCGCTCTATGCCAAATCCTAAACAGAGTTTCAACTTTTTTGATACAATTTTTATTAATAACAGAGGTCTCTATTTCCCCCAACCTGAGTACAATACTACCTTTTTTGTCATGCTTGCAAGTCTTTTTCTGGCACTTTGTGCCTCTTTTGCACTTAACGCATGGGCAAATAAACGTAAAGTTCTAACAGGGCAAGATTTTATGGTCTACCCTTTTGCAATAGGAATGTTTATTGTTTTCCCTATCCTTGCATATTTTATTGGTGGAACTCATCTTAATTTTAATTTTCCAGAACTCGTAGGCTTTAACTTCAAAGGTGGCAAAACACTCTCACCTGAGTTTTTGGCACTCACATTTGCATTAACGATCTATACGGCAACATTTATTGCTGAGGCAGTTCGTTCAGGTATTGAGGCCGTAGGACATGGTCAAAAAGAAGCAGCAGCTTCGATGGGTTTTAGTCCATACCAATCTTTAAAATTGGTTATTCTTCCCCAAGCGATCCGTATTGCAATTCCTCCAATTATCAATCAGTATCTTAACCTTATTAAGAACTCCTCTTTGGCAACAGCCGTTGGTTATCCTGAAATTGTGACTGTTTTTGCAGGCACATCTCTGAATCAGGTGGGGCAAGCGATTGAGATCATTTCGATGACCATGCTCGTTTATCTCATCATCAGTTTAATTGTCTCAGCAATACTCAACTGGTTTAACCACAAAATGAAGATTCAGGAGCGTTAATATGGCAATTTATGAAAAAAAACAAGAACGTAAAGCTCCTATCAATACCAAAGGAGCTACCTTTTGGATTCGAGAAAACCTTTTCTCTTCACCAATGAATGTCGCCTTGACGCTTTTAGGTGTGATGATTCTTTTTTGGATCATTCCTCCTTTTATTAAATGGGCGTACGTCAATGCAAACTTTGCTGGGACGACACGTGAAGATTGTGTCAGTGGCGGTGCATGTTGGGTCTTTATACGCATGAAGATCGATATGTTTATGTATGGCTTCTACCCTTCAGAACTTAGATGGAGAGTCAATAGTATTTATATACTTTTTTTCGTCTTGCTTGCATCTTTTAAGTACCTTAAAAACTCAGTAGCAAAAATTGTGTTGGCACATGTCTATTTTATCATCGGTTTTTTCTTGGTCCACGGTGGCTTTTTTGGCATGCAAGTTGTCCCAACCGATAAATGGGGTGGACTAATGCTGACCATTGTGGTTGCCGCGGTAGGTATTGTCGCAGCATTCCCCATTGGTGTTATTTTGGCTCTAGGTCGAGCATCTCATTTGCCGATTATAAAAAGTATCAGTGTGACTTACATTGAATTTATTCGCGGTGTTCCATTGATTACGATTCTTTTTATGTCATCGATTATTTTGCCACTCTTCTTTCCTGAGGGTATCTCTTTTGACAAACTTCTACGTGCACTCATTGGTATTGCACTGTTTGAATCAGCCTATATTGCTGAAAATATTCGTGGAGGGCTTCAATCTATTCCGAAAGGGCAATATGAAGCAGCAGATGCAATAGGACTTTCTTACTGGCAAAAGATGTTTTTAGTCATATTGCCTCAAGCACTTAAAGTTGCCATTCCTAACCTTGTAGGCGTTTCCATTGCTCTTTTCCAAGATACAACATTGGTTTTGATTATTGGACTCTTTGATCTCCTTGCTATGGTACGTTTAAGTGCTGCAGATTCATACTGGTTGGGTTATGAGACTGAAGGCTATGTGTTTGTTACCTTTATCTTTTGGTTCTTTTGTTACTCAATGTCTAACTTTAGCCAAAAGCTTGAAAAACGATTTAATACCAATTTGAGATAGGATAGAAGATGAAAGATAGAAAAGAAATCATAGAAATTAAAAACTTAAACAAATGGTACGGGGATTTTCACGTTTTAAAAGATATTAACCTTACCATCAATAAAGGTGAAATCATCGTTGTCTGTGGACCTTCAGGGTCAGGTAAATCAACCCTCATTCGTTGTATTAATTACCTTGAACAATTCCAAGAAGGTAGTATTTTGGTTGATGGCATTGAGCTTGTTAACGATGTTAAAAAGATCAAAGCGATTCGTGAAGAAGTGGCTATGGTATTTCAACACTTCAACCTCTTCCCTCATTTAACGATTTTAGACAACCTGACATTAGCACCTCTTTGGGTTAGAAAAATGCCACGTAAAGAAGCAGAAGCCATGGCAATGAAATACCTAGAGCGTGTTGGCATTGCTAACCAAGCCCATAAATTCCCCAATCAACTCTCAGGAGGACAACAACAACGTGTGGCAATAGCACGTAGTTTGTGTAAAAACCCTAAGATAATGCTCTTTGATGAGCCAACTTCCGCACTTGATCCTGAAATGGTAGCTGAAGTTTTGGATGTTATGATAGAATTAGCACGTGAAGATAAAACAATGGTGTGTGTTACTCATGAAATGGGCTTTGCAAAAAAAGTGGCTGATAGAATCATTTTTATGGATGCCGGTCAAATCGTTGAAGAGAACACACCTGAAGAGTTTTTCCAAAATCCTGAGTCCGATCGTCTTAAACTCTTTTTGGAGCAAATCTTATCACATTGATTTTGTTTTACATGTAAGGATAAGAAATGATGGAGCAATTAATTCCTGTTGTGATGGTTGTTGCGATGGTGGCGTTTATTTTGATAAAACAGATAGGCAAGTTAACCAATAAATTTGATTCTTTTGCGGATGAGAGTGCCTATGATCGTTATGCAAAATTTTCAGCTATTATTCAAGAACATGTGCGTGAAATTAAACAGAGCCTTGATAGTTCCAAATCACCCATTGAACGTCCCTTTAAACTGATAGAGGGAAAAAATGAAGAAGAAGCACTTGAATTGCTCTCTAATTTTATTCGTAAATTGGTCTTTTTTGAAACCATGATGGCCAAGAAAAAGAGCTCAAAAGAGATCGAAGCTGACCTTTTTGATCTTTTAAGTCATTTAGATGATTTTCTCAAAGAGTATTGTGTAGAAGGAGAAGCTCTTTCTGATCAACTCAGAGAAAGACTTTTAAAAGCGTACGAACAACTGAACTAAAGAGTGAGGTTTTATAGCCTCACTCTCTTCTTTTAAACCTCTTCCTTAAAGAGATACCCAGCCTCTTCTAAAAGCGTACGAATCATCTTTTGATGTTCCAGCCCTTTTGTTTCTAGCATAATGGTTATTTGTGCATCACCATACGACAGTGTTGTTGAGAATCGGTCATAATCAATCTGGATAATATTGGCATTGGCATTTTTAAATAGGTCTGTCAGGCGCATCAGTGAGCCCGGTTTATCAATCAGCGTAATCACCAATTTCATTTTGCGGTGTGATTTGATGAGACCTTTTTCAATGATGATTGAAAGCATCTGTACATCAATATTTCCACCACTTAAAACCGCGCCTATTTTCATATCTTTCGTGTAGGCGAATTTTTGATGCATAATGGCGGCGACACTCGCAGCACCTCCGCCTTCAACGACTAATTTTTGGCGTTCAAGCAAGAATAAAATGGCTGCAGCTATCTCTTCGTCATCCACCGTGACTACTTCATCCACACACTCTAAAATATGGGCTAAATTGGATTCACTCACATCCCGTACTGCGATACCATCAGCAATGGTACGTACACTTTTAGAATTAATCGCTTTTTTAGCACAGTAGGACTCAAACATCGCAGGAGCGCCCGAAGCATTGACGCCAATGACTTTGATTTTAGGATCAATTTGCTTGATAGCCGAAGCCATGCCGCTGATGAGTCCTCCTCCGCCTATTGGAATAACAATAATGTCAAGGTCATTCACTTCATCCATCATTTCTAATGCAACAGTGCCTTGACCTGCTATGACTTTGTCATCTTCAAAAGGATGAATAAACGTTAAGCTATGCTCATTGGCATATGTTAGCGCATATGCGTACGCTTCATCGTAATTATCACCACTGAGTATCACTTCTGCACCCAAATCTTTAGTTCCCGTGACTTTTAAAAGAGGAGTCGCTTCAGGCATAACAATGGTTGCTTTAATGCCAAAGCTACGCGCAGAGTAGGCAACACCTTGCGCATGATTGCCTGCACTTGCCGCAATAACACCTTTTTTGCGCTCTTCTTTGGTTAAAGAGGCTATTTTATTGTAAGCACCTCTGAGTTTATAAGCCCCTGTAATTTGGAGATTCTCTTTTTTAAGATAGACTTGCGCTCCTACTTCCTCACTTAAATGAGGCGCTAAAGAACACGGCGTTTGGGTAATAACATTGTTAAGTTGTCGTTTTGCTTTGACTATTTCACTAAGAGCTATCATTTTATTTCATTAACCTTTCATATTCTACTTTGGTACATCGATTTTGTACTGCAATCAAGCCATTTTCATGTGCTTTTGTACACGCTTGATTGTTGACGATGCCCAGTTGTAACCAAAAGACTTTTACATCACCTTTTTTTAAAACTTCTTCGATCAAACCATCCGCAATTTCAGGCTTGCGGAACATGTCTACCATATCCACACTCTCAGGAATATCTAAAAGAGTTCGGTAAACTTTTTCACCTAAAATCATCTCTTCTTTAGGATAGATCGGATAAATTTTAAACCCACGTTCTTGTAAGTAGCGTGCTACTTTATGGCTATCTTTGGTTGGATCTGGAGATAAACCAATAATGGCAATACTCTTACACATCGAAAAAATGTCTTTAATGCCTGCATCACCAGGCATGCTAATATTTGAAATGTCGCATTCCATTATTGCTCCTTTAAAAAAATTTAAGTCGTGAGTATAGCACACACAATCTTTTGGCGCGATTATCCATGGCTTTAATTGTATGAATTTGTTATAATCAATTGGTTTATATTTAGAAGGAGAGTTAATGTTTTTGAATCAGATTAAGATTAAAACGAAGGGCTGGTTTTTAGCAATTGGAACCTTATGTGGTTTTATGGCAAATATTATATTAGTCTCATTTTTAATTACAGGGACAGAGCGATTGATTTTAATTGCTGGATCTGTTGGTGGAATGGTGTTTTTCTTCATTTTTACCCGTGTTATGGTTGTCAGTATGACCAATTCTATTGATGCACTCTCCATCATTACACTTGATCTTGCCAAAGGAAGTGGCGATCTTACCAAACGTATTCAAATTAATTCTAAAGATGAGATAGCAGATTTATCTGAAAATATCAATCACTTTATTGAAAAGATTCATAGTACCATTGTTGCTTCAACAAAAACGTCTACAGAGAGTGCAACTATGGCAAATCAATTTTCAGCCATTTCGCACGAAGTGGATAAACGAATGGTGGCAGAACGTGATTTTGTCAAACAGACGAAAGATTTGGGTGATGCTATGAAAATAACCTTGGAACAAAATACACTCAACGCAACGCAAACTAGTGAAAATATCTTTAATGCGTCTCAAACACTCTATACAACAACACAAGAGATTAAAAATTTAGTCGCCAATATTCAGCAAGCTTCTGAAGTTGAATCGCACACGTCAGATCGGCTTCAACAACTCAGTCAGGATGCCAATCAAGTTAAAAGTGTACTCACTGTGATCGCTGACATTGCCGATCAGACCAATCTTCTAGCCCTTAATGCTGCTATTGAAGCGGCACGAGCAGGTGAACATGGTCGTGGATTTGCCGTTGTTGCCGATGAAGTTAGAAATCTGGCAGAACGTACGCAACGAAGTCTGACGGAAATTAATGCAACGATTAATGTGATTGTGCAAAACATTATGGATGCCAGTGGTCAGATGAGTGAGAATTATAAGTTTATTGAGCAAATGGCGATTAATTCTGAAGAGGTTGAGCTTAAGATTAGCGACACGGAAACGATCATCAAAGAGGCGTCTGATGCTTCACAAATTGCTTCGGAAGTTTCTCAACGTCTTTCTCAAAATACAGCAACGATCATTAAAAATATTGGTCAGATTTATGAATCATCTTTACAAAACAGTAGTGATGTTGAAAACCTTAACACTTCATCAGATGAGCTTTTGAATCTTTCTAATACACTTGCTTCTAAACTTGCGCTCTTTAAGATTTAACCTTTTACATGTAAAAGGCTAAAGTCGTTTTAAAATGACGCCAGACTCCAAATGCTCAGTGTTCGGAAATTGATCGAACAGGGCAAAATGGAGAATGGCGTACTGAGACGTTAAAACTTCCAAATCACGCTTAAGTGTTTCTGGATTGCACGAAATGTAAATGATGTTCTCAAACTGAGAGATAAACGCTAGGCTGGCTTCATCCATACCAGAACGGGGTGGATCAACAAAGACATGACTAAAGCTGTAGTCTTCAAGGTTGATACCCGCTAAGCGGTTGTATTCGCGCTCTTTTTTCAGTGCAGATGTCAGCTCTTCTGCACTCATGCGTAAGAATGCTATATTGTTAACATCATTGAGTTCACAGTTTTGAAGCGCTGATTTGATGGAAGTTTTTGAAATCTCGGTGGCTAAAACTTTATGAAATTTCCCCGCCATTGGAATGGTAAAATTGCCATAACCGCAGTAAAGCTCCAACAAATCCTCACAGTTTTCAAGATGACCTAATACCCAACCAATCATCTTTTGATTCATCAAACGATTGGGTTGTGAAAAGCCACCTTCAATGATGTGATAACGGTAAGTTTTACCTGCAATATCAAAACGATCTTCTACAAAATCTTGCGTAAGGACACGCTTAATACCCCTACTTCTGCCAATGACAAAAATTTTAAACTCTTTCTCCAACATTTTGGCTTCATCGTCCCACTCTACATGTAAAGGTTTGTGGTAAATGAGTGTGACCAAAAGATGCTCTGAAGAAGCTAAAAACTCAACAGCAAAAAGTTTTTCACGAAGTAGCGTAGAGGCTTCGATCTGTTTTAGAAGCTTGGGCATCAACGTGTAGATTTTCATCTCAACTTTAGGACAGACATCAATACAAATAGCACCTTTTTTATCCATAGTTCCCATGGCATATTGAATGGTATTGCCCTCTTTCCAAATGCGAAATTCAGAGCGTCCACGGTAGTGTTCAGAAGGAGAAACAAAGAAGTCAAATGCTTTTACATGTAAAGGTTCAAATAACATACGCATATGTGCTTGTTTATGCGCACACTGCGCGTTATAGTCCAATGTATAAAGTGTACAACTACCACATTCCCCAAAATAAGAACACTCCATAAAACTCCTTTATTTGTATTATTTTATATATAATTATATGTATTTTAAACTTTGTAAATCTGCATAGCGATACTTAAATAACCAATGTTGAAAGCAGACCAATCAATGCACCAAAAAAACCACCCCAAACTACTAGCCAACCTAAATGTTCTTTAATGAAATTTTGTACGATCTCTTTTACCATCTGTGGTGTCAGCTCATTTAGCCTAGCATCAATCATCTGCTCTATGGTAATAAGCATATCATCAGTAAGTGATGAATTTTGTATAGTTTGTGCTATTTTTTGTTGAAATACATTACTTTCGCTAATTTCAATGATAGAATCTTTGAGTTTCTCACTAAAAGGCGCTCGAAGTCCTTCTAATGCGCCAGCACCTCCAAACATCCCAAGCATTCCGCCAAATGAGGACTCCATCACCGTTTTAGTCAGTGCATCAAAGGCAGGAGAAAAGTCCACTTCTGCAATCACTGGGCTTAAATCAAGCGTTTTTTCTTCTTTTGCAAAAAAAGCATCCAACTGTTCTTTAGTAAAAAACTGATCCATCATCAAATTTTTGATCGAAGCTTTAAAGGCTTCAAATTGCAACTGTATAACGCCACTTCCATATAAAAAAGGTACTTTTTCAAATAACATATGAATCGCTATTTGATTGGTTACTGCGCCTGAAAAGGCAAAAAGTCCTGTTAAGAGTGACCAATGCGCATAAGGCGCTGGTATCAAAAATGAAACTCCAATCAAACTGACACTTATAATATCCGTCCACCAACTTTTATCAATTTTCATTATTCCTCCTTAAAAAAATTGCCATTATACTGTGGCATGTTTTAACTGGCGTTTATTCAGTTTTGAAGTACCCTCTTTATGCACTTCCTCTTGAACGTAATTTTCGCGTAAAAAAGAAGGCATTTTACGCCCACGAATCGTCATAATATCTTCTATAAGCATCGCTTTAATACACTCTTGCTCATATTTCATAACTTCACAAAGATAGCGAAAGATGAGTTCAGCTAAGCGATCCAATGAAATCTGCCATGTAGACTTTGTTTGCGTATAAAGCCATTCACTAAAAGCATAAAAGCCATCATACACTTTGCCATCATGCCATAAGTGTATTGCACTCTTCTTAAAATTACCACTGTTATACACCATATCCCAAAAGCGAGCAAAACGCTTCATCTTTTGCATCTCTTTAAAAGGGATAAGGTTGTTTTGCAAGATATCATAGGGTGGCTTATCGCAATACTTCATACCGTGGATCTCATCGTGACGCGAAATAGTTGTACCTGAGAGTTTTTTGAGGATGCCGATTTGAATCTCACACTGTGTCAGCGAATAAAGCTTGTCTAAATTGCGACCAAAACCTTCTAAACTTTCTCCTGGTAAACCGATAATGAGGTCCACATGCAAATGCGCATGCGTTTGCTGTTGTAGAAAGGCAAGGTTGTCTTCGATTTTAGCAATGTTGAGGCGTCTATGAATATTTTTAGAGATTTCAGGATCAAGCGTTTGAATACCCACTTCGAGTTGCAACGCTGCAGGAGGAAACTGTGCTATTTTTTCCCTTAGAGCGCTTGGAAAATGGTCTGGGATAACTTCAAAATGGACAAAACATGCTTCTGTTTTGGCAAGAAAAAAATCCAAAAGTTTCGTTGCGTTTTCAATGCTAAGGTTAAATGTACGGTCAATAAACTTGAAATTACGCACACCTCGTTGCCAGAGTTTTTCAAGCTCGCCTATGAAACGCTCTATTTCGATGTCCCGCACTTTTTTATCAGCAGATGAAAGACAAAATTCACAGGTAAACGGGCATCCACGACTTGCCTCAACGTAGCAGTAACGGTTTTTGATGTCGTGATCTGTGTAGTAGTCATATGGCAGTTTTATGGCATTCAAATGAACCATCGGCGCTTTGATGACGTGCTCATTTGGTTTATGACCCTCAAGAAGCGTTTGACACAGCTCATAAAAAGCGATGTCACCCTCTCCTTGAATAATGTAATCTGCCCCACTAAAATCAACACGATGGGGGAAATGGCTCGCTTCAGGACCTCCTAAAACGATGAAAATATGAGGTGCTACTTTTTTGAGGATACTTATAAGCTCTTGTACTTCCAAAGCGTTCCAAATATACGCACCAATGCCTACAATTTTTGGGTTATAACTAAGGATTTCTTCTGCGGCATCGGCGACTTGTGAGTTGATGACAAACTCTAAAATTTTCGCTTTTTCTTGAAGCTCTTCAAGGTTAGCAAAAAGATAGCGTTGAGCAATAGATGTATGTGTATAGCGCGCATTAAAGGTCGTTAAAAGAATTTCTTTCATGAAGTGCCATTGTTGGTTTTTTATAAAAACGGTTGTATATCCGCTTAGTATAGATCTATTATTATAATAAAACTTTTTGGTTATCTTGGTTAAAATCAAAATTCTTAAATGTGTCGGGGTGTAGCGCAGCCTGGCTAGCGCGCTACCTTGGGGTGGTAGAGGTCGCAGGTTCGAGTCCTGTCACTCCGACCATTTGATTTTGTGCTTCTTTTTTTAATACGCTTAAAATTCATTCCTACAGCTGGTTTTTATGCAACCCAAAATGCTTCAAACTTTTCAAAAGAAACCCATTGTTATCATTGCCCTGCTTACGGCTATTTGTTTGGTGGGTGATTCAATGCTTTACGTTGTTTTACCGACACACTGGGAGGAAGCAGGTCTTACGTCTTTATGGCAAGTTGGCATTCTTTTATCGATCAACCGTCTAGTGAGACTCCCACTCAATCCTCTTATCGGCTGGCTTTACACAAAAATCAGTGCGAGAACCGGTGTTTTGATCGCAGTTTTATTGGCATTTAGTACGACGCTATCGTATGGATTAATTCAAGGATTTGTTGGGCTTTTGATCGTACGTTCGCTTTGGGGCGTTGCATGGGGATTTTTAAGATTGGGCGCTTATTTTACGATTTTAGAATATGCAACCGATGCGACCAGAGGCAAAAGTATGGGGCTTTACAATGGCTTGTATCGCCTTGGAAGTTTAGTGGGGATGTTGGTTGGAGGATTTTTAGCTGATTTTTATGGATTGACCACTACATCAATTATCTTTAGTCTCGTAACGCTCTCTTGTTTACCTATCGTCTTTATCGTCATTAAACCAACAGCGCAAGGTATGGTCGCTGGGCATGTCGAAGATGAGAGACACTTTTCTCTGTGGAGCAATCGTAATGTGTTATCGGTACTAGGCATCGGGATGTTTTTTGCCCTGATTTATCAAGGAATTGTAACATCCACGCTCTCATACTTGATTGAAATTCATAATGGCTCTGTTGTCTTGATCTTTGGATGTCTCATGGGAGCTTCTTCACTTGCTGGCATACTTCAAGCCATTCGTTGGGGATTTGAGCCGTTTTTAGCTCCCTTATTTGGTAGTTTGACGGATGGAAAAGCGGGTCGATACCCTCTTCTTCTCATCTCAACATTATTAGCGAGTATTTTATTTGCACTGGTCTCTTTTGATCTGCCTTTTTGGCTATGGATTGGGATACTTCTTTTACTCCAAGCAACGGCAACTTCCCTTACAACTATTGCGGATGCCTTAGCTGCTGATACGGCATCAAACAACGGAGCAAGAATTAAAATTATGACAACGTATTCGTTACTCATTGACTTTGGTGCGGCACTTGGTCCAATGCTTGCGTATGGAATGAACCAATTTTTACACCCTTATGCCTCTTTTTGGTTTGCATCGCTTATTTTACTAGGAACGACATTGGTATGCGCAAATAGTTGGTATAAGCAAAAACGATCATTTTAAATAGTTACCAAAGCCATGAAAGTGGGATTTTTTCTCTAAACGTATGAAAATAATAAGAGGGTGTGAGCCCTGTAAATTTTTTGAACTCTTTAATAAAATGTGTCTGATCAAAATAGCCACACTCATACGCTATGGAGACAAATTTGAGATGATTTTCACCTCGTAAAACGGCACTATTCATCATCCTTAACGTTTTGATAAATCGTGCATTATTATAAATGTGCTTAAAGGATTCTCCAAAGACTTCAAGATATTGTTTCTGGATCCACCTTTCACTGTAACCGCACTCTTGCGATAAGAGTTTTAACGAAGTATAATCATGTCCATTCTTAAGATAATTTGAAATATTTTTTTGAGAAAAATGTTTTTTTGATAATTGTTTCATAAAATAACGTTCAAAAACCTCAATCATGCCATCTCCTGTTGGCATAGATTCTAGCTCTTCAAAAAGCAACTCTCCTTCGTGTTCTCCCCATATATCATTAATACTCAAATCTTCATTTCGAATGTCAAAAGGGGAAATACCAAATACTTCATAGAGAACTTGCGGATAAAGCGTTACTTTAAAGCTTTTGACTAATCGCTTGGACGAGGCACTCTCTTTTTGAAAAAAGTCCATCCATGTACCAATGCCGCTTTTAACATACGTCCCTTTGTCAATATCGAGCTGAACGCTTCCTTCTTCAACTACTTCATTCAAACTTCCATAAAAATCAAAGACAAACTGCGTCATAAAGGATGGAAAGAAGCGTGTAATATACTGCTCACGAGTATCTTTTACTTCGCTGATAATAGAAACATACGAATGAATATAGGGTAACAGAGATGGATTTTTTGGAAATGCTTTTGCATAATCGCCTTGAGGCGGCATTCCCGTATCTACAAACATTGTATTCCTTCAAAAAGCTTAAAATAATCATCGAATTATATACTAAATAGCCACATGCTTTGTTCGCTTTTTTACTATAAAAAATATATCACTCTTTTATACAATACCGCACAAATAAACCATGGAGATTTGATTGATGAAAAGAAAATTGATGTTAGTATCCTGTATGGTGTTAACGAGCGTTTGCGCGGCAGATGATACATCATTGCAAGTAGGTATTGGTGTGACTACAAGCACCAGCCCTTATAAAGGTATTTCAAATGTTACGATGCCTTTACCTGATATTGAACTCACGTATAAAAGTGCTTTTATTGAAGGTATCAATATGGGGTATAATTTTTACGATACCAAAACACTGCAAATTGGAGTTATTGTGCTTCCTGTACTTGCAGGCTATAAAAGTAAAGACAGTCACGATTTAGCAGGAATGGATAATCGCAATATGTCCTTGGAGAGTGGGCTCAGAATGAAATACAATTTTGAAAACAGCTTTTTAAGCACTACCCTATCGCAAGATGTCACCAATACATCGGATGGATATACTCTCAACGCAGCGTATAATTACACACTTTTAGAGACAAAAAATTCAGCTTTATCCCTCTATGCTGGCTTAGAATACCTCAGTGATAAGAAAAGCGATTATTACTATGGTGTCAAAGCCAAAGAAGCAACACTTCTGCGCCCAAGCTATCATGCAGATGGTGCTCTCAATCCCTTCATTGGATTAACACAAATATTTGCCTTTAGCGAGACATGGTCAATCATTGCAAATGTTGAATACAAGCACTTTGACAGTACGATTTATAAAAGTCCTATTGTAGATGACCATTATCAAATTGCTGGGTATTTATCCATTATGTATAGCTTCTAAAGTGTTGTTATTTGCTCCTATCCGTTTCAAAAGCCCTCTGGGCTTTTGAAATACTCTTCATTTTCACTTTACATGTAATCTCTTTTTTATAGCACTCCTGATTCTATTTTGTGCTACCATAGATATAACTTTTCTTATGGGAGGTTATTATGCACTACATTCGTTTCTTCAATGAACTTCATATCGGCGATATTCCCCTTGTAGGTGGGAAAAATGCTAGTCTCGGTGAAATGTACCAAAAGCTATCTACCAAAGGCATCAAAGTTCCCAATGGTTTTGCAACAACTAGCGAGGCGTATCATTTGTTACTTAAAGAAAACGGTATTAAAGAAAAAATCGAAAAACTTTTAGAAGGGTTGGATATTTCCGATACTTTTTCGCTTCAAAAACGTGGTCTTGCCATCAGAGAGCTTATCTTGGCTTCAACGCTTCCAGCTGAACTTATCAAAGAGTTACAAAGCGCTTATCACATGCTCTCGCAAGAGTATGGTTCAGAACATATTGATGTTGCAGTGCGCTCATCAGGAACGGCTGAAGATCTACCCGATGCTAGTTTTGCAGGTCAACAAGAGACCTTTCTCAACATTAATTCCCCTGAAAAACTCATACAAAGTGTCAAACAGTGTTATGCTTCTTTATTTACTGATCGAGCCATTAGTTATCGAACCAGCAGAGGATTTGACCATTTTAAAGTGGCTCTTTCTGTGGGTATTCAAAAAATGGTACGAAGTGATCTTGCCAGTAGTGGCATTATGTTCACCATCGACACAGAAAGCGGTTCAGAAAATCTCATTTTAATTAATGCCATCTGGGGGCTAGGTGAAAATGTGGTGAGCGGAAAAGTCAATGCTGATGAATTTTTTGTTTTTAAACCAACCCTTAAAAAAGGGCTCAATACCATTTTAAAACGCTCTTTAGGCAGTAAAAAAGAGAAAATGCTTTACAGTGATGAAACCCATACCATCAATGTTCCCACTACAGAAGAAGAGCAAAATCATTTTTCCATCACGGATACAGAAGTGATGATTTTAGCGCATCAAGCACTGATTATTGAAGAGTATTATAAACGTTCTATGGACATTGAGTGGGCGAAAGATGGCTTAGATGGCAAACTCTACATCGTTCAAGCACGCCCTGAGACGGTTCAAAGTAAACTCCAGAATAACATCTCCATCGAAAAATATGCCTTGAGTAGTACCAAAGATTTGAAGCTTATTACCTCTGGTCGAGCTGTTGGCGATAAAATCGGCAGTGGCGAAGTCAAAGTCATTCATAACACCTCCGAATTTGCCCTTTTCAAAGAAGGCAATATTTTGGTTGCCGATACGACCAATCCTGACTGGGAACCTATCATGAAAAAAGCTTCAGCCGTTGTGACCAATCGAGGCAGCAGAACGTGTCATGCTGCTATTGTTGCGCGTGAGATTGGCGTTCCAGCAGTAGTCGGTTGTGGTAATGCAACCGAAGTGTTAAGCAATACTCAAAAAGTGACTGTTAGTTGCGCTGGGGGCGATGAAGGACATATATATGAAGGTGAAATTGCCTTTACATGTAAAACGATAGACCTCAGTTCTTTAAAGCAGACGAAGACCAAACTGATGATGAATGTGGGCAATCCAGCCGAAGCGTTTAACTTTGCCAAAATGCCCAATGATGGCGTAGGACTGGCTCGCATGGAGTTCATTATGACCCATTCCATTAATGCCCACCCGATGGCACTGGTGAATATGCACAAAGGAAATCCTGTGCAAGATGAGGATGCAATCAGAGCTTTCATGTCTCCTTATACAGATGCTAAAGAGTTTTTTCTCCAAAAGATTAGTGAAGGCGTAGGGATGATAGCTGCGGCGTTTTTTCCAAAACCTGTCATCATTCGCACCAGTGATTTTAAAAGTAATGAGTACCGCAATATGCTAGGAGGTCTTGCTTACGAAGCGGTCGAAGAAAATCCGATGATAGGCTTTCGTGGAGCAAGTAGATACTATGATGAAAGTTACAAGGAGGCGTATGCGTGGGAGTGTGAAGCACTCAAGCGTGCGCGAGAGGATATGGGACTTACCAATATTATTATCATGCTTCCTTTTGTGCGTACGCCTCAAGAAGGACAAAAGGTTATCGGTATTATGAACGCTCAAGGATTAGTGCAAGGTATTAATGGGTTGAAAATTTATGCGATGTGCGAGATACCCGCCAATGTCATCATAGCGGATGACTTTTTAAATATCTTTGATGGCTATTCGATTGGATCAAACGATCTTACCCAACTTGTTTTAGGCGTAGATAGAGAGAGTGGTATGATTGCTCATATTTTTAACGAGCGGAACCCTGCTGTGACTACAATGCTAAAAATGGCGATTGATGCGTGTAAAGCAAGAGGAAAATACATCGGTATTTGTGGGCAAGCACCTTCTGATTATCCTGAAATTACGGAGTTTTTAGTTCAAAATGGGATAGATTCAATCTCTCTAAATCCGGACTCACTGTATAAAATGCATCAAGTGGTTGAAAATTTGGAAGAAAAATTGCGTTAATTTTGCATGACAGATAGAGACTCTTCATGACTGAAGAGTCTCTTCTCAATTTCATCATTTGTGGCTTCGCGCACACCAATGACTGTTCCATCAAAGAGAATTGTTACACCAGCAAGAGGATGATTTGCATCCAAAATAACGCGATCTTCTAAAATTTCAATGACCGTATATGAAAGCATTATCTCATCATCGGCATCTTCACTAAAAACCATTTCAACATTTTGCCCTACTTCAAGATCATCTTCAAACATACTTCGCTCTTCAATCAATACAAGTTCTTGTTTATACTCACCAAATGCCTCTTTAGGAGACAATTGCATATGAATACTTTCTCCTACACTTTTGCCTTCCAAGGCTTTTTCAATTTTTTCAAATATATCACCGTATCCACCATGAAGATACACAAGTGATTGTGCACCACTGTCTAAAAGGTTGTTCTCAGTGTCAAAAACAGTGTAGTCGAGTGTTACAATACAATTTTTTTGTATAGTCAAAAGAGTCCTTACATGTAAAAAGTAAAAGCCACTCAATTTGAGTGGCTTGTGGGATATTAATTTGCGAGTTCGTAATTTTCTATGAGATTAAAATTGAGATATTTGTAGACTTTATCTGTCTTACCCGCCAATTTTTTAGGCACTAAACTCATATACTCTTCAACACTTGGCAGTCTGCCTAGAAGTGCACAAAGGGCTGCTAATTCTGCGCTACCAAGATAAACTTTAGAGTTTGGTCCCATACGGTTATCGAAGTTTCTGGTGGATGTTGAGAAGACAACAGCACCTTCTTTAACATTGGCTTGGTTACCCATGCAGAGTGAACAACCTGGGATTTCAATACGAGCACCCGAAGTACCAAAAATAGAATAATAACCCTCAGCAGTGAGTTGCTCTTTATCCATTTTAGTAGGTGGTGCGACCCAAAGGGTTGTTGGCACTTTTCCTTCACCTTGAAGAACCTCACCAAGGGCTCTGTAGTGACCAATGTTGGTCATACAGCTTCCGACAAAGACTTCATCGATTTTTTTAGGGCGATTGTCATCGGAAAGGATTTCACTGAGTGTGGCAACATCATCGGGGTCATTTGGACAAGCGAGAATTGGCTCTTTGATTTCATTAAGATTGATTTCAATGACTTCAGCATACTGTGCATTGGCATCTGCTTTAAGAAGTTTAGGATCTTTGATCCACGCTTTCATTTTATCGGCGCGTCTTTGCAACGTTTTAGCATCTTGATAGCCTGCTTTAATCATTGCTTCAAGTAGTGTAATGTTCGATTTAAGGTATTCAACGATTGGTTCAACATCTAATGCTACAGCACATGCCGCTGCGCTTCTCTCCGCCGAAGCATCACTAAGCTCAAATGCTTGTTCAACCTTGAGTTTTGGAAGCCCTTCGATCTCTAAAATACGTCCTGCAAAGATATTTTTTTTGTTTTTCTTTGGAACAGTGAGCAACCCTTTTTTAATTGCATAGTAAGGAATAGCATTAACAAGGTCACGAAGCGTAATTCCAGGTTGCATTTCACCTTTAAAACGCACCAAGACTGATTCAGGCATATTAAGAGGCATACTCCCTGTAACGGCAGCAAAGGCAACAAGACCAGAACCCGCTGGAAACGAAATACCAATAGGAAAACGCGTATGGCTATCTCCACCTGTTCCTACCGTGTCAGGGAGGACCATACGGTTAAGCCAGGAATGAATAACACCATCTCCTGCTTTAAGGCTAACACCTGAACGAGACGTGATAAACGCAGGTAATGTATGGTGAAGTTTAACATCACTTGGTTTTGGATAAGCGGCAGTATGACAGAAACTTTGCATCACAAGATCCGCACTAAAACCAAGAGCAGCAAGCTCTTTGATCTCATCTCTCGTCATTGGTCCGGTGGTGTCTTGACTTCCAACAGTAAGTGTATGGGGTTCAACATACATACCAGCACGAACACCTTCAACGCCACAGGCACGTCCGACCATTTTTTGTGCAAGTGTATATCCTACCCCTTTTTGTTCACTTGGTTGTTCTGGTTTTGCAAAAATATTTTCTGCACCCATTCCAAGACTTGCTCTTGCTTTCGTGGTTAAGCCTCGACCGATGATAAGAGGAATTCTACCACCAGCACGGTATTCGTCTGCCAAGGTATTGGGTGAAAGTTTAAATGTTGCAATGACTTTACCATTTTTTTCAATTTTACCGGCTAAAGGATAGACATCAATAAGATCGCCTGTTTCTAAGCCTTCAACATTAACTTCTATAGGAAGAGCTCCACTGTCTTCTGCTGTATTAAAGAAAATAGGCGCAATGGTAGATCCTAAAATCAACCCCCCTGTTTTTTTATTGGGGACATTGGGGATTTCACGTCCCATCCACCATTGGATAGAGTTAATACCTGATTTTCGACTACTTCCCGTTCCTACAACATCACCGACATAGGCAACTTCATGCCCTTTGGCAATCAACTCTTTAATTTTTTCATTGGAACCAGGAAGTCTTTTAACCAGCATTGCATTGGCATGAAGAGGAATATCACTTCTTGTAAACGCTTCACTTGCAGGACTAAGATCATCGGTATTGGTTTCACCTGATACTTTTAAAACGGCTACGGTAATTTTTTCTGAGATAGTTGGTTTTGTGGTAAACCACTCTGCATTTGCCCAAGAAGTCATCACTTCTTGGGCATAGACATTTGTTTTTGCTAAAGTTTCAATATCATTAAATGAGCTATAAACAAGCACAGTATGTTTAAGAGCATTGCAAGCTGCACGTGCTACGGTATCGTCTTTTGAACTAAGAGCATCAACAAGAGGTTGAACGTTATATCCACCAAACATGGTTCCCAAAAGTTCAATGGCGTAAACAGGTGAAATTGCTTTACATGTAACTTTTTTTTGTGCAACATCATTTAGAAAAGCAGCCTTAACATACGCAGCTTCATCAACTCCTGGTGGAACTCTGTTCGCGAGAAGATCACTTAAGAAGGCTTGATCACCCTCTTCTTTTTTTAAAAGCTCGACTACCTCTGCTGTTTTTTTAGCATCTAGAGGCAAAGGAGGAACACCTAACTTTGCTCTTTCATTCACTTCTGCTTCATACGCTTGGAAAAAACTCATTGTGACTGACTCCTTGTATGTGATTGATTCGTTAAACAATGATTTCGCGCTGACCTTTAGCATTTTGAGATGAAAGGATCCCCATGGCTTCCAGTTGCTCTACAATCGTTGCAGCTCTATTATAGCCAATATTTAATCTTCTTTGAATATAAGAAATTGAGCTCTTTCTTTCATTAAGGACAATGGCTTTTGCATCATCAAAAAGCTCATCCAACTCACCACTATCTTTACTACCAGAGGCAGATGAAAATCCCTCTTCACTCTCTTTAAGAAAACTCTCGTCGTATACGACGGGGCGCTGTTTCTTGAGGTATTCAACCACTCGGTCAATCTCATCTTCACTGGTATATGGAGCATGTAAACGAATGAGTCCAGAAGTGCCTGGAGGGGTGAAAAGCATATCGCCATTTCCAAGCAGTGAATCTGCTCCCATGGCATCCAAAATGACTTTTGAGTCGATTTTTTGCCCTACTTTAAAACTAATTCTAGAAGGTAAGTTTGCTTTAATAAGACCTGTTACAACGTCAACGGAAGGTCTTTGTGTCGCAACAATAATGTGAATTCCACTTGCGCGTGCCATTTGTGCCAAACGTGCGATATAAAATTCAACATCTTTGCCACTGGTCATCATAAGGTCTGCTAATTCATCAATAATAATGACAATATAAGGAAGTGGTTCGACGCCAATACTCTTGGCTTTTTCATTATAATTTTCAATATTTTTAGTTTTAGAACGACTCATAATTTGATAACGTCGCTCCATCTCACTGACCATATTGGCAAGTGCAATAATGGCTTGTTTAGGTTTTGTGATAACAGGTGTTAAAAGATGAGGAATGTCATTATAAATTGAAAATTCTAACATTTTTGGGTCGATCATCAAAAAACGTAACGTATCCGGTGAATTGCGGTATAAAAGAGAAAGTAACATTGCATTAATGCCCACACTTTTACCGCTGCCGGTTGTTCCTGCAATCAATAAATGTGGCAACTTTTTCAAATCAGTAACAAAAGCATTGCCGACAATATCTTTACCAAGAGCGATTGTTAGTGGTGATGAAGATTTTTTAAAAATTTCACTCTCTAAAATTTCTTTAAGATAAATCGTTTCTATCTTTTGATTTGGTACTTCAATTCCCACAACGTCTTTTCCTGGAATGGGCGCTTGAATACGAATTGTTTTCGCTTTTAATGCCATAGCAAGGTCATCTTGAAGCGTTAAAATACGCGAAACTTTCACATGAGGTGCCGGCTTAAACTCAAAGGTTGTAACCACGGGTCCTGAGTAAGTTCGTACCACATCGCCTTCGATTTTAAAGCGTCTAAGTTTTTCTAAAAGATCTTGAATCTTTTGGTCAATTTCGCTTTCATTAACATGTATAGCTTTTGCAGGAGGATTGGCCAAAAAAGAGAGTGGTGGTAGTTTAAAATCTTTTGGTTTATCACATTCACCTTGATCAATTTCTGAAAGTAACTTAGTGTTTTCCGCAACTTCACTGAGAATCTCGACTTTTTTAGCGCTTTTAAGGCGAACAAGTGGCTTGTGAGGCTCTTCATTTTCAGGATAAAGGGGCGTGATAATAGCTGGATTTTCATCAGGAGTATCATCATTTAAAATGATTTTAGGTTCGCTAAAAGATGTCTGTTTTTTACTACTGCTTTTTGTTTTTTTCTCTTCAAAGATAGATTTTTCTTCCTCTTCACCCTTGTACTCTTTAATTTTTGTTTTGGTAAATGCTGGTTTCATAAAGGTTAGAAAATCACTAATGCTTGATTCAACAAGCAGTGTCATTGAAAGTAAAAAAATGGCAACAATAAAAAGCCAGACTCCCATAATACCAATAGAAGCCATTAACATATCAACGATTGATCGACCAAAAGTACCATGTAATTCGTTTTTGATAATAATAGATTGAGCCATTAAAAAAGCAAATAGAAGAATCGTTGAAGCAAGAAATACTCCAATACGACGTTCTGTAAGTTTACTCTCTTTGTAAAGTGTAAAAGAAGGTAAAATCAACAAGAATGGATAGAGAAAAGCAATATAACCAAATGTATTTTGATTTAATTTCCCAAGATATGCACCAAATTTTCCAACAACAGAAGCATCAGGTAAAATAGTTGCTACTCCTAAGAAAAGGACAATAGCAATAAAAATAATAAAAAAAGTCTCTTTTAAGATAATAGATCCTTTACATGTAATAATAGTATTGATATTATAACAAATTATTACATGTAATCTAACAGTGACATTGAATTTATCTTCGACATAGTCGATAACATTGCTTGATAAGCGGTATTGATTGACTGAAATTCTAAGTATGCTTCTGCTGTATCAACCCCAATAACACTGTCTTGGACAGCTTTTACATTAACGCTAAGCATTTCAGAGCGTGTATTTGCATCCGTTAACGCATTGGTTAACGCACCAATTTTTGTTTGAGCTTTTGTGACATGATCCGCAATATGATCAAGTTGTGTTAATGCGTTTTGAATACCAATATTGCGTGGATCATCCGATGTTGAGTCCATACGAAATGTGCCTGAACGCACCGCTGCTATCATCTCATCAAGCTGCTTAAACATATCGATGGATGGATTGGAAATTGTTACCGAATTGTTTGCCATAAAGGTCAATGCAGAACTTCCAACACCTGTAAAGTCAGTAGCACTTGCATCATACATTGTAAAATCAATCTTTGATGTAGATGCTGTTTTATCTTTGATAATAATTTTACCTTGTGAATCGAGATTTACATCAACACTATTTTTTGCAGTGCTTAAAGCAAAGTTATATTCAGCAAGATTTGCATTACCGATAGCATTGTTATAATCACTTGTTGCTTTGGTTACTTCAGCGGGTGTTGATGTTGGATTATCTCTTATAATACCAGCATCAATAGCTTTTTGAATGTAACTAGCAGTTTCGGTAGAAATACCCGTTTTTGCAATGGTTGTTTGTGCTGCAAGGTTTGCAGCATCGCCTGCAACACCAAAAGCTATGGCATTATTAATCGCTGTTTGTGCGGTTGTTGAAACACCTTGTTTAGGTAGATTACCTGAAGTTGCCATACTAATGAGGTCATTAAGCTGTTGATACGTCATATTATCAGCCATTGTATTTAAATTTAAAGGATCACCACTACCATTATAGATAGAGAAAGTCTCATTTTGACCTGTCGTATTCCCATCGCCATTTAAATCTACTGAAAATGTTGTATTCGAAATATCTAGATTCAAAGTACCTGTTCTTGGTATACCATTTTTATCAGTATAGTTTAGAACCATTTGTTTACCGTTAAGGCTACTCACACCTGCAACATCAACAAGTTTTGTACTTGATGTCGCATAATCGCTTGTACTTTTGACTACTTGTGAAATATTACTTGAAAGTGTACTACCGTCTTTTTCAAAACCTCTTCGTGCGTAATTCATTGCATCAGGAATTGCATCACCATGAGCTAATGTGTTGACCGCATTTTTAGGTTGAATAATGGTACTAAATGTATTGGTAGGGTCATTGACTAACATACGGCCATTGGAGACAGTAACAGAACCAGCACCCAATCCATACTCTGTTTCAATTGCTGTCATCAAATCTTGTACGGTTTTTCCACTTGTTGAAAAGGATGTCGCACCAAAATCTAAATGATCAACATCGGAAGGAAAAACACTACTAAGAAGTGTTGTCGATGTCATACTGGAATCAGTTTTGTTTTGCATTGGAAAATCTATGGCAAATGTACCTGCTGTTACGGAAACAGAACGCATCGTCAAATCAGGACTTGATGCAGTTGTCTCGTAATTACTTTTATTGAATGTGATGATGTCCACATTCGGTTGCGTCAATAAATTATCTACATTCATGATTTGTTTAGCATTTCCTGTTTCACCAGGAAGAGCATTCCGATCAATGGCGCCAAAGATATTCATATCTAAAAGTTGACTTCCAGATTTGAGGTCTTTTACTTCAATTTGCCCTCGAGCATTTAAACTAACATCTACAACTTTATTGGATGCTGTATTACCGTAAGCATTGCCAATATTTTGAAGTAAATCAGAAACTTTTGAACTTGTATCAAGAGAGAGCACGTTTGAAAAAGTTGTACCATCGCTTTTTCTACCAGAAAGATAGAAAACCGCTTTACCATCATCGGTTGCACTACTGTTAGTATCGCCAACAAGATCTCTAATGGTGTCCGACTCTTGTAAATAGACTTGAGAAGAGGTTGTATTTTGAGTGTTTGTAGTCATAATATCAGGATGTAATTTTGATTGATTATACATTGATACATTCGTTGAAACAACCCTATTGTAGTCTGAATCTTTTCCTAAAAAGAGAGATTGTCCTGTAATGTTGTATGGTAATTGAACGCCAGAACCTATCACTGCAGTTAAATTTTCGGAGTTTCCTTGATAGGTTCCATCAGTTGCAATTGGTTTTTGAGATAATGCTGAACCTGAAAATAAAAATTGACCATTAACCGAAGTATTTGCTAAACTCACTAAATTATCTTTTATACCTTGTAAGTCATTTGCAAGTGCTTGTAAGCTTGTTGTTGAGTTGGAAGTACTTGAAGCTTGAACCAATTTTGATTTGAATTGATCCAAGGCTGAAGTGAAGCTACTTAAAGCTGAATCCGTATTATCTGCAAATGTTTTGGCTTTAGAGCTACTTTGTTTAGATTGGTCCAATGTATCGACCTCATTACTAAGACGCATAGCATCTACATATACACTTGTGTTTTCATAGCTGTTTTGTATCTTTAGTTTGCTATCAATTTGTTGGTTAATATTGTACAATTTCTCTGTAGCATTACGATAGTTACGAATGGATGTGTTAAATAAAAGTGAATTTGTGATTCTCATGATTTACTCCAAAGATTTTCTTTAATCACCTAAGCAATTTTAATTCCTTGTATAAAATATCGACTTTTTGGGCATATTCTTTAACTTTTTAAAAAAAATTATTGTCTTTTTTTAAAAAAAATTGTACAATCCTCACACAAACACTTTATATTAAGGAATGAGCAATGAAAAAAGCGGAATTTATCCAAGCGGTCTCTGAGAAAGCGGGTCTTTCTAAAAAAGATAGTCAAAAAGCTATTGATGCAGCTTTAGAAGCCATCAGCGAAGCACTAGTTGCTGGCAAAGACGTAAGCTTTATCGGTTTTGGTACATTTAGTACTGCAACAAGAGCAGCTAGAAAAGCTAGAGTTCCTGGTACAAACAGAGTCGTTGATGTTGCAAAAACAACAGCTGTCAAATTTAAAGTTGGTAAAAAACTTAAAGACGTTGTAGCAAAAGCTTAATTCTTCACCTCAAAAAGCTTAGACATTCAGTTTTACTGATGTTTAAGCTTTTTTTTGTATAATTCCAACTCTTATTTACAGTGCCTGAGTGGTGAAATTGGTAGACGCGCTAGACTCAAAATCTAGTATGGAGACATATGCCGGTTCGAGTCCGGCCTCAGGTACCATCTCTTCTTTTAAACACAATCATAAAAGTTCATTTAACCTCATAAAACCCTTTTAAATAGCGCTTTATGTGCTCTATTTACCTTCAAATAACATCAGATAAATTTACTGACATTCAAAATATATGACAGTATTTTTGACAGTACATGCTACAATTACAAAAAAAATAAAGTGAGGTACTGTCATTTATCATGGCTAAGTCGATTATACCGCTATCTGAGATGCAGATAAAAAATGCTAAGCGAAAAGAAAAAGACTATAAACTTTATGATGGTGATGGACTATATATTATTATTTGGTCTAAAAAAGAACGAAATAAAAGATGGGGTTTTGATTACAGATTTCAAGGTACACGAAAAACAATCTCTTTTGGAACATATCCAGAAATAACACTTGCACAAGCTAGAAAGTTAAGACAGGAATCAAAAGAAAAAATATTCAAGAGCATTGATCCGTCTCAAGAGCGTAAAGATAATAAAAAAGAATTGGCACATTGTACAACTCTACAAAATATATCAGAAGAATGGTTTAATATAAAAGCTGGAAAACTTGCTCAAACAACTATTCAAAAGAAAAAAAGCTTTTTAGTTAATCATGTATATATTAGTATTGGGCAAAAGGATATCAAAACAATTAGTCGTTTAGAAGTAATAGCTATATTAAAAGAAATCCAAAATAAAGGTGCTTTTGAAGTAGCTGATCGAGTTTTAAACATGCTCAATAATATTTGGCGTTATGCTGTTACTATGCAAATTGTTGAGCATAATATTATTGCCGATATTGAAAAAAGTATGGTTATTCAAGCGCAAGAGCGTAGGCATTTCCCAACAATAACAGATTCACAAGAAGTTGGTGCCCTCCTCCGCGCTATTGATGGCTACAAAGGTGATATTAACACTAAACTAGCTTTGATGATTTCACCTTATATTTTTTTACGGTCTTCTAATATAAGATCATTAGAGTGGAAAGAAATAGATTTTGAAAAAAGAGAAATTAGAATTCCAGCAGCTAAAATGAAAATGAAAGCTCCTCATATTGTTCCACTTACAGATCGAACAATAGAAATTTTGAAACACGCATATTCAATTAATGCACATTGTAGTCTATATGTTTTCCCTTCTTCAATCTCTAATATAAAAATAATGAGTGAAAACACGCTTAACTATGCTCTGAGACGGTTAGGATATTCAAAAGAAGAAATTGTCTATCATGGATTTCGCGCAATGGCTTCAACAATCTTACATGAACAAATCAGTGAGCATGGAATTCATAGTGATGCTATAGAAAGGCAATTGGCTCACGCTGAACGCTCTGGTGTAAAAGCCGCATACAATCATGCTGAATATTTAAAAGAAAGAAAGATATTAATGCAATGGTGGAGTGATTATTTAGACCAGTTGAAGTTAAGTATTTAAACAAATTAATTTAAAACTACTATAGTTATTTTTTTACCAGAAATAAAATAACTAAAGTGTATGTGGCGGCCATAAAAAATAGCAATGCAAACTTGTACAAACCAAAATAAATATATAATAATGTTAAAAAAGTAAAAAGTAAAATGTAGAAAAGAAAACTTTTTCTAATAATAGAGCATAGCTTATTTGAAAAATTTATTTTATATTTTCGATAGAAAACCTCAAAAAAAGCCACAAGTACCAAAACCAACATAATTAAATCAATTAGAATTTTTACAAGATAAGGTTCTAAATCTTTTAAATTTTTAAATTGCGAATCGAATACAGTTACTAAAATCAAAAAAGCACTAACAATAATAATTAAAAAATAGACAAGAGTATGTGCCCCAGTTTGTATAAATTTTTGAGAATCAAATTTTGGTTTATCAAAGATGCAATGAAGTTTTGGGAAATTAAATTGATTAGTCAATAAGTTGATTTTGCAATTATTTAATTTAACCCCTGCTGATTCATCTTGGAAATTTGCATCTCTAAAATCATTCTTTATCGTATCAATAGAAGTAGTAATATCTGAATTATCCATTTTTTTACTTCTGGAGAGTTAGTTGAAACAATAAAGTTTTAAGAGTGTCCATATCGTCTTTATATTTCTTGCAAAGCTCTTTAACAAGAGATTTGACAAGATCATCACAACCAAAATCATTATTCGCAATAGAATGAATTGATTTGTTTATGGAGCCAATTTCAACTCCAGTAGCACCGCCACTTAAATTTGCATTTTGAAAATTATTGTTTGAAGATATTAAATTATTAAAAATATCGTGATAAATACCTAATTCTCGGCACTTTTTACGAATTGCTGAAACAGAATTACGTGTCCGCCATGACGTTATAGTTTGTTGCGATATTTGCATTTTAGAAGATAGTGCAACAATGGTTGCAACTTTATAGTAATCAAGTAATCGGTCGATAAAATAATTTGCATTAAACTGCATATATCCCCTTTTAAAGCTTATTAAATTTAAATACAATAATATACCGCGAATAAAGCGCATTAAATTCTTAATTACATCATTATATCACAAAAAAGGCAAGGAATGATAAAAAAGTTTTATCATCTAAGTGAAGTATTAGACAATATCATATAATTAAATAGTTAAAGTAGTATAAATAAACCGTAAAATATGCAAATAACTGCATTTATAAGCTAATATTAATAAAATATACAATATTATACCGCAATAAATGCAGATTTATTTTGTAAAAAAATATATCATACTAGGAATAAAAAATGGATAAATTATATCGTCTTGCAAATGTACTTCAAATAGTTAATAAAAAAGAAGGTAGCTGGCGCAATCTAATGAAATTAAAAAAAGCGCCTTCTCCCATCTATTTAGGCTCTAGGAGCCCACGGTGGAGGGAAAGTGAATTAATGGAATATTTAAAAGATCCTATAGCTTATGAAATAAATCTACAAAATAAATCTAAATAATATTTCTTGAAAACATATACCCAAGAGCAGCTTTTACGGAAATTTTCAAAAATACCAGATGTAACGCAATGTGAAATTTTGGAAAATAGTTTAGAGCGTTACTACGCTCTTAAATCACGAAATGATTCTAAGCTAAATCGCTCTCATCTTTTACATAGTGCGCTTCTATTCTCCCTTGAAGCACATTACCATACCTTACACCTTGGTTCTGCAAAAAAGCATTCAAAGGAATTAACTACCCTAGAGGAGAAATTTAACATGCAAATAAAAGTGACATTAGCAGCCCACAAAAAGAAAAAGGTTACCAAGTCGTCTAAGCTATTAGGACACTATGCCCCTTTGGTCTATCGCTTAGTTAAAGAAGAACATTTTAGTTTTCCAAAAGTAAAGGCCTTTTTAGCAAAACACCATTCTTTCAAAGTAGATCATACTCTTATAGCCAGACTTTATCCCAACATAAAACAAAAAGTTGAAGATCTTAAATATGCTGTAAGGCAAGTAAAGAGTGATTTTTAAAAATTATGCTTTTTAAAACGAATAGTATCTATAGGGTTTTATCTTTACAAAAAAACTATATAAGGAGTTCGTATGAGTTTACATGTAATACCATTGATTCAAGAGTTTTATCTTGCTACAGATAGAATAGAAATCCCAGAAAATAAGATTATCCCAACCAGTGCTGGGAAAAATGGAAAAATTGAGAGTGGGTATGTGTTACAAAAAAGTCATCCCTATTACGAAATAGATACACTTTATTGGAGAACAACACCTTTGGTGAATCGTATCTTCATTATTCATTTTCAAGAGATTCTACTGGCATTTATCCATTCCCAGCTTATGAGTCAAAAGAACTATGCCATATTTAATTATGAAAGAGCGAATGGAATCAAGCTCTATTTGCACCCTAAAAAGCCAACCAATATTTGTATCGAAGTGTTTGATAGGAAAGCAAAGAATTTTATCTTAGCTGAAACATTATGTAAAGTTGAATGTCGTATTTTGGTAAGACAATTGCATTACTATTTACATAGTGGGACAATCGTTGAAGAAGCACTCAATGAAAGTGTCGAATGTTTTTACAGTGAAAAATCATTTAAACTCAAAACACCTAAGGTGTACGAATGAGAAGTAAAATTGAATACCAAACAGGACTACTCTCAGAAGTCATTTTTCATCCAGGACTATCCAAGGCTCTTCAAAAACAAACTGGAGAGCTAGCCAATACTAGGACGATTCAAACATATAGAGAGATATGGAATCAATTAGGTAATTATGTAAAAGACAACTATGGCATTAAAGATCTTCAAAAGCTTACCCCAGAGTATATCATGGGCTTTATGATGAAAAAGGTATTTCAAGGAGTAAGTGAACAATATCTTGAAACCATTAGTTGCGCAATTGGTAAGCTTGAACATGCATTAACAATGCTTCATGAGAAATTTATTGAAGAACAACAAAGATATGCAACGAATACGCACTATGTATACGATTTTAGCATTCGCCAAACCATCCTTAATGATGCAAGAAAACACAAACTCGTGATAGAGACCAGTGCTGATCCTAACTTTTCACGCATTTATGAAAACCCCAAAGCACTTATTAATGCTATTGAAGATCCTTTGTACAAACTTGCTGCAAAAATTCAATATGAATCAGGGGCTAGATTAGAAGGGGTCTTACGTATTGATGAATATATGAGAGTGCAAACGCATAAGTTAAAAGATAATACGCTAAGTGACACTATTGAGTATGCAAGAGTAGATGATACATACTCTAGCGTGCCTCAACTGCAAGGCTACGAATACGACACATATGAGGCTATGCAAAAAGGAAGAATATTTGATGTTGAGAAAGGAGGAAAGCCAGGGAACTTATCGGTTAAAGTTGAAACTTATCAAGAGCTAAAAGCTTATCTTATACAACACTCAAAATTCATTATTAATAAAAATAAGTATCGATTAGCTCTTAAAAAAGCAGCAAATCAGACAGGGCAAAAATATGATGCGACTCATGGATTACGATGGAATTACGCACAAGAGCGATTTTTTAAAATTCAAGTTATTGGTGGGCTTTCTTACGTACAAGCTCTTCAGGAGGTTTCTTGGGCCATGAAACATGAAAGAGCTAATATCTCAGAGCATTATTTAGGGTAAAAACTCCAGTATAATTATTTCAATCAACAGCAACAAAGAGGATAATATTCAAGGAGTTTTTTTCTCTCAATCCAATTTGGCATATATTTATCCATCAAAGATTTAAAATTATCATTGTGGTATCGCTCAAGTAGATGAATCATCTCATGAACGATGATATATTTTATACACTCAATAGGCTGTTTTGCAAGCTCAAAATTTAAGAGTATTTTTTTCTTTTTAATACACTTTTTGCTAATCAATCGCTCTTTTGCCGCTAATGATGAAATAGTTTCTGATGAGTTGTTTATCCATTGATTCAAAATTTCAAGCTTTAAAGTTTAAACGCATAATAAATCTGTAACTCTCAAGCGTGAGTATTTCATCTTCAAGTACACAATCATAATCTGAATGTATTGATATATTAAGTCTTCAAAAAGAGGGACGGCACTTTTGATTAAGTTTTATGGCTTAAAAACGATGTTAAAATAGAAAAATAGAAAGGTAAGAGCAATGTTTTAAAAAGAAGCAGGCTCTTTCTTGTTAAAACCCACTTCTTCACAAGGTTTTATTTGTTTTTTAACATCCAATAACGGTTGTGAACGCTCAATGTTTGGTAAAGAAACAATTCCTCTTCATCGCTTTTGACATTTAGAGCCATTGGGACCTCTGTACTCTCAATTTGTGTTATAGCTGGTTTTTTGTCTTTCATGCTGTCTAAAAATACTACATTGTAGTCTACTAAAAATTCAGCGTCATTTTTTCTAACAAAGACAGACCCTTTGCATTTATCTGCTTCTTCAACATTTGGACATAAATTGAAGCTGGCTTTGTAGGGAAGTTCTGGAATATTAATTGTTAGTTTTTTATCAGGCTTTCCATCCGCTGTTTCAACATAGTTTAAGACATATGCCTTTTTGCCATCCGGGTTGACAACATGATTTAAATTGTCATATTTTGCAATTTGTTCAGATGCGTTTAATGCACCTCCTGTTACAGCCAATAGCGCAACACTACTAACAAGCAGACTAAGCGTCTTTTTCATGGTAAGTTCCTTTAAATAAATTTTATCAATAGTATTTTAGATAAAAGAACTAACCAATGTCTCATAGGAATGTTAAAATAAACTTAAATTTAAAAGAATTAGAAAAGGCTTTTAAAAAGAGCGACACACTTCCACATGTTTTGTTTTATAAATCGTTTGATTTTGAGTGGTATTTTTCTTTATGACGATAATTTGCGATATAATATTGGAGACTTCAGATGGTCTATAAAACTGTCTTTTACTTTTGCCACATTCTGTTGCAAAGTAGCGTATTACCAAGTATATCATTGCCTTCTGCGGTGTTGCCATCAAGCTCAAGATTGTTAAATATTTTGATAGAGTTCTTGCAATCGCCAAGCTTAGTTTTGTCATTAAAATCAGCTTTATCGATGACACATTTTAAGTTATTTGCTTCTGCAAGAGCTGAGATGATTTTGTTGATCTTGTCAACTACAAGCTTTTCCATATCATAAAACTTGCACTTTCTGGCACTTCTATTAAACTGCTTGCATCATCTTTTTTTATCTGTGAATATTTTAAAATAGTAAAGTAAATATATAATTTTTATACTCACTTGCATCCATTCTGCCTTGAAGTTCATCGGCACTCGTACAAAGTTCACTGTACCTATTCCTGATAAATATATTTACTTACATTGTATTATTAAGATACTCAATGTCATATTGATAGTTATTATAAAGTCAAAAAACTTTTTTTACTTGCAAATTTAAAATACTCCAAATTGAATTTTGTAATTTTTATTTTACTTTTGCATTGTTTGTTTTAAGATATAGTACTTAGTCTTCTTACTGATATATTTAATAATATTTTTGTAATAGCATGTTCAATCGATATAAAACGTTGAAAAAATAATTGAATTTTAGTATTGAATAATTATAAATTGTGATTGTATTTTTTTTGTTTTAAAGCCCGCCAATAAGCATTTATTATCTTTATAAACGCATTTTTATTTCTATACCAAAACGGTAAAAAGGCAAAGAGAGACTTATTTACATGCTATACTTTCACTATCTTATTATTTTACTATTCTTGTTATATAGCTACAAATTAGCTATTAGGTGTTACGCGCATAGCCTACACGCGTATCATTTATGTACATTACGTTACATAACGCGCCAACCTTCGCTCTCAAAGGGGATAGAAAGCTTCTATCAAGCACGATGCAATGCTATAAAAGTGCAGACTATATTCAACTGAGTTTTCGGTCACTACAACCGCAGAGTGTAGTTAATACAACATAAGGAGAGTTATGATTTTTTATGATGTGATAGTAGTTTTATCATTTAATGTTTTACTTCAGTGACGCCATGCGTTCACTGCTAGGTTTTGTTATAGAATTTCTTTGTTTTTCAATAATGTTTTTACTATAAATGAATATTCTTTATAACTATTCGCTTCAGCTTTTAAAGCATCAAAGCATTTTGCATTAATATGGGATTTTGTGTTCTATAAAAAGCTTTAATAGTATTATTGACAGACGACGAGCAATAAAGAAATCTATCGCTTACCCTCCTCCATACTTTTCCCTAATGCCATCATTTCATCAAACTTTCTCGCTTTAGCATAGTTCTCTAACCAAGACCATACCCATAAAGGAGCGTTTTGGGTAGATTCCCATTGGTTAACACTTTGGTAATTCATTGATAGCTTTTGAGCAAACTCTTTTTTACTGAGGCCTGCGTGTTTAAAAAGTGTATTGAGTTTTTCTCGCTCCATGGTTTTCCTTGCTTGACTTTTAGTGCTTTTTATGCTTATATAATTATATTATAATTATTCTTTGTATTTATTTAAATATTTAGGCTCTTGTATTTTTTTCGAATTTATTTTATAATTACTGTACTAAAACACAAGGAGAATACGAACATGAAACAAAAAATAAACGAGCGAAAACTGATTACTAGAGAGCATCATTATGCACTGTTTGTCATTAGTGTTGAGTTTATTGTGCATCTTGTGCATGCTCTGTAGCAAGAAGAGCTCATGCATTATTTTAAAAAAGAGTTACAAGAAGTGGATGTCTTAAACCAAATACGGTGTGATGTCTGTGGTGAACATTATGAAAGTAATAGCTTGCATAAAGAGTTGATACACAGTGAGCATACCTTTGGGTATGACGGTGCCTTATTGGAAGATATAAGTAGACTCAACATGGATATTTGTGAAAAGTGTTTATACGATTGGGTAAAAAGCCATGGGCTTTATCATAGTGTTATAACACCCTCTTACGATTTAGGTGATAAAAAACAAGAGAATTTAAATGATACCCTTTTGAAAAAATGAAAAAAGAGCTTAAATTTCTCTTAGCAGGAGTGCGTGCGTGCGCCATTATAGCTAAAATTATTCAAAAATCAAAGCGCTCAACAATGCATCTAAGCCCTATTCTATCGGCATTTACCCGCTTGACTTTGCATTATTTTAGGATTATAATATGATGTGTAAAAAAAGAAAAAAGGAGTAAAAGACCATGTGTTTAACCATCAAGTTCATTTGTAAAACCATGGTGCTTTTTAGATACCAAGCTTTTTTCTTTTCGCATCTCCCTCGTGGATCACTGCCTTCTTAGCCCTTATTCTTTAAGGGAATATTTCCTAACCATTTGAGCATTATGTAAAAACCACCCTACCCTAGTTCTGTCTAAAAAAACAGGTTTTTAGAAAAAAAACAAGGATAAAACTATGCCTAAAAAAAGGAGAAAGCATGATGGATTTAAACCATCTCATCTGTGTTAACACACCGTTTCTAATCACCATTATCGTGGGAATCAGTATTGGCGCTATTGTATACGGGATATTACACCGCTTAGAGAGAAGGCAAGCACATATTGAAGATGTTCTATTGGCTAAAACCATAGCCCGAAAACTTTATGAAAGTCTTAAAGAGGAGAAAAAGATATGAGCTGCTTTGATTTCCCTACCCTTGCGCTAGTGTGGCCAGCTCTCTTTATTTTCTGGATACTTTTTATCTCCTCTAACTATCATGAACAAAGAGAAGCTAAAGAGGACTTAATGCTACAGAGTGCGCTTAAAGAGTTTAGGCGTTTAGTGGCTGCTGATAGCCATCCCATTCAAGCACTAAAAGAGGAGTCTTAATGTTTAACAACAGTGCACTAGCACTGTTCTTGTTTTTGGGCTCTTACGTGCTCTATGAACCAGGGATGAAAACAGAGATGGTTGTCTTTTTACTCTATTGTGTGTTCTTAGGCATAGTTGCTTTAGGGCTTGTGCTATTTGGTCATCATCCTTGGGTGAAGAAATGGCTGGATCGTTTATTTTAAGAAGGAGAAAAAGCTATGTCCGATAATTATGGACCACAGTGGTGTATTAACAATGAAGAAGCAGGAGGTGGTATCGCACTTATTCTAGGACTCATACTTGTAATGATAATCCTGATACCTGCTTATTGGTTAGGATGGTATTGGGCTGTTAGGATTTGGGATGTGAAGGTGTTTAAATACCCTTTTGCCACTCTTGTAGCAGGAATCTATGCAGTTGCCTTATACATGCTCTGCTTTGTTTCAATCTATGCTGCTTTGGTGGTCATGGTACTTGCTTGGCTCTTATGGGATTATTTCACCGCAAAACGCATCCTTCAACAGATGCAGCTGATACAAACGATACGTAAAAGCACTCGATGGCTTTTTTCGGCATGGAGAAAATAGGAGAAATATAATGGAAATAACACCAACAATGATATTCGTAACCGCGTTGGCTCTATGGGTCTATTATTTAAGGCAAATAAAGGAGAAGAAATAATGGGTGAAACAACACTAGGGAAAGCGATTATATGCCTATTTATGATGGCTGTAGCCTACTGGTTATACAAGATTGAAAAAGAGGAATCCAAACAGCGTGCACAACGCCGTCAGGAAGAAAAGGCATTACTGGATTATGTTATGTTTCTCACCACCACCCGTGTCAAGTTTGAACGACATCTATGGACAATCTTAGACAAAGTGGCTTCGTATAAAATTCAAAGTGTGATTATCACCGATGAAAAAGAAATTCCTCAATGTGTTTTACTGCCTTATGCGGAGTATAAGATATTACAAGAGTGTTATGACAAAGAAGAGGCTAAAGAGCTTGCCCCCTTTGATTGAAGAGCGCCTCAAAAATAAAGCCAACAAAGATCACTTTATTTTTCATGAGGAAATGATGAAAATTTTAAATGAAAAAAGGGCTAAAACTCACGACAAACACGTAAAAAAAGAACCAAATAGCAGACGAAGTTCAATTTTATAAATGATAAATTTACACTAAATCCTAAATTAAGCATATGTTTTTAATAATACGTTTAATATTGCTATTCGTATGACAAAAGACAATACCTTAAGATTATTTAAAGAGACTATCTATTTTAAATCGATAGTCTCACTCTTCGTTTATGAAAAGATGAAAGGTTTATAGCTTCAATATAAAATTATAGGGAAACTCTTTTATTATAAATTTTCTGTGCTTTAAATAACAGTGAATGCTAACCCTAGACCGACAATTGTTGTAAGCACAGCAAGACCCCAAAATGGTTTACTTGTTGGATCTTTAACAATTTGTAGCATAAACCAAAACAAGAATATTCCACCAACGCTTTTGATGAGTAATGGAATGCTAAAAGGAACAAGCGTCCACACGTAACATCCAGATAACAAGACCAAAGCAAACCAAACTTTCATTATTTTTACTGCTTTTACTTTTTGCTCTTCATTTGCAAAAAATGTTGCCCAAACGAATAAACCTATCATTATCCCTGAAAGAAAAAAGTGAACAGGTGTATTATTCATAATTGACATACCTAAAAAATCAATTTGAAATGAACTCATAGTATACATCCTCTAAAATTTATTGTATTGATTATGCGATTTGTGTACCAGCATTTTCTCCGGCACTTTGATCAAATATAGCTGTTGGTTTAAATATCCATAAAGCACTCATTGGTAATCCTGCTTTTTTCATTTGCGCAGCTACGCTCTCAAATAACTCGCCCTCAGTTTGTCTTTCAACGACAGTAGCGTTTACAAGATAAGACTCTGTTCCTTTAAGACATAAAACTGCGATGTTTTTATTGGTCTCTAGATTTTTAGCAGTTTTTTTCATCAATATTTCAGCTGCACAAATTGTTTGACTATCTGGCGCCATGATGCTGCCTACAACAATAGAGTGTGGTACACCGTCTTCAGCTACTGTTGTTAAAACTTTTGATGCTCCGTCGTCATTGAGCAAAGTTGCTACATTATCTGGTATTGTGATCATACTATTTTCCTTTTTTAATTTTTTTATCATTTTGAGACAAGTTTTATACACCGTCCACCTACGCCTAAAGTAATGATTTTAAATTGAAATTATAAGATTGTCATCCTCCTTTATCACAGTATAACACTTGATAGATTTTGAAACAGGACCATAAAGTTTATTTCCATAAAGATCAAAGGTCGCTTTATTCAAGCTACAGCATTGCACTGTATCCGTACCAGGCACTAAATCTAACCGCCTTCCCATATGTGTACATTTATTTTGATATGCTTTGTATTCTCCACTTTTACTCTGTATTACCAACACTCTTAAAGGAAGGCTTTTCCCTTCAAGACGAACTGCACCACCACGTATTTTTAATTCATCAGCCTTATTTAGGTCAATACAAATTTTCCCATCTAAATATCCCCAACAACTACTATCTTTAGGCTCATGTGTTGCAGGTTTTCCTGAAACTCTTTCAAAAAATCCTCTCTTTAAAAATGTAATGTTATCCATATATAATCCTTTAAAATACTAATGATTCTCGTAGTTTTTTTCCCAAATCTTTTGCTTGTTGTATGATTTCTAGTTGATTTTCAAACGCATGAATACCCACAGAATCAACCGTAGCCTCAGCACCATAGAGCATTTTAAATCCAGACATTTGACATACATCGCCATTCCCACACTTAACACAAGGGACATTACCGTGGACTAGAAGTGATCCTACAAAGTTCATTCCTTCTTCCATCATAAAATAATGAATAGCATTTGCACCCAATTGTGCAGCAGGAGGCAACATTTCACTTGGTGCAGTTACGCACGAAGTAATAACAGCAGCACCGAGTTTACCGGCCAAATATCCATTGTTGTGGCGCAAAGGGTAGAGCCGCTCCATAAAGGCTTTTGTTCTTGAATCTAATGTTGAATAGGGAGTAAATCCTGATACCACTAGAACATCCGCTTCTTTAACTTTATCGCACAATGTATTTCCATCATCCTTTATAACGCAACGATTCGTTGTCACGCATCCCAAACAGGCGTTGCATGGTCCAACGGTATAGTCTGATAATTTAATAAATTCTGATTCCAATCCAATTGCGTCGAGCACAGCTTGCAAAGCACGATCACTATTACTATTTTTAATCGGTGAGCCGGATACTCCTAAAACTTTCATTTGTTCTTCCTTCTTTGTTATATTTGAAGATTATAATGAAAATATATAGGTAACTTGTGGAGTAAAAGTAGATAATCACGTATTCTGGAATATTTGTTCCAAAATACTATTTAAGATAATTTAAACTTAGTTAGGAGTTGTGTGATTATTTGAGCAGTGCTAGTATGGTTTGTATAATTAATTCGCCATCTTCTTTTTGGTGGTTATATTTACCATGAATGCTAAAGCCATGAACTATATAGTTACGATGGTAAGTGCTATTGCTTTTGCATTACCATTAAATTCACCATTTGCAGAGGCATCCATTAAATTTTTTTCAAGTTGCTGTCTTAAATCTAAAAAAAACTTCTTTGGAACATCAAATACTTCTTCTCGCATAAAGTCGCCTTTTCCCATACAGATGCTAAAAAGACAAGCTCTAAATTCTTCACGAAAAATGAACTTACCTAAAAATAGTTCTACACCTTTTTTACCGGTATTCGTTTGCAATATTCCTATCATCATTGAAGCTCTTTTTGCATAATAGTGATGGAGTGCTTCTTTAAATAACGCCTCTTTATCTGAAAATAAAGAGTACATTGTACTTCGATTGATACCTGTATGTAGAATCAAGTCTACAATTGATACATTTTCAAACCCTTTTTCCCAAAAAAGTTCCATTGCATCATCAAGTATTTTTATTAAATCGTATTTAACGGGTCTTGCCATTTAAATCTTCTCCATTAGTAGGCATTATAAAGTGCTGTTTTACAAATACATTAACTTTATCATGAAAAATTTTTTGCCTATTTTCTCCTTTCGGATGCATTTTTCGTAACACTTTCATTTCCTCTAAAAATGGAATTACAGCATCAGGAATAATCCTCTCAAATAACGCACGTAACGCTTTTGCTAATCCAGGAGAATACCCTCCTGTTGAAAACGCTATTTGTAAATCTCCTTTTTGTACAATAGAAGGAAACATGAAATCACAATATTCTGGGAAATCAACACAGTTATAGAGCTTTGAGTACTTCTTAGCCTCTTGATAGATGCTTTTTTGAAGATCAAGATTATCGATAGTGGCTATGATAATATCATAGTCTTTTACATCATTTGGTTCATAACTTTTAGTAATTAATATTAGCTTGTTTTCATGTATGATTTTTTTCATTGAGTGAGAACACTCTTTTGTCATAATAGTAATTGAGCTAGTATAATTCAAAAGTTTTTCCAATTTTCGTTGTCCAATAGCACCAGCACCTATCAACAAAACTTTTTTTCCTTCCAGAGAAAATAAAAGAGGCATGTATGTCATTTTTAGTCCTAGTCTACTATTTTATTTTTTGATGTTGTAAATATTCTTTAATACACAAATAACAAATACAAGCTTTACCTTTTTTCTCTTGCGGTATTTTGTCTAATAAATCCTGTGGCACTTTAATAGTATGGCACCAGCATTGATTTGAAGTTCCAACCTGACAAGCATTACGTTCTCCACACAATGGACAAATTTTTTCATCTTTATTATTCATAATGCCACTTTACTTTAAAAAATATTAACTAAAATATTGTTTGATCAAATGGGGATTCGTTCTAAAAAAAGTATGTAAATAAGTTCCAAATACTTTATCTTTTTTCCATACGCCATTCTCTCCGTTATCTCTTTTAACTAGAGGAAAATATCCGTTTGCTAAATCATGGGGGCTACTATAATGAAAAGCATGACCTTTGGTGTTTATGCCATCAAAATCAGCATCATAATACCCCATGCGTTTAAAACGTTTTTGCAAACTAAACTCAACATCTAAAAGCCCAAGCATTGGTTTTTCATCAATCTTTTTTCCAAGAAAAATAAGTCCTGCACACTCACCATAAATTGGCTTGTTTTTTGCATGCTCTAGCACACTGTGTTTAAAGGTGTGAGAATTTTCGATGCGTTTATACGCTTCTTTGGTTTCGACATACCCTCCAGGGATATATAAAACATCTGCTTCACATTTTTCGTCATTCACAGCAGATACCATCACAACCTCATCAAAGACCTCTTTTAAAAAATTTACATTATCATGGTATAAAAAAGAGAAATTTGCATCATGAACGATGGCTAATTTTTGTGGTATTTTTGGTATTTTTTCAAATGGATAAATCTTTACATGTAAAGGCTCAAACGTAGCTAAACTCATCAGAAGCTCCAAATCGATATGTTCTAAAACTTCTTTTGAAACGAGTGCTAAAAGCTCCCTATCCAAATGTTCGAGATCAAGCCCTAGATGCGTTGATTCTAAAGTAATGAGGTCTTTTTTTATCCAACCAAGAACGGCGATGTGAGGCAATTCTTCTTCTATTACTTTTTCTAAAAGTGAAAAATGCATGGATGAACTAACTTTATTTAAAATCACTCCTTTGATGGTATGATCGTCTCTAAAGGTTAACAATCCTTTGATGACCGCGGCAATAGTGATATAGCTTCCACTGGCATCCACGACAATGACACTTGGAACGTGTAAAGATTTTGCCACATCGTACGCACTAGCACCCTTATCCATGCCATCGTAAAAACCCATGACACCTTCGATAACTGCGAAAGAGTTGTGATGATAATGCTCAAATGTCCATCGAAGTTGTTCTTCATTCATCAAATAACCATCAAGATTGACGCTATGGCCTCCTGTAATGGCATCATGAAACTGTGGATCGATATAATCTGGTCCACATTTAAACGCTGATACATCTTTCTTGAAATGGTGCAAGAGTGCCGTTGTTAGAAGTGTTTTACCATCATTAGATTTCGTTGCACCAATACAAATTGCTTTTTTCATTAACGCTCTTTTCCTTCCCGAAACTGTAAGTCATGCAGTGTTTGATATACCCCATTAAAAGAAAGTAATTCTTTATGTGTCCCCTCTTCTGCAATCCTTCCATTCTTCATGACCAAAATCTTTGATGCATTTTTCACTGAACTTAATCGATGAGCGATGGTAATAACCGTTCTATTTTGAGCCAAGGCATCAAGTGATTTTTGCACATAATGTTCTGTGATATTATCAAGGGCAGAGGTTGCTTCATCTAAAATCAAAATAGCCGGATCTTTTAAAAAGATACGGGCAATAGAAAGTTGCTGTTTTTGACCACCTGAAAGTTTTATCCCACGCTCCCCAACAACACTCTCATACCCCTCTGCTAATCCCATCACAAATTCATGAATATTTGCTTTTTTAGCGGCTGCTATGACCTCTTCTTCGCTTGCTTCTAAACGTCCGTATAAAATATTTTCTTTGATAGTTCCATTAAATAAAAAAACATCTTGTTGTACAATGCCGATTTGCCTTCTTAATGACTTAACAGACACCTCTTTGATATCCTTACCATCAATCTTTATGGAGCCAATTTGAGGCTCATAAAAACGCATAATCAACGCACACAAGGTGCTTTTACCACTACCCGTACCTCCCACTAATGCAATATGCTCTTGAGGAGTGATAGTAAAATTGATATCTTTTAAAATACCTTCCCCTTGTTCTTCATATGTAAAATTTACATTATTAAAGGCGATATGCCCTTTAACGGATTCCATCTCTTCTTTTGCATCATCTCGCACAGTGCTCTTTATTTGCATCAACTCTTGAAACCTATCCATGCCAACTAAACCTTTTTGATAAACCTCTGTCAATGAGATAAAATTTCGAATGGGGCGCATAAAACGATCGATATAAAGGACAAAGGCAAATAGTACACCTATAGACATGTGTTCGTACTGCACAAGGTAAATACCATAAGCGATAATGATAACTTGCAAGGCTCCCGAGAAAAAGTTACTGATACTTCGCAAGTCTGCCAATGCCTTAAACGCTTTGGCTGTCATCTCTTTATAGGCTTGATTGCTCTGCTTAAACTTATGCATCTCATGGGCTTCGTTGCTAAACGCTTGAACGACACGAATGCCTTCAAAGCTATCTGTTAACTGAGCGTTTAGATGTGCAATTTTACGCTTTGAGGACATATACGCATGTCGTAACTTGGTGTTTTTATAGTATGTAAAGAAAATCAAAACAGGCATCAATAACAGTACAACCATTCCCAGTTTTAAATTAAGGCTAAGCATCACACCAATGGCCCCAATTAACGTAATAGGAATAAGCAATAAATCTCTAGGAATCTCCGTAACAACTTTGGAAACTTCAGCGATATCACTCACCACTCGAGACATTAATGAACCCGTCTTGGTGTTATCAAAATACGAAAAGGAAAGCGTATTGATATGCTTAAACAAATCATTGCGCATATCGAATTCAACATTTATCCCAAGCAAGCTTCCCCAATAGTTCCGTACCCATACGGCAAGTGAGCGTAAAATAATAATCCCACCCAAAAGTAAAAACATCAATGTCATCTTCATTCCATTGGAAGCAATGAAATCCTCAGATATCATTAATTGTACAATATAAGGAAATAAAATATCCAAAAAAGCTAAAAGAAAAGTACTGGCCACCGTTGTATAAAACAATGATAAGTGATTTTGATAATAGCTCCAAATATAGCGCATCATAAACTCAATCTACACTTTAATTCGTCAACAATCTCTTGAAGAGAGTCCCATGTCTTTAGATAATTGATAAAAGGACGTTTTAGTACTAAAAGTTGAACTCCCTCTTCCTTGCACGCTAAAACTTTTTCCATCTCTCCTCCTTCATCACCACTCTCTTTTGTTATAAGATATTGTATCCCATAGTTTTTAATTATTGCAGTATTAAACTCTTTACTAAAAGGTCCTTGTATCGCGATAATATTTTTGGCTAAAAAACCCAAAGTTTCTGCTTTTTGTATTGATATAACGACGGGTAAAAGACGAATAAAAAGGTTTTCTTGATCCTTGATTTTTTGAAGGTCTTCCAAGTTTTTTATGCCTAACGTACTCAGCACTTTTTCACCTTTACATGTAAGATTAATATAGTCTACCAATGACGTAATATCCTCAAAATGTTTAGCACCCTCATATTCAAGATTTTTGCGCTCAAAGCGTAAATACTCAACACCACACTCTTTTGCTATTTCCATAGCACTATGCGAAATTCCTTCCGCATAAGGATGGCTCGTATCAAGAATTAAAGTTATACATTCATTTTCTATCAATACTTTTTTTTCTTCTTTACTGAGACGTTTATCAATAATTTTAACGTTATAATTTTCTAAAAGTTTTTTTCCATAACTCGTAGTAATGCTCACGATAAACTGGTCGTGATATTCAACTAGCTGCTCGAGCAGAATGCGTGAATCCTTTGTTCCTCCGATTAACCACACCATCTTTTTTCCCTTTGATACAATGCTCTGTTTCCATGCATGTTTTAAATGTTTCTTCTGTGATTTCACCATTGCCAAAAGCGTTTACATGTAAACCATAAGACTTGATTTTTAATGCTGTATTTTCATTTGAAGCAATAATTAATTTGGTGGCTAATATTTCACGCCCTACACTATCTATTAATGTTTTAACCGTACATGCATTAGGAAAAGCGATAATATCGACATCATTGATATAAGCAATTACTTCTTCATCACTTCGCAAAACTTTATCAACATAATAGGTCTCAAGTTCAGTAATAGATTGAGAATATACAGCAAGTTCTGCTGAAATTGAGGTAGATCTGACTAAAAGTACTTTCTCTTCTTTTTCAGTTAAGAGATTAAGCAACTCTTGTGTGCGATAGCTGTTCGAATAAATATTGGCTTGTAATTTATACGTGTTTAATGCTTCTTTAGTTTTTTCGCCGGCCACACCAATACGCAAATGAAGTAACTGGCGTATATCTTCTATTTTTTCAAAAAAAGCATGTAAACTTTGAGGGCTTGTAAAGAGCACAGTATCAAAATTAATAAGTCTTGGAATAGTAAACGATTTTTTATCTAATGTAAAAAAAGGACATTCTACACTCTCTCCACCTAAACTTCGGACCAACCGTGAAGTCACTTTTGCTTGGGTTTTTTCTGATGTTACCAGAACCTTATGCCCGTGCAATGCTTTATGCTCAAACCAAGCAAGTTTTTCGCGTAAATTTACTACATCACCTATAATAATGATAGAAGGTGACTGAATATGATTTTCTTCAACAATCTTTGAAATAGTTTCTAGGTTTCCGACAACCGTTCGTTGATGACATGTCGATCCATTTTCAATTACTGCAACAGGTGTGGATGATATTTTTCCAAAATTTACAAGATTTGAAGTGATCATCTCTATATTTTTAATACCCATTAAAAAAACTAAAGTGCCACTCAGCTTGGATACTGTTTCAAAGTCAATTTTTTCTCCATCATCTTTACTATGTCCTGTAAAAACATGAAATGATGTATTGATACCTCTATGGCTTATAGGAATGCCTGCATAAGCGGGTACTGAAATAGCAGAAGTAACACCTGGAATAATTTCAAATTCTATGCCTGCATCTACTAAGTCCAAGGCCTCTTCCCCACCTCGTCCAAAGACAAAAGGGTGTCCTCCTTTAAGGCGTAAAACATTCTTGCCCTCTTTGGCTTTTTCGATTAATGTTGCATTAATTTTTTCTTGGATAAGGCCGCCTTCGCAATTATCTTTACCATAATAAATAAGTTCGGCACTTTTGGGTGCTAACGCAAGAATTTCCTTATTAACAAGACGATCATAAATAATACACTCTGCTTCTTCAATCAACATCTTGAGTTTTAATGTCATCAATTCAAAATCTCCACAACCTGCACCTGCGATATATACTTTTCCTGTTTTCATCTTTTTTCCTGTTTTAGTAGTGATACCCACGAGGAGTGATCATTTTGTTTTCTTTGATAAACGTCTTTGAGTTTCCAACGATTACCGTCGTAAACATGTCAATTTCATGCTCTAACATATTTTCCAATGATGTAAGAACGTGATTTTCGCCCTCTCGTCCCGTGTTTCGCACAATGGCAACAACCGTATCTTTATTTTTATGCTTCAGCATAATTTCTCTTGCTTCAGCAATTTGAGTTAGACGACTTTTACTTTTAGGATTGTAAAAAGAGATCACAAAATCTCCTTGTGATGCCAAATCAACACGCTTTTTGATGAGCTCCCAATCCGTCAATAAATCACTCAAACTAATCGTCGCATGATCATGCATAATGGGTGCACCTACGACTGAAGCGGAGGCATTGGCAGAGGTAATCCCTGGGATAATTTCTACATTAAAGCCATTATCAAGAGCAATTTCTAGCATAATGCCCGCCATGCCGTAAACTCCGGCATCACCACTAGAGATAAGGGCGACACTTTTACCACTCTTGGCTATTTCCAAAGTCTCGAGGCAACGCTCCACTTCTCTTTTCATTCCTGATTTAATGAACACTTTCTCAGGAAAATACTCTTTTACTAAATTGACATAGGTTTTATGCCCAATGATGACATTTACCTCTTTTAAAACATGATATGCTCTAAAACTCAAATGTTCCAATGAGCCTGGCCCGATACCTACAACATAAATATTATTTTTCATTTCCAACTTCCTCTTCATAAATCGAAATGGTAATTCCGCAATTTTTATTTTTTTCTAACAAAAACACTCCTTTTTTACTAGAACTTACATAGGCACTAGGTGCTGAGATGGAGCGTACACCAATGGTTTTTTCTACAAAATCTGATCCACAAAATTTATCTTGTACTGCTCTTATTTCTTCTTTTTCTATTATTTTTAGCTCTCGCTCAAAATAGTTAACGGCTTCAAGCAGACCTTTTTCTTCTGCTTTTACCCATCCTGTCGCAAAATGTTTAATCGAATCTTCTCTAAGGTTTAATTTTTTAAACTCTTTTTTGACAGCTTCAATAATCGCCTCTTTTGGGATATCTTTTTTGCACCCAATACCCACTATGATATTTTGTGGAATAATTTGACTCATCTCTACATGTAACTTATTTGACACCACAATAACCCCTGATATATTTTTATTCTCAACGACTATATTCTCAGGTAAACATAGCGCTACTCTCTGCCCATTAAGTATCAAAGCAGTCACATTCTTTGCTTTTTTCAAAGAATCTATTTTTGCATTTAATTTCATAGCAATCGTATCAACGGCTATTTTATGACTGACATCAGAGGCTGTTGATATCACAGGAATTGCATCACATGCTTTGGCAATGATTTCTGCCATCTCGTTTGCTCCACCTAAATGGCCACTAAGCAAAGAGTTTACAAAGATACCTTGTTCGTCCATCACCAAAATAGCGGGGTCTATATCTTTACCTTTAAGAAGTGGCGCAATGGTACGAACCACAATCCCGCTAGCCATGATAAACAAAAGCGTTTTGTATTGAGAAAAAATTCGCTCTACTGTAAGTGTAAAACCCTCTATCATCTCTATGCACTTGCCATCACTGTATTTTGGCAAGGCATAAATGTCTGCGTTCTTTACATGTAAAGAATTTGCTTTCTCTAATCCTTGCTTACTTACGCTAATAATGGCAAGTTCTTTTTTCATGAGCGTGCCATACCTTCTCGGTATTCATGGGTAAAATACTTGTCATATAGCCTAGATTTAGAGTACTCATTTCCCATAAACCATCCCACAAGAATTTGCGCTGTTTTAGTGATATTGGCTTCTTTGACTTTTTCTTCAATAGTCTCAAGCGTTCCCTCAACAATTTTTTGATCCGGCCAACTAGCACGCTGAATAATTGCTACTGGAGTATTAGGCGGGTAATGAAGCACAAGTTTTTCCACTACTTTATCAATCATTTGAACGGATAAAAAGATAGCCATAGAAGCTTGATGAGAGGCTAATTTATCTAAGGATTCTGCTTCTGGAACGGGAGTGCGACCTTCTAATCGTGTGCAAATAACCGTTTGCGATACATCTGGAAGCGTGAACTCTTTTTTAAGGGCTGCTGCTGATGCTAAAAATGAGCTAACACCTGGTATGACATCAAAATCTATACCATGACTCTCCAAAATGTCCATTTGTTCACGATGAGCCCCATAGATAGAAGGATCTCCTGTATGAACTCTTGCAACACTTTTTCCTTCTTTAACACCTGCAATAGTAATATCCATCACTTCATCCAAATCCATACTGGCACTGTTATAAATTTCTGCTCCCTCCTTATGACATGCAATAACTTCTATAGGAACAAGCGAGCCCGCATATATGATGATATCTGCTTCCCTTACAAGGCGCTGACCTTTGATAGTAATAAGTTCAGGATCACCCGGCCCTGCTCCTATAAAATAAACTTTAGACATAACTCAGCCCTCCTTTTTTAAGGAGAATGGTTGAGAAGTAAGAGATATCCTCACGCGTTATATTTTCAAGATCATAAATTACTTTTTCATCCGCTTTTCCACAATTAGAAACAAGTACGACATTATCCATGTTGCCTGTTTTTTTAAAAGCATCTTTGAGTCGTTCAAGGTTACGTGTAACTTTCATAAAAACAACGTTATCAGAGCTATTAATCTCTTTTACAATATCTGTATCTTTTGAAATAGGTACTATTTTGAGTGTTTCATCACCCATAACAAGTGGAGTATTCAGACGTGCAGCAATGGAAGCAAATGATGTTATCCCTGGTATAGTTTGGACTTCTACATCTTTTTCTAAAAGTTCCATGACATAAACAAAAGTACTAAACGTCATAGGATCACCAATGGTGATAAACGCTACTGTTTTTCCAGCTTTAATACAATCATTGACTACCTTGGCATACAGTAATCTATCTTCTTCTCTAAGCTTATCATCATCAACCGTTGTAAAATCTGCATAGATTTTTTCAATATCATCTTTCATATACTGCTTTGCAATTTCAAAAGCCGTACTATACGTTTTCGTATTAGCCCTTGGTAAGATGACCGCATCTGCTTCTCTTAAAGCATTCACTGCTTTGATGGTTAACATTTCAGGATCGCCAACTCCTACACCAATTCCTATTAATTTAGACATTTTTTTCTCCTTTTTTCGCACTTAAAATAAATATAGGATTCTCAGCCATCATCATGTTATATTGACCAAGTAATCTATTTTTTGAGATATTTAATGAAACAACCTCAATGTCATGAAAGCCATACTCTTTCATCAAACTAAGTGTTTTAGTAAAAGTTTCAAGGACAATGGCATTAATAACCAACCTAGCGCCTACTTTGGCATGATCATCAAAATACTGAAATATATCACCAAGTTTCCCTTTAGAGCCACCAATAAACATGGCATCGAAGGCAATAGTTGGTAGTTCTTGTGGAGCATAACCTTTGTATAACTCGTAATTCGTTATGTCAAATTTTTTTAGATTTGCTTCTATCAAAGCATTGGCTTCTTCATTAACTTCTATACCAATGACTTTACCAGAGCTTAAATACCTACTAGCCTCTATACCGACACTACCTGTTCCTGCACCCACATCAATCAAGACACTATTGCTATCAAGTTCAAGTTTTGATATACAAACAACACGTGCTTCATCTTTTGTCATAGGCACATTGCCCCTAATAAATTCACTATCTTTTATATGAAACATTTTCAGTCCTTTCAATAACCACAACATTCATGCCAAAATTTCGTTCATTATTAGCCATTTGCGTTGCTATCATCGTTGTTATTTTTTCTTCCGCATAAGAAAGTTCTTCTCCTACATATACTAATACGTTTCCTAGTCCGTGAGTTACTAACTCTTTTGCGATCAATTGAGGTGTAAAAGCACTATCCGTTAGCACCCCTACAAGTCCAGAATCATTTAAAGCTTCAATAAAATCAAACGTTTTACCATGAAGACTTTTAATCACAGCGTCTTGCCAAGGTAACCCAATCTTGCAAAACATATACTGCATAGAAGAAAGTCCTGGTATTACCACTAACTCCTCATTGCTAAAATGCTTTTTTAAATACACTAAAAAACTATAAAATCCTGGGTCACCAGAGACCAATACCGCAATTTTTTTATTTCTGTTTGTTTTGATGTAATCCACAAGTCCTAATAAATCACTACTTATGTATTGACAGACTTTTCCTGATGCTTCCACTTCTATCTCTTGAAAATGTCTTTTTCCACCAATAAGTATGTCTGCGTCCTTTATACATGTCAGCACATAAGGTGCAATAAAATCTATACTTCCAGGACCCATTCCAAGTATATGAATCTTAAGCATTGGTATGATTTCCAACATAAAAATTATCCGTTCGCGCTAATTCTCCCTGTTCACTTGAATAAATCAATGCAGCCACCTCTAACTCATATCCACTACGTCTCACATGAGTTTCGCACTTTTCTCGTATTTCTTGTGCCATTATGTCAAACGTATCTTTTCTGTTTAACATTTCCACTGCTTCTTCTGTGGTATTGGCTTTGAGTATTTTTTGAATAACATCAAGTTTTTCTCCTGCTTTTATTGCATTTGCCGCCATAATTTCAAGCCTTGCATCCGATACGCGACTATGGGTATGAAATATACCTCCAGCTACTTTGACAATCTTTCCGATATTGCCAACAAACAGTATTTTTTTGATACCAAACTCACAGGCCTTCTCCAACATAAATCCTACAAAATTACTGATAATGATGATATTTTCATCCACTAATCCAAGATTGTTTGTGGCAAATTTGCGTCCATAATTACCAAAGGTAAAGACAAAGGTATCGGTATCTTGCTGTTGGTACATTGCTTTTAACTCAATAGACAAAGAGTCTTTATATGCTTCTTCAGACATAGGTTTAACGATACCAGTTGATCCCAATATGGAAATACCCCCGTGAATTCCTAATTTATAATTAAGCGTTCGCTTGGCAATCTCTTCACCTTTTGGAACAAAAATTTCTACTTCAATCCCTTGCTTTAAAATATCTATCACCTCAATCACGCTTTGTTTAATCATCACTTGAGGGACTGGATTGATAGCGGGTTCGCCTACACCAATAGGTAAGCCTTTTTTAGTTGCCACACCAACACCCTCGCCTCCTTTGATATGAATGCCTCTCTCCTCAGAAAAAGAGACGCGTGCTCCTATTTCTAGTCCACTCGTCACATCTGCATCATCACCACCATCTTTAATAACAGTAACAATTGCCAACTCTTTTTCTTTCTTTGCCGTATAAATAGGTATGTGTAATATTTCATTTGTTGGTAAAGTGATTGCAACGGTTTTTTTTAAAGGCGCATTCATTAATAACATACATGCCGCTTTTGTAGCAGCTGCAGCGGATGAGCCAGTCGTAAAACCGTATCGAAGCTTCTTTCCCTCATGAATCACATACTTTTGCATTTTTTAGATGCCTTCTCTTTGAAAAATTTGGTAGATAAGACCGTGTAAAATAGCAACGGCAACCGTACTTCCACCTTTTCTACCTCTTACTCGAATATAAGGAACATCATATTTTAGAACTTCTTCTTTAGATTCAGCCGCTCCCACAAATCCAACAGGTACAGCGACGATAAGGGAAGGTTTTGCACAATCACCTGATTTAATCATCTCCAATAGAGTATAAAGTGCTGTTGGGGCATTGCCGATTAAAAATATTTTAGTTTCTGGATCTTTTGCCGCATGTTCCATGCCTACAATTGATCTTGTAACACCACGTTCTTTAGCTTCTTTACTGACATCTTCATCACTCACAAGGCAGTACGGTTTGCAAGAAAATTTCCCTAAGGCAACTTTACTGAGGCCATTAACAATCATATTGGTATCACAATAGATTTTACATCCACTTTTGAGGGCATCAAACGTACTCTGGACTGCATCATCAGAAAAATCTAAAAGATCGGTATACTCAAAATCAGCCGTGGTATGAATGACACGTTTAACAACAGGTTGCAACGTAGCATCAAAGGCATCAATAGCACTTCCCATCTCTTGGGTAATAATCTCAAAACTCTTTTGTTCAATACTCATTGGCCGTCTTTCATACGACATGGTTAAATCCTTTCTTTAAAATAATTGGGATAGATAATCTGACCGAGTGCCCACATTCCGTCAAGCAATTTTTTTGTGGGCCTTGAAACGATCTCTTCAGGAATTAAATAGACGTGTTTATTTTTGATGGCATTAATTGCTTTAAAACCAGGTGTATTATAAATATCTTCTTCACTAACACGGTTCATCGCTCCATTCTGTGCGATATAAACATCAATATCCTGCGCATGAGAAAGAATTTTTTCAATCTCATAGGGCGCAACAGTGGAACCATTTCTGATTGATTTAGCATCTTTCGCAATATTTTTTACACCTAAAATCTCAATGATTGTATAAGGCATACTTCCAGGACTGGTTGTCAAAAAATCTTTATGACGCGTTTCAAAGAAAAGTCCTTTTTTATTTTCACTAGGAATGGAAGCTACCTTAGCTTTAATCTTTGCAACTTCATTCTCAAAAGATTCTACATATCGAGTGGAAGCTTCTTCTTTTCCTACTAATTTTCCAATCTTATTCCAATACGTTGGTAACTCTTGGTAGGTTGAAGGTTGGAGTGAAACAACTTCAATTCCTCGTGATTTTAAAAGGTCTATCATACCTTTGAATTTATTGGCAATCATTGGTCGAATCAAGATAAGATCAGGCTTTGCACTAATGAACTTTTCTGCATTATCATAATAGGAGTACGTAGGTATATCTTTGAATTTATCAGGATTATCTAAATCAATAGAAACACCTATTAATAATGCTCCTGCTCCTAAATCATCGATAAGATCTGTATGTGCAGGATATAAAGAGATAACACGTTTAAAAGGTTTGTCAAAAATAATTTTGTTTCCATTCTGATCTTCAATTTCTAGCGCATAAAGATGGCTTGATATCAGCAAAGCCACTAACCATAATATTTTCATTTTCGCTCCTTAAACTGGAATAATATAGCTCTTGTCGTTATCATGAACGGCAATACTTTCGATACCAAAAAGTCTTTTGATATTGATCGGTGTTAATACTTTTTTTGTAGTACCCATTTCTAAAAGTCCTCCATCTTTAAGCATGATGATCTCGTCACAATAACGTGAGGCAAGATTCATATCGTGAAAGACCGCAAGAACTGTTTTTTGTTCATTCTTCGTTCGTTTTTGCACCTCTTTTAAAACAAAATGTGCAAAATAAGGATCCATGTTTGATGTTGATTCATCCAGAAATAAAATAGGCGTATCTTGAATTAATGCTTTAGCGAAAGCCACGCGTTGCTTTTCTCCACCACTGAGGTTTGTAACCTCTTTATCTACCAAAAAGTTCAATTCAAAAACATCCTTAATCTGATCAATTAAGGCATACTCTTTTGCTGAAAGCCCATGCATTCTTTTTTTAAAGGGATAACGTCCCATTTCTAAGATTTCCTGAACCTTATAGGGAAAGGAAATATCAAAATTTTGAGGAACAAGTGCTATTTGTTGGGCGAACTCTTTACGAGAATAGGTATGACAAGGCACATTAAATATTTCAATCTCACCATGTGATTTTGGTACTAAACCAGCCAAACAATCCAATAGTGTTGTTTTACCACTGCCATTAGGCCCCAAAATTCCATAGAATTTTCCCACCTCAAGGCTCAAGTTGATGTTTTCTAAGATAGAAGTAGACCCACTTTTATAGCCAAGATTCTTTACATGTAAAGCACTCATCTCTTTTTCCCTCGCATCTTATTTCTAAAAACTATGGCAAAGAATGGTGCACCTAAAAGCGCTGTGAGTATCCCAATAGGGACTTCATGTGGAAGTAACGCACGAGAAACATTATCAGCCATTGAGAGAAGAATTCCGCCCCACAAAGAACAAACAATGATGAGTTTTTTGTTGTCCGTTCCCACTAAAAATCGCATCATATGAGGGATTATCAATCCCACAAAACCGATAATCCCACAAATAGATACGGTCACTGAGGACATCAATGAGGCAACAACGAGTAAAATAAGACGTACACGGTGTGTATCTACGCCCATTGAGCTAGCATTTTTCTCTCCCAATGACAAAATATTGATTTCCTCGGCATAAAAGTAAATCACCATAGAGCCAAAGGAAACAACAGCCAAAAGAATCATCACTTCCATCCATGTTTTACCTTGAAAACTACCTAATAACCAAAAGAAAATAGACGCTATTTCATCCCCTGCTAGGTATTTTGAAAAACTAAGCCCTGCGGAGAAAAAAGCTCCAATGATAACACCGGATAGAATCAACGATACAGGAATGATGCGCCCTTCAAACGTTGCCAAACGCAACACAATTCCAAGGCTGATTATCGCAAAGAAAAAAGCACTTCCTTGAATCATCACGCCACTCAATCCTAATAACAACGCTAATGCGGCACCAAATGATGCACCTGAGGAGATACCTAAAGTATAAGGGTCTGCCAAAGGGTTAAGGAGAACCCCTTGAAAGACAAGCCCACTTAAACTTAATGCAACGCCGGTTAAAATCGCTGTTAAAATACGTGGCAATCGTATATCATGCACGACAAACCACTCCGTAGAACCTATTACATTTTCTTTACTGCCTATCATGATTTTACAGACATCAAAGAAGGGGATATCGATATATCCCATTCCGGCAAATGCAATCACGCCACTAAGCGTTAATAAAATTCCACCAAGCGTCCAAACTAAAAATTTGGTGTCGGATGATAGAAAATGTGTTTTACTTGCCAAGTGCATAACCTGCTTTCTTTCGTTTCATATCTATTTCTTTATTCGTAATTGCATGTTCAATATGCTCAATAAAAATCTGTTGAATCGCTTCGTTTTCACCTAAGCCATGAAGATAAACATTGACGTTAAAACCCTCTTTTAAAAGCATACTTTTCCAAGAATCTTCTTCGTCACCGGCAATATCATTGTTTGCATGATCGCCTGCTACAAATAGAAACGGCATCAAAGTTACTGTTCTAATACCATTTTTCTTAAGTCTTGTGAGAACATTGTCATAAGAGGGAAACCCTTCCACGGTTCCAAAATAGACATTTTGAGATGCGTCTTGGAAGAAATAATCAATCATGGCATACGCAGAGGTAGAAGGATGATGTGTACCATGTCCAATAAGCACAACAGCCTCATCTGCCTTTAATTCAGAATATTGCAACTGAAGCGCCTTCATTGTCAACTCATAATCTTTAATATGCGTCAAAAGTGGATGACCTAATTTAATGACATAGAAATCATCTTTTAGGGAGGCAACTTCGCGTTTAAGATAATCCGCTTCCTCACCATTAATGATATGCGTTGCTTGAACGATAACCGTACCGTATCCATCAGCTTTTAACTTTTTAAGAGCCTCTTCGGGCGTATCGATTCGAATACCATCACGCTCACTGAGTTTTCGAATGATTTGTCTTGATGTATACGCCAATCTAACATCATAGTCTTTATAGGTATCTGCTATTTTTTTCTGCAACGTATCAATTGTAGCGACTCTTGTATCATTATATGTCGTTCCAAAATTAACAAAAAGAATCGCTTTTTTGTCTTTGTTTTGAAACAGCGTAAACCCATTAAATATAAACACTATCATCATCATAGAGATCAGCATTATAGTTTTTTTCATTTCATGCTCCTTTTTTCATCTTTGTACTCACGGCTAATTGTTGAATTTTCTCTCCTCTTCCTAGGTATTCCAGGTACACAAAGCCATCTTCATGGACGAGCTTTGTCAAAGAAGCATGTTCAACGGCAAACTTCCAGTAAGCTTTTTTATTGCCTGCAAGGTAGCGAGAAAGAATTGCCCTTATCGCGCCACCATGTGTTGAGATAAGAATATGCTTACCAGCATGGTTTGCTATGATTTCTTCAAACGCTTCATATGTGCGTTCAAAAAGCATTTTGACACTTTCACCTTTGGGTATCACAAAATCATAATCGCCACTAAAAAACTGCTCAGCTTCTTTGGGAAACTCTTCCATTAATGACGCATAGGTTCGTCCTTCAAAGACACCAAAGTCCAATTCACGTAAACGCTGATCATAGGTGACCTTAATCTTTTTTGAGCGACTAAATATTCTTGCTGACTCGGCACAACGCTCCAAATCACTAGAAATAATCACATCTAATGGCCCAAAAAAGTTATTTGCCACATGCGCAATACATTCTTTGCCTAACTCATTCATAGCAGCATCTAAATGGCCAAAATAAACTTTTTGCCTATTTAATCCTGTCTCTCCATGGCGAAGAAGGTAAATTTCTGTTTTCATAAAAGTACTCCTATAAATAACACAACTAAAGATGTTAATTCTAATACTGCTCCCATCGTGTCACCTGTGATGCCATCAATGCGCTTTTGAATATAATAAAGGCTCATAAAACCAAAACTCAAAGCACCCACAACAAGCCAAAGCGCATCTAAACCTAGGAGGATAAAGCCTATGACTAAGACACTCAAAATGGCAAAAAATACGCCTTGGATACTCGTTTCATCCACAATACTTTTTCCCATGCCTTCTTCTCTTGCATACCTTCCTAAGCCTGCATGAAGAACAGTATTTAAACGTGCCACGACAGGTATAAAAACGATATATTCCCAGCCAAGTTCACTCAGAAATAAAATTTTGGCAACCACATAGACAATAAGCGCTAACGCCCCATTGACCCCGATACAAGAGTCTTTCATAATCTCTAAGATGCGCTCTTTATCTCTGTAACTAAACAAGCCATCAAAACTGTCCGATAAACCATCAAGATGAAGCCCTCCCGTGAGTAAAATCTCAACTACAACAATGATTAAGGCAACAATTAATTTATTGTCAATCAAAGGATTGATGACCATAAACACCGCACATAAAATTAAACCGATAAGCAAACCAACGAAGGGAAAAAACTTTATAGCACGCCCAATCGCAATAGGGTCATAGGTTGTTTTACTAAATACAGGAAGGCGTGTCATAAATTGAATTAATAACAGTATCCCGTTCATTTCTGTACTGCCAGTTTTATGATGTAATGCATTTTCGCTTGGACGTATTCATAGCCCGTATCTTTATGATGAACAACATCACATTCCACACAACTTTTGATTCCATTTTTTGTATAGGTAAATTTTCCGCCACACTGCTCACCCAAAGCATACAAAGGGCAATAGCAAAAAAGACAATTAAAGGTAGTGTCCTCTTCTATCTTATGACAAGGAAAATACTCACACGCTTTATTTTGTACAAATTTATAGCTCATCTTATACCTCTGGGTAGACACGAATATCGCGTGTTAGATTACTAGCCGCTTCAACCAAAGGAAACACGAGTACCGCACCACTACCTTCACCAAGTTTCATGTTCATATGAAGCATCGGATTAAAGCAAAGTGCTTCCATTATCCACTTTGCACCAGGCTCTTCACTGATGTGAGAAGGAATCATGTAATCTCTTGCATGCGCGTTCATGCGGTATGCAAGCAAGGCAGAAACGCCTGAGATAAGGCCATCTAAAACAATAGGTACTTTATACCTAGCCGCACCCAAATAGACCCCCGTCATGGCGGCGATATCAAGACCACCCAATTTTTGGATGATGTCGATAGGGTCATTCACATCAGGCTTATTGATACGAACGGCATCCTCTACAACGGCTATTTTCAATCCTAATGTTCGCTCATCAATACCACTGCCATATCCCACAAGTTCAACTAACGGAAGATTCGTTAAGGCTTTTAAGCAGGCACTACTAGTTGTTGTATTGCCAATACCCATTTCACCCACAGCAAAAAGGTTGTAATCTTTTTCTACGAGTTCACGAACGATATCAATACCAACTTCAATAGCTTCAATGGCCTGTTCACGGCTCATTGCTGGGCCTTTTCGAATGTTATATGTCCCTGTAGGCATAATTTTATGCGTAATTGCCCCTTTGAAAACACGTGTCGAATCAATGCCAAGATCAATCACAAAAAGTTCACTGCCCAATGATTTGCACAGTGAACTAATAGACGCTTCCCCCGCAACCATCGCTTCAACGACATATTGTGTTATCACACGCTTAGAAGCACTCACGCCCTCTTCTTCAACACCATTATCTGCAGCCATCACGACGACTGCTTTTTTCTTAACGCGGTACTCTTTTTCTATTCCACTCAGTTGAATATTCATCTTTTCTAATTTACCAAGCCCATCAGGCGTCTTCAATAATGTCGCAATATATTCTTTTTGGTTTTTTTGGTTTTCTTCATTTACTCCGGTTATAGCAAGTAAAGTCTCTTCTAATAGATGCATCATTCAACTCCTATAATGTTGTAAATAGCTCTCATATCTAGATTTTCACGTAACAATAAAGCCAACTTGTCGTACTCACCTTGTTTATAAGCGTCATAGTCAAAGACTTCATCGACTTTTGTAATGCCTTTTTTCTCACGAATACGATTTAAAAATTCAGTGGTAAAGTCAGAATTATCAAACACCCCATGGATATAGGTTCCTATAACATTGTCCCGTATTGCCCCGAGTAATGCCTCAGTACCTTCAAATAAATTGGCTTCATTGCCATACGTGATGCCTTGATGGATTTCATATCCTTTGATACGGCATTTAGTCATTCCTTGAAGAAAACCTGTATTACAACTGAGTAAGCCTTCAAATTGCGTCGTTGTCTTTTCTTTTAACATCGTTGTTTCGATATCTAAAAGACCCAGTCCGGTTATTTCTTGAATGGAAGATTCAATTCCAAATTCATCTTGAATTTTTTGACCTAACATCTGAAATCCACCACAAATACCAAAGATAATCACCCCATTTTTTGCATGTTTAATCACCGCTTCGGCCATGCCTCTTTGTTGAAGATCCAGCATATCCTCGATAGTGTTTTTTGACCCTGGCAAGATAATAACATCTGGATTTTCAATCTCATGTACTTTTCGAACATAACGCACGGTTACATCACTGTGTCTCAAAAGGGCATCCATGTCGGTAAAATTTGAAATGCGCTTAGGTACAATAACGGCGATATCAATTGCCCCACGTGCTTTTTTTTCTAAATGCCTATCACCAAAACCATCTTCTTCTTCAATACCCAGTTGTATATAAGGGATAACGCCAAGAACAGGAATATTGATTTTTTCTTCAATCATACGAAGCCCTGGTTCAAGTAAGGTTACATCACCACGAAACTTATTGATAATAACCCCTTTGATACGAGCACTTTCATGTTTTTCCAAAAGTTTTATCGTTCCATATATTGAGGCAAAAACGCCTCCTTTATCAATGTCTGCAACCAAAACAGCTGGCGCATCAGCCATTTCTGCCATACCGGTATTGACCAAGTCATCTACTTTCAAATTAATCTCAGCAGGACTTCCAGCTCCTTCGATAATAGATACATCATAGTTTTCGCGTATCTTGTTATAAGCCTTCATAACCTCTATTTTCATAGCACCACGATTGGTGAAATACTCTCGAGCATCCATATTGCGTAAAGCTTTTCCATGCAAGATGACTTGTGCCTTGCGGTCTGTTGAAGGTTTCAGCAATATAGGATTCATCATCACATCAGGCTCCAGCCCTGCGGCTTCTGCTTGCACCACTTGGGCACGTCCCATCTCTTTTCCATCTTTGGTGATATAAGAATTTAAGGCCATATTTTGAGATTTAAAAGGGCAAACTCGCACACCATCTTGCTTAAGAATACGGCATAATCCTGCCACAATAACGCTCTTACCAACATCCGAACCTGTACCGTAAACCATTAAATTTTTATGTTTCATTAGTGTCTCTATTTTAATTTCATCGGTAATCCTGCGACTACCAAGTATGCTTCATCACTTGCACGTGCTACGTGCTGATTCATTCGTCCTGCAATATCTCTAAAGCGACGTCCTAAGGGATATTCAGGAATGAGTCCCATACCTACTTCATTGGACACGATAATCATTTCACCAGCAAACTCATGCCCAAACAGCACCAATGCATTCACTTCTTCTAATATCTCTTGTTCAATTTCATAAACTGCTTCATCACTGAGCGTTTCCCAATCCACATCGCGGTTCATAATCATCATATTGCTGACCAAATTTGTTAAACAATCTACCAAGACAACCTGTGCATCTTTTGCCTTTACATGTAAAGCTTTTGCGATACCTTCGTATTGTTCAATAGTAACCCAATCACTTCCACGCTGCTCTAAATGTTTTTTAACGCGGTATTTCATTTCGTCATCAAAAGCAATGGCGGTTGCTACGTAGCATTTATTTTTATAGCGTTTAGCCCTATCTTCTGCAAACAGACTTTTCCCGCTACGTCCACCACCGGTGATAAATGTAATCACTTACTATCCTTTAGTATGCTTTTGAGCGCCATAACGATGCAGTTATTCTCTTCACGCGTTCTTCCTGCAATACGAATACATTCGCCCTCAACACCAATTTTATCTGCCATGGTGCGAACATAAATTCCATACTCAACAAGGAGTGCACTAATCACAAAACTTGCTTTTATTCTAGACGGAAGTTTGAGCATCACAAAGTTAGCCATCGAAGGATAGACATACACATTTTCTATCCCTAAAAGCGCTTCTTTAAATCTGCACATCTCTTTGATATACTGCTTTCTAGCTTCTTCATAGCGCTTTAAAAAATCTTCCCTTACAAAAAGTCGAAGACAATACTCACCAATACCATTGATATTCCATAAAAATCCATGCTCTAAAAGTGCATCAATCTTACGTGAATCCATCAAGGCATACCCAAGGCGAACCCCTGCTATGCCAAAATCTTTAGAGAGACTTTTAACAATGATGACATTAGGATACATATCAAATAAAACAGTTGAGCTAAGACATGTCAATGCCTCGTCTTCATAGGCAAAATGAATAAAACTTTCATCAATAATAATGCGCGGCACAAAGGCTAAGCGTTTCAATAAAATGTGCATCTTTTCTAAAGAAAGATAGGCACCATTTGGATTATTTGGATTAATCAACACAACGGTATCGGGTTGTTCATTTTCAATAAATTGGCAGTATTTATCCGCATCAAAGCTATAATCATCACGTTCATTCAATGGAAAATAAACAACTTCACACCCTTTGCCCACAAACTCATAATACGATGAAAAAGTAGGAATCATTAAGGCAACTTTTTGAACCTCTTCTTGTTGTAGAAGCATCTGAATAATTTCAGTGGCACCATTCCCGATAAATATATTTTCAGGCTTTACATGTAAAGACTCCGCCATAACTTTTTGCAAAGAACGTTGCTGTGATGGGTAGTGTGTCAGTACCTTTTTATAGGCATTGGTTTGAATTAATTCACGGTCAATATAATCAAGTACTAGCTCAGAAGCATAAGGATTTGACAAATAGCATGCATCGATCTTGATTTCCAATGTTGGGAACATTTTTTTCAAGTCTTCCATACTTGGACTATGACTTCCCGCATTCTGTTTTAACGCATGAAACGCTTTCGTAAATTGAGTGTTACGTGCATTCATTGTATCAACCATAGAAATGTAATCATTGCTGCCATACTTCCCAATACAATATAGTCAATCTTTGAATGCAGCGTGAGTACATTACATACGTCTTGCTGTGTTAAGGGAAGGGAACCATCCCCAAGATAAGGCTTATTTTTGATTGCACCAAAATAGCGTGTAGGACCACCAAGTTTTAAATGAAATGCCAATCCAGCTGCTGCAATGGGCCAGCCTGAATTAGGACTTTCATGCCCTGAAGCATACTTTTTTAACGTATTAAAGCTGTACGATCCTTTAGCAGCTAAATAAATAAGTAATGCACTAATACGAGCAGGAATCCATCCTACAATATCATCCAACCTTGCTCCTGCAGTTCCAAAATGAGAGTAACGTTCATTTTTATAACCCACCATGGAGTCTAATGTGCTAATCGCTTTAAAAATAATAAGCCCCTTTAGTCCAAAAAGAAGAAGATAAAATAAAGGTGCTATAACCCCATCATTAATATTTTCAGTATACGTTTCTATACATGCCTTGTAGATTTCGTGGTCATCCATATCTTCAGTGTCACGACTGACTAAATACTTTATTTTTTCTTTTGGAACAGAAGAATTGATGACGTCCAAAACAGAATGATAGAGCATATGATGCGCCAAAAACATCGAAGCAATCACGATTGAAATAAATATTGAAATACCATGTGGAAGAGAAGATAAAAGAGTTTCTAACAGCCAAATAGCTACGTATGTAAGTCCTAATGTACTCACAGCAAGCACTAAGCCTCGTTGAAAAGTATTTTTATAAAATTTTTTTTCAAACCAACTTATATAACGCCCAATAAAAATGACTGGATGCGTTATAACTGTAAATTCACCAACAAATTTATCGACGATATACGCAAAAAAAGCTATTAATGCGGTATTCATTCTTTATCCTTTTTTCTTGAGTTTAATCAAAGAGATAACCTCTTTAGTTAAACAATTTAAGACATTGTATTAATGCAACGTGAGATAGAGCGCTTGTGATATTAAAAGTATCTTCAATAACACACATAATCATCTCTTCTCAAAAAGGAAAGAACCGATATAGTTTCAATATTATTCACTTTAACCTCTTCAGAAAAAAATATTGTTCTAACGGCACAAGTGAGAATAGCCGCCAAACTTATATACTTTTTCTTGTAACCATTGGTTACGCCCATTTTATAATCCCTTTTGTAAAGTTAATTAAGCTGTTTTATTCATTGTTTCAATGGATGTATTCAGTACATTCACATCTTTTACTTCTTTAAATTTTGTTTTTTTATGCTCGTATAAAGCAACAATGTCTATGGCATGTTGCGGACAATATTCTGCACATAGCATACATTTGATACAAATACTCATATCAGGAAGCCCTCTATGATGTCCAATATTAACAGGACATACTTGTTCACATAACTTACAGTTGACACATGCTTCTGTTGTTGAAGGAACGATTGTCTTGTTATACGTTGACATAAGCCCTTTCAATGAACCGACAGGGCAAACTTGTGACCAACCTCTTACAAATAAAAACATAGATACGATAGGAATTATTAACAATAAAGTGTCATAACGTAGTGCAATGTGAAAATGCGTAATTGTAGAATGATTGACTGTTTCAATAAGAGCCCGTGAAATGATTCCTAATGGACAAATTGTGCAAGGTAGTGGATACTGAAATACAAATATTCCTATTAATGTACCTATCATCATGACAAAGATATCATCCATACCAGGTTGCGGTACATACTTTTGCACTTTATTTTTTACTTTAGTGTATTTTTTATAGGTCTCATTAGATGTCATTTTACGTATAATTCCGCCCATATAAGACGTAGGACAACCCCAAGAACAAAACGATCTTCCCGCTAAAAAAAGAAGAACTGAAATTGTTAAAAAAGGTACGATAAGTTTTGTATTAATAGTGTGTGTTGCTAGAGAGAGCTCTATAAAACCAACTGGACAAATAAGCCTAAAATAACCAATACTTACATAACATGTTCCGGCAACAGTTATGATGCCAAATGCACCTAGTATAATGCTTAGCATAGAAAAGTTATGTACACTTTTTCTAATGATTTGTAATTTTTTTACATTAATAACTTTATTAATTTGATTCATTTTTTGCTACCTTTTTTACGTCTGCTATAGGAATCATATCAATGCACCGTGGAGGACAATAATGAGCACACAATCCACACCCAATGCATTTATCTTTAACAATATAAGGCTTTAACGGGGAATCTTTGAGTTTTATTTTTGTAGGTATATCACGTTCTTTAGTATAAGGTTTATCAGGAACTTCTGGATTTGGAAAGAGTACTACTCCCTCAATGGGGCAATGTAAAAAACAAACCATACAATTCACACACTCTTCTTCTTTTATAATGGCAAGACCAAGCTTTTCTTCTTTTAAATCTTTAACTACACTCAAAACATCTGTTGGACAAGCTTTAACACATAAAAGACACTCTTTTCCCCAAGCAATACAGCCACCATTTTTGATATCAATTATAGGTGTGCCGATATTTTTAACATCCCAACAAAGATCAATAAGTGTCACCGCTTTAGTGGGGCATGCTGAAACACAAGCACCACATTTAATACATGCTTTATAAAAAGTATCGTCTTTAATGGCGCCTGGAGGTCGTAAGTAGTGATGTTCTCCTGACATTAACGGAACAGCTCCAACAAGACCGAACATCGCTCCTGCTTCTGCGCTGTAAATTAAAAATTTTCTTCGATTAAAATTCATCTTTTTCTCTCTTAAAGATTGTCCTAGCACTAAGACTCTCTTATCATTACTTATTTTTATTGCTATGTAATGATAAGAAAAAAAAATAGATAAGTTGTGCGGAGAAAATAGATGAATAAAAAATTTTACCTTTTTTTTAATACAACATAAAGTTTTATCTCTTTGTAGTCATAAAATCAAATAAGATAGAAGAAGGACTTTTATCATAAAGTCCTTCATTATGTGTAGATATTCAGAGAAGTTTTAACCCAGTTCTGAGGAAATTTTGTTTACTCTTCTAATGTTTTTGCAATATTTTCCATCTGCTTTATTTTTTCTATGTTTAATGGTTTATTAATACCTACACCATAAAGTAAAACCATTATTATGCTCAATACTCCTGTAAAAAGTGCCATCTTTTTTATATTCAAGTATTTTTTTACTGAACCGAAGTTAAGATACAGGTGTAGACTACCGGATAAAACCATCAAGACTCCAAAAATCTTATGAACAGGATGCATCTGAAACTGAAACTCAAAACTATTCAGTATAATCATCAAAATACCAGAGCTCCCAACTGCCAGCAATGAAACCAATAACGTCAACGATACTACTTGTCTAAACATGTCGTTCCTTTATTTTTGTATTAATACAATCAACATTCAACACTAAAACTCCATAGTACATAAAACTTGTAGTAACTTTGTGTGCAATAAAGAGAGAACCTTGAATTTTATGAATATTTATAGGTAACTTATAGGTGAAATATAGGGTAACTATTAAATAGATAATTTTTACTCTTTTAAGTTAATTTTTAACAAAATATCTGATAGAATCATAGTTATAAACTATAGGATAGGTTCACACATGTTTAAAAACTATAAAGTACTTTATGCAGAAGATGATGCAGGAATTCGTAAAAATATTGGAGAAATTCTTTCTCTTCTTTTTGATGATGTACTTCTAGCACAAGATGGGGAAAAGGCATATGAATTGTATCAAAATGAGTCTCCAGATATCATGGTACTCGATATTGAGATGCCCTATCTTAATGGCTTAGAAGTGGCCGAAAAAATCAGAAAAAGCAATAAAAATATCCCGATTGTCATGGCTACAGCTTATACAGACACGGCATATTTTTTAAAAGCAGTTGAATTAAATCTAACCTCTTATATTTTAAAACCAATAGAAACTTCTGATTTGAAAAAAGCACTTAAAAAATGTGAAGAGCAATTAAGTTATTCTAAAAATAGCGAAATTCACATCAATCAGAGCGCATATTATAATGTAGGTGAACGAACACTGTATATCAATAATAGTGAAGTCAGATTAACGAATAGACATCTTGCAAAACTCAAATAAAAGGCACTAAAAATGCTTGGCAAGAGGCATGAAAAAATATGAACAAATGCAAAAGCATAAACCCAAAGATTTTAAGCGCCATATTGGCGTTAATGAAGAGACATTTAACGCAATGATAGAGGTGTTTAGGCAATACGATGAGAATCGTAAAAAAGGATTAGGTGTAGGAGGGAGGAGATCTCTTTCACCAGAAAATAAAGTACTTTTGATGCTTGGCTATTATCGTGAGTATCGCACCCTTGAACATATTGGATTTGATTATGGTGTGAGTGAATCAACGGCTTCAAGGATTGTATGTGAAGTAGAAGAAGTGTTGATTAAGTCTGGTAGATTTTCATTGCCAAGCAAGAGAGAACTCTATAAAAGTGATGTTGCCCTCTCTTTTGTTGTCATTGATGCGACAGAAACGCCTTGTCAAAGACCCAAAAAAAGCAAAGAGAGTACTACTCAGGTAAGCAAAAGCGTCATACCCTTAAAGGACAGATTGTGATTGATAAAGAGGAGAGGATTATGTGTGTGCATACCGCTAAAGGTACGACACATGATTTTAGACTGTTTCAAGAATCTAATCTCCCCTTGATGCCCAAGACCTGTGTTTATGTTGATTTGGGATATCTGGGTATTGCCAAAGAACATAGCCATTGTCAAATTCCCCATAAAGCCTCCAAACTTCATCCTTTGAGTGAGGAGCAAAAAGAGGAAAACAGACAAAAAGCAAGTGCTAGAATATGTGTTGAACATGTGAATGCTAAAATCAAAACATTTCAGATACTCACCCAAAAATACAGAAACAGAAGAAAACGATTCAATCTACGCTTTAATTTGATATGTGGATTAATCAACTTTGACCGTGGTTTTGCTGTGGAATACAAATGAGTTTTGCAAGATGTCTAATATTGAAATGCAATTTCTTGAATATATGTTGAAAAATCCTAATAGAGTTATCAACTATAGTGAATTTGAGTATAATATTTGGGAAGAAGGGATGAGTGGTCCAGCTATTCGAACCCTTGTCAAAGATCTAAGAAAGCACCTAACCAAAGAGAGCATTCAAAATATTCCAAAAGTTGGATACAAGCTGGTTCTTCAAAAATGAAGTTCTTCTTTCTTTTTTTTCTTTTGACACTCTCTTTATTTAGTGGCGTAATTACTTTAAATGAAGAGAAACTCTTATTACATCGAAATACGTATCTTTTAAATGAAAATATCTTTATAGAAGATGCTCTCAAGCATAGCGATTTCATCAAAAACAATAACCTTTCCGTTTTTTTAAGAAAGCAATTTACAAAGAACTATTGGTTAAAAATACCTCTCAAAAACACACTCAATAAAGAGCTAGATAAAACACTTCTTTTTTACTGGAAGAATATCAACCTCCAAGTTTACTATAGCAAAGACAATAAAATCATCGAAACTAAGTCTGTAAGTGATGGCATAAACAATGGTATTTCTTACTACTCTTTCATTATAGGACCTAATGAAGAAAGTACCATCTATATCAAAGTCAATGATCACCCATTAGTGGATGATTTTTCTGCTGCTTATATCATCAATACTGAACAACTTATATCAGAAATTAGTAACTATGAGAGCGTTTATAAACATGGTCTTTTATTTGGTATTTTACTTACCATTCTTTTTGCAAGTTTATTTATGTACTTTATGACATCCTTAAAAAGCTACTTTTATTATGTCTTGTTTGTAATGTCCATTATCTTCATTACCTCAAACTTACACTGGAGCTTTTACTCAGCACTGAGTCCATACCTTGAAAAGTCAATACTCTATAACATTATGAAAGTGGCTAATCCTTTTAGTATTTTGATGACACTTACCCTTTTCACCAAAGAGTTTTTTGATCTCAAATATAAGCATGCCACGATTAATAGCATTTTAAATTTTTACATGCTCTCTTGTATACTAATGGTAATTATACAGTTCATCTTTTCAAATGGATCTTTGATTATTTTTTATCCAGGTATATTATTACCAGGTTTTATTTTAATTGGTCTCATTATGTTAAAACAAGACAAACTGCAAGCTTCCCTTTATTCTATCGCGATGATTTTATTAATCTACCCTCTATTTATGGAGTCCTTTATTAGAATATTCAATTTTGATGGTGTACAAAATATGAACAATTACCTTCAAGTCACCAGCACACTATGCTCTTTATGCCTAAGCATTGTAACCTATATAAAGCTACTCTCGATCTTAGAAGAAAAAAGGCAATTTGAAAAAGAGATACTTGTACGCTCACGCTTTAGTGCGATGGGAGAAATGATTGCCAATATTGCCCATCAATGGAGGCAACCACTGAGTCATCTTTCCTCTATCGTTGTCAATATAGACATGCACAGCCAGCTTGATAAACTCTCACCAAAAACCTTACAAGACAAACTCAATGAGATGCATTTGCAGATTCGTCATATGACCAATACCATAGAAGATTTCATGAACTTTTTTTCTCAGAAAAAGCAAAAATCTACTTTTTCATGTAAAGAAATCATTGATGATTCACTCTCTTTTATGCGCACATCCTTTGAAAGCAATCATATTCAAATTTACACACAGTGCGATGCAATGTTTGAAATCAATACATATAAAAATGAACTTATACAAGTCATTATCACCATCTTAACGAATGCAAAAGATGCACTCAAAGATAATCCTGAAGAAGATCGAAAGATTTATTTTAAAACAAGTAAAAATGAGATATCCATTAGCGATAATGCAGGGGGAATTGATAGCAAAATTATTCATCGAATTTTTGAGCCTTATTTTTCAACAAAACTTGAAAAGAATGGAACAGGACTTGGACTCTACACAGCAAAAATCATTATGGAAAATAATATAAAAGGGAGTATTCAAGTTGCAAACAATAAAAGAGGAGCCGAGTTTATCTTAAAACTTCCATAGTCTCTTGTTTTTTAAAATAGTACTATCGCCATTACTCCCAAAAATATCGCTTTAACAGAAATACAAAACAAAAAAGGTACATTACTTCCAAAAAATGGTAGACTTTGTACCTTTTATTTAATAATCAATTCAAAGATTAACGCTCAAGTTTATCCCATAAAATATAGTTTGGCTTAAACTTCATTGCAAGAAAAACACCGATGATCGAAAAAATCAATCCAGCAACCATTAATATACTACCAGCTTGTGGCTCATCTTCTCCATAACTTCCCATTGAAATTTGGAAAGTAACCAAAATCAATGCCAAATAAAGTAAACTCAAACCAATTGCTTTATAATTTAAAATATTTAATAATTTCATGATTTTTTTACCCTATCCTTTCCTGTTGTCTCCGTATCTTTAAAGTGAGATGTATCTAAACCATAGGTATTGATTTTACCTTTCCATACTTCTTCTACATTTCGTGTTTTACCATAACCCAGTGCATCATCCATACCTAGCATTACAGGATCAAGGAATCTTGTTTTATCAATCAACCATTCAACGCCATCATGAATCCAAATATTGCCTTTTGTAAAGGGGCAAACAGCTACACATATGCCACAGTCTCCGCCCGATTCAACCCAATACTGTAAACATTTTTTATGGTCATTGTGCCATTGGTAGCGGCCATTTGCATTATGAATATCTCGTGCTTCATAGGATTGTGGCCCTTCTGAGATTGCCTTGGAAGGACAGTCTCTTGCACATTTTTTACATGTTTCACAAAACTCTGTAACACCAAAATCAATTGGTTTATCGGGAATAAGAGGCATATTGGTAAAGATCTTAGAAAGACGAACCATTGGTCCATACTCAGGGGTGATGATAGTTCCCATACGACTAGCTTGTCCTAAACCTGCTTCAACAGCAAAGGCAACTGATTGTCCAACACCATTACAGCTTGGTATTGCATAGTAGCCTTGGTTACGAATAAACTGACAAATCCACATATCATGCGCCACCATACGAGAGTAACAAAGTGCCGCAGCTGCATGTGCCATAGAAGTAGCCAAACACTGCATCATATCACGGTTCATCGCAAAAGCAGAAACGATAACATTGGCAAAGCTATTTGGAATAATGTATTCATCTTCTGTTTCCGTTGGTTTTTCAATATCTTTAAAGTTAATTGGCTTTGTGATAAAGTTATTATCATCCTCAGGCTTATCTGATACTGTAGTAAAAGCCTCTTTAAAGATCCAATTTCGGTTCAATCTTGCAATACCCACTAAGTCAGCCCCTGCTAATCTTGTAACGTATTTAATCTGATTTGTTAATATGGCAGGATCTTTTTCATCTGGTGCTTTGTTATAGATATGTGGCCAATCCTTTGCTGCTTTAAAATTATCCCATAAATGCATCTTTCTATTTGGCTTTCCATATCCTAGCATTTCATTCAGTGTCCACGCAGCTGATTCCCATGCTCTAGCAGATCTTGCCTCAGCAACACTTGGAGCTTTAACGCCAGGTGCATGTTGTGCTGTATTAATCAAATTTTGCTTTTGGTCCATCATAGAAAACACCCAAAACTTAGTTTCTCCTTTGAAGTTTGGAATCATCACTGAAGAGGGATGATAAAATGCCACATGCCCCTCATTAAATCTTTCATACTTTTCATTGATTTTGATAGGAGATACCCCATCTGGCATCGCGAATTGATGACGAATCTCTTGCGATGCTTTTTCTTTTGCATGAGCATCTGTGCCCCCAAATGGTGCAATAGTAACCGCAACACCAACGCCAGCAACTATCTTTCCAAAATCTCTACGTGAAAGTTCAGGTTTTTTCTTTTCCATATTTACTCCTTAAAAAATCATCTACCATACAATCATGATAATGATTTTAAACCTTCTTGTAACCTTTAATTAAATGATCCCAAGTACAACCATTTAACATCTGACTTATTATGAAAATTGTATTTAAAACTTATGCAACCGTTGTATAACTAAAATAGAAGGAAAATATTTTTTATCTACAAGTTCTATATTTCTTTTTTTATAATACGTACATTATTCATAAAATTTCAGGGATTTAACATGCTCGCTTCTTATACAATACTCTATGCAGATGATGAAGAACAAACTCGTGAAAACATAGGAGAAATACTTTCTCTTTTTTGCAAAAAAGTATATTTAGCCAAAGATGGGAAAGAAGCTCTTCAAATCTTTCAAAACAATACTATTGATATTGCTATTTTTGACATCGAAATGCCCTACTTTAATGGACTTGAAGTGTGTGAACAAATTCGTGAATTTAACCAAAAAATACCTCTTGTCATTGCTACTGCTTATACAGACACTGAGTATTTTTTAAAAGCCGTTGAACTTAATCTAGCAGCTTATATCCTAAAACCTGTCACCGCGATTGATCTCAAAAATGCTCTTAAAAAATGTGTTGCTAATCTTAAAAACAATAAAAATGAAAAAATTTATTTTTCTGATATAGTTTATTATGACACTATTAAACGTGCTCTTTTTGTCAATGAGAAAGATGTAATTTTGAGAAGAAGTGAAATCACTTTTTTAGAATATTTACTAAAACGTGTTAATGAAATTGTTAGTTATCAAGAGTTTGAAAATAATATCTGGGAAGAAGGTATGAGTAGTGCCGCTATTCGTTCGTTAGTACGAGATATCCGAAAACATTTGCCTCCAGAGACTATTATTAATGTAGCAAGACTTGGTTATAAATTGAAACTCTATAAATGAAACTACTACGCTCTTTTTTGATTGTTTATTTATTAATACTTTCTCCTGCTTGTGCTTTGCCTTATATTAATTTAGAAAATCCATCAACGTATCTCCTTAAAAAAGATATATCTATTGATGAAGCTATTAATAATCCTAGTTTTTCGAAAGTAAATCTACAATACTCTGATATGCGAAATTTAGATAACAGAAATTTTTGGATAAAAATACCTATGTCCAATAATAATGTTCAACAACTTGAAAAAAGCATTATCTTCTTTTGGTACAACGCCAAATTGGATCTTTATTATGTTAAACATAATCAAATACTAAAACATTCTTCACTTTATGACCAAGATCGCACTGGGTTTGTATTTGATAATTTTATCATTAGCCCCAATGAAACTTTAACCCTATATGTAAAATCTAATGAAAAAAAAGGGTATGATGTCTTTAAATCCATAAAAATAGTTAATCAAGAAAAAACCTTTAGTGTTATTTCAACAGATAAGTCTTATTTTGACAATGGATTCTTTTTCGGAATTTTAATTAGTATATTTTTCTTTAACTTAATCGTATTTTTTTCTATCAAAGAAAAAAGTTTGGGATACTATTGCTTGGTACTTTTACCCCCAACACTCTACTGTTCTCCTGATATTGTCGTCTTATTAGAGTGGTTAAACTTTTCCAATAAAAATATCATTGTCCTTTTTAATATCTTCTTCCCTGCCCTTCACATTATCACTTTTCTACTCTTTACTAAATACTTTTTTGAAACAGAAAATAATTATCTTTGGGTTGATAAATTTATCAATATAAGCCTTCTCTTCTCTTTAATATTAAATATCTACAATTTTATCTTTGACCACTACAGCTACATTATAGCAGCATTAATTCTACCCTTTTTTTTCATGGTTGGTATTGTCAACCTCAAAAAAGATTTCACAGTCTCCGTTTTATACATCATCAGCTCAGCCTTTATCTACTACCCATTTATCTTCTATTTTTCTTCATTTGATATCAAATTCTTTGATACCTACTTAAACAAGGGCACCTACATCAACAATATGCAGGTCACCAATACTATTGCTGCAATTTTACTGTGCTTTTCTATTTATATCAGGTTGAGTAAACTCTTTTATGAAAAACTCTCTTTTCAAAAAGAGCTTTTAGCCAAATCACGCCTTGCTGCAATGGGCGAGATGATTGCAAGTATCGCTCACCAATGGCGACAACCTCTTAACAATGTCTCAACAACTTTGGCCAACATTGAAATGACCAGTGAACTTCAAATGCTTTCACATGAAAAATTGAAAACAAAGGTCCATGAAGCCAATACACAGATAAAATACATGTCAAATACTATCAATGATTTTTTAAATTTCTTTTCTACAAAAAAAGAGGAGCGTGTTTTTCTCCTTAAAAGCGCCGTTGAGAGTGCCATGGTATTACTCCGAACACCTTTTAAACAAGAACAAATTTCTTTACATGTAAAGAGCGATGAAAGTACTATCATTGGATGTAAAAATGAACTCATTCAAGTCTTAACCATTCTCATGAGCAACGCCAAAGATGCCTTGAAAACCAAAGAAGACAAACAGATATGGATTACTATCAAAAACAAAGAAATATTCATAGAAGATAATGCAGAAGGAATTGATCTTGAGATCATTGAGAAGATATTTGACCCATACTTTAGCACTAAAAAAGAAAAAAATGGCACTGGTTTGGGGCTTTATATGGCAAAAATTATCATAGAAAAAAACATCGGTGGTTCTTTACATGTAAAGAATTCTAAAAAAGGCGCAAAATTTATCATTGATCTTAGCCATGTTAATTAATATGCTATATTTGTATGAAAATACTTCTAGACATTAGGAATGCGCAGTATGAGATAATAGGTTTTTTCGTCTAATTAACTTATATTTTACCTATAAACGTCCTATACTTTTTTGCCATAATTAAAATTATAACTAAAGGAATAAACACTATGCGTGATGATTTTGACTACACAGGGCTCATAAGCCAATTAGAAGACCATATGAAAAACCCTCGTTTTTATGGACTATTAGATAATTACAATGCCAAAGCGACATGCCTTCACCCCGATGGAAAAGGTAAAGTTGTCCTTACTATGCAAATTGAAGATGATAAGACTGTCAGATGTGGTTTTGAAATCAAAGGTTGCCCATCACTGCTTGCACAAGCTTCGCTTTATTTAGATTCTGCTTTTAATGCTACGCTTTCAGAGACTTACATTTTAGCTGGTAATATTTTGAAACAAATCAAAGATGACGATTCTAAAGAATCACGATGCAGCATGTTATTTTTAACAGCGTATAAAGAGTGCGTAGAAGCTTATTATGAAAAAGAGAAAGAAGAGCGCATTACGACTCTAACTTTTTAAAACAAGAGAGATAATTGGCGATCTAGCTCAAAAGAGAGTTATTTACCAAGTCATCTCTCTTAAAACTGAAAAAAAAGTTATAACGTTTTCTTATATCAATTACAAACCTAAAAATATACTTTTTTTCTTTTCCATTGACTTTATCAAAGCCAAAAATGTTTTTATGGCTCGCTTGATTGCATCACCAGAGTATTGATTTCGTGATTGAACTCGTAATCCCTGCATAAATGTCATAATCAAGTCAGCCACTTCATCAGCGCTTTGGAGTCACTCCAAAATAATGGGAATGTCAAGCTAAACGTGCTGTATATTTAAGCATATTTATGACTTAGAAAAAGAGAAAAGTAGGGTTTACATGTAATGATGTAAACCCTACTTTATGCATAGATTTAGAAATTAACGCTTAAGCTTTTCCCATAAAATATATGTTGGCTTGAACTTCATTAAAAGAAAAACGCCGATGATCGAAAAAATCAATCCAGCAACCATTAATATACTACCAGCTTGTGGCTCATCCTCTCCATAACTTCCCATTGAAATTTGGAAAGTAACCAAAATCAATGCCAAATAAAGTAAACTCAAACCAAGCGCTTTATAATTTAAAATATTTAATAATTTCATGATTTTTTTACCCTATCCTTTCCTGTTGTCTCCGTATCTTTAAAGTGAGATGTATCTAAACCATAGGTATTGATTTTACCTTTCCATACTTCTTCTACATTTCGTGTTTTACCATAACCCAGTGCATCATCCATACCAAGCATTAATGGGTCTAAGAATCTTGTGTTATCAATAAGCCATTCAACGCCATCATGAATCCAAATATTGCCTTTTGTAAAGGGGCAAACAGCTACACATACGCCACAATATCCACCAGATTTCGGCCAATAATCTAAGCATTTATTATAGTCATTTTGCCACTGTAATTTACCTGATTGATTATGAATACTTCGTCCTTCAAAAGTTCTTGGACCTTCAGTAATTGCTTTTGAAGGACACTCACGTGCACATTTTTTACATGTTTCACAAAATTCTGTTACTCCAAAGTCGATAGGCTTATCTGGAACTAAAGGCATATTTGTAAAGACTTTTGTAAGTCTTACGTTTGGTCCAAATTCAGGAGTAATACAAACACCCATACGACTAGCTTGTCCTAAACCTGCTTCAACAGCAAAGGCAACTGATTGTCCAACACCATTACAGCTTGGTATTGCATAGTAACCCATATAACGAATAAACTGGCATAACCACATATCGAACATACACATACGTGAATAACAAAATGATACTGCTGCACATGCCATATTGCTAGGAGCTGTTTGCGCCATTTCGCGGTTCATAGCGATACCTGCAACGATAACATTTTCACAAGTATTAGGGATAATTAATTCATCATCAGTTTCTATTGGTAGTGGAACATCTTTGAAAACGATTGGCTTTTCAATCTCTTTCTGCAAAGATTGTTCATAAAGTACGTCAGCTGGTATAGTTACTGCCTCAGAAAAAACCCAGTTACGATTTAATCTTGCAACACCTACCAAATCAGCACCTGCCATACGTGCAGCAAATTTTACATAATTTGTAAGTTCCACAGGATCAGTTGTATCTGGAGGTCTTCTATCTAACCCTGCTGGTGCCCACAATTGGGTGTTATACATAGTCTCACCAGACCATAACATAAAAAATCTATTTGGATAAATGTTTCCAAAGTTAATATCTAAGGTCCATCCAGCAGCTTCAAGTGCACGACCTGCTCTAGCTTCTCCTACATTTTTAGCTTTCATCTTAGGACCATTTTCACCATTTTCAATCTGACGTACTTTCTCATCATATGCTGATAAAAACCAAGGTTTCACTTCACCTTTGTAGTTTGGTTTAAACTTTGAGGTTGGATGAGTAAACGCTGTTCGTACTTCAGCATATCTTTCCAATTTGTCGTTAACTATGATGGGAGAACCTGCAGTCATTGCAAATTGTTGACGAATTTCAGCTGCATTTTTCTCTTTTTCAGCTGCATTTGCACCTGGTACACCAAATGGAGCTATCGTTGCTGCAGCTCCAGCTCCGATAATCAACTTACCAAAATCTCTTCTTGAGAGTTCAGGCTTTTTTTTCTTTTCCATACTTCCTCCTTAAAAAATACCAAGAGTAACAACTTACACAGTGGTATTCAAACCTTCTTGTAACCTTTTATAAATAACCCCAAGTACAGTTATTTATTTTTTAATGTGTTTATGAATTAATTTCACATTTTAAGAATGATATACAAAAGTTATAGCTTTGTTATAGGAAAGATATAGATTTTAATTTTAAAATAATGAAAGTTAATAATATTTACGAAGTAATAAGTAAATACTTTTCTTTTTTTATATTTTTGGAGATTTTATAAAGATTTTGTCAATATATCAGACAATAATTTGTGTTAAAGGAACGCTTTTAAAAAAAAAGTAAGATAAAAAGTCGTCCCTAATATTTTATGTTTTATTCGCTTCCAAGACCAAATGTATTAGATAAGGTATTGATATAATTAAAATATCCAACAATACAAACCGCTTCAAAGATCTCTTTTTCACTGTATCCAAACGCCTTGATAACTTCTATATCTTCTTTCATGATTTTATAGTTATCTTTTTTTGAGGCACGAATACAAAAATGAAGTAACCTTTTTTCAGCTTCACTACAACTTAGGGCATCAATACCTAATGCTATTTCTTCAATTTCAACCTCACTCACACCTAAAGCCCGTGCAAGTTGCTTGTGTACACCTGCACACATTTTACACCCATTATCCAATGATACTAATATTGCAATTCTTTGTTTGGTGACATAAGGGAGTAATGTTTCTTTCAAGAGAAACTTGGAAACCATAGTATCTGTAGCAAAATAAACGTCTTCATTTAATGCAAGTAGCTGAAATATCTCACCCAAGCTACCCGTTTTTTCCAATTTCTTATCCGCATGTTTTTTAACAGAATCACTCATATTTTCATAGACGCAAAGTGCTATGTGTGCCATATTCTATCCTTATTTTTAAAATATTTAATTATTATAAATGTAAGTATAGAAAATAATTATAGGTTGTTTGTAGATAATAATAATTTTTCTACTAATTCTTTAATCATTAAATAATATTCAGTAGTATTTCTATCTATCTCGATGCTCAAAAAAACACCATCAATTCTATCAATATCTACATCTATAACTTTTTCTTAATTCTTTAATGCAGAGTATAGACTTAATAGTTCAATGACAGTAACCATTGCTTCAAAACCTTTATTACCTGCTTTACTACCTGCTCGTTCAATTGCTTGTTCAATGCTATCCACTGTCAGGACACCAAAAGCGACTGGTTTAGCAAATTGAAGTGCTACATTGGCCACACCTTTGGTCACTTCTGCAGACACATAGTCAAAATGTGGCGTTGAACCACGTATTACTGCACCTAAACAACATACTGCATCGTATTTACTACAAGCCAAAAGACGATTAAGTGCCATTGGAATTTCAAATGCACCCGGTACCAAAACAAGATCTAAATTTTCATCTTTGCCACCATGTCTCAAATAGGCATCCCGCGCTCCTTCTACCAAACGATCTGTGATGATATGGTTAAAGCGTGCATTAATAATAGCAACTTTTTCGTCACCATTTAGGGACAATTTACCTTCTACAATATTCATTATTATCCTTCATATCATACATTTTAACAAAATGGATATACTGATATAATCCATTGCAGACTCATTTATTAATTTTAGAGAATTGAATGCATGTGCCAATCATCATTCCCAACACAACACAACTTAAACCATACGCTACAAGATAGAAACCCATTACACTGATACCTTTTTTACTCTTTATTTTCATTGACAATAAATACTTGTTATTTTAAGCAACAGTTTCATTAACATTCGTACTTTTAATGACGCTAAGGCCAAACCCACTAATGCCAACAAACTCTTTATTCTTACTATCACTTAAAAGTTCTATATTTTCTATACCTAGATGTTTAATTATTTGCGCACCTATACCGTATTCACGAATTTTAGACATATCTTGTGTTCCATTATCCATAAAAATCAATACTCCACCACTTTTTTGCAGATAGTGTATGGCTTGAATTAAGCTATTATATTTTTTTGTATCAGCTAAAAGTTCATTATCAGGCATAATACTATGAAATTTTACTGCTGATCTATTTTTAATATTTCCAAACGCATAGGCTATATGATGGTTATCATTATGATCCACAAAGTCATAACGTCTGGCATCTTTGCCTAAAAATTGCGTTGTTGATTCGGCAATAACACGAATAAGTGATTCATTCATCATGCGATACTCTACAATATCAGAAATATAGACAATATTTAATTCATGCTTCGCACAAAAGATATCCAGATCAGGACGTCTAGCCATTGTTCCATCTTCTTTCATGATTTCACAAATAACGGCAGAGTCACCCTGTCCTGCTAAACGACATAAATCTACAGAACCCTCAGTATGACCTATTCTTACTAATGCACCACCCTCTTTAGCAATCAATGGAAAAATATGGCCGGGACGAACGAGTTCTGATTCATGCGATCCACCATCTGCTAAAATTTTTATGGTCATATCACGCTCACCTGCAGATATACCCGTTGCTGCTGTTCTTGCATCGACTGTAATTGTAAAAGCGGTTTCATATGATGAATCATTTTTTTTGACCATAGGCTCTAATTGCAATCTATTTGCTATCTTTTTTGAAATAGCAACACAGATAAGCCCTTTTGCATGACTTGCCATAAAATTAACTTTTTGTGGTGTAGAAAAAGAAGCAGCATAAACTAAATCACCTTCATTTTCTCTATCTTCATCATCTACCATAACAACCATCTTGCCTTGTCTAATATCCTCAATCGCTTGATTAACGCGGATAATAGCCTGGAATGTTTTTTGATCGCTTAATATTGCATTCATGTTTTTCCTTTAAAGTAAATGACCCATCATTTCTTTTTTAGTTTTCAAATAATCAACGTTATGATTATTTGAAGGTATAATAATTGGCCATCTTTCAATAATCATAATGTTTTTTAAACAACTCATTTTTTTAGGGTTATTCGTAAGCAAACGAATTTTATCAATTTTAAAATGCTCTAAAATAGTTTCTACCACTTCATAACTACGTTCATCACTTTTAAAACCCAACTGATGATTTGCTTCAATAGTATCGAACCCTTGATCTTGTAGCGCATAGGCATTTACTTTATTAAACAAACCAATATTGCGTCCTTCTTGACGTAAGTAAATGATCATTCCACCAAGTGATGAGATATTCTGCAATGCAAACTCAAGCTGTTCACCACAATCGCATTTTAAAGAGCCAAGTGCATCCCCTGTTAAACATTCACTATGAATTCTAACCAATGGAATCTGCCCAAGAGGTTCTTTGAAAATCACTAAATGCTCTTTAATACCTTCTTGAAAAGATTGGATTTTTAAATTTCCAAATTTGGATGGAAGATTAGCAATATTTGAGATTTTAATGTTCATTCCATATCCTTTAATAACGTTTTATCTATTGCTATGTAGAGATATAAGATAAAAGACCTTGTATATAACCTCGCAAGGGTACATACAAGGTCTGCTTATTACAAGCAGACCTATCTCAAAAATGTAACTTATAGTGTCATTTTTGTTTTAACATCATTAACACTCTTACCTGCAGCAACTAGACCAGTAAGGCGTCCGAATGTCATACAACGTCCATGACCAATACCTGGACAGATTGTTGGGTAATCGCCTGCAAAGAAGTTACCTTGTGCAGCACCAGCAACATAGAGGTTATCAAATGCTTTATCATCTTTATCAAGAACAAGCATTCTATCATCCGTACTAAGACCGCCACACATTGTAAGTAATGTTGCCAAAAGCTTACCAGCATAAAAAGGTGCCTTTTCAACAGGATAAAGACATTCAGATCTTTTACCAAAATCTGTATCATTCTTAACCTTGACAATTTCATTGTATCTTTTAACAGTTTTAACAAATTCTGCTCTTGGAACACCCATTTTATCTGCAAGTTCTTCGAGAGTGTTAGCAACAACAACTTTTCCCTCAGAAATATGTTTTTCAAGCATATGTTTTTCATCGTCCATGCTCCATTCTTTAACGCCTACAATTTTATCTTGTTGGCCAAAGAATAAACCACCACCAATTTTTTTCTTCATCATCTCTTCTGCATAGCTAAGACCGTTTGCATCATAAACAGACCAAGCAATGCCATCTTTTTGATACAATTTACCACAACTCATTGATTGTGTATTGATATCTTCATTTTTAAAACGTTTACCATATGCGTTTACATGTAAAAAGTTATAACTTTTTGCACCTGCTTCTAAGTGAATAACTGCAGCATGGTTTGCATCTCTTTGCATAGCACCACCAATATCCATAGCAATCATATGACCATCACCGGTATTGGATTTACTTGGAAAATAAATTTGAGCATCTGCAAGTGATGATGTTTGAGAGTAGTAAGAAACCATATCATGATTTGAAGCATAATCGCCTGATGCTATAATAACAGCTTTTTTAGCTGCATATTGAACATAACCTTTTTTGGTTTTAGCAATAACTGCTGTAACTTTATTACCATCTTTAACAAGTTTAAGTGCTCTCGCTTCAAAAACTACATCTACGCCTTTCTCTTTTGCAATTTCAACAAGAGCATCAACCACAGGTGCGTTACCAGGTACGCCATTTTTATCTCTAAACATATGTGTTACTGGGTGTTCATAATAGAATGGATCTTTACAACCTTCAAACCATTGACCATTTTGAAAGCCTTTTGTTTTCAATGTGTTATCGAGCCAATCCATACATGCGCCACTTTTTTCAATAAAGAGTCTTAGTAAGTCTTCATCAACACGTCCTTGTCCCCATCGTTCAAGTTCTTTCGCGATTTGTCTTGGATGAATATCTTTAGTGATTCCGTGTTTATCTTGAAAATCTGAACCAAATGCAGTAATATGGCCACCACGGGCACCTGGTCTTTTATATTTTTCCAACACAATTACTTTTGCACCAACTTCTACAGCAGAAATAGCTGCACACATACCTGCAAAACCAGCTCCAATGACGATAATATCAGCTTCAACAGTCTCTTTAACTTGGCTTGCATCAACTTTTGGTAAAGTATTTGGATATGCAGGATTTTTTGAAGGAGCAATTCCTCTTTCAGTGATAAAAGGTTGCGCAGCTGCTTTATCTAAATCTGGACCTTTTTCTGCAGCACTCAAACTTGAACCAATTCCTGTTGCACCTAATGCCACAACTCCTGTACCAATTGCACTGGTCTTAAAAAAATTTCGTCTTGATTGATTTGTCATCTTTTTTCCTTTTTTGATTTTTCGTATGTATTGACTCTTGCGAGCACCTTATTCTGTTCTGTTTTTTATTTTTGTTTTAGGGGATACTTTGTTAATTAGAACTTCCTTTTCCGTATAATTTTTCATTTATTTTAATTTTTTCTTTTGCAGAGCCTTTTTCATAAAGAGCGTGTTCTGGCTTATAAATATTTAACATATTATTAAGTCCGTTATGTCCTATCTCTGCATGACAACTTGCACAACCCAATTCTTTATTTGTACCAAGAAGTCCATTATAATGCTCATGCATTTGTCGAGCTTTTGGACTTATTTTTTCATTTGTTGCATAATTGCTATGACACTTAATACATCCATCATCATAAACAAATTTAGCTCGCTCTTCTCTCTTTTGTTGCCAGTCTATAGCATCTGGATTTCCAAAAAAATGAGTACCTACTTCAGACATTCCATTTTTTGCTTTTGTAAAAACATAATTGACAAGATTATTATGAGGAAGATGGCAATCAACACAATTGACTCTTATGCCTGTTTTACCGTTGCCACCATGAACATCGTTATCATATGATGCTCTCATCGGCGCCATTTCATGACAAACAACACAAAACTGAGGCGTTCCTGTTCTTGATATTGCTTCATAGGATGTATAAGAAACGATAAAGCCTACAACAATTCCTACAACTAAAAGAAGTGGAATTTTCTTTTTAATAGACGTAAAAATATTTTTTATCATGGCATTACCTTCTTCATCCAATTAGGAACCTCTTTTTCGTGACACTCCATACATCTATTTTGTGAAGGTTCATGTTCTTTATGACACTCATCACATGATAATGTTGGGCCATCATGATAGGAATTATGAGGATTGGTATGGAACATATCCATAAATCCTGTTCGTTTGGCCATTTTTTCTTTACTTCCATGACAGCTAAGACACCCTTTATCCCCAATGTATTCAAATTTAGCAGGAACACGTCCTTGGTCATCATGACAGTGAATACAATCTATGGATAACTTCGCATGGTGCGATTTGATTGGGTATTGGTCTCTTAATTCCTTGCTTACTTCTATCACAGGTGTAGCCTCTTTGGCTGTAGTAGTAGGTGACATAGCATTGTCAACAGCCTGTACAGAGATACACAGTAACACAATGGAAAAAAGAAAGATGCCAAGTATTGGAAAAACTCTTTTCACGTTACAACCTTTCTTTTTAATTTCTAAGTTTAAGTATAAAGCAATACACTATCAGAGAACTCATCTGAAAATTAAAAAAAACTTAAAATTAAAGGAGGTGTTGAAGATAGAAAATGCTTACATGTAAACCATGTAATGAAGTAGTTTTACTTTATAAAATATCCTTGTACACAAACAAAAACACTATTCTGTCCTGTACATTTAATCATTTGCTTCAGAAATAAATTTTTTGATAGTTAATTTGACTCGCTAAAACTAATTACAATGTTTTAACTTTTAAAATATATCCTTCACTTGGGATGTTTTCAATATCAATAGAGTGAAGTTGTTTTTTAATTCTCAGGATAGCATTGTGTAAGATATTTTTATTAACAGATTCGCCATCGTAAATGTAATCTTCTATCATATTATAAGAAACCAAACGACCTATATTGTAAGACAATAACCAAAATATTTTATTGCTTGTATGTGAGAGAAAAACAGGTTGATTATCTATATATATAATCTCTTTTTGGTAATCAATATAAACACTTTCACTAAGAATTTTTGTCGTATATTTGATTCTTCCTAAACTCATTATAAGAGCTGTTTGTAACTCTTCTATATCTAAAGGCTTACGCAAAAAACTACACGCTCCCTCTTTCATACTCTCAATCAAGTTTTTATCATTATCATAAGAAGTCATAACGATAAACAATTGTTCGGATTTGAGTTTTAATATCTCTTTAATCATATCCAGTCCATTAATACCAGGCATATGAATATCCGTGATAATAACATCAATATGATGTTCTTTAAAACTTTGCAATCCACTTAGTCCATCTGCCGCTTCATAGCAAGCTTTGCAATAGGGCTTAATATCTTGTTTAATCGTCGTTCTTGCAATCTCATCATCTTCGACTATAAGTACACAGATATCATTAAGTAAATTAAGCGTTTGCAGATGCATCGTTTTGCTCCTTTGGAGATAAATAATTTTTAAAAGAAAATCTAAATATTGTTGGCATTGAAGATTGCACCAATACAAGATCACCTTTGAGTTTTTCTCTGGCTAATTTTCTTGCAAAATAAAGCCCAATACCACTGCCTAAAGTTTTTTTAGAACTTTTAATATTGTCAAAAAGTTTTTCTTCAATCGCTTTACTAATTCCCTCTCCCCAATCTGCAATATCAACGTTGACTAATTCACCATCAAGAGAAACATGGATTTGTATTTTATTATCTATTCTGTCATTCGTCATCAGTAATGCTTCTTTTGCATTTTGAAGCAGAACCAGTAATACTTGTTGAATGAAGTTATCTACAGAAGTAATGTTTAACATGTCACATCTATCACAGTCAATCTCAACACTGATATTGTGACGAGAAAAATCAATATAAAGAACTTGTAAAACCCCGTCTATACACTGTTTTAAGCAAAAAGTAGTGGCATTTCCATCAAACCTATAAAAGTTTCGAAACATCCCAATAGTCGTAGACATAAGCGCAATAGCTTTTTGAGACATGATAAGGTTCTCTTCTAAAACTTCAGAAGTCAGTGTTTTATTTTTTGATTTGGAAAGCATTGAAGAGGATAAAAGACTTAAAGAATTCAAAGGTTGATGCAATTGATGATTAATCCCAGAGATGAGTTCACCTATCTCACTGATGCGAGAACGATGTGCTAAAATAAACTCATATTCATCTCGTTTCAGCTCAATTTCGCGTCTCCAATATTCATGTAAAATATTAATGATAACAATAAATATAGCACCTAGAATAAAAAAGATTACACTAATCAAGATCAACTTCTTTGTTTGCACCGTCAAATTTGCAAAAGCAGTTTCTTTTTTTAACGTGAGTACCACTTTCCATCCTGTAGATTCAATCGTATCAAAAAAAGCCAAATAAACTTTCCCCTTTACAAGGTATTCAATATATCCTGACTTTAGTGCAAATATTTTTTCTTCCATCCAGCCAAGTTCTGGATTAAATTCAGAAATTTTCTTACCGATAAAATTAGGATTTGGATCAACAAGAAGTCTTCGGTCTACATCGATAAGTGCTGCAAAACCTCCATCCAAGTTACTCGAAGAAACTTTTTCTTCCACATCTTTAATCTCAACAACCAACGTTGCCACACTATCTCCATTAAAAGGAGCAATCGCCGCAACCATATTATCAATTTTATTAATAGGGCTTTTAAAAACTTTACTGATTGTAGGATTAAAACCATTAGCCAACATCGTTTGATAAGGCATATTGGCTTCTTCCTCTTGTGGAGTAAGTGCCCAGTCAGGTTCTGTATGAATGAGGGTTTGACCTTTGTAGTAAACCATAGAAGCATCAATATTGGCAGATTGATTGACGAGGTAGAGATAGTTTCGTACATTAGCAGGTGATCTATCTTGAAGATTCTGTGCACGCCGAGCCAAAGCAAGAGCTGTTCGCTGCTTATCTCCCAACCATTCTTCAATATCTCGTGTTAAATCAGCAGATTTACCTTTAAGTTTATCATAGATTTCTGTACTGGTTGTTTCATACATCATAGAATAGTTGATACTAAGAAATGCCGTAAATCCTAAGAGCATACCTCCCATAATAGAAAGGATAATCTTTTTTTCCAACTTCATTTAGCTTTCCTTTCTCATGAATTATAAAAACTTTCAACTTATTCTATAAAATTGGGCTTTGTTTTTGTCATTGCATTAATCCATGCTACTAAAGCATTTAGATCTTTTTCAAGTTCTTCAAGAGTTCTTTCATAGTTTCTCCAAGAAAGCCACAAGCCCTCTACTAACTTACGAATATTCTCAGGGTATAAAATCCCTTCTTTTTCGAACATTAATTCAATACTTTCTTCCTCGTTCCATACAGTCTCACCGCTATCCATTAGTTTACATGTAAACATTAGAGAACTCTCATCAGAGACACAAAGTTGCTCTTCTTCAAAGAGAAATTTGATTGTAATTTCATTTTGTGATTTGGGGCTAAAAAAGACTTGTTTAAGAGCAATTTTATCAATATCATTAAAAATAGCATAGCACAAGGTATCTTCTGTATCATCATAACTTTCAATAACTTTTGCACTATCATTAAGCTCTTTAATGTTTTGATAGATTGTTTCTGTGTTAAACGTATAGGCAACCGCTTCATCTTCTGTTGCAAAAAAAATATCATTTACATAGGGTTTAAATCCATAGTGTACACCAAAGGCATTGGCAGCAGCTACACTTTCATTTTTTTCGGGATGAGCATATTCTAGATTTTCTTTGATCTCTTCTTTTAATTCTTTGATGGTAATTGTTCTTATTTCATCTAACATAGTCTTCCTTTATTCATCAAACTTTATTATATGTCATTATTAAACTTTAACATATTTTTTTATTGAATGCGTTGTTGTTAATAAATGCACTGAGGACTTTCACGGAAATTGAAACAAGTTCCGGATCAAACTGCGTTCCACTGCAACGATCCAACTCATTAAGAGCTTCATCAAATGTGCATTTATTTTTATAATTTCGCATAGATGTCATAGCATCAAAAGCATCAACTATCGCAATGATTCTGGAAAAAAATGGTATCTTTTTATTTGTAAGACCATCTGGATAGCCTGTTCCATCCCATCTTTCATGATGATGTTTAACGATTTGAGCATGCTCTTGAAATAAATTGATATTTTGAAGCATTTGAGCTCCAAAAGTAGAATGTTTTTTAACACTCTCATATTCTTCTTTCGTCAAATAATCATTTTTTTGCAAAATTTTAGGATCAATAAGAATTTTTCCTATGTCATGCATAAAAGCAGATTGGTATAAAAGAATTGTATCCTTTAACCCTAAGTTAAGAGCATTACCAATTGAACAACAATAACGAGCCACTTGCTCTGAATGGCCTGATGTATAGATATCTTTTAGTTCTATGGTGTGAATTAGCATATTCATCACATCTTGCTTAAAATCAACAATACAGTCTTGACACAAAAATGAAGACATATCTGACATGCTTAAACTTTAAACTTTTTAAGTTCATTATCGAGTTTATTAGTCATCGAAGAGAGGTGATCACTAGCACTTGCTACCTCTTCAATACTTCTAGCATTAGCACTTGCAATAGTATCTACTTCTTGTATTTTTTTAATCATAGTATCGACTGATTCATTGACGTGTACAAAGTCTTGAACACTTTGACGATTGTTCGCAATTGTAGATTCAAGTATTTTTGCATTATCACCTACAATAGTTTTGAGCTCTGAGGATAACTCTGCAAGTTTAAATATCTCTTTAGAGTTAAAATCCATCTCTCCACTTGCATCAGCAATTGATTGAACAACAACATTAATGGTGGTATTAATTTCACTCAAACTTTTTTGAGTGCGTTCTGCTAATTTTCTAACTTCATCAGCGACCACAGCAAAACCTCGTCCGTGCTCTCCAGCTCGTGCAGCTTCAATGGCGGCATTAAGTGCAAGCAAGTTGGTTTGATCCGCAATATCAGCGATAACGGTTAGGACATATTTTATTTCTTCTGTATTCTCAGAAGTAACTTGAAGTTTTTTTGCTAATTCTATTTCTTTTTTCGAACCCACTTGTAGTATTGAATTGACTGTATCCATCTCTTTTTGAATAGTTTTAAAATTTACATTTGCCAAATCTAATTGTTCACTGTTATGTTTGATAATACTCACAGCGTTTTGTACTTCTTGCAAAACATTGCGCCCCTCTGTAACGGAAGCGGAAACGATTAAACTCTCTTCTTCTGAGCGTTTCCCTACCGATAAAGAGGTGGTAGAAAGTTCATGCGCAATCGATGCATTTTCACTGCTACTTTCTTTTGAGTTGGTAAGTAAAATTTGAATCTTTTCAATAAAAAGGTTTACTGAAGTAGCAATATCCGCTAACTCATCCTTGCTTTGCACTTTCAAACGCTGAGTGAGATCCCCTTCTCCTGATGACAAATCTTTCACCATCGTCTGCAATGCGTGCAGTGGTTTAAACTGCCATTTTAAAAGAGCATAAATTCCAATCAAACCTAACAAGAAAAAGCCAAAACTAATAAAGAGTAATTTTTGAGTTTGCGCATTTAGATTAGAAAAAGCAATTTCTTTGTCTACGGTCACGACAACTTTCCAGCCGGTAGCTTCAACGGTATCAAATACTGCTATCCATTCTTTCCCCGCCATTTTATAGTCAGCTAAACCTGATTTTTTAGAAAAAATTTCCTCTTCCAGCCACTTTAATTCAGGAGCATTTTCAGAAAGTGACTTCCCTTGCATCTTTACATTTGGATCAACAATAATTTTGTGATCAGCCCCTATCAACGCAGCATAACCACCTTCAAACTTACTCTCACGTACTTTTTCATTAATATCTTTAATCTCAACAACCAAGGTCACTTCACTGTCACCATTAAAAGGAGAGACAATAACCAACAAATCAGTCACTTTATCGATAGGACTTTTAATAATAGGACTGATCGCTTGTTCTTTAAATTTTTTGGAGAGCATCATTTGATATGGCATATTGGCTTCTTCTTGCTCAGGAGAAGGTGCCCAGTTAGGATCGGTATGACGAAGTGGCATACCTTTATAGTAAACCATAGAAGCATCTATCTTCGCAGATTTATTGACAAGATTCAAATAGCTTCGTAAATTTTCAGGGGATCTATCTTCAATCTTTTGCGCAACATCTGCTAACGCACTTGCGATTTGTTGCTTTGATTCAAACCAATTTTGTATGTTTTGAGTCAACCCAAATGACTTATCTTTAAGCTTTTCATAAATTTCTGAACTTGTCGTTTCTTTCATCATCGAATGGTTAATGACTAAAAAAACAACAAATCCAGTGACCAATCCTAACACAATAGAAAGTGTAATCTTCTGTTGCAATTTCATATCTGTAATCCTTGAGCATGTATTTTTAGTTACATGTAAAGCCATACATTTAAAGCTTTACATGTAAATAAAAAATGGGCGTTGCATACTTACATGCAAAACCCATTTTATTACAAGGAGATCTATACTTGTTTCGTTAGAAAAAATATATTGCTATTAAAATTCGTAACCAACTCTAAAACGGATTTCATCTCTGCTATATGCATCATTACTATTATTTGCAATTTCATAAAAGCCCATACAGTAGAGACCTTTGAGTGAACCGCTGAAGTTGTGTATAGCATAGAAACCTGTTTGATCAATCTTTCCAATACCAACCTGTGATGATGCTGCACCTTTTTCATCTAAATCAATATTGACATAACGCACGCCAAGAACGGTTGCGATTTGAGGAACAAATGCATGTACATCAACAGCATACTGAGTTGACGCTTCAAATTGTCCAGCATCTGTAAGTGTTGAAGTATACAGTCTTGGGCGATCATCTGTCATACCAACGCCCCAAGCGCCACGTCCATCATTAATCTTAGCATACGCTACATAAGCCCCAACAGGTCCAACATTAAGACCAAGTTTGGCTGAGTAAACCGTTGAATCTGCCCAAGCCACACTTCTTTCATCTAATTCTGTATTCCAGAACTGAAGACCTGTGACTAACGTTACGCTATCATTAATCTTTGGCATATAATCAGCTTGTGCTAAAAAAAGAGAATGAGATTTATCTTCCTCACCATAAGCCAATGTCAATGTTGTATCTGGAAGTGATTTATTGATCGCACCCACCACATAAGCATAGTCGCCACCTTCAGCACCAGGAATAACATTATACAAAAGGCCAAACTTGCCAAAATTTGCAAAATCATTATTAACCCCATTATCCTTCATCCAAGACATTCTCCATGCATACGCTGCATAAAGTGTTGTATCAGGAATGTCATTGCTAACAATTGTAACACCTTCAATTGCTTGTTTTATTACGTCATGATTATCGCTGCTCATAAGTGGCTTATCAAAGTACTGACGACCAACTTTAACGACTGTTTTATTCATAGTGTAAGAAAGGTATGCTTCAGATAAAATAGCACCTGATGCACCTAAATCCCATGGTAACATATGGTCCAGCTTCGTATCAGTATCAGCCCATGGAGTACTTTGTCCTTGAAAACCTAATCCTACTCTAAATCCTTTTAATTCAGCCGTCCTCATAGCTTAGTCTTAGACCAAAAGCCATTAACGAAGAATCTGTTGCTCCAGGACCACCATGTGCAGCAGCATCATAATCACGACCAAAATAAAATGCTCTAATTTCCCCGTTAACCTTACCATTTTTAAATGCATCTTCCAGTGTATCCGCGCCATACACAACTGAACTCATAGCGATCAATGTCGCCAAACTTAACTTTGCTAATTTCATATAAACTCCTCCTAAAAATAGTTTTGTTTCAACTAGTATAAAAACATATTCTAATTAAAATCTCATTTGAATCTTAAATTAACCTTTACTTTGATATATATCTGAAAGTAATAGGGCTAGCACCTTGATTTTTGTATTTATTTGCTAATAAATATTAGACATCTTGCAAAACTCAAATAAAAGGCACTAAAAATGCTTGGCAAGAGGCATGAAAAAATATGAACAAATGCAAAAGCATAAACCCAAAGATTTTAAGCGCCATATTGGCGTTAATGAAGAGACATTTAACGCAATGATAGAGGTGTTTAGGCAATACGATGAGAATCGTAAAAAAGGATTAGGTGTAGGAGGGAGGAGATCTCTTTCACCAGAAAATAAAGTACTTTTGATGCTTGGCTATTATCGTGAGTATCGCACCCTTGAACATATTGGATTTGATTATGGTGTGAGTGAATCAACGGCTTCAAGGATTGTATGTGAAGTAGAAGAAGTGTTGATTAAGTCTGGTAGATTTTCATTGCCAAGCAAGAGAGAACTCTATAAAAGTGATGTTGCCCTCTCTTTTGTTGTCATTGATGCGACAGAAACGCCTTGTCAAAGACCCAAAAAAAGCAAAGAGAGTACTACTCAGGTAAGCAAAAGCGTCATACCCTTAAAGGACAGATTGTGATTGATAAAGAGGAGAGGATTATGTGTGTGCATACCGCTAAAGGTACGACACATGATTTTAGACTGTTTCAAGAATCTAATCTCCCCTTGATGCCCAAGACCTGTGTTTATGTTGATTTGGGATATCTGGGTATTGCCAAAGAACATAGCCATTGTCAAATTCCCCATAAAGCCTCCAAACTTCATCCTTTGAGTGAGGAGCAAAAAGAGGAAAACAGACAAAAAGCAAGTGCTAGAATATGTGTTGAACATGTGAATGCTAAAATCAAAACATTTCAGATACTCACCCAAAAATACAGAAACAGAAGAAAACGATTCAATCTACGCTTTAATTTGATATGTGGATTAATCAACTTTGACCGTGGTTTTGCTGTGGAATACAAATGAGTTTTGCAAGATGTCTATTTATTAACGCTAACATGAAGACCTATGATAATTGTAACTACCACAGATCCATAAAAAAAGTTACTTGTTCGTTTTTTAACAATTGGTAACATACAGCAAAACAAAAAGACGTCACCAATACTCTTAATCAATAGTAAAACACTAAAATTAAAGAGAGCAAACTACAAACAGTAAGTCAACAAAACAATAACTAACCGAACTTATATAATCCTCCTTCTAACTATTTTTCATCATTATTAATCTAAATTTATATATTTTCATGGTAAATATACATTTAAGTTGTAGGGAAATTGTAGATAAGTTTTAAATACTTCAATTTTTTTTATTAATTAAAATATTTTATAGTTAAATGAGTATTGGTTCAGAAAAAGTATTTAATTTGGGGTTATAAAACGAATCGCAGATTATATTGTTTTAACTGAATGAAGTGATTTTTGTATTTTACTATTAAAATAATATAACAATTATGTTCCCATCCTAAAAACTAGATCACGCATAAGCTGATAGTTGAAACACTTTAAAATAACAGTACTTTTGACAGTACTTGTCCACATTAAAATAATTAAAGACTGATATTACTGTAGTTGAAGCATATATTTTAGTCCGGCCTCAGTACCACCCTAAATCCCTAAAATACGATATTCCCAACCTACAATATACACGGTGTCAGTACGAGTGTCAGTAAATGTCAGTTACGCAATAATTTTACTTACATCTACCGTAATAGTTCCCGTATAATGATTTCGATTAACTTCATCCGTTTCATGACCCATTTGATGAAGAATCCAATCAAGAGGTAAACCACATTGCTTAAGCATTGTGTTATGCGTTCGCCTCATCTTTTGTAATCCACCACCACTTTCAATCCCTAGCTTTTTACACAACTCTTGAATAGATTGCGTAATACTTGTTTCACTAAAATAGGGTTTACCTTCTCTTGAATGAAACACAAAGGTCGAAAGACCTGTTAGCTGTCTTTGTACAAGAAGCGCTTGCTTCGCTTGCGGTAACAGATCAATCAAACGGATTTTATCGCCTTTTGGCAGATCAACAGTACCTTTTCGGACTCTCATATAGACATCAATCTTGTTTTTGTCAAAGTCTATATTGTCCCACTTAAGGCCTATTATCTCCCCTGCTCTCAGTCCGCTGTAAAAAACAAACTGAATCAGGTTATGAAGTTGCCCACTTGAATGTTCAATAAGCAATTTGCGCTTTTCTTCACTAAAGACATCAACGATACGTCTCAATGTAATAACTAGCGATCTCTGTGCTTCGCTTGTCAATCAATTAAACATTGTTAAGATGTATTGCAACTTCTTCACACGAAATTTTGCTATAATCTAACCTTGTTTATTTTTACATGTAAAGGCATATGCAATGCAAGGAATTTTATTTGATGATCTTAAATTACTCAAAGAGAAAATAAGTCAAGAAGAAAAAAATGTTCAAGAAAAACTTATTATAGAACAAAAGCAAGAAAAAGAAAAAAAACTTCATGACCAATTTGAAAAGTTTATGCAAAACTCTGGAGTTAGAAAACTAGACTAATCAATGAGATCATTTTCACGCATTATTGAATTTTCAACATTAGAAACGAAATGTTCATACCTTGATGACTGTAAAACACGTATGGAATATAAGTACATTGAAAATGCAACAATGGAGCTCAATCAAGAACTGATTGAACGCGGTTGGAGACGTTTTGGAAACTACTACTCAAGACCACAATGTCAAAAGTGTAAATTATGTTTAAGCCTTCGTATTGATGTTAAAAATTACAATTTTTCACGTTCGGCTAAGCGTGTTTTCAAAAAAGCAGAAGGTATTCGTTATGTCATTCAAGCACCAACAATTAGCACGGAACATCTTGAACTTTATGACAAATATCATCGGCATATGGAACAAAAACGAGGCTGGCAATACTACAACCTGAAGCCACAAAGTTACCACGAACTCTATGTAAGTGGCGCACATAATTTTGGCAAAGAGGTGCTTTATTTTCAGGGTGAAAAGCTTATTGGTGTTGATCTCATTGACTTCTTAGATGATGGTATCTCTTCAATCTATTTTTACTACGATCCCGATTTTGAAAAACTCTCTTTAGGCCGACTTTCCATCTACGAGCAGATTATTTTGGCAAAAGAGTATGATCTTGAATGGATCTATCTTGGTTATTACGTCAAAGAGTGTCAAAGCCTTAAATATAAAGCATCCTATGCCCCTTATCAGACGCTTCAAGGCAATCCAAATTTAGATGAAGATGCCATTTGGATATAACGTTTTAAAACTTGGAATTCTTTTTGCTTCAAGGTAAATAACTTGATACAAAAGGATGGATAGATGCACCTTTCTCTCTCTCATGATATGCTAGCTCTTACGATAGAAGAAGATTCAAAAACCTTTTATTTTTTACAAAATATTGCCGATAAAAACTTTCAAAAGAAGATTGGACGCAAAGATAAGATGATTATTTTTAAAGAGCAAGATGAGTTAGTGCAACGCCGTTACTTTTTAAAATTGATCAGTAAAATTTATCTACGAAAAACGGGTAATGTGGAACAAGCACGTATCATCGAAAATACAATCGATAAAAGTATCAAGATTTCGCTTCTAAAATCCAATCAAGTCCTTCAAAAAATGAACATTCAACTCTGCATTGAAGACAATTATGCAGTTGTCTTTTATATGGGTTCACATAACACGCTTTTTGCGTCCTACCTGAAAAGCTATTTTAAAGACCATTTAGTCAGAATTCGCCCCAAGAATGGCACCATTACGCTCTATCCAAACTCAGAGATTACGGTATGTCTTTTAGAGAAACTCTTGGCACAAAAGGAGCTTTTTGGGTGTTTTGTAGAGTTTTCTTATTCTATGGACGATTTTTTAGCCTATAAAAAGAGTTTTGTATCCAAACGTGCTAAACGAAGCCGACATAATGCCCTCTTCTCTTTACTTGAAGAGTATTTTGGTGTTCTTGGATGTAAGATGGAAGACTCCTTTGATATGATTCGTAGCAATTATCTTACACTGGTTAAAAAATATCATCCGGATAGTTGTGGGCTTTACGATGGCGATTTACATGTAAAGTATGTTGCGAAGTTTCAAGAGGTTCAAAATGCCTATGAAATGCTTAAAATGCACTTCAGACATGCCGATGCAAAAAGTGCTTAAAATTGAAGAGTGTAGAGTTTTTTACGCTCGGATGAGCTTGCGATATTAAACTGTTGTCGGTATTTGGTAATGGTTCTTCGCACCATTTTGATGTTAAATTTTCCTTCTATCAGTTCTAAAAGTTTAATATCACTCAGAGGTTTTATTTTACTCTCATTTTTAACAAGTTCAATCATATATTCTTTAATAGCGCTATTGGAAATATCTTCTTCCAATGCCGTTGCGAAAAACTGTTTTAAAGGAATCACACCACGGCTACAGGAAAGGTATTTTCCCGCAATGGCACGTGAAATAGTCGAAGGATTTCGCCCTAGATCATCGGCTAAGTCTTTAAGTTTCATCGGTTTTATCGCTTTGCCAAAGAAAAAATCATACTGATATTCTACGATCATCAATCCGATTTTATAAAGCGTTGCTTTACGCATCTCAAGAGCATCAATAAGATCTTTAGCATCTTTAATTTTTTGAGAAACAAAACTATGATCAACATCCAGCCCTTCCGTATCAAGTATCACTTCAGGATAATAAGCATCATTGAGTCTCACTTCAATCGCACCTTCAAGATTATAGATAAAAATATCAGGGATAACCTCTTTCTCATCTTCCATAAAATCGATTGCGGGTGGATTGTGAAACCGCTTAATAATAGCGAGGGCATCATGAAACAGGGGTTCTTTGCCGAACGATTCGATAGTATCAAAGTTGATAATCAGCATTTCAACCATGTCATAGAGTTCATTCTCTAAAGAAAGGTCTTGGAGTTGAAATAAAAAGGTCTCTTTTAAATCAAGTGCCCCAATGCCCAAAGGCTCAAGGTAGGCAAAGCGTTGTCTTATCTTTTCCACGTCTTCGATTTTAACATCCAACTTTTTTGCAATCTCACTCAATGCTTGAACTTCAAAATATCCTTCTGAATTAATATTTTCAATAATTTCATACGCAATTCGTTGTGATTTTTCAGTAGGGAAAAGGGGTGGATTTACCTGCTCATTAAGGACTTGATAGAGCGATTTTTTATCTAAAGTCAGTGCTTCAATGGTATCAGAAACCGATGTTTTTGCAACTTCGGAGAAAAAGCTTTTCTTTTCAAAACGTTTATCGGGTGTTTCTGAACCTGATTTAACACTGATGAAAGGATTTTCTTGCACAAAGGGTTCCAGTGTTTCCACCAAACTATCTAAATTGGCTTGAAGTATAGGAAGCCAACCTCTAAGAGTTGAGGAGAACTTTTGTTTGGTTGTTTGTGTGCTAGAAACCCTAAGTTTCAAAACCAATCTCCTTGTGGGTTAAAACCTGAAATCTTCACCAAGATAATAGGTCTTCACCAGTTTGTTTTGAGCAACTTCTTCACTGCTACCGCTCGCCAAAAGAGCTCCATCTTTAAGTACATAAGCCCTATCACAAATGGCGAGGGTCTCGCGTACATTATGGTCCGTAATCAAAACACCAATATCCAATTTTGCAAGCTCTTGTACAATACCTTGAATGTCTGACACAGCGATAGGATCGACACCTGCAAAAGGTTCATCAAGAAGAAGAAATTTGGGTTTTAAGACCAAGGAACGTGCAATTTCACAACGACGTCTTTCACCACCGCTCAGACTGACGCCATTACGTTTACGAATCGGTTCAATATTGAGCAAATTTAAAAGCTCTTCCACGCGCTTCATTGCATTTTCTTTATTGGGATAAACAATTTCAGCAGCAAGCATAATGTTTTCTTCCACACTCAAATCTTTAAAAATACTTGATTCTTGAGGAAGGTAACCAATACCGAGTTTTGCTCTTACATGTAAAGGTATTTGAGTGACATCTTGATTATCTAAAAAAACAACACCAGAGCTTGGAGGAATAAGACCACAAATCATATAAAACATTGTTGTTTTACCTGCACCATTGGGTCCTAAAAGACCTACAACTTCACCACTTTGAACATCAAGGGAAACTCCTTTAATAATTTCCGTTTTTTTAATCACTTTTTGTAATTCTTGAACTTTAAGCGTATGCATTAATGTGAACCTTATAATTGCGTTTTAAATCCATTGTCTCAATATCTATTGTACTATACTCAACACCAAAATGGTGTAGTAATTTTTCAAATTCAGCATCACCCCATTCAATGAGATGGTAACCTTCAGCATCTAATTTTTCGATCAATCCACTTTGTAAAAAACCATTGCTTCCGCATTGGTAAATATCGTAGTGAAATAGTTTTTCATCATACTCATGTAAAATCGAAAAGGTTGGCGATGAGATCGCTTCTTCTATACCTAATATTTTAGCAAACGCTTTAACAAAAGCGGTCTTTCCACTAGCGAGATTCCCTCGTAATAAGAGTACGCCTGAATCTCCAAGTTTACTTTTTATCTCGTCGGCAAAAGCAGTTAAGTGTGCTAAATCGCACACTTTTTCATAACATTGACTCATAGAAGATAAGAGAGCTTAATAATTTCGCCCAGTTTATCCCATGCTTTTTTGCTTTCAATGGCTTCGTTCATGAGCGCTATGCCTTCTTGCATATCTCTGGCTTTTCCATCGATCATCAAAGCGCATGCCCCATTTAAAAGGACAACATCGAGTTTTGCACCCTTTTCATCGCCTCGTAAAATGGCACGCGTAATTTCAGCATTTTGAATGCTATCACCACCTTTAATTGCCTCAAGTGGAGCAAAGGTAAAACCAAACGCTTCTGGATTGATTTCACCTTCTGTGATGATTTTGTTTTCAATCATCGTGTAACGTGTTGGTGCCGTAATACTCACTTCATCCAAACCATCCAGAGAACTTACCACCATGCTCTTTGTTGTACCTAGCTCCCTTAATGCTTGACTAAAACGATCAATGTAATCCACATGGAACACTCCCACCATCTGTTTTTGAGCACTTGCAGGATTGGCAAGGGGCCCTAACATATTGAAAATGGTTCGATGTGAGAGACTTCTACGAATGGGCATAATATGCTTCATGCATGGATGGTGATTCATCGCAAACATAAAGACAAAACCACACTCTTCGAGCATTTTAATCTGTTTTTCGGGTGCTAAACTAAGGTTGAGTCCTAAGGCTTTAAGGACATCGGCACTGCCAGAAAGTGAAGTGGCAGAACCACTGCCGTGTTTGGCAACTTTACAACCAAGAGCGGCTAAAACAATGGACGTTGTTGTGGAGATGTTAAACGTACCACTTTTATCGCCACCCGTTCCAACAATATCGATGAGTTCTCTTTTCAAATGCTCTGGAATGTCCAGTTTAACACTGTGCTCGCGCATAACATTTGCAGCTGCGGCGATCTCCTCAAAACTCTCACCTCGCTCGTAAAGCTCCACTAAAAATTGTGCTGCTGCTTCTGGGCTCAGCTCATTTTCAAAAAGCGCATTAAACTGTTGATAGGCCTCTTGGTAATTCATCACACTTCCCTTACGTATTCGTTTTGTTTCGTTTTTGGAATGGTTTTGGCTTCAGGAATTTGCAAAACCTCGTATTTGACTGTTTTTTCAAGATAATTAATCGTAATAATATCACCGACTTTGACATCTTTTGCAGGCTTGACAACCACACCGTTGATGCAGACAACGCCATTTTTGCACATATCTTCCGATATTGCGCGACGTTTCGTAATATTGACACTGTTTAAAAATTTATCGACTCGCATACCCCATCCTTAGGATTTAATCCCCATTCTATCAAAAGAATATTTAAACTTGCTTTTTTATCTTTACATGTAAAGTCTCCCCTAAAGCATAAGCAAAGTTTTTACAAAGTTGCGCTACCATCACGCAATTCTATAAATTCTGTGAGGATTCGTATTATGAAAAAAAGTGTCAAAAAAGTAGTTTTAGCCTATTCAGGTGGACTGGATACCAGTATTATTTTAAAATGGCTCCAAGATGAGTATAAATGTGAAGTTGTCACTTTTACAGCCGACATCGGTCAAGGCGAAGAGTTAGAGCCAGCGCGTAAGAAAGCTATCTCTTTGGGCATTAAACCAGAAAATATTTTTATTGAAGATTTAAAAGAGGAGTTTGTAAAAGATTATGTATTCCCTATGTTTAGAGCGAATGCCATTTACGAGGGCGAATACCTTTTAGGCACCTCTATTGCGAGACCTTTAATTGCTAAACGTCAAGCAGAGATTGCTGCGATGGTGGGAGCTGATGGTGTCAGTCATGGTGCTACGGGTAAAGGAAATGATCAAGTCCGTTTTGAGATGGGATATTTGAGTATGAACTCAGACCTTGTTATTATTGCACCGTGGAGAGAATGGGATTTGAACTCTCGTGAAAAACTCCTTGCCTATGCAGAGAAAAACGGCATCGTGATTGAGAAAAAACCAGGTAAATCTCCCTACTCTATGGATGCGAACCTTCTTCACATTTCTTATGAGGGACTTGTATTGGAAAATCCAGCGGCAGAGCCAGAAGAAGATATGTGGCGCTGGACAGTAAGCCCTGAAAAAGCACCTGATCAATCTGAAGTCATTGAAATTACCTATGAAAAAGGTGATCCAGTCGCACTCAATGGTGTTAAACTCAGTCCCGCAACGATGCTGGCAAAACTGAATGAACTGGGTTGCAAACACGGCATTGGTCGTATTGACATCGTTGAAAACCGTTTTGTCGGTATGAAAAGTAGAGGGTGTTACGAAACACCGGGTGGTACAATTATGCTTCGTGCACACCGTGCCATTGAAAGCATTACACTAGATCGTGAAGCGGCTCACTTTAAAGATGAGATTATGCCAACGTATGCCAAAACCATTTACAACGGATTTTGGTTTTCACCAGAGCGAGAGATGATGCAAGCAGCGATTGATAAATCGCAAGAGACCGTCAATGGCACGGTTAAACTTAAACTCTACAAAGGAAATGTTTCAGTCATCGGTAGAGATTCTAAAACCAATAATCTCTTCAGTGAAGCATTCTGCACCTTTGAAGAGGATGAAGTGTATAACCAAAAAGACGCTGCAGGCTTTATTAAGCTAAACGCGCTACGCTTTATCATTAGTGGTAAAAACAGAAGAAATCAAGGCAAAGCTTAAACCAAAGTGGATAAGCCAAACAATGATGAATGGAGTGAAGAAGCCATGATAAATTTAGTTAAAACAGTAACGAGAAGCTGTGAAGTCAGTGGTGAAGAGTTACATGTAATGCTGAATTTAAGAGCACAAAAAAAACTTGATTTTGTGCTGGTCGATATTCGAGAGATGTATGAGTTCTCATTGTCTTGTATCAAAGGTACAGACATGCTATTACCGACTTCAACCATTCATCAACACATGGATGAACTTAAAAAACTTGCGAGTAAGCTTTTGATTTTTTACTGCCATACCGGTGGGCGCACAGCACAAATGATATTTATTTTACGAAGAATGGGCTTTTCAAATATTGCCCATCTCAGTGGCGGCATTGATGCCTTTCACGGTGAAAAACTGAAAAATGCCCCATTTCCCAAAAATATTCGATCATGATAAAAGGAAAAAAATGAAAGTATTATTGATTAAAGATGTCAAAGATTTAGGTAAAAAAGGCGAAATCAAAGAGGTAAAAGACGGTTATGGCCAAAACTTCCTCATTGGTAAAGGGTTTGCGCTTTTAGCGACCAACGAAGTCATGCGAAAATATGAATCAGATCAACGTAAAAAAGCAGCGGCAGAAGCTGAAGAAATTGCAAATCTTAAATCCATTGAAAAAAAACTTAGTGAACTTAAACTTACGGTTAAACGTAAATTGGGTGCAAACGGAAGTCTTTTTGGCGCCGTTACCAAAGATGAAATTGCGCACGAACTTAAAGAGCAGTATAAAATTGAAATTGATAAAAAAACTGTTGAACTTGAGCAAGCGATCAAAACAACGGGCAATTTTAATGTGAGTATTAAGTTAGGGCACGGTATTCACGCTACCTTAACACTTATTATTCTTGGAGAATAAATTCTATGTTTGAAGCAACTACTATCCTTGCGTGTCGCGGTGATAAGAAAGCAGTTATTGGCGGTGATGGGCAGGTCACTTTTGGCAATACCGTGCTTAAAAACAATGCCACAAAAATTCGTAAACTCTATAGTGGCAAAATCCTAGCAGGATTTGCAGGAAGCACAGCGGATGCGTTTAACCTTTTTGATATGTTCGAAGGTATTTTGGAACAAAAAAAAGGTGATTTGTACAAATCAGTGATTGAGTTTTCAAAAGAGTGGCGTAAAGATAAAATGTTGCGTCGTTTAGAAGCGATGATGATTGTTTTAGATTGTGAGCATATTTTTATTTTAAGTGGTAACGGAGATGTGGTTGAACCAGAAGATGGTAAAATTGCAGCGATTGGCAGTGGTGGAAACTACGCCATATCAGCTGCACGTGCACTGGATCGCCATACCAATCTTGATGAAGAAACGATCGTGAAAGAAAGTTTGAAAATTGCCAGTGAACTTTGTATTTATACTAATGACAACATCAAAACATATGTTTTAGAGAGTAAAGAAGCATGAATTTAACACCCAAACAAACCGTTGCTTACTTAGATGAGTATATCATCGGACAATTTAATGCAAAAAAATCTATTGCTATTGCCCTTCGAAATCGATATCGTAGATTGAAGCTTGAAGGTGAAATGGCAGAAGAAGTAATGCCAAAAAATATTTTAATGATTGGCTCAACAGGTGTAGGAAAAACAGAAATAGCACGTCGTATGGCAAAAATGCTCTCGCTTCCTTTTGTCAAAGTAGAAGCCAGCAAATACACCGAAGTAGGTTTTGTGGGACGTGATGTTGAGTCAATGGTACGTGATCTTATGATGGCGTCCATTAACCTTGTCAAAGCAGAGCACAAAGAGAAAAATCAAGATGATATTGCTTTACATGTAGAAAAAGCTATCATTGAAAAACTGCTTCCACCACTTCCAAAAGGCGTAAGTGAAGAAAAAAAAGCTGACTATGAAAAAAGTTATGAAAAGATGCGACAAAGACTTCGTGATGGCGAACTCGATGATCTGAAAATTGAAGTGGAGATTTCTCAAAACAATAATGATTTAGGGGATTCATCCTTACCACCTGAAATGATTAAAGTGCAAGAGTCTTTTATTAAAATCTTGGGTGCGGGTCAGGGTAATATTAAAAAAGAGATGAAAGTCAAAGATGCCAAAGAGGCACTTAAAATTGAAGCAAGCGAAAAACTTCTGGACATGGAAGCTGTCAAAAGTGAAGCCAGAGAGCGTGCTCAAAATGGTGGTATTATTTTTATTGATGAGATTGATAAAATCGCGGTAAGCTCTTCACAATCTCACCGAAGCGATCCAAGCAAAGAGGGTGTTCAACGCGATCTTTTGCCTATTGTTGAAGGCAGTGATGTCAATACCAAATACGGTAGCATTAAAACCGACCATATTCTCTTTATTTCAGCAGGTGCTTTTCATTTGAGTAAACCCAGTGATCTCATTCCTGAGCTTCAAGGACGTTTTCCACTGCGCGTTGAGCTCAGTTCATTGACAGAAGAAGTTCTCTACCAAATTTTAACACAACCCAAAAACTCGCTTTTGCGCCAATACCAAGCCCTTCTAAAAACTGAAGGTGTTGACCTTGTTTTTGATGATGATGCTATTGCTTCCATTGCAAAAATTGCACAAATTACCAATGAAAAAACAGAAGATATTGGAGCAAGAAGATTGCATACCATTATAGAAAAAGTATTAGAAGATATCAGTTATACAGCCGATGAGCACGAAGGTGAGACATTACATGTAACCAAAGAACTTGTCCATGCAAAACTTGATGCCATCGTAGAAAGCGAAGATAGTAGTCGCTATATTTTATAAATAACCAAAGAAGAGAAATGAGCGAAAAAACAAAAGCAGGGTACGTTGCCGTTATTGGCAGACCTAATGCAGGGAAAAGTTCCCTATTAAACTGGCTTGTAGGTGAAAAACTGGCGATGGTTTCACACAAAGCCAATGCAACACGAAAACGTTTAAACATCATTGCAATGCATGAAAATACACAAATTATTTTTATTGACACGCCAGGTATTCATGAACAAGAACGTTTGTTAAACCAATTTATGCTTGAAGAAGCAATGAAAGCGATGGGTGATTGTGATCTTATTCTCTTTTTAGCTCCAGCAAGCGATGCGCTTCAGCACTATGTAGATTTTTTATCCCTCAATAAAAACAATATTCCACACATGGTTCTCCTTACAAAAACAGACAGTGTTTCTCAAACAGCACTTTTTGATAAGATTACAGAATATCAAGCCTATCAAGATAAATTTGTAGCACTCATTCCTGTTTCAGTTAAAAAAGGAATCTCACAATCCTATCTTTTAGAAGCAATCTCTAAATACATGCCAGAACATCCTTATCTTTATGACCCTGAAATTCTTACAACAGAGCGTTCACGTGATATTTATAAAGAGTTGATTCGAGAGGCTATTTTTGAAAATACGAGTGATGAAATCCCCTATTTTGCGGATGTAATCATTGATAAGGTAGATGAAAAAGAGACAATCGATAATATTTATGCTACTATTATTGTTGATAAAAAAAGTCAAAAAGGTATTGTGATTGGCAAAGAAGGTCAAACGATTAAAAGAATCGGTTCTAGCGCTCGTTTGCTCATTGAATCCTTGTCACAAAAACGTGTCTTTCTGAAACTTGTTGTTGTCGTGAAGCAGGGTTGGAGTCAAGATAAAGAAATGTTGAAGAAAATTGGTTATATAGTAGAATAAAGTTACTGTAATATCATCGTTATCTAGAGATATAATTATTTAAAAAGGGGTTTTTAAAATGGCCGTAACTGAGGATAGACGTTTTAGCTCAGAAATTGTATCAATAGACCCTTTATCACTTGTCTCTTATACCTATTCAAAAAATGAAATCAAACTTAACAAACTAGAAAAAAGTGATAAGAATGCGTTTTATACCTCATATCTTCAAACACGTGATGTTATTAGTGCTACTATTGATGTAAGTCGGAATATTCCTGATAGCGATCTTAAAGATGCTATTGAAATAAAAGTATATGATGAATTAGCCCTTGATTCTGCCATCGAATACTCTATAAGTTATATTGAAACAGAATCAAAAGATTCTAAAAATCGCTCTTTTAATGTTTTTATTATTGATGCAACACTTATTTATACAAAACTGACACCCATTAAAGAGAAAACACGTTATATTGATTATGTAACCTCTGCACCTTTTCTCATTAAAGCTTTATATCGCAAAAATTTTATTGAAGCAGATGGAACACACTGTTTTGTTTATTTCCAAAAGACAGATGCTTTTTTAGCAATTTACAAAAATGGGGAATATGTTTATTCTAAATCACTTCATTATTCATTAAAAGAGATTAATGAAAAATTTTGTGAACTGATCGGCGAGCGTATTGATGAAGAAGATTTCTATAAACTTCTTACTAATGAGGGATTAAGAGCTACCAATAGCCAATATCAACAAAGCTTAATGCAGCTTTTTGGTGAGATATTCCTTTATATTAATGATGTATTAGTTTTTACAAAACGTTCTTACAATATAGATTTTATTGATAAAATCTATTTAGGATCAGAGATTGGTACTTTTTCGGGTATTGAAGAATATGGGAAAAGCTATCTCGGATTAGAGTCATATGAATTTAATTTTAGTATAGCGATTAATTCCAAAGAGTGGTATATTGATCAAATTCATATTTTGATGATGCTTAGTGCACAACTTTATATTGAAAATCCAGATGATAATCTTAATTTTTCCATTTATAAAAGACCCCCTCCTCTTAAATACAGAGCTTCAGGAAAATTTCTTGGCATTATGGCAGCAAGTGTTATTATTAGTCTCGCATATCCTGCTTATCAATTTGCATACCATACTTTTTTAAGTTTGATAATTGTAAAACAGACAAGTGAGTATAATGAGTTATACAAACAGACATCTGATATCAGGCAACAACTATCTCTTTTAAAAACTGAGAAAGAAAAAGTTGATGGTTTGGTTAAGAATGAAACAACGAAGTTTGAATTTAGAAAAAAGCTTTTAAGTGAAATTTATAATAAAAAAATATCATATCCTATGAAAGCACTAATGCTACTAGAAATATTTCAGCTTTCAAATCAAAATGGTTGTAAAGTCGAGGCAATTGAGTTCAAAAACCAGCAACTTGATTTTTTTGTTCGAAATAAAAATGAAAAAAAGATTACAGAATTTATTAAAGATTTAACAGCTCTAAAAAAATATAAAGTCAATACGGAAAAGATTATACAGGATGACAAGATTAAACTCTATACCAGTAAAATCTCTATAGGATTGAGCAATGAATAGTATTGATTCACTTTTAGATAAAATTGATCTTTTTTTTAAAGATAAAAAAAATAACGAAATTTACTTAATTTTTGCGATGGCCTTTGTCGTCATTGGATTTATTTTCTACAGCTATCTTTATCCTGTAACAGAAAAAATATTGAATCAGTCAATGCGAAGTGCAAAAGACATTGAAAAGAAGCTTCATGATGAACAAGCTTACTTGACTTCTGTATCGAGAGATGGAGATGCAACTTTTTTAATTAAAAAAGTTAAGTCAGATATTGAAAATTCTAAACTCCTTTTAGAAAAAACAATTTATATGAATGATTACGTAGATAATAAACTCAAAGATCTCTCCTATCTGTTATTCAATGATGAAAATTGGGCAAAATTTCTTAATACAATTAGCCAATTGGCACAAAAATATTCTGTTCGTATTAAAGTTATTGAAAATAAAATCAACGAGCCAAGTATTCAAAAAATAGAGCAAATTTTAACTCTAAAAGTTTCTTTTAATGGTTCTTTCGCCAATACAATGAAGTATATGAATGCTATCGAAGAAAGTGAATTGGTTGTTGATATTTATGAGCTCAACTGTACAGGTCAAAAAGATATTGAGGGTCAATTCAATATTGCTGTTTGGGGGATGAAATATTGAAAACTTTAATGAAGCCTATTTTAGGATTATTGCTTATGTTTACTGTTATAGAAGCACAAGATAAATTGCCTGCGAGCAGTGAAGTCAAAGAGTATGATAAAATTTTTGAAAAAATTGCGGAAAGAAGATCAGGTGCTGATTCGATTATGATTGATAAGCTCGAAAATCCTTTTATTATTCTTTCTTCAGAACAAAATGAGAGTGAAAACAATGCAACCGCACAAGCATCTACTTATGTTTTAGAAGCTACTTTTGATCAAAAAGCAAAAATAAATGGTAATTGGTACAAAAAAAATGATCTTATAGGATCTTATATGCTAATAAAAATTACACGCAATAGTGTTATTCTTCAGAATGAAATTGAAAAAAAAGAACTTGTAATAAGGACAAAAGATGATAGCAATATTAAAATATTTTCCAAGTAAAATTATTGCATTGGTTGCAGTTTTCACGATTGCTCTTTTGCCTTTACATGCAGCAGAAAAAAATAATCGTTCATCATGTGAGTATCGTACATTTAACATTAAAACAAATAACAAAGCAACAGGGTTAGAACTTTTAGGCGAGCTTGCAGAAGTTTGTGATTTTAGTATTGTTGTCAAAGATACTGAAGCAGAAAAGGTGCTTGCTAAAAATCTTAATGGGGTTAATATCAAAAATCTCTCTTTGGATGAAGTTTTTCAAATAATTATTCAAGATAATGATCTTTTTTATACTTATGATAAGAACTATTTAAAGATTTCAGCTTTATCAACAAAATCTTTTAAAGTAGATTACATTTCATCAATTCGAGAAGGTAAAGCGGTTATCAATGCTTCAGTCGATGCTACACCGACTGAAACAAGTACCAGTGGCACAAAAAATACAGCAACACAAGGTCAAAATACAATTTCTTCAAATGAATCTTTTGATTTTTGGAAAACTATTGCAACAGAACTTACCTCCGTTTTAAATACGGGAGGTGAAACGTATAAAGCACAATCACCTATTATCAATATCAATGCAGGTATGATTACTGTTACAGCTACAAAAAGGCAATTAGACCGTGTCAGTGAATATATAGATGTACTTAAAGAGAGACTTCATAGGCAAGTGTTAATTGATGTTTCAATTGTCTCAGTATTATTAAATAATAGTAATACATCAGGTGTTGATTGGAGTAAATTTTCTTTAAATATTGGTAGTAACTCTATTTTTAACAACAGCAATCAAGGAACATTATCTGCTAGCAATCCAAATACTTTATATAATTCAGCCAGTACTGGTACTGCAAATGCATCAAGCAATCTCAATAATTTAACAGTTGTCAATGACGTATCTTTTTCTATTGCAGGACTGATTGATTTTCTAGGTTCAAGTGGTGAAACAAAAGTTGTATCTAGTCCAAAAGTCTTAACAATGAATAATCAACAAGCACTCATTACTATTGGTGATAATGTTAATTACCGTGTTCCTGAAACAACCAATGCAGCTAGCACAACTGGAACCGCTACATTGGCAACAACCTATACTAATTATTCTATTTTTATTGGTGTTCTTTTGAATATTACTCCTGAAATTTCTGAAGACAATGAAATTATTCTTAGGATAAATCCATCTGTTAGTACGTTTAAATACACAGCAGATGATGTTAAAACGACTGACCCTAGAGTTATTGCACCAGATACTTCTGAGAAAAAACTCTCAACAGTTGTAAAAGTTAAAGATGGCTCAACGATTATTTTAGGTGGTCTTATAACAAATAATAAATCTAAACAAGATACGAGTGTACCGCTACTCAGTAGTATTCCTCTGCTGGGAGAAGCCTTTAAACATTCGGCTGATACATTGTCTAGCAATGAACTTGTTTTTGTAATCACACCACGTATTATCGGAGCAAAAGGCACAGATAAAGCAACACTTAAAGATCTTGGGTACAGTCAAAAGATAAATGAATAGCCATTACAGTGATCTTAAAACTATCTTTGTTGATGGTGAAGTTTTTGATTATGTCAATCTTGATAAGTCTGCAACAACGTATGATAAGTTGGTACAGACTTTAGATAAACCTCTAAAGTTAATCCTTTTTTATGGCAAGCCAGGAACGGGTAAAACTTTTTTACTCCAAAAAATTTTTAATGATTTAAGAACAAAAAAACGGATTATTTTTTTTCCAAGACCTTTTTTTGAAGAAAAAGTTTTTATTGATGCATTGTTTGAGCATATTTTTGCAAAGAAATCTCCTGGATTTTCAAATTACAATGAATTTTTAGCACTCTTAAGCAAGCATATTACATCTACAGATCAATCTATTACCGTATTAATTGATGAAGCACAGCTTTATCCAACAGATTTGATTGAAAAAATTCGTCTGATGGCAGATTCGCGTTTATTTAAATTTTTATTTACGGTTCATAAAACAGAAAAAGAAGATGTTTTAGCTAAAGACTATTTTCAGACACGTATTTGGGAAACAATTGAAATTGACAATGCTTCAAAGAATGAAATTAAAACATATATTGAAAAAAAACTCCTCTTCCATAATCGCTTTGAATATCTCAACCTTTTTAGAGATAAGCACTATAAACTTATTTTAAAAGTTACGGATGGAAATTTGAGAACTATTAATAAACTAATGTACAAACTTTTTGAAATTTTGGAATATTACGATATGCATCAACCCTCCCTTATCAAAACAAATGCTTTACATGTAAAATATATTGAAATGGCAGGTATAAGTCTAGGAATGATCCATGCTTAGTGCTGTAGAAATTATGGAGCTCGAAAAAAGAGTCTTCAAATATAGACTTAAACAAAGAATACATTACATCATTATTAGTGTCATTATTTTACTAATAGGGGCTATTGCCATTTACTCTTATCCTACGATTATTCATGGGACAGATACCAATACGTCATTATCTGATGTTCAAACAACAGCAGAAACAATAAAACCTCTTGATACTAACAGTACTAGTATTCAAGAACAGCCCTTAAATGTTCCTGATGTGAATATTGGTGTGAAGAAATATACTCCACCTATTGTGATGAATGAACAAGAAAATCAAACACTTTTTCTCCAACTTCCAACTATTAATAGAAATAAAGCAGAAAAAAAGTCCTCTTATATACCAGAAACTCCTGAGAAAAAAACAAATTTTGGTATTCAAGAAGAAGAACTTGACAATAAAGTTTTAATGCGTAAAATGCCAACTATTGATGATGAAAATTTTTATCGCAATAAAGAGGACAAAGTTGACACAGCTCTTTTGCCCCCTCCTCTACTAGATGAACCAAAACCAAAGGGTCTTATAAAAATTGAGACGCATGAGGTAAATTCTGTACAATATCTTAAAGATAAATTTGAGAAAACACACAACATTACTTTTGCATTAATGCTCGCAGAAGAATATTATGCAATGAAAAACTATACTGAATGTAATAAATGGGCTCTTATGGCTAACAATGTAGATCCAGATAGTGAAAAAAGTTGGATCTGGTTTGCTAAATCTAAAGTTAAACTTGGTCATAAAGAAGATGCAGTCCTTGCACTTCAAGCCTACTTAAAAAGTAATAAATCCAAAGCAGCCCAAAGCCTACTAAATCAAATTAGTGTAGGTGAAGTCATTGACTAAATGAATTTGTTTTCTTCTTTTAATAAATGGTACAATAGAAAAATTTATAAATAGTGGTAAAAAATGAATGATATTACAACAACACTTTTAACATATCTTATTCACAATCGTATAATTGATGAACATAGTGCTGCTAAAATAAGAGAAGAAACACAACAAAATAATCATAAAGTATTAGGCGAAATTCTCTTAGAAAATAATTTTTTTACAAAAGAAGACCTTCTTATTTTAGTCATTGAATTTTTCAAAAAAGGGTACTTAAACTTAGAAGATGTTAACGCTAATTTTGCAATTGACAGTGAAAAATTTTTACAATCTTTGGCTAAAAATCTTAATTATGAGTACCTTGATCTTGATTCAATAGACATTGATTATCGCCTTGCATCAAAACTTCCTTTTGCTCAACTTAAAAAATTTAAAGCGCTTCCTATTAAGGAAGATGAGATTAATATTTTTGTTGCATTACAAGATCCATTAGACATCAATGCTCAAGAGGGCGTTCAAAGAATTTTTCCACGAAAACTACTCAAAGTTATTATTGCAGAGCCTACACAAATTGATAAATACCTAATTAAAATGGAGTTAGGTGAAAGTATTAAAGGACTCATTGGCGAAATTCGCAAAGAGATTACTTCTAGTGCTGCTGAAAATCCGCAAGAATCTTCTGGAATTTTAAAACTTATTGAGATTATTCTTAAAACGTCTATTCTTGCGCGGGCAAGTGATATTCACATTGAACCAACAGAAAATAATTGTATTGTTCGAAGCCGTATTGATGGCATGCTTACTGAAACATTTATTTTTGACAAAGATATATACCCTCCTCTAGGTTCACGAATGAAGTTACTTTCCAACATGGATATTGCTGAAAAAAGAAAACCCCAAGATGGCCGTTTTTCAGCTACTATTTTAGGTCGTGAGTATGACTTTAGGATTTCTGCGCTACCTACAATCAATGGTGAATCCATTGTGATTCGTATTTTAGATAAATCAAAAGTCATGATTAAAATTGAAGACCTTGGTATGCATCCAAATAACTATAGTAAGTTTGCTCAATCAATGAAATCTCCTTATGGTATTATCTTAGTGACAGGGCCTACAGGAAGTGGTAAAACAACAACGCTTTATGCTGCTTTAAATGCTATTAAAAGTGTACAAAGTAAAATTATTACTGTTGAAGACCCAGTAGAGTACCAACTCAATTTAACGCAACAGGTACAAGTGAATGAAAAGGCCAATCTTACATTTGCTACAGCATTGCGATCTATCTTAAGACAAGATCCAGATATTATTATGATTGGTGAGATTCGTGACACTGAAACTCTCCGTATTGCTGTACAAGCAGCACTCACAGGTCACTTAGTCTTTTCAACACTCCATACAAATGATTCTATAAGTGCCGTAACAAGAGTTGTAGACATGGGAATTGAACCTTATCTTATTAGTGGGTCATTAATTGCGATTGAAGCACAAAGATTAGTCCGTAAATTATGTCCTTATTGTAAAACAAAATATACATTACCCAAAACTGCCCACGATGAAATCCAAAATATGCTTCCTGAAAATTTTCAGTTTTATAAAAACAATGGTTGTGAAAAATGTTCACAAACAGGCTATTTAGGTCGTGAAATGATCTCAGAAATCCTTCCAATCAGTGAAAAAATTTCAAGTATCATTGCCCAAGGTGGAAGTAAAAGTGATATTAAAGAGCAAGCAATCAAAGAAGGTTTTGTTGATATGTTCCAAGATGGTATTACGAGAGCTGCACATGGCATTACAACGCTAGATGAAATCATAAGGGTGGCAAAAGAATGAAATACTTTGAAGTAAACTACCTATTTAAAGGGCAAAAGACTAAAACTGTTGTCAAATCACCCACACGAAATGATGCAATAGCCATTGCAAAATTAAAAATTCCAGGAGTCATCTTAAATATTAAAGAAACTTCTGCACCCCTTGAAGACCAGTTAGGCGAACTCAAAAATCAAATGGTGAATGCTCTTTTTCGTAAAAAAATCAAAATGCCAAACCTTATTGCAGCGATGAGACAATTGAGTGTTATGACCAATGCAGGTATTTCTATTCATGATAGTGTTAAAGAAGTTGCTAATGCAACCGTGGACAAGACACTGAAGGAAATATTTAACAGCGTCAATGATGATCTAAACTCTGGACTTAGCCTTACTCAATCATTGATGACATATCGCAATGAAGTAGGCGATGTGACTCTTGCTATGGTTGAGTTGGGAGAGAGCACAGGAAATATGGCAGAATCTTTAGAAAAACTTTCAGAAATCCTTGAAGAAATTGAAGAAAATAGACAAAAGTTTAAAAAAGCGATGCGTTATCCTATTACTGTGGTTATTGCGATTGCGATTGCTTTTTCAATACTCATGATTTACGTTGTTCCAAAATTTAAAGAAATTTTTGCCCAACTTAAAGCGGAACTCCCTTTACCAACAAAAATCCTTCTTTTTATGGAAAACCTTATCAATCATTATGGTCTTTACCTTTTAATAGGTATTGTAGGTACTATAATATTATTTCAATATCTGCTTAAAAATAATGAAGAGTTCAAAAAGAAATTTGATATCTATATTCTTAAAGTTTATCTCATCGGTGATATTATTTTTTATGCAACACTGAGCCGTTTTTGTCTAGTTTTTACAGAACTTATTCGTGCGGGTATTCCTATTGCTGATGCACTCGATACAGCTTTATTAACGCTAGAAAACACCCATCTAAAAAAGAAACTTTCCAGTGTTAAAATTTCCGTACAAAGAGGTATTTCATTAACGGAATCATTCCGTGATACAGGGCTTTTTGAAGGGATGCTTATCCAAATGATTCAAGCAGGCGAACAAAGTGGAACGCTCGATAAAATGCTTGAAAAAGTAACGCTCTATTTTAAATCACGTTTTAGTCAAATTATTGATAATATCGCTAGTTATATTGAGCCTATTCTCCTAGGCTTTATTGCTGCAATGGTACTTTTGATGGCTCTAGGTATTTTTATGCCTATGTGGGATATGGCAAAAGCCGTGAAATCATAAAAAATATAACTTTGCCTTTACATGTAAAGGCAAAGTATGATTAAAATTCTTTAGGAATGGTGCAATCTAATTGATCTTGGAATTTTTCAGATGCTAAGGCAATGAGCTCTTTTTGCCCCAATTTTGCAATTAAACAAAGTGCCCCTAGCTTTTTACACCACAAACGTTCAACTTTAATTTTATAGTCATCTTCTTTAATTTTTGTAAAAATACTCCAACTACGAATACTCTTTTTTTCTTTATATTCAAGAATGTCAATAATTTCTTTATCATCAATTTTACGTTCAATAACAGAACGTAATTGTGTTTCATTCAATCCTAATCGCCATGCTTTATACCCTAAAACGATAGCACGAGCACGATTAGGTGTATTTGTTTTAAGCTTATCAAAACTGACACCAAAATATTTAAGCGCAACAATAATATCTTTTGCCTTAAAAATTTTGTCTCTTTCAATAAACTTAGGTGGGTTACTGTTTTCCAAAAAATATCCTTTAGTATAATTGCATTAAAATGGCCAAATGGTTTCCATAAATTTAGCACCCCATGGCTTGGTCGTTGTTTGATCTATATCACCTTCTGTTTTGTAAAGAATTTTTGCATCTGCAATATATTTTGAATCAATGTTGTTGTTTTTATCAATATCATAAGGTCGAATGACACCACTCACTTGAATAATTTGCTTTTCACCATTAATCAATAATTCGCGACTACCCTCAATAAAGTAATGTCCATTATTTAAAATCTTAATGACACGGGCCGAAATAGTCGTGCTAAAGGTTTCATTACGCGTATTACTTCCATTGCCTGTAAAAGAGTTATTGGATCCTGTTGTAAAGCCAATATTACCAACATCATTTAAATTTTTGGATACCGTACCTAAAACACCACCACCTGCAGCAGTGGTAATGCCCGCTCCAAGAGAATCACTGCTCTGTTTTGTTAAAGCCTTTTTCCCAGTAGATGTTTGTGCTGTTTTTTCTGTAATAGTAACAGTGACAACATCATTCACATGCATTGCTTTAAGATCGGCAAATAAAGGGTTGTCACCTTGTCCAAAAAGGCTACCTTGATTAGAAGGCATTGCTTCGTTCACTTTGGAAGGCGTTTCATCAACGTATACAGGTGCTTTCATACTAATTTTTGGATCAGCTGGATGTACAGAGCAGCCTGCCAAAAAAAGAGCGGCTACAAAGCTACATGTAAAAACTCTCATACGGCTCCATTTTATTCTATTTTTTACTATTATACTATAAAATACTCGCCTCTAAAGTAAATTATATTCTAAGGAAAAAAGATGTCAGAACTCAAATCAAAACTTCAAGATGATCTAAAAGATGCGATGAAAACCAAAGATACTTTTAAACGTGATGTCATCCGTTTTTTGATGAGTGCGCTTAAACAAATTGAAGTCGATGAACGTAAAGAACTGAGTGATTCTGATATTGTAAAGATTATCCAAAAATCACTCAAGCAACGTGAAGATGCCTTATCTGCTTTTAAAGATGCAGGAAGAGTTGATCTTTATGAAAAAGAGTTGGCAGAAGCAACCATTTTAAAAAGTTATTTACCACAACAACTCAGTGATGAGAATCTTAAAGCTATCATTCAAAAGCATATTCTTGCAACGGGGGCAACGAGTTTAAAAGAAATTGGTAAGATTATGTCTGGAGTTCTTGCTGAATGCGAAGGTGTCGCTGATGGTAAACGTATTAATACAATTGCGAAAGAACTTTTGAGCTAAAAAAGAGGTTTACATGTAAAGAAAATCTTTACATGTAAACACATATTCTACGAGTGATGCTTTTGGATCATTTCCAAAGTTTCTATTGCAATTTCAAGCTCTTCATTGGTTGGGATAACCAAAACTTTTACTTTGCTATCATCTGCACTAATCGTTCTAATTTCACTTGATCGAACGCTATTGAGGATTGGATCGATTTTAATACCAAAATTCTCTAATTTTTCACAAGACTTGAGGCGAACATCATTTGCATTTTCGCCAATACCTCCTGTAAAAATAATACAGTCTACCCGTCCAAGAACAGCGGAATAAGAACCAATGTATTTTTTAAGGCGATAATTGAACATGTCACAGGCAAGCTGTGCTCTTTCATCACCCTCCTCTGCCATACGCGTAATCTCACGCATATCGTTGCTCCCACAAATACCTTTTAATCCACTCTCTTTGTTGAGCATCTTATCCAGTTCATCGAGAGTAAGTCCACGTTTACGCGCTAAATAGAAAAGAATAGCCGGATCAAGGTCACCACTTCGTGTTCCCATAATGAGACCTTCTAATGGTGTTAAGCCCATCGATGTATCAACACTTTGACCGTTTTCAATCGCAGCAACACTTGCACCATTACCAAGATGAAGCGTAATAGCGTTAAGCGTATTAATATCTTGTTTCAAATACTTCGCAGCTACTTTAGTAACGTAATAGTGTGAAGTTCCATGGAAACCATAACGTCTAATGCGTAACTCCTCATAGTATTTGTAAGGAATAGCATACATGTAAGCATAATTAGGTAATGTTGAATGAAATGCCGTGTCAAAAACAGCCACTTGAGGAACATTAGGGCTTTGATGTACCGAAACCTTCATACCCGCAAGATGCCCAGGATTATGCAATGGCCCAAGTGGAATTAAACGCTCAATTTCTGACATCACATAGTCATCAACCATCGCTGGCTCTTGAAATGAAGAGCCACCTTGAACAACGCGATGACCAATGCCATCAAGGTCATTAAGGTTGTGAATAACGCCTGATTGAATCAATGCCTCACTCATCCATGTTAAGGCTGCATCATGGTCATGGATAGAGCATTTTTCTTCTCTTTTTTGCTCATCTCCGGCTGATTTTTTATATTTTATTTTAGCCATTGACTCTTTTTCACCAATTTGTTCAATCACGCCACTGGCCAAAACCTCATTATTGGCCATATTGAAAAGTTGATATTTAACAGAAGAACTACCCGCATTTAAGACTAAAATTTTCACTTATTGGCTCCATCATTGGTTTGTGCTTGAATAGCTGTAATGGCAACGGTATTGACAATATCGGGAACTAAACAACCTCGACTGAGATCATTAACGGGCTTTCGAAGTCCTTGTAGCACAGGACCAATGGCAACGGCACCTGAACTTCTTTGAACGGCTTTATAGGTGTTGTTACCTGTATTTAGGTCTGGAAAAATAAAGATGGTGGCTTCACCAGCGACTTTACTATTTGGTAATTTTGTTTTAGCAACAATAGGATCAATTGCAGCGTCATATTGAATTGGCCCTTCTACCAAAAGATCAGGTCGTGTTTCTTTAACAATTTTAGTGGCTAAACGCACTTTTTCGACCTCTTCACCTTTACCTGAATCACCTGTAGAATACGAGAGCATTGCAATTTTTGGAGATATGCCAAATATCTTAGCCGTATCGGCAGAAGAAATGGCAATTTGTGCCAACTCTTCAGCATTTGGATCTTGATTGACGGCACAATCACCGTAAACTAAGACTCTTGTATCTAAGCACATAAAGAAAAGACTCGAAACAATCGAAATGCCTGGTTTGGTTTTAATGATTTGCAGTGCTGGACGAATTGTCTCTTGGGTTGTATGAATTGCACCAGAAACCATACCATCAGCATAACCTAGGTAAACCATCATCGTTCCAAAATAATTTTTCATCATCATACTATCGCGAGCAACATCTAAGCTCAAGCCTTTTGCTTTGCGCATTTCATAGAAAGAAGTGACAAACTCTTCCATTAGAGGTGATGTTAAAGGATCGATGATCGTCGCTTTGCTAATATCAAGTCCAAGCGTTGCGCTCTTACGACGTACTTCTTCTTCAACGCCTAAAAGAATAATATCAGCTACATCACGACGAAGTAAAATCTCCGTTGCACGAAGAATACGTTCATCATTGCTCTCAGGAAGAAGAATTTTTTTGCGATTTCTCCTTGCGCGTTCAAAAAGAGCGTATTCAAACATAATCGGAGTAATAGAACTCGTAGCAGATTCAGTATCAATACTTTTTTCGATTTCTTCAATATTGACATTTGAAGAGAAAAGTCCCATTGCCAATGCAATTTTTCGTACACTTTGTGGTGTAATGGTCGCTGGAACATTGGAGACATTGACAGCCGTATCAAAGGTACCATTGTCGACACTTAAAATAGGAATGGAAAGGTCTTTAAATCCAGCGATAAGCTTGTTAATGGATTTATGAGGCATCATCCCTGCAGTCAGCAAAATGCCAGATATGTTTGGATAATTATTAGAAGATACGGTACTAAGACATCCTACGATAATATCGGATCTATCGCCTGAAGTTATGACCAAGTCACCATCTTCAATATATTCTAAAAAATTATCAAGTTTCATTGCAGCGATTTTACTCTGCTTGACAACTCTACGTAAATCTTTTTCTTCACCATAGATATGGGAACAACCTAGCTTATTTTTTATCTCAGCAACAGTCGGAGTGTCAAGCTCTGGCACCTCAGGTAAAAAATAGACAGGAACATTTTGAATTGGTTTGGCACGATTGAGCTCTTTAAGCTCTTGAACCTCTTGTTCACCTAAACGATTGACAAAGGTCGCAAAATGCTGACATCCAGCACCTTTAATAGCTTCTGCCTCAATAGATATTTCATCTAACACCTCTTTAACACTTTTTTGCTTCCCTTTAAGAACACTGATAAAAGGGCTACTCAAGTTTTTAGCGATTGAAAGATTAATATCAAAATCAAGAGTTTGTGAAAAATTCGCTTGGTTAAGTCCTTCAATGAGTACAAAGTCATACTGGCTCTCTAAAATTTTGAATTTATCAATAAGATTTTCCAAAACTTCATTGTATTTATTTTCAGCAATTAAACTTTCAACTTCATGAACAGTGTAACCATAAGTAGCGTTATAGTCCATTTTAAGGGCATAATATTCCAGCATGAAATCAATGTCTTTATCAACTTCATTCGCATCTAAAATAACCGGTCTAAAAAAAGCAACCTTACCAAGACGCCCTTTTAATAGTTCCATAATGCCCATCGCTACGATCAAGCTGCCTGCAGCAGGTGCAAGCGATGAGATATACAAACTCTTACTTTTCATCTCACTCCTTTTAAATTGATTGCCCATCATACTTTACAACAGATAATAGGAATATAAAAAGGATACGATTATTAGAGAAAAGTTGGTGCATCATTGGAGAAAAGTATCACATCTCCTGCAAATGTTTGTTCTGATAATGTTTCTTGAAGTTTCGTTTTATCGGAAATGATAATTTTTTGAGCTTTCTGAATGTTATCGTGTAAAATAGTAACGTTTATTTTACCTGTAATGATGACAAGATCAAATATATCATCAATTTTTTTGGCAAGTGTCTTATTGGCTTCTTCGGTACTTTCCACAATACCTGGAGTAATAATCACTTTACGCCCCTGATGCTGTGCAACCAAATCATAGGAACTTAGCATGCCTTCTAAATTACCATTAAAACTATCATCAATAATGAGCTTTCCACCCGCTTCAATTTTTTGAAGACGATGTTCAACCCCTTCTAAATGAGATACGGCTGACCTAATCTCTTCAATAGAGAGCCCCAGTGTACGTGCAACATGAATCGCCGCTGCAATATTGATGGCATTAAAAGCACCCAAAAGTTTACATGTAAAATGTTCTTTGACTCCATCTAGCATCATAGAAAAAGAGAGTCCATTTAAATTTGCTTCAATATCACTCAGTTCACTTCCAAAAGAGATGATTGTTTCTGTTCCTTTAATCGTAGCACTTTCATGAACAAAAGCTTTTTCAAGTCGCAAAGAGTGAAGCAGTTCCATTTTGGTATTGCGGATATTTTCCAATGTTTTAAAGTACTCAATATGTTGCTCGCCAATACAACCAACCACCGCAATGTGGGGATTGACAAGTTGTGCGATTTCATCAATATCTCCACGAGCTCGAGCACCCGCTTCAACAATATAAACATCACATTGTTCAGGTAACGATTCATTAATATCTTTGATAATACCACCTATGGTATTGACACTTCTGGGGGTTTTGTAGACATTGAGTTTTGTAGAGAGAATTTGCGCTAAAAAGTTTTTAATACTGGTTTTACCATAACTCGCTGTAATAGCAACTACTTTTAATGCACTGTTTGCCATCAATTTTTTCTGAGCCTCTTTTTTAAAGCTAAGAAAAAGCATCTTTTCATACAACATACTTGCTATTTGAGCCGCCATTAAAAGAATAATGACACCTAGCTTCAAGCATGATGTCACCAATACCATACATAGAAGATCTTGAAAAAGAGTGGCTAAGACTAAAAAGAGGAAAAATCGCTTGACTCGTGCTGTCCAAACAAGTTTTTTGTCCATTTTCTTCTGCCATATAAAAAGAGAGAGTAAAAAAAGTGCAACAAAAAAAGAAAGAACAAAACCATCTAGAAGGTAGTACCCTGCTAAAGGAACCAAAAAATAGAACACGTGCCAATCATAACGATTGTAGTGAAATAAAATGCGCTCTAATCTATAACTGTACCACTGCATTGCCGTTATAAAATAGTAGCTAAGCCCTAATATAAAACAGAGGTGAGTGATGCTTGTAACCATTGTTTCCATGCTCATTATCTCTTTTCAAAATCATCAAAGATCATATTTTCGATCTTTTGGCAGGTAACATCTTGAACATCTGAAAACATTGAACCATCATAGAGTTTACTAATAAAAAATTCCAAATCTTCCTCATAAGTAGAGTTAATCACAACTTCAACACTACCATCGGCACTATTTTTGACATATCCTACATAATTCAATGCTTGTGCTATATCAACAACAAATCGGCGAAAATTAACACCTTGTACGCGTCCTGTTACAATCAATCTATAAGTACTCAAAATCCAAACTCCAAAAGCGTTTTTTCAATTATTTTTGACTGTTTTAAAAAAAAGAAATGGTCTCCTTCAAGTGGATAAAAGTGACTTCCTTGAATTAAAGCGTGCATTTTTTCTCCACTTGCAATCGGTGTTGCGCTATCCGTTTTGCCCCAAAATAGAAATGCTTTTGCTTTACATGTAAGAAACTGCTCACTAAAATCTTCATTAACGACCTTTTTCAAAATTTCATACATGGTTGGGCTCATACCTTCCACATCTTTGGTTGCAAAAAAACGGTAAAAAGAGTGTGGAGCAAAGGGTTTAAGCATTTTAAAAAGGGCTATTTTTATCTTTACCTTTAACGATTTTGGTATAACAATGCCGGCACTTGAGAGTAAAACCAAAACTTCTGGGTGCAGCAAGGTTGCCACTTTACCGCCATAGGAGTGCCCAAAGATGATGAGAGGCTTTACATGTAAAGCTTTCAAAAAGACATGCACAATGTCGGAATAAGCTCCCGTATCAATAACATCATTAATTGAAGAGTGTCCAAAACCAGGAAGATCAAGATAAAGATGCTGGTACTGAGGAAACGTCTTTCCAAACGCTTGCTTCATAATCTCTTTATTACTGCCCCAACCATGCAAAAAGAGAATAGTTTGAGGTTGGTTTTGATTGAGCAACTCATACGATAATTCGTAAGAAGTATTTTGAAATACGATCTCTTTCTTAGCCATCACTCTTCTTTTTCGTGTTGGCGTAGATTTTTTCTAAAATATTAACGGCTTCACTCATTTTTTCGTATTCATCTACCGTGATCATAACCGCTTCAAAGCGGTTATTTTTCACGATGACAACACGTTTACTTTTACCTTTGGTAATACTACCCAACACAGAACTAAAGTTGCGCACCATGTCTGTTGCAGTCATTATCTCGTTTTTAGCATAGGTCATCCATTAGAGCCTTTGTGCAAAATTTTATGTAATATCCTACATAAACAAGACTTTTACTTACCTTTAGCTGCTTGAATGGAGTTGATATAGCGGTACTCTTTTGGAATCGTGATACTTTTTGGCAACCATTTTGAGAGATTCTTAATCATTTTATCAAAATCATCAAAAAGATAATTTGCCATGCTACCAGGGATGGGGTTGATTTCATTAAGATATGTTATGCCATCAATTACAAAAAAATCACAACGAATGAGTGCCCCTAGGAAAAGTGGATCGTAAAGTTTCATAAATGCGTCACGAATTCCCTCTTCTGCTTTGATATCTAGCGTAGCCTCATTCACTCTCTTTGTACGCGAAAAATCTAAATATTTTTTATCGAAATCTAAAAACTCTTCTTTTTGTGGTTCTTCGATAATAGAAAAGTGAAACATATCAGTCTTACAACCTGCAAGATTGTATTCTTTTACACCACTGATGAATGGCTCTATGAGGATACTATCATCAAATTCAAAAGCAACATCAAGTGCGTATGCAAGCTCTTTTTCTTCTTTAACAATCCCTATGCCAATGGAACTTCCTAGGCGTAAAGGCTTTACGATAAAGGGATAAGCAATTTTAATCGGTTCGTTACTTCCTTTACGAAGCACTTGGTAGTCTAAAACATTAACGCCCACTTCCTTGGCGTAAAGCTTTGTAAAAAGTTTGTTATAGCTGATGCAACTACCTTCAATCCGTGGTCCAATGTAAGGTACACTAAAAAAATCAAGCATAGAACTGAGCTTTCCATCTTCCCCATCCATACCATGCACAAGGTTAATCATGACATCAAACGTCACTTTTTCTTCACCCAACATTTTTTTAGCGTAAAAACCACCTTGCTTAAGATAGAGTGGTTTATCTTTTTTATATTCTCCACTGCTAAAACGTTTTGACGTAATTTTATCGGTAGGAATCAAGTAAAAATTACGGTAATAATCACAAAAAATATAAACAATGTCACTTTTCAGCACTTTTTTAAGAGCAATGGCACTCACCACGCTAATCTCATGTTCAAAACTTTGGGCGCCAAACAAAACGGCTACAGTCATTTTCATCCTTTATTTAACTAAGCTTTCTAAGAGCTTCTTTAATGAGTGTTTGAGTATCTACGCCTTGACAGGTACTCAATACTTTTTTAATCATTTCTTTTTTAAATCCAAGACTTTCAAGGGCCAAAGAGGCTTCTATCATACTGTTAGAGCTATGCTCATCAGCACTAAGTTGCAATGAAAAATCACTCAGTTCCACTAAAATACGTTTGGCACTCTTGGGTCCAATACCAGGAACTTTTTGAAAAGCTTGAACATTTTGACTCACTAAAGCTTGTGCAAAATCATCGGGACTGAGCGTTGAACAAACCGCTAAAGCCGTTGAAGGACCAATGCCATTGAGTTTAATAAGCGTGTCAAATACTTTTTTCTCATTTTCGTCGATAAAACCATACAAACTGTGCTGATCTTCTCTGATAATTTGGCTTACATGTAAAGAGATTATTTCACTGCTAATTTTTCCAAGACACGATAATGAAACAAACACTTTATACGTCAGACCAGCAGTTGTTTTAATATGGACAAACGTCACCTCTTTTTTAACAACTTTTCCTTCAATACCAACTATCATTTGCTGCTATACTCCGCGGAACGCATTACTCTATGTTCGCCATTGCCCATATCTTTGAGCGTAATTTCACGTACAATTTCATGCTCTTTTGGATTGTAGGTTATATCTTTAGGTGGAGAAATAAGTCTAAATCGTATTTCATTAAACTCTTTCCAAGCAGAATGGTTAATAATTTTTGCTGAGAACACTTTATTTTGGACTTGATTGAGCTCTTTACGATATTCTTGCAACTCCTCTTTTTTATCTTTAAAGGTCTGCAAAAACGTATTATAATCAATCACTTTTTCTTGAAAATCTTTAATCTTTGCAAAAAGTGTCATAGGCGGTTCGACACCATTACGCTTAAGCTCCATAATCTTATCTTTAACCATCTCAGCCATGGGTTTATTTTTATCGATAAACTCTTTTTTTGAACTGAGTTGTCTAGGATATGCTTTGAGCTCTTCTTCAAGCTTTTCGATCTTAATATTAATTGTATCAATCATTTCATTGAACTCTTTTGTGACACTTGGATCAATAATAAGTTTATTGTTGTTGCCTTTAAGTTCGGTTATTTCGATAAGATCGCACGCTGTTATTTTTGCATTGGAAAGAAGATTGTCTATTTTAACGCTATTGGCAATAATTTCGCCACCAATCATCTGTTTAACATGGACGGTATTCCCAATGACTTTTCCACCTTCCAGACGATCAATTTCAATGTCTTGACCATTCGCTTCACCACGATGGACTGAAATAATGATTTTATCTGCCTCAATATAAGCACTCTGATGTGTTTGTCCGCCAATTTCAGCAATCTTTGCTTTAATTTTAGCACCACTTCCAATGTTACCTTGAACATGTACTTCGGAAGTCTCAACACTCATACCAGCGCCTATGGCATCTTTTAAAATATCACTTTCTTTGATATTAATTTTAATGTTTGAACCCAAACTTGCATCAATAGAACCTGTCGATCTGAAGCTTATTTCGTTAATTTCCATCTGATCTTGGATATCATAAGTGCCTTTGTCAAAGTTTACATAGCCACCGCGATTTGCAATATATTTGATACTCGTATCGCTCTCTTTTTTAGCGAGATTGGCCGTAATAGCAATAGGTGTATCATTCGACTTACGAGGTTCTTTTACAGGTAAAAATGCTCCTCTACAGTTACGTCCAGGAGTTCCAAGTTGCGGTTTAATATATTCAATAATACATTCATCTTTATCAACAGCGAGTACGTATCCTCGTTTAGAATAATCAATTTTGCCATCGGTGCTTTTAGCATTGATTTTTTTCTTATAGTGATAGATAAGATCATCATTGATGGAAGGTACTTCATCCACACCTTGACAGACAACAAAGGTCTGATTTTGATCGATAATTCCATTCACGCGAATATTAGCTACAATTTTTTTAACTTCTTTATACATATTTTGATCACGAATACCTACCAAGATGCCTGCTTTAATCTTTTTGATTTGAATATCTTCAATTATTTTCTCTTCAAGTTTTGAGGTATATTTGACATCATGGCTTTTCGCAACCATTGCAATAATCTTAGTTAAAGTTTTATTACCACTGAGTGTTATATCAGGAAGAATCGTATGATCTTCTTCTTGATCGGCAATTTTATATATTTCAACACGATAATGTTGTGTCAATTTGAGATTGGGGTTGAGTAAAAAGCTATCATCCAATAAAAGTTTTAACTCTTCTTCATTCATCTCATTATTTTCACTCTTTTCATCGCTGTAATACGTTGTTGTACGTAGAAGTTTAAAAGAGAGCTCAGTAGGCTTCACATGACTTGCAATAGCAACATTTTTAAGTTCTTTGATGACATTGATAGTGTCTATAACGATAGATTTAAATTCAGATACATCACCATCACTTTGCGTACCCGCATCTGTATTATGACCTTTAATCTTATCAAATAGCCCCAATGTGCACCTCTGTTTTTTGAATAAACTCTCAATTTTGCTTTAATATCGACAAATGTTGCATATAATATTAGGAAATCTTAGCGAAAAATAGATAAAAATATTGTTTAAACCATTTTTTGATAAGATACGCAATGCTTATTAAATCATTTTTTACAAACAGTATTGGAACCCTTGTCTCACGTATATTTGGCTTTATTCGCGATATACTGAGTGCTTCAATTTTAGGCGCAAATATCTATAGCGATATCTTCTTCGTGGCGTTTAAATTTCCTAATCTTTTCCGCCGTATTTTTGCGGAGGGCGCTTTTACACAGAGCTTTATTCCAAGTTTCATTAAAACATCGCGTAAGGCACTTTTTACCTATACCATTTTCTCACGCTTTTTACTTTTTCTTATTATTTTTTCATTGATTGTTACGCTTTTTAGCGAATCTTTTGCCAAAATAATTGCTTTTGGCTTTGATGATGAAACGGTGGCACTCTCTGCGCCTTTTGTTGCTATTAATTTTTACTATTTACCTCTCATCTTTTGTGTCACCCTTTTTGGCTCCCTTCTCCAGTACAAACACCATTTTGCTGTTTCCGCTTTTTCAACAGCACTTTTGAATATTGGTATGATAGGGGCTCTGCTTTTATTTCAAGGCTATGATCGTAAAACGATTGTTTATGCTTTAAGCTATGGTGTTTTGGTCGGTGGAGTATTGCAAGTGATTGCCCATCTTTTTGCGCTTAAGAAAGAGCGTTTTTTTAAATTTTTAGCACTGGGTTTTAAGTATCGTCACAAGAGAGATGCGGCGCTTGAAGAGAGCAATAAAAACTTTAATCGCTCTTTTTGGCACTCTGTTATTGGAAATTCAACACCGCAAATCGTCTCTTTTGTTGATACAACACTGGCAAGCTTTTTAGTGACGGGTAGTATTAGTTATCTCTACTATGGAAACCGTATTTTTCAACTTCCACTGGCTCTTTTTGCCATAGCACTTACCACAGGAATTTTTCCAAAAATTAGTCGACTCATCAAAGCCAATAAAGAAGAAGAAGCTTCGAATTTACTCTCTCAAGGCTTTTGGATTTTAGCATTTTTACTCACAACATCAACACTGGGTGGTTTTATCCTTAGTGAAGAAATTGTCAAATTGCTGTTTCAACATGGTTCTTTTTCGACTCAAGATACAGCCAACACAGGTTTTGTCTTAGCAATGTATATGATAGGTCTGATCCCTTTTGGTTTAGCAAAACTTTTCTCCCTTTGGCTTTATGCAGGGATGAGACAAAAAGAAGCTGCCATTATTGCTATGTATTCGCTCATTGCTAACCTTATCTTCTCCTTTAGTCTTATCAAACCTATGGGCGCAGCAGGCCTTGCCCTTGCAGGATCCCTTTCGGCGTTTGTTTTGCTCTTTTTTACCCTTCGCTCATTTGGGCTAGGAAAGTTTTTTGCTATACTATATAGTAAAAAATCAATCATTTTAGTCATACTCCTTATTGTGGAATGGGGTGTATTACACTATGTAAAGGAACTTATGCATGTTTATTTATGATTCGGTACAGAAGAAAAAAGTACCGTTTATTCCTATTCAAAAGAATGAAGTTAAAATTTATGTTTGCGGTCCAACCGTATACGATGATGCTCATTTAGGACACGCCAGAAGTGCCATTGCTTTTGATCTTTTACGTCGCGTATTTATTGCCCTTGGTTATCATGTCACCTTTGTGAAAAATTTTACAGATATTGATGATAAAATTATTAATAAAATGAGAGAAAGTGGAAAGTCACTTGAGCAGATCACTTCGTTTTACATTGAACGCTACAAAAATGAAATGCACGCTTTACATGTAAACGATGCTGACATTGAACCAAAGGCGACAGAGACGGTGTCGGAAATCATTTCGTTTGTGGATGAGATGCTTCGCAAAAAAGTCGCTTATGCGACCAGCGACGGTATCTATTTTGATACGGCTAAAGATAGCAAATACCTCTCTTTAAGTCACCGTATCATTGAAGAAGATGCGAGTCAATCACGCGTTGAGCAAAAAGAAGAGAAAAAAGATCAAAAAGATTTTGCATTATGGAAATTCTCAAAAGCCAATGAGCCAAGCTATCCGGCCCCTTTTGGTGTGGGGCGACCGGGTTGGCACATTGAGTGTTCGGCAATGATTGAAAAACATCTTGCGAGCAGTGGCGATTTTCAGATCGACATTCATGCGGGAGGTGCAGATCTTCTTTTTCCACACCATGAAAATGAAGCGGCGCAAACCAGATGCAAAAGCGATCAAGAGCTTGCTAAATACTGGATGCACAATGGTTTTGTCACTATTAGCGGTGAGAAAATGAGTAAGTCACTCGGAAATAGCTTTTTCTTAAAAGATGCGCTTGCGATTTATAGTGGAGAAGTACTTCGTTTTTACCTTTTAGCAACGCATTATCGTGCAAATTTCAATTTTTCAGAAGAAGACCTTGTAACCACTAAAAAACGTCTTGATAAACTTTATCGTTTGAAAAAAAGAGTTTTTGAAAATACAGTCAGTGAAGTCTCCGTTCCGTTTAAAGAGGCTATGCTGGAAGCACTAAGTGATGATCTCAATATCTCTAAAGCCCTTGCAAGTTTGGATGAGATGATCACTTCAGCCAATGAAATGCTCGATCTTAACCCGAAAGATAAAGCACTCAAAGCCACAACGCATGCCAATTTACAATGGATTGAATTACTATTAGGTATTGGGCTTTATAATCCTTATACATACTTTCAAATTGGTGTCGGTGATGCTGAAAAAGCGGAAATTGAAACATTGATTGAAGAGCGCACCGTTGCCAAAAAAGCCAAAGATTTTATGAGAGCCGATGAAATTCGCACCCTCCTCGAAACCAAGCAGATACAACTTATGGATACCACAACGGGTACACAGTGGGAAAAGGTGAACTAGATGCTCGGTATTAAAGGCGTATTAGCCCGTTTTTCTCCTTTTTTTAAGGACTATATTCCCTATTTTCTCTTAGCGATTTTTGGAATGCTTCTCTCAAGTGGGGGACTGCCTATTCAGCGTATCTTGTCAAGCCTCTTTTGGATGAAATTTTTATCGCCAAAGATAAAGAGATGCTTGAACTTTTACCCTATGCGATTATTGCTGTTTACGCACTTAAAGAAGCAGGACGTTATACACAAGCATACTACACCGCCTATATTGGGCAAGATATTATCAAACGCTTTCGTGACATAATTTTGGAAAATCTTTTAAAACTCGACCTCTCTTTTTTTCATGAGTACCGAACGGGTGAACTTATCAGCCGTAATACGAATGATGTAGAGCGCGTTAGAACCGTTGTCTCCAATCTCATTCCTGAATTTCTAAGCCAAACACTGACTATTTTTGGCTTAGTGGGGGTTGTCATCTATCAAAGCCCTGAACTTGCTTTTTATTCGCTCATTATTATGCCTTTAGCGATCTATCCTTTGAGTGTACTTTCCAAAAAAATGAAAAAAGTCTCACGACAATCGCAAGAAAAAGTTTCGGATATTACGGCAAAACTCAGTGAAATTTTCAACAATATTGAGATTATTCAAGCCAATAATGCACAAACATACGAGCACGAACTTTTCAAAAAAGATAATGAGCGTTACTTCAAACTGACAATGAAATCGGTTAAAGTCAATGAACTTGTCAGTCCTGTTATGGAAACATTAGGTTCTATTGGTGTTGCCGTAGTGATTTTAGTCGGTGGTAAAGAGGTGATTGAAGGGGGTATGAGTGTTGGTGCATTTTTCTCTTTTTTAACAGCTCTTTTTATGCTTTATACGCCTATTAAAAGAATTTCAGGACTTTATAATAAAATGCAAGACGCATTGGTTGCCAGTGAGCGCATTTTCTTTTTGCTGGATCAACGTTCATCTATCCCCGTTGGAACAGAAATGTTACCTTCTAAAATTGATACGATTTCTTTTAATCACGTTTCTCTCTTTTATGGCGAAAAAGAAGCTTTACAAGATGTGAGTCTTGAAGCAAAAGCAGGTGAAATGATAGCCCTCATTGGCGATAGTGGTGGAGGAAAAAGCTCTTTAATGAATATACTGATGCGTTTTTATGATCCTACAACGGGTGATGTTTGTATCAATGGTACTAATCTGAAATCTTTTGATCTTCACGATTTACGTCACAATATTGCGATGGTAACACAGCGTGTTTATATTTTTCATGATAGTGTTGCTGCCAATGTTGCTTATGGTAAAGAAATCAATGAAAATAATGTTATTGACGCGTTGAAAAAAGCAAATGCCTACGAATTTATTCAAAATCTTCCAGAAGGTATTCATACCCATTTAGATGAGTTTGGAACGAACCTTTCAGGAGGACAGAGACAACGTATTGCCATTGCGCGTGCGATTTATACCAATCCACAAGTGCTTATTTTAGATGAAGCAACCTCGGCACTTGATTCTCAAAGTGAGCAAAAAATTACTGAGGCGATTGAAAATCTTATCAAAGATAAAATCACTTTTGTCATTGCCCATCGCCTCAGTACCATCAAAAAAGCAGATAAGATTGCGCTTCTTAAACATGGTAAAATTTGCGCCATTGGAAGCGATGAAGAGCTGTTGGCTAACTCCAAAGAGTATCTTAAACTCAAAGGTTTGCAGCACTAAAAAAGGGCTAAAATCAACCATCTTTTATCTTTAGTGGAGTATAATCGCGTACTTTATATTGAAGGAAATAAAAGATGTTTGATTATTATGGTCTGATGAAAAAATTCATGTTTAACTTCTCTCCAGAGAATGCTCACCACATTGCAGAATTTTTCTTTAAGAATGGTGCTAACTATGCTCCTTTTATTCTTTCACCATTGGCTGAGCATTTTTTTATTCATGATAAACGTTTGGAACAAACTATTTTTGGTAAAACATTTTTAAATCCTTTGGGTCTTGGTGCAGGTTTTGATAAAAATGCAACGATGATTCAAATGCTCACAGCCCTTGGATTTGGTCATATTGAGTATGGTACGATTACACCTGAGCCTCAAAGTGGTAATGCCAAACCAAGACTTTTTCGCTATGTAGAACAAGAATCTATTCAAAATGCAATGGGTTTTAATAATGAAGGTATGTATAAAGTCGGCACGCGCTTAGAGTCACTTTACCCCTTTGCAACACCTTTAGGTGCCAATATAGGAAAAAACAAAACGACTACGGTTGAAAATGCACTCAAAGACTACGAAAAGTTAATTAAACGCTTTAAAGATTTAAGCGATTATTTGGTCATCAATATCTCTTCTCCGAATACTCCAGGTCTTCGAGATTTGCAGAATGAGCAATTTATTAAAGATCTTTTTGTGATGGCAAAAGAGTTAACCTTAAAACCGGTACTTCTTAAAATTGCACCCGATCTTGAGATCAATGATGCTTTACATGTAAGCTCAACGGCCCTTGAAAATGGAGCTGCGGGAATCGTAGCAACCAACACAACCGTTGACTATTCTTTGATTCCCAATGCAAGAGACTTTGGTGGTCTGAGCGGCAAAGTGCTAACAGAAAAAAGTTTTGTCATGTTTGAAGCTCTCGCGAAAGAGTTTTTTGGCAAAACGACACTCATTTCAGTTGGGGGTATTGATTCAGCGGATGAAGCCTACCGAAGACTGAAAGCGGGAGCAAGTTTGATTCAAATTTATTCGGCATTCATTTTTAAAGGACCTTCTCTTAACCGTGCAATCAATCTTGGTATTTTGGAGCGCATGGAAAAAGATGGATTTAATCATATTAGTGAAGTTATAGGAAGCGATAGGAGATGATAAACAATGAAACAGATACTACTATTTTTACTATTTTTAGGAGCATTAATGGCTAACTCTCTACCTGAGCACTTTACTAAAACATTGGAGAATGGACTTCAAATTGTTGTCATTCCCATGCATAATAAAAGCGATGTTATTACGACAGATATTTTTTATAAAGTCGGTAGCGGCAATGAGATTATGGGTAAAAGTGGTATAGCCCACATGCTTGAACACCTTAATTTTAAATCGACTAAGAACCTTAAGACCGGTGAATTTGATGAAATTGTTAAAGGCTTTGGTGGCGTGAATAACGCATCAACAGGTTTTGATTACACGCATTACTTCATCAAAAGTTCATCCAAAAATTTACCAAAATCATTGGAGCTTTTTGCAGAACTGATGCAAAATCTTAAACTCACTGATGAAGAATTTCAACCAGAACGTAATGTTGTTCTAGAAGAGAGGCTATGGAGAACGGATAATTCACCCATTGGTTATCTCTACTTTAGACTTTTCAATAATGCCTTTACCTACCATCCATACCATTGGACACCCATTGGTTTTATAGATGATATAAAAAATTGGAGCATTGAAGATATTCGTAGTTTTCACTCAAAATACTATCAACCTTCAAATGCCATTGTTGTGGTTGCGGGTGACATTGAACCCGAAGATGTTTTCAAAAATGTTACAAAATATTTTGGTGACATTAAAAATTCTACGCCTCTTCCAAAGGTACATCATCAAGTTGAACCACAACAAGATGGTGCAAAACGTCTTTTTATTAAAAAAGAGAGTGAAGTTGAAATGGTGGCTATTGCCTATAAAATTCCAAATTTTCTACACGAAGACCAAGTGGCACTTTCTGCTTTAAGTGAGCTTTTAAGCAGTGGAAAAAGTAGCAAGCTACACCGTATTTTAGTAGATGAAAAGAAACTGGTCAATCAAATCTATGGCTATGCAATGGAAGCAAAAGATCCCTCTGTCTTTTTATTTTTAGCGGTCTGTAATCCAGGTGTAAAAGCAGAAAGTGTTGAAACTGAAATACTCAAAATTATTGATAGCCTTAAAAAAGACGATGTCAGTGATAAAGATATTGAAAAGATTAAGATCAATACAAAAGCTGATTTTATTCATAATTTAGAAAGTTCTAGCGATCTTGCAACCCTTTTTGGTTCCTATTTTGCAAAAGGTGACATTACACCTCTTTTGAACTATGAAGAGGGGATTAACAAGCTCAAAAAAGAAGATATAATTAAAGTTGTCAATAAATATTTAGTTCCACAATCATCTACCACAGTTATATTAAGAAAGGATTATTAAAATGCAACAGGCGTTACAAGGAGCGATGACCGCTCTTATCACACCCTTTAAAAATGGAAAACTCGATGAAGTTCAATATGCAAAACTGATAGAAAGACAGATTAAAAATGGTATAGATGTTGTTGTACCGGTTGGAACAACAGGTGAAAGTGCAACACTGGATCATGATGAACACCGACGTTGTATTGAAATTGCCGTTGACGTCTGTGCAAATAGCGATGTTAAAGTCCTTGCAGGTGCTGGAAGTAATGCAACCCATGAAGCGATTGGTTTAGCGAAATTTGCACAAGCACATGGAGCGCATGCCATTCTTTCTGTTACTCCCTACTATAACAAACCAACGCAAGAGGGTCTTTTTCAACACTATAAAGCAATTGCAGGTTCTGTTGATATTCCTGTGCTTTTGTATAATGTTCCAGGACGTACAGGCTGTGACTTGCTCCCCGATACTATCTTTAGACTCTTCGAAGCATGCCCAAATATCTTTGGCGTTAAAGAAGCAACCGGTTCGATTGATCGCTGTGTAGATTTGCTTGCACATCAGCCAAAACTCTCTGTCTTTAGTGGTGAAGATGCTATTAACTACCCTATCCTTTCCAATGGAGGTTCAGGTGTCATTTCCGTCACATCAAATATTTTACCTGACCAAATTGCAGAGCTTACACACTTAGCACTCAAAGGTGATTTTCATGGGGCTAAAGCCATTAATGACTCACTGTATGAAATTAATAAAACACTTTTCTGTGAAAGTAATCCAATTCCTATCAAAGCGGCAATGTATATTGCTGGTTTACTTGAAACACTGGAATATCGTTTACCACTGTGTGCCCCAAGTAATGACAATATGAAACGCATTGAAAATACACTTAAAAAATATACGATTAAAGGATTTTAATGAAGGGAAAAACACTTGTCATTAGCGGCGGTACCAGAGGTATCGGTCAAGCCATTGTTCATGAATTTGCCCAAGCAGGTGTGAATATTGCATTTACGTACAATTCAAATGAAGCGTTAGCACAAGAACAAGTGAAAGACTTAGAAGAAAAATTTGGTATTAAAGCCAAAGCATATCCTCTCAATATTTTAGAACCAGAGACCTACAAAGATCTTTTTTTAGAGATCGACAAAGATTTTGATCGTGTAGATTTTTTTATCTCTAACGCGATCATCTCTGGCCGTCCAGTGGTTGGTGGATACACCAAGTTTATGAAACTTAAACCTCGTGGTATCAACAATATCTTTACGGCAACCGTCAATGCTTTTGTCGTGGGTGCTCAAGAATCAGCTAAACGTATGGAAAAAGTAGGAGGAGGAAGTATTATTTCTCTTTCTTCTACGGGTAACTTGGTTTATATTGAAAACTATGCAGGTCATGGCACGGCAAAAGCGGCTGTTGAAACGATGGTTCGTTATGCCGCAGCAGAACTTGGTTGTAAAGGTATTCGCGTCAATGCCGTGAGTGGTGGGCCTATTGAAACCGATGCCCTAAGAGCTTTTACAAACTATGAAGAGGTTCGTGATATCACCGCTAAACTTTCACCTTTAGGTCGTATGGGGCAACCACAAGACTTAGCTGGAGCATGTTTATTTCTTTGTTCAGATAAAGCATCGTGGATTACAGGGCATACAATGCTGATTGATGGTGGTACAACGTTTAAATGATGAATCTTCCAAACCTTCTAGCCTCTATGCGTATTGGCTTAGCACCACTGATGTTTATCCTTTTAGTCAATCGTGATTTACCCTTGTTTAGAGGTTTACATGTAAGTTGGTTGGATTATTTTGCCGCACTTATTTTCGTTATTGCAAGTGCAACGGATTTTTTTGATGGCTACATTGCACGCAACTGGAATCAAAAAACTCAACTGGGTGCTATTCTGGATCCCCTCGCCGATAAAATGCTTACATTAGCGGCATTTTTAGGGCTTATGATGATTGACCGTGCTAATCCTTGGGCAATTTTTCTCATCCTAACACGTGAATTTTTTATTACAGGACTTCGTGTTGCGGCAATGGGTGAAGGTAAAAATATTGCTGCGAGTATGGCTGGTAAAGTCAAAACTGTTTTTCAGATGATTGCTATCGGTTTTTTAATGATGAATTGGCCTTACGCAGAGTTACTTTTGTGGGTTGCTGTTGGACTTACGTTGTACTCTGGATATGAATATATCATCGGTTATACTAAAAAAGAGAGTCATTGATGGGTACACTAACCTCCATATTGGTTCTCTCATTTCTTATTTTTTTTCATGAATTAGGGCATTTTCTTGCTGCACGTTTTTTTGGTGTTCACGTTGAAGTTTTTAGCATCGGTTTTGGGAAAAAAATCTTTTCAAAAATTGTCGGTAATACTGAGTATTGTCTGAGCCTTATTCCTCTGGGTGGCTATGTACAGATGAAGGGGCAAGACGATCGTGATCCAACAAAAGTCAGTTATGATACCGATAGTTATACGACCAAATCACCATGGAAACGCATTATTATCCTTTTTGCAGGTCCATTTGCGAACTTCTTACTTGCTTTTTTACTTTTTATTGCAGTAGGTACGATGGGAGTGACAAAATTTGCCCCGATTATTGGTAAGATTAGCCCAAACTCCCCTGCTTTAGAGGCAGGTCTCCAAGAAAATGACCGCATTGTCATGATTAATAATGAACTTATTGAAACATGGGATGAAGTGAGTATGCTCATTCAGAAAAATAGTGGTTCTATGCACATGAAAGTTGAGCGAGCAGGCAGTGTACAAACAATTATTTTGACGCCTAAAATTAGTGAATATAAAAATATGTTTGGTGAGACAAAACAGAAGAAAATGATTGGTGTTCTTCCAAGTGGCAAGACCATTGAAATGGTTTATAGTGCCAGTGAACTTCCAGGATTTGCTTATGAACAAACTATGAAGGCAACCACACTCATTTTAACCAGTCTTCAAAAACTTGTGGAAGGAGTTGTTTCGCCTAAAGAATTAGGTGGGATTATTTCTATTGTTCAAGTTACCTCCGAAGCGAGCGCTGCTGGTCTTGTGGCACTTTTTGCTTTAACAGCACTTATTTCTGTGAACCTTGGTGTTCTTAACCTCTTACCGATTCCTGCTCTTGATGGTGGACATATTATGTTTAATGCCTACGAAATGCTGACCAAAAAAGCACCGAGCGAACGTGTGTTAACCGCAATGACATCCATGGGATGGGTCTTTTTACTTAGTCTTATGGCTCTCAGTATTTTTAATGATATTTACAGGCTAACCAATGGAAACTAAAAATTTTGTAAATACTTTGGATGATATTCTCACACGCGTTGAAAAAGCGCGTTTGAGTGTCGATCAACACCTGATTGTCAAAATCGTTGCAGCAAGTAAAAGCGCTGATCCTTCCATGATTGAAGCGATGTACCATGCAGGTCAACGTTGTTTTGGTGAAAATAAAATTCAAGATATGAGTGACAAAGTTCATGCACTTGCACACCTCCCACTTGAATGGCATTTTATCGGGCGTTTGCAAACCAATAAGATCAATCAGCTCATCGATTTAGAGCCTTCATTAATGCACTCGTTAAGCTCTTTAGAACTTGCTCAAGAGATCGACAAACGTTTACATGTAAAGAATAAAACTATGAACGTTCTGCTTCAGATTAATAGTGCGTATGAAGAACAAAAAGCGGGCGTTCTACCTGAACAGGCAATCGAAGTGTATGAACAAATAAGCCTTACATGTAAACACCTTCAGCTTAAAGGTGTCATGAGTATTGGAGCACATACTGAAGAGTCTTCTATTGTTCAAAAGAGCTTTGAAACCACACATAAAATCTTTGAATCTTTACAAAATCATGGTGCAAAATATTGTTCAATGGGTATGAGTGGAGATTTTGAATTAGCGATTGCTTGCGGTTCTAACATGATTCGTTTAGGAAGTATTTTATTTAAATAGACGGTGAAGAAGAACAGCAAATCGTATCACGACCTGTATTTTTTGCTTCATACAATGCATCATCAGCATGTGATATTAGCGAATAAGGCGTATCTTTATCTGTTAATGTTCGTATACCGACGCTGACCGTATGATGTTCATGGGTCGAAAAAATACCTGTATGAATTGCCATTTGAATACGTCTAGCAATATTTAAAGCTTCATCTTCGTTACTTTGTGGACAAAGCACTAAAAACTCTTCTCCGCCCCAGCGTCCAATCTTATCATCAGAGCGAATACTTTTCTTAATAAGGTCTGCCATTTCGATCAAAACCTTGTCACCAATAGGATGACCAAAAGTGTCATTGATACTCTTAAAAAAATCAAAATCAATCAATAATATAGAAAAAGGATACTTCATGGCTTTAGCACGTTCAACATGCATAACTAACTCTTTTTCGATCTTCATACGATTATACATTTTGGTAAGAATATCTGTTTCTGAAAGGTACACTAACTCTTTAGTATATTTTTTGAGCTCATAGTAGCGCCATAAAAACAATAGACCTAATACCATAAACCCAAAAATAATTTTGAAAAGTAAACTATAATCGTAAACGGTTTGAGCTTGAATTGCAACATACTTATTGACGATATTCGCTCGATCTTCAGCACTAATTGTTGCAATACCTTTATCTAAAATGTCCCGAAGCATCGGTTCACTTTGTATGACTCCCATACGCATTTTATTGATATAATCAGGTAATTGCCCTGCAATTTTCAGATTAAACATTCCTTCTTTTTTCAGTGTATATGCCGCAACAATGAGTGAGCGCATTGCAATATCTGCTTTTTTGTTGGAGACCAGTTGAAAAGCTTCCATCTCAGAGTGTGTGGTGATAATGTTGAGATTTGGATACTCTGTGCGTACAAGCTCTTCCATTGCTGTGCCTGTTGGGAACACAATACTTTCATTGATCAAATCATGCGGATCACCAATAAAAGCGTGCTCTTCACGTGTAATAAACACGTTAGGATCACTAAAATGTGGTTTTGTAAACAAAAGCCATCTATCTCGATAAGGCGTTTGATTGAGAAAACTAATCATTTGACATTTACCTGCTTTTGAATAAGCAATACTCTCGTCCCAATCTTTTGTATGTACGATAGTGATCTTAAGCCCAACACGTTGCGCAACTAAATGCAAAAGATCAGCTCCAATACCTGTATAATTCCCTTTTTGATCTATCATCTCAAAGGGTTCCCAATCGGGATCGACACAGACATTAACAGTACCTAAATTTTTAAGATAGTTATTTTCATCCAACGATAGTTCAACACCTAAAAGAGAAAATGGTACGAAAAATATCATCATTATCCAAAAATACATTTTGTATTTTCCGCCTTTCAATGCTCTCACTATGAATAGTGTATAACCAATTAATACACTTTAGGTGTTAAAAGTTTTTTATAATACGTCTGCGTTAAATGCAGTGCAGCGATAGGGTTGTGCCCTAAAACTCGATCTTTGACTACAAGATACGTTGTGGTAGCTTTTGCATATTTTATAAACAATGAATCATGCCCTACACATAGCCCCATGATAACATTAATATCTGTCTTTGCTTTATTAAGATATTTGGCTTGTAGAACAGGATTGCACATCGGCTCAAACGTATTGGGGCGAATTTTTTGTTCTTCAGTAAGTCCAATATCACATTTATCGCGGGAACCTACTTTACAAATTGCCATAAAAACATCAAATCCATTCACCTTAAGAATCTCAGCAAAGATTTTAGACTCGGCTGCCAAGCCAACACAGGATGCAATACCAATTTTCTTTGCATCAATACGCCTTGCAAAAGCTAATATTTCTTCAACACGCGTCAATTGCCCATAGTATTTGCCTTCAATATCTGCTGCCGCCAATGCAATTTTGCGATCCATTCCCTCTTCTTCTTTATAACAGGCAAGAGATTCTTCCAGCATCTGCTCATCAACATTGGTCGTTAAACAAAACTTTGGATATCGGCTATCATGTTTATGGCAATTCAATGTTCCACATTCAGCGCAACTGAGCTCTTTTTTTTCTTCATTCATTTTCTATACCTTTATAATTTATAATGACAATTATAACGTAAACGAAAGACTAAAATTGACCGTTTTGCTTTACATGTAAAGGTATTTGCCATATAAACTGAGGTAAACACCCAGTAATTCTTTAAGACCTTGACTTAAAAGTGCCGTCTCTTCTTCGTTAAATAAAAACTCTAAAAGTTTACCATGTAAAGACTCTCCAAAAGCGACTAAACGCTCAGGCGTAAAGTTTTGAGTATCTTCTTTACCTAAGATAAAAAAGAGTGCAAGAGCACGGTTGAGTCCAGAAACATAGGCTAAAAAATTCTCATAGATGCTTTTTTCAACGGGTTCAAGTTGCGAGAGAAAAAGGTCTAAAGAGACACTCAAAAAGCCTTTCTTTTTAGGAAAGTTAACATTGAGAAGGGTCATAAAAAGAGTTTTTTTCGCCTCTTGAAGTGGCTTTGGTATGATGGATTCAAACAGAGAATCAAGTGCTTGAATGCCCTCTTTACAACTAGAAGGAATGTTTAATCCCTGTCGTGACATCAAAGAGCCAATCTGCGCTTGTGTAAATTTAGTAGGCGAGTACACCTCTAAGTCGGCAAGGGTTTGAATCAAGAGTGCATAAAAAGTTCGCTCTTGCTCATTTTCACTTTTGGCTAAGTATTCGGTTAGGTAAAGGATCTCTTTTTTCATGACCCTATTCTGCCAAAGAGGAACTGAAAAAGTGCTATAATGCCAACTCTTTTTAAGGAGCATGCATGATTCACCTCTCTACTTTTTTTGCGATTTATGTCAAATTCTTTTTCATTATGACACCATTTTTTGTCACGACTATCTTTTTGTCGATGACCAAAGGGATTGATGAGAGCGATAAAAAGCGTCTTGCAATTAAAGTGACTTTGGCTATTTCCATCACCTGTCTTATTATTCTTTTTTTCGGAAAATATATTTTTGAACTTTTTGGCATTACTCTTGATGCATTTCGTATTGGTGCAGGTGCATTACTCTTTTTAACCGCTGTTGACCTAGTACAAAAAGACATCAACGCTGAACCTACCTGTAAAGCTGATATCTTAAAACATGCCGTTGTACCTTTGGCAATTCCTGTTACCGTTGGACCTGGAACCGTGGGTGCTTTAATGGTCATGGGAGCCGATATGGATGGCTTTGAAGACCTTATTTTAGGTTCAAGTGCACTTTTAGTGGCAATCTTCAGCATTGGATTGTTATTGTATCTCTCAGGGCATATTGAAAAGCTCATTGGACGTACGGGGCTTGTTGTCTTTAGTAAAGTCACAGGACTGGTTCTTTCTGCACTTTCAGCTCAACTTATTTTCACAGGTATCAAAAACTTCTTACATTAATCTTTACATGTAAAACATATCACATCATTCTGCTAACGATAGTCGGAAAGCTTCAGAACCGAGTGTAACGTAGCCAAACAAGCAAACCTTTGCTTGTTTGGCGTTATCAAATTAAAATAACCGCCCAATTCTTCTAAAACCAATAACATAAAGTACACTTCCCACGATAGTTACCCCTAAAAAATACGGATAAAGTTCTAAAAATGGTGTTCCTCTAAAGAAAATACTCTCTGTTCCTTCGATGTAATAACGCAGTGGAGAGATCAATGAAAACTTCTGTAACAGTGGGTGCATTGCATATATGGGTGTCCATGCGCCGCTGAGAAAAATAAGGGGTAACATGATGACGATGGAAAGTTGGGCGACTTGCATCACATCTTTCGCAATCGCTGCAATGAAAAGTCCAATGCCCGCTCCTGTGAAAGCATAGAGAAAACTTAGCAGTAAAAAGGCAAAAAATGAGCCATTAATGGGTGTATTGAACACTCCAAAAATCACAAAGCCCACCGAGATAACAATACCAACCATGACGATAATTACCTGCGAAAAAGACTTCGCTAAAATGATAACCTTTGCATTCACTGGCATCAAAAGCATAATGTCCCATGTCCCCTCCTCTTTCTCTTTCACAAACACGACCGCGGTTAAAATGACCGATAAAAGGGTTGTGATCGAGAGCAATTCCGTCAATGCCATAAAGGTGTGATTGTCTGCGTTTTCATTAAAGAGTTTGTGTGTCACGAGTTCCACAGGAAAAGAACGTGCTGTGAAATTAATCGCAATATTTTGCAAATAACTTAGAGCCGTAAAGGCTTGTGATGCTGCCGTGGCATCGAGTAAAACATGCAAAGTAGTCGCATGATTTTTACGAAAATTTTGCTCAAAGGTATCATCAAATACTAAGCCTACCATGATCTCTTTATCAAACACCGCTTGGGAGAGTTTTTCTTGTGACTCAAAGAAAATGGGTTTTAAAAATTCTGGTGCATGGAAGTAACTCAAGAACTTCTGACTCAGCCCTCCTCCACTACTATCTACATACCCAACGGCAATATTGCGGGGTTTAAGCTCAATACCACTGCCTGCAATATAGACTTCAAAACTAAAGGCATAAAGGACAACAAAAACCAACTGCCATGAACGTATGAAACTGAGTAACTCTTTGCCCACAACAGCCCAAAATATTTTCATTTGAGTTCCTTTTTCAGTAAGAAACTTCCAAGAGTCAGCATAAAAAAAGCATAAAAAGCCAAAATAACAATGTACATTACCGTTTTGGACGAAGCAAGCCCTTCCCCCACTAAAAAGACATCGTAGAGAATATGGTTATAGTACATTACCGGAAAAATGTGCGCTTCATAGCGTGAAACACCGATCATTGAAGAGATCGGCATCAAAATCCCTGAATATAAAAACCCAGGTATAATGGTCACAATGACCGTCAAAACCACCGCGACAATTTGAGTGCTTGTCACAATAGAGATTAGCATTCCAATAGAGAGACTAATCATCAAATAGAGCTCAGACGTGAGCCAATAGAGCAAGAAGCTGCCCCGAAATGGCACTTCAAACAGATAGGTTGCCCAAAGAAAAAGAATGAAAATATTGATGGAGTGCAGTAAAAAAACAGGAATAAGTTTGGCGGCAATAAACTCACCTTTAGACAGTGGCGATGCATAAAAGTTAAAAATTGTCCCCCGCTCCTTCTCTTTAACGATCAAAAGGGCAGCTAAAATAGCAGGAGCAATGAGCAAAACAAGCCCAATCAGACCAGGAACGATGGCATCTTCATCACGCATCGCTTGGTTAAAAAGGGTGCGTTGGTTGATGTTAATCGTTGGAGCATTGCCACCTAAGCGCTCCAGCATCTGACTGGCAGCATCGAGGACAACACCTTTGACATAACTCTCCATTGTTGAACCTCGCATCGGAAACGCGGCATCGACAAAGACACCAATTTGTGTAGATTGACCATGTAAAAGTCGCTTCTCAAAGCTCTCAGGAATGATGATCAAAATGTCGCTTTTAGCTTTATGAATTTCATCCAGTGCCTTGGCTTCACCTCGTTTTTCAATGGTTGCATCAAAGTATTTTGAGTGTTCAAACTTACTCACAAGAAGCTGAGAATAATGGCTCTGATCGTTATCAATAATGAGTGTGCGTGCTCCTGTAACTTCCATGCGAATACCATACCCAAAAAGTACCAATACCATCGTTGGCATCAAATAGACCATAATAATCAAGCGTGATCGTACAATCTCCGTGAGTTCTTTAAGCACATACGCTTTGATGACGCCCAGTTTCATCGGTAATACTCCAAGAAAATCTCTTCAAAACTTTGTGCTTTAGGGTGCTTGGCATAAAACTCTGCAATCGTATGATCGGCAATCTTTTTACCTTGACGCAACAACACCACACGATCACAAAATTCCGCTTCACTCATGTAATGCGTGGTAATCAAAATGGCGATTTCCCAGCGCTCTTTGAGAAGTTTTAACAGCTCCCAAAACTTCGCTCTCGCAATAGAATCAACCCCCGAAGTCGGCTCATCTAAAAACAAAATCACTGGTTCATGCAACAGTGCAGAGGCAATTGAAAAACGCTGATTAATGCCCAGTGGCAGCTCTTGTGGCATTGAGCTTAGAAATTCGTCAAACCCAAGTTCTAACGCATAACGTGCAATACGACTTTTAGCAACATCGTTTGCAATACCCCGCATCGAAGCGGCATAGAGCAGATTTTCTTCCACACTCATGTCATTATAAAGCGCAAAATGCTGACTTACATAGCCAATGCTCGCTTTGAGTGCTTGGCGATCAACTTGGGTTTGAATAGACTTTCCAAGAAGTGTTAACTCGCCTCCATCAATCGGGTAAAGTCCTAAAAGCATTTTAATAAATGTCGTTTTTCCTGCACCATTGGCACCCAAAAGCCCTAAAATTTCACCTTTATGGAGTGTCATATCGACATCTTCATTGGCAATAAAATTGCCAAAAACTTTGGTTAATCCTTTGGCTTCCATAACAATATCCGGTAAATCAATGGTTTGTTCTTTATTGGTAATCTCAATGATGGGCATTTTTCTGCCTCTTTGAAGGGCATTGACAAAAAAAAGTGCTTCAAGGGTTGGTTCGATATGTTTTTCCTCTAACGCGCCAAGACAATACGTTACATGCAAGGTGTGAATGCAAGGTTCTTCTGTTTGGATACCCTCAACATAACTCATAGAGCGAACAGAGTCTATCAGTTCGCTTGAAGTACCTTGCGCGATGATTTCTTGCTCATCGAAAAGTAAGATTCTGTCCATCTTGGCAGCTTCTTGCATGTATGCCGTACTAATGATGGAAATGGTTCCTTCGCTTTTACGTATTTCATCCAAAATTTCCCATAACTCAATACGACTGAGCGGATCGACACCCGTGGTCGGTTCATCCAAAAGCAATAGTTTAGGACGGTGCAAAAGAGTACAGATAAGAGAGAGCTTTTGCATCATACCACCACTTAGTTTTCCTGCTTGGCGATCTTGAAAGGCATCCAGCCCTGCCATTTTTAAAAGGCGAAGCTTGTATGATTCAAAGACACTGTCTTGATGAATGTTATGGATATTGGCAAAAAAACGAAGATGCTCATCAATGGTTAAGAGTTCATACAATACTAACCCAATCCCCTGTGGCATCAGTCCAATGGAGGCTTTAAGCGGTTCAGCCTCTTTAGGTGAATGGTATGTCACTCCATTAAAGGTGACATTTCCCTTAAACGGAATAACCCCCGCTATCGCATGAATGAGGGAGCTTTTACCCGCACCATCCGCACCGATAAAACCGATGATTTCACCCTCGTGTGCCGATAAATTTGCTCCAGCAATGCCTAAACTTTTTTTATGATGGACACTGACATTATCAACGTTCAATTCCATATTAGACTCATTCAGGAACGTTGTTTAAACTTTTTGGTAAATTCTTACCATCCATGGAAACAACACCAACGGCAGGAATACCCAGTTTCAGGGTCGGCTGTGGTGAAAGTGGCTTTACATGTAAAGCAAAAACCCTCTGAATTCGGTCACTCGGAACGCTGACCTCTTTGGGGGTAAATTCTGCTTTTTGCTCGATGCGCACGACTTTTGCAGGAATGGGCTCATTGGGTTTTCCATCTAGAAAGATGACGGCATCATTGCCAACTTGAAGGTTTCCATTTTGTTTGGTATCGACAAAGATTTTTAGATAAAGGGAGTTTGGATCAAGCAAGGTAGCAACAACGCTTCCAGCCCCAACGACTTCACCTTGATTGGCAATTTTTTCCACGACAACGCCATCCACTGAAGAACGCAATGTCATCTCATTTAAGACTGCTTCGATTTGCGTTTTGGACGCTTCTAACGCTTTTAAGGATGATTTGAGCGCTTCGATACCTTGTTGCATTGCCTGCAATGTTTTCTGATGTGCTGTTGCCTCAATGAGTTCGCTATTAGCAACATTGATTGCAAGGCTGAGTTGCTCTCTTTTTTGATGCAATCCTGCGAGTAAATCCCCACTGGTTTGAAATTTTAGCGCTGCGGTTTCTACTTGACGTTTTTCGATAAGATTTTGTTCAAACAAGTTTTTCATACGCTCAAAATCATGCTTATCTTGCGCTAAAATACTGGTTTGTGAAGCAATATTTTTATCAAGTTCCGCGCGTTGATGTTGTTTAATAGCAAGATTGTCTTTGGCTTTTGAAAGTGTTTCAGGAATGGTTTTAGAAGCAATTTCAAGCTCTGTAACTTTGGCATTTAGCTCTTGTACCCTAGCACCAATTTGCGCCTCAATTTGTGCTTTTTGCGCTTCATACTCTTCGCTTGAAAGCACGGCAACTGTTTGATTGAGTGCTATTTTTTGTCCCTCTTGAATGTTTAAAGTGGTAATTCGCCCTGCATACTTGGCATTTAAATTAATCAAATCACCATCCATACGTCCAGAACCTTGAACTAAATTGGCTGCAAGCGTTGGAGCAATGAGCTTATTAATAATCAGCCCTAACGCGATTAAGACCAAAGCTAAAATAGCCACACCTAGACGATACTGTTTGATTTTTTCTAACATTCACGCTCCTTGGTTGAAGAGTAAACTATTATATAACTTCTTTGGTATATTTTTACCTAAATTAAGAGCAATTTAACGCTATTAGCAATACTATTAACACTATAATCATGATGTTTCGCAAGGACGGTTCATGCGACGTTTACTGCTACTTTTATTTCCTTTGTGTCTTTGGGCACAAACATACACGGAACTTTTAAATTTGTTGGAGAAAAGTAATAGCTATAAAAGTGCTAAAGAGCTTGAAGGTGCCTCCGAATCACTTTACCAAGCAGCACTAGGCAAAAACCTTCCAACCTTGGATGCCACACTAAGCGCTATTGAGTTTAATGAAATTCCCAACATGACGCTCCATCTGCCCTCTTTTCCTGTAACCAAAGCCGATGTGGGTACACGTAGACATCTTGAGGGTGCACTGATTTTAAGCTATCCCCTTTTTACGGGGTTTGCTATCTCTGCAAGCATTGATAAAGCCCGCTTTGAAAATGAGCAAGCTACGCTTAAACTGACCAACCTTAAACGCAATCTTGCCATGCACGTTACCCAACTCTTTAGTGCTATCATTACCGAAGAGAAGGTCATTGATGCGTTAAAAAGCTCAGAGTTTGCCATCAATCAAGCGTATCAAAAAGCCAAAGGATTTTACACCAATGGACTTTTAGCTCAAAGCGAACTTTACGCAATCGAAGCCAAAAAATATGACATTGAAGCACAACTCCTTCACCATCAAAATCAAAAAAGACAGCTTCTCAACCAGCTCTCACTGATCGTTAATACCAAAATAGAGACACTCCAAGCCAACTCCCTTCAAATCCTTGAAATACCAAGTGGCAATGGAGCAAAAGAGATCGCATTAAATGAACGTGAAGATTTACATGTAATGGCAAAAGCGATTGATGTCGCGCAAAGTAGTGTTGAACTTGCAAAAAGTAAAAATTACCCCACGATTGCGATGGTAGGTGTTTTAAAAGGGCAAGGTGACTCACTTGAGCTCAATGGTGATGGATATACTAATGCCGATAAAAGCTATGTGGGACTGAGTGCTTCATGGAATCTTTTTAATGGATTTAGTGATGCGCACACGATTGATGCAGCACGCGCTTCTAAGATGTCTGCTTTTTTCAACTTAGAAGAATACAAACAACAAGTCACTCTTGAGGTAGAAAATACAGAGCTTGAGATTAAAACACTTGATGCCGAGCTTCAAAGCGCCAAACTCGAAGAAAAAGCAAGTGAATCCTATACCAACCTTACGCAAGGACGCTTTGATAACCAACTCATTAGTGCCGATGAACTCAGCCGTGCGATTGCTAATTTGGCTACAACCAAAGCTAAAGTAGCAACCCTTCAAAGTGAGCTATTTAACCAAAGTGCACGCCTCTGGCTTGAGTGTGGCTGGAACGTTTTTGAGAAAAAAGTCCTCTCTCAAAAGTGAGCCAACTATCTTTACATGTAAAGATAGTTTTTAGCGAATACTCGCTTTAAGCATCTTGTAAATCGTTGGCGTACTGGCAAGATCAATCGCTTGAAAACCATCTAAATTAGAGATGGACGTATCGGCATGAAACGCCAATAAAAGCCTCGTCATCTCCTCTTTCCCTGAACTTGCACAATACATCAACGCCGTCACGCCATTGTCATTTTGACTATCCAGTTGGATGCCCGCTTTGACTAAAAGCTTCACACAAGCAAAATCCCCACCGAAACAGGCATTCCAAATGGCGGTATTGCCATCTATGTTTTTAAGCTCCAAATCTACTCCCGCCTCGATGAGCTCTTTGGTAACGTAACTATTGGCTTCCCGTACCGCTTTCATCAGCGCAGAGTTACCATACTTACCAACGAAATTTAGATTATTGGCATCATAGCCATTAGCTGAAAGCCAAAGTAAAGTTTGCTCACTCATGCGCCCATCCAAGTCTCATGTACGTGCCCTTTTTTCTTGAAATGAATCGCTTCATCAAGCTTTGTCTCAAACATCTCAAGATCAAATGCATCTTCAACATCCTTGGTGATCTCTTTATAGACAAATTGACCATCTTTGTTGATGATAAAAAGAGATTTTGCACAGAGTGTTTCATCAATATAAACCCCAAATTTCTTTGAAAATTCTACAAAATCAACAGATGAATTTTCTATATTGACCTCTTCTTCTAATTTGGTACTACAGATAAGATAAATAAATGCTTGTTCTTGGTATTTCTCAATGATATTTAAAAGCTCTTTACTCAATGAATTTTGAAAAGGTAAGGTGATCATCACTTGCACTTTGGTTGCCATCATACCGATGACTTTCATCTCACCATTGAGCATTTCTAAAATGATTGCAGGAGCCTCTGAGCCTATTTTCCGCTCATTTTTCAATAATGGTTTGCTGACACCTTTGATGATTGTTTCCATAATCACTCCTTAAAAATTTAAAGGAGTTTATGCAAAAGGCATACCGTAGTCACAAAACTATTACATGTAAAGCGTAGTAGCAAAAAGAAGTTACTACGCTCTACATTTTTTACGCTTTAGGATGGATCATTTCAGAAGGAATGACATAACGATCAAACTCTTCTGGTGTCAAAAGTGAAAGTTTCACACATGCCTCTTTAAGACTTGAATGCTCTTTATGCGCTAATTTGGCGACTTTTGCTGCATTTTCGTAGCCGATATAGGGATTAAGTGCCGTGACGAGCATTAATGAATTGTGAAGATTGAACGCAATCTTTTCGCTATTGGCTTCAATACCTTCCACACAATGTATTCTAAATGACTCCATCACATCGCTCAAAAGCCTGACTTGTTGCAAAAAATTGAGGATAATAACTGGTTTAAAGACATTGAGTTCAAAGTTTCCTTGACTTGCACCAAAGGCAATAGCAGTGTCAGCACCAAATACTTGACAGGCGACCATCGTTACCGCTTCGGCTTGAGTCGGATTGACTTTACCGGGCATAATGGAACTTCCTGGTTCATTTTCAGGAATAGAGAGTTCACCGATGCCACATCTTGGACCTGAAGCCAACCACCTAATGTCATTGGCAATTTTCATCAAGTTTGCTGCTAAGCCTTTATTGGCACCACTTGCAAAGACAAGGGCATCATGGGATGTTAAAGCATGAAATTTATTGGGAGCTGAGACAAAATGTTTCCCTGTCAGTTTGCTCAGCTCTTCACTGACAAATTCGCTGAGTTTGGGGTGCGCATTAATACCTGTTCCTACAGCTGTGCCTCCAATCGCAAGTTCACGTAAAGATTCCAGTGCTTGTAAAATGTGCGAAGAAGAGTGTTCTAACATACTTCGATACCCGCTAAACTCTTGTCCAAGCGTCAGGGGTGTTGCATCTTGTAAATGTGTTCGACCAATCTTAATGATGCCAGCAAACTCATTTTCTTTCGCCTGTAGTGCTTCCTTGAGCTTTTCAAGTGAAGGAAGCAGTTGCTCTTCTATTTCAATAACACTGGCAATGTGCATGGCTGTTGGAAACGTATCGTTTGAGCTTTGAGACATATTGACATGATCATTAGGATGGATGAGTTTTTCTTTTCGGAAATCTCCTCCTAAAATCTCAGTTGCACGGTTAGCGATAACTTCGTTTAGGTTCATATTGGTCTGTGTACCACTACCTGTTTGCCAGATGGCAAGAGGAAATTCACCATCAAATTTGCCAGCAAGAATTTCATCACACGCTTGAACGATCGCCTCTGCTTTTGTGCCATCCAGTTTTTTCAGTTTTTGATTAACCGTTGCTAAAGAGCGTTTTAAAAGAGCAAAGGCTCGGATAAGCTCTTTTGGCATCTTTTCTGTACCTATTTTAAAATTTTCCAAACTTCTCTCAGTTTGAGCTCCCCAGTAACGCTCATTAGGAACTTTGATCTCACCCATAGTATCTTTTTCAATTCTATAATCCATAGTAACTCCTTTATCTCATATGAGTCATTATGGCACAGGCAAGTTTTAAAAAAATCTCTCTTTTAAAATTACATCAAAATTCTATCATTCATCTTATATTTCAATGCCAAAATAGTGTTTAACCACATAACCAATACCAAATGAGATCAGCGCAACACCAAAGGTAATATAAGACATTTCACGCACACGTAGCCAAAACGACAAGTCTTTTGCGACCGAAATATAAAAATTGTATAAAAAAATGGTTAATATTGCTCCAATAAACATCCAAATAATCGCTACAGATATCTGATTTATGATAAAAAAAGGCGCAACAAGCAGTGCTGTTGTCAAAATATACGAAATGCCTGTATAAAGAGCATACGTCAAGGGTTTGACTTCATCCCCTATATTTTCTTTGGATTCCAAATAGGCAGAACCTGCCATCGACAGTGCTGCTGCAATACCCATAATAAGCCCCGTAACGCCCACAACGATACTTCGATCAAATGCCAAAGCAATACCACTGAGTGTCCCTGTTAACTCAACTAAGGCATCGTTCATTCCTAAAACGATGGCACCCGCATAGAGGAGCTTCTTGTCATGTAACATGTCAATGAGCTCTATTTCATGGTGCATCTCTTGCTCAAAAATACCTTGTGCTTTCGGATCAATGGCGATAAGCTCTTGGTAAAATGCTTTAGCACCCTCCTCACGTTTTTCTAAAAATTTGAGGGTAAAAGAGATACCTACGATTTTAGATAAAAAAAGATAGAAAAAAACAACATGAGGGCGAGGTTGCAGTTCTTTTTGCGTATACATTTTAAGGTAGAGGTAATGTCTTTTCTCTTCATCGGCAATTTTTCGAAAAATAATTTGATTGGCTCCATTCTTATCAGACGTGGAAAGCATACTGTAAATTGTAAAATCATCAAGTTCATTTTGTTGCTGTTTCAATGCCTTTTTGACGTTGATACCGTGTGTCATTTTAGCTCCTTTGCCATTTTATACTCAAACATTATACTCCACTTTCAAACTAAAATTTTTACATGTAAAAGTATACATCAGTTTGATATGCTATAATGTCACCTCTAAAATGCGGGTGTAACTCATTGGTAGAGTGTTAGCTTCCCAAGCTGAAAGTAGCGGGTCCGATTCCCGTCACCCGCTCCACATTCAAAACTTCCCAAAGGTCTTTTGTGAGAGAAAAACTTCAAAAAATAGCGCGTCATCCTGCCACACAAAAAGCCCTTAACGATATGAAACCTAAAAAGACTCTTTGGAGTGCTTTAGGGATTATTTTCTTTTTTATCGCTCCTGAAATCATCGCTTATTTTTATGCAACGGACATTGTTCTTTTTGCCCAGAATGGTTTGGCGATGCACCCTACTACACTTGAGAGCTACAACTATAAAATGCTTATCTACCTCTTTGAAGATGGCATCAGTTGGTTTAATCTTGGCTTTGGAGTGGTCTTACTGGTGTGGTTGTTTTTGTAAAAAAATCTTTACATGTAAAGCAGTTCGCTCTTCAGGATTTATCCCGAAGAGCTTAAATTTTAGAGTTTAGCGAGTGCTTCTTTAGCGTATTTAATACCAAGTTCATAGGCTTTAATATTGTCTGCATGTACTTTTTCTGGTACTTTAGAAAGCATTACATCACGGACTAAATCATGGGCTAACACTTTTGTCATTTCAACGGTAATGGAAAGTGCCACAACCGATTGGGTGATAACATTGCCAACCTCTTCTTTTGCAATCGTAATAATAGGAATTTCAACGATCTTCCATTTTTTACGATCTTCCTCATTGACAGTCACCAAGTTTGGTTCTACAACGATAATAGCACCTGGTTTTACACCACTTTTAAAGTGATTGAAGCTGACTTGCGCTGTAGCGATCATAAACTCAATCTCACCCTCATTGGCATACGGAAAAAGGATTTCACTCTCGTCAAGCAAGATATCAACTTTTGTTGGTCCGCCACGCACTTGAGAGGTATACGTTGATGCTTTGACACCATAACCGCCCTCTTTAATCTTTGCAACTGCTAAAATCTCACCCGCCAAGATAACACCCTGACCACCAACGCCAACGAAACGTAATTGTCTTCTCATCAGGGGCTCCTTATAGCTGTACTGTGGTTTTATTTTGTGCTGCATAAATGACTTTGTCATATGCAGCACAGTATTCGAGTTTGCCCTCTTCTTGTTTGAGGATACCTGTTGGGAATTTATCCACACGCTCTTCATCGCTTAAAAGGTCAAACTTTTTCTTACCCACAATGCGACCTTCAATCCATTTAAGATTTTGGACTGCTTCACCCATTTTGTTTTTACGTCCAAGGTTGATGTGACAGTTAGAGAATATATCAAAGAAAGAGTAACCTTTATGAGAAAAACCTGCGACCAAAACTTTTTCCAATTTTTGTGGATCAAGAACGGATTCACGAGCAACAAATGTAGCGCCTGCTGCATCGGCAAGGCGTGCTGCATCAAACGTTGGGTCAACATTACCATAGTTTGCTGTGGCTGTCCACATACCTTGTGGTGTGGTTGGACTCGTTTGAGAATTGGTCAAACCGTAAATAAAGTTGTTAATTAAAACATGGTTAAGATCAATATTTCTTCGACAGCCATGAATCGTATGGTTACCACCAATGGCGAGACCATCGCCGTCACCCGTAACAACAATGACATGTTTTTCAGGATTGGCAAGTTTAATACCCGTTGCATACGCAATGGCACGACCATGCGTTGTATGAACGGTATTACAATCAATGTAAGAACTAAAACGTCCACTACAACCAATACCTGAAACAATACAGACATCATTCATATCCCAACCCATTGTATCGATTGCACGAATAACAGATTTTAGAATAACACCATCACCACAACCCCAACACCATAAGGTTGGCATTTTATCTACACGTAGATATTTATCGTAATTAAATGCCATTACATCATCTCCTTAACTTTAGCAACCATTTCAAGGGGAGCGATTGGACGACCGTTTGCTTTATGCAATGTCGCAAAATCATCTCGTTTCATAACACGCTCAATCTCTTCTAAATATTGTCCCATGTTGAGTTCGGTTACCATAATTTTTTTGAATTTTTTACCAATTTCTTGTAGTTTTGCAACCGGGCTTGGCCAAAGTGTAATCGGTCTAAAAAGACCTGCTTTGATGCCATCTTGACGAAGTTTCATCACCGCTTCTTTTGCCCCTCGAGAGATACTACCATACGCAATAATACAGACATCCGCATCTTCAAGCATAAACTCTTCATAATGAACAAGATCATCTGTTTTAGTCTTGATTTTATTGACTAAACGCTCAATATTATACTCACAAATCGTACCATCTTCCGTTGGAAAACCCATTTCCCCATGATGTAAACCTGTAACATGGTAATGGTACCCTTTAAAGAAAGGATTTAAAACCGCAGGCTCTGTTGGAGCAGCTGCATAAGGTTTATAATCTTTTGGATCACCTGTAAATTCGGCACGTTTAACCACACTTTTCTCAATTTCTGCAAGATCAGGAAGAATTGCTTTTCCATGCATATGTCCGAGCGTTTCATCCAAAAGAACAAAAACAGGTGTCATGTATTTTTCAGCAATGTTAAATGCTCTAATCGTTTCAGTATAGGCTTCCTCTAAACTACCAGGGCAAAGTGAAATAGAAGCAAAATCACCATGTGTTGGGTATTTTGCTTGACCAATATCCGCTTGAGAAACACGCGTTGGAAGACCCGTTGAAGGACCACCACGCATAACATTAACGATTACCAAAGGAACTTCCGTGATAAAACTGTAACCAATTTGCTCTGATTTGAGGGAAATTCCTGGGCCTGATGAAGCAGTCATTGACTTGGTTCCACTCATTGAAGCACCAAGTGCTACACAGATACCAGCTATCTCATCTTCCATTTGGATAAATTTTCCACCAAATTTTGGAAGCAGTTTACTCAAATCCTCAGCAATTTCACTCGAAGGCGTAATTGGATAGCCTCCAAAAAATTTACATCCACATTCTACTGCAGCTTTTGCTACTAAGGCATTGCCGCTTGATATTACTTCTCTTGCCATCAATGATCCTTATGCGCTAAGTTTTCTAAATTTATTTTGTTTCACTTTTTCAGCTCTCTCTTTAGAAGCCTCTGAAAGTTTTGCAAACTTAAATTCACTTTTATCTGCTACATAGATAGCAAAATCTGGACAATGTAATTCACAATCTTTACATCCAATACAGGAATCTGGAGCTACAACCTCTATCATCGATCCCAGTGTCGAGTTTGGTGCTTGAATCATTCCCAAAACACCTGCAGGACACATGCTGACACAAATATCACACGCTTTACACCTAGAGACATTAACCCATACTGGTGTATTACTGGGTGCAGTAATTAAACCCATTCTTCATTCTCCTTTATCTTAACTCTAAATATCAAATGCTTCGTAAAAGGCTTTACTAGATTGTACAATAGTGTAACATCTAGCAGACTTAATATATTATTTTTTCAAAACCTCTGCGATCTTTTTTCCTATCTCAGCAGGTGATTTGACAACATGTACTCCAGCTTTTGTAAGCGCTTCCATTTTTTCAGCTGCTGTTCCAGCACTACCGCTTACAATTGCACCTGCATGTCCCATACGTTTACCCTTAGGGGCACTTTGTCCAGCGATAAAGGCAACTACAGGTTTTTTAATGTGTTCTTTAATGTATTTTGCTGCTTGAATTTCAAGATCTCCACCAATTTCACCGATCATCACAATCGCTTCCGTTTCAGGGTCTGCTTCAAACATAGGGAGTAATTGAATATAGGAAAGTCCTATAATAGGATCGCCTCCGATACCCACAGCTGTGGTAATACCAAAGCCTTCATTACACACTTGGTTTGCGCCTTCATAGGTTAATGTACCTGATTTACTGATCAAGCCAATGTTGCCTTTTTTGAAGATGGAGCCTGGCATAATGCCGATTTTGCACTCTTCTGCGGTAATAATCCCTGGACAATTTGGTCCAATCGTTTTCATCCCTTTTTTAACAGCATACGCTTTAGCTCTTTGCATATCGCGTACGGGTGAGCCTTCTGTAATGATAACAGCCAGTTCAATGCCTGCATCTGCTGCTTCTAAAACAGCGTCCCCCACAAAGGCAGGTGGAACAAAAACCATACTGACTGTTGCGCCTGTTGCCACAACTGCTTCACGAACCGTATTAAATACAGGTTGACCTAAATGTTCTGTGCCACCTTTTCCTGGAGTAACACCACCAACGATTTTCGTACCGTATGCGAGGCATTGCTCCGCATGAAAACTTCCCTCTTTGCCCGTAAAACCTTGAACAATTACTTTTGTATTTTTATCAATCAATATGCTCATAATTAGTTTCCTTTAGCAGCAGCGACGGCTTTAACAGCACCATCGTTGAGATCACTTGCAGTAATAATATTTTTAATGTTGGCATTTTTTAAAATTAGAGCGGCTTCTTTCGCATTGGTGCCATCCAGACGAACAATGACAGGAACATGAACATCCACCAATTTTGTTGCTTCCAAAATACCATTGGCAATACGATCACAGCGTACAATTCCACCAAAAATATTAACAAAAATTGATTTAACATTGGGGTCTTTAAGAATAATCTCAAAGCCTTTTGCAACGGTTTGAGCATTGGCTCCACCGCCCACGTCTAAGAAGTTGGCAGGATTTCCACCTACGTAGTTAATGGTATCCATCGTACCCATCGCAAGACCTGCACCATTGACCATACAGCCAACATTGCCATCGAGTTTAACGTAACTTAGTCCATAACCAGCAGCTTCACGTTCAATTGGATTTTCTTCACTTGGATCACGCATTGCTTCAATGTCTGGATGACGGAAGAGTGAGTTGTCATCAAAGCCCATTTTTCCATCCAATGCGATAAATGCACCACTTTTTGTTTTCACTAAAGGGTTAATTTCGATCATCTCTGCATCATTTTCCATATACACTTTATAGAGTGCTGCTGCAAACTTAATAAAATTGCTGATCTCTTCTTTTGCAAGGCCTAAACCATAAGCAAGTTCCCTGCCATGAAAGGCTTGAAAACCAATAAAGGGATCAACGGCTACTTTAATAATTTTTTCGGGAGTCGCTGCTGCTACTTTTTCAATCTCCATACCACCTTCGCGTGATGCCATAATGACAGGCATTTCACGTGCACGATCCAAGACAACGCCAAGATAAAGCTCATCAGCAATATCAGCACCTTCTTCAATATAGACTTTTTGAACCAGTTTGCCCGCAGGTCCAGTCTGATGTGTGACCAAAGTCATACCAAGAATTTCATTTGTGAGTGTTTTCACTTCATTCAGGCTTCGGGCGAGTTTTACACCACCACCAAGACCACGTCCACCTGCGTGAATTTGAGCTTTTACCACCCAAATAGAACCACCAAGTTTCTTTGCGTTTTCTACAGCCTCTTCAACGTTAAAGGCGACATAGCCGTTGGGTGTGGGAACATTGTATCTCTTAAAGATCTCTTTTGCCTGATACTCATGAATATTCATAAAACCTCCCTGCTTGACTTAAATTAAACTTTCGATTCCAAGACTCTATAGTTATCTGAACATCATAATCAATAAAAAACTCAACTATATCTTTTTTTTGTCTCTCGTTTAAGTTACGAAATTCTATTTGTCGGGAAAAAACTCATTTTTACGCAATGTTTCTAATAAAACATTAACGGAATTCACACTTTTTGCAAATTGATGTTGCTCATTTAAATTTAGAGGTAATTCAACAATTTCTTCGACACCATTTGAGCCCAAAACAACGGGTACACCGTTAACGGTATCATGATAGCCGTACTCACCATCCAGTAATACAGCACAAGGGAAAACAGCACGTGAGTCACTCAAAATAGCTTCAATCATCTTCACCGTTGAATTAGCGGGAGCATAATAAGCTGATGTTCCCATATAACCCACAATTTCTGCTCCACCATGACGTGTTTTATCAATAATCTCATCAATTTCAAGATCACTGAGTAAATCTGTCAGGGCTACACCATTGACGGAAGAGTAACGAGGTAAAGGAACCATATCATCGCCATGGCCTCCCATAACACTTGCCGTTACTTGACCGTAACCAAATCCAAGTTTTCGTGAAATAAATGTTTCCATACGAGAACTATCTAAAATACCTGCCATACCGATAACGCGCCCACGTGGGTAATTGCCTGCTTTAATAGCAACATAGGTAATAGCATCCAATGGATTAGAAACAGTAATAACGATGGCATCTGGTGAATAAATTTTTACTTGTTCAATGATACTTTTAGTAATCTTCGCGTTAATCATCAATAGATCATCTCTGCTCATACCAGGTTTTCTAGGACTTCCTGCCGTAATAACCACAATATCACTGTTTGAAATATGCTGATAATCGCTTGAGGCACTAATAAGCGTATGACTGCCCTCAGGACTCGTCGCTTGGGAAATGTCAAGGGCTTTACCAATGGCAACGCCCTCAACAAGGTCTATCATCACAATCTCACGACAACTTTTACGCATTGCAAGCCAATAGCAAATCGTGGCTCCAACATTTCCTGCTCCAATAATAGAGACTTTTTTCCCTTGTGACAATGAGACTCCTTCTTTACATGTAAATCAAAAATTATGCTTTGAGTTCATCCAAAGCTTTATTTAACGTAGCACTAGGACGCATTGCTTGGCTCGTTTTTTCAAAATTCGGGATATAGTATCCACCCATATCAACTGGCTTTCCTTGAACAGCATTGAGCTCATGAATAATTTTTTGCTCATTGGCTTTGAGTGTCTCAGCGAGTGGTTTAAACTGTGCCGCAAGTTCCTTATCATCATTTTGTGCAGCCAACGCTTCTGCCCAATACATTGCTAAATAAAAATGGCTACCACGATTGTCTAACTCACCTACTTTTGACGATGGTGATTTGTTGTTATCCAAAAACTTACCAGTGGCAGCATCAAGTGTTTTTGCCAAAATAGAAGCTTTTTTATTGCCTACAACATTATCGAGATGTTCAAGTGACGCTGTTAGTGCCATAAATTCACCTAAAGAGTCCCAACGTAAGTGATCTTCTTCGATAAATTGTTGCACGTGTTTTGGAGCAGAACCACCCGCACCTGTTTCAAATAAACCACCACCACTCATCAGAGGAACGATAGAAAGCATTTTTGCCGATGTTCCAACTTCTAAGATAGGGAAAAGATCGGTAAGATAATCACGTAAAACATTACCTGTGACGGCTATCGTATCGAGTCCTTTAACAATACGTGAGAGGGAAACATTAATGGCTTCTTCTGGTGTCATAATTTTAATATCAAGATCTTTAAGATCGTATTCTTTGAGGTATTTTTCAACTTTTTTAATCATCTCTCTATCATGGGCACGAACGGGATCAAGCCAGAAAATAGCAGGTGTTTTACTGAGTCGTGAACGATTAATAGCCAGTTTTACCCAATCACGGATCGGTGCATCTTTCGCTTGACATGCACGGTAAATATCACCTTTTTCAACGCTATGTTCCATTAAAACTTTTCCCGTTGCAATATCGACGATGCGCACAACACCATCTGCTTCACACTGGAACGTTTTATCGTGAGAACCGTACTCTTCTGCTTTTTGTGCCATCAAACCAACATTGGGAACAGAACCCATTGTTTTAGGATCAAGTGCACCATTTTTCTTACAAAAATTCATAGTTTCTTCATAAATGCGCGCATAACAACGATCGGGAATCAATGCTTTGGTATCATGTAAAGCACCATCTTCGCCCCACATTTTGCCAGACTCACGAATACATGCCGGCATGGATGCATCAATGATCACATCGCTTGGTACATGTAAATTTGTAATTCCCTTCTCAGAATTAACCATTGCAAGTTTAGGACGTTTGGTGTATGTATTTGTAATATCTGCTTCAATCGCTGCTTTTTGTGCATCTGGAAGCGTGGCAATTTTGGTATAAAGATCACCTAGACCATTGTTGGCATTGACACCAATCTCTTTAAAAAGTGTGGCATATTTTTCAAAAACATCTTTAAAAAACGCTTTGACTGCATAGCCAAACATAATCGGATCACTAACTTTCATCATCGTCGCTTTTAAGTGTAAAGAGAGAAGAATACCGCTCTTTTTAGCCTCGTCCATCTGTGCTTCAAAAAATGCTGAGAGCTTTTTATTGCTCATATAGGTTCCATCAATGATTTCATCTTTTAAAAGAGCTAGTTTTTCTTTTAAAACGGTTGTTTTACCATCTTTTCCCAAAAGTTCGATACGGACGTTCATTGATTCTGGTACCGTTACCGATTTTTCATTACCGTAAAAGTCACCCTCGCTCATATACGAAACATGAGAAGCAGAATCACTGGTCCATTTTCCCATACGATGTGGATTTTTACGGGCATACTCTTTAACACATAATGGAGCGCGTCTGTCTGAGTTTCCTTCACGAAGTACGGGATTTACTGCACTTCCAAGAACTTTAGCATAACGTGCTTTGATCTCTTTTTCAACTTCTGTTGTAGGGTTTTCTGGGTAATTAGGAACATTATAGCCCTTGTCTTGAAGCTCTTTAATGGCTGCTTGAAGTTGTGGCAAAGAGGCACTAATATTGGGAAGTTTAATAATATTGGCTTCTGGCTGATTAGCAAGTTTGCCTAAATACGTTAAATCGTCATTAACCTTTTGCGCTGCCGTTAGATTTTCAGGAAAATTTGCCAAAATACGACCTGCCAAAGAGATATCTCGAATTTCCATCTCAATGTTAGAACTTGCCGTAAATGCCTGAATAATCGGCAACAAAGAGTACGTTGCAAGAGCGGGAGCTTCATCGACTTTCGTATAGATGATTTTACTTGTTGGTTGAACCATAATAACCCCTTTTTTTTAACTAGATTTTGTTAATGCTACCAGTTTCTTTATTTTGCTTTATTAAATTTACGTCATTAATTTTTTATATTTTCCAAATGTGTCTCATAGGTCTGTGAAAAGGTATGTGTACCATTTTTATTTTTAACAAAATAGAGATAATTCGTCTGCTTTGGAAAAATGGCGGCAAAAATAGCCTCCTTACTCACACTACACACAGGATTGGGTGGCAAACCTTTATACATATAGGTATTATACGGCGAAGTATCTTCACGAATACGCTGTGGTGTTATCTTTGTATGAGAATATTGCCCATAGTTTAGCGTACCATCCATTTGAAGCTTCATATCTTTTTTAAGACGATTGTAGATAACGGATGAAACCAGAGGCATCTCTTCCGCATTGGCTGCCTCTTTTTGAATAATAGAAGCAATGACTAAAAACTTTTGCCATTTTGCTTCATTAAACTCACCAAAGATCTTTTCAAAAACATCTTTATGGTATTTTTTGGCATTCGCCAATAAAAAATGCACCAGATGTTTTTCATTAATACCTACAGGAATATAGTATGTATCAGGTACAAGAAATCCTTCGACATAAGGCGTTGCAAGGGCATATTCTTGCATTAATTTTTCATAGGAGAGATCAAATGCAAGGGCAATTTGCACAAATAAAAGCTCCTTAGTCTCACCTGGAATGTACGTAACAACCTTTAATGGCGCTTTAGCATGAGAAAGCTTGTAAAGAAAATCACCTCGAGTGAGAGGACTAGGATTGATACTCACCCAACCTGATTGAGGTTTACCAATAATATACAGAAGATATTTATCCACTTTATCGTGTAGGTCAAAATTTTTATCAACCATATATGATATAATTTGCCCTATTGAGCCTTGTGGCACAAAAGCAACTGAGCTAGAAGTCATAGGTCTGGACAAGTGAAAGAGAAGTGAATACATGATTATTAAAGCAACATCACATACTATTAGGAATATTTGGATACTTTTACTATTCATAGTTCTTTCTGTCGTAGCATTAATTGGGACCTTAGTAAATGGCATTTCGATCGATAATCTAACATTACCAACGTTAAAAATTGATCAATTATATATTAAACTAGATAAAAAATTGATTGTGAATATCCAAACTCTCGAAATCAAGAAACAAACGCAAAATACGACATCCTTGGAAGAGAGTGCTGAAATTATTAAAAACTTTCCGTACCTTGATCAATTTTTTAGCCAAATTATCATCGATAATTTGATCTACGATAACGAAAAAATTAAACTACGCTACGAACAAAATACGTTTATTCTTGATAGCCAACATCTGAGTGTCAATCTTATTATTACCCCTGTCGAAAAGTGGAGCTTGGAGATTGAAATTCAAGAAGCATATCTTAAAGATTTAGCTTTACATGTAAAGGGAAAAACCAAAATTGATCTCAAAGAGAAGCGCTACTCTTTCGAAGGAGATTTTGAGACATTTGGACTTCAAGGCACTGCAATTCTCGATCTTAAAGACAAGCTTCTTACCTATCATTTACAAAGCGAACCGTTTAACAATAAAAATCTCAAAGATCTTATGGATTTTATTGTATCGCATGTGGAACTTGATCAAATTGCAAAAGACTGGATCGATAAAAATATTGTGGGAAAAGAGTATATTCTTCATTTTTTTGAAGGTCAATTCAATATTGAAACACTGGATTATTTTCCACAATCCATGCATGGAAGTGCAACGGTTAAAGATGCTACGATTAGCTTTGAGCCAAGCGTTCCAGCAGCACATGTCAAAGAGATTGGCATTGAATTTAAAAATGATAAACTTCTTTTTGACATTAAAGAACCAACCTATGAGCAAAAAGTGATTGATAAAGCAGATGTTTATATCTATAATCTCATCGCAAAGGGAACGGGTATCGTAGTTGATCTTACGGCTACATCGAAGCTTGATGCACCAATACATAAAATTTTACATGCTTTTAAAATTGACGTCCCTATCACACAAACCTCTGGCAAAACAGATGCGCATGTGAGACTTGATATTAAATTTCTTCCTTATGACATCAATGCAACAGGTAGTTTCAAACTCTCACCAAGCAACTTTATTTTAAGTGGCGTTCCTATGTCTACAAAAGCGGGAGAAGTCAAACTGGATAATTTTGCCATTACACTTGATCATACCAATATGCGCTATAAAAACCTTTTTGATATTAATGCAACTGGTATTTTTGATGCAAAAAAGAGCCGTTATGATGGAGTGATTGATATTAATTCACTCTTCCTTGATTTTAGTGGTACAACACTTTTATCGCTTACAAATCTTGTCAATCAAAATGCCTCTTTTGCCATTGAAAACAATACGACACAAATGCTTTTGCCCGACCTGGATACCACCATTATTTTTGAAAAAGACAATAACCAATTTCTTGTCAATGATCTTTCCAAACTTGCAGACTATTCGCCTTTTATGCATAATAATTCACTGCATCAAGGATCTGTAAACCTCAAAACAAAAGACTTTGAAAACTTTGATGCCAAAATCAATCTTCATAATGTTTCGACACCTCTTTTAGAAAACCGAGAGCCAATACGTGATTTTGAAATTGCATTACAAACAAATACTAAAACACTTGATGCCAGTACAACAAACAATAAACTCTCACTTCATTTTGATAAAGATTTAACCTTACATGTAAAAGATCTTAATATCTCTCTACCCCATGGTGATGATCCTCTGGATATACCGATCAAGACTACCGTTTTTGGGGAAAACTCCTCCTTAATCGATACCGATAACAATAGAACAGTCTTGAGTGAACGCTATACAATGACACTGTATAAAGATCGCGTTCATCTTAATTCAAAACGTGGTAAATCTTCTTTTGAATATGAAGAACACAAAGGAAGCTTTGGCATCCAAGCGACGGCTATGGATGCTGATGCAGCCAATGCCCTTTTAAATCGACCTTATTTCCATCAAGGTGATTTTTCACTGACGATTGAAGGCAAAGATAGTAACACTATGAAAGGTACATTGATCATGCATAAAACATTTATCAAAGACCTTAAATTTTTTAATAATCTGATGGCGACAATCAATGCCATTCCGTCACTGCTTGTCTTTAATGATCCAAACTTTAATTCTGAGGGCTATTTTGTGGATAATGGTTATATAGAATATAATCAAACCAAAGAGGCGTTACATGTTAAAGAGCTTCAACTTCGTGGCTCTAACGCAGATATTGTAGGTGCAGGTATGGTTGATTTAAACACTAGCTCATTGGATCTTCAATTACAAATCAAGACGCTTAAATCCTTTAGCTCCGCCATTGATATGATTCCTTTAGTAGGAGGTATTATATTGGGGGATGATAAAAGAATCGCAACCAATGTCAATGTGACGGGACAAACAACAGATCCAAAGATAGAAACACATTTAATCATGGATACAATTAAAACGCCTGTGCATATCCTTCAGAGAACACTTGAATTGCCATTGGAGCTTTTTAAATAAACGTGTTCAAAAGTCCTAAAAGTTCATGAATAGTATGGACACGAAGTTTTGCTGTTTCGCTTGTACCATAACCCCATAACGCAAAAATAAAACGAATTCCAGCATTCGAGGCAGCAAGTTCGTCTTTAATGCTGTCTCCCACAAGAATAGTTTTAGAAGGTGCACTTCCTAACTCCTCCATTAAGCGGTATACCATTAATGGACTCGGTTTTGGTTCTGCCACATTATTGGCACCCACAATACTTGAAAAATAATCAATAATGTTCAGTTCTTGTAACATATGGCGTGCAAAAAAATCACTTGCATTGGTGGCAATACTCAAGTAGGCTTTTTCACTCAGAATATGCAATAGCTCTTTGACATCAGGATAGAGAGAAATCATACTGGGTGAAAAGTGCATATAATGCTCTTTAAACAAAGCACGATGAGCAGGATCATACTCATCCGTATTGTAAAAAATCTTTGGGAGATGCTGATCAGGTTGGTTAATATAATACTCCAAAAACTCTTTGGCAATAGGAGCAAGCCCTAGCGTATTGCGTACGTAATTAACACTGTTGGTCATTGCAGCACTTGAGTCAACCAATGTGCCATCCATGTCAAAGATAATCGAAACTTCTTTTTTCATTGTCACTATTCTTGAATACGATGCCCAAGTATTAAAAGGTCTTTATCAATTCCTTCAATCGTAGCAATACGATTGAGATTTCCCCATTCTTTAAAGCCTAATTTTTTAAAAAGCTTTAGGCTTGGCGTATTTTCCGAAAAGATAAGAGCTAAAAGTGTTTTAATTTCATAACTCTTTGCTTGCTCAATCGCTTCACATAAAAACTGTTGTCCAAGCTTTTTACCTTGAAAGTTTTTATCAATATAGATATTGATGCGAGCACTGTGAGCATAGGCCAACAAGTTGGCATAAAAAGGTTGCAAACTGATCCACGCGATGATACGACCATGGTACTCTTTAACTAAGATCGGGTGTAATGCATCATGAGCCTTAAACCACTCTATTTTGTCTTCTACGCTTACCGTTTTGCTATCCGCAGTAGAAATACCATCTTTGATTGCCTCATTATAGATCTTAATGATCTCAGGCAAGTCTTCAAGGGTTGCATGTCGTAACTCATTTAGCATTGGAATCCTTAGTAAAGTTCTCGTGTAGAAACATAATATAGTATCATTGATTATACATTATGCACTCTTAGCCTCTCTTTACTCCATTTCAAGATGCATGAGGTACATCTCTTCGCCATCGATGACACGTAAATCAGTACTGCTACAAGTGGGGCAAACAAACTCATTGTGTGTGAGAGTTGCTTCATTGTGACAATTTTCACAATGAATAACAATCTCTTGCAGATGCACAATAAATTCTGCCTCAGCACAGATGGTCTCCTCTTTAAAGGTATCAAAAGCCGTTTGCAATAAATGAGGTTCTACACCACTAAGTTTTCCAATTTTAATTTCAACTTTCGTAATTTTTGTTGCATTGTGCTCTTTTGCATTTTTGTCGCACATCTCTAAAAGAGCATTGACGATGGAAAACTCATGCATTAGCAAATCCTCGGAAGTAACTCACCTTTAGGCGGTTCTAAAAAGCGCTCCGACCCCCAAGGAGTATGTAAAACTACTTTACATGTAAAGGCATTGCTTACCTTTCCTATCACGGCACATTTGGTGGTTTCAGGGAAATTTTGAAGCACCTCTAGTGCTTTTTGCGCTTCACTTTGAGGCAAACAAATGACCATGGTTCCCTCATTGGCAAATTCATAAGGCTCGAAACCAAGAAGTTCACAAATACCTTTGACCTCTTGCGCCACAGGAATTTTTGCTTCATCGACTTCAATGCACACTTTTGAAGTCTCAGCCCATTCATTTAAAACCGCACTAAGTCCTCCTCTGGTGGCATCTCTTAGAGCATGAATCTTTACACCTGCATCAATGAGTGCTTCAACAGGTTTCCATAAACTTGCACAGTCTGTTTGAAGATTGCTCTCCAGCTCTATCTCTTCACGGGTTGCCAAAATACAGGCACCGTGATTACCAATTTCATTGGAAACGATGATGCAATCACCCTCTTCTAAGTTATGCGCCGAAATATTTTCATACATGATTTCACCAATACCCGCCGTGTTAATGAAAAGTCCATCAACCCCACCTTTTGGTACAACCTTAGTATCGCCTGCAACAATTTTAACGCCGCTTTTAGCCATCTCATCACGCATCGCGATAACAATCTCTTCAAGATGAGAATATAAAAACCCCTCTTCGATCATAAACGAACAGGTCATATAACGAGGCTTCGCACCCATCATCGAAAGATCATTGACTGTTCCCGCAATGGCAAGCTTACCAATGTTTCCACCTTTAAAAAAAAGCGGTGAAACGACAAACGAATCCGTTGTAAAAGCAATTTTACGGTCGTTCATCACAAGGCTTGCAGCATCTTCCATACGCAGTAAAATTTCATTATCAAAATGTTTAAAAAATAGCTCTTTAATGAGGTTTTGGGTCTCTTCACCGCCACCTCCATGAGAGAGAAGTATCTTTTTACTCACGCTCTAGCTCCTTTGAGATTGAGTTTTCCATATTTGAAGTAGGCAGAACATGCCCCTTCGCTTGAAACCATACACGAGCCCATCGGGTTCGTTGGGGTGCACGCCTTACCAAATACTTTACAGTCAAAGGGTTTGGCACGTCCTTTGAGAATGTCACCGCAAATGCACATTTTATGGTCATTCAGTTCTGTTTTAGGCAATATGGCATCAAACACAATCTCGGCATCATAAGCAGCATATTCAGCTCTTAGTTTCAGTGCACTTTTGGGGATATCACCAATACCGCGCCATCTAAAGTGATCACGTTTTTCAAAATAGGTATTGATAAGTTCCTGCGCTTTGAGATTGCCTTCGCGTGAAACGGCTCTGGCATATTCATTTTCAACAACGCTTTTACCCTCATTGATTTGACGTACAATGCGTAAAACAGACTCCATCACATCGGTGGGTTCAAACCCAGCAACGACAATCGGTGTATGGTATTTCTCTGCAATCGGTTCATAGATTTTATAGCCCGTAATGACACTCACATGGGAAGGTCCAAGAAACGCATCAATGAGTGCATTGCCATCGCCCATAATCGCCTCTACCGCTTCAGGCACGGTGACATGGTTGATGTGAAAAAAGACATTGGTCAGTTTATGTGCTATAGCTTGTTGCATCAAAACCGCACTCATCGGTGTGGTGGTTTCAAAGCCAATCGCAAAAAAGACCACATTTTTATCAGGATTTTCCTGCGCAATTTTAATGACATCCAATGGCGAATACAACGAGCGAATGTCTTTACCCTCTGCTCGCAGTTTTTGCAAAGAGGTTTTACTGCCTGGAACCCTTATCATATCGCCTAGTGTTGCTAAAATCGTATTGGGCATACTGGCTAATGCAATCGCATGATCAATCCGTTCTTTTGGCATAATACATACAGGACACCCAGGACCATGAACAAATTCGATGAGCTCTGGTAAAATTTGTGGAAGTCCAAACTTCATAATCGTATGCGTATGACCGCCACACACTTCCATAATGTTGATTTTGGATTTGCACTCTTTTTTAATCAGTGCCGCCAAAGCTTTCATATGTTCAGGGTCACGAAATCCTTCAATGAGATCCACTTCAAACATAGTTGCTATTTCCTTCTTCATCACTGATCTCGCCTTCTCGCATCGCTTCTGCAATCTCATTGTAAGCGGCGATGCTATCTTCTGCATGTTCTTTACTGATCTTGTTCATAGCAAATCCCACGTGAATAAGGACATAATCGCCAATATTCACAGGCTCACTAATCAAATCAAGCGTTACTTTACGCTTAACACCCATAGTATCAACGGTTGCATAATTATTTTCGTCAATTTCGATGACTTTAGAAGGTATGGATAAACACATAATTACCTCAATGCTTTTTTCATTTTAAGGTAGTTGATCCACTGATCAATTCCTTTGCCAGACTTGCTGTCTATCTCGATGACATCAACTTTTGGATTTAGTTTGCGTGCTTCACGAATCGCTTTTTCAACACTAAAATCAAAATGTGGTAACAAATCGCACTTCGTGATTAAAAATAGATCGGCACTGCGAAACATGACGGGGTATTTAGCCGGTTTATCATCGCCTTCTGGTACGGAGAGAAGCACGACATTCAGGTGACTTCCCACATCGTAACTGGCAGGGCAGACGAGATTGCCCACGTTTTCAATAAAGACAACATCAAGCCCATCAATCGGTAAATGATGAAGCCCTTCGTGCACCATAAACGCATCCAAATGACATGCTTGTCCTGTGGTGATTTGATGCGCTAATGCCCCTTTTGCGGTGATACGATCAGCATCTTGATTGGTTTCAAGATCGCCTTCAATAACTGCTAGTTTGATCTGTTTGGTATCGATCGTCGCTTCCAAAAGTGTCGTTTTTCCACTTCCTGGACTGCTCATTAGATTGATCGCCAAAACACCATGCTCTTCAAAATGCGCTCTATTGTGCGATGCTTGCGTGTCGTTCGCATCCAAAATCTTCGTAATGACAGCAATGGTTTTTTTATCATTTAACTGTGGATTAGCATGAATTTCATCATGATTTTTGTGTTCATGGTGATCATGATCATGTGCGTGAGGATGATCGTGATGGGTATGGTCGTCATGATCATGCGAATGACTATGTGTGTGACCATCATGATCGTGTTCATGCGCATGCGCTGCTGACCATTGAGTAGGAGTAATTGAACAACCGCAATCTTTACACATTTTTAAGTCCTTGTCTCTATTTTTTCTCTATTATAGTAGAAGTCTTTAAACAAGAGATAAAAAAAGATGTTTCTTAGTTATTTTTAGGAAAAATACACTCATGAAAACAGATCAAAAGCAGTGCATTTTTTGCGGGAACAAAGCGCTTTACTTCGTCTCTAAAACGCAATGCCGATGCGTTACATGTAAACGAACATTTAGCTATGTAAAGTATGCACAAGAAATGGCTATTTTGGAGTGTTTGATCGATAATAACAGTGCGTATGAATGTGCTACACTTTTAGGATTGAACTATCTTACCATCGCAAAAAAATATCAAAAATTGCGCCTTTTACTGATAAGTCATAGTGAAGCTCTTTATGCAGGACAAACACAGACGTTTTCACAATACGATGAATACTATTACCTTCCAACGTGTAAAAGAAGAAAAAATAGATATCTTTTCGATGGTATCGGTATTTTAGGTATGGTGTATGGCGACTCCATTCACACTCTTTTACTGCCAGATCAATTTGCACACCTGAAAAATTTAGATGAAAATTCCATCGAAAAAGAGACCTATGCGCGCTATCTTAACCAGCATAAAGTAGCACATTACGAGAGTTTTGACAACGCCTTAACACGCTTTTGGAAATTTTTAGAGAGCTGGCTGGATCACTTTAAAGGCGTGAGTAAAGAGAATTTTATCTATTATCTTAAAGAAGCGGAATTTAAATTTAATTATACACAAGAAGAACAGCGTCTCATTTTAGAGACGCTATGGAAGAAAAATCTTTACATGTAAAGATTATGAAGCGGGAATTGAGGCCTCAACAAGTTTGGAGAATTTAACCCCTTTAAGCCCTGCAATCTTTTGTGCAAAGTCTTTCACTTCAGAAACTTTTCCCGTCACCATAATGGTTTCGAGGCAATTTTCATGGCTTACATGTACGTGGGTATTACACATAATATGTATTTTTGCATCATGTTGAATTTCCAAAATCTTCTGCACGAGCTCATTTTGATGATGCGTATAGATCATTGTCAAAACACCTATAACATCGCTGTTATCATCTTGCCAATCATCTTTTACGATTTTCTCGCGAATTAAGTCTCTGGTAAATTCACTACGTGAAGCATAGCCTTGAGCATCGACTTTTTTGTCAAGCTCTTCTAAAAGTTTTTCTGGAAGTGAAACACTAAAACGAATAATTTTATCCATGGTGTATCCTTTTTATATACTTCGACTACATTTTAATCATACTATTCTTTATTTATTTGAAGATAAAAATATTAATATTACTTTTGAAGTGATTTGTAGATCTGTCCAGCACAAATTCCGCCATCATTGATTGCTAATTGTAACGGAAAATAGAGAGGTTGTGTGACATTTTGAAGTATTTGTTCCATGAGTGTGCGATTTTGAAACACTCCTCCTCCAAGTACGATTGGATAAGTGTAACGATGACTTATCGTAAGAGCCATTTCGACCAATGTATTGATAAATTTGGAAGCAATCAGGCGTGGTTCATGATCTTGAAGCATTTGAACAAACATAGGTTTATAACGAATGATTTTATCGTCTATTTCAAATGTATAGCTCTGCGTAATTGAAGGATCATACAGCGCTTCGATAAGCAAGCCACTTTCTCCATCATAACTTACGTTCCCTTCCATTCCACATAAAACTGCGACAGCATCAAAGAGTCTTCCCACTGATGAACATAAAGGTGAATGAATTTTTTTGGTGTAAATTTGTTGGAGACGTTTGAGTGACTTTTCATCAAAATAATCTAATAACAACGCATCAGCCTCATCACCCAATACATCCCATAGAAGCGAGGCTAAAATACGTTTAATTTCCTTAATGCTCGCATCTCCACCTAAAAGAGCAAATGGTTCGAACGAAGCAACACGTTCATAACCACTTTGATCACACACTAAAAACTCACCACCCCAGATGGTTCCATCATCTCCATACCCCGTACCATCCCAAGCGATGCCCAATACTTTTTCATTGAGTTTATGCTCGCACATAGCAGAGAGAATATGCGCATAGTGGTGTTGTATCTGAACAAAAGGGATGTTTTGCTTTTTCGCCCACTGTGTTGAAACATAATTGGGGTGTAGATCGCCAACGATAAGATCGGGCGTAAAATCGTAAAATCGTGAAAAACTCTCTATCATCTTTTCAAACAGTTCATTCGAGGCGATATTATCCAAATCACCAATGTAAGGACTGATAATAATTTGATGGTTGAGATAAATCGCAATGGCATTTTTTTGGTGTGCTCCTACGGCTAAGATTTTTCGCTCATCCGTTGAATCAACACGAAAGCTCTTTGGAGCAATACCACGCGAAGAACGCATCAAAAGCGTTTTATCGCCAAGGTACTGTAAAACACTATCATCACTGGAATTGACGATTGCACGGTTGTAATCCAGATAATACTCAACAACATCGTTGAGCTTTTGCTGTAAAACAGTTGCATCACTGATAATCGGCTCACCCGAGCGATTGGCACTGGTTGCCACAATAGGGTTTTTAAGGTATTCAAAAAGCATTACATGTAAAGGTGTATAAGGTAAGAAAACGCCAAGGCGATCTATACGAGGTGCTATCAGTGAGCTAATTTTAGAAACCTTTGCATTGCGCTTTACTAGAACAATCGGGCGAAGCAGAGAGCAAATACCCTCTTCTTCTTGAGCACTTATCCTACACTCTTCTTTGATCGCTTCTATAGTTTTAAACATAACAGCAAACGGTTTCGAAGGTCGATGTTTAAGCTCTCTCAAGCTTGCTACCACCGTGTCATTTGTGGCATCACAGATGAGATGAAAACCACCCATACCTTTGAGTGCTACGATGTACCCAGCATTAATCAAATTCGCTAATTTTACAATCGCCTCTTCATTTGTTGCTAAAAGTTCTCCATCAATGTTACGTAAAAAAAGAGTTGGTCCGCATTTTGAACAGCTAATGGGTTGAGCATGATAACGACGATCAAGGGGATTTGTATATTCACTTTGGCATGCTTCGCACATAGGAAAAGGCTGCATTGACGTATAAGGACGATCATACGGAACGGTTTTAATGATGGAATAGCGAGGTCCACAATGTGTACAGTTAATGAAAAAATAGTGGTAGCGTCTGTTGTTTGGATCATGCAGCTCTTTCAGGCAATCGTCACAAATAGACATATCAGGTAACACAAGAGAAGATTTCGTACTTACTTCATCGCTTTGGCGAATTTCAAAGTGTGTATCATCTTTACATGTAATCATCTTTTTTTGCCAAAAATCAACGCGAGCAAGAGGAGGAAGTTCTTTAAACAAAGCCAATTCAAACGCTTCAAGGCTCTCTTGAAATCCTTCTACCTCAATGATGACACCTTTAGAATTGTTGAGCACAAACCCTTGTAAATGAAAACGTATAGCCAGTGTATAGACAAAGGGGCGAAAACCAACCCCTTGGACAATACCTTCGATATGATAAATCAGACGAGATTTACTGATCAATCGGCAATTCTTTATTCAAGCAGATCGTATGATTTGGCTTGATGTTTTTAGAAAGCATTTCTGTAAAACGTTTATAGCCAAAAAGGGAACCACAAAAGGCTATTTTATTTGAAGTCAGATTATCTTTGTGAGAATCAGCCATATCTGAGAGGAAAAAAGAGAGGCTTTCCATACAACCAAAACTCAATGTTATCGTGTCCGTTCCAGCGAGTTTGTAACTCATACCACTGCGAAGTAATCTAACATAATTCAAATCAGAACTGAGTGCATCCTCTTTTTCCAAATAGTAGTCAATACGTGGACCTTTTTGACCACCAAAATCTTCGGCATTTTCAATGAGTTGTTCAGCAGCACGATCAAAATCGTCGCTAATTCCCAGTACGATTGCGACAATTTTCCAAAGGGAATAAATACTCTTAGGTAATGTGTCTGGAATAGCCGTATGAATCGCTTTTTCATACAACTCAGGAAACTGCTCTTTATAACTCGCGACCAAACGCTCAGCACTAGGACTACTTCTCTCAATTTCGGCAAAAAGTTCAGCAAATGAACGTGGCAATAAAATCTCCACAAGATTGAGCATGCCATTTTCTTTAGAATAATGCATGACACGATCATTATGGCTTCGACTAAAATAAAAACAGCTCAATGCTGTATCAAAAAGCTTATGTTCTTGCAAAATAGAAGCGAATGCGGCATGAGAAGGTTCATCAAATTTTTTCAAACTTCCTTTGAGTGCATCAGAAGCATAACTTGTACCCTGAACAATTAAAATAGTACCATTTTCCAGAACACTTACCACGAGTGGCTCTAGTGCTTTTAAAGGTTGTTCAAAATCGACACTGTATAGGCTTTGACACTCTTTAAGTGAAGCTTTAAAAAGGAAATGAACACCTTTTGCAAAAAGTCGCTTAGAGAGTTGATACAAGAAAAGATCATCTGCAAGCCTTAACATCACGCGAGATTCTTTCAAAATCTCTTTTTGCGCAAACAGCGCATTCACTTTAAAACGAATAGAAGGGCGCTCTAAAGAAGCAAGCGCTTTGATCTCATTTTCTCTACTCACAACCATACGCTCAACAACCGACAAATCCGTTGCAATCACTTCAGGCAATACAATATGAGAACATGCAGAGATGTTTTCAATTTTACCAAAAACAAAGTGACCATTTTTCGTTTGAATGGCTACATTTTCACCTGTGGCAATAAGTTCAGAAACTTTTTCATAAAGCGATTCATAGCCTTCTGCCGTGTTTACATGTAAAAGATTTTTCCCCTCATGAAAAAGATGAATGGACGTATCTTTTGGTGCAATGACAAAAGGAGAGAGATACTGAGGAGAATTTAGTGTATCCACTGAAGCTAAAATTTTAGGTGTAAATTCAACGGTATACGCCATGGATGGCACTGTTTCCTCATCATCGGGCATGCTTTCCAAAACTTCAACACTGGAAGACTTAAAAAAGATAGACAGAGGCAGTGAAGAAGAAAGAGTGTCCGCAAAAGTGCCTAAACGAACTTCATCTGCTTCTACAAAGAGTGTTACAATAGATTCTTTACGAATAATTTTATGCACGATACCAAAATCATTTGCAATCTCTTTCAATAAATTTTCTAAAATACCGTTATGTGATATATAATTAAATTCAAATGCTAAAATCATCGATCCCCCAAACAGGACGTATTTGCCACACTTTGGATGTCAATATCACTGATTTGCTGATACGTAAATCCAAGTTCACTCAAATGTTTTAGTAAAACATTTTCCATAATACCACTGCCTTTTATGATAGCATCTGTAAGCTGTAGCGTTGTATCTTCAATAACTTCTGGAATTATACCAATAATTTTCGTAGGAGGACGATCTCCTACCATATCCATCATATTCAGTGTTTGAAGCATTTCGACTTCATGAACACTTCCTTGCCATGTGATCGTATTGGGAACATTTTCAAAATCGAAGAAATAAACATCTCCAATTTCGCCATCTCTTGTGTCAACACAATCCAATACAATGACATAGTCATACTCAGCTATAATGGGAATTAAACGCTCCGCTAGTGTACCACCATCAATAAAGGTAAGGGTATGTTCGGGAGAAGAAAACGCATATTTTTGTTCAACAAGACGGCAAAGATGAACTCCGACGCCTTCGTCGGAGAACATCACATTGCCAATGCCTAAAATCAACACTTTCAAGTAAAAACTCTCTTAGTGTTTTGGATCGTGTTTAAGAAACTTATAACCACTGAAAATCGCATCTAGTGAACCCTCTTTACCCATGATTGAGTTAAAGATTGCCATATAGATGTGAATTGGTAAGAAGATCAAAATACCCCACATTACAATGTGGTGGATTTCTCTTACCATTGCAAGTCCACCCATCATTGCTTCGATTGGACGCATATAGTCATATAAGAATAGACCAATACCGCCACCTTGATAACAATTGACATACAAAATGAGACCTGTTAAGCTGATGATAAAAATCATTGCATAAAGTCCTACATAAGCGATAAATTGCAACGGATTATAGACACCTTTTAAATGAGGGTGTTCACCCATAAAAAGGTAATATTTAAGCTGTTGAAACCATACTTTTGGACTTACAAAATCTACAAACGATACTCTCTCTTTTGAACTGATACCATCAAGGCAAAAAAGGTACGTTTTGTAAAGTGTAATTGCAATCAATAAAAACCCTGCAATTTCATGCCACATTCTGAACTTTGCATTCAAGAAGAGGATAGGCTCATCTGATGATTCAGGAGCGATGAATACATAGGCCAAATAAAACCCTGTCACCGTTAATACAAAAATAGCAATCGCTCTTAGCCAGTGCGTCCAACGAAGCCCTGCTGAGAACTCAAATTCTATATCTCTTTTCATTGTTAGACTCCCTTTCGCTTTTAGCAAGACGCGCCGTTAACATTGACCTTATAACTGCTCATCTCATTACCTTTTGTATCCATTACATGTACAGCACATGCAAGACATGGATCATAAGAGTGGATGATTCTTACAATTTCAAGCGGTTGAGAAAGATCAGTGATCTTTAAACCAATTAAAGACTCTTCATAAGATCCTCTAACACCTTTAGCGTCTTTTGGACTTGCATTCCAAGTTGTTGGAACAACTGCTTGGTAGTTTTCAATTACGCCATTTTTGATTTTAACCCAGTGACTAAGGACACCACGAGGAACATGTCCAATATAGCGACCTTTGTACTCTTTGTTTTTGTCAATTTTATAACTTGCACAGGTAGCATCATCAACTTTAAGGTTTTGAATCAATGAAGTAAATGCTTCCATACCATTGTCAGCTACAACTTTTGCTTCAATCATACGACATGCTGTACGTCCAAGAGTAGAAGCAACTGCAGTAATAGGAAGACCTGTATCTTTTAAGAATTTATCAACGACGACTTTAACACGTTTGTTGCCAAGTGCATAGTTAATAACGATGTTTGCTAATGGTCCAACTTGAAGTGGTTTACCATCATAGCGAGGCGCTTTAACCCATGTATATTTACCATTTTCATCAATAACTTTTGTTGCAGCAAGCTCACCTTTATCATTGACAGTTTGCGCATCTTTAAAGCCAGTATAGTTAGGTTCTTGGCGACCCTCATATGGATGATATGCAGCATTATCTTTGTACCAAGAACGCGTTGCCTCTTCCGTAATTTTACTCTCATCCAATGTTTGGACTTTAAATGGTTTGCCAGTGATCAAATTCACCACGTCTTCGCCCATCATAACACCACTTTCGAATAAAAAGTCTTTAGCGTTAATTTGGAACTCTTTTTCGGTAAAGAGATTTGCAACACCTAAACCACCTGTGACACTTGGCTCTTTTGCATACGCAAGTCCAGCCATAACAACATCAGGATAGTAAGCATGATTTACAAAGTCTGCCATCTCTTTAAATTTCGTCATATATTCACCCAAACGAGCTGGATCTTGAAGGTCCATAACGCACGTTACACCACCGACGGTTAAACTTTGAGGATGCGGTTGTTTTGCACCAAAAATAGCCATCATTTGAGCAGCTGTTCTTTGAAGTTCAAGTGCTTTAAGGTAGTGAGAAACTGCGATCAAGTTTTGTTCTGGTGTCAATTTATAGGTTGCATGTCCCCAATACGCATTTGCGAATGGTCCAAGATTTCCTTTTTTAACAAATTCCGCTACTCTTTTTTGAGTTGCCATAAGAATGTCTGCACCACACGCAACAGGAGAATCTGTGTATTTAAATGCCTCTTCCGCAGCTTTACGAGGATCTGCTTTAAGAGCTGAAACAACATCAACCCAGTCAAGTCCATGAAGATGATAAAAGTGTACAACGTGATCATGCAAGAAAAGCGCATTGTTCATCAATGTACGTGTGAGTTTTGCATTCAAAGGAGGCTCAATTCCTAGAGCATTCTCAACTGCCATAATACCTGCTTTATAGTGAGAGTATGTACAAACACCACAAATTCTTTGTACCATAAAACCAGCATCTCTAGGATCTCTGCCTTTAAGGATAGTTTCAATACCTCTCCAAAGGGTTGAAGAAGAGTATGCTTCTGTAACAACGTTGTTATCATCTACAATAACTTCAACTCTTAAGTGTCCTTCAATTCTGGTGATTGGATCTACTACGATTCTTTTACTCATTTACTTATCCTTCTCTTATTCTTCAGTTTTTCCACTGCCCTTAACCGCAGCAATTGCCGCATGAGCCGCAATACCTACCGCAGTTGCAGTGAGAAGCGCAACACCAACTTTATCAGCAGTTTTATCAGCACCATCGCCATAAACTGTCTTATAAAGTCTATCACCTAATGGCTCTTCAAATGGTCCCATATTGTCCCAAAAACCTGGTTCTGAACAGCCAATACAACCGTGACCTGCTTGAACTGGCCAAGAAGTATGTTGGTTAAATCTCTCACGTGAACAGTTATTAAAGGTATAAGGACCTTTACAACCTACTTTATAAAGACAGAAACCTTTTTTTGCACCAGCATCGCCAAATTCTTGTACGAACTCGCCCGCATCAAAGTGACCACGTCTTTCGCAAAGGTCATGAATTCTGAAACCATAAGCCCATTTTGGACGATTGTATGCATCAAGTGCTGGAAGTGTGCCAAAAAGAATATAGTGAAGTACGTTACCGACAATGTTTTTCTCGCTAGGAGGACAGCCTGGAACATTAATAACAGGTTTGTTTGTCACTTTACTAAGAGGTTGTGCATTGGTAGGATTTGGATGAGCTGCTTGAATACCACCAAAACTTGAACAAGAGCCAATAGCAAAAATAGCTGCTGCTGAATCTGCTGCTTTTTGTGCACTTTTTTGACCTGTTTGTCCATGTGGTCCAACGGTTAAGAAGAATTCACTGCTACCTGCAGGAATACCACCTTCAACCATTAAGATATATTTACCTTTATATTTTTCAATAGCACTCTCTAAATTGTGCTCAGCCTGCCAACCGCAAGCAACCATTAAAGTTTCATGATACTCTAATGAAATATGATCAAAAATCAAACTATCGATTGTTGGAGCGTCTGTTCGTAGCAAACTCTCACTACAACCTGTACATTCAGCCATATGCAACCAAATAACAGGCAAACGATCTGTAAGTTCAGCAGCTTGCGCCATAAGTGGTGTAAATTCTGAAGGTAAAGACAACATTGCAGTAACACCTGCTGCCCACTTCATAAAATCTCTACGGCTAATTCCATGTTCTTCCATTAGTGCCGCAATAGATTTGTCCTCCTTAATTCGGGGGAACTTCTCAAGATTGCTAAGTCGCTCAGCAAGCCTTTCGTACAGTTTAGCATGTTCCATAAATCTCTCCTGTGTAAATTTTCCAAGATCAAAAAGTTAAGGCATTATTCAGTAAATAGACAATAGTTATTTACCTGAATGACTATTCACTTAGAATTAAATCAAAAAACGTTTCACAATCAGCAGAAAACAAACAATATTAAGTGCAATTTAAAGTAATAGAGTAAAAATGTAACAAAGAAAGAAGATAAAAAGTGTATTATATTAAAAATGGCTAAATTGTCACACCGATAATGACCTGATTATTGGGTCGTACAAACCGAACATACATCAAAACTTTTCAGGATAAAATCGGCTTTGGTAAATGAATTTAGACCAATAATTGCCTTTTGTGCGGTGGAAGGATTTTCACGATTACCATTTCCAAGGTTCCAAACGGTTGGTGTGATGATATTGTATAACTCAATGACTCCGTTGCGAACATCCACCTGATGAATGAGCGTTCCTCTTGGTGCTTCAATAATCCCTACACCCTCTCCACTTAAACTATGAATATCTTTTTTGGGAGGATAAAAAGAGGGCTCTTTTAGATTAAGCTTAGAGAGAAGTTGCTTGGTACGCGCAATCAAATGGGCACATTCTACCGCACGAGCCACCACTCGCGTGAGCGCTGCATCTTTAAAGCGTCTATGAAAATCACGCATGAGTGGCTCTTTTGCTACCATTAAGCGCGCCAATGGTCCTACTTCACAATAGCTTTTTTTGTATTGAGCACTTTTTGAATACGTATACCCTTTGTGCTTGTCTTCAAAGAAGGTGTGTTCTAAACTTTCCTGTACATATTTGACATCTGCCCCTAGAACAGCTGTTTTGGAAGCTTTAAGGCTTCCTTCGTACATATAAGATTTTCCCAAAGCTAAAAAGCGGTCATAACTTCTGCCTAAACGATCAAATCCCTGTTTGAGCATCTCATCAATGCCATAAGAGAGTGCAGAAGGTACTGACATGATTTGAAGAGCTGAATCAAAACTCAAAAATTCTTCTAAAGGCATGCCATAAAAATGCTCTTCACAAAATGAAATCACAGAATCTAAACATCCAATCGCGCTTACAACATCACTTTGGAGCGGATCGCATGTCACGCCACCTGCCATTACAAAAGAGCCATGCGGCCATTGTCCCGTAAAATGTGCCCCCATTTTTAGACTTTCCATAATGGCATTTTGCGCTTGAAACCACTGCTTCTCTTTATAAGCATTGCCGTGATACGTTGGATCGGCAACTCGTTTAAGTTCTGGCAAAATGGAGAAAAAATACCATTTGATATGATTGTGAATCTTCTCAGCATTCAGTGCGATTTCACGAATATCATTGGCTTTTTGGCTTACATGTAAAGATTCACCTTGATTTTCAAAAATAGATTCGATCGCTAATACAGAGGCAATAGCATGAGAATGCGAGCAGATACCGCATACGCGTGGTGTCAAAGCCAATGCATCGAGCAAAGGTCGCTTTTTCAAAATCTCTTCAATTCCACGGTAATTAAAAAATTTGATTTTGGCAAAGGTGACCTGTTCGTTGTCCCATTCAAGTTCTAAGGTAGCTTCACCCTCTATTCGTTCGATAATCTCTTTAGTGATTTTCATCTATCAGCTTCTTTTCAAGTCTCTCTATCTTAAAACTTTTAGCAACACCTGCTACTGTATAATAAGCACGTTTGCTGATACCAAAAGGCGTTTGAGGTAATGACATATTTTTTTGTGTCTCAAACAGAGCGCGACGAGGAAAGTCAAATTCTGTACATCCAAGACAAGGTGAACCTGCCCTCGTTTTAGAACTAACCCCATTCCAAAGAATTTTATTGCAATTAGCATGGCTCATCGGTCCTTGGCAACCATGTTCGTAGAACAAACACCCCTCTTTTTCGCCTAACTGTTTGCTATCCACTTTCCATTCAAAATATTCATTACGTAAACAACCATGATGCGCAAGATACGCAAAGACCTCTTTAGGACGCAAAAATTCATCTAAAAGGAGTGTGTCTCTATCTCGTAACGCGAACAGTGTTTCAACAAGCCATCTTGGATGCAGTGGACAACCTGGAATATTAACAACATTGCTCTTTTCTAACCAATAACCACCTTTCTCTTTACCGCTAAATAATGCTCCCGTAATTTTTTCAGGATCGCGAAGCCTAAAAATACCACCAAAGCTCGCACAGCTACCTGCACAAATAATATGCTTGGCTCTTTTCGCAAAATTATCAAGAATCTCATAAAAAGGGATACCAAAACGTTGAAGTAAACGCTCATCATGGCTTAAAGCACCTTCTATAATCAAAAAATCAAAGTGCTCATTACTCTCGAGTACTGTACTAAAACTCTGTGCACCACAGATTAATGGATGATAGATCATCTCAAAAGAAGAGGCAAAACTTGGCATCTGAGGGTAATTCAAAAAAGAGTGACTGTTACCATTACATGTAAGACCTTGAAGCCAAACAATGGTTGATTTGTGTTTCATTGATTCTTTTTGAGTGCGTTATAAATATTCAACGCAATATCATCGACGTAATAATTAAGATCTTTTTCCAAGACGCCTTCACCATTGAGAAAAACAAATCCACCAAGATAGCCCATAAACAGTCCAAATGCTGAGAAAAAATCTTGGTTTCGAAGCTCACCAGAGGCAACGCCCTCTTCAAAAAAAATCATCAGTTCTGTCACAAAAGAAGAGACACAGAGCATCCCTTCGCAACCATCTTTAAAAACCTCTTTATTCGCAAGATAGACACGTAGAAAGTAATTAATATGCTGTGGTTTAGAGGTTGCCATTTCAAAATAAATCGCAACGATTTTACGTATTTTTTCTTTCGCACTCCCTTCTTCTTCATTGACGGTACGTATTGCAGCACCCAAAATATCGGAAGAGTATTTAATGATTTCCTTAGCAAGAATCTCTTTGGAAGAAAAATAATTGTAGAGATTTCCAACACTCATCCCCATAGCTTTTGCAATATCAGGAATTGTAGTGGCGTAAAAACCTCGTGTTGAAAAGAGCAGTAATGCTGCATCCAAAATTTTTTCACTTTTTCGAATTTTTTTATCCACGGGATAAATCCTTCAAAATGGATTTTTTTAATTCTATCATGTTTATTAATATTTATTTAAAATGTTTTACTATAATTTCATTGATCCATTACCAAAGGAGTACAAATTGTTACTTATGAAACTCAAATCTGAAGAAAAATTTGCTTTTTTACAGCTTTCTCAGTATGTTGCCAATCTCGATGGCGAGTATGGTCCTAAAGAACGCGAGATTGTTGAAGAATACTGCACTGAAATGGGCATTGAAAATATAGAAATTGATTTAAAGCATTTTGTGTTAGAGGATACTTTAACAATTTTTAGATCATCCCAAAGTCAAAGAATTATCTTACTCGCGTTGATGGTATTAGTCCATGTAGATGATAAATTTGGTATTAATGAAAACAGAGTCATCGATAAAATTGCACAACATTTCAATCTTACAGAACAAGAAATCAATCTTTTTTCAATGTGGGGGAAAATGGGTTCAGCCTTGTATGAACAAGCACTTGTCTTTACAGCCGTTTAGAAAGGTTGGGGAAATCCCAACCTCTTTTTTATTTACCTTTTTTAGGAAAGGTTTTTTTCTCTTCGATTAATTTACCCTCAAGAATCTTTTTACCACTCTCAACACCGGGTTGATCATACGTATTTACATTCATCATTTGTCCTACCAGTGAGGTCAAAAGTTCATAATAAAAAATCAATTTACCAATGTTCTCTTCATCAATATGTTGAAGGGTAATCGTGTCAATAGGAATGTCTTTTTTATCTAAAAGCGCTTCAATCGTTGAATCGGCTTGCAAGTTAATGAGGTCACAAAATGCAATTCCATTCATCAAATCTAACCCCTCTAACTCTTTAAGCGTTATTGCAGGGATTTTGATTTTATCGTCAAAATTTTCGATTTTAAGCACCGTAACACTTTTATCACGAAGTCCCTCAACGATAAGCTGTAAGAAAGAGTGTTGATCTTTGGGGCCAATCAAACCAACCGGTGTAAGACCAACGTTGATACTACTTTGTTTCTGTTTTTTACCCAAACTCTCACCCCAAAGTTGTACATACCAATCGGTAAAACTGTCTAAACTTTCAGAATAAGCAAAAAGGGTATTGATGTTGTAGTGCATGGAGTTTTTAGCGTAATAGGTTGCTTTTTTGAGAATCGTCTCTTTGATATAACCATCTTCAAAAAAGCTTTTCTTAATCGCTTTAGCACCATCGAGTAATCGTTGAATATCGACACCAACCAAAAGTAATGGTGCAAGTCCTGCTGCACTTAAAACAGAAAAACGTCCACCGACATTAAGAGGAATATGCAGAACAAACGAGTTAAATGTTTTGGCATGTGCTTCCAGTTTTGAGCCATCATCGGTCACAAATGTAAAGCGATAATCGAGAGAAATGTCTTTAGCTTTTAACAAAGAAAGAACATACTTATAAACAGAAACTGTTTCAATGGTTGTACCGGATTTGCTAATGACAAAAAAATGCGTATTTTTGATATCTAATTTGTTGAGCGTAGAGCGAATGGATGCAGGATCGGTACTCTCAAACAAATGCAAGCGTTTGTCAAAATCACGAATACCTTGTAACGCTCTAAAAATTGCTTTTGGTCCCAAGGAACTTCCACCAATACCGATAATTGCGATATCTTTAATCGCATCGTAATCATTTTTAGATTTAAAATCTGCTAAGTAGTCTTCGAGATAACTGATCTCTTGATCGGGCAGTGCATAGTAGCCAATAGTATTTTGTTCGGCTATGATTTTTTCAAAGATGCCCTCTTCTACTTTAATGTTAAAATAGAGTGAATTTTTCAAACGTATCCTCCAAATGATAATTGGTGTGATATTACTACGAAGAATCTTAAAGAAAGCCAAACAAAATGGAGATTTTGTTATAGTAATAAGACTAAAAAAAGCCGATGGGAGCGTTATGTTTTTACCTACAACACGTGAAGAGATGTACCAAAGAGGATGGAAGCAACTCGATATCATTCTTATCACCTCCGATGCCTATATAGATAGCCCTTATATGGGTGTATCGGTTGTAGGGCGTGTGCTCGAACATGCGGGCTATAAGGTGGGTATTATCGGTCAGCCGGATGTCAAAAGTGATGTTGACATTACCCGTCTGGGTGAGCCCAAACTCTTTTGGGGCGTGAGTGGTGGAAGTGTGGACTCTATGGTCTCCAACTATACGGCGACAAAGAAGTTTCGAAATAGTGATGATTATACACCAGGTGGCATCAACAACAAACGACCTGATCGCGCCAGTTTGGTCTATACCAACCTCATCCGCCAATATTTTAAAAATACCGTGCCTATTATGCTTGGTGGCATTGAAGCCAGCCTAAGACGTGTCACGCATTATGATTTTTGGAGTAATAAACTTCGTAAACCCATTTTGTTTGATGCCAAGGCGGACTACCTTTTGTACGGTATGTCCGACAAGAGCATTGTTGAATTTGCCGATGCGCTTAAAGAAGGTACCCAGCCTTTACATGTAAAAGGACTTTCGTACATTTCCAAAGAGCCAAAGGCTGAGTATATCGCCCTTCCAAGCCATGCTGAAACAGTTGCTGATAAACTTAAATTTATGGATATGTTCGACCTGTTTTACCATAATAATGATCCAATTTCAGCCAAAGGACTCTGCCAAAAAGTAGATGATCGTTACCTCATCCAAAACCCACCTGCACTTTACCTTACCACAGAAGAGATGGATGAAGTGAGTCGTTTACCTTTTATGCGCGATGTCCATCCTTATCACAAAAAAGAGGGTGCGGTTAAAGCACTGGAGACCATCAAATTTTCCATTTCTACGCATCAAGGCTGTTATGGTGAGTGCAACTTCTGCGCCATTACAGTCCATCAAGGCAAAACAATTCGAAGTCGTAGTGAGAGTTCTATTCTCAACGAGGCAAAACACTTTACGACGTATAAAGATTTCAAAGGCATTATCTCCGACCTTGGAGGACCAACGGCCAATATGTACGGTTATGAATGTGCTAAAAAACTTGCCAAAGGTGCGTGTGAAGATAAAAGCTGTATGTTCCCTAAACTCTGTAAGGCGCTTAGACCTACGCATAAAAGACAGCTGGATTTGCTGCGAAAAGTAAGAGCGCTTCCAGGGATTAAAAAAGCATTTGTGGCTTCAGGCATTCGCTATGATCTTATTAGTGAAGATAAAGCGTATGGCTACGAGTATCTTAAAGAGATTGTGGAATATCATATCAGTGGACAGATGAAGATTGCACCGGAACATATTGATGATGAAATTTTGGGGTTAATGGGCAAACCGGGCAAAGAAGCTTTGGTTGAATTTAAAACGCTCTTTGACAGGCTGACACATGAGTCAGGCAAAAAACAGTTTTTGACTTACTATCTTATTGCCGCACACCCCGGTTGTGAAGAGAAACATATGCACTCCTTAAAACAGTTTGCGAGCAACGTACTCAAAATCAATCCTGAGCAAGCGCAAGTCTTTACGCCAACCCCTTCGACGTACTCTACGCTTATGTATTACACAGGACTTCATTTTAAAACACGCCAACCGCTTTTTGTCGAAAAAGATACTCTCAAAAAAGAGAAACAAAAAGAGATTGTGGTGGCAAAAGAGCATAAATTTCGCAGTGGACTTGACAGTTGATGTAACCAAATTGAGGTAAAATAACGCCAAAGAGGTCAACAATGGATACGCTTGTTTTTCAAAACATTATTATCGCTATTGTTCTTGGACTACTCATTGGTTTACAGCGTGAAATGAATCTTTTGTATGCCAACCGCAAGAAGGATTTTGGAGGAGCACGCACGTTTGCACTCATCTCGCTCATAGGGTATCTCTCTGCGTGGCTGAATGCGTCTGTTCCTTATGTCCTCATTGCTTCTGTCTGCGTTTTAGGGGCTCTGTTGATGGGTGCGTATATGCTCAATCGAACACCCACTGAAAATGGCATGACCACAGAATTTTCAGCACTGGTGGTTTTTTTCTTAGGGGTTCTGCTTGCTTATGAGAAAATAACGCTGGCTGTGTTTGTCGCCATGAGTGTCCTTTTTATCCTCAATCTTAAAGAGAAGATCCAAACCTATGAAAAAGTGATTAAGAAGCAAGATCTGAGCGCTATGATTCTTTTTTTAATGATGAGCTTTGTTATTTTGCCGCTTTTCCCCGATGAACCGCTTGATCCTTGGGGTTATTTCAATCTTTACAAAATTTGGCTGATGGTTGTTTTGGTTGCAGGCATCTCTTTTTTAGGTTATATCGCTGTACGTCTTGTGGGCGTCAAACATGGTATTGGTTTAGCAGGTTTACTAGGCGGTATTGTCTCTTCCACCGCTGTTGCTCTTAGTCTTGCAAGACGCTCAAAAGAGAATCCTTCCCTTTCCAAAAATCTAGCGATTGGTATAGGGCTTGCCTGCTCCATTATGCTTTTTCGTATTTACATAGAGCTTTTTATCATCAATGCCGTGTTAGCACACGAGATTTTATACCCTGTTTTGATCGCTTCTGGTGTTGGGTATCTCTATCTTGGCGTTCTCTATATGATCACTGCAAAAGAAACCATCATTCAAGAGACCGTGTTTAAAAATCCCTTTCAACTCTCTGAAGCACTTATTTTAGGACTTTTGTTTGGTGTTGTCATCGCTCTTGTCAAATTTGCAGATACCTCCTTTGGCGAATTAGGCGTTTATATTATCTCGTTTATTTCAGGCTTAACCGACACTGATGCCATAGCACTTTCACTTGCATCTTTGTCCCAAAATGGGCTCAATGGCACAACCGCGTTAAACGCCATCACACTTGCGATCATTGCGAATTCATTGCTTAAAAGTCTGATTGTTTTTCTATTGGGTACGAGGAGTATTGCCTCTTATGTTGCGGGCTATCTCGTGCTGACGATTGGTACATTTTGTGGTGTTTATTATGCAGTATTGTAGTTTACATGTAAAGGAAAAAATATGTCCGTTTTAATGGAATTTAGTATGTTCCCTCTAGAGGGAGAAGGCAGTAAAAGTGGTGATGTCGCACGCATCGTCAAAATGGTTCATGAAAGTGGTTATAGTTACAAGCTTACACCGATGAGTACGGTGGTTGAGACACCAACAATGCGTGAAGCGCTTAAACTGATTGAAGAGGCTTATGCGCTCTTAGAAGCCTGTGGACGCGTGTATGCCTGTTTGAAATTTGACATAAGACCCAACCGAGAAGATGGTATGCACCAAAAAATTGAATCCGTACAGAATAAACTCGACTGTCTTATTACCATTTAAAAAATTTTCATTATGCCGATTTGCTATTACGTTTAAATAAGGGGGCAACTTATGCAAACCATAGGGGCAAATAATTACAACAGTTCAAACCATTTTGGTTTTTCATTTCAAACCAGCAGTGGTGATGTCATTGACCTTAGTTTGTATGATGATCGCTCAATGAGTGTTTCCCAAGAACAGAGTGATACCACGCAAACGACGATTCTGTCACTTTCTCATGCCTATGGCTATCAGTTTCATTACAAAGGAAATGGCATTGATGCTAACGATCAAAAAGAGATTGATGCTGCGATGAAAACCATTCAACCTAAACTGGACGAATACTTTAAAACAGTTCAATCTTCCTCTTCAGAAGATGCAACCACCACCAATACCGCTTTTGATATTAACACGATCTTACCGAAAACAAAAGATCTCAATACCCAAAATTACCTCAATGATAGTCTACTTAAATCGTTGGACAAAATTTTAGAACAATCGCACAATCAAAACGAAAAAATGCTCCAAAAAGCACAAAAATTGTTTGATCGTATTTTAAAGCAGCAACAGGGGTTTGATCTTTACATGTAAAGAAGATGGTGGCATGAAATCACGCCACCCTAAGCGTTATTTGAAGGTTTTTTCTAAATGCGCGTGAAAACGTACTTTTTCTTTTGCTAAATCCAAATCACCTTTGAAAATGTCATGAACTGAGAAAGTTTTTAAAGGTTCTGCGCCACAAAATTGAAAGGTTTTGTGCGTGGCAACATTGGCTTCATCAAGGCTAAGCCCTTCAAAAAAGCCCTCTTTATTGCTAAATTCACTCGTTGGACAGTTATAGGTGATGGAGAGCATATACGTTTTACCTTGCATCAAACCGCCACTTCCATAACGTTTTGTTGCATCACTTCTGGTTCTGCCATCACTCTCATACGTCACCGTTCCTTGCCCTGCTGAAAAAATCTCATCGATATATTTTTTTGTCATCCAAGGCACGCCCATCCAATACGTTGGAAATTGAAAAAGGATAATATCGGCCCATGCAAACTTTTCGACTTCTTCTTTAACGCTATAGTCACTCTCGACAACACTGTGCTTGATGGCATAGCCCTCTTTGTGAAAGAATTCTGTCGCCGTATCGATGTAAAACTGTGTGAGTTTTCCCTCTGCTACATGTTCATAGTATTGATGACCGTTGATGATCAGTACATTTTTCATCGCATTTCCTTTTTTTTGTTGTTTATTGAGGAATATTATAGACGTAATATACTTAATTTATCTTTACAATACTTTAGGTAAGTATTGTAAAATATTTGCATTGGAGATTAGGAAAAACGCTCAACCTGTATCGTTACATGTAAGTGATCATCGCACATTAAAGGTTTTGTGATTCGAGCACTCTCAATGCAGAGCATTTTCGTATAGTCATTTTCATTCATATCAGAAAGTTTTGCACTACCTTCCAGCCATGGATTCCACACAACCACATCACTGTGATTTTTATGCGTAATGGTGATCGTCCGCTCTTTTTCTTGGAGAGTCGTTTTGGCATCAGGATGGGTATAGATACGATCAATCGCATAATTTACATGTAAAGGTGTATTGTCTTCTTCACACGGCTTTCCACCGAGCAAAGCGTCAATGTAGGTGAGACCGAGTCCCCTCACATTGACATCGTTAATATCTTTACATGTAAAATAAGAATGAAGTGCTGCGGTGCTCTCTTTATCTGCCTTTACATGTAAAGAGAGTTCAACCTCTTCTCCTAATACCATCGTAAGGTGTGTGTTAAACGCGTAAGGCCAAATAGTACGTGTAAACGCTGTATCACACAGTTCAAACACGAGCTTGATACCCTCTTCTTTTTCGACATACGAGAGTAATGTCCATTCAACAATACGTGCAAATCCATGAGAGGGAATACCTGCTTTTCCAAACCATGGCCAACACAGAGGAACGCCACCACGAAAAGCCTTGCCTTTTTCAAAGGTAGAAAGATCGGCACACCAAAAGAGTGGTTCGCCCTCTTTAGGCTGAAAATGGATCAGTTGCGCACCTTGTTTTAAAATAGTCGCATCAAACAAAGGATGGTGAAGTTCAAACCCCAACGCTGTGGTTGTCAGGTATTGCGTGTTAATGGAAGCTCTCCACGAGTTTTTGCACCAGCAAATTCCAACCATCAACGAGGACAAAAATAAGCAATTTAAACGGTAAGGAGATCATAACAGGCGGTAACATCATCATACCCATACTCATCAAAACGGAACTGACAACCATGTCGATGACGAGGAATGGCAAATAGAGTAAAAAGCCGATCTCAAAAGCGGTTTTAAGCTCACTGATCATAAACGCAGGCATGGCAACGGTTAAGGGGACATCTTCAATATTTTTGGGATTTTCAAGGTTACGAATACGAAAGAAAAGCGCCAAATCTTTTTCACGTGTATTGCGAATCATAAAGGCTTTAAAAGGAGCAGAGCCTTTTTCAAAGGCCTCTTGATAGCTCATCTTCTCCGCCAAATAAGGCTTAATTGCGTTCTCATAGGACTCATTCATCACCGGTTCCATAATGAAAAACGTCAAAATCATCGCTAGAGAGACCATCACTTGAGAAGGTGGCATTTGCTGTGTTCCCAGTGCTTGACGCAAGAAAGAAAAGACGATCAAAAGGCGTAAGAAACTGGTCATCATAAAAATAAGTGAAGGTGCGAGAACTAAAATGGTAAGAACAACAAGAAGGTTAAGACTTGTAACTAACTGTTGTGGCGAATTAGGTGCGCTTAAAGAGAGATTGACTGTAGGGATTGTATCGGCGCCAAAAGCCATCGGTGTCATACAGATCAATAGTAAAAGTAAAATTCTCTTCATATTCTTCAAATAGATTCCTCGTAGTAGATTTATGATTTTAGTTGGTTTTGCGTTAAAAACGTTTTAATCTTTAAACAACTTTTCGTTAAAATAGATTTCATCTGATTGTTAGGAACACACTTTATGAATATTTCGATTGCAATTATGGCTGCTGGGCTTGGAACACGGATGAAATCAAGCTTACCTAAAGTCCTTCATGAGATCAGCGGTTTTGAAATGCTGTATCACATCATCAAAGAATCTCAAAAGGTCAGTGACGACATTCATGTCATTTTATACCACCAAGCAGACCTTGTCCAAGAAAAAATGAATCGTTACTTTTCCAATATCCACTATAGCATACAAGACCATCAAAACTTCCCAGGTACGGGCGGTGCAATTCGTGGCGTAAAACCAAAATATGAGCATTTACTCGTACTCAATGGCGATATGCCACTTTTGGAAGCTCAAAATATGCAAAATTTTACATATTTGGATGCGGACGTTGTAATGAGTGCGTTTACATGTAAAGAACCTTTTGGTTATGGGCGTGTCATCATGGATGAGTCTTTAAACGTGCAAAAGATCGTTGAAGAGAAAGACGCTAGTGCGGAAGAGAAAAAAGTAACGGCGGTCAATGCAGGCGTTTATCTTTTTAAAACCAACTTTTTAAACGAAAATCTTCCAAAGCTTTCCAATCACAACAGCCAAAAAGAGTATTACATCACCGACCTTATTGCTTTAGCCAATGCCGAGAAAAAAAGTGTTAAAGCGCTGTTCGTCGATGAAGCAACCTTTATGGGTGTCAACTCCAAGTACCATCTCTCCCAAGCGGAAGAGCTCATGCAAGAGCGCATTAAACGCCGTTTTATGGAGCAAGGGGTGAGTATGCGCTTACCTCACACCATCTACATTGAAACAGATGTGCAGATGAGCGGAGAATGCAAACTTGAAAACGGTGTGACTTTACTTAAAGGCACCGTGCTTGAAAATGCGCACATCAAAGCACATTCGGTCATTGAAAAAAGTGTTATCAAAAACTCTGACATTGGACCGATGGCGCGTGTTCGACCTGACTCACATATCGAAAATACACACATCGGAAACTTTGTTGAAGTCAAGAAATCAACGCTCAAAGGCGTTAAAGCAGGACATCTAAGCTACCTAGGCGATGCGATCATTGGTGAGGGAACCAACATTGGGTGTGGAACCATTACATGTAATTACGATGGTAAAAGCAAATACCAAACGATCATCGGTAAAAACGTCTTTGTGGGTAGTGATAGCCAACTGGTGGCACCTGTGACGATCGAAGATGATGTGCTCATTGCTTCAGGTACCACTGTGACGAAAAACATCCCCAAAGGTGCTCTTGCGATCAACCGTGAACCCCTTAAAATTGTTGAGGGATTCTTCTACAAATTTTTCGGGAAAAAAGATGCGAAATAACCAACTTGCAGGGAAAAAAATCCTTTTAGGCGTTACGGGAAGCATTGCCATATACAAAGCTTTAGAGCTGATTCGCCTCTTTATTAAAGCGGGTGCTGAGGTTAAGGTGCTGATGAGTGAAGATGCCAAACGTTTTATTGCTCCTCTTACCTTTGAGACTATCAGTCAAAACAAGGTTTTACATGTAGAGACAGAGAGCTGGAGTGAGGGGCTGAGCCACATTCATACGGGCAAATGGGCCGATCTTTTTGTCATAGCTCCCGCTTCCGTGAATACCATCAATAAACTAGCACACGGTATTGCGGACAATCTTCTCACACAAACGGCGATTGCCTTTACCAAAACCATCGTCCTAGCCCCTTCTGCGAACACCAATATGATGCTCAACCCCATCACACAAGAGAGCCTTCTAAAGCTCACCTCACTTGGATACGAAATGGTTGCGCCTCAGTCCAAACTGTTGGCATGCAATGATGAAGGAGTGGGTGCATTAGCGGACATTGAACAAATTTTCTATCACTGTGCAAAGCTGCTACTAAAAGAGGCCTTTTGGAGCGAAAGGGAAGTCATTATCACCGGTGGTGGCACGATGGAAAAGATCGATGATGTTAGATGCCTCACCAACTTTTCCAGTGGAAAACAAGCTTCAGCGCTCGCCCTTGCTTTTTACCTCAGAGGGGCTAATGTAACACTGATTAGCAGTGGGGAAACACCGCAAATTAATGCTATCAATACTTTACATGTAAAGAGTACCGCCGAGCTTCAAAGTGCCCTCCTCTCCCAAATGCAATATGTCACTAAAAACGATAAAACACCTTATTTGCTGATGGCGGCAGCTGTCAGTGATTATGTTCCCATTAACGTACATGAAGGTAAGCTCAAAAAAGAGGAACTCGGTGAAATTTACAGCCTAGAGCTTAAACGCAATGTCGATATCCTCTCTACTCTTCCCAAACGCGATTTTAAAGTTATTGGCTTTAAAGCAGAAGTAGACGAAAGCAAAGCACTTGAAAATGCAGGAAAAATGCTAGAGAAAAAAGGGTTGGATGCTGTATGTCTCAATGTTTTAAAAGATCAAAATAACTTTGGAAGCACTAAGAATGAGATCAGTTTTATTACGCCCTCTCATGTCCAAAAATTTTCACTTGCCGGTAAATTTGAAATTGCTGAACAGATTGTGGAGCACTGTAGCCATCTATGATCTCTACACTTCAAAAATTAGCGGGTCTTGGCTCAGACATCGGTCATACCAGTAGTTCAAGTATTAATTTTAATGCCAATTTACCTGTCAGTATTGAAGTGATGAAACAGATCGATTCCACACGTTATCGTCTAAAACTTGGACGAAAAGAGCTGACAACAAAAAGCAGTAAAAACCTCAAAGAGGGACAAAAATATTGGGCAAACTTCTCAGAAAAACAAGGGGGTATTCTTACCATCTCAGCGCTTTATAAACAGCCTCAACTGTTTGAAAAGGATGAGTATTTTTTACCACTTGATTATAAGCATTTTTTTGACTCAAAAACATTTTCGTACAGTGATTTTAAAGCATTTTTACTCAAGCAACTGAGCGATGATTCCATCTCTAAAACACTGTTTAAAACGTTAAGCTATATGCTACTCGCCCTTTCAAAAGCTACGATTCATCTTCCTTTGTCTCATGATGGTAGAAAAGTCTTGTTGCAATTCCAAGTTCAAGGCGATGGAACACTTTTGTTTTACATGGCATTGGATCATCTTGGACCCTTACGGGGAGTTTTAAGCCCAACAGAGCTTCATATAGCTACCATGTATGAAAAAAGTTTCCATTATTTGCAAAAAGAGAGCCCTAAATTGGGTATGATTACACACATTACTCTGCAAGAAGAGATTTCACCTCTTTTTGATCTGAGTGATATAGTATTAGATTTAAAGGGCTAGTAAGGCATGGAAGTTATTTTAATCACACTTTTTGGACTCTGCATTGGATCGTTTCTTAACGTTGCCATTTTGCGTTTGCCCAAAGGGGAGAGCATTTCACTTCCTGCATCACACTGTCCGCACTGTTTGCATCCGCTTAAATGGTATCACAACATCCCCCTTGCTTCATGGTTCGCACTACGGGGAAAATGTGCTTTTTGCAAAAGTTCAATTTCTATGCAATATCCCCTCGTTGAGCTTGGTTCAGCGCTAATGTATGCACTCTGTTATGTTCATTTAGGAAATCTTACACAAACCCTTTTGGTGGGTTCTGTCTTTGCACTTTTACTTGCGCTTAGTATTATTGATCTTCGCTATAAAGCCGTTCCTGATAGCTTAAGTTTACCAGCACTTTTGATTGCCTTTTGTACCGCAATACCGTTGCAATCATTTCAAAATGGACTTTTATTGATGGGAGCATTTACACTTCTACGCTTTCTCGTTTCTGCCCTCACAAAAAAAGAGGCCATGGGTGAAGCAGATAGTATTATCGCGGGTATCATAGGAGCACTTCTTGGTATTAAGCTTGGGCTTGTGGCAATTTATCTAGCTGCCGTAATTGCTCTTGTCGCTTTTGTTATCGTACGTAAACGTGGGTATGAATTGCCTTTTATCCCTTTTCTTTCTTTAGGACTTTTAATCACGTGGTTTTTTGATCTACCAATTTTACATGTAATGGAATTTATCTATGAATAGAGTCAGTCGTTATCTTTTAAAACACTTCAGTGAGCTCTTTAGCTCTCTATTTTTTATTCTATTTTTTATCACTTCCGTCGTCTTCTTTATTAAGATTGCAGCGCTTACTGCGATTATTAAGATGAATTTTTTGGAACTTGGCACGCTTTATATTTACCTTTTACCAAGAACGATGGTTTACACACTTCCCATCACTTTTTTTATCGCACTGTGTATTACCCTTTTTAATCTCTCAAAAGAGAATGAAACCATTGTACTCTTTACCCTTGGCTACAATCCTAAAAAAATAGCGCAACTCTTTTTAGCACTTGCATCAGGGCTCTCCTTGGTGCTTTTACTGGATATTTTTGTGCTGATTCCTATTTCAAAGCAACTGAATAACAATTTTATTGAATACAAAAAAGCAGAAGCTAAATTTAATATCAAAGCCAATGAATTTGGTCAAAAATTCGCTGATTGGCTCGTTTACATTGAACACAGTGATGACACTAAACTCTACAGTGGGGTTACACTCTACCAAGCACCTATGGAAAATGAAAATGAAAAACTAATCGTTGCTACCACAGCAGCGATCGATAATGAAAAAGGCATTTTGAGACTGAATCTTGATAAAGGTAAGGTTTTTGAATTTTCAAAAGACACCATTCAACAAATCAATTTTGAAGAGATGCATCTTAATTCTAATCCAAAAACACCTGTTGGAGCAATTCAGAGTATTGAAGAGTATTGGAGTGGTGTTTTTGTTGACCAAAGACGTGCGTATGACCTTGCGTTTTTCCTCCTCATAGCCCTCTTCCCTGTTGCTTCAACATTGATTGCACTGAGCATTGGTATTGTGACCTATCGTTATAATAAAAGCGGTATTTACATTGCTATGTTTGTCACAATCTCAACATATCTTCTGTTAACAACATTAGTCTCAACATGGCAACCACAATTTTCACCGATTATTGTTTTTGTATTTACTTTTTTCATTGCTTACATCATATATCAAAAACGCATTCGTGCCATCTTTTAAACTCTTATGCGTGTTAAAATCACTCTCAGCTATGATGGAAGCGCTTTTGTTGGCTTTCAAATTCAAAAGAATGAGACCAAGGCATGCCAAAGCGTTGCAGGAGCAATTACCCGTGCGCTTCGACGTGTCAATATTAATGCCACGGTTGTTGGAAGTGGGCGTACCGATACGGGTGTGCATGCAACACATCAAGTTCTGCATATAGACCTTCCAGCTTTTTGGACTGATCTTGAAAAACTTCAATCGCATCTGAATGGTTTTTTAGCTCCGTATATTTTTATTCAAAGTATCACTCCCGTTGACACGTCCTTTCATGCCCGCTTTAATGCGAAAAAAAGACTCTATCGTTACGTACTTTACGATGGTACGTATCAGCCATTTTTAGCCAATTATGCTTTACATGTAAAAGCTCTTGATGTGATAAAACTCAATGAATATGCACAAGTTTTTGTGGGATTTCATAACTTCGAATACTTTAAAAGACTGGGTGGCGGTACAACCAAAGACGAACGTACGATCTTTAAAGCAGGTGCTTATCGGTATAAAAATTTGATTATTATCTATTTTTTAGGAGATGCTTTTTTGCGTTCACAAGTACGAATGATGTGCGGTAGTTTACTCAAAGTGTGTACGCAGGAACTCTTATTAGACGATGTGATAGCCCAACGAGAACGGAAAATGAAAGTGTCCACAACACTGATTCCAGCGTGTGGGCTCTATCTTTCAAAGGTATTTTACTGATTGAGTCATAATATAGAATTTACTGGTTTAACAGTAATGTTCCACCGACAATTACTTTTTTCACTTTTCCATAGAGCGTATCACCCAAATAGAGTGAGTGTTTATTGGTCACCTCGTAGCTCTCTTTAGGATCAAACAGCACTAAATCAGCGTCAAACCCCTCTTGAATCGAACCCTTATGCTCTAAGCCTAACACGTGAGCAGGATTCACACAACAAATACGAATGAGCTCACCTAAATCAATTACTTCATTTTTAACGAGAAAGGTGTATACCAGTGTTAAGAACTCTTCAATGGAACCAATACCAAAGGCCGCATCTTCAAACGCTACATCTTTATAGAGAATTGATTTGGGAGAGTGTGCTGATGTTAAAATATCAACCATTCCCTCTTTCAACGCGCCCACTAAAGCTTTGCGCTCCTCTTCTTCGCGAAGGGGTGGCATCAATTTAGCATAGGTGTTAAAGCCATCACAACTGGTATCATTTTTGGCAAGATGATGAATTGAAACCTCTGCATAAAGGTCTGATTTAAGTGCTTTATGCGCTTTGGCGATCTCTAAGGAACGTTTGGTTGAAAGTGATTTTAACACCACTTTAGCACCGTAAGAATGTGCCATTTCTGAAACTTTAGCCACTTCAGCAGTTTCAGAGATTTTTGAAATACCTGAAAGCCCCATTTTTGAAGCACTAAAGCCATCATTCATTAAACCATTATCATCAAGATTTGGTTCATAGCATTGCACAAAAAGAGGTCTTTTTTTCATAATGGCATATTGCATACCACGTCGTAAAAGGTTAGCATTACGATGTGAATCTGCCAAAATGGCTGCGGCACCGTTATTGAGAAGCGTTGCTATATTATGTAGCTGGTCTTCATTTTCATCTGCCAAAGGAGCACTCATATGAAGATTTATTTTGGCTTGGTCAATTTTAAATTTAACTAATTCTAAAAGCGTGGCACTATCAAGCCGTGGTGTAAAATCAGACATGACCACTGCGGTTGTAACACCGCCTTTAAGGCAACTAAAAGAGAGTTTATCAATATGTTCTTTATTAAGAGTACTGTTTGCAAAACGTACATTAAGATCAATGAGTCCTGGAAGTAAGTAAAGCCCATTTGCATCAATGACTTCATCATCTAAAGAAGTGGCAAGATTCTGTGCTATTGAAACAATTTTACCTTCTTTAATCAGTACATCTTTAGGAATAAGTCCCTCATTCGTGTGTACTAAAGCATTTTTAATTAACATGGCTTCCTCTCTTTAATAGTTTTTGTTTGAAATGATTAATACGCTCATAGGAAAGCGCTATACGCTCTTCGCTTAACTCACCACTTTTAATAGCATCTGTAATAATTTTTTGAATCGTCAAAGGAGTACTCGCATTTTCAGAAAAATAGTTAGGAATAACTAAAATATCAACGCCTGCATCAATACTGCGAATAATACGCTGTTTAAAATCAATACTGTTGGAAATAGAGCTTGTGCGGAAATTATCAGCGAATACGACTCCCTCAAAGTGCATTTTATCTCTCAGTAACCCTTGAATAGCAGATTTTGAAAAAAGTACAGGGTTTTTAGGATCAATCTCTTTTTGTAACACATGGGACATCAAAACAGCATCCATTTTCCCAAAAGCAATCAGATCATAATAAGGTTTTAACTGCTCGAAGCGCCATGTATTCGTTATATCTTCTTCGCTGGAAAAATTATTCCAAAGATTAGCACCCGCCGTAGGAAAATACTTGACAACAGGCGTCACACCATCAGTATGGAGAGCATTAATTAAAAGCATTGCATAGGTTGTCACAATTTCCTCATAACTAGAGTAGCTACGTTGTACCTTAGGGCTATCAAGATTATCACGTTTGGACTGAAGATCTAAAACCGGTGCAAAGTCTACATTGATACCCGCTTTTGAAAGATCACTGCTCAGTTTTTTATAGAGTTCTTCTGCTTCTGCGATATCTTTTGTTTTGAAGAGCTTAGCAGCAGAAGGAATTTCATTAAATCCTTTTTTCGTACTTAAAACACTGCTTTCGCCGCCCTCTTGCTCGACAGCAACAATCAGTGGCAACCCTTTGGGTGCTTCCGCTTTCAAATAATCATTGAGTTTTTTAAGTTGTGATGGATTTTGGATATTTTTATCGGTTAAAAGAATACCGCCAATTTTTTCGCGTTTAATATCTTTTGCAATCTGATCCACCCATTTATCGCCTTCTTTAGTGCCTTCAAAACCAATCACAATCATCTGAGCAATCATCTCTTCTAACGAAGGTGCTTTTGCGTACATGAGTGTCGAAAGGAAAAAGCAGGAGAGGAGAAGCTTAAACATCATCAATCAGCCAATAAATCTTTAACACTGATACGAGGTTCTTTGCCTTTGAGGATCAATGCTATTTCATGTGCAATGGGTGTATAAATAGTATGTTTTGAGGAGAGCTCAAAAATGGCTTCCGATGTGAAAACACCCTCGGCAACTTCTCCAAGAGCGATCAAAATATCTTCAAGTTTTTTACCTTCCGCTAAAAAAAGACCCACACGGTAATTACGAGAGAGTGTACTGGAGGCTGTTAAAAACAAATCCCCTGCTCCACTTAAACCTAAAAAAGTTTCATCCTGTGCTCCAAAATACTTACCAAAACGGCGCATTTCGACAAGTCCTCGTGCGATTAAGCTAGCCCTTGCGTTGTTACCCAACTTCAATCCGTCACAAATACCGCTGGCAATGGCAAGAACATTTTTATACGCACCACACACTTCTGCACCAATAACGTCTTTCGAAGTATAAGTTTTGATAAATGAAGGAAAAAATGAAGCGAACTCTTTAGCCAGTATTTCATGAGTAGAGTTGATGACAAGAGCGGTAGGAAGCCCTTGCATCACTTCGCTTGCGAAGGAAGGACCTGAGAGGAAGCTGAGATGATTTTCAGGAACAAAATTAGCAAAAATTTCATTTAAAAATGCCCCGCTTCCCTGCTCAATTCCTTTAGCTGCAACCAAAATCTTTTGACCATTAAAATTAAAATGCGTTTCCAACCAACCTCGAACTACTTGTGCAGGAAGTGCAAAAATAAGATATTGACAGGCAAGTGCTTCTTCAAGGCTTACAAAATTTTCAATAGTTTTGTGTTGACGTGAAGTAATCTTACATGTAAAATTGCGAGAGAGAGCAAACTGAAGTGCTTGTCCCCATTTCCCGGCTCCAATAACTGCTATGCTCACGCCAACACCTGCTTATACATCAAGTCTAGATTTTAAAAGTTCATTCACTTTTGTAGGATTTGCAGTCCCTTTGCTCTCTTTCATTGTTTGCCCCACAAAGAAACCAAAAAGTTTATCTTTACCACTTCTATACTCTGCTACCTTATCCGCATTGGCACTGATAATGGCATCAATAATCGCCAAAATTGCACCATCATCACTCACTTGTTTCAGTCCAAGCTTTTCAATGGCATCATCGACATTGGTACTGTTTTGCATTAAATAATCAAGTACCTCTTTTGCTGCTTTGCCGCTAATAGTGTCATCTTCAATACGCTTAACAATAGAGGCTAGTTTTAGTGCATCCACAGGAGAAGTTGCAAGGGTTAGACCATGACTCAAACGTGCCAGAAGCTCTACAGTAAGCCATGTTACAGAGTTCTTCGCTCCTGCACCCTCTTGGATCATCGTCTCATAAAATTGAGCCATTTCAACACTGGATGTAATCACATTGGCATCGTACTCTTTAATACCATACTCTTTAAGGAAACGATCACGCTTTTGATCGGGAAGTTCTGGAATTTTGATACATTCTGAAAGCATATCATCAGGAATCAAAACTGGCAATAAGTCTGGGTCTGGGAAATAACGATACTCTGCGCTATCTTCTTTAGAACGCATACTGCGTGTTTCGTCTTTATCAATATCATAAAGACGCGTTTCTTGAACCACTTCCCGTTCATATACACCATCTTCCCATGCATTACTTTGACGTTCTACTTCATAATCAATTGCTTTTTGTATAAATTTAAATGAGTTTAGGTTCTTAATCTCAGCTCTGGTATAAAGTTTAGTATCGCCCTTAGGACGAATGGAAACGTTAGCGTCACAACGGAAGCTTCCTTCTTGCATATTGGCATCGCTAATGTCGAGGTAGCGTAAAATGGCATGCAGTTTTTTAAGGTACAAAATTGCCTCTTCAGAGCTTCTCATATCGGGTTCACTCACGATCTCAAGAAGCGGCGTACCCGCGCGATTTAAATCCACATGAGAGACACTACCATGATGGATGTTCTTACCTGCATCTTCTTCAAGGTGCGCACGAGTTACTCCAATACGTTTGGTTGAACCATCTTCAAAGTCAATATAAATTTCACCCGCTTCTACGATTGGTATTTCAAATTGACTGATTTGATACCCTTTTGGAAGATCGGGATAGAAGTAGTTTTTACGGTTAAAAATAGATTTTTGATTGATGGTTGCATTGATAGCCGTACCAAGTGCGATGGCTTTTTTCACCGCTTCTTTATTTAAGACAGGTAAAGATCCAGGAAGGCCTAGGCAGACTTCACACACATTGGTGTTTGGTTCGTCGCCAAAACTGGTGGGGCAACTGCAAAAAATCTTGGTTTTAGTGTTTAATTGAGCATGAACTTCTAGTCCAATAACGACTTCAAATTTCATTAACTTCCCTTTGGATTAATCTAAAAAAAAGCGAATTGAGGCAAAACCGTACACGCCAACCTCTTCACAAGCTTTCACTTGCTCCATGTTGATGATGCCACCAAGCGCGAAACATTTAATGTTGATTCTATCATTTATTTCTTTTAACTTCTCTAAACCAAGCGGTTTTCCCTTATTAGGCGTCGCAAAAATTGGACTAAACGTGATGGCATCCGCTCCTCTTTTTTCAGCTTTTTTCCCCTCTTCAAACGTATGTGTGCTAGCAATTACTTCTAAACCTAATGCTTTAGCTTTTTCAATAACATCTAGCGCATTAGAAGGCAAATGCACGCCATCACAACCTAAGTCATGTGCTAATCTAAAATCGGTATGTAAATACAGCTTTGTTTTTTCATCTTGAAGAGAACTCTTCACAACAGCTCTGGCAAGTAAGGCATAATCAGACGTTATTTTATCGCGTAGACAGATATAGTCAGGCTGATATTTTGCCTTTACATGTAAAAGTTTTTGAATAACCTCTTCTGGGTTGGAAGTATAATAAGCAGGATCAGTGATGAGATAGTGTTTGATCATTGAGAGAAAGTTTTTCTAAAAGATGCGTCTGCTTTTTAAGCTCATCTAGTTTATCGAACTGAAGCTGTGCCATCTCACATATAATGGCAAAAAAGCAACCTGCAAGAAAGATAAAAAGCGCGATAATGGAAGCAATGATAAAACCAAAAGGAAGGAAAAGGAGGAAAGTATAACCTCCGCCTGCGATTGCAAGAGCCCAAGAGGCACCTTGCAATAGGCTGAGGAGTTTTTCAAAACGCATTCGTTGTTGCAACAAGAGAAGGCTTTTTAGTGCTCTTCACTAATTAGAACTGCACCTGCAAGATAAACGTATGTTAAGATCATAAAAATAAATGTCTGCAAAAATGCAGAAAATGTTAAAAGCGCATATGCAGGAAGTGGTGCTATCCATGGTGCAAGCATCAAGACAACTGCAAGGAAAAGATCATCACCTTTAATATTACCAAAAAGTCGGAATGTCAAAGAGACAATTCTTGAAAAGTGAGAAACAACTTCGATAGGAAACATCAAAGGTGCTAAAACTTTCAATGGTCCCATAAAGTGCGCAAAATAATGCACAACACCGTTTACACGGATACCTTCGTAATTATAATAGACAAACACCATCAAAGCAAGTGCTAAAGTCATATTGAGGTTACCGGTAGGTGATTCGAAACCAGGAATAATACCAATAACGTTTGCAATAAATACCATCAAACCAATAGTGGCTACTAATGGTAGATATTTACGCGCCAATTCTTCTCCAATGACGTCTTTACCCATAGAGACGACACTCTCAAGATATGCTTCCATGACATTTTGAACACCACTTGGTACCAGTTGCATTTTAGAAGTTGCTAGTTTTGCCAAGGCAAGACTGATAACACCCACTAATAGAACATGTGATACAAAGATGAAGTCATGAGTGTGGTTAATAAGACCTAAAAATGTAAACATTTCGCCCATTACACATTTCCTTCGTTAATAATTTGCGTGATTGTACCGATAAATCATTTAATAGTAGTTTAAGGCTTCGGCTTTTTGCGAAGTTCGCTGACCTGTTGCCCACCAATTCCCCAATTATCCATATCCACTTCGTCAATCGTAACAACTGTTGTGGCTGGATTTTTACCAAGCACACTGACCAAAAGGTTCGTGACTCCTGCAATAAGCTCTTCTTTTTGCTCTTTTGTTGCACCCTCTTTGGTGATTTTGATATTAACATAAGGCATCTATTTACTCCTTTTCTAATAATCTATGAGCACGGCTAAGTGCCATATCAATATTATCTGTGATATTTTCTATCCCTATTTTTTTCTCAAATCCAAGACGGCGTATTTTAAGCTTAATGTGCTCATTAACTCCTGAAAGTACAAGAATCGTTCCATTGCCTTGGCAAAGATCAAAAAATTCATCTAACGCATGAAGTCCCGTTGCATCAATCATAGGGACATGGCGCATACGCAAGATAAAGACTTTAGGTGGCTCGCTCACTTCACTAAGCACGTTTTTGAGACGATCTGCAACGCCAAAAAAGAAAGGTCCATCAATTTCATACACTTCAACATCTTTAGGAACAATTTTTTTAGAGATAGCATTAGTATCCTCAACTTCTATAGGCTCATCATCCTCATCTAAAGGCATTCCAATCGTATTTTTAGTATCCACTATTCCTGTCACATCAATCATACGCTTAATAAATAACAGTCCAGCCAACATAATGCCTGTTTGTACACCGGTATTAAGATCAATCAAAACCGTGAGAAAAAAAGTCATTAAAAGCACAACGATATCATTACGTTCGGATTTAAGAGCAATGGCTTTAAAATGGTGAAATTCGCTCATATTCCATGCAACAACAATTAAGATAGCGGCTAATGTTGCTAAAGGAATTAGCACAATAAATTTAGAAAATAAAAACATAAAAATGAGTAACATAAGTGAATGTACAACCCCTGCGATAGGACTATATGCACCTGCTTTAATATTCGTAGCAGTTCTTGCAATCGCACCTGTAGCAGCAATACCACCAAACAAAACTGAGGCAATATTAGCTGTTCCTTGAGCCATAAGTTCTTTGTTAGAGTGGTGACGATCTCCTGTCATACCATCGGCTACAACACACGAAAGCAGTGATTCAATGGCGCCTAAGAGCGCTATGGTAATAGCATCTGGGAAAACAGCACGCACTTTTTCTAGCGAAAACGCAGGAATCGATGGATAGGGTAACGTAGAAGGGAGTGTACCAAATTTAGAGCCAATCGTCTCCACAGGAAGTTTGAAAAAATACACCGCACAAGCTGAAAGAATAATGACAATAATAGGTGTAGGAATATGAGGAAACCGATGGCGTAATTTGATCAACAGTGCAATACTTACAACACCAACTGCAAGTGCGTAATAGTTTACATGTAAAAACTCAGTTGAGTAAAGCTTCCACTGATCAATAAACTCTGCTGGCATCTTGGCAATAGGAAGACCAAAAAAATCTTTGATCTGTGAAGAGAAGATAATCAGCGCTATTCCTGTGGTAAAACCAACTGTAACAGGATAAGGAATATACTTGATAATATTACCAAGTCTAAAGACTCCCATAAAAAAGAGCATGATACCTGCTAAAAATGTAGCAATGACTAAACCGTCGTATCCATGTTTTAAGATAACCGCATAAAGTACCACAACAAAAGCCCCCGTAGGACCTCCAATCTGGTACCTACTCCCACCAAAGAGAGAGATGATAATTCCTGCGACAACCGCTGTAAACAATCCTTTTTCTGGACTAACTCCACTGGCTATTGCAAAAGCCATTGCTAAAGGCAATGCAATAATCGCAACGGTAGAGCCTGCTACAATATCAGACGATAACTTTGCAACAGAGTAACCCTCCCTTAAAACAGTAAAACTCCTAGGGAGCCAATACTTTATATTCATTCTAAACCTTAAAGAAAAATTTTCTCTTGTCCTAAGCGATAGAGTGCAAAATCGTATTTGACAGGATCACTTGGATCAATTTTTTTAAATGCCTCACTCAACTCTAATACAGCTTTAAAATCATAGGATTTTCGCTGAATTAAGCCTAATTTCTTACCCAATGCGAAGGTGTGAGTATCAAGTGGTACGAGCAAATCTTTGGTATTAACGCCCTGCCAAAGACCAAGGTCAAGATGATCTTTACGAACCATCCATCTAAGATACATATGCCATCGTTTATAAGGGGAGTGTGGGTTTATAGAAGGTATTGTACCCAATAAAAACTGATAGCCACGTGAACGGTAAGGATTCAAATCATATAGCATTGCAATTAAAGCACGTAACCCATCCATAACATTGGCACTTTTTTGATACGCTAAGACAAAAATAGACTCCAATGAACCTTCTTTTTTTAGACGACTCAATGTGATAAACAGGGCTTGAATATCTTGAGAATTTTGAAAGCGATAATAATGATGCGCTAGTGTTTTTTGAATCGTGTCTTCATCACTATCTAAGAGTGAAAAATCTAAACTTTCCAAAAATTTTATGATTGCTGGAACATTACCATACGCGAACAGTGCACAAACTAACGCACTAAATTCATCATTATAACGGGAAGCAATCATTAAAGGATCAGGTCGATCTAAGGATATTTCTTCTCTATGATTACGTTTAAGAGCTTCTTCTTTGAGGCGTTTTGCAATTTGATCAAATGTCATTTAAAATATCTTTTTCATTACTCTTGCTTTGTAAATAATCAGAGAGATTGATGAGCGAAAGAGTAACTAAAAAGATCAAAAAACCTGGAAAAAAACTAAGCCACCATGCAATATCTATGACCTCTTTCCCTTCACTAATAATCACACCCCAACTCATTTGTGGAGGCGTAATGCCAATACCTAAAAAGCTAAGCCCACTCTCCGCTAAGATGGCTCCACTGACACCAAAAGTAAAACTAATAAAAAAAATAGGTGCAAGTAATGGAGCGAAGTACTTAAAAATAATTTTCAATGTGTTCACATTGGATAGTTTTAAAATTTTAATAAATGGAGCATTCGAAATAGCAAAGCTTTCTGAGCGGATCATCCTTGCCATTCCCATCCATCCTGTAATGGAAATAATAAAAATAAGCACCCACACCGAAGCGCTCATATAGCTAATCAATGCTAAAAGAAGAAAAAATGTCGGAAACGTTAGAAAAAGATCAATCACGATAATAATAAGCTTATCAACACTTTTTTGGAAAAATCCCGCGCTAATACCAATCATCAGTCCCACTAAACTAGAAATCAATGCGCTTAAGACACCAATAATCAAAGAGACTTGCCCTCCTATCATCAAGCGGGCAAAAAGATCACGCCCTAATCTATCCGTGCCTAAAAGATGCTCGTAACTGGGAGGTAATAAAATTACAGAAGGATTCAGATCGTATGCTGATCCTGCATAGAAAGAAGGAAATACAAAACAAAATAGGAAAATGAGCACCAAGATGGAAGTGCTCAAAAAAGGAAATTTTTTCACTATTGTTTAATGCCTAAAAGAGTATCTAACATTTCATTAATGGTTGTAATAATTTTTGCTGCTGCCGTATATGATTTTTGGTATTGTATTAAATTTGCCAGCTCTTCATCTTTATTAACACCACTAATGGATTGAAATTGTGTATTAATTGTATTATACAGTGCTTCATTTGTATCATAACTGGATGTAGCTGCTGATGCATCTGTTGCTACTTTGGTCGTAACAGCGCTGTAATACCCTGAAATCGTATCACTCGATACCGATCCACTTTTTCCATAAAAATTGATTTTGTTGTATTGCAACTGTAACATAGCATTAGCAACATCCTGATTACCACTGATTGGTGCACCATAGCCTTGTATTAATGAAGAATCTTTTTTATATTCTGCTTTGACATCAATATTCGAAGCATCTGTACCTGTAAAAAATTGACTTATACCCACAGCACCAGGGAAATTTGTTCCCTTATCTTGAATAGCAATCGTATAACCGTTATTATTGATTGTAGGCGAAAGAGAAAATGCTCCATTATCCGCAAATGTTGCTTTAAAATAGTCATCCACATCATTGAGTGAATTATTATCTTTATTATCATCGGTGCTTGTATTTATTTGAGTTAATATACTTTTTGAGAAAGTATCATCACCCATAGTTGTCGCATTGTCAATAGTAATTGTTTTGCGAGCAACTTCTTTACCTGCGCTATCATAAACAATCATATCAAAACTACCATTTTCAACGTTATTATAGGCATTTTGCAAAGACGTATTACTTTTGAGGTCTAAATTAGGTGTTTGCATACTTTTTTGAGCGCTATTTGCATAAATATTGTTCGTTTCTGTGATAATACTTTGTGCAAAAGTATCAAGATTGTTGATATAACTTTGAATCGTACCATCTTGCGGATAGCCTCCATTAACAGAAGGATCAATCACACGACCTCTAAGATCCAGCATCGAACCAATTTTACCACCCGATAACTGTTCCGTTAAGTTATAACGAGTACCATCTTGAATTTCAGAATAAATAGAGTAATAACTACTTCCATTAGAACTATTGTCTATCACAAGCGGATGGAACGTTGAACCATCCACAAGCGTTGCTCCTGCAATATTGAGATAATACTGTGTTCCTGTATCTGTCATATTGGCATCAATACTATCATTACTGATGAGATTACCTTTTGAAACAGAAAAACCAACAAGATTTGAAAGTGTCAGTTCTAATTGGTCACGTTTATCGCGAAGATCGTTGGCATAGTTGCCTTTTTGAGATTCAATGGTAGCAATTTGTTTATTAACGTCAGCCATTTGCTGGCCAATACTATTGACTTCATCAACCGTGCTTTTAAGCTGTGTATTCACAGAGTCTTGGAGATTTCGGATCGTTTCTCTGGTTGATTGGATATCTCCTCCTAAAGTTGAAGCAGCTTGCACTAATGCTATTTTTTGAGAACCAGCCGTGGTATTGGATGCAAGGTTATTCCATTCCGTAAAGTACGATGTTAAATCTTTTGCAATACCTGCATCACTTAAGTCTGGAAAATATTTTGCGACTTCTTGAAGTGATTGAGATGAATTTGTATCGTATGAAAGATTTGTAGCAGCGCTTCTTAGCTTCGAAAAAACCAATTCATCATGAATACGCACAATAGATGTCACGGTGACACCAGAGCCTACGCTCACACCTTGAGAATTAAGTGCAGGACTTGCACTAAAACTCACTCTTTGGCGTGTATAAAAAGTATTTTGAGCATTAGAAATATTTTGGCTCGTGGTTGCTACAGCGACTTGAGCGGCATTTAATCCAGAATTACCTGTATTTAAAATCCCAAATAAGTTACTCATAACTTAAGCCCTAACTTTGAGTAAAGAAGCTGGCTGATGATCCGCGACTTTATAACCTTCCATATCTCTTGGAAAGATACTATCAAGTAAAACATTGTAAAATTGACTAATGGTGACAACATACTTTGCATACTGTTTATTACACGTTTTTAACTCTGAGAGTTTCACTTTCATTTGCGCCAAAAGCTCTTTTTGTTCGACACTCAATAACTCTTCAAGCGATGTTTTTCCACTCTCTTTGAGCATTTTCATCAATTCATTGTCCAAAAGAGATTTTTTCGTTTCAAAAGACTGAATTAGATCATTTTTAATTTTTGCTCTCTCAAAAACCTCACTATGATTTGCGACTTTAATAGCTGCTATATCTTTGTGTGTTTGTTCAATGAGGTTTTCAATATCTTTAATCGCATTGTGTAAGTAGTGTGTCAACATCGTATGATCCTTTTACATGTAAGGATTTAGATCAACTCTTCCGCGGCTGCTTGAGCAGTTTTTGCTAGATCGACTTTATAAGTTCCATTTGCGATCTGCTCTTTGAGTGCGGAGACTTTATCTACACCTTCAGTTTTTTCTGTTTTAGTTATCCCTTTAGATGAGTCATCTTTGGGGGCACTTTGTTGTATATACGCCATATTGGACGTCTGAATTTTTGAAATCATTTTAAACCCTTTTTTGGTTTGGAAGTTCTTAACTACCATATCGTCCAAAATGATAAAACTTTAACGACCTTCTTTTAAATATGTAAATAACATCTCGCTTAATCCTAATTTTCCACTTAGAGCATTACTCATAGTATCGTTATACATCGACTTATAAATCTTATCACCCGCATCTTTCGGGAAAAGACTATTTTCATTGTTGTCCTCACTGTTGATAGCAATATCAAGAATTTGTTTCACAAAAAAAGCTTCAAATTTATCGGTTTGTTCTCTGAGGGCTGCATCATTTTTAGCATTGGAATCAACGTGTTTGATAGCCCCACTATAATTGGCATTGATAAGTGCTACACTGCTATCGGTTGTTTGCATTAGATGATCTCCAAACTAGCTGTAATAGCACCTGAGCGTTTAATATTTTCCAAAATTGAAATAATGTCTTTTGGTTTTGCACCAAGCTTTGTAAGCGCACGTGCAATATTAGCAACGGTCATGCTCTCTTTTTTAATCTTGATACGATTTTCAGTGCTGGCAATCTGTACATCACCACCAATATCTACACTCTTATCATCAAGCGGTACATCGCTGGCTTCAATTTTAATCGTAATGTCACCATGCGTTACCACAACAGGATCAACTTTAATGTTGACACCAGAAACAATGGTTCCTGTGCGTTCATCAATGACAATTTTGTCTTCTTTTTCATACTTCACATCAACATCCAATGTTTTCGCTAAAAATTCAACCGTGGTCAAATTTTCAGGGCGCATCATACGAATAGTTCTTGAATCCGTAGCTACCGCCACTTTTTTGCCAAATTTTCTGTTGAGTTCATTTTGAATTGACACTGCTGTGTTAAAATTTGCCTCTTTGAGTGAGAGGTTCACATACTCTTGGTCATGCAGGTTATTTTCGATTTCACGCTCTACAATCGCTCCACCAAAGATATTGGCAGAAGCAGGATGGTTGAGTTGTCCTTTTTCTTTACCATTCATACCACCAATGGTGAGTGAACCTTGGGCTAAAGAGTAAATTTTGCCATCCACACCTTTAAGGGGTGTTAGGATCAGATTGCCACCTTGTAATGACTTTGCATCGCCAATAGATGAGACAGAAACATCCACTTTATCACCTTGTCTCGCAAAAGCGGGTAGTTTAGCCGTCACAAGAACAGCGGCAACGTTTTTGGATTTAATGTCAGCAGGGTCAATCTTCACATTGACTGTTTGCAAAAGATTAGAAAGTGAACGCAAAGTAAACTGTGAAGAGGAACCATCGCCCGTACCATTAAGACCGACAACAAGACCATAGCCTATTAATTGGTTATCACGCACACCAATAACATTAGCAATATCGCCTATTCTTTGGGCATAAAGCGTACTGAGCGCTGAAATTAATACGAAAGATAGTTTAACGATCTTCATCAATTTCCTTTAAATTTGACATTCATGCCAATTCTAAAGCAATTAATGTTCCAAGAGTTATTTTTGATTAACGCGTTGTAAAATATCTTCCATCATATCAATTTGAACTTTCTGAATTTCAAGGAGTTCTTCTTGTTGATGCATAATAAGATGGTCTATTTTTTCATGAAGCATGCGAATTTCAAGTTCGGATTTAAGGTTGATCATATAATCGTTTTTGGCACGAATTCTGTCTTTTTCTTCTTGCCTGTTTTGACTCATCATAATAACAGGAGCTTGTAATGCAGCAATACACGATAAAATCAAGTTGAGTAGAATATAAGGATATGGGTCAAACCCTTGATTATGAAACCAGTAGACATTGACTAAAATCCAGATCATTAAAAAAGAACAAAATGAAATAATAAATGTCCAACTTCCACCAAAAGTAGCCACTTTATCGGCTATCCTCTGCCCAAAACTCAAAGTAGTTTTATCATCGTCTTCTATATTATCGGTCAGAATAGAATGATTTTGAAAGGAGTCGATAACCTTGTGTTCTAATGTAGAAAGTTGACCTAACTCTTGGGTCAAATAATCTGTAATATATTTTTCCCGAAAAATATTGAGTTCCGTATTGGCTAAATAACTTTGTTCATTAAAAGAGGGATTCGCCTCTTGAATGTATTTTAAAATGGAGCCTCGAATAGCTTTAGAGGATATCCGCTCCGTTAGCGGAAATGATTTACCAGAAATATCACTAATAAATGTCTTAGTTTTCATTTGAACGATAATAGCTCAAAGCGCTATTCCCAAATTTTTTAGTTTTTTGTAGTGCATAAGCCCCAATTGCTTCAGGAAGGATGAAACTACTCATATGCTCAATCACAATCAAATGAGCCATTTGAGAAGGAATCGAAGCAATAAGTGCGAGTACTTTTTGGTAAATATCTTCCATCCCATCGCGAATAGAAAAAGGTGGATCAAAATAAAAATAGGCTTTACATGTAAGGGTAGAAAGGAGTGTTGGAAAGAGTAAAAAACTATCACCTTGCAGCGGTGTCGTGTGCTTTTCATCAATTTCTTTACAATTAGTTTTCAACACTGAAAATGCTGCTCTATCTTTTTCAATAAAATAGGCTTGTTTGGCTCCACGGCTCAACGCTTCTAAGCCCATTGAACCACTTCCTCCAAATACTTCAACAAATACTTCGTCCACAATGTCGTATTGAAGACTATCAAAGAGAGAACCTTTGAGAATTGCTTTGGTGCTTCGTGTACTCTCAAGAGAAGGAAGCATAATCTTTTTACCTTTATATTTACCTGCACTAATGGTTGTAAAAAGAGGCTTAATTGCCATAATACCCTCGAATGGTTTGGATCAGTTCTTCTCTGAACTTTTCGGTTAAAACCGTAATTTTTTCTTCTAAATCAAATGCATGTTTAGATGGAGGCATCATGTCATCTACGTTGCCTTGGAACATAATCAAGCGTTGAAAAAATTTATCAAGCTCAATGAGTAAAGAGGATTTGGAAAAAGGAATAATTAAATTTCCATCATTAGAGGAAATATAAAAAATAGGTTTATCAAGTTCAATTTTTTTATCACTGATGACAAAATCACACTGTTTGTAAGGAACAACTAAATCGCCTAAAAAACTTTTGAGTGCGCGACTTAGCAATAGCGATTGACAAACTAATGCAACTTTCATAAATAACCCTTTGGATAAAAGATAACGAAATATAACACACTATGTCTTAATAGTTAAACAAAAAGAATAATGTGTCGATTTGGTTAATAGAAAATTATAAAACGTCAAGGAGGGCAATTATGGACATTTTTAGCGCAACCAGCAAACAAGTCGAAACAGCAACCGCTCCAAAGGTATCAAGTACCATACCAACAAGGCAAGTTGAACAAACGGCAGATACAACTAATGTTAAGCAACAACAAAGCCAAGATACGGATACTAAAAAAACGTTAAGTGATACCGTTAAAGAGCTCAATAAGCAAATGGATTTACTTGACACCAATCTCACTTTTGGTTTTAATGATAAAATTGATGTAATGTATGTTAATGTAATGGAAAAAAGCACCGGAAAGGTTATTCGTAAATTTCCTACCGATGAAGCAATGAAACTTTCTGAAAAAATGAAAGAAATTGTAGGGATAATTTTTGATAAAAAAGGATAGATAATGGCAACAACTTCAACGACTACCACAACAAGTAGTACGACCGGTAGTTTGAGTTCATTAGGTCTTGGTAGTGGTGTATTAACAAGCGATGTTCTAGACAAATTACGTGCAGCTGATGAATCAGGACTTGTAACACCTATTGATAATAAATTAACAGCCAATGCAACCAAACAAACGGATTTGGCATCGATTCTATCACTAGCAAATACGTTGAAGTCGTCTACCAATGTACTATCAGATGAAAATAATTATCTCAAAAGAACAACAACTGTCTCTAATGATGCGGTATCCGTCACTGCAAGTGGTGGTGCAGCAGTAGAAAACTTTACACTGCATGTGAATACACTAGCAAAACAAGATATTTATCAATCAACCAGTTTTTCAAGTCAAACAAGCTCCTTTACATCAGCAAGTGACACACTTAACCTCAAAATTGGAACAAGCAATTATACTCTTGATATCACTTCAACAACAACACTCTCAGATCTTAAAGATATGATCAATGATAGAGCTGGTGGAAAAGTCACTGCTTCTATTCTTAATGTTGGTGGAACTAATCCTTATAAGCTTGTCATTAAATCAGCTTCAACAGGAGCGAATAATGCCATTACATTATCTTCCACTGGTACAGGAACGGCACTCACGGATTTAGGTTTAGATACCGCAGCGAATCATCTCCAAACGGCAACAGATGCTTCTTTCGTTTACAATGGTGTTACAATCAATCGATCATCTAACACAGTATCTGATCTTGTGTCTGGACTTAGTCTGACTTTAAATAAAGAACAAACAGATGCTACAACCAATACAACGGTTGCTGTTACACAAGACTGGACCAATATCACCACCAATCTTAAATCACTTGTTTCTGGGTACAATGATCTGATGACCAAACTCAAAAGCACAACAACTTACGATACGACCTCAAAAACAGCAGGGACATTTCAAGGAGTAACGCAAGTGAGTTCTTTGAGTTCCGCGATTCGTAAAGAAGTGTTAAGTGTTGATAGTAAAGGTAGAGGATTGAGTGATTATGGTATTTCCATGGATAGTACAGGCGTATTGTCATTTGACTCAGCTACATTTGATGCTAAAGTAGCTGCTGATCCTGCTGATATTAAAGACTATTTTCAAGGCTCAACTACCTACAGTAGTACCTCTTATAATGGCTCATCTGTTGCAGCAGGAGCATTAAGTATTGGATCAAGTGCCTTTTCGATTAATGGCAAAGCTATTACCCTAACAACAGATGCTACCGCAACTATAGCCGATAACTTGGCTGCCATCAAAACAGCAATTAATAATGCTGGACTTTCAGGTATCACTGCAAGTGTCGGCACGAATAACAACATTGTTTTAAAAGGTACTGCAGGTGCAGACATTGCTATTACAGGTGATACTACAGCCCTTGCTTCTCTAGGGCTTGCAGCAAACAATGTTTACTCCTCCCCAACTATCAAAGATGGTATCTTTACAACGTTTAATAGCATCATGGATAGCTACGTCAATACCACTGATGGAACTCTGACACAGTACAACACGAGTTTAACAACCGTTAAAACAGCTTTGACAACATCTCGAGCGACTGCCGTTTCGCGTTTAGATGATAAATACAATGCAATGGCAACAAAATTTGCTGCTTACGATAGCATTATTAGCAAGCTGACCAATCAATTTAGTTCTCTATTAACCATTATCAAACAATCTACTAGCTCTAGTAGTAGCTAATTAAAGGAATTTACAATGTATTCAAATCTAGCATATTCAACTTACTCACAAAACAACGTCTCTATTGAATCTTCTGAAAAGTTGATTAGAATGCTATATGAAGGCGTTTTGCGTTTTGCATCGCAAGCTAAAAGAGCAATTGAAGATGGCAGCATCGAAAAAAGAACGTATTGGATCAATCGTACGTCCGCAATCTTTACAGAGCTTATCAACTCGCTTAATTATGATGGTGGTCAAATTGCTTATTATCTGAGTGGTCTTTATGTTCATCAAGTTAAACTTCTTGCTGAGGCAAATCTCAACAATGATACCTCTAAATTGGATGAAGTTATTAGCGTTGCCAAAGAATTATTGCAAGCATGGAAAGATGAGACGGACAATGTCGTGGATTGAATCTTTTACAATCGCTATTATCGAAGAAAATTATACTCATATTGGGGATCTTATTGAAAATGTTCCTCAATTTGAAACTGTTGATGAAGCAATCACAGCTTGTGCGCTGATTCAAGAAGCTTTAAAAATTATGCAACGAGAGAAAGAAAGCACTTTTGCAGCCATGCAAAAACTGAAAAAAACACGTCAGTTTATTGATACTTCCACAGAATCATACATACAAGAGTATAGAGGGTAAAACTCTACCCTCTTCTCTTTTCTTCTAATCTTCAAAACATTTTCTAATTAATGCTGGACTCTCTGGCTTTGTCATAAGTGAAACAACCACTGCTGTTAAAAATGAAAGAGGTAAAGCAACTATCATGGCATCCACAAAAGTAATTTTTCCGCTTAAAAGGCTATTGACCCCAAAAAGCATTTTGCAAATACCTAACTCTTTTGCCTCTTGAAAATGTACAAATACTAACCAAAATGTTGTCACAATAGTACCAATAAACATTGATGCAATCGCTCCTTTTTTAGTCATACGTTTCCAAAAAAGTCCGCCAAAATAAGTCGGTAAAAAGATACTCGCACAAAGCGCAAAGAAAATGGCTGTACTGCGTGCAATAATGGCAGGTTGTTGATCAAAAAAATAAGCTAATGTGACTGAAATAACGATCATCACCACAATACCCACACGTGTAATTAAGAGCGAATTTGGATTATGCTTTCCCGCTAGTTGTTCAAAAACATCACGACCTATTGCCGTTCCCATCGCATGAAACTGACTGGAAAGTGTACTCATAGCAGCCGAGATCAATGCAAATAAAAATATAAATGAGAACCATCTTGGCATCGCAGCATTAATAAAATGAGGAATCACTTTTCCAACGCCACCCGTACTTTGAAGGGCATTTTTACCTTCATTAAATTCATAGTACCATACATTGGTGACTGAACCCACAAGGTAAATAATTCCTGTCATCGCTATAATAAAAATGCCACCGATCAAAACAGCACGATTGAGTTCATTTTTACTTTTAACGGTCATAAAACGAACCACCAATTGGGGTTGAGCCAAAACACCGACACCCACACCCATGGCAATCGTTGTAATGATAAAAAGCCATCCCTCTGAGAGGAAAACAGGCATTTTATTCCACCCTTGAAATCCCCAATTCATCGAAAGTTTCATCAGAAAATCAGGGCTTCCTGCAGCTAAATCTTTAATATTGACACCAGAAAGTGGCGCAACAGTTTTTTCCCATACCATCGCCAACTTTGAAAACCCAACATCCAGACCACCTACAGCATCAAAGACCATCACAAGTAAAATGATCATAGCCACAAACATAATGACTCCCTGAAGTGCATCGGTCAGCATGACCCCCTTGAGTCCACCGGCTAAAACATAGCCTGTTACGATCACCGACATCACAAGAAGAGCAAGGTGATAATCCACTTTGAAGTAAGCCACCAAAAATTCTGTTCCTCCAATTAAAACAGCTGATGTGTATAACGGCATAAAAATTGCAATAAGAACGCCACCAAATACCTGAATAAACTTAGAATTAAAACGTCGTCCTAGTAATTCAGGAAAGGTGTGTGCATTAAGGCGAATGCCCATTTTTCGAGTAGGATTACCCAAAAAGACAAAGGCGATAAAGACACCGATAAAGATGTTACAAAACGTAAGCCATAGAAGCGAATTTCCAAGCCATGCCGCTACACCACCAAATCCCACAATAGCAGCAGTAGAGATAAAAGTTGCACCATAACTCAATGCCATCACAAACGGATGCGTGTTTCCACCTGCTATAAGATAGTCTGCTGAACTTTTTGTCTGCTTATAGCCCACAAAACCTAAGTAAGCAAGCACAGCAAGGTAGACGATGATGACAATATTTTCAAATAAATTCATCACAAATCCTTATTGATTTTAGCTTCATTTTTATCCCAAGTTTTGCGTTCAAGCACCTTCTCTTCTTTGTCTTTATTCCAGTAAACAATGCCATAAACAACACATAAAAGAGCACTAGCATTCATCAACCAAAAGGCTAACCCAACGCCTAAGTCAAATGTTCCCATACCATCCCTTTCCTTTTAAAAGTTCCTTAAAAGTAATATAAAAAGCTTTAATGAAACTTTATTTCTATCATTAATAGATTATAAAAAAGTGATAAGTTTCAAAATTGCTCACTTTAGAAGTAACGTTTTTGACACAATGCCTTAGATAAGTATTTTATAAACTAAGTTTCAATACCCTTTAAAATTACTACGTAAAAGCGATGGAGCACAACGATATGAAACAGATTTTAATGGGGAATGAAGCGATTGCCTTGGGATTGATTCACGCGGGTGTGGATATGGTTTCAGGCTATCCAGGAACGCCTTCAAGTGAGATTTTGGGAAATTTTCAAAAATTTCGCGACAAAAATAAACTTGAAGCCTATGCCCAGTGGGCAACCAATGAAAAAGTTGGTTTTGAAGTGGCTTATGCCGGAGCAATTTCTGGTAAACGTACCTGTGCGACCATGAAGCAAGTGGGACTTAATGTTGCTAGTGATGCGCTTATGAGTGCTTCATACATTGGTCTTAAAGGCGCAATGTTACTCATTTCATGCGATGATCCAGGATTTTATTCGTCTCAAACGGAGCAAGATAGCCGCAGTTTTGCCAAGTTTGCACGTATTCCTGTGCTTGATCCTTCAACACCTCAAGAAGCCTATGATATGGTCAAACTGGGTATTGAATTTTCACATGAATTTGAATCCGTTGTGATGTTGCGTCCTGTTATGCGTGTCAGCCATGCCAGAGAGATTTGCGATGTGGATGATAGTTTACATGTAAAGGCAAATCAAGGCAATTTTGAGCGCAACATTCCACGCTGGGGCGCTGTTCCTCCTGCTGGAAGGTTTAGACAAGGTCTCGAGCAAATTGATCGTTTAGAAGCGATTAAAATGTGGAACTGGGATCATTTGATTAAACCTAAAACCCATGCACTTAAAGGGGAAAGTGTTCTCTGTCTTACCAGTGGAACGGGAGATGGTTATGTGAGAGAAGCGATGAGTGAATTAGAGATCAAAGCAGATATTTTAAAACTCGATATGCCCTACCCGCTTCCTAAAGAAAAGCTTGAAGCACTCTTTGTCGATTACGATAAAATCATTGTTTTTGAAGAGAGTTTTCCCTGTATTGAAGAGCAGTTGAGCTCTCCAAAATTGTACGGAAAATTGACAAAACATGTGCACCAAATTGATGAATTTTCCAAAGATAAAGTCCTCTCCGCCTTTGCAAAAGCAGATGTAATTGCACCAAGTCATGCGTATCAAAGTGAAAAGTACGACAAAGAACTTCCTAAACGCCCACCCAATATGTGTCCAGGCTGTCCACACCGTGATGTGCATTACGCCATTACAAAAGTCTTTAAAAAGAAAAAGTCTATCTACACTTCCGACATCGGCTGTTACACACTAGGGCTCAATCAAGCGGCAATCGATACCATTTTATGTATGGGAGCAAGTATCTCGATGGCGAGTGGTTTTAGCATTTCAGACCCTGATAAAACCGTTGTTGCAACCATCGGCGATAGCACGTTTATGCACTCAGGCGTTGCGCCACTGATTAATGCGGCTTACCAAAACCATAAATTCATTCTTGTCATCTTAGACAACTCCACCACTGCGATGACGGGTCGTCAAACCACACCTGAGCGTACCAATCCTAACCAAATCGACATCAAACGCATCATTGAAGGATGTGGTCTAGTGTGCCATGAATACGTTTACGAGCAAGACCTGAATAAAACCGTTGACTTTATGAAATCACTCCAAGAGGCGTATAAAACCGCTACGGCACCTGTGGTTGCTGTGGTTCGCGAATTTTGTGTCCTCGATAAAGACAATGCCTTAGGTCGCCTTGGCAATGTCATGGTTGAAGTTGATGAGGACAAATGTGTCGCCTGTGATTCGTGTATTACCAACTACAAATGCCCACCCATGCACTACAACGATGCTGGTAAAATGGAAATTGACCCGTTTTTATGTGCAGGATGCGGTTCATGCCTTGATGTGGTCTGCCCTACCGATGCGTTTGTGAAAAAAGAGGAGAAGTAAGATGAAGTATCAAATTGTTATCGCAGGCATTGGCGGACAAGGTGCGGTCTTTTTAGTCAAAGTTTTAAGCATTGCTTCTGCAATTAAAAATCAAAAATGTTTGGGAACGGAAAATCATGGCATGAGCCAACGCGGTGGTTCGGTTTCGTGTTACGTTAAAATCGGCGATTTTTATGCACCTGCGATTGATGAAGGACAAGCCGATCTTCTCATTGCGCTTGAGGGCAATGAAGCCCTGCGCAACATTCAGTATCTCAATAAAGAACGAGGTGTCATCGTCATGAATGCACCTAAGAACTTCCCTAAGGTTGACTTTGAAACTCACTGCATCGACGCATTTAAAAAAGCAAAAGCCAAAGAGTTTCCTATTGATGCGCTCAACGTTTATATGCTAGGCGTTACGCTGGCACTTGATGCGCATTTTCCTTTTACATGTAAAGAGATTGAAGAGGCGATTACCATGATGAACGCAAAAGTGGCGGAGAAAAATATCGCTGTACTTCATCAGGGCATCAACGACACAAAGGCGAAGCAATGATCTGGTCGAAAGAAGAGACGTTTCCTCGTCATAAGCTCACGGAACTTCAAACAGAACGACTCAAAGATACCGTCGCACGCGTCTATGCCAATGTGCCGTTTTACCAAAAAAAGTTTGAAGAACTTGGCATTACACCCGCTGATATTACGTCCATAGAGGACATCGTCAAACTTCCGTTTACCAAGAAAAAAGATTTGCGTGACAACTATCCTTTTGGGTTGTTTGCGGTTAAAAAAGATGCGGTTGTGCGCATTCACAGTTCCAGTGGAACAACAGGAAAACCCACCGTTGTGGGCTACACACGAGCGGATCTTGATACTTGGAATGAAGTGATGGCGCGCGTCTTTACAATGGCAGGCGTAACGAGCGAAGATACCTCACACAACGCGTATGGCTACGGTCTTTTCACGGGTGGATTAGGGCTTCATTATGGTGCAGAGACCGTGGGTGCAACGGTTGTACCAAGCTCAGGTGGTTTTACCTCACGCCAGCTGATGCTGATGAAAGACTTTGAAGCAACCGTACTCACATCAACGCCTTCCTTTGCCTTGCATATGGCAGAAGCAGCCATAGCTGAAGGCTATGACATCCAAAAAGATTTCAAACTTAAATGTGGCATTTTTGGGGCAGAACCCACCAGTCTTGGGCTCAAAGAAGAAGTCGCCCGTGTTTGGGGCATTCATTACTGTGAGATTTACGGGCTTTCTGAAATTATCGGACCGGGTGTTTCAGCGAATTGTTTTGAGAGCAATGACTTGCATGTCTTTGAAGATCACTTCTATCCCGAAATTATCGACCCAAAAACACTCGAAGTCTTGCCATTGGGCGAAAAAGGTGAACTGGTTATCACGAGCCTGACCAAACAAGCGTTTCCGATTATTCGCTACCGAACGGGTGACATCACCTCTTTGGATCGCACCCCATGCAAGTGTGGACGAACGCATGTGCGCATGAAAAGTGTCATGGGACGTGTGGATGATATGCTCATCGTCAATGGCGTCAATGTTTTCCCTTCACAAGTGGAACATGTTCTTGCCAACATCGAAGGCATTACGCTGAACTATCAAATTATTGCCGACAAAAAAGGCTATCTTGATAAGCTTGAAATTATGGTCGAAGTTACCGAAGCTATGCCACTGGATAGCATTGGCTCACTCGAAGCTTTAAAGAAAAAAATCCAACATGAACTGCTCAACAACCTCTACATCAACGCGGAGATCAAACTCGTTGAGCCAAGAACCATTGAACGCAGTGTCGGCAAAGCCGTACGCGTCATCGACAAAAGGAGTCACGCATGAAATGTAACATCAAACAACTTTCTGTTTTTTTAGAAAATAAGGCGGGTGAACTCTCTGAATTTACAGGGATTCTTTCAAAAAATGGCATCTCGATTAAGTCTATTTTACTCGCTGACTCAACCGATTTTGGCTTGATTCGCACCATCGTGGACAATCCTGAAAAAGCCAAAACCGTACTTGAAGATGAGGGCTTTAGCGTGCGTTTTACCGATGTGTTTGGTGTCAAAATCGAAGATGTCGTAGGAAGTTTCGATAAAGCTGTGAGTGCCCTCTCAAAGGCAGGCATTAACATTCTCTACACCTACAGCTTTTATGAAGCCAATACAGGCATTTTCATTTTCAGTGTCGACAAAGACCGTTTTGATGATGCGATTGCTGCACTTCAAGCTCAAAATATTGAGATTGTTCAAGCCAAACATTTTTACATGTAAAGGTTGGAAAGACCATGACATTCAGTAAAAACGAAAGCCTCAGCCGTGATGAGCTTCAGGCTTGGCAGCTCAAACATCTCAAAGAAACACTGCTTCGCGTCTATCATCTTGTACCTTTTTACAAGAAAAAGTTTGACGAACATGGCGTGTTACCCGAGGACATCAAAACCCTTGAAGATATTGCCAAACTTCCTTTTACTAAAAAACACGACCTTAGAGATAATTACCCTTTTGGCATGTTCTCCGTCGATATGGACCAGATCGTACGCATTCACAGCTCAAGTGGCACGACAGGCAAACCCACCGTTGTGGGCTACACCGAGCACGATATGGACATCTGGGCGGAAGTGATGGGAAGAGCCTTTACGATGGGTGGCGTTACGTGCCAAGACATCATGCAAAACTCACACGGTTACGGACTTTTCACGGGCGGTCTTGGTTTTCACAATGCGGCGGAACGTATGAAAATCGCCGTCATCCCAAGCTCCACAGGCTTTACCTCTCGCCAACTTTTGCTTTTAAAAGACTTTGGCGCAACCGTCCTTACCGCAACGCCTTCTTTCGCGCTTCATATGGCAGAAGTGGCAAAAGCGGAGGGCTATGACATCCAAAAAGATTTCAAACTACGTGTGGGATTTTTTGGTGCAGAGCCAACCAGTGAAGGGCTTAAAAACGAGATAGCGCATATTTGGGGCATCGACTATCATGAGATTTACGGGCTTTCCGAGATCATCGGACCGGGCGTGGCATGTAACTGTAAGCACTCCAATCTTTTGCACATTCATGAAGACCATTTTTACCCTGAGATCATCGACCCAAAAACAGGTGAAGTCCTACCAGAGGGAACACGCGGCGAGTTGGTTATCACGACGCTCACCAAACAAGGCTTGCCGATCATTCGCTACCGAACGGGTGACATCACCTCTTTAACACGCATTCCATGCCGTTGTGGCAGAACCATCGGCAGAATTGAAAGCATCGTAGGAAGAAGCGACGATATGCTTCTTATCAACGGCGTGAACGTCTTCCCATCGCAAATCGAACACGTACTTTCCAAACAAGAGGGCATCACGCTCAACTACCAAATCATCGCCGACAAAAAAGGCTACCTTGATAAACTCGAAATCGATGTTGAACTCGACGAGCACTTAATAAGCGATGATGTCAGCTACCTCGGAAACCTCAAAAAAGAGCTTCAACACGCTCTTTTAAATAACCTCTACATCAACGTCGAAGTTAAGCTTGTCGCACCTAAATCCTTGCAGAGAAGCGAAGGAAAAGCCACACGCGTGGTGGATAAACGACCCAAATAGTTCTTACATGTAAAGTCTTTTGGCTTTACATGTAAAACCATTTTAGTGCATTTTGAGTTATTTTGTATCTTCTTCAATTTCATCAAAAAAATGCCCTTGATGTTTATTTAACCATTTTCTACGTTTTTGTTTTTTGCCAGCTTCACGAAGTTTTAATTCGCTCAATTCTAATTCTTTTGTTCCAAAAACCTGTAATACTCTATAATTTTTACTTTTTTCATCTTCAAATTCATCAAAAATAATCTTAATTTCTAAATGACAATTGATTGATGAACCATTTAAAAATGTATGTTTACCTTCTATTACTTCTTGTTTAAAGTTGTAGTCAGCCATGCTAAAATCAATTTTTTCATTTTTATATTTTCCACGCCAATTATATTTTCCCTCTTTTAGAACAGGTGAAATTATTTCTATCATGGCATCGTCATCTTCTAAAATTGTTGTATCATCATGTAAAATGAAGCTCTTAAAATCTTTTCTTTCAACTATAAATTCATCTTCATCATTTTCTAAACTTCTGTATCCAATTTTTTCAACTTTTTCATAAGAGTCTATTTTCTTATAAAAATTAGAAATATATTTTTGAGCTAGTTTATCATTAAGCCTCTTGTCTATTTGTTCTTCAATTTCCAATTCTTTTTTATGACTGTCTAACTCTAAATTTTTTAATGTCACTTCTTTTATTTTTTTATCTAAGGCTTCTCCTTGAGTATTTCTTGTAGCATAATGAGTAATAATCTTATTAATAGCAGGAGATAAAAAAGTTAAAACTACGCCACTAAAAGTCAAAATTTCAACTAATCCACCTTCTTGATAAGCTTCTGTTTCTATTTTTAATTCACTATCTAAAATCTCACCTATTCTCTTAATAGCTTCAAGAAAATCTTTCTCAGCCTTATTTCTCACAAAAGCATTCATAGAGTGAGAATTATCCTTTAGATAATAATGTAATTCAAATTTTTGTAGTTTATTATCCATAAGTCATATTACCTTTTTGTTAAAATCGCTTAAAGTATTCACAAATAGAGGCTTTAGTATTATAACAAGATTTCCACTAAGCCTTTTATCAAAAGTACTAGCTATAATAGTCATAGCTTTTATCAAAGGACGTTCATGCTCAAAATCGCCGTTTCTGCCTGTTTACTGGGCGAGCCAATTCGTTACGATAAGACGGGGCAACGAGACCGTTTTATCACCGACAAGCTGGGCAAATATGCTACCTTTGTGCCGTTTTGTCCTGAGCATTTGGCGTTTGGTACGCCTCGTGAGACGATACGCATTGTGCTTGAAAATGAGCACAAAAAGGTCATCACCGTCTTTTCCAAAAACGATGTTACAGAGGCGATGAACGAAGCGGTGGAGCATGAACTACGCAAGATTCAAAGCGAGCCCATTTGCGGCATTATCTTGAAGTCCAAGTCGCCTAGTTGTGGGCTTGGGAGTACGAAGTATTACAGCGGTGCGATGAGCGAAGGGAAAAAAGATGGGCTTTTTGCGTTTACATGTAAAGAGCATTTTGAGGATTTTCCCATCGAAGAAGAGGCGCGTTTGATCGACCCTTGGCTGAGGGAAAACTTTGTGATGCAAGTTTTTGCCTACCACGATGCGATGATGCTTCGCCAAAATATCAAAACTATGCAAGAACTTGTGAGCTTTCACACGGCGTATAAGTTTCTCCTGCAAAGCAAACACGAAGCAAACTACCGCTTTTTGGGGAAAATCGTTGCCAATCATGCAAAAAAAAGTTTGAAAGAGACCACAGAAGCATACATCGCTCTGTTTAAACAAACCATTGCACACAAAGGCTCGATTGGTAAAACGGTCAATGTTCTGCAACACATGGTGGGTTTTTTCAAGAAAGAGCTGAGCAGTGGCGAAAAACAGGCGTTGCATCTGCAAATCGAAGAGTTCCGCGATGAGATCATTCCGCTCATTGCAGTCATGAGTACCATCGAATTTTTAGCGCAAAAGTATGAAATACACTACCTTTTAGGGCAGAAGTTCTTAAACCCCTACCCTAAAGATTTGGCACTTCGTTCCACCATTCAAGAAGGAAAATAACCATGAAAAAAGTGCTCTGGTTCAGGCGCGATCTTCGTGTTCATGACTCCATGCTTTTAGCGACTGAGGGTGAAGTGTTACCCATCTTTATTTTCGATACGAAGATTTTACGGGGTCTTGAAAAAAGAGATCGAAGAGTCTCGTTTATTTTTGAGCACGTCCTCAAACTCAAAGCCGATCTTAAAGCCCTTGGTCTTGATCTAGCTCTGTTTTATGGTACGCCGTTTGACGTCTTTACCTACCTTAAAACACTTGGCTTTGATGAAGTCTATGGTAGTGTGGATTACGATGATTATGCCAAAGAGCGCGATGCTGAAATCGCGGAGTTTATGTGCTTTCATTCTCTGAATGATTGTTATCTTTTTGAGCCTCATGAAGTGCTTAAGAAAGATGGTACACCTTACCTTGTTTTTACCCCTTATTATCGTGCTTGTAAAGCACTTTACACACAATTTTACGCATTAGAATACAAAAAAGGCAAACAAAGTCTTTCAAACTTCAACTACAGCGTGCTTTTAGGCATTCAAGGACACACGCTAAACCCTTTACATGTAACGATAGAAAGTATTGGTTTTGAGCCTTTACATGTAAACAGTTTAGCGCCTCAAAAAGCGTTGGAAATCTTTACATGTAAAGTTGATGCGTATGCTGAAAAACGTGATTTTTTAGACGCTGATGCCACATCACATTTGAGCGTTCATCTGCGTTTTGGAACCATTTCCATTCGTGAAGTGGTACGCTTTTTAGTCACACTCAAACAACAAGGTCACACCACAGAGCCTTTTTTTAGACAGCTTATTTTTCGTGAGTTTTACGCTTATTTGCTCTACCATTTTCCAAGACTTGCATGGGAAAATTATAAATACGCGCCACCTATTTCGAACGATGCAGAAGCCTATGAGCGTTTTTGTTCCGCGCAAACGGGGTATCCGCTTGTTGATGCGGCAGTGACAGAGCTACTCAGTACAGGCTTGATGCACAACCGCGCACGCATGGTGGTGGGCTCTTTTTTTACCAAGCATTTGATGTTGCCATGGCAAAAAGGAGAGGCATTTTTTGCGAAGCATCTTTTGGATTATGACGCATCGGCGAACATCCTCTCATGGCAATGGTGTGCGGGAACGGGCATCGACCCGCAACCGTATTTTCGCATCTTTAACCCGTATACACAGTCATTGAAATTTGACAAAGAAGCACGCTACATCAAGCACTATCTTCCGATCTTAAGTGATGTTCCAAATGCGTGTTTGCACAAAGAAGCCTATTTACTAAGCCATGAAATCACAGGCTATCCAAAGCCAATCATCGCACATGAAAGTGCGCGAAAACGGTTTTTAAATACCTTTTCTTAATTCAATACTTACCAAAAGTAATGTAAGAGAAAATAAAGTTTATTAACGTTATTATTTTGAAAATACATTAGGAGAACATACAATGCAAAATGACTTTACCAAAGCGATGGACTTTCGCCATGCGTGCAAACTATTTGACGAAACAAAAAAAATAAGTGAAGAGCAGATGCACTTTATCCTAGAAGCAGGTCGCAAGTCGCCTTCTTCATTTGGTATGGAGCCTTGGAAGTTTTTAGTCATCACCAACGATGAACTTCGTGCAAAACTTCGCCCCGTATGTTGGGATCAACCGCAAATCACCACATGTTCGCATCTTGTCATTATCCTCGCAGCGATTGACGCTGTCAAAGTGGAGAGTGGCATTCCTATGAAGCGTTTTGCACGACGTGAAATGCCTCAAGAGAAAAAAGATTATTACATCAACCTCTATGCCAATCACCTCAAAGAGACGCTTAGTTCAGATAAAAACGTCTACGCTTGGACATCAAAACAAAGCTATATCGCAGCGGGCAATATGATGACCGCAGCAGCGTTTATTGGCATTGATTCTTGCCCGATAGAAGGGTATGAAAAAGAGAAAGTCGAAGCCGTTTTAGGACTGGATGTCAGCAAATACCAAGTCTCTATGGTACTTCCTTTTGGCTATCGCATCAACCCACAATCCTCACAACTTCGCATACCGTTTAATGAAGCGGTTGAATTTATCAAATAACATTTTTATATGTCTCTTGGGCAAAGCTCAAGAGACTACGTTAGCCGCTATACATTAAAGCTTGCCTCATACGAGGAAGAAATAAACTCTCTCACATTTCATTTTGAAATATTTTAGCCTTTACATGTAAAAAAATCGTACCATGCTCGCATGAAACTTACAACTGAAGATAAACTCTCCCTCTTAGCAGGCAGTGCCAAGTACGATGTCTCATGCTCCTCCAGTGGCAGTGAGAGCAACTACAAAACAGGTGAGCTTGGCTGTGCGCATCATAGCGGTATCTGCCACAGTTTCACCAGTGATGGCAGATGTGTTTCACTTTTGAAAGTCTTATTGACCAATGTCTGCATTTACGACTGTGCGTATTGTATCAACCGTGTGAGCAATGACACGCCTAGAACGGCTTTTACTCCTAGAGAACTGGCAGACCTTACCATCAATTTTTACAAACGCAACTACATCGAAGGACTCTTTTTAAGCTCAGGCATCATCAAAAACGAAGACCATACGATGAGCTTACTGCTTCAAACGTTGCGTATACTACGCCATGAGTACCGATTTAACGGCTTACATTCATGTCAAACTCATCCCTGGAGCTTCTAAAGAACTCATCGAAGAAGCCACTCTTTTGGCACATCGCGTCAGCTCCAACATCGAACTGCCCAGTGCTAAAAGTCTTGCTCTGCTTGCTCCTGATAAAACCAAAGAGAAGCTTCTTTCACCGCTCAAACACGCGCGTGACATCAGCTTACAGCGAAGCGCGAAGCCCATCTCTATGAGCACACAGATGATTATCGGCGCAACGAGTGAGAGTGATTTTGATATATTAAAACTCTCTTCAGCTCTCTATGAAAAAGCACTGTTAAAGCGTGTCTATTACTCCGCGTACATTGCGGTCAATAACCATAAACACCTACCCGTTCCAGAACTCTCAAAACCGCCTTTGCTTCGCGAGCATAGGCTTTATCAAGCCGATTGGTTATTACGCTTTTACGGCTTTAGCTACGATGAGATTTTGAGCGAAAATCAAAACCTTGACATACAGTTTGACCCCAAAACATTTTGGGCACTTTCCAATTTGCATCTTTTCCCCATTGATGTCAACCGTGCACCTCAAGAGATTTTAGTACGCATTCCGGGCATTGGCATCAGAGGAGCGCTGAAAATTTTACAAGCAAGGCGTTTTAAAAAGCTCTGCTTTGAAGACCTTGTGAACCTCAAAATATCGCTCAAGAAAGCCCGTTATTTCATTATAGCCGGTAAAGATTTTCACAGAAGTACCTCTTTGTACACTGAAAAAATCAAGCTCGCCCTCATACACCAAGGCGCTAACATCATTCAACCCACCCTTTTTGATACCTCCATCTACACAGGTGAACTGTAATGATATTGCTTTATGATGGCAGTTTTGAAGGGTTTTTGAGCTTAGTGTATGAGGTTTATTATGAAAAATTAGAGGTAAGTACCATTGTCAAACAAATGCCGCAATCGCTTTTGTTTGAGCGCTTTCACGAAGTTTTTACCGATGAGGCAAACGCGCGTAAAGTCTTAGATGCCATTACTAAGCATTTTACTCATGAACAACAACATACCATCTTTCATAGCGTTTTATGCGACACGAGAGACTATGAGATGGCACTCTTGGAGTACATTCGCATCGGATTTAAAAACCCTAAAGAGCTTCGTAACATCAATAACACCCATCTTTTTTACATTCAAAATCTTGAAAAAGAGCTTTTGAGTTTGGTACATAAGATGTACGGTTTTACCCGATTTGAAGAGTTAGAAGATGGCACACTCTATGCCAAAATAGAGACAAAGTTTAATATTGTCCCTTTTTTGGCTGATCATTTCTGCAAGCGTTTAGGAAACATCCCTTTTATCATTCACGATGTTAAACGCGCTCTTGCTTTTGTAAAGAACGATGAACTACGAGAAATTCGCTCTATCGCCACCTTTGATGCCCCAACCTATTCTAGCGAAGAAGAAAAATTCAAAGCACTATGGAAAACGTTCTTCAAATCAGCTACCGTAGAAAGTAGGTATAATCCAAAACTCCAAAAAAGCTGGGTTCCTCTACTTTATAGAACGTATATGAGCGAGTTTCAAATAGAGCGTGTAAACGCCCAAGCACAAAGCTTTTAGCGTTTACATGTAAAGCCTAAAAGAGGTTCACCGCCTCACTCGTTTTTTATATCTTTGTATTAATCTTTACTTTAAACCATGCGGCATACAAAGCAGGAACAAAGACCAGTGTTAACGCTGTCGCAATGATCAGTCCACCCATAATGGCAATCGCCATTGGTCCCCAAAAGACACTGTGACTCAATGGTATCATCGACAAAATAGCAGCTGCTGCTGTTAGGACAACAGGGCGAGAACGACGCACCGTTGCATCAATAATCGCCACCCAAGGGGATGCCCCTCGCTTAATATCTTGTTCTATCTGATCCACCAAAATTAATGAGTTTCTCATAATCATACCACCCAAAGCAATAACCCCCAATAATGCCACAAAGCCAAAAGGTGCATTGAAAATTAAAAGGGCTGGTACAACGCCGATAAGCCCCAATGGCGCTGTAAGTAAAACCATAAACATCAGCGAAAATCGTTGAAGCTGTGCCATAAGGAGTAACAATATAACCGCAAACATAAGAGGAAATACCTCAAACAACGCCTTATTGGATTTGTTACTCTCTTCGATTGCGCCGCCCACTTCTATATGGTATCCCAAAGGCATTGCATCAATCACCGGTTGCAATAAAGGCATAATCTGTGACGTTGCATAAGGACCTTGAATGCCATCATGCACGTCGCTGCGCACAGTGATTGCAAGGTCTCTGTTACGACGCCAAAGAACAGGCTCTTCAAAGGTTGGCTCAACGTTTGCAATTTGCGAAAGAGGCACCATGCTCGTACGTGAAAATAACTGAAGGCTTCCTATGTGTTCGATGGAAAGACGCTCTTCTGGCGTGGAGCGTACCACAACATCTACCAACTCTTCACCTCGCCTGATTTGCATTGTGCTCACCCCATTAAGCGATAATTGCACCATATTTTGAATATCAGCCGATGATAGCCCTAGCAGACTCGCTTTATCTTGATCCACATTTAGCCCAATCGTTCGTACTTGCTCATTCCAGTCCAATTGGGTGTCTTTCACCAAAGAACTTGTCCGAACAATGTCTCTCACGTTGTACGCAATCTCGCGTACTTTTAAAGGGTCAGGTCCGATAACTCTAAACTGAACCGGAAAACCAACAGGGGGACCAAACTCAAGTCGTAAAACACGCGCACGAATGTCAGGGAAGGCTTCATTTTTATCGAAAATTTCCATAAGTCTGTTGCGCACATGTTCTCTTTGTTCATTGCTTTTCATCACAAGCACAAACTGCGCATAGGCAGGATTTGGAAGTTCGGGTTGAAGCGAGAGGTAGAACCTTGGAGCACCTGCACCCGTATTGACCGTAAAGCTCTCAATTTCAGCATCACTTTTGAGTATCTGCTCCATCCTGTAAACTTGTTTTTGTGTCGCCTCAAAAGAGGAACCTTCACGCAATCGAAGCTCTACCAAGAGTTCAGGACGTGACGCCGTAGGGAAAAATTGCTGTTGTACCAAAAGCATTCCAGCCCCTGCTAGTCCAAAAAGAAGCAGCGTTGAGCCCAAAACTAGCCAACGCTTTGAAATACTCCACATCACCATAGCGCGTAATTTATGGTAAATAGGTTTATCGTAAATGCTTTCTGCGTGTTCGATAGGTTTCATTTTTGGCAATAACGCCATACCAAGATAAGGCGTAAAGATAACCGCAACCAACCATGATGCCACAAGTGCAACACCCACGACCCAAAAAATGCCACCGGCATACTCCCCCGAAATGGATTTTGCAAAGCCAACAGGCATAAAACCTGCTACGGTAATGAGTGTTCCTGTAAGCATCGGAAAAGCGGTTGAGCTATAAGCATACGTTGCCGCTTCTAAGCGATCCCAGCCCTCTTCCATCTTCACAACCATCATCTCAACGGCAATAATCGCATCATCGACCAATAACCCAAGTGCAATAATCAAAGCCCCCAAAGAGATACGATCCAAATTCCAACCCGAAGCATACATAATAGCAGCAACCACACCCAGTACCAAAGGTATGGAAGCGGCTACAACGATACCTGTACGCCAGCCAAGCGAGATAAAAGAGACGAAAAGCACGATAATCAATGCCTCTAAAAATGAACGCTCAAATTCCCATACAGACTCTTCTACCACACGAGGTTGATCTGCGTATTTTTCGATTTCAACGCCAAGTGGCAAGGTCGTTTTGATGGTTTCCATCTTGGCATCAAGCGCATGCCCCAGATCCAAAATATTGCCATTACGCTTCATCGTAACACCGATAGCAATAATAGGCTCACCATTACGGCGAATAGTAAAACTTTGAGGATCTTCATAGCCAATGCTGATCGTCGCAATATCGCAGAGTCTGAGTGTTTTACCACCTGCCTCAATGGTAACATTGCCAAGCTCTTTGGCACGATCAATGGCACCCGTAACACGGACATAAACGCGATCGTTTGTGGCATCCACCGAGCCTGAGGGAGAGACACTGTTTTGATGCGCCAGTGCGTCGATGACGGTATTAGGACTGATGCCAAGTGCCGCTAGTTTTCGCATAGAGAGTTCAACAAACACTTGCTCTTGCTGTTTACCAAGCACATCAACTTTATTGACACCAACCACACTTTGTAATTGTCGCTTGATGCGCTCTGTCGTGTCATGAAGTTCCGCTGTGGATAAATCTGGCGCACTAATGGCGTAGAGAACGCTGTAAACATCATTATACTCATCGTTATAAAAAGGTCCACGCACACCGGAAGGAAATTCTTGACGAATATCCGATATTTTCTTTCGTATCTGATACCATGAATCTTCAAGCTCTTTCTTAGGCGTCCCCCCTTTCATCCAAACCCTGATCGCGCCATAACCTTGACGTGAATAGGAGTTGACATAATCCAACGCATCAAGCTCTTGTATTTTTCGCTCAACTTTGTTAATGACCTCTTCTTGAACCTCTTTAGCGGTGGCACCCGGCCATGCAACAACGATGGTCATAGAAGGTACGTTAAAATTTGGATCTTCCAGTCTTCCCAGTTTGTTAAATGAAAAAACACCCACAATGAGCGTGCTTATGATTAAAAAGAGGGTCATAGAGCGATGCGTTACCGCCCATTCTGAGAGATTAAAGCCCTTCATAAGCTCCCTTTCTAGGTATTTCTACGACTGTTTCGTAGGGGCGTTCTATCGGTTGTACTTTCATGGATGCGTCAAGTTTTTGCGCACCCACACTGACGACCTTTATGCCATCTTTTAACCCCGTAACACGCACCGTACGTGTACCATAATTGAGAATGTTCACAGGAACAAACTCGACTCCATTTTCAGCACTATTTAACGCCCAAACCCCAGCACTCTCTTTGGTTTTAATCACCGCGCTGATCGGTAAGGTTGTTCCACTCTCCATCGGGCGGGACAACGTAAATTTAACGGTACTTCCCAAAGGCAATAACGCAATCGTCTCTAAAGCGTCACGACTTGGCACATAACGCGCAGGATACATACGACCTTGCGGTGTCGCCATAGAGGAGAGTTCTCGCATCGTAAGATTGAAAGAGATAGAGGCATCATTCCATGATGTTGCCGTTGTTTTATACGCTTTAACATGAGAAACCAGATGCTCTGGTAGATCAACAGCCACTTCGTATTCGCCTTTTTTGGCGACGAAAATGAGAGGTTGTCCCTCAGAGACGACGTGTCCCTCTTCAAAATTTAACGAGGTTATAACTCCATCAAAAGGTGCCTTCAGTGCGGTATACTCTACTTTATTTTTTGCTAACTCCAGTTGCTGTTTGGCTTGCTCCATTGTAGCGCGTGCCGCATTTGCTCGTGTTTGCTGTCTTTCAATTTCAGCAATGGCAATCGATCCATCGCTCCCCAAACGCTTAAACCGAGCAGCATCCACCATCGCTTGTTCAGCAGTGACCTTAGCCGCTTCTAACTGCTCGGCTGCAACACCAACCGCTAATTGATAATCCACCGAATCAAGTGTAGCGAGAAGTTGATTTTTTTTGACATGATCGCCGACATTGACCATACGTTTGAGCACTTTTCCACCCACACGAAACCCCATCGCTGTCTCGCTTCGTGAGCGAATACTGCCTGTGAGCAACACTTCATTATGCCCTTGCGATTGATGAAACGCTGTTACGTACACTAAGGTTGGCACTTCTTTTTTACTTTCGACCTGTCCACACCCTGCAAACACAAGTATCGAAGCACATAGCATCATCTTTGTTGTATAACGCATCCATTCCCTATTCATTGGTTGTTCCTTCTTTTGATTCTTCCTTCGATACATTCCAACCACCCCCTAATGCTTTATAGAGCTGAACATCCGCGAGTAAGCGTTTGGCGCGTTGGTCGGTTACACTCATTTCACTGAGCAAAACAAGACGTTGTGCTTGCAATACCACTAATTTATCGGACTCTCCTTGCGCAAAAAGGGATTCCGCCTTACGAAGTACAAGACGTTTGCTTTGAAGTGATTGCGCTAAAAATTCCCCTCGCTTTTGCTCTTCATGGCAAACAACCAGAGAGTCTTCAACCTCTTTAAGCGCGGTTAAGACTGATTTTTGCCAACCAAGTAACGCTTCATTCTCGCGGGATGATTGTGCTTCTACACCCGCTTGAATCCGCCCTGCATTAAAAATTGGCATTGCAAACGTTAATGCAACATTTGAAAAATTGACAGGCGCTAAATTAAGCCCATTGAGACGCAAGTCTTCACGTCCCAAAAGGGCATTCAGAAAAAGTTTAGGCCAATACTGTGAGCGAGCCTCTTCCGTGCGTAACGATTCTGCCGCATAGTGTGATTCTGCCGCCATCAAATCAGGTCGACGTTTCAGCAAATCGAGTGGCTGGGCAGTTCCAATGAGAGGCGATTTGGGCAAATCATAGTTAGCAACGCTTGGCACGACCATCGTTGAAGGATTTTCACCTAGTAACAGAGCCAGTTGCGTTTGAAGTGAAGCGATCAGCATACGCAATGGAGGAATTTTTGCATCGATCTCATTGACCTCGGCGATAGCACTCTGCAAGTCCAACTCACTGGAAAGCCCTTCGTTAAAGCGTCTTGTGGTGAGATGGAGTGTTTCATGCTGACTCACCGCCAACGCTTCTATGAGCTTTAAATCGTGTTCGGTACTACGAAGAAGAAAGTATTGAGTCGCCACTTCACTGGCAATCAGCAACTTCATACCAATGACGCCATACTGAGCCGACAAAAGGTCTGCTTCAGCGGCATCTTTTGCAGCACTAATTCCCCCACTCAAATCAAACTCCCAAGCAACATTCAGCCCTAAAGCACTGCTCTTTGTATCGGGAATGCCTTGTTTAACACTTTGGGGCAAACCACTGTGCGAAGAGGCTGTGGAGCCTTGCACGTCCAAAGAAGGCCACAAACGTGACGCCTGCGCATCTCTAAAAGCGCGCGCACCTTTTATGCGTGAAAGCGCCATTTTTACATCGTAGTTCGTGTTCAAACTTTTGGCAATAAGCGATGATAAAATCGGATCGTCAAAACGACTCCACCACTCCCTATCATTGAGAGCATCTCTCTCAAATAGGTCTGCATTGCGAAACTGTGTTGCAAGTGCAACATCAGGGGTTGGACTTTGCACTTGCGTGGAGCCACACCCCATTAACATCATCGCAGATAAAACACATCCTAGCGAATGATGAAAAATTGCATCTGTTATTTTAGGAATTTTCATAAAGCCCCTTCTTGGTGTACGAATCTTTTAAGTACTCTGGTTAAATGACGCATTTTAGTGTCCAGACTTATTGATCATATGAAGAGCAAAACGAGGTGAAATGCGACTCAGCATTTTAAGAGCATTGCTTTGACCTGGTCTGATTTCAAACGTATCGCACTCGATTTTTTGAATGGCAACCTTAACAAGTTCCGATACAGACATAATGCTCATCCCTTTTTGTTCATTGCTATCCAAGGCTTTTATTAAAGGTGTTTTAGTGACAGATGGTGCGAGTTCAAAGACTTTAATGTTCGTATCTTTAAGCTGTATGCGTAACGAATCCGTAAAGGAGTGAAGTGCGGCTTTACTGGCACAATAGACAGGAGTGCTTGCCAACGGTACAAACGCTAAAGCGGAAGAAATATTCACAATCGCAGCTGTTTTTTGCTGACGTAAAAGAGGTAAAAACTGTGTACTCATATCAATAGTCCCTACGACATTGACCATAATCTCTTCTGTGAGCTTGTGAATATCACGCTCTTTTTGTAAATCGATCCTGTTCATAACACCTGCATTATTGATGAGAATATTAAGATCAGGAAGCATCCTTGAAACGTTTTCATATAAATTAACGATTTCATCGTGTTTGTCAATAGTGCATTGAAAGACGTGCACCTCTTTTAATTCCGATTTGACTTTGTCAAGTTTTTCCTGATCGCGCCCTGTGATAATCACGGTATTGCTTTTGCATAATTGTCGTGCTAATTCAAAGCCGATGCCGCTAGTGCCACCTGTTATAAGAATTGTATTGCTGTTCATATTCATTTTGTTTTCCTTTATGCTATAATTTTTCATGTTAAATTACTTTCATGATGCAAGTATATTATATTTACTATCATAATGCAAGTAAATTGGAGAATAAAATGAAACGAAAAAGTTACACTGAGATGCCGTGCCCTATTGCACAATGTTTAGAAATTGTCGGAGAGTGGTGGAGTATGCTGATTATTAGAGATAGTTTTAGAGGACTTAGACGGTTTGATGAATTTCAAAAAAGCTTAGGCATCGCGCCCAATATATTGACAAAACGACTCAACGATCTTGTCGAATATGGCATTTTACAGAAGCAAAATTATGGAGAGAGCGACAAACGTTACGAATATGTTTTAACCAAAGCAGGTGAAGATTTGGCTCCGGTACTCATTATGATGTTTGAGTGGGGAAATAAGCACGCTACCCCAATAGGGCTTACAAGCCGTATCATTCATATCAAAACAGGCGAAATTTCCGAGCCTATATTAATTGATAAAAAAACAGGCTCGGAAATGAAGATGGAAGAGTACCAAGTGATGACAACATGCGAATCTGATCGTCAATAACACATTTTTTAAATACGCACTTATAGGAAAAATGTGTTCATGTTCCCTTGATTTATTTACAGAACATTCGTACTGATAAAATTGCTTGTATGAAATTGAATTGTTTCATGACACGTATGACAAGTTCCATTGAATACGAAATTAACCGTAAAACACCATACCGAAAAAAGACAGAGAGCAAAAAGTTTGAATTTCATTTTTTAACCTTATGTGAATTATAAAAAGAATTGTAATCAAGCAAAGGTTTTTCAAAGAGTCTTTTTTATGTAGATTGAATAAAACAAGATAAAAGAATTGTCAAATGCTCTATTTTACGAAAGAGCATTTGACATCAGTAACATTTACAATGTATCAGCGTGCCTGTCAAACACCTCTTTATCCCAACCACCCCCGAGTGATTTGTACAAAGAAACCCCTGAACTGAGCAAAGCTTGCTTCGTTTGTGATGTAGCCAGTTTTGCTGAGAGTAGATTACGCTTTGCATCTAAAAGCGTAAGGTAATCGCCATAGCCATTTTCATACTGTTTTTTAGCGAGTAAGTACACTTGCTCAATATTTTTCTCATAGGAGAGCTGATGCTCTAGTTTTTGTGTGAGAGTATGTCGTTTGTTAAGGGCATCATAGGCATCTTGAAACGCTTGTTGAACCGTCTTTGCATACGCAATCTCTGCTAACTCTTTGTTCGCTTTTGCACTCTCCACGTTGGAACTGGTTTTTCCCATATTAAACAATGGTGAGGCAAGGCTTCCACCAAAACTATTCATCCCTGATTGGGATTTCATCAGGTTAGAAAGCTGTGTGCTCTCAAAGCCAAGTGCCCCTGAGAGGCTAATACTTGGAAAATAAGCAGCTCGTGCCACACCGATGTTGGCATTGGCTGCTTTTAAATTCTCTTCGGCTTGGGTAATATCAGGGCGTTTGGTTAAAAGCTCGGAAGGCAAATTGGCAGGCACGTTGACATCGCTTGGTAAAACGCGTGGTAAGCCATCTTTACTAAACGCCGCTATGGCTTCGGGTGATTTGCCTACGAGTACAGCCAACGCACTTTGTTGGAGTAAAATCGCTTGCTCTAGCGCATCTTTCGTGATTTGAGCACTGTTCAGCTCTGCACGATCGGAGGCAAGAGTTCCTTTAGAAATAGCACCAAGCGTATACTTCGCCTCATTGCGCTTAAGCCCCTCTTCTCTTGCTTGTATTGTCTCATTGGTAATATCGAGTTGCTCATACAAACTAATCAATGTAAAGTAACTATCCGCCACATTGGAAGCTAAAGAGATTTTTACCGTGTCTTTTGCCGCATACGTAGCGATCAACGAAGCACGAGAGGAAGCTTCAGCTTCTTTGTATTTACCCCAAAGATCAAGCTCATAACTAAGAACGGCACTGAGTGAAAAATCATTGTACGTATTATGCGCTTTAGAATTAAAGGTATCGCCACTGCTTCGAATTCTCTGACCAGAGCCCTGAACATCAAGGCTTGGGTAACGATCCGATGTACTTCGTGAAAGCGTTGCACGCGCCAAAGAGATATTGGCCATCGCTGATTGAAGATCATAGTTATTCTTCAGTGCCTCTTCAATTAAAGCGGTCAATTTTGCATCATGGTAATTGTTCCACCATGCTGCATCGACATACGGTGTTTCACTCTTTACATCCGAGCGGTACGCTTCTGGAAACGGTGTTGTGGGGACATTCAGCTCTGGAGAGAGTGAACATCCACTAAGAATTAAGGCTAGTACAGCACTGTAATAAAGACTATTCTTCATCTTTTTTTCCTTTACGTGAAAACTTCGCATTTAATGACGCGAGCCAGTTGTAAAAGAGTGGAATAAAGAAGATCGCAATGGTTGTTGCGGCAATCATACCACCAATAACACCCGTCCCTATCGCATGACGGCTTCCCGCACCGGCACCTGAGCTAATCGCCAAAGGTAAAACACCAATGGTAAAGGCAAGTGATGTCATAACAATCGGACGGAAACGTAAACGTGCCGCTTCAAGGGTTGCATCAAAAATTGACTTACCTTTCTCTTGCGCTTGCATTGCAAACTCAACGATCAAAATCGCATTTTTAGCCGATAAAGCAATCAGTACCAAAAGACCGATTTGGAAATAGATGTCGTTGCTCAGTCCTCGTAAATAAACCGCCATAATCGCACCAAAGACAGCAAACGGAACCGCGGTAATAACCGCAAGTGGCATCAACCATCTCTCATACTGAGCTGACAAAATCAAGAAGATAAAGACTAGTCCGAAAATGAATGCTTGTGAGCCACTGCCTTCCATCTCTTTTTCTTGAAATGACGTTCCAGCCCATCCTGTGGTATAGCCTTCAGGTGCGACTTCTTTAACCACTTCTTCAATCGCCTTAATCGCATCACCCGATGTGTAACCCGGTTTTGGCTCGCCCACGATTTTTGCCGCGGTAAAGATGTTAAAACGATCCACAATATCGGGTCCGATGGTACGCTCATACGTCACCAATGAACTGATAGGAATCAATTTTCCCGTATTTGATTTCACAAAGATATTTTTCATATCCTCAGGTTTTTCTCTAAAATTAGCTTCTGATTGAACATTGACTTGATAGGTACGTCCAAAAAGGTTAAAGTCATTGACATAGTAAGCACCAAATGTTGATTGAAGTGTGGTAAAGACATCTTTGATTGAGATACCTAATGCCTTCGCTTTTTCACGATCTAATGTCACTCTAAATTGAGGAACAGCTGTGTCAAAGGTACTTCTCACCATCGTAAGTTCGGGTCTTTGTCTCGCTTTGGCAACAATTGCATTGGTAATTCTACCAAGCTCCTCTAATGAACCACCCGTTCGATCTTGTAAATACATCTCAAAACCACCTGAGATACTTAGTCCCATAATCGGTGGAGGATTTAGTGCAAAGATGGTAGCATCAGGTACACCAAAGAAGGCACCGTTTAGTGCGCCACTGAGTACTTCTGAATTTTGGTTTGGCGCTTTTCGCTCACTCCAATCTTTTAGGTTGATAAAGGCTGTCGCCGCATTAGTTTTAGCTGCACCACTAATAAGGTCAAACCCTGAGATAGCAATAGTATATTCGATTTCAGGCACATTTGCCGTAATTTTACTGAGTTCGGTACTTACACCTTCTGTACGATTAAGAGAAGAAGCAGGAGGCAACGCAGTAACGGCAAGTAAAAAGCCTTTGTCTTCCATCGGAACAAGACTTGTTGGTACTTTTTGGAAAAGTTCATATGTTACGCCCATCAGTGCTGCAAAAACGATAATACTAATAATGCCATGGCGTACGACTAAACTAACCCCACTGGTAAACCAATTGGTTGAGGCATCAAAGAACTCATTAAATTTTTTGACAAACCAAAACGGTTGTGGCTCTTTCTTCTTTAGGAAAATTGCACATAAAGCAGGTGTTAAGGTTAACGCTACCATACCTGAAATAATGACCGAGATAACAATGGTAATCGCAAATTGTTGGTACATTTGTCCTGTAAAACCACCCATAAACGATACTGGGATAAAAACAGCACATAAAACAAGCACAATGGCAACAACTGGAGCAGTTACCTCTTGCATTGCTTTAATCGTTGCATCTTTGACGGTAATATCTTTTTCAGAATGCAAGATACGTTCAACGTTTTCAATAACGATAATAGCATCATCAACAACGATACCAATGGCAAGCACCAAACCAAATAAGGTTAAAAGGTTAATCGAATAACCCAGTGCATACATACCTGCAAATGAGCCAATGATCGAAACAGGAATAGCCAAAATAGGAATAATTGTCGCACGCATATTTTGTAAGAACATGTAAACAATAATAACAACGAGTAAAAGGGCCTCAATGAGTGTTTTTACCACTTCATGTACCGAAATTTGAATAAATTTTGTCGTATCGTATGGTGTTACATAGGCCATATTTTCAGGAAAAGATTTTGAAAGTTTTTCCATGACTGCGTCGACTTTTTTGGCTGTTTCCAGCGCGTTGGCACCTGATTGTAAATAGATACCAATCGGTACCATCGTTTGCCCATTAAGCGTTGCCGATACATCATACGATGCAGCACCAAGTTCAAGGCGTGCAACATCTTTGAGGCGTAAGGTCGAGCCATCTTTGTTCGATTTTAAAATGATATTTTCAAACTCTTCGACTTTATCAAATCGCCCTTGTGTTGTGACCGTATAGGTATATGCTTGAGCCGCTTTGGTAGGAGCCTGATTGAAACGTCCTGTTGCGAACTGAGCATTTTGCTCCGAGATCGAATTGATCACATCCGTTGGGGTGAGATTGTATTTGGCGAGTTGATCTGGCTTCATCCAAATACGCATAGAATAGTCTTGATTGCCAAACAATGCAGCATCACCCACACCATTAACACGCTTAAGTTCATCAATAACATTGACAAGTGCATAGTTTGCCATGTAAATTTTGTCATAGCTATTGTTTGGTGAAATAATCGAAATAACTTTTAAAATCGTAGATGATTGTTTACGTACCGTGACGCCTTGCGCTTGTACTTCACTTGGAAGACTGCTAAGGGCTGCTTGAACACGGTTATTGACGTTAATCGTCGCTTGATCGGCGTTTGTTCCAATTTTAAAATAAACATTGATCGATAAAGAGCCTGTTGATGAAGCCGTTGAAGACATATAAATCATATCTTCAACACCATTTATCTGTTGCTCAATCGGTGCTGCAACCGTTTTAGAAATGGTATCAGCACTTGCTCCTGCATACGTTGCTTTGACGGTAACTTGAGGAGGCGTTACTTGAGGATACTCCTCAATAGGCAAGCCTTTTATACCCATCAAGCCCGCTATAATCACAACAATCGAGAGGACGGTTGCAAAAATAGGCCTGTTGATAAAAAATTTAGAAAACATACTTTATTCCTTCGCTTCTATAACATTAACCGCAGAACCTGGGCGCAGTTTCGTGAGGTTATCGGTAATGACAACATCTCCTGCACTCAAACCACTTTCAATGATATAGGTGTCATTATGAACGGTTCCTGCTTTGACAGGAACTTTAGTCGCTTTGCCCTCTTTGACAACATACACAAACGAACCAATGGCTTCTTGTAACAATGCCTTTTGAGGAATACTAATCGCATCTTTATAGACCAAGCCTTCTACATTCACACGTACAAACAGACCGGGTATTAAAATATTATTGGGATTAGCAAAGGTGGCTCTTGCTTTAATCGTAGAAGTTTCAGCATCCACATAACTATCGATAAAATCTAAAGTTCCCGTTTTGGCATATTTGGTGCCATCGGGGGTAGAGAGTTGAATAGGAAGTTTTGCTTGCGCTAAACTATTCCAGTTACCTGTTCCCATCACATAACGTTTTTTCAAAAGTTCAATATCAGGTAAGGAGAATTCAACATAGATAGGATCGGTTTGGGTAATCGTCGTTAGTGTCATCGTATCACTACTAGAACCGACATAACTTCCAACATCTTGAGCATTGAGGCTTGTCATACCACTAATGGTTGCTTTAACTTTGGTATAGTTAAAATCAATCGTTGCTTTTTTAAGCGCTGCTTGTGAAGATTTGAGCGAAGCTCCTGCTGACTCATAGGCAGAGAGTGCGGCATCACGCTCTTTTTGGCTCACAGCATCTTGATCAAACAAGGCTTTGGTACGTTCCCAATCACGTGTTGCTTGTTTAAGGGTCGCTTCTTTTACACCAACATCTGCCACCGCTTCTTGCATCAATGCTTCATAACGGTCTGAGTCAATTTGATAGAGTGTTTCACCTGCTTTTACAAAGCTACCTTCAGTAAAGTATTTCTTTTCCAAAACACCACTGACACGTGCAACAATACTCACTTGTTGCATACTTTTTACTTTTGCTGGATATTCTAATGAAACAGGAACATCACTGGTGATCACTTTATAGGTGGATACACTTAAAGGAGGCATCGCTGGCATCCCTGCTGCTTTTTTATCTTGGCTTGAGCATCCTGTTACCAAAAAAGCTCCCAAAACACCTATTAATGCATATCTAGCATATGTTAAATACACTCTATTTGTTGTCATTTTTCGCTCCCAATTTTATGTAATGTAATATACATTACACTTTATGGGCGAAATTGTATCCGAAAAAAGTAAAAAAATCAAGCTAATTTCACTAACGGAAAAAAAAGTAACTATTGTATTACATGTAAGCCGCGACAGAAAATGGTTACGACTTGTTTTAAAGCTTTTAAACGCGTTTCTTCAGAGATATCAATTTGAATCCCCAAAATTGTCTGAAAAAGAAATGGCCCTTTGACAGCATTTAAAAATTGCTCTGCCACTAAATAGGTATCTTCAACTTCGATATGACCGTTTACTTTTTCATTTTCTAAATAATTTGCAATAATAATGACGGGAACCGACATAAGGTTCTGGATCTGCGTTTTATTGAGTCTGGAATCATTAATATACCCTATTGATATAAGTAAACGGTGAAATAAAATGGCATCTGGTGTTGTCACCAAATCTAAAAACATCCTTCCTGTTTCCGTTAAAAATTCTTCAATACGCCCCTCATAACAGACACTTTTACGACCCCATTCGCCAAAAACTTCTTCTGATTTTTGTTCCAAAATGTAAATAAACAGTTGTTCTTTATTGCCAAAATGCTTATACAATGTCGCGAGTGACCCCCCTGCATGCTTGACAATATCATTCATACTGACGTTTTCATAGCCATTATCTAAAAAAAGCCGATACGCCACATCAATAATCTTCGTGCAACGTGATTCGGCTTTACCACTGAGTCGATCAACGAGAGAACTGATAAAACATCTGCATTTCTCTTCACTCATGTTAACTTACTCCTTTATTTGACACTTTTTGCAATTATACTACAAATCAATTTTTCTACTTTAAGCGTAGCAATAATAGCATCTTATCTAAGGAAGATTGTTATATTATTGCCTTACATGTAAAGTTTTTTGCATTTTAACCGATAATGCTTGAAAACGTTTTATACTATTTTTTGGAGCTGACTTTATGGACTTAACCGTCATCTTGGGCATGGTACTCGCCATCACCACTATTTCTACCGGTGATATATTAGAAGGTGGAAATCCTCTTCATATTTTGCACATCACGTCATTTATTATCGTTATTCCAACCGCTATGGCAGCAGCGATGTCTGCAACTCCCCAAGAATATGTTAGAGGTGCCTTTAAAGAGTTTAAAGTTATCTTCAAAAAATCATCAGTTGATCTTCATGCACGTATTAAACAAATTATTGACTTTGCCATTATTGCCAGACGTGATGGCATTTTAGCGCTTGAATCCCATGCCAATCAAATGGACGATGAGTTCTTCAAAAAAGGTCTTAGTATGGCCGTTGATGGTGTTGAAGCGCATGAGATTGAAGAGACACTCGATATTTTGATTGAACAGACGGAAGAGTATTACCATGGTTCTGCACACTATTGGGTACATGCAGGGGAAACCTGCCCCGTTATGGGACTCATTGGCGCTGTTTTGGGTCTGATCTTGGCACTTCAAAAATTAGACAACCCTGCTGAAATGGCGATGGGTATTGGTGGTGCCTTTACTGCGACTGTTTTTGGTATTGCAGGTTCTTATATCTTCTTAGGTCCATGGGGACATAAACTTAAGGGAAAATCAATAGATATTGTAAAAGAAAAACGTGTCATCTTAGCAGGAATTTTAGGTATTTCTCATGGTGACAATCCTCGTACGCTTGAAATGAAACTTCTCAATTATCTTTCTCCTCTTGAAGAGAAAAAAAGCCAATTTGACAAATAAGGGATACTAAGTGGGTAAAAAGTGCAAAAAAGTCGAATGTGAAGCAGGTGAAAAATGGGCCGTACCTTTTGCGGACTTTTTTAGTCTTTTACTTGCCCTTTTTATCGCACTCTTTGCTATTGCCTCTACTAACACTGAAAAAATGAAAGCCCTCAAAGAAGAGTTTGTCAAAATCTACGACTACAGCGCGAAACCTGAAGAAGCAACTCCTGTTATGAGCATGTCTATTAAATCGGGAGATGCGGCTAAAGATAAAGACAAAGGCAATGCGGGTGGAACTTCTGCGCAACTTGAAGAAATTGCTCGTTTAGCACAAATGATTGAGAAAATGAATATTGGAGAAGGATCATTAGAGCAAAAAGTTGATGGTGCGATTTTAAAACTCCCTACTAAACTTCTTTTTGCACCAGGTTCTGCTGAGATTGTTAACAGTGACTCCATGCTTTTCCTCAAACGTGTTTCTGACATTATTGCAATGCTTCCTAAAAATGTTGAAGTTATCGTTAAAGGATTTACTGACGCAACGGCACTTCCAAATGGCTCTAAATACCAAGACAACCTTGAACTCTCCAGTGCTCGTGCCAATGCTGTTATCCGTGTCCTCATTCGTAATGGTATTGCCAAAGATCGTTTAAGCTCAGCAGGTTATGGAGATACAAAACCTCTCACAAATAACGATACGGCGGAAGGTCGTGACAAGAATGGTCGCGTTGAATTTACAATGCGTATTTCAGGACCGGACAATTCGACAAAAAAAGAGTCTATCTTAGATACACTCAATGCCATCAATAAGAAAGCTGAATAAGTTTTATTTTCAAGCTTTCTAAACTACACTCATCAATAACAATAACGTTTAATCAAGTTCTTGCAAAACTTTTTTTATAATACCACGCACTTCTTCTTGAAGAAAAAATTTTACATGTAATGAGTTTGACCTATGATTCAAGTCACTAATCTTTCTAAACACTTTGGTGTACAAACCCTTTTTGAAAATATCAGTTTCACCCTTGCCCATGGCAATAAAATAGGCTTTGTTGGGCGTAATGGTTCAGGAAAATCCACCCTTTTTAAAATTCTTTTAGGAGAAGAAGAAGCCGATTCTGGTGATATTCTTATCCCTAAAAACTACACGATTGGAACGCTCAGACAACACATTCTTTTTACCCATAAAACGGTACGTGAAGAGTGTGCTTCTGCACTGCATGGTGATGAAGCGTTTGATCTTTACAAAATCGAAAAAATGCTTTTCGGACTTGGTTTTTCGCAAGAAGATTTAGACAAAGATCCTATGAATTTTTCAGGCGGCTATCAAATTCGCCTTAATTTAGTCAAACTACTTGCCACAAACCCCTCTTTACTCCTTTTAGATGAACCGACCAACTACCTTGACATTATTTCAATGCGTTGGCTCCAAACGTTTCTCAAAGAGTTTAAAGGTGAGATTATTTTGATTACCCATGATCGTGATTTTATGGATGCTGTCACCACGCATACTATGGGACTGAGGCGAAAAAGCTTGATGATCGTTGAGGGCAACAGCTCAAAATACTATGCAAAATTAGAAGAAGACGATGAGCGTTATCTTAAAACCAAAGCCAATTTAGATAAAAAACGTGCCGAACTTGAAGATTTTGTGACACGGCAGAAAGCACGTGCATCTAAAGCAGTCATGGCACAAAGTAAAGCAAAACAGCTTGAAAAAATGGGCGAAATGGATGATCTTGAGGTCGAAAGTAGCCTTCACTTTTCGTTTAACTATAAAAAAACGCCTGCTAAAATCATGCTTGAAGCAAAAGATGTCGGCTTTGGATATGATCCAGCCCACCCTCTTTTTCAAAATCTCTCTTTTAAATTGGAAAAAGGAAAATGTCTTGCCATCATTGGTAAAAATGGTAAAGGTAAATCAACGCTTCTTAACGTGATAGCAGGAGAATTACCGCTCCAACAAGGTACTCTTTCGTTTCATCCTGAAACAACCTTTGCACATTTTGGACAAACCAATATTCAAAGACTCAATCTTAAAAATAGCATTATAGATGAGATTTATGAAGTAGATCCACTCCTAGGCATTACGCGTGTTCGTGCTATCTGTGGTGGCATGATGTTTAGCGGAAAGATGGCAGAAAAAGAGATTAGTATTCTCTCTGGAGGCGAACGCAGTCGTGTAATGCTAGGCAAAATCATCGCAACACCGGCGAATCTTCTCTTTTTGGATGAGCCAACCAACCACCTTGATATGTACTCCATCGACTCTCTATGCGAAGCGATCAAAAACTTTGAAGGTTCTACCATTTTAGTCACGCACTCGGAAATGATGCTTCGAGAACTCGCCGATGCTCTCATCATTTTTCATCACGATAAAGCGGAATTTTTTGATGGCAATTATGATGAATTTTTAGAGAAAATTGGTTGGGAAGAAGAGATCGATGTGGCACCTAAAAAAGTAGTCTCAAATGACTACAATGAAAGTAAGAAACTGCGTGCGAAACTGATTCAGGAACGTAGTTCCAAACTTTCTCCGCTCAAAAAACAGATTGATCAGTGTGAAGCAAAAATCATAAAACTTGAAGAGGGCATCAAAGCAAAAAACGATGCACTGATTGCATGTTCTTCTGGAAATGATATTGGCGAACTAGGACGACTTTCTAAAGAAATAAAGAGCGATGAAGAGTCACTTGAAAAACTTTATGAGCAGTTTGAAACGTTACATGTAAACCATGATACCCTTTTTGATACTTACGAAATACAATTGAAAAACATTTAAAATTAGTGTAGAATTGCAGAAAAAGCAAAGGTAAAAAGTATGCGTGACTTAAAAGAACTCCTCCTTGAAAGCGGTTGTTCGAGTGAATTTATTCTTGATGCAATGCGTTTTGAACACCTCTTTACCGGTGATATTGATGCGTTCCTCGACAAAGTTGAAGATATTTTAATGAATGAAGAAGAGTACGAAGAAGACCTAGAGGATGATGACGATTTAGATGAAGATGAAGACGACCCCATCTATCAAAGTGACTATAACTACGATGGCAATGAAGATAACATCTACTTTGAAGATGAAGATGGCGAAGAAGCTTTTGACGATGATGAGGATGAAGAATAATCTTCACACCTCGACCGCAAATCCTTGTTCAATATAAGGATATTTCAACCTTATTTTCTTTACATGTAAAGGGAGTAAGGTTTTACAACTCGCATGAATGAGATAGCCGTTTTTTGGACTAATACTCTCAATATATTCCCCTGCACTTTCCCAATTCAAATGTTTATTGGAAGCAAACCATGGCGTATACGCCGCATCTAAAAAAAGATGGTCAATTTTTTGAGCTTTCAGATAAGCAAGTGATTCCGAGGAAATGCTCGCACAATCCGTCAAATACGCTACAACACCTTTACATGTAAAGATCACGTAGCCATGTGTCAGCTTAGAGTGCAACAGTGGAACTGCTACAATTTTCACACCTTCTATTTCTATAGTTTCAAACGGTTGAAGAACTTGATAATTGATGGAGTCTTTATGAATAAAAAGGTCACCAAATCCTTGTCTATCATCAGGAATATAGCACGTAATGGCGTCCACTGATTTGCGAAGACGAATGAGACCTAAACAGTGATCGGCATGAAAATGAGTGAGAAAAACGGCTCTGATACGTGTTGTATTAAACCGATCACATAAGAGGTCATACCCAGCATCAAACAAAATAACACTGCCATCATCCAGTTCTAAATAAGCACTTGTGGAGCGATTGCTCACCCCTTTTTGCCTTGCTGCCTCACACATCTCACAGTGACACTGATGCAGAGGAATTCCCCCGGTATCTGCCGTTCCTAGAAGCTCGAATTTCACATTATTGCCTTATTAAAAAATGTGAAATTATACAAAAATTACTGTTTCTTTTCTAAAAGCATTTGATTGAGTAACTCAAAGAGCTTAACAGAAGCCTTTTCAGCCTCTTTAAAATAATTAATAACCAAAGAAGGATCGTTAGAGCACGTCCCTTCTTTGACACACATAATCGCTTTATTAACCGACTCATGAACGATTTTATGGGGTTCATCAAGACCTTTATAGCCAGCTGTATTTTGGAAATTTTCTTTACCAATACCGGCATACCATTTGCCTAAACGGCAATTATAATGATCTGACATAACCTTGTGTTCTGCATCAAAAATAGCACCATAACCGTTAGTTTTAAAGAACATATGATCTAACTTAGCAAGTGCGACAAAAATTGCATACGATATATTGGAAGAGTCATTTTGAATATCTACCGCACTGGTTTGAATCTTTTGTAACTCTTGTTTAAACGTTTCTATATGCTGATTTGATGCTAAAGCAACACTTTCAACCTCTTCATTTTGCTTAAACATAGAGCCTGCATTTTGTTTCAAAACATTGATGTTCATCTCAACTTCTGAAGTTGCCTTTTGCGTTCGCTCTGCAAGTTTTCGGACTTCATCCGCAACGACCGCAAAACCACGACCATGCTCCCCCGCACGCGCAGCCTCAATGGCAGCATTAAGCGCTAAAAGATTGGTTTGATCAGAAATATCTTTAATAAGATTGATCACACTCGAAATTTCATCCACACTGTGATGGAGATTTTCAGCAAGTTGCCTTGATTCGCTAGCAGATTCATTGATATGTGTCAGTGAAGCAATGAGCTCAGAAGTCGTTGAATCAAGTGTAGAAATGGTAGAAACCGTCGCTTCACTCATATCAACGATCTCTTTGGATGCCTCTAAATTCTGTTCAATATCTTTTTGAATTTCGCTGATACCTTTTTTACAGCCTCCCAGCATACTACTGTTTAACTCTTGAAAAAGATTATTCCCGTGTAATAAACTTTTGTTTTTTTCATTTTGTTCTGTTAATTTTTCAATCTCTGCTTTAAGCGAAAGAATTTCATTGTGTAAGCTTTCATTTTCTTTACTTAAATTTTTATTTGCCTCTTCCAAAATTCTACTATTGCCAAACACAAGTGCCCCTTATTCTATTTTAGTTATTTTTTAGCATTATATACACTAAAAACGTATAATCCTAACATAATAATATTCATGCTATCTGAGTATTTAAAGAATGATAAAAAAAAGTCATATTAAGATTCATAAATGCAGCATAACGTAACGAAATAACATAAAAAGTTTACAGTGAAACTATACTTTTAGAGTAAAGAGGAGAGGTATTTGTTAAGTAAAATAAGTGAGGTATGAAGTTTTCAACTAAAATCATTCATACCTGCACCCTTTAAAGAAGTGTTTTAAGAGTAGCCTATTGCATTGATTTTTTAAGATCGCTGATAAATTCGGTAATGTCATCGTGCAAGTTTTGAAGATCTTCTTCGTGCATAACTTCATCCGCTAAGATTTGAGAGACCATGTCGTAGGTAACGATGTCTTTGTTGCGTGTCAAATCAACGATACTTGAGTAAGTGGCAATAGCGCATTGCTCGCCTTTAATCGCATCATTTAAAACGGCTACGACATCAAAATCATTAGGCGCATCGTATCCACAATTCGTCTGTTTGAGCCAATCTGCAGGATGAAGAAGAGGTGATCCTCCAAGCTGAATAATACGATCAGCTACCATCGTGGCATGACGAAGTTCATCAGCAGCATGTTGTACTAATTCAGCGATTGCCGCATCTTTCATCAAACCTTTGACCACTTTTGCTTCAATGAAATACTGATAGTATGCCAACCACTCATCCGCATACGCACGATTGAGCGTTGTGATAATCTCTTGAACCTCGATCCCTTTGATAATTGAATTTCCAACTCTTGCCATGACTGACTCCTTTGAGGTAATGGAACAATCTTACAGTAGAAAAACTAAACTATATATTAAATAATAATTTTTATTGTTTAATCAAGCTTATATTACATTTATCAAAAATAGTTTTCACATCCATTTGACTGATAGCATCAATTAATGACGTATGAAATGTTCCCAATCCTCTGCTTTTTTCAGCCACTTCACCAGCTATAGACATCGTTAAAATACCTGCGACAGCACTACCTAAGGCATTTTTAGAAGCGCCCATAAAACTCCCAATGAGTGAGGTGCTCATGCAACCCGTACCTGTTAGTTGCGTTAATGCAATAGTGCCATTGTCTAGGGCATAGCAAACTTTACCATCGGATACCATGTCAGTTTTACCCGTAATCGCAATCACACAGTTTAGTTTTTGTGCCAAATTCAAAGCGATTTTAGCGCCATCGCTCTCTTCTTCTAGAGAGTCAACCCCTGCACTCTTCGCTTCAAGTCCTGCAATCGTTTTGATCTCCGCCATATTGCCCCGAATCACGCTAAAAGAGATCGCCTTCATAAGTTTAGCGACACTCTCATGACGAAAAGAAGTCGCTCCGACACCAACAGGATCAAGCACAACGGGAATCCCTTTGGTATTTGCTGCGCGTCCTGCTTTTAACATGGAAGTGATGGTACGCTCATTCGCCGTTCCAATATTTAAAACCAGCGCATCGCAAATACCCACCATCTCTTCAACTTCGCTGAGCTCATCAGCCATAATCGGTGAAGCACCAATGGCTAAAACAACATTGGCGCAATCATTGACTGTTACATAATTGGTAATATGATGAATAAGCACACGCCTTGCTTGTAGCGCTTTAAATACTTCGTTTAGTTGCTCTTTAATGTCCATGATGCCATAACCTTTTTTGTAATGATAAAAATAATGCTTGTTGCCAGCATCGTTGGAAGGGTTGAACCTAATGGAAGATCAAGCGTCATCATCCAATAATACAAGCCAACGCCTATAACCCAAACGATCAATGCGCCTACATGTAAAGCCAACGTGGGCTCAATTTGCACTTTTTTAAAGATAAAATAATCACTCAACAGTATCGCAAAGAGTGGTCCAAACACAGAACCTATCGCGTACAAAAAGGTTTCGTACTCCTCAATAGGCATCATAAGCGCCACGACCAATCCTAGTAGTGCCATCACAAAAGCAATTTTACGCTCACTCATTTTTGGAAAAATATTGGTAAACGTGACACCCGCTGAGTAGGCATCTAAAAAAGTAGTGGTAATAGTGGAGAGAAGTACGATGCCAAGAGCGGCAAAACCTAAATGCAGTGCCATCATCATCGTTCCCACACTGGCATCCTGAGCATAAAGGGCAATGGCTAGACCAATGGCATACATCAAAGAACTTCCTATAAAATAACCCGTAAAACTGCCGATGAGTCCACTTTTCTTGCTCTTTGAAAAACGTGTATAGTCAGAAATGAGTGGTAACCACGAAAGTGGCATAATGACGCTGAGTTCGAGCGCAGAGCCAAAACTCATCTCACCCGAGGGCATTACATGTAAAATGCTTCCCTCCTGAAAAACCACGCCACACAAAATCAATGTGAGTGCAAAGAGAAGCACAACTGCCACGACATTGAGCTTTTGAAAGCCCACTTTTCCAAGCCAAATCCAAAGCCCTATCAAAATGCCAATGGCTATCGCCCACGTGTTGATGCTATCAAATCCAAACAAACTAATGCCAAGCTCATTGGCAGCTCGTCCACCTGAAATGATCATCACCGCTGTCCAGCCGATGAGTTGAAGTACATTGAGAAGTGAAAAAAGATAAGAGCCATAACGCCCAAAGGAGATGCGTGTGGACATGATGGCAGGAAGTTTACTTTTGGCTCCAATATAACCACCCAAAATCAAAATCATACCGCCGATAAGATGCCCTAAAAGAATCGCTTTTAAACCTTCGATAAACCCAAGCGGTGCTAAAAGTCCACCCGTAAAAATCTCTGCCATTGAAACTGCCGCACCAAACCAAAGTGCAAAGAGTCCAAACCCGCTTAAACTTGTTTTTTCTTCCATCATGACTCAATCCCTGCTTTTGTGTAAAGTGCGTAAAAATGATGCACTGGACCCACGCCATGCCCTAGTTTAAATCCATGCGTGATTGCCTCGGTGATATACGCTTTGGCTTCCTCAACCGCTGCCTTTACATGTAAACCCTTTGCAAGGTTAGCAGCAATAGCGGATGAGAGAGTACACCCCGTTCCATGCGTGTTAATCGTCTCTAACCGTTTGGAGTGCAAAAGATGGAACACTTCACCATCGTAAAGGACATCTGTCGCATCGTTTTCCAAATGCCCTCCTTTAACCAGCACGTATTTACAACCCAGTTTATGCAGATCAAGGGCGGCTTTTTCCATCAACTCAATCGTGTCGATCTTATAACCTACAATCACTTCTGCTTCAGGAAGATTGGGGGTAATAAGCGTAGCCATCGGTAAAAGAATTTCAATGAGTGCCTTTTTGGCTTCGGGTTGTAAAAGATCATACCCACTTTTGGAAATCATGACTGGGTCGATGACAAGCGGCGGTAAGGAGTATTTTTTAAGCGTTACTGCAATGGTCTCAATCGTTTCAGGTCTGGAGACCATACCAATTTTGATCGCATCTACATGAATGTCGTCAAAAATCGCTTCGATTTGATGAGCAATCACCGAAGGACTGATGTCTTGAACGTCAAAAACACCTTGGGTATTTTGCGCGGTAATGGCAGTTATAACACTCATGCCATACGTTCCATTGGCACTAAAAGCTTTTAAATCGGCCTGAATACCCGCACCACCACAGCTGTCTGAACCTGCTATGGTTAAACAATGTTTCATACATTTTCCTCGTAAAATAGATTGGTTTGCTTTTACATGTAAGCTTTACATGTAAAGATAAAAGAGATCGTGGGAGGATGTAAAAAAGAGGATGTGTGTTGGTTTGATTGAGCTTTCCTACGCTGGCATTACCCAGATCAGGTCACAAGGATCAAAGAATCACCATTCTTTATCTCAGCTGGTTTACCAGCCCTCCTAGCACGAACTATTAAGGACAATTGTACTCTGATTTATTGGTTTTTTCAAGCTTAATAAAACTCGATGCGGTTGCGTCCCTTACTTTTCGCTAAATAAAGCGCATTATCTGCATATTCTATTACATTTAGAAGTGGTGTAAATGTGCTAAAAAGGCATATTCCCATACTCAATGTTACTGAAAAGTCATATATTTTATGTTCTTCAAGTTTAGATTGGATGCGTGTAGCAATCATATGAATATCTTTTCTGGAGATAAAAGGAAAAAAGACAATAAACTCATCACCACCATAACGGGCAAAAATATCATCCTCTCGTAAGTTTTCATTAATTTGCTTTACCGTATATTTCAAAACATCATCACCTAAAAGATGCCCATAGGTATCATTAATCTGTTTAAAATTGTCAATATCAATCATCATGACAGCTGAGGTATTTTTTTGGTGAATGATCTTAAAATGATAGTTAACGATCTCCAAAAAATAACGTCGATTAAATATTTGTGTTAAGTCATCGTATTGACTTAACTGTTCTAATTGAATGTTATGTAACTTTAATGCACATACTTTCTTTTTATAGTAAAAATATAGTGCGGTCATAAAAATGGCTAATACTACAATAACAAGTTCATAAAGCGTCTCTTGATCCATCATTCATTTTTACCAAAAAATTGATTTTAAATATTCACTATAGGGAAATAAAATGCTTATGTACAAAGAGTTTACAAAAGATGAAATTGAAGATTTTTATCGATGCATTGCACATAATGTTCAACGAATACGCAAAATGAAAAAAATTACACAACTGGACTTAGCCCTCACGATTGGACATAAATCTGTCAGCACAATTGCTAAAATTGAAGCTGGACTAGAAAATAAACATTATAACATTGAACATCTTTATAAAATTGCAGCAGTTTTAGAAGTCGATATCTGTGAATTTTTCATACCGCCTAGCATCTAAAAATGTATTTTAATCCAAGATTTGAGATCACTAAGGCTTAATGGTTTTGCATACAAATACCCCTGTCCTTGCTTGCATCCATGTTCCGCCAAATAATCCTCTTGATCTTTATGCTCAATACCTTCTGCTAAAGTCGTAATATTCATATTTTGAGCTAAATTAATGATGGAATTTACAATCGCGCAGGCATCCTCTTGTTTTGGAATATCTTTCACAAAAGACATATCGACTTTAAGCTTATTGATGGGCAGTTTTCTTAAATAACTTAACGAAGAATACCCTGTACCAAAATCATCAATAGCAATACTAAGTCCTAATGTTTGCATCTCTCTTAAGAGTGTTATCCAACGTTCGGGATCATGCATGATGAATGATTCCGTTACTTCCATCTCAACGATTTTGGGATCAATCTTTGTCTCATTCAAAGTCTCTTTAAGTGTTCTTAAAAAATCGCTGAATTCGATTTGGACACCCGAAATATTAATGGAAACCGTACCCTTGAAAAGCCCCTCTTCATGCAAGGCAACCACATCATAACATGTCTGCTTCAAAATCCATGCTCCAATTTCAACAATGAGCCGTGTCTCTTCTGTAAAAGCAATAAAACGTCCTGGCGGTAAGATGCCTTCTAAGGGGTGATTCCATCTTAAGAGTGCTTCAAGACCAATAAGCTCATGTGTTTTAAGATCGATTTGTGGTTGATAATAAACCATAAATTGATTCTCTTTAATCGCTTCACGTAAGGCATTTTCCATACCGATACGCTCGTAAGACGCCACTGTCATCTCCATCGTATAAAAGAGATATGTATTTTTACCAGCATCTTTGGCTTTATACATGGCAGCATCTGCATTTTTAATCAACGCTTCCCCATCGGCTCCATGCTCGGGATAAATACTGATACCGATACTGGCAGAAAGAAAGAATTTTTGAGCTTTGTTGACAAATGGTTCTTCGAAAATCGTTTGAATTTTTGAAAGAATAATCTCAATTTCATGCTTTTCTTTGATATTTTCAACCAATAAAATAAACTCATCACCACCAACACGTGCCAGCGTATCGCAATGTCGAATTTTACCTCGAACACGCAAAGCAAACTGCTTTAGAATTTCATCACCATAAGAATGTCCAAAACTATCATTGATCTTTTTAAAGTTGTCTAGATCAAGAAAACAGACAGCAATCATGCCACCTTGGCGTTTACTGTTTTCGATCGCATGCGCAATACGATCACTCAAAAGTAATCGATTTGGAAGACCCGTTAGAACATCATTATGGGCTAAAAATTCTAGCTCTTTTTCAGAAGCCAACAATCGCTCTTCATTCGCTTGCTTCTCGGTATTGTCACGGGCAGAAACAACATAGGCAATCGGCAAAGCATCACCATCTTTCTCAAAATAAGGGAAATACTTAATATGTAAAAATCGCTTACCATAGGAAGAGAGAACCCACATTTCATGTTCAAAATTTTCACCCGATAATGCTCTATCGCTTAAATGTTTCAAGTCTTCAAGAAAATACTGTGTCCCATGTAACTCAGCCATAGTATGATGTAAAATCTCGTCTTGTTTTTTGTTGAAAAATTTCTGATACGCTTCACTGATGGCAAGATAAGTATAGTTACGATCAATTAACGCTAAAAAATCATCTGAACTTGAAACAATTTTTTTGTACTGCTCTAAATGTTTGTTGCTGAAAATTTTTGCTTCTAACATTGTATTGGCATGATTTGCAAGCTCTTCAAACTCATGAAATCGTACTTTAGAGAGATCAATATACTTGTCCTTATTGGCTAAAGAATCAAAAAAATCGATAAAAACAGCAAAATCTTTGCTAATTTTACGACCGACATAAAGATGTGAAATCCATGTAAGAACGCTCAATATCACTAACCATATCACGATGGTAAAAAAAGTATGTTGCATCTCTTTAGACATGGTATCACGCAATTTTGCGATCTCTTCATTCACATTTTTAAGATGAATTCCTGAACCAACATACCACTTCCAGCCATACAAAGGAACCACATAGCTCATTTTATCTTGCTTGGTACTATCAGGGGTAACGTATTCAACAAAACCACCCCCATCTTGAGCTTTGTGAATCAACTCTTGAACAAGATATTTACCATTATTATCCCGTAGATTGTAGGTATTTTCTCCTTGATTTGGACCAGCAATACTAATACCATCCCATGTTCCAATGAAAATATAATTGCCACTCTCTTCATTAAACAGTAAACGCTCTTTATCATTTGCAAGTTCTTCTTTGAGATCATGCTCTATATCTTCAAGATAGATGCCTGTTCCAATTACCCACCCATAAGGCTCAAAAAGTTTTACATAGGTGATTTTACGAAAAAGCTCTTTAGGATCATTTTGCGGTTTAGTCCAAAAATAGTCATCAAAGCCTTCTTTGTCATTGTGCGCAATGGTGAGTATCTGTTGAATCGATGAAGCCATATCATGATTTTCTAACGCGAGCATATTGTGACCTTCCATTTCTGGCTGATCCGCATTGAGAATTTCTACACCATCTAATCGTGTTATAAAATAGTAACCATTTTCATAGTGCAAAAATCTAAGTGTTTCTATAATTTTTTCTTGAATAAACGTTTGATCATGTGTTTGCTTGTATTTTTCATAAATCTGTGTCGCTATATCATAGGCGCGGTTAACACGCATTTGGATCAGTTTTTGATTTTTTGTATAAGCTTTATGACGCTCATTAATAATATGTTCTGTAAATTGATCCACTTGAGCAATTAAAATACCTTTTTGTGTTTCAATGTAGTGCTCTTGTAAATTGGTTGATTCACGCTCAAAAGCCATGCGTGCATTGTAGAAATTCAGTACAAAAAATATAATTGCAAAGGTTAAAAATAAAACCAAAGTGATAATATGAAAAAAACGGAAAACACTTATTTTTTGGCGCATCTTCATCCTATTATCCTTCGTTAAATTTTTCTTTATTTTGCTTATCATACCGTTTAAAAAGATACATCAAAATTTGGATTAGAGTCATAATAACAATACCTTCCATCAAAGCCGCCACAATAAAAGAAGCATACTCCTCACTTCCAATCGCACCATTTTTAACAGCAATCGTTGCAATAGCAACCAAGAAGGTTAAAGGCATCGAGTCACCAAGGCTAAAAAGAAAGGTACTACGAAGTCCCAAATAACTGTAATAAGCAGCAAATGAACTCGCAAGGCGTGCTCCTACCATTGCAATAACAATCCAAATCGCATGCATTAATATATGCGATGTAAAAACTATCTTTAGATCAAGTGTTGTTCCAACAAAAATAAAAAATAGAGGCACTAAAAAACCAAAACCAAACATAGAAAGCTGATGTGGAAGCTCTTTTTTATGTGCAAAAAAGTTAGAAATAAAAATACCTGCAATAAAAGCGCCTAAAACCATATCAATTTCAAGCCATTGCATCGTAGCAATCAACACAAAAAAGAGTGCCATACTAAAACGCAAACTTTGATGCATCGTATCGTTATTTGGCATAATAATTCGTTTAAGATTTGGGTACCACCAAAAGATAATTTTGAGCAATCGGTATAAAAAATATGAAGAAGTCAGAACCGCAATTAACATCAAAATACTTTTGAAAAAGCTCCACCCCAAACCATGCGTAATAGCGCCATCAAAAACGACAAGTGCTCCAATGCTTAAAAGCTCACCAATCACGCCAATGATTAACGAAAGCTCCAACCATTTATGCTCACGTCCATGTTCATTGATAAGGGCCATAATCATTCCAAGAGATACTATTGGAATTGCGACAATATAAACAGGTGAAAGACCGAATGAAAGGTATAAAATAAAAGAGATACTGTACAAACAGATAAAGTATAAAATAGCTTTTTTTAAAAAACGATCTCGATAGCGTATAAAACGCTGAATATCTATCTCTAACCCAGCCAAAAACATTAAGTAAAAAAAGCCAATTTTGGAGAGATTACGGAAGACTTCATTATCTACAGGTAAAAATCCAACCCATACGGCAAAAGAGCCTAGCAAAATTTCAACAACAGGAGTAGGAAGGCGAAAGACACGCGAAATAATAGGAGAAAGTACCATTAAAAGCACAACATGCGCCAAAAAGATAAGGTTTTCCAAAAAACATCCTTTTTTTAGGCTTTGTTGACAAAAGGTACAGCGATAAGCCGGGTTCTGTCGTGGGTGATTATTTATCTACGATCTATCTTGCGGTAGACCTCTAGCGAAGGGTTTATCGTGTATGAGACCAAAACCATCCCTTCTTGCTGCAGGTTGGGTTTACATAGCTGCTTTAATTACTTAAAGCACTGGTGGGCTCTTGCCCCACCGTTTCACCTTTTCCATTAAACCGTCTTCTTGGAGACAAGCAAAGCTCGTCTCCAATTCCTCTCACTAAAGCTATGCTTTCGCAAGAGGGGCTTGATGGTAGTTTACTTTCTGTTGCACTAATCCCTTAGGTTACCCTAGCCGTCCGTTAGACGGAACCATGTCTCATATGCAGCCCGGACTTTCCTCTTAAGAGAAACTCTCAAGCAATCACCTACTGTACCTTTTGAAGATCAGATTATAGCGAAACTTTTATTAGCTCTTCTATAATTACCGTTGCATACGAGCCTTTAGGCAAAGAAAAGTGCATTTCGAACCATGCCTCTTCCTCTTTATAAACGCCCTCAACCTCTTCCGCAAAGCTCCATGCAAAACGTCGGCTTCCATTGAGTTTGTCCAAAAAAGGTTCACACTCTTCAAAGATTTGCTTTTCAATGACACCTGCTTCATACTCTGCTCGGATATTTTTACCACCGAGTAACCAGCCTGCAATCGTAATGCCGTGTTCCAAAAAGCGAGGAAGTTCTTCTTCTACATTTTCACACACAAATGCTTTTCCTGCAGGATAATGATGCAATACATCGCCATGAAGCAGTTTAAAAAATTGTGGCTGTTTTTTAAGACTTTCGACCATCTCTTTGGGCAAATTCGTCGCTCTTGTTGCATCTGCGACATTAAACTCTTCGATCAAACGGCTGATCTCAATGCGCTTAGAAAGCCATGTATTGAAAAGATAACTCTGATACGCATTGATAAAAAACTCTTTCATTTTAGGATTGCGCTCTTTACGTTTTCCCTCTAAGATGGCTTTTCCTTTAATATAATTATCGCCATCGATACCAAAGCGTTGATACCCAAAGAAGTTTGGAAAGCCCTCTTTGCTGATTTTTTTAAGTCCATCTTGTAGTTTTTTGGCGTCAATCGGATTGACTTTTTTCAGACGTATAAAAAAGCGGTTGCCTTTGAGATGTCCTGTACGAATCTTGTTGTTATGGTACGTTGTGTCCAGTATTTTGATCTTTTCATGGGTAAAGTTAGTAAGCTTTGGCTCAAAGTTTTTATGCAGTGAGATGTACTGTGTCGTCATGCCGTCTTTATCTTTAAGCCCCGCATAGCCAAAATCACGCACTTTGCATCCTGTCACTTCACTGAGATACTGAAGCATATCCCATGTTGTCATATCTTTTTTCCTTACATGTAAAACCAGATGCTCGCCCTCGCCGCTGAAAGGGTAAAGTGGAATTTCACTGACGACGAAGTCACTGCTGTTTTTAGTAAACATTGCATTAATCGGCGAATGGGTGAGAAAAAATTGTCTGTTCATAACTGTCCTTAAAATGTTTCTGCCTCAAAGAGGCTAGCTTTAGTTCCCTAGTGGTCAATGTAACTTTAGCGTATAAAAATCAAAAGTGGTGTTCTTTACAACGGCACACATAACGCTTGCGCACTGTTTTTCCTACAATCGTAATCGGTGTGCGTGTCTGTTTGGCAATACGTTCTACAATCTTTTTTTTACGTGCATCAAAACTAAAAAGCATCTCATACTCTTCCCCACTGCACAGCGTTCGCTTGGCCAATTTATGCTTTACATGTAAACCTAAATTTCCGCTAGCTTTAAGCAATCTGGAGAGGTCTTTGGAAAGACCATCAGAGATGTCCATGCCTGCATTAAGATGCTTAGAAGCTTTAGCGACAAAAGTTGCTTTTAACACAGGCTTCTTAAACCGTGAGTCTTTCCCTACATGACCTCCGCGCAACAGCCGTGTAAGTTCTTGATAAGAACGCCCTAGTGTTCCCGTAAAGGCAACCAAGTCTCCAAGCTTTGCGCCACTGCGGTAAAGCACCTTGGAAGGACGTTTGGCAATGATGGTGATGGAAATCATCAATTTATTCCCAGCAGTAGTATCTCCACCAATAATCTCAACCCCATACGCACGTGCTACATTTTGAAACCCTGTACTTAATTCGCGCAATTGTTCGTACGTAAAATGCTTTGGCATCACTATGCCAATAAGCACCCACTTAGGTTTCGCATTCATCGCAATCGCATCGGAAAGATTGACAAGCATACTTTTTTGCGCGATCTGTGTTAAACTCATCCATGAACGCTTAAAGTGAATATCTTCGCAAAACAGATCTTTTGAATAGACAAAATCCCCAACAACGGCACCATCATCGCCAATGTGTTGACTGGAAAATTCTGAGATAAAAAACGCCTCTTTTGACATAAGAGCCTCTTTGATTAAACTCTCCTATTGTAAGATGTTGTGCATTAAGAAGCCATTAGTCCCCTTCGTCACACGAAAATCACTTAAAATATTAGAGTTACACTTAAGTAATCTTGCGCTAAAATAGATCATATACCTAAAAGGAGTCCTCAATTATGGAGTGTAAACTCGAGCTGAGCGTCTTTCGCTTTGACGCTACAACGGATTTTTTACCTTATTATAAAAAGCATTTTATCACCATAGATAGAAGTAAAAATGTGAATGACCTTCTAGCACTTATTCAAATAGAAGATGGTAGTTTTGACTATCCAAAAGGTGATCTTGCGGCCCTTAAAATCAATGGAAAAGCCCTTTTTAGTCATGTCTCCATTGATGGCATTATCAACTCTTTTGGAAAATCACTGACGTTAGAGCCTCTCAATACCAAACATGTTACCAAAGATATGATCATCAATACCGGCAATTTTGACAAAAAATTTAAATTGCTTGAAGCTTTTGTTGAGACAAAAGACAAAGCACTGTACGATCAGTATATCATCTATTACTATGCTTCCAGTGTCCTTGAATTTGTAGAAGACTTTCAAGGTGACGCCCTTTTTGCGTTTGCCTACGATATGATCCAAAAACATCCTGATCGAAAACGTGAAATCCTAGAAATTGTTGCCAATGAACATACAGGTCTCTTTTTACATGTAAGATTGTGCAAGAAAATTTATCCTTGTGGTGCAGATGTTGAGAAAAAAATTACAGAGCTGAAAAATGAGGTGATGAAACACCGACCATTTGCAAACACGCTCGTTGAAAAATTTTCTCATCACATCGATCTTATGTAAGGAAACCATTATGAAAAGTTATCTTCTTTTTGATGCTATTATTCACCGTGAAAAAACTGCACCCTTAATTACATCCGCAAAAAAACTCATCGAATTTTTACAGATAGATGCCATCTCCTTCAAAGGGGCAAAAAATGATCTTGGAAGCGAATACATGGGACTTGATCGTCTCAAGTTTTTAGAGCATTATGCGTACAATCTTACATTGGCTGCTGAGCAAAAACGTGATATTCTCTGTTTTGAACAAAGTTCTCTTGTCTGCCATGCCCATGCCAAAGAGATTTTACTCAATGATTCTAATCTCAAATTTGAAATTGCATTGCGGTTGGAAAAGCACAATCTTTCTCTTAATCTCAATGCGAATGTCATTTCACTGGAAGAACTTCTTATCGAAGAGATAGGCACTGAAAAACTAGCTAGTTTACTCAAAAAACCATTTGAAAACTTTCAAACAGCTCTTTTCTTAGGCTCAAATTCTTGCCGTGCTAAAAAATACCGCAAAGAAGAGCTATTCACACAACTCCTTGATCTTATCAAACTCAAGCAAATTAAACATGCGAGTACGTTTGAAAGTGATGGTTTTGAAGTCTATGATGCGTCGCCTCTTTTGGCTAAAAAACTTGCTTCAAAAGTCATGCTCGATATGTTTGACAATGCTGCTGATTTTGTACTAGTGAGTGATGCCCGTAGCTTTATCATGTTTGATTTTTACCAAAAAGAGCTTGAAAAAATTGTAGGTCGAGAGATCGGCTTAAGTGTTTTAAGCCTTGCGGAACTACTACTCCTTGCTTTGGGCGAAACGCATAAAAAGAGCATTGGACTCGACCAGCACAAAGTTGCCATTACACTTATCTAAAACTTTCTTATGAGGGGGCAGAAACTTTCTGCTCCTTAAACAAATATAAATCAGACTTATTTTATCCCTTTCTTAAGAGACATTTGCATGAAAATGTAATATCATTTCATCACTAAATATTAAAAAGGAGTTATAAATGCCAAAAATCAATCGTTATGTTGATATTGACACTGTTGAGAGAGAAGCACGTAAAGATTACATCGATAGACACTCTCCATTTATTACCTGTAATGCTACGGCAAAACAAAATGCGCCGCTTAAAGTGACTGTAAAAGTTGGAAATGCGTATACTCATCCCGATGATTTTGATCATTACATTGCCAATATACAACTTTTCAATGGAGATGTACTGTTAGCACGTGCTGATTTTATTGCCGGAACCCTTGGTGGACAAGATAAAAAAGGACAAGCTGAAGTGACCTTTACCATCGTTCCAACAGGTAAAAAACTGAACCTTGTTGCACAAAGCTACTGTACAAAACATGGTGTTTGGGAAAGTGATCCTGTCGAAGTAACTGTCGAAGAATAATCTCTTTAGAACATCCGTGTAGTTTTCCAAGTTTTACTTGGAAAACTACAGAGAGTTTGCAAAACCCTCAAAACCTACTCTGCACTCTTTAGAAAAGCTTCTAACGAAGTGCTAAATTTTTCAATTTTATGAGATGTTAAAAACTTCTCTTCTTTTTTACTCATCTCTTCTTTATCATTCACCAAATAGCCACCACTCAATCCTAATGTGACTTCATTCGCCACCATTCTATAGGTATCACGATCAAAATCAATCCCTAAAAAAAGATAACTTTTGTCATTTTTGAAGGTTTTTAAAAAAGGAGGAAGGGCATAACCACCCATGGCCTCGGTAAGCCAATCCACAAAGTCTGCATCACTGATAATAAAGCTTTTTTCAGGAACGGTACATCCCAAAGGCTTAAAGAGAATGGGTAACATTTGGCTGAGCAACTCTTTATCCACACGTTTATACTCTTGACTGGAAGCCGTATACATGTACACCAAAAAGCGATCATACCCTGCCATAACGCGGCTCACACCTGTCACTAAAAAATGGTCTCTATCCGCATAAAGCTTCAAAAGCGAATCATCTAAATTAAGATCGATGACATAACGAGGCATTAATGTTTTAAGCCACGTATAGACTAAGGGCATAGGATAAGGTTTAAACGTAAAAATATGATTGGTCATCTGCTCAATATAAGGTCGTCCTTTACGTTGTTCCAAACTCATCGCAGCACGAGAATACTCATACATCAAGCGCTGAGACATAGCACGACCACCATTCAGACGTAAAATCATTGAATCACTATCAAATGGTATTTGCTCACCATCTTCTGTTTTAGTCTCTTTAAAGACACCCATCCCAATAAATGGAATCAAACGACCCTCTTTGATTTGTGCTTCTAATTCACTCTTCTTCACTCATGATCCTTCGTTGACACATCAATTTTTGATTAAAGGCTGGAAGCAGTAGTAACATCTCATCGGCAGTTATGCCATCTTCACTTCCCATAAGCACGATACGCTCAACCGTATTTTCAAGTTCTCGCACATTGCCAGGCCATGTATATTGACAGAGTATGTCCATCGCTTCATCGGTAATAACAACACGTTTTTTGTGGTTACTCATCGATTTTTGCAAAAAGAAATTGACCAGAAGGGGAATATCATCGCCACGCTCACGAAGAGCAGGTAAATCAATGGGAATGACGTTCAGACGATAATATAAATCTTCTCTAAACGTACCATTTTTAACCATTTCTTCAAGATTTCGATTGGTTGCGGCGACCAACCTAACATTCACTTTAACAGTCTTACTTCCACCCACACGTTCAAATTCACGCTCTTGTAAAACACGTAAGAGTTTCACTTGAGCAGAAGCAGAAATATCACCAATTTCATCTAAAAAGAGTGTTCCTCCATCAGCCAATTCAAAACGACCTTTACGTGCTTCTTTTGCATCGGTAAAAGCACCTTTTTCATGCCCAAAAAGCTCACTTTCAATGAGCGTATCGGTAATAGCGGCACAATTAAGTTTGACAAAAGGCTCATCACGACGTTTAGAACGTTTGTGAATAGCAGCAGCAACAAGCTCTTTGCCTGTTCCTGTCTCACCACGCACTAAAACGGTGACATTGCTCTCAGCAATACGTTCAACAACGTTATACACCATCTTCATTTTAGGACTTTCACCAATGATATCCCCAAAATTGTGTACTTTAGAATCCCACTCCATCTTATAGTAAAGTTTAAGCTCTTTTAAACGCTCTTTTTCTTTAAGATTGATGTCATGTGACCGAATAGATTGAGCAAAAATTGAACTTAAAATCGTTAAAACACGAATGGTACTTTCAAAATTAATGGCAGTTGTTTTGGTAATATTAGCACCCAATACTCCAATCACTTCTTGGTCAACCAACATCGGAACAGCAATATATGAAATGGCATTTTGATCACGATTTCCTGATTTATTCAGAAACATCATATCGTTATGTAAATTTTCTATGACGACAGGTTCTTTACTCTCGGCAGCGTATCCTGTAGCACCTTCACCCAATTTATAGGTGGCTAACTCTTTTTGATGTTTGCTAAAATCAATACCAGCATAAACCGTTAAAAGACTATCTTCACCCAGCGTATGAATCACACATTTTTCTAAATGTAATCTATTTTTTAAAATAAGTAATGCTTTTTCGAGCGAAGCAACTAAATCCAATGAGTTTGAAACGACAGTTGCTGTCTCATAGAGTGTCATGAGTTCTCTGGTAGTGAGGCAATCTCCACACTTAGCATCAAATTGAACCATTTTGCACTCCTTCATCTGTTTAAAATATTATACTTAAAGATGAGTCATTTATGCTCACCTTTTATGTTTATATTTTAATCAAATCAATCCGATAATTTCTTACAAACTTCCTCTTTCGGAAGACTTTTACGACCTGGCTGAATCCACCACGTTTCACCATTGCTTAGCACGACTTCGCCACCCCAATTTTCTTCTGAACTAAACTCAATTTTTGTAATTGTTTCTTCCATATCTTTCTTTGCGATATAAAAGCAGATTTCCCCATTTTCTTCTCTTAGCATTACTTTTGCCATTCATTTTTCCTTATGTTAAGATTTTTTTCAACCACTTGGTCAATCCACTCTCTTCGTAATGTACTTTAAAAAACCCTTTTTGAAGCTCTTTAATCAAAACATGATCTTTTCCCTCTTTACATGTAAAGGCAAAATCTTCTCTAAAATGTGCCCCTCTGCTCTCACGTCGTTGCATAGCGGAGAGAATAATCGCTTCAGAAAGTTCAAGTGCATTTCTAAGCTCTAAAATAGAGATAAGCTCTACATTATTGTGTTTGCCTTTATCAATACAATGCAGAGTATTGGACTCAAGACGTAAGTATTTCATATAATCAAATGCCTCTTGCAAGGAGTTTTCATTGCGAAAAATCCCTGCTTTATCAAACATAATTTTTCCTACAGAAATACGCATTGCATTGAAGTTTTTTGAACAATCTCCATCAAAAATACGTTGCACCAAATCCATATTTTTAATCACCACATTGTAATCAATGGGTAAGAACTCTTTATTAAACGCATACTCTCTCGCCTTTTTTCCTGCGAGTTCTCCAAAAACGGCTCCTTCTAAGAGTGAATTACCACCTAAACGATTGGCACCATGCACACCAAGTGCAGCGCATTCACCACAAATGAAAAGCCCTTTGACTTCACTTGAAGTCAACGAAGAAGCAATCCCTCCCATACTGTAATGCGCCACGGGTTTGATCTCTAAAAGCTCACAGGACAAGTCAACGCCAACTTGGGTATAAGCACTTTTGTATAAAGACGGAACACGTGTTTCTAAAATATCTTTGGAGATATGACGCATATCAAGATAAACTTTTTGACCTGATCTAATCTGCTCAAAAATGGCGCGTGCAAGTACATCACGAGTGCCAAGTTCATTGACGAAACGTTCACCTTCGCTGTTAACCAAATACCCACCTTCGCCACGTGCTGCCTCAGAGACTAGGTAACTGGTCTTTGCAAAACCCGTTGGATGAAACTGCACAAATTCCATATCTTTTAAACTCATGCCAGCGCGAAGCGCTATACTTAAAAGATCTCCCGTACAATCTTGTGCATTGGTACTAAACCCCCTGTAAATTCCAGCATAGCCACCACCTGCAAAGACAACCGCTTTGGCAGGATAAACGGTTACGGTAGAGTCTAGTTTTTTAAGCGCAACCACCCCACTGACATACTCTTCTATTTTCGTAATATCCATCACAAAATGATTGACTAAAAAATCAACGCCTACTAGTTTTGCTTTTTTAATGAGTGCTTGAGTAATGGCTGAACCGGTACTATCACCGACAAAACAGGTGCGTTTGGAACTTCCGCCACCAAAACTGCGTTGTAAAATTTTTCCCTTTTCATCACGATCAAACGCGACACCATATGCTTCTAATTTTTTGATAATCAAAGGTGCTTGATGACAAAGATAACTAATTGCTTTTTTATCTCCCAGCTCTTTAGAGCTTTTCATCGTATCTTCGATGTGTTTTTGAATTTCTACCTCATTTTTTTCATCTAAAACAGCATTAATGCCACCACTGGCAACGGCACTGTTAGATTTAAAAATATTGCTTTTGGTAATGATGGCGACACTGTTCGTTTCACTTTTTGCTTCGATTGCCGCCATGAGACCCGCGATCCCTGAGCCAATTACGACTACATCATATGTCATGTTATCGCTCCACTTTATATAGAAGATTGTATTTTGTAGTGTTGGTAGCATTTATCGTGGCAATTTCTAGATTGCTACTGACATGTTCACGCTTGCTCGAACTAAACAGTGACGTTACAATACCCCTTGTTGAGCGTACAAATTGAAGGGCTAACTGAATGTCGCTTTGTAACTCCATATGTGAATCCAATAAATAACCCACTTCAGGCTTAAAAGGTTTTTGAAAAAGGTGCATCTGCAACAATGAAGAACTACTCATCACACCAAGCCCTAGTTTATAGGCTACTTGCAACGGCGTGTAATACTTGCCATCAGACATTTTTTGATTGGGTACACTGTACGCGTTTGTTTTTGCAATATTAAACGGAAGTTGAATGTATTTGAAATGATGGCTAGCCCCACCAACTTTACGCGCAACATCGTACACTTCTTCAAGGTTAATATACTCACTATTGCCTTCTTCATACGTAAACGCATTCCACACAGCAATTCCATACGCTTTGATCTTTCCCTCTCTCACATGCGCTTCAAAACTTTCAAAAATCTCTTCAAGTTGTTTCAAAAAATGGTTATAACCAATTTTAGTCAGTTGTGTCTCTGGATTGTGCAAAAAATAGATGTCCAAACACTTTACATGTAAATTAGCAAGTGAGCGTTCTAATGAGTTATTCAAAAAAGCTGGCGTCATACAGTGCTGATCCAATTCGATGTCAGAAGAAGTTGCTAAACCTTTCTGAATGATATGCTCATTAATCCACTCATAAGGGTTTTCAGGGAAAGGAAAATCAAGCGGGACAAATCCACCCTTTGAACAGATGATCAGCTCTTCACGCTTCACGTCACCATTCTCAAAAAGTTCTTCTAAAACTTCACCAATTTCACGTTCACTTTGTTGATATCGGTAGTTAATGGCAGTGTCAATGACATTCACGCCATGGTGTATGGCTGTTTTGAGAGCATCTTTATAGTCAAATGTATAATTTTCCTCTTTATAAGGCTCTTTTTTAAAGGTTCCGAAGCCAAGTTTAGAAAATATAAGTCCATCGTGCCTTGCATAAAAGTCTTTGTAATGCGCAAAACGTTTGGCAAAACCATAAGTCGCTTCAGGAGTTGCATGAGAAAAACGCATTGTGTACCTCACATAAATTGAATTTACTTTAAAATAGACCCTCGTTGTTATTATACAAGAAGCGTTCCGTGCAAGTTCTTTTAACCTTAAATTGACCCTATAAAAAACAATTTTTAGGTTATTGTAAATTTGCCGAAACTCCCTAGTTTGAGAGAAAAACACTTTTTGAAACACTGTTCCCTCAAATACGTTATCTTTTATTAAAGATACGCACAATTAAAGCTAAACTAAAAAAATATATGCTAACTTTTGGCGTTGTTAAGGTATTTCGCTTATTAGAGACACTTTAACAATGTTCAGGGTTACCTTGAGCGCGTTACGATTGCAAATTTTATACGGAGGTAAGATATGTCGACAAACAGTACAAGCACTTCAACGAAGATCGCTTGGTTATTTGTAGCCATTTTAGGCGCTTTTGCGTTTGGCTATATTGCGTTAAATCGAGGTGAATCGATTAATGCTATGTGGGTATTGACCGCATCAGTGTGTGTCTATTTAATTGGATACCGCTTCTACAGCCTTTACATCGCGGACAAGGTTTTAAAAGTTGATGCGACACGTATGACGCCAGCATTTCGTCATAATGATGGACTTGATTATGTCCCAACCAACAAAGTCATTCTCTTTGGTCACCACTTTGCAGCCATCGCAGGTGCTGGTCCACTCGTTGGACCCGTTTTAGCGGCACAAATGGGTTACCTTCCAAGTATGCTTTGGATCTTAATCGGTGTTGTTATAGCAGGTGCTGTACAAGACTATATGGTTCTCTTTGTTTCTACAAGACGCGATGGTAGATCACTCGGTGAGCTTGTCAAAGAAGAGATGGGAACAATTCCTGGTGTTATTGCTTTGATCGCTTGTTTTATGATTATGATCATTATCTTAGCCGTCCTTGCAATGGTTGTTGTTAAAGCTCTTACACACAGTCCTTGGGGAACCTTTACCGTTGCATTTACAATCCCACTCGCTTTCATTATGGGTATTTACCTCCGCTTTATTCGTCCAGGTAAAATTCTTGAAGCTTCAGTGTTTGGTATTGCAGGTCTTATCTTTGGAATTATCCTTGGAGGACAAGTTGCAGTTAGCCCAACATGGTCACCTTTCTTTGATCTTAGCGGGGTTACTTTAACATGGGCATTGGTTATTTATGGTTTCGTAGCTTCCGTACTTCCCGTATGGCTACTCCTTGCCCCTCGTGATTACCTCTCTACTTTCTTAAAAATTGGTGCTATTGTTGGCTTAGCCATTGGTATTGTTGTCATGATGCCAGCGATGCAAATGCCTTCTGTTACCAAATACGCTTTTGATAGTCATGGTCCAGTATGGGCAGGAACACTCTTCCCATTCTTGTTTATTACGATTGCATGTGGTGCCGTTTCTGGTTTCCACGCTCTTATTTCTTCAGGTACAACACCCAAAATGCTTGCCAATGAAACTCAAGCACGTATGATTGGGTACGGTGGTATGCTTATGGAATCTTTCGTCGCAATGATGGCGTTGATTTCAGCTTCTATCATTGATCCAGGTGTTTACTTTGCAATGAACTCTCCTATGGGTGCTCTTAATCCAACAGGATTAGCAGATATTGCAGCAGCAGCTTCTTCAACTGTGAGTACTTGGGGATTTGTTATCACTCCTGATATTCTGACTCAAATTGCTGCCGACGTGGGTGAAAAAAGTATTATCTCTCGTGCAGGTGGTGCACCGACACTCGCTGTTGGTATGGCACATATTATTCATGGCGCTCTTGGTGGACTTGGCTCTATGTCTTTCTGGTATCACTTTGCCATTTTGTTTGAAGCACTCTTCATCTTAACAGCCGTTGATGCAGGAACGCGTTCAGCACGCTTTATGCTACAAGATTTACTCGGACTCATCAATCCAAACCTTAAACGTACAAACTCATGGTTTGCAAACCTACTTGCAACGGCGTTGGTTGTTGCTTCATGGGGTTACTTCCTTTATGTGGGTGTTGTTGATCCATTGGGCGGTATTAATACCTTATGGCCACTCTTTGGTATTACCAACCAAATGCTAGCCGCAATTGCCTTGATGCTTTGTACTGTGGTACTTTTCAAAATGAAACAACAAGCTTTTGCATGGGTTTCTATTGTTCCAACGATTTGGTTGGTGATTTGTACTATGAGTGCTGGTTGGTTGAAAGCATTTAGTTCTGATCCAGCCATCAGTTTCTTTGCTAAAGCAAACCAACTACAAGCACTTCTTGCAAGTGGTAATTTTAAACCCAATGCTGTCTTTAAATCTCAAGAGGCTGTTGAACGCGTTATCTTCAACAATCAATTGGATGGCATTTTAATCATTGGATTTATGGTTGTTGTTGTTGTCATGATTGGCTTTACACTCCAAGCGTGCTTTAAAGCACTTGCATCTGATAAACCAACAGCGGTTGAAGTTCCTTATGCTCCAATGCCTGCAAATGCAGAAGCAATTGTGAGTGGTACTGCACACTAATTACTAAACATGAAGAGGTGGTAACACCTCTTCAGATATTTAAAGGAAAACGATGTTTGAAAACCTTGCAAAAGCTGGAAAATATTTGGGTCAAGCCGCACGTTTAATGGTGGGAGTGCCTGATTATGACACGTATGTACAACATATCCGTCTAACGCATCCTGAACAAACACCTATGAGTTATGAAGAGTTTTACAGAGAGAGAGTTGAAGCACGTTATGGAGGCAAAAATGGCGGACGCTGTTGTTGATGAGAATTTAAGTTATACTACACCCCTTCCTGTGACAATCCTTACGGGGTTTTTAGGAGCAGGCAAGACCACACTAATCAATTATCTTTTAGAACACAATCACGGTGAACGTATCGCAATTATCGAAAATGAGTTTGGTGCCGTCAATGTCGATGGCGCACTGTTGAAAAAAGACTCTGATGTTGAAATCGTTGAACTCAGCAATGGATGTGTATGCTGTAGCATTAGAGGCGAGTTAACCCAAGCACTTCACGAATTGCTTGCCAAAATAGACTCTGGTACTTTTAAGGCTGATCGCCTGCTTTTAGAGACAACAGGACTGGCTGATCCAGCACCCATCGTTCAAGCTTTTTTTGTTGATGAAATTATTCGTGAGCGCATCATGTTAGATGCGGTGATTACCTTAGTCGATAGCATTCATATCATCAAACAGTTGGATGAACACCGAGTGGCTGCTTCCCAAATTGGTTTTGCAGATCGCATCATTCTGACTAAAGCAGATAGCGTTGATGAAACGCATAAAGAGCGTGTACTCTCTCGTGTTAATGCCATCAACTCTAAAGCTGAAATTTTTGAAGCGTTTAATGGCGCACTCCCAAAAGAGATTTGGATAGGAATCGGAGCGTTTGATCTGAGTGATGCTTTACATGTAAACCAAGGTTTCTACCAAGCTTGTGATGTTCAAAATATCCAATTCAAGAGTTTTAGTGCTCAAAAACAGACACAATCTTGGAATGATGATATCACTTCCTATGTCTTTGAGGAGGGAGAACTTGATATTAAAAAAATCGGTACCTTTATGGAAAACCTTGTTGAAGAGTATGGAAACGATATGCTACGCTACAAAGGTGTCTTAGCGGTTTCTAGCGATGAGCGACGGTTAATTGTTCAAGGGGTTCATAAAGTCGTTGGCTTTGATTTTGGAGCACCTTTTGAAGGCGAGCGCAAATCTTTACTTGTCGTCATTGGTCGTTATCTGCCTTACGAAAAGCTCAAAACCGAATTTCTTCAAACCGTAGCTTCGTAAACTTTTTCAGGGAAGCCTTCACTTCCCTCTGCTTTCAAATGAGCTATAATATCCGCTTTAAAATCAAAAGGTAAGTATATGCGTTGCAACGAAATGAGTTCTTTTATTGTTATGGACATTGTCAAAGAGGCTGAAAAGTTTGAAGATAGTATCCATTTTGAGATTGGTCAGCCCGACCTTCCGCCCTCCCCTAAGGTTAAAAAAGCGTTACATGTAAGCATTGATGAAAACCACTTTTCATATACACAAAGTCACGGTCTTATAGCACTTCGTGAAAAAATCGCGAACCATTATGCGACAACCTATGGTGTAAGCATAGACATCGATCAAATCTTTTTAACTCCCGGAACCAGCGGTGCATTTTTAATCGCTTATGCCCTTACTCTGAAAGCCGGAGCGAACTTGGGACTAAGCGATCCTTCCTACCCCTGTTACAAAAATTTTGCGCATCTTCTTGATATCAAACCTCAGTTTATGCCCATCGGTAAAGAAGATGAGTTTGAATTACATGTAAAGGATTTAAAACCACATCAACTTAATGCACTTCAAATCTCTTCACCTGCCAATCCTACGGGCAATATTTATAAAAAAGAGAATCTCAAAGCGTTGGTTGAGTACTGCGAAAAGGAAAATATCGCCTTTATCTCCGATGAGCTTTACCATGGGTTAACCTATGAAGAAAACGCCCACAGTGCGCTTGAGTTTAGTAAAAATGTCTTGGTTATTAATGGCTTTTCGAAGTATTACTGCATGCCCGGTCAGCGTTTAGGCTGGGTAATCGTTCCCAAAGAAAAAGTTCGCCATGCCGAAATCGTCGCGCAAAACCTTTTCATCTCAGCACCAACGCTTAGCCAATACGGAGCGCTTGAAGCCTTTGATGAAGCGTATCTCACAGAAATAAAAGCCGAATTCAAAGCCCGACGTGATTTTTTATACACCGAACTCTCCACACTTTTTGAGATCGACGCAAAGCCTGAGGGAGCATTTTACATCTGGGCCAATATTTCGAAGTATTCCAATGATAGTTTTGCATTTGCTAAAGAACTCTTAGAAAATATCCATGTTGCGACAACACCGGGTATTGACTTTGGAAGCAATGGTACAAACCGTTATCTCCGCTTTGCCTACACACGAAATATAGAACATATGCGAGAAGGCATTGAACGACTCAGGGATTATTTGTCCAAAAGAAGATAAAATCCACTCAAATATACAGAAGGAAGAACGATGACCATTTCAAAAAATTCGGTGGTAACACTTGAATATACCATTACCGATACGACAAAAAACTTGCTTGATTCAGGCGCTGATCCACTCATCTATCTTCACGGTGGCTACAACGATATTTTTGCTAAAATTGAAAAAGAGTTGGATGGCAAAAAAGTAGGTGATAGCATCAGTGTACAACTAAGCCCAAAAGAGTCTTTTGGCGAATACGATGACTCCTTAGTCACCATTGAAGAACGTGGGGAATTTGATGACCAAATCTTTGTGGGAGAACAATTTGTTGAAATCATTGAAGATGAAGACGATGCCGTGGAAGATCAAAAAATTTCTTACACCATCAAAGAGATCACCAAAGATAATGTCACATTAGATGGTAACCACCCACTTGCGGGCATTGATGTTATCTTTAAAGCCAAAGTATTAGACGTGCGTAAAGCTACCGCAAAAGAGATCAAAGAAGAGCACGCAAGATAAATAACATGCAAAAGACCGCTACAGATAAAACCTTCAATTGGCGGTCTTTTTCTCCTCAAATTAAAAAATGGCTGCTAAAAGACAAAGATATTTGTACGATACGTATAGCTTCTTAAAATAAAGTACCCATAAGGTGAGTCTTTTAACAAAGTCTTTTTCTAGCCACAAAAACGTAGTATTGGTGTTTGCATATCTACTTGATGTTTACATGTAAAGCCTTTTTATACCATAGCTCTTAGATATTGTGTGAAGTCTATTGTATGATTTACATATAATAGTACATAAAATTATACTTATTTGAATTCATTTTATTGACTACTAGCATAAATAACGTTATAATTTTATTCGTTAAACTTACAAGTTTAGCGAATAAAAGGACACATTATGAATATTTTTGAGCTCTCTTCTTCTCTGCAAAGAACGATCACAACACTTCATAAAGAATTACGCAAGCATATCTCCTTGGTCAGTATCTATTCTATGACAGAGTTAGAAACCATCGCACATTTATCAAAAAACCCTGCTTTGCTACCTACACAACTTGCGACATTAACACGTGTGAAAACACAATCCATGTCACAAATACTGCATAAACTCGAAAATGATGCGTTGATTCAACGAAAACCTTGTTCAAAAGATAAACGTAAAATCTATATTTCTCTCACTATGTATGGCACACAAATGTTAGAGAAGATGAAAAAAGATAAAAATGAATGGCTGAAAAATACGATTGAAGCTGTCTTGAATGAGGAAGAAGTTTTACTCTTAGAACAAGCACTCCCTGTTTTGCATAAACTCATAGACCAACAAGACTAAAGATATTGCCATGATAACAGCTCTTGATAAGCATACTGCCCTTATTTTAATTGATTTACAAGAAGGTATCGTGCATGTTCCTCGTATTCACTCAAGAAAAGAACTTCTTGCCAAAGTAATAGACCTCATCAATGCTTTTCGTATCGCAACACTTCCCATTGTCATCGTTAATGTTGATCCAACCAATGCACCGTGGACAAAATCACGCAAAGAGGGTAATGCTCAACATTCTTCGCCAACACTAATTGCTGATTTTAGAAAAATTGTAGAAGAGATTCACACAAAGCCTGAAGATATTTTTATTACCAAACAGACATGGAATGCTTTTTACAATACACCTTTGCATGAAGCTTTACAAAAGCGAAAGATCACAGGCATTGTTTTAGCAGGAATTGCCACAAGTATTGGAGTGGAAGGAACAGCACGCGCAGCCAGTGAGCTTGGCTACAACATCAGCTTTGCAATCGATGCGATGAGTGACTCAATTTTAGAGGCACATCAGCACAGTATTAACACTATTTTCCCTCGTATTGGGGAGATAGGAGATACAGATCAGATTGTTGCAGCATTACGCAATAGAAAATAAGAGCAAAAAATGAATATCAACACATTTAGAGCTTTTCAAAGCCGTAATTATCGACTCTTTTTTGCAGGACAATCCATCTCTTTGATGGGCACATGGATGCAACGTACTGCCGTTTATTGGGTTATTTACATGCAAACAAACTCTGCTTTTATACTAGGTCTTAGTGTGTTTGCAAGCCAATTCCCCTCGTTTTTATTTTCACTGCTTGGCGGTACGATCGCCGATAGGTATGATCGTTTCAAAGTCCTTCTCCTCACACAAATTGCTTCGATGGTACAAGCTATTGCGATGACGTTGGTGGTTGTTTTTACGGATTATTCGGTGGTGGAGCTTATTGTTCTTAGTGTCCTATTGGGCATTGTCAATGCGTTTGATGTCCCAGCGCGTCAATCTTTAGTACATTACATGGTAGAGCGAAAGGAAGATGTCGGCAATGCGATAGCGCTTAATTCGACCATGGTCAATCTAGCCCGTCTCATTGGTCCTGCTGTTGCGGGTTTTATCCTCGAAACGTTTGGAGCAGGCATCTGTTTTATGCTTAATGCTCTGAGTTTTATTGCGGTTATTGTTTCACTGCTTGCAATGAAATTACCCGCGTATATTCCCCAAGCGCATACACAAAAAATGTTTGCTGATCTTAAAGACGGTTTGCATTATCTCAAATCAACGCCCTCTCTTGGTGTCTTGGTCTTACTGCTTTCTCTTATGAGTCTGCTCGTACTTCCTTATACAACCTTGTTTCCTATTATTGCCAAGGAAACATTGGGAGGAGATGCGACGATTTATGGGTATTTGAACAGTTTTGTGGGTGTGGGAGCTTTAAGTGGTGCCATACTGTTGGCTTCTTTAAGAACCAATAGCAATCTCAGAAAATTACTGATCATCGCTACCACGCTTTTTGGCTTAGGCATACTCTTTTTTGCACTCTCCCATACGCTTAGCTTTTCTTTTTTATTTTGTACCCTTGCGGGCTTTGGCATGATGTTACATGTCACCATCATCAATACCTTGCTTCAAACCACCTCCTCAAGTGAAATGCGGGGGCGTGTCATTAGCTATTTTGCGATGGCTTTCTTTGGTATGCAACCTCTCGGCGCACTCTTGATCGGAACGATCTCTCATTATATAGGAGCAGAGGAAACTCTTATTTTAGAGGGATGCTCTGCTCTTCTTATCATCGCACTCTTTTTACCCTACTTATGGAGAAGCATACAAAACGCTAAGAGATCATAACTAGGCTATAATGCTTCCATTAGATTTAAAGGCATTTCGATGAAAAATATTAGTGAAGAAAAACGAATTGTTGTCCTCATAGATGCAGATAATGCCCAACAAAGCAAGATCGAACTGATTCTTGCAGAACTCTCCACCCATGGTCATATCATTGTTAAGCGAGCCTATGGTGACTGGTCAAGCAGTTACCTTAAAAACTGGAAAGAGATTCTCAACGAGCTTGCGGTACAGCCTATTCAACAGTTTGCTTATACGACAGGGAAAAATTCGACAGATGCTTCCATGATTATTGATGCAATGGATCTGCTTTACACCCAAAAGTTTGATGCCTTCGCACTGGTCTCCAGTGACAGTGACTTTACCAAGCTTGCCTCTCGCCTGAAAGAATCAGAGATTTATGTCTTCGGATTTGGCGAGCATAAAACACCTATTTCGTTTCGTAATGCCTGCGATGATTTTATCTTCACCGAAAATCTTAGTGTCAATGCCGAAACCCTTGAAGATGTGCCAGAAGAAATTAAAACCACCAATAAAGCATCTAATGACGATGGTCTCAAAGAGCTTATCAAACTGTTACTGATAGGATGGGAAAAGACTCAAGATGATGAGGGTTGGGCAAGTGTATCGGCTGCGGGTGCGTACATCAAACGTCAATCGCCTGACTTTGACCCACGCACCTATGGTTCGAGTAAGATCACATCACTTCTTGCCAAACTCGGTGAGCATTTTGAGATGAATCGTTACCCGGGAAAAGGGACAGCAACCATCGTCGATTACCGCCCTATTGTGAAAAAAGCCCCTGCGCCTTCCAAAAGGAGTCGTCGCTGAATTAGTTTTTGAGCTCTAATCCAAGAGTTGGTGCAATTGCTCTCATAGCAGCGATCACATCGACGATAAGTTCATCGAGACTCACACCAAGCATGTCTGCGCCTTTTTGAATCACTTCCCTACTTGCACCTGCCGCAAAAGAGGCTGTCTTAAACTTTTTCTTCACCGATGAAAGCTCTAAGTCCATGACTGATTTACTAGGACGAACTAGTGCACACGCGGTAATAAGACCTGTCAGTTCATCCACCGCATAAAGTGTTTTTTCCATTTGACTGTGTGGTTCAACATCGGTGCAAATACCCCATCCATGGGACATCATCGCGCGAATAATGACTTCTGAATAACCCTGTTCTTTGAGTATCTCCGCACCTTTGTGACAGTGAAGCTCAGGAAATTTTTCATAGTCAATATCGTGCAAAAGCCCAACAATACCCCACGTTTCTTCATCTTCACCCGCTTTGGTTGCAAAGTAACGCATCGTTCCCTCAACGGCAAGCCCATGAGTCACAAGCGCATCGCCGTTATAGGCTTTAAGCAAAGCAAACGCCTCTTCTCTTTTTGGCATTTTTATCCTTTACATGTAAAATAGAGTATTTTACCTTTTTCATCCCAAAATTCTTTGCACTATAGCGCTTTTTTTGTGATGTAATACATGATTAAATCTTCTAAAATCATTCATTATTGTGTTACAATACAAACTTTAATTCAATCTTTATAGATTTAATTAATTAATTTTTAAAAAATTGCACTTTAAAGAGACCCTTTATGGTAGATAATATCAACGTTTATCGTATCAACGCAGGTTCCTGCAATGGCTGTGATGTCGAGCTCTTAGCAAGCATCCTTGTTCCTAAATTTGGTTTTGATACCCTTCATTGCACCTACACAAACAATCCTGAAGAGGCAAATATTGTCATCGTCACGGGTTCTATCACCACACGTTCCAAACCTTTTTTAGAAGCTACGCTTAAACGTTTGCCTGATGAAAAAGTCGTGGTTGCGATGGGAATTTGTCCAATAACGGGTGGCGTGTTTCGCGATAGCTACTCTATCGAAGGACCACTCGATCGTTTTGTGAATGTGGATGTCAACATCGCAGGTTGCCCTCCTTCCCCTCAGAGCATTGTGGATGGACTCATTCAAGCGTGTGCGCTTTGGAAAGAGAAGGTGAACGCATGAATGCCTACAAAGGAAAAATCACTTTTAACAAAGAGCTATGCGTGCTCTGCCAAACGTGTGCGTTTGTCTGCCCTGCTGGAGCGATTAATATCTCCTGTGTTGAGCCACACAAAAGCTATGACTTTATTATTTGGCACAATACCTGTACCGTATGCGGTAACTGTACCTATTTTTGTCCCACAGGCGCTATTGCTTTAAGTAATACCTTGGCGGAAGCAACACCGCAAAATGAAAAATACACCTCCATTACTGCCAATATGGTCGAATACGGTGAATGCCAAAAATGTCATGAACCCATGATAAATGTACCTCAAACCATGCTGCAAAAAGGGTTTAAAAACGTGAGTGAAGAGCTTGTATCGCTCTTTAACCTCTGTCCTAAATGCAGACGTGACCATACTTTTGCAAAGCGAGTCCTTTAAATGAAATCTTTACATGTAAAGTTAAACGATATTCTTTCCACACTCAAACTTAATGCTCACTTTGACGTAAAAGGTGACAGTCTTTGGTGCGAGATAGATGCTAAAAATATGCTTTCCCAACTTGCAGAGATATTACAGACAATGAACGCTCGAGTCTGTATGATCACCGCTTATGAAAAAGAAGATGGGCATGAGCTGGTCTACCATTTTGACCTTGATGGTGTCATGCTCAATGTGAAACTGCACATCACTGACAAAAGCGTTCCCTCCATCACGCCTCTGTTTAAAAGTGCCGACTGGACAGAAAGGGAGCTTAGCGAAATCTATGGTATAGCCATCTTGAACCATCCCAATCCCAAACGCCTCTTTTTGGATGAGTCCATTAAGGAGAGCGTACTTGAAGAGTATTACTCGCTCTCTTCAGCCATGAGTGGCAAAGTAAGCCAAGAACTTTGGAGTAAAGTTAAAGCAGAAGAAGGGATCAACCGTGGATAAAACAAAAGTGATTTTAGGACCTTTTGACGTGGCGCTTGAAGAGCCCGTTTACTTTAAAATTGAACCCAACAGTGATGGAAAAACGATTCACAGTGTTGATATGATTAACGGCTTTGTTCATCGTGGCATTGAATCTATTGTGCTTCAACGAAACTTCTTACAAAACCTGATCATCACTGAGAAAGTCTGTGCACTCTGCTCCAACAACCATCCCTTTACCTACTGCATGGCGGTGGAGAAGATCGCAGGACTCAGCCTGCCTGAGCGCGCCCTTTACTTACGTGTTGTGGCCGATGAGATCAAACGTATAGCCAGTCATCTCTTTAACCTTGGTATGCTTAGCCATCTCATTCATAACAAAACCTTGATGACACAGTTTTTAGAGACACGTGAAGATTTTCAAGACCTGAAAGAAGCCATTTGGGGCAATCGCATGGACTTAAGTGCCAATACGATTGGTGGCGTGAAGTTTGATCTGGACGCTACACTGATCGCTTCTATCAAAGCGACGCTGGATAAAAATAAACCTAAAATTGAAGCGTTTATCGCTCTGTTTGAAACTGACCCAACGCTGATCACACGTATTGGAGGAGTTGGCGTACTTAGTTATGAAGATGCCCTGAGACTAGGCGTTGTAGGACCAGTGGCGCGCGCAAGTGGTGTCAATAACGATGTACGAAAACGCGCTCCTTATGCCGCATATGCCAACCTACACTTTGATGTTGCACTCCAAAAAGATGGTGATGTGCTTTCACGTGCCAAAGTAAGACTGTATGAAATCTTAGAGTCCATGAAACTGCTCCATCAGGCACTGGATTCCATGCCAATGGGAGATGTTGTACTTCCAACACGCACACACATTCTTGAAGGTGAAGCTGTCTCTCGCACCGAAGCACCACGCGGTGAGCTGGTCTATTACCTCAAAACCAATGGCACCCAAAAACCAGAGCGTATGAAGTGGCGCGTGCCGACCTACATGAACTGGGAGGCGCTTAAAGTGATGATGCCAAACAATAACATTGATGATGTTGCACTCATTTTTAATAGCATCGATCCTTGTATCTCTTGTACCGAGCGTTAAGATGCGAAACCATTTTATCTTTGCTGACAGTACCAAATGTGTCGGATGTTTAAGTTGTGAGTTAGCCTGTGCGGCCAGTTTTCAAGGCATTACGTTTGAAGAAGCTTATGAAACCAAAGTACCGCTTATTTCGCGTAACCGTGTGATCAAGTTTGAAGGTAAAACGTCTCCACTTCAGTGTATGCACTGCGAATCACCTTCGTGTCTAGCGGTCTGCCCGCATGGTGTCATTGAAAAAATGGATGATTTTATTAAGATTCATGAGGAGGCGTGTGTTGGGTGTGGGTGTTGTTCGTTGGTGTGCCCATATGGCGCTATTACGATGATTCAAAAAGAAGATCGTCGTATCGCTGTGAAATGCAATCTCTGCTTTAAACGCCCAGAGGGACCTTCGTGCATTCGTGTCTGCACAACCAGTGCTATTTCGGTAGTGGATTATGACGAATACACAAAATTGATGGCGCAAAAAGGCTAAGTTTTTATGCATGAATACTCCATCGTCGCTTCACTCATTGATCTGTGCGAAAAAGAGGCGAAGAGGCATCATGCCAAAGCAATCAAAAGCCTTACAATCAGTGTGGGAAGGCTCAGTGGCATTGAGATACATTTTTTAGAACAGTGTTTTGATACCTTTAAAGAAGAGACCATCTGCCATGATGCCACTCTGAGTATAGAGCTGTGTGACGTGGTACTTTTGTGCGCCTCATGTCATGAGCAAAGTGTCGTAAAAGAGAACCATTTTATCTGTCCAAAATGTTATAGCGAGGATGTCGCCATGATAGGCGGACAAGAGTTACATGTAAAAAGTATAGAGATCATAGAGGAATAGCATGAGAGAATATAAAACAATCGCAAAAGCCTATCCAAAAAAACGCCCCGCCGTTGAGCGCATTGAGGATTATTACCCGATCTATCACAACTTTGAAGAGTGTGAAGCCAAGGCGCAAGCAAGCCGTTGTTTGCAATGCCCCATTGATCTTTTACGTGGACTTGAGAGTGAATTCAAGTTTTGTCGCACAGGGTGCCCTCTCAATAACAACATTCCAAGATGGCTCAAAAAAACCTATGAACACGACTATCTAGGAGCGTTTGAGCTCTCCAATGCCAGATCTCCTTTTCCTGAAATTCTGGGTCGCGTTTGTCCTAAAAAAGGACTGTGCGAAAGTTCATGTACACTCGAAAAAACAGAGTATCATGCCGTTTCCATCGGTAATGTGGAAGTTTTTCTCAATGAAAAAGCGTATGAACAAGGTGCTATTCCTGATTATGGTCAAGCAGATGGACGAAAGTTTAAAGTTGCCGTTGTCGGCAGTGGACCAGCAGGTCTTAGCTGCGCGACCTTTTTACTAAGAGCTAACATTGAAGTAGAAATGTTTGAGAGAGAAAACCGTGTAGGTGGGCTATTAATGTACGGTATTCCTAATTTTAAACTTCCTAAAAGCGTCATCTTAAGACGTTTTGAGTGGATGAAAGAAGCAGGCATGAAAGTGCATCTTAATACCGAAGTGGGAAAAGATGTAAGCCTCAGTGAGCTTCAAGAAAAATTTGATGCCGTCTTTTTGGGGCTTGGTGTGCCTAAAGGTCGCAGTGCCGACATGGAAAATGAAGATGCCAATGGGGTTTATCAAGTCATGACCCTACTCACTCAGACGCAAAAAAATCTTTTCGACCATGCGCTTCAAAAATCAATCTTACGCAATAAACATGTTGTCGTTATCGGTGGTGGTGACTCTGCGATGGATGCCCTTCGTACTGCCATTCGTCATAAAGCCAAAAGTGTCACCTGTGTGTACCGAAGAGATGAAGCGAGTATGCCGGGAAGTCGAGCAGAAGTGATTAACGCCAAAGAAGAAGGGGTGCAGTTTATCTTTAACGCACTGCCTAAAAAAGCGATTGTGGATGCTGAGCATCGTGTCGTTGGGCTTGAAATTCTTGAAACTTATACCGATGAAAATAACCGTCTTCAAACCAAACCGCAAAGCTTTCAAACACTACCTGCCGACAGTATCATTCTTGCCCTTGGCTTTCAAGCTAAACATTTTGACTTTTATGATGAACTCAACCTTGCCATCGGTAAATCCAATACGCTGATTGTGGATGAACATAAAGAGACCTCTCATCCGTTTATCTTTGCAGGAGGCGATGTAGTCAGAGGTGCAAACTTGGTGGTCAATGCCGCCCTTGATGGCAGAGAAGCCGCTGTGGCAATCGCACGAAAATTAGGTCTCGTTGAGGATCAGAAGCTTTACATGTAAAAGCTTTTGGGTTGATTGCTTCTTTGAGAAACAGAAATAGGCTCATTTATAACATTTGTCATTTTTTTACTACTAAACGCATCTTTTTAAATGAGAGATTCGTAACTTTGCGATACGTTATTCTAAACATATACCAAAGGAGTTTCTATGCTTTCAAAAGTTCTCATTACCACACTGGCACTGTGTAGTGTCATGTTTGCGGCAAACTGCACAGAGCGTTATGGCAAGGGCGCACTAGAGCTCAAACTTGCAACAGGAAGCCCTGGGGAGTTAGGTCTTGTTAAAGCCTTAGCGGAAGAGTTTGCGAAATCAAATGATATGTCACTGTGTTGGATCAAAGCAGGTTCGGGAGAATCGCTCTCATTGCTTAAAAACAAAGAGGTTGATTTGATTATGGTGCATGCGCCAAAGGGCGAAAAAGAGGCTCTTAAAGAGGGTTGGGCGAGCGATCGTTCTCTCATTGGGTCGAATGAATTTTACATTACAGGTCCCAAAAAAGACCCGGCTCTCATTAAAGACTCTTCCAGTGTCGTCGAAGCATACTCACGCATTGCTGCCAAAAAAGCCCTTTTTTATACCCGTGCAGACAACTCAGGAACGCATAAAAAAGAGCTTGAAATTTGGAAAAAAGCCAATATTTCACCTGAAGGTAGTTGGTATACCATCAACAAAGATTTCATGTTAGCAACGCTTAAAAAAGCTGATACCACAGGGGCTTACTTTATGACCGATAGTAGCACATGGGTCGCTGCACAAAAAGAGCTCAAAAACATGAAAATCCTTTTTAGAGGTGATATTTTCTTAGTCAATACCTATAACGCTCTCAAACAAAATGGTTTAGAGACACCTCAAAAAAATATGAGTGCTAAGTTTATTGAATTTGTGACCAAAGGGGATGGTCAAAAAGTGATCCGTAGCTTTGGTAAAGAACTTTACGGTGAAGCTATTTATAATGATGCGGAGTACGCTAAAAAATACGACCGATAATCTATCAAAACGAAGAGAAAGTATTCATATTTTCTCTTTATCTTTTTTACATGTAAAGACTTTTAACTGTTTATTTCAAAAAGAGAGTAAAATTATCTTATTTTTTGATACAGATCAATCTTTTATTTTTGCGTATGAAGTAGAATGTGAATTCTATTTCATACAGGAGAAATACAATGAAATCTCTGTTTCTTAGAATGAGAGTTATCCACATTGCAGCTTTTTTGATCCTTCCACTCAATGCCTATTTTTTTACAACCAGCACACTAGGAGCTATCATTCAATACGCTATTGCCGTGATCCTCATCGTGCATGATATTGATGAAAAAAAATGGGGCGTGGATCTCAGTGTTAAAATAAACCAAGCTTTAGCCTCAATGGATCTTACCAAAGAGATCAAGATCAACACCAGCTTCAATGCTGAATCTGCCAGAATGCTTGACTCTGTTGTCTTTTTCAAAGAGAAAATCAGACATGCCATTCTTGGCTTTCAAGCGCATGCCACAACGCACAGTCAAATCTCAGCGCAACTGCAACACATCGTCTCATTTTTTCATGCTCAAACCCAAAAAGAGAAGATCATCATCGATGAGAGTACTATGCATGTCAACAATATGCAAGTTGTTTTTGACGACATCAGTCACAACGCGCATGCGAGTAAAACACAGATGCAACAGATCGGTACGTATCTTGGCGATACACAAAGAAACATCATCGAATTAGGTGAAAAGATTGCTAAAAGTGTTCAAAAAGAGAATCTTCTCGTCATACAACTCAACGCTTTGAGTAAAGATACCCAAGAGACCAAAAATATTCTCAGCGTCATTGACGATATCGCCGATCAGACCAATTTATTGGCACTTAATGCTGCCATTGAAGCAGCGCGTGCAGGCGAACACGGTCGTGGATTTGCCGTTGTTGCCGACGAAGTCAGGCTCTTGGCGGAGAAGACACAAAAAAGCCTTGAAGAGATCAATACAACCATTACCTCCATCGTGAGCTCCATCACCTCCATCAGTCAACAGATGAAAGACAATGCTTCTGAGATCAACATTCTTCAAGATGTCTCTACCAATGCCAATATCGTACTCGAGCAACTCGTCAACGTAGCCGATAAAAACATAGCTCTCTCCAATGATATTGCAACAAAATCCGTCAATCTCAAAAAAGAAACGGAGCAAATCAAAGAAGCTTCACTGCAAATAGAGACAATCTTTCATGCAACTTATCAAAAAAGTGAAGAGATTATGGAAATTACAACCGTGCTTGATAAATGGGGTGTGACACTCCAAGAAAAGCTGAACGAATTTAAAGTCTAAAAGAGAGGTTACATGTAACCTCTCAAACCGTTTTCAAAAAATGATAATGGGTACTTTAAGAAGAAACGCCCCTCTATTTCAATTCTATTTTCAAAAAGCACCACAATCGTTCAAATAAGAGTATAGTGAAAGAGGTTGATAGGAACACTGGCTTTGTAACATCAGCCACAACCCCTCATCGTCCGTATTCTAAATGTCATTTTTTACAATGAGGCGTATTCGAGCGTGTCCTGAGAGGAAGAATCGCTCAATAACATTTGTAAGCCCTGCACACTTAACGTTTCAACACTTTTTTACTATCTACTTACGAACTAACCCAAGGACAGATGACATATCACACTAACACGAATAAAATCGACCCTAAAAAAGGATTTCAATGAGCAGTAAAGAACTTTACGAACAAACAAAACAGACGCAACTTAACGAATGGAAAATGGGAATGATCCTCTTTAGAACACGATCATTTGCAGCTAGAACCAATGTTCAAGTGGAACTCAACCAGCATGTTAAAATGCTTGAGAGTAAGCTTGAAGAAGGGAGAAACAAACTTGCAGAACTCAATAAAACAACAGGAAGCAACTTTGAATCAACTAAAAAAAGCTTTGAAGAGACGTGGGATTCTATTGTCATTGCCTTTGAAGATGCTTCTGTAAGATTCAAAGCTACTGCATAGTTTTCTATTCCATTGTGTGTCGTGCATCTGCATCAATATTTATGATAACAAACAACTAAAGGATCGAATATGAGTGATAAAAAACTTTATGAACAAAAAATACAAGCAGAATTTGACACCTGCAAAGCACAAGTAGATAAATTTAAAGCGGAAGCTTCAGGTGCGAGTGCCAATGCTCAAATAGAGATGCATAAACAGATTAAACAACTTGAAGACAAGATGAAGGAGGGTCAAGCCAAACTTGCAGAACTTGTAGCTGCGAGTGAAGAGAAATTTGATGCAATGAAAAAAGGGGTTGAGTCCATTTGGCAATCCACCAAATCAACACTACATCACGCTTCTAAACACTTTGGCAAATAACCTTTGCACACACTAGGAGAAGGATTCCCTTCTCTTGGCTTTCTTTACATGTAAACGATCACAGACCACTTTTTCGAAGTGCCTCACGTGAAGCGCGATCAACTAAGGTAAAATAACGATCGATTGCATCTTTATCGCATGTGTGCTTATGCCCCTTTACTTTCATCAAAGAACACTTCATCTCATCCATCATCCGATAAAAGGCTTGGTACAACGTGGCATGTTCATGCCTCTTCTTCTGATTCGTTGCATAATCCATGCGCTCAAACCGCTCTCTTCTGTTTGGTAAACCGATGATATTTTGAGAATCGGTGTAAAGAGTAATCTCTTCCTCAGAGCTTTTTACCTCGTCCAATGCCCAGAGCACTGTCTGAAGTTCGAGCTTCGTAGAAGAGGTTTGATGAAAGGCTTTTACCTTTACATGTAAAGTCTCAAACGCTTCTAAAGGTGCATTTTCAGGAACGAGGAGGTAAGCACCAAATCCCACATGCGTTTGGGTATTGACACTGCCATCGCTGAAAAGTCGTATCACTTATCCACTAACGACAACAAAATCATCTTTGTCGCCCTTCCAACGCAAACTGTACAAATCATTACGACGGGCATGTAAATTGCGCACACTGCCTCGTTCACGAATCTCTTTTAAAAGACTCAAATCAAGATCGGCGACCAAAGTCATCTCCGTATTTGGCGTTGCTTCAGCGATGATGGCATCATGTGGAAACGCAAAATCGGAGGGGCTAAAAACCGCTGCTTGAGAATATTGGATGTCCATGTTCTCCACTCTAGGCAAGGTTCCCACACTGCCTGAAATAGCGACGTAACACTCGTTTTCAATCGCTCTAGCTTGCGCACAACGACGCACGCGTAAATAACTGTTTTTAGTGTCTGTCCAGTAAGGAACAAAGAGAATATCAATGCCTTGATCGGCTAAAAGACGTGGAAGTTCGGGGTACTCGACATCGTAACAGACCAAAATGCCCACACGCCCCACATCGGTTTCAAACACACAGAGCTTATCGCCGCCGTGCATGCCCCAGTACGCCTCTTCATCGGGGGTAATGTGTAGTTTTTTCTGCGCATCTTTTGTACCATCACGACGACACAAATAACTGGCGTTGTAGAGTGTATTGCCATCGTATTCGGGCATACTGCCTGCGATGATGTTGATGTTGTAACGCACGGCAAACTGCCCTATTTTTTCCACCAACGTATCGGTATGCGCTGCAACGGTACGAATCGCTGTTTCAGGATTTTCATCGGAGCGCAAAGCCATCAACGGTGCATTGAAAAATTCAGGGAACAGCACAAAATCAGCATTGTAGCCTGCCATCGCATCCACGAAAAATTCGACCTGATCCAAAAACTCTTCGACACTTTTAACACTACGCATTTGCCACTGTACGATGCCCACACGCACGATGCCACGATTGACCGTTGGGTTGGTATGCGGTTCTTCATAGTCCACATTACTCCACTCCAAAAGTGTGGCGTATTCACGCGAAGCGGCGTCCCCTTTGAGGTAGCCTTTTAACACACGACGAACATGGAAGTCATTGGCAAGTTGAAAGCCTAACACATGGTCGCGGAGCTCTTTGTCTTTAACGAGTTCGATGTACTTAGAAGGGGTCATTTCATGCGCATGAGCGGCATACCCAGGGATACGGCCCCCTGCGATAATACGCTTTAAGTTAAGTCTGTAACAGAGCTCTTTACGTGCATCGTAAAGTCTACGCCCAAGGCGAAGCCCTTGATAGTCGGGATCGACATAAATGTCTAAGCCATAAAGCGTATTGCCTTTAGGATCATGAGTCGAAATGAGTCCGTTAGCTGTAATTTGATTGTACGTATGGCGATCGCCAAATTTATCGTAATCGACGATCAAACTCTGCGCTGCGGCAATAACTTTGCCATCATCTTCGATGCAAATTTGCCCTTCAGGAAAGGTGCTTAGTTGTGCTTTAAATTCAAGAGGTGTCCATCCACCCAATGTCGGATAAACTCTATCCATAATTCTTTTAACTTGCTCGTAATCTTCAAGTTCCAAATTACGAAGGACAAGCTTGTTGGTCTGTTTGAGATCGTCACTATTTCCCATAAAAAATTTCCTTTGTTTTGACACATGTACAGGTAAAATTGTGGAAGTTATCTTATCACAGTTTGGATTTAGGATTGATTGAATTATAGGATTAGAAATAAATCAAAAACAAAAGAAAAGAGAGCCGAAGCTCTCTAACATACCAGAGTGTTTATCGCCCTCCTCGACCACCGCCTTTTCCATTACCCATGCCACCCATTCCCATACCACCATTGCCCATACCTGAACCACTAGCGCTACCACTGCCATTCGTACCGCCTGTACTTGCCCCCATATTGCCTGTTGTTGGATTGGAAGTGCGAGCTTGCGTGAAAGCTTGACGCTCTTCTTGACTCATCGTTTGCATTTTTTCTTGCATTGCCGCTTGAAAAGCGGGTCTATCTTCGACAGGAACCGTTCCTCTCATAGCACTTAGCTCTGTTGCACTCATGGCTGAATAGTCTGCCGCAAATGCAACGACACCTAAAACCATCCACACAAATAGACTCTTTTTCATCTTTGCCTCCTTGTTGATATATATTGAAACTATACGGAGAAAGTGTTAGCAAACTGTTAAGGACAAATTTTTTTTACTTTAACACTTCATTAACAGATATTTGCTATTCTTTACCTAAGGAGAAAACCATGCCAAAAATCTTATTACTTGAAGATGACTACCTTTTAAGTGAGACCCTCAAAAGTCTGCTGATGGGTGAAGGTTTTGAAGTGGTACATGCCAGTGATGGCGAAGAAGCACTCACCTATTCGTATGAAACCTCGTTTGATCTTTATCTCTTTGACATCAACGTTCCCCTCCTCAACGGTCTTGATCTGCTTAAACTTCTACGTGAAAGTGGCGATGCTACTCCCGCTTTTTTTATCAGTGCCTATAAAGACATTCAAACCATCACCAAAGCGTTTGACAGCGCGTGTGATGACTACATCAAAAAACCTTTTGAGTTTGATGAGCTTTTAGTGCGCATTAAAGCGCATATTCTGAAAAAAAATCCCCTTTTAGCGTATGGTTCAATCACCTACGATCTTTTGAATAAGCGCCTTTTTCAAAACGAGAAAGAGATTGATCTTGGCTCTGTTGAGAAAGAAATCTTTGATCTACTCCTACGAAATCTAAATCAAACCATTCTTAAAGAGCAGTTTTTTGACGTGATGGAAAAATCCAGCGATAGTGCCTTGCGTGTACATATAACCAAACTCAAACAGCGTTTTTCCCTTCAAGTTATCAATGTCAAAGGCATAGGATACCGTCTTGAGAAAATATGAGAAAGAGGCTTTTTTTAAAACATTTGGTATTTTCTTTGCCACATTAATGCTTCTTACCACTCTGGTTGCCTATTTTTATTACAGTGAACAAAAACACATCATGGAAGAGCAGATTTTCACGAAAATGAAATCGTTTACCTATGATTTTCAAAATTATACCTTTGAAGTCGATGTCATTCCTTATGATAACAGTGTCGATGAGCTCAATTTACAGCCTTGCGATCGTGGAATGTGTGGTTATTTTGCAATTCCAAGCACGAAAAATTCTATGTTCAAAGTAATCATGTCTGACAAGGAGTATAAGGGACAACTCCATCTTCTTATCAACAAAGTTCTTCTAATCTATAGTGCTCTCTTATGTGCCATCATCGCCTTCTCACTTTTTTATTCGTTTTATGCACTCTATCCACTCAGACATGCACTTTACCTGTTAGAAAGTTTCTTGAAAGATATGATTCACGACCTTAACACACCTGTAACCTCCATACTTCTCAATACAAAATCCATTGCCAAAACAGCACCATCGGAAGCCTTAGAGCGTATAGAACTCGCTGCAAAAACTATCGCCTCTTTGTACCGAAATTTAGAAATCTTGCACCAAGGATTTATCCCCAAAAAAGGCGAAGTTGATCTTGAAAAACTTTTACATGTAAGAGCCAAACTCTATCAAAAGCTCTACCCAAAATTGACCTTTATTTTTGAAACAGAACCTTGCATCATTCATAGCGATCCTGATTCGATCGCACGTATATTTGACAATCTCATCTCCAATGCCTGTAAATACAACCGCAAAAATGGTTCCGTAAAACTGAGTAATAAAGAGAACCGTGTAAACATCAGTGATACAGGTATTGGTATTAAAAACTGTCGCCTTGTTTACGATCGATACTATAAAGAGAACGAAAAAGGGCTGGGGTTAGGTTTGAATATCGTAAAAAAATTGTGCGATATTTTAGTCATTCAAATTACTCTTGAAAGTAATGCAGAGACAGGAACATCGATCACACTTCTTTTTTCTAAAGAGGAAAAAGCATGAAATACACCATGATTTTCTGTCTGCTGACATTACAGCTTTATGCTCTTGATGATAATGACATTACCCAAGAGATACAAAAGACCCAAAACATGGATGAACTCACTACCCAAATGCACTCTGCGCCAAGACAATACCGACACCGCTATATTCAAGCGATTAAAGAACGTGCTAGAGTTGAAAATGAAGCCAAACGAGAGCAACTGATGTCTGAGCTAAGTGCTGAAAAAAGTGAAGATATTCAAACGCAACAAATCAATACGCTTACAGGAAGAAGCTCAAATAGTAATAGTTCCAGCTCTTCTGCTGGTGCATGCAATGGAAGTGGAAAAGGAGGAAATAGTGGAAATGGTAAAGGCGGAAAATAAAAAAGAAGAGAGCCGAAGCCCTCAACTTAACAAACTATCTTACGCAGTCGAAGAAGAAATCTGTTTTTGCGATATCTTTTGTCTCTTCATCCAACGCGTCTAGGACGGAGTTGGTAATCCATGTTAAAAGATTAAGCGCACCCTCATATCCACTGATAGAGTATCTATGGAGATGATGTCTATCGAAGATTGGGAAACCGATACGAATCAATGGTACTTTTGTATCACGATACAACTCTTTACCGTAAACGTTACCAATCATGAAATCTACTGGCTCCGTAAAAATAAGGCTTCTTAAATGCCATAAGTCTTTTCCCATCCAAATGTGACACTCTTCTTTGAAGGTACATTTGTCAAGAATCGCTTGCATCTCTTTTTCCCAGTTTTTACGAGGCGCATTATGGCAAAGAACGTGTACAGGAATAGCACCCATTTCAACCAAGAAAGAAACAACACCTAACAAGAAGTCAGGATCTCCCCAGATGGCGAATTTTTTGCCGTGCATATACGGATAACTGTCTTGCATCGCATCAACAAGTTGACCACGAAGTTTTGTAAGCTCAGCAGGAACAGGTTTTCCTGTAAGTTCACTGAGTTTCATTACAAACTCATCTGTTCCACCTAACCCGATTGGGTTGCAGGTTGCATACGTTTGTTTCCAGTCATTTTTAATCATCTTCGCCGTGGCGATTGTAGAATACTTTTGAAGTGAAATAGTCGCTTTTGCGCTGCTTGCTGTTTTTGCAACCGCTAAAGGTGTACCACCTGCATAGAGTTTATACTCACCTGCTGGGGTATTCCACTGATCTTCATGGTCACCAAGCATAACGATTTTGTCGCTAAACATAGCAGCCATTTTCTTAATTTCTTTCAAGCTTCCAAGGTATGGTTCAAAACCAGGAATGATGTTGATACGCTCTTCATCTTTAACGATCTCACGACCCTCAACAGGATTGAGCTCTTGCAAAATGGCGTTCATCATATTGTCATAACCCGTCACGTGGCTACCTGCAAATGATGGGGTGTGTGCAGCTGGAATTGGCGTACCATCTAGTTCACCCTCAGCATCTTTACGAGCACCGATCACAAACGCATTCAAGTCATCACCAATAACTTCTGCCATACATGTAGTAGAAACAGCAATCATGTCTGGTTTGTAAAGTGCTTTACAGTTACGTAAACCCTCTTTCATATTTGCCAAACCACCAAAAACCGCTGCACTTTCACTCATAGAGTCTGAAACACATGGTGTTGGCTCTTTAAAGTGACGTGTAAAGTAGCTTCTAAAGTAAGCCACACAACCGTGACTTCCATGAACATACGGCATGGTGTTTTCAAACCCAAGTGCTGCCATAACAGCACCTAAAGGTTGACACGCTTTGGCTGGGTTAATCGTGATGTGCTCACGTGCTAAGTTTTTCTCACGGTATTCCCATGTTGTTGTCCACTTAGCAACTTCGATTACTTTTTCAGGGTTGGTTGAACCTGCACTGCTTTCAAATTGCTTTTTATTTTTAAAAACATCTTGATACTCTGGTTTTAAAAAGAGCTTTTGCCCATTTACTATGTTCTCTACGTCTTGCATTGTGCTCTCCTTATTTAGATTCCCATGGTGCTTTGGTGTGAGCCCATACTGGGGAGTTCAACGCCAAATCCATGTCTTTTGCAAAAATTGCAAAGGCATCGTATCCATGATACGGACCACTATAATCCCAAGAGTGCATTTGTCTAAATGGTAAACCCATTTTTTGGAAAACGTACTTCTCTTTTACACCGCTTGCTACAAGATCAGGTTTCAGTCTTTTGACAAATTGCTCTAATTCGTACTCGTTGGTATCGTCATAGATCAAGGTTGAGCCACTAAGCTCATCTTTGGTACGTTTATAGTCATCACCATGTCCGAACTCATAACCTGTACCGATAATTTTCATTCCCAAATCTTCGTAAGCACCAATAACGTGGCGAGGACGTAATCCACCGACATATAACATGACGGTTTTGCCTTCTAATTTAGGGCGATACTTTGCAATGACTTTATCAGTCATTTCAGTATATTTAGCGATAACCGCTTCTGTTTTAGCTTGAATTGTCTCATCAAAGAACGCTGCAATTTTGCGTAAGCTCTCTGTTGTTTTGCTTGGACCAAAGAAGTTATACTCCATCCAAGGCACGCCAAATTCTTGCTCCATATGACGAACAACATAGTTCATACTTCGGTAGCAGTGAAGAAGGTTTATTTTCGCTTTTGGAGCGATCGTTAACTCTTTATAAGTAGCATCACCACTCCATTGAGCGATAACACGAAGACCCATCTCTTCAAGTAAAATTCTTGAACTCCAAGCGTCCCCTCCGATGTTATAGTCACCGATGATGGCAACATCATACGGAGTTGATACAAAATCTTTTTTATAAGAGTTATCTGGAAGTACCTCATCACGAATCATATCGTTCGCAATATGGTGACCCAAACTTTGTGAAACACCACGGAAACCTTCACAAGAAACCGCAACCGTAGGCTTGCCAGACTCTTTTTTGTAGCCTTTGGCTACTGCTTGAATATCATCACCAATCAAACCGATGGGGCATTCACTTTGAATGGAAATACCGTTATTGAGTGGGAAAAGTGCATCAATTTCTGCAAGTGCCGCTTTAAGCTTTTTATCGCCACCAAAAACGATGTCTTTTTCATTATAGTCGGTTGTGAAGTTCATCGTTACATAGGTATCAACGCCTGTTGTACCAATGTAATAGTTTCTTCTACCTGCGCGGCTATATTGACCACAACCAACCGGTCCATGAGAGATATGAATCATATCTTTCACTGGACCCCAAACAACACCTTTACTTCCTGCATAAGCACAACCACGTTGACTCATAACGCCTGGAACGGTTTGTTTGTTACTCTTGGTTGAATCACAAGCACCTTTAACACCCTCTGGCATATCAACGCCAAGGTGTTTTTCTCTACTTTTTTTCGCCTTTTCAGGGTAAGCAGCAAGCACTTCCGCAATTGCGGCTTCTTGTTGGCTTAGCAATGTTTCTGTTGTCATGCTATTTTCCTTTCTATTTAAAAAGTACGCTTACGCGACTTTGACCCTGTAGAGAAGCATATCGTCAAGTTTTTTACAAACGTCTGCTGTTTTACCACCATCGACTGCTTTAGAAACTTCACTCATTTGATACTTGTTGGTATAAAAAATCATTTTATATTCGCCTTCAATGTCTGATTTTTTATAGTAATCAGCCAATGCTGTGAAAAGGAATGAACCTTTTTCAACACGTAGGTCTTCTTGTTTGATACCATCACGGTTTTCACTGGTAAGGACTGCGTAACTAACATCTGAAAGATCGCCAACTTCTGCTGTGACTCTCTCTACGACTTGCTCATGACTAATTTTATTTCCCAAAGATGCTGGGAAGTGGTATCCGCATATAAACATGGTGTGCTCCTCTTTTTATTTTTTTATAACGTCAAAAGGGCAAAGCTCTTTTGACTACATTTGCCACTGGGGCGCTAAAGTTTTCTTCGGTTATTACGCTGTTGCTTTTTTACCGATAGCGTCTGCTTCGACTTCTTCTTCCAAACCAAATTCCATTAACAATGCTTCAAGATCATCCATCTCAAGTGGTTTAGGGATCACTTTAAGATCATTAGCAATGATTTTTCTTGCAAGTTCTTTGTACTCAAATGCTTGGTCTGTTTTATCAGCAAACTCAACAACGGTCATACGACGAAGCTCAGCACGTTGTACGTGGTTACTTCTTGGTACGAAGTGAATCAAGTGCGTTCCGATTTGCTCTGCAAGATGTTTTGCAAGATCGTATTCACGGTCTGTCATACGTGCATTACAGATAAGACCTGCTAGACGTACACCACCAGTGTTTGCGTATTTCAAAATACCTTTAGAGATGTTGTTTGCCGCATACATTGCCATCATTTCGCCTGACATAACGATGTAGATCTCTTGTGCTTTACCTTCACGAATTGGCATCGCAAATCCACCACAAACAACGTCACCAAGAACGTCGTAAGAGACGAAATCTAAATCTTGGTCATAAGCACCCTCTTCCTCAAGGAAGTTAATCGCTGTAATAACACCACGACCTGCACAACCAACGCCTGGCTCTGGTCCACCTGATTCTGCACACATGATAAAACCTTCTGTAATATCTGTGTTATCTGGATCAAACTCAGCAGCACCTGGTTTACATACATCTTCAAGCTCTAGGTCTTCAACAGTACCTGCCTCACTTGCTAGTTGCATAATAGTGCATTGTGCTTTTTCATGCAAAATAAGTCGTGTAGAGTCTGCCTTAGGATCACATCCAACGATAAGAATTTTTTTACCGAAGTAGTGCGCCATTGCCGCGAGTGTATTTTGTGAAGTGGTAGATTTACCAATTCCGCCTTTGCCATAAAAAGCAATTTGTCTGAGTTCAGCCATTTTGTTCTCCTTTGTGAGTTTTTATTTCACCACACACTTTTGCATATAGTGTTCCGTAGAAAAATACTTTTGAAAAAAATAAAAAATATAAAGCGAAATATTTACATGTAAAATGTCAATGTTCAAAGGTGAAGAGTGGGGTATAATCAATCGCTATATAATATGGAAAAGGAGAAAAGATGCAGGCACTTTTTGAGCATTACAAAACGATCATCCTATTTTTACATATCATCTCAGCCGTGATTTGGGTCGGCGGTATGATTGCGATTAAATTTGCTGTTCATCCTGTAATTCAAAGTATTGAAGAGCCAAAAATAAAGCTTGGCAAAACATTACACATCGTAGGTCGGTTGTTTAACCTTGTCATGCCTTTTATTGTCTTGATTGTTCTTTGCGGGTTTATCATTCTTAAAGGCACAGGCTTATCAGGAGTGGTGGTTCATATAAAAGAGAGTCTTTGGACAATTATGACGCTCAATTATGTCTATATGTACATCAAACGCACACATGCACAAACGCTTTTTGATCGGGGTGATTTTGCAAGTGCCAAAGAACAGGTGCGATTGCTCCCCAATGTTTTATTGCCTCTTAATATTGTCTTAGGAGTTGTTGCTATCTTTTTGGGGGTTGAGTTACGAGGGTAGCAGAATGTGGAGATAGAGGAACGAGGCTACTTTTACACTTTACATGTAAAGGTTTATTAGCCAATTCCATTAAACTACGCTCCACTTTATCTTAGCTATTTAGATCATAGGACTGATCTTGGACGTGCTGTATCGTGCAGTCTGCCACGCTCCAGTAGCTGATTTACGTAATAAAAACAGCTCTTGATACTCTGAAGATATGACGACACTGGTCGCCTTGTTGGTTTCAGTACCTTTGGTAGCACTTCGAACGAACGCCCAGTCGTCGCTTATTTGTACAACCTCTTTTATTTCATAGCTCATGGCAAAGTCTACTTGCTCGAAGACTTCAGGATAGATTATGGCAAGTGCATCTTTGCCCACTACCGCAGATCTACCAGGAGCCATTAGTACACCGTCATCAGCGTATGTTGCTAACACACCTGCAACGTCTTCGCGATTGAACGCAGTTAAGTAGGCAACCGCATTCGCTTCAATTAAGACCAATTCTTTGTTCAATGTTTCACTCATTTATTCCTCCAAATGTTTTACTCAAAGCCAAGCGACTTTTCACGTGGCTAGCTTAACTATAAAATTAATTTTGAAAAATTTATCCTATAGTAACTTATAATTCTCTTAATGAAATAAATGTAAGCTATAGACTTATTTTACTGTTTCGTGTTTATATGTTATAAAAATACAGAATGAACCAAACTGCTTTTTCAAATCTTTACATGTAAAAATTGAATTTTTCTAATTTGATCAAAGTAAATTATCACTTTTTTCCTCAAAAAGTTTAAAGTTTAGCCCTGAGTCCTAGTTTCCTCAAAGATTTGATAGTGGCGCTCAACGTTTCCTGTCACTTTACCCCAATGAGATGCTTTTACTCTTTTCTGATGATGCTCAAAAGCAACCTTATCTGTGAACTCTTCATAAACATCAAAGCGAAGCGGGTTTTCAAAATTTTCAGTAACGCTGAATGTAAGACAACCCGGCTCTTCGAGCGTAAGACGTTTATGATTAACCAATTCACTTTTTACAAATTTAAGTTCCGCCTCAGGAACTAAAATAAAACCTTTCAATGTTACTTTTGACATGAATTTCCTTGTTATATAAATTAGGGACAAAAGGAGTAGGCTACTTTTTCTTTACATGTAAAAGATTTATTGTCTAGTTCTATTAAAGTAGCCTGTCCCCTCTTTTTCCTCACTGACGCATAATGTTCCATCTAGTAATTTTTGTGCTTTATCTTTTCTCCTTACAACGCCTTTGTAACACACATGATGTAGAATTAAACAAAAGGAGTCGACATGATTTTATTGGCTAAAAAAATTCAACATTTTGTTGATCTCATTGTTGCTAAGTCACTTTCACAGAATGAAGAGGAAATTTTTAGACTCAATCATTATGTAGCGTATCATTTAAATTTTAGGAGGTCAAACTTTCAACTTTTATTCTTAGCTAATTTCATAAACCAAACATATCCATACAAAAGGTGGCAACAAAAAGCACAATATCTATATAGCAAATTGACTTTGAATCAATTTTTATCTAAATAGTTTAACTAATTGCATATTTTTATATAAAATTAAATAAAAAAAGGGGGTGTACGATGATATTTAAATCAATTCAAACTAAAATTGTTTTGATAGCTGGGCTTTGCTTGGTTTCAGCAGTTATTCTATTGGTGGGTTACGGGTTGTTTTCATCCACGAGAACACAAGATGTCGTTTCCAAGGAGGTTTCTTCTTTATTGACTGAGCTCAATATGGAGAGACTGCAAAATTTAGCCGGCGAGCAAAGTGGTACCATTCAGTCCGAATTAGCGTTGGCTTTGGATGCTGCGCGTACCATGGCTAACACCTTTGAAGTGAGTAAACTTAAACATAAAGATGGTAAAGGCACTCTGGACATTGGCCGCGATCAGCTCAATGCTGTGCTTCTCAATGTATTGAAAAGTAACACAAGCTTTAATGGTACCTACTCCTGTTGGGAGCCAAATGCAATCGATGGGCTTGATGAGAACTCCCGTGTAGACAAAGACGGTAACAATCCAACTACCGGACGCTTTACCCCCTATTGGACGCGTGATGATAAAGGCAAAATTGCCGTTCAACCTTTAGTTGAGTACGACACCTACGACAAGCATCCTAACGGTGTTCTTAAAGGAGACTGGTATATTACCCCACGTGAGCAGAATAAAGAAAGTGTGCTTGGACCATTACCTTATATCGTACAAGGTAAGCAAGTATTCCTCGCTACTATGTCTGTGCCTATTAACGTCAATGGTAAATTCTATGGCGTTGCAGGGGCGGATTATAACTTAGATTTTGTTCAGAAAATTGCCGAAAAAGTTGATAAAGAATTGTTTGAAGCTCATGGACAGGTGTCCATCATTGCAGACAATGGTCTGTTGGTAGCCCAAAGCGAGAATCCTGCTATGATCGGGGGTCATTTTAAACAAGTGATGCCTAAAGGGTGGGAAAAGATTTATGAAGCTATTCAAGCAGGTAAAGCGTTAGTTCGTATCAACGATGATAGTGGTATGATAGAAGCGGTTGCTCCCATCCAACTTGGACAGACGGGTAAACCCTGGGCGGTTCTGATTCAAGTACCACGGGAAATTATATTGGCGAAAGCTTTGGTGCTTGATAAAAATATGACAGATCGACTTTATAATAATGCTTTATTACAAATTGTCGTTGGTTTTATCGTTGCTTTACTGGCTATTATTGCAATCTATTTTCTTACTACCAGTATTATTGCCAAACCTCTTTTAAGCCTTAAAGAAACTGCCCATGATTTGGCAACGGGTGATGGTGATTTAACCAAAAAATTAGCTATTAAAAATCAAGATGAAATTGGTGATGCTTCCCATGAGATTAACCAATTTATCGATAAAGTTCACTCAACTATCAAATTAGCAAAAGACACCAGTTCTGAAAATGCATCGATTGCGCATGAGCTCTCAGCGACAACCATGCAAGTGGGCAAACGCGTGGAAGACTCTTCAATCATCATTTCTCAAGCCACACACATGTCAAGCGAGACCAAACAAGAAATTGTCTCTTCCGTCAATGAAGCAAAAGCTTCAAAAGAAGAGATTGTTAAGGCAAATAATGAACTCCAAAGTGCTCGTAAGTTCCTTCAAAAACTGGGACAGCGTGTTCAAGAGAGCGCGCAAACAGAGCAAGAACTTGCACAAAAAATCCAACAACTTAGCTCTGATGCCGACCAAGTTAAAAATGTTCTTACCGTCATCAGCGATATTGCTGATCAAACAAACCTTCTAGCACTCAATGCTGCCATCGAAGCCGCACGTGCAGGAGAGCATGGAAGAGGCTTTGCAGTCGTTGCCGATGAAGTACGCACCTTAGCAGAGCGCACCCAAAAAAGTTTGGTTGAAATCAACGCAACCATTAATGTCATTGTTCAAGCTATCACGGACAGCTCAGAGAGAATGAATGTTAATTCAACACAAATCCAAGAATTAAACGCGCTCGCGGGGGATGTGGAAAGCAAACTGGATAACACTGTTTCTATGATGAATGTTGCAACCAAACTCAATGAAAAAACGGTCAATGACTACATCCAAACAGGTGAAAAAATCGATACCATCGTTTCCAAAATCGAAGAAATCAATACGTTAGCAACGCAAAATACTAGAAGTGTGGAAGAAATCGCAGGGGCGAGTGAGCACCTCAATGAACTCACCGCACAACTCAACGCCATCCTCAATAAATTTAGAACATAAGTTAAAGCCCTATTTTAGGGCTTTAATCACTTTATTTTCGTGCCACGTAATCCATCAGTTTTGTTGGTAAAGGGGACAAGCTACTTTTTTCATGTATGGATAAAAATTAAAAGTTTAGCTCCGACCACTTTTCTCTCGTGCTTTACGTTGAAGCAGCGCTCAAAGAAGCAAACGCCTAAATAACCAAAGAGGCTTTACATGTAAAGCCTCTTTTTAACTCATCTGTCCTATAAGCTCAATACTCAGTATATCAAGAGCTTCTCCACGTTCACGCAATTTTTCTATCAACAACGCCTTGCGTTCCGCATTCAAATTTTGCCCTGCTTTGATTTTTAATGAGATAGATTTTGGATTTAATTGAACAATGCCTATTGTCTCTATGGCTTTTTTATACATGGGATTTTCGACTTCAATCACATCGTATTTTCCCTCTGGTTGCAATTTTTGCATGAGCGCATTCAGAACATCGCACTTTTGTTGCGCATCGTCTATACTTTCCACATGACCTGAAAAATGCGCAGAGATAAACAGTTGCGTGGCAGGACAGGCGGAACGGGTATTGCTAAAATACGAAGGAATTAAAGATAGAGGTTTTACGACACTAAAACTTGCGTTTGTGTTTTTTGCCATTGTGTCCATCTTACGTCCTTCTTTTGAACCATGAAAGCAGATGCACCCATCATGCCATACAAAATTGAGCGGTACGCTGTAAGGCTCATCACCATCAATCAAACACAGCGTTCCATATTCACAGCTGGATAAGAGTTCTTCTAAGAGTTTTGGGTCGTTTACTTCAAATTCTGCTCGTCGCATCGTTTCAATCCTTATACTTTTTCATAAAATATTTGGTATTATAATCCCAAACTGTACTGGTTACAAGAGCCAGTTTGTTAAAAATTTTAGGGGACAGTTATGTATGTCTTAGACAAAGAAAGCAATAAGCCGCTCTATTTGCAACTCTACGAAGCCATGAAAAAAGAGATTGTAACGACGCTAAAATATGGCGACAAACTCCCCTCAATTAGAAACGTCGCTTCGCAATATTCCATTAGTAAAAACACGGCTGAGTTGGCGTACAAACAACTTTACACGGAAGGCTATATCGAAAGTGCGCCCCAAAGTGGGTATTTTGTTGCCGATATGCCTTTAGAACAAGACCCGCCAATCAAAACAATTTACATGCTCAACACAAAAACATCGCCTTCGATACATTACGATTTTGTTCCCGCAAGACTGACGCCTGATGCGTTTCCCTTAAAACTCTGGAAGCGGCTTTTTATCAAAGCGATGGGAGAGGAGCTTGATTTTGGAGCGTACGGCGATAGACAAGGTGAAATCGGCCTTCGTGAAGAGATAGCACGCTATTTGATGCAATCACGTGGCGTAAACTGCGATGCCACGCATGTTATTATTTGTGGCGGTTTTGCCGATTCGATGCACATTTTAGCGACGCTTTTAAAAAAACAATGTAGCCATATTGCGATTGAACATCCGGGTTTTCCGATCGTCCGTTCTCTCTTCAATGATTATGGTTATACCACGGTGCCCATTCATGTCGATCAAGAGGGCTTAGTCATCGATGAGCTTGAAGCATCGCCTTCAAATCTGGTTTACATCACGCCCTCGCATCAATACCCAACGGGAGTCAGCATGCCCATTCGTAACCGCATACGACTTCTGAATTGGTCAAAACAAGTAGGAGGCATCATCATTGAAGATGATTACGACAGCGAACTGCGGTATCAAAATCGCCCGATTCCCTCGCTCCAAGGCTTAGATAAGGACGATAGAGTCATTTATGTCGGAACCTTTTCCAAGTCGCTCTCCCCTGCCCTTCGTGTCAGTTATCTAGTCCTTCCTCATCGGTATCTTGATAAGTATAAAACGTTATTTCTTACCCGTCACCAACGCTGTTCCGTGTCGCTTTCAACGCAAAAAACTTTAGAACTTTTTATGGCGGGCGGACATTGGGAAAGGCACTTGCGCAAAATTCGCACGCTCAATCGCAAAAAACACGACGTGATGAAAGAAACCTTGCAAAAGACGTTTGGCTCAATGATTGAAATCATCAGCGAAGGTGGAGGACTAGCCATTTTGATGCGCCCCACGCACACGATTAATTTAAATGTTTTAAGACAAAATGCTTTAGAAAAAGGCATAAAACTCTATCTTGCAAGTGATTATTACGGAAACGATTGGGAAGCTATCCGCATGGGATTTGGAGGATTGAGCGAAACAGAAATCCGCGAAGGAGTCGCACTTTTAAAAGAAGTATGGATGAACACACTAGAAAAAAAAGGTCGAAATTAGTTCTTAACTTTTTTTGATGCAAAAATTCTTACATGTAAAAGTTTGGCAAGCACTAGTACCATACAATGAAAGCTAAGGAAAGGGTCTAAAAGTTAAAAGTTTAGCCATAACCCCTATTTATCTTTCTCTTTATTCGCCTAACTAGATTTTATTACATTCCTGAATATTGTCATATATACCTGCTAATTTATAACGGCACCAGATATCCTGGTAATATTCACTCGTTGGCTCAGCATATGCCTTAGGCATACTGTCTTTATACTCGATAATAAGTTTCTTGTCCTCTTCATCAGTTAAATCCACAATGATTAGGTTGCTATCTAAATATGTTTTAATTGTATCTTTCATGGATCCTTCCTCATCAATTTTTAGACTCAATAAATATTCCATAACTACTTTAACAGGGATGACATGTTCCCTGATTTTTTTCACCCCTTCTTGCAAGTTTTTTGAACAATACATTGGTCTTTTACTCTCACGTTTTAAAGGCTCACTGTATTTTCTTATTAAATGATTTAAAACAACCTGGCAATCATTAATGGTACTAATACAATACTGTTGAAGTTTATACGTCTTTAATGCTGAGATAATTTGACACACAATACCATCTGTTGTTAAGCCCTTCATATTTTAGCCTTAATTTGTGAGTTTAGAGGTCAGGGCTAAACTTTTAATTTCTCTACTTCAAACCAAGTTCAACCCAAACTCCAATGTCTGTCAAAATAATATCTCTTTGATCTTTAAAACCAAAATAGAAAATCATCCAAACTTCTTTTACAACGCTTTACATGTAAAAAAGAAACTTCTGCCTACTTATTGCACAGATGGCTAAGAAACCTTTTGATACAATATCGTATTATTTTTTTTGGAGTCTGTAATGAGCAGTATTGTTTTTTTAAACGGAGATTTTTGTAAAGAGGAAGATGCGAAAGTATCTATTTTTGATCGTGGGTATCTTTTTGGTGATGGTATCTACGAAGTGGTACCTGTTATCAATGGCAAAGTGATTGACAAAGCGCCTTTCTTTGAGCGTTTTGAAGGAAGTATGAGCAAAATTGGTCTTAAAGCGCCTTTTTGTAAAACAGAGATTATTACGATCTTAGATACTTTGATTGCGAAAAATGACCTTGTTGAAGGCGGTATTTATATGCAAGTGACACGTGGTGTCGCACCTCGTGAATTTTATTTCCCTGAAAATACCCCAACAACGTTTATGGCGTTTACCTTTAAAAAAGAGGTTATCAACCATCCTCTTGCAGAAATTGGTGTGAAGGTTGTCAGTTGTGCGGACATTAGGTGGAAAAGACGTGACATCAAGTCTATTTCACTCTTAGGTCAAGTGTTGGCAAAAGAAGAAGTCCACCAAAAAGGCGCGTATGAGGGTTGGATGGTTGAAGATGGTTTTGTTACTGAGGGAACCTCTTCTGCGGCATTTATCATTAAAAATGGCGTGATTATCACACGTCCACTTTCACATTCTATTTTGCCAAGTATTCGTCGTAAAGTGTTGATGGAAATCACGCATACCCATGGTATCAAAGTCGAAGAGCGTCTCTTTAGCATTGAAGAAGCACTCAATGCCGATGAAGCGTTTATGGCAAGTGCAACCGTTTTCCTTCTTCCGATCATTGAGATTGATGGTAAGCCTATCGGTAGCGGAAAACCTGGTGAAATGGTTAAAAAACTTCGTGCATTGTATGTCGAAGCCGCTCTTAAAGAAGCTAACGCGTAAAACAATATCAAGGGCAATAAAACTTTTCTATTGCCCTCATTTTGCTTTACATGTAAAAAGGAGCCTTCTTTCCTACATTTTAGAATGTACACTTTAAGGAATAACAACTATTATGATTACACTTGCCAAAAACATTCAGTATTTTGTTGATATTATCGTTGCCAAATCATCGTGTCAGGACAAAACGGAACTTTCAAGACTCAATCATTATGTTTGGATTACCCTTTTGATGGCACCAGTAGCACTAGGAACGAGCGCTTACAATGCTTATATCCACAATTTTACATTGTCTTTTTTGGTGATTCTCTTTTCACACACATCTTATCGGGTCGTTAGTCTTTATTCCTAAGATGAAAGAGACATCTTTAATCTATCATATTTCCAACTTACTTTATGCTTTTTTAATTCTCTATATGATTTTCAATGCTACCGATACAGACAACTCACGTATTCTTTGGGCATATGTTTATCCTATTGGAACCATATTTTTATTTGGCAATCGTCTTGGTTTTTTGTACAGTTGTGTGCTTTTAGGCATGATCATTGGACTGTTTGGCATTGTCCCCGAAATTCATACGACGTATAGCATTCCTTTTCAAGTGCGTTTTAGTGTTACTTATATGACCGTTGCATTTATTAGTAGTTGGGTTGAGTATCATCGTTCACGTTATCAACAAGAGTCTATGAAAAGCCACAAAGCACTTTTTTTAGAGCAAATGAATCTCAAAGAAGAGATAGGACAACGTATTGAATTAGAAAAAGAACTGCAATACCTCGCCCAAACCGACACCTTAACAGGTCTCCATAACCGTCGGTATTTTCTCGAAGTAGCCGAACAAGAGTTTACACGCGCTGTACGTTACAACGGTTCTATCTGCTTTGCGGTTCTTGATGTGGATCAGTTTAAGAATATTAACGATACCTTAGGACACCCTATAGGCGATGCTGTATTAAAAGCGCTTGCCAAGCACTGTTTAAAAAGTTTGCGCGACACAGACATTATGGCTCGTATTGGTGGTGAAGAGTTTGCCTTTTTACTTTTACATGTAAACGAAGAGCAAGCTAGAGCTAAGATGGAAACCTTGAACAAAGAGCTGAGCAGCCTTGAAATACCTTATGATGAAGGCAAAATTCTCAATTTCACTGTCAGCATTGGTTTAGCGATGTATACCCCTGAAATTAAAAGGCTTGATGAGCTTTACATCAAAGCCGATGCAAAGCTCTATGAAGCAAAAGATGCGGGTCGTAATTGTGTTCGTTAATGTAAAGATTGTTTAGCAAAATTGTCTTTTTTGCTCGCACCGTTGATGTCATAACCATAACGGTTGTATCCACCGATGAAGATTTTTTGTGCGGGATCGAAGCTTTCAGAACATGCTTCTTTATCATATTTCACAACAAATTTTTTCTCATTTTCTTCAACGCTTAAATAGTATTCAACCCCTTTATCGACCATCGCAATTTTGGAAAAGTCTTTACATTGCTTTTTCAAATCATCTGGCAAGGTATGGTATTTATTTAACTCGGCAAGAATTTGTTTGTACTGAGTCGTTTTTGAGTGAAAAAAGACTTTATTTTGCTCAGCATGGACGTTAGTCACAACAAGCGATAGATCTTTTTGCGTAAAAGTATGCGGTAAACTAGGTGCTAAATTTTGAGCCATAAACGTTGCATACATCTCAGGAGTAATGTTAAATGGCAACGCCATCTTAGGAGTCTCAGCATACACACACGCCCCTAAAGCTAAACCTAAAATCAAACATGCTTTTTTAAGCGTTTTCATTCCTCAAATCCTTCTATATTTTGTAGTATTGTAACGCATTATTATGAATCAATCGTGAATAGCACACTCTTTTTCCTGAAAATAGATAAAAAATCCAAGCCCAATAAAAACTAAAATGATACCTAGCCATGCTTGTGCATTGGGTAGCGCTGTACCTAAAAAAAGCATCTCGCCTAAAAGAGCAAAGATCACCTCACTGGATTGGGTTGCATCGACAGCGGCAAGTTCGCTGGACGTATGCGCCTGATGACGTGCCAGTAAAAAAAGTGTGGTCGCCACTAAACCTGAAAGAAGTGCCACTAAAGAAGTATTGAGCACTTGCCCCATTGAAGGCATCGGTGGATCAATACAAAGAACCAAGACAATCCAAAAAGGCAACGAACCTAAAGAGAGAAGCAAGACTTTATTAAAAGCATTTTCCAACAAAGGCGAGTCAATTTTAGGAAAATGTTTATGCCCATGTTTGGACTCCCAAACAAGCTGATTACCAAATGGATAGCAAAACGCCGCAATCAATACAGGAAAAGCCCCTTTTGCAAACTCCACAAAGTGAAAGGTCGTGATATGAGACGTGTTGATAAGACCAACTCCTACCACAACAATCGTTGAAAAGACCCAAATGCGCTTAGGAAATACCCTACCAAAAAACATCAAAACAAACAAAGAAGCGATAATGGTCAACTGCCAAGTTGCCGCAATGACCCAACCCGGTGCATAATCGGCACTAAAACACAAAAGAGCGTAAAAACACCCAAAGCCGATACTTCCCGCCACCGTCCAAAAAAGCCAATGTTCCACATAAAGTTTCAAAAGCGCTACAACTGTTTTACGCCCCTGAAAAAGGCGAATGACGATGAGTAAAAACAGTATCATAAAAACATAACGCAGTGATGCTGACCAGACCCAATGCCCTCCTTCTAAACTCATCAAACGATTGAGCACAAAAGTAGAGCTAAAAAAAAGACCCGATACCAAACCAAGAGCGATCAATGCTGCCATATATCTTTCCTAAAAATTCTATAACTAGAACACCATTATACCCATACTTACGCCAAAGCAGTGGTTGAAAAATAGGCTTTTGCACTTTACATGTAACCTAAAATTGATTATGATAGAATTATTTCATAAAGGAGACTAAATGAGGAATGAGGCACACTATTATGAACAGTTTTATGAAATTCTAAACCGTTATTCGCCCATTAGTGATGATGCATTCGAACTCCTTAAACCCTATCTCAAACTCAAGTGCATACCAAAAGGGACGTTACTTCAAGACAACTACACACCAGCACATGCGATCTATTTTATTTGCAAAGGATTGTTGCGCACGTACTATCTTCATGAGCAAAGCACGATCTACACCAAAAATCTCTTTATGGAAAACTACTTTTCTGCCTCAGTTGTTTCGCTTTTAAGTGGTGAAAATTCCTATTTGTGCATTCAGGCATTAGAGCCAAGTACCATCATCGAAATTAATTATGAAGGCTATCGTCATCTTATTGATACGCACGATGCTTTTAAAAACTTTTACATCCGCTACCTTGAGCAAAATTGGATCATTGAAAAAGAAAAAAATGAGATTTCCCTCATCATTGACAATGCGACCATACGCTATCAAAACTTTCTCGAAAAATTCCCTGACATTGAAAAAAGAGTTTCGCAACATCACATCGCAAGTCATCTTGGCATCACTCCCACACAACTAAGCCGCATTCGTAAAAGCCTCAACCTATGTAAATGACAATCCCCATAAAATCCGCTACGATAACGTTCTAGATTTATCAAAGGATTTTAATGTCAAACGAATTCAAAGCTCATGTGATGGTACTTCTTGCGACATTTTTGGTCGCAGGTTCCTTCATCCTCTCCAAAAAACTTGCAGGTATTGTTCACCCTATTTCACTCACCTTGCTTCGTTTTACGATTGCAACTTTTGTCCTTGCACCGTTTGTTCTTTTTTATGCGAAAAAACGCGCTCTCATTTTTTCAACATTTCCAAGGGCTATGCTTATTAGCTTTTTTTATGTGCTCTATTTTCTTCTGTTTTTCAAGGCATTAGAGTACACCGATGCGCTAAGTACCGGAACACTTTACACTCTTGTTCCCCTTGTTACCGCAACTTTATGTATCTTTTTCTTTCGTGATCGCATCCCTTTAAAGCAACTCTTTATCTACATCTGCGGTATCGTCGGTACACTCATCGTCGTTTTCAAAGGTGACATACAGCTCCTTTTATGTTTTTCACTCGGGCAAGGTGAATTCATCTTTTTGGGTGCTGTTGTGAGCATGGCGCTTTACTCCATCTTTATGAAGATTGTCCACAAAAAAGAGGATGATATGAGCGTGCTTGTTTTGATGACACTTTTAAGTGGTACGTTTTGGCTTTTAGGTGCCAAAGTGTTGTGGAGCATTCCATTAGAATGGCAGAACCTTAGTATAAAAGACCTAGGTTATTTGCTCTACCTCTCAGTAATCGCTACATTTATCACGGCATATTTGTACCAACGAGGTACAGTTCTTATTGGTCCTAAAAAAGTTATGGCGTATATCTATCTTAGCCCTGCAAGCATCGCGTTACTCCTTTATTTTTTTGAAGGTGCAACACTTTCAGCGGAAGTGTGCGTTGGCATTGCCATTTCTACCATTGCAACATTTTTATTGTTAAAATGAAACACAAAAGTATCTCTTTAGCGTTACATGTAAAAATTTTAAAGCAGAATTTCTCATCATGTGATAAAATATCACATATTACAATGACGGAGAGGTGCAATGGCTATAACGGATTATTTCAAAGGGTTTGAGCGAAAAATGATCGACGTGGGTGATAATGTACAGATCAACACCCTCATCGGTGGTAAGGGTGAAGAGGTCATTTTACTGCTGCATGGGCATCCTGAAAGTTACCTCATCTGGCGAGACATTGCCCCTGAGCTTGCCAAAAAATATACCGTTGTTGCCACTGACCTTAGAGGCTATGGCGATAGCTCCAAACCCAAAGGCTTGCCTGATCACTCTAACTACTCTAAACGTGTGATGGCACAAGACCAAGTGAGCGTGATGCAAAAATTGGGCTTTTCAAAGTTCCATATTGTGGGGCACGATCGAGGTGCGCGAGTATGTCACCGCCTCATGCTTGACCATCCTGAAAAGGTACTCACCTGCTCGATGATGGATATACTCCCAACGCTCGATATGTACGAACAGACCAATCGTGAGTTTGCAACCAAATACTGGCACTGGTTTTTCTACATCCAAGCATATGACTTTCCTGAGCGTTTTTTGGGAGCTGATCCTGAGTATTTCATCCGCAACAATCTCCTCAAAAAAGCCACCCCTGAGGCGCAAAAAAACTTTCCTGAAGATGTCTTGCAAGAGTACATTCGCCATTACAGTAATCCGGCAACCGTGCATGGCATTAGCGAAGATTATAGAGCATCAAATACCATTGACCTAGAACACGATAAAATCGACAGACCTTTTACCATCAAAACACCTCTCCTCGTTCTTTGGGGAGCCAATGGCGTGGTTGGCAATATCTGGAATGTACTAGAAGGCTGGCAAAAATACGCCTGCGATGTGCAAGGCTTTGGGGTAGAAAATTGCGGGCATTTTGTACCGGAAGAGAAACCAAAGGTTGTTTTAGAAGCGTTGTTGAAATTTTTGGAAGAGAAAAAAATAAAGTAGAGACATCACTTGATGTCTCTTTACATGTAAACGCTAAACATACTTCACCGGCAGATAGTACGTACACTTAAAAAGTCCATCATCACTTAAAAAATGATTCTTTTCAAAGATAGTGTATGAGGGAATCGTGATCGCTTCATATCCGCTCTCAGGAAGCCATTCGTGGTAAACCCATTGGATGAGTTTAAGCATATCGTTGTATTGCCCCTCTACCTCAAACGTTGCGCAAAGTCCATCGTACATCTCAAAAATAGGTAAGCTCGTATTTTTCAATTTTTTGTCATCCATGGGCGCAATGCACGCTACGTAAGAACATTCGTGAAGTGGTGTAATGATGGGATTGTCGTGGTAGATGGCGATCTGCTCGTACTGCTCTATCTCGTTGGTATAAACCCAAGCCATCATCTTTTGCCATATTTGTACCGCTTGACGGTTGTAACCTTTTTGCCTGATGTAGTAAACACTTTTGGGTTTTGTTTTGACTATTTTGGCTTCCAAATGTGAAAAGTCGGTATGGGTGAGTAAGGCATTACATGTGCCACTTAAAATGGCATTGGAGTACGCTTTGTAGCCGCCATTGCGCCACAGTTTTGGGGTTTGGGAAAAGCGCTCTTTAAACACCCGAATAAATGAAGTTTGGGAGCTATACCCACACATATTGGCGATTTGCGTGATGGTTGAGTATTTGTTTGTGATGAGTAGATTGGACGCTTTTTGCAATCTGACAGAGCGAATCGTTTCGTAGATGTTGCTACCCGTTTGCTCTTTAAAAATGCGGTGAAAGTGAAATTTGCTCAACCCAAACTCAGCCGCCAACTCGTCAATATTGATCTGCGTTTCAATATGATTATTGATGTAATTGAGCAGATCATTGGCTAATTTACTATGCGTTAGATTGGTCTCTTTTCGTCGCATTTGCGCATCCTTTCACGTTACATGTAAGAATTTTAGCAAAATATAATAATTTTATGAGCACAAATAGATAACTTTTAGAGCAACACTAGTGAAGAATTAATTTTTTTTTACGGATATGATTTCACCCATACTAAATTATTGGGAGCATTTCATGCAAAAAAAAGACTTCTTACTGGCGGTTTTCATTACATTTGTATGGGGGATTAATTTTTCCATCATCAAGCTAGGACTCCTCTCCTTAAATCCCTTTATGCTCGCAGGGCTTCGCTTTTTGCTTTGTGCCATACCGCTAATTTTTTTTATCAAAAAGCCCAATGTCTCAATGGTGCATATTGCAAGTTATGGGCTCATCTTTGGCGTTGGACTGTGGGGTATGGTCTCTTTGGGCATTTACTTTGGCATATCAGCGGGCGTTGCTTCTTTGGTGTTGCAACTAAGTGCTTTTTTTACGGTCATCTTAGGTTCTATTGTTTTACATGAAAAAATCCAACTGCATAAAAAGTTAGGATTTGTCACAGCGCTTGCGGGCATTGCTTTTATTATCAGCATTACCGATGGCACGGTCACTTACTTTGGACTTTTTTTCGTACTAGTTGGCGCAATATCTTGGAGTATCGCCAATGTCATTGTCAAAAAAGCGGGAACAAAAGAGGTCTTTGCGTTTTTAATTTATGCGAGTATCTTCTCGCCGATTCCTCTTTTTTTGTTGGCGTACCTTACGCAAGGCGATAGTGTGTTTGTAAACTTTTTCGAAAATCTTGATGGCAAAGCCATCTTTTCCATTCTCTTTCAAGTGTACCCTACAACCCTCATGGGCTACTGGGTTTGGAACTCACTCCTGCACAAATACCCAGCATCAAGCGTCGCACCTCTGTCACTTTTAGTGCCTATATTTGGGCTTCTTGGCTCTTACTTTGTGTTCAATGAGCCAATCGGAAGCTTAAAGATTAGCGCTTGTTTTTTGATTGTCTTAGGGCTTATTATCAATACGTTTGGTAGTAATTTTAAGTTCAAAAGAGTGTTTGACAAAACCAGAGACATCGCATGATGTCTCTTTACATGTAAAGCTAAAATGGGATACTAATACTGCCTTCCAAATACGCTTTGCACGTTCCCGAGATAAAAATACGCTCTTCCATGACACGACAATTTAGCACACCCGTACGTTGAGAAGCCTGCAAAGCTATAAGTTCAGTTTTACCCAAACGCTTCGCCCAAAAAGGCGCCAACCCTGCGTGAATGGAACCGGTCACTGGGTCTTCCACCCCACCGTTCGCAGGCCAAAAGTAGCGTGATGCAAAGTCATACTCCACACTAGAAGCGGTCACCACGACGTCAAGCGGTCCAAGGGTTTTGAGCTTTTCAAGATCAGGCACGACCTTTTTAACATCGTCCTCATTGGCATACACCGCAAAGTACGCTTGTTGGTTTTTGTGAAATTCAAGTGGCGTTATGGAAAGCCCCGTTTTTAATGCTTCGGGAACTTCGCTAACACGCTCAGGCGCACGATTGGGGAAACTCATTTCAATCAGTCCATTGTCACGCAAATTCACCTCAATAGTATTGACCGCTTTCGCCCAAAATTTGATAGTGCCTTTTTCGCCCAAATGGTTAAAGATAACATACGCACTCGCCAAAGTCGCATGACCGCAAAAGTCGATCTCTTTCAGCGGTGAGAACCAACGTATCTCATGCACACCCGCATCGTTTCGCACAAAAAAGGCTGTCTCCGAGAGGTTGTTCTCAGAGGCGACGCTTTGCATAACACTTTCAGATAACCAATTATTGAGTGGTACGACGGCTGCTTGATTGCCTTTGAACAGTTCGTTGGTGAAGGCATCGATGATGTAGAGAGGGAATTGGGAGAGTTTCATATGTCATTCCTTTATCTATTAATTTAACAAAATTGATATTAATTAATCTCATATTTCTTAAATAGTATATCAATTTTATCATCTACTTGTTTTTGAAAAAAATCATCAATAGTAACTTTTATTTCACGATCGATTGTTGTTCTAAGAACGATCTTCAATTTAGGCTTAACTAATTTATCAAATCTTGTTTGTTCATTACAGCATTGTTGAACTGCAGAATTTAAAAAGGGTAAAATATTTTCTGTAAATACTGTCTTTTCTTGGTAACTAACATCCTTAAGTGCAATCTCCCAAAATTGCCCAAATGAATTTTTTCGCTCAATCCAGAGACCGATATAATCAATTCTTTTTAAAGATTGATCAGATAAATTGATTACTTTAAAAGAAAAAAGATATTCTTTTTCACTTTTATTGAGAGGAAGAGGAAAAGCAGTAGCTTTAATTTTAAATCTTCTTTTGATGTAAAATTCATACACTGCCCATGCAAATGCAAGTATTGTAGCTATATCAGATAATATAGACAAAATATCTTTTAAATTTTCATTCATCGACTTCCCTTTACATGTAAAACCTAATACAACTTCCCAAACAAATCCAAATGCGTCAAATAAAGCCTGACGTCAAACTCCAACTGATGATAGCTTGGCTCCATTTTTTCGCATAAGGCGTAAAAGGCTTTGTTGTGCTCTTTCTCTTTGAGATGGGCGAGTTCGTGTACACAAATCATTTTTAAAAAAGGCTCTGGGGTGTTTTTAAACAGTGTTGCTACGCGGATTTCGCTTTTACTTCTAAGGCGTCCTCCATGGTTTTTGATGGTAACACGGTGCAAGCCAAGCGCGTCGTTGATGTCGTTGATCTTGCCATCGTATAACACTTTGGTGATGGGCTCACTTTTGCGAAGGAACTCTGTTCGTATCTCCATCACATAAGCATACAGCGCCTTGTCACTTGTCAGATTGTGCGTGGTTGGGTACTTGGAAAGTAGGTACGCTCCTAATTTTTCTACTTGAATAAGATGGCGAATCTGATCTTTGAGATGTTCAGGATAATGAGCGATGTATTCTAAATCTGGCACAATTAAGACTCTTTACATGTAAAGATTTTTTCAAATTTTTCGTGCATAGTTTGGAGGATATCCTTAGTCGATTTTTCGATGCAGACACGCTTATCATTGTCAATTTCTTCTTCTAAAAGCGCAATGACCTTTTGGAGTGCCACACTGTTGGCGCTATTATAACGTTTGATACGCTCGATTTGGGTATTTTTGTCTTGCACTTTGCCAAAAGCATTTTGAATTGGTTTAAAACTTTTAGCAAACTGTTTGAAAGATAAAGCATCACAGGTATAACGGAGTTTTTTGTAGTGGAGTCTTAGTTTATGAAATTTTTCATTGGAAGATTTTATATCAAGCTTTTTGGAGAGTTTAGCAATCTTTTTGAGACGCTTTTCGATGATGGCTTTGATGTGACGGAACAGTTTTTCTTCGGATTTAGGAAGGCAGAGCTTTTCATCGTTCTGTAATTCGGTTAACTCTTCAATGATCTTGGCTTGAAGCTTGGGCGTAAATTTTATTTCAAAACTACGATACGCCAACTCCTTTTCTGCCAAAAGTTGTGTTTGGAGATGTTCAACATCATCCCAATACTGATCGTCAACCTTTTGCTTATAGACATCAAGCGACTCTATAAAAACGTCAAGATCACGCATTTCGTTGGTCTCTTGCTGGAGAACTTTGAGCGTTTTATCAAGGACAAATTGACGTTTTTCATCCATAAACTCGCTAAATTCCAAGCAAATAGAGCGTGCCGTGCGAATGTAAACACGGTACTGATGCAAGCTTTCAGGGTCTTTGGTTTGTAAAAAAGCCTTTAAATGCGTCGCAATATTTTCAATAGTACCATGAAGTGTCGTTTTAAGCAACTGCTTAATGCTGTGACGTTCTAAAAAATCTTTTTTGGAGGACATGAATGAACCTTAAAGAGGTTAAGGAAAGGCATTTGAAAAGTGATACACAGTGCGGTATCTCTCTCACCACAGAGTTTTTAGTATGATAAATTGTAGTCTTTTAATATTAATCTCACGTTAATTATAAGCAATTTGAAGCGCTTGTTAAGCATCTGTATAAAAAGAAGCGTTATAATAGTCCACAAAGAAATTATAGATACTTTACAAAGGCTTTTTATGAACGAAGACATGAACGAAACACTCCAAAATCTCGCATCACTCGAAACACCCCAACGTAGCTGTGCTTTTGTCTATCTGAAGCTCATTTTACTTCCAACGTTAGCATATATCTACTTTTTACTGGGGTTTTTAGACATTCTTCATTTTAAAGTAGGTATCCATAGTATTATTCTTATCGGATTTATCTACATTGTTTCACTCATTTTTGCCAAACACAATGGAGAACTGGGTGCTTGTACGTTTCTTCGCTATGCTAAAGAGTTTCAAACTGAACTTCACGAGTATGTTTCCAAAAACCTCATGCCTATCGGTAGTAGCGTCAAGTCCAATGCATCTTTTGAGAATTTCATCGATGCCTATGCCAAACGCATTCGCAATGACAACTACGCTTCTGTTGCGGCTTCTATCTTCCCAACGATGGGTATTTTAGGTACGTTTATCTCTATCGCGTTAACCCTGCCTAATTTTTCTTCGCAAACAGCAGGCGCTTTGGAAAATGAGATAACCCTTCTTTTAAGTGGTGTTGGCACAGCGTTTTACGTCTCGATCTATGGTATCTTACTCTCACTTTGGTGGATCTTCTTTGAAAAACGAGGACTCAGCCGTTTTGATAAAGAAGTCGCTCTTATCCAAGAGTCAACCGCATCACTGTTTTGGTCAAAAGAAGAGATAGAACATGCGTATTTGCAAGAAAATCTTCAACATTTTGATCGCATTGGAAGAATGTTTGAACACCTTAGTTCCAACGACTTTTTTGAGCGTCTAGGTAAAAATATTGAAGCGAAATTTGAGCTCTTTGATGAGATGCTCACCCTAGAAGCGGCAGCGGTCAAAAGAGGTGCTGAACACATCAAAGACGGCATGGAAATGCTTGCAAAATCGCAGGAAAAACAGCGCGACTTGGTACATGTTTATGAAGATATGCTCACCAAACTCAACCAATTCAACGAGAACACAACTACGTTACATGTAAAGATGGCAGAGAGTAATGAAGAGATGATAGCAACCAACCAAGAGATGCTCAGAGTCCTTAAAGCAACGAGTGTTGCACGCAATGAAGCACCTTCGAATGAAGAAGTTGAATCACTCAAAGAGAGCTTGAAGATCATCGATGCGGAAACCGAAGAGATTATCCAAAAAATGGATGCGTTAAAATAATGCGTTACAACCGATCTCAAAGCTCAGACCAAAACTTTTGGGTTTCATACGCTGACCTCATGGCAGGACTGTTGTTTGTTTTTATTTTGCTTATTGGCGCGATTGTTGTCAAATATGTCTATGTACAAACCGATCTTAAAGGGATCAAAAACGATCTTGAAGAGCAAAAAAGAGTTTTGCAGCTTAGCCAAGAAGAGCTTATACAGAAAAAGCAAGATTTTTTAAGGCTACGTTCTGACATGAATGTCACAAGTGCTTCGTTGCAAATCGCACAAGAGTTACTTGCTCAAAAAGAGAATGATCTCAATGTAAGCACTGCAAAACTCCAACTCAGCGACAGAGAAATTGAAAGCCTCAAAAAACTCCTGCTTGACACAGAGCTTGCTCGTGACGAAGTGAAAGGTGAACTTGTTGCAAGCCAAATGGAACTTGGGACAACGACCCAAACGCTTAAGCTAAAAGAGGGTGAGCTTGCTTTGTTAAGTGCCAAATTGCTGGAAAGCACTGCTGCGCATCAGCAGTTAGTTGAAGATCTAAATTTAACAAAATCTCGTATCAAAAACCTCACGGGAATTCGCATCAAAGTGATACAAGAACTTAAAGAAAAACTGGGCAAAAAGATCAACATTGACCCCAACAGCGGTGCGATTCGTCTGCCTGCTTCCGTACTCTTTGACGTCGGTTCGTATGAGCTTAAACCTGAAGCGAAAAAACAGCTGACAGAGACACTGCAACCCTACCTTGATGTACTGTTAAATGATGCTACGATACGTGAAAATATCGACCATATCGTCATTGAAGGACACACAGACTCCGATGGGTCTTACATGCACAACCTTGATCTTTCGCAAAAGAGAGCCTATTCGGTTATGGCGTTTATCTATTCTCTCGATGAAAAACGTACGGCACTTCTTCAAAAATACCTCAGCGCCAATGGACGAGCTTACAGTGATCGTATCTTTAAAAATGGGGTTGAAGACAAAGAAGCTTCAAGGCGCATTGAAATCAAATTTAACCTCTCAAATAAAAAAGCCATTGAAGAGATCGAAACCTTTTTAAAACGTAAAGAATAAATAAAGAAGGCAAAATACCTTCTTTATTTTTGGCACTTTATTCCATCTTTTATTACATGACCAAGAAATTATGTTATGATTAATCATTGTGACAAAAGGAGTTTCTTTTGGCTACTCTTCAAAAAAATATTTGGACTATTTTTTATATCCTTTTAGCAAGTGCGCTTCTCTTTTTAGGCATTGTTTCGTACATTCAACTGAACAGTATCCATCAAAAATACGAGACGGATCAAATCAATCTGGTTAAGCTTGTTTCCAATGCAACCGACTCTCTTTTTCTAACCCAAGAGATGATGCTCAATCTTTTAGGGAATGAAATTGCTAGAGAAAAAGATCCAAATATTTTAGACGATTTACGTGCTCTTAATCCTTCGGTTGTCTCTTTTGGCTTTACCGATGTTGAAGGTACGTATCTCTACACCAGCTCTAATTTTGATAAATCGAAACGTCCCAATTTAAGAACAGAAGCGGTTACACGAGACTCCTTTGATTATACACTCACCCAGAAAAAGATGGTACTAGGAAGAACCTATTTTATTGCGGGGAGTGGGCGTTGGGGCATTCCCATTCGCAAAACAGCTTATGATGAGTTGGAGCAACCTATTGGCGTCATGACAGCAGGCATTGGAATAGAAGGCGCTTTTAAGATTTATACCGAAAATCTTTCCTTGGGTGATTACAATACCGTGACCCTCATTCGAGATCGTGATCACTTTGTCCAATTTCAATCCTCTAACCATGAAATATCTAAGAATCTTTACGAAGCACCTCTTCCCAATCATTTTTTGCAAACTCTATTTAACGATATTAGCCAAAAATACAACATTTCGATTGAAGAGATGAAACAAAAAAGTGAAATTTATACGGTTGAAACTTCTTCAATTGAGGGAAGACGTATACAAATCGCTCTTAAATATGAACCTCGTTACGAACTATGGATACTCTCAGAGGTAGATCATTCTCAAATTATGTATGATTTTATTCAAAATTTGATTATTTATGGGCTTATCTTTATCGTTATACATATGATTTTATTTTTACTCTTCAAAATGGTTGCAAATGCAGAGAACAAACGAAGAGCAGATTTGACGTTCCAAGCCACCCACGATACACTCACGCAGCTACCAAACCGTAATTATTTACAACAATACATTCAAGATTGGGTATATCATGGAGCTCCACCTTTTAATCTCTATTATATCGATATGGACCATTTTAAAAATATCAATGACAGTTTTGGTCATTATTTTGGGGATATGGTTCTGATTGAATTTTCAAAACGTCTCTTAAGTCTTGTACAAAAAGAGAGTGTTGTGATTCGACAAGGTGGTGATGAGTTTATTATTTTGAGTTCTTATTTGATAGATGACGACACTAAGCTTCTTTCACATATACAAAATATGACAATAGAGTTGTTAAAGCCCTATCATATCAAACAATTTAACTTTGTTATTGGCGTGAGTGTCGGTATTGCCAAGTACCCAGAACATGGCACGACCTTAGATATGCTTTTACGGGCTTCCGATATTGCCATGTACGAAGCTAAAAAACAGCGAAATAGCGTTCATCTTTTTCTGCCCTCCATGCAAGAAGGCTACCTTAACCGTGTCAATGTTGAACAAGCCCTGCACAAAGCTCTAACAAATAATGAACTCTATATGGTGTACCAGCCACAAGTAGATAAGCATGGCGTTATTTATGGTGTTGAAGCACTTATAAGGTGGCAAAGTGAAGAGCTGGGACTAGTTCCTCCAGATCAATTCATCCCTATCGCAGAAGCATCTGGACTTATGCCTCAACTTGGACATTTTATTATGAGTACAACCCTCAAAGAGATGAAAGCATTGCAAATGGAACTCGGCACATCCTTTCAAACTTCTGTCAATATTTCCATCAAACAATTTATGGAAATCCATTTTTTAGAAAAACTGACTAAAGAGATAGATCGTGCAAAGCTAGCATCTATTTCATTGTGCCTTGAAATTACGGAGAGTTTGTTTATTGAAGATATTGACTACATTTTGCCACTTTTGCAAAAAATACGCGGTATGGGATTGCATATTTCGATGGACGATTTTGGTACAGGGTATTCTTCTTTAAGTATCTTACGCAAGTTGCCTATCGATGAGTTAAAAATCGACAAAAGCTTTGTGGATACAATTTTAAATGATATTACAGCTGAAAAAATGGTTCAAAACATCATTATGATTGGTAAAAATTTAGACTTATATATTTTAGCGGAAGGAGTGGAAACGCAAGAGCAAGAAGCCATGCTAAAAAGCTTAGATTGTGACAGGTTTCAAGGCTACTTTTATGCAAAACCTTTAAGATATGATGCGCTCAAAGAATTTTTTGAGCAAAATCACCCACACATGAGCTCGTAAATTATTTTTACATGTAAAGATAATTCACTCAACAATACCCTTATTTTTTAGTGCTTGGACTGTCATAAGTTTACGAAGAGGAAGCTCATCGGTTGATTCAATGACAAGATTGGTCGCAAAGAAATAAACTCCTTTTGGACTCTCTACATACCCTACATACCAGCCATGGTGCTCTGCATCTTTTGGTACTGCCCAACCTGTTTTCGCTCGAATGATATAATTTTCACCCTGCTCGTCGATCATGATACTTTTGAGTAAATCCATATGTTCTTGCTGAAACGGTAAAGCATTTTTGTAAAGCTTTTTCAAAAAGGCTATCTGCTCATAAGCGCTAATGCGGAGCTCTCCATCGAGCCAAAAACGCTCAACATTATGCCCTGTTGTTTCATTGCCATAGTGAAGCTTCTGTAGATACTCATTGTACTTTTCCAACCCGATCTTACGTGCAAAAGACTGATAGCACCAGACACACGAACTTTTAAAGGCAGATTTGAGTGTTTGGTCTTGATTCCATGCTCTCACACTTCGTTCTACTTTGTCCCAAACAATGATCGAGTCTGCGTTAACCACACCTTCTTGAAGCGCTATGAGTGTATTGGGAATTTTAAACGTCGAAGCGGGAAGCAGCGGCATGTTGGCGCGCTCATCGTTGTACACAGAGTGTTCTGTACCGTCTAATGACTCGATGAGCATTGTCCCTGTTATAGTTTCATCATCAAAAAGTTTAGCAATCATTGCATCTTCCGCATATAACGAACAAAACAATCCAAGCACAAATATTACTTTCAAAAACATTGGCACCCTTTTCAATGAACTCTTTTAAATTATATCCTTTTACAGCCTATAAAATAAGCATTTAGTACAATTTTACACCTTTACATCTCAAAATGATTTAGCTATCATTTTGTAAATCGCTCAAGGAAGATCGATGGTAAAAGAAAGCCTCAAAAATAAAGATTTATGTAAAATTCGCACCATTACCTCCTTTGTGACATTAGACAAAGAAAAAAGCACTTGGGAAGAAGCGATTTTTAAAGCAGCGAGCTTTGGCGGCGATTTAGCACATGAATTTAAAACGCATGGTTACCATGTTCAATCCATTCGCATTGTGACCAATCCTTTTGGAGAGTATCTTCATACCTCGTCATATCATGCTGTTCTCAAAGACATGCAAGCCCTTGCTACGGTACTCAAAAGTCCATCTATGCCAAAAATCCGTATTCGATTTGCTATCGGTGAAGCTAAAACAGAAGAAGAGATCGCTCTTTTACCTGAGATGATCAAAGCCTTTGGCGATATTTGCAACGCGTGTGTGAATATTAGTGTCGATGAACTCGGCATCGTTGATCGTGACTTAACACTGTGTTGTGCCAAAGCGGTAGAAGAGATCGGTCACATTACTCCACGAGGCGAAGGCAACTTTAACTTTACGATTAACTATAACTGTAAGTCACACATTCCCTATTTTCCAGCGTCTTACCATAACAGCCATGATGAAAACTGCTTTGCTCTCGGACTTGAAACGCCTGACCTCCTTGTAGAAGCACTCAAAAGTCTCAAAAAAGAAAAAAATCATAATCTTAAAATGCAAAAATCCTATGCCATTATGCGTGATGCGTTACAGTACCACATTACTGAAATTCTTGACATTACCCATGCTTATGAACATCCTTACAAAACAAACTTTGCGGGCATCGATACCTCCGCCGCACCGTCAAAAAACTGCGCTTCGATGGTCGATGTCTATAAACTTTTAGGCGTGCCTTTCTTTGGTGCCGCAGGAACGCTTGAAGCTTCTGCCCTGTTAACCAAAGTCTTTAAGGCGCAAAAGGGATGTGAGCTCATCGGTTTTTCAGGATTGATGCTCGCCGTTGTAGAAGATCAAGGCTTAGCCGATGCGACCACACGCCATGAATTTGACATCAGAGCTTTGCTTCAATACTCCGCAGTGTGTGGCATCGGGCTCGATACCGTACCCATCGAAGGAGACACATCGGTGGAAAAAATTGCCGCTATTTGCGCCGATACAGGAACACTTGCCTTTAGACTCAATAAACCCCTCACCGTCAGACTCTTCCCCGTCCCCAATCTCAAAGCGGGTGATAGGACACAGTTTGAAAGCGATGATTTGTGCAATAGCATGGTTTTAAAAGTCCTCTAAATCTTTACATGTAAAGGAAAACAATGAAACCCTACATGAGTATGATTACCTTAGGGGTCAGTGATATGGCGAAGTCTATTGCATTTTATCAAAAAGGGCTGGGATTTCCTTATGAAGAGAACATTGCATTCTTTACGCTCAACGGAACATGGCTTGCGCTCTATGAGAAAAAAGCACTCGCAGAAGATGCAAACGTTACATTTGATGAAAGTACCTTTCATGGTGTTACTCTTGCGCATATGCTTGGCAGTGAAGCTGAAGTGGATGAACTCTTTCAAGAAGCCATCAAAGCAGGTGCGACCCCTACCAAACAACCTCAAAAAGTATTCTGGGGCGGATACAGCGGCTATTTTAAAGACCCTGACAGTCATTTATGGGAAATCGCGCATAACCCTTTTTTTACAATAGAAACACACGCATAATAAATGCATTTGCTCTGGAATAAGGCTTTACATGTAAAGTCTAAACTCACCCTTCCGTAGGATTTTTGGGGCAATCAAGTTGAAGTTCGTAAAAGGCTAAATCAAGCCATTGACCAAATTTGTACCCTGCTTTATGAACAATTCCAGCAACACTAAAGCCTAATTTTTCGTGCAGATGAATGCTCTTGGCATTAGACGCATCAATACCTGCAACGATGGTGGCGTACCCTTTAGCGTTGGCATCGTCGATAATGGTTTCAAGAAGCATTTTTCCAATTCCCTGTTTGCGAAAATCTTTGTGAACATACACCGAATGCTCAATGGTATATTTGTAAGCGGAACTACTCCTAAAAGAACCATAGGTTGCATAGCCAACAACTTTCCCATCGCACTCATACACCCACAGAGGATAGCCTTCTTCGTTCTTTTTGTGGAACCAAAGTTGTCGTTCTTCCAATGTTTTTGCTACATAGGTATAAACAGCAGTAGTATTTAAAATCGCATCGTTGTAAATTGTTAAAATGGCTTCCAAATCATTTTCGTCGGCAAACCGAATCATTGTTTTGACCTTTTTAAAGATGCTTTATCCCGCCAACTGGCATGCAAAGCAGTTCGAATTGTCTTTACATGTAAAGCAAAAAGGGGCAACTCTGTTGATAGAATCGTAGAGAAATTTCTTCCACAATTTGTCGACAGGTTTAATTTCAGCCAGTTTTGGGAAATGGCACTTCATGTACTTTCCCATCTGGACACGATTTTTAAACCCCATTGCTTCATAGAGATGATTCATCTGCAAAGACATGGCGGCAATATGCGGTGCTATGACATACTTTGAATAGCGATTTTTGGCATAGCCTTGTAAAAAAACCATCACTTCGCGCTCAAGTTTGAGCATCTCAAGTTTGCTGTATCTGCTATCACTGCTCTCATGTGTAGTTGTATTCATGCTTGTACCTTATAGATTTTCTTGCGCTCTTTCGATGATGCTACGTTCATCAATTTGCGGTATTTGGTGATGGTGCGTCTCACCATCTTAATGTTAAAACGTTTTTCAATGCGCTCCAATAAATCATCATCGGTGAGCGGCTCACTTTTATCTTCGTATTCTATCAGTTGATTGATAAAATTCTTTATTTCCGAAGATGAAAGCTCTTTGGATGAGACCGCATTGGTAAAGAACGATTTAAGTGGAAAAATTCCCTGCTTAGACTCAATGTATTTATTTGAGATGGCTCGTGAGATGGTGGACTCTGCAAACGAGAGCTCATCGGCAAGTGTACTCATATTGAGTGGTTTTAATTCGCCACCGACAAAGAAAGAGAGCTGCCTCTCTACCACTAAAAGAACGATCTTATAAAGCGTTGTTTTGCGAAGTTCCAAAAGATTGACGATGTCACGTGCCTCTTTGAGCTTCTCTTTGATGTTCTCACTCTTACTTGAAAACGGGTCGGTGATGAGAATATCAGGATAATAGTCGTTGTTGATACGTAGTTTAATATCATCATCAACTTCAACAAAAAAATCGGGAATAATCTGTTTAGGTGTTGATTGATACTCTAAAGCGGGAGGATTCGCAAATTTTTTAATGACCGCTTTGGCTTCTTCAAAACGCCCATGCCTTGAAAATTTATCGACCTTGGCCATCTGATCGATCATCTTGAGAACTAGATTATATAGTTCATCGTCAATGTCATCGCTGAGAGCATCTAATTGAAAAACAAACGACTCTTTGCTATCTAGTGCACCAACACCATATGGCTCAAGTTTGGAAAAACGCTGACGAATACGCTCAACATATTCTGTATACACACCACACGTCTGTGCAATTTTTTCCATATCGCCATCAAAATAGCCCTCATCGGTAATGTCACACAATATTTCATGGGCGACTTTTTGAGAAATAGGTGTTGGGAAAAGGGGTGGTACAATCTGCTCAATGATTTTTTCATGCAAAGACTCGCTACCCAGTACCAACTCTTCGACGATACCATGGCTAGAACCTAGGTTTTGTTCAAAGGGGCGCTTAACCTCTAAAAAAGGGTTTTCGTACGACAATGTTTCAAGGTGCGTACTTAACTCTTGAAGAGGAAGCTGTAACAGTGGGAGCCAAAGTTTTAAAGAGAGGTTTAGACTCTGCTTTTGTTTGAATTCTAGGTTGATACTTCTCATGCGTAAATTATGCCCAAAGCTCTGGTGTTTTTAGAAGTTATTGCTGCTTAATTTTTACGCATATAGTTTGTATTTTTCAGAAATACCATAACAATGCAGATATGAATTTGGATGAAAAGGTACAGGAGAGATAACGTAGTGTGCAAAGTATCACTGTGAACACTACGTTAGAGTTCTTCAAGAACTCTTAGAACAATCTTAGTATTTAATTCTTACAACGCCGTTTGGCTTGTCGATTTTCATCTGACATGCAAGACGAGTGTTTGGAGTACAGGTGCCAAAGCAGATCTCTTTAAGCACTTTAACTTCTTTTTCATTTTTTGGAGACAAAAACTCCATACCTTGAACGATCTCAACAGCACATGTGCCACATTGACCATCACGGCAACCAAAAGGAAGCGCACTACCACTTGCTTCAACAACATCTTGAATCGTTGCGCCCGGTTTAACATTAATTGCTAAAAAATCATTGATAATTTCTACTCTTGTTGTCATACGTGATCCTTTACTTTTTAAATGGTTTAATTAAAACATCGCCCTTGATCATCATCATTGAAGCGATGCGCACTTTTGGGCTAACTGTGAACTGTTGGCAAATATCAGCATCTTCTTGGCTAATAGCGCCAAGTTTTACAAGCTCATCAAGCTCTTCGTCTTCCATGTAACTGGTAGGCTCTTCTTCGCTAATATTCTCAACATTTATCAAACATGTTGAATGGTCTTTAGGATCAAAAGTGATAGGAATCCCCTTCTCTTTTGCTAAACGCACCACTGGTTCGCCTATTTTGGCATCGTAGATACCATCTTTTTCTTTATCAAAATGCATAAAGATTACTTTCGCCATGACTTTTCCTCCTTACTAAGATTTGTTTTATTCGTTTTCTTTCAGAACTTTTTTTATGACTCTTATGTTTAACTTTGGTTATAGTGATTCATCATCCATTCAACTTCTTCGGCTTCAAGATCACGATAAGGTTCAAGTGCTTCAAGCTCATGTTCCCGACATCCAATGACCTCAACAACCGCCTCTGCATCTAAAAAATGAACTTCGTACACACGAATGACTTGCAAAAACTCACCAATAGTACGAATGTACCCCACTGAGCCTTTTTTAATCATCACCTCACCGATTTTAAGATAAGGATAGGTTCCATCATTCTTAACATCTTCCAAAAGTTGTACTTTTTGCCCCAGAAAAAATTTCGCTTTTGGCTCATCTTTCCCCGAAAGTTTTGCGGTCACACTATCATGCAAAACAATTTCATCATTAGCAGGCACAGTTTCCTCCTTCCGATGATATAGCACATGCTAAACACCCTTTGGCTTTGCCGTCTTCCAACATTCCCCAGACTTCGGCCGCACTAGGAGCATGTCCATGTTTGTAATCCATATAAACACGGATCAAAGCAAATTTTAGAAAATCCATCAGGTATTTTTCATTACCATTAAAATTCTCAAACCCTTTTTTAATAAGGGTTCCATACTCTTTCATAATATGAAAACGCTTGACTTCAACGATGTGCTTATCGTACTCAACACCAAAAAACTCAAAAAAATCTTCTGCATCTTTTAGTTTGTAATATTGATCCAACGTTTTCATTTTTTATCCTTTTCACTATTTTTATAGATGCCTTAACACAAAACAAAAAGCTTGATCTCATGTTTACATGTAAAGCTTATTCACGCTTTTATAATTCGCCTTTTAACTGTTCTATCCAATTTTCAATACGTTCACTTGTTTTATCTTCTTCGTTAATATTATCAATCGCTAAACCACAGAGTTTATCGCCAACTTCAGCTAAAGATGCTGTATAGGTATACGCTTCTTTGTCAACAAAACCGATGACATTTGCTCCTGCTTTGGTAAAGATTTGATTGAATTTGCCAAGAGCTGAACAAAAATGTTCACCATGTGTTTTGCTATCACCTGCACCAAAAAATGCAACTTTTTTACCTGTAAAACTAATGTTTTCAGAAGTGATTTCAAAGAGTGGATCAACCCAACTAAAATGCACATCGCCTTGACCCCATGTTGAAGAACCAATAAAAAGTGCATCATAATTGTCAAATTGCTCAACACTGTCAAAATCATCTTCCATTAAAATACAATCATCATCTTCAAGCTCATAGGCTTCTTTTAAAGCCTCCGCTACCAATGTTGTATTACCGCCCGCACTTGCGTAAAATATACCAACCTTTGCCATGTTCTATCCTGATTATTTTTTATAGGTTTCGTAAATTTCGATAGCATCTTTTAACATTTTGCCACCTTCTTTAACGAGATCTTCATACGTTCTAAAACTGTAACGATGGGCATCTTTGAAAAACTTATTGGTAACAACAATTTTTTCAGCTATAACAACCGCACGCCCGAATCCTTCGTGGCTCATTTCCATGACTACAGAACACATAATGTTTGTTTTAAGCTCAAAAGCTAAAGCTATTGACTGGAAAATCAGACGAATATCTTGGATTTGCATCTCATCAATATCCGCAATAATAGGAATATTTTTCAGTGCATCTTTACTCTTAATATATTTTTCACTCAAAACTTCTTCATCGCTTTTTTTTGCCCAAGTACCAAATTGGTCAAGTGCTCTCATCTGAGACGTTAGAGTCTCTATGAACAACTTTTCAAGTTCATTCATAGCCTTATCCTCTCGCTTCTAAGATTTTTTTGATAAACGGTGGAGGATTCGTTGCTATCATGGTTTGAAGTTTATTCAGCTCTGTTTCAATGCTCACTACTTCTTTGTATTTGATAGGGAAGATTTTACCGTTGACGACTTTGGCAGCCGCTGCAGGTCCAATTTCGATGCAGTACATAATGTCAATGTTCTCATGTTGTAACATCTCGACTCTGCCTTCCGTTCGCTCTTCACCTGTTTGAACAACGCTAGAGAGTGAAAAACCCTCAGCACCTACGTCGTACACGGCAAATTGCTCTCCTGAACCAAAATGGGCATCAATGTTTTTGAGATCGTTTGTAAAAAACGCTACCTTGACCATCTTTTTATCCTCCTATGCTAAACGTTATTCATACATTTACAAGAAGTGTTCCGTTGGAAATGATTATATTAAAAGAGCAAGAAAAGGAGTTTATATCTTCACATTTGTGAGAGTTTATCTATCAAAACCTTATGAATAATGTATTAATGTATTGCAAATGTGTTTTAAATACAGAGAAGGTATAATTAGCTTTTAAAATGCCTATTCAATGTTGGAGAATCAAATGGTTATGCGTGTCTTAAAATCGTTCATACTTTTACTTTTGTTCGTCTCACATAATGCTCTTGCAGATGACCAAAATTCCTCTTTAATTAATGCAGATAAATCCGTCTATATTAACCTCTTAAAAACGATCAAAGAGTCAAAAGTATCAAATGATGAAATTGCTTTACAAAAAGTATTGCTTGAAAAATTGATCAATACCATCCCCGCAACCGTTACCAATACTACCTTAAGTGTACCTACAAATGTTGATGAATATAACGCTCTTTTTAATCGTTACATCGATGATACGCTTAAAAAAGATTCTCTGACGAAAAAAATCCAATCGATTGACACCAAAATAAAATCCTTAACCAAAGAAATAAAAAGTTTAGAGAACAACAATTCCTCAGAGCGTACACTGGAGCTTCAAAGTGCTCTGTACACAAAGTCATTTCTAGAGTATAAAGACCAAAATGAAATGATGGTCAATGAGATACTCTCCATCGATAAGATGTTAAATGAATCGCTAAAAAGCATTACCTTTGATTCTGAAAATCTGCCTAAAAAAACCGTCATGGCGCAAGATGAAGCTTTGAAATTACGTGCAACGATTGATAATTTTTTAGTTAAAAAAGAGCGTTTTGAACTCTTAGGGGATACGCACGACAAAGGTATTTCAACTGCGGCAATCAATACCAAAGAAGATGCCTACAATAAAGCAGTCAGAGCAACGATCACTTCATTATTTTCAGAATTTTCAGATGCCTTAAAATCTAAAAACAAAAAAGTATTTGTTTTGGAAAAAAATATTCTTGATGCGGTTTCTAGTTTAGAAAATGCAAAGGTTATCCAAGAGTCCATTGCCACTTTACTCCATAATATGGAAAAAAATTATTTTGGCACAATAGATACCCTTAAAGGCTCAACGGTACAAGAGTTCAAAAATATCCTTAAAATGTCTTGGAATATTATGAGTGAACCCATTTTTACAGTGAATGGTTCACCTATTAGTATGTTGAAAATGATCTTAGCCTTATTTGTTTTTCTCATTGGTATTTTTGGTGGAGGTTTTTATAAAACCAGCATTAAAAGAATGACCCATAATAGTAAGTCTATCAACCTAGCGACACGCACAATTTTATCCAATATCGGCTACTACGTTATTGTCATCACAGCTTTTTTTGTGGCACTGAACGTCATGGGCATTGATCTCTCCTCTATTGCACTGGTTGCTGGAGCACTTTCAGTGGGTATTGGTTTTGGTCTGCAAAATATTGTCTCAAACTTTGTTTCTGGCATTATCTTAATGTTTGAGAGAAGCATCAAAATTGGAGATTTTGTTGAGTTGTCCGATACCTTACGCGGTCATGTCTCCGATATTCGCATGCGTTCGACCACACTCAATACTAACGGCAATATTGATGTTATCGTTCCTAATCGTAATTTCATTGAAGGCAATGTGATTAACTGGACGATGCACGATAAACTCAAACGTTTCGATATTCCTTTTGGTGTTGCCTATGGTACAAAACCAGAACATGTGATTGCTGTGATTATAGAAGCGGTTGCAAAGAGTGGCTATCCAGATATTCTTTCTACCCGTGATAAATACACTAATGTTATTATGACGGGAATGGGGAGCAGTAGTGTTGATTTTGCACTGCAAGTATGGATTCATGGTGAAGAAATTTTAGCACCGAGCAAAACTATTTCAAGATTTCTGATTATTATCTACAACACACTGTATGCCAATGGTATTGAGATTCCTTTTCCACAGCACGATTTGCATCTTAAAAGTATTGATGAAAATGTTCATTTATCGCTTTTATCCTCTATTGAAACAAAAGATAAAGAAGCAATGATAAAAGATTAATTGACTCTCATTTCACTGTTGGAAATTGTTTTTTCCATCAGTAAATATTTTTCTATTTTAAGAGGGTCAAGAATGGAGAGCATCTCTGCTTTCTCTTGTCCCGCATCTGCTTTAACAATGGCTTTCGTGAGGGTCTGTTGACCCATCATTGCTTGGCTTGTTTCATCCACACAACGCACAGGAACTTCTGGGCTGTCTTGCACCATGTCTATCACCAAACCAAAAGGCTTTTCGTCGCTTCCTTTCAGCACAACAATGTGGTGTAACTCTTTGTTATACGCAATATTGTGATGAAAATACTTCGCTAAAGAAGCCACAGGAATCGTTTTGTTATTCCACGTAATCATCCCAACATAAATTTCATCGCACCCGATCACTTGTGTAACATCTTGACCTTCAAGAGCAGCGTATATCTGCTGACTCTCGATAGCAAAGAGATTGCCATTCATCCAAAAAGTTGAAAGCTCAACCGTTTTTTCCGATGCACCAATTTTGGGATAGAGGTACTGCTTTTTAGTCTGTTTTGAAATATCCTCTACACACGCATCTTGGTTTGCGATCTTGATGCAGACAATTGCAGTTACGTCATTACAGTAACCGTCGCTGCATTTAAACTCTCTATAGCCTTGAGACTTACCTTTTCCAATAATATAATACTCATTTTTAATCAGAACCATATTTTCCATTGAATCACAAAAAGTACATCGCTCTCCAATGCAAATAGCAGGATTGGTTGAAGCAATAACATTGTTGGTTTTACTTTCTAAGAAAAGAGCAAAGGAACGTTCATCTTCCCCTACCACATCTTTAAGCATCGCTTCAAATTGAACTTCTGCATCAAAAACAATGCCAATGCCCCCTTGCGCCTCTTTTGCCCCTTCAATAAAAATGGGCGCACTATAGATGTAGGTGTATTTTCCATCATAGAGTTCCGTTTTTTCAAAAGGACTGACCACATACTCTTTGGAACTTTTAAGCGCTAATGTTTGCGCGATGTAATGTGCCCCTATGCGCTTACCAATTAAATGAGCATACTTTTCTTGACTGACAGCGATAACACACCCTTGTGCATCAAATAAAAAGAGATTGCTATAGACTGTATACAGTGAATTAATAGCTCCCAAAACTTCGGTGATTTCATGCCCAAATTCTTTTCGGATTGTCGTACACTCTTTATATTTTGCGCTAAATGCTTTGATAAATACAGGACTTAAAGCCCACCATCTACAGTCATTGGCACGCTCATAAAGGTTTCGATCCATAATATCAATGGCAAGTTTTGCATTAAATGCTGCATGATTGATAAATGAAGCAACAACCGTCCAGTTAAGGTTACTGATGGACTCTTCAAATGTCTTTTTGGTTTGTGCACCTGTACGAGAGATTTCATTTAAGAGTGATTTTGAAAAAGAGTTATCGCCACTTTTTTGATTGGCAATTTGCACATTTCCATTCCAAATGGTCAGATCAAGACGTCGTTGAATCGCTTCAGCTTTCGTCGGAATGCTTGTAAACTCTTCAGAAAATAGTGAAGAATTTTTTATAATTTTTATCTGTTCTTCTGTAAAAGGGACATGTTCATGTTTTTGATTAAAGGCAAAAGAGAGAGGCATGAGCGCGTGTCCCATCCAACCTAGCCCATAAAAACCTTGATACCCTTTGGTTGATTGTGTTTTTGCCACATACTCACTTCCAGCAAAAGGAACGATATCAAAGTTTTTAAGTGCCGTTTTTTGTGGAGCTCCAAGAGCATAATGAAAGGGATCACTACTGTAAATCGTACACTTATTTTCATCTAAGACAAGCATATCAGCCCATGTCTCATTTTCGATAAGGTTGGAGATAATAACGCGCATCTCATCTTGAAATTTAAAGACTAAACAGAGCACCGCAAGGGGTGTACCATTCTCATCACACACACGATAACTGTACAGTAAACTCTCTTTTTCACTTACTAATGGGAAAACACCAAAACTCTCAACATACTCTTTGGATGTGTGTATTGCTTCATAGATCAATGAACTCTCTATCTGCTTCCCTATTTTTTCATCTTTAGTAGAGGCGATAAGCGTACCATCAAGAGAAAAGAGCAAAACATCATTATAAACACTGTACTTTTCAATATACTCAAGAAAACGGTTTTGCAGTGCGGACAAAGAGACTTTCTGTTCCTCATTGTTCATGCGAGCAAAGTCACAAATGATCGTATCCATCGCTAGAAAACCAATATCTGCTGTACGCTCAAAAAGATTACGAATTAAAATATCTATTGCGACTTGTGCTTTTGCACCAAGTTCTGTTGCAAGTTTTTTGACCGTCTCTTCGGAAAGTCTTTGTAACAGTTGCTCTGACAGATTACTAAAGGCCTGTCTCGTCTCTGATATGTCCATACCAATATTACTCATTTGCCCCAAAAGAGAGAGTAAATTCCACCGTTCAGAGAGCTGGTCCAATGCTTTTTGATATGCAACAACTTCAGGAATATAGGCATTATAACGAGATGTACGGCTTTGCTCTGACATGATGATAGACCTTTTTTTTAAATAGGAAGAGAATGCTTGATACCAGAATGCAAAAGATTTTTATCACTATTACGACTAAAAAAAGTCACTTTTTTAAACACTATACAAGAAGTGTTCCGTAGAAAATATACTTTACATGTAAAGATAAAAAAGTTTTCGGGAAGTGCTGTGAACTGAAAATCATTCACTTCACAGCATTATTTTAAAGAAGGATTAGTATCTTACCCATTGTGCAATTTGCGCAATATCAAAAGGCGTTGTTTGACAACATCCACCGATGATGCTTGCACCCTTTTTATACCAAACATACGCCATTTTTCCATAGGATGCACTTTTAGAGAGTCCGTCCCATGTTTTAGTGAGTGCATTGTAGGTCGCCCCACCATTGGGGTATACGATGATAGGTTTAGAAGAAACCGCTTTAATTTCACCAATAAGCGATTCGATATAGTGGGGAGCGGTGCAGTTAATACCAATAGCAATGATCTGCTTTTGGGTATCAAGAAATTGAGCACATTCACGCATGCTTTCACCGCTGTTAATGTGCACACCATCTTTAGCACTAAAACTCACCCACGCATGTATGGTAGGAAATGCCTCTAAGAGTTTACACAGTGCTTGTGCTTCGAGCAAACAGGGAATCGTTTCACATGCTAAAAGATCAGGTTTTGCTTCAATAAGTGTGGCAAGCCTCTTGCGATGAAAGATCATTAGTTCGTCTATGCTCAGCCCATAATGACCTCTAAACTCTGAGCCATCGGCTAAGTATGCACCATAAGGCCCCACCGAAGCTGCAACTAAAGGTTTTGGCCTTTTGGCATGGTTTTTGACATCTTTCCAAAAGGTATCACGCACATTTTTTGCAATTTTTACTGAAGATTGGATAAGTGCTTTTGCTTCTTTTTCACTCAATCCACGCTTCATAAAACCTTCATAAGTGGCTTGGTAACTTGCCGTTGTAATGCAGTCAGAACCCGCTTCAAGATAGTCTTTATGAACTTCACCAATGGCCTCTGGTTTTTCCATTAAAAACTTAGCGGACCAAAGAGAATCGTTGATATCATAGCCTTTACGCTCTAATTCTGTACCAAAGGCACCATCAATAATAAGCACTTTTTGCTTTGCTAATATTTCACGAATAGGGTTCATAGACTATCCTAATTTGATCATTTCATGACTATAAAGCAGCATACAAACACGAATCTGCAAAAACGGGCAATAAAGGTAGGCAAAATTTTATGATCGTACTACTTGTACTGTCCATTTCTTCTTCTATTTTTGTATTGACGATTCTATATCCCTCGCCTTTAACCGTTTCAATAAGATGAAAAGGCAAAAGTTTTGCGCGCAACTGTCGCACAAGTGATCTAATGCGCTCTTGGCTAATCACTTCATTATGGTAAACATAACACACAATTTCGTCAGATGAAACGATATGTGGAGATTTGGCTAGTAAATATTTGAGGAACAGTGCTTCTTTCCTACCTAAAAAAATCTTATCTTCTTTATAAATAAAGAGAGCATTTTTAAAATCAAAACAGACGTCTTTTGCTAAACAAAAAGTATCATCATTCCAAATATGACACAATTTGTAAATCCTAAAAGCGATCTCATCAGGAGAAAAATCTTTGATAATAACATCATCGTATGAGAGATAATAAAGGGTTTGTAGCATACGAGAACTAGCCACTTTGTCTAAAATGAGCAAAATAGGAGCGTCACTTCCTCTTTGCCTGATAAATTTCATCATAGAAGGGTCGGTAGGATTTTTGAGGTTGAGAATAAAAAGAGAATAGTCTAGTAAAGAAGAGCCTTCTTGCATGATCTCTTCTTCAGATTGTATTTTCTTCATATTCATTTTTAAACGTAATCCATTGAGGTAAACGTCAACATTATCTGCTAACTCCCGATCTGGTTCAAGAAAAAGAACTTTCACTTTTCTCCTTTTCGTTGTATTAGTATGATTTTACAATAACACTATTTCTAATGATATTCTTTAATACTATAATTAATTTATTATACCAAGAATGATTAGCGTACTAGGTTTTTCAAACAAAAATTTGAATGATTCCAAATTACTTGGAATCACTCAATAGACTAAAACTTATAATTTACGTTAAACCATAATTCGTCAGTATCATAAGACTTTATTTTTGCACCAGAAACAAAATAATCTTTGTCAAAGGATACATAAGTGACTTCAGTTGTTAACCCTTTAAGTGCAGGAACTGCATAAGTAAGCCTTGCTGAATAGCCTTCAATCTCTGCTTTCGCATTGGTTGCAGTTGAAATAGTTGCTGTAGATTGAGTATCTTGTTTTGCCGTAACATACGCTAATTCAGAGGTAAGTCCTGTAATACCCACTTGTGAGAAATTATAGGTTGCACCAAATCTATAGGTATCCATACCTGCAAAGCTATTAAATACCAAAGGTCCACGAATGGAAAGCATAGTATAACATGATGGTCCATTACCAAGACCAAGAAGTGCATCATCTCCATTACTTACAGTTGTATATGCAATAGTTCCACCAAAGCCATAAAGCTCAGAGAAACCAGCACGAAGTCCCAACATATTACCATCTATATGTGCCACATCAAGTCCACTACCTGCACGTGAACCTCTGTAGTTTGCATCGAAGAGAAGCTTATAATTACTCATAGGAAGAACATAATTCGCTTCTGAGTAATAAAATGAAATATCATCTGTTGCACTAGCAAAAGAAGCACCATAAGGACCTTTACCATTAACACCACTCATAACCACATCATGTGCTTGAGCAAATTGTGCGGATAATGTAAGATTTGAAACAGATTTGTTAATAGCCCCCAATGAATAAGCACCATCAAATCCAAATGCAGTTGGACCAGCCCCAGCTATAATAATTTGTTTTGTAAATTCTGGCGCATCATAAGAATAATTATTAGCCCCAGTAGGTGTTAAAAAATTACCATTAAAGACATCGCCTGTTCTACCTTGGAATTTACCCACATAGTTTGCATAAAGTGTTGTTTGAGGTAAATCCATATTGGTAATTGTCGCACCCTCAAAAGACTCTCTAAAGAAACGTGTTGGATTACCTGAAATAAGAGGCGTTGTAATGTATTGTCGTCCAACTTTCACATCTGTTTTTCCAATTTGGTAACCCAAATACGCTTCAGAGAGGACTGAACCTTGACCAGATTCTTCTTTATTGAAAAGTTTTTTTGCATCATCTGTTGCAAATGGAGAAGAACTACCTTGGTATGTAAAACCAAGTCTTAAACCATATAAAGTATCGGTTACATAACCAAGCTCTACACCAACATTCAAAATATTTTGATGATCAGCTTTTGGATAGAAGTTACCATCATCATTTCGATCCCAATACCACGCTTTTAACGTGCCATTTACTTTACCATTTTTGAAAGCATCTGCCAGTGTATCTGCCGCATAAACATGACTACCAAGTCCTAAAATGGCAATTGCAACCATACTTAATTTAGTAAGTTTCATCTTTTCTCCTTTTTTGCCCATTTTTGTGCTTTACATGTAAAGCACTATCTGCCCCATTCGTTTACCGCAAAACCAATGGGGCTTCTCTTTATAATGCTTATTTCATCTCTTCGGCTAATTTTTTCTCAGCCTCATCTTTTTTTGTATCTAACTTGCCTTTGTAGTATTCATACTCAGGCTTATAGTAATTAAGCATGCTTCTAAGCCCTTTGTGCCCAATTTCAACGTGGCAAGAAGCACAGCTTATCTCTTTATCTGTTCCTTTGAGGCTGGCATAATGCTCGTGCATTTCACGTCCTTTTACACTGATCGCTTCATTGGTTTTATAGTTGGTATGACAACCATAACACGCTTCATCACGAACAAAATGTTGACGATTGGCACGGTTTGCCTGCCAATTAATTGCATCAGGATTACCAAAGAAGTGAATCGCTCCTTCGACAACGCCGTTTCGAGCTTTTGTTGCAATATAGGCAATCACATTGTCATGAGGTAAATGGCACGTAACACACGATACTTTAATGCCTACTTTACCATTTCCACCATGCACATCATTATGATAGGCTGCAACCATTGGTTTCATTTCATGGCACACGATACAAAAACGATCATCACTGGTTCGATGCAGTCCCTCATAAAGAACCCATGAACTGAGTAGCCCGATCAAAATGCCTACTAAGCCCATTAGCAGAATGTTATTTTTGATGATGAGAAATATTTTTTTGATCATGGTGTCGGCCTCATCCAAATTTTAACATCATTACTATGGCAAGACAAGCACATATTTTCAGATGGCTTATGCTCATTGTGACACTCATCACAATAAAGTTTTGGTCCATCATGAATAGAATTATGTGGATTGGTATGTAATGCATCCATAAACTTTAGCCTATCTGCCAAAAATTGTTTTGTTTTATGACATGACAAGCACCCTTTATCCCCAATCAATTTCAAATCTTTTGGGTCATCACCCTGACCTTCATGACAATCCGTACAGCTAAGAGACAGCTTTTCATGATGAGCCTTAATAGGAAACTCTTTTTTAAGTTCAGGTGTCATATTGATTTTGGGCGATGACGTATTTGTATCCACACCAAAAAGAGACATGACACTGAAAATGAAAAAGAACCCTAAGACACAAAGAGTTCTTTTCTTACGCATTTATATATTTTCTCCTGCTACCATACCACATACTAAGCAGTCAGCAATTGCACAGCTACCTAGACGACTTGCACCGTGTGTCCCTCCCGTTACTTCGCCTGCTGCAAAGAAACCTGGAATCGGTTTGTTCGTATTGGCTGAAATGACTTGAGCTTTTGTATTAATTTTTAAGCCACCCATTGTATGGTGAGGTTTTGGACATAAACGAATTGCGTAAAATGGTCCTTTCATATCGATAGGATCACCACCTTTAAGTTCTTTCAGAGAGTCACCTTTAAGTGTTGGTTTTTTAAACTCATCCTCAACACTATTTTTGACATCTTCATTATATTTTTTAATCGTTGCCTTAAGTGCATCTGCTGGAATTTTATAGTTTGCAGCAAGAGCGTCAAGCGTATCGAATTTCTTCATAACGCCACCTTGTAGACCTTTATCGATCGCTGCATAAATTTGCTCTTCAAATGTATTGTACGTACCAATGGCTACCGGATACATTTTTGGCGCTTCCCTTAAGATAACATACTCAGCATCCGCTCGTGTTTTACGATCAGCCATCTCATTCATGAATCGTTTACCATTTCTAACATCAACTGCAACACCAAATTTGAATAAACCTTGTTGTGTTAAGAGTGGTGCTACACCAAAACCTCTCTCATCTGGACTTGCCCATGGTCCTTCTTGAATCCAACTAATATGTACAGGAAGTGCTCCAATTTGGAAAGCTTTTAAAAGTGCTCCAGCCGTTGCACCATCATGGTTTGTTGCATCCATATCGGGTGTCATACGTGGGTCTTGAAGTTGTCTAAAGTCTCTATCCATAGAAAAACCTCCACTTGCTAAAACAACACCTTTTTTAGCGCGATAAGCTTTTTTCTCACCTGTCTTGTTTTCAATGTCATCATTGTGAAGTTTATTATCAAAACGGTAATTAATACGCGCAGTTACACCGATAACCGTTGTACCATCATTACTCATCACAAAATCATCCATTTTTGCGCGTGTTACCATTTTACAACCGGGAAGTTTTTCGACAAATGCTGCCATTGGTTGAATAATGCCTGAGCCACTCATATTTTCAGTAACAATAGTTCTAGGCACTGAATGACCACCAAACCATGTTGGTTTTTTACCTGTTTGGAATTTTGCACCACATTTTACGGCAAAGTCAAATGTCTCTTGCGCTCGATCTGCAATTAGCTCCAGCATTTCTACGTGGTTAATACCAAGTCCTGCTTTTAAAGCATCTTTAATAAAAAGCGCTTTAGAATCTTCAATACCAAATTGTTTTTGATCTCTATTCATTGGAACGGCAAACGCACCACCATTAATAGCTGAATTACCACCAACACGACCCATTTTTTCAAGAATCAATACTTTATAACCACGTTCTGCTGATTTAGCTGCTGCTGCGAGACCCGCAAAGCCAGAACCAATGATGATAACATCGTACTCTTCATCAAATTTGACATCTTTTTCAGTTGGTGCTGCTGCCATTGCATTGGCTGCACTTAACATGGCTGCACCTGCCCCAACTACGCCCAACTTTAGAGCGTCTCTTCTTGACATCGTCTCTTTACTCATTGTATTACTCCTTTTTGAAATAGTGTTTTTTATTTCTAACTTAATTTTAATAACTAAATGTGAGATTTAATGTGAGATATGTGAAATATCATTGCTTTTGACGAAAAAAGTATTGATTCTTTCACAATATGAATCAAAAAGGGTATTAAAAACTCCAAATTACTTCTAAATTGATTGCGAAAAGAAGTTTAATAGAGTAAAAAAAGATAAAGGAAATTATGAGTTGGGCACAAAATGTGCCCTATTGAAAGTATTGAAGTTCGTTAATGATGGACTAATAGATTGGTTACTTCGCATAAAAAAGCACAACTGCCTTCATATAATATGTTATGGCGTAGTCCAATACCGACTTGCTCATAATTGGGGAAACCTCGAATGAGCAGTTCTTTGTGGTGTTTATGGGCTAGACGCTCACCATGGTAGTTGGTAATGAGCAGATCCATAGTAGGAAGGACTTTTTCCACCTCTTCCAAATCGCCAATGGAAACTTTACATGTAAAGGCTTCTTGCACCTCACTGCGTTGTGCAATATATGCCTCACACGAACCACCCGCTTCTTTTAAAGCTTTAGAGATGGCATAAGCACTATCAGGTTCATCGGCGATAAGAATTTTTGCTTTTCCCAAGGTAAAATGCGTATCTAAGAGCACATCTTGCAAGCGAGCACGCCAACGTTTGACCACACTGGGCACACTTTTACACTCTAAGAATTCAAACAGTTTGGCATAAAACTCATCACTTGCTTCTAAGCCCATAAGGCTATCAAAATGCAGATGGGTACTTTGTGGAAATTTTTCATAAAAAAGTTCTCCGCATTTTTTAACCGAACGCCCTATGGTGATGACAGCACCCGCATCACCCAGTTTTTCAATGTCTGAAACGCTAATACCTCCACTGCTGAGCGCACCTTGTTTGACACCGAGATGACCATCAAGGGAATCGCTAAGATCAGGAAGCGCATAGACTTCCAAGTCCAGAAGTTCCAACGCTTCTTTGAGTTTTTCAACTTCAATGGGACTAAAGTTGACATTGGGGACAAAAAGGACTTTATCTTTTCGAACATGCGTGGTTGGCTCAATGAGCTGAGTAATAATGTTTTGGATACTCAAGCTCCAACCGCTCTCAAGCCCACCTTCAAAATCGGGCGTATGCACATACACCATTTTTTGCTTCTCTTTTAAAAGAAGCGTTGCACCCTTAATATCATCGCCTTTGGTTTCCGTCATGCCTGTCGTAAAAAGTCCGACCAAATCAGGCGTTACTTTTTTGGTGATGTTTTCCACCGCTTCGGAGATGCCTTTATCGCCTCCATCAATGACGGCGGTTATATCATTAACAGCAGTGGTTTGAATGGCGATCGGGTCGTTAAAGTGTCGTGTAAACAGTACTTTCGTAAATGATGCACACCCTTGCGCCCCATGCATCAGAGGCATACAGTTTTTAATGCCCAAAAAGGCAAGTGTCGCACCCATCGGTTGTGAGAGCTTAAGAGGGTTTACATGTAAAGGCTTCATCGTGGTTGTTTTCATCTCTTTGGGGTTAATAAAGCTCATGTTTTCCTCCTCATTTATTTATGCCGCGTCCCACGGCGCTTGTTTTCCAACCAGTTTAAAGACAGGGTTTGAAAGGGCAGCACAGACATCAATGGCGAGGTTTTCAAGCCCACCGTATGCACCGTAACTTACTTTCTTCTCTTGATTGACATCGACAAAGGCAATGCGCTTTTTAATCGCCGTGTAAAGACTACGCCCACCCGCAAGTAAAATGTCGACTTTATGCTCATCAATCAAACGAGGCTGATCGACACCGGGTGCTTTAAATAAAATAGGCACATATTCACTCGCTATCGCTACATCCTCTTCCGTAGCTTTTTGCACACAGGTGGCGACCACTTCGATGCCAATGTCTTGAAGTGCTGAGGCGATCGACCATGACTTATTTCCACCTGTGTTTAAAATCGCTTTTTTACCTTTGAGCATCGGATGGTACAGCTTCAAACGCGTTTCCAATTTCGCCTCTTCTTCAGCAATGATCGTTTCCGCTTTTGCAATCAATTCCGCATCGCCAAACGCATTGACGATGGAGCGAATCGCATTGGACGTGTCACGCTTTCCATAAAAGGAGACACTCACATAAGGGATATTGTAGCGCTCTTGCATTTTACGACACAACGTCACCAACGACTTTGCACAGACGATGACATTCAGCTTTGCCGTATGCGCCGTTTGGATCTGCTCTATTCTGCCATCACCTGAAAGAGAGGAAACAACTTTGATGCCAATACGCTCCAAAAGAGGCTTATATTGCCACATATCGCCCGTCACATTATAATCACCGATCAAGTTAATGCCAAAAGGATGAATCTCTTCAGGCTCACGCGTACCTACAAGAGCGTCCAACACCGCTTCACCGGCAAGGCGTGATCCTAAGTTTTTACTGCCCACAAAACCAGGGGCGTGCACAGGCACGATGGGAATGTGAAACAGCTCTTCTGCGGTTTTACATGTAAAGTCAATATTATCCCCGATCATCGCTGTGACACACGTTTCATAGACAAAAATCGCCTTAGGTTTTTTATGCTCTACGATGTAAGAGAGAGCATCTGAAAGCTTTTTGTCACCACCAAAAATGATGTCTTGGGTGCTGACATTCGTGCAATAGCCCAGTGGTGTGTTGTTTTCACCTTCATAGCTTGTAAGCGTTGCTCTGGTTTCCCATGAAGCGCCAAGACAAGTGTCGGGGCCATGCACCAAATGCACAGCATCCGCATAAGGAAAGAGTGATATTTGCGCTCCCTCAAACGCACACCCTCCGCTCGTCGCTCCAGGTTTCGGTTTATCACAGCTCGCTTTTTTGGTTTTGTTATGAGAACAAGCACTCTCGTTTAACAAATCCTTGATCAGTTTTCTATTTACCATAGTCATAGATTTGCACAATCCATTCCATTTAGAGTTTTTACATTGCACCTTTTTACAGTAGCCCTGAAACAAAACTCTTAATGCAGTTTCTAAACAAAAAAATACCACATAAAGAAAAAAACTTCGTGTTGTATTTAAAAAAAATCTTTAACGGAACAGCTCTTGCATAAAAAGGGGTGTGTACCTTTAAAAACCCTTACTCAACACCCACGATGCGATCAAGCCCTTTTCACATCGTGGGTACATTCAAGCAAGGTTTTTTAGAGTTACTAATCCATTCCCATCAAAAGGATTTACCATGGCAGTAAAAATTACAGAACTTTGTATCAACTGTGACAGTTGTATTGATGAGTGTCCCGCAACCGCTATTGTCAGTGCAAGCGACTCACCGGTCAATGGTGACAACACTTATGTTAAACCAGAAAAATGCATTGAATGTTCTGATGGCACGATGCCAAAATGTGCAGATGCCTGTCCAACCGAAGGTGCAATTGTATGGGATATGCCCTACACTGCTGAATACAATGCCTATTATGTTGCAGGTCATGAGAGTGGCATCTACAACATTCGTGAGCATAAGAAAAATGGCATCATGTTCCCAGAAGTTTCTCCTAAACCTTACCGTGAAGCGATCTCGATTGCTAATCGCCAAGCACACACTCCAGTAGCGGAATAAGCGATGAAAATAGCATTTGCATCCACGGACAACATCCATGTCAATGACCATTTTGGCTGGTGCAAATGCTTTTATCTCTATGAGCTTCAAGAAGAGTCGTTTGTTTTTTTAAGAGCACTCGAATCACCCAATGAACTCACTGAAGAAGGCGATAAACTAGCTTATAAAATTGAATGCTTAGAAGATGCTAACATTTTGTGCGCTTCACATATTGGACCGCGCGCTTCTTTAATGGTGAAAGGCTCTGGTATCTTTGTACTGAAGTCTGAGAAAGAAAATGAGCGCATTGATACCCTGTTAAACACCCTACTCACATTAAAAAATAGCAATCCGCCTCTTTGGATGCAAAGGTTTCTCCATGCACCATCACCCCATAACCATAGCTAAGGACATCTATTTTATAGGTGTATTTGATCCCGATATTCGAACGTTTGACATCGTCATGCGAACCGCCAATGGTTCTAGTTATAATGCGTATCTCATTAAAACTGCTGAGGGTGTCATTATTGTTGATACCGTTAAAAAAGAGTTTCAAGATGATTTCTTCCGCCATGTAGAAGCACTGTGTTCCTATGATGAAATCAAATATGTCATTATCCATCACATTGAGCCTGATCACTCAGGGGCGCTGCCAGAACTCATCCGAAGAGCACCGCACGCCAAAGTGCTTATTTCCCCTCAAGCCACAACGATGCTTAAAGCGCTTACCAACAGCGAAGAGATCAATTTTGAAACAATTTGGACCAATAAACAGCTTAGTCTTGGAGGCAAGACCATTACGTTTCTCACGACACCCTATCTGCATTGGCCAGAGACCATGAGCAGTTACGTACAGGAAGACAAGCTACTTTTTAGTGGGGATGTTTTTGGTTCACACTATTATGATAAACGCCTTTTCAACAATAAAGTAGGTGACTTTTCATACGCATTTCAATACTACTATGACCATATTATGCGCCCATTTCAAAGCTATGTCAGAAGTGCACTAAAACTCTACGAACGTTTTGAAATTGAACTGATTGCACCTCTTCATGGTCCAATATTACGCGAAAATCCATATCAATATATTGATGCGTATAAACAATGGAGCCATAAAGTTGACACGAATAAAGGTAGTGGCAAAAAAATACTCTCTATTTTTTACCTTACCAGTTATAAAAATACCCAAGAGATGGCACAAGCCATTTTTGAGGGGTGTGAAAGTATAGAGGGTGTGGTCGCCAATATGTATGATCTTGCCTCTATCGAATCACAAAATATGATAGCGATTTTAGAAGAGAGTGACGGCTTTTTAATCGGCACACCCACCATCAATGCCGATGCCCCCAAACCTGTTTGGGACTTGCTTTCGTGTTTGATGTTTTTAGAAAAACAAGGTAAATGTGCCGGAGCGTTTGGATCGTATGGATGGAGTGGCGAAGCGGTCGACCATATTCTAGCCCGTCTTAAATCCCTTAAACTTCGTGTACCACCACTTACACCGCTTAAAATAAAACTGATCCCAAGTCAATCCGAACTTGAAGAATGTTACCAGTTTGGGGTCGAATTTGCTGAGATTTTAAACGGAAAATTGGTCGAGATCGATCTTGCCTAAAGTAGAGTTACAACAGCATTCATCAATTTTTGCAAATAACATATCCATATCATAGGGCTTTACCAAATAACCATTTACGCCTAATTTTTCAGCTTGTTCACGTTGATCTTGACTACTATATGCTGATGTAATAATGATTGGAATTGTTGGATTTTCAATGCGAATGCGATTGAGCATACGAAATCCACTCATAAAAGGCATTTGTAGGTCCGTAATAATAATATCAGGAGCATCTTTATAAAACCGATACAATCCCTCTTCACCATTTCGAGCCGTATAAAACTCATCAAACACTGTATTAAAAACGGAGAATAAAGAGTCTAAAACATTGTGTTCATCTTCCACAATCAAAGGACGAACCTCTTTCAGATCATTCAACTTCATGATACCAATCCCTGCAATATAATTTCAAATCGCGCACCTGAGGCAGTATTTGCCACACGAATACGTCCATTCATATGCTCTTCAACAATAATTTTAGTCATATAAAGTCCAAGCCCCGTCCCATTTTGTGAACCTTTTGTGGAGAAATAAGGTTCAAAAATGTAAGGCATCACAAGCGTATCAATACCGCCACCATTGTCTTCTATTGAAACAATAATCGTGTCAGATTCCTCTCTTTTTGCCTCAACAATAATCTGCTTTGTATGATCACCGCAACTCTCTAAAAGAACGTCTTTAGCATTGTTAAAGATGTTGATGATCGACTGACCAAACTCATTGGGAAAACTCTTTACATGTAAACCTTCTTCGGCGACAAAAGAGAGCTCAATACCATGTGCCGAAACAATAGGTTTCACCATTTCAACCGTATGTGCAAGCTGTTGTTTAACATCAAAAACTTTCTGAGATTTATCGGGTTTAAAAAAATCCCTAAAATCATCAATGGTTTTTGACATCTGCAAAATCTGGCGCATAGAGTCCTCTTTAAACTCATCCATGATGGTATCGTCAAGTTTTTGAAGTTTATATTTGAAAGCAATATTTTGTGCTAGAAGGGAGAGTACATTGAGAGGTTGTCGCCATTGGTGAGCAATCATGCTAATCATCTCACCCATTTGCGCATGACGTGACTGTTGAAAAAGCATCATCTCCTGCTGTCGATTTTTTTCAATTTGTGCTTGAACTTGAGTTTCCAAGGTACTATTGAGCGCTTGGAGTGCATACTGAGCTTCTTTAAGCTCACTAAGGTCAATAATGGCGGAAATTCGCATGGTTTTTCCCATACTGTGAACGATGGAGCCTTTGACCAATGCAGGGAAAGAACTTCCATCTTTGCGTAGAAGCATACACTCATACATAGGGGTATTCTGCATTGATTTTTCGCGTATCTGCTCTTTGGATGCAGAGGCTACAAAATCGACCATTAATCGACCAAGGATCTCTTCTTTATTTTCTCCTCTAAAGAGCTTTAAAGCTTGATCATTGATTTCAACAATACGCCCCTTATGAGAAAGCACCAACCCTTCAATCGCAAAATCAATCAGCTGTTTAAATTTTTGATGCTGTTTTAAAAGCAAATAAATCCACATAAGTCCAATAAACAGGATTAACGCTAGTAATAAAAGGATATTAAATGGAGTTAGAGAGATCATTGCAACTCCAAATATGGCTCGCCAATAAAATAACCTTGAAACTCATCCACACCCATTTCGACTAAAAGATCAAAGATCTCTTTTTTATGCACGTACTCCGCAATCGTCTTTACATGTAAAGCTTTAGCAAAGGAAACGATGCCCTTAACAAGCTTCAATGACTTCATGTCGGTATCGAGATATTTAACCAAACTACCGTCAATTTTGAGATAGACTGGATTTAATTCCAATAAATGTGAAAAGTTGGAATAACCTGTACCAAAATCGTCAATCGCAATCGGTGCATCATCGTACTTAATATAGTGTAGAAAATTTATAATGGTTGTATAGTCCGTTACCTTTTCACTCTCAACCACTTCAAAAACAAGATGAACCGCTCTGCTTTTTTTTCTGAACTCAAGAATTTTAGATCGCATAAAATCACGTACTTCTTTGTTGAGCATATCTCTGAAACTAAGGTTAATCGAAAATGTCATATCTGGGTATAACACCATCATCGCAAATACTTTTTCGATCATTCTATAACTTAAACTATCATATTGTTTCGTTCGACGTGAAATGTCTAAAAAATAATAAGGTGAGACATACTGATCTTGATCAAATTTGTCTTTGGTTTTGATACGAATCAGCGCTTCATATTTAATAATTCCCCTCTCTTTGTCGCAAATAGGCTGAAAAAAAGGAACAATATTGTCTTTATTGAGCGTGTCTGCAATCACATCTTGCCAATAAAAATCATTGGCTAACGATTCCGTCTCATCTAAATTGCTCGTATAAACAACAAAAGCTTTATTTGTTTGCTTGGCAAAATCAAGAGCAGTAAACGCTTTTTTAAAAAGATTTTCTTGGTCAAACGTTACACCCATGGAGATATGAACCAATATTTTTTCAATAAGGCCTTCGACTTTTATCTCGATACCATTTAAAATGTCAAGTGTTTGGGCAATATCTTCATAGATTTTTTCAGGATCAAGCTGTGTGTTCAAACAGAACATCGCAAATTCATTAGAAGAGATACGAAAAGCATCGTAACAAAGGGATGTCGCAACTTCTTTAAAATGGTGGGAAAACTCTTTTAAAATTTGATTGCCTACTTCAATGCCATAGAGCTTATTGTAATTTGTAAAATTATCAATATTCATCAAAAATAACGTGGGAACTTCAGAGGGCTGTATCTGTTCTAAAATACGATCCAAGGTATATTTGTTTGGAAGCTTTGTGAGTGCATCCGTATGCAGTTGTTCTTCAAGGGCACTTTTTTGCAATACTATTGTGTTCTTTAAATCATTCGTATACGCGCGATATTCTGCTTTGAGAAGGATTTTTTCCACAGTAGAGCTCAAAGAATCGAAAAACTGATCAAGTTCAATAGGCTTTAAAATATAACCATCGACCCCCAAACGAATTGTTTCAATTAAAAATTCCACATCATTATGGGCTGATGTGACAATGATAGCCGTCTCTTTACAAAATTTACGAATTTTAGTGATTAAAGAAATACCATCTAATCTGGGTAGTTTCAGATCCGTAATAAGGAGGTCGTATTTTTGTATTTGGTGTTCTTGTGAAATACCTAAGTGAGGTAGAGCAATTTCTGCATCAAAAAACATATCATAAGCACTTTTCCCATCACTCGCAACATCAATGCAATCAAAAAATTCGCTTAAAATAGACTGGGTGTATTTTCGAGTAACTTCATCGTCTTCAACATATAAAATCTTCACATTTTTACAACGAGATCTTAGGTCCTCCATTGCTGATGCTTCCATCATTTTCCTCATCATCTTGGATCAATTCTTTGATTATACACCAAAGAAATGGTTTATTATAAGTTTTGTATGAGGATTATTAGGAAATGAGCGTTTTACAAGACTAAACGATAGCCTGTTCCATACTCTGTCATAATGTATTTTGGCTTTTTTGGGTCATCATCAAGCTTTTTACGAATATTTTGAATATGATAATTCAAAGATTGTGGAGAACTTAAAGAAGAGAGATGAATCGCTAAAACATTGCGATAAACCACCCTATTTTTGTTTTCTATGAGGAAAGAAAGTATTTTATATTCTATTGCTGTCAGAGAGAGTGGTTTTTGATTGAGTAAAATTGTTTGGCTATTGTAATCAATGGCAAGATTATTTTTATTGTATTCCAGTTTGATCATGGAACAACGTTTTAAAATTGCCCACATACGCACTTCTAACTCTTCAAGCATAAATGGCTTACATAAATAGTCATCTACCCCAAAACGAAAGGCTTGTACTTTCGCTTCTAAATCAGAATGGGCACTTAATACGATAATAGGAATACTTGTTCGATTATTAATCTGTTTAATCACCTCAAAACCGCTAAAATCAGGCAGGCTAAGGTCGAGAAGCAGAAGATCATAATGCTGTGCCGAAAGCTTCAAAAGCCCATCAACTGCTGTTTCTGAAATATCCAATTCAAAACCCACACTCTCCAAATATTGAGCTACTTGAGTCGCTTCTTCATAATTGTCTTCGATTAAAAGAACTTTAATTTTTTTTTGCATTTGAATTCTTACTCCAAACTTTTCTGATTCTGTATTATACATAAAGCTCATAATTTTGCCTACAAGAATATGAAAACTTGGTTATAATACGATTACATCCTTCCACGTAAGAGAAAACTATGAATTCAGCGGAAAAACAACTTGCTATTTTATTGGAGTTTGGTAAAGTCATTAACAAAACAAGAAGCTTGAACGATGTTTTAGAGTCCATGGCAAATTTTGCACGGGACATCCTACAAGCTGATCGTTGTTCTATTTTTGTTTACAATAAAGAGAAAGAAGAACTCTGGTCAAAAGTGGCACATGAAGTTCATCCCATTCATATCAGTACGCAAAAAGGTGTCGCAGGGTATTCTGCCCTTTCAAAAGAGACACAAATTGTTGTGGATGCTTACAATGACTATCGTTTTAACCCTGATGTCGATAAAGCCACGGGCTATTTGACACACACTATTCTTGCTGTTCCCTTACTTGACAATCAAGAAAACACCATTGGTGTTTTTCAAGCGCTCAATAAAAAAGAAGGCTTTTTTACCAACGTTGATGCTGAACTTTTACTTCTTATCTCTAATTACGCCGCTTCTGCCATTGAAAATGCCATTTTATATGACAAACTACGCGATACTCAAACGAAGATTATCAACAAACTCGCTTCTGTTGCAGAATTTAAAGACCAAGAGACATCTAAACACACTAAACGTGTAGGACTCTATAGCGCGCTCTTAGCCGAAGAAATGGATTTAAATCATGATGACATTTATAAAATTGAACTCGCTGCTCCCATGCATGATGTAGGTAAAATTGGCATCACGGATACAATCTTGCTTAAACCTGATAGACTCAGTAAAGAAGAATTTGAGATCGTCAAAACACATACACAAATAGGTTATGACCTTTTATTCGACAACGAAAACGAATACCTTAAAGCTGCCGCACTCATTGCACTAGAACATCATGAAAAATGGGATGGAACGGGCTATCCACTGGGTAAAAAAGGTGAAGAAATTTCTATTTTTGGTAGAATTGTCGCTATCGCCGATGTGTTTGATGCGCTTATTTCAGTACGTACCTATAAAACCGCTTGGAGTTTTGAAGAGGCATATGAATTTCTCAAAAAAAATAGAGGAACACATTTTGACCCTACCTTAATTGACCTTTTTAGTGAAAATATTGAAAGAATCCGTGCTATTTATTTTGAACTAAAAGATTAGGCAAGTCTTCTTACATTTAAAGACTCGTTTTTTACTTTCCAAGGAACACTTTGTGCAAACTTTAGAGTAAAGAAATTCTAAAGGATCGCACATGAGTTGTTCTTGCACATCATCCACTAACACACAAAATGAACTTCATGCTAGCATCATGCAAAAGATTAACAACCACCCTTGTTATAGCCAAGATGCCCACCAACATTATGCGCGTATCCATGTTGCAGTAGCTCCTGCATGTAATATCCAATGCAACTACTGTAACCGTAAGTACGACTGTTCAAATGAAAGTCGTCCCGGTGTTACGAGCTATAAACTAAGCCCCGAAGAGGCGGTGAAAAAAGTCTTACATGTAGGCGGACTTATTCAACAACTCAGCGTCGTGGGCATTGCAGGACCAGGGGATGGACTTGCCAATCCTAAGCAAACGTTCGAGACATTTGCCCTTTTAAAAAAATACGCGCCTGACATCAAACTCTGTCTTTCAACCAATGGTTTGATGATTCATAAGCATATTGATGAGATTGCAAAATATAATATTGAGCATGTGACTGTGACCCTTAACTCTGTTGATGAAACAGGTGAAATCGGCTCTAAAATCTATCCGTGGGTTTTTTACGAACACAAAAAACACCGAGGTGTTGAAGGGGCTAAACTGCTGCTTGAAAAACAGCTTCTTGGCATTCAAATGTTGGTTGAGCGAGGTATTCTTGTCAAAGTCAATTCCGTCTTAATTCCAGGTATCAACGATGAGCATCTTCCGCTTGTTGCTAAGAAAGTCAAAGAGCTCGGTGTTTTCATTCAAAACGTCATGCCAATCATCTCAAAACCAGAATACGGTACCAAATTTGGACTAGATGGCGTACCAAGTGCAAGTCATAAACAACTGATGAAAGCGCAAGAAGCCTGTGATATCAATGTAAAATTGATGCGCCATTGTCGCCAATGCAGAGCTGACGCGGTTGGTTTGCTGGGTGAAGATCGTAGCGATGAATTTTTCAAAGAGAGTTTCGCTGACAAAAGTTTTGCAGAACTTTCTCATCATTACAACCTTAACCAACGTATGAAAACACATGAAAACATCGAAACATGGAGAAGAGCATTACGTGCCGCCAATGGCAAAATCACTCAAGAAGATGCGACAAATAAAGATGAGCTTAGCTCTACTGGCGATACGATGCTTGTCGCCGTTACCACTCGTGGAAATGGGCTCATTAACGACCATTTTGGGAGTGCGAAAGAGTTTTTGATCTACGAAGCTGGTGATAAAGCAATTAAATTTATTATGCACCGTAAAGTTGAAAATTCTTACTGTATGGGGAAAGAGAACTGCAATGGAACCTATCCCATCGAAGAGATCAAAAATGCCCTCTCCGATTGCCATCTTCTCTTGACCCAAAAAATTGGCGAATGCCCACAAAAAGAGCTAGAGAGCATTCACCTTACGTGTGATGAGAGTTTTGCGGATGAGCCGATTGAGATTTCTGTTCTAAAAGGTGTGCGTAAGCACTTTTTTGCTGCTTCTTAATTAAGTGACACGCTTTTAGGGCAAAGTTCTAAAAGCTACGCTAACGCTTAGTTTTCTTCGGCAGAAAGCCCACGCACCCTTGGTGCTTATGAATGAAGGAAAAAATGATGATTATCAACGATACCACACTTAGAGATGGTGAACAAGCACCTTACGTTGCCTTTAACACCGATGAAAAAATCGCCATCGCATCGGCACTTTATCTTGCAGGTGCCGATGAGCTTGAAGTGGGTATTCCAGCGATGGGTGCAAAAGAGCAAGCGGATATCAAAGAAATCCTTGCCCTTGATCTGCCTCTTCGCATTATGAGTTGGAATCGTGCCACGATGAGTGATTTAGAAGCATCACTCTCTTGTGGACTTAAAGCAGTTGATCTCTCTATTCCCGTATCAGACATTCTCATTGAAGCAAAATTTGGAGGCGATAAAGCACGCCTTTTAAAAAACCTTGAAGAGGTTTTACATGTAAGCAAATCTGAGGGTCTTTTTGCCTGCATTGGGGGCGAAGATAGCTCTAGAGCAGATAGAGGCTTTTTGAAAGAGGTCATGGAGTTAGGAACCAGTCTAGGAGCCAATCGTTTCCGTTACTGTGACACGGTGGGCATTATGCGTCCTCATCAAATTTACGAGCATATTTCCTACCTCACAGGCCTCAATCTTTTAGAGATCGAAATGCACACGCACAATGACTTTGGTATGGCAACCGCTAATGCTATCAGTGGACTCGAAGCAGGAGCGCTCAGTGTCAATACAACCGTCATTGGACTCGGTGAACGCGCTGGAAATGCGAGCTTTGAGCAGGTTCTAATGAGCCTGGCTCATCTTTTTGGCGAAGAGCGTGTGATTAACCCCGATGCACTGAAACATGTCGTGCAGTTGGTTGAAAAAGCGTCCAACCAAAGTATCTCTGCTACGATGCCGATTGTCGGTAAAAATATCTTTTCACATGAATCGGGTATTCATGTCAATGGCATGATTAAGCACGATAAAGCTTATGAAGCCTTTTCACCTCAAAGTGTCGGAATGACACGAAGTTATCCTATTGGAAAACATTCAGGCAGTTCAACACTTCTCTTTCATCTTCGTGCGATGGGGTATGAACCCGAAAATGAAGTCATCAATAAAATGCTTCCACAAGTGCGTGAAATGGTCACCAATCGTAAAAAAGTTCTCAACAAAAAGGAGCTAAGAGCGCTCTATATCGCTTCAAAAGCTGGATAAATTAATGGAAGAATATGCCTCTAAAATCATCTGTGAATGCGGTCAAAAAACCATTCAAGACGCTATTGATATTTTTAGATCTACTACACTACCCTATAAAAAAGCCAAAAAACTCGTCACGGGTTGTAATCAAACTTGCTGTAGAAGACCTTTGATGGCACTCTTTAATATGGTAGAATTCGGTGAAATTGATTACGAAGAGATTGCCTTTTTAATTGATCAAAAGAATAGTAGATTTGAGCAAGGAGAGAATGATGAGTGAGAGTATTCGCGATTTTGCACATTGGATCAAATCCCAAGGCTTGGAGCACACTTTGCCCCGTGAACTCTCAAAACTGGAAAGCCTCACGACTCTTGATCTCAGTCGAAAAAAGCTCAAAAGTCTGCCTGAAAGCATTAAGGCACTTCAAAACCTTAGCATACTCAAAATTTCAGGTAATAGACTCACAGAGCTTCCACAAAGCATTTGCACCCTTAAAAATCTTCGTAATTTACAGTGCGAAAATAACCTATTGCAAAGCCTACCTGAAAATTTTGGAGAGCTAAGTTCTTTAGTCATTTTAAATCTCAATGGGAATCAACTGACCTCCCTGCCACACAGTTTTTATAATCTGTCTAAACTGACGAGACTTACCCTTGCCGTCAACCGTTTAAGTCACCTTGATGTTGCCTTTAAAAACCTCAAAAAACTTTTACATGTAAGCTTGGATACCAATTATTTTGAGTCTTTGCCTGAAGTCTTTAGCTCAATGCAATCCCTCTATTATTTGGATCTTTCATTTAATAAACTCACCACATTGCCTCAGTCTCTCGGTGAAATCAAAGAGCTTGAAACCCTTATTTTAGAAGGAAATCTTTTACAAAATCTTCCTTCCTTAGAAGCCCACGATATGTTGGTTAAACTCAATCTTGCCTCCAATCACATTGCTTCCATTGATTTTGATCTTTCTAAATTAGAAGATTTACAAATTCTCTCTTTGGAAAACAACTTACTTGAGCACGTTCCTAGTACATTATGTAAACTTGAAAAACTCACCTCATTAGACCTCAGTGCTAACCGTCTCAAAAGCCTTCCTGAATGCATCGGAAACCTATCGCATCTTTATGAATTAGATATTGAAGAAAACCTCTTAGATACTCTTCCAAACTCCATTCAAAAGCTAACAAACCTCAAAAATCTTTTTATTGCCAATAACCACCATTTGCAAAAGCCAGACATCCCCTCTTTAGAGTATTGTGACATCGAATAAGGATATTTTAACTCCCGCTAGGCTACCATATAAGAATGACTCACATTGAAAAGATACGACTTTTAAAACTTTTATACCAGTACAGAGCTCTTGGATTTGAATTCTTTCAAGAGTATCGACCGCTCTCGTTGAGCATACAACCTGCCCTGTCACAGAATTTAGAAGAGTTAAAAAGTAGTGTCGCAGGATGTCATCTTTGTGCACTTGCCAAAAGTCGTAAAAATGTCATTTTTGGTGCAGGTAATCTGAAAGCCAAAGTGATGTTTATAGGCGATAATCCAGGTGTTAGCGAAGATGAAACAGGAATGCTCTTTACGGGTAAAAGCGGCGAATTGCTTGCAAATATGATCGAAAAAGTTCTTTTGATTCCCAAAGAAGATGTCTATGTCACCACGATTTTAAAGTGTAAAACACCGGATAATCGCGTTCCAACACCTGAAGAAGTCGCTTGTTGCAAACCTTACGTGATGCAACAGATTCAAACCATTCGACCACAAATTATCGTCGCACTTGGATCGACCAGTTTTCATCATCTCACAGGAGAGTATGATACACCCATTGATAAAATACGTGGCACTGTGCTCAATTTTGGTGAAGCCAAATTGATTCCCACGTTCCACCCAAGTTTTTTACTGCGAAACCCTAGCGCTAAAAAAGAGGTTTATGCAGATATGCTAAAAATAAGGAGCATGTTATGAGATTTTGGTTGACATTATCCCTCAGTTTATTCATCTTTGCAGGCTGTACAACCCAAGCCCCAGAGCCTTACACACCCAGTACCTACAATGTATCAACGAGTATGAAAAAAGCTCCTAATCAAAAAAATACTTCAACGTACCCAGGCTCAGAAAAACCGCTTGCAAAAACGACAACCCCCTCTAGCAGTTCAAAAATTACAGAGGCGCAGTCCTCTTCAGCCCCTGTGACAATTGACAATACAATTACGTCAACCACGATTGCAATGGCGACGCCAACACCGAGTACAACCGTTGAACAACCAAAACAACCTATCAGTTCAGAAGAAGCAACATCCTCACAAGAAACCGACACCTCCGTGGCAACGTTAGAACCTGTTCGTGCCGCCTCTATGCCAAAACCGCTAAACGATGACAGCACTATCATTAAAATTGCTGTTTTAGTCCCTCAAAAAACCATTAAAAAATATGCTATTACTTCAGTAAACTCCGTCATTGCATATTTATTGTATAAAAACTACTATTTTGATCTCAATGTTTTCAATACAGGGGATGAAAGAGAAGATTCAATTGCTAAAGCGCTCTCTGACATTAAAGCAGGTGGATACCACTACATCATAGCCCCAGTAACGGCGGATGGTGCGCAAATCATTGCCAACAATGTTCAAGACACTTTTGTCTTTATTCCGACACTCAATCGTTCTAATGTCCGAAGTGCAGGCTCTAACATTATCTTTGGTGGTATAGATTATGACCAACAAATTGCCCTATTGGCAACAAAAGCAAATGATCGCGTTGGAACATTTGAGGATGGAAGTAGCCTAAGCTATCAACTCAATGGACTGATTAAGAAAAACAGCAATCATGTCTTTTACGAGAAACGTGTCGAAAATTCTAAAATGAACTATAAACAACTTTTTAAAGGGAATAGCTCTTTAAATAACGCAACACTCTATCTCAATACGCCACTGGTAACATCCAGCCTGATTGCTTCACAACTTCGTGCCAACGGTATTAACCCCTACATGCTGCTTTCAACGCAGATCAACTATAACCCTTTACTGCTTTCTCTAACACAGTATGAAGATCGTGACCAAATGTATATCGCCAACTCCATCCAAAAAGCACCTCCTTCACTTGAAGAGATCAATGCTTTATTTGGACATGATATTGTTTACGATTGGGTCAATTACTCAACCTCAGTTGGAGCCGATTATCTCTGCCAGCAATTCTTTGATGGAAAGATATCAAGAACCTTTAAAGAGAATATCTCTGGCAACCAAGTCACTTACAATACCTCATTGTACCAACCAGGTCGCAATGAGTTCATTCGAGCAAATTAGCCTTTTTCTGTAAGAAGCTACTACGTATATAATGTAGCAGCTTCTTACAAAACAGAGTGCCAAGCTCTAATCTTTTATCGTCTCAACAGTTTTTTACACAACATTTACCATTAAATTGGAATACTATAATGGAAAACATCAATAAAAACATTATCGCGTTAGGTGTGAACAGTTTTTTTACTGATTTTGCGACAGAGATGATACTTCCCCTCTTACCGCTTTTTTTGGAACGATTTTTACATACCACAAAATCTGATATTGGCATTATCGAAGGATTTGCAGAACTGGGTGTTGCTCTTTTGATTGCAGTTTCAGGATTTTTATCCGATAAATTGGGACACCGAAAAATGCTCACAATCATAGGGTATGGATTTTCAAATCTTGTGAAGCCGTTAGCCTATTTTGCAAGTAGCGCCCTTATGGTTGGTATTGTCCGCGTGGGGGACCGTTTTGGTAAAGGGGTTAGAAGTGCACCAAGAGATGCCTTGATTTCTGCCTTTTCACCAGCACAGAGAAGTGGTTTTATCTTTGGTTTTCACAAAATGATGGATAGTGCTGGGGCTATTGCAGGATCGTTATCCGCATTTTTGCTTTTACATTTCTATGGAGAGAGTGAAACGACATTTAGGCTTGTATTTGCCCTTAGTTTTATTCCTGGTATGCTAGCACTCTTGATTTTGATTGTGTTTGTATCGGATGTCAGGACGCCCCCTATTCCTTTTCGCTCATTTAGACCCTTTTCACTTTCAAAGCAATTTTATGGGTTAGTTCTCTTTCAAGTGGCATTCAGCCTTATTGCAATGAATTACTCTTTTATGGTCTTAAAATCAGGCGATAATGGACTTGCGCTCATGATGATACCTTTAGCTTACACTCTTTATAATTTCACACAGTCTCTCTTTGCCATTCCCATTGGGAAACTGGCGGATCGCTTAGGCAAACCCATGATGCTGAGTTTTATGTATGCCTCTTTTGGGTTATCGTCATGGTTTATGACATGGCAAAGCCCTATGGGTGCATGGATTGGATTTGGATGTTATGGCTTTTTTGCAGGTGGTTTTAATGCTTTAGCAAAAGCCATCATATCCGATACCACACCCAAAGAGCTCAAAGCCTCCGCATATGGCATCTATTATGGCTGTGTTGGAACGGCAACCTTTATTTCTTTAACTATGGCTGGTTATATTTGGGATCATTACGATGCACAAACTCTTTTTCGCATCGTCACTCTGGGCGCGTTTACCTTAGCATTCATACTCTTTTATGCCAGAGATATTTTTAGCCCAAATGTACAAAGACCTTAAAGTAAAAGGTCTTTAAAAAAAGCTTTTGTTTCATCGTCAATTTTACAGGGTTTTCCCTCTTTGACATACGCAAGGGTGGAAGTCATCGCAAAAAGTTTTACATCGTCTTTCCAGACTTCTTGCTTCAAAATCAATGAAGCATTTTTAAGCTCCATTAGTTCATTTTTAACCTCAATGAGATCACCCAATTTGGCAGATTTTAAAAAATCTGCTTCAAGATGACGTACCACAAAATGCCCACCATTTACCGCAGGACTTCTTCCATGTTCATAAAAAAGATCACTACGAGAGCGTTCACAAAATTTAAGATAATTGGCATGGTAAACCACGCCACCTGCATCGGTATCATCGTAATAAATGCGTGTTTTCAAAACCCTACTCCTTCTGTTTTATAGTTTACTGTGCAAGGATGCGTTGATACTCTTTTTCCATCACAATGTCATGGGTCGATTCTACTCTATCGATAAACACTTTACCGATGAGATGGTCATATTCGTGCTGAAAGACACGTGCAACAAAGTCGCTGTAGATGACGTGGTGTTCATTTCCATCTCTGTCGGTGTAGGCAACCTCGATTTCGCTGTAACGGGGCACTTGCGCCCTGATTCCTGGAAGACTCAGGCACCCTTCCCAATCTTTAAGCATTTTGTGGGAATGTGAGATAATTTTGGGATTGATCAGTGCGGTTGGCTCCATCTGAGGCGCAGAAGGGTAACGCTCACTCGGTTCAGAGGCAATAATCACAATCGCCAAAGAGCAATTCACTTGAGGAGCAGCAATACCCACCCCTTGGGAGTCTTTACATGTAACGATCATATCATCAATGAGTGTTTGAATTTGAGGGGAAGAGGCATCCTCAACTCTTGCGGCCATATTTCGGATAACAGGAGAGCCTAATTGGTAAATTTCACGAATATTTGCCATGATTGAGTATTCCTTGGCATTAAAATAGCGTGTAATTTAACATATCAACACTTTAACTATACCTATTTCCCTAGTTCAATATGCTTTTATCAAGCTTGTGTTAGAGTTTTGGTTCAATTATCTTTCATTACAAAGGTTAAAACATGTACGCATTTCTTAGAGTATTGTGTGTCGTATTGTTCAGTATGGCAACACTGCATGCCAGTTTTTTAGAAGAAGAGAGTGCCAAAGCGATTAAAGAAAAAAAGCTTATTCTTGTCAATATTGTCAGTGAAAATTGCCCGTACTGCAAACAAATGACGAAAGAGGTTTTCAATAATCCTACCTACCGTAACAAGATTGACCAGAAATATGTTTTGGTTGTTATTGATCAGATGGATCCTGCTTTGCCTGATGATTTGCATACCAAATATACCCCTGCCAATGCTATTCTCTCCCCCACTCGCCACACCATTCTTGAAGGGTACACAGGTTATATGGATCCTCCTGCCTTTATGGCCATTCTTGATGAAGCCTACAAAACAGAATTTAAATAAATTCGCGCTCAAAGGTGAAATAAAGTACAATGTCACACTTAAATAAAATCTAAAAGGCAAGCCTTGAAAAAGATATTTCACCTCCAAGTTGAGAATAAAAACAGTGACCGACTTGTAGATGCCATCAAACATGAAATTCGTAAATACATTAAACGTGAACGCGCGAAAAAAACACCTGAGGGCTTCCATTTTTGGGAGTTTGAGTGCCGTTTTGGTGAAACAAGCGAAAATGCAGAAGCCGTTCACCAAGCCGATCTTAGTGAAGAAATCGACAAAGCGCACAGTGCAAAATGGAGCGAGTGTTATGTCGAAATCATCGCTGTACCTGCTAAAAAACCTGCCACGCCTGCTAAAGTCGTAGAAGAGAAAAAATAATCTTTACATGTAAAGCCTCAACACCTGAAATTGGGGCTTTAAAATGTTTACGCAAAGAGTTAAAATGAAGAGCCAAACCTACTCTTACCTCTTAGTATCGTTACAATTCATTTTCATCGCAATCTTACTGATAAAACATGGCTTGCACATACCCAGTAACTTTGCTTTATTCATTTTGTTTCTAGGCTGTGGCTTTGGACTTTATACGGTAAGACACAACCCACTTGGCAATTTCAACATCACGCCCGAAATCAAAGAAAATGCCTCACTCATTACCACAGGAGCCTACCGCTACATCAGGCATCCCATGTATTTTTCAGTCCTTTTGATGATGCTGGGGATTGTGGTGTCTCAGCCTACAATTCTCAGTCTTTTTATCTATATGCTTTTAGTTGTAACGTTATTTTTGAAAGCACAAAAAGAGGAGATGTTGTGGATAAAGCAGTCTTGTGAGTATCAAAATTATAGGCAAAAGACAAAAAGAATTATTCCGTTTGTTTTATAGGTCTTGACATTAAAGTAAATTTCGTTATATTTTTAAATATATAATGATTTTAAGGATTTTTCATGAGCTCAAATATAGCACTTTGGAACTCTTTTTCAAAACAATACCCACAGCAAGACGATGCTTCCATCAACAAAGATGCTCATTATATTATTGAATGGATCGAGAGTTATGGAATCTCTTTTGAAAATTATTCGCTCTTAGACATTGGGTGCGGTACGGGTGCTTTTTCGATTCCTTTAGCACAGAAAAAGGCTCATATCACAGCACTTGATATCTCTTATGATATGCTCAAAATCGTCCATGACAAAAGTGTAGAATGCGATGTAGGTGCCTTCATTACCCTTCAACATGACAGCTGGAGTACCTTTTCACGTACACAAACTTTTGACATTGTCCTTGCATCGATGACGCCTGCGATCAGCTCTACCTATGACATTGACTGTATGCTTCAAGCCACAAAGTCTCTTGGCATCTTTGTGGGATGGAAAAGATATGAAAACAATACCTTACTTGATCTCTTACTCTTAGCCCATAACGCACCCGAACACTATTCCAATCGAAGCGTAGAAGTTAAAGAGTTTCTGCACACTTTAGAAAAAGCCTCTATCGCGTACAATGTACACTATTTTCCAACAACATGGAAACGTACTTATACCTATGAAGAGGCCAAGAACTATGCCTATAAACAACTCTTAAACCACCAAATCTTTCCACAAGAAGAGAAAATAGACGCCATTTTACATGACATCATGGTAGACAATCGCATCGTCTCTGAAAACAAATCGATTAAAGGTGTGGTGCTCTTCTCAAAATGTGCTCTTTTAAAAGAATTTAGCCTTGTCTGTTAGAGAATTTTTTTACATGTAACGCGTTACGTATCTAAAAAGAGGCGTTCTATCTCTTTGGCAGGCATTGGTTTTCCAAAAAAATACCCTTGGAACAACGTACAGCCATTCTCTTCTAAAAAATTAAATTGTTCTTGATCCTCAACACCTTCGGCAATCACATCCAAATCAAAGTTGTGTGCCATCTCTATAATGGTCTTAACAATCATCGCATCATTGTTGTCATTGCCAATGTCACGGACAAAGGATTGGTCGATTTTGAGTTCATCCAACGGCAATCGTTTCAAATAAGAAAGCGAAGAGTACCCAGTACCAAAGTCATCGAGTGAAAAGCCGATGCCAAGGGAACGGAGTGATTCTATCTTCACAATCGTTTCACTTACATTCTCAACAATTAAACTCTCCGTTAACTCCAATTTTACCTTCCCCGTCTCTACGCCACTTTTTGCAACAACCTCAGCAACCGTGTCGTAAAAAGAGGCCTCTTGAAACTGTTTGACGCTCACATTAATCGATACATGTAAATGTCGATCTGGATACATTTTGATCCATTGGCTGAGTTGGTCGCATGCTTTATTGAGCACCCAAATTCCCACAGGAATAATCAGTCCCGTCTCTTCCGCTAGTGGAATAAACGCATTGGGAGGGACGAGTCCTTTTTGAGGATGATTCCATCTCACCAGTGCTTCAACACCCACTATTTCACCCTTTAAGTTGACTTGGGGTTGGTAAAAAAGCGTCAACTCATCTTGTGTAAGCGCAATTCTTAGTTCATGCTCCATCGTTGTTTTTTGCTCAATATTCTCTTGCATCACAGGGTCATAAAAACAGATACGATTCCGCCCTAGTTTTTTAGCTTGATACATGGCAATATCGGCTTGCTTTAGTAATGTCTCTTTACTTTTTGGTCTAGCGTTAAACAGCGCAATACCAATACTCGAAGAACACGTATGTTCATAGCCTAAAAGATTGTAGGGCTCATTTAGGAGATATTTGATGCGTGTCGCAAACTTTTCAGCCTCCAAGGCTGCTTTGTCTTCTTCAGCATGAAGTCCTTCTAGTAAAATAATAAACTCATCACCGCTCATACGTGCTAATGTATCACCATCGCGAAGAACACTTTGAAGCCTACTTGCCACCTGAATTAAGAGCTCATCCCCAATGTGATGCCCTTTCGTGTCATTTAACGCTTTAAAATTGTCAAGATCTATCATCAAAAGTGCACCTACTTTGTGATGCCGTTGGCTTTTAGCCAGAGCCATTGCCATACGATCATGAAGCAGTTGGCGATTGGGAAGGTGAGTTAGAGAGTCATAAAAAGCTAAAGTATGAATCTTAGACTCTGCATGCTTGCGCTCAGAAATATCTTTACCCAAAATGACATAATAATTTTGCGCACTAAAGTTGACATATTGCAGTACAAATTCCATGGGAACTGCGCCCGAAGAATTTTCAATGATCGTCTCAACGATAGAACAATGTTCACACTCCTGAGACAAAGCATTCAAAGCATCCATGACATGAGGAGGAAACCACTGCACAAGCTCACTTCCCATTAAACTCTCTTTGGATGCTTCAAAGGTTGAACAGACAATGGCATTAGTATCGATAATGCGTAAACTCTCTGCATCGACTAAAAAAATTAACTCCCTAGAACGATCCAAAAGACCATGAAAACGCTCCAGTTCCACGATTCTATCTTGAAGCTGTGGATAGTAGCTTTTACGAACAGAACTCTCCCCTAAGCCAATAATTTTAGTGCGTAAGTCGTCACTGTTCTCATAAGGCATGGATCAAAATCTCCTCAACATCATGCTGGCTTGGCATAATGGGATTGGTCACAATGCACGCATCTTGCAGTGCCATCGAAGCAAGATGGGGAATGATCTCTTTGGTAACACCTAGCGCACCTAAACGCTGTGTCAATCCAAGAGAGAGCTTAAACTCATGGATATCCTGTACGATTTCATCGCAATTAGGAGTACCTTTCATACCCTTATAGGAGGCAATCGTTTGATAGCGCTCTTTCGCATGAGGAAAATTATATGCCACCGCATGCTCCAGTAAAATAGCATTGCACAGCCCATGCGGTAAATCAAGCCATCCTCCTAAAGAGTGCGCTATCGCGTGGATCACACCCAGCGAAGCATTGGAAAAAGCAAGACCGGCAAGCAGACTTGCCATCATCACCGAAGCGCGCGCTTGTATATCAAAAGGCTGTTCAACGACACGGGGTAAATTTTTTGCTAAAAGCGAAATAGCTTCCAAAGCATATAAATCCGTAATCGCCGAGTTGGCATTGGAGACATACGCTTCAACAGCATGGGTCATCGCATCAAGTCCAGTGTTGATGGTGAGTTCTTTATCCATACTCATCGTTGTTTCAGGGTCAATCAATGAAACATCCGGTACGATAGACTTACTAATAATAGCAATCTTCACATGCCGTTTAATATCGTTAATAATCGCAAATTGAGAAACATCCGCTGCCGTTCCTGCGGTTGTGGGAATACAAATAAGGGGAGGCAAAGGGTAGAGAATTTTATCGACACCTTCATACGCTAAAACGTCGCCCATATTGGCAACAACAATGCCAATACCTTTAGCGCAATCCATCGGACTTCCACCACCAATGGTCACAATACCATCGCATTTATGCTCACGGTAAAGCTTCACACCGGCTAAAACATTGGTATCTCTTGGATTGGGGACGACATCATCAAAGAGTATCGAGTAAATATTTTCCGCTTCCAATGCTTTCGTAACATCTTCAACCCAACCAGCGCGAATGACGCCAGGATCGGTAACGATTAAAACCTTTTTTATACCTAAATTTTTGGCATATTTTCCCGCCATTTTTCGAGCATCTACACCAAACACAAACTCGGGAGCAACGCATTTTCGCAAGGATAGCTCAATATGTTTAATCATTCTTTTGATCCTCCCATAAAGGAACATTGCATTCATGCTAACACAACCAAACTTAAAAGAAAAGCTCTACGTAACTTCAGGTCAAATATGCCACAAAACCTTTTCTATCGTGGTTATTGATGACACTATTTTAATTTTGTATGTGAGGGAGAATGGCTTTACATGTAAAATATTTCTTCTATTTGACAACCATAATTTGACTAATATATTTGACATTTACTTTATAAAATTATAAAATATACAGAATATTAGTCAAGGAATAATGATGGACGTAAGAGAGTTTGGAAGTTACATCGCCACACTTCGCAAAGAAAAAAAAGTATCGCAAGAACAACTTGCTCGTGACCTTAACATCTCTCGTGCCACCATCAGCTCCCTTGAAAATGGCACAAGCTCCGATGTCGGCATCAAAAAAATACTCCAAATCCTTGACTACTTAGGGTATGAGCTTACATGTAAAGAAAAATCACCCTTCCCTACGTTTGAGGAGCTAAGAGATGAAAGAGTGCATGAGTTACAAAAATAGCTTACATGTAAAAGTATTTTAGACCCATTTGTAGAGCATAATGTATCATGACTTCAAAAATATACTCTTACTTCTTAGTCTCATTACAATTCATCTTCATCGCGCTCCTCGTCATACAGCACGGCTTGCATGCACCAAGTAGCTTTGCTTGCTTCATCGTTTTCCTAGGCGGTGGCTTTGGGCTCTATACGCTAAAATGCAACACCCTTAGCAACTTCAACATCACCCCCGAGATCAAAGAAAACGCCTCACTCATTACCACAGGAGCCTACCGCTACATCAGGCATCCTATGTATTTTTCAGTCCTTGTGATGATGTTTGGGGTTGTGGTATCTAAGCCTTCTGTGCTGAGTCTTTTTGTCTATGTGCTTTTGGTTGTAACGCTTTTTTTGAAAGCTCAAAAAGAGGAAATGTTGTGGATGGTAGAGTCTAGTAAATATAAAAGCTATAGGCAAAAAACAAAAAGAATTATTCCGTTTGTTTTGTGAAACTCATTTAGCCTTAGAGATAATATCAAATTGACCACAATGCAAAATTTTATCTTTATAGGTTTGAATAGAACTTTTTAATACCTCTGAACTAAGACGGCTTGTAATACCTTTTTCATTTTCAATTAAATTATATATGTTGTTTTCTATTGGATTTTCTGAACGATCATATATATTAAAAAATGTTTTTATTGCAATATTTTCTAACTTGCTATACCGCTCAATTATCTTAGTCAACAATATATTTTTACGAGCTTCATTTCCTATAACATAACGTTGATTGACCCCAATAGTTTTATCCACATTTAAGGGGCAATCTACCGATGTTATCCAGTCTGATTTTGTTAGATATTTTTCAAAATCACTATTAGATTTATGTTTTAGCATAATTAGAAATAACATATAGATTAAGTGGATTTTATGCTCCTCATTCCATGTCAAACAAATGGTTGATAACATGGAAACCGTTTGTTCTATATCTCTGGGTACAAGTTTAAAAAACTGTGCCATTAGCTCAAATGCAACGATATTTAGATTTTTTTCTTTATACTCATTTTCTTCAAAAGGAACAAAGAATTTGTCGTGATTGAGCAAATTATAGTGGTTAAAAAGATAATACGCAAAGTCATAAACCTCTGGTGTTTTTAGTGTGTATTCTAAATCAAAAAATCTTTTCAAATATTTTTCGGATGCAAAATTGACACCATAGACGGCATTGATGGAATGAGACAACTGTCTTGAATCCGTAGCAATGATAAAGTAAACACCTTCAATATCAAAAAGATGTTTGATATTTTCAAGAAGTTCAATAGCATAATTTGGTCGGCATCTGTCTAATTCATCTATCAGGATAAAAAGCGGAAGTTTTTTATTTTTATAACTCTCAATTTTTGTTAAAAGATTTTTCATATTCTCTTTAAAATCATTGATGCTATTTTTAGTTCTAAAATGTTCTTCAAGTGTTATTTTGGTCATATTACTTACTAAAGTTGAGACTTGATTTTCAACTTTATTTTTATCAAGTTCTTTGTCTTCAGATAGCATTTCATTAAGTTGGTCTACGCTGTATCCTGTAAAGCGTTTTGCAATAATTGAAAAAATAATTGGTAATGAAAACTCGGCAATCTTTTTTAAAATATTTTTTGCTTTCTGCTCTCTTTTATCTAAATATTCGTCTAATTGTCCATTTAACTCTGACATAAAAGCGAGCAAAGGCTCTTTCGTATAGTCATTTTTCCACGCGTCAAAATAGACAACAGGATGTCCATCAACCGCAAATTTATTGGCTAATTGTTGTAAAAAATATGTTTTTCCATATCCCCATTCCGCATTAATATTTAATGTAAATGGTTTTAGAGGAATCTGTTCATATCTTTTAAGAAGATAGTTTTTTAAAGAGTCTGCTTCTTCGCTTCGTTTTAATAAATCCTCAGTCAAATTAAATTTACTTTGCATACTTCAAAAATCCTTTTATATTTTTATAATAGTCCATTTACGGATACGAAACCAACACTTTCTCGATCGCCTCTTTGAGTTCAGTATTCAGGTTATCCATCTTAGTCACCATCCATACAAGATAGTTACGATCAAGCTCTAAAACTTCCTCGGGCGTTTTGCCTGCGTATTTGCCGAAGCTGATGGTTAGGGTGACGTTCTCTTTTGTGGCATCAAGCGCGTGGAGTATGGAAGCTTTGACATCGGCGTCTAGTCCGTTGGCGTTTAGCATGTAGTGGAGGTCTTGGCGATCACTCTTTGCAACATCGACGAATTTTTTGCCTTTGTTTTTTCCGTAAGGAATGTGACTTAAGATGATGGGCTCGGAGCAGAGAAGAATCATTTTGGGTATGGAGTGTTCTTCACATAGGCGTTCAAAGAGGTGTTTGAGTACGATAACATCTCCCAGTGCGTCATGTGCCTTGATGGTAATGCCAAGCTTTTGAGCCAATTCCTCTTCTTCTTTGTAGAGTCCCCATTGGTAGCGTTTAAACTGCAAGCTAAACGAGCCCTCAAGCGGATAGTAGGCACGTAAAATGCGAAAGGTGTCGATGAGATTCATCTGTGAGCTAAAGCCCTCTTTGGCAAGCATACCAAGATCAAACGCGGCATTTTGAATGACGATGATGTTGGTTGGGATGTTGAGTTCACACAGTCTTTTAAACGCTTTGGTTTGCACGCACGTTGGCTCACCTTCAACCATTTCAGGGGTAATGTGGTGAATCGCCATCGCTTCAAACGAGATCGGAAGGGGCGGTTTGCACAGGTCGTTATGAATTTCCTCTATCTCAAACTCTTCATTCATCACTAAATAACTGAGCTGGCAGATGCGGTCTTTTTCAAGCATGCCTGTCGTTTCGGTATCTAATACAATAATCTTCATGGCGCACCTTCATCGTTATATGGGTTTCATTGTACGTCAAACTAGCTTTTAACTCTTTTACATGTAAGAGACTTTTTGCAAAAAGTCTAAGCACCAAAGGTGCAAGGGCTTTCTGCCGAAGAAAATACAGTGTTAACGTAGTTTTTAAAGCTTTGCTTTTAAAACGTGTTAAGAGTTCTGCAAGAAGTCTTATATAAATTCATACTCAATTCATCTTATTCATCTAAAATTGTCATTAAATTATAACTCGTAAGGAAATTCTATTGATGTCACTTTTCGTTAAAGCGCTGAATCGCAACCGCTTTAAAACCTTTTTGATTTATACGAGCATCACTGTTGCGATCACGGCTATCTTTATGATAACCTCGATTTCACGGGGCATCATTGGGATGTACTCCACGATGCTTAAAACCGAAGGCGACATCATCGTCACGCAAGCCAAAATCGCCGATACCTTTTTCAGCGATGTGAACGCTTCGCTTGGGGCTAAGATTCAAACCATTGCAGGCGTTAATGATGTGTATGCGATCATTCTAGGGGCAAGCCCCATCAACGAACTCCCTATCGCTGCGATTTACGGTGTGAGTGAAAATCGTTTTAAAACCTATGCCCTCACAGAAGGTGCTTACCCCAAAAAGGGCGAAGTCATTTTGGGTAAAAACATCAATGCACGCCTTCATTCACCCAAATCCGTCTCGATCTCCAACAAAACCTTTAACGTTTCAGGCATTTTTGAAAACGGTGTCGGCTTTGAAGATGGTGGAGCCGTCTTAAACCGTGAAGACGCCAGTGCCATTTTCAACAAAGAGGCATCTATCTTACTGGTGAGCATCAATAAAGAGACAGATGTCGAAGAACTGATAGAGCATATCAACGCGCTAACCCCAGACATCGAAGCAAAAACCACGCATGAGTTTGTGGACAATTACAATCAGTTTAAGATCATCGAAACCTCTTCCAATGTTATCAGCGCAGTGGCATTTTTAATGGGATTGCTTGGAATTGCGAGCCTCATTAGCATCACGATTAACGAGCGTCGCAGTGAGTTTGGCATTTTAAGAGCCATTGGGAAGTCGTCTAATTTCATTATGAGCATGGTCGTGGGTGAGACGTTTATTATCACTTGTGTTGGCTTCATCTCGGCATTTCTGCTTTCAAAAGTGCTTCTGTTTATGATCGCACACATTGAGAAATTTCAAGGCTATGTCAATGGTGAGCTGAGTTTTGAGACGATTGTGAGCGTCTTTGGCTTCTCGCTTTTTATGGCGCTTTTAGGCGCACTGTTGCCAGCATATAGTGCTTCAAAGATCGACCCGATCATCCTTATTCAAAGGGGTGCGTTATGATTCTTCAAGCGGGTGGCATTACCCATTACTATAAAAATGATTTAGCGCTTGATAATGTCAATTTTGAGGCCAAAAAAGGTGAATTTATCGCTATTGTGGGGGAAAGTGGTAGTGGTAAATCGACGCTTCTTTCCATTCTCTCTTCTTTACTTCGTCCAAGCCATGGTGAGCTCTTTTTTGAAGGCAAGGCGTACACGCTTATTAAAGACATTGATGCGTTTCGTCAAAAAGAGGTGGGGTTTATCTTTCAGTTTCACTACCTCATCGGCTATTTAACGATTTTAGAGAACATCAAACTCGCCGCCATTCATAAACAAAGCAGCTACATTGATACGCTCTTTAAACAATGTGGTATTGAAGCAATCAAAAACAAATACCCCGATGAGATTTCTGGCGGTCAACGCCAGCGTGCCGCCATCGTGCGAGCTCTTGTGAACACGCCCAAAATCATCTTTGCCGATGAACCCACAGGCAACCTAGACTCACGCAATTCGCAAATGATTTATGAACTTTTTAAAACACTCTCCAAAAGTGGCACAACGATCATCATTGCGACACATGACCGCCATGTATCGGAGTATGCAGACAAAATTATCGAGGTAAAAGATGGAAAAATTCTCTAGTTTTATACAAAAAGCCTTTGCCATAAGCTCACTTTTTTTAGTGCTCGGTTTGGCATTTGGATTTGAGTATTCACTCAACCTATTGGGTTATTTTCTGCCCTCTTCCATCATTACGGCTCCCAATGCGAGAAGCGTGCATGTCTCGTTGATGCTCTATGGTTTTGTACCGTTGATGCTCTCCTTTTTGCCCTTTGTGTTGATGGAAAAAGAGAACATCCACAGCGAAAAAGGACTTGAAAAACTTAAAATCTACTTTACGCTTTGGTGCATCTTTTTAGTCTTTATGACCATCAGTCTTTTGATGGGTGTGCATCGTGGACTGGTCTTTTATGACTTTGCGTATGAGCTTAACTTTATTCTCGCCTTTTCAGGACTTTTTTACATCTTAGCGCTGTATGACTACATCAAAGTCTACAAGGTCATACCGTTATGGATCAAAGTCTCTTTATACCTTGTCATCGCTTCTCCCATCGCCCTTTTAGTGTTGATGAATCCCGTCATTGGGCAAGTGGAAAAGACGATTCAAGGACCGCATGGTGATAACACGCTGGGGATGAGTTTTACGCTGATTCCTATTTTTTACTTGCTGATTAAACTGCATGCAAAAGAGACGTTTGTGGCAAAGTACCACACCATGTGGATTATTCCTTTAGTTGGGTACATTGCTTCAGTTGCGCACCGTATTTTTATAGGAGAGCTTAGCTACAACCAAGAATGGTTTTTTCAGTACCTTACCTTTTGTTATGTGCCTCTCCTGCTCAAATGGCTTAAAGATGCCAACATCACCTTTAAAAACAACCCTTTCTTAGTCATTTCGATCTACTCCTTTTTGTTTGTGGATATTGAGGGAAATATCTTGTTTATTCCTACGCTTCGATGGTTGTTCCACCGCAATGACCTCATTGTTGCGCATGCGCACATCGCTATGGGTGTGGGAGTTTTCTTCATGGCAATGGCGGTGGTTTCACCTTATCTTAAAAAGCTTAACCAACGCTCTTTTATGCTCTTTTATACGCTGGGTTTTGCTCTTATGCTCATCGCTCTTTCCATGGCGGGTATGATGGAAGCAGGCTTTATTCAAGCAGATATTAACCTTTTATGGACGATCAGGATGCTCTGTGGACTGTTTATTATTTTGGTCACGACTGGTTTTTTCTATCCACAATTAGGACTAAGAATTGAAAAATTCGATGCTTTAAGACTGTATCATTTAACAGGTTTTCTCTCCGATGCACTGGGCGGTATCTTTTTGTTTATCTTTGCTGACACACTCTATCCACTTTTAGGCTTTGGTTTTGAGGGAAAGTATGAGTACGTCGTCTTTGCATTTATGACAACGACGGGGATTCTTCACCTTTTTGGATTAACCCAACCACCCTATGCGCACATGCTTGCCAAACTAAGTGCCTTTAACCGCATTGCTGTTTCTGCGATGTTTTTATCGCTTTACCTTTCCCATCAACTGGGAGTTGAAGCGATGCTGATCGCTGTTTACGACCTTGCATTTGCGTCCATATACGTCATTTTTCAAGCAAAATTTGAAAGGAGTCTTTATGTTTAATGTCCTCTTTACACTCTTTGTTGCGAGTGAATTTTGCTACTATTTGCTCATCGCACAAACGGGAATTATCGAAGTGTTTCACTCTAACATTCAAGCCTTCTTTACCCTTCCTTTAGGCGGCGTGCTGGGAAGTTTACTGGTGTACCGTTCATTTGGCTGGCTCAATTCCGATCAAAAGAAGATCATCTTTTTTGTGGGACTTCAAGCATTTTGTTCACTTTTTTACCCTTCGTTAAACCTTGTGGTTTTGGGAGCTCTTGGCGTTAGCCTTGGTATGAGCGCACCGCTTCTCATTAAATTTACCAAAGGTCGCTATACAGAAATCGCCATCGCCCTTGGTGTTACCTATGCCATTTCGACAGCACTTTTTACTTATGCACCACTTTTACGAGGCAATCTCGCCATTGCACTCTCTTTGGTTGCCTTTACATGTAGCTTTTTTATTCACCGTTTGCCAGAGCATAGGGTCGAGATTGAGTCGCAGAGTTTGAGTGTTTATGCGGTTTTATCAATGGCGATTTGGGCATTTTTAGATGCCAATCTCTTTGAAACGCTTTCACGTAGTCCTGACATTTCTATCTGGAGAGCCCAAACATGGCACATCATTTCGGTATTTCATTTAGTGGGAATGGGCGCAGCCTATCTGCTTCGTGATACCCTCAAAGAGCATCATTCGTTTATCATTGTCTCTTTGTTTGCTCTAAGTTACATGCTCTATGCCTCGCGCGAAGCGGTGCTTTTGAGCATGGTGTACCCTTTTGTGATTTCGTACTATAACTTTGTCATTCTCAAACGTCTTTCAAAGTTAGGAAATCTACGGCTTTTAGGAATGATCATGGTCTTAACAGGCTGGATCGCAGGTGGTGGTGGGCTCCTTAGCGCGCTTGGCGGCTACACCTATGTTGGCGTTATATTTATCTGCTTACTTTTGTGCGCAGAAATCTATAGCTTTATCTATCAAACTTCTCAAAAAAGGATTAACAATGTTCAATAAAATCGCGTTTTCACTTCTTACCGCCTCACTATTGTGTGGTAGCATGTATGCTAAAGAGCTTAGTTTCAAAGAAGGCACTATTGGAGCACAAACGGAAATTTTAGGTGATAGCAATATCAACCCTAAAAGTTCTCACGTTGTGGCAAAACTCAGTATGGACGATGCCGTAGAGTCTCTTAAAGGCGACATTTCACTCGATCTTTTAAACCTTAAAAGTGAAAATGAAAAACGCGATGAACACATGTACGAAGCTTTACATGTAAAAGCACAACCAAGCACGACTTTCAAACTTAAAGAGGTCAAAAAAGAGGCGGATGGCTACCATCTTTTAGGAACACTCACCCTCAATAAACAGGTCAAAGAGATCGACACCAAAGCGGATATCGCCGATCAAAATGATCATTTAAATCTCAAAGGTGGCTTTAACATCAAAATGAGCGACTTTGGTATTGAGCCTCCAACCCTTCTCTTCTTAAGTGTGCGTGATGAAGTTGCCATCTCGTATGACCTTACGTTGGCAAAAAATTAAAAGATGCAATGATGTTTGAAAAAGCGTATGAAAAACTGAATTTTAAAAGTATGACGATTGGTATCGAAAAGCTGCCGCCTTCTTTTGAAAATTTTACAATGGTGCATCTGAGCGATTTACATGTAAACGCTAAAACACCGCTTCATGCGCTTGAAAACTTGGTTGCAAAAATCAATGCACTGAGTGTCACAATGGTCGCCCTCACGGGCGATCTATTTGATACTTTTCCTTCTAAGATACGAGCACATCTGGATATTTTAAAAAAGATCAAGCATCCTGTCTATTTTGTCAGTGGCAATCACGATCTTCTTTTTACATGTAAAGTCCTCTCCAAAGAGATTGAAGCACTGGGCTTTACCCGTTTAGACAATCGTGTTCTCACTTTTTGCAGAGGCGATGATCGCCTGCAATTTGTAGGTTTGAGCGATGCTTTTAGTCACTACTTTGGCATCAAACGCCATGAAAAAGAGCTTTTTACAAACCTCAATCCCGATGTACCTGCTATCTTATTGGCACATCAACCCAAAGATATTCGCTTGACTCAAAATGCCTCTATTGACTTACAACTGAGTGGTCATACGCACGGTGGACAGATTTATCCTTTTGGGTATATTGTTAGGCTTTTTCAGCCTTACCTGCAAGGCTTACATCGTTATGGCAAAACACAGATTTTTGTCACAACGGGGTATGGTAGTTGGGGATTGAACTTTCGCTTTCGCGCTCCTAGTGAAATCGTGATTATACGGCTTACCAAGGATGAACATGTTGAGCATTAAATTCAAATTGATTTTATGGTACCTTCTTATTCAAACCGTTGTTTTGGTCAGCTTTAACTATGCGCTTTTTATCAATGTTGAGCACAACCTTAGGGAAAATAACTCGGGTGTTATTCAGATACATGAAGCCATTGAACACTTTTTAAGAACACAGTGGTTATTGACGCCCTTTATTGTGATATTGTCAAGTTTTGGGGGCTATTTCTTAATGAGCAGGTATTTTAAACCGCTCAAAGAGATGCTGAAGAACATCCAGATGATAAGCGCAAAAGAGCTCTCTAAACGCATTAAAACACGCTGTAGTGATGATGAGATCAATCAGCTTGCCATTGCCTTTAATGCCATGCTAGAGCGCTTGGAAAACTCCTTTATAAGCATCAAAGAGTTCAATACCCAAACATCGCATGAACTGCGTACGCCTTTAACCATTATGCGAGGAGAAATTGAAATAGCATTGCGCAAAGTGCGCACATGCAATGAGTACCAAACAATTTTGTCCACACAACTTGAAGAGATTACAACGCTACAAAAGAAAATGGAAGCATTACTGTTTCTTGCAGAATATGATTTTATGAAAGCGAGTCATGTTTTAAAAAGCTTTCCATCGCACGAAAAAAGCCTTTTAGATTTACAAAGAGCCTCCTGTTTACACGCTTCTCAAGGCTGATAAGACGCTTCAAATGTGGCGACGGTTTTATCCGCTTTTTGAAGAAGAAGGACACCTTCATCGATTTTATAATGATCGACTTTCTCTAATGCTTTGAAAAATTCAGATTCATCCGCTATTCGTGAACAGGCCATCATGGTTGAAGCAACACGTAAAAAATGTACGGTATGATCGCTTTCATTCAACTCATAGCTTCCTAGCAAAATATTGCATCCGCCAAAACCTTGCAGACGATTGTCTTCTAATTTCAAAATGATATACGCCTCTCGTCCATTAGGATCTTCCATGACAGCTTTACCCTCAACACCAATCAACTTCCAATACACCTCTTGTACTCTTTGTACAGCCGTTGTTTCAGGAGCGTTATCCGCACTCTTTGTTTGATTGGTTTCGGCGCTGATTGAGGGTGAATTGGGTGTCGATGGGGTACATCCAAGGATGATGATACTACTCATAAGTGTTGATAAAACAATAGATAAACGACTCATTTTCTCTCCTTCTCCTTTTACATGTAAAGTGACTTATGCTTTGGTAATCTCACGGATAAGTTCGTACTCATTTTTACGTAATGACTCTAACAAGGTAGTGATTTCATCTGGTTGGACACCCAGTTGACTGAGTGCTTCTGAGCCCGTGCGAATGCTACTTTCTAACGTTTCAGCTATCACCCAACTGGCTCCTGCAAAAAGCATCTTATCCATTGCTTTGATGTCCAGTGCTCGTGCTAAAATCTTGATGTGCGGATAGTTATCTTTAATATGCTTAACGACTTTAATCGCATTAAGGCTATGATCAATCGAGACAATGATCATTGAAGCTTGATCTAGCTTAATGGTATTGAGCAGCTTTAAGTCTGTAATGTCCCCAAAAAAGACCGGTAACCCTTCTTTACGACCAAGCGCTACTTCGTTGGCATTGATATCAAACACCATAAACGGAATGCCACTACTTTTAAGCATCTTGGCAATCACTTTGCCCGTGCTTCCATAACCCGCAACCACTACTTTTTGCTCCATACTCGCATTTTCAAAGTATGAAAACTGAGAAACCTTCGCCATCTTGTTGGCCAGCGAACACCCAAAGCTATACAGGACTGGAGTAAAAAGCATACTAATTGAAATGACACCAATGCCGACAACAAAAAGCTGGTCGTCAATAATCCCCAATGCCTTTGCCGCACCAAAGAGAACAAAGCCAAACTCACCGCTTTGATTGAGTAAAAAAGCTAGTTTAATCGCACCACTTTTCGTTGCTCCAAAAGCAAGCATCAACACAAAGATAATCAACGCTTTAAGCACTAAAATAACCACAATATGTTCGCTAAAAACCCAAGGGGCACTCATAATAGCTTTAAAATCGATTGACATACCCACCGCAATAAAGAAAAGGCTCATCAAAATACCTTTAAAAGGCTCAAGGCTCGATTCGATTTGAAAACTATAACGTGATGTGGAGAGAAACATACCCATTAAAAAAGCACCCAGTGCCATCGAAAGCCCCGCATGGTCCATCAAGTAGGCGGAGAGAACAACACTCAGCAGTGTCAGCAGTAAAAAAGCATCTTTGTTACGCTGTTTAGCCACTTTATCCAATGCTTTTGGAATAATGTAACGCCCAAAAACAATTAAAAGTCCAAACATAGCGACAACGGTAGCTAACGATTCGAACCATGAAATATTATGGGTTGATTCTTGGGTTGAGAGTAAAGGAAGCGCTGCTAAAAGAGGAACGACCGCTAAGTCTTGAAGGAGCAGAATTGCAAAAGCGTTTTTGCCATGCTCTGTATTAACTTTACCTTTTTCTTGCAAAATCTGCATGACAAATGCTGTCGAAGATAGTGCCAAGGTAAAGCCTAAAAGCATTGCTACACTCAAACGATCGACAAAAAAGCTCATGTAAAACCCAAGAATCACACCTGAAACGATGACTTGAAGCGAACCTAAACCAAAGACCTCTTTGCGCATAGACCATAATTTGGCAGGTTGCATTTCAAGACCAATGATAAAAAGCAACATCACCACACCAAATTCCGTAAAATGGCGTAAATTTTCGACTTCACTGGTAACAATAGGTCCAGGGGTATGAGGCCCCACGATAATTCCCGCAATCAGCAAGCCTAAGATAGAACCAAGCCCCATATGTTTGGAGATGGTCACCATAATAGCCGTTACCGCTAAAAGTACTAGTGCTGAAAGAAGAAAAAAATCCATGGAACCCCTTTACATGTAAAGATTAAAGAACGATCTCTTGATTGATATTGAGCCCAAAACCTGACAAGCCAACATAATCTTTACGTGACGTAATCGAAATAAGATCAATATTTTCAATGCCCAATTTTTTAAGAATTTGCGCTCCAATACCAAACTCTCGAAGTTCTGGGTTGGTGGTGTATTCGCTATCGACAAAAATGAAAACACCATTGTTCTTTTTAAGATACTCAATCGCTTTTAAAATACCTTGGTATTTTTTTTCATTGGCAAAAAGCTCATTGTCTGGCAAAATATGGTGAAACTTCACTGCACTCGTCTTTCCAATTTCACCAAAAGCATAAACGATATGATGGTTTCCTTCATGATCAACCATATCAATTTTACGAGTTTGTGCCCCAAAGAACTGAGCATTGGACGAAAATACTTCTCGTACCAATGACTCTGATTGCATACGATACGCCACAATATCTGAAATGTAAACAATATTCATATCATGTTTTTTACAAAAAATGTCTAGATCATCACGGCGTGCCATGTGACCATCTTCTTTCATCACTTCACAAATAACAGCAACTTCATAAAGACCTGCTAAACGGCACAGATCAACCGAACCCTCTGTATGCCCCGTACGAACCAGTGTTCCACCTTTACGCGCTATGAGTGGAAAGATATGGCCTGGTTTGACAAGCTCGGAAGGTTGGCTGAGCGCATCTGCAAGAATTTTGATCGTAATATCGCGCTCATACGCAGAAATTCCCGTCGTACACACACGAGCATCCACGGAAACCGTAAAGGCAGTTTCGTGCTGAGAGTCATTGTTCTTCACCATTGGATTAAGATTCAAACGATTAGCGATCTCTTCTGTAACAGGTGCACAGATCAAACCTTTGGCTTCTGAAGCCATAAAGTTGACTTTATCAGGAGTCGAAAATGTTGCTGCAAAAACAAGGTCGCCCTCGTTTTCCCTATCTTCATCATCCACCATCATTACCATCTTGCCATGCTTGATATCTTCTATCGCTTGTTTGACTCTTTGTATCGGCATTTTCGCTCCAAAATTGATTTTAAATGATTATAGTAAATTACCCTTGACAAACAAATTAAAAATGACTATAATTTCACCTCAATTAACGACTTGGTTGAATATCGCCAAGCGCTAAGAGAAGCTGGTTTCATCCAGTTATCAGGGTTCGATTCCCTTTAGAGAAAATATCGCGGGATAGAGCAGTTGGTAGCTCGTCGGGCTCATAACCCGAAGGTCGCTGGTTCAAGTCCGGCTCCCGCAACCAGTTATTTCTAAATCTTCTTGGGGATTCGCCAAGCGGTAAGGCATCACGTTTTGGTCGTGACATTCACAGGTTCGAATCCTGTATCCCCATCCACCGTTCTTTCTAAAATCAAACTTCACAAACACTTTCAATATTCATAAAATCTTCTCTACAAACTCTTTTGGGTTTAATGTTACCTATTCCTCAATTTTCACCACATTGTTATAATGTATTATATCTATCTATTTAAATAGTAAATTAAAAGATTGATACCAAAGTGCTATAATTCACCAATGGTTTTAGAATGAAACCAAATCTACTACGAAATCAGAAATATGAATGATCGTTTATTGAGTCAATGTCTAGAACTAAAGAAAAAAAGCGTTTCCGATGTTTCATAAAGAGAACAATACCCTTGATCTGCTAGGTCAATACTCACAAAAAAATGCTCAGTCTCAAAACAGTGAAGAAGAACCCCAAAATAACATCTATAGAGAATTAGGACAATTTATAAGCAAAACGGATAAAAAAGAGAAAAATCACACCTTTGGTATCCCTAATTTTCTATGGTATTTAGCTATGATTGGTATGCTTGTTTACATACTGAGAGGAATGGATTTCAGCCAAATAAACAATGTATCTGATGCACTCTCAACGATTCAAAAAACCGTCAGTAGTGAATTATTAGAAATGCAACAAGAGACACAAAAAGCTATCGAAAATGCCAATACACACAAAGAACAAAAATAAAGGTATGAATATGTATAAAAAACTCATCATAGTATCTCTACTCGCAACATTTCCGCTTCTTGCCATAGAGAGTGCCGGCGTTGTTACTAAAATTTCTGATGGTTCTACACTACATATGGTGTTAGGGCAATCTGAGGAAACCGTTAGAATCCTCTACATCGATGTACCGGAAAAATTTAGTAATGCAAAGCTAAATAGAGATGCTAAAAAACTAGGTGTTCCTGCAAAAGATATCCAAGAATTAGGAAAGTTGGCAAGCGACTATGCTTCTAAGTTTTTTAAAAAAGGCGACAAGGTTATTGTTGAGTCAGACAAAAAAGATCAAGCGGGACGAATACTCGCAACCGTAAATAAAAATAGTGTTGATTACTCATTACAAATGATTGAAGATGGTTTTGCCTGTATTAATAAAAAAGCTGCCTATCCTGGTGAGCTTGAAAAAGCTTTGAAAAATGCGAAGGAAGAGAAAAAAGGTCTTTGGACAATTAATTATGATGTTATGAATAAATTGTGCCGATAATAGTAAACCGTAAGATCATGACGCATTGACCTATTTTAGGCTATATATTCACCTGTTTTACAAGTGAATATATACCTATTGCCTTAACCATAATCTTTAAGATAGAATACGAATTAGACAGTATAAAATTGTATAAATTTGAATGATCAGAGGGATTGAATGGGCGATGAAGCAACTGCAATGATGAAAGCATTTTTAGATAAAAACGAAATAGCTTATGATTCCGGCGTGGGAAAAGAGAAGTTTTCTGTAAATTATTATATCAATCATGACCTTGTAGAATCCATGATTGCAACAGTGACGTTTTATATGAATAATCCAGAATTTGTGGATACTATTACTATAGGAGAGCTAGATTCTCACCAGTACCATACAGGATTTTCACAGCGTTATCAAGAATATAAGTTTGATGAGATGCAAAATAGCTTTACAATACATGGAGCATCAAGCCAAAAACATAACAACATGCCCTTTAACGTTGTGATACGACCTCTTTAACACGCTTGTTTTATTAAGGTTTGAGCCACTGACACATTGATCGCTTTGGATAAGAACAAGAAGGCTATAAAAAAAATTACTTCACCCTTTTGTACACTGTTTTATAACCGCCAGCTTCGGTAGAAATCGTATTCTGATCAATAATTTTATAAGCATTTCCTACTTTAATCGTGTCGTCAAATACAATGACTTTGTTCTCTTCAACATCATAACTTACAGGATTTTTTGTACCAAAAGAGGACATACTCTTTCGATCAAACTCAATTTCCATAATGCCTAAAACTGTCTGTGTTCTCCATTTTCCAAGCAACGGGTTTGGACTGATAAGTGGCTCGATAATATATTTAAGAGCCAGTATCATTACAACAGCCATAATGCTCCCTAGAAAAAGTTTAAACACGAAGGAATTACTTTTGAGAACCTGCTTTTGAGGAGTGCGTTTACGAGGTCTTGATACCCTTGTCCTACGCAATGTTTTTGGTTTTAAAGATTGTGATTGTCTCGATTTATCTTTTTTTTGGATTTTCTTATCATCAAACATTCAACACCTTATTATTGATTAGACTCTCATCATTATAGCATGTTAAAAATGGTCTTATTTTATTTTACATGTAAGCTTTTTTAGCTCTCTCATCGTCCTTAAAAGGTTCTAGTGCTATAATTTTTAATCAAAAAGACTAACACATAAGGTACATAATGTTTTCTAAATTTATGAAATTTTTTGAAGTTAAAGAGGACGAGACACTTGATTATATGGATCCCGATAAACTGCTTAAAAAGAAAAAACGTGTTTTAAAAGACCCTTTAAATCAAGAGGAAGAAGATGAATTTTTTCGTCAATTAGAAGAGGAAGAGAACACATCTGAGCGTCAAAATACCTATAAAGAACCTCGTTCGGCCCCTAAACAAAATATCTCACGCGAATCGGTTTTGAAAAAAATGAGCCAATGTATGAAAGAGCGAGACTGGAATCCCAAACATCACCCTAAAATTGTCATCACTGTAGCCTGTGTGCTTCTTGGCTCTGTCGTTGTAGCAATGATACTGTATGAAGCACCTAATCCTCTCATTGGGAAATGGAAACCACAAGGCAAAAATGTTTTTCCTCCCACAGGCGATATAGAATTTTTTAAGGACAAAGTCCAAATGATGGGTGCAACTACCATCGTACATTACAAGATTGATCATTCTAACATTCGTATTATAAACCCACTTATCAACACAAGCATTACCTTTGTACTCAAAGATGATAAAAATATTGAGTCCGATCTTTTCGGTGTCAAAACAAATTATAGAAAAGTTGAAAAATGAGCCTAAAAAAGACCAATGCGGCGCGTTTTTTGGATACGCTCAAACTGCCGTATGAGATGACTTCGTATGACGTGGATGAAGAAGATTTGAGTGCGACACATGCAGCACATGCACTTGGGGTAGATGCGGCGTGTGTGTTTAAAACACTGGTTGCGAGAGATGACGCAAAACATATTATTGTAGCATGTATTCCTGCCGCTGAGGAGATTGACCTCAAAGCCTTAGCCAAAGTGGCAGGGGTAAAACGCTGTGAACTCGTTGCGGTTAAAGAGCTATTAGGACTTACAGGATACATTCGTGGCGGCTGTTCGCCCCTTGCGATGAAAAAAGCCTATCCAACGTTTATCGACACATCGATCACCACGCACGAGAAAGTTTATGTCAGCGCAGGGCTTCGAGGTGTGCAACTTTACCTAGCGCCGACTGTTCTTATACAAGCATCTAAAGCCATCTGTGAGCCTGTAATAAAGCTGTAAATTTTTTACATGTAAAGATTTTGCAACGCATTTATCACACTTGTCATATACAATGCTTTCAACAAAACATTGGGAGAAAAGAATGTTTGAAAGTATCTCCTTTATTAAGCGAGTTGAAGATTTGCCAAGGGTGCTTAAAAAAGGCTCTTATCTTTTACTGATAGCAGAAGAAACACCCTTTTTGGAAATCCAAAAAATGGCAGATGTCGAGGTATGTGGTGCTATTTTCCCAAGAGTTATTTTTAATGGAAAAAGTTTTGCTGAAGGCATTATTGTAGCAAAGCTCCTCCCTACGACAACCATGCAAATCATTGATATTAGTGATCTTTCGAGATTCGATCCTCCTCAAAATATCTGCTCTATTTTTGCGATTCTTGATGGATTTTCAGCACGAATAGATGAGTTTTTGGAAGAGTTTTACTCGCTTATTCCCAAAAATACAAAATTAATTGGTGGCGGCGCAGGAAAATCAAACCTGATACAAGAACCCGTTATCTTTGACATGCAACGCTATTACCTCAATAATGCCATCATCCTTTCATCTGTCAGTACCATTGGATTGGGTGTCAAACATGGGTGGAAACCTCTCGTTGGACCGTTCATCGCAACTAATAGCCATGACAATATCCTAGAAAAAATCAACTTTAAAGATGCCTTTGATGTCTATAAAGAAGCCATAGAAAAAGACGGGGGCTTAGATTTTGCTACGACTCCTTTTTTTCAAATTTCACAACGATACCCACTGGGAATTGTGCGGTATAAGAAAGATTTTATTGTCAGAGAACCTGTCACAACCAATGGAAAAAATATTGTTTTAGTGGGGAAGCTTGACTCAAATTCTGTTTTGTCTATTCTTAAAGGAGAAAAAGGGGAGATTATCAGCGCCGCACACGATGCCGCTTTACTTTCACGTTGTGAGATCCCTGATGAGTCGATTCAATCCGTATTACTCGTTGATTGTATTTCTCGTTTTTTATTTTTAGATAAAGATTTCTCAAAAGAGATCAAAGCCATTGCCAATGCCTATCCATCTAAAACAATGATTTGGGGCATCCTCAGTCTTGGTGAAATTGCCAATGCCGATCAAGAGTGCATCGAATTTTACAATAATACCTGTGTCGTGGGTACACTTTAAATACTGTCATACATTGTGTGTATTAGGATCTTTATGGTATTTTATTCTTGCCTCTCACATTTATGAATACCTTGTCTCTTAGGAGTATTTTATGCAACAGCTTAATGAACAACTTTTAATTACCTTTGAATGTGTCAGCGCCATCGGTACTTCGCTTCAACTCACAGAGATGATGGAGCATTTTTTAAAAGTATTTTCACGCAAGACTGGAGCATTGGCTTCAATTTACTGGGAATATGACAAACATACACAAAAACACAAGCAAATCTGTTTCTATGGTAAAAAAGCGTTTCAAGACCTTTTAGTGCTACCTTCATCGCTTACTCAGTATGACACCATTACTTTTAATGAAACCAATGGCAAATACCTTTTACATGTAAAGATTATGGACGATTGGATTGTCTTTATTTTTGATGCAACCAAAGCTGAAATGGATCTGATTCAAGAGATTATCTCCTTATTTCAAGCAAAACTTGAAAACGCTGTTTGCGCCTGTAAAAATCACTTGGAACTCATTGAAATCAATCAAACGCTTGAACGACGCGTTGAAGAAGAAGTTGCTAAAAACAGAGAAAAAGACAAACATATCTTGCAACAGTCTCGTTTAGCACAAATGGGAGAGATGATCAGTATGATTGCCCACCAATGGAGGCAACCACTGGGTTCTATTTCAACAGTTGCAGCGTCTATTAAACTGAAAATCATGCTGAATCGTTTTGACTATTCAACGATTGAAGGGCAAGAAGCTAGCAAAGCTTTTTTAGAAGAAGCGATGAGTAAAATCGAATCTTATGTGCAATTTCTCACACGAACCATTGATGATTTTCGTAACTTTTTCAAACCCAATAAACAAAAAGAGAGCATTACGCTCTCTCAGCTTATCAACCGAACACTGGAAATCATCGGAAAAGCGCTTGAAATTAATGGCATTACGATCAATATTCAAACACATGCTACCACTGAAATTTTTACCTATGCCAATGAAGTCACCCAAGTAATACTCAACATTCTCAAAAATGCGGAAGATGTTATCAAAGAAAGAGAGATCATAAACCCAAATATACAGATTACCATTGGTACGGAAGACGCATGGCAAACCATCTCTATTACCGATAATGCAGGAGGCATACCGGCAACGGTTCTACCTCATATTTTTGAGCCCTATTTTTCTACGAAACAAGAAAAAAATGGAACAGGGTTGGGACTCTATATGTCAAAAACGATCATCGAAGAGCATTGTGGAGGTCAAATACTAGCAACCAATACGCCAACAGGTGCCCAATTTACCATTAAGCTCAAAGAAGGTTAATTCTATAATGCAAAATACTCTTTCCAAACTTATCAAAAAAGAATATCTTAAATCAATTATTTTCCCTTTACTCCTTATTGAAATGATGCTCCTTTTGGCTTATTTTTGGAGCAATGCTTACGTTAATGAAACAAATAAAAATGCACTGATTGAAGAGACAAAAATACAGATTAAAGAGATCAGTAAACGCTCAGCGACCATTATCAATAATGAATTTAAAATGATTTCAAATATTACACTTCTCTTTCAAAAAGAGCACGAAAACTTTTTTGCTTCCTATGAACCTTTACATGTAAACACTCAAGACCATACATACAGCCTTACCAAAACTGGAGTTATTACCAATACCAAAAAACATGAAGATTCTTGTACTCTCTTTTATTCCAACATACAAAAAGAGACTCCTAACCGTTTAGAAAAGGCCATTGCAACTGAAAAACTTGATGTTTTTTACAATGCCGTCTTGCAAACAAATACCAACATCGCCCAAGTCTATTTTAACAGTTATGACTCCATGAACAGGCTTTGTCCTTTTATGCCTGATGCACTAGGACAATATGCACATGATATAGATATTCCTACCTATAATTTTTACTACCTTGCCGACGAAAAACATAACCCGCAAAAAAAAGTAGTCTGGACAAACACTTACTTGGATCCCGCAGGAAAGGGATGGATGATCAGTGCCATTGCGCCTGTATATAAAGAAGACTTTCTTGAAGGTGTTGTCGGTATTGATGTGACGATTGACCAACTTATCAGCAATATTCTCTCTCTCAAACTCCCCTATACTTCTATGACAATGCTAGTTGATGAAAATGGTAATATTTTAGGGATGAATGAGGCTTTAAAACCGTATCTTGGCATGCAATCGTCAACACCAATACCAACAGAGCATAAAGCTGATAATTTAAACCTTTTTACCAATAAGACCAACCTTTTGGCCATGTCGCTTGGCCGCATTTTACAAGAGAACAGTCCTATGATAGAATTTCATGATCATCATGCTGATTTTCTCATCACACAAAATGCCATCCCCGAAACACATTGGAAAGTGGTCCTCTTACTTGACCAAGATTCATTGCTTGCAACGACCACAAGACTTAAAGCAAAAACCAATTTTATCGGATATATCGCACTAGGTTTAATGGCGCTGTTTTATCTCATTTTTCTTTACATATTTCTAGCACGCGCCGATAAATTTTCACACCAAATTCTAGCACCATTGCACGATCTCATTGAAGCAACAAAACAATTTAAAGATAAACTTGTCACAACTCAGATAGAATACTCCAATATTGTGGAAATCAATATTCTGTTGGAAAATTTTATGGCAATGAGTCAAGAATTGCAAGGGTTATATAATTCAATGGAACGCAAGATCAAAGAAGGTGTCATCGAAAATATGGAGACACAAAAAATGCTCATTTATCAATCACGCTTAGCACAAATGGGTGAAATGATCAGTATGATAGCCCATCAATGGCGTCAACCTTTAGGTGCTATTTCCACTGTCACTGCCAGCATTAGACTCAAACAAAGCCTTAATAAATTTGATTTAACAACAGAAGAAGGACGAGAAGAGCAAGATGTATTTTTAAATACAGCCATTGGTAAAATCGAAAGTTATGTCCAATTCTTAACCAATACTGTCGATGATTTTAGAAACTTTTTTAAACCGAATCAACATTGTGAGAAAAGCTCTCTTCCCATTATTATTGAGAAAGCAATTAAAATTATTGGCAAAAGCCTGGAAGTACACCAGATAGCATTACATGTAAAGAATAGTTCAACTCGTGAAATCATCACTTATGAGACACAAATTATGCAAGTTTTGATCAATATTATCCAAAATGCACAAGATGCCATTTTTGAAAAGAAGTTAAAAGATGGTACGATATGGATTAATACTTATGAGGAAAATTCATTTTTTATCATTGAAATTGAAGATAACGCTGGGGGAATTCCGGATGAAAATATCCGTAAAATATTTGATCCTTATTTTTCAACTAAAGCTCAAAAAAATGGTACAGGATTAGGACTTTATATGTCAAAAGCAATTATTGAAGAGCATTGTCATGGCTCTTTACAAGTCACAAATACGTTGAAAGGTGCAAAATTTATCATTAAAATATCTGGAGAATACAGTGACAATTAGCCTTAAAGATCTTTTGACCTTGACCTCATCTTTACGCATTTTATATGTGGAAGACGATGTTGTATTGCGAGAAAACACTATTGCCCTTTTACATGATCTTTTTGGAGAAATCCACGAGGCAAGTGATGGAAATGAAGCCTTATTACTCTACAAAAAATCTGAAAACTTCTATGACATCGTCATCACTGATCTCAATATGCCTCAAATGAACGGAATGGACCTGATTAAAAATATTCAACTTATCAACCCCAAACAACCTATTATTGTTGTTTCAGCACACAATGAAACCGAATATTTTTTAGAGAGTATTCGCAACAATGTGAATGGCTATATTTTAAAACCAATCGACTTCAATCAACTTGTGGAAACCATTTACAAAGTTGCTTCATTGGTTAAAGAGCGTCAAGAAAAAGCTAAAAACCAGACTAAATTACAAGAAAAACTCGAAGAGCAATCCTTACTGCTGGCAGAAAATTCTCAAACCGTTCATGAATTTTTAACGATTGACAAAATCACCAAACTTCAAAATGCCACGGTACTTTACAACTTTTTAGATACTTTTGTACAAGACCATGCCTTAACTATTATGCTCTATAACATTGACAATTTTAGCTTTATCAATCAAACTTATAGTACAGACTTCGCCGATGAAGCACTCTTTAAAGTGGGCGAATATTTACAATACAATCTCTCTAAAGAAGTACATCTCTACCGTTACAACTCGGATGAATTTGTCATTATTTTTGATCCACAAATCATCAACCCCGAATTTGTTGCCATTCAAATCCAAGCCTTTTTCAGAGAAACCCCTATTGGTGAATATGAAGAGCAGCCTGTGTACATTACACTCTCATGCGGCATTGCTACGACAACGAACCCTGCATCGCTACTTCCTAATGCACGTATAGCACTTCGCGAAGCGAGAATGCGTGGTATTCCAAACCAATATAACATTTACAATACGCATGATGCTTTTTTAAAACAAACCAAAATAGAAACGGAATGGATTCAAAAATTTCGTATTGCGATGGAAGAAGATCGTATTATTCCTTATTTTCAGCCTATTATTGATAATGCAACCGGTGAAATCGTCAAATATGAGTGTTTAGCACGTATTGAAGATGATGGTGAGATTATCTCACCTGCTCATTTTTTAGAAGCGGCACGACGTAGTGGCTTGATGAGTAATCTTACACGCCTTATGATCAACAAGTCCTACAAAACGTTCTCTGGACAAAACGTGGCATTTTCACTCAATATTACCAATGAAGACCTACTCAATTCAAACTTCATTGATTTTTTACAGGCAAAACAAAAAAACTACAATATAGAACCATCTTTAGTAACATTTGAAATTTTAGAAGACATTATTATCAGTGATGCAAACCATATCCCTTTAGAGAATTTACATATACTTAAAAGTATGGGCTACCTTTTGGCACTGGATGATTTTGGAAGTGATCGCTCAAACTTTAACCGTTTGGAAAAATTAGGTGTGGATTTTTTAAAAATTGATGGTCAGTTTATTAAAAATATCGATACGATCACTCGAAATCAAGATATTGTAGAATCTATTAGCACCATGGCAAAAAAATTGAATATGCCTGTCATTGCAGAATTTGTATCCACCAAAGAAGAATTTGAGATGGTCAAACACTTAGGGGTTGAATATTCTCAAGGTTATTTTTTCAATGCTCCTCTAAAATTACCTATAAACCATGAGCAGTAAGTTTATAACCTCTGTTTTTAAGATTGACAATACACGCTTCATACCCTAATTTATCGCGTACACGTTTTACAAGGGCGCGTAGTGTCGAATTATTAACCTCATCACTTTGCCATATTTCTTGACAAAGCTGTTCATTGCGCACAAATGTATTGGCATTTTTGACTAAAAGAGCGAGTAAAAGTTCCTCTTTAGTCGTAAGTTCTTGTAAAATGCCCTTTACATGTAAACATTTTGTTTTCAAATCAAAGCTAATATCTTTATCTAATATCACAACGCTAGTAGCATCATTTTTTGTGTATTGTCGGTGCAGTTGATTGGTGACCTTGATCATCGTATTGATCAAAAGCTGAGAATCAAAAGGCTTTGTTAAAAAACAAAAAATACCTAGATCAATACTTTTAAGAAAATAATCCACCTCTTTATAAGCTGAGATGACGATCACAAGTTGCGAAGGATTTTTTTTCTTAATTTTTTCAACTAAACTAAGACCATTTTGATTGGGAAGCTCAATGTCGGTTATAATCAGATCGTAGATAGAAGTTAAATAGTGCTCATACGCTTCTTCAGCAGAGCCAAAAGCATCTATCGTATCAAAGAAATCTGACAAAAAAATGCTCAGTTCTTCTTTCAAAGAAATATCATCTTCCACGAGAAGTAAAGATAACGGTTCGCTCATTTTTTTTCCTCAATGAGTAAATTGTCTGTTAATCGCCTGTAATTAAGATAAGTATAGCAAAAAACAACTCAAATACAACGCTCAAAAGTATATAATAGAGTCATAAAATCCGTATGGAGAGCCGTAATGGAAAACCAAATTGATCAGCTGATTGCTTGGAGTAAAGAACTAAAAATATTATATGTCGAAGATGACCTTGCTCTTCGTGAAGAAGTATGTCTTTTCCTCAGTGATATTTTTACACAAGTTGATTTAGCCTCCAATGGTGAAGAAGGACTACAAAAACTCTCTCTCACGCATTATGACTTTGTCATTACCGATATCAAAATGCCCCTGATGAATGGTATAGAGATGATTGAAAACATCAAAAGGCTCTATCCCTCACTGCCTATTCTTGTTACCTCTGCTCATAATGAGAGTGACCATCTTATCAAACTCATCAATCTTAATGTCGATAATTTCATCACAAAACCTCTCCAAAGTGAACAAATTTTTAGAGTTTTACATAGCATTGTTAAGCATATTCATGATGAACAAGAACTCAAACACTATAAAAACGAACTCGAAATTACCAACCAAAAACTTAAAAAAATAGCGCATATTCAATCACAATCTATTGATTTGAAAGACTCTCTGCTCAGAGCCTATCAAGAGGCTCTCGATAAAGCAACCATTGTTTCATTGACAGATAAAAATGGCATTATTACCGATGTTAATGAGAATTTCTGTAAAGCAACTGGCTACAGTAAAGAAGAGATTATTGGGCAAAAATATGATGTTCTCTACCATCCTTCCATGAGCAAAGAAATCTATAAAGATATTTGGTCTTGTCTCTTGGCTAAGAAAACATGGCAAGGTCTGATTATCAATCAAACACGTGCATTAACACCTCTGTACAATTATAAAACCATTGTTCCCATCTTAGATGCTAAGGGTGAATTTATAAAATTCATTAGTATTGCACAAGATCTTACGGAACTTTATAAACACAATGAAGAAACGACTAAAGAAAATATTGAACGTGCAATCAATGTTAAAGAAAATGACCTCTTAAAACAGATTCCTTTTGCTTCAGCTCTCCTTTTGGACGATCTTCATTTTGAAAACCACAATACACGTTTTGAAGAAATTGTCAATAATCATGTTGATGAAACATTACTGGGAAAACTGACAACGCACACACTTCATCTTTCAGAATTAGTCAATTTTGAAGAGATGGATTATTTTAATAGTATTGAAGCTATTAAAAATAATTGGCCTTATGATGGTGATATCACGTTTAAAGGTGTTATTCGATCCATTGGGCATCTGCTTGAAGTGCTTGTCAAAATCAGTCAATATGAACCTAATCGCTACATCATTTGCATCGTCAAACAAGAGGATTTTGAATTATGCTGCCAAGTTCAAGAGAGATAACGTTTCATACAGCGATTTCCGCTGCCAGTATCGCGAATGAATCGACATTACAAGTCATTGATAACCAATGCCATTTGCATAAAATAGACCTCAATGAACTCAAAGTAATTAAAAATGCGCCACTTTCAGTTCTACCACAACATGATCTTTTTGACTACTACAAACGACCTTTTACCGTTGGTAAAAATCTTGCCTATATCTCTTTTGCACAACAAGGGACAGAATATGTGATTGATACGCAATCCAAAATCGTTCCCCTGAGTACCTTTCATTACAATCAGCATGATGTCGTAACCAAAGCTGCTTTTAGCGAAAATGATCTTTTACTCATTACCGGCAATGAACGCGGACGTAGTTATATTCTTAACCCAGAAGATGGTACGATCCAAGCCAATCTCCCTGTCGCAAGCGATTCCATTAGTGCCGTAGCACTTTCTGAAGAGTATCATCTATCTGCTTACGCCTCTTTTTCACATGAGTTGGTTGTTTACAAGACCAATAGCTTTAAGATTGTCTTTAAGCAGAAAATTGGCAGCGTCATCGAAATGATGATCTTTGCCGATGATCAAACGCTGCTTGCTATCACACGCAATGGAAAAATGATTAAAATCGATCTTTTCAAGGGTAAAGTTCTTCAAGAGATGTTGCTAGATCAAAATATCTGGCCCTCTGTCATGGTGCTCTCACACAGTAAAAAATTTGTCTATATTGGAACAAGAGAGACCCTACTCTTTGCAGTTTATGTCAAAACGCTTGATATTTTATACCAAGTTAAATTACCCTACTACGGGGTTACCACTCTTTGCAGAACCCAAAACTATTTTATTATGGGATTTAAAACAGGTGAAATTCTTTTCTTTAATCACAGAGAGCACGAAGAACAATTCATTACCTATATTAAACTCAGGCAGATCAAAGAAGCATGCCTTATTTTTCAAAAAAATATTTTTTTAATGTCGCATCGTGAAACCAAAAAAATCTATGAGTATTGGCTGGAAGAAAAAGAGACCATCATGAATCTTCTCTCTCGAGGAGAGATTGAGCAAGCACAGAATATTGCTGAGCCTTTTTTATTTCACCCAAAATGTAAGCTTGAATTTGCGGAAATAGAATCGTTACAACCTGATTTAATGTCACTACAACGCTATATCAGAAGTATGAGTTATGCACCTGCATACTCTTTAGCAACCTTAAAACCAGCACTGAGAAAAAGCTCTTTATTTGCTCAGTTGGAAGCGCTTTGGAATAAAAGTCTCCAAAAAGCACAAATACTCTTAGCACGAGAACCTCTTTTAAATAAAGAAGCAGCCAAGGAGAGTTTAAAAGCCTTTGAGGAAGTCGAAGAGAAAAAAGCCATCATCGAAAATATGCTCAAACGTTCTGGCACTTTTACGATGGCAGAAAATTCGGTTAAAGAGAAAAATTTCACCTTCTATTTCCGATTGGTAGCACAAAATAGCTTTTTAGAGTCTACCTCTTTATACCAAAAAGTCCTCCAAGTCGGTGAACGATTGCAACAAGAAACACTTCACTATTTGGAAGAAAAAAATTACAAACAATCCCTCATTTTAGCTGATCTATTATATCAATTCAGGCCCTACCAAAATCAAGCCATTCGGCTTAAAGAGGTTTCAAAAGCTTTGATTATTCTTGAACACCAGATTGAACATAACATGCTTTTTCAGGCAGTCAAAACACAAGATCAGTTTCAATTACAGAGTCATTATGCCCTCGTTCAAACACTGGAAGAGATGAAAAATACCTTTGGATTAGAACAATATGCGCTCATTGAGACAAAAGCTTATGCTAAAGTTTTTACCAATATTGAGCCTTATATGAACCTCTCCATTTGCAAACAAAATATTGCCAATATTATGAAAAAGCTCTACATCTCGCAATTTAAAGAAGCGGCAAAAGAGATGAATACTGCCATAGATTGGGAAAAATCATTGTCAAATTATTTACAATTTTTTCCAATCGACAAACCCTTAGTGGAATTCGTCAAAGCCTATGATAAGCTAGAACTCTTACAAAGCATCCCCCTCTCATCGCCTCCTTTGGAAAATCCAACCTATCCTAAAAGTGTCTTGAGCTTCTTAATCAAGAAACCACTCATCCACAAAAGTTAATATAGCTTATAGGAACGGCTTGTTATAATCTCCACTTAAACTTAATAATAAAGGCTTTAACTATGAGCGCACTCAAAACATATGACTACACGAAAGAGCAATTGGCAGCTTTTCAATACGCCATTATCAAAACCGAAAAAGGCGATATTGTCATTAAGCTCAATCCAGAAGAGACACCCATAGCGGTTGCAAACTTTGCAACACTCGCAAATGACAAATTCTACGATGGATTGATCTTCCACCGCGTCATTAAAAACTTCATGGCACAAGGTGGTTGTCCCCTTGGTCGTGGAACGGGCGGTCCTGGTTGGAACATCGCTTGCGAATGTAAAGGACAGAAAAGTAAACACAAACGAGGTTCTCTCTCTATGGCACACGCAGGGCCCAATACAGGTGGCAGTCAATTTTTCATCTGCTTCGTAGATTGTCCTCACTTAGATGGCGTTCACACTGTTTTTGGTGCAATTGCTAAAGAGGATAAAGAGAGTTTCAAAGTGCTTGACAGCATTACTCAAAATGATAAAATGATCACTATCGAAATCAAAGATAAACTCTAAAAACTTTTACATGTAAAGAGATTTTCTCTTTACATGTAATTCTCTTGCAACCGTTTGAGGAGATATATTCCCCCTACTTTTGCTATAACATTGTTTATTTTTATGAAGGAATAGATTATGATTGGGCGCATTAATTCTCTCTTCCCTTTTTGGGCTATCCTATTCTCTTGCTTTGCTTATATAAAACCTGAATTTTTCATACCCCATAAAGGAAGCATTACGCCTCTGTTAGCAACGATTATGTTTTTTATGGGAATCACCTTACATTTAGATGATTTTGCTCGTATTCTAAAGCAACCTAAAACTATTTTTGTAGCCGTAATTTTAAAGTTTGTCTGTATGCCGCTTGCAGCACTTTTAATCTCTAAAATGCTTCATTTATCAACGGAACTTTTTGTAGGAATGATACTTGTTGGTGTCGTTTCAGGAGGAACTGCGGCGAATGTTATCGTTTATTTAGCCAAAGGAGATGTTGCCCTTTCCATTACTATCACGATGACATCTACTCTTTTGTCTGTTTTGATCACACCTCTTTTAACCCTTTTATACGTCGGTCAAAGCGTGCCAGTCCCCACATTCGATATGCTTGTGAGCATTTTACAAATTGTTGCAATACCTGTAATTCTCGGTGTTACCCTAAATTATTTTTTGCATGCAACGATTAAACGTTATGAATCCTACTTTGCAATGTTTTCAATGATTACCATTGTTTTTGTCATTTCCATTGTCGTTGCACTCAATCAAAATGCTATCGCATCGATTGGATTTTTGACCATCGTTGGTATCATTCTTCATAACAGTGCAGGACTGCTGAGTGGATATATGGGAGCAAAATGGTTTGGTTTCAATCCTACGATCTGCAAAACGATTGCGATTGATGTCGGCATGCAAAACTCTGGCTTAGCGGTTGCTTTAGCACTCAAATATTTTACACCGCTCAGCGCACTTCCCGGTGCTGTTTTTAGTATTTGGCACAATATCTCTGGTGCTATTTTAGCAGGCTTTTGGTCACAACAAAAAGAGACATATGACACATCAAAAAGCTAAAATGCGTTCTTATATATTAGCCGATAATTTTCCAACCACTTTGCCAATCACCTGAACATCCTCAGCATTGATAACCTCTGGAGCATACGCCTCATTGTCAGAGACAAGAGATACCGTTCCATTGGCGTGGAGTTGCAAACGTTTGATAAATAGACCCACAGGAGTTGAGACAACATAAATACCTGATTTTAAAGCGTTGGTGTACTCTTTGTTGATAAAGACAACATCACCCGTATACAATGTAGGTTCCATCGAATCACCCAAAACATTGATCGCTTGGATATGTTTTATCATACCAATACCGCCAAGCTTGTGTACAATCTCTTCATCAAGGTACATCATCTCACCCTCTTCGTCTTCATTGAGCGCTCCACCACCGGCTGAAGCATAAATATCTCTAAAATAGTGTACACTCGCAAATTTATCCGTTTCTGCTTGTAAACTCTCTACCACTTGATCAAATAAAAGCCAGTTAATCGAAATTTTACGTTTGGCACAAAATTCCAAAATCTCTTTATACGGAATCTTGGCACGATTTTTCATGGTAGCAAGCGTCAGCTGATTGATCCCAAGGGCTTCAGCCACATCTTTGTCAAATACTTTGCGCTCACCCAACTCTTGAGAGAGAATATCTTTAACTTTATGCAAAACAGCTAAAATATCTGGCATTTTATCCTCCAACATTTCATTTTGAAATATTATTATAACATATTTTCAAATTTTATTACAATAATGAAAATTTAATAACTGAGGAGCCTTCCATGAAAAGTTTAATCTGTACCATCAGTCACTCCCGTAAAGTTTACAATGAATTTATGAACCGTTTTGAGCAAAAAATGCTTGTTTTAAGCAATAAGATATTTTAAAAAAGAGACTTCATCTTTATGAAGTCTCTTTAAGAGTAAAAAGAACTAATGTTTCTTTTTAGTGGCATATTGGAAGTAAAACCAAATTATTCCAATAATAGAGAGTAATATCAGTGGAGCAAGTAACGTATTTTCCGAAAAATAGGTGGCAATACGCATCAAAATATCTCCAATTTTATAACTTCCTATACCTAAAATCACTGCCCAAAGAATAGCAGAGATCGTATTGATGATATGAAATTTAGTTTGTGGATATTTGGTTACCCCTATAGTCATTGGAACTAATGTTTTCAGCCCATAGATGAATTTTTGAATAAAGATGATCTTATCACCATATTTTTTCATCAAAATATGACTCAGCGCCAATTTTCTTCGGTGATCTTTAATGTACGGCATCAGTGCTTTTTTATTATAACGTCCCATATAAAACAAAAAAGAACTGCCTATAACGTTTGCAAATGCTGCTACGACGATTGAAGTTGTAAGATCCATCTTTCCAGCATATGAAAGTACACCTGCGGCAATAATCGCAAGCATACCTCCTCCAAAAGAATATAAAAAAAGGATAATGTATCCATAGGTTGTAAGAGAGCTAAGAATATCTTCCACTCAAATCCTTAATAGCTCGTAAGCTTTCGTACTGCTTTGAGAAAATCCTCAATCGCATACGATGAAAGCAATCCATCAGACTCAATAATTTGAGCCGGCGTTATGTTATTGCCATACAACTCAATGTTTTCATCGTAGTCATGATTCATAACCGAGCCATCGAACGAAACACCCACAAAAGCACCTTGTGTTTTGGTATAAGAATAGACCTCTGATTTAAAGTCTGGTTCACTTCCTCTTCCTGCACTATCTCCCGCAGGACCTGCAGCAACAGAAGCATCAACACCCAGTGTGATTTTATTGTTCATCAACTTTTGAACACTATCGGTACTTTCAAAGATCATCAAGATATCTTTTTTCTCAACACCCAGTTGAAAACCAAGTCCCGCTCCACCAAGTTTCACAAAAAATGGATAGCTCCATGAGCCGTCGCTTCGACGGACAACCATAACACCATTGCCTGTTTTTCCGCCAAGGAAGATACTAATTTCTATTGTACCTGGAAAAATGGCAATCGCTTGAGCCTTATCCAAAACTTTTTGAGGAATTCTAATCTTAGAATCACGCATCATGTTTTTAAGTGCATTGGACGAATCCAGTAATTTTTCCTCTGCTGAACCATACAGTGTTGTGGAAATCACTAGTCCCACTATTAAACTAAACCATAGTTTTTTCATCCTGTTTACTCCTTCTATTTTGTGTCACATAGTCAAAAAAAGCACCCTCTTGTCGCATCAGTTCTTCTTGCGTTCCCGACTCGACAATTTTTCCTTTATCCATAACATAAATAAAATCAGCCTTTTTGATGGTGCTCAGCCTATGCGCAATGATAATGGTCGTTTTACCGGCAAGGTAATTTTCCAAAGCATTAAATAACTTAGCCTCCGTATGAACATCGAGTGCCGAAGTTGATTCATCCAAAATGACCACATTGGGGTTTTGCAAGACCATGCGCGCAATCGATAAGCGTTGTCGTTGACCACCTGAGAGCTTAATGCCATGTTTGCCAATTTGCGTTTGTAAACCATCCCTAAGCTCTTCAACAAAATGATCAAGTTGGGCTATTTGAAGTGCATCACGCACCAATGCAGGATCTATTTTCTCATCAATCATCAAATTTTGAGCCATAGAAGCATTGAAAAGTTGTGGATTTTGTAAGACTAAAAAAAGATGCTCACGGACCACATCAAGCCCGATCTCTTTCACCGAAATACCATCAAATAAAATATCACCCTCGTCCAAAGGATAAAGCCCCACCAGTAAATGCGCCAGTGTCGTTTTACCACTCCCACTTGCCCCTATTATAGCAATTTTTGAGCCTTTGGCGATAGAAAGGTTAATGTCCTCAAGAATTTTTTTACCGCCATCGTAGCCAAAACTCAGATGCTTCACGTCAATGGCATTGGTACTATTTTTCGTAAAAGGATTCTTTACATGTAAACCGTGTTCTTCCGTTTTAAGCGCTAAAATTTCATTGATGCGATCCAATGCTTTACGTGCATTATGATACGAATATTGGATATTTAAAATATCCTGTATAGGCGCCATCATCACCCAAAGATAACCAAAGATGGAAAGCATTGCACCGATACTAAGGTCAGAATAGGCAACAACAAAAATACTCGCTGCACGAAAGAGCTCAAAGCCTGAAAGAAAGATGAGAAACGAAAGACGATTGGCACCATCGCTTTTATATCCAAAAACAATGGAACGCTCTTTAATGTTCTTAGCTTGCTCTTCCACTTGACCAAAAAAGAGTTTTTCTTTGTTCGTAGCGCGAATTTGCACAAACATGTCGAGTGTTTCTGAAAGGGTGTCTTGGAAAAGCTCAAATGCTTGGTTCTGCTCTTTTTTGAGCTTAGCCACTTTTTTAGCAAGTTTGGTTGTAAAAAGAATGACCACAGGATTGAGCACTAAAATAAAAAGTCCCAATTGCCAATGGATCATTAATAGTACAGCCCCCACCCCCAAAATAGTCAACACTGAAATAATTAATCGGCTAACAAATGACCCTAAAAAATTATCAATAGTTTCAATATCGGTCACCAACAAAGAGGCAGCTTTGCCTGAGCCAAAAAATTCAAATTGATTCATTGCCACATGGCTTAAATGTCTCAAAACTACTTCACGTATTTTAAATGCAATATTTTTGGAGATAATGGTGAAAATTTTAGTCTGCCAATAATTCAGTAAAAAGAAGAAAAAACGAAGTAGCACAACACAAAACAACACAGAAACGATGTAAACATAAGCAGGATTAACATGCCCCAAAAGAGTATCAATACTCTGTGTTACAAACCCTTTTTTTCCAAGAAGAACTTCATCAATTATCATTGGCATCAAAAGAGGTACGGGAGTATTGACAACAACCGCTAAAAAAGCAATGATATTGGCAAAAATGAGCTCTTTTTTATAGTGTTTAAGTTCATGAAAAAGGGTTTTGAAGGTGTAAAGTGTCTGCATTAACGTTCCATACATCAGGATTACATGTAAAGGCAAGACCTTTACATGTAAAAGCTTTTAGCGCGCGAAATCAATAGCGCGAATTTCTCGAATGACGTTAACTTTAATCTCACCAGGATATTGAACTTTGCTCTCAATCTCTTGCGCAATCTCTTTTGCAAGCAATACAGCTTCATCATCATTAATCAGTTTAGCATTGGCAATAACACGAATTTCACGACCCGCATTAATCGCATACACTTGTTTAATGCCCGGTTTACTTTTAGCAATATCTTCAATATCTTGAACACGTTTTAAGAAGCTCTCAAGAACCTCACGTCTTGCACCTGGACGGGCTGCAGAGAGTGTATCGGCAGCACACACAGCCGCTGATTCAACGGAAGTAGGCTCTTCATGTCCATGGTGTGCAAAAATAGCGTTAATAACGACATCATGCTCTTTATAACGACGACAAATCTCAGCACCCAAATCAACGTGGCTACCCGCTGTTTCATGTGTCAAGGCTTTACCGATATCGTGTAAGATACCAGCTCTTCGTGCCAACAACACATCGCCACCTGTTTCAGCGGCGATAATACCCGCAAGGTGTGCCACTTCAAGGGAGTGACCGAGTGCATTTTGACCATAACTCGCTCTAAATTTAAGACGACCGATCAATTTGATCAGCTCTGGATGCATTTTTGAAAGACCAAGATCAATAATAATATTTTCACCCTCTTCCATCAACCCTTGGTCAAACTCATCTTTGACTTTCTCATAAATACCTTCAATACGCGCAGGCTGAATTCTGCCATCTTGTACCAAAAGCTCAATGACTTTCGTCGCAATAGCACGACGGTAAAGGTTAAAGCTACTTAAGATAATCGCATTAGGCGTATCATCAATAATAATATCAACACCCAAAAGCATCTCAAGGGTTTTGATATTACGACCCTCTTTACCAATGATGCGCCCTTTGAGTTCATCATCTTTGATATTCACAACATTGATCAAACGTTCCGCCGCAAATTCACCTGCGAAACGGGTCGTTGCTTGCGCTAAAATATAGTTCACACGACGTTTAATGTCTTGTTTGGCCTCTTCTTCAAGGCGTCTTACAGTATGCGCGATCTCAGCGCGTGACTGCTCTTCAACTTTGGCTAAAACAATCTCTTTCGCTTCACTTTGAGTCAAACCCGATGAACGCTCAAGAACCAATAATGCTTCATTTACTTTAGAGTTATACTCTTCTTTAAGCTGATTTCCTTCTTCAAATAAAGAGGTTGCCGTGGATTGTAACTGTTGTAAATCTTCACGTTCTTTCGTGATTTTTTTGAATTCTTCTTTATAACTACGCTCTTTTTTCTCAAGATCGAGCATCTTGTCAGAGTGCTCTTTTTTAAGCGTGATCGTACGGTCTTCGTATTTGCGTTTAGCCTCTAATTCGGCTTCCTTGACCTTGATGTTACTACTGCTGAGGATTAACTCCGCTTCGTGTTCAATGGCTTTCGCTTTAGTCCTTGCTTGGGCAACGTGTATCTCATAATTTGCAGCTTCCATCTTTTTTGCGATGAAAAATCCTGCAACGCCGCTTAGTGCAGCTCCACCGACCGCTAGTGACTCTAGAACCATTTGTCCCTCTTTTGATAATAGTTTTATAAGGGGTTAAATAAATATCTGCTGCAATATCATGTTCTTCTGATACAAGGCTTTGCGTCATACAAAACTCCTTTTGAACAAATGCTATTGGAGGTTTTGGCACAAGAGACTCGAAAAATCGATCATACATCCCTTTTCCAAAACCAATTCTTTTGAATGCCCCATCAACCCCTATGACGGGCACTATCGCAAAATCAATTTTTGGTTTAACAGCAAACGAATTTTTAGGCTCTTTGATGTTAAATTTTTTTGTACTCAAAGGCAGTCTCCATTTTACCATCTTGAAACTGACGCCTTCCATAAACGGAACATAGACCTTATATTTTCTTCGTCTACATGTAGCGATAACACCGTTTATATTGGCCTCAATGGGCAGTGGAGCATAGAGTAAAACAGAGCGAATTTTAAGGTGCTTTAAGAGGCTCAAAATATTTTTTTCCACTATTTTATCACGCTTGTAACTAGTGCGGATAGAGCAGAGTTTCGCTCGTGCATAGGTGCGAAATTCTGATTTTGTTTCAAACTTAATTTTTTGCATTGTTGTCACTTTAAGGCTTGTTTGACTACAATAATATCCTTTATAATATAAAAAAAGGATATGAATGAAGTTTTGGTTTGCTCTGTTTATCGCGTCCTCAATGCTCTTTTTTAATGGCTGTTCTTCGGATAAGAAAAAAACGGAAGAGAAGTCTGAAAAAGTACAAGAAGAGGTTAAAAATGAAAAAATTGTACTTCAAGATATTACTGGCAAGCAAATTGTTGTCACTCCCATTGAAAAAGGATTTAGCTTTGAAGGTTATGAAGACAAGGTTGTTTTAGTCAACTTCTTCACGACATGGTGTCCGCCGTGTAAAGCTGAAATTCCTCATTTGATCAATCTTCAAGAAAAATATAAAGAAAACTTCGTCATTATCAGTGTTCTCTTAGAGGAGAACAAATCGAATGAAGAAATTAGTAATTTTATGAAATACAACAACATTAACTATATTATCACCAACAGTATTGAAAATTTTAAGTTTGCACAAAGTGCAGGCGGTGTTAAAAATATTCCTTTGATGTTTTTGTATGACAAAAATGGTAAATACTCTACCCATTACGTAGGGGCAATTCCCGAAGAGATGATCGATGCTGACATCAAAAAAGTCCTCTAATGTTTAGTTTTATTAAAAAAGGGCTCGATAAAACACTCGGCGCCATCAAAGAGATTCTTCCCGAAAAAGTTGAAAAAATTGATAAGACGCTTTTGGAGGAAATTTTAATTGAATCGGACATTCCTTACGAACTCGTTGAAGAGATCATTTACTATCTTCCGCCATCTCAAAATGTGGCACGCGAAGATGTCAAACGCGTCTTAAAAGCCTACTTCAAATACAACACTTCACCTTTACATGTAAACGAGCAAAACCCTTTTGTTGAGCTGGTCATCGGTGTCAATGGTGCAGGAAAAACCACAACGATTGCCAAATTAGCGCACAACTATAAAAAAGAGAACCAAAGTGTGCTTTTAGGCGCGGCCGATACCTTTAGAGCCGCCGCCATAGAACAACTGAAAAGCTGGGCGGATAAAATTGATGTGGGCATCATCTACACGCAACAAGGACACGACCCTTCAGCTGTCGCGTACGATACCATCAGTTCAGCCATTGCTAAAAAGATTGATCATGTCATCATTGACACGGCGGGTCGTTTACACAACCAAGTCAATCTTGCCAATGAACTGAAAAAAATTGTGCGTATCTGCGATAAAGCCCTTACAGGAGCACCTCACCGCAAAATTCTCATTTTAGATGGCACGCAAGGGACTTCTGCTATTAACCAAGCTAAAGCCTTTCATGAGATGATTAACATCGATGCTATCATCATCACAAAGCTTGATGGTACGGCAAAAGGTGGCTCACTCTTTGGTATTGCAAAAGCGTTAGAACTTCCTATCATTTACGTAGGCGTGGGTGAAGGCAAAGACGATCTGATTCCTTTTAATGCCGATGATTATATCGATACGATTTTAGACTCTATTTTTACGAATACTAATGGCTAAGAAACAGATTCTTTTTGAGTGCCAAGCGTGTGGTCACCAAAGTGCCAAGTGGCTTGGTAAATGCCCAAATTGTGGAGCATGGGATCAGTATATTGAGCTGAGTGACAAGCAAATCGAAGTTCTTAAAGAGATTAATTCACGACCTACAACCAACACGCAAAGCAACGCTATTCCCATCACCGAAGTCAGTTTTGAGCAGATTGAACGGTACAGTTCGGGTGACCGTGAACTGGATTTGGTCCTTGGTGGAGGCATCGTTCAAGGAAGTCTCACACTGATCGGTGGAAGCCCCGGTGTTGGTAAATCAACCCTACTTCTCAAAATTGCAGGAAATCTTGCCAAAGAGGGAAAAAAAGTTCTCTATGTCAGTGGCGAAGAGTCTTCAAGTCAAATCAAACTTCGTGCCAATCGTGTGGATAGCAATTACCCCAATCTCTACCTTCTCTCCGAAATCAGACTCGATACGATTTTTAAAGAGCTTGAGACACACGCTTTTGAAGTGCTGATCATCGACTCCATTCAAACCATTTACAGTGAGAAAGTAGCCTCAGCCCCTGGAAGTGTCTCTCAAGTTCGTGAGATCACGTTTGAACTGATGCGTTATGGAAAAGATAAGAATATCGCTATTTTTATCATCGGTCACATTACGAAAGAAGGCTCGATTGCTGGGCCTCGTGTCCTTGAACACATGGTCGATACCGTGCTTTACTTTGAAGGCGATTCGTCGCGTGAGCTTCGTTTGCTTCGTGGCTTTAAAAATCGTTTTGGTACGACCAGCGAAGTGGGCATTTTTGAGATGACAAAAGCAGGACTCGTGAGTGCCAAAGACATCTCCAAAAAGTTTTTTACCCGTGGCAAAGCCCAAGCGGGATCGGCCATCACCGTTTTGATGGAAGGTAGCCGTCCGATTGTTTTGGAAGTGCAAGCGTTAGTTAGCGATAGCGGTTATCCCAACCCAAAACGCAGTGCGACAGGGTATGAACTCAACCGACTTACGATGCTTTTAGCGCTTTTGGAGCGCAAACTTGACTTGCCGTTTAACCAATACGATGTCTACATCAACATCGCTGGTGGTATCAAAATCAGCGAAACCTCGGCGGATCTTGCGATTATTGCGGCCATCATTAGCTCGTATCGTAACCGACCTATCAGCAAAGACACGATTTTTATCGGTGAAGTCTCTTTGATTGGCGATGTGCGCGACATTTTCAACCTCGATTTAAGGCTGAAAGAGGCGAAGTCGCAACAGTTTGAAAAAGCAGTTGTTCCTTCGCTTCCTATGGAAACAATCGAAGGCATCAAGTGTTATAATATTGATGAAGTCTCAAAATTGATTGAATGGATGTAAATTTTTTCCATAATCAAACGATATAGAGAAAAATAGTGTTTTACATGTAAAAAGGATTGAAGAATGGCTGGCAAAAAACCGGAAGATGGCGATGTAACCGTTGAAAAAAAACCAAAGAGCAATATGGTTCTCATCATTGTCATTGCATTATTGGTAGTGCTTCTTGTTGGCGGTGGGGCGACTGCATTTTTAATGCTTGGTAGTAGTCATGAAGAAGCAACCGCAACAACGACACAGCAAGACACCAAAGTAGAAAAGAAAAAAAGCAGCAGTAAAAAATCAACCGATCATCTCACCATTGGCCCTATGTACCCGATGGCGCAGTTCGTTGTGAACTTGCTCAGTGAAAGTGGTAACCGCTTTTTAAAAGTTGCTGTTGATTTAGAGCTCAGCGATGTTAAGCTTCAACCGGAGATGGATCATAAAAAATCATTGATCAGAGATATTATCATCCGTACCTTTTCTTCAAAAACCTTTGAAGAGATCAGCACTTTGAAGGGTAAAGATAAACTCAAAGAAGAAGTCCTTGATAAAATCAATGAAAATCTTTCCGATGGACAAGTCAAAAATATCTACTTTACTGACTTCGTGGTTCAATGATCGGCATAGATCTTGTTGAGATTGAACGTATTACCAAACTCAAAGAGCGCTTTGGAGACAAGGCGCTTGCTAAATTTTTAGCTCCTGACGAGATTGCTTTAGCTAAAAGTGATGCGACTGCGGCTGGATTTTACGCGGCGAAAGAGGCGGTTTCGAAAGCGCTGGGAATTGGCATTAGCGCGCAATGTGGATTTATGGATATCAAACTCTACAAAGATGCAAAAAATGCACCCTACTTTACACTTTCACGTCATTTAATCGAAGCGTATGCTATTACCGATCTTGCACTTTCCATCACGCACGATAACGGCTTTGCTATCGCGGTAGCGGTCATTGAAGGCACAAAAAGCACCCGACAGCTTTGGCACTAAGCGCCACCACCGACAAACTGCAAAAACTCGACTTTATCGTTCTGCTCAAGCTCATAGCTTTCCCAGAGCTCTTTTTTGACAACATTCATATTGACAGCGGCCGCCATCACTTTACTCTCAATGCCTAATTCATCCAAAAGCGCTTTAATCGTTTTAGCGTGACTCTCTTTTCTTTCACCATTAATGATTAATTGCATTATGCTTCTCCTTTGCGAAAACATGCCATTTTAAATCGCTCTCCCATAAAAGAAGGGTCGATTAATGTTTTAATACGGTTTAATTCCTGCTCATACTGCTTGGCTGAAACCTTTTGTGCCAAAAGCTCCAAAAGCTCTGTTAAACCAAAATCCACGAGCGCTTTCATCTGAGTGCTATACGCATGAACATGTAGGCCACTTTTTTCAAAAGCATAAAAAAGATGGCTAAAGTTAACATCGTAAGTGATGTCCGAGTTTTCAAAAAAAGTGTTAAAATCGTTTGTTTCTCGAAGCTTCTCTTCGACCAAATCCGTCAGTGCAAAAAATGGATAGACCTGATGGTTGGCATAAATGCGTAGTGAAAAGTCATTTCTTTCTTCTTTATCCCCATAGTCAAACGTTACAAACTCAAAACGTTCACAACAGTGCGCCATTGTATTGGCAAAAGGCTCATAACCCAAACAAAGCTCGCCTTTTGTGATGCCATACTCTTTCGCCTTTGTGGTTGTTTCATCATCCATACTCGCAAAAAAAGCTTTTCCATTTTCGATAAAAAGCATCTGATTTTCGTTGATAAGTTCGCATGAAAACGCATCAAAAATCTCATTGGCAACAAAGAATGCTTCTTTACATGTAAATTCTTCCAAGCACTTTACATGTAAAAGATTGATAGCATCACCAAATGCCTCTTTAAAGTAGTTTTTTTGCATCGTTTGATTCGCAACAAAGGGCTCAACAATGACAAAAGTAAGGGTTTTAAGCAGTTCGGGTTTGAGGGTGTAGATAAACTGAATCATATCAGCCAGCAGATAGCCTTTATGCGCACCGATTTCAACGACATGGCAAGAAGGGCTTAAAAACCCGCTCTCAATCGTTGAAATCAGCCGTTTGGCAATCGAACCACCAAAGAACATACTCGTACTCACAGCGGTGTAAAAATCACCCTCTTTCCCGATGGTTCGCACATTGCGGTAGTAGCCCTCATTACCATAGAGCCACTCTTGCATATAAGCGCTAAATTTCACGTATCTCTTTTATAAAAGCGTTTTACACGCACTCTCTAAGCGTTTAAAGCCTTCATCAATCTCTTCTTTCGAGATGGTAAGTGGTGGTAAAAAACGTAACGTATTTTTACCAGCTTTCAATACTAATAAGCCATTTTCAAATGTTTTTTTAATGATACTTGCCAAAATATCACTACTTGGACACTTAAGACCACGCATAAGACCAAGCCCCTCAACACTTTCAAACAGTGTGGGGAATGCTGCTTGTGTCGCTTTTAGTTTTCCATCAAAATAGATGAGTGCTTCATCCAGCATACCACTTTGCTTGTACTCTTCTAAAATAGCCAATGCTTCTAGTCCTGCACGTGTGGAGAGAAAATTGCCACCAAAGGTACTACCATGATCGCCTGCTTCAAAAATATCTTTATGCTTGGTCACAACTGCACCGATAGGCACACCGCCAGCAAGTCCTTTTGCAAGCGTGATGATGTCTGGTTCAATGTCATAAAGTGATGTTGCCAAAAACTCGCCACTTCGAAAGATACCGCTTTGCACTTCATCGATAATGAGCAAAATCTCTTTTTCTTTCAAAAATTTTGCCAAATCTTGAATATCTTTTTTAGGAAACGCCTTAACACCGCCCTCCCCTTGAACCAGCTCTATCATGACGGCAACCGTCTCATCATCGATGGAGTTATAAAGATCTGCGATCTCTTTAGTATACGCAAATCCCTCAGGATACGGCGCAAAAGCAGTTTGATGAAATTTTTCTTGTCCCGTAGCTTTCACGGTTGTAATGGTTCTGCCATGAAAGGAGTGTTCCAATGTTAGCACTTTGTATTTTTTATTGGCAAATTTTTTCTCACCGTACTTACGTGCCAGTTTAATCGCTCCCTCATTCGCCTCAGCGCCTGAGTTTCCAAAAAAGACTGCCACATCAAAGCCTGTAAGTTCATTGATCTTTTTCGCTAATTTTGCTTGTGGTTCAATCAAATAAAGATTAGAAATATGAATCAAATTGCGTGCTTGGTCGCTTATCGCATCCGCAAGACGTTGATTGCCATGTCCCACACTTACCACACCAATACCGCTCGTAAAATCGATATAATCTCTGCCTTTATCATCAAAAAGCGTTGCATTGATGCCATGTTTAAAATTGACATAGTTTCGCGCATACGTATGCAACACATACTCTTTATCCATTGTTTCAAAATCCATGATTGACTCCTCTAAAAAAACGCCATTATAGCGAAAAAAAACTTACCCAATTTTGGGTAAATTCCACTGTTTATAATACGCTAACAACCGAAGCGCTACACCAAAAGCAAATACCACCATCAACGGCACATATCCGCCAATGTTAAACTGTGCAAACACAAACAAAATTGCACCCACTAAAAGCGAAACCGTGCCGTAAAACTCACTCGTCAATAAAAGAGGAACACGGTTGAGTAAAATATCGCGAATGACACCTCCGCCTACGGCTGTTATCAGTGCCATTAAAACAACGCCAAAGAAGTTAAACTCTACTTGTAACGCAATCAATGCCCCTGAAATAGAAAATGAAACCAATCCTAACGTATCGCTAATGATAAAATAAAATGTCTTCTCAATCTCATCTTTTTTATGTAATTGAAACAAAACACTCAGCCCAATAACTGCAATCACTAAAATAGAAGGCATCAGATGGGTAAAAGTGTAAGGAGAGCGACTTGCCAACATATCGCGTACCAGTCCACCACCGAGTGCTGTTAAAAATGAAGCGATAAAAATACCCAAAAGATCCAATTTTTCTTTCACCGCCACGTAAAAACCGCTCAGTGCAAAAGCGACTGTTCCGATAATTTCTGCAACCTCAAGCTCAACCATGACGCGCCTTTAGAGTATCAAAATAGCGTTCTAAAATCACTTTTGCCGCCATGGAATCAATTCTGCCATCGCGCTTTTGACGGGTAATGCCTTGCATCATCTCTTTGGCTTCATTGCTTGAGCCGTACTCATCTTGAAAGACCACTTCGCCGCTAAATGCCAGCAAACTCACAAAGTGTTTGATGCGCCGCTCCATCTCTTCACTGCTACTGCCACCTTTGGGAAGTCCCACGACCAAAAATTCAATGCTCCATTCGTTTAAAAAAGCATCGACGTCGCGTGCGGCTTGGTCACGATTTTTGCGCAGTATCGCCTCTTGCGGAGACACAATGCCTTCAGCCAAACTAAGTGCCACACCAATACGCTTCAGTCCAATATCAATACTTGCTGTTTTTTTCAAATAGTACTCTTTAGTTCAATAGAGTTCTTGAAGAACTCTTTACACGTCTTTAAAGTAAAGCTCTAAAGACTACGTTAACACTGCGTTTTCTTCGGCAGAAAGCCCACGCACCTTCGCTGCTTTTTCTTCTTGCACAATGAATTTTGCAAGGAGTCTCATATAAATTTATTCTACCGAAGATTGATTTAAAGCGCTCTTTGTGCCTTTACATGTAAAGCATATTCTATGCTATAATCCACCACAATTTTTCGTCGCAAAAGGTATCTCTCATGCAATCCCTCAGATCATTTTACTGTATTGGGCATGGACCCTCTTCCAGCCACACGATGGGACCTTTTAACGCAGGTACACTTTTCAAAAAACGCTTTCCAAATGCTTCTTTATACCGTGTCACTCTTTTTGGCTCACTTGCGGCAACGGGACGTGGTCACTTAACCGATGATGCACTCCGCCAAGCCTTAGCCTCTTCTGGTATTGAAATACTCTTTCGTCCCGACATCACCAAACCCTTTCACTCCAATGGCATGTTTTTTGAAGCGTTTAATGAACAACAAGAACTGCTTGGCTCTTGGGAAGTTTACAGTATAGGTGGTAGTGCGCTCAAAGAAGCAGGAGAAGATCCTATTGCTGAGCCTTCCATTTATCCACTCACAACATTTAATGAGATTATAAAATGGTGCGAAAAAGAGCACAAAGAGCTTTGGCAATATGTCGAAACCTACGAAGGTGAAACAATTTGGGAGTATCTTGCTGAAGTGTGGCAAAGTATGCAAACCACGATTGATCGAGGGCTAAAACAATCAGGTGTTTTACCTGGAATTCTTCAATACCCCAGAAAAGCTCCCATGTTTTTTGCTAAAGCGCGCAAAGAAGAAAAACGTACTCATGGCATCATTTTCGCCTATGCCCTCGCCACCAGTGAAGAGAATGCTTCAGGCAATATTGTCGTCACAGCCCCAACGTGTGGCGCCTGTGGCGTTGTTCCTGCCGTACTTCGTTACCTCAAAGAGCTTTATACGTTAGATCAAACCGACTGTTTACGCGCACTTGCCGTTGCTGGACTTCTGGGGAATATCGTTAAATTCAATGGTTCCATTTCAGGTGCAGAAGTGGGATGTCAAGGTGAAGTGGGTGTCGCGTGTTCAATGGCGGCAGGCATGGCATCGTACCTTTTTGGAGGCAATTTACAGCAGATTGATTACGCGGCAGAGATGGGACTAGAACACCATCTTGGTATGACGTGCGACCCCATAGCAGGCTACGTACAAGTGCCTTGTATTGAGCGCAATGCCGTAGCGGCGATTCGCGCCGTTGATGCGGCAGAATACACTTCCTATACCGATGGAACACATAAAGTCAGTTTTGATGAGATTATTCAAACGATGGTCGAAACAGGCAAAGATATGAACACCAACTACAAAGAGACCTCACTCGGAGGTTTGGCGAAACACTATCTTTAAAGTGTTACATGTAAAGATAATTTACGGGCATTTCAAATACTCAAACCGTGTATCATCCCACAAGGCCTTCGCATCGTAATTAAGAATGAGTCCATCGCCACGCGTCACACCATTTTCAACCAAATATTTTGGATAATAGGTTGGCTTTCCTAGCTTTTCAAGGAAATTACAGCTTGATTTCATATCATCCAACCTTGCACGCAAAGCTTCTGCAAACTGATTACGTTTAGTAGCATCCAGTGGTCCAAAAATTTCAGTTTTGAGCGTATCTAAGGATTGACGTGTGCTTTTGTCCACCACACGTGCGCTATCAAAATAACCATACGCCGTAGCCACCAAGTAAAGCTCAACAGCTTGTGGGTATTTTTCTTCCTCAATACATTTAGCGCTTGATTTAAACAGATCAACAGGAGTATGGCTATTTTTAATTTCAATACGTTCCATACAGCTACCTACAGCCACAAGAGGCTGGTTTTCGTCAAAAAGATTGCTTGCACACACAAGTAATGATGGAATCAAAAATATCGTTAAAAAAACTTTTTGCATTATATATTCCTCTTTACATGTAAACGAGTCTTACCAGTTTTTACAAACATCTACCCAACCTAACGCTTTAGAATGAACCTCTAATGACTTTAAATCTAAAGCAATCGCGCTATTGGCACTTCCTGCTGCTGGGTAGACCACATCAAAGCGCTTGAGCGAAATGTCCAAATAGATATGCACATGAGTATTGACCCCAAACGGACAGACACCACCAATGGCATGTCCGATAAGTGGCTCTACATCTTCTACTTTCAACATTTTAGCTTTCATGTTAAAATGCTCTTTAAACTTTTGATTATCGACTTTAGCATCACCTGCTGTTACAATCAGTATAGCACTCTCTTCCCCATAAAAAGTAAGGCTTTTAGCAATGCGCTCTGGTGCGCATGCTAATGCAGCAGCGGCAAGTTCAACGGTTGCGCTGGAAACTGCAAACTCAATCACTTGCTCTTCCATATCAAACGTTTTAAAATAAGCTTTAACTTTTTCTATCGCCATCTTAACGCTTTTACATGTAAAGAACTAAAGGACTGATGTCAGCATTTTAATGCTGAGTGTCATTAAAAGCAATGCAAAAATTTTTTTGAGCTTGCCCACAGGAAGTGTATGCGCCATTTTAGCACCTAAAGGAGCCGTAAAATAGCTCACAATGGAGATAAGGACAACGCCAGGGAGATACACAAACCCTAACATCATATCAGCACCTCCTTCTGCGTGCATCAGTCCATTGACAATATAGCCAGCAGTGCCTGCAATAGACAAAGGAAACCCAATGGCAGCAGATGTGGCTATTGCTTTTTTAAGATCCACATTTTGCCAAACAAGATACGGCACGGTAAGAGAACCTCCACCGATAGAAACCAACGCAGAGACAATGCCAATCAATGAACCTACCCCAAAAAGCGATGGTGGCGTTGAAAGCTCACGACTCGGTTTGGGTTTTTTATCGATCGCCATTTGAATGGAAACATAGGCCATAAAGATCGCAAAGAAGATGGCAAGTTGCACTGATTTCATATAAGTCGCTAAAAAGGTTGCCGCAAATGTACCAATGACGACACCTCCTGCCATGTATTTCACGACATTCCACATCACCGCACCTTTTTTGTGGTGTGCCCTCATGCTCGCAAAGGATGTGAAAACAATAGAAGCCATTGAGGTTCCAAGTGCCATGTGGACAACTTGTTCAACGGGAACACCTTGTGCGAGAAAAATGCTTGTTAAGACGGGTACCATTATTCCACCACCACCAATACCAAGTAATCCCGCCATAAAGCCAACGACTAATCCCAAGACTAAAAAAGCAATAATCCACTCAAAACCCATCTGTTTCCTTTATACGCATTTAATGCGTCCATTTTCAACTGCAATTTTACCCAAACATTCATATTCAAATACTTTTTGTGGAAATGTTGCCACTGCTTCAAGGTAAAGAGGATGTGTGTCACAGTAGATCAAAAAATCATCTTTGCTAGGTATATCCACATGACCAAAATGGGCAACAAACGCATCGATGTCATACAGTGGTGTGGCTAATCCCTTGGAGAGAAGCCAGTTAGTACCTTCACTCTCCCCTAAACGATGCGGCAGTACATAGATCGGCTTTTGCATTTTGAGCGCAAATTCAATGCTGTGCATCGTTCCACTTTTCAGATCAGCTTGTGTCACAATCAGTGCTTCGCCCAAAGCAACTACCAATTCGTTACGCAATGGAAAATTCCATTTAAGAGAAGGCTGTCCTGCTTCAAATTGGCTCAGTACCAACCCCTCTTTTTCAATGCCTTCAATCAGCTTTACATGTAAAGAGGGATAGCGAATATCAAGCCCTGTTCCTGCCACCATGATGGTATTGGAAATGCCCGCTGACTGATGGGAAATACCATCAACCCCTTGTGCGCCACCACTGACAATACAGACCCCTGCCAAAGAGAGTTTGTGAGCCAATTCTGCTGTCAATATTTTTGTGTATGTTATGGGGTGTCGTGTGCCGACAATAGAGATTTTAGGGCGCGTCAGAAGATTCGAATTACCAAGATAATAAAGCAGTTTGGGATAGACCTTCATACACTCCAATTCGGGGATATGAAAGTCTATGGTTTGGATCATTATAAATCCTTGAGATAAACCATGTCCACACCTTCTAAAAGATCTTGAGACTCTTTTAATACCTCTAGAGTATTTTTATGTGGATGCCCAATAGCAATCGCATAGCCATGTTTTTTTGCTTTAGCAACGGCTTCTTTTAATTGTGTGCGAATCAAATTTTTATCGAGAGAATTATCTAAAAAGACATCGCGGGAGAAAAGAAACATGTTGTACTTTTTGGTAATTTCAGGCGCTTTCGAATTTCCAGCGGTTCGACTATCAACAAAAATAAGACCATTTTCTTTCATCACTTTAACCAAACGATCCATAGCGTTATAATCTGCCGTAAAAGATCCACCCGTGTGATTATTGTAATAAATAATTTCAGGGAACCACTCTTTAATACGTTTAATTCGCTTTTCAATAACCTCAGTAGAATCAACAGCATTCAAAGTGTCAGGCTCAGGTGAAGAGTAGTTTTTTGATTCCATTGGAAGGTGAATCATTCTGAACTCAAAATCATGAGACAAGCGCACCGTATCTGGGTGTCCTTTTGTTGGTGGGAAAAAGGAAGGTGTCACTTTGTAAGGAATCTCTTTAATGGAACGTGTTTGCCAAGCAAAAGAGACATCATCAATGATAATGGCAAGTCTTGGTGTTGTTCCCTCAGGATATTTCTTGCGAATGACTTCATTAGGGCGTGCAGGTTTGCCACTCTCTTTGAGGCTACGTTCATAATCATGAACTTCAGAGAGTTCTTGCCTTTTACTTTCATTTTCATGAGCAACCATGGTAGCATTTGTTTCATTACTATCAACAGATTTTTCAGTTGGTTGCTGCATTTGCGTTTGATTTTGTTCTGTAACATTTGCTTCAACAGGGGTTGGTGGCGTAGGCAGTTCAGATTGTCGTGCTTTTTCATCATCCAACATCTGCTTCATCTTATGCATTAACTCTTCGCTGGATGTCTCATGCTCTTTTTGAGCTGTTTTATAATAATGTTCGTACGAGGTTGTCATATAGATATAGACACCAAAAGCCGTTAACATAAGTGTTAAAACAAGCATTATAAGCAAACTGTATTTTCTGAGTTGACCCGACTTTATCTCACGAAGAGGTGTGCCCTCTTGTGTATTTTTATTTTCGTTAATTTTTTTTACCATGAATAAACTTACTTTCCAAGAATGACTTCAACTTCTAATAACTCAATATTTTGATTCGTTTGAGAGGTAATCTTTACATCTTCTACGTTAGTATACTTACGAATAACCGCAATAAGATCATTGCGTAAATCGTCCATATACGGCAATTTACAACTGGCTCTCTCATGAGCAAGCATAATTTTTAGGCGGTTTTTTGCCACATCTGCTGTAGGTTTATTGCGTCCAAAGAAACTATCAAACAAACTCATTTGAAAATTCCTTTAAGGGTTGCCATAAGTCCTTTCTTAGCTCGGATATCTAAGAACTCAACCTCTTCACCTAAAATACGTCGAGCAATTCGGCGATAGGCTTCGGCTGAGAGGGATTTGTCTTTATTGACGATAGGTGAGCCTGTGTTGGTAGAAGTAATAATGTCCTCATCATCAGGAACAATACCAATAAGAGGCAGTGCTAAAATGCTTAAAACATCTTCTACACTCAACATATTGCCAGCATCCACCATCTCAGGTTTGATACGGTTAATAATGATATGTTTTTCAACTTCCATACCATTTTTGGCACGTTCACTTTTAGCATCAATAATTCCAATGACACGATCCGCATCACGTACAGAGCTGACATCAGGTGTTGAGACAATGAGTGCACGATCTGCTAGGAAAATAGAGTGTTCAAATCCACTTTCAATACCTGCTGGTGAGTCGATCATCACGATGTCAAAACTCTCTTTGAGATTTTCAATCAACGCTTTGACTTTATCTTTATTCAAAATATCTTTATCTTTGGTTTGACTCGCAGGTAAAAAATAGAGTGTTTTAGACTTTTTATCGTTAATCAAAGCTTGCGCAAGATTACAACGACCTTCCATGACATCAACCACATCATAAACGATGCGGTTTTCAAGACCCAAAATCATATCAAGGTTTCTCAAACCTATGTCAAAGTCAATCGCAACAACTTTTTTGCCTAAATTTGCAAGTCCAACGGCTAGGTTTGCTGTGGTGGTTGATTTACCAACACCACCCTTACCAGACGTCACGGTGATAACAATGCCCATATAACCTCTTTTTTTTAAATTCATAATGTCACAGAAGCAAAGCTCCTATGACATCAAAATGCACCAGTTTTTACTGGTAAAATAATGGATTAGTTTTTGTCTTTATTGATGATTTTTTTAGATGTAATCCAAGGCATCATAGAACGAAGTTTTTCGCCTGTTTTGTTCAAAAGGCTTCTCTCAGTCATAGAACGCTCAGCATTCATACGAGTATATCCTGCTTTTCTCTCTAAAATAAAATCTTTAGCAAAACGACCATCTTGAATTTCAGCCAAAATCTCTTTCATCGCAGCTTTTGATTCAGCATTGATAACACGCTTTCCACTCACATAATCACCGTACTCTGCTGTATTAGAGATAGAGTAACGCATATCGGCAATACCACCTTGGTACATCAAATCGACAATGAGTTTAAGCTCATGTAAACACTCAAAGTAGGCCATTTCAGGCTCATAACCTGCTTCGACCAATGTTTGGAAACCCGCTTCTACAAGTGATGTAACACCACCACAGAGAACTGCTTGCTCACCGAAAAGATCTGTCTCAGTTTCGTCCTTAAAGGTTGTCTCAATAATACCCGTTCTACCACCACCAATACCAGATGCATAACTAAGAGCAATGGCTTTTGCATTGCCAGTTGCATCTTGATCAACAGCGATAAGATCAGGAATACCACCACCGTTTACAAATTCACTTCTTACCGTATGCCCTGGTGCTTTAGGAGCGATCATAATACAGTCGATTCCTTTAGGCGTAATGATTTGACCGTAGTGAATGTTAAAACCATGACCAAAGGCAATCGCTTTACCTGCACTTAAATTGGGTTTAATTTCTGCGGCAAAGACATCGCCTTGTAACTCATCTGGCAATAAAATCATGACAACATCTGCGTATTTGGTTGCTTCACCAACGCTCATTACACGGAAACCTTTTGCTTCCGCTTTTGCCCATGAACTACCCTCTTTTCTAAGACCTACAACGACTTCTACGCCACTATCACGAAGATTTTCTGCATGTGCGTGTCCTTGAGAACCAAAACCGATCATCGCTACTTTCTTAGAGCGAATAACACTTAAATCACAATCTTTGTCATAAAAGACGGTTATTGCCATTTGTCAATCCTTACATGTAATATTAAATGCCGTATTTTACAGAATAGTTACTTAAAAACTTTACATGTAAAAGCACAAAAGGAAACTATAAACCAACACGAGATAGAATTTGGAGATAAACAAATCACTAGGAATCACTTATGGACGAAAATATTTTAAAAAAAGTTAAAGCGCTTCCGCCACTGGATGATACTGTTTTAAAAATACAGCGTATATGTGTCGATAAAAACAGCTCATTAGCCGATCTTGTCAAAGTGGTTGAGAGCGATCCAATGCTGACTGCCAATATCTTAAAATCATCAAATTCACCTCTTTATGGCTTTAGCAGGGAAATCAAAAATATTGCGCATGCGGTATCACTTTTTGGCATGGCAACCGTGCGCGGTTTTGCACTTTCAAGTGCTATTAAACAAAATATCAAAATCGATCTTGCCCCATACCACCTAACCAACGCAACCTTTTTGGAAATTAGCACACTGCAAAGCACCTTCATGTTTAAGTGGTACTCAAAAGTCAATAAAGCGATGCTTGATGTCCTTCAACCTGCCTCTTTTATGATGGAAGTTGGCAAAATCATCATTGCACATGAACTCATAGAACAAGGGAAAGATGCTGCGTTTAAAACGGCTCTTTCTACAATCAAAACACCCGATGAACTCTCTGCCCTTGAAAAAGAGTATGTAGGTTTTTGCAATGAAGAGATTACTGCGAAAATTTTTGAACAGTGGAATTTAGAGAGTGAACTCGTAGAATCCATCAAATTTTCAAACGACCCAGCCAAAGCACAAGAACATATCAGGGCTTTTTCAGCGGCATTGAGTGTCGTAAGAAACAGTATTAATATCTTCGGACAGCTTGACGATATTTCCATCCATCGTTCCCTTAAAATGTTTGACGCATACGGATTAACGCCAGAACCATTTTTACAAACCGTAGAGCAATTTAAACAGTGAAAAACTTTCTTCTCAGCCTTAAAGAGGGGGTGGCACAAAAAGATGTGCCAGCTCCTTTTCTGCCTCATTTTCAAACACTCATCCAACTGCGGGCTCTTATCGCAAAAAATGATCTTTACATCCTTGAACCTTCCCATATTGTGGGAAAAATGGACGTTTCTTTTAGTGGAACAGGCTATTTAAGTTCACTAGAACCCACGCGTTCCAAAGACCTTATTATTGAAGCTTCGGGATTGCATGGTGCCATGCGTGGCGATTTGGTGATTGCCAAACGTATCACCAATAAACGAGGTGGTCGAGCGAAGGCTGTTGTGGTCTACATCGCCCAACGCGCTTTTGCGAAAAGCATTGTTTACACCAAAATGAGCAAAGGCAAAGTGGTTGGTGTTAATGTCAAAAATGAATCTATATTTGAGATCACTGCCAGCCAAAAATCACTCAAGCAACTTCCGCTTGGAAGCATTTTAAAAATCGATAATATCACCAATGCCATCGAAGAAATCTTAGGAACACTTGATGATCCACTGGTCGATGAAAAAATCTCTTTAGCTCTGTTTGATAAAAAAGAGTTTTTTACCAAAGAAGCTGAAACCGAAGCTAAAAGTCATGGTGATTTTGTGGATAAAGCCTACTATCCCAACCGTGTTGATCTCACCGCTTTGCCCTTTTGTACCATCGACCCCGTCGATGCCAAAGACTTTGATGATGCCATCTATTTTGATGTGGATCAACACACACTTTATGTGGCTATTGCCGATGTCAGCGAATATGTTTATGCCATGGGTGCCATCGACAAAGAAGCCATTGAACGTGGTTTTTCGATCTACTTTCCGCACAAGTCCATTCCCATGCTTCCTCGTGCTTTAAGTGAAAATATCTGCTCTTTAAAACCCAATGTGGATCGTCTTGCGTACACCTTTAAAATTGCTCTCGATCCAATTACATGTAAACCCCTAAAAGAAGAACTATTCGAGAGTATTATTCACTCAACAAAGCGCTATACATACGAGAAAATAGACCTTTTCTTGCAAGGTAAAACCAACGATGCGGACGCTGCCGATCAAACGATCTTAAAGTATCTTTTACCGTTACATACACTTACACAAAAATTACGTGATATAAGACTTGAAAACGCCTTTTCATTTCGCTCTTCAGAAGTTCGCATGAGAGTGGATGAACAGCAAAATCTCGTTTCAACTACTATAGAAGAAGAGACCCCTTCACATGGGCTCATTGAAGACTGTATGCTCCTTGCCAATAAAGCAGCTGCAAAGAAGATAGGCTTTGGCATGTTTAGAACCCATGAAAGCCCTTCCTATGAGCGTATGGAGATGCTTTTAAATGACCTTGCACTCATTGGTATCAATGCAAAGCTTAGTGCTGATCTGCCCAAAATGATTCAAGGGATTCAAGCGAAAGCAGATGCACTAGGACTTCGTGAAGAGGTTGACAAACTCATCATTAAAAGCCAAAAAAAGGCCATTTACGAACCTGAAAATAAAGGGCATTTTGGACTTGGGTTTGACATCTATACCCACTTTACTTCTCCGATTCGTCGTTACAGCGACTTAACACTGCACCGTCTTTTAAAAGCAAAACTCTCAAAGGATGAAAAGAAACTGACCTTTTTGCTCAAAGATATTGCGCCCCTATGTGAGCAAATAAGCGCACTAGAGCGAGAGAGTGATAAAGTGGCATGGGATTATATGGATCGTAAATTTGCACGCTATATGGCTTTACATGTAGGCGATAATTTCAAAGCGATTGTCGTCGAAACCGAACAAAATCCGATTGCAAAGTTAAATGATGACCTCAAAGGTGCGCGCATCTTTTTGCTTGACAACGATGTACATTTACTGCAACGCATTGAAGTTAAAATTGTCGAAAGCAATATAGCTACGGCACGCATATATGCCAGAGTCACGAGGAGTTTTGATGTATAGAAGAGAATTTGAAGGACTTTTAAAAGCACAAAAAGCCCCCAAGTCAACTCTTTTGTATGGAGCATGTGCCTATCAAAACAATGTACTAACCCAACAACTTTTGGCTCTTTTAAAGGCGGGGAGTGACGAAAAAGTGATGATGTATTTTGATGAGTATAACTTTACCTCTGCTAAAAATTTTCTTGCGCAATCTTCCCTTTTTGGTGACCGTAACATTCTTATAGTTAAAACCGATAAAACACTTCCGACAAAAGAAGTTGAAACACTGGTTGGACTGTGTACGAAAAATGATTCAAGTTATTTTATCTATCAATATTTTGGTGAAGATAAAAAAGCGACTCCTCTGACCAAACTTTTTGATAAACAAAATGATGGTGTTTTTGTACGTCTCTTTAAAGCAGACTTTAATGAAGCTATTCAGTTACTTCAAAATCATGCTAATACAGTGGGGCTCTCCATTGATCGCTACGCATTACAACAACTCTATATGATTCACACCGAAGATCTTTCATTGTGTGTCAATGAATGCGAAAAGCTTTTGGTGTTGAATAAAGAAATTGGTATCAACGATATCAACACGCATGTTTATGGACTTGGTAGCGTTTCAATGGACGCTTTTATCACGAAATTACTTGAGAAAAAAGATATCAAAGAGGAATTTGAACGCCTTGTTGAAGGTGATGGTGTTGAGGAAATTCGCATTATTAACGCCATTCAAGCACAGGTTTCACAGCTTTTTTTATTTCACGCCTATATTAAATTGTATGGTACATTTGATGCGAAAGCTATTCTTGGATACCCTCTTCCTCCCCAACTTGCCGCACAACGATCCCAACACTCTATAAAGATTGATCTTGCAACGTATCATAAGCTTTCCAACCTATTGATTGATGCTGAATACCGTCTTAAGAAGATAGGTAATGTTGAAAAGACCAGTTACTTACTTTCAAGCTTAATAAAACTTCAAAGTTATTTGTAGTATAATCCCCACCTATTCTAAAAATCCTTACTCAAATACACACTATTTGGGTGAAATCCAGAAGGAGAAACGATGCGACATTATGAGTTGCTTGTTGTAGTAAAACCTACATTAACCGTAGAAGAACTACAAGCAAAACTAAGTTTTCTAAAAGAAATTTTAGAGAAAAATGGTGCAGTTATTGCTGCAACACTTGAGATGGGTACACGCAAACTTGCGTATCAAATTGATAAATTTGAGCGTGGATCTTACGTAGTATTTTACTTTACTGCCCCAACACCAGCTATTGCTGAAGTTGAAAGACTTATCAGAATTACTGAAGAGTTTATCCGCTTTATGACTGTTAAATTTGAAAATCAAAAAGAACTTAGATTCTGGAACAAACAAGTTGATAAAATCACTAAAAAGAGTGATGCACCAGCAGCACCAGTTGTTGAATCTAAAGAGATCGTAGAAGACACTGTTACAACTGAAGCTTAATTAAGGAGCCATGATGTTCAATAGAGTAATTATGCTTGGTAACCTCACACGTGATTGTGAACTTCGCTATTTACCCAATGGTGGTGCAGTTTGTACCACTGGACTTGCGACCAATCGTCGCTTCAAAAAGCAAGATGGAAGCCAGGGTGAAGAGGTTTGCTTTATCGACATCACCTTTTTTGGACGTACTGCAGAAATCGCCAATCAATACTTAAGCCGTGGCAAAAAAGTATTGGTGGAGGGCCGTTTAAAGCTCGATCAATGGACTGATCAACAAGGAGTAAAGCGCTCTAAGCACTCTATTACCGTTGAAACACTTCAAATGATGGATTCACGTGGTGGACAAGAGAGTGGTGGTGCAGAAGGTGGTAGTTATGGTGGTGAGCCTATGGCAACGCCAAATGTCGGTTACAATAATGCAAACCAGCAAAAACCAGCTGCCTATCCAAGACAATCTACTCCTGAATATAGTGGTCATGAAATTCCGGACATCGATATTAACGATGACGAGATACCGTTTTAGCGATTTTTACATTTCTATGTAAAAATATCTGCCTTGAAGAAGGCAAGCTTTAGTGACAATTAGGCTTTGCCTAAGAGTCGTTATAAAAATAAGTAAAGGATAAAAAATGGCAGAGAAAAGAAAATTTGCACGCAAATATTGCAAATACTGTGAAGCAAAAGTAGAATACATTGATTATAAAGACGCAAAAATTTTGAGACATTCTCTTTCAGAGAGATATAAAATTATGCCACGTCGTTTAACAGGTAACTGCAAAAGACATCAAGAGATGGTAGAACTAGCGATCAAACGCGCTCGTGCTACAGCAGTTATTCCTTACATCATCGACACTCAAAAAGTTGTGGCTGTTCCTTTCGAACAACTTCAACAATAGTCTTTACATGTAAAGCTAGATGGTCTCCCATCTAGCTTCTTCTTTCTACTTCACTAACGCATACTCCAACACCTCTTCAACACGAGATACTGGGATAATTTTCATCTTTTCTTTCACTTCATCAGGAATTTCATCAAGATCTTTTTCATAGTTTTTCTTAGGAATGAGCGCCGTTTTAATCTTCGCTTTGTATGCGGCAATCAGCTTCTCTTTCAATCCACCAATCGGTAAAACCTTTCCTGTCAAAGTCAGCTCACCGGTCATTGCAAGGTCACTTTTGACTTTCTTATCGCACAGAATAGAAGCAATTGCCGTTGCCATCGTTACACCTGCACTTGGACCATCTTTGGGTGTAGCACCCTCTGGAACGTGAATGTGAAGGTCATAACGTCTGTAAACATCACTTGGTTCGACCTTTCTTGCACTGTCTTCTTTATCAAGCCCAGTTGTTGGAATGATAGAAAGCGGCACATCAATTTTGCCATTATCAATCAAGACTTTCACCACGCTAAGCGCAATTTTGGCAGACTCTTTCATGACATCGCCGAGTGAGCCTGTAATTTGAATGCCACCTTTTCCTTGGATACGAATCGCTTCGACTTTAAGGACATCGCCACCGACACTTGTCCAAGCAAGACCATTGACAATACCAACACTATTTTCTTTATCGACTTCATCAATTTCAAAAACAGTTTTTGGCAAGAACTCTTTCAGATTTGTATTGGTAATGCTCACTTTATCAATTGCTGGATTTGTCAAAAGCTGTTTGGCTACTTTTCGCAAAATATCGGCAATGCGACGACGCAAATTTCTAACACCCGATTCACGCGTGTAATTTGAGATGATCAGTTGTAGCGTAGGCTTAGAGATGTTAATCTCATTGTTTTTCAAACCATGTTTTTTCAGCTCTTGGGGAATGAGATATTTTTTAGCGATCTCGTACTTCTCTTGTGGCGTATAGGAATTGACAAAAATAAACTCCATACGATCGCGAAGCGGTGCAGGAATAGAGCCTACTTCATTGGCAGTCGCGATGAAAATCACTTTGCTAAGATCAATGTTAAAGTTTAGATAATAGTCTCTAAACTTGTTATTTTGCTCAGGATCAAGCACTTCTAAAAGCACCGCCGTTGGATCGCCTCTGAAGCTTCGTGCGACCTTGTCGATTTCGTCTAAAACCACCACAGGGTTCATCTCTTCAGCTTCGATGATACCTTGCACAATGCGCCCAGGCATCGCGCCAATGTAGGTGCGTCTGTGACCTCGAAGTTCATTAACATCTTCGAGTCCTCCCAAAGCGATACGAACCAATTTGCGCTTCAACGCCTTGGCTATCGAGTTTGCCAAAGAGGTTTTACCCACACCCGGAGGGCCTGCAAAACATAAGATTGCTCCATTGGCATTTTTTTCAGCAATGCCACGTTTGGAGAGCAGTTCACGCACCGCAAAAAACTCTTCGATGCGCTCTTTGGGTTTTTCAAGCGAATAATGGTCTTTATCGAGCTGTGATTTGACCTCTAGGACGTCAAGGTTTTTCTTAGCCGCTTTGCCAAAAGGAATCTCAATAACCCAGTCAAGATAGCTTTGAATGAGATTAGCATCCGCAGAATCTGGGTGCATGCGGGAGAGTTTATCGATCTGTTTTTTGATCTCTTTGTACGCATCCTCTTCCATGTACTCTTTTTTAGCTTCAAGCTTTTTACGGTACTCTTCGATCTCTTCTTCGCGTTGGTTATCAGTTCCAAGCTCTTTTTGAATCTGCTTCAGTTGCTCTTTTAAAAAATACTCTTTATTCACTTTCTCAATCTGCGAATGCACTTTGGTTTTGATCTCTTTTTTAAGACGACTTGACTCAATCTCTTCGATCACATAATCAATCAGTTGGAGAAGTCTGGTCTCATCATCTTCTTCAACAAAAAGCTTATAGGCTTGCTCTTTTTTGAGTTTCATGCTACTCGCGACAAGATCGGTGATGCGGTGAATGTCGCTGTTATCTTCAATGGTTTTAATAAGATCAGGTGGAAATTGACCGCCAAGTGATCCAAGAAGAGAAACTTTTTCGCGCAAAACTGCCAAGGTTGCGTCTACTTTCATTGCTTCTGAGCGATGCGTTGGAATTAGCTCTATCGTTGCTCGAAGGGGTGTGCTCGTGAGCTCTTTTAAAATTCTTCCTTTTTGCATTCCTTGAAAAAGAATCTTAACGCGTCCATCAGGAAGATCAACCTTACGCATGATAGAACCGATAACGCCTGCTGGGTAAATAGCATTAAAATCGCGTCCGTGTTCACTGCCCACTTTGGCGGTACAGACCATGACTAAAGAGTTGTGATCCAGGGCATCGTTCGCCGCACGAATGTTCTCTTCATCCGTTAAAAAAAGGGGGGAAATCATAAAAGGGTATAAAAATAGATTGTCTTCTACGACAATGGGTATGTCCGCGGGAAATGCGGTATAGTCGCTGAGTTTCATCGCTCAATCTCCGTTATGTGTGTTTTATAATAGTTTACATGTAAGGGCATAAGAGCTAAGCCCTTATGCGATAATTAGATTGTATAGTAAAGAAGTAAATAAAAAGTTTTAATAACTACTGTTTTTCAAACCAAGAACGGTACCATGGTATCGCAGGTTCTATACTTTTAGCACCACCCAATGAAGATTTATTCAGTTTTTCTTCATACGATTTTGCAGCTTCTGGCTTGTCCACTCTCTCGTAAAGATCTTTGATGTTCGTATCTAAAAGATACTCACCCAACTCCAAACGTACCAAAACCGTCTCAGCTAGAGGGCGAAATTTGGAATTTGGATAACGCGCAAGAAAATCTTTGGTTTGCGTAATGGTGTCGAGCAGCAACTGTTGATTACGATTTGGATTTGGGAATGCTTCGTAATTTGCTTTGATTTTCATGTAACGAACATGATCTGCATTGGCTTTGCTACCATAACGTTTGAGGTACTCATCCAGATAAAAATTTGCCAAAACATACTCTTCATCTTGAATGTGCGCGTTGGCTAGCATCGTCATCGCTTCAGGTAAAAGTGGGGATTCGATATGCTCACTGGCCAATGAGGTGTAAAGCGAGTCTGCTTTTTCCAAATCTTGGTTCTTGATCTCTTTTGCGATCTCTTCATACCAATAGGTTGCTGGCATATTGAAAACCTCTTTATCTTTAGAGGCACAACCGCTCATAAAAGCCACCAATGACGCCACAATAAGAACATTTGCTATCTTCATTCACTCTATCCTTTGTGTTAAAAAAACCTATTGTATCTTCTTTTTTGTTATCTTAAAATAAAACGCGTTTTTTTCGCTTTGAAGTCGATTTCTTTTGTGCTGCTTGCCTTATTTAACATACAAAATGATACAATAGATGAAATATTTGTTTTTTAAAAAGGAATAGTATGATCTTCTCTGTGAAAGCGCCGATCCCTGGATTTGAAACCATCAAAGAGGTAGAACTGGAAAAAATTGATGAGTTTTTCGTCAAATTTATCTCGAAATCCGATCCGACTACCTTTACACTTATTAACCCTTTTATGCTCCGCCCTTACGAATTTGAAATCCCCGAATACTTTAGAACCCTGCTCGACATCAACGAAAAATCGAACATTCTTATCTTAAACATCATGATTATCGCCACACCAATCGAAACCTCAACGATTAACTTCATCGCCCCACTCGTCTTCAATGTCGACAACCAAAGCCTAGCACAAGTCGTACTAGACGCCAATCAACATCCTGATTTTGGGCTTATGGAGAGTATTTCACTGTTTTTGAATAAAGAGAAATCTGAGTAGAACGTGACGCGTTTTATGCGTTTTTGGCTTTTACATGTAAAGATATTTTAGAGGTAATGTATGAAAAAAAATAGTCTTATGTTCAATTTGATGAAAACTGTTTTATTTTTTATTTGTCTACAGACATTACTTTTTGCCGAATCACCTGATTATCCAGGCAATTGTAGCAATCCAACAACTGCAAGTACATTTAATTTTACAACAGCTACCTCAACTCTTTCAAAACCAGGGAATGTTACTTATTCAGGGTCTTGGTGGTGGGGGTACACTGAAGATAATGACTTTTTTTTGGTTACTACACCAAAAGCAGGAACATTGACCATTACGATAAGCGGTTCAAATGCTTTTTTTACTACAGCAAACAATTCATGCCCAACGAGAAATAGTACATCACGAACAACCTATACAATTCACTTAGACAGTGCAACTACTAATTTTAATATTGGTGTATTTACAAATTTGGGATATTCTCCTAATTACACTCTTTCTGTCACATTCACCCCAGATATTATTACGCCTTCCTTTTCGATTGCTGATACAACTTTAAACGAAGGAAATGTTGGCATATATACCAAAAACATTCCAGTAACTCTCTCTGATACTAATGGCAATACTGTTACTGTCAACTATGCTACATCCAATGGAACTGCCATCACAGGCAGCGATTACAATGTAACTTCAGGAACACTAACATTTTCAGGAAGTACAACCACACAAAATATTCCTGTGAAAATCAATGGTGATACGACAAATGAAAACGATGAATATTTTTATATCACACTATCGAATGCTACAGGTGGAGCAACGATTAAAGATAATCGTGCAACAATTACTCTACTCAATGATGATGGAGGAGCCACTCATGCAGGTGAGCGTGATTTTCTAATCCGAAATCCAATTAGCACACAAAATATTAAAGGCAATATAAAAGTTATAGGAAATACTGTGTTATGCTATAAGCAAAATGGACAATGTGTGGACACAAATTCTGCAAATAACCAAGTAAGTCTTAGCTTTATTGATACGAGTAGTACAGTTCATACATATAACAATTCTTCTCAAGCTCAAATATCTAGTGTTCCATCTACAGCAAAAGTTCTTTGGGCTGGACTATACACACAAGGATATATGGGTAAAAATTATAATGATACTACTTCTGCGCTTATGGGAACGCCTGTTTATCTGATAACACCAAGCGGTACCTCTATTGCTACGACACCTAATGTTATCGATGTTTATGAGTATACAGATAACCATTATACATACTCAACATTTAGTGAAGTTCCTACACTAAAAGGTATGACAGGTAGCCAAATAAATGGATATTTTACAGGTGCTAACATCAAGGCACGGGAAGGGGATGATGACGGAACACTTGGATATTTTGCTGCTTGGTCCTTGGTTGTTATTTACCAAGATGACTCAGAGTCTCTTAAAAATATTTCAGTATTTGATGGATATAAACGTGTTTCAAACGATACTGGGTACCAAAATGTAGATATTACTGTTGATGGGTTTTTAACACCAACAAGCGGAAATGTCAACTCAGCTCTTTCAGTATTTGTAGGAGAAGGTGATAAGAATATTGCTGGAGATTCTATCTTCCTTAACAATATCCAAATTCCAGATGAAGATAATGACAATGCTTTTAACTCTACGGTAAATGGCTTTACACCTAATCCAAATCCTGTCAATTTCCAAGGAATTGACATACACAATTATGATGTTGGTATTGATGGCAACACATCTCACGCCCAAATTATTGGTAATAGTGAAACGAGTGCAACGATAAGATTGCATACTGAAAAATATACCGACAATAGTGCCGATACTTATTTCCCTAGTATGGTTGCCTTTACAACAGAACTTTATGAACCACGTGTTTGCTATGTCGAAGCTTATTATACAGAAGATGGGAATACAACCCTAACAAGCGCAAATGTTGGTGATATTATTACCATTAAAACATGGATCGCTAATATGAAAAAAGATGCCAGTGATGGCAACTTGGAGACAGCAGAAAAGGTTGAAATCACCATGGAGCATGATGATACTAACCTTGCCTACCAATCGGAAAGCACAAAAATACAAAATGTTGGAGAGAGCGCATATACTAGTAAAACCGATGCCAGTGATAGTGATATAGCAACGTTTACATCTGATACAAATACTTCCTTATGGCATATTGGTACAGGTGCAAATGCTACAAATGGTGGTGATTTAACGCCAAATGTTACTAATGATGCTGCAAATAAAGCTTATATTTCCTTTAAAGAGAAAATACAAACATCCGGCGATATTACTATCGCCAATATCTATAAAGTCTCTTACGAAAACTCTAGCATGGGACTTCGTATAGGAGATGAATCTCCTGTAAATATTGGAGTATGTAAAGATTTCAACAGTTCTATTGCTGTTAGTGCCCCATTAGGTGTTTTTAATGTCGTTAATCAAAATTTCTCAGGTTCATCAGACCCCAAAGATACTACCGATAGCCTTAATGCTCTTTATACGCAAGTTGTAGGGCAAAATTTTACTGTTAAACTTTTAGCACTCAATTCTGATTATATTACACTCAAAAGTTACACGGGGGATGTTAATCTAAGTTTAATTTCAAAACCAAACTACTTAATAACAGATACAGACGATCAAAAGCAAGCAAAATGTGATGCGGCATCATCCTTGAACACCGCTCAGACCATAACTTTCGCAAATGAAAGCTTAAAAACTCTGACACTTAATTACTCAACCGCTTATCAAGATGTTGCTTTCAAAATAGCTTATAGTGATAATAATACACGCAAGTATGTCTGTTCACGAGATAGCTTTGCTATTCGTCCAGCAACCTATTCATTGGCGGCAAGCTCCACAAACCTTATTGGGGGGAAAACTTATACCCTAACCGCGAATGCATTGACCAATACTTCTGCTGTCGCAACGGGATATAATCAAAGCATTACAACCTCATCAACAGATAAAAATGCAACAATTGATCTTATTATTCCAACAGGATGTACTCTTGATAAAAATAGTACCAATATGGCACTTTCATTTACCAGTGGTGTAGCAACAAATACCAGCTTTACTTATAATGAAATAGGAGATGTTAATGTTACCGTTGCTGATAATAATTGGACAGCAATAGATCAAAATTCAAATAGTGATTGTTTAGTGGGAAGTACCACATCAACCCCTGATGGAAATGGTAAAGTGGGATGTCTTATACAAAAAACAGCACCGTTTACGTTTAGTCCAAAACAGTTCAATAATGAGTTGACACTTCAAAACTTTAACGATGGCAATTTTACCTACATATCAAATGACAACACAATGAGTGCTGAAGCGCTTTTAACAACAACGGCTGTTTTAAACGATGCGACAACAACAGCAAAAAACTATACTGCAAAGTGCTATGCACGAGATATTGACTATACAATTAAACTTATCAATAATAAAACCTTATCAAATTCGACGACCCAAAATCGTATTCGCTATTTTGAAGATGGGACAACATCCAATTTGGAGAATAATGCAACATTAAGTCAAGCAACTTTTAGCTCCTCTGAAGGCAATTTTACCAATGGTTTATCTAATTTAAAAATGCTATTTAACTTCACGCGCGATAGCACAAAAGCTGACGAACCATTTAAAATTGCAAGAAATGATTTTAATATTACTAGTGTTGTTGATAGTAATGGAACAACAGGAACTGACTTTAATCGTACAAATGACCACAATACAACATTTTATTATGGTCGTGCTTTTGCACCTGATTATACATTTGTAAAAAATCCTGGAACAGCAAGTATTTACTATGAAGTCTATTGCAAAGATTGTAATACGACTAAGCGATCTTCTTATGGACTTGATGGGAATGAAAGTGTTAAAGCAATCAATTGGTATCAAAATACAAACCATACGAGTACAATGGGAACCATTAATCCTATACCAACACAAACATCTAAGTTTTCATCTCCTTATGATGCCAATACAACAACAAACCCAGCGACACAGGTTCTTACAGCAACGAGTGTACCATTAACGGATAAGATCAATCTCAATTCTGTTACTTGGCTACAATATTATCCAACCTACTACACCGTTACATTTACAGGCTCAGGTGATTGGGCAGGAGCAGGAACTGTTAAGAATTCATCAAGTGATACCAATGTAACAGGTGCTACGATAGATGCAACAGTAAAAAGTGGAGCACGCATCCAAAAAAGGTTAGACTGGTGATGCGCTCAGCTATGTCGATGATAGAACTTGTTTTTGCTATTGTTATTATGGGTATTGTTGTGATGAGTTTGCCCCTTGTTTTACTGCAAACGCAACGAGGAAATGCCCTAGCACTTGAGCAAGAGGTTATTTTAGCGACAAAAACAAGACTCGCGTTTATTCTCTCTCACGAATGGGATATCAACTCTTACGATGGAGATGCCAGTACATCACGCGTTTTAGATACAACAGCCTCAGCTAATGCAGATAATGCTTTTGATACTACCACAACAAGAAGAGCCGGCCATATAGAAGCTGATGAGAGACGAAGGCTTCGAGATGATAAATTAACACCTACATTAAAGTCTGGGGCAGATTGGAATGCAACAACACCAATGGATATTGATGATTTTGATGGTAAAACCAGTAGCGTTAGCGTGACAGCAGCTGATATGGACTATATTTATAGTATTTCACTTACCTCTAAAATTGACTATATTGGTGATGCTTTACAAAGTGGTGCTTATGCCAGTAGCTCAAGCATTACTTTTACATTTAATCCCACAAGTACTCAAACAAATCCTACCAATATCAAAATGATCAGCGTTACCTCTTCAGGGAGCGATGCAAATGTAACTCTACGAGCTTTTGCCTCCAATATTGGTGAAAGTGGTATTTTAAAAAGGAGTTCATGGTGAAAAAACGCTCTGCTTTTACCATGATAGAACTAGTTATGGTTATCGTTGTTTTAGGCATTGTGGCGAGTATTGGAGCAGATATTATTGCTTCTTTATACAGTAACTACCTTCGTGTTCGCACGATCAACCGCCTTGAAGCCCAAACAGAGATTACATTAGAGCAAATTGCTAAGAGACTTCAGTATCGTATTAAAGACAGTGTGATTGCACGTAAAACAGGTGATTATTTAGCCCTTTCTGATTCCAGTGTTGATGATACATATAACATCCTTGAATGGATTGGCTACAGTAATGAAAGTATGCTTGGGTATGATGGACAACCGGGATGGACAGGCTTTATAGATCTTGATAGCACCGATACGAACAGTTCAGCAGGAACCCATGGAACGCTCAAAACATCCGAAAGCAACCTTACAAAAGCCAGCACTATTATGAGCGCTTTAACAAATGGTGATATTGATCTCTCAACAGCCGCAAAAGCTGCTGTACTTATTTTTAAAGGTAGAGGTGCTGATGTATCAAAATATGGTTGGAGTACAACTGCCAATGGTGATGGGGAGTATACTCTTCGCGTCATACGCCAAAGTGATACTGTTTTTAACATCATTGATACAGCGCCTAGTGAAATTTATGAGCAATATTATCTTGCACACAGTGCGTATGCCATTGTTCCTAGTGCCACAAATTCTCAAGATTTCAATCTGACACTTTACTACAATTATCAACCGTGGCTTGGTGAAAATTACAGTGATGCCAACATGCCAAATCAAGTATTGGCAGAACATGTCAATCTCTTTCGATTTCGCCAAGATCAATCTATTATCCATCTCAAGCTTTGCTTACACGATGCGAACGAAACAGGACTTGATAACTACATTGTAGTCTGTAAAGAAAAGGTGATTTACTAATGCGTAAAGGTTTCAGTTTAATGACCGCAATTCTTTTTATGGTCGTCGTCGCGTCATTGGGTGCTTTGGCTCTTTCATTTTCGGCACTAAGTGTTAAACAAACCAGCGACACCTATTTAAAAGAACAAGCAGAGCTTTTAGTGCAAAGTGCTGCAGAGTATGCTCTTTTGGCTATTTCTGCGCATAATTTTTCTAACAATTGCCTTAACACTATCAATGCACAATACCCCAATACAGGAACCAACGCCCTATTTGATATTAACATTTCACTCTATTATTTAGGAAGAAATCTTCCTGCTGGATGCCAAACACCGAGTGGAACAACGACAACAAGTAATATCGATACAAATGACTCAAATCTTACTGTTATTATCGACACCATTGTTTCAACCGTGACTGACAATAACATCTCCACAGAGCCCATTCGCCTTCATCGCCGTACCATCCAAAAGCCGTAAAACAAGCCCAAAATTCTCCTTTTCATTTAAGGTTTTATTTGTTATACTGACTCTACAAACCCTTGCAAGAGGGAAGGAAAAGGAGACAAGATGAACACCAGTATCGTAGGTAAACAATTTGATTTGACGGAGCCCATTAAGGCTTATGTTGATGGAGCTGTTGATGCTCTGGGCAAATACAATTTGGACATTATCTCTGTGCGTACTGTGATCTCAGCGGATGAAAAAAACGGCAAAAAAGGCTTCAATGTCGAGTTTGCAATTAACATGGCGCATAAAAACACGGTTGTTATTCAACAAAAAGACAAAGATGTCTATGCCGCGGTTGATCTCGCCGTTGAGAGAGCTAAAAAAGTCTTACGCCGTCACCATGATAAAATTACCAATTATAAAGCGGAAGAACTCGTTGTTATCGAAGAGAACAGTGAAGGAAGCGACGATGAGATCGTGCCAATTAGACTTGATAGCTACAAACCTGTCGAAGTCGAAGATGCGATGAATGAGCTTAAAGGCTCCGATAAACAATTTATCGTTTTCCATGATATGGAAGATAAATTCCGCGTGATGTATAAAAAGAAGGATGGAAGATTCGGGTTGTATTAAACCATCTTTTAGAACGCAAGAAGGCAAAACCTTCTTGCCTACGCCTCAATTCTAGCTTTTGCCTCTTTTAAAATTTCCTCATCACTTCCCATCTCAAACCAGATCAATTTCTTCCCACTTTGAATGCTTCCTTCCACCACATCGCCACCTTGACGGTATGCCAAGTCTAACTCTGCAATCTCAAAGCCATCGAGTGTTTGAGAAAACTTCTCAAGCCGTTCGCTCTTGGCAAGATTCGTGTAGAGAAAACAGTAGCCTTTTAAGCCATTGCGACTGACACGTCCCCGAAGCTGATGCAAGCTGGCAAGCCCAAGACGTTCTGCACCTACAATGACGATGGTCGATAGATTTGGAAGCGAGATGCCCACTTCAACAACCGTGGTTGAAATGAGCAAATTACCCTCTTCTTTAAAGGTTTTGAGGATCTCTTCTTTGTTTTTATCTTTGCCATACGTGACAAAAACACCATCAAAATTTTTTTCCCAAAAGCCACGCCCTTCATCGATGGACTGATAATTTACCATCTCACTCTCTTCGACGAGTGGATAAACGATGATGCACTGATGCTTCTGTGCGATTTCAGAACGCAAATGCTCCACCAACGCTTTAAAATCTTTTTTGGCGATCACTTTCGTGGTAATGTCTTTGGGAAAAGGGAGCATTTTTATGAAGGATAAATCAACCAAAGAAGACTGAATCATACTGAGCGTCCTTGGAATCGGTGTGGCAGAAAACTGCAAATAGTGCGGATGCCACGCCTGTTTTGACACCAGCGCTGAGAGCAGTGCGCGCTGTTTCGTGCCAAAACGGTGCTGTTCATCCACCATGACAAGCGCACAGGTTGGAAGCTCACGGTACAACAAAGCGTGTGTGCCGATGATGAAGTCAAAATCAGCCAAATTCTCCTTGCTGTCCGCCTCTTGGGTGATCAAAAGTGTCTTTACATGTAAAGGTAAAAACTTTACCGCTTCTTCAAACAGTTGGTTGGCAAGAACTGTTGTAGGTGCCATCAAAATGGCTTTTTTGGGGTAACTCATCATCACTGAAGCTAAAATGACCATCGTTTTTCCACATCCGACATCACCCATGATGACGCGCTTGGCGGCATTTTCACTTAAAAAATCATGCTTGATTTCACCAATGACTTTTTGCTGATCGGCTGTCAATATAAACGGAAGCGAAGCGATAAAAGGTGCTTCATCGCCATCCAGTTTGGCACAGGAGGGAAACGTTACTTTTTTACCCGAGAGTTTTTTCAGATAGTTATGAATTTCGACAAATTTGAGCACATTCAAGATGGATTCCGAGTAGCCAAAACTGCTAATGGCGCTTGCCTCTTTAGCGTTCGGTCGATGCAAGCTTAAAAGTGCCTGAGCTTCGTTTACATGTAAGCCTTCGTTTAAGAGTGCTTCAAGGCTGAGAAAGCGTGTCATCAACTCTATGACGGTTTTGTTTTGCAAGGGCGTTTTGTATTTGGGAATGAGCGTGTTGATCGCTGTGACGATTTTGGGTTGCACCATCTGCAAACGCCCATTGTTGTAACTCACTTTTCCGTGAATGAAAAATTCATTCCCCACTTTAAACAGTGCTTTATGGTACGGTTTTGCGGCAAAAATTACGCCATCAAGATGTGCATTCCACGCTTCCACATCAAAGACGATCTGAAAGACTTTGGGGCTTTGTTTAAGCGAAATCACCTTTACATGTAAGGTATTGATCTGCTCCAAAAGCGGTGATGGCGAGAGGGTGGTGTTTTCATACGAATGCGGCAGAAGGAGCGCTAAGTCTAAAAGCGTTCCTACCCCTATTTTTTTAAAGCGTTCTTTGTCGATCGGGTCAAGATCAAGGTTTTTCACGTTTCGTGACTACTGAGAAACTAAGGGCTGTGATCTCATCGTGTTTTTTAATGAAGCTGTTCAAATCTTCAAGGCTCAATGCCTCGATTTTTTCCAACTGTTTTTTAGAGTGTCCCAACTCAAACCCGCTGTAGTACTCAAAAAAAGCACGAGAAAGGCGTTGTGAAAGTGTCTCGTTGCGAAGCGGTTCGGAGCCTAGTAAAAAGCGTTTGGCTTGTGCCAATTCATCTTCGGTAACACCCTCTTCCACAAAACGTTTGATCTCAGCAGCAACCACTTTTTTTGCTTCGTCCAAGTTCTCATTTTTCGTTTGAAGATGCCCTGTAAAACTACTGCTGGATTTGCCGATGCTACTCCTGCTGTAACTGGAATACGCCAGTCCTCGCTTCACACGCACCTCTTCCATCAAACGACTTCCAAAACCACTCTCCCCTAAAATGAAGCTCGCCACTTTGGCTTTGTACGCCTCAGGATCGCCACTTTTCATGTAGAAAGGTGCGCCAAAATAGATATACGCCTGCTCGCTCTCTTTTTGAACGATGAGCTCTTTAGCATTTTTATTGGCATCAAAATAAGGCATCGTCGTTCGTTTTCCATGCTTAATTTCAGTAAGGACAGGTAAGAGAAGTTTTTTTAACGCCTCTAAGTCAATGTCCCCACCCGCAACGATAATCAGGCTCTCTAAGTTAATGCGCTCTTTGTAAAAGTTCTCAACATCTTTGAGTTTAAGCGCCTTGATACTTTTAACATCCCCACTGTAGGCATGGGCAAAAGGAGTATTTTCAAAGATGAGTTTTTGAAGATTAAGGTTGGCAATGTAGTCAAAATCACTCTCTTTATTGGAGAGCATTCCAAGGGTCAAAAGCTTGATCTTATCAAAACTCTCTTTTGTAAGATTTGGGCTTTTTAGAAGCTTTTTCATCATCTCCAAAGCATAAGGAAACTGCTCTTTAAGGCGGAGGCTTCAAAAACCAATGTTTCAACACCGGCATGAGCATCCAATGAAATAGCACGAAACTCAAGCTCCTCTGCAAATGCCGTTGCTCCCATCTCTTTGGTACCTTCACCCAACATTCCTGCTAGAAACTTCGCAATACCTTCATTCGCACCATCTTCCATGCTACCTGCATTTTTGACGACAAGTTGTACTGAAACGAGAGGGAGTGAAGCGTCCTTTTCAAATACGATAGGAATTTCAACACCATTAACATTGATTTGACTAATCTCTTGACTCACTAATACTCCTTGTAACAAAATCATAATTGTAAAAAATAGTTTTTTCATGCGAACTTCTCCAAAATCGTGTACGACGTATCACGTTTGGCGGGGATGGAACCGATGTCTTTGATGAGTTGTATCATCTCCGTTTGATTCATACGGTTTGCTGCACCTGCCGCTTTGACCACATTTTCTTCCATCATTGTACTGCCTAGATCATTCGCTCCAAACATCAAAGCGAGCTGACCGATGTAACTACCTTGCGTGACCCACGAACTTTGGATGTTTTTGAAATTATCAAGGTACAACCGACTCACGGCGAGAAGCCTGAGGTAACGGTTTGATGACTGTTTTTTAATCTCAGGATGTTCCTCTTTAAGTTTCGTATGATCGCTTTGAAAACTCCACATGATGAACGCTCTAAAGCCGCCTGTTTCATCTTGAAGCTCTCTAATTTTTTCCCAATGTTCGATGATCTCTTCATCACTTTCCAATGTTCCAAACATCATAGTAGCGGTTGAACGCATACCGATTTTATGAGCGGCTCTGTGTACACCTAACCACTCTTCACTCCCTAATTTTTTAGGAGCAATGATATCACGAACACGATCACTGAGTATCTCAGCCCCAGCGCCAGGAATGCTGTAAAGTCCTTTTTTCTGAAGGCGTAGGAGCACCTCTTGATAACTGATCTTCGAAATCTTAGCGATGTAATCAATCTCAATAGCTGAAAATCCATGAATGGTGATGCTCGGATAATTCGTACTAATCCAATCCACCAACTCTTCATACCATTCGATTTTAAGCTTGGGATGAACACCGCCTTGAAACAGGATTTGCGTTCCACCGATTTCAATCAACTCTTCAATTTTTTGACCAATCTCTTCGAAAGAGAGGACATACGCTTCATCTTCTTTATGATGACGGTAAAAAGCACAAAATTTACAATCAACCCAACAGACATTCGTATAATTGATGTTACGATCTACGACAAATGTTGTCAAATTTTCAGGGTGAAGCTCCATTTTACGCTTCAACGCCATCTCACCTAATGTATTAAGATCTGCCTCACGAATTAGACGTAAGGCCTCTTCATTACTCATTCGTTTCATTCAATCCCTTTTTAACAAACAAAACAGATAAAAAGCTTGAGAGTGGAACTACACTTAAGCCCACAAAAAAAGCAACTGCATCCAAAATATCATGTCGAATTAAAAAAAGTACGGCTAAAAATAGTACACCATACGAAAGGATACGATACAGTGAAAGTGCACTTTTATAGCTTAAAGCAAGATTTTGAAAACTCTGTTTAAAGCCTACTTTAGCGACTTTTGGAGCAACATTTTCTTTTTCATCATCTTCTTCTGTGTCGTCCTCATAGTATTGATCAAATTTATCATCAGGAATCAGTCCAGCATCAACACGACGTGTCACAAATGTATGGTACGAGCGAAACGATGCCAATGTAATCAGCAGTGAACAAACAAACGCTATTTGCGTGTTTAAAAGCCATTCACCGCCTTGAAATAATGAGAGAAGTATGACAAAAACATCCCCTAAAAGATAAAAGCGCAAAAGCCTACTTGTCGTCGTCATCTTCATCATCATCTTTGGTTTGTTGGTATTTTTTATAGCGCACATCATCTTTGAGCTCATCTAAGGAAGCAACGTTTTTTTTGTAAGCTTTGTAGACATTTAAAATTGCGCCACCCACGCCCCAAAAAACACCAACCCATAAAAGCCATGGCGTGTTAAACACATTGCTCATTAACATGCCTACACCAATACCAATGAGCACTGCTACCACAATGGAAATGCCTAATGAGAGCTGTTCAGCCCCTTCGATCAGTTTGCCGTATTTTGGTTTTTCACTCATGCAATCTCTTCAAATACTTTAATCGCTGCCTCAATGGTCTCTTCAATCATCTCATCACTTATAGCATCAGAGATAAAACCTGTTTCAAACTGAGAGCACGCAAAGTAAAAACCCTCACGTAGCATACCTTGATGAAAGGCAGCAAAACATGTAGTATTACTTTTAAGAGCATCCTCAAAATTTTTCACGGGTTTGTCATTAAAGAAAAAGCCAAACATGGAACCAATGGCTGAAACTTGAAGCGAAATACCCGATACCTGAGCAGCTTCTTTAAGTCCCTCCACCAGTCTCTTAGCCTTTTTTTCAAGTCTAATATACAACGCTTCATCATCCATAATTTGCTCTAATGAAGCGAGTCCTGCTGCCATCGCCACAGGATTTCCACTCAGTGTTCCTGCTTGGTAGACTGGACCATCAGGAGAGAGTTTATCCATGATTTCAGCACGTCCACCAAAGGCACCCACGGGCATACCGCCACCAATGACTTTTCCAAACGTTACCAAATCGGGTACGGTTGAATAAATTCCTTGTGCCCCTTTGAGGCTTGCTCTAAAACCGCTCATGACCTCATCAAAAATAAGCAGTGTTCCATGTTTATCACATAAAACTCTTAACTCTTCCAAAAATTTTGCATCAGCAGGAACAAAACCCATATTGCCGGCCAGTGGTTCGATAATAATACAGGCAATGTTTTTAGAGTTTTTAAAACACTCTTTGACACTTTTAATATCATTGTATTTGGCTAAAAGCGTATGTTTCGTAAGATCGGCGGGAACACCTGGAGAACTAGGCGTTCCAAAGGTCACAGCGCCACTGCCTGCTTGTACTAAAAGGGAGTCACTGTGCCCATGGTAGCAACCCTCAAATTTGATAATATCATCTTTACATGTAAAGCCTCGCGCGAGTCTAATCGCACTCATAACCGCCTCTGTTCCACTACTGACAAAACGAACTTTATCAATCTCAGGAAAGAGCGAGCAGATGAGGCTTGCAAGTTTTGTTTCTGCTTTCGTAGGTGCTCCAAAACTGAGCCCTTTTTTAACCGCTTTAATGACCGCTTTTTCGATGGTTTTATTAGCATGCCCAAAGATAAGGGGTCCCCAACTTTGGACGTAATCGACATAACGATTGTGATCGACATCAAAAAGATACGCACCCTCGCCTTTTTTGATAAACAGAGGTGTTCCTCCTACGCTTTTAAACGCGCGTACAGGAGAATCTACACCACCAGGAATGACATTTTGAGCTTTTTCATATGCTTTAATGCTTTTATCATAGTGCATTTTCATGATCCTCATTGATTATTTTTTAAAATTTTACAGAAAGTTTCTATACAAACTACTTTTTCACTTCACTTGAGACGTAATAATACAAACTATCAATCTCCTGCCATGTTAAAAATAAGTCGGCATGACTCTATGTTGAGACGTCAAAGCTTGAAAAAAGCGTTCTTTAGAAACGCTGGTAATCGCAGGTGCAGAGAGGGTCACTTCTTTACCTCTTGAGATGTATTTTGAGATAATAGCACCTTCAGCTTTTTCACCATGACATTTGTTACAGCCAATGCCTCTAGGGTTAGAATAGAGCATCTTCGCATACTCCATTTTAGAGATAAAATCCTCACTCAAAAGTGGTGTTATAGACAAAAATAGGAACACGTTACATGTAAGCAAAAACCGCATCAAAACTACTTTATCCTCTCTTTATTCGTAATTTGGTATAGTATCAAAAATGAACTAAAAGGATGTTTGAATGCAGATCCTCGATGGGAAAGCACTGTCAGATCAAATCAAAATAGAGCTCAAAACACAGAGCGATGCCCTTAATCTTAAAGGCATTACTCCCGGTCTTGCCGTCATTTTAGTCGGTGATGATGCGGCGAGCCAAACCTATGTCAAAATGAAAGAAAAAGCGTGTGATGCAGCGGGTGTTTATTCGATTATTCATAAAATGCCAACTACTATTTCACAAGAAAAAATTTTAGAAACCATTACGATGATTAACAACAACCCAAATATTGATGGAGTCCTTGTTCAACTTCCTCTCCCAAAACACATTGATACCACAAAAATTATTGAGGCGATTGATCCTAAAAAAGATGTCGATGGCTTTCATCCCTTCAATGTGGGTCGTTTAGTCGCAGGACTCGACAGCTTTGTACCTTGCACACCACTGGGTGTTATGCGTCTTTTAGCACACTACAATATCGATCCGAAAGGACTTGATGCGTGTGTTGTGGGTGCTAGTAATATTGTTGGAAAACCGATGATGAATCTGCTTTTAAATGCAGGCGCAACGGTTGATATTTGCCATATTTTCACCAAAGATCTTAAAGCACATACCCAAAAAGCTGACCTAGTCATTGTAGGCGTAGGTAAACGAAATCTCATTACTGCCGACATGATTAAAGAGGGTGCCATGGTGATTGATATTGGTATCAACAAAACTGAAGAAGGACGCCTTGTGGGTGATGTTGACTTTGCCAATGTTGCTCCAAAATGCAGTTACATTACTCCCGTTCCAGGAGGAGTTGGCCCCATGACGATTGCCATGTTACTCGAAAATACCATTAAAGCTGCCGAACAGCGTTTATAATTTAGGAAAACTATGAAAAATTTACTCAACCGTTTTTACCACTTTTCCAATAGCTGGACAGGTACACTTATTATTGTTTTATTTGTTATCTTTTTTGTCGCACAAGCCTTTGTTATTCCTAGTGGTTCGATGATTAAAACCCTTTTGATTGGTGATCATCTTTTTGTGAAAAAATTTGTTTATGGTATTCCAACACCGCATCTTCCTTGGCTTGAAATTCCTGTTTTGCCTGATTTTAAAGGCAATGGACATCTCATTGAAGGAAATAGACCTGAGCGTGGGGATATTGTCGTTTTTCGCTATCCCAAAGATATCAAAGTTCATTATGTTAAACGTTGTGTCGCAACAGAAGGGGATGAAATTCTTTTCCAAGAGAAAAATCTCTACATTCACTTCAGCGAGGGAGATGAATATATTAAAGCCAACTATCCTGCTGAAAAAATCAAAACGATTGCCGGTAAACTTTGGGTCAATAACCCTTATATTGAAAAATTTCATGGCATTCACTATGATGACTCCGTTGATCTCTTTCAACAAATGGTACTGCACTTAGGGGCAAATCAACTTTTCATGAAACCTGCTCAAGTACAGGAACTTCCAAGTATTTCTGGCTATGGATTTAACGCTTTTTATGCCAAAGTAGAAAAAGATAACTATTTTATGATGGGCGATAACCGCGACCACTCTAACGATAGCCGTTTTTGGGGAAGTGTCCCTTATAGCCTCATTGTCGGAAAGCCTTGGTTTATCTATTTTTCATGGGATGATGACTATAAAATCAGATGGAACCGCATTGGTCGCTTTGTCGAATCCATGCAATACGATGAGAACTTTTTCTAATGGAAGTTAAAATTATTGAGATCAGTGCTACCGTTTTAGCTCTTATGGTAGCGATCATTGGTCATGAGATTATGCATGGATATGTCGCATATCGTTATGGTGACACTACGGCTAAATACCAAGGTCGTTTGAGCATCAACCCCATCGTTCACGTTGATCTTGTAGGAACGATCATTGTTCCAGCTGTCCTCTTTTTTAGTGGTGCTCCTTTTATGTTCGGTTGGGCAAAACCTGTACCGATTTATATACCCACCGTCATTAGAAATGGTGGCTATAAAGCGGCTATTTATGTCTCTTTAGCAGGTATTGCTTACAACTTCACGCTAGCCCTTCTGTGCGCAGGCATGTTGAGTTTTTTACCTGATCTAAGAAATGCAAGCAACTTTATTGAAGTTTTTGTCATCTTTTTTTTAATCCAGTCACTGATTTACAACGTTGTTTTAGGGCTTTTCAATCTCTATCCCATTCCACCCTTAGATGGTTCACACGCCCTCACCTATCTTGGTATCATCTTTGGATGGAACGCGCTCGTGCGCTTTTATGAATCATTAGAGCGTTATGGCATGATCATTCTGATTGTTTTCATTGCAACACCCCTGTCACACTACTTTTTTCTACCCATTCGCTACGTAATTGGATGGTTATATTAACAGGCTTCCTATGGGGAGTCTGTTTTTGGAATTTCTAATAATCCTTGTGATATAATCATTTCTATTACCTAGTTAAAGGACATTTCCTTGAAGTTTTTTATCGCAACCGATCATGCAGGCATTGCCATCAAACCCGATGTCATTGCACTGTTAAACCATATGGGTCATGAAGTCATTGATCTTGGACCGTTTAACGATCAACGTGTTGATTATCCTGATTATGCTCATGCACTTTGCCTTGAAGTTCTCAATAACAGTACAACACAGGGAATTCTTATCTGTGGCTCAGGTATCGGTATGAGCTTGGCCGCCAATAAGCATATTGGTATTCGTGCAGCGCTTTGTCATGATGCGTATACAGCAGAAATGGCACGCGCACACAATGATGCGAATGTACTCTGTTTTGGTCAACGTATTGTTGGGCTAGGTGTTATTGAATCCATGCTCAAAGCATGGTGTGCTACCTCATTTGAAGGTGGCAGACACGCTGATCGTGTTAAGAAAATAGAGTTATGACTATGGCACTTGACTGGGTTATCGCAACGGTACTTTTTTCCGCTTGCATGTACTTATTGATTATGGTGTTTTACTTCAAAACGCTTTTACGTAAAGAAAAGCGCAGTAACATTGTCGTTAAACAAACCCTCAATGATGCCGAAGTGGTTATCCGCAAATACCAAGTGCAATTGCAACGCTCTTTAGGCAATATTGATATTTTAAGTGATGAACTTAAAAAAGTCAAAAATGACCTAAAATCACTTCGTACACGCAACAGTCAGTACCGCATGGAAGGAGACAAACTCCGCCAGCACATTAAAGAGCTTGAAGGAAAGATCGAGGCACTTTTATAATTCGTTTAAAAAGTTACTCTTTTTCTTTCTCCTTTTACATGTAAATATTTTTCTGCCCCTCAAGAGGCAAACTTTAGCGCCCAAGTGGCTAAATAACGTAGCTTTTTAAGTTTTGCTTAGAAGGCATATTCAAATGAAAAAGGTTTTCTATGAATCATTTAAGTGAAGCTGATAAAATTTATCTTTTAAATTCTGTTCGAGAAATTGAAGATTTCCCAAAACCTGGCATCAAATTTAAGGATATTACCACTCTCCTAGGCGATGCTAAAGCATTTACACTCTTGATAGACCATTTGGTTGATCGTTATTCGACTATGAAAATTGATTATATTGCTGGTATCGAAAGCCGTGGATTTATCTTTGGGGCTGCATTAGCAGCACGTCTTAAAACACGTTTTGTCCCTATTCGAAAACCGGGCAAACTTCCCTACACAACGATCAGCGAAAAATACTCATTGGAGTATGGCGTTGATGAAGTTTGTATACACATCGACGCATTTTCAGCTATAACCACATCAAAACCAAGAGTACTCCTAATCGACGACTTAATTGCAACAGGCGGCACAGCCACAGCTGCAGTCAATCTTATTAATAAAGCAGGAGAAGAATGTGTTGAAGCGTGCTTTGTGATCAACCTTACTTTTTTACAAGGGGATCTTGATATCAAAAAAACAACTTCTGTCTATTCTGTATTAGAGGTATTTTAATGTATATTCCTAGAGCTTCAAAATTCGACCCTGATCACAATGGCCATTTTGGTATTTTTGGTGGACGCTTTGTTCCTGAAACACTGATGCCTGTTCTGTTAGAACTTGAAAAAGAGTACCAGAACCTTCGCTTTAATGAAAATTTTTGGACTGAAGTGGATCACTACATGAAAGATTATGTAGGACGCCCTTCATCACTTTATTTCGCGAAAAATATTTCTCAAGAGTTAGGTGCTAAAGTTTATCTCAAACGTGAAGACCTTAACCATACAGGTGCACATAAGATCAATAATACCATTGTACAAGGCTTAATCGCTAAAAAAATGGGTAAAAAACGTGTCATTGCAGAAACCGGTGCGGGGCAACATGGTGTTGCAACAGCAACCGTCGCGGCACTTTTGGGACTTGAATGCGAAGTGTTTATGGGAGAAAAAGATGTTGAGAGACAAGAGCTCAATGTTTTTCGTATGAAGCTTTTAGGCGCAAAAGTACACGCCGTTAAAAGTGGTAGTAAAACACTTAAGGATGCGATGAATGAGGCGATTCGTTACTGGGTCACTCATGCTCGAGATACTTTTTACATTATCGGAACCGTTGCAGGCCCTCATCCATATCCTATGATGGTACGTGATTTTCAAGCCATCATCGGTTATGAAGCAAAAGCGCAAATTTTGGTCAAAGAAAAACGCCTTCCTGACATGGTTGTTGCCTGTATTGGTGGTGGTAGCAACGCAATGGGTATTTTTAGCCATTTCTTAGGCGAAGAAGGGGTGACCTGTGTCGGTATCGAAGCAGGTGGTCTTGGCATTGATACGGATAAACATGGCTGTTCCCTCGCAAAAGGAAGCCCTGGAGTACTGCATGGACAGATGAGTTATCTTCTCCAAGATGATGATGGACAGATACTCGAAGCTCACTCTATTTCAGCAGGACTCGATTACCCTGGCATTGGACCTGAACATGCGTATCTTAAAGAGTTAGGTGCGGCAAAATACGATCATATTACCGATCAAGAAGCACTCGATGCCTTTGTCTGGTTGAGTCGTAAAGAAGGTATTATTCCTGCTTTTGAGAGTGCACATGCTGTGGCATATTTGAAGAAAATTCCTAAAGACGAGATCAAAAATAGAGTCATTATTGTCAATCTTTCAGGACGTGGCGATAAAGACATGATGCAAGCAAAATCCATTTTGAATATTGGATAAGCCAATGAATGAATTTATGAATAAACATTCTGGAAAACTATTTGCTCTCTTTATGACAATCGTACTCTCAACGCTTGGATATGTCCTCTACTTAGCACCTGTATGTGGATTGGAAAATAAATTTATCTATCTCTTAAAAGAGTATGGCTACATCATTCTCTTCTTTTGGGGAATGTTGGAGGGTGAAATTGGGCTTGTCATGGCAGGTTTATTGACTCATACAGGCGATATGCACCTTTTTATTGCCATCTTCGTGGCAGGACTTGGCGGCTTTGCGGGAGATCAAGTCTATTTTTACATTGGTCGTTTTAATAAAAAATTGGTTCATAAAAAACTTAGGAGTCAACGTCGAAAACTCGCCCTTGCCCATGTTCTTTTGAAAAAACATGGCTGGCCTATTATCTTTGCACAACGTTACCTCTATGGATTACGTACCGTTATTCCTATTTCCATAGGTTTGACACGTTATAGTGGCAAAATGTTTGCGTTGATCAATCTTATTTCCGCATGGTTTTGGGCATCTTTTACAATTATTCCCACATGGTATTTTGGTCAAGAAATTCTCATTGTCATTCATTGGGCAAAAGCACACTGGTATTTTGCTATTCCAATAGCCGCCATTGTTGCAGGTGGCATCTCCTATTATTTTCATAAAGTAACTGATAAGACATTTAAGGATAAACATGCAAATAGAACTACTCAATCAAAAATTAACTGAGGCAGCAACAGACGTTAAAATCGTCTTTGTGATCAATAAAGATTTAACGCATTCCTGGATTAGCGATCAAGAAACGTTACACTTTTTAGGATTTAAAGGTGAGAGTGAAGAGACTCTCTTCATACCAACAAGCAAAACACTGTATGTCGGGTGCGATTCTCTTGATGCCGATGAAATTCGTTTAGCGGCTTCCAATACACTGGGTGCACTTAAAAAAACCAATGTCAAAACACTTGCCATTGGTACATACTCTCACGAATGTCCTGGCATGAATATTAAAGCACTTGTTGAAGGCTTCATTTTAGGTAACTATTCATTTGATACGTATAAAAGCAAAAAAGAGTCTTCTAAAATTGAAAAAATAACGATCTGTTTGGACGATTATAGCCGTACCGATGTTTCAATGGAAACAGCAAATAAAGCCCTTCGCGCAGCGACTGCTGTTGCAGAAGCAACCAATTTTGCGAAAGAGATCGTCAATGCAACTCCTGAAGATATGACACCGATTGCACTCGCAAAAGTGGCGCAAACCTTAACCTCGATTCCAAACGTTACATGTAAAGTGATGGACGAGGTATTTTTAAAAGACCAAGGGATGAATGCCTTTCTTGCTGTCAATCGCGCCAGCGTACATCCTCCTCGCTTGATTCACCTCACCTATAAGCCTGAAAATGCCAAAAAACGCCTTGTGTATGTGGGAAAAGGTCTCACGTACGATAGCGGTGGACTTAGCTTAAAACCAAGCGAGCACATGGTCACCATGAAAGCAGATAAAAGTGGTGCAGCCGCGGCTATGTCGATCTTAAAAGCAGCTGCGACTCTTGAGCTTCCCTATGAAATCCATGCCATTATTGGTGCAACGGAGAATATGATTGGGGGCAATGCCTATAAACCCGATGATGTTTTGGTCGCAAAGAACGGTAAAACCATCGAAGTACGCAATACGGATGCAGAAGGTCGCTTGGTTTTAGCAGATTGTCTGTGTTATGCACAAGAGCTTAAACCTGATCTTTTGGTCGATATGGCAACACTCACAGGTGCATGCGTTGTTGCGCTAGGTGAATACACTACCGGTATTATGGGACACAGCAGTGAACTCAAACACTCTATGCTGAAAGCGGCAACCGCTAGTGGAGAGCTCAGTGGTGCACTTCCGTTTAACAAGTACCTCAAAAAACTTCTAAAAAGCTCCGTTGCCGATATGTCGAACATCAGCTCTAGCCGTTACGGTGGCGCTATTACCGCTGGACTCTTTTTAGATAATTTCATCGAAGAAGAGAATAAAGACAAATGGCTTCACTTAGATATTGCAGGGCCAGCTTATACTGAAAAAGCATGGGGCTATAACCAATTTGGTGCAACGGGTGCTGGCATTCGAATGAATCTTTACTGGATATTTGAAGAAAATAAAAAATAGTCAAAGTGCCTTTATGGCTTAATATAAGTTTGCTGGCTTTGAGTAAAAGCCGTTACCAAAAGAGTTCTGTAGGAATTCTAATAGACTCGGAGCCTAATGAAACTAAAAATTGTTTTGATCGGAGCCTCCACGGGAGGCCCTGGTCACCTTAAAAAAATTCTCTCTGCCATCTCAACAACCTATACGGGTGCGATTGTGATTGCGCAGCATATGAATGCAACCTTTATTCCAAGCTTTATCAGTCAATTTCAAAATGAGCTGAGCCTGCCCGTGCATGCGATTGATCAAAGAATGCCACTCAAGCAATCCAATATCTATATTTGTCCTCAAAATTGTCATCTGATTCGGGGTGATTTCGCACCCAGTATTGAACCTGTCAAAGAGGGAGAAACCCCTTATAATCCAAGTATTGACACCCTTTTTTCCTCCAGTGTTGCACAAATCAAAGATACCGAAATCTTAGCTGTTTTGCTGACAGGCATTGGGCACGATGGCGCCAATGGGCTCAGTGAACTTCAGAAAAATGGTGCAACGTGTATTGCTGAGAGTGAAAAAAGTGCTATCGTTTTTGGTATGCCAAAGCGTGCGGTAGAAATCAACCCCAATATTGTTGCACTCGCACTTGATGACATTATACAAACCATCAAAAAATTTGGAGAGTCCTAATGTGGTTTTGGAATAGAAAAAAAGAACCTGAAATCGTACAGAAAAATGAAGTTGCAGTGCATCAAGAGTTCAATACTTTTGGGCTTCAAGACCTTTTACACTACATTAAACGTGAGATTGGTGTGGATCTGTTTGCGAAGAACAGTGTTATCGAAACCAAGCTTCGCCTCTTTTGTGAACGTAAAGAGATCTATAGTTTTCGCAAACTCTTTGAAACCCTACAACACGACAAAGCGCTCAGACAAGACCTCATTGATCTTGTTACGGTTAATGAAACCTATTTTTACCGTGAAGAGGCGCAACTGGATATGGCTGTTACCTTTGCACTTGCCATTCCCAATGTCAAAATTCTCTGTGCTCCTTGCGCTTCAGGTGAAGAGGTTTACTCCCTTTCCATGATGTTGCAAGAACGTAGACGGGAACCTAGAGAATTCAGTATTATGGGTATTGACATCAACTCGGAAGCGATTGACAAAGCCCAAAAAGGACTCTTTTCAGAACGCTCTTTGCACAAATTGGAGACTCGGCTTAAAGAGAAGTTTTTTACCCCAGAAGAGCGTTATTATCGTGTTAAACGGGAATATTTCACCTCTGTTTCATTTACGAAAGTCAATATTTTTGAGCATGAATTTCTCGCATTAGGAAAGTATGACATTATCTTTTCCCGCAATATGCTCATCTACTTTGATGATGACTTTCGCCTTAAAACCATTGAGCGCTTTGCCACGCTTCTTAAGCCAGAAGGTAAGCTCTTTTTAGGACATGCGGACATCATTCCTGAAAATAACTATTTTACCAAACATACGGACAATCGTCTCTCTTACTATGTAAAGAAGTCCTAAACTTCTTTACATGTAAAACGATTTACAATGTTTTTACAAGGGCACTAATCTCTTTAAACTGCGGATGATGGGCACTTTGCAATAACTCAAAAAGAAGGGACTCCGTAGTAGCAAGGCTTGCCCCTTCTTGTTCCATACGACGCAGTGCAATGTTGTGGTCATACTCTTTTCGTGAGCCCATAGCATCCGCACATACGATCACTTCAAACCCTGCATCTAAAAGATCACACACGCTTTGCAAAACACACACATGACTCTCAACGCCTGCCACGATCATACACTTTACATGTAAAGCTTCCAATGCCTCTGTAACTTCACTGTTTTGATAACAACTAAACGTACACTTTTCATAAATCGTCATTTTACCCAGAAGGGAGTGCACCGAAGAGATGGTTTGACCAAGACCTTTCGTGTATTGTTGATTGCATAAAATGGGAATTTCTAAGGTTTTAAGCCCTTGTAGAAGGACAAGAAGATGCTTTTCAATCTGTTCGTGATTGTGAATATGGACAAAAAGACGTTCTTGAACATCCACCAGCAGCATAGCCGTCTGTTTTGAATCAAGGCGCATGAATCCTCCTTACTTTTAGGTATTATCATAACCTACTCACTCTTAATTAAGTCATGCTAGATTACAATAAATTTTTATTTTGATCAAAATGGGGGATTTATGGCAACATCCGTGCTGATATTACCAGGCTATCAAGGATCAGGTGAAACGCACTGGCAAACACATTGGGAAAAAAACCATCCCGATTTTAAACGCATCGAGCAAAACGATTGGGATCATCCTGTCTGTGATGAATGGGTCAAAAATGTCGAAATAGCCGTTAAAAATGCAGGTAAAGATGTTATCATTGTTTCCCACAGCATTGGGTGTTTAGTTGTTGCACACTGGGCGTCAATGGCACATCATTCACCTATAAAAGGAGCCTTGATCGTAGCGCCACCCGACCCAAAAGAACCAACTTTCCCAACCATTGCAGAAGGTTTTGAGCATACACCGCTTCAACCCTTCCCGTTTCCAAGTATTATTGTTGCAAGTAGCAATGACCCTTATGCAAGCTTGACATATTCGAAGCAAATGGCAGATGCGTGGGGAAGTTCCTTAGTCAATGTAGGTGAGAAAGGGCATATTAATACCGCCAGTAACCTCGGTCTTTGGAAAGAAGGTTTGACATTTTTAGAGCAATTACGTCGTGCCTAATAAGCCTCAAAAGAGGCTTATTGTATTAACAACCGCAACCTTGACCGCCGGCATTGACCATCTCAATTTTATCATCGCTATTAGGCACAAGGCATAAAAATTCATAATCTTCATCACCAATCACATGGTATGAATGAGGAACTCCTGCTGGCACAAAGATAATGTCATCTTTAACCGCGATAAAACTCTCATCGCCCAAACGAACACGCGCTTTACCTTTGAGAACATACTGCTCATGTTCAACCGTATTGGTGTGAAAAGGCATATGTCCATCTTTTTTAATAACAAATTTGCGCATCGCAAAGTTCGTTTCAACACTCGGTGCAATCAGCATTTGCATACTCGCACCCTCACCTGCTTGAAGCGGCGTACTTGGAATTTCATTTAAAGAGCGTTTCATCTAAAATCCTTTACATGTAAAATTATAGAGCTCTTGCCAAGCTCTTTTCACGCTTTTTGAGCAAAGCCCAAAAAGCTACGCTAAGCCGCTGTGGCACTGAAGCTTGCCTCGTTCGAGGCAGAAAAACTTCTTACCAACGTGTAATCCGTTTGTTATTTTAGCTCAAATTTGAGCTCTTCGAGTCGCGCAATGCGATCTTCTGTCGAAGGGTGCGTTGAAAAGAGTGATGCAAATGAAATATCTTTTCCGGAAAAAGGGTTGATGATAAACATATGCGCACTTTCAGGTGTGGCTTCATGTACCATCCCTTGTGCATTATAGTTTGAAAGTTTGGCGAGTGCGCTTTGCAACCACTCAGGATGCGCCGTTAAACGAGCTGAGCCTTCATCGGCCATATATTCACGGTTACGGCTAATCGCCATCTGAATGACCGCCGCGGCAAGCGGTAAAATGATGGCAAGGGCAATCATCACAATCGGATTGGGACGATTTTCGCGGTCTCCTCCAAACATCGCGCCAAATTGCATCATATTGGCGATCACGCCAATGGCTCCTGCAATCGTTGCCGCAATGGTTCCCACCAAAATATCATAATGCCTGACGTGGCTCATTTCATGCGCCAAAACGGCTTCCACTTCCTCATCGTCCAAAAGCTGTAAAAGCCCTTCGGTTACTGCCACTACGGCATGAGAGGGATTGCGCCCTGTCGCAAAGGCATTGGGAATGGAATCGGGAATGATATAAATTTGAGGTAATGGCAGAGCAGCTTTTTGACTTAATCGCTCAACGATGTTATAAAGCCCACGTGCTTCTTGGCGCGTAACAGGCACGGCATTGTAGTGACGAAGCACCAATGTATCGGAGTAAAAATAGCTCACAAAGTTCATGACACCCGCGAGTATCAATGCGATCATCATCCCTTGCATTCCGCCCATCATGCCACCAACCCACACAAACAACAGTGTCATCAAGGTCAATAATACAACGGTTTTTACCACTTCCATAGAGCTTCTCCTTTAAAAATTGATAACTCCATTTTACCTCACTTTGGTAAATAGTTTTTACATGTAAACTATTAGATTATGCAAGAAGTCTATTGTGCTATAATGCCGCCATCAACTTTAAGGACGCACATCACGTGAGACTGCCTCTGGGCTTTGGCAAAAAGGGCTACTTTAAGCTCGCTTCGATTCAAGCTTCAACCATTGAATACAAAACCAAACGCCAACACGCACGCTTGCTACATACCACACACCTCTTTGCCGATACGTGTGACCAAGAAGCCGTTGAGGACGATCCGCCACCTCTTAGCCCTGCCCTGCTTGGATTTGTCTCATCGTATCGACCAAGGCTTTGCAAATGTAGTCGACTGTTTGCAAAGCGCGCCCACTCTGCCATCAAACGTGCCAAAAAAAGACGTCAATGCAACTGCCACTCTCGCTTCTTTAGCTTCCGCCGAACCGGTATCCACCCACCACAATTTCCTTTATATCAACCACTAAATACCGAGCTTTGCCACGCATATAAGCTGGCTTAATTTTCTCAAAAAAGCACTCCTTTTTTGATGTGTAAAAGATATTAAGGACTTAAAACTATGTCACAAACCTACGTTACAGGCTTCCCACGCATTGGGGAAAAACGTGAGCTCAAATTTGCTTTAGAAGCCTATTGGGCGGGTAAAACTGATTTTGAAGCGGTCAAATCCGTTGCTAAAACGCTCAAAAATCGCCATTGGAACTACCAAAAAGAGCATCACATCGACTTTATTTCATGCAATGATTTTAGTCTCTACGACATTATGCTCGACACGACCGTTATGCTGGGAGCCATTCCTCCGCGCTTTGAAAATATCGACGACAAAATAGATTGCTATTTCGCCATGGCACGGGGTGATGATGACCATGCCGCAATGGAGATGACCAAATGGTTTAACACCAACTACCACTACATTGTCCCAGAACTACATGCGAATATGAACTTTTCCCACGTGAACATTTCTAAAATCGCAGAAGAGTTTATAGAAGCCAAAGCGCAAGGAGTTCATCCAAAAATAAATCTTGTAGGACCACTTACCTTTCTTTTCCTTTCCAACGCTGTCGATGGAAGTGATCTTTACAGCCTTTTTGATGCTGTGGTGACAGCCTATGTTAAAGTGCTTTATGCCATTTCAAGTTTAGGTGAAAACATCGTTGTGCAGTTTGATGAACCACTTTTTGCCAAAACGTTAGAGCCAAAATTCCTCAGCCTTTTAAAAATAGCGTATGAGCGTTTAGGTGTGGTGAGTCCCAATCTTAAAATCGCGGTTGTCACCTATTTTGATCGTGCTAATGAAGCGGTGGAAATCTTAGGAAATTGCCCTATTTGGGCGATAGGACTTGATTTTGTGTACGGCGAAGAGAACCTTGACGCCCTTTTACATGTAAACAATAAAATACTGATTGCTGGCATGATTGATGGGCGCAATGTTTGGAAAAGCAATGCTTTCAAAACGTATGAATTGTTAGAGAAAATCAGCGAAAAAATCGATGACAACCATATCATCCTTTCCACCTCATGCTCGCTTTTACATGTACCTTTTTCAACCAAGTTTGAAGAAAAATTAGCTCCTGAAGTCAAAAGTCGTCTCAGCTTTGCCCTTGAAAAACTAGTAGAGTTAGAGCAGCTCAATACACTTTGGGAGAAGAAAGAAAAACCAACAATAAGTGCATGCACCCAAAAAGTACCACCACTTCAAACTAGTGGCATTGCCTACACCAGGTCACCTTACGCTACCCGTTTTGCCTTACAACAAAAAGCGCTGAATTTGCCGCTTTTTCCTACTACGACCATCGGCTCATTTCCTCAAACTAAAGAGACCAGAGCGGTACGTAATACCTATAAAAAAGGGGAGATTTCATGCGAGCAGTACGAAGCATCGCTTAAAGAGTCCATCAAAGCATGCGTTGAGTTTCAAGAAGCACTTGGGCTTGATGTCTTGGTGCATGGCGAGTTTGAACGCAATGACATGGTCGAGTACTTTGGCGAACTCTTAGAGGGGTTTGCCTTTAGTGAAAATGGTTGGGTTCAAAGTTACGGGAGCCGTTGTGTCAAGCCACCGCTTTTATACGGAAGCGTTCGTCGCAAACAGCCCCTTAGTGTTGACTGGACAGTGTATGCCCAAAGCTTGACTGAGAAACCAATGAAAGGCATGCTTACAGGCCCTGTGACCATCCTCAACTGGTCATTTGTACGCAATGACATCCCGAAAAGTGAAGTAGCTTTTGAAGTCGCCAATGCGATCTCTGAAGAGGTCGATGAACTGCAACGTCACGACATCCAAATCATCCAAGTCGATGAAGCGGCATTTAAAGAGGGTTATCCTTTACGTGAGGAAAAGATCAAAGCGTATGAAAAATGGGCGGTTGAGAGTTTCAAAGCTTCGATAGGGATTGCATGGGATCAAACACAGATTCATACGCACATGTGTTACAGCAACTTCAATGACATCATCGACACGATAGAACGTATGGACGCCGATGTCATCACCATCGAGACGTCACGCAGTGGCAATAAACTGCTCAAAGTCTTTCAAAAAGCAAACTACAGAGCCCAAATTGGACCGGGCGTGTATGACATCCATTCGCCACGTGTACCGAGTGTGGAAGAAATGAGCGAGCAGATCAAAGCATGCTTGCAAGTTTTGCCTAAAGAGCAACTCTGGATCAACCCTGATTGCGGTTTAAAAACCAGAGGTTGGAGTGAAACTAAAGCCGCTTTAACCAACATGATAAAAGCCGTGCAGTTAGCACGCTAAAAATAACCACGAGGGGAATTTTCCTCTCGTGGTTACCCTGTGTCTCTCTACTTGCTACTTTTCAAACCAATGCTTTGTGTTGTTCGCAATGCGCACGAGCGCCAACATGACAGGAACTTCCACAAGTACGCCTACGACTGTTGCCAGCGTTGCACCTGATTGCAAACCAAAAAGTGTGATCGCTACAGCTACGGAAAGTTCAAAAAAGTTACTCGCCCCAATCATTCCAGCAGGTGCAGCAATGTTATGAGGAAGCTTCCAGACGCGTGCCCAACCATAGGAAATGTAAAAAATAAAAAAGGTTTGAAGGGTGAGGGGAATAGCAATAAGAATTACATGTAAAGGATTGTTGAGAATAATGTCGCCTTGAAACGTAAAAATAATGATGAGTGTGAGCAAAAGCCCAAGAATGGTGGTGTTGTTAAATTTTTTAATAAACACATTTTCAAAGTAACCAAGACCTTTGTGCTTGATGATATAACGACGTGAAAGATAACCGCTTAACAAGGGGATGACTACAAATAAAACAACCGATAAAAACAACGTGTCATACGGCACAAAGACATTACTAACGCCTAGTAAAAAAGCCACAATAGGCGTAAACGCAATCAGCAAAATCAGGTCATTTACCGCCACTTGAATCAACGTGTACGCAGGATCGCCTTTGGTCAGATGGCTCCATACAAACACCATCGCCGTACAAGGTGCCGCTCCGAGTAAAATAGCACCCGCCAAGTATTCATTGGCAAGATTTTCAGGTAAAAAGTTTACAAAGAGCACTTTAAAAAAGAAAGCTGCGATAAGATACATCGTAAAAGGTTTAATCAACCAATTTACCGTGCATGTAATACACAAGCCTTTAGGTTTTTTACCCGCGTCCAAAATACTCGCAAAGTCAATTTTGAGCATCATTGGGTAGATCATCAGCCAAATGAGAATGGCAATAGGAATGGAGACATGTGCATATTCAAAACGACTGAGCGTCTGAGGAATGATAGGAAAAAACTGACCGATGGCCACACCCGCAATAATACACAAAGCCACCCATACCGTAAGGTAACGCTCAAAAAAGCCCATACCTGAAGCGGGTTTTGTCGATTTATTTTGCATGGAAACATCCTTTATATATCAATATATATTGATTTAAGTTGCTTGTAATTGACCCAAAAATAGGTTAATGTAACCCTATAAAATCAGTATACTTATTGCAAAATTACTTTATTTCAAATATCTCATTACTCTATTTTACATCAAGATCGCAACATGAAAATAGCATAACCAAAATTTATTTACTTCGTTCTCATGTGAAAGAAATGAGTGCGTAGATAAAGCATTTTTGCAAGGATTTCATAGAGAGCAACTCAGGATTGGAGAGCCAAACTTTTAACTTTTGTGAATAGGTGAGACTCATAAATAGCTTTACATGTAAAGACTCAGAACATATAAAACAGGCAAATGATGAAGAAAGCAAAGTATTATGTACTAAAAAGTTAAAAGTTTAACACTGGCCTTTTATTATTTAAAATATAAATTAGGATTTTATTCCTAATTTTCTATTGAGTCTCGCAACTGGGTCAAAAGGAATTAAATCATTTAGATTTGAAAGGTTAGATTGATTCTGAAGTGTCAAGATTTTTGTTAAACGAACATCCTTTTCAATACTGCTCAATTTCTGTAAAAAAGCTTCACTATTATCAACACGGCTGTAATTGATACCAAAACTTTGAAGATAGGAAGGGCTTTTTTCTAATGTCGCTTGTAAGCACTCAGTAAGATCTATTTTAAATTTTTCTATTCCACCATGATGTTGTGTTTTAGGGTATTCAAGGTATTTTAAAGGTGCTATATCAAAACTAATTTTTGTTTCATCGTCCTTTGTAACAATAACAGGTTTATCAAAGGCAATACGCAGACCAAGTTCAAACATAACATTAGGATTTTTACCACTTACATCACAGATGACAATATCATTTTCAAATAAATTTTTAATGATATTGGTATGAATCACACCTGATGATTTCTCTTCGCTGACAAGCTTTGCATTACTAAGACCACATTTTTGTGCAACATCAATATAAATTGCTTGAATTTCTTCCCAGTGTTTTGCTAGGTATCCATCCATTGCCGAAATAGGCATAATAATTCCACAACTTAATGATGTACTTTCCATTCAAAATTCCTTTTGAATCATTTGCAGTGTATTTTTAAGCGGTTTAATGTGATTTTGACACACCTCAAAAACGATCTCAGCGTTGAGATCAAAATAGTGATGGCTGATGATGTCGCGCATGCCAGCTACTTCGCTCCAAACGATTTGTGGGTAGCGGAGAAGTAACGTTTTGTGTGTGATCTTATCGAGGTTTTTGACACTTTCGCCTAAAGCAATGAGTTGCATACAAATGGCATCAAGCTTTTCGATGCCTTCTTCGGTGTCTAAAAAATCATTAATCGTTTGGATAGTGGAAAAACGTTTTTCAACTCTTTCGCACGAGAGAATCATCTGTTCGAGAATGCTTTGCACAAGTTCTTGCTCAGACACGTACGCCCTCTTCAAGAATAACTTTTTTTAGTAGAGGATTCATGCGCTCTCGCAGTTGCACGATATCCACGTTTCTGTGAAGTTTTTCTTGCGCTTCTTGCATGATGCGTACAAGTAAAAATGCATCTGCTTTTTCGAGTTTGACAGCGATGTCAACGTCGCTGTTCTCATTATCTTGGTGCTTAGCAAAAGAGCCGAAAAGGTAAAGTTCTGGGATGTTGTATTTGGTTTTGAGTTGTGCCAAGGTGCTTAATACTTCTAAATAACCCATCGTTTATCCTTTCGTGAATTTGAAAAATTATAACATAATTCTAACCTTTACATGTAAAGCAAAAAAGCCACCTAAATCTTCCCAATATTTTGCAGTTTAATATACATCATCGCCGTCATTACCGCATCGTTCAGTGCGTCATGCTTTCCAAAAATAGGCAATCCAAGATCGTTCATCATCACATCAAAGCGCAGGTCGATGACGCCATCGGGGATGAATTTGATCTTTTTATCGTGGTAGAGTCCTGAGACTTCGATTTGCGGATTTGGAAGGTTGATGCCAAGCCACGGTTTAACATAAGTGTTCATCATCTTGATGTCAAACTCAAGGTAATAGCCGACCAGTGGGCGTGAACCAATGAAGTGCAAAAACTGCACGATTGCCTCGTGTGGAGCGATGCCATGTTCTAAATCGACATTGCGAATTTGGTGAATCTTAATACTTTTTTCATTGATCTCACGACTGGGTTTGATGAAGAGCTCAAACTTTTCGGACATCAAGATTTTATTGCCCTTGATTTTCACCGCGCCAATAGAGAGAATCTCATCTTTTTTAGGACTAAGCCCTGTCGTTTCGGTGTCAAACACTACCACCTCATCAACGGGCGCTTCATCAAATAAAAAACGATACTGCTCATCCTTGAGTTTTTTGGCATTTCGTTTGGCAAAGAAAGAGGCAAACATATTAGCTCACCATAGAAAGTTTAAAATGGTACGTCAAAAACTTCTTAAATTTATTGACGATTTTGAAGCTGTCTTTGAGCAGTTCTAGCTCTAATTGGTTGAGATTTTCGATGTTCACGAAGTTATCTAGCCCTTTTTCTTCACCCAAACTCAAACGCTCTTTCAGGCGCAAGTTCAAAAGAGTATCAAACGCTTCGATGAGTGCGCCTGCAAAATCATTGTCTATGACGTCTAACTTTGCAAGTTTCTTTATGCGCGTAAGCGTGTCGGTCACTTCGATTTTATGCTCTAATGCAAGGGCACGCACACCTTGAACGATGGGGAAAATTCCTCCTTTTTTGACATCAATTTTATGATTTTGAGCAATCAGATTGGTAAACATACCAATGGGCGTTTCAAATGCCGTTGCCGCTTTCGCAAAATTGGCTAAAAAAGGACTCTGCTCTTCGACATGTTCAAAGATTTCATTTTTGAGTTTATGCAACATCGACACTTCACCCGCCACAGGAATTGCATCGAAAAAAATCGCGAGATTCATGACATCTTCCATGCTTGGGGCATCAAACCAACGCATGATCTCCTTTTGGTAAGCACTCCAGTGTTTGCACCAATACGGATTGGAAACCATGATGTTACCCTCACAGCGCGGAAATCCAAAATCGATAAGTGTTTCAGTAAAACGCCGCATGTAGGGAATATAAAGGCTTTCATTGACATTATCGTCAATAATCAACGCATTGTCTTGGTCAGTTTTAAGGAGCTGCTCTTTGCGCCCTTCACTCCCCATCACAACCAAACACGCTTTTTGGGCAAGCTCAGGTGGGACGATCATGCCATAGAGCTTTTCATAAATCTTCTCGTTGATCTCAGAGATCAGCTTGGCGATATAATCAACCTTGGTTCCTTTTACATGTAACTTTTTCACGATGCTAATCAGATCAAAACTGGCTTGTTTAAGCTCTTCAATCGTGGTCGCTTTACGGATTTGAACGGCGACCAAATAGGTGTGGTTGGCAAAATAGCTGAGCAGATCCAGTTGCTCCAATATGCCGATAATTTCGCCATCGCGTGTGACAATAAGGCGCTTAATGGAATGTTTTGTAAAAGAAAGAAGTGCGTTAAAAAGGTAGTCATCCGCTTCGATAGTAATAATGGGATGTAGAGCAATGGGACCAATAGCGGCATGTTTATCGTACTCCTCAAAAAGTACATGACGACGAACAATGCTGTCGGTCACGATGCCATACTCATACTCCTCGCCATTTCGAACGATGATACAACTACTCTTTGTCGCCTCCATCTGAGCAAGGGCATCGATAATGGAGCACTCTTTTTCTACGATAGTCGGCTCATGCAAGTAGCTGTCTTGCACGCGCGCCATCATAAATCCTGAGAGTTCTGTCGTGTACTCTTTGGCTTTAGCGGATTGGATTTTGTTAGCAAGGTCTTGGATGAAGTAGGCTTTAAATGCTGCGTTGGAGTCAAGTAAAGCGAGAAAATCGACTTTTTTCAGCTCATAGCAAATGAGCTCTTCCAAAACTTTAAAACTGCTCTCACTTTTGGAATAAATCAGTGCATCGGCATCAAATGAGTTGGATTTGCTGTACACCTTCAGCAGTTCCTCTTCATGAAACTCCCCTACTTCGCCTTTAATGATAATGTATAAAAATTCAGCGGGTTTTGAAGGTGAAAGCAACAAGGTTTCTTTTTTATAGTAAGCGATATTCATCGCACTGATGGCTTTAGCAATCTCGGTTTTGGAAAGCAGTTGAAACGGATGAATAGAGCGCAAAAACGCCTCAAGATCGTACATACTCATGCCAAGCCCCTTTATGAGAGTAACTTTGATTGTAACGTGGAGCGAGCCAAAATATGCTTACATGGTAAGATTAATGAAGCAGATAAACAAAGAATGTGGCATAATTGCACAAAAAAAAATAAGGAAAAACGTTTGCATCCTACCATTGAAACTTTTTTAGCCAAGCTTACGGCACTGCACCAACTAGAACCTCGAAATCTTCCCAATGACGTTTTACATGTCATGGTTTCCATGAGTCCTGAAGAGCTTTTTAAAACCTGCACGCAAATGGCAGTTCTACTCAACAATATCCCTTCTCAAACAGAACCGATTACCCTCAGTGAAGAGGAGATCGCAACCTTGGCGGAGGAGTATTTAAAAGGAATTTTAAAACGCTTTCGCTGATGGGTGGTAGTTTTCACTCAGCATTCGAGCGATGCTTTTAGCCATCAATTCGTAGCCATCGGCATTTGGGTGAACCTTGTCAGACTTAAGCGTGGTTTCGTTGTCAAAGATTTTTTTAAGACTGCTATCTTCAATCTCAATGTTATTCTCTTTCGCCACCTCATAGTAAAACGGTGGCACATCAAAATTTAAAATACCAAACGTTGGCACACCGACCAAGAGGACATAAATGCCCTGTTCTTTGGCTAACTTGACCATTTCATTGAGATTATGTTTCGTTTGAGCCACATCAATTTTACGTAAAATATCATTGCCACCATGGCATAAAACTAAAATGTCTGGTTTGTGGCGTTCAAGAACACCTGCTAAACGAGCCAAACCTTGTTCACTGAGTTCTCCATTGACCCCTTCGTTGATGACCGTTACATGTAAAAGATCGACTAAGTCAGAAGGGTAGCTTTTTTCGCTTGGTGCTCCATAGCCAAAGGTTAGACTGTCGCCAAAAGCAAGCACTTTGGTATCCAGTGGCAAAGCGAGACTTTGCACATCAACTTCTTGTCTACTTTTATAGTAGTTGATGCCGATGATGATCAGAATGATAAGAATGATGTTGCGTAAGCTGAATAGTTCCATAAACTCATTGTACTCAAAATATCGCTGTTTTTAGCAAAGAGGCGGTACAATGGCACACATTTTTTAAGAGAGAGATTACATAATGAAGCAAGAACGCATTGATTTAATTGGGATCGTATTTTTACTCATCGCCATGCTGACATGGGCAAGCTCTTTTATCGCCCTCAAAGCCGTTCTTGGTGTTTTGGGACCCATGAGTGCGATGTTTGGTCGTATGTCCATTGCGAGTCTCTGCTTCGTCTACTTTATCAAACAGTTTTCTACGTTTGAATTTACGAAAAAAGATATCAAGTACATTTTACTTCTGACCTTTTTTGAACCCTGCCTTTACTTCATTTTTGAAGCCAAAGCGTTACAACTCACTACCGCTTCGCAAGCAGGTATGATCACCTCGATGATGCCTCTGATGACAGCGATTGCAGCAAGTTTTGTGCTCAAAGAGTACCTCAGTAAACGTGTGGTGATAGGCTCTGCTTTAGCCGTTGCAGGAGCTGTTTGGCTGAGCCTTGGAGCCCAAAGCAGTGAACACGCGACCAATCCGCTTTTAGGAAACTTCTTAGAATTTTGTGCGATGATCTGTGGAACATGGTACGCCATCTCAGTACGTTACCTTAGCCAACGCTTCTCTGCCCTCTTCTTAACCGCAATTCAAGCCTTTGTGGGAACACTTTTTTTCTTCCCTTTGGCGCTGTGGGAATCATGGGGTGTGCCACTCAATCTCTCTTGGGAAGCGTTGGGCTGGTTGTGTTACCTTGGCATCGTAGTAACCCTTGGAGGGTATGGCATGTTTAACCTAGCTCTCAGTCGCATTGAAGCTTCACGCGCCTCAGTCTTTGTCAATCTTATCCCCGTATTTACCGTTCTTCTTGCCTACTTCTTCTTGGGCGAAGTCTTAAGTCAAACAGAGATGATGGCAAGCTTTGTTATTTTTGGGGGTATTATTATCTCTCAGCTCCCACGCTTTCGGGCAAAAGAGAAACTCAATTAGGCTTTACATGTAAAAGCCTAATTCACTATTTTACGAACCTAAGAGACTTTGCAAAACAATTTCAATCAGTAAAACCCCTGCAATAAGCGCTAAAATAACCGCTAAAAGTTGAGATTTTTTCATCGTGATGAGAGCGCTAATTTAATCGCTAAGCCTGCGAAGATCGTACCTGCGATACGGTTTAAAATTTTCTCGCCATTTTTGGTTTTACTGAACCAATCACCCACACGACCAGCCAAAAGCGACACCAACGTAAAAACAACAAAGGCGCAAAGCATAAAAAGCGCACCAAGTGTGAAGATTTGCCCTGTTACATTGCCGAGTTCAGCGTTCGTAAACTGTGGCAAAAATGCTAAGAAAAAGATAGAAACTTTAGGGTTGGTGATGTTCATAAAGATGCCGCGTTTATAAAGCGCTTTAAGACTGAGTGAACTTTTATCGGACTCCAGTTTACTCTTGCTGGCATCTTTAAACGCCATAAATGCTAGGTATAACAGATACGTAGCTCCTACAAATTTGAGAAGGCTAAAAGCAATAATGGACGTTTGAAAGATAACAGCAACACCCAGTGCTACGGCTGTTGTGTGAAACACAAGCCCACTGCAAAGTCCCAGTGCAATTACGATGCCAGAGCGACTTCCTTTGGTCATTGATTGCGTTAAGACAAAAAGTATATCCGGTCCTGGAGCAAGCGCTAAAAGCGTTGAAGCACCTACAAACATGACAATCGTTTGAAAATCGAGCATCACTCTCTCCTTTTACATGTAAAAATAAAAGTGTATGATACCGCCAAATGCCTTAGACGATACTCCCGAAAATTTATTGACTATTTCGGAGTATAATAAACCATAAATGATAAAGGAGGACATATGGACAATACACATTCCTACTCTTTGATTGAAGAGATTTGGCACAGTACCATACACGGCATTGGATTGCTACTCAGTGTCAGTGCTTTAAGCATTATGTGTGTGTTTGCCGCTCAAAGTGGCGATGGCGCAAAAATTGCAAGTGCGCTTGTTTTTGGACTCTCCTTAATAGTCATGTACGGTGCTTCAACGCTCTACCACGCTATTTGCAGTCCTAAGACAAAATCTATTTTACAACAAATCGATCATTGTGCCATTTACATTCTTATTGCAGGAACTTACACACCGATCTGTTTACTCGGCATTAAAGGTGAGACGGGTTGGATACTTTTTGGTATTGCCTGGGGTATTGCCGCACTGGGTGTCAGCCTTAATATTTTTTTCCCTCAGCGTTTTCGTCGTCCCTCTTTGGTTCTCTATGTTCTCATGGGGTGGATGGTTGTGGGTGCGGTTAAGACACTCGTTGCCAATCTTGATACACTCACCCTTTCCCTCCTAGCAGCAGGTGGTCTTACATACACGGTAGGTGTTATTTTTTACGTGTGGCGAAAACTTTACCTCAACCACGCAATTTGGCATTTTTTTGTTTTAGGAGGAAGTGTGCTTCATTTCTTCGCAGTTTTATTTCTTATCTTGGATTAATTGCAATTCTTTATCGACTCTTTATCATTTATTCTCTATAAAATAACGAGGGACTTATCTTAACAATAAACCAAAAAGGGGTGTGCAATGAATATCTATGAATATGCAATGAATGTCGAAAAAGATGGTGAGCGATACTACCGAGAACTTGCGTCTAAAACAGATAATGTAGGCGTAAAAGCAATCCTCACGATGCTGGCAGATGAAGAGGCAAAACACTATGTTGTCTTTGACAAAATGAATAAAAATCAAGTGATACCAACACAACCTACTGTGGATATTTTTAAACATACGCAAAACATCTTTCAAAAAATGCGAAAAGAGAACACTTCCCCTCGTTTTACACAAGATCAAATAGAGTTTTACAAAAGTGCTTTACGCTCTGAAGACAGCAGTTACAAGTTTTATACTGAAAAAGCTTTGATGTTAGAAGATGGCGAACAAAAAAAAGCATTTTTACGCATTGCAGAAGAAGAGCGATCGCATCTTGTACTTTTAGAAAATTTAGTTGAATATGTCAGTGCACCTGAAAGCTGGGTAGAAAGTGCCGAATTTAACCATTTAAGCGATAAATTTGTTCAAAAAGCAACGTTATAATCTTTACATGTAAAGAGATGTCAAAAGACATCTCTAAATCGTTTTTTTAAATTAATTTATCAAATCCAATCTCTTTCTTAAACTTTTCGATCCCCACTGAAATCACCAAACAAATTCCTAAAAGCACTGCAAAAATGAGCACCGGATATTTGAAGCTATAGATAAAATCAGGGAAATAATAGTAGTAAATAAACGTATGAAACAAGAAGATATTAAAGGAATGAATGCCCACAAACTCAAACGCTTTTTTGGCAATAGAAGAAAAAACAACCAACTCTGTCGTCCAAAGAATTAGCAAAATTGCAAAGAAAGCATCGGCCCTGGTGCTATCAAACAACCAACCATTTTGTCTGTACCATGCAACCGCTATGGTTAAAATGAGAAGCGTTATAAAGCGAGCTTTGCCTTGCTTGTCAAGCCAAACCAAAAGTTTGACAAACCCATCTTTTTGCGAAAGATAAACCCCCACCGCAAAAGGAAATATCCAGTCATTGACCAAGGGAATTGGTACAAACATCAGCCATGCACTGAACGCTAAAAAGCTAAGAGGAAATTTTTTAATCAGTGTATAAACCAGCGGAAAAATAGCATACAGCACGATAATAAGGCTCATAAACCACCATGTCGCGTTATAACCATAGCCAACCCACGTAAACATATGAACACCGAGCATCTGAAGTAAAAAGCCTTGAAATACATGCTCTCCGTAAACGCTCGAGAGTGATCTGTCCATAAACCATACACCAATGGGCACAAAAAGAAGCGCTATCAGCCAATAATTCATGTAAAGCTTGAGCATTCTACGTTTGTAAAAAGCGCCCAGCTCAAGCCCTCTTTTTTTAACAGATTCTGACAAGCCATAACCACTGAGCACCACGTAAATACCCACACACACTTTGGCTAAAAGTGCTGCTTGAAAAACGATCAGACCCATTTCGGGTTTTTCATAGAAAAGATGATGCCACAAAATCAGCATCAGTGCCATTCCTTTACTTGCATTGGTGATGGAGACATCAAACTTTTCTAAAACCATGCCCGCTCCTCTAAATTTTCGCTTGTAATTTTTCTAAATTTTCCTCGATAGCATCGTCTTTGTACACCGCACTAATAAGTGAGTACATTGCAATATCGTAGCATGAAAGCTGTTCAATATTTTCCGCATTAATTCCCCCAATCGCACAAATAGGCACACTCAACTGTTCTTTTGCCCTTTGAAGGATTTCAGGTGCTACCATTGTAGCGTGAGGTTTGGTGGGTGAAGGAAAAAATGCGCCAAAGGCAACGTAGTCTGCTCCAAGGCTGGCGTATTTTTTGGCACGTTCTAAGTCACCATAGCACGAAACACCAATGATTTTATCGTCTCCAAGCAGTGCGCGTGCTTCTTCGTAACTGACATCATCCTCGCCAACATGTAACCCATCGGCATTGATTCTATAGGCAATTTCTAAACGATCATCGATGATAAAAATCGCTTCATACACATCGCACAACGCTTGAAGTCTGATACACTGTTTTTCTGCCTCTTCATCACTGGCATATTTATCACGGTATTGGATGACTTTAACGCCCGATTTTAAAACGCGTTCGACTTGTTCAAGCATGCTCTCTGCTGGGGTGAGTGTTGCATCGGTCAGGACATAAAGTCCTCTGAGTTGTTCTTTTTCTAACATGGGTACTCTTTGTATTTTTGCGAAGATTGTACAGACTAAAAGCTTAAAGTGCCCAAGTAATGTTGCTTTACTTGAGCACTTTGAATATCTTATGACTTGAATTTACTCAGTTCATTATTGAGATTTTCCGTCATGACATGTAAATGTTCTGACGCTTTAGAAACATTGTCGATACTTCCAACATTTTCCTTTGAAATCATCGTAATTTGTCCCATTTCATCGACAATTTTTTTAATTTTTGTTGAGGTGGACACAAAGTCATTGACGGTATAATGACTCTCATCAATCGTCGCATGAATAATCTTTGAAACATTATTCATACCCTCTTGCAATTCAGCTGTAATGGTCGCAAGAGCTTGCACTTCCTGAACATTTTGAGCGATGTCCGTGTTAGCATCCATAATAGACTGAACCACCACATTAATCGTTGCATCAATTTCTACTAAACTTTTTTGTGTACGCTCTGCCAATTTTCGCACTTCATCGGCAACCACGGCAAATCCTCGTCCATGTTCCCCAGCGCGAGCTGCTTCAATGGCAGCATTGAGGGCTAATAGATTGGTTTGATCCGCAATATCACGAATAATACTCAAGACATCCTTGACCTCATTAGCATTCTGGCTGACATGACTAAGACGTTCTGCCAAATTTTGCTCTTTGGCTGCCGTGGCTTGCATGGTTACTTCGAGTTGTTCCACTTTAGTTTTCACTTCTGCAATATCATGTTGCGTGTGGCTGAGTGCTTCTTGTGAACTTTGAGCTTTCGTTACAGAGGTTTCAAGACTTTTTACTAAAGCGATTCCATCCTCTTTCGTGTTTTCCATGATTTTTGATTCACTGTCGACATTGCGCACCACTTCAGAAGCCGTTCGTGAAAGCTCTTCTGAGATTGAAGCATTTTCATGGCTGATAGTTTTCGATTTTTTCACAATTTCGTGAAGCTTCTCGATGAACTTATTGATATTGCCTGAAACACGCGCAAATTCATCATTGGAAGTGGTACTCAACCTATGGCGAAGATCACCCTCATTGCTTGAGAGCTCTTCAACTACACTGTTGAGCCGATCCAAAGGACGAAGCAATACTTTAATCAATACAACCATAATCCCTATAGAGAAAGCAAGCATCACTACCCCTGCAATGAATAGTTCACTCATCTGCTGATTTAAAAAACTATAAGCAATATTTTTATCATAAATAATGCCCATTTTCCACGATGACTCAAGAGAGGTATTAAAGGAAAAAATTTTCTCATCACCTTGATACGAATAGTAGATAAGCCCTTCTTTATTGGTGCCAAATTGTTCAGATACGCTGGGCGCAATCGTGCTAAACGCTTTCCCTAAAAGCTTAGCATCAGGATGGGCAATGATCAGCCCTTGGCTGTCTTGTAAAACGCCATACCCTCCACGGAAATTAACATTACCAATGGCTTTCACCAGAGCATCTAAACTGATATCAACCCCCAAAACACCGATCAATACTTTTTCTCTCAAAATCGGAGCCATCACCGTAACAATAGGTTTGTTGGTGGTAGCATCAATATAAACGTCGGTAATACCCAACTTTCCGGTTTGCTTGGCTTTTGTATACCATGGTCTCACACGTGGGTCGTACCCCGCAGGCAGTTTAGAACCAGAACCCATCGTCATACTGCCATCTTCTAGTCCAACATAAGAGTCCATTGCCCCCAACACTTTAGTAGTCTCTTGTAACTTTGCGATCAGATCATTGGGCGTCATCAAGTCGATGTCTTGCATAAAACGCGCCGTACTCTCAACGCCATTTTTCTTGGTGCTGATCCATAGATCAATATAATCAGATAACGATTGTGAAGCCATGTGAAGCGTAGTTTCAATCTGTATTACACTGTTTTTTTTCGTATCAAAATAGCTAATCATACTAAAGATACTCAAACTTAAAAACATTAGAACACAGAGTGCTCCAATGACTTTCCCTTTAAATGACATGTGTTCCCCCTTAAAAAGCTGTGAGACATTATATATAAAAAAATACTTTGCTCTAATGCAGCGTTGCTCACTTTTTGCCCATAAGATTGAGTCATACTTTAAGCACTATTTTTGATATGGATCTATTTTTGGGAGAATGCAAGAGATATTAAAAGAGACAAATACGCACTCAACTCTGCGTTACACTATGTGGATAGATTTAAAATCGTATTTGAAAAAGCCCTTTAGCAGAGTGTTCAAATCCTAATTCTTCATACGGTATAGAGGAATTTTCGCTTAAGAGTACCACCCTTTTGCATCCTGTTTTTGTACACGAAGTGAGCGCATATTCAAGTAATTCCTTTTCAATAGCATGGTCGCTGTCAGCTTCATCCACGATCACCGCTTCAAACATCGCTACTTTTTCCCCTGATACAACCGATACATGGGTGAGGACAGGTAGCACTCCTACTATTTTTGTCTCATTTAGGGCAAGAAAAAGCGAGTGAGTCGTTGCGTTGTGTATCATCTCGGAGACGATTTTCGCCTGATTGTGCGCACTCTTTGGAAACGTAGCATGCAGAAACTGGTCAATACTGGGTATATCTTCTAGTGTCGCTATTTTAAACGCTGTAGCATTCGGCTTGTAAGCAGATTCATAGGCTAGGAGGATTTTTTTACGCTCAATGCCCCAACTGTACCCACTCATCGCACCACTTTTGGCAATGACACGGTGACAGGGAATGAGATAGCCAATGTGGTTTTTTCCAATGGCACTGGCAACGGCGCGCACTGCATTGGGTTGGTCGATGAAGTTGGCAACATCTTGATAGGTCGTGACTGCCCCATTAGGAAGGTTTAAAAGCGCTTTCCAGACATTGATCTGAAGGTTCGTTCCTTTGACCAAGAGATTGTATTTTTTATTGTTGATGAAGATATTTTCCAGATAGGTCTGTGCTTTAAGATCATCATGGATCAGATTGGCATTTTCCCACAGCTCTTGAAACCGTGTAAAAATCGCCTCTTTGTTTTGGTCGATAAACCCTAAATAGCAAATGCCCTTGTCGGTATAAGCGATCAATGCTTCCCCAAACGGCGTGATGCCAAAACCATACGTAATGATGACATCCTTACCCTTTTCACGCCACTCTTTGGGCGTCACGCCGATTAGATTGATAAAAAGCTCATGCAGCCTGCTGACACTCGAGAGCCCAATGTCCAGTGTGCTGTCTAAAATGGACTTGGACTCTTTGATGTGCTCTTTGGCGTAATTGAGCGTCACCGAGTGTAAAAACTGTTTGGGTGTCACACCCACATACTCTTTAAACACGCGGATAAAATGGTACTTGCTCATGCCAATACTGCTGGCAATCACATCGATGGAGGGCTGTTCTTTAAAATGCGCGTCAATGTACTTGATCGCTTTTTCAATCAGTTGATAATGGGTATGCAACACTTCCATCTCTCTCATCACACCCTCCTTCGTCATTTTTTTATAAGCGTTCTTGACACGCCTTTAAAGCAAAGCTCTAAAGGCTACGTTAACACTAGGTTTTAATAGGTCGCGCTTTCATACACTTGGAAGTTTTGCAAAAGCGCCACCAACTCTTTTTTTATCTTTACATGTAAAGATAAATCGTGAATATTTTCCAACACATCGCAAATGCGATGCGCGATCAGTTCAAACTCTTTTTCTCTCAACCCAAGCGTCGTTAAAGCCGCAGATCCGATGCGAATACCTGAGGTCAATTTCGCACTTCGAGTATCGTTTGGAACACTGTTTTTATTCACGGTTATACCAGCATTTTCCAAAGCGGTGCTCGCCTCTTCGCCTGAATACTCTTTATTCAGTAATGATACCAAAATCAGATGGTTATCGGTTCCACCACTGACCAAATTAAAACCCCTTTCAAGCAAAACTTCACCCAAAACGCTGGCATTGCGTTTGACCTGCTTGGCATACGCTTTCCACTCTGGCTTTAACACTTCACCAAACGCCACCGCTTTTGCCGCGATAACATGCAACAAAGGACCGCCTTGAATGCCTGGAAAAATAGCGGCATTGATCTTTTTTGCAAGCGCTTCATCATTGGTCATAATGACACCACCCCTAGGACCGCGCAATGTTTTGTGCGTCGTTGAAGTGACGATATGCGCATGCGGAAAAGGGCTTTTATGCTCACCCGCAGCCACCAGACCCGCAACGTGCGCGATGTCGGCAAATAATATCGCACCCACCGCGTCCGCAATCTCTCGAAACTTAGCAAAATCAAGCTCACGCGCATACGCCGAAGCACCGCAAACAATCATCTTAGGCTTGACAATCTTCGCAATTTCCAGAACTTTGGTATAATCAATATAACCATTCGCATCGACACCATAGCTAAACGATTGATAATTTTTACCCGAAAAACTCACCTTCGCACCGTGCGTTAAGTGACCACCTTGCTGTAAATCCATACCCAATAATTTATCATTCGCGTTTAAAAGTGCCGCATACACCGCACCATTGGCTTGGCTACCTGAATGCGGTTGCACATTGGCATAGTTGCATCCAAAAATTGCGCAGAGTCTATCAATGGCAAGCTGCTCAATCTCATCGGCACATTCACAACCATCATAATACCGCTTGTGTGGGTAACCTTCAGCGTATTTATTGGTAAAAATACTTCCTGTGGCTTCCATCACCGCACGCGAGGTAAAATTCTCACTCGCAATCATCTCAAGATGCGTGGCTTGCCTCGTAAACTCATGTTGTAAAATTTTAAAAACGGCGTCATCGGCTGAGGCTAAACGATCATTAGTGATAAAACTCATCTGATCTCCTTTGGAGTTAATTGAAGACAGTTTAGCCATAAATATCCTTTCACTCAATCCAAAAATTGCCAACTTATTTTCATCAGAGCAATTTTTGGATTGTTGTATTGTGATGATTCCATTACAATGATGCAAAAAAGGAGAGCGTATGAGACATAGAACCAAAACACATCTATTATCATTTGAGCAGATCAGAGCATTATTTGAAAGAGCAAACGTTGGCAGGCTAGGATGCGTCAGGCACGATGGTTACCCTTACGTTATCCCCATGCACTTTGTCTATAGTGAACACAAAATCTATCTGCATGGATTACCCAAAGGTCAAAAAATAGACATTCTCACATCCAATCCATACGTCTGTTTTGAGATAGATGAGATGATCACATTATTGGATAAGAATGTCGAGAACCCTTGTGATGTCAATACAGCGTTTAACAGTATTATCGCACAAGGAGAGGCAAAAATTGTAGATAATTTGGACGAAAAGAAAGAAGCACTGTCGAAAATTGTGAAAAAATTTACACCGCATTTGATGGATAAAGAACTACCTGAAAACATGGTGAATGGTACTGCTGTTATTCGAATAAATATAAATGAGTGCATCGGAAGATACTATCTGTAAATCCTAATATATTTGAGGGTATACACACAAAATTGCTCTCAACATTTTTACACAAAAAGAGCGCTACAGTCGTAGAGGAAGAGAAAAGATACCTATGTAAATTTGTCGCATGAATCCTTACATGTAAACATTATTTTGGCATTCAATTTAAATGAAATCTTTGTTATACTTTACCACAATTTGTACTATATGGATGATTAATGAATCATGAACTTTATGTTACTCTTCCAAAAACTACTATTCAAATCCTTGAAAAACTTTTAAATCGAGATTGGATTATCCATGCTTTTAATGTAGAAGACCATAATGCTATTTATACGCTTGAAAGTATTCCAGATATTTTATACAATAATCGTATTAATAGAATTCAATACATACTTTATTTAGATACCAATATCTATCAATATTTACTCAATAGCCATAAAAAATCTCCTACAAAAGAAACACGCGATGCTGTCGCCTTACTTGTCTTTTGCCAATTATGTGATATTGAGATAGAACCTAGCCTTGCTGCATATGAAAAAATAAATTACATTAAAGACAATGCAAATGAAGTCGTCGATGATTTAATGCTTTTTTATAGAATAGATAATACAAAAAATGATGCACTAATGGCATATGCCATTGGTAACTCAAATGAGTATCCTTTAGCAGAACATCCAAATATCGATAAAGAAGTCTTAAAAAATAATCTTATTAAATACAATAGGCTTACAGAATGGGATTCTATATACTTGATTGTACTTGTTTGTATAGCGATTAACCAAGAAAAAATAAGTTCATACGAAAAATTGAAAAAATTTAAATATTGGATGCTCAAGGATTTTAGACAATCTTTAGTTTGCTTTGTTTATGCCATTATTTTTTTTAGTAAAACTCCGTTAAAAAAAATGATGAAGTACAAAGCTACCAACTTACCTGAACAAAAAAAGCAGCAAATTTTCAATATGACATGGGATTTATATATTATGAATTCATTTATACGTAATTGGATACCAAAACAAAAAACAAAAGAATTTATATATGCAACAGATGACAAAGCATTTAAAAAATTGTTAAACATTGCAACGCAAATACAAATTCTTGGAGATTACACACCTTTCAAAGAAACTCTTCATAAAGCAGATTACGAAAATCTTATAAAAATATGGGATATAACAATTCCTGATTCTGAGCGAATCTATCAATCAGAAAAATGGACCCCTGAATACAGGAAAGAATTAATCCAAAAATATGAACTAGAATTGCTTTCCTAAATCCTAAAAAAGGGAAAAGGGGCAAATCTTTTGACCTTTTTCCTCTTTTTATCTTTACATGTAAAACTTTTTGAGTTTGTCTATCATTTTAAGCTTTCTCTCATTTGAATTGTTTTAATATATGAGTAATTGTTCATATGAACATTTGTACATAATTTCAAGAGGAGGAACCGATGAGCGATGAATTTTGCAGTTGCGACATTGTGCATGAAAACGTCATCGAAATGGTTAGAAAAAAGATGCCTCAAGAGGAGAAGCTTTACGACCTTGCCGAGCTCTTTAAAGTCTTTGGCGATACGACGCGCGTGAAGATCATCTCAGCGCTATTTGAAGCAGAGATGTGTGTTTGCGACATTGCAGAACTTTTACATATGACGCAGTCTGCTATCTCTCACCAGCTACGCGTCCTTCGTCAAGCACGTCTTGTCAAGCACCGTAAAGAAGGAAAAGTCGTCTTTTATTCGCTTGATGACGAACACATCAAAACCATTTTTAACCAAGGCTTAGAACACATTTTAGAACCACGAGGATTTGAGTATGCACTTCAGTGAAAAAGCACCCCAAACCTGCGATGCGACAACGGGAAGTTGTTGTAGCAGATGCGCCCCCATCGAACCACAATTACATGATCATGGTCATGACCACCATCACGAAGGATTTGACGATTCGAGTTTGATGGAAATGTTCAAATCATGGCAGTTCATTACATTTTGCATCGGTACAGTATTGTTTATCTCTGCTGTTTTGATGGACGAGCGCAATCCACTGATGTTTTGGACCTATCTGATCAGCTTTTTTCTCGTCGGTGGCGAGATTCTCTACATGGCAGTCACCAACCTTTTTAAAGGGCATCTTTTTGATGAAAACTTTTTGATGGGTCTTGCAACCGTCGGGGCGTTTAGTATTGGTCAGTACCCTGAGGGTGTTGCGGTCATGCTTTTCTTCCGTGTTGGAGAGTTTTTTCAAGACTTAGCCGTGGATCGCTCACGCAAATCCATCACCAAACTCATGGACATTAGACCCGATTTTGCAAACCTTCAAAGTGACACTGGCGAGCAAAAAGTAAACCCGAGTGATGTTGCCTTAGGAAGTCGCATTATCGTCAGACCGGGAGAGAAAATTCCACTGGATGGCATCATTTTAGAGGGTCGTTCAACACTCGATACCTCCGCGCTTACGGGAGAATCTTTACCCAAAGAGGTTGCATTAGGAAATGAAGTGCTCTCTGGAAGCATCAACAAAACGGGGGTGATTGTTGTTGAAACGACTAAACTTTTCTCCGAATCCACCGTCTCAAAAATCTTAGACCTTGTGCAAAATGCGAGCTCAAAAAAAGCTAAAACAGAGCAGTTTATCACCACGTTTGCCAAGTACTATACACCGCTTGTCGTCATCTCTGCTGCCCTCCTCGCGTTCGTACCACCACTGTTGATACAAGACGCGCTTCTCAGCGACTGGTTTAGACGCTCCTTAGTTTTCTTGGTTGTCTCTTGCCCGTGCGCATTGGTTGTTTCCATACCTTTAAGCTTTTTTGGAGGTATTGGTGGTGCATCCAAAAATGGCATTTTGGTCAAAGGCGGTAACTTTTTAGAAGCCCTCAATGGCGTTGATACGGTCGTTTTCGATAAAACAGGAACGCTCACTAAAGGCATTTTTAGTGTCACTTCCATCACGGCACTCAAAGGGCTTCAAGAAGCGGAGATACTCCATCTTGCCGCACTGTCGGAGATGCACTCGAACCATCCTATTGCACTTTCCATCAAACGGGCATACACTGAGCCTTTAGAAGCAGTTGTGTCATCGTATGAAGAACTTGCAGGCTATGGCGTCAAAGCATCCATTGATGGCAAAATTGTTCTTGCGGGAAATGATAAGCTGCTCAAAGAGCAAGGCATTGCACACGAGACACTTGACACTCCAGATACCGTTGTTTATATCGTCGTTGAAGGTGTTTTATCGGGTTATCTTACCATTGCGGATGAGCCCAAAACAGACAGTAAACAAGCTATTTTAGCCCTTAAAGCCCTTGGTATCAAAGACATTGTGATGCTCACTGGTGATAATAAAGCAGCTGCTGATAAAGTTGCCAAAGAGCTAGGCATCACTCACGTTGAGGCGGAGCTTTTACCGCATCAAAAAGTTGATAAGCTTGAAGAACTGATGGTACGAAAAAGTGGCAAAGGTAAAACTGTCTTTGTCGGTGATGGTATCAATGATGCACCAGTCCTTGCACGCTCGGACATCGGCATTGCAATGGGTGGCGTAGGCTCAGATGCTGCCATTGAAGCGGCGGACATCGTCATTATGACCGATGAGATCAGCAAAGTCGCCACTGCGCTTAAAATCGCTCACAAAACCCATGCCATCGTTTGGCAAAACATCATCTTTGCACTGGGTGTTAAAGGGGTTATTTTGATTATGGGAGCGATGGGAATTGCAACGATGTGGGAAGCTGTCTTTGGCGATGTGGGTGTTGCACTCATCGCTGTACTCAATGCCACACGCGTTTTAACACATAAATAATCTTCTTTAGATGCTCCTTCTTTGGAGCATCTTTTCTCTCTAAATCTCCTTTTTTCACTTCTTGATTTGTACAACGCATTTGTCACAGTTAAAGATTATAATTTCTATCAAGAATAAAAAGGAGCGTGTCCCATGAGTATTTCAAAACAGTTGATGACAATGTTAACGATAGCCCTACTTGGGTTAGCTTTAAATTTTGGTGTTAGTCTTATAAAAATGGATCAAGTTTTCGAAAAAGCAAACACCTGTAATATCAATTCATTACCAAGTGTGCTTGTTATGAATGACTTGATGCAAGGAATATACCGTATTAGAATTATTTTATGGGAAATGACAACATCTGAGTCTTACGATAAAAATGAGTTTAAAAAACTTAATGAACGCTATACTCTTGCTAAAACCAAGCTAGAGAAAGACTATAAAAGCTATGAAGCTTTAATTTCTGATGCAAAAGACAAAGAACTCTATGACAAAGAGAACCTACTCTTCAAACAATACAATAGTGTTGTTGATAGCATTTTGATGTTATCGAGTGAGGATAAACTACACGAGGCAAAGAATTTATTTAAAGCCAATCTTACCATTGCTCAAGAGATTACAAGAACTCTTGAAGAGCATATGGATTACAACCAAAAATTGGCAGACAATGATGCAAAAATCGCTATTGAAACTAAAGGAAGTGCATCCATCATGATGGTTATTATTGCTATTATTGTTGCAGTTTCCGTGTTAATTTTAAGCATTTTTATTCGAAATAACATCATGCAAGGCGTACACCTCATTCGAGATAGCATTACACATTTTGTTCGTACCAAAGAGCTTAAATTTAGAATCAGCTATGCAAAAAAGAATGAGATTAAAGAGATTGTGGATAGTTTTAATGACTTGGTAAATACCCTAGAAAGTACCATTGTAGATGCCAAAAGCTCTTCTAATGAAAATGCTTCTGTTTCGCATGAACTTAGTACTACGAGTATGCAAATAGGACGTAATGCAGAGCAAAGCTCGACTATTGTTGAAAATACCATTCATGAGATAGATAGCATCAAATCCTTTGTACAAGAGACAGCGAAACTCTCGGAAAATATGAAAGAAGAGATCATCGATGCGGGTAAAAGACTTGACAATGCTAAAAATGAAGTCATTGCACTACGTGGTGAGATGGATGAGGCCAGCCAATCTGAAACGGCTCTTGCTCAAAAGTTAGAGCAAATGAGCCACGATGCAGATCAAGTCAAACAAGTGCTAACCGTTATCTCTGACATTGCCGATCAAACTAACCTGCTTGCCCTTAATGCCGCTATTGAAGCGGCACGTGCCGGTGAACATGGTCGTGGGTTTGCCGTTGTTGCAGATGAAGTGAGACAACTCGCAGAACGTACTCAAAAAAGTCTTACTGAAATTAATGCCACTATCAATGTCATTGTCCAATCCATTGTAGACTCTTCAGAGCAAATGGGAAAAAACGCTCAAAACATTCAAAGACTTTCATCGGTTTCCAATGGTGTAGAATCAACCATCGTAGGAACAACGCAAGTCATGCAAAATAGTGTCGAATCTGTTAGTGCTAGTGCGCAAAACTCACGGAAGATTGCGCAAGATACCGATAAGATTGTGGAAATGGTTGGTAACATCAATACGTTGACATCTCAAAATGCACGAAGTGTTGAAGAGATCGCTGCGGCGGCGGATCATCTCTCAAAACTTTCTGAGAGCCTCAACCAAAAATTGAATCAATTTCAATAAACACTGTAGCGGCTCTTAATGCCGCTACGCTCTTCTTCCAATATTTTCAAAGATCAAAAGCAGTTGAACTTTGAAAATATTTACATGTAAAGAAATTGGCATCTAAAATCTTTACATGTAAACATCAAAACCACTAAATAATCGGCTTTTGACGTTTCGTGTAATACATCGAAGGAAGTACCAAGCCAAACGCAATCGCAAATAAAATGCTCACGGCATGCAAGCCATTTTGGATAAAACTAGAGAGCAAAGCATCGGTCACGCCATCGGAATTCATCGAAACAAGGCTTATCATCATCTCATACGCATACGTACCTGGGATAATAGGAATAATGGAAGGCACGGTGTAAACGGGGCGAGGCATGGCATATCGGCGTGACCAAAAGACACCGATAATCCCGATAGCCGTCGCGGCAATAAACGTTGAAAGTTCGATGGAGAGATGGTTGTACATCAATACTTCTCTGAAGCCATACGTAAATGCGCCACCCACGGCACACAATGGCAATGCAGAGCGCGGAACATTAAAAATCATTCCAAAGCCCACAGCAGGAATCGCCGCCCACAAAGAATTGAGTAAAAGCGTCACCCAAAGCATCATTACCATCCTTTAATATCCAAAAGTCCCATGGCAAGCATAATACCAAGGGAAGACATCAGGGTCAAAAGCGTCGCTTGCGTCCAACGCCCCCAGCCCATGCTAATATAGCCTTTAAACGCATCCAGCATCGAGTTGATATAAGGAAACCCTGGAACGAGCAATAGTACACTGGAAGAGAGAACGATACTGCCTGTGCTACTGAAACCATGGTAAAAAGAGAGACTGGCGACCATGGTACAGACAAAAGCGGTAAACGCGAAAACAATCAGCAAAGAGTAGTTGCGAGAGGAGAGTTCTCTGCGTACGATCATTCCCACCGAAGCGGCTAAAAAAGTGATGCAAACTCCCGCCCAATCCGCACCTTGTAAATGGCTAAATGCCGCACACGAAAGCCCAATCATCGGAATAATCACCCATGCAGGATACGGATTGGAATGAATGTTGGCAAGCTTTGTCTCCACCATCATAATATCACGAGGGTTTTGCTCCGCTGCAATGCAGATCGTGACGATTTGATGCACAATGGACATATTAATCGGTTGCTCATGCGCACGTCTTGTGGTCGTAACTGAAGAGTCACCAATGAGTGTTGTGAGGACAATAGCAGAGGGAATCAGCGAAATCTCAATAGACGTACACCCAAGTGCTACGCCCAAACGAGAGGAAAGTTGCTCTATCAAACGGCTTTCTGCTCCGTATTCAAGAAGCATTGCAGCAACTCTGACAACAACCGTAGTAATCCTGGTTTGTTCTTCCTTTGAAATCGTAGGAAATCCTTTTAACATTCTCTGGAAAGCATCATAGTTAAAATTAGGTTAAAACTTAAGAGAATGGATTTTTTTAGCTTTACATGTAAAACGTTTTGAGTGTTAAAAATTTAACCGTGAACGCAAACGCTATTTAAAAAATTTATCTCGAAGTGTTGCGAGCCATCCGTCTTTAATATGCTCTTCCATAGGCGAAATTTCTCTTTTGTGCAGCATCGCTTGAACAGCCTCTTTATAGTCTGTATCTTCGTGTTGAATATGATTGACAAGCCACATTTGAAGATCCATCATCAGCTGTTGTGCAATATCTTCACCGTTTTCATAGCGTTCTTTAAAGAAATGAATGCGCTCAATAAACGAAAGATGAATCTGCTTATGCGCTTCTAGTTTGCGATACCCCGCCTCTTCCATCAAACTCTCTTCAAATGCAAGATGAGAAACAGTATAATCCTTCAACGCCGCAAGCACTGCACGAATTTTTGCTTTGTCGTGATAAATCGAAATCGTACCCAGTTCATTAATATACTCAATCATTTGTTTGTGCTGATTATCAATAACTGCAATACCAACCGAAAAAGATGCGTCCCATCTCCAATATCCCATTGCTATTCCTTTGAAATTGAATTCTAATGATGGGAGATTATAACATAAACTTAGAGGGGAAAAAGGGAGATTTATTATGAAAGAAGGAACTGTTTTTATTTTGTTTTTTAACTTTACATGTAAAGAGTTTCTCTTCCAACGCTTTTCACATTTCTAACCTTCCTTTCGCTACAATAACGCATTTTAATTTTGGAATGTAGATGAAAACCATCTGTAAAATGGCTCTTTTAGTCATTACGCTTTTACATGTCATCAAACTTTTTATGCCGGTTAATTTAGAGCTTTTAACATCTTTTACAGCGCTTCTGTTTGTGCTGGGGCTTTTCATGCAACGCAAAGGGTTTCGTACCATTACCCTCATCTTTTTTGCCTTAGGCATTGGCATACTTGTTTATTATAAACTGCCTTTTTCTCTTTGGATGAGCTCATTTACTTCGATGACCAACATTATCGCCATCATCGTAGTGATGCAACTTTTTGCCATTCCCATTGAAGTCGGGCATTACAGCGACACGATTGAGTATTGGCTCAAAAAGCTTTTCAAGAAAGAGAGTTCACTCTACCTTTTTGCCATGCTTGTCACCAACCTTTTTTCCAGTTTTCTACTCTTTGGAACCGTGCCAGTGATGGTTTCATTATTTAATAAAGCACTTAAAAACAATGTACGTGACCACCAACGCTTTTTTGCAACCGCCATTATGCGAGGGTATGCGCTTGTGCTTTTTTGGGCTCCTGGGGCGGTGATCATGCTTTTGGTGATGCAAGTGACCCATGTTTCGTGGTCGGAACTTTTTTTACCGGGACTTCTTTTGAGTATCATTGGCTTACTCACATCGTATCTGCTTGAGCATTTTTCAGGGTTAAATAAACCCATACTCACGGAACCTCTGCCTACAAGCTCATGCATTGCAAAAAATGCCCCAAAACAAACAGCGCATATCCTTCTTGTCGTTATCTTTCTTTTGCTGCTTATCTCTTTTTTTGAAGCCTTTTCTATCGGTTCAGCAACAGGGAGAATTTTACTTTCTGGACTTCTGGTCTCAACAATTTGGATCGTCTCTTTTTTCAAAAATGCAGAACTCAAGAGCGTTTTGAGTCTCTATTGGAAAGGTGGCATCACACAGGCAACCGATTTTTCAGTCTTTTTTATTGCGGTGGGACTGTTTGCAGGTGCGGTGGATCATAGCGGTATTTTGAGTCACATTCAACCCCTCTTGCAAGGAAGCGTCAACCATCTTGGCATCTTTTCCATCCTTATTATTCCGCTTGTATTTATACTCATCGCCGTGTGCGGCATCCATCCTTTGGTGCTTGCGGTGATGTTTGGTAAAATCTTACTCGCCGTTTCGCTTCCACTCTCACCTGTTTCCATTGCGCTCATTTTGACGTTGTCGGCATCTATCTCGTTTATCATTTCACCGTTTGCAGGAATGTCACTCATGACCGCTAAATTTTTAAACGTCACGCCAATGGAAGTTTCTTTGAAATGGAATCTCCTTTTTTGCACGATCTTTTTAATCGAAGGACTTATTTTTGCCTATGTTTGGCATGGATAGAATAGTGCTTTTGTCACACTTTTGTTATTGTTTAAAAAATAATCAAAAAAGTCCTCCCTTTTCCTCTTTCTGTGCTTAATTTTGTGCTAAACTGTGTCTATCACAATTTAAGTGAAAGGGTAAGGGCCATCGTTATGATTGAATCAGAAAGTCCCCTTTATGATGCCTTTAAAAGCATCCTAAATACAATCGATAAGAACCGCGTCCAAGAGTTGCTCACGTACATGAATACCGAAGCAATCAACTTCAACCTTTTCAAGAACAACGCTTTTATAGAGCGCAAGTTTCCCTTTGACATTATTCCACGAATTGTCTCACATGAAGAGTTTACGTACCTTGAAAAAGGCATACAGCAACGTATTCATGCACTCAATCTCTTCTTAGAAGATATTTATGGAGCGCAAAAAATTCTCAAAGATGGCATTATTCCTAGTGAATTTGTCTTCTCTTCCAAGGCTTATCTACCCGCTTTTGCCAACACGCCTGTGGCAAAAAACATACGTGTACACATCAGCGGCATTGACCTTGTGAAAAACAGCGTTGGCGATGGCTGGGTTGTGCTTGAAGATAACCTCAGAGTTCCCAGTGGTGTAAGTTACCCACTTTCACTTCGTATGCTGACACGTAAAGTCTTTCCAGAGTTTTTTGAAAAACTGCCGATTCAAGGGGTACAGGATTATCCTAAAAAGCTTGAAAAAGCGATGGACTATGTTAACACGGGTGGTATTAATGTCATTTTAACACCGGGACGTTATAATTCTGCGTTTTATGAGCACTCGTACCTTGCCAAAGCCAGTGGTGCAATTCTTGCCAATGGTGAAGATTTGGTGGTGGAAAAAGACAAAGTGTATCTTAAAACTTATAATGGCAAAAAAGCGCGTGTAGGTGCTATTTACCGACGGCTTGATGATGAAGCACTGGATCCTGTTGAGTTTCATCCAGACTCTTTGATTGGTGTGCCAAACATCACCCAAGCGTATCGTGCAGGCAATGTTGCCCTTATGAACAGCATCGGAAATGGCATCGCAGATGATAAAGGTATCTACTACTTTGTGCCCGCGATGATTAAATACTATATGAATGAAGAGCCAATCTTGCAAAATGCCCCTACCTATTTGGCATTTTTTGAGAAAGATCGTAACCATATCTTGCAAAATATGCGCACGTTAGTCATCAAAGATGTTGCAGAAGCGGGTGGGTATGGCGTTGTTTTTGGATGCAACCTTTCTAAAAATGAGCGTCAAAAATTAAAAGATGCTATTATTGCAGAACCAAGACGTTTCATTGCACAAGAGGTCATTGAGTTTTATGACATCGAATGCTTAGATGACAATGGATCTTTTTCACCGCGAAAAGCCGATCTTCGTATGTTTTCAATTTATGGCGAAGATATTTTTGTCTGGCCAGGAGGGCTCACGCGTTTTGCGATGGATCCAACCAGTTACATTGTCAACTCTTCCCAAGGTGGCGGTTTTAAAGATACGTGGATTTTAAAGGATAACCGATGATTCTTATTGCACCACAAAGCGCTGAACATCTTTATTGGATGGGCCGTTATATCCAAAGAGCTGAGAGTATGACTCGCTTAATCATTGAGTTATTTGATAAAATTTTAGATGAAAATTTTGCTGAAGCAAAAACATTTTATGAGAAACTTGGCATTGAATTGAGCTATGATTCAGCTCAAATGTTTTTGCGCAAAACTGTTTTTGATTTGGAGTATGCAAGCCTGTGCGATACGGTCAATAGTGCACGTGAAAATGCGATTTTGACACGATCTCACCTCTCTAACCGTATGTTTAGCCGTATTAATGCTCTTTATTTGGCGTATAAAAAAGCCAAAGAAGAGCGTACCGTTTCACTGTATTGGCTAGAGGGAACTTTAAAAGAGCTTGATTCTATTTGGGGTAATTTTGAGCTTTCACTGGTGGAAGCCAAAGAAGCACCATTGATTCAACTGGGGAAAGTAGTGGAACGTATGGATTTAAATATTCGCCTTTACGATAGCATTGAAGCGGCATTAATGGATGTTGAAAAGCTCAACAGCATTGCCGAGAAAGTGCGTCCAAACCATAAACGTGTGGCGCTCTCTTCAAGCAATCGATATAAAACATTACAAACGATAAATTCAGTATTTGGGGCATTGACAACAACGCATGAAAGTTAATTTTTCTTATGATTTTACGCTCACCTTTGATGAGCCAGTACGCAACCATCATTTTTGTCTACGCATAGTGCCTCACACCAATGTGATACAACAGCTTATTGATTGGAAGCTCACTTTAAATGATACGATTCCCTATCAAAAGACACGAGATGGTTTTGGTAACCAGTTGGTCTATGGGTTCATCGGGAAACCTCATCGTGCGCTTAAAGCGAGTATGGAAGGTGAGATTGAGCTTTTACCCTATGTTTATCACGACAATGAACCAGTAGAGCTTTATCTTCCGTACTCTACACTTGCTCCATTTAGCATGGTTTTGCACGATTTTTCCCGTTCACTCAAACTCCCTGTAACGGATTTTCGAAAAGCGTATTTCTTAACTCAAACACTTTTTGAGCAGTTTAAACCCATTGAGATCAGCAAAGCCAAAGGACTGGAAACTTTTTTACTCTACAAAGAGGGATTGAGTCAAGATTTTAGTCATCTTTTAATTGCGCTCTTACGACAAAGTCATATACCTGCACGCTTTGTCAACGGCTTTATCGATGGTATTAACAAAACCCATACGTGGGTTGAAGCGTTTGTTGATGGGGACTGGAGAGGGTTTGACCCACTCAATGGCACACTGATTAATGATGAACCTTATATTAAGATCGCCCATGGACGTGATTTTTCTGAGTGCCAAACCCATCGAGGCAGTTACATTGGTAAACGTCAGCATATCTTAGAAATTACAGGCAGAATTGGTAAGGATGAGCAATGATTGAAGAGATCTTTAATGTTAACTTACCGGTCAATGAAACCTTAACACTCAGGCGTAACCGCTTTGCACCAGAAGACATTAGTACGTCAACCAAACGCATCTCTATTGTCACGGGTATTCATGGCGATGAGATCGAAGGGCAATACGTCTGCTATCTGCTTGCCAAATGGCTTAATAACAATAAACATTGCATTAAAGGCATTGTGGACATTTACCCCTCTATGAACCCTATGGGTATCGACAGTATCACGAGAGGTTTTCCTTTTTACGATGTCGATCTTAACCGTACGTTTCCTGGAAATACCTCTGATTTTTTACCTGCACAAGTCGCTAGTGCCATTGTCGATACCGTCAGAGGCAGTGATTTTGCCATTGACATTCATGCAAGCAACATCTTTTTACGCGAACTTCCCCAAGTGCGCATTAGCCGCTCAACCGCCGATGAGCTCATTCCTTTGGCAGAGAAACTCGACATTGAGTTTATTTGGGTATACGATGCTGTGACTGTTTTGGAGTCTACCTTTGCGCATGCGATGAATTCACTCGGCACTAAAACGCTCGTTGTAGAGATGGGTGTGGGAATGCGCATTACCAAAGAGTATGGTCAAAGCCTTACCAAAGGCATTTTAAACCTACTTGCACATGTGGGAATCATCGATAGACCTGTTCTTCCAACAACCAAAACGATGGTTTCAAATCTGCACTCGGAAGTCTTTTTTGTCAACGCTTCAAAACCGGGCATTTTCATCCCTATCTTAGAGCACAATGTCACCGTTTTGAAAGGCGAAAAACTAGGAGAAATCATCGACCCACTCTCTGGAACGATTGAAGAGACTATTATTAGCCCGTGTAATGGGCTATTATTTACTATTCGTGAATACCCTGTTGTGTATGAAGGCTCGCTTCTTGCACGTATACTTGAAGACCCAAAAGAGGATACTCCCCTATGAAAGAAGAAGTTTTATTTGAGATAAGTTCTTTAAGTCGCAATCCTCTCAAAGTCAAAGGCTTCCGTTTTGGAAGAGAAGGTACAGTACCCAGTTGCGTTATTGTAGGCCCTATGATGGGCAATGCCATCGATCAGCTTTGGGTTGCATCACAGTTGGTACGTTTTTTACGCCAACAAGAACTCGCCAATGCCGCTTTTGTCAAAGGTGAAATTCTCGTTGTGCCCACAGTCAATCCCTACTCCTTTAATATGGGGAAGAATTTTTGGCCACTGGATAATACCGATATTGATGTGATGTTTCCAGGTTACGAAAAAGGCGAAACCACCCAACGCATTGCTGCACGATTATTTGAAAAAACCAATAACTATGACTACGCAATTTTACTGGAAGCGAGGAAGGATCATTCCGAGTGTATTCCTTATGTCAAGATATTACAGTCAAGCTTGAACTATGTAGATGATGCACGAGCTTTTGGGCTTGATTTTATTCATGTCAAAGAAGAGAGCCCCAATGACACGGTCTCTTTAACTTACAACTGGCAAGTCTGGAATGCCAAAGCCTTTTCGCTCGTTTCAGGTAAAAAAGGAACCTTGCGTAAACATGAAGCGAACAAAGTATTTGATGCGATTGTACGCTTTTTAGTGAAAAAAGAGCTGATTGACTTCGCAACTTTTGAAGGTTCACACGGCAATGTTGTCATGCAAAATGACATTGAAGCAATTAAATGTACCGCTGCAGGACTCTTTGACACGCTTGCTAACATTGGTGACTCAGTCGTACATGGTCAACCCTTAGCACGCATTTTTAACTCGCTCGATGGCACGCTGATTCAGACGATCATCTCACCCTGCGATGGAATTATCTCCTGTAAATACGACTATTCGCTCATTTTCCAAAACGCGATTGCGTATCGCATCGTCAAAGTCGAATCCACACAAAACAATCTCTAAACTTTACATGTAAATTAAAAATGTTTACATGTAAAGTTTTTAAAACACTTTTTGCACATTCACTTCGATGGAAAGTTCGCTCTGGCCGCTGCTTAGTACCACGCCTTTAAGGGGTGCGACATCGTTGTAGTCTCTGCCACTTCCAAGTAAGATGTGCTGATCTTCGGGGATGATGTTGTTGGTTGGGTCAAACTCCATCCAGCCAAGACGTGGAATGTACAAGGCAAACCATGCGTGCGAAGCATCGGCACCAAACAGTTTGGTCTTGCCAGGGGCTGGCAGTGTTTCGATGTAGCCACTCATGTATTTAGCCGGCAGACCAATGGAGCGAAGAGCGGCGATGGCAAACTGTGCAAAGTCTTGGCAGACACCTTTTTTCGCCTCAAAAATCTCTTCAATCGGCGTGGTAATATTGCTAAAGCCTGCGACAAATTGAAAATCTTGGAAGATGCGGTTCATAAACTCCTGTGCGGCATCCACAAGATTGCGCTGTGGTAAAAAGGAACGCTTCGCATACTCAATGATTCCACGTGAGGCTTTGGGAATCAGTTCCGAGTCAAACATAAAAGGCTTTGCGGCAAGATCAAAAAGATCAAACGTTTGCAGCAAGCCAAGCGATGCCTCATACGTGGTACTTTGAGCACGCAGTGTGTTTACATGTAAACGCATCGCATCGCCATCGAGTTCAACGCGTGACCTGCCGATGACAGATAACGACTCATGCGCTTCACGAATTAAAAGGTGCGTTGTGTGGTTTCCAAAGACATCATCGAACTCGCTGAGTTCGTATGGTTTGGGCGTGATTTCCATCGTAAAATCCACCACACGCTGAAACGGCGTGTCTTTAGGTTTGAGACGAGCAATGTTATGGCTAAACGTGACAAGACTTTCGTATTTGAAGGCGGTTTTATGGTAGATTTCGTACATCATGGCTTACTCATCGTAGTGTGAAAAATAGGTTTTGGAAAGCTCCATAGAACAGAGCGAAAAATGCGTCGTAAGCGTGGCTAAAAACTCATCGAGCACCGTGTAAACAGTTCCACCTTCTTCGATCTGCATCAAATTTGTAACAGTGGTGAGTTTCAGCGATGAAAAGGCTTGAAAAATAGGCTCTTCGTAGCTACTGAGGTACTTTTTACTCTTTGGAAGTACTTTTAAATCTTCCAAAAGTTCATTTGTCAAATAGGCAATCGACTTTGGAAACTGAGGGCTGAGAATCAAAAACTCCAACACATTATCCAACTGGAGTGAGCTTTTGTATTGCGTTCGGTATGCATTAAAACTCTCACAGGAGTTGAGCATGCCCTCTAAAATGTCATAACTGGCCGATTTTTCATGCTTGACACAGAGCATCGAGCGCGCTTTAGAGATCGTTAGCAGTGCCGATTCGATCTTATAACCGATGTCATACAAAATCAAGCCCTGCTCTTTGTACATGCTCTCTTCCACCAACTCTTTGTACGCAACAAGATAGAGTAGAAATTTATCGAGCTCAGTTAAAATGGTCTGTGTGGGAGAGTTGATTTTACGAATAAAGACCCTCCACTCTTTTTGCATCTTATCAAAGAGTTTCCATGCCTCAATCGCAAGCAAACTTTTGATCGAGACATTGGCATTAAAGAGCATCTCCATCGTAAAAGAGAGCCCGCCTTGTTTGCTTTTGTCTTTAATCAGCGACTCGATTTCACTCATGCGATTTTGCGCAATCTTTTCATCTAAAAAGCCCGGATACGTCATCGTTAAGTGCGTCAAAGATTTTTCTAAAATGAGTTGTGACTCATATGACAAAGCCCCTTCGTAGCGGCTAAAATTGGTCATCTTTTTGACCACATAGCGAATAAGGCGAATGGTCGTGATGGTACGACACAAGTAACGCCCCAACCAAAAAAGATTCTCAGCTTTGCGCGTTGGCATCGTGTGAATGGAGACATCAACATAAGGCAATGTATTGAAAATGGAGCTCATATCAATCGTCTCATCTTCGCCTAAAATCCACAAATCTTTACTTGTGCCACCTTTTTGGGAGGAGACTAAAAGGGCATCTTTGGAAGAAGACACTCGCACCAAGCCTCCATTCATCACGGTGTAATTCTCACTCTTTTTCAAAGCATAGGCACGCACAACAGCGTTACGCGGCTCGATTTTTCCATTGGCATAAAAAGGAGTTGTCGAAAAATTGATCTCTTCTTGCGCAACGTACTGATGTGGGTTTTGCAAAATGCTTTGTTTAAGTTGTAGCTTCATCTCATGGGAGAGTTTTTTGACTAAATGTGTCTGAATCGCTTCGGTGCGATCAATTTTTTTGATAATGAGGCTATCAAAATGCTCTAACACATACTCAAGCTCATGGCTTTGCCCACACCACCATGTCGCAATTTGAGGGAGTAAAAGCTCTTCATTGAGGAAGTAATGGCAGATGCGCTCCATAAAAGGATTCAGCCCGATGTTCTCCACAATCGCACTGCCAATGGGATTGATCATGGCAAGATTGCCCTGTCTTAGACTATCGACCAAGCCTGCAACGCCCAGTTTTGAGTCACTGCGAAGCTCAAGTGGGTCGCAATAGCGATCATCCAAGCGCCTTAAAAGGGTATTAATAGGCTTAAGTCCACTCAAACTCTTAAGCCACAAAGCGCCGTTTTTGGAGAGCAGATCATCGCCCTCAACCAAGTTAATCTCCAAAAAAGAGCTCAAATAGGCATGTTCGAAGTACGTCTCATTGCGAGGACCGGGCGTTAAGAGTGCCACTTTAGAGATGTCACCTTTGGAAAGTTTTTTCAAAAGCTTTTTGAACTCATCGATGAACGGAAGCAATTTTTTGATCTCATGCTCTGGGTAGAGGTCTTTGGATACAATATTCATCGTGAGGCGATTTTCAACGGCATACCCCAAACCTGAAGGGGCTTGAGTGCGATCATTGATGACCCACATTTTGCCATCAGGGCCTCGTGCCATATCAAGCGCATAAAAATAGAGCTGAAAATCTTCCATCACGCCTAAAGAGTGCACCGCGGGAATAAACCCTTTATGTCCGTAAATCACCTCGGCAGGAATGATATTCTCTTTAAGTAGTTTTTGCTCGCCGTAAAGGTCTTTTAAGATGAGATTGAAGAGTTTAGCGCGCTGTTTTATCCCTTGTTTGATCTCTTTCCACTCTGCTTTGGTGATGATAAACGGAATCGGGTCTAAACTCCACGGGCGATTGCCATTGTCCTCTGGGTCATTGTAGACATTGTACGTGACACCATTGTCTTCCAAATGCCATGCAATTTCCGCTTGTTTGTTTTCTAACTCTTCACTGCTCATCGCTTCAAGGCGCTCAAGAAGCGGTTGCCAATGCTCTCTGACCCGTAATTGATCATCGAGCATCTCATCAAACAGAGAAGCTGAGCTGTAATTATCTAAAAAATTCATCTATTTGGCATTCCATTTACGTCTAAGATCGAGTGTGTGAGGAAATTCACTGCTAATAGGTAACTCTTGAAATACAAACTGTTTGAGTGCTTTTGGTTTGTGTACAACAACCGTACGCTCGCTTCCCTCAGCTGAAAGTGCATGTTGGGTGACAACCGAACTGGTTTGGTACTCTGCCTCGCCTTGGGTATGGTTAAAGTCCCAAAAACGGTTGATACGGCGCGACTCTGCTTCGTAACTGTTTACAGGAAACGTGTCGTAATTGCGCCCACCCGGATGCGCCACAAAGTAGGTCATGCCTCCGATGGAGCGTTTATTCCACGTATCAACCACGTCAAACACCAAAGGCGTGTCCGCGCCGATGGTCGGATGAAGTGCCGAGTACGGCTCCCACGCTTTGTACTTCACGCCTGCCACAAACTCCCCTTCCCTGCCTGTTGGAGCCAGCGGAATGGCTACGGCGTTACATGTAAGTGTGTAGCGCTCAGGGGTAAAGTTTTGCACTTTGACCTGCACGCGCTCCAAGGAAGAGTCCACATAGCGTGCCGTACCTTGCGAACTGCTCTCCTCACCCAACACATTCCACGGCTCGATGGCGGCACGCAGTTCTAAGTGCATGTTTTCAATCGTGCTCATGCCATAGAGTGGAAAACGAAACTCAAAGAAAGGGTCAAACCAATTTAATTCAAACGGATACCCTTCCGCTTGTAAAAATTCGACAATGTCACGCACATCTTCTTTAACGTAATGCTCTAGCAAAAATCTATCGTGCAGTTGCGTACCCCAACGAACGAGTTTGTGTTTGTACGGTTTTTTCCAAAAGACAGCCACTAAAGTGCGTACCAAAAGCATCTGCAACAGTGCCATTTGAGCGTGAGGTGGCATATCAAACGCTCGAAGCTCTAAGATGCCAAGCCGTCCACTAGAAGAATCGGGCGAATAGAGTTTGTCGATGCAAAATTCGCTTCGATGTGTGTTGCCCGTGATGTCGGTCAGCATATGGCGAAAAAGGCGATCGGTCAACCAAAACGGTACAGTTTCACCCTCAGGAATCTGCGAAAAGGCGATCTCTAACTCGTACAGATTTTCTACCCTGCCCTCATCCACGCGAGGCGCTTGGGACGTAGGACCTATAAATGCGCCTGAGAAAAGATACGAAAGCCCCGGATGGTGTTGCCAAAAGGTAATGAGACTTCGAAGCAAATCAGGATGGCGAAGCAGTGGACTGTCTTCAGGACGAAGTGCTCCGATGGTGACATGATTGCCACCGCCCGTGCCCGTGTGTTTACCATCTAACATAAATTTTTCCGTCCCCAAACGAGACTCATGTGCATCTTTGTAAAGGAGTAAAAGATTGTCGCTGAGCATCTTCCATGAAGTGGCAGGTTGAATGTTCACTTCAATGACTCCCGGATCGGGTGTCACTTTGATGCGATCAAGTCTAAGATCATGCGCGGGCTCGTAGCCTTCCAAAACAACCTTTACATGTAAAGATTCTGCAACGGCTTCAATACAGGCAATGAGGTCTAAAAAAGCCTCCGAATGATTGAGCGGTGGAAGGAAAATATAGAGCTTACCATCTCGTACTTCCGTGCAAAGGGCGGTGCGGACAAAAGCATTATAGGTGTGGGGGCTTGAGAGGGTTGCGTCCGCTTTTTCACACCGCTTTTTAGCATGTTCGGCATACTCACCAAGGTTTGGATAACTCGCAAAAAGGTCTGGCTCAAAACGAAGTGCAAGCTCAGCGTGTGGTTTTTCAGCCAAAGAGCTCAGTGGTAGTCGCAAGCCAAGGGGAGAATTACCCGCACTGAGGAACAAATAACCTCGTCTGAGCTCCCATGCGGAGGTCATCCACTGTGTCGCTCCAAAATTCAGTGGAAGCACGTAACCCACAGGATTATTAAGGCCTTGTGAGAGCACTTTGGCGATGGTTCTTCGCTCTAGTGAATCCGAAAGATCAGACTTCATCGGGTCAATGTCGATGGGCAGTTCAGACTCTTTGATGATGTAATACAATGGGTCTTCGTAAGCTTCAACGATATTTTGATCGCTAATACCAAGGGTGAGTGCCAGTTTGGCTAAAAAGCGTTTGGCATCGTCGTTGGTGTAGCTATACTGAGCGTTCATATCGGCAAGTAGGTCGGGATTGTGCCAGATGGGCTTACCATCTTTGCGCCAAATGATGGAGGTTTGCCACCTCGGAAGCGGCTCGCCCGGGTACCATTTGCCTTGCGCGTAGTGCAGCATTCCGCCTTTCGTAAAAGAGCTCAACAGTTTACGTGAAAGGGTGTCGGCTAGGGTGCGTTTGTGTACACCATCGGCTTTAGTGTTCCACTCATCGCCTTCCATATCGTCGATAGAGACAAAGGTCGGCTCACCACCCATGGAGAGTCTGACATCGCCCTCTTCCAAGGCTTTATCGACCTCAAATCCTAGGTTATAAATAGCCTCCCATTGGTCATCGCGGTACGGTTTGGTGACACGCGGTGACTCAAAAATGCGCGTGACGGTATTGTCATAAATAAATTCCGTTTCGCATTTATCGCTCAGTCCCTCTATCGCGTAAGCACTCTCGTAAGAGGGTGTGCAGGCAAGCGGTATATGCCCTTCGCCAGCGAAAAGTCCACTGGTCGAATCCAATCCGACCCAACCGGCTCCGGGGATGTACACCTCTGTCCACGCGTGCAGGTCGGTAAAGTCCGCTTCGGGGCCACTAGGACCATCTAAGGAAGCCACATCGGCTTTGAGCTGTACAAGGTAGCCTGAAACAAAACGCGCTGCCAGCCCTAAATGACGAAGCACCTGAACAAACAACCATGCGAAATCACGGCAACTGCCCAGTTTTTTCCCCAACGTCACTTCGCAGGTTTGTACCCCTGGCTCTAACCTGATGGTGTAAGCGAGGTGTCGGTTGATTTCACTGTTGAGATAGACCAAAAAGTCGATGATGGGGCGTTTTTTACAATCCAGTGAGCGCACAAAATCGCGCAACAATGCCCCATTTTCACTCTCTTCAAGGTAAGGTATCAGCTCTTTTTGAAGCTCTTTTTGATAGATAAACGGGAAATCCTTCGCATAGTCATCCACAAAAAAATCAAACGGATTGATCGTAATAAGATCAGCGATAATCTCCACATCAATGCAGAGCTCTTTCGTTTTTTCAGGAAACACAATGCGCGCAAGGTAATTGCCAAACGGGTCTTGTTGCCAGTTGATAAAATGGTTCTCTGGTTTGATTTTAAGGGAGTACGCCTCGATGGGTGTCCTGCTGTGAGGTGCTGGACGCAAACGGATGATGTGCGGTGAGAGCGCTACGTAGCGGTCGTAGTGGTATTCTGTTTTATGTGAGAGAACAACTTTGAGTGACATAAATATCCTTTAAAACAGAAAGTAAAAATCTTTACATGTAAAAATATTATAGCACGATGTAAAAGGTTTGTGATGGGTATTTGGCTATGTATTAAGCAGTAATCTTTAGGTTAGCTTTAACGCATATCTTTTTACATGTAAAGGCTTGCAGAAAAGACAATGTCATCGCACTAAAAACTCTATACATCTAGAATAAAAGTAAGAGCATTTTTATTCCACCCTTTCTTTAACGTTTTCTTCGCTATAGATTCGCTCGTACAACAGTGCTATTATCATCTTATTCATCCGATTGATCTGCGACATGGTATACAACGTTATGGAATGTTCTTTTTGAGTCAAAACAGTATTTACCAATTTTGTGCCTAAAGTATGGAGTCTGTGATGCAAAGAGTCGATTTTTTTAAACCACAATTCTTCCTTGCACGTTCCTCGTATTTCACGATCAAACCATATACCAAAACGACATAAATGCTCATTGAGAAGAGGAGGATTTCCATAGCCTTCTTGAATATAATTTTTGAGAGATTTAACCCACGCATTGTGTTCTACTGCTGCAAACAACCATTGCATAGAGTCTGAATTTGGTACACGATTTTGCCAAGCCATCCAACGGGCATCTGGTTTCCATGCCTCTACCCAAAACAAAAATTCTTGAGGAGGCATTGGCTCTGCGATTCCGTATCCTTGAGCAAACTCACATCCTAACGCTAAAAGACAAAGACCATGATCAACCGATTCAACACCTTCAGCAATAACATTTTTTCGAAAGGCTCTTGCTAAACCGAGTACCCCTTCAATAATGGCAAGATCATCAGGATCATCAAGCATATCATGAATAAAGCTTTGATCAATTTTGAGCGTTTTTGCAGGTAAACGTTTTAAATATGTTAATGAAGAATATCCCGTACCAAAGTCGTCCAATGCAAAATGTACTCCTAAAGCATGGCAACTTTGCATAATGGCAGAGACATGAACGATGTCTTCAACAGCACTCGTTTCTAAAATTTCGACTTCTAAGAGGCTAGGATCAACATCGCTATGCGCTTCGAGTATCGCTTTAAAACGCGCCATAAAATCATTTTGTTGCAGTTGATACGCATTGATATTAATGCTGACTGGAAGATTGAACCCTATTTTATGCCATTGGCCTATTTGCGATAATGCAGAGTGAATCACCCATTCTCCTATTTCAATACTCAGGGAATGATTTTCTAAAAATGGTAAAAACGAGAGTGGCATCACCAAACCTTTTTGTGGATGTTCCCATCTTATGAGTGCTTCAGCACCTATGATTTCTCCTGTTTTCATATTCACTTTTGGCTGATAATAGAGCACAAATTCTTTATGTGCAAGCGCATTGGCCACTTCCAAGAAATAATCACGTTGTGCCTGCAAAGAGACATTTTGATCTAAATCAAAAAAACGATAACTATTTTTACCAGACTGCTTTGCTAAATACATCGCTTGATCGGCATGGCGCATTAACTGATCGGCACTTGCACCATCTTGAGGGTAAAAGGTTACTCCAATGCTAGACGAAACTTGCACGGAAATATCATTAATGATAACAGGCATATTCGTGACATGTAATAAGCGCTCCAAAATGAGTTCACATAGTTTGACTTCTTTTATATCGTTGAGAACGATCACAAACTCATCACCACCAATACGCGATAAGGTATCCCCTTCGCGCAAAATTTGCTCCATGCGCCCAGCAAGCGTCACGAGAAGAATATCGCCTATATGATGACCGTAGGTATCGTTAATACTTTTAAACCCGTCAAGATCAAGATAAATAATAGCCAAAGAGCGATTATGGCGGTTTGATTGAGCCATCGCTTGATGCAATCTATCGGCTAATAAGACGCGATTTGGAAGATTGGTTAACGTATCATAGTGTGCAATACGCTCCAATTTATCCGAAAGTTTTTTTTCTTCCTGATGCACTTCTTCAAGGGAATGAATCCTCTCTTGGATTGTATTTGCCATCGCATTAAAGGCACATGCAAGTTCTGCTGTCTCTTGGTCTCCACTAAGTTCTAGTCTTTTACTGTAATCACCCTGTGCGATTGCATTAGCACTCTGCATTAACTTTGTTAAATTGCGAATAATCCATCGATTGAGAGTAATGAGTAACAGTGCAGAGAAAAAGATTTCGATGAGGGCAATGACAATACTTTTGAAAATCATCGAGTCTCGCGCCTGTGTATAGAAAAGAGTCGATAATCCAATACGAACCGAACCCAATTTTTGACCTGATACGACAATGTCAATACTCGTATCATAACGTTCATTGAGGAGAGAACTTTGACCAAACGGGTTATTATTGACAGGTGGAAGCTCCTTCTCTAAAGGCCAACCAACACTTGCAATAGGCTGAGATTGCGTATTCAGTGCGACAAGGTAATTGATACTTTGAACCTGTTGAGATTCTTCTAAAACAGACTGTATGGTGGCATAGTCCATCTGTAGCCAAGGGGCTATTAGAGCGCTTTGCAAAAGTGTTTTTTGCGTTTCCAATCGCATACTGGTTTGCACCAATAAACTTTCACTTAACTGTTGAACATTCCTATAGACCAATACCGAAAGCATAAGACTTTCAATACACAAGCTTGCAATCAGCCATTTCCAAGAGAGAGATAACTTCATGCGTCTTTATTGACCCAATCTCTTTAATGTTTTGTTGGCAATACCGTTTAAATCTTCTAATGCATCAGGCGTGAGCATTTTAAATGCCTCTAATTGTGTCGTTTCCAAATGTTTTGAACCCTCAGGGCTCTTCGAAAATGCACTCAAAGCTTTGCCCCACTCTTCTACGCTCACACCATTAGCCTCTTTTGCTAGAAAAATTCTACTTGGTCGTGCAGGGCTATGGTACAAAATCGTGACGTGGGATCGAAGTTCATCCGTGAGCTTTAAATAATTAGGCAAAGACATAATCGCCAAATCCACTTCGTCCCTCACCAAAATAGTTGCCAAACTATCCGATGCACTAATATAATAGACATAATTTAGATCATGATCTTCATGCAAACCTTGGCTCTCAAGCCACTCTTCTGCACAAAGAGTTGCAAAAGAAACAGGATCTTGTCCTGCGACTCTTAAAGGTTTTGGCGCTTTGATAAGCACATCTTGAGAACGACTTAAAATAATCGTTTCAAGCCCTTTCGTATAAGTCATCAAAGGCACATACGAAGCGAGTCTTTGCGCCAAAAGTGCTAAATTAGGAGACGTCAAAATCATATCATACGACTCACCTTGATTGCATTTTTTAGAAAACTCACTAAAACTTTTGGCTGTCATAATTTGAACAGGTCTATGAAAATACGCTTCTAAAAAGAGTTTTAAATCTTGATGCGATTCAAAAATAATCCTTGGAGAGGAGTGAGGCGCAATCCCAACACGAAGAGGTACATTACTCAAATCTTGAGCTGAACTAAAACTAAATGTTACTAAAAGAATCAAAAAAGTGCGAATAAAAGACATACTAAAACCATTCTATAAAATTTGTTATATAAATTTTATCCAAAAAATCCTTAAAATGTCACACGTTAATTACATGTATCTCATGGGCAGTTTAGTTCCGTAACAAAAAAATTTGAAAGCTATCATGAAAGTGTATTTGCCAAAACAGCTTTACATGTAAAGTATATGACTTAAATTTTATTCTCTCTGAGCAATTCGCTGATAAAAGGATTGAGCAAGGTTTCACCGCGAAGTGCGAAGAGTTGTACCTCTTTGAAGTAGTAGTCCGATTGCCCGTAAAGGCGGTATTCATATGCACCAAAGCCGTATCCCATCGGGGTGATTTCCACGCGTGAATACCATGCATCTTTGGCTAAAACGTAGCGTTCGGTATCTTGGGCATAAACCCACACGACCATTTTTTCTTGATCTTTTTGGCGCTCTAGCCAGAGTAGAACATTGCCAATGTCATTAAAAAAGTACGTATCGCCATTGGGCAAAACCGCTTGAGCGGAGTTGAACAAATCTTTGATAGGCAGCTTACTCTCCGAGCAAAGGTACTGATCTAAAACGATTTCCAAAGGCTCTTTTTGCATATTGCCATGACGTACTAGAACACGCGTATCGCTAATGTCCATCGTTACAATCAGCAGTGCGACAACCCCTAAAAGTAACAAGGTTGCAAAGCTAGATTTCATCATAGCAGTACACCCGTCATAAAGTAGTAACGCACCACGTAAAAACTACACACAATCGCAGTGATGAGAAGGCAGATGGAAGAGTATTTGAGCAGATGCACATATGATTTTTTCGTAATTCGCTCAATCAAAAATGGCATAATCCCAAAGAAAATCCCCAAAAAGAGCGAACCCCAAATGAGATACCCGATGTAGTAATACTCCTTTTGAAGCATGCAGTACGGGCACTTGTGGTTGGGCATTTCGTAGATGTAAAGCCCGAAAAAATAGGTGATGGCGTAATAGGCGATGAACAAGAAAAGCAGGTTACATGTAAAGCTTGCCATCGTCTGTTTGAGCGTGTTAAAAAGTACAATAGCTCCCAAAAGCGTGTAAAAAAAGAGGACTAAAAGCGTTTGCGTGTAGCCAAAAGGAAGCTTGGGCGCTTGAAAAACAACACTGCAACAAAAGACAGGAACCGTGAGCGGAATGTTGGAAAAGTAGAGAATTTCGAGTACAAATTCACCCAAAACACCGACAAACAGCAGGGTAAACAGCAGGTATTTGCGTTTCAAATAAGGAAACGTGATGGAAGCAAGATCGAGTTTATTGACAATCAGCCAGAGTCCAAAACCAAAAATGAGCAATAATTTTAACAGCAAAAGCGCATTGCCATAATGGTTTGAGCCCACAACGCCTGCCGAACACATGGCACCTGGAACGATGCCTGCTAAAGAGTTCAGCGATTGGATAAAAAAAAGGAATAAAATCACTTTACATGTAACGGTAAAATATAGAATCGTATTGACCAGATAGTTCTTTTTCTCCAGCGCATACTGCAACGGCGTGGTCGCATCAAAATCCCAATGGCGCAGAATGCTCACGATGTTCACCTGCGAAATCGCCATCAAAACGATGAGTATCAGCTCAATGAGCAAAAAAACGATAATCTCATTGGAGAGGAAGATACTCATAGCACAAGCTCACCATCGCGCATCTGTATACATCGATCAATGCACGCTAGATCATCAAACAGCGTGTCGTGGGTGGCAATGACGACCGTTTTATGAAGTAGCTTGAATTTTTTCAAAATTTCAATAAACATCAGCGAATTTTCTTTGTCCAAATTCGCCGTTGGCTCATCCGCTAAGATGATCTCAGGCTCCATCACCACGGCTCGTGCAATCGCACAGCGTTGTCTCTCGCCACCGCTTAAACTCCCTACCTTTTGATCTTTTTTGTGCTCGATGTTGGCAAGTTGCATCGCCAAACTTACTTTTTCATGGATTGCCTCTTTGCCTAACTTCGTCAAAGCCAAGGGCGCTAAAATGTTCTGATAAACACTCAAACCCTCTAAAAGATTGAACGACTGAAAGATAAAGCCTATCTTTTGGTGGCGAAAGGCGGAACTCATGATGTCGGGAAGTTTGGCGATGTTTTGCGCGTTCACCAAAATCTCGCCAGAACTGGGTTTACTGAGTCCTCCAATAAGCGAAAGCAGTGTACTTTTGCCACTGCCACTCACCCCTTTTAAGATCACAATTTGTCCATCTTCGATGCTAAGATTGATGTTTTTAAGTGCATAAAAGGCGTTGGGTTTGTTTGGGTTGTAAAGCTTGCTTAGGTTTTGAATGACGATTTGGCTCATGATTTCACCGCCTCGCTCATGTCGCCAATCGCGATTTTCCATGCAGGTAAGATGACAAAGGCTAAGAAGGGGATGACACCAAATAAAAAGATCAAAAAGAGCAGATTGATATCGACCACAGGCGTGAGGGAGATACTGTTTTCAAGCTCGCTTCCTAAAAATATATTGCGCAGATACGGTGCATTAAAGACAAACACATAAACGTAAGCCAACGCCACACCCAAAAGATAGGCACTCATCGAAACCACCGTGTTTTGAATGAATTTAAGCGCGATAATATCTTTGATGCAAAAGCCAAGACTTCGCAAAATCGCGATCTCTTTTTTCTTTTCGCCATACACCAAGCTGATCTGGTTTTTAAGCAGAATGAAAAATGAGACCAATGCAATGACATAGAGAATCATAAATATGCCACCTTTGTAGTAGTATAAATGGCGCACGGCACCGATGGCATCGGCTTGCGAAGTGGCTTTGACACTGGGGTAAAGCTCGACAATTTTGAGTGCGATTTCACTCACTTCATTTGGATTGGGAACGGTGACATAGAGCTTTGAGTACTCATCCATCTCCATGCCCAAAACAGCACGCGCCGTGTTGGGATTGAGATAAATCGCATCGTTGGAGATAATGTTGGTGCCTTTGGGGGCGATTTTATCGATTTTGACGGCGATCATACGCTCTTCGTTGAGAAAATGAAACACATCTTTATAGTAAAGCTCCGCCATCGCTTTTTGAACACCCTGCCCTATCACCATCTCACCTTTTGCCAAACTTGCATCACCGATGACATGAAACCACAGACGTTTTTGCGCAAAGTAATGGTACCCATCAACCACGCCTTCAACACTGCTCACGCCTGTAATTTTGGAAACATCGTACACATGCCCTTCGTGCATCGGATACGCTCGCCCTGCGCTGGTGTTTTCGACAACAATGGAAGGTTGCGCTTTGATGCTTTGAGTCAGATCGTACTGCAATGAATCCGAAATAAACAGCACCGAACTTAAGATAAAAACGATAAATGAAAAGATCAAAAAGCTAAAAAGATGGTCGTTCCGATCTTTAAAGAGCAGTAAAATGGCATACTCAACAAAGTTTTTACTGGGCATATACAAACCTTTGATACGCAGGTGTTGGGAAGCTCAAAGAGGGTTTGGCATCTTTTACATGTAAGGAGAGTGCGGTGATCTCTTCGGCTTTTTTTTGAGTAGGGAAGCTTAGCGCATGCGCCACCAATACAAGGTAAAGCATCGAAAATGAGGCGGCGAGCATGGCTAAGAATTTCATAGACTTTTGACCATCGCTTCGGTAATTTCATCAAAAGCGATCACTTTTTGACCGTTATGGTCGCGTGCAAAGCTTTGGGCTTCTTCTTGCGTCGCAAACGGGATGAGCTCATTGCCCATCGGTCCATAGACATTTGAGCCAATGACATAAAATGCTTGTGATGCTTCTAGTTTTGAGAGCTTATAATAATCACTGACATAAAATTTATCGCTGCTTAATTTCCGAGCATATGCGTACTTCATCATATCTTTAACACCATCAAAATAGAACTTTTTATCGCCATCATACAACGCGACCCATTGGGGATATTTCGCGACAAACATGCCACAGATGGGGCATTTTGCATCTTTGGGGACTTCTATTTTTGTCACAGGAACTACCGTTGAAGCCGTGGCTTTTTTTCCAAAATCTTCAGGAAAATCCTCTGCGGCTACAGCATAGGCTTCTTGAAAGTTCATCATTTTACCGCCATTGTTGGAGATAAAGTTTTGAGCCTCTTTTTCACTACCGAACGCATAACTGCTCGTACGTGTCATCGTTCCTTTGACGTTACTGCCTACGACATAAAACGCTTTTTTGACATCAATGAGCTCTAATGTAATCGTGTCCACCACTTTTGCATCTTCTGGAATGACACCCTGCGTTACTTCATAAAGACAGTGAATGGAGCAGTACTGATGGTTTTCATGCGTATGACTCGTTTTGTAAAACTTCACCAAGTGCATCCCGCAATTGGGGCACGCGTACTTGTCTTTACCAGATTGTATCAATGTGGCGTTCGCTTCGGGTACGGTTTGAAACATCTGCGCATACGCTGAAGTAGTAAATACTAGACCTAAAATTAAAAATTCTCTTCTTTCCATTTTTTCCCCTTACATGTAACCCATTATTTGATGATCGTCTCTAAAAGTTTAACGTTCTCACAGCCCTCTTTGAGTCCTTTGTCACAACTACTTTTAAAAAGCTCTTTGGCTTTAGCGTTATCGGCACTCACACCTTTGCCTTCTGCGTATAAGATACCAAGGTTATTACAGCTCTTCTCATAACCACTTTTGCAGGCTTTGTCATAAAATTGGCTTGATTTTGTATAATCCTGCGCAACCCCTTTACCAACGGCGTATAAAAGCCCTAGATTGTCACAGCCCATCGCAAGATCGCCATCGCACGCTTTTTGGTAGTATTCACTCGCTTTTTTATAATCTTGCGTTGCCCCACGTCCCTGTGCTAAAAGAAACCCTAGGTTATTACAGCCCATTAAGTCCTCATTTTTGCACGCTTTGGTATAAAGCTCTATGGCTTTTTTATAATCTTGTGTTACTCCTGCACCATTCGCATACAGAAGTCCTAAATTGGTACACCCTTCATCTTGCGCACAGGATTTTTCATAAAAGGTCTTGGCTTTGGAAAAATCTTGTTTGACAGCACTGCCATCCGCATATAAAAGACCCAAGTTATAGCAGGCTGAGGCAAAATCTGCACTACATGCTTTTTCATACAATTTGATTGATTTAGCGAGATCTTTCGCAACATTACCCGTGCCCTCTGAGTATAAAACACCTAGGTTATAACACCCAGAAGCTTTGCCTTCATTGCACGCTTTGTCGTAAATTTCAACCAATTTTTGATGATCACCACTCTCTTTGGCATCCATGCCCTCTTTAATAAAACCTGCTTGTGCCATCACGGCACACAATAGAACAATGAGGAGTTCTTTTTTCATTTTGCTTCCTTTATATCAACTTCTGGATTTTCTGCTAATGTCGCAATTTTATAGATAATAACACCAAAAAAGAGAATGACCGCTACGCTAAAATAAGGCAGGGTATCTTTGGCGATTACATAGCCTACGATAAGGATCGAAAGCAAGGTTGGTACTTCGTTGTAGGCTCTAAAAAACTGCCCATTGTGCGCACACTTTTTCTGCTCCAATGTGAGCCTGTAATGCTCCATACTAAAACTGTAAACACTTAAAAGAACGAGCACACCAAGCTTTGCTATCATCCATGGTTGTTCTAAAAGCGAAGGATTGAGGTAAATTAACACAGCGCCACTGGAAATGGTCGCCCAAAAGGAAGGCAAACCAATGTATTTGTAGAGCTTGTATTCTTGCACTTTGACCACTGCGACAAAGCCAACATTGTGCATGTTTTCTTTGTGGTAAACGTAAAGACGAGGGAGGTAAAACATCACTGCCATCCATGACATCATCGCCATGATATGAAACCCTAAGATGTAACTATAATTCATACGTTATCCTTTACATGTAAACTAAATACTCTTAACATCACGCCCCCGATAAGCTAACGCACACAGCAAGAAGATTGCCATAAACGTGTAATAAACAAAGCTAGGAATCGCAGGGCTTTCGCCTGTTGCGGCGTAAGAGTGCATGCCTGTAAGGTAAAAGTTAACCCCAAAATAGGTCATCATAATCGAGCTGTACCCTAAAAGTGAGGCAATCGAAAAAATATACACCGAGTTGAGTTTAGGAATAAACCGAAGATGCAAAATAAGCGCATAAACGATAATGGAGACAAACGACCATGTTTCTTTTGGATCCCATCCCCAGTAACGTCCCCACGACTCATTTGCCCAGATGCCTCCAAAAAAGTTTCCAATAGTAAGCATCGAAAGTCCGATAATCAAACTAATCTCATTGATCGCAACCAGATGCCTGATTTGCTCATTCATTCGTGATGCATTTGTTTTGTTTTTAAGGAGCATAAGGAGCAATGCCATCAATCCAAGGAGTGCGCCCAGACCCAAAAAGCCGTAACTTGCCGTAATGACCGAGACGTGAATACTCAGCCAGTACGATTTTAACACAGGCACAAGATTGGTGATCTGCGGATTGACAAAACTCATGTGTGCGACGAGCATCACAATCGCCGCTAAAATCGCCGCGGCGGCAAGAGAGAGAATGGATTTGCGAAAGACCATAACACCTGCAAAACTTGCAGACCAACCAATGTAAACCATCGACTCGTACGAATCACTCCAAGGCGCATGCCCTGAGATGTACCACCTAAGCGCCAACCCAAATGTGTGTACGATAAAAGCTGTGATAAAGAGGTACAAAACACCCTTTTCAAGGCGGGGATAATGTTTACATGTAAAGATAGAATAGACCGCCAAAAGAAATGCACCAAAGCCAAGAAGGAAGTAAACCCCAACGAGTTTTTGAAACAATCCCATATGATTATAAAGCACTTCAGCGCGAATACGTGTCTCACTGGGCATGATCTCAGCGCTTTGGATACGCTGGTTCTCTTTAAGCTCGAAGAGTGCTTTGTTGGCATTCTCCCACTGGTTCGTCGAAATACCCTCTTGAAGCGCTACAAAGTAGTCATTGAGCGTGCTTTTGATATCACGACTCACCAAAGGATGGTTAAACGCATCATTGGGAGTGACCCATGTGTGCGCAGGATCATTGGGAATCGGAATAAATTTAAAAAAGACCCCTTTGAGTGTGAGGTACGCGATGTTGAGCTTTTCATCGAATTTAATCACATCGTTATCAAAGGTATCGCGTTTGGACCCAGCTTTTTGATTGGCGGCAGCGACCTGTTTTGCCAACTTGTAGTAGCCCTCATCATCAAACATCGAAGCGAAACTCACATACTCCGTTTCAGGAGCTAAGCTCAGCACTTTTTTAAGGTTTGCGTTGGAGAGTTTGATGATAGGAAGTTCTTGCCAAAGTGCCGCATTAGAGCTCATTCCTAAGATCATCTGTTCAGGAGTGAGTCCAAAAAGGGAACTTTTACCTGTGATTTTATGGACAATTTCAACGGCTTCGGTGCTAATGGGCTTGATGCGCCCGCCATAATCTTGCACCAATAAAGCGCTAAACGCACCATTGGCGTGCTCATACGAATTTTTACGAAACAGCTCAAGGGAGTCTGTGGTATCTGCTTTTAAAGGTACGTTTGTGCTTAAAAGTAGTGGCAGGAAAAGTGCTAAAGCGCTTTTTTGCAAAAAGGCGCGCAGTTTTAAAAACCTGCTTCCTTTGGTAAAAAAGTTACCCACAAATCCGACACACAGTAAAAAATACCCAAAATACGTTGGCCATTTGCCTGGATCCTTATTGACTTCCAAAATCGTTCCTTTTTCATCTGTATCGTACGAAGATTGGAAAAAAGTGTACCCTTTGTAGGTGAGCGGATGGTTCATAAAAATGCGGTACGGTTGGACACTTTTGGAAGAATCATCCATCACTTCGATCTCGCTCGCATATGAAGAAGGACTCATGGAACCCGCATAACGCTCAAGCTGAAAATCAACGAGTTTAAGGGCAAAAGGAAGTTCCACCACTTTGGCACCCCATGAGAGGGCTACTTCAACATTATCAAAACGAAGCACGGTTGGAGGCTCGATCCAGCCCGCTCCGCCTTCTATTTTGGCGGTTCGAGTTTTGTTATCATACGTAACATCCACCATCAGTGTTCCTAGCTCGCCTTTGGAGCCTGCACGAAAGCTTTTGTAGCTTACATGTAAAACTTTTCCATCAATTTTATCACGGTATGAAAAGCTGTTATTGCCCACTTGCGCAAGAGCTAGAGGAAATTCAAACGACTCTTTTTCAGTCCTTATTTGAAAATAGGCTTTGACACTGAGCATCTCGTTTTCACTCATGCCTTCTCTAATGTGAATAATGCCCTCATACCCAAAATAACGCGTCAATCCCGCACCGATCAAAATCGCAACAAAGGCAAGATGGAGCGTAAACGCACCAAACTTTTTCCACATTTTATTTTTGTAGATAATGCCAAGCAAGGAGAGGGTGAGCAGAAGCATCACCCCTTCGTACCACGCGGCATCGTAAATCAACACTTTAGCGCTTTGGGTGTCATAAACACTCTCAACAAACGTCGCAACACCCGCACCTAAACCTAAGAGAAACAACATGAAGAGGATAAACGGATACGAAAAAAAGAGTTTTCCTAAAATTGTTATAATCTTCATGCTAAACCTTTAAAATCAAATCTATACGTCTTAAACACTAAACGTTTGCCCTGCGTAAATAATAAACATTCTTAGGCATAAAACACCTAGCACACTTGCCATACCAGAGAGGTAAAATGCCATGTGTGTCGAAGCCATTTTTTTGCCTAACCCAAAGTTAAGAACTAAGGGAAGTCCAAAACCAATTCCCATGACACCAAACCAAAAGAGGTTGGCAAACAGACCGCTTTTAAACGCAACGGTGGTCGTTTGTTGAAACTCATTGCCCACCAAAAGAGAAACAAATAACATTGCAATCAACATGATTTCAACCGCCATAATAGGCCATTCGATCGTATGAAGTGTTTTAAGGTCCGCTGAGTGCGTATTTTCTTTAAACAGATACGAAGCCACCATACTAGCAGATGCTGTTCCAGCAGAAAGCCCCGAAACGACAAAAAGTGCAGGTAAGATCGCTGTATTTAAAATCGGGAAGCGTACTAAAACAGAAATTAAAAAACCAGTATAGGCACAAATAACGACCGCAAAGATAACACTTAACACTTCAATGAAAGGGCGAATTTTAGTCAAAGTAGCCATAATCATCGCAAAATAGCTCACCAATTGGCTCTTCTTTGCCAAAACCATCGAAATTTCTTTCTCAAACATATAAAGGCACATAATCAATGTGAGTGGAATATAAATCGAAATCGCCATAACACCAATAGACATGACTGATGTGAAATTATAATGAATCAAAATTTTCCAAAAATAGAGTGGTTTTTCAAGATCGCCCACCAAAAAGACCATACCAAACGCAATCGTCACAAAAGAAACCAAAGAAGCTGCTTTGAGCAATGGTGTATCAACCTGTTGTTTTTTATAGAAACGTATTAACAAAGCAACAATGAGCGCACCACCTGAGATACCTGCAAGCAGAAGATAAACCGCGATTGGCCATCCCCACTCAACACCATGCGAAAATCCGTATGTAAAATTAATAGCTCCATTCATATCACACCCCCACCTTTACAACAGGTATGTATCGCAAGCTCGGTTTTGTTCCATACGTCGGCTTCATGCGAACAGAATCTTTGACTTGTAAGATTTGGTTGATGTACGAATTCTCATCGTTTAGATCACCAAATACCAATGCTTTATATTTACACGCTTCCACACAACCTGGCGCTTGCCCTTTTGCCAAGTTGGTATTAAGACAGAAATTACAATTCTCCGCCGCTTTTGTTTTTTCATTGATAAAACGAACATCATACGGACACGCTACGATGCAGTATTTACACGCAATACAATCATCTGGATTCATGGTCACAATACCCGTTTTAGCATCTCTATGACACGCTTTGCTTGGACAGACCGCAACACACGGTGCATCTTCACATTGCTGACATGAAACACGCACATAGCGCTTCTCCATCGGTGTTTCAGGATCGGTTTTGTTTTCAACATAAAGGCGTACTTGACCTTCAGGTACGGCATTCACTTTTCGACACGCTACTTCACAATCGGTACATCCAACACACTTGTTTTGATCAAAAATCATCCCATAATGCGGTTTTTTTTCTGCTTTTTCTGTTTCCAATGCAACACTGTAACCCGCAGTGCCCAAGCCCACAGAACCAAGACCTAAAACTTTTAGAAAAGCTCTTCTTTTCCCGTCATTTTCCATCTTCTCCTCCAATTCGTGTAGATGAATACACAAGCCCTACAGTTTCTTTTTCTCGATACCGTGGGCTTGTTTTATTTCCTCATCGCTCAGTGGTTTTGCACTATTAGCAAGCTCCCCTGGCTTTAACACTTTGACTAACTCTACTTCAAAAACCACCGTTGAACCTGCAGGAATCTCTTGCATATCTGCATTGCCATACGCTAGTTCACTAGGTATGACTAATTTATATTTAGACCCCTCTGGCATGAGCATTAAGCCCTCTTGCAAACCATCAATAATGTTAATCATAGACAGATGCGCTGGCTCTTTACGCACATAAGTGTCATCAAATACAGTGCCATCGACCAAATATGCTTTATAGTTCATCATCACGATGCTCTCTTTTTGTGGCTTAACACCCGCACCAAGTGTGAGCACTTCGTATTGCAACCCTGACTTGGTTGTTTTAACATTTTTGTTTTTTGCATTGGTCGTGATATACTTTTTACCATCTGCAATGTTCTTATCTATGGCTTGTTTGAATTTTTCTTGACTCACTTTATTGAGCGTCTCTGCTCGGTCATTAAGGTACGTAACAATCTCTTCATCTTTGAGTTTTTGTTGTTTCTTCAAGGCGTCAATAAAACCATCAATCACCGCATTGACATCCGATTTTGCACCCATTTCAGACTGCTCAAAAAGTTGATTGGAGATATAGCTTCCTGTGGATACACCAATACTGTATGACTCTTTTTGTACTTGTGTTTTTAGCTCACCAGCAAACGCCCCAGAAACCAAACAAATAAATACAAATAATCCTGTTGAGAGTTGTTGTTTACGCATCATCTTAATACCTTTAATTTCTTTCCATTTAAGATAGGGGCTATGAAAATTTCCATAGCCCATTTTTTAATCACACGAGGTGACACCTATTTTGTATTTTTATTGATCACTCTTTGCGCTTCATTAACATACTCAACAGCAGCATCAAGTCTCTGTTTTGTATATTTAAATCCGTGCATACCCCATGAACCATCTTTTTCAAGAAGATCCACTGTCTCTTGTGCTTTTTCAATCAACTCATAGACTCTGGTTTTATCCGATGCAGGAAGTTTTTTGACTTCAAGCATTGCATAAAGACCTTGGATGCCCACTTTGACCTGTGTATATTTGTCTTTGACAGGTGTTTGCCAGCCCATAACCTCATCGTACGCTTGTTTTTGATCTTTGAAGTGAAGTGTCTCTTTGAGTTCTGATAAGATAGGACTGTGACATCCTTTTGCCTCATTTTGCTCTTTGTCAGCCCATGTTGTACGTGCACATGCCCACATCAAGTCTACAAAGTTACGTCCCTCATCGTTTCGATCAAAATGCCAATCTTTTGTATCTCTTGGACCCGTTGCTGCTGAGCTTGGAACCAAAGATTTACGTTTTGGATCTACTTCAATCTTCCACATATGAGACCTTCGTTGCGTATCAAAACCGCCTTGATCTTGGAATTGGATCGCATAGAAGTTTTCACAGCTCATCATGAACGGCATATGGCACGTTGCACAACTGTTTTTGCTATGTGTATCGGATTTAGAAGCGATATACGCTGCTTCTTTATGACAATCTTTACACTCTTTTTTGAGTTTTGGTTTACTATAAAGAGAACTCAAATAACCTTGATTAGGATTATAGTTCATCCCTTTAATATCTTTTTCGCCCGTTACAGGTCCTGTGACATCGTGAGGATCATGGCACGTTGAACAACGCATTCCCTTGTCATAGTGTGCTGTAAAATATGCTTGAGCACCCTCTGTTCCACATCCAGGTCCCATTGATTTGAATTTTGAACTAAGTGCAAGGTCTGGCTTACCGACATTCGCTGGATTTTTAGCCAAATCAGGACTGTAATCAAATCGTTGGTGACAACGTTCACAGTTAGAGATCAAAAGACCAGTCCCTCCCTCTAAGTGACCACCTGCGCCATGACACTCTTCACAGGAAACTCCTTTAGAGATCGTGTGTTTTTGAAGTTCTTTCGCATTACCCAATGCGGCGAAGAACTCGTTTTGGTTTTTAAAATCAAACTTCCAAGGGTGACATACTTCACAATAAGAGGTAGAAGCTTGGAATGCCATTGATTTTTTGTATTTGGCCGCATAAGACGCTAAACCTCTTACGTAACCGCCGTTATCACCATACTCTTCTAGCGTTACAGGAAAATCAGGAACCCATTTTTTGATTTTCTTTGCAACTTCAGGAGTGAGGTTAAGCGCCCACGTTCTTTGCCATTGGTTGGCACCTGCAGTAATTTGACCTGTACCATTTTTAAGAAGACCGCCATCAACATGGTAAGTTCCACGAAGTAACCATGCATCAAAGAAACCTAATTTTGTTCTAACGTGACCTATAGTACAATAGATGACATCAGGAGTAATTCCTTTAGGCAAAATAGATGCGGTGTCTTTGTCAAAAACAGGATCCGTCAAGTTATTGTTAAACTCTGGATGCTCGCCTGGGAACCTGACTGTGGTGGCGTGTCGTGACCTGCTCCAAGTCTCATATTGCGCAGGGTGACACTCACCGCATTTTTCGGGTCCGATGAATTTATTGGGATATTGAAGTGTTGAACCTCTAGCTACCCTGTACATCATTGAACTAATACCTTCGCCGTCACTTCGTTTGCTCGCTTTGGACATCGCTTTACCATGCCCCTCCGCTACCCACTCATGCCCACGATCGCCGACTTCCATCTTACCAACCGTTTTTCCACCGTATTTGGTGAAAATAGGATGATTTTTAAAGAGCCAGTCATACATAACCTGCTCTTCGACAATATAGTCTTGCAATGAGATAACGCCTCTGCTCTCCTTTGTCCCTTTAGGATTAGCAATGACATCTCTTGCTTCCTTAGTCATCTGCATTCCCTCCATCCCCTCGGCATTTAAACCGACAGAGAAGAGGTTAATACACATGAATAACCCAAGTAACACCTTGTCCCAATTTTTCATGTTTCCTCCTTTGAAAAATTGAATCTCAAATCATATAAGCCTATGGAAACAGTCTTTAAACTGACACATACAACTTAAATTCTTTAAAGATCAACCAGCACTAATGCCTTATGGAGAATACTATCAGGAAAAAAGGGGGGAAAAGGGGGAAGTATTAAAATTGTGTTAAATAAGAAAACTAAAAAATAATTGTAAAGATAACGCCGTCATGACTATTTTCAACACGAATGGTGGCACTATTTTTTTCGATAATCATCTTACTCATATAAAGCCCTAGCCCACTGCTAGACTCTTTTGTCGTAAAATAAGGATCAAAAATTTTATCAATAACCGTTTCGTCAATACATCCTGCATTATTTTCAAGCGTGATCACAGGCACACCATTTTGTAAAAAAGCTGTGATTTCAATTTTTCTCTCTTTGATTTCATGTGTCAAAAATGCCTCTTTTGCATTGTTCATAATATTAATCAGCACCTGCACAATCTCATTGGAATGCCCATACCGTATAAAATTATTTTGAATGTCCGTGCATACCTGAATCGCATATTTTTCTAACGAAGCACTCAAAAGCTTTTGGGCTCTGTAAATGACTTCTTGGGCACTAAACTCTTTTTTCGACGTGCTTGGTGCGAAGAAATTTTTAAAATCATCTATGGTGCTTGACATAAAGGAGAGTTGTTCATTGGCTTCTTTAATTTTTTGGGTTAACTTCTCTTTTGTGAGTTTATCTTTGTCACTGTGCAGTTCAAGATTGATCAAAATAGACCCCACTTGAGCGAGAGGTTGCCGCCATTGATGTGATATATTGCCGATCATTTCACCCATGGAAGCTAAACGGTTTTGACTCATCATCAGCATATTCGTCTTTTCTTGGAGACGTTGCTCATTTCTGTAAATTTTATAGATAAATAAAATAAAGATGACAAACACTATAAACATTACCGAGCCCCCCACCACAAACTCTTTGATGTGATAGGTTAAAATACTGTAAACGGGAATTTTAAGAGACAGCATTGCAATCACATCACCCACTTTACTCTCAAAAGTGGGGATATGATGATACTGCTCCATCATTCCCTTAGGTGCATTTGTCGTCGTATGACATTGCAAGCATGACTCTTGACTGTTGCGAATCGGAAGTCCCACAAAAAAATACGACTTGTTGTTCTCTTGAATGATTTTTGAAAACTCTTTGGCTTTTCCCTCTTTAAGCGTTTCTAAAACATCATTTTCAAATTCATTGCCCTTATGTTCGGGGTTTAGAGGGTCTGTAGCCACCAATTTATAGTCATAATTAATGGTATCTTTTGCGAGCTGTATGTTGTAAATTTCGCGGGTGATATACGATGCTGAGAGCAGGCGTGGATCAAAAAAGTCTTCCACAAGCATCTTTTTCTCTTTAAGCTCTTCAATCAAAGGGCGTTGCACCGTCGAGATATAGTCACGAATTGCATTCATCGTATCTAAAATAAAAATGCCCTCTTGTCTGGCATCTTTCATCGCAAGTTCACGGTAAAAATTAAAAAAAAGCAATGTAATAATTGCATAAAGAACCACAAAGAGCGCTATGATGACCTTGAAGCTATATTTCACACAAGTACCCAACGCCGTAAAGGTTTTTGATAAAGTTTTTGTCTATTTTCTTACGCAATTCCTTGACAATAGACTTGAGTGCTTCTTTACTTGGTTGTTCAAACTCCCACATATAATCAAAAAGCTGTTCATATGTGACGGTTTGATTGGGACGTTTTAAAAAGTATTCCAATAGCCTACTCTCACTTTTGGATAAATGGGCTAACTCACCTTCTGTGTGAAAAACAGTTTTTTTACAAAAATCATATTTACATGTAACGGTTATTTGAAACATAGGAGTGTGCCCAATGAGTTCCATTGACACATCTTCTAGTGCTTTAATCAGTGTATTTTTATCATAAGGCTTGACCAAATAACGTGTAATTTTAAGTTCAACTGCCCTCCAAAGATAATCTTGCTCTGTGTGGGCGGAGAGAATAATAATAGACATCTTGCAAAACTCATTTGTATTCCACAGCAAAACCACGGTCAAAGTTGATTAATCCACATATCAAATTAAAGCGTAGATTGAATCGTTTTCTTCTGTTTCTGTATTTTTGGGTGAGTATCTGAAATGTTTTGATTTTAGCATTCACATGTTCAACACATATTCTAGCACTTGCTTTTTGTCTGTTTTCCTCTTTTTGCTCCTCACTCAAAGGATGAAGTTTGGAGGCTTTATGGGGAATTTGACAATGGCTATGTTCTTTGGCAATACCCAGATATCCCAAATCAACATAAACACAGGTCTTGGGCATCAAGGGGAGATTAGATTCTTGAAACAGTCTAAAATCATGTGTCGTACCTTTAGCGGTATGCACACACATAATCCTCTCCTCTTTATCAATCACAATCTGTCCTTTAAGGGTATGACGCTTTTGCTTACCTGAGTAGTACTCTCTTTGCTTTTTTTGGGTCTTTGACAAGGCGTTTCTGTCGCATCAATGACAACAAAAGAGAGGGCAACATCACTTTTATAGAGTTCTCTCTTGCTTGGCAATGAAAATCTACCAGACTTAATCAACACTTCTTCTACTTCACATACAATCCTTGAAGCCGTTGATTCACTCACACCATAATCAAATCCAATATGTTCAAGGGTGCGATACTCACGATAATAGCCAAGCATCAAAAGTACTTTATTTTCTGGTGAAAGAGATCTCCTCCCTCCTACACCTAATCCTTTTTTACGATTCTCATCGTATTGCCTAAACACCTCTATCATTGCGTTAAATGTCTCTTCATTAACGCCAATATGGCGCTTAAAATCTTTGGGTTTATGCTTTTGCATTTGTTCATATTTTTTCATGCCTCTTGCCAAGCATTTTTAGTGCCTTTTATTTGAGTTTTGCAAGATGTCTAATAGGAATTTTTTTGTCAAATTCACGAATTTTCTTCACCACCTCTAATCCATCCATATGCGGAATAGAAATGTCAAGCATGAGAACATCGTAAAGATTACTTTGAGCTTCGTCTAACGCTTCGACACCATCTCGAACACCCACTACTTTGCCAAAAAAAAGCTCTAATGATTCCATGATATTATTTAAAATACAGGCTTCATCTTCAACACATAGCACTTTTTTGTTGGATAATACATCTAAAAGATTGCACTCGCTCATAGGATCAACCATACTTGTAAGATTCATTTTGACATTCATTTCTTTAATACTTTTTTTTAAATTGTGTTAAAAGTAATTTATTTGTCACGATATACACGCTTAACCCCGTAACCATACTTAGGCTTTAAGCCTTAAATAAAGATAGGGGGTTCGTGTACTAACTTTTAATAATAATCTAGTGACTAGATCACGTTTACAAGTATAAAGAAGTGCACATTATACATAAAAAAAGGATTTACTATGCGTAAAGTTTTTGTCGGTGTTGATGTTGCTAAAGATAAATTGGATATTTCTATCACTCTTGACGGTCTTAAATACGACCCTCTTCAAATTCTCAATAATGAGAGTTCTATTTTAGGCTTTTTTGATTACTTGAAGGCGACTTATAAAAAAAGTGAGCTTTTCTTTGGTTACGAAGCAACTAGTAATTACATGCACGTATTGCAAAAGCTTCTCACTGTTCATGACTTCAAACAAATAATGATTAACCCTTACATGATGAGTCACTATCTTAAACACTTAAATTCACGCAAAAAAAGTGATCTTGCTGATAGTTTGGGTATTGCTAAGTATATTCAAACACTAGATCAAGAAGAGTTTAAAACGATCTTCAATCAATCTGATAAAACACTTCGTAAATATACATCATCAATTAATCTTCTTCGTAAACTTGATACTCAACTTTCAAATTTTGTTCATTCTCAAAAAGAAAATCCTATCGTTTCTTTAGACTCTTTTTTGTGCATTTTAAAACTTAAAATTTTAGAGACAAAAAAAGGTTTGGAAAAAGAAGCAGAGAAAGTTTTAAAAGAACTTTTCCCACATGTCATTGAACTTCAAAAAGAAATTAAAGGTGTGGGCTATGCTCTCCTTTTAGAGCTTGTCCCTATTTTTTTAAAATCTCAGAATTACACACTTAAACAACTTCAAAGTTTTGTGGGTCTTTCCCCTCGTGTTTTTGAGAGTGGTACATCAGTTCATAAAAAAGAGTCTATGAGTAAGCGTGGTAGTTCCTTGGTTAGAAAACTTCTCTATCTTTGCGCTATGTCTGCTATCCGTTTTAATCCCATTATCAAAGAAAAATATACACGTCTCGTTGAGAGTGGTAAAAACAAAATGGTCGCTTTAGTGGCGTGTATGTCTCATTTGTTCCGTGCAGTTTATGTCAAATTTCATCAGGGGTTAGTCAATGCCTAAAATCGTCTTTAACAACATTCCAAAAAAACTTAAGCCTTTTCCTTTTGAGGTTTACGATAATGAAATAGATTTGAGTGCTTTAAAACTTTCTTTTCGAATTTATCATGATGATTATGAGCGTTCCGCTTCTCTTGGCATTGATGTGAAAGGCTCTCATGTTCATATTGCAGATATTAAACTCTATCACTCTGATAAGCTTTTTAATTTTGAGGACACTTTTGAGAGTGCTGAAATTCTATTAATGGAGATTGTAAAGCGTTTTAATTCTTTTGTTCCAAAGGGGCAACAATGTTTAGAGTTCTCGTGAATGGTCTTTTAATCGGTCAAAGGCGTGCTTTTGGTGATGCTCGTAACCTTGCCAAAAGTGCAAAACGTAATTATACAAATAATCCCATCGTTACGATTGAAGATCGTATTGGTTGGGTCGTTGAGATTGTTAAATGAAATTTGAAGTTTCACAAACGGATTTTATGCTTTTAACTTCCGTTTTAAATTTAATTAAAAGGGGTGGTTATGGGTGCTCTATAACAAGAGAGGACATTATTAGAGAGAGTGGCGTTTCGAGGTCGGCTTTTATTAGCCGTATGCAAAATATACATTTAAAAGAAAAACAATTAAAGGAAAGAATCGCATGAATACAAAAATAACAACGGAAACCGTTAACGGAAAAGAAGTTCCAGTTTTAGTCCACACACCAGTTAATAATGGTGAATCAGCCAATAACGTCGGTTTGAAAGACATGTCACCAAAAGTTGGTGAAGGTGAAATGACTATGGATAAATTCCACGAAATGATGGCGCTTTACAATGAGCAAGTAAACGCAAACAAAGTTACCCTCTCCGCTCAAATTTCACAACGTGAAGTCCAAAACGGTAAACAAAGAACGGATAAAACAACGGGTGCGCCTATTCTTGACGCTTTGGGTGACCCTACTTTTTACCCTAACCGCTACAAAATCACTCTTATTTTTAAAGGCGGTACGCTCGTTCAAAATGTATCCGAAACAATGTATAACGAATTAGAGTTAAATAGCACTTACATGTTTAAAGGCTCACTAGGTTTCGTTAAAGATTTTGGACAAGATGTTCTTTCACCTATTTGGCAATCATGGGAAAAAGTAAGTTAGTTTAAGAGGGTTAACGCCCTCTTTTCGTTTCTTGAATTTCTATTCGTAGAGCTTCAAAAAGCGAAAAAAACTTTGCCCCCACAATGGTTTATCAAGGGGGGCTTAGTGGTACAAATTTCAAAAAGGTTTTTAATGCAGAATATGGTCAAACTTTGGCAAAACATCGACACACTTAAATATCACCTTTACCCCTCTCAGCTTTTGAGTGGTGATGATGTTAGAGGCTACAACTGTCTCCTTGATGATCTTCTATCCACTAAAATGCAAGCTCAAAGCCAAAAAAACGAGAATAAAAGCTTTAGTCAGTACCAACACTCATTCGGTGGGGCGTTCTTTCAAATTATGCCCGCTACCGTGCGAGGATTTAGCGTATCTATTAAAAACGCTGATGTAACCATTCACCTTAAAAAAATGATTACGACAATAGACCCTAACCCATTTTGTAAAGTCGAATTTAGAGCCTCGTTTCTACAACGTTACGGTTATATCTCTGCCGTGCAAAAAGTCAATAAGTTTTTAAGAGATTTTATTATCTCCCATTACACAATTAAGATCAGTGAAATACATTTGCAGTGTGATGTTCAGGGTTATAACTTTACGATCTTAGATTTTCACCGTACAAAAACACGTACACGCAATAATCGTTATTATGATGATGAAATAGGTTGCGATAGTTCTTATTATAGCGGACGTTCTTTTCAGGGTTTTATGAAAGGTGGTGGTGATTATCTCATGCGTGTTTATAATAAAACTAAAGAGATAAAGAAATTTCCTAACAAGTCTTTCATTGAGGGTTTGTGGCGTACTAATAAAGACTATGACGAGACAAAAGAAGTTTTTAGAATTGAGTTTCAGATTAGGCGTGAGAAGCTTAAAAATATGGTTATAGATGGTCAGGTTTTAGATGGTTTTGAAATTATACTTAATAACCTAAATAATCTTTGGGGTCGTTGTTTAGATGATTTTTCATTGCGCGATATCAACGATCAAGACACTATCGAAATAATGCTAGGTTTTAAAACTCAAAAAAATGGTATTCATAAAATGTTAGGTGTTGAAGCTGTACGTCAACGTTTTAAACGTAGCGAAGTGCACCCCCTCTGGAAAGTCATTGAAACCTTTAACGGTCACTATAAAACGAATGCAATTGACACTTATGTTAAACCATTTACAACAGATTTTATCTATGTTCATAATGCGTTTAAAGCTTTCCTTTCCACGTCTCTTTCTCACTATGGCAATCTTCGTCCATGTACCATTGAAGATGCAATGAATAAGATCAAAGAATACACCGAAACTAAACATGATAGCACTGTTTTAGAGGACGTTTATAGCAAACGATTAGATCGTTTTAATCGTTTTGAGGTCAAAGATTTAGATGATGAAAAAATGCAACAAAATAAACATTACTTTGTGAATCGTGTTTTTGACACTATTGATCAAACATATAACGCTTTACATGACGAGGGTGTAGGCGTTCATGATTGGTTTATGCAAGATTTTTCTAAATTTATTGGAGCATAAAATGCAATTAGTCCTCTCTCTATGTTCAGGCATTGGCTTACTAGATCGTGCATTTAAAGAAGCTGGTTTTTGTGTTGTAAGTGCAGGTGACATTATTCTAGGTAAGCATTTTGATATCCGTGACTTTACAGGTGTTAAAGGTAAATTTGATGGAGTAATTGGCGGTACTCCTTGCCCTGATTTTTCTCTTATGAAACGTGACCGACCGGCTTTAGAAGATTCATACGGTTACCAAATGATTTTAAATTTTATACGTATAGTCACAGAGTGTGACTCGTCCTGGTATCTTTTAGAAAATGTGAGTGGTGTACCTAATATTCAAATTGATGGATATTCACATCAGCGAATTGACATTAACCAATCTTGGTATGAAAACGTGACTCGGCTGCGCCACATTCAATTCGGTCATAAAGAGAATAAATACCTACAAATTGAAAGAAAAAACGTGACTGATCGATCACAGAAATTTGAACATTGTGCACTTGCAAATGATAGCCGTTCTTTTAGAGAACTTTGTAAATTGCAAGGCTTAGAAGATGATTTCGACTTAAAAAGTTTTAACGTGCAAGGTAAAAAAAGAGCTGTAGGTAACGGTGTTCCTCTTTGTATTGGTAGAGCACTTGCAAAAGCTGTGACTGACCTGGATGGAATAAGTGTGACTCAACAGGATAATAAAATCTGTGAATGTGGTTGCGGTCGAATTGTGACTCAGCAGCGAGGTAAATATTATGATTTTTCTTGCCGTAAACGAGCGCAAAGAAATAGACAAAAATCTGCTGTGACTTTGCAGCAACAAATAGGATTGTAAAAAATGAAACAAAATGAAGATTTTTATTTCGATTGTATTTTAGGTTTTTTTATCTTGTGTCCTGATCTTATAAATGTATTTTTAAAGGAGTTAAAAAATGATTGATTGGTTAATGGTTGAACACTTCAAAAAAGAAGAGTTTACATGTAAGTGTGGTTGTGGTCTTAATAATATCAATGATGATGTTGTTTATATGTTGGATACTGCTCGTCAATGGGCAAATATTCCTTTTAAAATTAACTGTGGTTGTCGTTGTAAAAAACATAATAAAGATGTAGGGGGTGTAACAGATAGTGCACATACAAAAGGTTTGGCTGTGGATATTTCCACTCCTAGCGATAGTGTTCGATTTAGCATTGTTTCGGCTCTGTTAAAAGTAGGTTTTAAACGTGTTTTGCTTTACGACACGTTTATTCATTGTGATATGGATTTGTCAAAACCAAATCCTATACTAATAATTATGAAATAAGGAAAAAAAATGGATTTAAAAAAATTACAAGGATACGACTGGTCTAGTGTTTTAAGAGGTGTCGGTCAAGTTGCTACGGCTTTCAACCCCGCTATTGGTGGTGGTCTTATTGTTGCTTCTCAGGTGGTGGAAACGCTTAATCAAGATACTACACTTCAAAATAACGAAGTGTTAAAAAATGATGTTATTGGTCTTACTCGTTGTTCTGAAATTCTTTCAGATTATCTGCAAAAAAAAGAGCTTAAACAAGAGGTTAACGATGATAATTTAAAACTCGTTCTTGTTTCTATCCAGTCTCTTGATGTACTGTTTGACAAAACAGTTGCAATTATGAAGTAAGGGGGTTTTTATGTATGCTCCTACTAATGCAGTTTTGTCTATTGCCCCTATAAATACTTCTTTTACTCTTTTTGATGGTACTACTGTTGATGTTAGTTTAGGTGATTTAGTTTTTTTTATTCAAGGGCAAAATACGGAGACTAATAATCTTGAATATTTAGATTTTGTTGTTGTTTCTTTTGTTGATAATATTTTTAATTATTCAAAAACAATTTTGGGATCTAATTTTCAAGTATTTCTTTCTTCTGATCGTAATAGTTTTATTTTTACTTCTGGTGAAAATTTTCAATATGTTGATTTTGTAATTGATGCCTCTGCAATGTCTAAATTACCTAGTTCTCCCCATATTACTGGTGGTGTCACATCAAATGGTTTTTCTGTTCCTGATCTTGATGGTAATTTTGGTGCTTATCCTAATGGCACGGTTGTAACTGTTTCGGCTCGTAAAGGTGAATATGTTGTTGAGGCTTCTCAGCAATTATGGTCTTATCCCGCTGTTGATCTTCAGGGTAGTTCTGTTATTTATAAGCTTTCTCAAAATGGTAAAATTCTTTTAGCTCCTCATTTCTTGCTTACGTTAAAGGATTCATAATGGGTGGTTGGTCTGGTGCAGGTTCGGTTAATCGTACTGTTGATACTCAACCGTCTACTCCTTCCACTATTCCTGGTGTTGAAGTTCCTTCGGGTTCTTCTACGCCCGTAAATAACACTAATTTTAGACCTAATCTTCCTACTAGTAAAGAAGTTGCGATGTCTGCTCTTGAAAGTGCTATTTCTATGTCTAAAATTTCAGGTAAGACAAAGGTGGCTATTGATCTTTTTAGTACTGCTTATACTTTATTGTCTGAATATATGAAAACTGCTTCAGGTGATGATTTAAAAGAGGCTAAAAATAAACAACAAGAAGCTGAAAATCTTAAGTATACTTTGGAAAATATGGGTAAATTAGAGGATTATCTTACTCGTCAACAAGATGCTTTAGTTCCTCCTCCTAGTGGTGCTACTTTGCCATCTGTTTTAACTCAGAATACTAAATCTTTGGTTACTTCTATAGGCACATTAACCTCTACTTTTGGCTCGAAGTTTGATGTTTTTAATGATTACATGTATGGGTTATTAAAATACATGGATATTGCTACAGGTTTTATGGATAAATCTTATACTCTTAATAAAGATTTAGCAGATCAAGCTAAAAAAGATAAAGAAGCTACAACCGAAGTGGGCGACACAAAGATGACTGCGCAAGAAATTTTAAATCAAAAAAATCTTGCTATGATGAAAAACTATCAGTTTAAAACGAGTGCTTTAGATAATAGTGTACTCGAAGCAACAAACCTTTCAGGTATGACACCGTTGCAGATTGAAGCTTCCAAAAATTCATATATTGCTGAAGCTAATGAATTCGCAAAGTCACCAATCGAAACGACCATCTTAGAGTCTGATAGTGTTGTCGGTATGTCTCCTCGTGAGATCGAAGTTAGTCACAGATCAAACGAGGTAGAGGCAAGAGTTTATCAAAGAACACCAACAACCGTTAAGGATATTGACGAGAATGTTCTTTTTGATATGTCTCCTCGTGAGGCTAGTTTGGTTAAAAATGCAGTTACAGCTATTAATCAAACAGATGAAAAAAATCTTGAATTAGATGATTATGATATAGACTTATTTTCGCCTATTGATATATCCTCTATTTTTGGTTATGATAGTAGTGTTGATATTATGTCTGAATTTATTACTAGAATGGGGGTACGCCAACATGATAAAAGGACAATTTTCATCTAATAAAGAAAAAAAAGAATTAAAAGAAAAATTTATTTATTATTTTTTTATGTTTTAATTGTTATTTTTTCTTATATTGGTATTAGGTATTATTTTTATACTCCTCCTCACGCTTCTTCTGATATTATGATTGAACAATATCATATGATGGGTGGTAAAGAAGATATCAACCAATTTTCAAAAGATAAATCTTTTAAGTAAATAGCCTTTTTTTAGGCTGTTTACTATTCTTAAATTATCATTAATCTTTTTTTAACATTCGTCTCTCTCGTTCTTTTCTCTCCCCTCTATTGACATTTTAAAAATACTTTTAACATTCTCGAAAAAACGAGGTGTTAAATGTCGGGAACTGTTCAACAAGTTGGGAAAAATTCTGCTGAGGAATTTTTTGAAACAATCATTATGATGGTTGGATACGATGAGTCTAAAAAGATTATTCAAGCATTTACTAAAGATATTGATAATCCGATAATTAAAGAAGCTATTGAAAGCTCTATGAATGTTCTTGTATTTGGTGTTATCATGTATGCTGTTCGTGCTCAGGAAGCTCTTATTGCAAAGATTTTTGAAAAAGTTGAAATTTTAATTCCTCTTCTTTTGCTTAATCCTATAAAAAAAGGTTTGGCAAAATATAGAAATTTAAAAGGTGTTAAACTTTTTCGTAAAATGGGCTTTTTTCAAAGTTCAAATCAAGAGAATTTAATCACTGGTCAGATAATCGTTAATCATCAGGGTTTTAAAGCTAGTGCTCAAACGACTTCACAATTTAATCATAATTCATCTTCTTTTGATACTTTATCTGCTGTGACTGATACCAAAAACTCCCTCTATAATCGTGAAAATCTCCACATGGGCTTAGGTAATAATATGGCATCACGTTACAATGAGACTTTAATGTTTAAGCTTTTCACAAAGTCATTTACTGCTCAGGATACTACTCTCATGAAGAAAATTCTTGGACGTGATACTGCTTCCGTTCTTGATGTAAACGATCTTAATAAAGCAGCCGACTTTATGTATACAAAAGACTCTAACGGCAAATTAACTGGTCTAAGTGAAGAATTTATGAATTTAATTAATGCTCTTGCATATGTTCATAATAAGTAGTTTTTTATGTCATCTTCTACTATTCCATATTATGATTCATATGATTATTTTCAGCCTGCCTATACTGGGGTTAAACCTATTCTTAAAAATGATGTTATTTTTGATAGTTTTTTTTTAGATTCCGATGTTCCTCTCTTTAAAACATCTTTTTATGGTGTTGGTTTTTGTTATCTTCATGGTTTTTTGAATTCACTACCCGCACTTTCTTGTCTTGGTATTTCTCGTTTTCCAAGTGCTGGAAATCCTTTTTTAAAAGATTCTAAACATGGTTTAATGCTTTGTTCTTTTTTTACTAATTATATTAGGGGTTATTTTACTTCTTTTATGGGTGTTAGTTATGAAGAGTCTTATAATTATTTATTGTCTGCTCTTGGTAAATATGTTATTTTTAATCTAAATGCGGAATATCCCTTATTCCGTAATTCAGCTTTAGTTGTTTTTGATACTTTTGAAGATGCTTTTGCTTTTATTGGTAATGACGGTGAAACTGTTATAAAAATAATTTCTGAAGTTTATAAAATAGATGGTTATTATTATTGTAAGGGTGATGAGTGGACGGTTTATGGAGTTTTGCCTCCTGTTGTTTGTTGTTATCCTGATTTCGCTCCAATTGTTAAAATTTTTGGTGGTACTCCATCATCTAATCAGTTGAGTAATATTAAAACTATAGCCTCACTTTTAGGTTGTGATACTTCTGAAAATGGTTTAAGTGGTTGTAAACTTGGATTTCTTTATGTTGAAAGAGTTGTTGCAATGCTTGGTGGTTCTGTTTATTCTGATCTTCCATTAACTTTAAAAGAAGCTTGTCGTGTTCTTGGTGTTGATACTAATGAAAATGGTTTAAAAGATTGTGAATTATCCAAAGAGTATGTAAAAAGAATATCAACAATGTTGGGAGCGTAAAAATGCCAATTTATAGAGTGCAATTAAAACAAGGACGTAGAACGATTACAAATCAAGTTGAAGCTAAAAGTGTAGCCGATTGTCTAGCTTTTTTTAATGAATTAACGACCATGAAAGTGAGTGAGATTTTAAAGATAGAATACTCGGATGATACTCAATCTCCAATAGATGATTTCGGTTACTGGGCTGTATTCAAAGGCATTATTAAAACGAATGCAAATATGAGTCATCAGATCGTGCTTAATAATGTCAAGTTAAATAAAAATGAGGGTGATATAGCTCTTTCATGTCGTAACCATTTAGAGGTAGGTGGTTTTAACATAACAAGCATTGTGACTGGATTGTTCAAAAGGTCTTAGAGATTAGCCTACATGTAGGCTCACGCCTCTCTTTCTCTTTGTCAAACGCAGAATCCAAACTTAACAAAGTTAAAGCTTTAAAAATAAAGCTCCCGCCACCCGCTAGGGTATAAGGGGCATTAACCAAGAATGGGACTATGTCCCACTTTTGGTTAATGATAGCCCCGACCAAAAAGTGCGCTTTGCGCCAAAACACACGTCTAAACTGAGTGGCAGATTCGAACGCCAAACACTCTCAAAAATACATAAAATTTCACAAACTCCACCTTAAAAGCCCGCTCTTTGCTTTTATATCTCAACAATCGTTAAGTGACTAAGCGGTGGAGCGTGAGCTCCCTCTCTTTTACATTGCTGTATCTGTAAATGTATAATTTTCTAAAGCTTTTACTAGGTCGGCTTTATTTTTTGTGATAGCTATTGCATAATCTAGGTTTGTTTTTCTGTGTGCCGTTATATTGCTTTTACAATAAACGTAGCTCCCTGATTGATAAGCTATTTTTCCACATGTAAGACATCGTAACTCACTTAATGTTGTACTCGTGACATTTTTTAATCCAAAACTACTTTTTAAAAACGTTTGACAATCTGTTGCAGATACTGCCATTTTTCCCCCTTTTTTTATCTTAAATATGATTTGAATGATAATTTTAAAAATGAAATGTCAATATGACTTATCTCTAAGTCTCTTCTTTTCGTTGTTTTGAAACACCTATATTGACATTTCAAAAAAACTTTTAAACTTCTTCCCATGTTTTGCAAAACAAAATCAAACGCAAAGGTAAACCAATGATCAAACAAAAAATTGCCGGTAGAAACGTCAATACTGTTTCGGCTTCAGGTAGTGTGGCGGATATGACAACTTTAGGCGCAATCTTAGAGGGTGAATTATCTTTTTATGAGCAAAAATTTGAGGGTGGCACAACTGCTAATCCTGCGGTTCTCAACGCTAAAAAGTTTAGTGTAGGCAAAAAATATCTTAGCGGTCAAAGACAAAGTGCTAGCGTGTCTATTCCTCACGTTAAAGCTACAAAATCTTTCGCTGAAATTCAAACGGCTGTGATCGGTCAATTTGATGAGAGCTTTAAGTCTTCAACAAAATGTGACTATTCAAACTTATTCTATGACAAGAAAGAGGCATAACAATGGGACAAACATTAATTAAAAATAAACTTGGTGCAAAAACAAGTTCGTTTAATCTTCCATGCGATGATACGGTTGCAAGTGCTTTTTGTGCTTCTTTTCTTGAAGGCGAATATGTTGGATATGCTTTAAATTCCACAACTGGTACGGATACACCATCACCTTACAATCTTGTAAATGTTGTGATCTCAAACACTCTGGGGTTAAAAACGTATCTTTCAATGGCTGTTAAATCAAACAAAAGTGAAGATGAAATTTATACCGCTCTTACTGGTTTGACATTTAACGGTGTCAAAGCGGATAATATCTCAATCATCAGCATGAGAAGCGTAGCGTAATGACTTTTCAAGAGTGGTTGTCTTTTGGTTTGGCTGTTGGTTGTCAGCTTGTCGTAGTTGTTACAGTTATCGCAACTCTTAAAGAACGAGTAAAACGTTTAGAGTTGGATGTCGTTAACCTATGGGAAAAACAAAACGAAGCAAAAGAAAAGCACGAAATGATCGTTAGAATTGATGCTAAGCTCGATATGCTTATCACTCAATTCGCTCAAAAACAAGGTTAGAGGCTTAAAAGCCTCTTTCCTCTTAAAACTTCAAAAAAATCAAAATCTTTCAAAAAAACACCCTTTACCCCTTGACATTCATCATATAATCTTTATTATTTTTATTATTTAACATAATTTTAAGAATCTGATTTTGAAGTATGTTAACGCAACAAAGCTTATAAAAAAATTGACGTGAAAATCGTCTCTTTTTCCCCTTGAATTTAAATTTGATTTTTTGCAAGAGATCATCTAATACACTATCACACTCAACATGTGAGATACAGACTGTATCTCACATTGTTAAAGGCTTAATGATGATGCGCGTCGTAATAGATAATTTTTTGAGAATAAAACTTCTCTCTTTTTTCCATCAGCGTCGCAAAATACTCCTCTGACGTGATCTTTTTCATCTTCACCGCCGCTTTGTAGGTTGGCGTTAACGAGATAGGATCGACACCATTACTGGTGAGCTCATTGGAGTGTCCCTCCCAATAGTGAAATGCCATCTGCATCACATTTTTAGGCACAACTTCGGTGACTTCAACTTTAATGGCAATCGAACCATACCTGCTTTCAATCGCTACAAAATCACCCTCTTCCACGTCATACTCTGCCGCAGTTATTGGATTGATCTCAGCCGCAGGGCCGTGAAGATCAGCTCCACACTCAAGTGCAGGAGATTTTCGTGTCATGGTACCGACCGTATACTGGTACACTTTTCGAGTCGTTAAAAGCTCGATTGGATACTCTTTATCGGCTTTTTCATCCACGGAACCTGCCATATGCGGATAGCCCTCAGGAAGTTTTAACCTCTCAGCCAACGCTTTTTGCGCCGCTGGTATTTTGCTTTTATCATCCACAAACACAACCGGTGCAAAACGTGCTTTTTGATCCGGTGTATAGAATTTTTTATCCATATACATCGAAGGCGTACCAGGGTGAACCAATGTTGGACACGGCCAATGCAAACCATGCTCTTTTTCTAAACGATCATAACTCATACCACCATAGCGTGCAGGATCGGCAACTCTGACCTCTTCCCAAATCTCTTCAGGATTTTTATAATCAAAGCCTTTAGCACCCAGACGTTTTGCAATTTCACAAATAATCTGCCAATCTTGTTTCACATTACCCACCGCATCAACGGCTTTATGGTTACGTTGAACACGACGTTCTGCATTGGCATAACAACCATCTTTTTCTGGACCACATACCGCAGGAAGCACCACGTCTGCTTTGAGTGCGGTTTCGGTTAAAAAGATATCTTGAACGACATAAAAATCAAGATGCGCTAACCCTTTTAAGAAGTGATTGGTGTTAGGCTCTGAAATTACTGGGTTTTCACCAATGGTATAGAACACTTTCACTTCGCCACTCATAATCGCATCGGGCACTTGTGTTTTATGCACGCCAATTTTATCATCCAGTTTACACTCCCACATTTTTTCAAAAAATGCGCGTGCTTCTGGATCTGTCACAGGTTTTAGGTTCGGGAAAATGTTGGGAAGTACAGCCATATCGCAGGCACCTTGAACATTTTGTTGTCCACGAAGCGGATAATCCCCAGAACCAAGTTCTCCAATATTACCGGTACATAAAAATAAATTCGATACATCAAAGACATTGCCAACACCATGATTAAAGTGAGTGACACCCATACCATGGGTAAGTGCGGCTGGTTTGATCGTCGCATACAAATGCGCCGCTTTTTCAATTAACGCTTGAGGTACGCCTGTCATGTGAGAGACAAACTCAGGACTATACTCTTTGACGGTCTCTTTAACGTAATCAAATCCCGTAGTATATTTTTCAATAAACTCATTGTCACATAAGTCATTGGCAATGATGTAATGAAGCATAGCATTGATAATTGGAATGTTATGTTCAGGTGGTAATTGGATATGAACATCCGCTTTTTGTGCCATTTCAGTTAATATTGGATCAATCACGATCAGTTTAGCACCACGATCTAATGCTCTTTGAATATGCATCGCCGCAATCGGATGACCATTCTCTGGATTTGAGCCTATCATTAAGATACAATTACTGTATAAACCAATTTCTGTAAAGCTGTTGGTTGCTGCACCGTTACCTATTGTTTTAGCCAAACCGGCTACTGTAGGTGCATGTCAAACGCGAGCACAGTGGTCTACGTTATTGTTTCCTATGGCAACTCTCATCAATTTTTGTGAGACATAATTTTCTTCCAATGTACAACGTGCTGAGAAGTTACCTGCGATAGAACGCTTGCCATATTTTTCAATGGATTCTTTAAATTTGGAAACAACCAAATCAAGTGCCTCATCCCATGAAGCCTCTACAAATTCTCCATCTCTGGAAAATTGTCCATCTTTTTTGCGAATCAATGGGTTTTTCAACCGATCGTTCGCTCCAACATAATCCCAACCATAAAGTCCTTTAAGACACAACTGTGAGTCATTAACAGGATGGTCTTTGGTACCATTTGCACTCATGATCTTATTGTTTTCTACATGTAAATCAACATTACATCCAGTTCCACAATAAGGACATATAACACGTGATGTACTCATTTTTTTCCTTTCATTCATTTAATTTTTTGACTTATTTGTTCAGGTTTCATTACATCCACTCCTCCTCTTGCAAATATGCAAAATTGGCATATTTGCTATCAAAAGTTAGTGCACTTTCTCCTATTAAAAGATCTTTACATGTAAAGATTTAAAAGCATGAATTGAGTGCATATTTTTTATTCCATAGCTCTATTTTTTGACGTTTATTTTTATCAACACTGTAGTGATAAAACTTATCGTACGAACCTCTATCTGTAGTCTGCGTAGAGTAACTTTTAATGCCATCTTCCTTAGCCATTGGATACATGGCTAAAAGGGAGATAAAAAGAGTCTCACGCATCACATGAGAGTGAACCCTTTGATTTCTTTTGACATTAAGTTCTTGCTCAAACATTGTCATTTCTCGCTTTTATATTTTTGTAAAAGCCCTCAAAAGAGGGCTTTTGCATTAATGATTCATATCTGGTTTATGCGACATGAATCCAATTAATCCAACAAAGAAAAGACCACCACAGATATTGCCCAAGGTAACTGGAAGTAAATTTTTAACAAAAAAGTTTGTTATATTCAGCGCTTCAAGATTAGCAATGGAGGTATGCGTCAAATGAGAAAGTGCTTCCATATCACCCCCTACCGCGAGAAGATAATGTGCTTTTGCAAAAAGAGCTTCGGAAACAATAAACATGTTGGCAACGCAGTGCTCATATCCAGAAGCAACAAAGGCGCCGACAATAAAACAGATAGCAAGGATTTTACCGGCAGTATCTTCAGCAGCAGTAGAAGCCCAAATAGCCATACACACAAAAACATTACAAAAAATACCTCGGATAAAGGCTGCTTCAAAACTAAGTGTCATTTTTCCAGCCCCGAGTGCAACAAAGTGCTTTAAAATCTCACCATCATAATTGAGAGGTAAACGAGATTCATAGTACATATAAGCCGTCAAAAGCGCACCAACAAAGTTAAAAACCCAAACCCAAACCCAATAAGCGGCCATTTTACCAATCGGTAATTTGCGATCGTAGGTTGAAACACCTGACATGACAGAACTTGTGAAAAGATGCCCTCCAAAGAAGACAACCATCATCAAACCAACGGAGAAGGCAATACCACCAATAAAATTGGCGATACCAGGTCCCGCTGCTTTGGCAACACCGACGGTTGAATGTGCCCAAAAAACGTCACCTAAGGCAATTGAACTTCCCGCCATGATCGATAAAAAAGTAACACTGATTAAAGGCATTAATGCTTTATGTCTAAGTCCTCCTGATAAGGACTGTGCTGTTTCTGCTGGTGATAACATACTAAACTCCTTTAGCTAATCATTTGTTCATCGAAAATTGCATCTATTTCAAGCATTTTGATTAAAGCTCTTCGAGCGGTTGCTTGTGCCTCTTCTGAAAGTGAAGGGTTTATTTCGAGTACCTTTTCAATATCTACATTGAGTCCTAAAAAAAGGACAACACCACAAAAGCCCCTTAAATAACTTAAAAGTATAGGCATCGGTAAATTGTGCGTTGAGTACATGTAATCGCGATCATCGCTAATATCAATGACCTCAACACTCCCTACGTTTATACCTGTCATTGCATCTGCAACCACGATAACATCGGGAGAAAATGCTCGCAAGGCATGAAATTGACTCTCAGGAGTGTCATCTCCATAAAAGACGTTCCACCCTATTTTTTCTTTTTCGACAAGATGTCCTAGATATGTTGTGACACCATCATCTCCGCGTAACGTGTTTCCAATGGTTAAAAGTGCTTTCTTCATAAACTTTTCCTTAAAATGACATACCCTTCATGCAGTGTTCCAAAAAGCTCTTTTAAAAAGCACTCTGGCATTTCATGATGTAGTTTCTGTGCATGTTCGGGAAAAACTTCTATTTCAAAATATTGACTCAAATTTCCTAACTTGAATTGGGCATACTCTCCACACTCCTTCAACATTTGATCATATTCATCTTCTTCAATCGTTTCAATCGTTTCCACAAAATCAACCGTTCCAATTCCATGCCCGATACTGAGGGAAAAGATTTTGACCTGTTCTAACTCTCTAGGCATATTTTGAGAAGTAGCATCGGTATGTCTTCTGGTTAATCTGCATACATTAATCATCTTATTTCCTTCATCTCTCTAATTGTTTTTTAAATCCATACGATCACCATCATCAATGGCTTGAAACTTTCGCATGTGAGAAAGGTAAATTTTATTATGAATCGTTTGCATACACTCTTGATACCTTTTGTCTTCTTCTTCACGCGTCAAACGTTCCATTGCTATACGTGTTTTGACGGTATCTTTAATGTCTGGAGACTCTTTGAGTGCTGCGATGTATTTGTCGTATAGTTTGCGTCCAAAAAGATAACCCATCAACAGTTTTGCTTCCGCTAAGACATCACGTTCAAATAAAACATCACCCAAGAGAGACTCTTGGATTACAGGTGATTGATTGGAACCATTTGCATGAATTTTGTATGATAATTTTTGATCCAAAATTCCCAAAGCCGTTGCCAAACCATGAATAATGGTTGCGGGGTGTGGCGGGCATCCAGGGATATACACATCCACAGGAATCACTTTATCAATACCACCCCAAACACTGTACGCATCATGGAAAATACCACCACTGCTACCACATGCACCAATAGCAACCACTACTTTAGGATCAGGTGTCGCTTCATACGCACGTAAAAGTGGATAGTACATCTGACGTGTTAAAGGCCCAGTACACACTAAAATATCCGCATGCCTTGGACTTGGCACTAACTTAAAGCCGAAACGTTCAGGATCCCACATTGGGGTAATCGCCGCAAAAATTTCGATCTCACACCCATTGCATGAGCCACAATCCACTCTGTAAACACTAAAGCTTCCTTTGATATTTTTAAGGTGCTCTAATTTTGCTTCTACGGAATTAGCTATTGCTATTTCATCGGGCACAATATATGTTTTACTCATTTTTGAGCCTTTCCAAACGATCTATTAGTCTGTTCAACCACAATGTTCTTTTTACACTCTTGACACGTACGAATGTAATGCGTTTTTGCATCAAGTGTCTCTTCACTCCACCCTACTCTTTTGAGGCGTTCAAGATCATAAGCAATCAGTTTTTTAGTCGTAAATGGCTTGTGGCAAACCTCACAATGCTGCAACTCAAGCTCACCTCTCTCCTTCAAGTCTTCTTTGTTAAACTTGACTGCCATTTCAAACTCTTTGGAGAGCATGACGGCATTGGTAGGACATACTTCGTCACAACGCCCACAAAAAATGCACCTCGCACAGTCAAACTCCCAAACCAATTTGTCTTTCTTTGCATTGAGTTTGACATTGATCGCATTGGAAGGACAAGCGACTGCACACGCAGTACAGCCAATACATTTTTCATAATCATACGAAGGCTTCCCACGGAATCCTTCTGGAACTTCATAGGGTTCCAAGGGATAACCATAGGTTGCATTACCGTATTTTCGTGTCATATCTAATAGTTTCATCACATACTCCTACATATTTTTTAAAGGAGAATTTTTCAAGGTTTGAGAATAACGTTTCAAATCTTGATGGGTGAGCACTTTTGACTTATTGCTTTTAACATCCACAACTGTTACACGCTCTGTGCAGGAGTAACATGGATCTAAAGAACAGACAATTAAAGCCGCATCGGCAATGGTATTGCCCCTAAATTGATAACGAAGGGATGGCCAGTTATTGTACGTTGCCGCACGACATCTCCAGCGGTACACTTTTTGAGCATTGCCGTGCATAATCCAGTGCATATTCTCACCTCTGGGCGCTTCGTCATTACCAAGCGCATAAGCCCCTGGTTTGATCATGGTTTGTGGAGAGATGATCGTCTGACCACCTGGCATCATTTCAAAACATTGGCGAATAATAGAGATAGACTCTAACAGTTCTCGATAACGAACCATTTCACGAGAAAATACATCACAACCATGCTCAACAGCCACATTAAATTCAATTTTGTCGAAGAAATCATACGGATGGTCATAACGAGAATCGCGTTTAAATCCACTACCACGAACATTCGGACCAACAGGAGAAAAGTCACGTGCAACTTTTGGATCTAAGATACCGACACCTTTCCAACGACCCACTTGAGCGCTATCATCCATAACCGCTTCCCAAACCTCTTTGAGTTGCTTCTCGATGATTTTTAAGAGGTCTAAACTCTTCTTGATCTCCACGCCACTCATATCACGACGAAGTCCTCCCATGACAACATTGCCATAGGTTTTACGACCACCTGTGACAAATTGTGCGAGCTCCATCGAAAACTCACGAATTCTAAAGATGTGCATAAACGCATTGACATTACCTGTCACTTCACACGCAAGACCAATGTTCAAAAGATGTGAGTGCAATCTCTCAATTTCCAAACAGATGACACGCATCGCTTGAGCACGAAGGGGAATCTCTAAACCAATCGCACGTTCCGCCGCTTCAATACATGAAATGGCATGGGCATACCCACAAATACCACAGACACGCTCTGCCAAATAACCCATTTGATCGTAGTTCATTCTATTTTCTGCTAACTTTTCCATACCACGGTGTTGATAAAAAAGTCTAAAGTCCGCATCAATAATCGTATCGCCATCGCAGTACAATCTAAAATGCCCCGGTTCATCGCTGGTGATATGCAAGGGTCCCAAAGGAACATCTACAACACCCCCTGAGCCTTTTGGGTGCATAAACTCATAATCGGGTTCATCTTGATGAGCCACAGGATCAGGTCGGTACCTATAATCCATTGCATCTTTGCGCAAAGGATGAAGATTAGCTGGCCAATCATCTGCAAGGACTAAACGTCTTGGATCGGGTAATCCAATGGCACGAAGACCAAAAAGATCGAATGCTTCACGCTCATACCACACCGCTGCTGGAACTTTACATGTAACGGAGGGGAAGGTAGGATCTGCCGCTGGAACAAGGGCTCTTACGGTAATCCAACATTTTTCATCTTGGGCAACTTCATCCTCCGCAGTCATCTTTCCACCTTCCATGGAAAGAACATAATAGAGAGCAAAATTACCATTGAGTTGTCGCTCGTCATTTGGGATCATGGTTGAAAGCCAACCACCCATATCGTAATAGAGCATCCTGACCGCTTCAGGAAGATCATTGCGATCCACGGTAATGGTAATTTGATCTTCAGGTTGCCTTTCAACACTTTGAATCGTTATTTTTTGTTTCACTTGATTAATAAAAATTTCACCTTTAAGCATCGTGTTCTCCTTATGCCGCAACGATAATTTTGACTGCGCTGTTAAGCAATGTGACCCATCCCTCAACAGAGAATACGCCAAATATAATGATCAGTGCCGCAAGACCAATTAGTGGTAAATTCGCACTCCAAGCAACTTCTCGAGAGAGAATTTTTGATTGGCTTTCACCAAATGTTGCCAAAAAGAAATGCGAAAAGTCTGCGATAAAGATAATGATCAAACCGATGATAAATAAAATGACAGGGATGTAAAGTGCCGTATTAAAGGACTCTTGCACCATCCAAAATTCGCTCACGAAAATCGCAAAACCGGGTACACCGACCAAGGAACAGATAGAAATACCAAATAAAATAGCCGTAATAGGCGCGATTTTAATGAGTCCACCCATTTTGGTCATATCACGGGTTCCATAAATTTGAACCATATTACCGGTGATACAAAAAGCGAGTGCTTTGGTGACAGAGTGTGCTAAAGCATGAAAGAGTGCGGCAAAAAGACCGACAAATCCACCAACACCTAAACCAAACGCAATGACCCCCATGTGGGCAATGGAGTGATACGCAAACATACGTTTAACGTCGTGTTGACGCATCAAGAAGAGTGCCGCGATAAAGATGGTCAAAAGACCACTGATAAGCATTACCGTCTGTACATACTCAAAACCGACCATTGAATTTCCCACAATAGCGTAGTAACGAATAAGCCCTAAGATCGCGCATTTAAGCAAAATACCAGAAAGCATCGCAGACGCAGGTGCTGGACCTTCAGAGTGAACGTCTGGTAACCATGTATGTGTAGGTGCAAGTCCCGCTTTGGTTCCAAAACCAATGAGTGCAAAGACAAAAATGAGTTTTAAAATGTCTGGATTGATCTCTTTCGCATGTGCCATCAAGGTACTCCAAAGCATCATGCTATGACTGTCTTTAATAACGGCAAACCCTGCACTGTAAAGTAAAACCGTTGCGTAAAGTGCAAACGCTAAACCAATACTACATATAACAATGTACTTCCAGCCACTTTCCGTTGATTTTCTGCCTTTATGCAAGGCAACCATAAAAACGGATGACAACGTTGTCGCTTCAATCGCAACCCACATCAATACTATGTTGTTCGCAAGGACTGAAAACGTCATCGTAAAGACAAAAAGATGCGAAAGCGCAAAAAAGAGTTTGGCATCTTTGGCAGTGATTTCGCCTTTTTCAACTTCCCATTGCATGTATTTGACAGAATATAAATTGACCAATAAGCCTGTCACACCAATGAGAGACAAAAAGACGCCACCCAGAGCATCAATAAACAGCATGTCGTGAAAAGCAAAAAATATTTTGCCATTCATCACTTTCATAACTGCGCTTAAAGCAAGCGCTGAACTCGCCATTGAAGCGATTACATGTAAAGTGCTGAGAAGCTTAAATTGAGTCGGCGCAAACCAGATTATAAGCGATGCCAAGACAGGTACCGCTAAAAGTAATGTAAAGAGTTGTTGCATGTCCATGTTTCTTCCCTAACCTTTCAATTCAGTGGCTTTAGAAACGTCTAAAGAACCAAAATAATGATGAAATCTTTGAGCGAGCACTGACATGATAATGACGGCAAAGATAGCATCTGTTAAGATTCCAAGCTCCGCAATTTCAGGTGAGTTGTACGCCATTAACGCTAAAGAGAGATGAATGCCATTTTCAAACATGCAATACGCCAAAATCTGTTTAATGACGGAATTTCGCAAAATGAAACCAAAAATGCCAATCATAAAAATCGTAATGGAGGCAATGAGTGGAATGCTCTCATGAATCAAAGAAAATTTCATGTAGATAGGGTAAACCGACATTGCAATCGCTAGTGAAAAACTGATGGCAATAATAGGGCTTACAAAGAAGCCGCCCACGGGTTCATCTTCACTGACCACACCCAATTTTTTAACCAATCGAAGCAAAATAAAAGGGATAAACAGCACTTTGGTAAAAAGTGCAATAAATGCCCATGTACACAATTGCTCCGCCAAATGGGTTGTGGATAAAAGCAGAAAAATAGAGACTAAGAGTGCCGTTTGCAATCCATACGTCAAAATCGCCGCTTTATAATTTCTGAGTCCAAAAACAATCAATGATGTTAAAATCATTGCGATGGATAAAAGACTTAATAGGTCAATCATATTATGCTCCTACAACATACAAGACAAGCGCTACAAACGATACACCAAGCGCTGCTATTGCATTTGATCTAAAGCTTGTAAGAAGCTTGTGTCGTGGTCCAAAGTTGTCGATAAAAACTGCAGCGACATAAAAAATACCTGCTTTTAGGACAAAGACGATCAATGCTAAAAATGGATTTTCAAAACTCCATGGTTCAAAAATAGTTAAGAACATACCAATCATGGCAAACTGTTTTAGAATCAAACCAGCATGTGCAATGCTAAAATCAGCACCGCAATACTCACTTAAGACGCCTTCTTGAAGCTCTTGTTCGGCTTCTGCTAAGTCATAAGGATTTCTGCCACTCTCAACATACATTGCCCATAAGAAAGAGATGGAAGCAACGGCAAATGCTGGAATTTGGTATCCAATGACACCACTTCTCACCATCTCCTGAATCTCACCCAAATTACTCGTATGCGCTAGTAGCATCACGACCAAAAGGCTTGTCATCATAACCGGTTCTACAAATACGGCAAGCATCTGCTCACGACTACCGCCCACACCTGCATAAGGATTACCTGAGTCAATGGATGCTGCACCAAAGATAAAACGCAACATCGCTGCAATGTAAAGTACGACAAACACATCCGAACATGAAGCGGCTAACGTATGAGAACCATAGCTAATAGGCATGACCGCTAAAAGAGCAGCTCCTGCTCCAAATAATGTGTAAGGTCCATAACGAAATACCCAGTGTGAACAGTGTGGAACGGTACGACTTCGTTTAAAATATTTGATAATATCTCGATAGGTTTGGAAAAAATCTGGCGCACCACGGCGTGATTGTAATCTCGCCCTTAACACTCTTGCGACACCATCAAAAAATGGTGCAACAAGGATAATAACGACGACTTGTAAAATCATAAAAAATAGACTACTCATGGGTTCACCTTTCTATATGAGATGGCTTATGGCCAAGAAAAGACATAAACCTCCCAAAATATAAGCAGCATAAGCACCTGTGCTACCATTTTGCATGACTGCGATTTTTTCAACTGCATATGTCACAGCATTGATAACAGGTTGATAAAAAATATTCCACCAAATATCTTTAGGATGATCGGTATAGATAACGGGTTTAAAGTAACCCTGATCTTCAACGGTTGGCTTACTTTGAAATAACCACTCCATCAAACGTCTAAGATCCCCCGTAAATGGTCCTGCCGTAATTTGCATACGATTACTGTATTTGAAACCACATGCCCACGGATCTGTTTCGCGAGGCTTCGTTCTATTGGCTTTCATGATGACAATAATTAAGAATGGTAAGGACATTGCACCTGAGATGATCATCGCAATGAGAGGAAGAGAGATGGTTGATCCAATCGGAGAAGCGATGTATCCACCCGCTGGTGCTGCTTGATACGCACCACTAAAAGAGGTAACCACTGTCATAATCGTATCGGTCACAATGTTCGCACCAATACCAAAGGCAAAACAGCCAAGAACAAGGAACATCATTCCTAGAACCATACTGATAGGTGCTTCTTTGGCTTGATCAAAAATATCTTTATGACGTGGAGTTCCTGCAAAAATAACCGCATAGAGTTTTAAGTGGATGACAACCAAAACACCGGTCAAAGCGAGCGCTACAACAGAAAATGTAAAGATAAATCGAGGAAGAATTCCTTCTCCAAGCGCACCTTGCATCATTCCTTGGTACGTAAACCATTCACTCACAAAACCATTTAATGGCGGCAAGGCGGCAATACCCATAACACCAATAAACATCGCAAAAGCAGTGTATGGCATTTTTTTAGCCAAACCACCAAGTGCTTCAATTTCTCTGGTGTGTGTTGCATGTAAAACACTACCGGCACCCAAAAAGAGTAACCCTTTAAAGATGGCATGGTTGACGGTATGGTAAAGCCCCGCCAAAAAACCTACAGTGGCTAACGTAGGTGAATTGATGGCAACACCATAAACACCGGTTCCAAGACCTAATAAAATAATGCCAATATTTTCAACAGAGTGATACGCCAAAAGCGCTTTATAATCGTGTTGAATGAGTGCGTATAAAACACCCAAGAGGGATGAAAGTGCCCCAATGATAATAATCAAAAGCCCCCACCATGGCATCACAGGAAGCCAGAGGCAGAACTTGATAATTCCAAAAAGTGCCACTTTAATCATAACACCACTCATCAAAGCGGATACATTCGTAGGTGCCGCAGGGTGAGCCTTTGGAAGCCAAACATGAAAAGGAAACATACCCGCTTTTGAGCCAAATCCAATGAATGCAAGCAAAAACGTAATGCTTGCAAGCCATGGTGACATTTGGATTGAGGCAAAAGAGCTAAACTCAAGGGAACCTGATTGATGTGCTAAAAGGAGGAAAGCAGATAAAATACACATACCACCAAGGTGTGCGATTCCTAAATAGACCATAATCGCTTTCATCGAAGATTTTGAGTCATTAAAGCAAATCAAGAATGCTGAGATAATTGTCATTAATTCCCAACAAATCATGAACCAAAAGACATCGGATGCAGAAACAACCATCAGCATACTCAGTACAAATAGGTTGAATAATGAGGCCATAACCCCCAGACTTCCTTTATTCGCATACCCCTGCGAATACTGAATCGCATACATGGATGATGCAAATGCGATCAGTGTTATGACAAAAGAAAAAAAGTTACCAACAGGATCAATCGAAAAGGTTGGATTATACAACAGTGCTATATTGGTTGTGAACTGCGCTTTTTCGCCAATATGCATAAAAAAATAATACGCACCGTATCCAGAGGCAATGGTAGAGATACCAAAGCCTATTTTAGATGCAATAGCATTAAATTTATACAGTAAAAGGGAAACAACGCTTCCTAGTACGTATAAGAGATATACATCTGTCATCACATATCCTTCATTAAGTATATTTAATCATATGCTGAACGAATGCTTCAACACTACCATTTGCTTTTTCACTAATAACTTTATTTTCAAAGCTTCTAGCGTCAATAAACATTAATGCACCTGTTGGGCAAACTTCAACACACGAAGGACCTTCTGCTCTACCATTACATAAGTCACACTTAATGGCAATACTTTTAGCCCCTATTTCTGACTCCAAGCCTAAATTGTATTTTGGCTCCATCGTGTAATTAATAGAAGGCATAATCTCAGCCCCCGCACGAATAGCGCCAAAAGGACAGGCAAGTGTGCACATCTTACAGCCGATACAAATTTCTTCATGCAGTTCGATGCTGTTTTCCCCAAAACGTAATGCACCAACAGGACAAACGTTTGCACAAGGGGCATCGTCGCATTGTCGGCATTGATTTGGCATCGTACCACTAAGGGTTCGTGTCACAATCAAGCGAGGAACCGCCAACTTTCCACGCTTATAGGACGACTCATAACACGCAGCCATACATGTTGCACATCCTATACACACTTTAGGATTGGCAATAACAAATTTATTGACTCTTAACTCATTCATGATTTATCTCCTTACCGTACGATACTGCTCGGACGGATGCATATTCATATCTGTCTGATTACGAACTATTAAATACTCTTCTTCAGAAATTTTTCGAATTGCCGCTATTGTCATTTTGAGAGGGTTCATGCCAGAGAGCGGGTCTTTATCTTCAGCATTTGCGAGTTCATTCCCATCGGCTTCAGCATAATGGAATGTCGTAAAAATCGTGCCATGACGAAGATCTCGATTGATTTTTACTTTTGCGGCAATCTTTCCACGTTTATTTTCAACAACGGCATAACAATCTTCTTGCAAATCTCTCGCCTCTGCAATATCTAAACTCACTTCTATTGCAGCACCCATAAAATCAGCGCCCATTTCCAATGGTTTACATTCCCTCGTCATCGTACCCGTATGATAGTGATATACTTTACGACCGGTCGTAAAGAGGCATGGATAAAGCTCATTCACTTTTTCACTGAGTGCCCCAGAGCCTACGGGATAGTCACTTGGAATATTAAGTTTTGCAATAAGTTCATTTTCAAGCTCAGCCCGTTTGGTTTTATCATCGGTATAGATAACAGGTGTTAATCTAAATTTGCCATCTGGCAACATTGATTTTTTATCTTCATACAAAACAGGTGTTCCTGGATGGGTCTCGTCAGGGCAAGGCCAGCTAATACCATTCTCTTTTTTGAGGCGAGGATACGTAGCACCACCAAAGAAGTGTGGATTCAGTGCTTGAACCTCTTCCCATAGCTCTTCTGGTTTATAAAAATCAAACCCTTCTAAGCCCATTCTTTGTGCGATATGACAGATGACTTTCCAATCAGGTTCAATGCCAAGACTTGGTTCAATAGCTTTTGCCACCATCTGAATGCGACGAGAAGTATTGATGAACGTTCCCTCTTTTTCACCCCAAGTAGCAGCAGGCAAGACAACATCTGCTTTTTGTGCGGTTTCAGTAAGAAATATATCTTGAACCACCATCGTTTCAAGATGCGCAACCGCTTCAACAAAATGCTCTGTCCAAGGATCACTCATAACAGGATTTTCGCCAAAGACATAAAGGAATTTAATGTCACCCTCTTCTATTTTATGGGGTACTTCGGTCAGTTTATAGCCGATATTTGGGCTGATGTCATATCCCCAAATGTCTTTTACATGTAAACGTACTGCTTCACTGCTCACCACACCATTAGGTACCCAGTTTGGAAGGGCTCCCATATCACAGGCACCTTGTACATTGTTTTGTCCACGAAGGGGATTGACACCTGCACCTTTTTTACCCAAGTTTCCTGTGAGTATGGCAAGATTGGAGAGGGAGAAAATGTTGGAAGTTCCATCAATAAATTGTGTCATACCCATGGTATAACAAATAGCAGCTGCACCCGCACGAGCGTACATTTCAGCCGCTTCTATCACAAGACTTGCCGCGATACCCGTCTCTTGTTCAACACGTTCAGGGGTAAAATCTTTCACTGCATATTTGACATAATCAAAGCCAACAGCGTAATTTTCAACAAATTCTCTATCAAACAGATTATTTTCAATAATATGATGAATCATCGCATTAAGAAGTGGAATATTATATCCAACAGGTATTTGAAGGAATATGTCCGCTTTTTTGGCCATATCCGTCTCTTTTGGATCAATGACAATCATCTTAGCTCCACGCTCTAATCCTCGCAACATTTGCATAGCGATAATTGGGTGGCATTCGCTGGTATTGGTTCCGATTAAAAAAAGTACGTCTGTATCGGTAGCAAACTCTGCAAGATCGTTTGTCATGGTGCCATTGCCTAATGTTTTAGTCAAACCGACTACTGTAGGGCCATGTCAAAGACGAGCGCAGTGATCTATATTATTGGTTCCTAGTACTCTAAAGAGTTTTTGAAAAGCGTAATTGTCCTCATTCGTGCATCTCGCAGAAGAAAATCCCATGATGCTATTGGCGCCATATTCTTCAACAGAAGCTTTCATGCGAGAAGCCACAAAATCGTATGCCTCTTCAAAGCTTACTTCAACCAACTCACCTTGTTTTGAAAAAACACCCTCTTTTTTTCGTATGAGTGGTTTGGTGAGTCTCCTTGGAGAATGGACATATTCCCAACCATAAAGTCCTTTCAAGCACAATTCACCATCATTCACATGATGATGTTTTGTGGGCTCTGCCTTGACGATTTTATTGTTTTCAACTAATAAATCTATATTACAGCCAGTGCCACAATATGGACATGTCGTCTGAAACTTTTTCATATCAATCCTTTCCTAAAATATACACTTTCAAATTCAAAGACATACCTATATTTTCATATTATAAATTTAATATTAAAAAATATATTTACTTTTAAATTTTATGGAAAAATAGTAGCACAACTCAAAAATAAATACTGTCAGCTATATGACACTTTTTATAGAATTATCTAAATGCCTATTTTATGGGATTTTATATACAATGCTATGAAGCATACTTATTTATATGTCTTTCAGAAATCATAGGATATGCTACGCTAATTCTTATCAAAAAGGTTAAAAATGGAGTCTAGTAGAATAAGAATAGATTCAATTAATCTTTCATCTATTCTTTCAAATGATGAATTTAAATCTATTCCGATTAAGAAATTTCATAAGGGAAATCTTGCTTATGACAATAAATCGCTGGTACTTTATGTATTTAAAAGTGGAAAAGCTAAAGCTATTATTTATGAAAATGACGAAGAATTTATCTTATATTATCTAATTAAAGACAATATCATTATCCCTGAAGAGTCATGTGTCATCGAATTTTTAGAGGAGAGTGAAGTCTATCTTATTGACGCAGAAAAATTCTCTCATTTTTTTAGAAATGAAAAATTCTCAACAGCTGTTATTGCTTCTTTGAAACAACGTGCCGTGATGGAAAGACGTATTATTAAAAACCTTGTTTTTAAAAGTTGTAAAAATAAATTAGCCTCTTTTTTACTGGAGGTTGCAGCGGCTCAAAACGGTAATAATATTGAAAATAATTCAAGCATTACATTGAAACTTTCCGTTAAAGAATTATCTGCATTTATTGGGTCCAAGAGACAGACCACATCTACGATTTTTAATGAATTCCTGAAAAAAAATATATTAGAAAAGAAAAATAGTACCTGCTACATTATCAAAAATCTACCAAAATTAAAGGAATGGACAACCGTATCATCGTAATAATATAAAACTAAATTGTTTATCAAATACTCTCAAATAAACTGGCAGTTTATATCAAATTCTTTTATTATCGACGTATTAAAGAGTAAATTTTTAAAAATACATCCCTATTTTTTTGCTTCACAAATAACAACTAACCGTATGATATGAAATTGGGTTATGCCTCTTTTTTTTAGCTTTATCTTCCGAAAAATGGTTTCCTTTCAACTTTTATAACGACTCACAAGAGATTAATGGGGTCAATGAAGGAATAAAATTTGCACAGTTATCGTTATATATATTATAATATAACGTTTAAAAGGAGGCGCCATGAAACATCTTACATGTAAACTTATTTTAGGAGCTATTTTTTCAATGTCTTTAAATGCCAACACCATCACCGATATGGCGGGAAGAGAAGTAATACTGCCTGAATCTATCCATAAAATCTATGCAACTTCACCTTATGGAAGTTACATACTGTACGCGATGGATCCCTCGATTATGGCAGGATGGGTCATTGCGGTACAAGAGAAAAACAAGCCCTTTCTTGCACCCAGTAGCAGAGACTTACCTGTCGTAGGTTCTATGAGTGGAGGGGCGCAAACCTCCAACATCGAAACACTCTTTGTGCAAAAGCCTGATCTACTGCTTATGTGGTCCACTTCGCAACTCAGTCCTTTGGGAAATATCAATCAAAAACTAGAGCAGTTTAATATCCCCTATGTTTATGCGGTAGCGGAATCCATGGAAGATTACCCCAAAGTCTTTCAATTTTTAGGACACCTCTTGCATCAAGAAAAACGCGGAGATATGCTTTCAAAACGTACGCAAAGTATTTTAGAGGATGTCAAAAAGGTTGTCAGTTCTATCCCCCAAGAGAAACGCCCTAAAGTCTACTACGCAGAAGGAAACGATGGACTCAGTACCGAATGCGATGACTCCATTCACGTTGAGATTTTAAAATTATTAGGCGATGTGAATGTCCATCGTTGTCATACATCCAATCACAAAGGGTTTGAAAAACTGACGATGGAGCAAGTCATTCTCTACAATCCTGATGTAATCATTACCCAAGAAGAAAATTTTTTAAATACCGTTCATACCCATCCCATGTGGAAAAACATCAAAGCCGTTCAAGAAAAACGCATCTATCTCATCCCTACAACACCGTTTAATTGGTTTGATCGACCACCCTCTTTTATGCGCTTTTTAGGGCTTCAATGGCTAGCAAATCTTTTGTATCCCACCGAGTATTCCATCGACATCCGTGAAGAAACTAAGAATTTTTACGCTCTTTTTATGGGCGTGACATTGGATGAAAACGCTTTACATGTAATCTTAGCACCACAATCTTTTAGTTATAAGGAGTAATATGTCTTCATCCCAGAAATGGCTTGGCTCTCTTAGCCTTGTCGTGGCCTCCCTTACGTTTCCATTGTCGCTCATCGGAGCTGATACCGTTTATGAACTTGATCCTATTAGTGCTACGGGCAATACTAGCAGTAATGGATCAACGCATGTTGTACGTGAGGAGTTGAATCCTACCAGTATAGTCAATCCTCATAAAGTAGAAAGTAGCGCCCAAGCGGGTGTTGAAATCTTTACGCAAGAAGATATTAAAGACCTTGCACCTAAAGATATGTTCGATCTTCTTGGTCATGCTACAGGTGTTGATGTTACCTATCAAGGTCGGAAAAGTCCCTATTTTGTGAATGTCAGGGGTGGCGGATCGCTGACGTATATCATTGATGGCGCTATTTTACCGTCTACCGCGAATAAAATGCTCCAAAAGCTCCCACTCAATGCGATTGAAGAGATTCAGATCGTCAGAGGTTCTTCATCGTTGACATTAGGACCTTCGATTAACATCGGTTCATCCACATCGGGGTCAGGGTTGAATGTGGGTTATATTATTATCAAAACCAAACAGCCAGAAAAAACAGAAGCGATTTTATCGGGTTCGCTTGAAAAAACAGAAGGAATCCCCGCAACCAATAAAGAGAGTCTTTATGTAGGCTCACGTATTACCAATGATGATTCAAGTGCATTTGTCGGAGGTATGTGGTCAGGTCTTGATCAACGAACCAATGACACATGGTTTGATGGGCAGACAGCCGATGTTAAAATGGCCAATACAGGATTTACCTATAAAAATTTGAGCGCAAAACTCTTAGCCTATAAAGATACAGGTACCTTCGATATGCAAAGAGGCGTGAGTGTTTTAGGGACATTAGATAATTCAAAATGGTACTATGATCCTATTACGACACAGATTGTCAGTGGGGATGCAACCCTACAATGGAATGAAAATCACGCAACGCTGGCTTCGATGTTTGGTACACGCTATGAGCATACCGAGTACAGTAATGAATCTTTTGGAGGAACGACTCCCTCAACAACCATCGGAAATCCAAAACCTTATTGGGAAAAAACAGATGGCTTTAGTTTACGTCACAATATGCGTTATGGCGACACAACGGTTATGTTGGGCGTGCAATCTACCGATAGTTCAGGATACGGCGCCAACAACAGTGCCAGTTATAACCGCTTTGATGTCAATGTCTTAGGTTGGGCGGGAACGGTTGAACAAAAATTGTTCAATGGGCAAGTAATTTTAGATGGTGGCTACAGACAAGATCAAAAACATATCGACTACTCAAGCACAAGTGCAACAAAGAACCCAGATAACGATACCGATATGGCACCTGCCAAAATTTATGCGCTAGGTGCAAAATGGCAAATGACCCCAACGTACAACATAAGCACACGATATTATCACGGCGATGAAGGAACGATGGGTGATTTTGACGTTAAATCCAAAACGGGTACTCTGCATGCCGAAACACAAGAACGCTTTGAAACCAGTTTGGAAGCAAATTACGATAAAGCCTTCAATCCTATGCTGACATGGTTTAGTGTTAAAACAGACAATGAAAAAGCGCAAGATACTTCCGCAACCAATACCTACATTCTGAACGGTCAAACCTACTACTACTATACCGAATCCGACACCAAACGCAACGGTTTAGAGCTTCTTCTTAAAGGGCAATTTTCAACGGGTACAAGTTATAAAGCCAGCTGGACACATCTTTTACAATATGATGCTATCGCCAGTAGCGGGGTAACAACCGACAACATTGGTAACAGCAATCCTGAAGATTTATACACCGTATTGCTGACACAAGAGTGGGATAAGTATCGAGCCAACCTCTCCGTTCAAAAAGAGAGTGGCTGGCATACTTCTACATCGGCAATGGGAACAGCGTATAATGTTGATTTAGGTAATTTTACGCGTGTTGATACCAACATTATGCGTGATTTTAAAACATCAGGAACAACGACAACGGTGACACTGTATGTGCGAAATCTTACTGATGAGCATTATGCAACACGTTACACAACGGGGTATTACTATGATCGTGGACGTGTTTTTGGTCTTGATGTGAGTATGAAATATTAAGAATTGGCGTCTTGCAAAATGAGTTTCACGAGAAGCAAAAGCACCAAAGGTGCGTGGGCATTCTGCCGAAGAAAACTCAGTGTTAACGTAGCTTTTAGAGCTTTGCTCTAAAAGCGTGTCAGGACGTCAAATAAAAAGGATAAAAAATGGATGTTGAACACTACGATGAACAGTCACGAACGGTCAAACGCCCTTTGTATGAATACTATGCCAACAAGATAAAAACATATACAAATGTCACAAACGGAAGGTGTCTGGATATTGGCTCATGTGGAGGGTATTTGGGGCTTGAACTTGCAAAAATAACCCGTTTACATGTAACCTTTTTTGATCTCTCACAAGAAGCACTGAATAAAGCTGCTTTACATCTCATTGAAGATGACTTAGAAGAGCAAGGTGCTATCCTTGTGGGTGATGTGCATGCTATTCCTTTGGAAGATGAGATGATGGATTTAATTATATCCAGAGGTTCTCTTCCTTTTTGGGAAGATCCTGCCTTAGCATTTAAAGAGATTTATAGGGTGCTCAAAAAAGGTGGCACAACGTTTGTTGGAGGTGGTAAAGGAACCTCTGAGATTAAAGAACAGATTGAAACAAATATGCGCAAAAGAGGTCAAGAAATTGATCGAGTAGCGATGGATAAAATGCATGGTGATGGTATGAAGCGGGATTATGATGCTCTTTTAAAAAGTGTAGGTATTGTGGATTATGTGATTCATCGCGCTGATGATGGCATTTGGATACAGATGCAAAAATAACTCCGTGTTTAAAAGAGCAAGTGAAGTGAAAAAGCGAGCATGCCTCTAAAAATACATGCTCGTACTTTATGCTAATTATCCACAATTTCCTCTATTTTTCAAAAATAGAATTTGTAATCTGTACGGTTGAAATAGAGTTCTTGGGTGAGCCATCAATGAGTTTATCCGAATACGTTAAATAAATCAGCGTATTGCGTTTTACATCATAAAATCGAACCACCTGCATATGTTTAAACAACAACGATGTCGACTCTCTAAAAACACGTTCTCCATCGCTCTTTTTGGATTGAATCTCTTGTGGTAACGTAATAATGCCTGTTTGCCTGCACGCGATAGAAGCGTCGGAAGTATCTTCAGCGATACCAAAAGTACCTTTTACCCCTCCCGTCTTTGCACGAGAAAGATGGCAGGAAACACCTGGTACTTTAGGGTCATCAAATGCTTCAATCACAATCTTATGATTAGCCCCTAAAAAAACAAAAGCTGTATCAACCGATCCGATCTCTTCAGCAAATGCTGATGAAACTAAACATACTAAAACAATTGCTGAGCCGTACAACTTTTTTGTGCTATCAAGCATAATCTTCTACTCCTGTGACATAACAATTTTAATTAATTCATTGAATAGATTATTATATCTCTTGTTCTTTAACAGATAATTTTATAGACATACAAGGCTTTAAGTTTCTCAGTGAGACAGTATAAGATAAAAATATTGTTGATAAATACAATAATATAAAAATTAATTTTTATAGATTTAAAGAATATGAAAATGACAAGTAAAGAACTCCAATGGTAAACCCTCTTAATAAAAAACTCTTAAAAGCCGTCATGTAATTTTCTAGAGACAGTAGGCACTAACGACTACTGTCCCATAAAGAAAATATTCAACAAGCAATGACTTAGAATTTGTAATTTGCTTTACGCCAGAAGTTATGCCCATTAGCATCTTTCCCCCAATCTTGATACGGGATATCTGTCTATAATTCTTTGAGCCGTAGATGAAGTGCAATTTTAGTCCTATATAATTCTTTTAAAAACCTAGAGTATGCAAAAATTTCAAAAATATATACCTAATTTCTACACTTCTCTTGACAATCCTAACCCCTTTAAGATTCTATATTAAACACACCTGGTTACATTTAGAATTTATAAGACACGTAAACTCGTACAATTTCTGTATTTTCCGTGAAAACATGTTCCGTCGCTACATGTTCATAATTGGCTTTTACTAAGAAATTTTTGTCATATGGATAGATCGCGATTACACCATATGCTTTTACGTCTCCCAATCCAGGATCGTTTGAAAAAGATTCTCCTGCATATGCTATGGTTGTTACGCTTGTGATAGGAACAATCAATCCTCCTACGACGGTATCCGTATTGGCTCTTGCCGCAACACCACCACCATTTACGGGCATTGCTGTAAACAGCGTATCGCTGGTTCCCGTTCCCGCACCGGTGTAAACAGCTCCATCATCCATACTTGAGGTATAAGCAGCGATGTATCCAAGCTTTCCAATACCAAGTCCACCTGTAGCTCTGAGTCCAAAGATTTGCCCAGCTTGTGCTCCCGAAGCTTTTGTTTTATCGGTCGAAGAGAGATATTGAGCAGAAAGGGTATGTCCTGCAAGCACATAATCTGCTTGGACATAAAAAGCATTTTTATCTTCAAAAGAACTCATCCCATTTTCATCAAGATATTGTGCTTGCAAGGTTACATTTTCAATAGACGTATTTTTGACATATACCGTATATGCGCCATCTTGAAAGGTATTAAATTCTCCAGATTTCCCCAATCCATCTGTTTTTGCTTGATATTTGGATAGGTATCCTGCAATGAATGTGGTACTTGGAAGATCCGTATTGGTTAAAACATAGCCCTCAAAAGAATCTTTTAAAATGCTTTCGGAAGATTTACCATCTAACGCGGAACTGACCAATGGTGTATAGATATATTGTCTACCTACTTTTAAAGAGGTATTCGAAATTTTATAATCTAAATAGGCTTCAGATAAGACTGACCCTTGTGTATCTAAATCATCTTGAAAGACAGCACCTGCGGTATCAGAATTGGCTAAATGAGAGGTTTGAAAAGTGATCCCCGCTTTAAGTCCATAAAAATCACTTGTTATAAAATTTAAACTTCCTCCATATGCACTGATATCATCCGAATGTGTTTTTCCAATAAAATTTGAATCGGAATATTCAGCTTTAATTTCACCCGTTAGTTTACCTTCTTTAAATGCATCCGCAAGTGTGTCTGCGGCAAAAGCATGCATCGAAAAGTACCCTATCATCATTGTTGCCAAAGAGAGTTGGGTTAATTTCATTATTGTCTCCTTTAGGTTTTTGAACACAGAGAGTTGGCAAGGTGGCGCTTCACACGATTGAGGCATTGTTCATGCAACCGTAGTGAAGTGCCTATAAAGATCGTTATTAATAAATACCAGACTTGCCTGGAGATAAAATACCTTTAGGATCAAGTGCCCGCTTGATCTTTTGGAAAACATTATGAATATCTTTACCGTATGTTTCAGCTACAAGATCCATAAATCCGCTACTGGTCCGATAGACGCCATACCCTTGTTTTGCAAATTCATGTACCAATTCAGCATAACAATCATGTGCTTTTTTCAATTGGTCTGGATCATTTCGATCATAGAGCAAGTCAATAATATGGTGCATATCTCGCCATCCAACAATAAATTCAGCTACATAGTCGAACCCATATTTGTTCATGATTTTTTTAGCCAATGCTTGTTGGTTAAGTGTATGTTTACCTTCCGCAGGAGAAACAGGTGCAAACCACATACTTCCTCCGCCCCCTCTCCAGTTGTAAAGACCAAACTCTTGAAGTGTCATATGGCCTTTCATTAAGTCTGAACGGTATTTGAAGACAGGGTCATGACCCATCTCTTTTTCGGTCAAGAATTTAGCATTTTTAAATTTAGCCAGCGTTGCTTTGATAATTTGCCAGTTTAACTCATTGGCTTCTTCCGTACCATATAAGGCAGCATAGACATTCCATGTACCCATACCGGTATCTTTTTTAATTTTTTCGATCTCTTCATCGGTAATAGATCTATTGCCTTTTACATAATCTGAACGGTTAACGACACCTGCCGCTTCGTAAAGTGTGCTTGCAATCGTAAAAGCATTTGGAATAATATTAGCGATACGAAGAGGTCTGAGTGACTCAACAATCTCGACAACATCTTCGACTTTGTCAAATGTAATACAAAATGGTTTGAACGCAGGTGGCTCTGGCATTAACCAAATACCCATTTTGGTACAAATACCGTAGTTGCTTTGGGTAAAGATACCATCAAGAGATGGTCCGTATCCCCATTTAAAGACGGCCCAGCTTGTCGAATTTTCAATGCCGCCCATACCTGTCTTAAAAGATGTTCCATCGGCTAAAACGATCTCCATACCGCATTGCATCATAAAGTGTTCGCCATAAGGCGTGTATCCAACACCACGATCCATTGTGTTGCCAACAGGACTGGCTATCGCACTTGGTGCAGGGCAAGAGAGCCATAATTTGTATCCTTTTTCTTTGATATAGTCAAAGAGTTGTTGGTACGTAACACCTGGTTCAAGAATGGCATAGCACAAGTCAGGATTGACTTCAATAATTTTATTCATTTTATGAAGATCAAGGATAACTGAGCCTTTTTGTGCAGGAGCTGCCGTACCATAACCCATGTTTTTGCCCGTAGAAAATGTCCAAAGTGGAATTACATATTTATTACAGACTTTGACAATTTCAACCACTTCTTTTTTGGTTGATGGTTGTAGTGCAAGCGAAGGCATATGATCTTTAATATCAACGGCCATCATAATTTTACTGTAGGGGACCATCTCCTCTGCACCGATCAGTACATTGTCAGCTCCCAAAATTTTTACAAATTCTTTAATGGCTTTATTCATGGTTTCTTCTGAAACATTTTTAGGTAATGCCGTAAGTTTACTCATAGTTAATCCTCCTTTTAAGCGTTTAATATAAAAGATACAAAAGCGTTTTTATCGGTGTGATTCGATACAAAACTCATTTGCTTAGCATCCGTTAGCGTCGTATTTAATCCAAGCGCATGGTATGATGAAAGTACCATTCCATAGTGATTTGTATTCACGTCTACAAACTGATCAAATGCTTTTTTAACAGACAATGTTAAGAATGAATTTTCTGTATGACGCGTTCCCATATCTGCAGGCGTATGTGTCGTTTCCGAGATAAATTTTGCACCATTCAATGCTGCTATATGATGTAAAAGCATATAATCACTTTGCTCCAATAGCCCACAGATCAATGCCCCTTTATTTTTTTCCATGACTTCAGAAAAGGTCGTTAAATTTTGCAATTTATCAGAACCAAGGACCACAAGATCGTCTGTTTTGGTGCTATGACCTTGTGATAATGCGTTGATATATCCAGTTTCTCCAGCCGTTTTGGAGACAAAAGCAATCTTTTTTTGACTACTAGAATCACTGATAAATCCTTCTGCGGATAGTGGAGCGCATACAGCGGCTACGGCAGCGACAGATCCTTTAAGAAAAGCTCTTCGAATCATCATACTCTCCTTATTTTTCAGTAAAAGTGATTGTACCATTGGCCAATTTGGTTGCTAAATCTTTCAATGTGGCGTCATCAATTTCTGATTTTCTAAATGCAGGCATCGCATTGCTTCCACTTCTTACTGTTTGCATAATACTGTCTCTTCTTGCCTCAATACCTGCCTTGTCATCCATTTTCATATAAATAGATTTTGGCGCAATATTGATCGTATGACAATAAGCACAAACCTTTTGATAGGCATCTTCTCCATTTGCAAATTTATAATTTTGACCCAGTTCCACCGCAAAGATGGATGATGTAGCAAATATGAGCCCAAGAGCAAACTTTTCCATTCAAACCTCCCTAAATTATTTTCTTGAAAGTAAATATAAAATAAAAAAATCACAAAAAAATCGCAAAATCATTTTTGACACATTATAAGAGTGAATTTGATCATTATGTGATTTACATAAGGTAATATGTTACGACTTTGGTGTACAATCTAAATAAAAATGGAGAAAATTATTGTTAGATTGGGTTACATATTTATTGTTTAAAATGTCTAATTCAAATCGCATTAAGATCCAAGCCATAGGATTTGCTATTGTAGGAATTCTCGGTGTTGCCGTTGTTGATCGAGTTTCAATGAGTTTCATGACTATAGAAAATCATGGATTCTTTGGAATCCCTTTTTGTATCGGGGTCACCTTTTTTATCGTCAGTGCAACGATTTTATACTTATTACTGAGGCGGACTGCTCAAGTAGCCGAAGAGGCATTAAATAAGCTCTCTTGTCATCAGCGCCAAGAAAAAGAAAATCTTCAACTTTTTAACTTCGCGCTGGACAAAAGTGCTGACGCGATTTATTGGTTTACCTTCGATACGCAGTTTTTCTATGTCAATGATGCCGCTTGTAAAATGCTAGGGTATACGAAACAAGAATTACTCAGTATGAAACTGAGCGATATTGATAGAGACTACAAAAAAAATACTCCCGATTTTTTAATGCACATTAGGCAAAAGCAATATGTCTGTTTCGAGAGTCAGCAGACGCGTCATGATGGAAGTACGTTTCCCGCTTCTATTTCGGCGAGTTATTTTTGCGATGCTTCCAAAGAGTTTATTTGTGCTTTTGGTCGCGATATTACGGAAGAAAAAGAGAAACGAAAACTGATCATCAATCAAAACAAAGCCCTTAAAAATTCACTTCAAGATAAAGAAGTTTTAATTAAAGAGATTCATCATCGGGTTAAAAACAATTTAGAAGTCATCTCTTCACTTCTTCAAATGCAAAATCGACGAGAACCCAATGAAGAGGTTAAAGAAGCTCTTTCTAAGAGCCAAAGCCGTATCTATGCAATCGCTCTTGTGCATGAAATGCTTTATAAAAACAGTAATTCATCTAATATCAATATGAAGTCGCATCTTGAAAAATTATCGTCTGCTATGATAGATCTCTATGCGCAAAACAAAAATATATCTGTCAATCTCAATACGGATAGTATTTTTTTAACCATGGATGATGCTGTGTTAGTTGCTTTAATTATTCATGAACTTTTTTTAAATGCAATCAAGCATGCTTTTGTTGGGTTAGAGAGCGGGATTATTGATATTTTTATCAAAAATAATCACAATGGAACGGTTGTATTTGGGGTAAAAGACAATGGTATTGGGATGGATTCCACCAAAGCAGATACGAACAACTCACTTGGATGCCAATTAATCCATACCATTACGGAATATCAATTAAATGGCACCATAGAAACAGATTCTAATCATGGATATTGCACTTCAATCACATTTAAGCCCAAGAAAAGTGAAAATCAATGAACGCAAAAATTTTAATCGTTGAAGATGAAAGCATCATTGCTTTAAATATCAAAGAGATACTCATGAGCTTTGGCTACACGGTCGTTGGCATCGCTGCCAACAGTGAAAAAGCGTTCCATCTGGTTGAGACTAAAAAACCTGATTTGATCCTGATGGATATTACGCTTCAAGATAGAGAAGATGGCATCGTGCTTGCCGAAAAAATATCGGAACGTATTTCTGTACCGATTGTATTTTTAACCGCCAACGATAAAAACCAAACAATCGATAAGGCGATTACTGTTAAACCTTATGGCTATATTCTAAAACCTTTTAAAGATGTTGAGCTCAAAACAACGATTGAAATTGCATTGAAAACCTTTAGTGAGAATAAAACATTGACGGGAAAACTCAATGAAATAAACAGTGAAATTACATCACTTCAGAGTAAATTTTCTTTGGAAATAAAATCAAAAATGCGTTTTGTGAAACTAAAACATGGCTATATTTTTGATAATAATGAAGCAACACTCTTGCTTGCAGGTAAAGAGATTCTTTTAAACCATAAAGAAAAAAAATTGATTCAGTTGCTTGTGTGACATATAGGTGAAATTGTCAGTGTCGCACAAATAGAAGATTATGTTTGGGACGGAGAATTAGTAGGAGAAGGATCATTGCGATCTTTGATGTTTCGCATTCGACAAAAACTTCCCAAAGATTTTCTAATATGTTATTCAAAAGTAGGATACAAAATTATAGCCTATTAGCAACATTCTTGCCGAAATATCAATAAAATAATTGAACTGTACCCATTTTTTAACATGCTGATGATGAGAAAATATATCATCGTAAGCCTATATGAGTGAATATACATATGGAGATAACCCCACAAAGGGGTTATCAATTAAAATGGATAATGTCTGTTTCCTATCGCTTCGACAGTGACCCATTTGAGTTCAGTCATCTCTTCGATGGCGAAGTGACCTCCCTCACGTCCCATGCCACTCTCTTTCACTCCACCGAATGGAATATGAGCTTCATCTTGAATGGTCGGTCCGTTGATATGTACCATTCCCGATTCTATCTCTTCAGAGAGTCTTAGCGCCGCACTTAAATTATCGGTGATGATGGAAGAGCTGAGTCCGTAGGTACTGTTATTGGCAAGTTCAATAATATGATCCAAATTGCGTGCTTTGATAAGAGCTACCGCTGGACCAAAGACTTCTTCATGAAAAATAACCATCTCTGCCGTAACATTGGAAACAACAGTTGGTTTGTAGAAACAGCCTTCATGCTCGCGTCCAGAAAGGAGATTGGCTCCTTTTGCTACCGCATCATCGATCAATCCATCAATATATTTACAGTGCGCTTCTTCGATCAATGGTCCGATAATAGTCGATGGATCTTCAGGATTGCCGACTTTGAGTGTTTTCACTTTAGCCACAAATTTTTCACAAAATTCATCATAAATATTTTCTTCAATGATGATGCGCGATCCTGCCATACAAATTTGTCCTTGATGCAGGAAAATACTAAATGTGGAAGTATCGACAGCATAATCAACATTTGCGTCTCCGAGTACAATGGTTGGAGATTTACCGCCAAGTTCAACTGTGCATTTTTTTAAATTCATAGCTGCTGAAGCTGCGACTAATTTACCAACACGTGTAGAACCAGTCAATGTAATCATCGAAATACGAGGATCCGTTTGAAATATTTCCCCTAAATCACTGCTAGAACAAGGGATAATGTTTAATACGCCATCGGGTAATCCCGCTTCTTTAAAGATTTCACCAAATATAAGACCACAGATCGGAGTATGGCTCGAAGGTTTCAAGACAAACGCATTACCCGCCGCAATAGCCATGGCAAATTTTTTGGTGCTTAAAATCATCGGAGCATTAAAGGGAGATATGCCGGCAATAACGCCAAGAGGACGACGTGTGCTGTAAGAGAGGACGCCAGGATCATTTGAGGTGAATGTTTGACCAAATACACGTCGTGCTTCACCCGCTGCTACGCGTAGAATGTCCGCAACAAGACCGATTTCAAACATCGCTTTGGCAAAAACCGAACCGCTCTCTTTCATCAAAATGGTTCGAATCTCATCCGTACGGCTTTCAAAAATGTCGACTGCTTTTAATAAAACGGCTTCTTTCTCGCGTGGTGTTGTTTTTGCCCAAAGCTTTGATGCAGCGTGTGCGCAGCTAATTGCTTCTTCGATATCTTCTGCATTTGCTAAATGAATTTTGGCAAATACCTCACCCGTCGCAGGATTGATATCATCGATCACTTTTCGTGTTGATGATGTACTATTTTTACCATTAATAAAAGGCATGTACTCTTTCATAATTGATTCTCCATCTGTGAAATTTATTGAGATTATCATAAACCAAAAAAATCGCGAAAAACTCGCAATGTTCTTAAATTTCAATTGATCTGTCAACAGTTTATGATGCACAGAAAAGAAAATGTCTAAGTGTCAGACAAAATGCGGTTTTAGCCATATAAAATTCTTTTAAAAGCCTCAAACAAGAGCTTATCTTGAAAATATATGCCCATTCTTACTGTTCACTTGAGAGCACATCCTCATACCTTACGTCACACTCGTGCCATTTGCCTTTTAGATTCAGGCACAAATATCGTTTTGGTTAGCAAACCCCTTGCTCATAGAATAAAGAGCACTTTAATCTATTTGTAATATTCCAATCAAGAATTGAATAAAGCGCTAAAGCATGTAAATGCACGATTGTATTAAACAAATAATTTTTATTAAATCATTATTTTATGATTTAAATAACAGTATTATCTATTTATATCATTATTTTGTGATATAATTTATTCATCTTATTTCAAAGGGTTGAAATGGCATATACACTCTTAACGGACGATGAGATTGTCCATGATTTGGGAAAGAAGCTCGATACGCTTCGTCGTACGAAAGAAGTTCCCATTAGTGAGCTTTTAGAAAAAAGTGGTACCAACCATAATACGTATGATCGGTTTATCAATGCTAAAAGTGGCATTAGCCTCAAAAATTTCATTCGTCTTTTGCGAGGTATTGGGGCACTAGATAAGCTCGAAACACTTTTGGATATTTCTCACACCTATAGCCCTTTGCAAGAGCAGAGTACTCCTAAAAAACGCATACGCAAAAAACCTGCTTCTAACACAACTTTTACGTGGGGAGAAGATCAATGAGTAGACGTGTTGAAGTTAAATTATGGGGCACGACCATTGGTTATTTAGGATACGCTCCAGGGCAAACAGAGATAGCTACATTTGAGTACACAGAAGCGTTTATACGCTCAATGATTTATCCCTCTCCTTTAAGGATGCATTATCCGCCCAGTCGCTTTAGTTTCCCAGACATTAGTCTTCGAACCTTTAAAGGTATCGCGGGGATTTTTGCTGATTCATTACCTGATAAATATGGTAATCAGCTGATTGATATTTTCATGGCTGAGAAGAAAATAGCACCCGAATCTATCACGACTTTGGATCGTCTTTTATATGTGGGAACACGAGGCATGGGAGCATTGGAGTATCGTCCATCAGAATTTGATGATACGCCACAAGAATCCAACACGGTGTTAGATGTGCATCTTCTCTCAGAACTTGCGCAACTGGTCCTATCGAACAAAGAGAGTTTACATGTAAACCTTCAAAAGGCGCACACTAAAAAAGATGCGCTCAATCTGATTCGTGTGGGTTCCAGTGCAGGAGGCGCACGGGCTAAAGCGTTGGTGGCACGAGATAAAAAAGGGGATTTTTACGATGGAACCATTGATCATGGATCTTTGCATTCCTACTGGCTTTTAAAATTTGATTCGGCCCAAAACAGCGATAGAGATGCTAAAGATCCTAAAGGTATGCCAAAAGTGGAGTACATTTACGCTCAATTAGCTAAAAAATGCGGTATTGATATGCCAAATGTAGATTATATTGAGGACGGCGAAGATTTTCATTTCTTAATAAAACGTTTTGATCGAGATACAAGCACCTCAAAACTTCAAAAAGTTCACTATGCTTCTTGGAGCGGGCTTGCTCATGCCGATAGAGATGCTACGGGAACGTACTCATATGAACAGCTTGTTTTAATGACAAGGCAACTAGGCTTAGGTCAAGATGCTATCACAGAGTTGTATCGAAGAGCACTTTTTAATATCATTGGTCGCAATCAAGACGATCACACGAAGAACTTTGGTTTTTTAATGGATAAAACAGGTACATGGAAACTTGCTCCGGCCTTTGATATGACTTACGCGTATGATCCAACTGGTAAATGGACGAGAAGCCATCAAATCAAGCTATCCGGCAAACAGGAAGATTTTCTTCGTGAAGATTTGATCCAATTTGGTGCTTATTGTAATCTCAATGCCAAAAAAGCACAATCGATTCTTGATGAAGTGGTTAGTGCTTTTCAAACCTTTGAAGATCAAGCTAAAACGTTAGAAGTTGCACCACAGTTGAGAAAAACCATTTGCCAAGCCTTGCGGTTGAAATGGTGATTTCAGAGTCGAATGACCCTTAAAAGTGATTTGATACTATGCTCTTTTCAAGAAGGATTCTAGGAGATGCAAATACTGTCAGACGAAGTGTTAAAATGTGCAAATATTTTTTAAACTATGTCCATCATTTAGACTTCCAACCAAACTATATATACCCAAAAGTGCACTTCGTTTGACAACTGTACACTAATATTATTTAGCTCAAGTTTTTACCAAATATAAAATACAACCAATTGTGTACAAAGCCAGGAAAGTCAGGATCAAGTCGAACCATAAAATAATTGTCCTGAAATTTATCGTTATTTGTAATATCTTCATCAAAATACAAAGTTTTTGAATCAAACATTTTAATTATGTTTTGATAATAATTTTCTTGCGTATTTAATAACAGTTTTTCTTTTATTGAAACTAACTGATTATCCTTATATTGTTCCATTTGTAAGATATAAGTGTCAAAATCAAAAGAGAGCTTATATTCAGATTCTATAAAAAGATTATCATCATTAATTTCGTGATCAAAGGCAATGATCAGTTTATAAAAGCTTTGTTTAAAACGCGTAAATTTTTCTTGAACTAACTCTCCTGCAATCACATGTATGTCAATATCGATTGTAGGATTCGCACATTCTGGACAATAATCTCGATCTTTATAGATGAGCTTTTCTTTATAACCACAAGAGCATATTAAATTGGACATTCCCATACAACATTTATTGATTTTTAATTGAGGCAGATCATGTTGAAGGATTAAGATTTTTTGAGCCATAAAGTTCTCGATAATGAAAGATGATTACAGTATAAATTCGGGAAAAGTATACAACATCCCATCTTGATAAATTCCAAAAATATTAAGCTTCTAAAAAATTTGATTAGAAATTATCACTTTTTACAATCTATCTTTTGGAGAGGCTTATTTGTGATATAATATTTTCTCAGTGTACAATATATGCAAAGTCACTCTCATTATCATTGTTGTAATTTGTTTAAGTAAGGAATTAAAATGCCTATAGCAACACTATATACCTTCAGATTAAAATGTCAAAATTGTCAATTTACATCAGTACATCAAGGAACTGGGGACGTAATAGTGTCGTATAAATGTCCTTCATGCAATAGTGACATGGTTCATACTGAGTCTGAATTTTTAGATTTTATTAACCCTATAGAAAGAGCAAAAGGTGCATATACAACAATATACAATGTAATACAGTATTTTAAAAAAAATTAAAATACTATTCTGCGATAGTCGTTAGAATTTTGTTGTATAGAAATTGTATCATGCAAATTCTCTCTTGACAACTTCTACAAAAAGTATTAAAATCCTCCTACACCAATCTAATTGGTAAATTCTTGGTTCCATCTGAACCGAACAAGGGTTGCTAAGAAACTATACAAGAACAATTAAGAGACAATCAGAACAATTCAGGCATATTAAGTCACATTCGGCAAAAGTAAAGCAAAAGCTAAAAGAGAAGCCACAAAGACACGCAAAGCCTACTACAAACAAATATATCTCACAAAAACACATAAATTAATCCAAAAAGACCAAATTATTATCCATTGTCACATAATGCACACGCAATTTCTGCGAACTTGGGACTGTGTCCCCATGAAGCAGAAAGGCGAAGCCTTAACCTAAATCACTACAGCTTGTCTGTAGGGATAACAACGAGCAAAAGATATTGCTATGAAGTGGTAAGGTTGATCGAGGCGTTAGCCTAAAGGGGGGTAGATAGTATATACCCCCTTAAATATGACAAATAGATAATACTCGGATTACGTGGAGCCTCATTATTGAGGTCTAAATGTCTATCAAAAAAAGTGTTGTCTCAACTTCCAATGAGACGTTAGTGTCGGACAATGTTTCCCTCTCAAAGGGCTATGATTTTAAAACTATAAGCGGTGTGGATACCCTTTATAGTTATTATCCAAGTAATGAAGCGTATCGTGATTTTTTTGAATCACTTGCACAAAAGATACTCTCAGCTAAAGAACAATACGATGGTTTTATCCCTAAAGATACACTTCGTATTGTTATAGGTGATAAAGAGTTCTTCTTTAACGGTATGAGTAAAGGTTATTACTTTTTTATTGATACTGCTCGTTGGTTTCGTATTGGATTAAAGCATCCCTCACAAAATACCAAGCTTTTAGATATTCAAGTGCAATGTGAAGCAACAGGCATCTATTTATTAGGGCTTGTTGGGCTTATTCGCTATATTGAAGCCCTCGTCTCTCCTATAGCGAATATTTGTTCACAATTAACTCGTATGGATGGCAATATTTTTGTGCAGTTTGATCTAAGCTCTGTTATTGAAAAAGACTTTATTATCAGTAAAAAGCGCAAAAATAGACGAGAAGATGGCGGACGAAGAGGCTATCAATCCTTAAAGATCGGTGACAATCCCTTTTTAGCACGTTTTTACGATAAAAGAATAGAGCTTATTGGTAAAGAAAAACGCTCGCTAATGGAAGCGTATTTCGTCTTTCACGGCTTTGATCTTAATAAGCCCATTTGGAATTTTGAGTTTGAATGGCATCGTGATTTTTTTAAACGCTATGGTATTAGAACCGTAGAAGATGGACTTAAAAACGTAGAGATACTGTTTCATCATTGTATGAAAATTATCCGCTTTGTGGATAAAACAACCCTCTCACAAAAAGACTTAGAAGCAAATCGTTGGCATCGTGCTAAAACGCATCCTTTATGGGAGTACATCGACCAATCTTACACCTTTAATGCCATTCCTCAATCATACGAAGCATTGGAAAAAATTATCCCTAAAAAGAGCGTTTATAATTCTAAAGTGTTTATGATGGAATTTCAAAACCTCCTAAATAAAGGTGTGGAAAATGATGTTTATTTATCACAAGAGAATGTGCAAGAAATCCTAAAGCGAAGTGGTCTTTGGTTTACCGAGCGCACTAAAAAGCTTTTAAAACCTTTTAAGCCTCTTCCTTTGATTGTGGATGGAGTTAATTATGTTCTTTCTCGTAATCGTACACCTATAAAAACCCTCCCTGCAAACTTAACACTGATCAGTACATATAAGTTAAAACAGTTTGAGGCATCGCTCCTTAAAGCATTACATAGTGAATTTACAGAACAAGATTGGGATATCTCTTTGATTACAAAAAATCTCAAAGCCATTGAATCAGAGATAAAAAAACGTAAGTATGAACAAAGTGAGCTTGAACTATGGCAAGCGTAGAACTTATCACCAAAGAGGATATAGAGGAGCTAAAAGCACTCATTATAGGTTATGCAAAACCGTTAATGACCGTTGAAGAGGTTGCAAGTTATTTGCGCCTCTCCCCACATACAATAAGGCATAAAATCGCCGATCAAACTTTTATTCTTGGAGTTCATTATTCAGATAAAGCAGGTAAAATACTGTTTGCAAAAGAGAAACTGGATACTTGGCTTTGGGAAACAACTCAGGAGTCAAACAATGTCAGTATTCAAAAAAAACAATCGGGTGTGGATAGATTTGTTCGCCAATGGAGCGAGAATCAGAAAGTCTACAGGTCTGGAGTGGACAGCGTCCAATGTCAAAAAGGTCGAAAAAGAGCTGATACCTCAGCTTAGAATGGGCGTAATGACGGGAACGTTATCACTTCAAAAAGAGCGCATTAAAACGGTGCGCTACTATGCTGAAATGTTTATAGAATCAAAGCGACAGACAACGGTTGCTAAGACACATAAACGTTATGAGTCCATTATTGAGAATGGAATTTTACCTTTATTGGGCGATACACCCATTAAAGATTTACGAATTTCACATATTGATAAATGGCGCAGAGATCTTTTACAACGCTTTACTGCCAAAACGGTTAAAGAGTATCAAATTGTCTTTAGAGGTATTTTTCAAAAAGCACTTCAAGATGAAGAAGTGAATAAAAATCCTTTTGATGCGTTGGACTCTTTAAAAGTGAAAAAGCCCAAAGTAACCCCTTTTATGCCTCATGAGGTCAAACTCATTTTAGATACGGCGCATGGATGGTTTAAAAACTATCTTGCACTTGGATTTATGACAGGTATGAGAGTTGGTGAGATTGTGGCTTTAAAGTGGGAAAATGTCAATCTTGAGACACGAGAAATCTATGTATGTGCATCAAGGTCAATGGGTGTGGAAGGAACTACGAAAACACAAAGTAGTATTAGATACATTCCAATCATTGATACATTAGTGCCTTTTATTGAGAATCAAAAGAAGTTCAGTGGTGATAAAGAGTATGTATTTGTAAATCACTTTGGGCGACCTTTTTATGATTACAAGACAATAGGTTCTAATCAGTGGGTAGATATTCTCAAAAAATGTGGATTGGCTCATCGTAGGATGTATGAAATGCGCCATACGTGTGCAACGAATCTTCTTATGAGCGGTCAATACAGTGTCAATGAGATTGCATCTGTTTTAGGGCATACAACACCACAAATGTTGTTTGAGCGTTATACAAGAAGTATATCAGCAGAGCGAAAATTGTTTAATAAGACAATAGACATATACAGTGTGAATGAAAACAAGGACACCATAATGGCACTGTGAAGTTTTAAAGTCTTTGGAAGTCTGTAATATCGGGGTTTAAGTGGTGTCAAGAGAGGGACTCGAACCCTCGACCTCCGGCTTATGAGGAAAGCTTTAAAATTGACAATATCGTATTTATGGGGATTTTAGCACTGACAAATAACGCTAATGCCTACTAATTTGTTTATTTTTGGTGACACTTTAGGTGACACCCTCCTCTATTCTTAATGACTTTATACTTTGATTTATTATGCCATTTATGGCATAATTTTATAAAGGATATATCATGATGAGAAATCAATTAGTCACAAAAATTGAGCAAAGACGCAAACAACTAAAAATTAGTTTAGAAAATCTTTCAAAACTTAGTAACTTAGGTATGCGAACACTCAATCGTTTCTTAGCAGGTGATGATGTCAAGCTAAGTACGGTCGAAAGTATTACCAATATCTTAGGGCTTGATTTTGCTGGTAATGAAGTTGTTCCGCTCATACAGCTACAAAAAAACCGTGCCTACCAAAAAGCCCAATTTATGGCATCACTGGTTCAAAGTACCTCTGCACTTGAAATGCAAGGGTTAGAAAAAGAAATCGTTGAAAAGATGATAGCTGGGTTTGAACAAGCATTTTTGAGCGGTGAATATAAAAAGAGATTGTGGGTAGCTTAATGATTGATAGTACAAAACCCATTGATGATGCAACACCCTATCATGATCTCTCAGGATTAAAGCTCCCCAAGAACAAGACTTATATGTTAAGCGATATTTATATCAAGGAGGCTGAGAATATTGCTATCGCAACCCTAAAGTATTTATCAGCACCACCTTCCAAAAAAGAAGCCCCATTCTCTTATGATTGGATGTTAAAGCTCCATGAGGAGATGTTTGGCAATGTATGGGATTGGGCAGGAAAGCTTCGACATAATGAGCTATCTATCGGTATCAAAGCTTATCTCGTACCAATGGAACTTAAAAAGTTAGTGGATGATTTAGCCTTTTGGGTCAAGCATAAAACGTATGATCATTATGAAATGGCTGCACGCATTCATCACCGAGCTGTTTTCATTCATCCTTTTTCTAATGGGAATGGTAGATGGAGTCGTATGCTTGCTAATATTTATTTACGACAAAATGGACTTATGCCTGTTAAGTGGCAAGAGGATTTATTGGCGAAAGAAAATCCAAAACGTAGTGATTATATACAAGCACTCAAAAAAGCCGATCAGAGTGATTTTTCAGATCTGATAATCATGCATCACCAAACGTATTAATCAACTCTTACATCAGAAAACTCATCTTGAGTAATACCCAACCAAAGCCATAAGAGGTTTTCGATAAAAATCACTAGCCTATTAGGGTAGCAAATGGCATCCTACGTTAAACCTAGGAAATTCTCTAAGCTTAAGTGGGTATATTTTTAAACTATATGGCTATCTGTGCACTTCACTTGACAATCAACTGCTTTTTGAAACTTGGCGATGTCAAAAAGCCTTCTTGTTTAACTAGGAATTTGAGACTAGCAAACAAAGTGTAGTTTTATTACCTCAAGTTCAATTCAAGGCTAAAATACGATCTTCAACTTAAAAATCTTTTCATAATTTTGCACTTTATCTGATACTTGAAATTTATTGGGCCAATTATATAATCAATAATATTAGTGACCATTTTGTGTACGAAAGGATTGGAGCATCGTTTTTAGATGGTTGCTTTTTTGAGCTTGTTCGCGAGAAATGGACTGAAACATCAGTGAAGTTGCTTTGGTCTCTTCAGCAACATTTACCATTGTATGGGCTATTTCTACCAAACCTTCTATATGATGCATCGCTTGGCTACTCTTATGCATAGTTTTTTCTGCATTCTGAACTGCAAAAGAGAGTTTTTCATCGGACTTGCGAGCTTCATCAATCAATGCTTGGGAATTGGATGAAATCGTAATTGCATTTTCAGAACTCTTTTGAATTTCACTACTAATCTCTAAAATTCCTGAGGTTATTGCATGCACAACAGAGCTGATCTCTTCAAGGCTTGCCTGAGTTTTTTCTGCCAGCTTTCGCACTTCGTCCGCTACCACAGCAAAGCCACGTCCATGTTCTCCCGCACGAGCTGCTTCGATGGCGGCATTTAGAGAGAGAAGATTTGTTTGCGATGCAATATCTTCAATCGCTTCTAAAACAATTTTTATCTGTTTAGCATGAGCGGTAAGGTCTGAGGTTTTGAGGGCTAGTTCTCTTTCATGTTGACTATCCTTTTGAATGTTTCCAACAGAGGTCTCAAGCTCTAAAAATAACTTATTTAAAGACATCCTCGCCTCTTGGAGGTTCAACGAGCTGGTTTTTGAGAGAGCATAGGACTCACTGGTTTCTGTACGTATTGCCATAATAGAGCTATGGACATGCGCAATTGCTTCTATTTGTGAGGCAATCTTTCCAACAAGTGATGCCGCAATTTGGGTGAGTTCTTCTGCGGATTCTAAATTCAAAGAAGAGCTTTTTTTAACAGCATGTAGTGTCTCTTGGATTTTAGATAAGAACTCATTAATAAGAGAGGAGACCGTGCCAAGTTCATCATACTGCTTTATTTCAAGGCGCCTTGTCAAATCACGATCACCTTTGGCTACGTTATAAACCATTATGCGAAGCTTTTCAATAACACCAAAAATCTCTTTTTTAAAAAATAGTAAAAAGATTACTAAAATAAGCGCTACGGCTAAAGCCATAAAAAAAACAATACGCATTTTGGCATAGGTAATATTTTCCTTGGATGTTTGTGTTGAAATAATCAACTCACTCACACCTAATACATCACCTTCTTTGACATTTGCATGGCAACGTAAACAAGATATTTCCGCTTTTAAAGGAAGTGCAATACGAATATATTCTTGATTTTTCTCGTTAAATTCTTCAAAAATCTCCGTTTGTTGTTCCAAAAGAGGCTCTAATTTTAAAGGAATCGGTTCATCCTTTGGGCTTGCAAAAAGCTCTTTAACCGATGAACTTTTATAGACTTTAAGCTGCGTCACACCAGCTATAGAGGAAGCCTCTTGAATTGTACTAGCAATCAATTGTGGGTCTCCAGAGCTCATACTTCCTTTAATTGTTTGGAAGATAGAAGATGATAGCATCGTTGAAGATGCCTTAAACTGGCTTTTTGCAAGCTTCTCATAATCATTTGATATAAAAGAAAACAAAAGAATAAATGTTCCTCCAATGGAGATAAACAATGTAAAAAGTGTTTTTGATTTTAGTGTTTTTAACATTCAACAACCTTTCATATCAATTTTCAATTACATTAGAAGTTTTACATGTAATGGTCCCTATTTCTTGTGGTATTCCCAAATAAAACCCCTGCGCATAATCTATACCGATAGCTTGGACTTTCTGTAAAACGGCTTTGGAATGGACATATTCAGCGACTGTCGCAATGCCCAATTTATGCGCTAATTGGTGAATATTTTCAACAATATCATAGTGCATCGTATTATGGTCAATATCTTTAATCAATGAACCATCTATTTTTAAACTATTGGGAGATAAAGATAAAATATGATCAAAATTGGAAAACCCTGTTCCAAAATCATCAATTGCGATCTGACACCCATACGATCTCACCATCACAATAAATTCTTCGAGTGCTTTTGTATTGTCAAAAGACTGAGATTCTAAAATTTCAAAGGTAATGCGGCTTGGTCTAGTAAATGTACTTAATCGTTTTTCTAAAAAATCTTTCGTTACATATTCATTCACATCTTCAAAACTGAGGTTAATATTAAATGCTTCTTCCCGTTCTGAAAAAAAGTCCAATACTTTACTCATCATCAATCGACTAAGGTCGCAATAAAGACCTGTTTTCTGAGCTATTTCAATAAATTTAAACGGCAAGATGATTTCGTTGATATCTTTAATTCGCATCAAACATTCATACTTATCTAGCTGTAAAGTGCGGGCATTAAAAATTGGTTGAACATAGGGAATAACCCCTTTCCCCTCTTTATGAAGGGACTGATGGATGGTCTTAATCGTTTTAAGAATATCTGTTTGTTCGGTGGCATTATAAATTCCACTCAGTGCATCAATATGCATATCAATCAACTTGTCCACACTTTTTAAGGCATCAATACGCTGATGTGAAATGAGCATTTCTCGTAAAAAAGAGCGCACAACATGCAACGCTGCATTGACATAATGGTTTGGTAAGGCAATACGTACATGTGTTTGACTGATTCGATGGAGCATCTCAAAGTAAGCTTCATCGTAAATGCCATTAAACAACCTCAAAAACCATGCTCTGATTTTTCTACGATGACGTTGGATAATGGTGTCATTCGATAAGAAATGAGAAGCATGCTCAAATGTAAAAATACGTTTATAAAAGAGGATCAAAAAATCATCAACGTTAGTACGAGCTAAAGGAGAAAGCTCTTTTAGAATACGTACGTCATTCTCATTAAAAGCATAATTATGCAATAACAATTGAAAATTATACATAGCTTTCCTCTTTGTAATAATATTTTTAAGTTAGACTATATAGGCATAGATGGATCATAAAACAAGACTATTACTTAACTATATATCTTTTTTTATATTCCAGTTGGCATCAAATTTTCTCGCTTAATATAAGCCATGAGTCCAGCAGAGCTCACATTCACTTTACCTTCTCTATTAATTTCTTTTGCAATAAAAGGCACACTACTTTTATAACTTAACATTTCAATAATTTGATCTTTATAGACATCAAAAACACTTGCTCTTTTCTTCCTTGGCTTGGAGGGTTGTATGCAACTAGCCATTATTCACTCCCTTTAGTAAGGTTTCATATTACCTTCACATATTTTGTAATATCAAGTTTACAAATCACCTTATAATCTTCAAAAATACATATCTCTTTCTGCGCTACTTTTGATCATAAAATCACTTATACGAAGAATTTTCACAAAGAGATAAGGGCATCAAAGATGACCACTCTTAGTAGGATATGAATTAATTAAGACATGTGAAAATTGTTGATCAGAGATATTGGTTATAATTTTTTGTTTTTGAAGTAATCCTTCAATAATCTTTCCAAAAAGTATTGGATAGTGCACTATTCTTTCTTTAAAATAATCAAATTGAATGACTAAAATTTGTCCAGCTGAAAGAAATTTGACAGTTTCAGGATAACAAATATTGGCAAAATTAGCATGTGCCCCTATAAATTCACCAACAGAACAGTGCATCATTTGTTGTGTTTTGTTCAATATTTTCAACTGTCCAGAAATAAAGATATAAAGGTTAAAGGGCACATCACCTTGTTGATAAAGCACTTCATTTGCGGTATAGTGCTTTATAGAGGCATATTGATTCATATTATCGCAGAATACGCTTTTAAGATTTAAAAAGTATGGACTAGCTTTAGTAGACATGAAAGCATTCCTTAAACAAGTAAAAATGCCACCTTAATAGGTGGCGTTACATGTAATAAAAAGTTCTAGTGAACTTCTCTCCAGATTTTGACTTTCCAAAGATAAGCGAGTAAGGTAAAGAGCGCCATATAACCAATGAGTTTATACCCAAGATTGTCTCTTTCTGCTTTTTTACTATCACCCACTTTTTCCATATAAGCAATCACTTGGTTTTGTGCTTTTTCACTCAATCCAACGCGAGGCATAGAAGTACCAGCCAGTTGTTTTTGTGGATTGTTGATAAAGGTTGTAAGATACTCAGCACCTTTAGAGCGAATCATCATGGAAAGATCCGGTGGGATGGTTCCCATATACGCTTTTAACGCATCTTTATCTGTCGTACTCATGATTTTGTCATACTTCATATCATGGCATCTTTGGCATGCATCTGTGAAGACTTTTTTATCATCCATTGGAGCAACAGGAGCGATACTTTGAAGATACGCAACAATATCTGCGACTTCTTGATCTAAGTCTCCACCCAAGCCAAAGAATTGGATCATCGGATGAGGACGTGTCTCATTGAACTTATGTTCAACGTTAAGTGCCTTCGTTGGATTTTTAATGAGTGCTGCAAGGAAGTTTTTATCATAGATCGCACCGGCACTGCTAAGATCAGGTGGTACAACACCAAACGTTGCTGAAGCACTTGCATTATCCATAGGTGCAGGCATACCTAAAGCACTAATACCATGACATCCTGTACATCCCGCACTTAAGAAGGTTTCAGCCCCTTTGGTGGCATCACCTTTTTTCTCTGATGCCCCAAGATCTTTAAATGCAAAATCTGCAGGAGCAACATGAGGATGCATTTGAGAATGTGCGAATGGCTCAACGCCCCAATAAACAACAGCGGTAAAGAAGATTACAATCGCTAATATTTTTAACTCTCTCATTTGCAACCTCCGTTAGTACATTTACAGTTTGCTTCCATTTTCGTGATAATCGGAAGAATAATAAACAAGGCAAGAAAGACAATGGTTGCACCAAAGCCAACCCATGCATTGTTTCCTGTTGGAGGAAGTTTTCCATAAACCGTAAGGACAATCATGTCAATTAAGAGTAACCAGAACCAGATGAAAAACGCAGGACGCTTATGCGCTGGTGCGGTATGCATAGGATTCCTATCAAGGAATGGAAGAAGCATAAAGATCACATTCGCAAAACCAAACGCGGCTAGACCAATTTTCATGGCAGGAACGCCTGCAATATCAAAGAAGAAACCACGAAGCACTTCATAACTCCACAAGAAATACCACTCAGGGTAGATATGAGGAGGTGTTTTCATATTGTTAGCTGGCTCAAAGTTAATAGGATCCATCGCAAAATCAAAATGGAAACAGACCAAGTAGAAGAAGATGGTAAGGGCAACGCCTACAACAAAGAAATCTTTGGAGAGGAATACAGGCCAGAATGGAACCACTTTAGATTCAACTTTTTTACCATCAAGGTATTTTTTAGATTCAACATCAAAATTAAACTCTTCAGAATCTTGGTTATTGACGTGAGGCATTCTTAAAGAGTAGAAGTGAACGGCAATGAGTAAAAGAATAACCAATGGGAGTAGAAGAACATGGAGCATGAAGAAACGTGTCAATGTCGCATCAGCCACTAAGAAATCTCCTCTGATCCAAATAACCAAAGCATCACCAATAACAGGAATACCACCAAAAAGGTTGGTAATAACTTGCGCTGCCCAGTAGCTCATTTGTCCCCATGGAAGCATATATCCACTAAAAGCTTCAGCGGAGAACATACCAAAAAGTGCCATACCCGTAAGCCAGATAATCTCACGACCTTTTTTATATGAACCGTAATAGATACCCGTAAACATGTGAATGTAAATCACAAGGAAAATAGCAGAAGCTGCAACACCGTGCATATGACGCCATAACCAGCCGTACTCTACCTCTTGCATAATCGTATAGTTCACACTATCAAATGCTAGTTTAATGTCGGGTTTATAATACATTAAAAGGAAGATTCCCGAAACAATCAGAACCATAAAAAGAACCATTAAAACAACGCCCATTGCCCAAAGGAAGTTGATGTTTTTAGGAATCCAATACTCTGTCATCATCACTTTGATGAACTTATTCACTGCTAATCGCTGATCGAGCCAATCGATAAAGCCTGTCGCTTTTCTAATTTCTGCCACGTTTGTCTCCTTTACGCTTTCTTAGCTACCAGTTTTTTATACTCTGGTCCTTCTTCACCAAGAACAAGCTTCGCTCCATCTATTTTAAAAGGAGGAATGTCCATTGGTCTTGGAGGTGGTCCAAAAGTGTTGACACCGCTTGAATCAAACTCACCACCATGACAGGCACACTTAAATTGTTTGGATGCTGGCATCCATGTAGGGATACAGCCTAAGTGGGTACAAAGTCCTATCATCACTGCATAGGTACTACCACTTGCAACGATGTCCCGTTTCTCATTTTTGGGCATATCCGCACTTTTTTTCAAAATGAAAATCGGTTTACCCCTCCATTGGATCGTTTGGACTTCTCCCTCTTTCATCGGAGAGAGATCAACGGTGATGAATCCAGCAGATTGTACGCTTGGGAGTGGATCCCAAGTTTTTTTCATAGCGCCAAGGGCTATTACACCACCTGCCGCTGCAAAACCGCCGAATGCCATGCCTATAAAGTCTCTTCTGCTTTGCTCAACAGCCATTCTTTGTTCCTTTCGTGTAGTATTCAAAATTGAGAGTTATATACAAGTTCATGTAACACGCAGAAGGATTGTTGCGATATTTCTATCGCTATAATCCTTATTGATATCATTATTTATAAGAAGCTATTGCTGTTGCAACTGCTTTCAAATCATCATCACTTAATGCTGTCGCGATGGGTTTCATAACATTTTTCATAGGACCGCCTTCGCCATTTTTATAGCCATTGACTGAACCTACAATTTTTGAGACATCCCACCCCGCAATAATTTGCGATTTGTTTAATGCAGCTTTTGAAGCCTTGTCACCATGACATGAAAAGCATTTACTTTTGTATATAGCTTCTCCATCTGCAGCCATCAGAGATACTGCAGCTACGGATATGAGCATACACGCTACCTTTTTCATTCTTAAATCCCTCCATTGCTTAATATTTTAATGTATATCTAATAATAGAGTGACATTTTATAACAGTGTGAGTTTCTTTTTAGTCGCTTAATGAAAAAACAATCTTTTAATCTTTAATCGCATACCCTAGATTACCGATTGTTTTGATGACATCATTGGTTATTTTTTTGCGTAATTTAAAAACAAGGTTTTTAAGCGCAGAAGGAGGGGCTTCTTCGTAAATATAAAGCTTATCTTCGAGGATTTGCCGTGTCACTAAATTGCCTTTATGTGCCAATAAGATTTCAATAAATTCTACTTCTTTTTGTGTTAAAGGAATAGGAATATTATCTTGTAAAAACGTTTTATTGGTATAGTCATAAAAACACGTCGCATTAATTTTAATAACCGTTTTGGATTTTTCGAGCAAGAGGCTGGCACTGCTTTCCAAAAGTCTTGTTAAATCCCCCTCTTTGATAGGCTTGACAACATAATCTACCAATGAAAGCTTGATAGATTCTAGCAAAAAATCTTTATCAGTATAAGCACTTGTCACAATAATAGGGATATCATGATTGTCTTTTCGAATCTGTTTTATCAGTTCAAGTCCATTAAACTTAGGCATTTTAACATCCGTAATCACAATGTCTGGATGATGTTCATTATAAAGAGCTAAAGCTTCTTCTCCATCGGAGGCTGTATAAACTTTATCCACATATAACAACAAAACTTTTGCGAAACTATCTCTAAGGTTTTTTTCATCCTCAGCAAGTAATAACGAACTATTTTTTAAAACAAATTCATACTTATCTAACAAAAATCCCCCTCTATTTTCAATCTTGCTTCTGGCAATTGTAACACTTTTTTATCTAAAAGAAAGCTATAATTCCCAAACATACCCTGCTATATTGGTCTGATAAAGGAAAGATTTTATGGTCGAAACCATTAATATTACGAAACGATATATCATTGCACTCTCGCTCATTGCCCTACTTTCTATTTTAGCCTATTACAATCTAAATCACCTTATTAGCAGTCAATCCAACGATGGAAAAATCATTAACATCAGCAGTAAACAAGGTATGCTTTCTCAACAAATTGCACTGTACGCTATTTATTATAAAACAGAAAATTTACGCACTAATATTGTACTGATGGAAGAAGCACATAATTTATTGCTCTCTTTCCCAATGTCAAGTGAACTGAAAAAAATTTACTTTGAAGAGCCATTTTTCTTAGATAAAGACGTGAGGAGATATTTATTTCATGCGAAACGTTTTGAAGAAAATCGTGATGGTAGAAGCTTAACGTATATTTTACAAAATTCTCAAAAACTTTTAGAAAATTTGGACTTAGCCACAGCAATCTATGTTGCAACAACAGAAAAGAATACAATCAAGCTCAAAAATGTTGAGTTCTTTATTTTTATTTTTACACTTGTGACACTGTTTTTTGAAGCTCTATTTATTTTTAGGCCTGCTACAAAAAAAATCACAGAAGTGACAAAAGAACTAATAAAACAGCACGATTATGCCAATACCATTATTGAGTCTAACACTAATGCTATTGTGACTCTTGATTCAAAGCTTATGATTCGAACCTTTAACCATATGGCAGAAAAAATCTTTGGTTATACAAAACATGAAATTATGGGAGAACCTTTCTTTCAAAAAATTATCTCAAAAGAGTCTTTGCCAGTAGAGCAAGAAGGCATTTTAAATTTTAAAAAAATTCTTGAAATTGAAAATAAGGAAGAAGTACGAGAGATCAAGGCTATCAATAAAAAGGGTCAAATATTTCCTATCCGTATTTCGTTTGGTATTAGTCGTGAAGAAAAAAATATACTGATTATTAGCATGCAAGATATTTCCAAAGAAATTCTCAAAGATAAAATTATGATACAACAAGCAAAATTTGCAGCGCTGGGAGAGATGATTGCCATTATCGCACATCAATGGAGACAGCCATTGGCACAGCTGAGCTTTAATTGTATGTATATTCGTAAAAAACTTACCAATCCTGAGCTTATGGAAGAAACGGCGAAGAATGAAGAAATTATTCAATTCATGTCAGAAACCATCACCAATTTTGAAAATTTCTATAAACATGTTGATAACACTATTTTTAATCCTGTCATTTCAATTAAACAAACGCTTGTACTTCTTGAATCTTCACTCAAACATTATCAAATCAAACTAATTCAACAATTTAATTCAGAAATGAATGTTTTTGGCAATACCAATAGCCTCTCTCAAGTTATTTTATCCATTCTCCAAAATACGATTGATATTATTAAGAGTTCTGAGATTAAAGATCCTTTTATCCATATCACCTTGGAAGATTCTGATAAATTTGTAGTTTTAAAAATAACAGATAATGCAGGAGGAATTCAAACACCTTTGATTAATGATATTTTCAAACCTTTCCATAGCAATAAAAATAAACTCTCTACAGGAATTGGTCTTTACATGTCAAAACTAATCATAGAAAATCAATTTCATGGAATAATTAACGCTAAAAACACTCATAATGGTGCACAATTCACTATATTACTGCCCCCTTCGTGTGACAATATTTAAAAAAAGACCTCTTTTTATTCCAAAATTTTCATACCAAAAATTCTAGCGACTGAAAAGAAACTGACTCTATTATAGAATTCCATAGTCAACTTAAAGTGTTAAATTAATGTTAAATAAAAAGAATAAAGAAGATACTGGACGCATCGCTCTTTAGTACAGTTATTTAACATAATCTTATGTTTTTAAAGGAGGATATATGGAAAGAGGTTTCAAACTTCTTTCATCGCTTGTTCTCACAAGTACTCTATTATCAACAGCATCTATTGCTGCTGGAGGAGATGGTACTTTAGATAAAGTAATGAAAGAAAGAGGTTTAAGCGAAGCAGACGTTGTTCGTGCCGCAAAAACCTATAACCCAACGGGCGTACATGATAAATACATGGTATTTAGTTCTGGTGGGCAATCAGGCCAACTACTAGTCTATGGAGTCCCTTCTATGAGACTATTAAAATACATTGCTGTATTTACACCAGAACCATGGCAGGGATATGGTTTTGATGAAGAAAGTAAAAAGGTTTTACGCGAAGGCAACATTAGAGGTAAGGAGATTAATTGGGGCGATACTCACCATCCATCTCTTTCTGAAACAGATGGTAATGCAGATGGTAAATGGCTTGTTGTTAATGATAAAGCAAACCCAAGAATTGCCGTCATTGATTTAAGCGATTTTGAAACAAAACAAATTGTTGTCAATCCCGTATTTAAGTCTGAACATGGTGGTTCTTTCTTTACTCAAAATTCAGAATATATTATAGAAGCGGCACAATATGCAGCTCCTTATGACAATAATTACCATCCGATAGAAGACTATAAAGAAAGCTATCGTGGTGGTGTAACCATGTGGAAATTTGATCATGAAAAAGGAAGAATTCAAGAAAAAGACTCTTTTACAATTGAGCTTCCTCCCTACATGCAAGATTTAAGTGATGCTGGTAAAAAAGTGAGTCATGGTTGGGGATTTACAAACTCATTTAACTCAGAAATGTATACAGGTGGAATTGAAGTAGGCATGCCACCAAACGAAGCTGGTATGAGCCGAAATGACACTGACTATCTTCATGTATACAATTGGAAAAAACTTGCAGAGCTTGCAAAAGATCCGAAAAATGTTAAAGTTATTAATGGACATAGAGTTGTTCCTATGGATGTTGCCGTCAAGAATGATGCTCTTTTTCTCATTCCTGAACCAAAATCTCCACATGGTGTCGATGTGGATCCAACAGGTGAATATATTGTCGTATGTGGAAAGCTTGATACCCATGCGTCTGTGTATAGTTTCTCAAAAATTCAAGCGTTGATCAAAAATAAAGATTACGCTGGAACAGACCCTTATGGTATTCCTATTCTTGATATGAAAAAAGCTTTGCATGGGCAAGTAGAGTTGGGCCTAGGACCATTGCATAACCAGTACTCACCAGTTGATGGGGAGATTTATACCTCATTGTATGTTGATAGTCAAGTTGTAAAATGGAATTTCAAAACATTGAAAGTTATTGATAGAGTGAATGTTCACTACAATATTGGACACCTTTGCGGAATGGAAAGCAACACATGCGATCCACAAGGTGAATATATTATTGCATTGAATAAACTTTCTATTGATCGTTTTGCAAATGTTGGTCCATTACATCCACAAAACCATCAATTGATTGATATTCATGGTAACAAAATGGATATGCTTGTTGATATGCCTATACCATTGGGAGAACCGCATGATGCCGTAGCCATTCGTATCAGTAAGCTTAATCCAAAAGTACGTTACGAAATGGGTACAAACTCTAGAACAGAGCAAATCAGTGAGGGAAAAACACTTGCTGGACAAGAGAGGATAGAACGCAAAGGTAATGATGTTAAGGTCTATGCGACACTTGTACGTTCTCATATCAACCCAGAACATATTACGGTCAATAAAGGAGATAACGTCACAATCTATATGACAAACCTTGAACGAGCAGAAGATGAAACGCATGGTTTTACAGTGGATAACTATAATGTTCACGCATCAGTAGAACCAGGTAAAGTAGCCACTGTCAAGTTTAAAGCTGATTTAGAAGGCGTATTCCCTTATTACTGTACAGAATTCTGTTCTGCACTTCACCTAGAGATGATGGGTTATTTAATGGTTAAAGACCCTAATAAAAAGTATGAAAGTGCACAAAAACTCAAAATGGCAACCATGAGTAAAGAACAACTCAAAGCTGAATACGACAAAACAGTTGCAGTCAATAAAGCAACAGATGATGTTATTCAGAGTGTTGTGAAATTCCTCAAAGATAACCATTATGAAAAACATGATGTTGTCAAAAACCTTGTAACTGATGCGCTTGATCAATACGGCAAAATTCCTGAGCAGAAAAAACTCTCAGATGCTGCTATCAAAGAGGGCGATTTTGAGAAAGCCGTCTTATTTGAAAACATGATCTGGCAATACATGGTAAAAACAGCGGACGTTGGAATTCGTGCGAAAGACTTACTGGTTAAGTCTGTTGCAACAAAACAATCCCCTGAAGCTGCAAAAGGCGAAGTTGCATTCAATGAAGGTGGCTGTTCTGGTTGCCACGTTATTGGAAAAGTAAGTTCAGGTCCTGATCTTACCGGTGTATTAGGTCGCCATGAAAATGGTGAAAAATGGGTAGCTGATTTTATCAAGAGCCCAAAAGATAAGTTTGAAGACCCTTATGTCAAAGCGATGATTGACTACTTCAACTTAAGGATGCCAAACCAAAATATGAAAGATCCTGAAATCAAAAGTATTATTGAATATCTAAAATGGATTGACAGTAACGCTAATTTATTCTAGGTTTTATATCTACAACCCATAAAGATTACATCTTTGTGGGTTGACATGTGTCAATGTTAAAAATATGAATTCAAGATACACTATTTTTATCTAAAGATTTAGCTTTAGTTTTTAGCTAAGGATATTAAGGAGAAAAGATGAATCAAAGTTTACTAAAATCAAAAATATTTGCGGGTATCGCATTGGTGATTATGACACTATCATTTACATTTCCCATGATCAGTTTTCATGGGGTACTGAACAAAATTGATAGCGGTAAAAAAGAAGACATTTCATCTTTCCAAAAGATGGTTTGGGGAATCTACAATCAAGGTAGGTATAAAAGTACTTCTACTCCAAAAGAAGCTCATAATAATTTGGAAAAAATGATTGGGAGCTCTTCTGAAATCGGCGTAGCTTCATTTCCTATTTGGTCATGTTCTCTTGAAGCCCCAAACTATCCAAAAGAAGCATTTCCTGAAGGCATACCTGTCTTTTTTCACTTTGATGGATTTAGTGGTGAAGTGCATGAAATGAATACGATCAACCACTACATTGGTATGGACCCTATGTGGAGGGGTGGCATACTTGAGCGTGAAATTGGTATCTACGCATTATTATTTTTGAGTCTCGTTGTGGTTTATTTTATTGCCTATAATCATAAACTGTGTAATTATCTTATGCTTATTCCAACTTCTTTACCACTGTTATTTATAGCAGATTATTCCTATTGGCTCTATTGGTTTGGACATAATCTTCATGATTGGGGTGCCTTTAAAATTAAACCTTTTATGCCTACTGTTTTTGGTGACGGTAAAGTTGCACAATTTACAACGCATTCTTATCCAGCTATTGGGTTCTATTGTCTAGCCCTCATTGGTATATTTTCGTTACTGGCCCTTTTGTCAAGAAACAAGGCAAACAAAGAGAGTGGTAAATAATTATTATGAAACAACTTCTTTTTCTCAGTATTTTAACATTCTCATTACTCTACGCGAAGAGTGATTTTATATACGAAACGAGGGAAGAAGTTGTAGCCTATACAGGGCCCATAAAAGAGACACATAGAAGCTCTATTCAAGATGCCATTGATAATGCCAAAGAAGGCTCGATTATCAAGCTTAAAGCGGGTATCTATGAAGGGAATATTGTTATCACCAAGCCTATTAGCATTATTGGAACCGAAGAAGGCGTTATTATCGATGGAATGGGTGTAGGGAGTGTTATAACAGTCAAAAGTTCTTATGTGACTCTCAAAAATTTAACCATTCAAAATAGTGGTGAACGCTCTGATGTACTGGATGCTGCAATCAATATGACAGGGAATACAACAACGGGGGCACTGGTTCAAAATGAAGTAAGTCAGTGCAAAATCTTAGACTCCCTTTTGGGTATCAATATGGAAATCGTCAATAATTCACTCATCAAGAACAATTATATTACTTCGAAAAATTATGAGCTTGGGCTTCGAGGCGATGGAATAAGATTATGGTATAGCAATGACAATATGATTCAGAAAAACCATCTCTATCGATCCCGTGATATGGTCGTTTGGTATTCCCATGGAAATACGATTGAGGAAAATTTAGCGGAGCATGGAAGATATTCACTCCATTTTATGTATGCAGGCAAAAATTTTGTCCATAATAATGTCTTCCAATACAATTCTGTTGGTATTTTTTTCATGTATTCTAATGATACGATTGCAACAGGAAACGTCATTACCAATGCGCTTGGTGCTACGGGTATTGGTATTGGACTCAAGGATTCTTCTAATTTTACCATTGAAAACAATACGATTGTTTACAATGCACAAGGCATGTATATTGATCGTTCTCCTTTTGAGCCAGATTCGCACCTTTGGATTCGAAATAATCAATTTTTATTTAACTCTGAAGCGTTGCATTTTCATTCTTTGTGTGAAAATGGAATCTTTGAGAATAATGTCGTCAAAGGCAACATTGAAGATGTTGTTAATGATTCACGCAGTAGCGATAATTTTAAAAATGAATTTACAAAAAACTATTGGGACAATTATGAAGGTTTTGATACAAATATGGATGGTTATGGGGATAACCCTTATCGTGTTTATCAGTATGCTGATAAGCTATGGGCATACAATCCCTCTGTCAAATTCTTTTACGGTTCACCCGTTATGACGTTATTAAACTTTTTGTCGAAATTGGCTCCCTTTTCAGAACCAATTTTCTTATTGGAAGACAAACAACCTAAGTTTACACATTAATTGGAGACAAGATGGCTTTACATGTAAAACAAGAAAGAAGAGAATTTATCCAATATTCTACGCTGGGTATTTTAGGTTTAGTCCTAGGAGCTGGTGTGGTTGGAGCGCCATATCTTAAAGCACGAGAGACACATTTACGCCCACCAGGAGCTGTTGAGGAAGATCGATTTTTATCGCTTTGTATTAAATGTGGACAGTGTTTACAAGTGTGCCCATACCATGCTATCAAGCTTTCCGATATAGCAAAAGGGTATGGCATGGGAACCCCTTACATTGAAGCAAGAGAGCGAGGTTGCTATCTTTGTGGTCCGCTTCCATGCGTTTTGGCCTGTCCAACAGGAGCGTTGGATCACCATGCTGAAAAGCCAGAAGATGTCAAAATGGGCATAGCAGTCTTTGCATTTCCCGAAACATGTTTAGCAATGACAAATACAACGGTTCATAAACACCAGATTGAACGCATTTACAAACATCCACATACACGAAAATTAGAAGAAGATGTCTTAAAAAAACTCTCCACGTATGAAGGAAAAAACTGCACCATTTGTGCGGACATGTGTCCCTTTCCTAACCCTTTGAGCGCTATTGAGATGATTGTTACCGAAGACGGTATTAAAAAACCGAAAATCAACCAAAATTGTGTTGGATGTGGCGTATGTGAAGAACTTTGTCCTGCATCATCACCATCCATTGTTATTAAACCACGCGAAACGTATGAATCATATTACCAAAAGGAGCACGTATGAAAAAATATTTCATTCTCAGTCTATTCATTTTATTAACTTTCAATGCCTGCTCTGATAAGAAAGAAGAAAAAAATACGCAAGCAGTTGATAAAAATGTATCACATCAAACAGGTAAAATTGAAGTTATTGAAAACGATAATTTTAAAGAAGAAAAAGTTCAAGTTAAAAAAGATGATAGCAATGAGAGCAAAGACTTTTATTACGATTATCATCAAGAGCCAAAGGCGCATGCACAGCCTGAAGAAGAAAAAAATTATACTCCTCTTGGTGCGGAATTGAAAGTGAAAAGTCCCTATGAACATGTTGAAGTGAACATGCTAGTCAGTAAATTGAGTAAAAATTTTATTGTTAAATGCTCTGCATGTCATAACCATTATGCCAATGGCATCATTGGACCATCGCTTTTAAGTAAGGATAGTGCCTATATTTTCAAAACGATTTCTCAGTATAAAACGGGAGAAAAAAAGAACGTTTTAATGAAAGAATTAGTTGAGCAAATGGATGATAAAGAGATCAAAGCATTAGCGGATGAAATTTATACTTTTAATCAAGAAGTTAAAAAATTAAAAGAGAGACAAAAATGAAAAATATTATTGTAGGAGTAATCACACTCGTGATTCTTGGAGCTATGGGTTATACAATAAGCCAAGGTACTGCATTCCAAGGCGGACAGGCAGCTAAAATTATTGAGAATGTATCAAAGACTCAAAATACAGTATCTCCACAAAAGACTCAAACGATTAGCGAAAAAAGTGATAGAGACATAGAAGCAGAAAAAATCAAAGCGCTTAAAGACAAAGCAGGTAACGCTGCTGCATTCAAAGTGAGTGAAAATTACAAACGTAAATGTGCTTCTTGTCATGGCGTTACAGGCGAAGGTGCCGTTGGTCTTCCTTTATTTGGACAAAGTGCAGAACAAATTTATGCCAAATTGCTTGAATTTAAAAGTGGAACACGAAGCAATCCAATCATGAAAAGTGCTATTTCAAATCTTAACGATGATGATTTCAAAGAACTTTCTACTGAAATTGGCGAATTTAAAGCAAGAGCTGAAGCAGCAAAATAACCAAAGGATATCCTGTGAGTAGTAAATACGAAGAGCGAAAAACGATTGCAAAAACATCGTTTTTTTCAACATTTGTGAATGAATCAAAAGATGGTAAAAAAACACTCAGTATCCGAGCTATAAGGTGGATTGTCATTATAAGTATTCATCTTTTGTTCTTTTTATCCTTCAAAGTTGATATTCAAATCCTTGAGGGCACGCTGAATGGGTCACGTTTTTTAGGATTTCACCTGATTGACGTTTTTACGACATTAGAGATGTTTGCAGCAACATATCATATGCCTATTAATATGATCATTGGAACAGTAACTATTTTAATGGTTTATTTACTGATCGGTGGAAGAACCTATTGTTCGTGGGTATGCCCTTATGGTTTGCTCAGTGAAATTGGTGAGAAGCTTCATAACACCCTTGTTCAAAAGAAAATTATAAAAGACAGAACGTTTGATTATCGCATCAAATATATTTTTTGGGGAATTTTTTTAACACTTGCTTTTACCAGTGGATATCTCGTCTTTGAACTTTTTAACATCGTTGGTATTTTAAGCCGTTTTATTGCCTATGGATGGAGTATCTCCCTTGTGTGGGTGCTTACAGTTTTCTTGATCGAAGTCTTTTTCGCAAGACGTGCATGGTGCAAATATATCTGCCCTATTGGAACAACCTATGGTTTCGTTGGTATTATCAGTGCTTCCAGAGTCGAATGGAATGATAATTGTGACCATTGCATGGTTTGCCATGACGTCTGTTTTGAAAATCAAGTTTTGGAGATCACAAAAGCAAAATACGATCAGCAACGCGAAGAATTTGGCATTAAAAAAGAAATTGTTGCCAGTGGAGACTGTACCTTATGTGGACGTTGCATTGATGTATGTCATGCCGATGCATTGCATTATACTTTTAGATTAAAGAGTCTTTTATGATAGAAATTCGCAATGTCAGTAAAAAATTTGGTAATGTCCTCTCATTAGATGATTTGACATTGACGTTGCACAATGATGATTGTGTTGCGTTAATGGGACCAAATGGCGCAGGAAAGACGACTTTAATTAGGCTCATATTAGGCTATTACCATCCAAACAACGGTACAGTTTTGATTAATGGGCTCGATCCAATTAAAGAGCGAATTCAAGTATTGCAAAACATTAGTTTTGTTCCACAACTCCCTCCCCCCATCAAATTAAATCTGGATGAACTGATGAGTTATGCGTGCAAAAGCACTCAGGTTGAAAAAGAAGCCATCATCCATTTCGCGAAAGAGATGGAGCTAGACATCGAGCCTAATCTCAATAAATCCTTTTTTAAATTAAGCGGTGGAATGAAGCAAAAAATGTTGATAGCCATTAGTTTAGCACGTCAAAGCGACATTATCATTTACGATGAGCCAACCGCCAATCTTGATCCTAAAGCACGCGATAATTTCTATCGTCTTCTGGAAAAAGAAAAACGCTCTAAAATTTCCTTATTCGTAACGCATCGTCTCGATGAGATGAAAGAACTTGTTAATCGACAAATTTATATGGATTTAGGAAAGGTACTGACCGATGAAAAAGTTTAATGCGCTTATTCTTTTTCTTGTGATGCTTCTCATGCTTGGATGTGACACAAAAATAGACTTAAATCCGAGAAAGGTTCATTGGGATCGCGATATGTGTGAACGATGCAAAATGGTTCTCAGTGATCGTAAGTTCTCTGCCCAAGTTATTAATCCTAGTAATGGTAAAGACTATCTATTTGATGATATCGGCTGTGCTATTTTATGGTTTAAAGAAAATAAAATTGAGTGGAAAGAACACGCTGTTATATGGGTTAATGATGCCAAAACAGGTGCATGGATAGATGCACGAAAAGCATCTTACGATGTTTTAAACGTAACACCAATGGCATACGGTTTTGGTGCGCATGTCGTTAAAGAAGACATTAAAGGAACTCAAGAGATTATTGACTTTGAAGAAGTTTCCAAAAGAGTGATTAAAATAGGAAAATGATGATGCACCTCAATAGTCATCTTATGTTAACACTATTTTTCACGGTTTGCGTCACGATAATGGCACAAGCATTTTACTTCTCCAAGACGCATGCACTCACTTGCCAAAAGATTACATGTAAAGAAGAGTTGGTTGCGTTGGTAGGACTACCTGATTTAGCTTTAGTGAGTGAAGCACACTATGTGCGTCACCGAAGTCTCAGTGATGTTTTCTCCTACTTCAATGAATCCCCTGAACTCTTAGAGTATTTCCCATCCACCTTTGTCTACCACTATGCACCAAATGAGCATCCTTCAAGGATAGACCGTGTCTTTTAAACTCAATCTCTTACTGCTCGATTACGCGATTCGCTCGCTCCTGCGTCGTGCGAGTAAAAGCTTTTTCATCTTTTTGATCTTAAGTCTGCTCATCTTCTTGCTCTCTTCGGTGTTGATGATCGCCGATGCCATTAAACTGGAACTGAATACAACCCTTAAAACCTTGCCGCAGATTACCTTGCAACGTTTTGTTGCGGGGAAACAGAGTGATGTGCCCATCAGTCGTGTGGATGCCCTTTTGGATATTGAAGGGATTAGTTCTGTAACGCCTCGTATCTGGGGCTATTACTACTTTAAACCAGCGGGCGTTAACTTTTCGGTTGTGGGGATTAATGCGTATGAAGAGCAATACTCCCAAACACTGTCGAAACTCACACAGCATTTTGATCTGAAACTGCTGGAGAGCCAACAAGCAATGATCATCGGTGTTGGGGTGAAAAAAGTCTTGAGTGAGAATTACTACACCGACTTTTTCAACTTTGTCACCAGTGAGGGCAAATGGCAACGAGTTGCCATCGCAGGCGTTTTTAACTCCGACCTTACTTTAGAGTCCAATGATCTTATCCTTGTGCCTAAAAAGCTCGCGTACGCCATTTTTGGGATGGATGAGAGCAAAGCCACTGACATTGTGGTTAAAGTGGCCAATGTGAAAGAGATCCCTACCATCGTGCAGAAAATTACCACGCGTTTCCCTGATCTGCGTGCTATTACCCAAGATGATATTAGAGTCAGTTATCAGAATATTTTTGATTATAAAAGTGGTTTCTTTCTCTCTCTTTTTAGTGTCTGTGCTTTTGCCTTTTTTATCATCATCTACGATAAAACCAGTGGTCTAAGTTCGGAAGAGAAAAAGGAAATCGGCATACTCAAAGCGATTGGCTGGAGCAGTGATGATATTTTACAAGAGAAGTTTTATGAGAGCTTTATCCTTGCTATGAGTGCTTTTTTAGTCGGCATCGCGTTTTCGCTTTTTTACGTCTATGGCATGCAAGCACCTCTTTTGCGTAATGTTTTTATGGGTTACTCCGAGCTTAAACCTGCTTTTATATTACCTTTTCATATCGATTTTGCAATGCCATTTTTACTATTTCTACTAAGTGTTCCTATTTACATCGCCGCTACCCTGATTCCCGCATGGCGAGCTTCAAGCTTGGATGCTGACGAGGTGATGCGATGATTTGGATTAAAGAGGTGAGTAAAAGCTTTATACAAGGCGATGAGAGCATTCATGCCCTTACCAATATCTCTTTACATGTAAAGCGTGGGGAGTGTGTGGTACTCAAGGGATCCAGTGGCAGTGGCAAGAGTACCTTACTCTCTTTAATTGCAGGGCTGATGCAACCCTCTCAGGGTGAAGTGCGTGTGGATGGGAAGGAGATTTCCAAACTCCCTGAGCATTTTAGTGCCGCTCTTCGACGGCAGAAAATGGGATTTATCTTTCAAAAGTATCATCTTATAGCTCATCTGAGTGCTCTTGAAAATATCATGACACCTTTGATTCCTGAGAACCTTCCTTGGCATGTACTCGAGAGCAAAGCCAAAGCAGTGATGGAGCAGTGTGGCATAGCGCATAAAGCAAAGATACGAATCAATCGTCTCTCAGGAGGTGAGCAACAACGTGTCGCCATCGCACGCTCTTTAATCAACGATCCCTTAATCATCTTAGCCGATGAACCCACCGCCAATCTGGATGAAAAGCTTTCCCGTGAACTGATAGCCACGCTTGAGAAACTCAAACAAAAAGGGGTAACTCTACTTATTGCAACCCATGATCCGCTCTTTTTTGATTTGGGGTTTGTGGATCGTATTGTAGAGATTAAAAACGGTGAGATAATCGTATGAGTTTAACCCCTGAGATTATCTCTCTGCTTATTTTGGATGCTATTTTTCTCTTCTTTGGCGTAATTGCCTTGGTGATTGGCTTTCGCATAGCACTCAAGTGGGATAATCAAGCAACCACCTCCCTTCAATACACCCTATCCAAGCAGAGCGCTTTGGTTTCGACCATGATCAAATACATCTTTATGCTCAAACTGCCTCTGTTTGCTTTTTTCATCTACACGTGCGATAAGCTCTCTACGATCATCACCGGTGCTATGTGTGCGAGTGGCGTGGTCAATTCAGTGGACTTTGGGTTGTATTTGACACTGTTTAAACTGTTAAATCTGTATCTGTTTGGCTTTTGGTTATTACTTCACGCTGCTGATATTCATGATGAGAAACTCCCTTACACCAAGCTCAAATTTATTCTGTTTATCCTTTTCTCAGTTCCCCTCTTTGCAGAGATCGGATTGGAGATAGCATTCTTTGCAGGGCTGAATATCAGTAAAATCGTTAGTTGCTGTGGCACCCTTTTCTCTGCATCAAGCAGTTCGTACATCTCTTTGTTATTTGCAGTAGATGCTTCATTATGGGTTTGGCTTTTCTATGGCTTCTTTGGACTGATGGTGCTTGCGTATGGGTTGAAACATACGCCTTTAATGATTTTTGCCAATGGTATGTTTTTAATTTTTTCAATCATTGCGTTAATTGTCTTTTTTAGCCCGTATGTGTATGAACTTCCCACACACCGTTGTCCGTTTTGCTTATTGCAAAGGGATTATTATTATGTGGGGTATGCGCTTTACACACTTTTATTTGCAGGCACGTTTTATGGCATTGGTGGAGGCATTTTAGCGCTGGTGTCACACAAAGCGCACCCTCGTTTTATGAGAGTCTCTTTAATACTGTGTGCACTTTATCTCTTGATCATAACAAGTTACCCTGTCATCTATTTTATACGGAATGGAGTTTGGTTGTGAAGAAAACTATTTTTATGGGTGTGCTGATTATCTTTCCGCTTCTTGCCCTTGGCGGACTTTTTTGGTTTTTACATGTAAAGCATCAACTGCCAACCGATAAAGCCAATAGTGCCAAAGTCGCCTTAGAATTTAAGGACAATACCATTCAGTGCCCTGAGTGTCACATGTATCTTGTGGGTAAAAAACACACGGCACAAGTTATCACACAGGATTCTAAAACACACTTTTTTGATGATGTTGGGTGTGCTATTTTATGGCTTAAAGAGCAGAAGATAGAACCTCAAAGCGTTACGATGTGGGTGTTCAGTAATGACACCCATCGTTATATCGATGCGTTTAAAGCCTCTTACGCGATCAATGATGAAACCCCTATGCATTATGGCTTTGGGGCGTATGAACAACAGAAAAAAGAAGGCATAATAGACTTTCCTGAGATGCGTCTTCGCATGCTCAGAGGTGAAAATATGAGCGACCCTAAAATACGAAAAAAACTATTAGGAAATTGATATGAAAAATTTGTTGTTAATTGCTTTTCTGGATGTCAAAGAATCAGTAAGAGCACGTTGGTTTATTGTTTATACGTTAGTTTTTGGAGGTCTTATTGCCCTCTTTTTCATTGCAGGTGTTACAGAATCGCAAGTGATGGGATTTAGTGGGCTTAGTCGACTGCTATTGATGTATATCCAAGTCACGATTGTTATACTTCCTATTTTTATTCTTATTACCACCGTACGTTCCATTTCAGGGGATAGAGACAATCATATATTAGAGTATATGCTTTCATTTCCTATCTCTTTATCGCAATACTATTGGGGAAAAATTATTGGCAGATTTATAACCGTCTTTTTACCTGTTTTCTTTGCGATGATTCTTGCATTAGTGATTGGAACGATCAAAGGAGCCGCGATACCTTGGAGTATTTTTCTACTCTATTCAGGGCTACTTTTTGCCCTTAGTGCCGCTTTTTTAGGTATATCATTCTTGATATCTTCTGTTGTAAAATCTTCAGAAGTCGCATTGGGTCTTTCATTTTTTGTCTGGATTGTTCTGCTCGCATTTATCGACATTGCTTTAATTAGCCTTATGATGCAACACCGTTTGAGTGAAGAAATTATCATTGCAATTTCACTCATCAATCCAATGGAGATTTTTAGAGTTGCAGCGATCAGCCTTTTTGACCCGGAGCTAACGGTGATGGGACCTGTTGCCTTTTATATTTTGGATCATATTCATCTTTCTATCTTTATTCTATTTTCTATTCTATACCCTATTCTTTTGGGTTTAGGATTTGCATTCTTTGGGTTTAATATCTTTAAAAAAACAGATTTAGTCTAGGAGGAAAAATGATTAAAAAACTATTAATTATTGCTTTAGCAATAGGTGCTCTTTTTGGAGCTAAAATGGAAATTTCGAAAGATGCAACCTGTCTTATTCGAAAAGTAAAAGTCTATCAAGCACCCGAATGGGCAGCGACGATTCAAGTGAGAAGTGGTGAAATTATCTATTTTTCAAGCCCAAAATCTATGTTTGAATTTTACTTTGAACCATCTCGTTGGCCAGAATATCAAGTTAAAAATGATGATGACATGAGAATAAATGTGACTGATTACAATACTTTAGAAAAAATTCCAGCCAAAGAAGCATATTATGTTTATGGTAGTCAAAAAACTAGCCCTGGAGGTGATGACTTACCCGCTTTTTCAAGTAAAGATAAAGCCGAAAAGTTTGCTAAGAAATATGAGGGAAGACGTGTTTTCGATTTTTCCCAAGTTTCAGATGGACTTATCAATCTTTTAAATGATAAATTGCGTTAATTATGAAACGAGAGCCGACCCATCTCTCGTTTTATAATGTCTTCTAAGTAAAATTTGAACAAGACAATAGCTGTATATTATTTTAGTACTTCAAAATATTTATAATCAATATTTTCTATTATTGTCAGCCAAAGTCTAGAAAGAGGTATATTTTTTAAATTACTCCCTTTGTTTAGGTTTTAACAAAACTATATATGCTAAAAAAAATTAAAAATACATTTGAATAATGAAGTAATTAATAATAATTTAATAACCGTTTTATAATACTATAAAAATATTATATTTTTATTTCACTTCTCAAGCTTTGCCATTCTAAGTGCTGCCATTTTTATAAACTTTCCAACAGTCATACCATAACTGTTAGCTGCTGATTCAACAATGGCAAGTTCACTAGGGCTAAAGTAAGTAGCATACCGATTCTCTTTGGCATGTTCACTCTCAGGCTTTTTTGGACGTCCACCCTTTTTACGTTCACTCTCTGCAAAAGTAGAAGTCACGGTTGTTTTTGCTTTACCTAAAATAGAATCAATTGATTTTTTTTCTGCCATGCTGATTATTCTCCTTTAAAGAGATCAAGAATAGATTTGTATTGTTGAAAGACAGTTTTATAAGCACATTTAGAAAGTGGCGTTTCATTATAAAGCTCTGTAATGCTAAGTCCTGTTTCAATAGTGTTTTTAAATGCTTTTGAAAGTCGAAGCTCGAAAAACTCTAAATTATCAAAATGCTGATTAATAGCATTTTTGACTGTTTCAAAATCACCTTCTTTTTCTGTTTTTGTGACAATGATAAAAAGATTCTCATTTAAAGGTTGAAGCTCTTCAATGGTTTCTACAGTACGAAGGATTGAGTTATAATCATTGGATGTTGGAATTAAAATAGCTGAACTTGCTTTTAGAATAGGAAGGACACCTGATGAAACAAATCCTCCAAAATCATATACGCAGTTATCAATGATCTCTGGACTTGATGAGATTTTTGCCATATCTGGATAAATGGACTCAATGACTGAATTATCATTAGACTGTAGGTAATATCCTAGATCTTTAGCTAGAGAAAACGAGATAGGTGTTTTGCCCACACCACCTTTTTTATTGATAACAGAAACAATCATATATAACCTTTTTATAATGCTATTTAACTGTTATATTATAGTTAAATATGAATTGTTTATCAACTATTATGTTTAAAATAAAAATTTTCGAATTAACGATTACATATTGAGGTTGATAGTGTAAAAGAGCATGGCTTTTCTTCTTCTATTTGCCAGTGATGCTTATCCATTTCTGCTGTACATGCTACATCTTCTAAAAGCGCTTTTGTTCCATCTTGCGTACAAATGAGCACTATTACATGGTTATTCTCGTTTAAAATTTTGACTTTATAGTCACTAAAAGGTGCTCTCAATGAACTATCATGCTTCGTAGAAAATTCTAAAAGCTCTTCATCCGATAGATTTTTATCTGGATTTTCATACCTAACTGTTGCTTCAACAGATGAAGAAAGTTTCGTAAGAGCTGATGCTAGGGTAAACATTCTTTCTTGTTCGACGGTAGATTTAGCTGCACAGCCAGATATGATTACTATCATACTAATTAGAGAAAATAGATATTTCCTTCTCATGATTAAGCCCTCCACATTACAAATTTATCGTTCATATCTTTTCCTGTATCCAGATTCCAATTTGCTATCACAGTTTGATAATTTTCATTTTTACTAAATACACCTTGTGCTACAACATTCCAAATTTTACGAACATTTTTAATGGCATGTTCGAATATTTCATCATATGACTTTGTTCCTTCTGGTGATACTAGATTTTCAATGTACTGTTTGTCTATTTCATCTGAATTGGGATATGTCAAGCCAGCATCAACTGCCACATGTCTAGCTAATGGGAACAAATGGTTGCCTTCTTCTCCAAAATTATCCACAATGTCACCAAATTTTTCATGCCATTTATTTATATTTGGTGGGTTTCTTGTAAATTCATCGCTATGCGAATGGTTTAACATATATTGCCATACACTCAAAATCGTAGGATCTATTTTTCTAGAATCAGAGAGAACTGAGCACATTTTAATGCCAGAATCTAGATGTTCAGAAATACCTATACCTCCAAGATTAAGCCTTTGAAAGATATAGGCATCTTGATTCATTTCACACCTTCTATGCGCAGTTTTATTGTCAGCATAGTCACCAACTTTTAATTGCACTATTGGATGAATTGTTACATCCGTTACAACATGGGCAACATATCCAAGTAACCAACTAAATGCCTTTTCTTGTTCATATCCCTTGAGTGTATCTCGTATAAATTCAATACCTTTGTGAATCGTGCTTCCCGTATTTTCATAGTGCATCAAATCAGCCCATTTTGCAACATCACTATCTCCAACGCATAAATATGGATAATCAGGACTTACACATCCCAATTCGCAATATTTGAAATTTCTCAATATAGCAGGAATAGCTGATACTGGAAACCCTTCCAACCGCTCAAGTCCTTCTACTTCTTTAGCAATATTAACTACGGTCATATGTGCGTAAGCGCCAGGCATATTAATCCTTTTAAAGTTTAGTTTTTTATTTATCATTGCTTTTCCATGCGATTGCTCTTAACTTTTTTCTATATACTGTTATTGAATGATCGCTAGGCAATTCTTTCCATGGATTTAATTTAGTTGTATATGCAAGGATTCTTCTCCAATAAGTCACTGAATTTAAAAGCATTGCATCATTAAAACAACCTATCCGAATATTTGTTAAAAACCTCATATCTCCTGCATGACAATAACCACCAAATTTCGATTGAAACAGCATGCTAAAAGATTTTAATACAGGAATTATTTTCAAAAAAAACGTAAGTAGACTAATCACATCTGCTCCAGGAGGTAACATCGTTACAGGATCAGCTGAATTAACAAGCCTATATATAGGCGTCTTTATATTACTTATCCATTTTTCATCACCAACTCTTGGTGATCCATAAGTATAACAAGCAGCAATTCCATATTTAAATGTTAATTTTTTAGTTGCTACTGTTGCTAAAGCTCCTCCCAAACTATGTCCAGTGATAAATAATGGTTTTTCTTCGGTTAAATTGTTGAGATAACTTTGTATCTCAATATGAACTTCTGAAAAAGCTTCGTCGAAACCACTATGTATCCTTCCCCCAGTATCGCATTGCTTTGTTACTGCTTTAAGATCAGCTTTTATATCTTCAACACTGGAAACTTCTGTTCCTCTAAAGACTAATACATAAAACTTATCATTTGAAACCAACATAGCCTGTGTACCATTACAATCAAATGTCTTTTCTATTTTCATATTGATTATTTGTAAATCTGATTTCAATTTTGATCTTTCTTCTTCACTGTCATACGCTAATAAATCGATAAGCTTTATTAATGATGATTGTTTTCCTTCATCTATAAGCTTTGAAACGTTTTTAATAAGTTTTGCTTTATTCTTATCTATAATGGGTTCGTTAAATTTAAGATAAGATAATTCAGATAAACATGCCATAACCCACGCGGTTCTATCACTATATGCCTGTCTATATGTGGGGATACTTTTAGCTAACAACTCTTTTGTTTTTTGCAATTCTTCTTCTGATTCAACTAATAAATTTTTCATTGTTCTTGCCTCTCAATTATTTATCAGAATTTGCTTTAGCAATAAATGCTGCAACAATCCCAATAGCCACCGTAAGGCTATTCCAAAGGGGCATTATCGATATAAAATATATATGTAATCCTAATATAAACGTTATAAAGCATATAACCCCATAAAACCTATACCTTCTCCAATCTTGTTCTGTAACTTCATAAAATTGATCTTTAAAATGTATAAATATTTTTGAAAATATTGTACCTACATATAAAGCAGGGAAATATAGAACAAGTGCGACAAACAAACATATCCATCGTAAAGTTTTTAACTCCAAAATTAAATGATAATTTGAAATACCAAAGATATTGACAAAGTTACTCTTGGACAAATCTATAATATTAGGGATTATCCCAGCTTTGAATACAAACGGAAGATATAGGGAAGCCCATATAAGATACATTGTAAAAATAACAAAAAATACATCAAGCGCTAGTTGCCTATTACTTTTTCTTTTATCATTATCAGTAACATATTCTCTATTTTTATTAACTATAAAAAGCTTATCGGAAAATAAATACGCAGGTTCATTACGCTTATTTCTAAGTATATTGTCGTAACAATATGTGACCATAACACCTGATATTAGATTTACAATAAAAGAAACCAAGATATCATCTAAATGCATTTTCCCCTCCACATAAAAATATTTATGATAGAAGTGTAGAATGAGTGCTGGCAAAAAAACTTGCCAAGTCAAATTTTATTGATTTATTTTGCGTAATTTTTTATATTTTCTAAAATTTTATCATTCAATTCTGGAGGGTATAAAACTTTAACTTTTGGAAGATATTGTTGTATGGTAGGAAGTATTTCTTCTATTTTTGTAACCTCAATTCTACATGTTTGATGGTCATTTACAATATTGTCATCAATCCATTGTGTTGAGGAAAGAGGAATACGCTTAAAATATTTAACAATATCTTTATGAATTAAAAGTTCTACTGTTTCATGTTCTTTACTCAAATCAAAATATGCATTTATACTTGTATTAAATTTTTTAAAAAAACTAATTTTTGGATATTCAAAATTTTCATCCAAAATAAATATATTTTTCATACTTTTTAAATGAAATTTTTTTGATTCTTTTTCACCAGTCTCTTGAATTATATTGAAAAGGTACAAATACCAATATCCTTCTAATGTAACTATTTTAAGCGGTTCAATTACCCTTTGTTTATTAGACATCTTGCAAAACTCATTTGTATTCCACAGCAAAACCACGGTCAAAGTTGATTAATCCACATATCAAATTAAAGCGTAGATTGAATCGTTTTCTTCTGTTTCTGTATTTTTGGGTGAGTATCTGAAATGTTTTGATTTTAGCATTCACATGTTCAACACATATTCTAGCACTTGCTTTTTGTCTGTTTTCCTCTTTTTGCTCCTCACTCAAAGGATGAAGTTTGGAGGCTTTATGGGGAATTTGACAATGGCTATGTTCTTTGGCAATACCCAGATATCCCAAATCAACATAAACACAGGTCTTGGGCATCAAGGGGAGATTAGATTCTTGAAACAGTCTAAAATCATGTGTCGTACCTTTAGCGGTATGCACACACATAATCCTCTCCTCTTTATCAATCACAATCTGTCCTTTAAGGGTATGACGCTTTTGCTTACCTGAGTAGTACTCTCTTTGCTTTTTTTGGGTCTTTGACAAGGCGTTTCTGTCGCATCAATGACAACAAAAGAGAGGGCAACATCACTTTTATAGAGTTCTCTCTTGCTTGGCAATGAAAATCTACCAGACTTAATCAACACTTCTTCTACTTCACATACAATCCTTGAAGCCGTTGATTCACTCACACCATAATCAAATCCAATATGTTCAAGGGTGCGATACTCACGATAATAGCCAAGCATCAAAAGTACTTTATTTTCTGGTGAAAGAGATCTCCTCCCTCCTACACCTAATCCTTTTTTACGATTCTCATCGTATTGCCTAAACACCTCTATCATTGCGTTAAATGTCTCTTCATTAACGCCAATATGGCGCTTAAAATCTTTGGGTTTATGCTTTTGCATTTGTTCATATTTTTTCATGCCTCTTGCCAAGCATTTTTAGTGCCTTTTATTTGAGTTTTGCAAGATGTCTATTATTGTAAAGACATGAAACCTTTTTTTTCTGACGTATAGCATTTAACAGTAAAATCATCATTTCTTGATGCTCTATATCCAACTCTTCTTTTCTTATTTTTCTAATAATTTCTTTCGCAAAAACACCTTGTTGGAACTTATTTAATAACTTGTTAGCATCTTGGACTATTTCATCACTAAAATTAGACACATGGTTCTTCATCATTTGTAAAGAAATTAATTCTTTCGCAGATAAAATTGTTTTCTCTCTTAAGTCTTCTTTAGCTACCCACCTTTCTGTTGATGGATCATAATCAATAATTTTAGGGAAAAGAGGCTGTATATTATTTTTTATTTTGCTTCTGATAGTCCTTTCTGGCGTCCCATATCTTTTTTCTAACGCTTTTACGCTAAAACTACCACCATTTAATAATGTCTGCATCATCTCAATTAATAGTTTTGTGTCATCTCTTTTCACTAGAATTCCTCCTTTAATTTCCCCAATACTTTCACCATCGCCAAAGTATCGAGTTCACAGTACTTCAACAACTGTTCTCGCACTTTCATTTGTTCTTCCAAACTCTTTACATGTAAAGATGCAAAGGCGTTCATAGCGTCACCGCCGTTTTGGATGCCCTCTAGTTTTTTATAGGCTAATTCCATCTCAGGCACCAGTGCAGGAAGGACGTATTTGATGGAGTAACTGCCTTGCATGGTTGGGGTGACATAGTGTCCTTTTTGGAACGGAAGCATCAAATCTTTGATGTTTTCGTGGAGGTGCATAAGCTTTATATGTAAGTCTGGAAACAGCTGTGCAAGTGAGGCGATAACGCCTTTTTCAAAGCTCATATTGTATGTCAGAATATTTACCTGTAAAGGTATGTCTTTGACCAATTGCTCTGCCAAAGCACGTCTTGGGTCAACTCCTGCCTCTGCTAGAAATTCTTTATGCTCTAAAGTGCCATCACGGTGTTCTATATGTAAAGAGTATTGAAACGGTATTTGTTTGTAAGGGCTGAGCTCGCTCCACAAAGGAATGGCTTGTTGAAAGGTTTCAAAGTCGAGATGATAGATGGGATAGGTGAGTGTTTCCAAAAACTCGGCAATCGCCTCATGGTCGATAAACGTATGTTGCTTTTTCCAGTTATCGACCTTTTGCCATTGGATGGGTGTCATCGCAAAGTCTTCGGGGATGTCTTCAATCGCCACGATGTTTTGGGCATAAAGTTCTTGTTGTTTTTTACTACCAAGATTGAAGATGTTGAAGATGCTGTACTCTGGGATATGTCGCTGAAACTTCCAACAATACGCCTTTGCATCGCACTCATACGGGTCATTGCACTGTTTGCCGATGTCGATGTTTGGCTCATGGGCTTTGTCGTCCAGATACGCCTCAAACGCTTCAAGTCTTGCAGGAATAGAGTCTTGCAAATCTCGCACTTCACCTGTGACATCCACCACCACAAAAAGCTTTTCAAGCTCCAACGCCTCTTCTCGCACATAGCCTGAGTTGATATGCACCACATGACACGCCTCAACCCTAAACTCAAGGGCTTCTAAAACATACAGCTGAATGGAAACATCATGCAGATAGATAGGCTTCACATCGGTGGAACTCTTCACTTCATACAGCTCTAAGCCAAGAGGCGTTCGGCGCAAGATGTCCACCATCACCACGATGCCCTCGTAAATAAACGTCGCCTCGTAGATGTTCTCCACACCCTCATCAAGATACGCTTGGGTCAGCCTCGCCATGCTTTTAAAATCGTGTGCATCAAAAGGAATTTCGCGTCCATCAGGAAATAATCCACACGCCAAATCTCCCACGATATTACCCGTCTCAAACCGTGCTTTGGCATTGGCATCGGGAGGAGTTAAAACCTCTGGCTTGTACTTTTTCAGCCAAAGAGATTTTGGGCATTGGATGGCTCGGGTGTAGAGGGATTTGGAGAGGGTTAAATTAGTTTGAAACATGTTGTTTTACTTCAAACATCATAATATCATTTTCATCATTTAATAACATAGCATTGACTATTTGAGTTGAAATATTAAAAAATTCATTTTCTACATTTATATCAACATACTGTAAATAATTATCAACCAATAAATGGGACAAACTATAACTAACACCATTTTTCATTAATATAATTTTTCTTAAATCTTCGGTTCCATATTTTATTTTATAATAAAAAAATATCTCTATTATTTCTAACTCATATAAAATATCAATAAATTTAAACAAAACATTATCTAAAAACTCTTGTTCGTCATTAATACGTACAATTGCTAAATTTACTCTTTGCTTAGTACTTTTCTCTCTTATATCAACCCATAAAGGTACATAACCACCTCTAATTTCTTCACCCCATTTACTATCTACATATACTAAAGTCTCCTTATTATTATCTTCAAGAAATTTCCAATAATATAGAAAACTATTAATCATCTCATTATATGATTTACTTTCTACTTTCCAATCCAAAAATCTTGCATAAAACAATCTAGCCTTCTCATTTTGTAACCTTTTTAAATTATTATTTTTATCATCTTTTAAAAAGTCAACAAATGTATCGCTTATTGTTTTTAAAATGCCATTCGAACTATCAATCATAATTAATCTATTTTTATAATCTTGTACAACCCGACTCATTTCATGTTCTTTTTGAAGGATATCAATTTCTACAACATTATTTTCAAAACATAATTTACCTATTTCTGTTTCTGCTATTTTTATATTTCTATTATTGATAATATCAGGTTCAAAGTTTTCTATAAAGTTTTCTGCTTTTAATCTATCGTTTAAATTTTTATCATTGATTAAAATATTTTCTAATAAAGTATTTTCTGTCTCATCTTTAAGTTTAATATCAATTTTCATAGATTTTTTTATAAAATTTTCTATGTTTGCATTACTTTGATAATATCCACATCCCACTAAATAAATTTTAGGTTCCAACAGTTTTAAATCTTTACTATTAGAAGAAAACACTTCACTAAATCTTGACACTCTTCCAATTAAATTTCTTAAATGGGATGGCTTTAAGTTACCTCTACCTTTTTTATTATTCAAAATAAATAATGCTTCGGCTGGAATATTCACACCTTCTAAAAGAGTTGAACTTGTAATAACATATTTTATAGAGTTTTCATTTTTAAATAAATGTTCAATATATAATCTTATATAAATTGGTATAGACCCATGGTGATAAATAATACCATGTTTAATTGCGTCTATAAGATAATACTCTTTATGCAAATGCTTTTTTAATTCTTCACATACTTTTTCAATTTTAGGGGAATTAACAACAGGTAATACTTGAATTAGCTTATTAGTAAACTCTTCTATATCAATAGGTCTATTAAAATATATAATATTTTTTAATAAACTATTTTTGATAACAAAATCAATTTCATTTAAATAGGAGTCATTTCCCAAATAAAAAAAATCATCTAAAAATTGATCATAAATTTTTAGTTTTTTATCTTTATTTTCTCTAAAGTCAATTACATGAAGTTTTTCAGACTTTATATATTCAGTCACTTTATATTCTTTAACTTGATAATTAGTATATGCTAATTTTAAGTTATTACTATCAATAAGGAATGGAGATAAAAATCTCAATTTTGTATATGGATTTCTTTTATTTAAGATTATTATTGTTGATGCCAATAACATATTCCTATCATCTTTATTTAATATATTATGAGCTTCATCAATAAATACTATATCAAATGATAAGTTTTTATTTCTCTTTAATAATCGTAATAATCGTTCCTGTGTTAATACTGCTAAAATATTTACATCCGTATCTCTGTACATTTCTGGATAAGTTACAATTTTAATCTTTTCTTTTATTTTTGCTTTTAATAATCTGTTTTTTGTTTGCTCTAAAAGTGCTTTACTAGGAACAATAACACAAATATTAAGATTAGAATTATTGTTAAAAGTTTCTATAATTATTTCTGATTTACCATATGATGTTGGTGCAACTATTGATATTGTAGAGGTGTTATTAATTTCTAAAAAGGCATATAAGTTACTTTGTTGTTGAGTTAAATAGACATTATCTTTTCTAAAGTTTTCCATAAAAGCTGATGTAATTGAATTTATAAATGATTTTTGTTTCTTGTTTTCATATATTTTTGTCTCAATATATTTAGAAATTGGGAAAAGTCCTTCATTAATAGAAATATCAAATAAAGGTCGGTAGTCCTCATATTTATTTGCATATATTAACAGTATTCGATATCCTAATTTTTTTGTATCTATGTCATTCTCATTTATAAAAACTACTGCTAACTTTAATAGAGCTAATAACTCCTTTTCTGTTAAATCCGAATTAGTAACAAGTTTTTCATATATATATTTAATATCTGTTTTTCTAATTTCGCTAATTGTTAATATTTCATTTGCCATTATATTAACTCTCTCTCTAGAAAACTAAGTATTTTCCTTAATGTTGCTTTTTGTATACAAATAATTATATGTTTATTAAATATTTGTTCAGTTTCTACAGATGAAGAAAAATTTTCAGCAGTATTTATATTAACTTTATCATTTAGATTGTTAAATAGATTAGAGACTAATATTACATTTTTATCTAAACTACTTGCATTATTAGCTACTACAGTGTCTTGTATATCTTCTAAAATATTTTTTACTAATTTCTTTTTATCATTATATTCATCTAAAGATTTTTTAGCACCTGTTATTGCATTTATCCATAATGCTTGGTTATTCTCATTTAAGCGACTATTTAAATCTCTTTTTGCAGTGCCTAATAAATCTTTTGTTGTTTTATTTGAATCTTTATTTTTATGCAAATGTCCAGATTTTACTTCAGTAATCCATACTTCTGAATTTATTACATTATATAACACTAAATCAAAGCCTTTCTTAACATTTCTTTCTTCAGTATTAAAATAAGGAGAAACGGTATCAAAGTTATCAAAATATGTAAAAATTAAAACATGTGCTAATAACTCACCAACCATTCCTTTTTTTTGCATATTTGTTTTCCCTTTAAATCTTTCAAATAGTTCTTTTAAAGTAGATTTATAGTTATATGCAATTCTTCCTGATTCTGCATCACTTATTCCATGACAAATAGAAGACAATAAGTTTCTTATTTTTTCTTCTAATTCTATTGAAAAAGTATTTATTAGAAAAATATTAGATTCACCATTAAATTGATGTTCTATTCCTGATATCATATTAGTTTCCTGATATTATGTGTTACCAACTTATATCCTTTTTCTCACAACTCCACAACTCTCTCAAACATCTCTTTTATCTCCATCTCGTGACTTATCAAAAATATCTGTCTATACTGTTCTTTTATGGTATGAAACGCTTCTAGGATTTGCATTCTTCGGTTTTCGTCTTGGCTTCCAAAGACTTCATCGAAGGCTAAAAATCCCACACTACTTGCACCGCTGAGTTCACTCAGTGTTTTGGAGATGGCGATGCGAAGCACTAAGTTGGCAAGGTCTATCTCGCCGCCGCTGAAGCGTTCAATGGGGTAGCATTTGCCCTCGTCGTAGATGAAAAAATCAAAGTCGTTGTTCACTTCGATGTATTGGTATTTGCCTTTGGTGATGGTGGCGTACATCTGGGAGGCAATTTGCGAGATGCGTGGGGCTATTTTTGAGTTGAGTTTTGTTTTAAACTCGCTAAGGCTTACTTTTATCTTTTCATAATCACTCAAATCGTCTTTTTTACTCTGTACTTTTTTAAGTTGGACTTCGTTATTTTCCAGAGCATTTTGCAAGGTTTTTATCTCGCCCTCATTTTTGGCTATCTTCTCTTTTAGCTCTGAAATAACGCTGTATTGTTTCTCTTTTTGCTTTTGCAGTTCGTCGTATTCGCTTTGTTTTGCGGTGTGTTTTGGCTCATCGTACAGTGTTTTTGAAACTTCTAGTTCTTTCTCTTTTGCGCTCCCTTGTAAAGCTTCTGCACTCTTACATGTAAGTGCCAAATCCTCGCGAACGCCCTGCTCTCGTTTGAGTTCTGCTTCAAGACTTAGGACGGTTTCGAACTTTGGTTTTAGCTCCAAAAAGCTTTTTTGTAGGCTTACATGTAAGGCTTCATCGTAAGCGTGTTGTGCGAGTTTATTTAGCTCATCTTTGTTGCGTTTGCCTTGTTCGTTTACTTTCGTAAAATGCTCTTTGGCACTTGCCAAATCTTTTTGCTTGCTTAGTATCAAACTTAGCGCCGTTTCGTTTACATGTAAAGCTTTTTGGGTTTGTTCTTTTTGAAGTTCAAGCTCTCCTATCTGTTTGGTGAGGAGTTCAAGTTTTTCTTTGGTTTTGTCTATCTTTTGGCTTTGCGTCTTTTGCACGATGTCGTTGAGGGATGCGATGACATTGTCGTACTCATCGAGCAATTGCCTTGTACAGGTTGGGCAGTTTGATTCTCGACCTAAGCTTTGTATCTTGGTTATTTTTTGTTGTGTGTCTAAAACCACTCGCTGTTCTGCTGAGAGTTCATTTTGAAGATTTTTTTGCTCAGTTTGCTTGCCTGTAAGTTCGGTTTTTAGCTTTACATGTAAAGCTTCATGCTCTTTTTTTTGCCCTAAAAGTGTCTCATACGGTTTGGTTTGCTCTTCCAAAGTTGCGATATCTGCTTTGGCTTTGGTGTATTGGGCACGTAACTGGATTTGCTCTTTTTCTAAGCCCTCTTTTTTGATCTGTATATTTTTGAGAGTTTCATGCTCTTTTAACTTTACATGTAAAGATTCGTACTCTTTTTTGACAGTGCTTAAACTTTTAAGTTCTTTGGCTTTTGTTTCTAAGTTTTTAAGCTCTGTGGTGAGTTTTGTTTGGTTGGCAATGTTTGTATTGATGTCATTTTTGATGAGGGAAAGTTCGTTGATGAGCTTTTGTTTTTGCTCTTTTGTTTTGACAAAAAGTTCAAGTTCTTGCTTTACATGTAACTCTTGTTTTTTGGTGGTTTCTAGCTCTAAGGTTTTGGTTGTGACCTCTTTTTCAAACGCTTGTTTTATGGCAGTAATTTCTTTTATGAGAGCTGTTTTGCTTTTGAGCTCTTCCTCGCCTAAGAGAAACTCAGCCGAAGCGGTGATGTCGCGTTTGAGTTCTCTGCTTTTTTCGATGAGTTCATTTTCCACAAAGTCTATCTTTTCAAGCCCCAAAAGACGGCGTATCATCTTTTTTCGATCTTCCTTGTTAAGCGTGCTGAGGCTGGTCAGCTCCTTTTGAGAAGCGAAAAGGGTATGTAAAAAAGCATCTTTGCTCATCTTTGTGAGTTTTGTGATAGCTATGGTGACTTCTCTCGCTCCACTGGTAGTCAGCTCACCATTTTTATACAGTTTGGCATTGGCACTGAGGGCTTTTCCTCGAAACTCACGCATAACTTTGTACGCCATACCTTCAAACTCAAAATCAAGCTCCACCACAACAGCATCTTTATCACTAGCACTAGCGTTTCGTATGACTTCTTTAAATTTTTTATTTCTAAGCTCGCCGTATAAGGCAAAAAGAATGGCTTCAAAAAGGGTCGATTTGCCACTGCCATTTTTCCCGATGATACCGATAAGCCCCTCGCCAAACTCAATATCAAAGGAGGTGTAGCGTTTGAAGTTTTCAAGGTGGAGTTTAGAGAGTATCATCGCTCACCTCTTCGTAGGCACTAAATAAGCCTTGGATTTTGCCTTTGAGCCGCTCAAACTCTTCAGGCTGACTCTCTTCTTTGATGTGTTCTAAAAAATACGCTTCTAATGAGAGTGCTTCGATATCGTTTAGTGTGGCTTCACCGTTGGTTTGTTTGAACTCTCTTTTGATGGTTACATGTAAGGCTTCGCCAAAGAGAGTTTTAATATCACGGGTTTGGATGTCGATGGACTGCAACGGGGTAAGATGGGTCAATTTGACTTCGACAAGAGCGTCTTTTATATCGTTTACATGTAAAGCCTCAACTGAGTGTTCATAGTCTTCACAATCAATCTCGTAGGTTTTAATCGGGCGTATAGCTATCTCATGGTAGTTTACATGTAAAGATTCATCCAGTGTAACTTCAAGAAAACCTTTGGAGTTTCGTTTGTCATTTAAATTTGTTCGCTCGGTGGAGCCTGCATAGTAAACATTTTCGTGCTTGCCGACTTTTCCAAAGCCATGCCAATGCCCAAGAGCGACATAATCCATTTTAGAAAAAAGGCTCTCTTTATCGTGCGGATACACCCACTCGCCAAACTCTGCCATCAGATAGTGCGCACCTACAGAACAGTGAAGCATCATGATGTTGCGTTTTGTGTCATCGAGGTTTGCTTCGCACAGCTCGATTTGAGAGAGGGCTTTGCTCTCATCGTGCATATGCGGTAAGGTATGAAAAATGACATCGTCGAACTCTATCTTTTTGTACTCTTGATTGTATGAGACATAAACGTTTTTAAAGTTTTCAAATATTTTGAGGATGGGAGAGCTTAAATTGGTGCGTGGCGTGCTGTGATTGCCCGCTATCATGATAAAGGGGATATTCAGCGCTTCGATGATTTTGAATTGCTCAAGGGCAAAGGTGATGGCTCGGTTACTTGGGGATGGGCGGTGAAAGAGATCACCTGTGTGGATGATGTAGTCAGGTTTTATTACTTTGATTTGTTCAATGACCTGCGTAAAAGCATCGTAAAAATCAGCCTCTCGCTGGTTAATGCCTAGCTCATTGATGACATCTAAATCGTTAAAGCCTAAATGCGTGTCCGAAAAATGAATCAGTTTCACGATACTTCTTTATGATTAATTCATTCGATTATAGCCAATAATATTACCGGTTAGAAGAAATTTGTGATGAAAAAGGAAGTATTTAAGATATTTGGAAGAAAAAGAAACGCTCGAACCGGGCAATCCGAGCGTTGATCTTAAAAAATTGGTAGGTTATTTACAGAAAGGAGGTATGTGTCTTACAAGTGAAAGTATAGACTCTTAGCTTAAACCATACCTCAATGATAAGTTAATACTTGTTAAATCACTGTTTCTTTTGTGGTATTTTTGTCTGTTTTTGGAAAAGTTTAGCAACCGCTTCTTCATTGACTTCATAGCTATCTTCACGGTAAAGCTTATTCTCTTGTAAGTAGGCTTTTACTTCCTTAGCATCATAAGAGAGAATGGTTTTAGGCGCTTCTTTAAATGCAACAAACAGTACACTTGCTTTCATAGCTGTTCCATTTAGTCCACAGCGTGCATTACCAATATCTAATATCTGCCCTTCTGAAGGTGTACATTTATCAATAAACTCTTTGGCAGTATTGATCATATTTCCATCAAAGTTACTAAGCTCTATTGGTCTTTCAAACGAGAAGTAACGATACCCTTCACTGAGGGTTAAATCTGCTGTGTTTTGTAAGATATGGATATTTCTGGTTTTTGCATTGTATCCACCAGAAGGTGAACGCCATGCTTCTTTACCTTCTACATAGAAGATTTTACCCGGTACATCATTGGGCATAGGTAACTCTGAACTGAGTCCTGCTGCATAGGGAGCACTACCACATCCACTGAGGGTTAATATTGCTAGTAGACTTAGACTTCCTGAAACGAAAAGTGATTTAGAGAACATTCGAGATCCTTGATTTGATTTTATCTGTTGTGATTATTTAAATATTTCTGCAATCTGATAGACTGCTTTGTCTTCCATGATAGGCTTAGCCTCTTCAAGATTCAGACCCATTCGTACTGCCTCTATAAAAAGACGTGTCTCATCTTCTTTTGTATGACTCCATGGTGAATTACCTTCTGGCGTAATTCTCTCTTTAAGATTCACACTAATCACTGCCCTATAAGTTTCATCGGCGAGTGCACGATCTGCAACACCCATAGCAAGAGCAACACCAACTCCAATAAGAAGACTATCCCCTCCACTGTTATTCACAGTAGCAATAGCACCCGCTGCGACACCACCAAAGAGTGCCACATCTAATCTTGCTGCTTCTTTGAGGTTATCTGCAAAGAGTGTATTGACATGTAAATAGAACCGTGCCTCATCGGCGTTATCCACAATATGAACACCTCGATCTTGCAAAGCTTTTTTTAAAGGTGCTTCTAACTCAATCTTGCTAGCCTGAGTCCCAGTGACTCTGAGATAAACACTCTTTTCTTTAAGCTGATCAGGGCTTAGAGAGATGGTTCGTGTCATCTTGGCTTGAGTTTGAAGCGTCGATGTTGCACAACCACTCAAAGACAGTGTGATAGTAGCCATAAATGCTATTGCACAAATAAAGCTTTTCATAGAATAGCTTTATTTAATTTTTGAGGGTGAGATAAACATGATCTACGTACACTACTTTCCCTGTGGCTGGACCAGTTAGGATAGAAACTTTATTGAGTGTAAACATATCCACTTGTGCAAAAATACCTTTACCTTCTTTAGAGTATTTGGCATCCCATTCAACCACTTCCCCTAACGTTCCATTGGCTAATAAAACACAATCACTCTTTTTAGCGTTATCTGCTTTTGAGACGCATCCTGAAGCTGTTGGATAATTGGTATTACCACTAATAATGACTTTATCCCCTGCATAAATGTTACTAGCAAGGAGAATGCCCCCTACTATTAATAATTTTTTCATATCACTTCCTTTTATTGTTGTTGCTTTTTAGCAATGGCATACTCTTGAATCTCTTTCATACTGGTAAAATTGGTACCATTTTGTTGATTGAACTTTTGAACGAGCATTGCTTCCATCGGTGTACCAACATAAGGGTTTGAAGGAGTAGTAGATGTTGGCGTAGTTGGGGTTGCGTCACTGTTGAGTATTTTTGTTTTTTCTTTGTTATATTCATCTTCACTCAGAGCTCCTGATTTGTAGAGCTCATGCAACTCTTGGATCTTATCGGCTTTGGAAGTTGAAGGTGATGTGGCTGTTTGTGTTGAAGTTGGAGAAGAGGCCTCTAGTCCAACACTCTTATAGAGATTGTTTTGCAAGGTAGCATTGTTTAAATTCAGTGCTACTTTTTTCATTTCTCCCGCAAAGAGTACGAAAATATTTTGATGAATGGTCACAGCTGGATCATTATGTCCCATTGCTGAACCTAATTGACTTGGCTCAATGCGTGCTTGTCTAATTAAGGCACTGACTTTCTCGCCTGCCTTGTTATACTCAACAATCGCAAAGTCAGAGTCGTACATGTAGATTTCAGTTTTAGTGTTTTCTTTAAGGGCGCCACCCACATAAGCTTTTAGAAGTGCTTGATTACCCTCCCCGTTATAAATACTATATCCATTGCCTCTTTTTTGAATGGTATCAATATAGGCTTTTGCAACATCATCTTGTAAAAAATCAGCGGCTAGATCTCTATAAAATTGACGTGATTTACTCAGATAAATAAAACTATCGGTTTCATACAAGCGTTTACACTCTAAGGATAATCCATAAGGCAGTGCATTAATACTGGTCACTTTTGTGAATTTACCCTCTACGAAGGTTTTGGTTAATTCCTTATCTTGACTTTTAGCAATCAACTCTTGCGGAGTCTCTTTTTTAGATAACATATTTCCAACGTCTTTAGGACTTGGAATAAAGGTGCCACTATCAGAATACGATGATGCACAACCACTTAATATAACTGCCATACTTACTGAAATAACATGCCCCCAATACTTCATAGCCATCCTTTTGTGTCTTAAAATGATCAATCTCTTTTCACTGTTTACTTTAAGAGTAGTATTTTCACCAAACTGTATGGTTTTAAATATATTCCTATAGAAAGTATCTCCATAGAGGATTGAAGGAAAACTATAATCCAACTAACCTTATAGAAAAATTATCTATAGGGATAAAAATGTTCAATATTCCAAATATTGTTACCGAAGAAGAGGAAGATGCGTTTTTTAGAATCATTTCGAATAATGTGAAGCGTCTTCGTAAAGAAAAAAAGATGAGTCAACTCGAAGTTGCACTCTCTATTGGGCAAAAAGCGCCTGGCTTTTATGCCAATATGGAGAACTATGCCCATGGAAAGCATTTTAATATCTCACATCTGTTTAGACTCTCTAAATTGTTTGATGTCAGTATTGAGGAGCTGTTTAAAGAAGTGTAGATTTATGTTACGCTTTACTTCATAGCACTCCTAAGTTTTATTCATCCACTCTGCTCTAAACATGTACAACTATATACTTTTTAAACAATAATTAATCTATGTTTTTATAAAAATGTATGAATATGCTTTTTTTAAAATACTTTTAATATAAATATGATATAACTACACAATAGTACAGTTTATAAAGGAACCTTATGAAGAAAGTTAAAATAAGTCAGGAACCTGATTCTGAGCATCTTACCTGTTCTAAGGATTTTGGGAAAGCTGTTCAGTATAGACGCACTTCACTAGGATTAACAAGGCAATTAGCCGCCAATTTATGCAATATTAATGAGCGAACCATGGATAAAATTGAAAAAGGCAATGAAGCTGTAGGACTGAATAATGCATTAAAAGTTGCTAATGCTCTAGGCATTGAGATTCAATTTACAATCAAAGGCAATAGTGATGAGCTCTAGCATGAATATTTTTTACAATAACAAAGTGATTGCTAAGCTCACGTTATCCAATAATGATGATTTAGATTTACTCTATACGGATGAATGGAAACAACAAGGATTCGCACTCTCTCCTTTTTTACCTTTACACGAAGCCATTGATAAAAGAAATGTCAAAAAATTCATTTTGAACTTATTACCAGAAGGAGATGGACTTGAAGCGCTTAGTAAGCTTTTTCATATCAGTAAAGCAAATCCTTTTGCCCTCTTGCACGCTATTGGTAACGAGACATCAGGTGCATTATCCTTTGGGACATCAGGATTTATCGAAACAAGCTTTCGAGAGGTGAGTAAAGAAGAGCTGAGAGTGCGTATTAAAGAGAGGAAAAATACTCCCATTACCATTTGGGATGGCAAAGTAAGACTCTCATTAGCAGGTGTGCAAGAAAAGCTTCCTATCGCTATTTTAAATGGGAAATTTGGGTTTGCAGAAGGCAACCTTGCTTCCACACACATCTTAAAATTTGATACGAGCAATACGCATTTGGTATTAAATGAGTTTCTATCCTTACATCTTGCGAAAAAAGCAGGATTAGTTGTCACTAAGGCACAGATTAATTTCTTCGATCATGAGCCTGTCTTAGTGGTTGAACGATTTGATCGAAAAATTCTAGCCAATGGCACTGAGGTTCAAAAGTTACATGTCATAGATGGATGTCAACTTCTATCGTTAGCACCAAGCTATAAGTATGAAAGAAATTTTGGAAGTGCACGCGATGTCCAAAACATTAGGCAAGGTGCCAGTTTTAGAAAATTGATTCAAAATGAAACAAAAATGGACATTCCCGTCTTGTTTAAAAAGGCACTGCTGGATTGGTCACTTGTCAATTTATGTCTTGGTAATAGCGATGCTCATGGAAAAAACATCTCTTTTTTTGTGCACAAATCAACTTTAACCCTAGCCCCCTTCTATGATATTGTCAACGTAAAACTATACGATACCTATGATCAAGATTTAGCGATGGCAATTGGTGATGAATTTGAAATTGAAAACGTTAAGCCTTATGATTTAGCAACCCATTGTCATACTCTAAATATTAAACAACAGCAATTAGTGTTAAGCTTTAATACCATCGCAACGAATATTAAAAAAGAGTTGGAAAACAAAAATGCTCTCACAAACATCAAAGAGATCAACGCTATTTTTTATGAAAAGTACATACACGATGTTACAATACGTATGGATCATTTACAAAAGGTGGTTGAAGAGTTCAAACGCACTAATTTTTCAGAATATTTTTGAACTATCATTTAGGGTATGCATAGTTTAGAAAACTTGAGTATGTCATTATACTATTGAGTTTTTATTTCATCCTTCCACCCATCATGCGCTCTTTGAGCATTCATCCAGAACTCCCACTCTGTCTTAAAGACCCTCTCCAAACGCATGGCAAGCTCTTGAGATACACTAAGCTCTTTGTGGAGTAAAGCGTCTAACATAGAGATATCTATCCCTAAAAGCCTTGCAGCTTCTTCATGCGTTAATCCAAGAGGGTTAAGATAATCTTCCTCTAAAAAGACACCAGGATGAGTAGGTTCTCTATGCATCACGTTCATCAACTCTCCCATGTAATGCTTGACCTAATTCCATCATCTTATCAAAGAACCTAGCCTTAGCATAATTCTCTAACCAACTCCATGCCCAATAAGGAGCAGGTTGAGTAGATTCCCATGCATTGACACTTTGGTAATGAATGCTTAACAGTGCTGCAAACTCTTTTTTACTCAGTCCTGCGTGTTTAAAAAGGGTGTTCAGTCGCTCTCGTTGATAGATTTTCTCCACTTGACTTTTTCCTTCTTTTATGTATTTATTGAAATATATTTAATTATATATAGATATGTTTTAAAATATTCTTTGATTTGCTTTTTCTTCTCTCTTTTTCTATAATTTTCGTATCTAAAAAAAACAAGAGGATACGAACATGAGCGTTTTATCATTTATCGGTGGGGTATTAGGATTAGGATTCATTTGGTTCTTAGTGGAGAAGTTTGATGGGTATGTGTATAGAACCTATCGTTATCAGTTCTTTGATTGGAGTAACTATCTTCTCATTGGTTTATGTGATGGATTACTCTACTTTGGGATTCAATGGTTTCTAAGTGCACAAAGCAGTGGTGGAGATATTCTCAATGGTATCTTACTCATAAGCTTTGGAGTGATAGGTCTTTGTTGGATTATCTATCACAATTGTAAAAAGAGCTCTTGGACAATAGGACTCCTTGGTTCTTTGTTTCAAATAGGCATTCTCTCAGCACTTGCGGTTGTTGGTGCGATTATTGTATTAGGACTGTTGGCTCTGTTCTCTGAAACCAAACCAACCTATTGCATTAACAATCACAATTAAGTAAGGAGAAAAGAGCTATGTCATCCTATATTCTTCTGAAACATAACAAAGAAATGAATACAACCACTACTCAAACATTATCACCTAATGAGGAAGGGGGAGGAATCTCACGGGGGGATTCGAATCTTTTTACCAGTGATCTTCTTATTATGTGCTGTGTCATTGCATGCATTGCCACAGCACTGTATCTTTGGATTAGACCTCTGTGTTTAGAGATCAAGAGGATTGAGCAAAAACTCTTTGCACGAGATGTTGCAGAGGAAGTCTATAAAAAGATGAAGGATGAGCAATGAATCAACATACCAATTACACTTATGTACTGATTGCGTGTTTAATGATGATGCTCATGCTAAAGCTTCCTGTGATGTTTCATCCAAAGAGTTTTAGAGTCAGTGTTGCTTTAAAAACCTATGGCTTAGGATTTATGGTTCTTGGAATACTTATCCTGCTCTATCTTGCAGTGTTAAGTTAGAGGAGTATGTCATGATACATCGTAATGGAATGACACTTCCTTCTCCAAGAAAGAGAGAAACAGCGAAATATGGTTATTCACTCTTTTTACTCTTAGGGGCTTATCTTCTTTATCATAAAGGAATAAGTAACACAGAACTTGCTTTTTTAGGACTATTGGTTCTCTTTGCCCTCCTCGCTGGATTGATTGACTATTTTAGTCAGTCAACTTTGTTTCAGCAGTGGCTGAATCGTTGGTTTTAGGAGATGCGATGAAACAACAATCATATACCTATAGCCCTAATGGACAACACATGATGAAGATCCGAAGTCTAAGAAGCAAACATTTGGCGTTTATGCCTTTTTCAGCAGCTTATGTTCAAAGAGCTTCTCTGTTTCAAGCCGTTCGTCTTTATGTTAAAAGGCTCCGTCATGGCTAAAAAGCAACCTATGGAGCAGAAGATGGAGAAGCTTACGAAGAAGATTAAAGCAAGTAGTGAGTTTCGTTTGGATGAATCGAAGCTTTCGTTAAAAGCACAAACACTCTTAGAGGAGCTAAGCCAAGAGCTGCATCTTCCTAAAGAGGTGATTGCCAAGATTGCATTTGAGGCGTATACACTCTTTGGGAAGAAGAAGGATTGATCTATGAAACGTATACAGATCATTATGAGTCTCAAAGAGAGACAAGAGATGCAACGTACTGCCAAGATACTCAAGTGTGGTGTATCTGCATTAATGCATAAAGCATTAATCCATTTTAGCCGTAGTTATCATACCCATAGGTGGAAGAATCCACAGCTTAGAAGATATAAGAGAGTGCACAAAGTTTAGCATCAACAATTAGCGTAAATTAAAAGGAGTCATTTTATGGGAATTGAGATCAGTGAATACTTGCCATAGGTTTAGCTGTCAGACGAAGTGTTAAAATGTACAGATATTTTTTAAGCTATATCTATCATTTAGACTTCTACCAAAGCGATACATGTCCAAAAGTGCACTTCGTTTGACAAGAATGCCACAAGGTCGTATTTTAACTTCTATTTGGGGTTTTGAGGATATCTATATAGAAAGAGTTGAAGAAATTTTGGTGAAAAAGATTTATTACCGAGCGCATAGAGGTAATACAAGAGATATCTTTGATATGCAGTAAGAGTCTCAAAGATACCAGATTTCTTTCAAGCATGCATTTCATCTGAAGCTTTATCCCAAGAGCATATTGAGACATTTAAAAATACACTTGTTACTATTGCTGGCAATGAAGATTTAATGGCAATTTATCAGAATGAAATTGCTTTAATGGAGTCAGCAAAAGAATATTTAGATTTTGCAAACCATTGACCTAAAATCATATTAGATTGCTTGTAGCATACACCCACTCATTTTATACAAAAACTTCTAGAGTATATAGCGTTAAATAATTTTTTCTACACTTCCGGTTGTAGCGACCGATAAATCGTTGAATACAATCTGCACTTTTATAGCATTGCATCGTGCTTGATAAGGTAACCCCTTATCCCCTTTTTAAACGAAGGTTAGCGTTTTTTATGCAGCTCGTGTGCATAAAAAGTGGGCGAATGCTCAATGCATTACAACCCATAGCTAAGTAAGCTATATAACAAGAATCTCTAAATTAGAAGATGGTGAAAGTATAGCACCAAAAAAAGATGCTCTTGCATTTTTACCCGTTTTGGTATGAAGAGAAAAGAGCAGTTTGAAGTGTTGAAAAGTACCACTCTATCGATCTTTTAAAAAACAGTATACGTTGAATTTAATTTTTGAATTCAACGGCTAAATTCAACGATTTTTTCAACGTTTTGTATTTCATTTCAAAACAAAAACGAATAGTAGTATCTCAATTAAAAAAAGGATACTACTATGAAACCAATTTCTTCTAAACAGTTGTTGCATTTTTATGCCAGAATGCCAGAGCCTCTCCAGCAGGAAGCGCTAGAAAAAACATTTGAACGTTTTTACACCCTGAAAAGTAGAAACACTGAAGGTCTTAATCGTTCAATGCTTTACCATCAAGCATTGCTGTTTGTTCTTGAAAACTATTATGATACGTTAACGATTGGTTCAGTTAAAAAGAACTCTAGAGAACTTGATAGCCTGAATGAAAAAAACAAACTGCAACTAAAAATGTTCGATAAATCTAAAAAAAGAAGTCCCCAAAAACGCTCCAAACTGCTTGATCAATATGCACCCCTTATTTATCAGTTAAAAGAGGAAAATGGACAAAGCTATTCTCAGATTTGTCACTACCTCGCAAAATCAAAGAAATTAAAAGTTGATAGAACGTATATCTGCAAAATCTATCCAAAAATAAAACAAAAGGTTGAAGATCTTAAGGCTATCTCTTTGCAAGAAAACAGCATTTTTTAAAAGTCCATCATTGCAAAACGAATAGTATCTATAAAGCATTATGTTTTATACCAAATTTTAATTATCTTAAAAGGAGTTAGTATGTCTAGTGTTAAGATCCCTCTTATTCATGAGTTGTATCTGGAAGCAGAAAGAATTGAAATTCCAGAAAATAGAATTATCCCTACAGAGGTTAGTAATTACGGCAAAGTGTTAAAGGCTCAATTGCTTGTAAAATCTCGAGATCATTTTATTCTTGAGGCCATTTCTTGGGGAAACACACGCCTTGTAAGTGGCTTTTTTATCCACCATTTTCATGAAATTATCATTGCTTACGTACACAATCGTCTGCGCAGTGAACAAGAGCATCTCATTTTAAATAAAAAAGAAGGCTATGGTGTAAAACTTTACTATGGAAAGATAAAAGAGCATGATCTTTTGATGGAAGTATATGATTTAAAAACTAATAGCTTTGTCTTTACGCAGAGTTTCTCCAAACTAGAATGTTGCATCATCGTAAGGGTTCTGAATAACTATCTACATAAAGGTGAGATCAAAGAGGAAGATTATTTTCCAGGCGATGTTAAATGCAATTATAGTGGCAAGAGTTTTACACTGAGGATACCAGAATGAGAGGCTCAATACATTATCAAACAGGAGAACTCGCCAAAGTTCTCTTTTCTCCAGGAATGTCAAAACGTGAGCAAAAATCTACAGGTTTTATAGCAAATACTGAAACACTTAAAACATACAGAGAAGTTTGGAACGAACTCGGGATATATGCCAAAGAAAATTTTGCACTCAAAGACCTACAAAAGTTGAATGAGAAGCATATCGTACACTATATGTATTTTAAAGCGTATCAGCATATTAGCGAACAGCGCCTAGAACTCATATCGAGCGCGTTAGGAAAATTAGAGACAGCCTTGCGTAAGCTCAATGCAAAATATTTCCTTGAAAGCTCACATGATGGTGCAATCCACGATAGAGAGTATGATTTTTCAATTCGTCATGAAATTCTTGATGAAGCACGTAAGAATCTACTGGTAGTAGAAACAAGTGATGAGCCAACCTTTTGCAGAGCCTATACTGATCCACAAGCTCTTATTGACACAATCACAGATCCTATCTACAAACTTGCTGCAAAAATTCAGTATGAAAGTGGAGCAAGATTAGAAGGAATTGAGCGTATTGATCCTTTTCTTAGCATCAAAACACAAAAGCTACACGATAATCGACTTGGCGATATTATTGACTATATACGAATAGATGATGTAGTTTGTAAAGTAGAACAACTGCAAGGAATAGAATACGATAGTTTAGAAGCCATGCAAAAAGGCCGTATATTTGACATAGAAAAAGGTGGAAAACCTGGAATCTTACTTGTGCATGTTGATACCTATCAACAATTAAAAGCTCATTTATTAAAAAATGATGTTTTTTGCATCGATGTTAACAAATATAGAGCGGCTCTTAAAGAGGCTGCGCAAATCACCAATCAAGAGTATCAAGGCAGTCATGGCTTTAGATGGAACTTTGCTAGGGAACGTTTTACAAATATTCAAGTGATTGGAGGATTAACCTATGATCAAGCATTGCAGCAAGTAAGTTGGGAGATGAAACATGAACGGGCGAGTATTACGGAGCATTACCTTCGGTAATGCTCGATTGTCACTAAATTTGAATATTAATTTGTAAGTGCCTTGATATGAGCTTCTTTCAAAAAAGGTAAAAGTGACCCAGCGATTTTTGGGGCATTGGTTAAAATTAAAAAACATCCAATATCATCTAATTTTTCAATAGCTTTCAGTAAATTCTCCTTATCAAGATATACATATTGAATATGATCCTTGATTGTAATGATATGCTTTTCGACGATTTTTTTAAGCGTTTCTTTTGCATTATCTACGGTAATCTCATTTAATTGAGATTCTTGTAATGTACGTAAGAGAATAAAAATAGCACCTATACGATCTCTATGTCCATAAACCATTTGTTTCCAAAACGATTTTTCAGCTCCTAAATCTCTAAATAAAGGCGTTATTTTCTTTTGAATATATGCGCCTACTAAAGCATTATAGATGTCTTCGTTATTCAATTCATCGTATAACAATTCACAATTTTCAAAACTTTTAATAATAAAATTATTCTTAGCAAACATATCGCCTCGACCTAACAATAACCAATCAGTAGATACGCCAAATTGTCCCATCAACTTTTGCAGAAAAGAAGAAGGGATATTGGGTGAAGTCCCTTGTTCATAGGCTTGAATAGTACGTGCAGGCATATCTAATGCCTCTCCAAAGTCTTTTTGAGACTTAAATCCGAGAGCTTTTCGGAGTGTAATTAGTCGTTCATTCATGTTGCTATCCCAAAAATTAGTTGTTAATACGATCATTATATCAAAATGAAGATATAAAATAAACATATTATTGTTATTTTGTTTATATTTACGAATAAAACAATGAAAAAAGAGATTAAAATCAAAATTAAACGATAAAAGGTACTATATTTTAGTTCTAAAAATAAATTAAAACGTAATTATAATTAAAATTAAACATATTATAGTTTTAAATATATTACAAAATAGACAAATATAAACAAAATAAAGATTATAATTGACAATACATCATAGAAAACGATAGTATTTCAGCATGACTTATTTAGGAAGGGAGGAAAAATACAAACTAGGTTTAAAAAAGAGTTGATTGTGAGACAACGTTAACGGAAAGTTAAATATATTATATTATTATAAAAGGAGACAACGATGAGTTTCAGCGGCCCAATCAGTCATCTCCCTTCTCCCGCAGGAGGGGATAATTTTAGCCAAAAATTGCTAAAAACACTACTTTATATGGATTATGATCAATTAAGTACATGGATACAACATGTGAGTTGTGGCAAATATTATTTATTTCGACCAAAATGTACTAATATTGTAGATAGAGAAGTATGTCTTGAGCGATCGGCTCATATGGTTTTGTATAAAGCTCTTATCATACCTATGCACAAAATGCGAAAAAATGGCAGAGACAAAAAATTACTTTACGCTTTGAAAAAAGATGATTTGTCACGAATAGCTTCAATTCTTGCCAGCTCTGTACGTACATACTGGCAGGATAGGAAATATATGATTCATGCGTTGAGTAAATCATATAGAGATCAAAACATTATCAATCAATAATTGAGCCCATAATGTTAACATTCAAACAAACAAAAAATCTCAAAGAAATTTTTGATCTAAGTGATGATTATTTTACAAAACGTATGGGCAAAGAATTAGTGGAAGGCATTCATTATCTGGTTCCACCTTCTTCTAGTAAGACAAAAAAAGCAATTCTCTGGGATATAAATGCACTAATTAATTGGATGAAAGGCCATCAAGTTGATCAAGAACTTGATGAGCTTTTATCTCGCGCGCAAAAACGATAAAATAACTATGTTATTTGTCAGTACTTCAAAATCCTCTTTTGTAAATCAAGGAGGAAAAATATGGAAGATATAAGAGCGATTATCTTAAATCGCTCAAATCGTAAATTTTGGTACATACGCTATTTTATAACAACTAAAGATGGTACTGTATCAAAGATAGAGGAAAGCACAGGTGTAAAAAAAGTAGAAAAAACACTTGCCTACATGCAAACTAGATTTCTGCCTGCATGGATAGCTCGAAAGTTTGAAGCGAGGAAGGTAACAAAAATTCAATCTAAAGAATTTAGTTATTTTGCAAAAATCTTCTTAAAAGATTACGAAAAATGGCATGATTATCAGAATATTGAGTATCGTGTGAATCGCATTCTTACAGAATTTGGGGAAAAAAGCATTGCTAGTATAACCAAGCTAGAAATTAAACAATTTCTAAATTCTTTAAAAAATACACAAACAAAAAATGAGATATCAAAAAACACTAAAAACAAATACCTCCGTGTATTTCATGGTGTTTTTGAGATTGCTGTTGATGGCGAGGCAATTGATCGAAATTTCACCTATGAAATCAAACTAAAAGAAGTGGTAAAAAGAGATCTTGATGTGGTCAAGCCATTTTCACCTTATGAGGTTAATACGCTTCTTAAAGAGGCTCAAAATACTGAATATGGATTATACCTATATGATTATTTAGGTATAGCTTTTAATCAAGGTATGTCACCTAGCGAGATTATTGGACTTCAAATTGGAGATATTGATCTTGTAAAACGTTCAATTACAATTCGTCGAGATATCACAAAAGGTAAGATCAAAGAAACAAAGACTGTCTATAGAGATCGTACTATACCTCTCTTTGATGCTTCAATGGCTCATTTTGAAAATCTTATACGGGAAGCTAAGAGAAAAACTTCTCTTTGGCTATTTTCTGGAATAGATGGTAAAAATTTTGAAGATATCAAAGATATTAGAGGAAATAGGATTCTTGTTAAAGATGGAAAAGTTCTGAGACAAAACACTAAGTGGTATAAGCTTCTAGTAGACTGTGGCATCGAATATAGAGGGATTAAAAATTGTAGGCATACATTTGCAGTTGCTGCACTTGAGAGTAAAGCATTTACTCCTCAGCAAATTGCAAACATCTTAGGTCATGGTAGTCTTAAAATGCTCCTAGAGCATTATGCGAAATGGCTCAAAGATAAAGCAATGTACGCAAGTACAAGTATTAATCTATTTGAAAATGCGTACAGTAAACATGGATAAGTTGAAATTACTTGGTGACACTATGAGTGACACTAACATTTAAAAAGCTTTTCAGAAGTTTTGATTGTTAGCAACAATCGCTTGATTTAGGGTTTTCAGAATGGTGTCAAGAGAGGGACTCGAACCCTCGACCTCCGGCTTATGAGAGAAGAAGTCTATCAAATATTTAAATACCTATCATTACACTAACCCCTTAAATACGATATTTATATTTCATTTGAATTCCTATTATGCTATAATTAATTCATAAAAGAGTATGTCCCTACAGTATGTCCCAAAAAAGGAGTTTAAATGGCAGTAGATAGAAGCCAATTTGTGAACATTGTAGACAAAGGGTTAAGAGCAAATAGTGATTTCACTAAATTCTATATAAATTTCAAAAAAAACAATAAGCTAAAACAAATTGCTTTAGACTTTACATCTAGGGATTGGGACAAAAGAACAAGAATATCTATGGCAAAAAAATGCCTTGCTGAGGAATATGAAAAAGATATAGGTTTAAAAGTTAGCTTTACAGAGAATAGCCCTTTAAATGTAGTAGCAGATATTTATTTTGAGACTGTATGCAATGGCAAGGCTGATTGGACGAATGAAAGATTAAATGCTTACAATCTTTATTGTCGCAAAGGTATAGGCAAAAAGAAAATTAAAGATATAAAAATCCTTGACATTGATAGGCTACGCAAAGAAATGGAGACAAAAGGACACTCAAAACAAACTGCTAATGGATGTAGCCCAAGAACAATTAAAAAAGTTCTTATGCAATCACTTAAGCCAGTTTTACAATATGCGATAGACAACAAAGTAATTAGTGATATGCCTAAAATTAATATCCCAAAGCAAAATCGCCAAAAAAAGATTGTTAGTGATGCCGGTACAAAATTAGCACTCCTCTATAAAACGATTTTTGCGCTTTATGAAGATGATGCTTTTTATCGTGCTCTATTTCTCTTTGCCCTTTATGGTAGAAGATGGAATGAAATTAGAACTCTGAAATGGACAGATATAAACTTCTTAGATAATACATATACCATTAGAGCTGATAATAATAAAATAAGCATTGACCAAACTTATGATTTACCCACTCCAATTGCAGAAGCTTTATCACATATCAAAAGCCACAGTGGTTTAGTTTTTGAATCACCGATAACAAATAAGGAACTCTTTACCCCTAAAAAACAACTTGCAAAGATAAAAGAAGCATCACAAATTAAAGAACTTACCATGCATTATTTTAGGCATATATTAGTTTCTGCAATGGGCGAAAGCGGTGTTGCCGGAACAGTCCTTAGCGCTTCATTGGGGCATACCAATTTGGATACCGTCAATCAATTTTATCTATCCGCTAACCATAAAAAATCATCTGCTACAGCAAACAAGGCGATTGAAGAGTTGTTGTCATGAGTATAGACGAACTATTGAAAGAGATTAATGAAGACATTTTTGCACACGGAGCAGGACAATTATCCATAATGGAGCTCTCTGAAATTGGAGCAATACACCAAACTATTGATGCTTTAGGTCAAAATGGGATAACCAAGGATACTTATGGCACAAAAGTCAAGCAATATAGCAATTTCGTCAGTAGAGCATGGCAGGAGTATGGCATAGAAATCAGTGACACATGTCCTTTTGATGACCCAACTAATCTATGGGGCAAGATACAAAAAATACTGGTAAACGCTGGATTGAGCAAGGAGCAGATGACAAAGTTTTACAGCTCAACAGGAATACGCAAACGAGCTCCAAAACAAAAGGATAGTGTTAATAGTATATTCCTTTCACTACCCGATGATGTTATAGTCCCAACCGAGAAAGACTATCAAGAGTGGTACGATATGGGGCAGGAAGAACAAGACAAGATTATAGGCATCACACCAAAAGAAAGAGCCAAAATGCGCGATTATGAAGAAGCGGCAGAAGAATATCTCAGACAACGATTAAAGCACAAAAAATCTATACAAAAACTACGATACAACCCTACTAAATAGCATACATCTTATCCCTTATTTTCTCAAGGGATAAGCTCTTTTCCAACTCCAAAAAAACCATTACAATTTCATCATCAATAGGAGACAAACGAGCTCAACACCTTGTTTCCGCTGATTACTAGGAATCGATTTCTAAATTTATCATAAGGGGCACAAAATGTCATTAAGTTTAGAACAAAAAAGATGGTTAACACCTGAAGAGTTGGAAGTAGAATATGGCTTCTCAAAATCAGCACAAGCAAAAATGAGAATGGCTAACACTAGCTCAACATTACCTTTTTCAAAGATAGGAGGAAAATATATAAGGTACGACCGAAATTTAATTGATTGTTGGTTAGAAAAACATCAAATACAAGGATAATAATATGCATAGTAATATATATGAAAATACTGAAGCAGAATCGCTGGCAAAAGCTTCTGCTTCAGTCACAACGATGGCGAACAAAGTTGATACTGATATTGTATCTAATTTAAACCAAACGAAAAAACATGGGACTCTGTTTTGTGATGTACGGGCTAAGACCATATCGCATACGATTGAAATCATTATGCCAATCAAACTTAATGATACTTTTTTTAAAGACTATGCTCTAAGCAGAGATGGCGATTTGTTTGTAGTTGATAATAACGGAAACTTTTCTCTAGTCGAAGTTATTACAGGTAAAAATTCCTCAAATCCAACCCAAGTACAGGTTGATAAACAGAAAAGAAGTCTGTCAAATATTTATGCAGACACCTTTAATATTTCAAAACCTGAGGCTAGTAGAATTATTAGAAACAAGCACTCAAGTTGCTTTCAACCAAGGACATACAGGTTGAAAACACAGATATGCAATGAGTAAGCCTACTATCAAAAGTATTTTAGCACCATATGTAGTCACACTAGAGGCGTTTACGCCTCTTTGTGATACTCCATTTAGGCTAAATGCTTTGAATGGTATATATGGCTTAGCTAAAGTTGGAAAAACAACTTTTGTTTTAGAGATGCTAAACTCTCTTTTAAAACCTCATGACTATCAAATCCACTGGCTTGATGGCGATAGAAATGGAGAACTAATGGGGAAGTATCCAAACATAAGCCATCTTCCACTTGGCAGGCGAGCTGAAGCTATCCAAAGTCTAATTGATAAAACCATTGATTTGACAAATCATATTTTGATTATTGATAGTTTTAAAAATTTTACCTTTGGATATAGCACTGACGATAATGCAGGTTGTCAAAGTATTTTTGATATGTATCAAAAGCTACTAGACAAAGGTGCAACTTTAATAGTTATCTTTCATGCTACTAAGCTAAGGGAGAACGGAACGCTTGTTGGCATCAAAGTTAAAGGTAATGAGGATGTTATTGAATCCAATATGGATTTTTTATTCAAGTTTGAGAGAACGGATACATATTCCAAATTAATAGTACAGTGCTCAAGAGATAGAATGGTGCAAGCAGGCAATGAGTTTACATACACCGATAAATCATGGCTTGAAAGTGAAATCCGAAGTATTGTTGTGAAAGAACCGAATATTAGCCTTAGAGACCTCAAAAAGATATCAGGCATGTCCGGTCTTGAAAGTGAAATTGATTCGCTTAAAGGAATAGTCTTTTTTATAGAGTCGGTAAAAGCTACAGGTGGTGGCAGACCAAAAGATATTGTAAGGCTTATTGAACCAAAAAAAGAAGTTTTAGTTTCGCCGTAGAGAGCATAACTTCTATGACGAAATGTGGAAGACCTAAACTTGGGGGTTTTAAAGCATTTAGTTTCGTCATATGTACTGTACGGCGAAATCTCTTCATGACGAAACCTACCTTATTACATTGCCTATAAAATGGCACTTTGTGAGGGCACTGGTTTCGTCATAGAGGTTTCGTCTCTATATATAGTATATTTATTTTAAGACAAAACCCATAACCATTTGGCTTTGGCATCCCCGCACTACGCTTACGCTTCGCTTGGATGCCGCGCCTACGGTAATTAGTTATTTTTTATTATCAAAAATATTAAATCTAATTCTTTCACTCATATCCCATTTGTTAGAAAAATAATAATCACTTTCACTCATACTAAAACTTTTCTCTTCTTTCTTCAAATAAGCAATAACCTCTTTAGCATCATATGTAAAAAGCTGATATGGCTTTTCCGTAAATGCTATTACAACAAGCTTCCCTGACATCGGGATGCCACAACCATCCTTGTAAGTATTTAAACTGAGAATATCTGACGCTATAGTTGTCGTATTACAAGCTTTTATAAATTCTTCAGCAGTGTGTAGTGTGTTGCCTTTTGTATTGGCTATTTCTCTAGGAAAGTCAAATGCAAAATAAGAGTATCCATATTTTAAACTAACTTCAGCGGCACTTTGAAGAGCAAGTATATTACGACTATTTGCTGGACTTTCAGGAAATCTTCTTTTCTCTACAATACTAAGGACAAAGGTACTGCTTCCTTTATACTCATAGTCCTTTAATTCATCACAAACCACAGATGCAGACAATCCGCTAATATTACATACTTGCAGTGGCATTGACTGACTTTTGTAATCACTTGGTATTTGTAATACTTTAACATTTTCCATACATCCTGTAAAGAAAAATACCAAAACCAAAGATAACAACTTAATTGATAAGCTCATGTTCATGTCCTTTTAGAAAATTTTATTATGTATAATTCTCATGCCGTAACCACAAGGAGCAGAGCGATAGCGATGCGACGCTGTGATTCAATATGAATATTAAATTTTAAGCACCTCTAACAATTTTTTATCAATAACACCTGTTGTGCTAAGTCCATTTTGTTTTTGAAAAGAAATAATTGCTGCACGAGTTTTTGAACCAAAAATTCCATCTGGTAATCCCGTATCGAAACCAAACTGGTTTAGCTTCTCTTGAACAGAATAACATTCAATCTTACTTGTGAAGCTAGCTATACCTTCTTTCTTAATACTGGTTTTTCTTTTTTCTATTTCAACTTTTGTTTGTTCTAAATCAACAATAAATGATTTTGCGTTACAGAGAGAATTTTTATTTTTTATTAATGTATTAAATATTTCTAAATCAGGGTTTGGAAATTGATTACCATATTTTTCACGAATAGCTTCAATTCTTATGTTTTCGGCTTGACACCAACGAGTTTCAGCAAGAGACATAATCTCATTTTCATTCTTCAAAGTTGGTTTTTTTTCGATATATTCTACTTCTTTATTATTAACATTATTGTCATTAACTTTTAATCCACCCTTATTATAATAACCCGTAACCTTATCAGACTGAAAATAAACTATGCCTTCTGGATATGCCCATTCATTGTTATTTAAAATATTTTTTGGTGTACCTTGTAGTTTTTCAACAAGACTTCTTGAAGAACCAATACTAAAATAATTTTGGCTTATAGATTCAGAAGATACTTTTATGGTCTCTTGTTTTAGTTTATTATCTATTTCTGAATTTGACTGTTTTTGATAATCAGTTGTACCAATTTTCTTATCTAAAGATTCTTTACTGTTAGTTGAAATAATCAATATCGCAAAAAAAAGAGCAATCAATATCGCAATTATCCAAGATTTCATTACGCTAGACCATTCAATTGGAGTTTTTTTTGCGTTATTAAATTCGTTTAATTTTGTTTGTAATTTTTCTATTTCACTTTCTCGTAAATCATCATTATAGATTGGATTTATTTCACAGAGAGGTTCGCTTTTCTCATTTTTTTCTTGATTCAAATATTTTGTATCTTCTTGAAGAAGTTTTTTGCTTTCTATGAAGGCGTTGTCAATTTTACTGTGAATATTTTCAGGAGGTAAATCTATAACTATATTTTCATCATATTTCTGATATTTTTTTGTCATTCCATCCAAAAGTCCATAACCAAGAGCTCCACTAAACAAACCGAAACTCATTATGAAATTAAATGGCAATAAAAAACCTGTGGGGAAAAAAATTAACATTAGAATTACCCCAAGAACAGACCCAATTAAAAAACCAAGCCAAGCTATTTCAACTGATACAGCTATAGCAAAAATTAATATCCCCCATAAAATAGCGAGTAAGAACTTTATTTTGTCAAACATACAAATATTCCTATCAATTTTATTTTCTCATCATATAATTATTGTCAGTCTAAGATGATAATGCTATTGCAATATGTATGAAGCTATCCTTAATATAAAGAGAAATCTTTTCAAAAATACATCACGCAGTTTTTGTAGGCATATACTCCTATGTCACAAAACATAAGTTTCCCCACCCCTCTAGGTCTCATCCATAAAAAGAATTACTTACCATCAATATATCTGTCTAGTGTGATGAAATTAAATCACAAGGAGTTCCAATGTTTACTATTATCACGCTTTTAGTAGCAACACCTGTTCTATTGGTTTTATACATGTTTGGCTCAAAGCCAACACAAGGAAGAATCGAGAAGATTTATGACAACAGTGCTAATCGAATCTTAGATGATTTGGAGGCAAGAGTAAAGGGAGAGTAATATCTCCTTCTACACTTAAACGCTCAAGGATAGTACATCTCTTTAGTTACTTTACTGATAATTGATATCATATTACTTTAAGCAAATAAGCGTATAATTGCTTTGCAATTAATTTGAAATATCCTCCCTCAACATAAAACCTTACCCTCTACAATCAACCTCTTATTGAAAAACCATTTATATTTATCATGAGTAATATTTTAGCTAGTGTGATGAAGAGAAATTTATTTTCTCTATCTCATCATAGGAGCGTATGCTATGCATGCACAAGATTTAGCGTTGATACCAAAACAGTATCAGAATATGACCTTACAGAAGTATTTGGATGAGCTGTTTGGGTGGTATGAGAAGTTTGAACCAAAAGTTGTAGCAGGTGTTGGAGCACCTACTACGGATACACATTCAAGTATATTTGAACACAGTTTAGCCAAGTATGGCTTAGGACTTAATGATTTATCTTTCAATGAAATCATTCAAGATGATGTTGTTACCATCTTGCAAAGAAGAGGCATTGAACCAATCAACAACAGTACCTATTGTGGCTTAGGGGGTGTCGTATGAAACTCTTAACCAAAGAGCTTGAAGCCAAACTACCACCACTGTATTCTCAAGATGGCAGAGGTGATGAAGCCATAGCCTTAGTGAAGTTCTTTACGCCAGATTCGTCTTGGACATGGTATGCCACAGAGTATGACGCAAAGGAGCGTATATTCTTTGGTTTGGTAGATGGCTTTGAAATGGAACTAGGCTATTTTAGTTTAGATGAACTGCAAAGTATCAAAGGCTCACTTGGTTTAAGCGTTGAGCGAGATATCTATTTCTCTCCCACCAAACTATCAACATTAATGCAAAGGAATACCCTATGAAAACCATTCGCTATCAGTTAGAAAAAGACATCGAGAGTGCCAATGCAAACAATGTCGATTGGCTTAAAATGAGGTTTAAAGAAGTGTTGGAGTCCGATAAGGACTTCACCCGTAAATGTGATTATCTAGGGCTTAGTATCGCTTCCATTGATGATAGGCTACAGAGTATTGACGAAGAGGTAAAAGAGCTTAGAGCCCTCAAAGATGTGCTTAAAAGTGCCAAAGAAATATCGCTTACACTTGGTGCTCAGATATTTTCTGACTATGGTATTTCAAGACTAGAGGGAACAAGAATTAGCTCTATTACCATCACTAATCCAATACCTTCATCTAAACTCAAACTCACTGTCATTAACGATAAACCACTCATTGAAGCAGGATTTTATAAAAAGGTTATCGATACAGATGCCTTACTAGAATCTTATAAGACGGGCGATTATGTGGAATTGATAAGTCAGTATTGCACCATCGAGATGATAAAAGAATCTCAAGCCAAGAAACTGAAAATCAATAAGCGCAGAACCACTATAACAGACCTAGATGATACGCTACTGGAGGTAGCCTAATGGGAAAAGTAAGTGAACACTATCGCGAACAACAAGAAAAGGCTCAAGCAGAGATTTTAGAAATCGATTACAAAACAGGAGAGATTATTCTCTCCGCCGATGCAAAAGATACAGAGCTTATCAAGACCACCAAAGTTAAAGCGTTTAACTTATTGGCTCGAACAGACTTTGTCCAAATCAACGGTGTGTGGGAAGCCAAGAGAGATGCTTTAATTAAAATACTCTCAAGCTTACCACTAAGCTACAGTTGGCATATTAAAGAAGCAGAAATGACAACAGCTTATTCAAAAATACTAGGTGTACTCACTATCACTACTGGTTCACTCTCAAGGCAATCAGAATCGTTTGGTATTTGTGAGCTTAGTGAGCTCAAGGGAAATGGTGGCATGCACTTTATGAATGCAAGGGCAGAGACAAGAGCACTTAAGCGAGCGATTGAAACTTTGTTTGGTTCAGTTATAAACTACTTTGTAGTGACTTACATGGATAAAGCAGCGTAACGATTTCATAAGCCATTGGAAACTCTCCAGTGGCTCTACAATCAATAACAAAATCAAAAAGGATACCTAATGCTAGAAATATTTATAACAGACCTTAGTGCCTACAACAATGGCTTTCTGATTGGCAAATGGATCAATTTGCCACTTGGAAATCAAGAACTCACTTATGCTATTTGGGAGATATTGCAAGAAGGAGAATATGCTTGTAAGTCCGACTCAACCCATGAAGAAATATTTATCACTGATTATTCATGGAAAGGTATTAGCGTTATGGAAGTGGGTGAGTACGATAATGTTTTTGACCCTAATGATGATATTATAAAATTATCGGAACTGAGTGTTACTCAACAAAAAGCAGTGGCATTTCTCCTCGGTGAACAGTTTACCTATGATATGGAAGATGCTATTGGAAAAGCAGATGATGTGATTATTCATGAGAACCAAACGCTTGAGGATGTGGCGTATGAATTACTTCAAGAGTGTTATGAAGGGGACAAGCTTCCTCCTATTATTGCTAATCATATTGATTATGAAGGAGTGGCGAGGGAGCTAGATTATGATGGGAATTACTTTGAAGTGGATGGGGATGTGTTTGAGTATTGTGGGTAAAATAGAATAGCAGACAAATATTTTAGTCTTGTCTGCTTCGTTTGCAAAATTACTTTTAACCTTTAAAGTAATTTTGTGTTATCATTAAATTTCGCCTGTTAATTAACATGTATAGGCTATTTTTATTCATACCTTACCTTAAAATTTGGAGCTCTGATGTCCACATTATCTTTTAACCAGTCTTTTTATAGCAATGGAGTTGACTTAAGCCAAAGTAATAGTTTTGGATTTGGTGAGAATAGTGGTTGGGATGAAACAACTTTAATAGGTCAAAACTCAACACAAGTTCATGTAAAGTTAACTAAATCAAATGATGCATCTGTTTATTTAGATTTGACAGTTGATAAAGCTGATTATTCAATAATAAGATATGTACCTTTTGGCTACGATGCTGCATTTGGAGCTTTTCAAAGTATATTTACTTATGAAAATGCTTCTTCCGCAAAATTCACAATTTATGACCATGATGCATATATTAGTGCTAATAACTATAGTGGATTCATACAAGACGCATTAAGTCAAGCTGATGTCATTTATGGAACTAATTACAACGATAAGCTTTATGGCTACAATGGAAACGACACAATAATAGGTAATTATGGAAATGATATCCTTGATGGAGGCAATGGTAATGATACTCTTAATGGAGGCAATGGTAATGATATTTGCGTATTTCATGGTGCAAAAAATTCATATTCAATTCTCAAAACTAGCTCAGGATTTACAATAAATGGCATAGAGGGGAATGATACATTGTTCGATATTGAAATACTTCAGTTTAATGATGTATCTATTTCATACAGCACAACAGGTATCGAGGCTCAAGCTTACAGACTATATCAAGCTGCATTTGATAGAACGCCAGATAAAGCAGGACTTGGGTATTGGATAAGCGCTATGAACAGTGGAACATCTTTACAAAATGTAGCTAGTTCATTTTTGGCAAGTACAGAATTTCAAAGTATGTATGGCACTAATGCATCTAATAGCACATTTGTAACACTTCTATACAACAACATACTAAATAGAGCTCCTGATGATGGAGGTATGAATTACTGGCTAAACGAACTAAGCCAAAATGATATTAGTCATAGAGCTGGTGTACTAGCCTCTTTTAGTGAGAGTGCTGAGAATCAAGCAAATGTAATTTCACTAATTGGCAATGGCATTGAATATACAATGTGGGTTAACTAAAATAGAATTAAGCAAAATAGTTTGTCCTTTGAGCAAGGAAAAGAGTTTTTAGCATGTAGTGCTTTTGCATCAATAGGATGTACTTATACTATTGATATAATTCTTTGTACAGCCTGCAGGGAAGGGAAAATGTATTTTGTTGAAAATGATAAAAAATACCATTGTAGCAATAAAGCATGTACTAATACACAAAAAGCTTGTCCTAAGTGTGGTGGCTTTTTAGTTAAACGAAATCGCAAAAGTGATGGTGGAGAATTTTTAGGCTGTTCTAATTTTTCAAAAAAAGAATATAAATGCAAATATACAGAAAACATCAGAATTGAATTTCCATAAATGTGGGGTCATTCCAAGTAGTTTAAATATATTTTTTGCAATACTATACCCAACCCAATACTGCAAGAAAAAATCTCAAAAGTATGTCCCAAAGTATGTCCCGAACAAAGCTTAAAGATTTTTATTAGTTGATTATTTGATTAAAACATCGTATTTTAGGGGTTTAGGAGTGGTGTCAAGAGAGGGACTCGAACCCTCGACCTCCGGCTTATGAGACCAGCGCTCTAACCAGCTGAGCTACCTTGACATGGTTAAAAGAGGTTGGCATTATATAGTCATCAAACTTATACTTTGGTTAATTATAGCCCCATTCTAAGAACATGCAAAAAATTAAAAAACATTGAGTATATAGGACTAAACGTTAAGCTCTTTTTTCTTGACTTTTTTACTATATTTGTGTAAAATTTTGTCACTCAAAACAAACGAGTGCTAAAAATTTTAGTTAAAAGGACATACAAATGACTTTCAAACCATTAGGAAAAAGAGTGCTTCTTGAAAGAATCGAAGAAGCGACTACCACTGCTTCTGGTATTATCATCCCTGACAATGCTAAGGAAAAACCTCTAAGCGGTATTGTTAGAGCGATAAGTCCAAAAATTGCAGAGAAAGGTCTTGTTTCAGTTGGTGATAAAGTAGTATTTGCTAAATATGCTGGTACTGAGCTTACCATAGATGGTAAAACATACCTTGTAATGAACATTGACGACCTTTTAGGCGTTTTATAATCAATCACTAGACAAAGGAAATAAACATGGCAAAAGATATTCTATTTTCAGATACTGCACGTAATGCACTCTATGAAGGTGTTAAAAAACTTAATGATGCTGTAAAAGTTACAATGGGACCACGTGGTCGCAATGTTCTCATTCAAAAAAGCTTTGGCGCTCCAAGCATTACAAAAGATGGTGTTTCTGTGGCAAAAGAAGTTGAGCTTAAAGATACGATTGAAAATATGGGCGCACAACTGGTCAAAGAAGTTGCTTCTAAAACGGCTGATCAAGCAGGTGATGGTACAACGACTGCAACGGTTTTAGCACATGCTATTTTTAAAGAAGGTCTTAGAAATATCACTGCAGGTGCAAACCCAGTTGAAGTCAAACGTGGTATGGACAAAGCGGCTGAAGCGATCATCGCTGAGCTTAAAAAAATGGCAAAAGCTGTTAAAGACAAAAAAGAGATCGCACAAGTTGCAACGATTTCTGCCAACTCTGACACAGTTATCGGTGAATTGATCGCTGAAGCTATGGAAAAAGTGGGCAAAGACGGCGTTATTACCGTTGAAGAAGCCAAAGGTATCCAAGACGAGTTAGACGTTGTTGAGGGTATGCAGTTTGACCGTGGTTACCTCTCTCCTTATTTTGTTACCAACCCAGAGAAAATGCAAACCGTTTTAGAGCATCCATTTATTTTATTGTTTGACAAAAAAGTTTCTAACCTTAAAGACCTTCTCCCAGTCCTTGAGCAAGTTCAAAAAACAGGTAAACCACTTCTGATCATCGCTGAAGACATTGACGGTGAAGCGTTGGCAACTCTCGTTGTTAACAAACTAAGAGGTGTTTTAAATATTGCTGCGGTTAAAGCTCCAGGTTTTGGTGATCGAAGAAAAGCAATGCTTGAAGACATTGCGATTATCAGTGGTGGTGAAGTCATCAGTGAAGAGCTAGGACGCACACTTGAGGCGGCTACATTAGCAGATCTTGGTCAAGCAGCGCGCATTGTGATCGATAAAGACAACACAACCATCGTCAATGGCAATGGTGAAAAAGCTCGCATTGACGCTCGTGTTGGACAAATCAAAGCGCAAATTGCGGAAACCAGTAGTGATTATGATAAAGAAAAACTCCAAGAGCGTTTAGCAAAACTCAGCGGCGGTGTTGCGGTCATTAAAGTGGGTGCTTCAACGGAGACAGAGATGAAAGAGAAAAAAGACCGTGTCGATGATGCACTCTCAGCAACCAAAGCAGCGGTTGAAGAAGGTATCGTCGTGGGTGGTGGTTCTGCATTCTTACTTGCAAACGCCAAAATCAAACTGAACCTCAGTGGTGATGAAGCCATCGGCGCTGACATCGTTACACGTGCTCTTAAAGCACCTTTGAAACAAATTGCTGAAAATGCAGGCTTTGATGCTGGCGTTGTGGCAAATAACGTTCTTGTCAGCAACAAAGCAAACTATGGCTTTAATGCAGCAACAGGCGAGTATGTTGATATGTTTGAAGCAGGTATTGTTGATCCTGTTAAAGTTTCACGTATTGCGCTTCAAAACGCAGTTTCTGTCGCAAGTCTACTCTTGACAACAGAAGCTACGATTACCAATGCGAAAGAGGACAAAGCTCCTGCAATGCCAGATATGAGTGGCATGGGCGGAATGGGAGGCATGGGCGGAATGATGTAATTCATTCCCTCCTGCTTTACATGTAAAGTCATTTCGGTGACTTTACGCTTTATCATACCATGAAAAAATCCACTTTCCTTCTCATCATTTTATCTCATTCCCTTTTCGCAGCAGATTCGCTTATGGATGCTCTCTTAGATGGCAATCTTACCCATAAAATTAGCTCTAATTACAAAGAAGGTGATGAAGAGGAAGAGACACCCTTTTCGAGCACCAAAACACAAAAAATTCTTTTTCATTATCAAACAGCTCCGATTGGGGGATTAAAATTGGAAGTTGCTACCCAATCCTTTGCCACAGAAACACATCAAACTAGTACCGATAATACGATCTACTACACAGAAGCTCTTTACCATGGAAATACCGAAGATATTGGGTATAAACTGAGTGCTAACTATTATGCTGACACCTACCGTCAAAGTTTGATGCAAGGTGGTTTTGAAACAACCAACGCATTTGGAACCAAAGCGCAAATGAATTATGAGAATTTTGGGAGCTATATCGCCTACTCTAAAGTGTTGAGTGGTGCTCGCGGTGCCAACGGTGACCTAGAGGGGAAAGACCACCTTTTGCCAACCTCTTCAGTGCTCAGCTCCAACAATTACACACCCAATACCGCTGCCTATGCTGTTGATGTCAACTATTCGCCTCGAAAAGACATTACGCTAGGTTCTCGCTATGTTATCGCCAATGAGGTGCAAACAAATCTTTCCTACACGGGTATTTACAGCAACTTTCAACTTAATGAAATTGCCAAAGGACTCAACCTTGGTTTGTCGTACGATAAAACAGGGATTGATAAGCAGAGTGACCAGTTTAGTATTAACATTAAAAGTAAGTTTTAGTGTCCACGCCCCAATAGTTCTGATGCTTCCATCACGACCATAAATGCCTCGTTATCCACTTTTTGAATCAATTCTTTAAGCGTTGGAATTTTATGATTTTCCACCACCAAAAAGATCATACGTTTATTTTCATGCGCATAGATACCATCACCTTCCACAATGGTGCCATTTTTGCCTAAATGCAGTACGATCTCTGCACAGAGCTCTTCGATTTTTGTGGAGACGATATGAACTACTTTTTTAGAAGGGCCACGCGTTAAAAACATGTCGATACTTTTAGCACTAATATAAATACTCACCATACTCCAAAGGGCTAGGTCTATATTTTGGGAGATCAATGCAATAGAGAGAATAATCAGCATATCGATAAAAAACATCACCGATGAGGCTTTGATACTCGTTTTGGATGCCACAATTTTAGCAATGATAGTCGATCCACCTGCTGAAGCATGGCCACTTAAAATAAATCCTAAGCCAATACCCACCGCAATACCACCAAAGATAGCCGCCAAAATCACATCATGGCTGAGAGCACTTACATGTAAATACTCTACCATGAAGTCAATACACAAAGAGGTAAACCCAATGGCAATGATACTTCGAACCGTAAAGTGTTTGCCAAAATATTTGGTGCCTAAGAACAACAGTGGTACGTTAATCGCCACCATCAACACACCTACTGGGAGTTGAAAAATATAGTGCCCCAAAAGCGCCATACCCGATGTTCCACCCGTTACTAACGCATTGGGAATAAATAAAGAGACTACGCCAAAGCTCAAAAAAAGTGAGCCTAAAAAGATATAACTGTAATTTTTAAATTCTGATTTCACAAAAACTGCCTTACAAATAAAAAGTGGCGGTATTCTAGCGTTCGCAGGCTTCAAGAACAATAGGGTCGATTTGAGGAAGCGAAGTAAAAAACTCATTTAAAGGGGTACATCGCTCATCAAAGCAGAGTTCATACTCTTTGGTAAAAGGTGAATGGGCAAGTCTAAGTTCTTTTTGGGGTGGAACATGAGGCGTGTAGTGCCAAGCACCTTCTTTGAAGATAGAATCTAGCGGTGGTTCCATCCCTGCCCCACTTCCACGGATACTTGCAGAGATTACATGTAAAGAGTTTCCTTCTATTCTCCACTGCTCTTCCCAACGAATCTTCTCAACGGAATGCATCCATGCAAGGGTAAAAGAGTTCAGGAACAGTGTCACCGTAACTGCTCCTGAACTCATACATAAAGCCATCATCGTTTACGATTTTTCCACCAATTCCATGCAATAAATAGGAATCCTAACGCAAATCCAGCTTCATCCGTTGCAGGGAGTGCCGCTACCAAGAGCGCCGCCGTACATGCGGCTATCACACGCTCATACACATGCAGAGGTGACCACAGATATCCAATCGCCGCGCAACCCCAAAGATAAATCGCCAGCAAAGCTTTGATAACAATATACACCACAGCCATAATCGTTGGATCACCTTGAAGCATTAAAGCAGGATCATACACCGCCATAAACGGCACAACAAACCCTGCAATGGCTATTTGTGTTGCTTTAAAGCCAATTTTCATAGCAGAAGCTTTCGCAATGGAAGCAGCGGCAAAAGCGGCAAGGGCGACGGGAGGGGTAAGGTCTGCCATAATACCAAAGTAAAAGACAAACATATGACTGACGATAAGAGGAACACCCAGTTTTAAAAGTGCGGGTGCCGCGATAGAACTGGTGATAATGTAGTTAGGAATGGTTGGAATGCCCATACCTAGGATCAAACACGCCACCATCGTTAAAAGCAATGAAAGAAAGAGGCTTTTTTCTCCAATTTCAAGAATAAACCCTGCAAAGTTTGATGCAGCACCCGTAAGGGTTAAAACACCGATGATGACACCGACAATTGCACAAGCGATTCCCACGCCCAATGCTTGTTTTGCACCATCAACCAGTGCCGTTTTCATGGTACGAAGCGTATCACGCCCCCCTTGAACCACAAAGTTAAGGACAACCAAAAGAGCAATCACACCTAAAACTGGAACAATGCCCCATTGTAAAAAGGTTGATGCTCCAAGGGCAATGGCGATCCAAAAGACATAACGCAATGCAACTTGAGAAATGCGGGCGGCAAGAGCCGCGCCTAAGATTAACACCGAAGTGAGTGTCAAGCCCATCATACCTGCAAACATCGGTGTAAAACCATGAAAAAGCATATAAACCAATGCTGCCAAAGGTAGCGCTAAATACCAGCTTGCTTTGAGTTCTTTCCAAGGATTTGGGCATTGATCGGCAGGAATTCCTAAAAGCTTTAAACGTCCTGCTTCAAGATGAACCATCCAAAAAGCGGTAAAATAATACAACATAGCAGGAATAATCGCCGCCATAACAATGTCCGAATATGCTACATTCAACGTCTCTGCCATAATAAAGGCAACTGCACCCATAACCGGAGGCATAATCTGTCCACCCATGGAGGAAGTCGCTTCAACCGCACCCGAAAAAACGGAGCTATAGCCAAAGCGCTTCATCAATGGAATTGTAAATTGCCCTACGGTTAAGACGTTGGCAACACCTGAGCCTGAAATGGTCCCCATAAGTCCAGAAGAGATAACGGCAACCTTTGCAGGTCCTCCTTGTGCGCGACCTACGAGTCCAAGAGCAAGCGCATTAAAAAGACGAATCATGCCCGCATTTTCCAAAAATGTGCCAAAAAGAATGAACAAAAAGATATAGGTAGCAGAAACCAATGTAGGTGTCCCTAAAATGCCATCGCTTCCAAGGTAGAGTTGACTCACAATTTGATCAAAACCAAATCCACGGTGTGCAATGGAAAGAGGCAAATACTGCCCAAAAAATCCATATGCCAAAAAAAGTCCACACACCAGCGTTAAAGCAAACCCCACTACACGGCGTGCCGCTTCAAATACCAACAGTGAAGCGAGTGTTGCAACGACGAGATCGGCGGTTGTCGGATCGCCTGAACGCTCAATGAGGTCTGCTTCAAAAACCAAATGGTAAAAACCAAGCGCAAACCCAAGAAGTGCGAGTAAAAGGTCATACCAAGGGATACTTTTTTGTGTACGTCCCTTTGAAGTAGCGGGATAAAGCATAAAGATAAGAAACATCAAAAAGCTTACATGTAAAGCTCTAATAATCAAACTCGAAAACGGATGAAATGCTGCAACAGATATCTGATAGGCAGAAAATGTGAGCGCACCAAACATCACTAGCCGTGATGCCCAGCCTATAAGTTGGCGTTGGTGACCGTGCTCTTCAAAATCGGAAGTATCTTCGTGAACTTCTTCGGTTACTAAGGCAGACATACTGATTCCTTCAACAATTTTTATTTAATAATTTCCATCTCTTTGTAGTATTTCTCAGCACCGGGATGCAAAGGTGCAGGAGGATTTTTAGCCGCATTCGCAAGACTAATTCCTTTAGCTGCGGCATGTGCTGCTACCATCTGGTCTAAGTTTTCAAACATTGTTTTTGTCATGGTATAAACCGTTTTTTCAGACACCCCTGAATGAGTTACAAGGAAATTTTGAACAGAAATAGTTTGAACATCGCTTGTTTGACCTTCATAGGTATTGGCGGGAATAATGCCTACTTGATATGCAGGATCGTCAATTTTTTTTACGATCTCTTCAGGAATACTCAAAAAGACGACTTTTTGTGAAGTTGCAAGATCACGAAGGGCTGCAACACCCGCACCTGATGAGAGTAAAGTGACATCCAGTTGTCTGTTTTTCATAAGTTCTACAGACTCAGCATAGGAGAGGTACTCAACTTTAGAAAAATCTTCGTATTTAATCCCTGCAGCTTCTAAAATCTTTTTAGAATTTAATGCGGTACCTGATTTTGGTGCACCCACAGAGATACGTTTTCCTTTAATGTCTGCAAACGATTTAATACCCGAATCGGCTGCTGCAACAAAGTGAATGTAGTTAGGATATAAAGCACTAATAGTACGAAGTTTAGAAAGGGGAGCTTTAAAACCAGCATCGGCATCACCTTTGTACGCATCCGAAAAAGAGTCGCCTAAAGAGATCGCAACTTCACCGCGCCCTGCTTGAAGGAGATTGAGGTTTTCAACACTGGCTTTTGTCGCTTGAACCGCTGTTTTAGAATCGGGAATTGCTTTAGCATACATTTGCGAAAGCGCAACACCGAGGGGATAGTAAATACCGCTTGTTCCACCCGTCAAAACGTTGATAAACTCTGCCCCATAGAGAGATGCCCCAAGACACACCGCTGCTGCACTTACTAAAAGTGATCTTCTCATTGATGACTCCTTATGAAATTTTAATATTACAAAAATGAGTTATTAAGCCCTATTTGTCTTATGCTAACGATAGGAGCTTAATAAACTTCTTATAATTTTACGTTAATGCAAATTTCCTTGGAGAATCTAACAAAAATACCCGTTTAGTATATGTAAAATACTTCGTATAGAAACATTTTAATAGCCAAGCACTTCATCCACTAAAATAATCGTGGTACGACCTTCATCATCACCATTGATATACGTGAATTTTTTACCAATATTATTGATGTTATAGCGAGGTTCTTTTCCCATGCTAATGGCAAGATTATTGATACGTTCAATATTCTTAGGACTTGCCACATCATGAATACGCTTAAAGCCCTCTTCCACATTTTCAACCAGTTTATTGATTCCTGCGATAATTAACACCTTTTTAGGTCCAAAAATCTGTGCTGCGACTCGGTTTCCACTGCCATCGGCATTGACAAGCTCACCGTTTTTAGTCAGTGCGTTTGTACTCGTAATATACAAGTCAGCCAGTATTCCTTTGTGTCTACGATTGCTATTCTCTTCCATACTAATTCCAGATTCGTACTGATTAAAAAGTGTAATATCCTTACGAGAAGTAACATGATCGTACAAACCTACCTCTTTCACTGTCGTTGATCCACCCAAACCTATACTCATATGCGGTTTAATGAAACTCATCGCAACACTAAGTGCTTCCTCTTTTGTGGGAACACAAATGAGTTCAAACCCATGTTTCATGTAAATTTTTTTGAGATTTTCCATTCTACTATCCTTTGAATGCATGAAGTGCTGAAGCATTATAGAAAAAACTCTTATTTTAAACAAGGGTTAAACAAGCTATAATAATGCACTATTTAGAATATCATACAAGGAATTGACCCCTATGGGAAGAGCGTTTGAATACCGAAAAGCAGCGAAAATGAAACGATGGGGAAATATGTCACGCGTATTTCCAAGACTGGGCCGTACGATCATGATGGCGGCTAAAGAAGGCGGTGGAGACCCTGAGAGTAATGCAAAACTCCGCACAGCTATCCTCAATGCTAAAGCGGAAAATATGCCTAAAGATAACATCGATGCCGCGATTAAACGAGCGCTTGGCAAAGATGCACAGACCCTGAATGAAGTTACGTTTGAAGGCAAAGGACCGCATGGTTCACTCTTTTTTGTCGAGTGTGCAACGGACAACAATACTCGCTCAGTCGCTAACATCAAAAGTGCCTTTAAAAAAGCGGGCGGTGAGATGCTTAATAACGGCTCATTGGAGTTTATGTTCTCTCGTAAGGCTGTTTTTGAGTTTGCTAAGACTGCAAATATGGACATTGAAGAATTAGAACTTGAACTGATTGATGCAGGTCTTGAAGAGATTGAGGAAGAAGATGGCGTGGTACTTGTTTATGCTGACTACACCAATTTTGGAACACTTTCAGCCGCATTTGATCGTCTTGGAATTAGCTTAACCAAAGCAAACCTAGAGCGCATTGCAAACACACCTATCACCTTTACGGAAGAACAAATGGTTGATGTCGAAAAAATCATCGAAAAAATCGAAGATGATGACGACGTACAAGCCGTTTATACCAACATCGGATAACCTTTCCAAGGGCTTTACATGTAAAGCCCTACTCCTCCATATTTTCAAAAAAATCACGAATATCGACTTCCAATACATTGGCAATTTTACATAAGTGCTCAACATTAAATTTTTTATGCTGGATACCAAGCTCCGCCTTGGCATAAAATGCTGCTGAAGAATGTCCAATCGCCAAAGCCATCTCAAGCTGACTTTTACCTCTTTTTTCTCTCAATAGCTTTACATTATGGCGTATTTGAGCATGAATTGCTTCAGCATCATATGAATTCATGACCTTCTTGCTCTTTCTAAACAGTTCCTGACATAGGGTGACTTTTTTATGAGTTTACTTTGATAACTCTTTTGCATCAATGTCCCATGGGACATTGATGTATTTTTTGTATTGGCTTACAATACTCATAGTATTAATTTTTAATCAATTCTTATTCTATCATTGTTTAGTTATTTTGAATTTTCAAGGGAATCTCAATACAAATAGGAATTTTAACATCTTTTATAATTATTAGGTTTATTAGCAATATATAGAAGGATTTTAGTGTGAAACGTATTGATAAGAAGTCATTATATGCATTCGTTATCTTTTTAAAACTCCCTCTTTGCAAAACCACTCATTAGTATGAAAATTAAAAAAAACTCACAAAGTCCTTAATACTTACACTAAAAACTAAAAATACACTAAGCCAAAAAAGGAGTCGACTATGAGTATATCAAAACAGTTGATGGCAATATTAGCTATTGCCATTTTAGGTATTGGGGCAGTTTTTATCATAAGTATCCAGAAGATGGAGCAAGTCTACGAAAAGACAAATACATGCAATGTCAATTCATTACCTAGCGTATTAATAATGGGCAATATGCTACAGGATTTTAGCACGATGCGTGTTACGATGTGGGAGCATCTAGCGACAGAGGATAGAAATGAACAAAAAAAACTTGAAGCCAAATTCAAAGAGTATCATGCCTCTTTTGATACCTATTTTAAGAAATATGAAGTCATGCTTTCCGACGATACAGACAAAGCATTTTACAAAAAAGAACAAGAAATAATGGCTATTTATATTCCCGTGGTCGATAAAATTTTTAAACTTTCTGATGACGGAAAAAATGCTGAAGCAAAAACATCTGCTTACGATCATGGCTCAATCGTTGGTGATATGGTAAAAACACTTGAAGCGCACATGGCATATAACCAAACTTTAGCTCAAAATGATGCCAAAGAAGCAATGAGTGCCAAAAGTAGTGCAACAACCATCATGATAGGTTTATCCCTGATGGTCACGCTTGCTGTCATTGTTCTTGTCATTATCATACGCAATAACATCATGAATGGAGTCTTCCTTATTCGTGATGGCATTTCAGGCTTTGTTCAAAATAAAGAGCTTAAGTTTAGAATCAAATATGGCAAAAACAATGAGATTCAAGAGATCGTCAATAGCTTTAATAGTTTAGTCGATACCCTAGAAACCATTATTGATGATGTCAAACATTCATCGTCTGAAAATGCTTCTGTTTCTCATGAACTCTCGACCACCAGTATGCAAATTGGGCGTAATGCTGAAAACAGCACCGTGATTGTCAATAATACGATTGAAGAGATTGTCACCATTAAAAAGTTTGTCCAAGAAACGGCTATTCTCTCAGAAGAGATGAAAAAAAGTATTGAACTTGCTGGGGATAAACTGGAATCAGCGAAGAAAGAGGTCATTATGTTGAAAGACGATGTGGAACTTGCCAGTGAAGCAGAAACAACTTTAGCAGGACAATTAGAGCAAATGAGCAAAGATGCAGAACAGGTTAAAGAAATATTAACAGTCATTTCTGATATTGCTGATCAAACCAACTTACTCGCCCTCAATGCGGCGATTGAAGCGGCACGTGCGGGTGAGCATGGACGTGGTTTCGCCGTGGTTGCCGATGAAGTCCGAAAGTTGGCTGAACGCACACAGAGAAGTTTACAAGAGATTAATGCAACCATCAATATTATTGTTCAATCCATTATCGATTCCTCCGATAAGATGACCAAGAATGCTCAAAATATCAGGCGATTAGCTTCTGTTTCCACCAATGTGGAAGAGAGCATTATTAGCACAACTTCGGTTATGAACGAGAGCGTGGAATCTGTCACTATTAGTGCTAATAATTCGCATCAAATTGCAAAAGATACGGATAAAATTGTTGATCTTGTTACCAACATCAACTCCATTACCAGTGAAAATGCGAGAAGTGTTGAAGAAATCGCCTCTGCTGCGGATCATCTCTCTAAATTGGCCGAAAATCTCAATCTAAAATTAGGACAGTTTCAGTAGAATTATATTTTTTACATGTAAAGAAAGGAAAGCTTCCTTACTTTACATGTAAACGTATTGACAAATGATCGTTTGATCCTATTTGATTGCTTTCTATCTTTAATGTTTTATGAGGGATGTTTATGACAATTGATCTAAAATCAATTCCAACGGAAGCCAATGTTGGCTCAATTCTTATCATTGATCATTCACGAATGTTTTCAAAAATGCTTCAAAAAGAACTCAAAACTTTGGGTTATACAATACGACATGCGAACACGTTACACGCAGCGATAGAACTTCTCACTTTTTTATCCTTTGACTTGATTGTTTTAGATCTCACACTTCCTGATGGTGAAGGGGAGCTTATTTTACAAAATCTTCATATTTTTGAAAAACATAAGATTCTTGTTTATACGTCCGATGCTACAACCAAACAATGTGATGAGTGGGCGCATTATGGTGTTTTAGGCTATTTGTGTAAAACTTCCCCCCTTTCATTTGTGGGTCAAGAGATTGAAAGAACCATGAAAGCCCTTTTAAAAAATACAACCAACTCCATTTTAGTCATTGACGATTCACCTACAAGTGCACAGCATATTCAAGAACTTTTAGAACCGTTAAACTATCACGTAGAGATTGCATATGATAGTCCCAGTGCGCAAGAACTCCTCAACAGCACACCCTTTGATCTTATAATCCTTGATTTTTCCTCTTCAAACGCTATGGGTGAAGCCTTTTTGGTAGAGTTTCGATCTATGCCCCAAAGTATGCACATCCCTATTTTTATTCTTACAGAACAGTACAATGCGCATACGGTGAGAAAGCTTATTAAACAAGGTGCTAATGAGTTTTTTCATAAGCCTTTTATTGAAGAAGAGCTTTTACAAAAAGTCGATTATTGGATTGATTTTGGGCGAAAAACCAAAGAAAATTTCTATCAAAAAACGATTTTACAAGAGTATAAAAATGCGGTTGATCGCAGTACGATTGTCTCAAAGACCAATAAAGAAGGCATCATCACCTACGCCAATGATAAATTTTGTAAAATCTCAGGCTATCGTTATGAAGAGCTGATAGGACAACCGCATAGCATTGTGCGTCACCCAAGTGTGCCCAAAGAGACGTTTAAACAGATGTGGGACACCCTTTTAAAAGGTGAAAAGTGGGAAGGTGTGGTCAAAAATAGACGCAAAGATGGTACAGCATATTGGGTCAATGCGGTGATTAATCCCATTGTTGACCACAATGGCAACATTATTGAATTCATCAGCATTCGAACCGATATTAGCAATGTGCGTGAAATTCATGACTCTCTTCAAAATCAACTTAAAATTTCTGAAAAGAACTTTGAAGATGCGTACCATATGTCCAAACAATATGAAAATGCCATCAATAAAAGTACTATCCTGACGCGTACGGATTTGGATGGTAACATCACCTTTGCCAATGAAAATTTCTATAAAACAACCGGTTTTAAAGAAGCAGAAGTCATTGGGAAAAATCACAACATTACCCGCCATAACGATACCCCTAACGAAGTTTTTATTGATTTATGGGATACGCTTAAAAAAGGCAAAGTCTGGAAAGGCGTTTTGAAAAATCAGAAGAAAAATGGTCAAGCGTATTGGGTTTATTCAACGATATTACCGATTTTCAACAAGAACAATACCCCTTTAGAATACATGGCAATACGGCGTGATGTCAGCGAAATCATTACCTTACATGTAGAGCTTGAAGCAACGCAACAAGAGGTTATTTACTGCATGGGCGAGATTGCAGAAAGCCGCAGTAAAGAGACAGGCAATCATGTCAGGCGTGTCGCGGCCTATTCTCACCTATTAGCTCAAAAATACGGTCTTGATAAAAAAGAATCCGACCTCATCGCATCAGCTTCACCTATGCACGATATAGGAAAAGTGGGGATTCCCGATGCTATTTTACATAAACCAGGTTCTTTAAGCGACGAAGAGTGGACGGTTATGCGTACACACTCGATGATTGGCTACACCATTTTACAAAACTCTACGCGACCACTCCTTAAAGCAGCCGCGACCATTGCTAAAGAGCACCATGAAAAATACGATGGTTCAGGTTATCCCATGAATCTTAAAGGCACAGAGATTCATCTCTATGCACGCATTGTGAGTGTTGCCGATGTTTTTGATGCTCTGAGCCATGACCGTTGTTATAAAAAAGCATGGGAAGATGCGGCTATTTTTGAATTTTTTGAAAATGAGCGTGGAAAACATTTTGACCCGCAAATTGTTGATCTTTTCCTGAATGCTAAAGAGGATTTTTTAGCCATCCGCGATAGTCTTAAAGATGCTCTTACCTATGCTATCTAATTAAGAATGCTCAAGAGGCATTGACCTCTTTAAAAGACGATCATTCGAAATTCACAAAGCTTTACATGTAAAGTTTTTCGTCACTTCTGAGTAGAAGAAGCTAGTTGGATACCAAGTCCTGCAAACGTCAATGCAAACCCACGTCGTAGCCATGTTTGGACACGGTGTGACGCTATGACACGCTGGCGAAAGACGTGCGCTAAAAGTCCATAGAGAACAAATACACCAAAGGTCATTAGCATAAACACAACACTTAACACCATCATATCCAACACCGGAGATGGTGTCTCTGGTGCAATAAATTGCGGTAAAAAAGCTAAAAAGAAAATCGTTAATTTGGGATTGAGGATGTTCAGTAAAAACGCTTTAGACGCTAGCGAAAAAGCACTGGTGCGCGCTGAAATCGCCTCTGTTTCAAAACCACGTTTGTCCCTCCATGTCATAACCGCCAGATAAAACAGATACATAACACCCGCAATTTTTAGAATTTCAAATGCGAGGGCACTCGTGTGCATAATAGCCGCAAGCCCAAAAATCGTCGCTAAAAGATGCGGCACAATCCCTGCTGTACACCCAAGAGCCGCATACATACTCGCTTTTTTCCCTTGCGCTAATCCCGTGGAAATCGTAAAAAGAACGCCCGTACCAGGAATTAGCACTACAATTAAAGCGGTAATCAAAAATTCAACACTTATCATGACACGACCTTTAGAGTAAAAGAGTAGAACGATTTTATCACAGATTCGCTTTTTCATTGATCAGCTTAAACGCTAATGGCTTTGATAATGTCGAACGAACCGAACTATACTCAAGCGCTGTCAACAGTTTTTGTTCGTCTTCATATAAGAGTGATTCTCCAAACGATACACTGTATTCAAATGTTGACTGCTCAGAGTTTTCTCGATTTAAAGAAACCTGCACTTTCATCTCTTTAAGGGGAATACAAAGTTTTTCGGCATTCATTCTAAGTGACATATTCATACAACACGCCAACGCCGCTTCCAAGAGTTCATGAGGTCTAAAGCCTTGCTCTAAACCTCCTTTGTTTTTTGTCGTATCGGCGTAGGCACTCAACATACCATTGGTAAAACGTGTGAGATACTTTTCGTGTTGACTTTCACTGATCATCATCGCTTCATCCTTTTAATCCTTATCTTTACATGTAAACGTTTTTACTTGCTCAATCGCACTTCAAGACGCATCATACCTACATGCACCCTACCCTCATGATCGGGTGGGCAAAGCGCACTATACGCCTCTATCCACGCCTCAACAAATGTCTCTTTGAGCGCATGTGGCACAGGATTGATAAATGGAAACCACGCGGTTTCAAGCCAACCGCGAAATGCTTTAAGATTTTCATGTACCATATCTTTAAACACTAAATGCGCTTGATGCGTACTAAAACCTATACTGTTTAACAATGCCTCGTACGTAATGTCCGAATGAAAGGTATAAGGTGACTCAAATCTTCCGAAATATGCTGCATAGTCTGGAAGAATTTGGGTGAAGGCTTCAAACACTTTTTCGCCATTCCCCGCTCCTCCCATCTGTAAAATCGCTCTGCCCTTTGGCTTTAGCGCTTGATAGATACCTTCTAAAATGGCGTGATGGTCTTTTGCCCAGTGCAACGCGGCATTGGAAAATACCACATCAAAGCGCTCGTTAAAGCTTAGAGCTTGTGCGTCCATCTGCATAAACGTAGGCTTTGAAAAAGCCGCTTTAGCATACGCAATCATTTCGCTACTAAAGTCAATGCCAACCACTTCGCCACGGGTGCGGCGACTGAGCGTATCCGTAATCTTTCCATCACCACACCCAATATCCAAAATGGATTCATCACCCATAAGCTCCATCTTTTCAATTAACTCGTGCGCCCAAACCGCTTGCCCTTTTGAATTTGCCGCGTAGGCATCTGCTTTCCATTGTCCACTCATCATTTTCTCCTCTTTACATGTAAAGCTCAAAGCTTGCATATTTGCCTGAAGACTTTAAAAATCTCTTCTGCCGTAACTTCAATACCCTTCTCATCACAAAGCCTTTGGACTTCCAACGCAATTTCAATTTGCATGTTTTTGGTCGTCTCAATGCCGTAAAACTCCTTCAGCACATACGCCACGCCCCCTTTGCCCGATTGGGAGTTAATGCGCACCACATCGCGATAATCCCGCTTGATATCCTTGGGGTCGATCACAAGGTACGGTACGTGCCAATAACCATCTAACGCCACCTTCTGGTACTCCATACCCTTCTTTATTGCGTCCTGATGGGTACCCGAAAAAGCCGTGTAAATCATGGAGCCTACATAAGGGTGACGGGGAGGAATGCTACTGTGCGTCAATGTAATGATCTCCTGTAAAATCGTATCGATGTTGTAGATGTCTAACATCGGATCGATCCCTTGCGAGTAAAGATTGAACGCTAAGGTAATCAAGTCAACATTGCCCGCTCTCTCGCCATTGCCCAAAAGCGTTCCCTCTACTCTTTGTGCCCCTGCTAAGATCGCCATCTCGGCACTTGCTACCGCACACCCTCTGTCATTGTGCGGGTGAACGCTTAAAATAACGGAGTCGCGTTCCAACATCTGTTTGCTCATCCACTCGATTCGATCGGCATAAATGTTCGGCGTGCAGGCTTCCAAGGTGTTCGGCAAGTTAATGACCATCGGTGCATTTTTCGTGGGCATCCACTCGCTGATAACCGCATTCACCACATCGCGTGCGAACTCCAACTCGGTTTGCGAAAAGCTCTCAGGTGAATATTGAAACAACACATCACCTTTAAATTTTGCCGCCTCTTCTTTGATAATGCGTGTCCCTTCAACCGCTAAAGCGATGATCTCCGCTTTGCTTTTGTCAAACACAATTTTGCGCTGATTGTCCGCGGTCGGGTTGTAAAGGTGCATCGTTACTTTTTTAGCCCCCTTCATCGCTTCAAACGTTTTTCTGATGTGTTTTTTGATGGAAGGCATCAAAACCGCAACCCTAACATCCTCAGGAATTAAGTTCTGTTCGATCAACGTTCGACAAAAGTCAAAGTCCGTTTGCGACGCACTCGGATACGCGATCTCGATCTCTTTAAATCCCATCTCGACCAATTTTTGAAAATACGCCAATTTTTTGGTCGCATTCATCGGCTCAACCAAAGCTTGGTTGCCATCTCTTAAATCCGTACTAACCCAAATAGGCGCTCTTGTGATAACGTTACTTGACCACTCGCGGTGTGCTAAATGTACCAACGGGTACGGTTTGTATTTTTTAAAAGTTTGTTCAGTTTGCATAGAAATATCCTTAAGTGTTCAAATGAGCTATAGGCTCATACATGCCAAAATCAGGCAGAAAATCTTGTGTTAGGACAAGAAAAACAACAATGAAAATGATAAAAATTGAGCTGATTAGGTAGAGGTATCCTCAGGGCTAAAAAGCCAATTTAAAAATCAACAGTGAAAATAAATGGGGTTAAGAGTGAAGTATTAACGGAGCTTCAGGAGGAGGACGACGACGAGTGATGCGTTAGAAAATTGCGCAATGCTCTGAGGTTGGTGTATGGTTTGATGGGTGATAAAAGTTTCCATCTGTTCTCCTTTAAGAAAATTTGTAATGCGTAGTATAGCACAGAAGTTGAAAAATCGCAAAATACATTAAAAATAATTTTTATTGATACAATATTACTTGTGTGCTATTTTTGAGTGTGCTACTCTCATGCTATAAACTTGCTATAAAATTTTTAATATGAAATATAAAGGGCTTAGATTCCAGTTTAACTGGCTAAAAATGACTTAAAGTGTTACTGATTTATAACACTTCAGGCTATATGATTTCTTATAAAGGCAGCACATGTTATTAACCATCAAATCCAAAATGATATTTTTATTATTACTTTTCATCCTGAGCACAGGAAGTCTCACCTATCTTCTCATTTCAAATACAACAGGCGCTAGAAAGACGGCAACTACGATAGAAACCATTGGTGCATTGCGTTCTTTGAGTGCTACGCTTGGAACCTACGCTAGAGGTTACCAACTTAACTATGACACAAAAAATTACGATGGCTATGATCAAACGTATAAAGAAATCATAAAAACCATTGATATTTTAAAGGAAGAAGTCAAAAATCCAGTGTATGTCAAAAATCTGGATACGATCAAAGAAAGCACTGTTGCCTATCATACAGGCAATGAAACACGTTTTCGTATTATCAAAGAGCATACGTATAAAATTCATGCACCCGAATTTGTTGATTCTAAAGACGGTCAACTGCTTCAAAAGCTGAGTGAAGAAGGAGCGGGTCACTATTTTAAACTTCTAACGATGATCAAAGAATTAAGCAGAACCCTCCAAGAATCTGAATTTAAATCACTGGAAACCTCTAAAGTAATTGGCATTACTGCTTCCGTTATTTTAATGGTAGTGGTCACTTCACTCTTTTTATTTATTATCAGCAAAATTCGTCTTTCAATCCAAAAAGCATCCGATGGTTGTACCTACATCGCTCAGAATAAAGATCTCAATTATAAAATACAAACGGGTGAAAAAGATGAAATTGCACAAATGATGAACATTTTCAATGCACTGTTAGTCCAACTTGCCAAAGCGATTGATGAAGCAAAACAGAGTGCTCAAGAAAATGCCGCGGTTGCGGAAGAGCTTTCAAGCACGTCACTTCAAATTGGTCGAAGCACAGAAAATGCCGCACGTGAGATTGAAGAGACAACGCAAGAAACAGAATCGGTTGTCTCTATTTTAGAAGTAAGTTCCAATAGCTCTCAACAATCAGGTCAAGTTATTGCCACTGTTTCAAACGAACTCACCAATGCTTCAGAAGAGGTACTTGCCGTTTCAGATGAACTCAAAAACGTCGTTGTCAATCAAACAGACCTCTCTTCAAGACTGGATCATTTGGATCAAGACGTTGCGCAAGTGAGACAAGTGCTTTCCGTTATAGCCGATATTGCCGAGCAAACCAACCTTTTAGCGCTCAATGCCGCCATAGAAGCCGCCCGTGCAGGTGAACATGGTCGTGGTTTTGCGGTTGTCGCGGATGAGGTCAGAAAATTGGCAGAACGTACCCAAAAAAGCCTCGTTGAGAGTAATGCAACCGTTGCGGTCATTGTCCAATCCGTCAGCGCCGCTTCAGAAATGATGCGTAAAAGTGCAACAGAGATCCAACAGTTGGGAGATCGTGCAGAAACAACACAAACGCTGATGAGAACAACGGTTACCAATATGGATAATGCCAAAACAGGAGCGATTCAAACAGCAAGTGATGCCAATATGGGTCGTGAAAAAGCCATTCATGTCATTGAGCGCATTCGACACATCAGTTCTATTTCAAACACGAATGCTAGAAGTGTTGAAGAAATTGCCGCAGCGGCAGAGCACCTTGCAAAACTCTCCGAAGAGCTAAACCTTTCTCTCGCTCAATTTAAAACGATTTAAGAGCGTTTCTGTTTTCCCCTCAAAGAGAGCTTTACATGTAAAACTCTCTTAGGGTGAAATTACGCTTTGAAAAGCTGATAGATCGAGCTAAAGTCTTCATCACCATAGCCGCTCATCTTCGCTTTGCAAAAAAGCTCTTTGGTAACACTTGCGGTGTACAGTGGACGATTCAAACTGTACGCCAAGTCTTGCAGACAATGCAAATCTTTCGTGATGGCAGCGGTGCTAAAATGCGGACTAAAGTCTTCATCGATGAGCTTTTGCGTTTTTGCTGCCAACACCAGTGACTTTCCGCCACCTGCTCCTAAAATGTCCAACAACTCTTTTTTATCAATGCCACACGCTTCTCCAAGCGCCGTACACTCAGCAATCGTCGCCATGAAAGAACCCAAACAAAGGTTATTGATGAGTTTCATCTTTGCTGCAAACCCTGCCTCTTTGAGATGGAAAATGGTAGAAGCAAATTTTGCAAGTAACGGTTTACATGTAAGATAAACACTCTCATTCCCCGCGCACACAGCCGTGAGTTCACCTTTGCTTGCTGGCACAACACTGCCAAGCACTGGGCATTCAAGGTAATTGCCCCCGTGTTTTTCAACCATGGCATGAAATTCAAGGACATCGTTAAAATGATTGGTTGTAAGGTCGATGATGGTTTTGCCTTGAAGATTGGCGCTTAAAAGTCCATTTTCCATTGTAAGCACATCACGAACACCCACTGAGTCAAACAGACACATCAGCACCATGTCACACTTCTCCAAGAGTGCTTTGGGTGAACTTTCACACACAAAGCCTTTGGCCTCTGCTTTGGATTTTGTACGATTCCAAACAATGACCTCTTCGCCCATGCTCATTAAGCGTTTTGCGATGGCTGAGCCTAAATTTCCAAGTCCTATAAAACCGATTGCCATGTTCATTCCTTGTGGTAATTTTTAGAATTATAGTCTAAATTAGACAAATTATCTTTAAATGAGTGTTATAATTTACGGATGAAAAAAGAACTCAAACCTTATGTCGCACTTTGCGATGCCATCGGCAAACTGTTTTACCCCAATGTTGAAGTCGTCATGCACGATTTGGAAGCCAAAAAGCTCGTTCACATCGTCAATGCTTTTTCCAAACGTCGCGTGGGTGATGCGATGATTAGTGAACTAAAAGACTTAAATAGCATCAAAGAAAACTGGGTTGGACCGTACGATAAAACCAGCAGTGAAGGTAAACGCCTCAAAGCCGTCAGCATCATCGTACGAGACGTCGATGAAAAACCCATCGGGATGATCTGCATTAACTACAACACAGAGCCCATTGCATCGCTGTTTGAATCCCTCAAAGGCTTTTTACATGTAAACGACTCCGCACCCAAACCTTCCGTACTTTTTTCCCAAAGTTGGAGAGAACACACCGATGAGACGATAGAAAAATATTTAAGTACCAAAAACATCGCCCTATCAGGTCTTTCGAGTGAGGATAAAAAAGAGTTGGTGGTTTTCTTAGAAAGTGAAGGCATCTTCGCTATTCGCAATGTTGTGGGGTATATCTGCTCGGTTTTAAATGTCTCGAAGGCTACGATTTATAACTGGTTGAAAGCGGTGAGAGGTTAAACCGCTTTGATTTTTTCTTCTATCCATTCGCAATACTCAGCATAACCTTTGGCATTATAATGAATAGATGATGGATTCATAAAACCGTGTAAATACTCTGTTTTTACACAGGTGATATTCTCTTGTTTCGCAAGTTCAGTTATTACATCGTCCACATCAAAATGTTTCTCAAGTGTGGGGAAAATAAGTGTACACGGCACACGCGGTTTTGCATCTAAAAAATGGCGAATCTGCGAAGAGTAAAATCCAAAAAAACTTTTTACATTTGCACTTTTTCGCCCAGCAAGTACGTTCCAAAATGCTGAAGCTCCCATGCTAAATCCAATTAAAATTAGCGTTTCATTAGCATGTGCATCGAGTGCTTTCATGCACATTTTGGCATAATTTTCAAGCCCACACAATCGGTTAAATGCCTCATACGCTTCATCTTCATTTTGAAAATCCGTTTGCTTTGCATCGTAAGGATCAATGATATGCACTGCTTCACAGATAAACTCTAAACGGTATTTGAACGCTTCAGTGGCTTTTGTATAACCAAAAATGTCGGTAGCTATGAGAATATGCGGCATTTATCATCCCAACTTCCAAATCTTAAACCGTCTGTTTTTAATAGTCGTCGCACTTAGTCCTTCAAAGGCCTTATCAGCATATTCCCTTGCTATGGCAACGTAAGAAAACTTCTCTAAAATGTCGATTTTTCCAATGACGCTTGCTTCCAATCCTAGGTCTTTGGTCAGCGTTCCTAGTATATCGCCTGCACGCATTTTATGCTTTTTGCCTGCGTCGATGCAAAGTGTGATGTAGAGGGCTTTTTTGGGCTTTGAGAGGGTTGGATTTAGGTCGCTGATGGCTTTACATGTAAAGGCAAAATTGGACTCTTTAAGTTCTTCAAAGAAGCCCTCTTCTCTTGGCGTGACAAAGCTTACCGCCATGCCTTCTTTTTCCATACGTCCTGTTCGACCGATGCGATGCGTGTAGATTTCCATCGTTTGAGGGAGTTCGTAGTTGATGACCATTTCGACATCTTTGACGTCCAGCCCGCGTGAGGCAAGATCGGTCGCTACGAGGATTTGGGCACTGCCGTTGGCAAAGAGAAGCAGGTGCTCGTCACGGTCGATCTGCTCTAAATCACCATGCAAAGAAAGCGCATCAAAGCCTTCATCTAAGAGATAGCCTTGAAGCTCAGCCACACCCACTTTGGTTTTGCAAAAGATGATGACCGACTTAGCGTCACTTTCGAGTAAAACACCTTTGAGTGCCGCTTCTTTTTCGCGTGGCTCGACGGTGTAGCATACTTGCGTGATGTTCGGTGACGTAGTGGCTTCTTCTTCGATGCTTACATGTAAAGCGTCATTTTGCACTTCATTGCACATGCGCTCGATCTCTTTAGGGAATGTTGCGGAAAAAAGCAAGGTTTGTCGCTTTTGTGGCATTTGAGCAATGATCTTCTCGATGTCTTCGTAAAAACCCATGTCGAGCATGCGATCCGCTTCATCGAGAACGAGCGTTTTGATCTGCTCAAAGTTGATGGTTTTCTCTTGCAAATGCTGCAATAGTCGCCCCGGAGTTCCAACCACGATGTGCGCGCCATGTTCTAGGTTGATGCACTGTGGCACAAAACGCGCACCACCGCATAGGGTGACGATCTTGATGTTATGGGCAAATCTGGCAAGTCGTCTTAGCTCTGCGCTGACTTGTTCAGCAAGCTCACGTGTGGGGCAAAGTACAACCGATTGGATGCGCATAGAGTTTACATGTAACGCCATCAAAAGCGGTATTCCAAACGCTGCTGTTTTTCCACTGCCTGTTTTGGCTTTGGCAACAAGGTCTTTACCCTCAAGCGCTAAAGGGATGCATGCTTTTTGGATCGGTGTCATGGACACATAGCCCAAATCATTGAGATTTTGGAGCATTTTAGGCTCAGTAATAAACGCGTTAAACATGGAAACCTTTGCATAATTTTAAATAAAATTTATTCTTTCTAAGATGTCAAATCGTAGCATAATTTTAGCCTGTATACTCTTTCAACAACAAAAAAGTTATTTCATTTGGTATAATCTATTCTTTTAAAAAATTTATACTTTTTTTACCGTTCCTAAAAGGTGAAAAAGGTTCTATAAAAGGGTCCTATGCAACGTTATCCTAACTTTAAAAGTTCTATTGCGTCTCGTCTTTTTGGTGTTTTTGCATCCAAAGAGTTTCCAAGTCCAATACAACGCATCATCAATCAAACCTATGTATCCATAATGAAGGTTGATCTGATGGAATTTGAAGAAGCTACTGCTTACAAAAGTTTAAATAAGCTATTTACCCGAAAGTTTAAAACCAGACGTCTTTTTAATATCAATAAAGAAACCGTCATCTCCCCATGCGATAGCCTTATCAGTGCTTTTGGAATCATAGAAAATGCGTTAGCCCTTCAAATTAAAGGTTTTAGCTACAACATAAAAAAATTGTTGGGTGATTACATTTCAAAACAGGAGAAAGACCGCTTAGAGGGTGGTGCTTATGTTAATTTTTATCTCTCTCCTCGTGATTACCACCGTTACCATGCTCCAATAGATATGCGTGTTACAAAAGCGTTACATATTCCGGGTAAACTGTATCCTGTCAATTTTTGTTGGTTAAAAAAAGTACAGGGATTGTTTCTTGAAAATGAGCGTGTTGTGTTAGAATGTTATACGAAAGAAAACACCCTTTTTTACATGGTCTTTGTTGGTGCTTTAAATGTTGGAAAAATAACATTTACATTTGATAAAACCATCCAAACCAATGCTAAAGAAAGCCTTCAGCAATGCTATCTTTATGACGATCTTTTCATTTCAAAAGGCGATGAACTTGGTCATTTTGAAATGGGTTCAACCATTGTTATGCTTTTTGAAAAAGAATCTATCAATCTCGAACTTGGTGGTATCACACACGTCCAATTTGGGCAACCTATAGGAGGATTAATCAATGGAATTCATGCAAACAGCGCCTCTCAAACAGTCGAGTCAAGAGATGACGCTTCTTTACATTGAAGACAACGCCCACGATAGAGAGGCTGCAACAAACCTTTTTTCAGAGTTTTTTAGCAAAATAATCGTAGGTGTCGATGGAGAAAATGGTGTCCATTTATATGAACGCTACCACGATACTATCGATCTTGTTATAACCAACATTACGATGCCTCGCATGAACGGCATTCAGATGATTCAGAGTATACGAAAGGTTAATCCTGAAGTTGCAATTATTGTCCTTTCTTCACAGGATGAGGCACATGATTTCACTCAAACCATCGAAATAGGTGTCGATGGATACCTGCTCAAACCTCTGCATCAAACACAACTGACACAAACACTCAACCGTGTTCTTGAAAAACTGCATTTACGCTATGAAAACAAGAAAAATTCACTTTTACTCAAACAGTACGAAAACATTACCAACGTCAGTTCAATCATCTCTAAAACCGATCCTAAGGGTGTTATCACTTTTGTCAATGATAAATTTTGTCAAATTTCAGGGTACACCAAAGAAGAGCTTCTTGGTAAATCGCATAACGTCATTCGTCATCCCGATATGCCCAAAGCTGCTTTTCGAGACCTTTGGAAAACGATTAAAGATGAGAAACAAACATGGCAAGGCATTGTCAAAAACCGCGCAAAAAACGGTGATACGTACTATGATAAAACAACTGTCCAGCCCATTTTAAACCCAGAGGGTGAGGTTGAAGAGTACATCTCTTTACGCCATGATATTACTGCTATCATGAGCGATAAAAAACAGCTTTTTGATTTTTTGGAAGCGAACCGTCTTTCCGTTCTCATTTTAGTGCAAATTGAAGACTATCCCATTTTGGAAAAGTTTTACGACAAAGCCAGTGTCGGTAAAATCGAAGATACATTTGGCAGAGCTATGCTCTATCTGATGCCCAATCGTTGGGGATTTCAGCGCGTTTACAATCTTGAAAATGGTCTTTATGCCTTTGCCATCGATAGGCGAAGTTGCCGCGCTAATAAAGAAGAGATCCACGAAGTGTTAGAGCAGTTTCTTCTCAATGTCAAAGAGCACATCGTCAAGATCGATTCTATCGAATATGATATTTCCGTTATTTGCAGTTTTACCTATGGTATTTTTAAAGTTTTTGAAGACGCTAAAATCGGTATCGACCATGCGATTCAAAATAAACAATCTATCGTCTATGCCGATGGACTCTCAGGTATTGAGTATGACAATGCTCTGAAAAATATAGAGACCATTCATATGATCAAAACAGCGATTGATACAGGTAAAATCATCTCTTATTTTCAACCTATCATCAACAATACAACCCAAAAAATTGAAAAATATGAGTCTTTAGTGCGCCTTATTACCGAAGATGGGCAGCTTTTAACACCTGCGTACTTTTTAGAAACCGCCAAAAAAGGGCGTTACTATACTAAAATTACTAAAATCGTCTTAGACAATTCATTTGCAGCACTCTACAAAATACCCGAAGCTTCTATTTCTATCAATCTTTCCATGCATGACATTGAACGTGAAGAGATCACCCAGTACATTTTAACCCTTCTTCATCAACACCACACAGAAGCACATCGCATTATTTTCGAGCTATTAGAGAGCGAAGATATCAAAGATTTTTTAATGATTAAGAAATTCATTCAAACGGTTAAAGCCCAAGGAGTCAAAATTGCGATTGATGACTTTGGTACAGGTTACTCAAATTTTGAGCGATTGCTCTCTTATGAGCCTGATATCCTGAAAATTGATGGAAGCATCATTAAAAATATTCAACACAACGAACTCAATCAACACATTGTTGAGACAATGGTTCTTTTTGCAAAAAAACAGCATCTCACGACGGTCGCTGAATTTGTTGAAAATGAAGCAATTTATGAGATTGTGCGTGAAATGGGCATTGATTATTCACAAGGATATTACTTCGGAAGACCAGAGATGTTTTAAAAGACTCTTTTACATGTAAGCTTTACATGTAAAAGAGTTGATCGATTCTAGAACTTATACACCGCACTAAATCTAAATTCATCTTTATCTTTAGCCCCTGCATAATCGCGATTTTCTTTATCGTACATCGCTAAGAAATTAAGCCCTTTTAGAGCACCATCAAAGGCATAATTACCTGTCAACGAAATATAGGATGCTTTGCCATACGAGAGGTCATCATCGTCAGTTACCGTATACGCAACATTTAGCGTCGTGGTTGGGCTAAACGCATAACCGAGCCCTATAGCATACGCTTCCGTATTGGCAGGATAGCTACTAGAAAGTATGATCGTACCCGTGTAAGCAAGATCGGCACCCCAACCAATACCAGGTGTGACGGTTGCGTCTTTACTCACATTGGTGTAGGCCACATATCCACTCACTGCTCCGTATCCTAGGCTTGCTTTGAGTCCGTACAAGTCAGAGCTTTTCGTACCCGTGATCTCTTTGTCGTTGTAATAGTATTGCGCGCTCAAGCCATAGGTAAACGCATTCACGGCAACACTGTACGCTGCTTCAGCATACGCCATGGATCCTTTAGTGTTAATGTCTTCAGCATACGCTGCGGTTAAGGTCAAGCCTGTAATGGATTTATTCACCGCGACAAGGGTATACGCGCCATCTTCTAAAAGAGGGGAAGTACCGTAAGGGTTGCTATAGGTCGTAAATTTGCCGACGTTTCCAGCCCCATCGGTTTGCGCTTGAAACTTTTGAACGTAGGCTGCGGTTAATGTGGTATTAGGAAGATCGGTATTGACGATGCTTGCACCCTCAAAGGACTCTTTGATGATACGGTTGCCTAATGAGGCGATGAGAGGTGTATCTAAGAACATTCGACCCACTTGAACGGTGGTTTTACCCGCATGGTAAGCGAGATATGCTTCTGAAAGCTGTGCGCCAGAGCCGTACTCATCCCAACCAAATTGTTGTTTTGCATTGGAACTCGCAAAGGGAGCATTATTGGATTGTCCTGTTAAGCCAAGGCTAAAGCCATTCAAAGAGCCTGTTTTATAATTGAGCATAACACCCATATTAAAAATTGAATCACTCGGAATGGAAGGATTTCGATCGCGATCCCAGTAAAATGCTTTTAACTCACCACTTATTTTACCCTCTTTAAAGGCATCAGCCAACGTATCTGCACCAAAAGAACAGGTACTAAGTCCTGCAACACAAAGAGCTGCCAAGCTAAGATTTGCCAATTTCATCCGTTTCTCCTTTGTAGTAAAAACACTTTACATGTAAAGTATTTATGACGTTAATTTATGCCAAAAATGATGCGCTATTTTCAAGCAAAACCGCATCCAGACAGACCCATAAACGCATCTGCCTATAACCTTTAATATGCCCGTTGTTTTAATAATTAATTTGAAGCTTCAAGGAAAATTTTAAATAAAAAAAAGAGCAAAATAATCGCAGGAAAAAAGAGTTTTATTGACGAAAAAAATTAGTAGATTTTTTGCAAAATTAAATTTAGAAGAAGTAAAAGCACCCAAGGTGCGTGGGCATTCTGCCGAAGAAAACACAGTGTTAGCGTAGCTTTTAGAGCTTGGCTTTAAAAGCGTGTTTAGAGTTCTGTAAGAACTCTAATGAGAAAACGAAGTAAAAAGAGGTGGATTACTCCACCTCCTTCCAAATTTGAACTTTCCACAGATACGCTATTAGGGTAAAAATAGCCATAAATCCAATGAGCTTTAAGCCTAAGCTTTCACGCTCAGCTTTTTTACGATCTCCCACACTTTCCATGTAAGCGATCACTTGCTCTTGAGACGCTTCGGTCAGACCCACACGAGGCATGGCAATGCCTTCAACCATCTTCAGTGGCTCGTTGATAAACGTGTTTAAATACTCTGCTTTTTTAGAACGAATCATCATCGACACATCAGGAGCAACGGCTCCAAGATAGTTTTGAATAGACAGCGTAGGCGTTTGCGCTTTAAGTCCATCATATTTCATACTATGGCATCTGCCACATGCCTCTTCAAACACCATTTTGTTGGAAGCTTTGGTAGCGACAATATTGCCTAGATACGCCACCACATCAGCGATCTCTTGCTCACTTAAAAAAGCAAAACTGGGCATCGCGTAAGGCTTTGCATCGCCAAATTTATGCGAAAGTTTGGTCGCATTCACAGGGTCTTTTAAAAAGCCTGCAAGGTAATTTTTATCGTAAATGACGCCAGCATGACTGAGATCCGGTGGTACAACACCATAGGCACTTGCAGCCTCTTCAAAACTCATAGGCGCTTCAAGTCCTAAACTTTTGATGCTATGACACGCGATGCAATTGGCTTCGACAAGGGCTTTGCCATTGTCAATATTTCCGTTTACATGTAAAGGTTCCATGTCTTTAAAACTAAAGTCAGCAGGGGCGACATGTGGGTGCATTTGTGAATGTGCATAAGGCTCCACACCCCAATAGGTCACAGCGGTAAAGAAAATCACAATGGCTAAAATTTTGATCTCTCTCATTGGGCATCTCCTTTGGCTTCATGTTTCGTAATAAATGGCAGGGCGATAAACAGTCCTAAAAAAATAATAGCAGCCACAAAACCAACCCACGCATTTATGCCTGTGGGAGGAAGCTTACCATAGACGGTAAGGACGATCATATCGCACACCAAAAGCCAGAACCAGTATTTAAAGATAGGTCGTTTGTGCGCAGGAGCCGTGTTCATCGGATTGCGATCTAAAAAAGGCAAAATCATAAAGACGATGTTAGCGATCACAAAAGCAACCAAACCAATATTCATTGCCGCAATGCCACCAATGTCAAAGAAAAAACCTCGAAGCACTTCATAGTTCCATAAAAAGTACCACTCAGGGTAGATATGTGCAGGCGTTTTCATTGAATTGGCTGGCTCAAAGTTGATCGGATCCATCGCAAAATCAAAGTGATAACACGCAAGGAAAAAGAAAAATGTCATAAAAAAGCCAACCACAAAGAAGTCTTTTGAGAGAAAAACAGGCCAGAATGGCACGACTTTAGACTCTTTTTTGCGCCCTTCTAGAAACTTTTTTGACTCATTATCAAAGTCAAACTCAGCAGAATCTTGATTATTCACATGCGGGAAGCGAAGCGAGTAAAAATGCACCGCAATCACCATGATAATGACCAAAGGCAAAAGTACCACATGAAGCATAAAAAAACGTGTCAACGTTGCATCCGCCACCACATAATCACCGCGTATCCAAATGACGACATCATCCCCAATGACGGGAATACCGCTAAACAGATTGGTAATGACTTGCGCCGCCCAGTAGCTCATCTGCCCCCATGGAAGCATATACCCACTAAACGCTTCGGCGGAAAACGCAATAAACAGCACCATGCCCGTAATCCAAATCATCTCACGCCCTTTTTTGTACGAACCATAGTAAATACCCGTAAAAAGGTGAATGTAAATAATAAGAAACGTCGCAGACGCTGCAACACCGTGCATATGGCGCCACAACCAACCGTATTCTACTTCTTGCATGATCGTATAGTTCACGCTATCAAACGCTAAGTTGATGTCTGGTTTATAGTACATCAATAACAAAAGACCTGTGACTAACAATACACCAAATAAAACGACCAAAACCACACCCATTGCCCAAAGGAAATTGATGTTTTTAGGAATCCAGTACTCAGTCATCATCACGCGCATAAATGCTTTCACTGCTAAGCGTTGGTCAAGCCAGTCCATAAAGCCTTCGCTTTTTCGTATTTCTGCCATACCCTACTCCTACGCTTTTTTCGCGGTTAATTTTTTGTACTCTTCGCCTTCCTCGCCTAAGACAAGTGTTTCACCGGCAATTTTAAAGGGAGGAATATCCAAAGGACGCGGTGGTGGTCCAAACGTGTTCATGCCACTCGCATCAAAAACGCCACCATGACAGGCACAGACAAAACTTTTCTTTTTCGCATCATATGAAGGAATACAACCAAGATGGGTACACAAACCAATGACGAGAGTAAAGACTTTCTCGCCAATGATCACATCACGGCTTGCATTTTTAGGGGTGTCTGCGCTTTTGCGTAATACAAAGATGGGCTTTCCACGCCAAGCAAAACTGCGTGCTTCACCCTCTTCTATCGTGGAAATATCCACCGTAACAAAACCCGCCGATTGAACACTCGGGAGTGGATCCCAACTCTTTTTCATCGCACCCAATGCACAGACACCGCCCACTGTGGTAACGCCTGCGAGTGCCATGCCAATAAAATCACGTCTTTTTTGACAAGTTTCCATCGTAAAGACCGCTATTTTTTTGTAATAAAAGAGGCGATCTCTTCAATCTGAGCATCACTGAGTGGTGCCACTTGGACTTTCATCAACGCTTTTTGGTCTTTTCCATAACTGCCATCTTTATAGCCCTTCATAGCAGCGATAAAATCTACTTTGCTCATATCTTTAATGATAAGACTTTTGTTTAAAGCGGATTTCTCACCCGCAGCACCATGACACGCGACACATTTGGTGTACAATGGGGTTGCTTGTGCACTTATACCACAGAGTAATGTAGCCACTACGATTGATTTAGTTAATGTTTTCATTTGATACTCCTTAATAATTTTGAAATGAATGATATTAAAAAAAAATGGCAAAAAAATGTTAAGGAAATAAAATCAATAATTTTTGCGATTTTTTTGAGAATAAATTTATCTCAAGAAGAAGTAGCCTTATAAAAGGCTACTTAGTATAGAAACTATTTTCTTGCAATTTTTGGTTCATCAAAAATAGTGACAGCTGGAATTTCACCTGTGTATTTTTCGATCTCAGCCAAGGCAGTATTAGCAATATTACCTTGGGCAAGGCTAGATGTTCCTTTGTCAATCGTTAATTGATTGACATCACCATGCTTACACATCGTTCCAATTTTACCAGGCTCCATTGGGTCATACCATCCGCCTTCACACATTCGAAGGACACCTTCTGATACAGCTTGAGTTACAATAGCACCTGCAAGGGTTGTGCCTCTTTCATTAAAGACTTTAACAACGTCACCACTTTTGATACCTCTTTTTTTAGCATCCTCAGGGTTAATCCAAATAGGTTCTCTTCCACTCACTTCGTAAAGATCTCTCAACCATGTATTGCTTAGTTGAGAATGTAATCGATACTTTGGATGAGGAGAAAGTAAGTGTAATGATGTTTTTTTAGCTTTATGACTTCCTAACCATTCAATTGGCTCAAACCACATAGGATGACCTTTACAATCATCATATTTAAAACTATCAACCATTTTTGAAAATATCTCTATTTTTCCAGAAGGCGTTCCTAATGGATTTAACATAGGATTTTCCCTAAAATCAGCATGTCTAACAAACTCTTTTGCCGATTGAGGCGTTTTAAATTTTGTATAGCCTTGCTTCCAAAATTCTTCAAATTTTGGAATAGTAATATTTTTTTCAACTCCTTGGGAAAGCGCTTCATTATAAAATTGCTCTAACCACTGCATGGGTGTTTTATCTTCTGTAAATTCTTTTTCATAACCCCATCGTTTACAGATTTCACGACAAATTTCAAAGTCATTTTTTGATTCGCCTACTGGCTCAATACCTTGTTGAAGTGCTAGGAAATGCGTTGATGAATAATCTCCAATTCTCTCAATATCGTTACGCTCTATTTCAGTCGTTGCTGGTAGAATGATGTCTGCCATACGTGCTGTTGATGTCCAAAAAGGCTCATGAACAATGACCGTTTCTAATCTTTTCCATGCTTTAAGCATAGCGTTTCGATCTTGATGATGATGGAAGGGATTTCCACCCGCCCAATAAACCATTTTAATATTAGGATAAACAATCTCTTTGCCATTAAATGCAATTTTTTTACCAGGATTAGCAATCATATCAAACGCTTTCGCTGCAGGGATATTAAAGGGTTTATACTTGGTCCAAGGTCCTTCTTTATCACTAACAATATTAGTAGAAATACCCGTAAGCCCAGGAGCATCCGCTGTTGGTGTTCCACCACCTGCATAATGGTAACTAAAGCCAAAACCTCCACCAGGAAGTCCTATTTGTCCTAACATTGCACAAAGTGTCACCATCATCCAATGGAATTGTTCACCATGATCGGCTCTTTGCGTTGCCCAACCGGCCATCAATAAAGAACGCTCTTTCATAAGTTTTTCAGCAAATTTTTTGATTGTATTGGCTGAAACACCACAAATTCGCTCTGCCCATTCAGGGGTTTTTGGCGTATTGTCTTTTTCGCCAATAAGGTACTGCTCAAATTGTTTAAATCCAACCGTGTATTTTTTGATAAATTCATGATCGTATAATTTATTACTATAAAGATGATACGCCATTCCCAACATCATAGCAACATCTGTATTGGGTCTAACACGAATATGTTCGCCCTCAAAATAACGCTGGGTATCATTTGCAACTGGATCAACAGACATGACATTAATTTTATTGGCATCACTGAGTTTTTTTAATTCACTCATATAACTGTAGGATTCATGCGCTGGTATTTCCCATGCAATTTGGTTCGTTGTCATAGGATCAGCACCCCAAAAAACAACATTTTTAGCATGTTTAAGAACCATATCCCATGATGTTTGTTGCTCATATACTTCATTGGTTCCCAAAACATGAGGCATGATGACTTGTGCTGCACCCGTAGAATAATCACCCGCTCTCCCCACATATCCACCTGCAATTTTCATCATACGGTTCATAAGACGTTGTGGATTATTGAGTTTTCCAACACAAAACCAACCATAACTTCCAGCATAAATACTTTTATAACCATAGGTACTTTGAACACGCATCACTTCTTTAGCCACAAGATCTAACGCTACATCCCAAGAAACACGTACAAATTTTTCACTGCCTCTTTTAGAAGTATCACTTTGATGCCCTTTTTTGAGGAAACCTTCTCGCACATAAGGATACTTCACGCGCGTTGGAGCATACGTACGTGAAGGGAGTGCTTGTAACATAGGTGTAGGGGAAGCATCATCCACGAAATCACTCACGCCTGTAAACTGACCACCTTTTATATAGGCTTTAAAAGCACCAAAGTGTGTTGCACTAAATTTTTGTGACTCATTTAAAATAGGTCCACTAGCGATATCAATAGCATTTAAACTCTTGACACTGCCAACAACAGCTGCACTACCCATAAGACTTGTTTTAAGAAAATCTCTTCTAGAATTATTTTTCATTTTCATCTCCTTACTTTGCATCTTTTGCATGAGCTTGCATATATTTCGTTAATTGCCATTGTTGCTCTGGTAAAAGTCCCGCTCGATCTTTCATTGCTTTGATAATATTAGGCCATTGATTGACGGTAAATTCATCGGATGGGTGCGCTTGGTGGCAAGAACCACATCTCTCACCAAATAATTTGGCACCTTCTTTCCAAACATCTTCTTGATTAGAGGTTACGTCTGAATTTTTGACCCATCCTTTAATTTGGCTGGGTATCCACTCGGCATCATAGTCATCGGTTTTACTTTGACCTTTTTCAATACCTTTAAAAGCATTAGGTTTTAAAAGTGCATACACAACTCTTTGCCCAATATTCTGAAAGATAACACTCTCTTCCCCATACGCACTCCAACCACTTACCATAACGAAACTCTTATCGCTCTTTTCATCAAGTTTGGTAAGCTTTGTTCCTGGCGTTATACTCCCTAGTGCTTCTCCAGAATCACTTGTCAACTCAAGTGTTGTTTTGGGGAAAACATCTGCCGCATTCATGGAAGAAACGATCAGTAAAGCACTAAAACAAAGTAGTGCCTTCAACCCTACATCTTTTTTCATACGCTATCTCCTTGTAATTGAATTTCAAGAAAAGTGTAAAAAAAAAGTGTAAAGAAAGTATAAATATTAGAGAAATGATCTGAAAGGAATTGAGTGATTAGAAAAAGAAGAATTATTTTTCTAAAGGAATGTTTGCTTTAGGGAGAAGCTTATATCCATATCCTTGTATATTTTCAATAAGTTCGTAATACGTTTTAGAACGGAGTTTATTGATATGCATTCGAATAGTTTCAGGTGTAGCACTTTTATCGTACCAAACATTCCCCTCAATATTTTCAAAACTAACAGTTTTACCCACATGATCAATCAAAATAGATAATAATCGTGACTCATTTTTTGTAAGATGAATCTCTTTGTCCTCAAAAAAAAGCTCTTTAAGTTTGATGTTATAGGAGAAGCCTCGCGCTAAATCAAGCCATTGATTGGTTGATACAATTTTTCCAACACACATGAGTAATGTATTGTAAAGTTGTTCTAACTCAAACGGCTTATGTAAAAAAGCACATGCACAAATGTCGATAGAAGCATATATATTATCAGAAGTATCATACGCCGTTAAAATAATAATGGAGATTTCTGAATTGACTTTGCGAATTTCTCGTGCCATAGCAAGCCCACTCATCTTAGGCAAATTAATGTCCGTAATAATGACATTAAAATTATCACTATGAAAACACGATAATCCCTCTTCCCCATCTTTTGCACATTTTACATCTTGGCAATAAAGGCTTAACGCATCAAAAACAATACCTCGCAAAAGGTCGTCATCTTCAACTAACAAAATGCGCAAATCGTTAAACCGCTTTAAGACACTCTTATCCATTAATTTCCTTTAGAAAAGTCAATTCAAATACAGTAGGATTGGCATAAGAAATGATGTTAATCGTACCATTTAACTTATTTTCAATCAACAATTTACACAAATAAAGACCATGTCCTGTACCTTTATGACCTTTCGTTGTTTGCATTTCTTTAAAAAGTTTTTCTTCAAATCCTTTTTGAATACCAACGCCATCATCTTCCACTCGAACGACATAACGCTCAGATGTTTCATCTAAAGTAATGATGATATGCCCCTCAGCTGATGTGCTGTTTTTTTCTAAAATGGCATCTTTTGCATTGGAAATGAGATTAACTAAAATTTGTTTCACATAATTAGAGTATGAAAACATTGGATAATCTTTTTTGTAATCATAAATAAATGAAAGATCAATATTATGAATACGCGCTATGGGTTTCATGATACTGACGACTTCTTCAACAACGGTGGCGCTGTCAAAATACTCTTTTTCTTGCCCTGTTTTATAAAATGATTTAAATGCTTGTAGCGTTAGTTCCATGAACTTTACAATTTCAACGGCTTTATCAAAACTTTCAATCAATCTATCTTCACTGATAATTTTATCTTTGACTTGAACTCTTAACATTCCCATCAAAACCAAAAGTGCCGCTAATGGTTGCCGCCACTGATGCGTAATAGCCCCTACCATTTCGCCCATAGCAGCCATTTTACTGTGCTGAATCATAATCTGTTCATGCTCTTTTGCATGCGTTTCTAAGCGGTATTCATTGGTAATATCATTAATCGTTAAAATGCAACCTTCTATTTTTGAACCTTTTTCAATAATAGGCATTATTTGAACTAAAAGGCATTCCGTCGTATCATCATTAGGTATTTTAATAATTTTTGCAGTAAACGTACAATCCATGACCTCGTATACAGCTTCAATAAGCGTTTGAAGTAATTCTATATTTCCAGCTATCTCTTTTAAATGGGTAATTGCGTCACCCAGTTCTACGGGCTCATTGATTACTAATAATTTTCTCAGTGGGTCATTGATTAAAAGAACATTTTTGTGTTTATCAATAATTGCCATTGCATGACTACTGCTATGCGCAAAAGAATCTAAAAGCCGTTTATGCTCAAATATTTTTCGCGATAAAAAGAGAAATAAGAGCAGTCCTAAAATACCAAATACACTAAAGCTGACCGCCATAATGACATTTTGGAAGAGTTGCTCATTGAGTTCCCCAAAGATACTTTCCTCATTCAATACAGTCGCAAAAATCCAATCACTATTTTCCAAAGGCTCATAAAAGACTAAATATTTTTTTCCATTGTATATATATGTTGTCGTTCCAACCATCTCATTATTCGAAAGGATAGCAGAGATTGCAGGTTCACAGCCATTGCACTTTTGTTCGCTAAATCCATCAGGACTCACAAGAATTTTGCCATTTTTACTGACTAGGAATGCAAATCCATTAAATGGTAGATTTATGGAAAGTATCTCTTTTTGAATAGAATCTAAAATTAAATCGCTTGAGAGAACAGCTATTAACTCTCCATTATTGTGATTATAGATAGGAGCAACAATGGAAACTACTTCTTTTAAAAGATCAGAGTCAATATAAGGTAGTGTAATAGCAATACTTTGACGCTCTTTTCCTACCTTATACCATGGTCTCTCGGTAGGAAAATAATTTAATGGCGCTATCCAATTAATACCTGTAATAAAAGAATTATTGGCATAACCAATATAAACACTTCGAAATTCCCCTGTTGTAATGGCACTTTGTAAAATTTGTCTAATGTCGTGGTAGTTTTTTTCAGGGTCTAACTTTTCTAGAAAGGTCGAGGCAGAAGAGACAATACGTTTTTTAACGGAAAGCCATTCATCAATTTGACGCTTATACCCTTTGACAATATTCAATTGATTTGTCTTAACGAGTTCTTGCATCATCGTTTTGTTAGCATCATAGTTGATAAAAACAAGAACAATATAGGCAAAGGTTAAAAAGAAAAAAACAAGAATAAAGAGGATAGTCGATAGATATTTTCGCTTAAAATAATTCATGATTCAACTTGATTTTAAAGTGTAAAAACACCTTATACGATCATACAATTTCAATTGTTTCACTCCTATGCTTTTTATCAAAACAAGTCAAATAACCTTGTATATGACTACTCCATACACATTTTTAATAACACAAATAATTAACGATAAATAAAATCACACTCATTGACTTACCTGATTAATATCGACATTCCAAATACATATTTCTAATTCTTTTATAGCGTATTAGAATGTATCGAAGCATCAATGATCCATTTTACATTTTATAGTACAGTGAAAATACTAAATGAAAAGTATAAAAAAAGTATAAAGATTTTTATTTTGGTACAACCTCTATGAAAATACAATTTATTTTAAATGGTGCTTTATTTTGATCGTAAAGAGTGCACCATGCTCTGTGTTACTAACGGTCACGATGCCATTCATATTGTTTTCAATAATCATCTTGGTCATATACAGTCCAATTCCCGTACCTTGCTTAGCGTGTTTGGTCGTAAAGTAAGGCTCAAAAATACGCTCCAAATACTCTTCAGAAATGCCACCGCCATTGTCTTCGATCTTAATGAGGGTGTATTGTTCCCCATTTTTGACATTCATGCGAATGAAAGGGTTTTCTATCTGCCTGTCGGTTAAAACATCTTTGGCATTGGAGAGTATGTTTAACAATGCTTGAGCAAACTCATTGGGATAGCCAAGTACTTTGATCTTTTCAATGGCATTAAATGAAAACTCAATGGAGTGATAACGAAGCGAAGCTTGTATGATGGAGCTCGCCCGTTCACACGCATGATTGATTTCAAAAATCTCTTTATCTTTAGAGGGTTTAAAAAAGTTTTGAAAGTCGCTGATCGTGTTGGACATGTACGCCGTGATACGGTTACACTCTTCAATCTTCTCGGTTAAAAAGGCTTCATTAAAGTCATCAAAGTGTTGCCTGACTTGAATGATCATCAAAAGTGCATTGATCTCACCAAGAGGCTGCCTCCATTGATGGGCGATATTGCCGATCATATTGCCCATTGCGGCGAGTTTACTTTGCTGAATTAAGAGCTGTTCTTGACGAGTGCGCTCATCGATCTCTTGTTGAATGCGAAGCTCCAAATTATCCAGCATCTCATTCATCACGGCTTTGAGTAAGTTGAGCTGATCGGAATTGCCTGAAGCCACGAGTCTGCGGTTGAGATTACCTAATTTTAAATCTTCCACGACATTCGTAGCATCTTCAATGAGTTGGCTGTCTTGTTCCAAATTGGCTTGAATGATCTCAATATTTTGATTGATCTGGCGTGCCATGTCACCCAACTCATCTTTGTTCATCAGAGGAATATGAATACGTGTGGCTTCTTCGGTGGAAGGAGATTTGAGGTAGTCAAAAAATTCTCTTAGTCCATGCCTTACATGTAAAATAGAATCGACAATATTTTTGGCAATAAAAAAGCCCACTAAAAAAGTCAAAAGCACGATAATAATCAACCAAGTGGCAATAAAATAACGCGAATTGATCGCCTCTTTATTGGCTTTGGCATAGGTCTCAGAAGAGTGTGTCAGCTCATTTTGCTGTAATACTTCGAGTGAATCCATCAGCGCATAAAACTGATCACGTTCAACCGTATTGGCATTGATAAATGCACCCTCTTCAAAATCATCTTTGAGGTAGGCTTGGTTGGCTAAGATGAGTGTGACATAGTTTTTCCACTGATAATAGAGCGTTGCTGGCAGTTTACTAAAGGGCTCTTCCATTTGCGTGTGCATCTCATTTATTTTTTTGAGAATATCCTTACGTAAGTCTTCATTTGGCGCCATAATCAATGAAAGGGATTGTTCCCTGAGTTTAAACAGTGGCAAAATGTAGGTCTGCTGAATCGTTTGAACCCGCTTCGAGCCTTCAAAAACATTGTTGACATTCACTACCCCTTTGTTAGTAATGTCAAACGCTAAAAAAGAGAGCGTAACAATCGCACAAATGCCCAAAGAGGCCATCAGAAAAAATTTATAACGCATGGAAAGATACTTAATCATAATCAAACCTTAAAGGTAACATGGGTGCTTCACGCTCTTTAGGATAAGCAGCATTACCCCTAATCGACCAGTGATACTTGGTCAATTTTGCCTTCCATAGAGGCATCAATAAAACCGATGAAGGCTCATAACGTACTTCTTTATTGACCGCTAACACAATGTTTGGAGATGGAACAAAAAGCATATACGCTTTTTCATATGCCCGTTTGACAATCTTTGCGACGACCTCATCAAAAGCCTCACTTTGAAATTCAACATCAAAAAAATGTTCAATATATTCTTGCATAATATCGTCTTTATCAATCGCCGACCATTTATCGGAGATGCGGTACGCAAAGAACGCTGTCCAAGGATTGTTACTGCTCCAATCGTCATTACCCCATGTTAAAATATCCCATGTTTTAGGTGACTGACGGTTCGTGAGAAGTTGCTCATAGATCTCTTTTTCATTGGGTGTTGTGGTGTAATGAAGCGTAACACCGTATTTTTTGAGCTGATACTCAATGCCTCGCCATAAAAACATAAAACGATCCATCGTAATGACATCCAGCTCCAACCCATTTAAAATCGCTTTAAGTTCCTTCTCCTCATCTGGATTATGAAGTGTATGTTCACCCCATGTTTGAAGGTTTGCCGTTGCCAGTTTTACAGAACGATAATTCACGGAAGCTTCTGTAGGTGCGAGTTCACCCTCTTTTTTATAGACAAAATTAAGCAAATTGGCTTGATTGACCGCTTTATTAAGCGCTATACGTATTTTTTGATTTCTCAATTTACTGTTGGGCTTAAGCAGGTTAAAATAGATCGAAATACTGTGCGTTGAAGGTTTCGTATAGAGTCTTGCATACTTAGAAAGAACGGTCTCTACTTTTTTATTGAAAGGAATCGGTGTTATATCCAAACGCTCTTCTTCCAACGCCATACTGACCGATTGGGCAGATGTCAGTTCTGTATAAATGGTTACATTCTCAATGTAAGGCAAACCCGCTTCATAATAGTTTGGATTGGCTTGAAGCTCTAAAATAGGCGTTTGAAACCGCCCTGTTGCGTAGCCTTGCTTTAAGATATACGGACCCAATCCATAAGGACCTGGAGCTTGCATGCTGTTACACGTAGAGCCCTCTTTCGTACTCCATCCATAACGTTTGAGGTAGGCGGATGTGTACAAATTGATAGAAGTCAGATCGCTAAAGAGCAACCCATAGGGTTTATACAGGTGAATACGAATGGTATGATCATCCACTTTACTCACACTTTTAAGTCGCTTATGAATATCCGAATAAACCACAGGATCTTTCATAAAATAGGTGAAATTTTCAACCACTGAATCCGCGTTAAACGGCGTTCCATCTTGAAATAGAACCCCTTTACGCAAGGAAAATTCATAAGTAAGATCGTCTATCTTGGTATACGATGTTGCCATCATATACTCCCATCCTTCATGGTTACCACTGGAGCGAACCAGCGTACCATTGACCAGTTTTGAGACATATAAATAAGGCATGGTCGGTAAAAAGACTTTGATGTGAGAGCCTTTGACACGTTCATTGATGAGTACCAAAGTGGTATCATCACTGCGGTAATAAAAAGGATTTTTCCACTCTTGTGCCCTACCAAAGGTCACACACACAAGCACTAAAAGTAAGAGTCTAGCACATCTCAAATCGGTACCCAACCCCTGATAAATTGGTAATAAAATCTTTCGGTAACTTCTTGCGTAAATTACGCACCAGTGAGCGAAGCGCACTATCGGTCATCACATCGTCTTGCCACACATGGGCTTGTAACTCATCGTAGGAGACAATGCGTTGTTTATTATGCAACAGTAATTCTAAAAATCCCGCCTCTTTTTTATTGAGATGAATGATCTCTCCCTCATACGTCAGTAACTTATGATCAACATCGTACAAGTAGCCACAAGGAAGTTCATAGACAATCGTATGCGTTTGAGTAATACGTTTGAGGCAGCGTGAAAGTGCCTCTAAAAGGCCATTGAGTGTCACCGGTTTGATGATGTACTGCTCTAAATGAAGATCCACGACTTTGAGCAGATACTCCCTATCCGTATGTGCTGAAATAATGACAAGGGGAGTCACTTCATCGGTTTTACGAATTTCTCTTACAAGATCAACGCCATTCATCACAGGCATTAAAATATCGGTAATCACAATATCAGGTTTTTCACTTTTGTAGAGCTCTAAGGCAATTTTGCCATTTTCTGCTTCGATCACCTCTTTAGTATAATAGCGAAGCGATGCGGCAATGTTTTTTCGTATACCCTCTTCATCTTCAGCATAAAGAATTGTGAGCGTCTTCAATCGTTCTAAAAAGGGTTTATCCACGTTTGAGACTCCTTGAACATAGTGTTATTTAGATTTCTTTGCGGTAAAGCTAATCTTCGTATTTGCAAGACTTGCAACCAACATACCGCCTCAACTTCCTTTATACATGAGGTTCACGCGAACCGATAATTCATAAAATCCCTCTTTTAAAGGCTTGATATTTGTTTTTGGATACCACCCTTGCACTTCAGGTTCACTCTTGGGTGATTGAATCGTATCGACAAAGACACTCACCATGTAGCCCGAAGGAAGACTTGGCTTTTCAAGTTGTATTATAACGAAGTTTTCTTCGCCAACCACGTAGTTTTTGGGCTCGATCAAAACAGCCTTTTGATGGGACAATTCACTAAAAAGCGGATCACCAAAACTACAGGTGCTTGGGGCAATTTGCCCCCAAGCGAGTGAAAGAAAAACACCACAAAGACTCATAATCCATCGCAGCGTTGTTTTCATGAGACTATCCTTTTGCTTGCCTGTAAACCTCTTTGGGCATATGAGGAAGAATAAACCGCGTACTCGGATGCGTTTCCGCATTGATCGCATAGTCGATTCCCACAGGAGAGGCATTAGCGTACTCTTTGTATTTGGGGTCATGCAAGTCAATAATCGCAATCGCCCCCACAGGGCAGGCTTGAACACACGCTGTTGTTTTGCCATCGGCTTGTCTCTCCCAACACATACTGCACTTCTCGGCTTGTCCCATTTTGGTATTGAATTTTGAAGCACCAAATGGACACGCTTTGACACAACCGCCACAGCCAATACAAATCGTTTGGTCGTGTTTACAAATGCCCGTTTCAGGGTCTTTCGTATGTGCTCCCACAGGGCAAATCGCCACACAGGCTGGGTTTTCGCAGTGGTTACATGCCAATGAAAAATAGAAACGCTCCATCGGCATTTTTACTTTGGGTGCTTTTTGGTACGACGTTAAGGTTGGCAAGATATTGTTGTTATCCATCAAATAATCTTCTGCCCCAATCTCTCTTACTTTGCGCCATAAAATTCCATCGTCTTGATGATACTGATTTTTACAGGCCATTGCACACGTATTACATCCTAGACAGATACTGCCATCGACTAAAAAAGCTTTTTGCATCACAATCTCCTGTTATAGTTTTCTAAAATTGACAAAGGTATCATGAAGAGCAACACCTGGCGCTCCCGTTTTAAATGCACCCATGTCTGAACTGGTGTCATCGACAAGTTCATTGACGTTGTAAATATTGTTGTTATACCATTGCTCGTACATCAAAACCGTACCTGCTTGAACATTATCGGTAAGTTTGGCTTTCACACGTAAGAGTCCTTGTTTGTTAAAAACGGCTACCGTGTCGCCCTCTTTAACCATTTTGGCTTCAGCATCATCAGGGTTGATGTACACGTACGGTTCTGGATGCATATCTTCCATCCACTCTAAGTTTTGGAACTGTGAGTGCAAGCTCCATCTACTGTGAGGTGACGTCATACGGAATTTGTCGTACGGTTTACGCACTTCAAGGTAGGTTGGCAATGCACTTCCAAAAAGCTCCAACGCTTTGTCAGAGTAAAACTCAAACTTGCCGCTAGGTGTTTTAAATTTGCCATCAGCATACGGAATGACCGCTTTAGCTTTTACGGGACCATTTTTAAGCTCTTCCCATGATTTGATGCCAAATTGCTCGTAAATGCCAGGGTTAAACTCTTTGATCGTCATCGCTTTGGTATCCACACTTTGTGGAAAAGTACATGAACCCGCCTCAAGCTTATTCATATGTTTGGAAAGCAGTGCTGCGATTTCAACGTCCGATTTGACTTCAAAAAGAGGTTTGATCGCTTGTTCATTAAGACTCAACCAGTAATGCCAGTAAGAGACATTGACGTCGTATTCTTCAAACTGTGTCGCAACAGGAAGGACAATGTCTGCCCATTTTGCGGTTTCATTAAAGAACTGATCGGCAACGACAACGAGATCAAGTTGTTGAAAGGCACGAATGAGTTGATTACGGTCAAAATCTTGAGAAAAGACATTTTTGCACGCTACCCACAGGAGTCTTACTTTTGGCTCTTTTGCATTGAGAAGTTCACGTGCCGTTTTGTTGATGTTTAAGAAACGATCGGTATACGCCGCTTTTTCACCACCCACTTGAGCAAATTCACCTTTAGCCCCTTCTGGACCTGTGTACCCTACACTACCTTCTGGCTTAGTTTGGCTGAGTGCCGCATAATTAAAGCCCCATGTGCTAAGGTGTCCATAACGAGCACCACCTGCGTATTTGCCGATGTTGCCAGAAACCGCTACTAAGGCGTCAATCGCTCGTATCATTGAACCACCATTGGTGTGACGTTGCATACCATAGCCCATCCAAATGGTCGCAGGTTTTGCTTTTACAAATGATAAAGCCAACTCTTTAATCATTGCAAGAGGGATACCTGTCGTTTTGGAAACATTCTCTAAATTGATCTCTTTATCCAAGTACGCTTTGTACTCTTTGTACCCTTTTGAGTTTGCATCGAGCCATTTTTGATCGTGTAAATTGGCATCAATGATAATTTTTGCCATTCCAAGCGCTAAAAGGCCGTCTGTTCCTGTTTTAATCTGAATGTACTGACTTGCTTTTGAAGCGGCTTCGGTAAATACAGGGTCAATCACTACAACTTTTGCCCCTTTGCTCTTGGCTTCATAGATGTATTTCATCGAGTGAACCGAGTTGCTCGCAGGATTAACACCCCAGAGAATAATAAATTTACTGTCTTTCATCTCTTCAGGATCGTTACACCACATGTCGCCCATATCAAGGTTTTGCGCATCAATTCCCGCTGGCCAGCATGGCGTTCCTGCAAGGCGTGTCGTATATCCAATAGAGTTAAACATTCCCTCAACACCATAATGCGTGATACCAAAGTTGCCAGAGTATTTGGTGAGTGCTGCCCCCAACAAAGTTCCATCTTCTTTTTTCATCTCTAAGAGTTTTTTAGCAATCGTTTCCATCGCATAATCCCAAGAGACACGTTTCCAGTTGCCTGAACCTTTGCCGCCCACTTGCATCATCGGAAATTTAAGACGGCGTGCTGAGTAAACTCTCTTGACGTACGAATTACCTTTCACACAACAACCACCTCGGGTGTATGTAGATTCCTGAGCGCCTTCGATAAACTGCATAACCCCATCTTTGACGTAGGTTTTAATACTACAGGTGTCGTAACAGTTTCTTGGACACGCATTGCGAAACGTTTGGTAATTTTTTTGCCCAATGTAGGGGATTTTAGTATTAAGGTCTTCATTGGCTTGGAGAATGCCTCCTGGAAGTGACGATAATACACCACTGGCTGCTAAGCCTTTTAGAAAACTTCTTCGGCTAATGCCGTTGTTGAGAATGCTCTCAACTTTTTCTTTGGAATAACTCATTCAAGAACTCCTTGTTGTCGTGGTTTCTCTTATCAGTAACGATTTGAGCTGTTGTAAAATAAAGGTAATGGCAGGTGCATCTTTCTCACTCTGCGCTAAGCCACGCTCCAAAAAGCGCGGTATCCAAAGGGCTAAGTGTTCGTGTAAAAAATAGTGACGAAGGTCACTCAAATAAGTTATCTCTTTAGCCTCTTCTAGAAAAAGTAGTTGGTAATACGCGTCAAGTTCAACGCCTAAATGATCCTCTGGTACAACGTTTTTAAGCGAATAGGAAAATCCCATTGTTTCATACAACTCTCTTACATGTAAGGTACTTTTGGACATAAAAACATCAGGATTGTCAAGGTAAACAGAAGCAAATGGATCGGCAACGGTTTCCATTGGACCTACAAAGTAGCGATTAAACTGCACTTCCAAATCCTCTTCTGAAATAGTGAAGGAAGGATTCAGCGCATCAAACGCAACTTTGAGCTCTTTAGAATTTTGGGCATTAAAGATATCACGAAGGTGTTTGATGTCATCGAGTCTGGAAGTCGTTTGCGGTTGAAAAGTTTGCATCTTAAACTCTTTTTTTAATTTATTTTTTTAACCAACTAGGGAAATGGTAAAGCAAAAAAAGAGCAAAAAAATCGCAAGAAAGATTTTACATGTAAGAATTTGACATTTTTAAAGTAAAGGAGGTAACTGAGTCAAAAAGGAACACAATCGTTTTACATGTAAAGCGTAACCCCTTCTCTTTCTTGATGCTTTACATGTAAAACCTTTCTTTAATTTTTTTCCAATGCAAACTCTTTATAATGGTGTATAAAAATAAATAAAAGGAATATCTTTGATAACTAAAATAGATATGAACTCTCCCGAATTTTTAGCAGAATTTGAGAAAACAGAGGCATTTACCGACAAAGTCTGCGAACAATTTGGCTTTGCGTACACGCCTCTTGATGAAGTCAAAGAGTCCATTCAACAAGGCTTAACACGCAATAAACTCATCTATGGCAAACGTTACTGTCCCTGTTTTATGGTGATAGGTAGCACACCCGAAGAGCAAGCTAATGCGGGTAACCGCTTGTGTCCTTGCACGCCTGCACTCACCGTTGAAATTCCCCAAACGGGCAAATGCCACTGCACGATCTTCTGCACACCTGAACATGCGCGAGAACTCGCAAAAGAAGAAAATATGGAAGAGATAGCGCATACGCATACCAGAGGACTCAGCAAAGAAGAGTGTGACGCGTTAATGAAGAAAAAGCAGATTGATGGCAATGAACTTGAAGCGTTGCTCGAAGCACGAAAGCATGGTGTTGTGAATTTTAATCTTGTAGACACTCGTGAATGGATGGAATGGATTAGCAATCGCATCACAGGAACGGACTTCCTCATCCCAACTACCAGTTTTCATGACGCGCTCTCCCAACTCAGTGGCAAAGAGAACATACCTGTCATCTTATATTGTTACAGTGGAAGTCGAAGCGCATACTGCCAGCGCATTTTGTTGCATATGGGGTATAAAACCGTGCTCAACCTTGAACACGGTATTATATCCTATGATGGGGAATGTGAAAGCGGAGAGTAACACTCTATCAAGGAAGAAGTTACTTCGTAGCTTCTTCTGGATTTGATACTTCTTTTGTAGCTTCTAAAAGCTCATCGCGGCTCAGTTCAAGTTTGGTTCCTTGATCATTATAATCATAGCCTTTGACGATGTTGCCCTCTTTAAACTCAATCGTGCGGATCAACTTACCTGCTGGATTGAAAAGCTTCGTAATGCCATCAGGTTGGTTCTTTTTGAAAGGAGTTTCCCCTTGAAGTTTACCTGTGGGATAGTAAAACTTGCCTACACCTTCGGCTTGGTCATTAACAAAAGTAACTTCGGTTCGAAGCACTCCTGATTCATAATACTCTTTTTTGAGTCCTTCAATCTTATCGTTTTTAAACGGCGTTTCACTTTGGAGCTTTCCTGATTCATAATACATCTTACCAAGACCATCACGTAAGCCCTCTTTGAACGGTGTCTCACTTTTAATTTTTCCCGATTCATAGAAAAATTGACCGATGCCATTGGCAAGTTTTTGTGTTTTAACCTCTATTAAAGTGCCATCTTCCCTGACATCTAAATCCTCGACTGCATAATGTGTCTCCGCACCCAAAAGAACCATTGCTGAAAACATTAAAGTAACCCATAATTTCATGAATAACTCCCTAAAAAAAATTTGAAATAAAAAAGAAGAATGTTTACATGTAAAAGCTTACATGTAAACATTTAAAGCAGACTAAACGTTAAATCTAAAGTGCATCACATCGCCATCTTGAACGACATACTCTTTACCCTCTAAGCGCATTTTACCCGCTTCTTTTGAGCCAGCCTCACCCTTGTACGCGATAAAATCATTGTAAGAAATGACTTCGGCGCGGATAAATCCTTTTTCAAAGTCGTTGTGAATCACAGAAGCTGCCTTAGGTGCTTTCCAACCCTTTTCAATCGTCCATGCGCGCACTTCTTTAACCCCTGCGGTGAAGTAAGATGCAAGTCCAAGTTTGTCAAACGCAAGACGAATGATCTGTTTAAGTCCTGATTCTTCAATGCCAAGCTCTTTTAAGAACTCTTCGGCTTCGTCCTCTTCAAGCGCGATCATCTCTTCTTCGACTTTGGCACAAAGAACAACAACGTCCGCACCCACTGCGTTAGCATGTTCTTTGACGGCTTTAACAAAATCATTTTCTTCTAAAAGTCCTGCTTCATCAACGTTTGCACCGTAAATGATCGTTTTGTTGGAAAGAAAACGTAGCTCTTTATCAAGGATTTGAAAGTTTTCATCATCACGCCTAGCAAACGTACTGACCGGTTTGATCTCATCAAGGTGTGCGCGAAGTGCTTCGGCGATCTCAGCAATACCTGCGGCCGATTTGTCGACTTTCGCTTGACGTTTCAGACGATCGAGTTTTTTATCGAGTTGTTGAACGTCCGCAAAAATGAGTTCGCTTTCGATGATTTCGATGTCACGAAGCGGATTGATGCTGTTTTCAACGTGCGTGATGTTTTCATCTTCAAAACAACGTACCATGTGTAAAATAACTTCAACTTCACGAATGTTTGATAAAAACTGATTGCCAAGCCCCTCGCCTGCACTCGCACCTTTTACAAGTCCTGCGATGTCGACAAAATCGACCGTTGAGTGCTGAATACGTTCAGGGTTGACGATCTTTGCCAGCTCTTCAAGTCTTGGATCTGGAACTGGAACAACGGCTTTATTAGGCTCGATGGTACAAAAAGGATAGTTTGCAGATTCTGCATTTTGCGCTTTAGTCAGCGCATTAAACGTGGTTGATTTTCCGACATTGGGGAGTCCTACGATACCGACACCTAAACCCATAGATTGACCTTTTTAATTAACTTTTAAGGGGGATTTTACCTTAAATCGTCTTAAAAACTGACATATGTCCTCAATCTACAAGTATAGGATTTGAGCTTTACATGTAAAGGTTATTTGTCTTTCAAATACGCTTCAAAATGGTCAATATTAAGCGCAATAAAGCGATACGAGACGTAAATAATAACAGGCCATGTGCAGAGCCACAAGAGCCCTGAGGTATAATTGATTGCTTCCATAATGACTCCTAATAATGATGTGAATCAGCTTCGATTTCGGCTGATGTCATTTTGGTTTTATCCATAGCGCGCCATACCAAATAAATATAGCCAAGGACAAACGGAACGCCCAAAGAGACATAGCTCATGACACTCAGTGTATAGTGCGAAGAGGAGCTGTTTTCAATGGTCAACGAACTTGCTAAGTCAGAGAGCGAAGGATAAATAGGTGTGGCGTTAAAGCCAAGCAGACAGAGCAGGCTCGTTACGACTAAAATCACGCCAAAACCACTGAACCAAATGCCGCGCCTGCTTCCTTTAAAAAGCGTACTAAAGATGGCATACAGCACCAAAAGTGTACCGCCAAGAAAAGTAACGATGAGCAGTGGCGTGGCTAAAAAGTTGTTCAAAAACTTATGCGATTCGGGAAAGACCACGCCCATATGGTAGGTAAAGCCGTTCATGACCAAAAGCATCACCACAAGCAGTACAAAAAAGCCCACAAACAAAAAAGCATCTTTAAAAAGCTGTTGTTTGGCATGGGCGATGATATGAACATCCTCAATGTTATTGATAAAATAAAGCGCTGCTTGAACACGCGCTAAGAAAAAGAGGCTCAAGCCAAATGCCACATTAAAAGGGTTGAGTGCGCCTTCTAAACCGTAACTTGGCAAAGTCCATGCCGAAAAATTCATGCTGTTGCGCATAAAATTTCCACCCGTAAAGAGTGTGCCAAGTGCTATGCCGATGAGGATAATGCCCACACTTCCGTTGATGTACAAAAAGGCTTCATACGTGCGTTTGCCTAAAAAGTTGTTGGGTTTTACGCGGTATTCATACGAAACCGCTTGCAGGATAAAGCAGAACAAAATCGCCATCCACACATAATAAGCTCCACCAAAACTGACCGCATAAAAAAGAGGAAATGCCGCAAAAAGCGCACCTCCAAAAAGAACCAATGAGGTAAAGGAGAGTTCCCATTTGCGACCCAGTGAGGCGACGAGCATGTTGCGTTGTTTGTCATCTTTGGCGATGGCGTAAAGCAGGGTTTGTCCGCCTTGTACAAAGGTAATAAACACAAAAAATGCCCCAATCAGACTCACCAAAAACCACCAATACTGTTGAAGCGTTAAAAGAGATAAAGTTCCAAACATCTTATGCCTCCTCAGGTCCGATTATAATTTGTTTCAGCATGATTTTCACTTCCGCAATGAGCAGTGCGGTAAAGATAATCGCAAAAAGTCCTAGTGTGATCATGACTGAGACTTCATCAATGTGCGAACTCGCCATGCCCACAGGAAGCATGCCCTGAATCGCCCACGGTTGCCTGCCCACTTCTGCCACAATCCAACCCGCTTCGCCTGCGATGTAACCCAAAGGAATGGAGAAAAGCCCCGCATACAACAGGAGTTTTTTGCTCCCAATCTTGCCGATCATGCTAAAGTAGAGCACGAAAAAGAAGAGTGCCAAAAACCAACTGCCTAAGCTCACCATGATGTGAAAGCTATAAAATGTCAATGCAATGGGTGGGATGATTTTTTCGGGTTTATCTAAGTAACCATACCCCAAATAAGCCTCATTGGTACGAAACAGTGCTAAAGCTTCTTCTTGAGTTGGAACATTATTCATCTGCTGCGCTTCTTTGTAGGTACGCAACGCCTCTAACGCCAGTTTGCCTTTGTCCAGTTTGCTTTGAGCAGGCTCAATACCCAGTATTGTGTTTCCAAGTACGAGATCATCAATGCCCGGTACAAACGCGTTGATGTTGTGAAACCCTAGAAAAGAGAGTGCGTAAGGAATCTCAATCGACCAGATAAATTCATCTTGCGTATCGCCAATTTTTTTGTTTGTATTCAACTGACCGATCGCCACGATGCCTGCTCGATGTTTTCCATCGTAAAGCCCTTCCATCGCAGCCAGTTTGGTCGGTTGACTAAGGGCAACTTGATGCGCGGACTCATCGCCTGTAACCAGCAAGAAAATGGAAGCCAAAAATCCAAAAGAAGCGCCCACAATGATGCTGCGTTTGGCGAAAAGCGTATGGCGATTTTTGAGTAAGAACCAACTGCTTACCCCCACGACAAAGAGGGAGCCCATCACATAACCACTGCCAATCGTGTGTAAAAATTTGGAAACGGCGTTTGGGTTGAAGAGAACATCGGCAAAACTTTTCATCTCAAAGCGCGCACGCTCAAGGTTAAATTCCATCCCCACAGGGTGTTGCATCCATCCATTGGCAACCAAAATCCAAAGGGCAGAGAGGTTTGAGCCAATCGCCACAAGCCATGTTGAAAAGAGGTGCATTTTAGGCGAAACTTTCTCCCAACCAAAAAACATGACAGCAAAAAAGGTCGACTCTAAAAAGAATGCCATAATGCCCTCAATCGCAAGCGGTGCGCCAAAAAGGTCACCCACGATCCATGAGTAATTTGACCAGTTGGTACCAAATTCAAACTCTAAGATGATGCCCGTCGCAAGACCGATCGCAAAATTGATCGCAAAGAGCGTCATCCAAAATTTCGTCAATTTTTTCCACTCAGGGTTTTTTGTCTTGACGTAAATGCTCTCCATAATAGCGATAATAAATGAAAGTCCTAACGTAAGCGGGACAAAAAGCCAGTGATACAGTGCCGTAAGCGCAAATTGTGCACGCGACAACTCAACAAGAAGTGTGTGATCCATCGGAAATACCTTTTATTTTTGCATCAAATGTTCCAGCACAGAGTCTGCTCTTTGCATGTCATTTGAAAAGTGTGTTTGGAGGATATTGGGGAAGAAGAAGAGCTTTAAAACAACAAAAAAAAGAAAAAACTTGATAGCAATAATGAGCCAGAGCTGTTTGCCAACGTGCATCTGTTTAAAACCATCACGGTAGAAAAAAACGATCTGTTTAACCCACTGCATTTTAAATCAACCTTTTCAAAATTATAACTAAATAATAATAAATATTAATTAAAAATACACATTGTTATCTGGTTATAAAGTGTGATCAAAAAAATTTCTGCAAGAACACTTCCTTGCAGAAATTCAAAAATAATTAATGGTGAGCACACGTATGGTTTGGGTCAATTTTAGCTGTTTTTCCGGCTAGAAAATCTCTTAACGAATCTTCTACCGTTTCATTTTTATCATCAAAATAGACAGAAACATTCACCGCTAAAAACTTTTTTAAAGGCTCTCCACCGATGCCTGAAACTACCAATGTATCAGCACCTAAAGCTTGTATGTTTGCCACAGCATTCGCACATCCTCCCGTTACATGACCAGGGTTTTTATGCACCTTGACCTCTTTTACCACACCATCTTCAACCGTAACGGCTGTATAAAAAGTTGCCTTACCAAAATGTGCGCCTCTCTTTGCTTCAATTCCTTCGTCTTTCATGGTTGGAAATATAATTGTCATTTGCGATCCTTTTTTATGTTAATAGAGTTTTGTATTTTATGGTTTAGTGCCCACAGCCACAACCACCACTATCATGATGATCTCCGTCATCGCCTAGAAGCTTCATATAATTCATAACTGTCACTTTTTCAAGTGTGCCCTTATGCAATTGATCCAAAGCCTCTTTGAGCATAATTCGCTCTTTCCCGACATAATAAATATCGATGCCTGCACCCAAAAGTGCATGAAAAGGTTTTTCGCCTACGTGATTGAGTAAAACCGTTTTAACGCCCAAATTTTGTAACCAAGGGACAACATTCATGCCTCCTTGAACACTGCATTCGCGTGTTGCTATATGACCTTGCGCATCGATCAAACTAAAATAGTTTGCTTTTCCAAAAAGAGGTGCTATCACATCGCCTTTTTCTGTTTTAACAGGTACTGCTATCATTGAAACTCCTTAATGAGCATATGTTCAAAATAATACTCTCATAATGGACATATGTCAAGTATTTTTAAATCATGTTATAATGTGCATATTAGACTTTTTGTATGCCCCTTGAAAAGATAAAGAGTTTGCTGAGAGTGCGTTAATTTTTAAAACTCAAAATTGAGTCATAGCCTTTAGCTTCAGCGATGTTTTTAGTTTTAAAAAGTGATGTGCTATAAGCGATACTCTTTTTTCAATGGGTTATACAAAAAGTCTATACATGTAAAGGAGAATTATGCCACGGCAAAAATGCAAACGGTTTACTTCATTCAGACCGCCGTGTTGCCAATTTAACCCTCGTGAAATTCAAACACATCAAGAGACGATCACACTTTTATCCGAAGAGGTGGAAGCGCTTTATCTTATGGATTTATTGGAGTTGTATCAAGAAGAAGCCGCACAAAAGATGGAAGTTTCTCGCCCTACGTTTGCACGTATTATTAAATCTGCTCGAAATAAGGTGGCTTTAGCACTACTGGGTGGACATACGTTACATCTGGAAAATACGAAAGAGCGTTATGTGGTTGCACTCTGCAGTGAAAATGAAACCTCCCCTTATAGCTCTTTGAGCCCTAAAAGCAGATACATTCATTTTTTTACACTTGAAAATCATCACATTAGTGAGCACCAGATGATTCCAAATCCTCTGACATCCAACCAGATGAAACCCCCTTTAGTCTTAACAGAGCTTTTTGTCAATCAACGTGTCAATGTATTTGTCACGGGAACCATTGGGCAAGGATTTAAAAGCATGCTTTCCACAAAAGGAATACCCGTGCTTTTAAAAGAAGAAATTACAGACGAAGAGATTACGGCACTTTGGTAGTTTAAGCTACCAAGGCTTTTATCCACAGTTGCATAATCGTATGAATCTCCTCTTTGGGTGCTTCCATAAATTCAATCACAAAGCGATCTTCAAACTCACAGATTCCGATACTTCGTGGACGGACTGCTACGATTTTGGTATTTTGGATAGTCTTTCCAAAACAAAAAATAACATTTTGAACATCTTTGAGCCCTTCCATCATCTCTCCACCCAGTGCTTTGGTGTGGGCATAATGGTCAAAAATTGCGATAAAGTGCGCCACAGGATCAGCGTTGATCTTCTCTTTAAAATAATCAACGATTTGGGACATATGCTGATAACGAAATCCTTCTTTCTTCAGGGTTAGTGAATGAATAGGATATTGATCTAAAAAGAGTGTTTTTTCCATCTAATTTTCCTTGTAAAGTGTTGTTTACTCTTGTACGCAGATTTCACCTCTGAGCACATGCGATACCGTTTGATACATCACAACAGAGATGACCATTGTTGTCACACCAACCATCACATACGAGAGTGATAAAAGTATAACATCTTTAGTTTCATGATACATTAACATCGCGCTGATACTCATGGCTGCAAGGGGAAAAACAAAGGCCCACCAAGAGATGAAAAATTTGATTTTAATGAAATTTTTGTACATGAAAGCGACCAAAAGCGTAAAGAAAAGGGCAAGATTGAACAACATCGTGGCAAAAACATCAATCACACCGTACATTTTGTAGTATGCCAGAAAGCCAACCGCGGGTGGAGCGATAAGAATAAACATCGTTGGCATAAACTTTACGGCTAATTGATGGTGAAAAATAATACGATTGAGCAAAATGGCAAACAGAATTACCCAAAAAAAGATACCACAGCTAAAAAAGTACATCAGAACCCCTTGGCTCGCAAATCCTACACCGCCAACAGGAACAAGGACATTGCCCACCACAGGAATAAACCATGCAGGATTAGAGTGGTCTAGTTCTTGATTGTTATTGATCCAAAAAGAGATCGTGTGCATGGTAAGGTAAAAATGCAAAACCGTTCCTGCATACCAAAACATGGAAGCGACATTGACATTGACCTCTTTATAAATAATCGCTAGCATTAACATCGAAATCGAAATCGCTGCAAAAAAATTGAGTCTAATGGGGTGTGAAAACTCTTTTTTTACCATTGGTGCATATTTGATGTATTTACTAAGATAGATGAGAGAAATAACAACAAATAATGTGGTTGAAACCATCATTAAGAGATGACCAATCATATCCGTAAAGCCTAACCAAAGGGCAGCTTTTTGGTACATAATCGTTAAACCACTCATTCCCATAACCATCGCATACATCATGATAGGGAAAAATTTTACTCTACTGTTCTCGCACGTAAGAACCTCATCCATTGACACTCCTAATTATAATTTATAATAAATATAATTATAAGAATATACTTTTATTAATTATAAAATCATAAATAAAAATGGCTAGGATTTAGTCTTAATGAAATCATGGGGAGGATTGAAGGGTCAACTTCAACCCAAAGGGAGGAATTAAAAGAGGGAATCGCTCAAAATGTCATTCATGATCGTATCGCCTAAACAGGCTTTTTCACGTGCAAGTGTTTCAACTTTATGAACAATATCGCTTTTCAAATAGACAACAACTCGGCTTTTTCCCTCTTCTTTTTCACATTTTTCATCATATTCACGCTGCATCTTAATTTTCGTCTCTTCTTCTATAGGTGCTCGCAATGATTTGTATTCAACCAATACGCCATCTTTATAGACACCCGAAATTTCGGCGTAAACCCAGTAGTAACCGCCATCTTTTCGCAGATTTTTGACATACCCTTTCCACATCTGCTCTTGCTTCAAAGTCTGCCAGAGTGTCCTGAAAACGGAATGAGGCATATCGGGATGACGAACGATGTTATGGGGTTTTCCAATGAGTTCATCAATCTCATAGCCCGAAATATGGGCAAACGTTTCATTGGCGTAGGTTATGTTTCCATGCAAATCGGTACGAGAGACAATAAGCTCATCACTTGGCACAATAGTTTCAATAAACATCTGATACGTCGTTTGCATAACCCTTCCTTAGTTGATTTTCTTTTTCAAATCACCCTTATAGACAATATCTTTGAGGGCAACCGTTTCATCGTTGAGAATATCTGGTACACTAGGAGATTGCGCTAGCTTTTCTCTTTCCGCGTCGAGCTCATCTTCGCTGTAAGCCATCATCATATCAGCGCAAATGACATGAGGAATCTGCTCAATTTTTTTCATTTTCGCCATCTCTTCGTCAAGGTCTGCACCCTCAATCGTGACAATAATTTTGCCAGTTTGCTCGTCATGAAAATGGTAGTCACAAAAATCACTCGCCTCACAAATCGCAATAATCTCTTTTACATGTAAAGGCTTCGTTTGTATCACAATACTTGAAATATTCATGGGATTCTCCAAATCATAATAAATTGATCGTCACTGCTACTGACAAGCTCTTTCTCCGTCGCAAAGATGATGGTATTGAGCGTACTTTTTTGCCCTTTAAGCGTATGAACTTTCGCTTTTGTGGCAAGATCAAACACAACAATATCATTCTGTTCATTAAAGGCAAACGCACCCAACGTTACGCTAGGACTCAGTGCTCCCGCATAAATGAGAAACGAGCCATCAAATCGTTCATACGTGCTATTTTGAAGAGTGTAAACAATGCCACGTCTGTCTTGACCCGCACAGAGCACTTTATCTTTTTTAAAATCCACAGTATAAACATTGTCCACATTACCGCCTTTGAGCACTTGAGTGATTTTGCCACTTAAAACATCAAAGAGAGTGATTTCACCCGACTCACATGCACTTGCGGCCCTACTTTTTGTTTCATTCAATGCAAAATCGCTAAAGTGTGAAGAGGAAGGTTGAATGCGGTAAATCTCTTTTTTCGTTTGAATGTCCCACAAAAAAATCTCATTACTGAGAAGTGCCACCAAAATGTGCTTTTTATCGACAAATTGTGCTTTGGAGATGAAAAGATTAGCCGTAGCGTCTATGAGCACTTTAGGCTTACCCTCTTCTATAAGGTATAACTCACGCGCACCGTTACTGGCTTGAACGACAGCAAGAAGCGTGTTGCCTAGCATATCAACTGAAAAAACTTTAGGAGCAACCTCATCTCCTGTAAAATCTTTTATATTCGGAAATTTGGTTTGAGAAAGTTTGGTCGCATCACTCAGTTGATACACCTCAAGAGTTCCTGCGCTTGTTCCTGCGATGATCTTTCCCTCAACCAAAGCTATATGTTGTACCGTTCCAGCCGTTTCTATTGTTCGTTCTGGTACTAACGCTGCACTTAACAGCACATTTGTCAAGAGACTTAGAAACAGAAATAATTTCATGCCTTTTTCTCCTCTTGTATCATAATCGCACTACTGGGACAGATGCCGACGCACATGCCACATCCATTACAGACATCCATCTCTATTTGCGGTTTCCAAAGCCCTAAAAATTGAATGGCTCTAGGTTCACACGCATCCAAACAGCTATTGCACAGACTTTGATGCCATGCCATACAGGCTATTATATCAATCTTCGCTTTTACATGTAAATCTTTTTCATCGTTACATGTAAGACTTAAAACACCACTTGGGCACGCCCTTGCGCACGCTTCACAAAAGGTACATCCACCTTTGGTAAAGTCTAAGTAAGGGTATGGGTGGCAGCAGAGAGGACGATAATCTTTTCTTCACACGCATTCATGCAAGGCGTATCTTTACATGTAACGCAATAATCCAAAAAGTCATACCCCGCATGATGGTAAGGAGGGCGCACACACAACTCATTTTGATTTTTTTGCGCCTTTTTGTTACCAAAAAGAGAGGTAAAAACCCCTCTTCTGCTACCATTTGTCATGGCTACTTCACACCTTCATTAAGGTTATCAATGAGGTTTGAACGACTTTTCTCACTCTCTTTACGATAGTCTGGTTTAAAATTATTTTGAACCAAAGGCTCGTTGGCAGATTGAGGCACATGACATGCTGAACAGTTATAGCGTGCAGAACTCATCTCTGTCAACACTTTTTGCGTTCTCATATCGAAAAAGTGAGACTTCGGAATCGGAGTCGCTTTCACTGCCTCAGCAACTTCAGGCATATGGCAACCCGTACACGCATTGTTCTCTTTCGTCATATCGAGCATTCCTTCCACATCATGTGGAATCAACGGAGGTGCATTTTCAAACGACCTTTGAATCGTTTTTGACTCACCAGCAGACACTGTTGAGTATGATGTTGGCTCACCCACAACGGTTTTTTCGCTGTAGAGATCCACCTTTCTAAGCCCTAAATCTTCTTCATTGTATGATTGTGACACCGCACATCCGCTTGCCACAATAATACTTATCAAAGAACCTATTATCAACGTTTTTATACTAGTCATTCTTTTTCTCCTACATTTGTGTTAATGTAATTCCGCACACCAAAAGAGAGTGCATCACTCTCACACACTTCAACACATCGTCCACAATTGGTACACTCTCCTGAAGTTATGGCACCGCTCCTTTTGGAGATAATGCCAAGAACCTGCTTCTCAGGACAAATCTCTTTACACTTCATGCACAAAGTACACTTCGTGTGGTCGTGTTTAATACGTACCAGACTTAAACGCCCAACAAGAGAGTAAAACCCGCCCAAAGGGCAAATGTGTCCGCACCAGCCATTTTTTACGGCAAAAAGATCAAACAGATAAATGCAAAGTATAGGAGCCACGCTCATGCCCATCCCAAAGATGATACCCCGATTTAAAATTCCAATAGGACTGACCATTTCAAATGCAGCCACGCCTGTCATGAACGATAATATAAGGCTAAGAGCCAAAACCCAATACCTTACATTACGACTCATCCACACCTTCTTTTCAACGGTTTTATCCAAAAGAAGGACTCTTCGTGTTCCGTTTGCTGCATCGGTTACCATATTGAGAGGACAAACCCATGAACAAAATGCGCGCCCACCGACAACCATGTAAAACAGTAAGATCAAAGCTGCACCTGTAAGTACATCTATGCCTACAATCGCACCCGTCGCTAATATCTGCAATAAGGCAAAAGGATCGGCTAAAGGAAGTTTTTTCATCACCAAAGAGGCGCTTAAATCACCATTGAGTAGCCTAAACCCATAACCATTGGCAGCCACAAACAAACCAAGAATGCTCAGTTGAGTGAAGCGTCGTGCCATCATAAAACGGTGGCTTCTGATCCATTCTCTCATTTGAACATCTCCTCATTCGAATTCAAGTAGTCTGTCGCAGACTTCTCGCTACGTTTGGTATGTGTTGTAACATCACCACTCGCTTTTTCTAAGCGTTGCTCATCCCCCTGCTCCCAGCCTTTAATATAGTGTGAGCCGATATTTCCTGTGGCGATTTCCAAAGGCAACACATGGATTGCTGCTTTTTCAGTGACACAGGCTCTCTCGCACAAACCACATCCCGTACAGGTAAGACTGTTGACTATCGGTGTCAAATAGGCATGTTTGCCCGTTCGCTCATTGCGTCTATACTCTAACTTAATCGCACTGTCCATAATAGGACATGCTCGGTAACACGCGTCACACTGAATTCCCCAAAATGCGATGCAGGACTGGACATCAACGACGGCAAGTCCCATGCGCGCTTTGGTGATGTCCAGTTCAAAGACACCTTCAGTGATTTTAGAAACACTCTTCTCATCCAACGCTCCCGTGGGACAGACAGGTACACACGGTATATCCGTACACATGTGACACGGTACTTCACGAGGAATAAAAAACGGTGTTCCCAACGGCTTTGTGTCACCTGGTTTGGCAAGGCTAAGCGTATGGTAAGGACATGCGACAACACACTGCCCACACTTGATGCACAAGCGCATAAAGTCCTTTTCCAAGACTGCAGCAGGTGGTCGCAAAACCAACGGAGCGCTTTTTGCCTCTTCCAAATACCCTGTCCAAACCATGCCACCCAACGCCATGAATCCACCACTTTGAGCCATCAAAGCGAGGAATTTACGGCGGTCTGAGATTGCGATTTTATCTGTTGTTTCCATTTTATTACTTACGCTTTATAAAGTTTGACCGCACACTTTTTATAGTCCGTCTGTTTAGAAAGAGGACATGTTGCATCAAGACATACTTTGTTGATGAAAACTTTCTCATCAAACCAAGGAACAAATACAAGCCCACGTGGTGTTCTGTTACGACCGCGTGTTTCCACACGTGCTTTACATGATCCACGGCGACTCTCTATCCAAATCAATTCGCCTTGGATAAAGCCTTTCGCTTTTGCATCTTCTGGGTGCATATAACAAAGTGCCTCAGGAACAGCACGGTAAAGCTCAGGAACCCTCATCGTCATCGTACCACTATGCCAGTGCTCTAGCACACGCCCTGTACACAACCATGTATCATACTGCGCATCTGGCATTTCGCATGGATCCATATACGGTCTAAAGAAAATTTTCGCTTTATTTTTAAGCGGGTATGTCTCTTCGGTGGTTGGTTTGAGTAAGTTGCCTTTTTTGATCGCTTTTGCAAATGTTCCATAAAATGCGAACTCACCATTGTTTTCTTTTGCAGCATACGGATCATACTTAGCGTTAAATCTCCATTGTGTCTCTTTACCATCGACAACAGGCCATTTAAGTCCTCTTACTTTGTGGTAGGTGTCAAAGTCAGCCAAGTCATGTCCATGACCAGCCCCAAACTTGCGGTACTCTTCCCAAATTGCTTTTTGCAAGAAGAAGCCATACCCTTTCCACTCTTTACCATCACTGCCCATGACACCACGTTTATCACCGTTGACTTCGGTGTTATCAAAGCCTTCACCAATAGGGTCTTGTGCTTTGAAAGATTTGAAAAATTCATTAGCAAACAAAACGTCATACAAAGTATCGGTCTCTTTGTAGCCCATCGCTTTTGCCGCTTCGATAACGTTTGGTAATTTGCCACCCTTGATTGGTTGTTCACCCCAAACATCTGCAATCGTAAAGCGTTTTGAAAGCTCAACCCATTGCCATGTATCACTCATCGCATCGCCAACGGGGATGACTTGTTGTTTCCATTGTTGTGTTCTTCGCTCAGCGTTACCGTATCCGCCCCATTTCTCATAAATCATCGCAGAAGGTAAGATCAGATCAGACACTTTGGCAGAAATTCCTGGATACGCGTCAGAACAGACGATAAAGTTGTCAGATTTACGAGCCGCTTTGATCCAGTGTTCAGCGTTCGCTGTGTCTTGGTAAGGATTACAGACATTGACCCATGCAAATTTGATCTTGCCACTCTCAATTTGTCTGTGGATATTCATAATATGTTGGTACCCCATTGGATTGAGTGTGCCCTCTGGTAATTTCCATATTTTCTCACTCACGGCTCTGTGTGCAGGAATCGAAACGTCCATATCGGCAGGTAAACGATGTGTAAAGGTACCCACTTCACGCGCTGTTCCACACGCACTCGGTTGTCCTGTCAAAGAAAATGCTCCAGAACCGGGTTTGGCTTGTTTGCCAAGGAGAAAGTGAACCATATACGCTTGTTCATTTACCCATGTACCTCGTTGGTGTTGGTTAAAGCCCATTGTCCAGAAACTGACAACTTTACGCTCTTTTTCAATGTAAAGGCTTACAAGTGTTTGCAGTTTTGCTTTAAAGCTCTCGATGGTCTCATCAGGATTGCCTTTAGCAATTTTTGCAACATAATCAAGGGTATAAGGCTCTAAACCTTTTTTAAAATCTTCAAAGCTAATTTCCCAGTGAAGCATCGCAGCATCTGCTTTATCCATTTTCATGGTATCGCCCGCTTTAACACCTAAGTGTGCAAGGCCTGGAGCTTCTTTCTCAGAAATAACTTTCGCTTCTTCTTTTTTAATAATCTCAAGTTCTTTATCGGAGTAGCCTAATTTTTTAGCCTCAGCTTCCGTTCTCATACCATAACCGATATTCGAAAAACCGGTTGCAAAAATGGTATTTTTCTTCACAAAATCCCAATCAATCGCTTCTGGATGATTGTAAACAATCTCACGTGCGATGTAGTTCCAAATCGCAAGATCGGTACTTGGAGAGAAGATAATCTCCGTGTCCGCAAGGTCAGAACAACGGTGCGTATATGTAGAGAGGTTCACCACTTTGACTTTATCGGGAGAGGTCAGTTTTCGATCACTCACCCTTGACCATAAAATCGGATGCATCTCCGCCATGTTGGCACCCCAAGTAACAATGGTATCGGTCAGTTCAATGTCATCGTAACAGCCTGCTGGCTCATCGATACCAAAGGTTTGCATAAAGCCAACAACGGCTGAAGCCATACAGTGACGCGCATTAGGATCGATGGCATTGGAGCGAAAGCCCGCTTTCATCAATTTTGCGGCGACATAACCTTCATGAATGGTGTATTGACCTGAACCAAACACACCAATCGCTTCTGGACCACCCGCTTTCATCGCGGCTTTCATGTGTTTTTCCATCTCGTCAAACGCACGTTTCCATGAGACAGGTTTGAATTGACCGTGTTTGTCAAATTCACCTTTGTCGTTCATGCGTAAAAGTGGTTCTTTAAGACGATCGGCACCATACATGATTTTGGCATTAAAATAGCCTTTGATACAGTTCAATCCACGGTTGACGGGAGCCGCTGGATCACCTTTGACCGCGACAATTTTACCCTCTTTGGTCGCCACCATAATACCACAACCGGTACCACAGAATCGACACACAGATTTGTCCCAACGCCAATCTTTTTCGGCGTGTTCCCCTGCGGCCTTAAGCTCGGAAGGCACGCTAATGCCCACCGCAGCAGCAGCGCTCACAGCGGCAGATGTTTTTAAAAAGTCTCTTCTTGAAAGCGACATGTTGAAACCTCCTGATTTGAGTTACGAGGTCATTCTATCACTAAGCAAAAAGACAAAGCCATGACTTAAGTCAATACTTTAGTTTTGGAAATTTAATTTTATGGGGTTTTGGTTTTACATGTAAAAAAGTGATGTAACGTTATTTGCTAGTATTCTATGGGTTTATGGCAGATAAAAAATAGCCTCTCACTTTCTATATAAATTCCTAAACATTAAACGACACAATAACCATTTAACACTTTTTTCTGCCAATTAAACGACAAAATGTTCAAATAACGCCAAATATATTTTTAAATGGTCATTGATATTTGAAAAATTTAAGTGCTTCTGACTATAAAACAATAAAAAAATCGCATTTTAAAATATTTTTATTAAATAAACGAACATTTTTTGTGTTCGTTTATTTGAGAATAACAGACTGATTTATATATAATGTTCGTTGAATAAATAGTTAGCAGCCCTCTCAATCTGTAAGCTTATAGTTAACTTTAAAAAGGTAGTAAATGGATAATAAAAATACTGTTAAAGAGTTTGTTAGTGGAGATTCAATAACACTTAAAATGCAACTTACACCAGAACAAGACAGTATGATGAGGGAGTGGTCACTAAGTATTCCAACATTATATATGTTAGATATTTGTGTTGTAAGTGCGACAAAACTCACAAGTGCTTCACTTGAGAATGACCCTCGAAAAGCTAATCTAGTTAACGATCTTCGTGAATTAGATAGACCTAATAACTGCTTTTCATATCTTTTTGCGTTGATGGAGAAGGTCAGCGACTCACGTGGAATTGATACAGACGAAGAATTAGAGAAGAAAATACTATCTGACCTAGTGTCTATGAGAAAATTTTTCACAAATGCTCGTGTATATGAACCTGATGAATTTGTTTTGGACTTTCTTAAGGAATTGCGAGGTAATCCAATTGAAGAAAAACGATCTGACTATTTAGGTTTTTTAAGAGCTTTAAATGACCAATTTAAACTTAGCAACCCTGTATCATCTAAACAAAGATTAAAGATAGCTGAAAAAATTATCGAACAAACAAATCATTTCAATTTTAGTAGACAGCACCCAGTTGTGACTATTGGTCTTGCGTGCCTTTACGGAAACCTTGCTGCAAAAAAATTGATGAAATTCAAAGCTGATCCTCAGAATTTTGATGCTGAAAACGCTTTAGCAGATATTATGCTAATAAGTAGGTTTGCTGGTATCAAGCTTGAGATTGAGCAACTGGGGCGTGATGGAGTTGGTGGGTACCTTAGATCAAACTTTATTACAGATGACAATGGTCTCATTGACATAATTAAATGCTTCACTCCGAACGTTGTTAAGCATACAGATAAGCATGATGGTCGAGAAACTCAAACAACAATGACAGTTAAGTTAAAAGAGCTTCTTACAGATATAGAAATGGAAGAATATGACCATTTGCTTAATTTGTTAAATCAGGGCTAGGTGCTAACAAGTGGTTCCAAGTGACACCTACGGTGCATTTGAACCAGACGTTAGCACACTATAGAGGTCAATTAATGCCAGTTATCACAAAACATAGGTATATAAAGAACTATCCGATAAAGAAGAATGATAAGTACTTAGTTTTAGGAACGATACATCCTCACGGTCATTCTGAATTAGATTTTTTCTATGGAAATGCAAAAACTTTTTGGGATATTCTATCAAATGCAACAGAACTAAAATTCAAGACTTTAGATGACATATTGGAAATATTCAATCAATACAACATTGGGATTTCAGATATGGTTATTGAGTGCGAAAGAAAAGACAAATCAGTAACAAAAGATAGTGATCTATACAATCTCAAACTAAATACAGATATAAAAAATCAAATTCTTGATTCGAACATAGAAACAATATTCTTTACAAGTGCTTTTGGCAAAAACAATGCGGCAAAATTATTTTTTGATTTATTTAAATTAAAGATGCAAGTTCCAAAAAACTGGAACAAAACATATGAGTTTCATATAGAATTTGAGAACAAAGTAATCAAATGTATAGTTTTACTTTCTCCATCTGGAGCTTCTAATATAGGTATATCTAATAGTAAAATATATAAACAAGTAAAAAATGAATATTACGGGATATTTGATAAGCCAGTAAAACAATTTAAAATTGACTTTTATAAATCTAAATTTAAAGAAGTCTTTAGTGCTAACAAAAAGGGGGCAGGGCTAAACTTTTAACTTTTTACCCATCAAGAGTTAATTTTATGGGTCAAATTTTATCAAATCATCTTTACATGTAAAGATGATTTGAAGGAACAAGATGGATGGTGTGAAGAGATTCAAACCCCTACCAGAAACCAGAAGAAAATGGGGATAAGCTACTTTAAATTATTTCAATTTTATGGGTTAAATGTAATAGCATCGCCTTTACATGTAAAGATAAAAAATCACCTTTTTTCCTTTCAATTTTCTATATAATATTTGTGCATTAAACCTATGGAGAACGTTATGTTAGATAAACTTTTTTGGGATGACCCTTACGCGAGCGAAATTCAAGCAAAAATTGCATCGGTTGAGGGTGATGGTATTTACTTAGACCAAACCATTTTTTACGCATTTTCAGGCGGTCAAGAGAGTGATTTTGGAACCATTGGTGGCGTTGAAGTCTTAGAAGCAACCAAAGAAGGTACCAATATACGTTACACTCTAGCGAGCGAACATGATCTTCACGTGGGGCAAGAAGTAGCAGTCAAGATCGACTGGCAAAGACGTTATAGCCTGATGCAACACCATTTTGCTGCAGAATTAATCTTGGAATTACTTTATCAAGAACTAGGTTCGGTGGAAAAAATCGGCGCGCACATCGCCCAAGATAAAGCCCGCATTGATTTTTTTTGGCAGGAAAACATTAGCAACCTGTTTCCCCTCCTTCTTCACAAAGCAACAGAATTAATCAATAAAAACTTACCCATTAAAAGCGACTACAGCGATCTTGCAAACCAAAGACGTTACTGGGAAATCGACGGTTTCGCACAGGTTCCTTGCGGTGGCACGCACCTGAAACACACAGGTGAAGTGGGGCGACTCTGCTTAAAACGAAAGAACATCGGCAAAGGCAAAGAACGCATTGAAATTTATGTAAACCAATAGCTATTTGTATTTACATGTAAAAAAGAATTGGTACGTTTTTTGTGAGACTGCGGGGATGTAGAAATCCACGAGTTCTAAAGCAGAGCATTCAGGTTTTGCCCATACGTAAGCATGGGCAAAACTTTTGAAAAAGTGCTGACTTAAAATTTCATATTGAGCGTCAAGTAGACACCAAATGGCATGCCCGCCAAATAGGTTGGTTGTGTTGTATCCGCTGCAAGCGCATTATCAGGTGTAATGATGGAAGCAATATAGTGTTTATCCAAAAGATTGACAAAACTTAACTGCATATTACTCTCTTTAATGCTTTGGATTTTAGGCAATTTATAATCAACATTAAAATCCACTGTCGTAAACGAAGGAATTTCTTGCGTATGCTCCACATTACCGTACCTACTAGCCGTATAGCGAACAATAGGTGTGAATTTAAAGCTACCTATTTTATATGTCATAGAACCTTTAAGCCCTTGCATCGGAGCATCAGGAACTTGATTGTTTTTTGTCGACGTTGTTGCTAGCGCACTGGTTTGAAAGTTCTCTGTATAGTAGTAGCGATTGTAAAAAGCACTGGCAAGAAAATCTATAGACTCAGTGGCTGCACCACTAATGGCAAACTCAGCACCGTAACTTTCGGCATCAAGGTTGTTGGTAGGATAATTGATGCCGTATTGGGTATCATAAATGGTGGCTTGTTTACCCGATACTTTGGTATAAAAAAGATTTGGTGACAAAACAATGCTTCCAACTCTGTACTTTAGACCGACATCGTAATTATCGGAAATCTCTAGGTTTTGCTTATCCCATAGTTTCTGAAGGGTGACACCTTTACTCACATAAGTTGCTCGATTGGAGAGGTACGTTGGAAAAAGATTAACATCGTAACCATAGCTTCGACCGTAATCAAAATAGACTTCCGTATTGGATGTTACTTTATATCCTAAATAGGCACTGGGTAACCATTCGGTAAAGGTTTTAGAGGCGACACTTGACCACGGATCAAGCGCAACTTGACTGAGTGCCGTATCGTAATCAGAGCTTATAGAAGCACTATTTGCACCTGCCGTGTGACTGTTAATTCCTGCGAGTTTAAAGTCAAGGTATCGTATGCCAAACGCATAGCTAAAATCTTTAATGTCACCACTAAATTGTACAAATGGAGAGCTAAACTTATGCGTTGCCTCTTCGGCTAACATGTTCCAGCCATTGTATGTTAATTGCCCCGTATTGCTGACCGTGTACATTCTTCGACTCGTTGGAGGTCCTGGTAAATCTTGCTCTCCATACCAATAGCCGATCTTCATCGCCATTTCTTCAATGATCGGTATCTCGTAGGCCAATACGGCACCATACCTGTCATGATCAATGAGCCATTGGGTCACGGGCGATGTTGCTGGAGTTGCTGGCATATTGGTGAACCAATATTCGCCTTTGTCTTTTGAATAGTACGGTTTAAAACTCAAAACAGAGTCATTTGCAAAGCGGTATTCTAGGTTTGCCGTGACGACGTCATCGGTAAAAGATTGCTTATTCCAATCATAATAATTAGCATTCTTTGTTGTAGGATACGCCGTATTCCAATCTTTTTTATAATTCGCGTCCAAATCTTTTGCTTCAGTATAGGAAAGCCCATAATAATTGTGATGATCGTCTTCGCTGTGAGCATAAAATAGTTCACTTTTAAAGTTATCATTTGGTTTGTAGGTCATGCCTAACATCACGTTGGTGCGATCCAAATCACCTTCGCCTTTCCATTTATCGCCGCTGGTTTTAGAAACCGATCCAAACGCTGAGACATCGCCCATTTGTCCTGTATCAAAACGTAAAAAAGTTCTGAGGGCATTGTCTGAGCCCACCGTTTGTGATACCGTTGTTTCCATCTCTTTTTTGGGTCGATCGACAATCATATCGACTTTTCCGATCAGGTTGGAAAAACCAAGGCTTTTATCCGCAGGCATATACCCTTTATAAAGATCAATCCATGAGATATTTTCCATATCAAACATGGTTTTTCCACCACCTGGATTGCCGCTGATGGGGAGTGATTCTAACATGTAAACACCGCCCGGTCCTGACTGATTTTTACCCCTGATACGCAAAGGATCGTGGAACGATGTTTCGTTGGAACCAAAAACCTCCGCAGGTTGATAATCGACTGAAGGCGACATACCTACGACTTTGAGAGCTGAAATGCCTATAGGACCACTGTAAAGATCAATGGCGTCTTTATTGTATCCTTGCGAATTAACATTTTCTTTGCCACCCGTTTCAAAAGCTGTGGCACTCCCTGTTTTCCCCGTTGCAATAACCTCTTCTAATTGATAAGAATCTTGCCCATACAAATTGCATAGTGCAATAAGACTAAACACTAATGTTCTTTTCCCTGTTACATTCATCCCTGCCCCTCTTTTAAGTTGTAGTATTTTTATATATATAACGATATATCTGATTAAAATATTTTATGAATTCTTTAGTATTAATAAATCATAACATCCAGCAGAGGCTTTAAAAAATATTCATACGCCATCAATGTGCAACGAAAAAATTTGTATAATGTATTCATTGTATAAAATTTTATATAATGAATACATTATAATGATTATAACTTAAAATTTAAATAATTTATAAAATATTCATATACTTAATAAAAGGAATATCCCCTGTTTAGAGAAATTGAGGGGAAAACTCCGCCTCAAAAGAGACGGAGTTTCAATTAGAATTTGTAGTTAGCTCTAAATCTCATCTCATTAAAGTCTGTTGAACTAGCAGCTGTCGCACCCAATGCGGCAACATCTTTTGTAGCATTTTCATACTCAAGAGATAGCGTTAAACCTTTAAGTGAAGGGATGTCATAAGCAATTTGTCCTTCCCAGTATTTAGTTTTCGTATCACTCTCTGCATGATTCAAGATATAACCTACAGCGACAGATGAAGCATCTTGATTGATTTTGACATATTGTCCTAAGACTTTAAGACCCGTAACACCAACTTTTGTAAAATCATAACCCACTTCAACTTTGTAAGCATCTGTGTTAGCACCTGAAGTTACTTCAGCACCTTTGATCAATGGAGCAGTATACGTTGTAGGGCCATTTCCTGCACCTAGGAGAACAGATTGTCCACTTGATACGGTACTATAGGCAAAAGATCCATTAAAGCCTGCTAGCTCTTTAAAGCCAACACGTCCTTGGTACATATCACCCTCAACATGGAAACTATCAAATGTAGCATTTGATGTTCTTGACCCTCGATAGGTTGCATCAAGGAGTAATTTCATAGTGCTTAAAGGCACAACATAGTTACCCTCAGCATAGAAAACATTGGCATCGCCACCATTGGTTAATTCAACATCATTTACAAATAAGTATTGACCTGTTAATGTCAAATTTGTGATGGATGTGTTGATAGCAGCAGCAGTGTATGCTCCGTCAAATCCAAAAACATTTGATCCATTATTAGCTTTACCGGTTCCGTAAAATACCGCTTCTTTTTTAAAGTTAGGAATCCCTGATTCACCACCAGCTACGCTTGCGTCATAATCAGATGTTCTACCTTGAAATTTGTCAGAATAACCTGCAACTAAGGTTGTATTTGGAAGGTCTGTGTTGACAAGAACTGCTGCTTGGAATGCTTCTTTAATCATACGTGAACTAGAACTGTTAACAAGGGGGCTTGTAATAAATTGTCGACCCACTTTTGCCGTTGTCTTACCAATCGTATACGCTACATAGGCTTCTGAAAGTACCGCACCTGAACCGTACATATCGGTAGCATAAAGATTTTTTGCATCGTCATCAGCAAACGGTGCATAACTTGACTGCATTGTTAACCCAAGAGTTAAACCATACAATGAATCTGTTACATAACTCAACATAACACCTGTAGAGAAAATGTCAGCATCACCCTTGCCAAGTGTCCCATCTTTGCCAGGTATAGATACCGTAGGGTTAGAAGAACCTGTATCCCTATCAAAGTACCAAGCTCTTAATTCACCCGTTACTTTTCCATTTTTAAATGCGTCAGCAAGTGTATCTGATGCCGCAAAAGAACTAGAAGCGAGGCCCGCAACTACAATAGCCACCAAGCTAAGTTTAGCTATTTTCATATTTCCTCCTTAAAGCAGATTAGACTTCTTGCATCACCTGACATGATAGTATTATGCTAAGTTATGTAAGAAGTCTGTTAAAATATTACATCAAATATATAGCATGGAAATAGCATAAAAATTTAAGTATATTTTAAGTATATAAAAATTAACTCACACTTTTACACCATTTCTTTTGGCGTTAAAACCCACAGCTCAACTTTTTCATTCTCTCTTGAATCTGTACGTTTTGTTTTTTTTGATGAAGCGTTCACGTCTCGTCTGAGGTGTAACTCTTTTTTAAAGCGGCCGTTAGTGCGTAATTCTTCGATGATGGGATGGGGACTTTTTGCATCAATAACTTGCGCTAGGTTGGAGAAAAGAAGCACTATTTTCCCATGACATGTAAGGTGTGTTTTTGGGCTTGCTCAAAAAACCGTGGAAAGAGCTCTTTCTCATAATAAATTGCTTTATCAAGCCCCTCTTCCAAGCTATGCTTTGCTAGTAACCAAGGTGGATTAAACACAATCACATCCGCTTTAACATCGCAATTTTCAAATAAATCGCCATGATTGAGGGTTATATTTGCTTCATAATCCAATCGCTTGCACTCTTGCGCCACGCCGATAATCGCATTTTTATTGGTATCGGATGCGAAGATAGTTTTAAAACCATTTTGGATGAGTTGAAACGATAAAATGCCACTTCCTACGCCTATTTCTATCGCTTTTTCTTTTGAACCAACGTATTTTTTGAGCCACCTATCAAAGAGCGTTAAATGCTCAAATCGTGTGGGAAAATACGCCCCATAAAAAGGGTGAAGCGTGATACCTAGTGTTTTTACTTCAATGCCTTTTTGGTACCACTGCCACGCGCTGTTCATCCCCTGAATTTCAGGAAAAGAGACATAAAAGTCAGCAATTTCGGGGTATAGCACTTTCAACCAACCAATCACGGGAGCCTTCTTCACAACCAGTTTATGACCTTTGACTTCCACTAACAAACGGTGCGATGCCTCTCTGAAGGCGCTACGAAAATCGCGTTGTCCTTGAAATTTTTTATCGGTGTAATAAACTAAAAGCGTTCGTTTGAGTTCAGCCAAAATTTCTAAACCATTGCTGTAAAACTCTTCCACCAGAACATACGTCCCTGCGATCATTTCCTGCACGGCAGCCTTTGCATCCGTGTCGTGATAAAAACGTATCACTTCGATTTCGGAGGTAATAATTGGCGGTCTATCGGGTTGGAGAGTGAGTAAATCGTGATTCATGGAGGATGCCTTTATAATGTGATGCAGTCTAGTGTATAAAGGCTTTAGTACGGGTTGGTTTTTTGATGAGTGAGATACAAAAAAAGAGTGGATGGACATTACTAGCTTTTTACATGTAAAGATAGTTCAACGTTAAGCCCTCCCTTTACATGTAAAAATAAAAAGTGAAATTTAGTGGTTCTTTTTGAGCAAAAACTCCCTCCCCACTTTAACCTTTGGTGTGCCACCATAAGCGATGATGTCAGCTGTGGCATTGGTCTCGCTCCATTTTTCGGGAAGAAATGAACCTGTTCCGATGATGTCGATGGGTGCTTTTGCGCATGCCATTGAACGGCACTTTTGTGGTGTAAAACCTGAAGAAGCGATGATGCGTACTTTGGAAAATCCCGCATGATCAAGCGTTTCTCGCATGCTCCAGATGGCTGCCGCCGAAACGCCTGTGCCGATCAAGTCATGGAGTTCCGCTTCCGTACGGTAGTCACGCACCGCGTCAGGAACATGCCGTCCTAAAACATGATAGCTCTCTTGCGTATCAAGCCCCTCTAAAAAACGTCCGCCATGCGTATCAAGGCGAACAGCGATCTTACCATCGCGTGCGAACTTTGGAAAAGCGTGGCATACTTCTAAGGTATCGGTGATTTCTCGACCGAAATAATCCGCCAAAATGGGGATGTTCTCCGTTGGAAAACATTCATGGAACATCTCAGCCGCACGAAGCGTTGAACCTGCGTAGCCGATGAGCGCGTGGGGAACCGTGCCTAAGCCTTTTTCACATCCAAAGAAATGTGCCGTTGCATCGGTCGCATTGCCAATAAAACCCACTGCACCTAAACGTTGTGCCACACGTGAACCCACCGATGCCCCATACGCCATCATCTCAGCCATCTCAGTTCCTGCACAGTGACGCGCGTCCATCGCTAAAAATGAGACATGTGGAAGCATTTGACACATTTCATAGGCGTTGTAAGCAGCAACACATGCCGAGCCTAATTTTTGTAAAATGATCGTCTCTAATTCTACTAAATGCATAAACGAACCACTAAGATAAAACAAAGGCTCACCAGCACCTACCCATTCACCCTCCTCGTGCGTCGTTTCGATGATAACGTTGATGCCACGACTTGTCGCTTGTGTTTGAATCCACTGCGTGGCTAAACGTGTCGCACAAAGCACTGGGCGGCGTAAAAAGAAGGCATACGTGACTTCGGTATCGCCAAAATGTTCGATGATTGCTTTGGTATTGGAAAAATATTTATCCGTCCATGCGGTCACATCAGTGAGACCAAGTTCATTACTGTTTTGCATACAGCTCCTTGTTTTTTCATCCTGCCTTTATAGTCTCATTTTGCTATACTATTGCTTAGAATATGCGAATAGGCTCTTCAATTCTTTGAAATCGTGAGCTTTAAAAAGGTTAAAGATGACACAACAGAGCACATGGATAAAATGGTGGCGAATGACAAGGCCCCATACCTTAACCGCTTCGTTTGTCCCCGTCATCTTAGGTACAGCCTTGGCGTTAGAATACACTTACACAGTACACTGGAACCTCTTTTGGGCAATGCTGATTGCTTCCATGCTCATTCAAATTGCTACCAATCTTTTCAATGAATATTTTGACTATAAACGTGGACTCGATACGGAAGATTCCATCGGCATCGGCGGGAGCATCGTGCGCGATGGCTTTGAGCCTAAAACCATTTCCAATTTAGCCAAACTCTTATGTCTCATTTCCCTTGGCATCGGGCTTTACATCTGCATCCACAGCAGTTGGTGGGTTGGGCTTGCAGGTGTGGGGTGCATGGCGGTGGGGTATTTGTATTCAGGTGGGGCTAAACCCATCGCGTATACGCCGTTTGGCGAGATTGCCTCGGGGCTTTTTATGGGGCTGTTTATTCTCTGGATCGCCTTTTTTATTCAAGCAGATACCCTCACGATGCGCGCGGTGCTCATCTCCCTGCCCATCGGCTTTTTAGTGGGTGCTATCAATATGGCAAACAACATTCGAGACCTAGACAACGACCAAGAAAAAGGGCGACGCACCTTGCCCATCGTTTTAGGGTACGAACAAGCGGTTAAAGTCTTTAGCTACGTCATCGCCGCCGCATATCTGTGGATGGTCGGTTTAGTTTTGGCGCACGTCATTTCTTTTTGGGCACTGCTGGTTTTCTTGAGTCTGCCCAAAGCCTTGCAAGCCATCCTCGGCTTTAAAACCAAAGGAACTGCCCTTAAGCTAATGCCCGCCATGCAAGCCACCGCACAACTCTCAACCCTCTTTGGACTGCTTTTATTTGTGGGAATTATTTGGGATCATGTGGTTTAAGATGAATTTCGAATCCATTTTAAATCGCCCTGAAAATTGGAATGAAGGACAAAAAAAGACAGGTGACTTTAAAAAGTAGCCTGTCAGTTTTATTTCGGCAGACATTAAATTAACTCATACTCTTCATTAACCAGCTTTTGACATCAGATACCCCAATATTGTGGCGAAAATTGAATGTTGATGTTTTTTCCCAAGCTACTCCATCGGGTCTTGCAAAAGCGATTCTGTATTTGGCTGCTACGTTGTTTTCATCTTCCTCTACTGCTTTAGTTAAGTCGCTCATAGAGAGTAACTCTCTTTTGAACGGTTCACCAACGACATGTTCAGTTGTATCGGCTAGCTCTTCATATGAGAGTGTGTCACCTGCAACAAAAATTATTTCATTCTTGATCTTAGGCATAAAGAAAACAATCTCAGCAGTTAATCGACCAATATCTTCAGGGGTTGTAACAGTAACTTTATAATTCCAATCTCCCAATGCATGAACTGTTTTTTCTTTAAGATCAACGATTCCAAAATCTGATGAGAAAAGATAGCTGGTAAAGATTCCAGTAGACACTATTATCCAGTCAGTCGTATTTTGAGAACGTAATAATTCTCGAACATCATATTGTTCATCCCATACAGGTTGTCCGCTTCCTTTTCCAACAATATCATAGTCAACACCAAACTGCCAAGGCACATAGGTGGGAACCTGAGCATTCAGTACTGCCTTGGTAATCTTAATCTGTGTTCCTTGTCCACCCACAAAACCACTACAATTAATGATGGTTCCAAATTTAGAAAAAATTCCGCTAAGCGTTGCTATTGAATCTTTCTCTAGGTCGCCCATAGTAACGCCTATATGATTCATTTCAAAGTCACAAAGGCGTTGAATTTTACGTTTATCGGATGATTCTATTGATTCCTTTTTGAGTAAAACATTAAGAGATCCTTGATTCGTTTTTAACTTTTTAGCAAATGCGTCTATCATTGCCAAACCTAATTCTCCAGCTCCAATAATGAGAATATTATCATTCATTCGTGCTCCTTTATGTATTCATATGCATCTGGTTAGTATATTTTTTACACCAAATTATGTAAATAGGAATTTCTATAAATTGTATGCATAATTCTATAAAGCAGCTTACCGTTAAAATGAAATGCCTTTGAGATATGTTCAGATTCTTGAGATTTAAAGCGTAAGGATTTATTCTAAAGTATACTCTTCATAAGATGCTTTTGTATCCTTTGGAGAAAAGCCAAAGTATTTTTTGAACTCCCTACTAAAATGAGAAATATTGTCATATCCCACTTTGATAGCCACTTCATTGACTTTTAGTTTTTCTTGGATCATTAAATCTCTCGCTTTTGTTAAACGAATCTTCTTTATATACTGCAAAGGGCTATGTGCCGTAATATTTTTAAAATGAGCATGAAAAGAAGCGACACTCATATCTTCTTTTCGTGCAAGAGATTCTATATCGAGATCGTTTGCAAAGTCATTATGTATCGTTTGTAATGTTCTTGCAATTTTTGCTTCTTTTGAAGATTGATCAAATAATTTATAGAGAAATTTTGAATTTTCACCTTTTAAGACCCTATAAAACAGTTCCCGAAGAAGTGATTTACCTAAGATTTTTGATTCCTCTTTTGATTTTATAGCTTCTATCAATCTATATAAAATATTTTCTATTTCGGGCGTCACTCTATCTACAAATGTTCCTTGCAAAGTATCCTTATCTTGTAGAGAAAACTCTGGCGATAACTCTTGTATCAGTTGATGTATTTCATTTGAATCGATTGAAATAATCATACTTATCATTGGCTCTGCCTCAGAAGCAAAATCTGTTTGACTCTCTAGTGGTAGTTTTGATGAAGCCACTAAATAATTACTTTCATTATATTCTAAAGTATGGTTATTCAATTTAACCGTTTTACTATTTTGAAACGTAAACACAATCCAGTTATCATAAAGGCAAGGACTTAAAACCATGGGTTTACTTATTTTCAATAGTTTTACGGCATCTATAAAAGTATTGTAAAAACCATCTTTTTTTAAAAATGTACTAAACTGATTCACGATTGCTTTATTCATGAAGAAAATAACCTTTTTATTTCTTATCTATTTTTACTATTCTTGAAGAATAATAGCGTAATATAAAATATGACTAACGCCTGATGAATCGTGTAAAAAAATAAACGTGAGTCTGGCTAAAAACTTTGATCATTTCTTTTACATGTAAACCTAAAAAACACCTTCTCCCCTCTATTCTCCCCAATTCCTTTCTTTTAAACTAATCCTCCCCGTGCTATAGTAACACCTTCATTTCCACAAGGATAACCATGCGATATTTGATTTTGATAACGCTGATTTGGGCGTTTTCGTTTAGCTTTATTGGTGAAGTTTTAGCAGGTAAAGTCGATAGCTATTTTGCGGTGTTGGTGCGTATTGGACTCGCATCACTGGTTTTTTTACCGTTTACGAAATTTCGAGGCGTTCCCACGACATTAAAGATCAAAATCATGCTGATCGGCGGTGTGCAAATTGGCTTCATGTATATCTTTTTCTATCAATCGTTTTTATTTCTCACCGTTCCTGAGGTCATTCTTTTCACCATTTTTACACCTATCTATGTGACACTGCTTTATGATGGCCTGAAAGGGCAGTTTAAACCGCTGTATCTTATCAGCACAGGGGTGGCGGTTTTGGGGGCGTATATTATTCGTTATCAAAACGTCAATTCTGAGTTTATCACAGGTTTTTTGATGGTGCAAGGGGCAAATATCTGCTTTGCGCTTGGGCAAACTGCCTATAAAAAAGTTATGGAATCCAATGCAAATATTTCACAAAGTGATGTATTTGGTTACTTTCACTTTGGAGCGCTGATTATCGGCATCGTTGCTTTTGGACTGTTTGCCAACACTGATAAACTCTCACCCACTTTGATACAATGGGGCGTTTTAGTGTGGTTAGGGGTTGTCGCTTCGGGTCTTGGGTATTTTTTGTGGAACAAAGGCGCATGTGAAGTCGATGCAGGGGTGCTTGCCATCATGAACAATGTACACGTTCCCGCAGGGTTGATTGTAAACATTCTCATCTGGGGAACGCCGACCAATTATTTCTTACTGACTTTGGGAAGTGGGGTTATTGCCTTTTCATGGTGGTTACATCATCTTTTTATGAAGCACTATCATACGACATAATCGTAGCGGTAGGTTGGGTTTGGACGTCCTGGTTGCAGGCATTTTGAAGCTTCGATTTTTTGAGTAACCTCATTGCCACATACCTCAGAAAGGACCTCTGTTACAATACGATCTAACGCTGCTGGATTCATTTCAACACGCGCATTTAACGTCATTTGAGCCTGATTTCCGCTTCCTACACTGCCTCTTATGCTAAGAGATTCACACGTTCCTGTCACATTGCCTATCACGTACTTTTTGTCTGCTTCGAGTAACACTTTGACATGCCCAATGGCTAAGTTTAAAGCATCAAACCGCTCTGCCAAGCTTTTTAAAATTTTGTGCGTGAACGCATCCCAATTCACAGAGTGACCTTGAAGGGTGACTGTCGTGTTAAGCCATCCAAGCACGGCTTCGCCTTGCGCGTAAATATCATAATCCACTTCGGCTAAGTGCGTTCCTGCTACTGTAGAATGGCTCACTTCATCGAGCCACAGTTCCAAGCCTTCACCGCTTTTAACGCTTAAGGAGAAGATTTTAGCTAATGGCCATCTCTTGGCAACTCGTCTTTTTAAGGTTTCAAGCGCATCACGTGAGAGTAAATCTATTTTTGTGATGACAATCATATCGGCTTCATCAAGCTGTTTTTGAAGAATATACGCCGCACTTTCATGAAATCCCGATGTGCCACCTTTGAGTATAGCATTCAACCGTTCGGGATCGACTAAAACACTCAGTGGCGAAACAATCAAATCCTCTTCGAATTTTTGTTTTAAAGGCTGCATAATCGTGGCAGAAAGATCCGTGCAACTGCCTACAGGTTCAGCAATAATCATCTCCATAGCACCTTTTGCTTTGAGGTGAGAGATAGCCTCTACAAAACCATTGAAATTACAGCAAAAGCAGCTACCACTCACCTCTGTAACGCAACGGAGAGAACGCTCAAGAAACGCTGTATCGACCAGTCCTGAGGCTTGATCATTGGTGATTAAACCAACGTGTTTGCCTTGTTCACTCAGCATTCGTGCCGACTCACACAACAGCGTAGTTTTACCCGCTCCCAAAAATCCACCCACTAAAATAATACGTGTTTTCATCATCATCCTTTTTATTGGCAGTCACATTTTTCACATTTGTTGCGCATCAGAGGCTCAATGAGGTATGTAAATAAAAATCCAGCACTCATGCCTCCAAGCAAAGGAGCTAAGATATAAACCCAAAAGAAACCTCCAACTTGATCAGGAAAAGAAGCCTCTTTCCACCCAAAGATCCATGCAACCATACGAGGACTAAAATCCCGTGCAGGGTTCAGTCCTGCTTGCGTTAAAGGGGCGATAAGGCAGATGATGGAAGTGACGGCGAGCCCTATGAGAATGGGGGCTATATTGTCATCGGGTCGTCCCAAATTACAGCTCTCCGTCAAACAAAAAATGATAATCACAAGGCAGAACGTTCCAAATCCCTCTGCAATCATTGCCAAGGGCAGCGAGACGATAGCGGCAGTGTTAGGGAGTTGATAATATTCACCAAACATTTTCGCGATTGCAATGGACTCTTGCGTACCGCGAATGATGTGATGCGCATTTTCAAAGGCCACAATAGAAGGATTAAAGAGCGCATATACCATCACACCTGCACCAAAAGAGCCAAGAAACTGCCCTAAAAGATAAACAGGCATTTTTTTGATCGTCATTCTTTGGCTCATCACCATTGCCAACGTCACGGCTGGATTGAGATGCGCGCACGATAAATGACGTGCCGCGTAAATGGCAAGGCTCACACCCATACCCCAAATCATCGCTATTTGGAACAAACCTTGATGGGCATTAAACAACACCGACACCGCAACAGAACCACATCCAAACATCACCATCATAAACGTTCCTAAGCATTCACCCATAAATTCACGTTTATATTTCATCATTCGCTCTTACCTACTTTTAAAATATCGGGCACTCTTTTCCATAGCAATATTGGTTAAACTTTTTCTGATCGCATTTCGTTTCCATCTGTGCCAAAAGCTTTACATGTAAAAAGGTTTCGGAGAGCGATGAAGCGATATTGAGCGCTGTCCAGACTTCTCTATGGCAACAGCGTGCCGCTTCGTACTCAGCGATTTTACCGAGTACTGCGTATGTGACCTTTTGAGCCGCAGAGCGTGCTTTTGCCACCACGGGTGAAGCCTCCAATACAATCGCAAAGCCAATGCCAACCCCCGAAGCCGCACCGCAAATCCCTAAAAATCCACAGGCACCACCCATAATACTAGAGCCGCGTGAAAGCGCTGTTTTAAGTGCATTTTCGGGAAGTTTCCCACCGCTGTTTTTATAGGCGGTAACGATAATGGCAGGCACCATGGCATGATGCTCTGGTCCGTGTTTTGGGATGCTTGGATGCTCTCGTATCTGCTGAAAAAGTTTGAGCATATCGCGCTCTTTAGACGTAGCACAGATATGTTCGATGACGGCTAGTGCCTCTTTGGAATGACACGCATCGCACACATAATGCCCCTCTTGGCATGTAACGCTTTGAACGCTCACACTTCCGCAATAATAACATGTCACTTCGTGCGGTGAGGGTGTGTAAACAAGCGCCGATGCGCAGACCATGCAGTTATGGTTTTTCTTAGAAGGTGCTATGCTAAATGAAACCTTTGCTGTCGGTTTTGGCGTCAATAAAAGGCTTGGTTTGGACTCAGGTGGTGTCGCACAACAACAGCTTTGACCCTCTTGATTGGTGACATTACCATCATCGTCCAGTAGAAACAGCTCGCTTTCCAACCGCTTTGCCAAAGCCTCATCAATGCATGTTTTAACCCCTTTAAACAGCACAATACCATTGTCTAATGCAAGACTTTCGCCCACACCTTTGTAGATGACTTCGACCTGCTTTTGCGTGTCTGGCTTGTGTGCCTCAAACGTGATTGAGTAAAACATATGCCCTTGCACCTCACGGTAAAAAAAGCGTTTGATAAGCTCTACGTTCTCAAAACCACTCTCACGTAGCAGTCCTAAAAGATGGGCTTGCGTGAGTGCCCCACCGATGCACTCGCCACTCAGTTTTGCGTCATTGCGGATGAGCGCACTTGCCTCAACATCACACACAACATCGGAAACCACGAGCCTTCCGCCCTTTTTAAGCACCCGAAAGATTTCTGCAAAGAGTTTGCGTTTGTGACTGGAAAGGTTCAGCACACAGTTGGAGGTGATGACATCAAAACGCTCATCTTCTTCTGGCAATGCTTCAAGGTAACCTTTGGCAAACGTGAGGTTGTTATAACCCAGACGTTGTGCCACCTCTTCTGCCCCGCTTCGCGCGATTTTGAGCATGGAGTCGAGCATATCGACACCCACGACACGCCCACTTTTCCCTACAAGTTTTGAGGCGATAAAACACTCAATGCCTCTGCCAGAGCCAAGGTCAAGCATGGATTCACCCATTTTGAGCTTTGCATCTAAGATAGGACTACCACAGCCGTACCCACGAAAGCGCAAATGGGAGGGAATGTGCGAAAGGTACTGCTCTTCGTAACACGCAGGGTTGAGGATGTCTTCTTTATCTTCCAATGCCGCGTCATGGTAAAAGGCTTTCACAAGGCGCAACGATTCGCTCTCGCCTGTGGCAAGTAGACAGTTCGCATGGGTATGCGCCACACCTTCATTTGCGCCGCAACTCTGCAAGATGTCACCCATTTCCAAACACAACGCAGGCTTTACATGTAAAGGCTCAAATCGCTTCGCCTCTTGTGAAATCATCCACAAAGCAAGCTTCTCCAAAAGGGGTTCATACGGGTCATCGCCCATCAAGGTTTTGGCATGAGAAAAGCTGTGGTCTAAGTCGCCACCACCCAGTAAAAAACGAAGTGGCGAAGAGAGTGCGGTGATGGACTGCGCCCAAATCGCTTGAGCCACCTTACTTTCAAGCGCCTCAACAATGCTCTCACCTTCCATTAAAAGCGCACTCTCACCTACCATCGCGGCACTGGGGTAAAAGTGTCCATCGTAGCCTAAAGCGATGGAACTTCGCCCCGAACTAGAGCCGTCATGTACCGTACCTTTGGGGGCAAAGATTTGCGTCTTGAGCGCTTCAAAATTGTCAATAACTAAGCCTAAATTTTGCGCTTTTTCATAGGCATTTATCAGCGCTTTAAAGAGAATGTCTTGGTCTATCAACCTTTCATCAACGCCTCGTCCACGCGAAAAATACCATAAAAAATGCAAATGCCCAGCTTTAAGTTCGCTTGCCAATACCACAATTTTTTCTAAACTTTGAATATTCAGAGGATGCAGACACACTGACAATGAAAACGAATAACCCGTTTTTTGAAGCCAAACGATGTTGTGTTCAAGCTTGTCAAAACTTCCCTGCCCACGGATCGCATCGTGTTCTTTTGGAAGCCCATCAAGGCTGATTTGAAAGTGCAAACGTGACGTTGGAAACTCTTTACATGTAAAGAGTTTTTCAAGCAACATACCATTGGTCAAGATGACCACTTCGGTGTCACTGAGTGCTAAAATTAACTCCACCAGCGCCAACAGCTCAGGATGTACCAACGGTTCACCACCACTAATGATAAAAAGCCGACAACCCAGTGTGTACGCCTCTTTTACATGTAAAGAAATAGACTCAAAATTCAGTGTATCTTTCTCTGTAGGTGAAGAGTTAAAAAGGCAATGTGTACACGAGAGATTGCAACGATTGGTCAGATGGATCCAAAACTCTTGCAGCGCTGTTTTAGAAGTTTGTTTTGGCGTATAAACCAAAGGATTTGGTTCAGAAATACGACGTTTTAACGCCTCATACGTAAGGCTTTTTACCTCACTTTGTAACAAAGCATCCGCACTTGCATTGGGCACAAACCAGTCCGCACTGTGGCGATGCACATAAATAGGACTCTCTTCAAAAACAATACGTTGCCAATTACTTTTCATACCGCTCCAACCTCTTTTTTACACGGTGTTTTAACACCATCGAAACCACCACTAGCACAACCAATAATACCACAGAGAGGTAAAACTCTTGGCTTCCAAAACTTAGCGATTGCGCGCCGATATTGGCGTACACTAAAACTCCTGGCATCATACCCAAAAGCGTTGCAAAGAAAAAATCACGGTAGCGAATCGTTGAGAACCCAGCGCTGTAACTGATGATGTTAAACGGCACAAGGGGGACTAAACGAAGCAGTAAAATCATCACAAAACCATGCTTTTGAACGCTTTTTTGAAAATGAATCAGTTTTTCATGCGCCAATTTTTCACGCATTTTATGGCTGTAAAGTCGTGCAAGGTAAAACGACAATGTACCGCCACACAGTGCGCCTAAAATGATGTAAAAACTCCCCCATGCAAAGCCAAAAATGAGCCCGCCCGCAAGTGCTAAAATACCATCAGGAAAGAAGATAAGCGGTGCAAGCGTAAAAAGAGCTATGAAAATAAGCGGTGCGTAAATACCAAAGCCAAGTACAAACGTTTTGATGGACTCAACTTGTGCGTAAGAGAGCACGCCATTTTTATAAAAGACAAACATCACAATGCCAAAGGCTAAAAAAAGTATGACCTTTTTTATGTGTTATCCTTTAGAGCGCTGATCATTTGACGTGATGTAAAACGGTTATACCATTTTTTTAAAGTTCCCTGCTCTTTTTGCTTCATCTCAAAGGTGGGGTTAAAAATAAGATCGAGCAGATGCACGCCATTTTTACCCCCATGACTCATCGACTCCGCGCAACTTTGGCAGTAACTGACGATGCTTTCGCACTCTGTTTGGTTGGCACGCGTGCGCATTTGCTCATGCGCTAAAGCAGAATTGGTCAGCTCCAACATACCTCCGCTTCCGCAACAAAGCGTCTTCTCACGATTTTGTTTGAACTCTTCAAAAGGTAAACCTATCTGTGCTAAAAGGGTACGAACGTCTTTATGAATCTCTTTTTCATACCGTGTGGGGCACGGGTCATGCAGTGCCATTTTCAGGGTATTTTTATGGCGGTCTTTGGCGCTTTCTGGAAGTCCAATCTGCGCTAACAGTGAATAAAGTGAAACGATTTTAATATGTGGGGCATAGGTTTTAATGCTCATAAAACAGTTTTCACAGGCTGTCACAACGGTGGTCGCACCCATTTTATCTAGGTCTGCTTCAAGCTGTGAGTGGTAGATTTTAAATTGTGCCATATCGCCCATAACACGAGTGGGTGTGCCACAGCATTGTTGAATGATACCAATGCCAGAACATTTGGATTGTAAGTAATTAAAAACGGTGTGAACGAGGTTCGGAGAGTACGAGCTTAGCGCACATCCAGGCATAAATGCCATATGGGTGTACTCTCCAGTTGTAAACTTTTTTGTAGTAGAAAAAAGTTTTGAAAAACTACTTTTTTGATGGAATATCACGCCACCATAGCCATACTTTTTCAACACTTTTTTATCTTCAGCGTAGTTCTTCTTAGAAGCCGTAAAGATCGCGCCAAAGTCAATATCACGTGGACATGCATGTGCACATAAACCACAATTTGCGCATGAAAACGCCATCTGAGAGCTTGGAATCTCCGTGGTGAATTTGGTGAGCAATTTTTTGGGAGAGATGGTAAAGCTGTACAACATCGGACAACCCTTCATACAACTCCTACAATCCACACACTCACGCTCATACGCTTTGATTTTATTTTCCACGATACACCCGCTTAATCAAATAAATCAAAAGTGAAAGGGCAAATAAGATCAAAAGTCCATACACAATCGTTTGAGCACCACCGGTCAGCATTTCTCCCGCATACGAGTAGATCAATGTTGCAGGCAGTTGTCCCACGCCCGTAGCGATCAAAAAAGAACGAAGACTCATAGACGTCAGTCCTGCGGCGTAACTGACCACATCAAACGAGATAAAAGGCAAAAGACGTGCAATCAAAATCGCATACGTGCCATGTTTTTCAAAAAAAGCATCGACACTCTCTAACGCCATCTTGCTGGTCAATTTTTCAACCACTTCACGCCCTAAAAACTTGGCGATGTAAAAGCACAAAAGGGCACCCACCATAGCACTTACCCATGAAAGTGCGGCTCCGTACACCCAACCAAACAGCGCCGCATTGGCAAAGGTGATGAGAAATGCGGGCAAAGGAGCGACAACGGCTTGGAAAACCATCAAGGCAAAGGAGATCAGTGGTGCTAAAATACCAAAAGAGAGGATGTACGCTTTGATTTTTTCAATATCAAGACCTTCAAATAGCCCTACTACATCAAAAAAATAGTTTCGGCTTTGTGGGCACGTAAAAAGAAGGGTGAGCGCGATACCGACAAAGAGCAGTATCGCGATTTTGCGTGGTTTGAACATTATTTGCTAACGGCTAAAACATCTTTGACTTTATCGCGTGGCCAACCGTATTGTCCATCTTTGAGGGTTAAAAGGTTATCTTTTTTAACACCTTTTGAAAGGTAGAAATCATACGCGCGATCCGCTCCTCCACCGCCTCGTGGACAAACAATAATCACTTTTTGACCCTCTTTAATCTCTGGAAGAAGTGCTGCTAGTCTTGCTTTTTCATCTTCTGTTTTCACAGGGTACGCATACGTCGCCAAAGCGCCTTTTAAGTGTTCTTCATCAAAATCAGGTTTTTCTTGAATATCAACAAGAACGATTTTGGAAGCATCTTCGCGTATCAATTTTGCTGTCTCATCCGCTGTAATGTAGTTGTATTTTGAGTTTTCTTTAACCTTTCCACCACCACAACCAATCAATAATAAAGCCGCAATCGGCAACACAAACAATGAAGCAAGTTTCATCTGTTCTCCTAAAAGGGATTTTTACATGTAAGGATTTTGGGAAGTATCAAAAAGAGCAGTTTCATGTCACTTTTGATGTACGCTTAAACCTTAAGCCATTACATGAGTTATCCGACATGATAAACTGTTACGACTTAGAAAAAGGTTAACACGGTCAATGTTTGTTGACTGTTTTTGCTATAATGGCGCTTTTACATGGGAGGATTTTGGACATGCAAACCGAAAACGAGGTGATCGACTATGTCAAGAAAACAACGGCTTTAAACACATTTTTCAACCACGCTCCTTTGCATGTCAGTGAAATTGGAGACGGTAACTTAAATTTTATCTTTCGCCTCTACGATGAAAAGGGAAAAACACTCATACTCAAATACGCAGCGCCCTATCTTAGGCTGCTTGGTGAAGATTTTCCCTTACCCCAAGAGCGTATCTGTGTGGAAATGCACACGCTCTCTTACTTTAAAACTATCGCACCATCCTTCATTCCGAACCTTTACCATTGTGATGAAGCGGCATTTTGCTTTGCGATGGAAGACCTTGTAGGATATAAACTCTTGCAAAGCGCACAGTTAGATCAGTTTATTCCGCTCTCCATTTACACGAAACTGGGCTCATTTTTGGCAACGCTCTACGCTAAAACACCACCAAAACAAGATGCCAATTACTATGAAAATACCACCCTTAAACGCATCAGCGAAGAGTATATTTTCATCTTCCCTTATATTGCCAATCACCCTGCTTTAGTCTTGCCTTCTTACTTTTGCCCTAAACCCAAAAGTGCCCTTTTTCTGCAAAATATTGACCTTCTTTTAAACCTCTTTCAAACGGAAAAAGAGTGTTTACTTCATGGTGATTTGCACACAGGTTCTATCATGACAAAGCATGAAAACCTCGCCATCATCGATGCAGAATTCTCTTTATTTGGTCCTTTGGGCTTTGATGTGGGAACACTTTTAGCGCACATCCTTTTGGGAGAAATCTACACCCTTTTTGAGAAAAAACCTCTCCAATTCAAACCCATCATTTCCGCCTTGTGGAGATCCTTTGAAAAAAAAGTGGGTGGCGTACCTGAACACATTTTAAAGCAGAGTGTCGGCTTTTGTGGAGCAGAGCTTTCGCGCCGTTTGGTCGTCCCTGCCAAAGCTAAACCTCTTGAAGCAATTCGTTCTAAAAAAGCCAAAACAAAAGCCTATGCGCTGTGTGAAAACCTGAGCATAGAGCTGGTTGAACACTTTTTACATGTAAAGAGTGTGGAAGAATTTATCGCTATTGTGGAGCGGCATTTATGCGCCAAAACGCACTAATTCTTTTTATGAAAGCGCCCCTTGTTGGTCGAGTAAAAACACGCCTTGCTGAGCATATTGGCGATGAAAACGCTACCATACTTTACCGCTTAATGTGTGAACAACTGCTCAGCATAACGCTACCACACGATGTCGATGTTATCGTGGCGTATGATGATGAAGCACGTATGTCTTTACCTGCTTATGTGGAACATAAACCTCTCTTGTATCAAAGCGGCAAGGACTTGGGTGAGCGCATGAAAAATGCCTTTGAAACAGTATTTGCACAAGGATATGAACGCGCTATTTTAGTGGGTTCGGATATTCCCGAAGTGGATGAACTCCTTTTAAAAGAAGCGTTTGACTTACTTTCTTCCAACGATGCCCTACTCTCTCCTACGCTAGATGGCGGGTATTATCTCATTGGTTTTCATGCTGACACCTTTTGCCAAGAGGCGTTTAAAGGCATTACCTACAGCCAAAACGATGTCTATGCTAAAACGCTTTCAAAGATGGCACATCTTCGCGTTGCCAAAGGGGCGATGCTTTCTGACATCGACACATTGGATGACCTGCGTGTTTTTACATGTAAAGCGTTTACGACACCTCTGACACACTTCGCACAGCGTATTTTAGGCACATTGCCCCACATCAGTGTCATCATCCCCGTATACCATGAAGACGAAACACTGCTGAAAACCCTAGCACATTTGAGAGAGATGGCACAAAATAAAAACTACGAAATTATCGTGGTCGACACACAGGAAAAAACAACGGTGGAGCATTTAGCCTTACAAGATGTTCACATCGTCTTTGCCCCAAAAGGAAGAGCCTCCCAGATGAATGAAGGCGCACGCAAAGCACGGGGAGACATTGTGCTTTTTTTACATGCCGATACTCTGCTTCCAAACGCATGGGACACGCTCATCCAAGAATCTTTACATGTAAACAAAGCGGGCGCTTTTTCACTGGGGATTGATGATGCCAACGTTGTCCTTCGTTTCATCGAAACCATGGCAAATCTTCGCACCTCTTTTTCTCAAATCCCTTACGGCGACCAAGCCCAATTTTTTAAAACTTCTTTTTTTAGAAACCTCGGTGGCTACGCAGAAATTCCGCTCATGGAAGATGTGGAGATGATGAAACGCATTCAAAAACAAGGTGAAAAGATCGCCCTTTTAAAATCCAAAGTCTTAACGTCATCCAGAAGATGGCAGAAAGAAGGCATCGTTTACACCACCCTTCGCAACCGTGTTTTAAGCTTTTTATACTGGTGTGGTGTTTCACCAAAACATTTGGTTAAACGCTATAAAACACACCAAAAATAAATTGAGTATAATTTACTGATAGTTTTATGGACAGGAGATAATCCATGTTAGGGACGCATGATCTTTGGCTTTTCATCCTTTCAGGCTTGCTTTTAAATATGACACCAGGCGTTGATACGCTGTATATTGTCGGACGTTCCAGTACGCAAGGATTTCGTGCGGGATTTTTTGCAGCCCTTGGTATTGGTACGGGATGTCTGGTGCATATCTTCGCAACAACGATTGGACTTTCAGCTTTGCTCGCAACCTCGGCAATGGCATTTAGCATTATTAAAAGCATCGGTGCCGCTTATTTGATTTACATTGGTATCACGATATTACGCTCAACGCAAACCCCTTTACATGTAAAAACAAAAACCGGTCATCAAACCTTAAAAAATATCTTTTGGCAAGGCTTTCTTACCAATATGCTCAACCCCAAAGTAGCACTTTTTTTCCTTGCATTTTTACCGCAATTTGTAGATATTGCATCCAATAACAAGGCATTGAGTATGCTGTTTTTAGGTATTTTATTTGACATCAATGGCACAGTCTGGAATATCATTGTCGCGTGGTTGTCGATGGTCTTTATCTCAAAATTACAAGCGCATCATACCTTTGCACTTTGGTTCAATAGAAGTATTGGTGCGCTTTTTTTAGCGCTTGGTATCAAACTTTTACACGAAGAACTTTGAACTCAAGTTATCTTTTTGCCAGCATTGTTTTAAAAATTTCATACAGTTCAGGAAATGTTTCAAACCCTTCAATGCCCAAAAAGTGACCGCCGCGAGGGATTTCAAGAAGGGCGCTGTCAAGTTTAACGCCTATAGTCTTGCTTATAAAGGGCGGCACGTACATATCGTTGTCGGAAAAGATGACATACTTTTGAGCGACACTGCGGGAGAGCTTGGAAAAATTCAGCGTAATATCAACAAACGAATTAAGATTGGGAAAAACTTCGAGCGGTTTATCAAAAGGAGAGACTAAGATCATACCGCCAAGGGCAAAATTCTCTTGAAGCGTATCTAGGTAATGCAAAAGGGTGATACAGCCTAAACTGTGCGCGATGATAAACGTCTCGTTGCTCGGCATGCCGATTTTATCGTGAAGTTTTTCCAGCCATTCATCCATGTCAGGAGTATCGGGTGTTGGCATACGTAACACTTCAACTTCTATGCCATAATCGGCATGAACTTTTTCGACAAACCATGGAAACCAATGATCCGTTGGTGAAGCAAAATAACCATGAATAATGTAAATTTTTTTCATTCAAGCCTCTTGTGCAATCTTTTAAATATGATACATTAAGAGTTTAAATAAATTGTTACACGTCCTTTTTTTCGTCTACTTGATTGCCGCTATCGACCATCGCATTGAGGCTTTTTTTAAGCTTTTGCAACATGCGATTGACATGGATAAGATTTTCTGCGGACTGAATAGCGATGTCTTCCGTGGCATTAACATTTTTGTCAAATGTTTTTTTATCATGTTCATCAATCCCCATATCTTCGATGACATCTTCCACATCTTCAGCAAGCTGTTGAAGTTGAGAGACTGCATTTTCTGCTTTTTTGAGAGCATCTTCGGAATCTTTCATCGCAAGATTGACTTTTTGAACAAAGAGTGAAATATGCGAAGAAGCTTCTTTTAGCTCATCTTCACCGTTGGCAGAGAGCGTAACATTGTGTCCAGTAAAGCTATTAATATCGCCATGTGCCAACTCTTTGGCTTTTTGCACAAACCCATCTAAATGCTCGATAACCTCTTTGGTCATCACAAACGCATAGACGATAATAATGAGCCCAATAAGAAGTGCAATGTACTGAAATTTGAGGAACATATCGTTCTTCGCTTCACTGTGATTGGTATAGAGCCAAACAGCATCATCCATGGCATTGAGCAGTTGAACATTTTTTTCATACACAAACGCCATGTGCTTGTTAATCTCACTCTCTACAGCAATAAGATGGTCTAAATAAACACTGTACTCTTCCCAATAGGCGTTATTTTCTTTCACAATCGCATAGACAGTCGGAACATTTTTGACCGCAGGATCATCTAAAAAGCTCTTTATCGTTTTGTTATACAGTGCCTTAGCATCGGCATAGACCAGTAAATCTTGGGCATTTGCTGTCCTCAAATAACGATTGACGTAAAGTCCCATGCGTTGTGAGAGCATTCTCTGGCGACCTGAGAGATCAATGTGAATATTACTGAGATTGGCTACGACCATGTGCTGAACAACGTTATCGGAAAGGATGAGGAGTTTTTCGATGCGCGGCGTGAGCACTTCCATATCGGGACGTACATCTTCGATGCCTGTTTTAAGCGCTTCTACTTCCAAGCGAAAGGGAATCCACAAGCTCATCACCTCTTCCAGTTTGGCTTGGATGCGTTCATTTTGTGGAGCATAAATGCCTTTGGTATCATTTCCATACAAAAGGTCTTTAAGACTGCTCTCAAACAAGTTGACAGCCGTGTTTAGCTCTCGAAAGTCATTGGTATGGCGATGTACGATGAAAAAAGTCTCTTTGCTAATTTTTTGCGAAAGCATGCGCTGCTTACCTGCAATGTTGATGATATACGAGTCTTTTTTGCTCATCTGATTCATCATCACAGTGAGTGAGATGATGAAAATAATCACGAAAGAGAGCAGTCCACCTGCTAATTTCATTTTGGTGCTAATGGTTGTTGGCTTAATCATAATGTCCTACTCATAAATCTCTTTTAATTCTTGAATATTCAAGATCACCACACTGTTTTTTTCGATTTCAATCGTTCCATTACGGGTGAGTTTGTTTAAAATACGTGAAAGTGTCTCGGGTTGAATGTGTAGCATATAGGCAATTTCATGTTTTTTTAGGCGATTAAACGTCTCAAGCTCATTAACAAGCATATGCGCCACTTTTGCCGTTCCATCAAACACAACATCACGGCTAATGATACACTGCATCTGCTGAATCATCTTAAACGACTCTTCCAAAATCTTTGTCATCAAGCGGTGATTGGCATAAATCATCGTACGAAAAGGCTCGCTCTGGATGGAAAGCACCATACTGTCTTCCAAAAATTCCGCATTGGCATAACAGCTGATAAAAAAGCTGTCGATCAGCTTGGAGACATTGAAAATGAGGGAGTTGGAGTAGAGTTTGTAGAGAAAGATTTCATTCTCAAATCGATCGACCTTGTAAAATTTAACCGAACCGTTGATAATGTAATAGATTGCATCTTTGGTGTCTCTCTCATAAAAAAGTACGTCACCTGCTTTGTGATGACGTACACTGCAAAAGGAGGCGATCTTCTCGATGTCTTCTTGTTCTAACGCATCGAACAGTGGCAATGAAGCAATAAGTGATAAAGAATCATTTGCCATTGAACTCTCTTTACAATAATTTATTTAGTAAATGTAGCATTTTCAACAATAATTTTATAAAAATATCCCGAACCAAAGTCCTTATCAACCGTAACAACACCCGTAGCAGTTACAATATCTCCCACTTTTGGGAGTTCTTTTGATGTAAAGACGATGCGTCCTACTTCACTTCCCTCACCCGTACCATCTTGAATATGAATCCAGTTACGTGAAATGATGTTCTGTGAAGCTTTGACAACCTTGCCACGAATGCTAATCGTTTTGTCTTTGAGGCTTGCACGTTTTTCCCATGCCTCTTTAACACTCATTGTATCCTTTTGTTTGTAAGGAGACTCTTTGACTTGCTCGCTAATAAGCGCAAGATTGCCGGCTTCTGGTACTTTAGTGCGGTACTGAAGGTTCGAAGCAAAGACAACCTCATCAAAGGTACGGTTTAAGGATTTACTCTCAAAGTTTTTAGCACGTAATTCCTCGGTAAAACGAACCTCAGTTCCTTTTTCAACCTTCGTTCCCTCAACGGCAACCCAGTATTTTTTCTTGGTATCGTCAATCTGCAAGTATGTGTAACCACCGCCATCGACCGTATCGACTACCGTTCCTTCATAGATATCACCTGCGGAAAGGTTACCGATGAGCGCAAGTGAAAATGCTAGTAATTTAATTTTATTCATTTTTCTTCCTTTAAATTTTTATTTTACAACGCTTTTCAAGCAAAGCTTTCAAAGCTACGTTAGCCACTAAGGCACTAAAGCTTGATGCTACGCATCAGAAGACTTCAAAAGAAGTCTATTCTTATACGACAGTATAATCAAACCTGCGACCACGCCACTACACACATAAACCCAAAGCGGAATCGGCACAGGATCGCCCGTAGCGTAGGAGTGCATGCCTGCAAGGTAAAAGTTCACGCCAAAGTATGTCATCAAGATCGACGCAAAGCCTAGAAGCGAAAATACAGCAAAGAGATAGTGCGAATAAAATTTGGGAATCAGTCTTACATGTAAAATGATCGTATAGACTAAAATAGAAATGTACGCCCACGTCTCCTTAGGGTCCCAACCCCAATACCGTCCCCACGATTCATTCGCCCAAATGCCGCCTAAAAAGTTACCAATGACCAGAAGGCTCAAGCCCAAAATCAGAGTGATTTCATTGATGGACGTCAGGTGTTTGATGGTCGCAACGGTTTGGCTGGAGCGTTTACATGTAAAGAGAATCAGCGTGAAAAAACCCAACGCACACCCCAGTGCTAAAAAGCCGTAACTGGCGGTGATGATGGAGACATGTACGCTAAGCCAAAACGATTTTAAAACGGGCACAAGATTGGTGATCTCTGGGTCAATGTGCCCTAGGTGTGCGACAAACATAAAAATGCCCGCCATCATCACCGAGCCAGAGAGTGCAAAAAGCGAAGTGCGCATAAAGAGCATGCAAAAAAGCAGACACGACCACGCAATATAAACAATAGACTCGTAGGTATCGCTCAAAGGCGCATGACCGCTCACATACCAGCGCAGAGCGAGCCCACACGTATGCACGACAAACAGCGTTGCGACGATGAAAAAGAGCGGACGATTCAGTTTACATGTAAAGGTTTTGGGAGCAAAAACTCGCCCAAATGCGACGCCTAAAAGCAGTAAACCTAAGAGTACATACGCCAAGGTTAAACGCTCAAAAATCATCAGTTTGTTAAAGAGTATCTCCATTTTAATGTGCGTGGATGAAGGCATAATATCAGCGCCATAGTGGCTTTGAAACTGTGAAAATGTCTTTACATGTAAAAGCGCTTTGTCATAATCTCGCTCAAACAGTGCCTCGATAAATGCGGTGGAACTCTCTTGCAATTTTTCGGCTTCATCACCCTTTAATTGCGCAAATATCTGCTCAAAGGCAAGCCATGTGTGGTTCACATCATTGGGCAGAGGAAAGATTTTAAACAGAACGCCTTGATAAAGCATAAACGCGATGCTGAGGCGCTCATCGACTTTAATGAGATCGTTCTCAAATGTGCCACGCTGGCTGGGTTTCATCGCCATTGCTTTTTGAAGTTCAGCCTCTAATTTGTAGCGGTGTCCGTTAAAAAAGTCATTAAAGGAAGCGAGTTTTTGATCGTTTGGAATGCCAATAAATGCTCGAAGTTTCGGCGTTTTGGTCTGAATCATCGGAAGGTTTTTCCACAGCGTTGGATGGGAAAGCATGCCAAGGGCAATTTGCATGGCATCCATATCGTACAAACTATTTTTACCACTGAGTTTATACAACACCTCTTGGGAGAGCGTATCAAACGGCTTCATGCGCCCCATGCGCGACTGCACGACCAGTTTGCCAAATGCGTCACTGACCTCTTTGCTTTTAGCCTGATGCTCACTCAGATAGTTTTGAACATAGTCACTCTCACACCATAAAGGTGTTTGCACCACCAAAGCAAGCAGCACAAGAAGTGAACTGCTCTTAACTTCGGCAATGAGTTTGCGAAAACGTGATTTGGGATCTAAAAGATTAAAGATCAACCCTAAAAAAAGGAGCGCATACCCCACATACGTCACCTCAACACCTGGGTCTTTGGTGACGGAGAGAATCGTGCCTTTTTCATCGGGATCATAAAAGGTTTGAAAAAATTTGTACCCTTTGTAAGTGAGCGTATGGTTCATAAATATCTTGGCATCCAAACTTGTGTTACCATCACGTACTTGAACATCACTCGTATATGCCGAAGGAGAGCGACTGCCGTAGTAGCGCTCTAGCTCAAAATGGTTGAGATGCAGGGCAAAAGGAAGGGTGATTTCTGCATTATTCGCATTGGAGAAGATGACGTTGGAGCTTGCGCCTTCGCGGATTTTCATCACGCCATCCACACCTAAAAAATGGGTCAGTCCTGCACCGATGAGGATGAGAATAAACGCAGCATGAAAGGTAAAGCGGCTTACATGTAAAATCATTTTGGAGCGGTAAAGTACGATAGCAAGGTTGAGCGCGCCTAGAGTTAAAAATGCTTCGTACCAAATGGCATTATAAACATAATGACGCGCTACAGCTGTGCCAAAATCATTTTCAACAAAGGTTGCTACCGCGGCACCTACGGCTAAAATGAAAAGTAAAAACAATGTCGTTTTATAAGAGCCAAAAACTTTGAGCAACACGTTTGTCCTTGGAAATGAGTGTGTGACACACTAAAAGTGCCATTGGAAGTTTTAGTATATCACAAGGCAAGAGAGAGATAGGTCTCTCTCTTGTTTAGAAGTTACTTCTTCGTTTTGTCGAAGTAAGACGATTTCACATCAACCGCAGGGTCAAGAGCAACGGAATTTGGAGCCAATCTGCCTTTTGCAGCAGCCTCTTTTTTCCACTCTTTCTCAAGTGTTTCTTTAAATTTCAACTTCGCATCAATTTCAGCTTGAAGATTGACTTTTGCGATTTTTTGTGCTTTTTCTTTGGTATCAAAATCAGGTGCCATATAGTCCATCACACCATGTTTGGCAAGAACACTCACCAATTTTAGACGTGCTTGTTGGGCTTGTTCATTCGCAGATCCCAAAAGTCGTAAAACCTCTTCAGGAGCATGGAAGAATGCACCATGACCTGCAATTGCCATATCACCTCTCCATTGAGCATGGCGGATGAGTGTACGAATCTCTTTAAGCTCATCATCACTTGCGCCTACTTCCATCGCTTTGCCTGTTTCAAGATGCGCTTTTGCAATATTATCAAAAGCAATATCCATCATGAAATCTTTTCGCTCCATTTTTTGTTGTACGATACCTTTGAGTTTATCTTCACTCTCTCTATGGCAGTTCATACAACTTTTATCCATATTTTTAAGAGGATTTCCAATGTTGTGATCAGAATATTTGACAGAACCTTCTTGGGTATAAGGCATGTGACAATCTGCACATGAAACACCTTTTTGTCCATGAATTCCTGTTCTCCAAAGTTCCCAGTCAGGATGTTGTGCTTTAATCATAGGTGTTTTAGAAATGCCATGTACCCAGTCAGAGAAATTGATCTCATCATAGTATTTTTCCATTGCTTCTACGGTTAAACCTTTGCCATAAGGAAGGGTGACAACCATGGCTGTTTTATCAGCTCCTTGTGCATCTTTCCACTCTGTCTTTTTGAAGTAGTACTCTACGTGACATTGAGCACAAACCAAAGAGCGTTTCTCTTGGTGCGTAGACTCTTCGAATGTTTTAAGTCCAGCTGCTTGCAAGCCACGATTAAGATGAGGAACACGAACGCTTAACTGCGCTGTTTTGTCATCGTGGCAGGTTGCACAGCCAATTGGATTAACCACTTGTGCACCGTATTTTGCCCATTTACCTGTAAAAAACTCAAGTTCACCGTCTTCTTCGATCAAACGAGGAACATCAGGTGATTTACATGTCCAACATGCCGTTGGCAAAGGACCTGTTTTGGCATCCGTTGGAGCGCCCGTTCGAAGGGAATTGACATTATCTTGAATGGCATAATAATGGCCACGTGGAGCGTTATAATCTTTGGAAAAAGGATACCCAGCCCACGCAACAACAAGATAAGGTTTTTTATCGAGCATGTCTTTGAGAGTGTCTTGCTCTTTGGTTTTCTTCCAAGAATCAAACTCTCTTGGATAGTATTTTGCCCACTCTTCACTTTTTGCTTTACCTTCGATGCCTGCTTCGCTTGGAGCTTTAGCCAATTCGACGCGTTGTTTCTCTTTTTCAGTTATGTTGCCAGCCAATAATGCCATTGCGCCGATAGCGACCAATGAGCCAACAAGTAACACTTTAAACTTCATCATTATTTCTCCTTTTACTGAACTTCTTTAACGCCAAGATTATTTGGCGTAGTCGTCAAACCTCTGACTTTACCGTGTGGTACACCTTTATGACACTCCCAACAACGTCTGCCCGTTGCTACACTTGGATCGTCATAATTATGATTTGCATCGGCATTTTTAACCATTTGTGAGGTTAAACTCGCATGACACGAAATACAATTCTCCTGAACTCTCTTCGCTCCATCATCACTGATTTTAATGGCGTTTTTGTACGTATTGAACGTAAAAGCAACACTGTGGTTATACCCATCACGTGCTTTTGCAATGTACTTATTGACCATATTATCCCGTGGTAAGTGACAATCGATACACCCAACATCCCTCGCATGTGAACTGTGTTGCCATGTTGCATATTGTGTATTCATGACGTGACAGTTGATACAGGCTTTGGGATCATGGGAGAGATACGACAGCGCTTTGGATGCATTCACCATATAGGCAAAAAAGCCAATGGCAATGGCAAAAACCAAGAGTGCCGTGTACTTTAGGAAATTACTACTTTTCACATTTCCTCCTTCATAGACGCCTTACGAAACCAACTTCGCATAAGAAATCTAATGTTCTGTGTTCTTTTACATGTAAAGGAACAACGCCAACTTCGAACCAAGACTCGCAACCTCCTATTTTTATTAATATATCTTTAATAAAATAATCTATTGAAAGCTTTCGGGTATTGTATAAAGAAAGGCGAAAAAAAACCTTGACTTATGTCAAGTGAGTGTCTAACAACTTAAAGGACTTCCTCCAGTTTTTGAGGTTTAAGAACGTGAATGTGATGCTGCTCATCAAGCTCGATAAGCCCTGAGGTTTTGAATTTAGAAAGGGTGCGGGAAAGTGTCTCGGGAGTCAGGTTCAAAATGGAAGCTACTTGGGTATTTTTGAGCGTTTTAAAGAGTTCGCCATTTTCCAAAATAAACTTCGCCACTTTGGCATCGGCGGTTAAAATAACCTCTTTTTGAATAACATCAATGAGGATTTTATGCTTAGCAATGAGGGATTTGATAATTTCAAAGGAAATATCAGGATTTTTAAAAAAGTCATGCTCCAACGCCTTATAGTCGATGCGTAACACTTCGCTGTCACTCATAAACTCCGCCGTTGCTGGGTACGGGATATTTTCAAAATTAGCTAGTTCTGCTACCAAACCACCGGGATAAAACTGATGCAAAAAGATCTGCTGACCTTTGTGGTTGGTTTTGTAAACTTTCAGTGTGCCTTGAAGCAGGACATACAGATAGATAGGGGCATCGCCTTCGTAGAATAAAATCTCTTTGGCTTTGAATTTCTTGATAAGCGAAATCTTTTTGAGCTTTTCAAGTTGTGCATCATTCAGTTTTGAGAAAATTGCAATATTTCGTATTCTATTCATAATACAAAGCCTTAAATTAAAAGTTAGGCTATCGTAACTTAAGCATGATTAGAACTTTCTTTAAAGTGAAAATATTTTATTTGCATACGACATGTCAATTACACGCTGATGAGAATAAAAGAGGGTCTTTAGTCAATGATAAAGACCCACCTACCTCTTTCATAGAGAGAAATACTTATTTGGCAGTATCGTGTGCGACCGCTGCTGGGATAAGACCTTGCGCTATCAAACGAGGAAAATTTTCCTTAGCGGTAAGAAATTTAACGAGCTCTTGCGCTGCTGCTGGCTCTTTACTTCCTTTTGCAACACCGATGGAGAAGATAGTCACTTTTTGATAAGGAGCGGGGATAGGACCCACCAAATCAACACTGCCATTTTCTCCTGTAAAAGGAACGATTTCACTCACTTGTTGAAAACCGATTTCCAGATCACCACGTCCAACCCATGTGGCAACACGATCACCCACAATCAGCTTCGATTTAGCTTTGACACTCTCTCCAAAATGAGGAAAGATGTTTTCACTCAGATGTGTTCCACTCGCACTTGCAGAGTATCCAATGGATTTTGCCTCTAATAGAACCTTGTCAAATTTTGCTTGGGTACTAATATCTGGCTTTGGTTGACCCTTTTTAACCATCATACCGATTGAGGAGTGAATGAGATCTACCCTGCTTCCTTTGACGGCAAAATCATCGGCAATCATTTTATCCAACTGGTTACTTGCAAGGATGATAAGATCGAAAGTTTCGCCTCGCTTCAGACGATTGGGGATAGACGTCTCGGAAGCCCCCATCGATGAACCAGAAGAGAGGTGAATTGTATGCCCCGTTTTTTCTTCAAAGATAGGTTTTAATTCATTCATCGTTGCATAAAAAGCACCCGAGCTGATCACTTCAATGGTTGCCGCCTGCACTCCCAATGCCAATAAAAGAGTTATAAATGTAACTGACGTAATTTTAGAAAAGAACTTTAACATAGCTGTATACTCCTAAGATTAGTGTAGTATTTTCAAGACATGAAAAAAGAAGATCGTCAAAACGATTTTCAACATACCTAGAAATGCAAATGAGATTTCACCGAATGACACAAACAAGGCTTATCACTCGGCGAAACCAACAACCTTATCCTAATTTACTCGTATTAATAACATTATAATCAAGCCCCAATTGTTTAGCAGGAACACCCAGCGCTAGACCTACTAATTGTGAAAGGTGAAGGACTGGAACACGTGCTTTTGACTTCGTTGTATCTTGTGCATCCTCTTGATAGATATCTAATTGCATTTGACACAATGGACATGGTGTGACCACACAGTCTGCTTGACTTTTAGCAGCACTGTTCACAATGCCACTGGTCATTTTCATTGCAGACTTCTCTGCTGGATAAACCGCATGGAATCCACAACAATCCAAACGTTTTTCAAAAGGTACTACCTCTGCGCCTAATGCTTTCACAACCGTTTCAAAGCTGGTTGGATTGACGGAGCTTTCAAAACCTAAATCTTTTGCAGGTCTCACACTGTGACAACCATAAAAAACGGCGACTTTAAGACCCGTGAGAGGTTTTTTTACTTTAGACTTGATTAGCTCTGTATTTTGCGCCAATACCCAAAGAAGACTGGTCACTTCACTCGTACCTTGATAGTTCATATTGCCTTTGGCAAGGAACGTATTGATACGCTCTTTTTCGCCACCATCAAGCTGTGCTTTTGCACGACGCAACATCAGCAGACAGGTACTACATGTTGTTAAAACGGGTAATTTCATCTGCTCAGCCAACGCTAGATTTCTTGCATTAGCAACTAGAGTTGCCAATGGATCCACATCTTGCGCTTGAGAAGCACCACAACAACTCCATCCCTTAATCTCTTTCAGTTTAATACCTAATATAGGGGCGATTGCCTCAATGGACATTTTAGCTTCGATAGCGGCTTGAGTAAGCACGCATCCGGGGAAAAAAGCAAATTCATTTTGCATACGTTACTCCTTGTTTGCAGCATGCGCTGCTTCAATCATTTTTACTAACTCTTTATGACCTTCAATCTCATGACCACCAAAAATTTCGAGTGGATTCATTTTACCTGCACGCATAAGTGTAATAGCGGTTCCTGCGCGAAGTGCTGTACTGACACCTTCTGTTCTAAGCGCAAGTCGGATTTCATTGAGTCGTCCTGAATCTTCCACTAAATCTGTATAGAACGATTTAGCATGCGCTGGACCAACACCACTGTTAAGACCTTTTCTTAATGCTAATGCACGTAAGCCTGCAATGTCCTCCGCAGCACTAATATGTTTAGGACAACGATTCGTGCACTCATGGCAATGAACACAATTCCATAGACCATTCGCTACGGCTGGTTTTACATTCGTCATTGGATCTTTACTACGTGAATCATTAGCAAGACGCCATGCTTGCGTAAAGACGAATGGTTCCATATAATCAGAGCGATCTGCGGTAAGTTTATTACACTCAGAAGCACACACGCCACATAAAATACAATCCCATTGTTTGACAATACGATCGTACTCTTCTTGATTTTGAACACAACCCTCTTTTTCTGAGAATTTATCTTTAGCGACAAGACCCGGTTTTATTTTCCGTAAATTCTCGATCGCAGGCTCCCAATCTACGACAAGATCAGAAAGAACGGTATAGTTTGCGAGTGGAGAAATCTGGAACATGTCAGCATCTTTGTACTCTTCAAAAAGCTCTGTCATTTTAGTGTCGCAACCAAGGTAGGAGTGCCCATTGACACGCACACCACACGCACCACAAATGGCCATACGACAGGATGCTGTGAAATTGAGTGTAAGATCAAGATGTTGTTTAATAAAAAGCAAAGTACCAAGCAAGGTTAATGCTTCAATATCCTTTTTCTCAACCGTATACGTTTGTTGATAATTTTTTTTGCCATCAAAGCGATCAATGATAAATTTCATTAGTATTTCCTCTCTTCAATTTTGAACTGACCGACCACAACATCTTTCCATGCTAAGTGCATTTTACCGCTCTCATCCATTGTGACCATTGAGTGTTTAAGGAAATTCTCATCGTCGCGCTTCAAATAATCTTCTCTGAAGTGTGAACCACGTGATTCTTTACGCGCAGTAGCACCCATGAGCGCTGCGCGAGATGCGAGTAATAAGTTACCAAGTTCAACATACTCTGTAAATGCCGTATTGCATATTGGGTTTGCGTTTGGGATGCGAAGGGCATCGTAACGCGCTTGCAATTCTGTATGCTTGTCAGCAAGGGCGAGCATTTTTGCTTCAGTACGAAAAATTCCCATGTTGTACCAGTTTGCAGCACCGAGTTCTTCACGAAGTGCATACATATCGTTGACATTACCTTTATTTGAGCCTGTAATTTCTTTAAAGTGGCTGATCCATTTTAGGGTTAAATCATTCAGACGTTTTCCTGCACCAAAGTCTGCTTTTGCAGCATACTCAGCAGCATTATCACCTGCAATTTTTCCAGTAACCGTTGCATCACACAAAGAGTTACCGCCCAAACGGTTTGCACCGTGAATGGAGACACACGCTGCCTCACCTGCCGCAAAAAGACCCGGAGCCGGTGTTGCCATGGTATCAAGACTCTCAACGTGAATACCGCCCATGGAGTAGTGCGCTGTCGGACGAATGGCAATCGGTTTTTCAATCAAGTCCATGTTCTCAAATAAAAGACCAATATGGCGAATTTGAGGTAAGTCTCTCATGATTTTTTCACGACCCAAATGCGTTACGTCGAGAAGAACGTAGGCTTCCATATCATGACCAAAACCGCGACCTTCACGAATTTCATTCTCAATAGAACGAGAAACAATATCACGAGGGGCTAGTTCCATCTTGTTTGGAACATAACGTTTCATAAAACGCTCGCCAAGGCTATTAAGTAAGATACCGCCTTCACCACGTGCCGCTTCGGTAATCAGTGTACCACCGTGGCAGACACCTGTGGGGTGAAATTGGAGCATCTCTGGATCTTTAAAGATTAAGCCTGCACGTAAAGCTGCTGCGGCACCATCACCGGTGGCAATGTAAGGGGTTGATGTTCTGTTCCAAAACACACGGGTATAACCTCCCGTTGCTAGCACAACTGATTTTGCACGGACAGGAGCAATATCACCCGTACGAATGTTACGAAGAACAACACCTTCACAGTGACCATTTTCAATGCTAAGGTCTAGCATGTGATGATCCATTAAAAACTTAACGCCATGTTTTAACGCATCGTCCAAACAGGTGTGCGTTAAAATGTGTCCCGTTTTATCGGCAGCATAATTACAACGCTTTTTAGCGGCACCACCCGCAAAACGCTTCGCAACATGTCCCTTGCTATCACGTGAAAAAGGCATACCAATGTAATCAAGTTCATGAATAGCAGCTCCCGCGTAAGTCGCAAATTTCATTGCCGTATCTTGATCCACAAGGTAATCGCCACCTTTGACGGTATCTTTAGCATGTGATTCAAAAGAGTCTCCATCACTAAAATCAATGACCCCATTAATGCCACCTTCAGCCATCGTTGTGGCACTACGTGTTGGCATCACTTTACTGACAACGACGACACTAAGATTTGGGTTCTTTTTACGCGCAGCAACAGCCGCTCTAAGACCTGCGGCACCAGAACCAATAATCAAAACATCACAACTTGGCATTCCTGAAGCATTAGGTGTTGAAGCAGAAGTTGCAGCAAAAGCCTTCTCAACACCCGTTGTACTTACTGCCAATGCGCCCATCGTAATACAGGCTGATTGCAGAAATTCTCTGCGGGTAAACTGTTCAGTCATAAAATTTCCTCTCAATAGTTTTATAAATTTAAAATTATATTTTTTAAATACATTTTAAATTTAATGACAGCAAAATATTAATACACTTTTATTCATAAGTCAAAGTACATTTTATATATATTCTCATAGGTATTTTGTTATGAATAAAAATGCTGTTTAGTACCATAAAATAGGAGTTTAGAATGAGTTTAAAGCAAATTGAATGTGTTGTAATGGTGGCAAAATTAAAAAGCTTTACAAAAGCAGCGAATAAGCTCAAAATTGCTCAACCCTCTTTAAGTCAAAGTATTAATATCTTAGAAAAACAGATTGGGGTACCCCTATTCGATCGAAGCACAACACCGATTAGCCTAACGCATGCGGGTGAAATTTATCTCTCTAAAGCAAACGCAATCATCGAGCTGTATCATGATTTAAACATACAAATGTGCGATGTCACTGGCTTTGAAAATGGAAAGTTACGGCTTGGGTTTTCACAGACGGGATATCATTTTATTCCAGATGCCTTGTCTAAATTTTATAAAAAATTTCCCAAGGCAGATATTCGGGTCTCCCAAGTCTTTTCTACTCTAAATTTAGAAAAAATGCTTTTGGATGGGGATGTAGATATCGCAACACTTATTTTACCGCTACATTCGGATGAGCTCAGTTATAAAGTGATCAAAGAAGAACAAGCATTACTTGCTTTGCCTATAACGCACCCTCTCGCTCAAAAAGTCAAAAAAAGAGTCAAGGGATACCCCACGCTTGCATTAAGTGAACTCAAAAATGAAAAATTTATCTTGCCAAAAGACACGCAACGAAGCAGGCCTATTTTTGATAATATTTTTAAAAAAGCGGGTTTTGAACCAAATATTTTTTGTGAAACAGAAACATTTGATATTGCCAATTCCATCGTAGCTTCTGGCATTGGAGCTTGTTTTACATTGCCGCAATTTATTAAAGAAGATAAAGAAAACAAAATTATGCTCTTTAGTATAGAAGAACCCTTGCTTTCACGTACCGTTGTGTTAGCGTATAAAAAAGACAAACGCTTATCAAAAATTGCACAGGAATTTTTATTAATAGCCAAAAGTTTGTAAATTACTATCAGTCAGCATCTCCCTACGGGAATAAAACTGTTAAAGACAAATCTACTGACCTTTATTCATGGTTAATCTTGTAAATTTTAAGTGTTCCCTGAAGCGGGTCAGGATATAAAACATTCTAAGTTCAATTCATGCATTAATCCTTGTATTGAAACAAACATCTTTACATGTAAAAGAATATTAATTAATACACATACCCGATTTGAAGTAGTAGTTTTGTAGAGTGTTCAGACTCGCTCTCTACCTTTTCTCCACCTATGACTCTGGCAATTTGGGCTTTGGTAAAAAACTGTTTGAAGGAAGCTTGATAACCTAAACCTATGTCACTGAGCTGTCTTCCTTCACTCCCACTGATAGCATTTTCCATTTTGGCATAGCCGGTATCGGCAAAGAGACTGACTTTATGATTGATACCTTCAACGCGAGGAAGGGTATAGAAGAGTTCTGCTCCTAGGAGATAGCCATTTTCAGCACTGTGTTCACCATCAGGGAAAGCTCTGACCCCATAAGCTCCTCCTAGTGAGAAGTCTTCACTGCCATCAAGGTTTTTACTATTTAGCGCTTTTTGGAATCGAAGGCTTGTGGTAAGGGCATACTCTGGGTTTAATTGAATGGACTTTTCCAGTGAACCACTCACTTTAGTGTAATCTCCATTGGTTTGAGCCCCTGTAAGGTCTTGGATCAGTGCATCGGCATCATGAAAGCTAAGGTTACCTTTCGTGAGTGTAATACTGGCATTGGCAGTACTGTTCAAGCCAAAGAGAAGGCAATTACGCATATAGGCAAAGGTAAGATTAGCCGCATCAGACTCTTTTGGGGTCACAGTACCGGTACTTCGCACTTCATCTTTCATATTTTTATGCGCATACCCTAAGGTGACATCTAAAGTTTCAAGACGTGTTTTGATGAGTGGGTAGATCAAAGAGGCTTCCAGTGTGGTGGAATGACCCAAGGCATCTAAGGCGGCATACTCTTCGGCTAAGGAATAGGTTGTACGAGAAGCAGTGAGTTCACCCCTAAGACCATTTGCCATCAAGGGGAAGTTATAGTAGATCTTTCCATTTTTCAGATCGGAAGTCGTGGACATTACACCGTTCATACCTAGTTTATCGCCGTATCCCAAAGGAGAGTTCGCACTTACGCCTACATTGGTTCTATAACGCCCTGTGTATTTACTGCCATAGTTATCCCCTACAATATAAGCACTATAGGGATTCGTGGCTTCGGTGGTCATATCAAAGTCGGATGTCCCAACTGCAGCACCTGGCTTAACATCAGCTCCTGTGACTTTTACACCGGGGGTATCATTGATGATGAGCATGGCTCGCTCTAAGGTATTAACGGAGATAACATTTTCATCTTTAACAGCATTTAACATGGCTTGTACATGTTTATCAGACACTAAAGAGCTATTGTTAAGATGGAAAACGCCATATGTACCTTCAACCACAGCAATCTCTAAAATACCCTCTTTCATATTTTGTTTAGGAATATAGGCTCGTGCCACGAAGTAACCTTCTTCACGGTATATTTTCGTAATCAAAGAAGTAATCTTTTGAAGTTCTGCAAAGCTATGGCTTTGATTTTCATAGGGTTTTAATCGTTCTTGGAGAAATTCTTGCTTTACATGTAAAGCTCCCGTGATCGTAAAAGTTTTTACTTCAATGAGTTTTCCATTCTCTTCGACCATTGGCTCTTTCAAGGGGTCGCTGGGAAGTGTTGGAATAAGAGTGTTTGGACTCTCTTGAACTTCTTTGGGCGGTTGAGCTTGGCGTTCAACATCACCGATTGTAGGTGGTGTACCAAAGAGCAGTGAACTTGCTGTGAGCGATAGGGTGATAATACGTTTTAGTTTGAATATTTTCATAGGCTATTCCTCTTATCTTTGTACCATAAAAAATTGTTGATCTAAGCCTTCTGGCAAATGCACGCCACCGTTCACCAATTGTATGAGTGAGTTTGACCATAATGGTACACGGGTATCACCTGAGCTTGCTGTATGAAGCACCCCTTGCAATACTTCTAATCCAACCCATTCTAATGGTGGTGTCGTATTGGATGGTGTTTCCAAAGTTTGTATTGTTTCGGCAAAGAAAGGAGAGCGAACGGCTACCCCATTTTCGATATGAGCGATGTTGGGTTCACGAGAAGTTGAAACCGTGGGTGCTAACGTGATCATTAGAACACCATCTACATAATTTAACGTATAGTTACCACTGCTAAGCCTCATAGGTTTAATAACATAAGTTCCTTCCGTGGTAGCCCCTTGAGCGGTGCCACCATAACTAAGAGCACCTCCTAAAACAGCAGCGGTTTCATGGTTTACAAAACCGCTGTAACTCACACCATTTCCACCACTGTAGGCTATGCCATCTTTAGTTTTTGAGGCATTATTGGCAGTTATGGTAAGTGGGGCTTTAATGATGGTTAGGCTTCCTATGGTATTTCCACTCGTGGCCTCCGTGTAGCCGTTTCGTAGGATATCAATGTGAAGATTGCTATAGGTTCCTGCATTGGTATAGCTAGTAACAACATTGCCGCTATTATCTAAAAACGTATAATCCATCCCAACTATCCATGAACTATAGCTTGCACCAAAGAGTGAACTTGCACTCCATAAATCACTTAAGCTGTAAGCGGTTCCTTTGTAGATATTGCTTATATCTGAAAGTGTGTAGTGAAGAGCAGATACCATCGTCCAAGTATGTGCGGCGCTATCCATGCTTAAAGATGGGTTTATGCTTGTGCCTACACCAATATCCCAACCTGCATTATCAAAGGTGCTAAATTGTTGAAGTTCTGCGGTTGTTTTTCCAATGGCACCACTCGTATCCCCACTTCCTATGCCTGTACTGCCACTTTTGTCAGTGTTCCAAAAGCTAGCAGTGATAATTCCATTGTTTTGTCCAACAATCCCACCTATATTAGTACCTATTCCAATCATATTTCCGGTGGCATAAGTATTGGTAATCGTTCCAGAACGTGTAAACATCATCATGACAAAATTATTATTGGCACCTACAAGGCCACCGAGATAATTAGCACCACTCACATTCCCAGTAGCATACGCGTTGGTAATAGTTCCACCATCATTCGTTCCCACAAGTCCACCAAGATAATCCGTTCCACTCACATTCCCGGTAGCATACGCATTTGTGATACTTCCACTATCATTCGTTCCTATAAGCCCACCGAGATGATCCGTTCCATTTACATTTCCAGTAGCGTAAACGTTGGTAATAGCCCCCATTCTATTCATTCCTATAAGTCCACCGAGATGATCCGTTCCATTCACATTTCCAGTAGCATAAGCGTTAGTGATTGTTCCATAGCTAAATCCAACTAATCCACCACTATAAGATTTTCCAGTGATATTGACATTGGTAAGACCAATATTTTTAATCACCGATGCGCCATCTATGTAGCCAAATAATCCAACAAAATCAGTCCCTGGCAAATTGATAGTTAAAGCATCAATCGTATGCCCAAGCCCATCGAAACTTCCTGAAAAGGATGGATATGAATTTCCAATCGGCACAAACCCAGCCCCACTATTCCAAGATGCTGTAGAAGAAGCATCTATATTACTTCCTAAAGCATAATGACCTGAAAGAGAGATGCCTTGGAGTGCAGTAATGTCATTTATGACACTCCAAGTTATTTCACCCCCATCATTTCCCAATTTTGTAAGAAAATTATCTCCTGAGCTTAAATTGATTTGGGTATTGATGTGGTAATTTGAGCTATTTCCAGAAGCAATGGCTCCTTGTCCATAATAAAGTGCTAATTGTCCTTGTGTTGCGGTGATAGCTTGATTGATGAAGATGTCATTTTGAGCAGTTAACGTTAGTTTTTTAGTTGAATTCCAACTAATTGCATCATTGACATAAATATTTCCACTACCAGCAGTCGATCCCGTACTACTGAATATCTCTACATTAGCCGTGGCTAAGTTTACAGCGATTGCAGCTCCTGTAGTATCCCCACCACTTGCGGCTACCGTAAAGTCTGTTGGGTCTATAAGCCATGTATCGGCAGTTACTCTGAAGCTATCAGCGATACTCACCTTATCACCACTGGTTTCAACAAATCCACCTTCAGCTTTTATTTTTCCACTCACTTTTGCTTCACCACCATGAGCAAACAGTTCAACTTTACCTGTGATATCATCAATGGAGTTTGCTTCGATAAGCCCTGTGTTATTCACCACCCCTTTAAGTAATTCATTAACAGCAGCAGTCGTTAAATAAACTTCGCCACCATCAGCATAAATAGCACCTTTATTTTCAACAAGCGCATCTAAAAGACCTTTATTGACCGTAAGACTTACCAGAGAGTTTCCGTTAAGGTTTAACGTAACTTCTTTTGCACCGACGAGCTCAACTTTCCCAAGTGTAGCTCTGATAATCCCTTCGTTTCTGACTTCTTTACCCAATAAGGCAACATAACCTTTATCAAAGACATGTATAGTTCCTTGATTAATAACCGAATCACTACTGTTGCCTTTAAACTGATAATTACCATTCATAAAATCCATATCACTAAGATTCATCGTTGTGGCTACAAGTCCTGCGGTATTGATACTCGCATTTTTAGAGAATAAAACCCCATTGGAGTTTAAGATAAAAACTTCTCCATTGGCAGTTAATGCTCCATCAATAATACTTTTTTCATTACCGACTACTCTATTTAATGTAATGGAAGAGACATTGGGTTGATTAAAGTTGACAGTTTCTGATGGTGCAATAGAGAAGTTATTCCAGTTAATAGCAGCTTTTTGAGTGGATTGGGTAATGGTCGTCACTGCGCCACTCTCAGCTATAGTTGCACTTCCTGCCGTTACAACACCACCGATTGGAGAGGCTTGAAGCAAGGTTGTCGTTGCGATAAAGGCGGATACGATTAAACTTATCTTGCCACCTTTTAAGATATGGAAGCGCGAACCATAGTCACATTGTTGCCAATAAAAAGTGTACATATTTTTTCCACATATTTTTTTGGGATAATCGTACCCAAAAGAAATTATGTTTTAGTTACAAATTAAGATTAAAAAGTATGCATTGGTGTGGATGTTGAGAAAAAAACTGATAAATGCGCATTCAGTAAATATAGCAAAACTTTTTACACAATAAAATTGTATTGTATCTATTTTAAGGCTCGTCCCATAGCAATGGGGTGTTGACTCTCTTTTTTCTCTTTGCTTGACCAATATAGTCCTATAGGATAGTCGCGTTCATCGACTCGAAACCACATATCACCGCTGCCAATGCCATCGTTTTCTTTGGCTCTAGTGTCATTGGCATGTTTTCCTTTGGAGGAGTCTATAACGCGTATTCGGTAAAGATTCCCCTCTTCTAAGAGAGGTTTTTGCTGCACAATCACCACATGTCCCGTATCTTTTTTTTGTAAAGAAGGATCATATTTCCATGCGATAATATCTCCTTCTTCAAGATCTTTAATACGCAAGATTGGCATCCACTCTTTTTGAGAAGAGACGTTTTGTAAACTTTTAAAATAATCATAAAAATTTTGAGCACGTGCATGAGTATGGTGTTTATCGACGGGAAGTACGCTCAAAGACATAGGTGCATTTTTTTGAAGAATATAACAAACAAAACTAGAACAATCCAAACTGTAATACCCTTGCTTTTCATCAATGCGGCTATGGTGATCATAATGCGTTTCATGCATTGTCTCAAAAATTTTCATTGCTTCTTCATATATATTTTGTGAAAGAGATGTTGGTGAAGCAAAGCATTGCACGACACTCAAGCAAAATACAAAGAATATGATAAACCGTTTCATAACTCCTCCAGACTCTTTTGAGTCATTTTCATTAAAATCATGACAGTCAAGGCTATCATCAATGTCTCCATAACGATAAAGAGCTTCAGCATGGTGTTACTAAAAGCATAAGCATCTCCTTTTGAGACAGAAACAACAATATACCAACCATTATAGAGTTCACTAAAGGTCATTAGTTCATGAGAGTCTTCATAAACACCCTCTTTATGTTTCACCATATAATCATACATTGTTTTCAGTTCAGCTGTCTGTTCGGGTAAAGAGAGATTGAGCATTGTTTTGTCTGGATGTAAGAGTATTTTACCCGCAGCATCGATGACATAAGCATACCCCTCTTCAGCGTGAATCGCTTTGATTTTACGGTACAGTTTATTGACATAAAAAGAGGCCGCTACGACGCCTTGTTTTTTGCCATCGACCATTATTACAGGAGAGGCAATGGCAATCGTAAATTGGTTGCTTGCGAATCCCACAAATGGATCAGCAATAAGAGGTTGATCAGCGCTGATTCCACTACTGTACCATGGTCTTGATCTTGGATCATACCAATCTCTTCTCAGTTCTTTAAATGTTTAGGACTTAATATGCCAGAAGTTAATCGCTCAGCAAAGCAGAAAGAGAATCTTAAAACGATTGTTAATGTTATTAGAATTCCTGAAAAAAGTATTCAAGGACATATGAGTTGGGCAACACACCATTTCCAAGATATTGTCTTTACGCGTTTACAAGGCAGAAATCCCTTTAGCAACGACACGGTAAAATATATTGGTTCAAGCAATGATGAAGCATTGAACACAAAAGTCCTTCGTTACAAAGCAGACCCAACCGCAGTGGTTGATTTTGGAAAAGACACAAATCCAACAGAAAACATTGCCCTTCCAATCTTAACGATGCGCGGTATGAATGACCCTATCGCTTTTGTGGAACTTGCAAATACTTGGGAAGAGACGGTTGCAAAAGCGGGACATGCAGGGAATATGGTTCAACTCTACACCAATGACAAAGAACACAGTTACCTGAGTGATGCTCAATATGTGGCTGCTATGAATGCACTTCTTTCATGGGTTGATACTGGTAAAAAACCAACACCAAATGATGTTGAAAAGCAGTGTAAAGCACTCGACCCAAAATGGGATCCAAGCCATGAATGTCGTATTGTGCCTGAGTTTAAACCCTTAGCACTTTCAACGCGCGTTCCAGCACGTTAGCCGTTTTTTAAGGAAGGATTTCATCCTTCCTTTCCTAGAATTTTAAAAGGAGAATTGACGAACATGAATATTTTCATTGGCATTATTGTGCTCGCTAATATCATCTTAATCACTTGGGCTATTATGAATTATAAATATCATTCACAGGCAAAGTAAATGAATGTAGTCTCACTATTCTCTTTTTTAATCACCAAATTCAAAGACATTCCTCTTTAATAATTTCAAAATATTTTACATGTAAGGATTGTATAAATAGTGAAATTTACTTCCAAAAATTCAAACACTAAAGATTATACGGTACATTGATCTCAAGCTTTTTTGTGTCATTAATGGAATAAGTGCAACATGCTCATAAAATTTAAATTTTCGTAGTGATTGCTATCATTGAGGGGTATTAAAGCATCTCACCAACAGGTTTAATCTTGCGATCTCAACTTAAAATTGGATTCTTTAATACACTCCTTATCGCACATAAGATAAAATTGTCAATACCCATAAATCCTATTAATTAATAAAGAGCATGATAAAATACATGTTTATAAGAGGAATAAAACAAAAGGTTTTAAGAACATGAGTGAGAGCAAAGATTTTTTACGTACCATTGTGGAAGAGGACTTACAGTCTGGAAAGTATCATGAAATTATCACCAGGTTTCCTCCAGAACCTAATGGATTCCCGCACATTGGTCATGCTAAGTCTATCTGTATCAATTTTGGCATTGCGCGTGATTATAAAGGGCATTGTAATCTCAGAATGGATGACACAAACCCCACAACCGAAGATATGAAATATGTTGAAGCGCTAAAAGATGCTGTGACATGGCTTGGGTTTGAATGGGCGAATCACGTGCGCTTTGCCTCTGATTATTTTCCTAAAATTTACGACTATGCCGTACAACTGGTCAAAATGGGTAAAGCCTATGTGGACAGCCTCAATGAAGAAGAAATCCGTGAATACCGCGGTACGATCAAAGAAGCAGGTCGTAGAAGTAAATTTGCGCAGCGTAGCATTGAAGAAAATCTTGACCTGTTAGAACGCATGAGAAAAGGTGAGTTTAAAGATGGCGAACACGTTTTACGTGCCAAAATTGACATGAGTGCTGCCAATATGAAAATGCGCGACCCTCTTTTATACCGCATTCGCCATGCACATCATTTTAGAACGGGTGATGAGTGGTGCATCTACCCGATGTACGACTTTGCGCACTGCTTGTCCGACTACATCGAAGGTGTGACGCACTCTATCTGTACGTTAGAGTTTGAAAACAACCGTGAGATTTATGACTGGGTTTTAGATGAACTCGAATTAAAACTCCCTCGCCCTTACCAATATGAGTTTGCACGTCTGGGCATCAACTATACGGTGATGAGCAAACGAAAACTCTTAGAACTCGTTAATGGTAGTTATGTCAATGGCTGGGATGACCCTCGCCTTCCGACCATTGCAGGCTACAAACGAAGAGGCTACACCCCTGAATCCATCTTGAATTTCTGCGATCAAATTGGTATTGCCAAAGCAAACTCCATGGTCGATGTAGCGCAACTTGAATTTTGCATCAGAGACGATCTCAATCAAAAAGTACCTCGTGTGATGTGTGTGCTTGATCCGCTTAAAGTCACCATCGAAAATTATGACGGCGTTGAAGAGATTGATGCTTCTTATTACCCGCATGATGTCCCTAAAGAGGGCTCACGTAAACTGCCTTTCTCACGGGAAATTTACATTGAGAGAGATGATTTTATGGAGAATCCTCCAGCAGGCTATTACCGTCTGACACCTGAGCAATCCGTGCGTTTGAAACATGCGTATATTCTTACATGTAAAGAGGTTATCAAAGACGCTAGTGGCAACATTGTAGAACTCAAAGCGGAGTATCATCCCAACTCCAAAAGTGGTGAAGACACCAGTGGGATTAAAACAAAAAGTGCTATTCACTGGGTCAGTGCAAAGCATGCCAAAAAAGTCGAAGTCAGGCTTTATGAGCGGTTGTATTCGAGTGATGCCCCTGATGGCTTAGAAGATCTCAATCCTGATTCTTTACATGTCATCACAAATGCCTTTGTTGAACCTGCCGTGATTACCGAAAAACCTGATGTTAGATTTCAGTTTGAAAGACAAGGGTATTTTTACGCAGACCCCGTTGATTACACCGATGCAAAGCCTGTCTTTAACAAAATTGTAGGGCTTAAAGACTCATGGGCTAAAAAGGTTGAAGCAACCGAATCTACCCCTAAACCTGAGGCTAAAAAGCTCCCTATCGTAGAAGGTGAAGTAGCGCCTATGAGCGAAGCGGAGCAAGCACTTTTTACGAAGTACACAAAAACGTTTGGGCTTAATCATGAAGTAGCCAATATTTTAGCGCGCGATACACAACTCTCTTCTTTTTATGAAGAGACGCTCTCTTACATCCATAGTCCTATAAGCCTTGCGAATAGTGTCGCCAATGAAGTGGCAAGAGAACTCAAAAGTGCTAGTGTATTAAACTTTAGCGCCAAAGAGATCGCCGAACTTGTCACCATGATCGATGAAGGAACAATTTCCACTAAAATTGCCAAACAAGTCTTTGAAGAGATGGCAAAATCGGGAGAACATCCAAAAGCCATCGTTGAAACAAAAGGATTGACACAAATCAGCGATCCTGCGAAATTAAAGCCAATGATTGAAGAAGTCATCGCCAAAAACTCTGAGAGTGTCGCAAAATATAAAGCAGGCAATACCAATCTTTTTGGCTTTTTTGTGGGACAAGTTCTCAAAAAAAGCGGTGGCAAAGCAAACCCAACCGTCGTGAATGAACTGGTAGCAGAGAAATTAAAAAATGGTTAGATTTGCACCCACTCCTAGCGCAGATTTAAGTATAGAATCCTTACGAATCGCACTGTTTAATTACATGTATGCTATTCAAACCAAGGACTCTATGGTGGTACGCATTGAAGATAGGGACAAAAAGCAGAACATCGAAGGCAAAGACCAAGACATCCTTGATATGCTTAATCTTTTTGGTATTTCTTACACGCAACTGTATTACCAAAGTCAAAATTTTAAATACCATCTTCAATTTGCCTCCACGCTTTTAGACACAAAAAAAGCGTTTATCTGTTTTTGCAGTGAAAAAGAACTTGAGATAAAACGAGAAAAAGCCAAATCAGAGGGTAAAACGTACTGTTACGATGGAACGTGTGAGCACTTAAGCAGCGAAGAGATTTTAAACAATCCCAAGCCGTTTGTTATCCGTATGAAAAAACCAGAAGTAGCTATTTCGTTTACCGATACAATTCAAGGAAAGATTAGCCTTGAACCTGATGTGGTTGACGCTTTTGTGATGATGCAAGCGGATAAATATCCGACCTATAACTTTGCCTGTGCGTGCGATGATATGCTTCAAGGTATCTCGTACATCATCCGAAGCGAAGATCATCTCTTTGATACACCACGACAAGAGTTCATACGTAAAAGTTTGGGTTACGACCAAGAAATTCAATACGCTCACGTGCCAAGCATCCTTAACGATGAGGGGCAAAAAATGAGTGCATTTGATGATACGTCAAGCGTGAAATGGCTTTTAGATCAAGGTTTTATGCCGGAAGCGATTTTAAACTATCTGATTCTTTTGAGTCACCCTACTCCGTGTGAAATTTTTACTCTCCAAGAAGCGATAACATGGTTTGACCTCAAGGCAATTTCCAAAGCTCCTGCGCGTTTTGACATTGAAAAACTTCGCTTGATTAACCGTGAGCACATCAAACGTATCCCCGATATGGAGCTTTCTAAACGTATCGGTTATGCTTGTGACAACATTGGAAAGCTGGCAAAACTTTTCACCGAAGAGGTAAGTACCACGCGTGCAATCAAGCAAAAAGTTGATGCTATTTTTGCCAAAAAATCGTTTCATGCAGCGTTTGAAAAAGAGAGTAAACTTTTACAAGAGTTGATTTTACAAGCACCTTATTTTGAGAAATTTGATGAATTTCAAACATATCTCATCGAAAAAAGCGGCATCAAAGGAGAACCTTTCTTTAAACCGCTTCGTTTTTGGCTGAGTGGCGCAGATAATAGCCCTGAGCTTGTTTTATTGTATCCACTGATTAAAACCTATCTGAAGGAGATTGTTAGATGATCGTTTTAGCAACACTTATTGAAGCTTTTGCCACTATTTTGCATACCTTGATTAATATCTACATTTGGGTGGTGATTATTGCAGCACTCATTACCTTTGTACGCCCTGACCCGTACAATCCGATTGTGCAGATCCTTTTTCGGCTCACAAACCCAGTGTATGCGTTTATTCGTAAACTGGTTCCAACGTTAATTGGTGGTATCGACCTTGCGCCTCTCATTGTGATTTTAGCACTTCAATTTATAGACCTGTTCGCAGTTAAACTTTTGTTCGCACTTGCCAATGTTTTATAAATTACTGATTGGACTTTTCCTCTGCCTTTGCGTCTGTGTCGATCTTTTTGCTGAAGAAGCTGTGAATTTTAGTTTTTTTGCTGATAAACCACGAAGCCTTGCCAAAGATTTTTATATTTACGAATACCTTCAACGTGATGAGACAACTCCCAAAGAAGCCAAAGCGCTCTTTGGGATGGTCCACACGATGAACATCCGTTTTTTCCATCTTTTCGCTAAAAAAATGGATAATCTAGAATACAAAAAGATCTCAAAGTGTATTGATCTTGACATCAATTCATTAATGAAAGAAGATGATGAATGCCTTAATATCGGCATCAACACTGCCAAAATCACTTCGCTTCCTAAAAGCCAACTGAAACTCATTAAACCTCGTCTAAAACACAATAAAGAGCTTGTTAATCTCATTACATTGATGGAAAGTGATGATGTTTATGAAGTAGCACTGAACAGTGGTGAAAACACATTTTTAAGCCTTTTCAATGGAAGTATTTCATCGTACAAGATGGCTATTTTTAACCAACAGCTCATTCCCCAAGCTCAGATAGATAGGCTTTCGAACTCGCCAAAATTTAACCAATTCGTGTATAGCACCGTCCAAAACGATAAACTTGACACTGTCCAAAAATCACTTTTACATGTAAATCCATCTTTACATGTAAACGCTAAATCACTTTTTTATCTGGGACTTAATGCCCTCAAATACCAAGAAAAAGAGCAAGCTCTCCACTTTTTTGAACTCTCAAATGAGCGGGCTACGAGAGGTGAAGAAAAAGACAAAGCCCTCTTTTGGCAATATTTAGTGACCAAAGATAGCCACTTTTTAGAGCGTATCATACACGATAGTGACATTAATATGTACGCTCTCTACGCCTATGAAAAATTGGATCGTCCTGTGCAGAACATTGTATCGCCTGTACTCGAAGGAACGCACCCAACATTTAATATCAGTGATCCTTTTGCATGGCCAAAAGTTATGAACAGAGTCTATAAAATGAGTGCTGAAGAAGTTGAAGCCTTAGCGCAAAGCTTTAAATATGCCAATACCTTACCGCATTACAGCTATTTGATGGAACGTGTCACGCACTATACAAAAAGCTATTACCCTATTCCTTATCCTGAAGAGCTGAGCACTTACTCAATACACCGCCAAGCGTTGATGCTTGCTATCGCGCGTCAAGAGAGTCGTTTTATTCCCTCTGTTGTCTCCACGTCATATGCTCTAGGAATGATGCAGTTTATGCCATTTGTGGCACGGGATATTGCTAAAAAAGAGAAACTTGAAGAGTTTTCCATCTCCAATATGTTCGACCCTCGTATTGCGTATCTTTTTGGAAATATTCACCTCAATTTCTTAGAAAAAAGCTTGTACCATCCTCTTTTTGTGGCTTATGCCTACAATGGTGGCATGGGATTTACCAAAAAACATCTGCAAGGTGGAGCGTTTTCTCAAGGGGAATATGAACCATTTTGGAGCATGGAGACGATGAATAACGAAGAGAGTCGCGAGTACGGTAAAAAGGTGCTTGCAAATTATGTGGTCTATCGCCACCTTTTAGGTGACGATGTCTCTATTAGTAATCTTTTTGAAAATTTGTTGTCACCCTCTTTGACTGATCGTTTTCGAAACTAAATTCCATTTTAATCTGTTCTGTTTTAGGCGCTTGGACTAGCACATAGTTGGTCCAAGCATTGGTACTTGAAACAAGCTTGAGGAGCGGCGCTTCTTGGGGTAGAGGTGTCACGGTGAGATTTTCATCTGATCCATTGACTTTAAAACCACCAAGTGTCACTTTTTCAAAAGAGCCATCCCCCGTCGCCATATACGTACCGACAATAAATTTTTCACTCTCTTGTGTAATTAATTCATGGCTGATCGGGTTTAAATAGGTAATCGTCACATACGTCTTCGATGTTTCAGAATTTTTGATCTCAATTTTTTTAGAGTTGAACATCCCATAATCCATCAATTTTTCATGTTGATCATCGGCTAACTTTGTAGCACATCCTTGCAGTATTAAAACAACCAAAACCATCAAACCATATCGCATTATTGCTCTCCATCTTCAGCTCTTATTCTTCGCATCTCATCAAAAGCTAAATCTTTTTTTGCTATTATTACTATGATAATAACATAAAAAGCAGGAAAAAATGAAATCCTTAGCCGTTGCTTTTACAGGACCATCGGATAGCGGAAAAACAACGCTGATCCTCAAAGTCGCCAATATTCTGAAATCTGAATATACTCTAGCTATCATTAAAAATGACCCAAGTGATAAAGCTATTTTTGATGTTGAGGGTAAAGATAGTTGGAAATTTGCCCAAACAGGAGCTGAAGTCGTCGTCACCTCTCCCACGCGTACCACACTCTTTTCAAAACACCCCAAAAGTTTAGATGAGATTATCTCCTTGCTTGGCGATTTTGATTTTTTATTGGTTGAAGGCCTCAAGACCCTCCCACTCCCTCGCATTGCTATTTTTCGTAACAAACTGAATGTAGACTATTTTGACTGTTCCGATGCCATTGCCGTTGATGAGAGTGTGACATTAAGTGACTACGCGATCCCCTCACATATTGCGATTTTAGATTTAAATAACCCCGAGCAAGTCGTTGCTTGGATACAAAAAAATGCCAAAAAGGTCAAATAATATGCAAGAAATTTATGAAGCAATCAAGCGCTCAGCAAAGCGCATCAGAGAGGCCATTGAGTTTGATGACACAGGATATTCTGAGAATATTAACTCCACAGGCGACACACAGCTTAAATTAGACATTAAAAGCGATCTTATCATCGAAGAAGAGTTTGCAAAAGTTGCCTCGATTAAAGAGATTGTCAGTGAAGAGAAAGAAGGTAAAACCCCTTTACATGTAAACGGGATTTACGGTGTGGGATACGACCCATTGGATGGTTCTAGCCTTGTCGATGTTAATCTGAGTGTTGGTTCCATCTTTGGCATCTACGAAGGTGGCTATGAGGGAAAACACCTTAAAGCAGCGGTGTATGTTGTCTATGGACCACGTGTTGAGCTCGTGATCGCGCAAGAAGATGTCAAGATGTACCGTTTAAATAAAGCGGGGGAATTCGTTTTCATTAAAGAAATTAAGCTCAAAGAAAAAGGTAAACTCAACGCACCTGGTGCAACCCAAATGGGCTGGGAGCCAAAACACAAAGCAATGATTGATGCCATTTTTGCAGATGGCTACCGTTTACGTTACTCTGGCGGTATGGTACCCGATTTGCATCAGATTCTTCTCAAAGGTGGCGGACTCTTCTCTTACCCTGCAACGAGTGACGTACCCAAAGGTAAACTCCGTATGATTTTTGAAGTCTTCCCTTTTGCATTTGTCTATGAAAAAGCGGGTGGTGCGGCGATCAACGGAAAACGTAGAATTTTAGAGCTGGCACCATCACATCCTCATGACACCACACCATGCTTCTTTGGCTCGCATGCAGAGATAGAACGTGTTCGGAAGTGCTATGAGTAGTGAAACGAGTGACATTTACGAACAAGATTTGCAAGAAAAAAAAGCACTCTTGCAAGTGTGTCAACAAGACAAAAATCTTGTGACCTGTAGTGACTGTGAAAAAATGTTTGAATGTGAAACCCGCAAAACCTATGTGAAAGCCGTTTACGAGAGTATGGCTAAAGGACAAGGTGGCGGCTTTGAGTTTTAACAATACAATGAATCAATTTTAATTAGGAAAAACGATGTCCCAAAAAGCTTACATTACCACTCCCATCTACTATGTTAACGATGTTCCGCATATCGGACATGCGTATACAACGATTATTGCCGATACGATGGCACGCTATTACCGCCTTAAAGGGTATGAGACATTTTTCTTAACCGGAACCGATGAACATGGTCAAAAAATCGAAGAAGCTGCTAAATTACGTAATAAAACACCTCAAGCATATGCTGATGAGATCAGTGGCAAATTTCGTGCTCTTTGGGATGAGTTTGAGATCAGTTATGATAAATTTATCCGTACCACCGATGCCGATCATAAAGCGGGTGTGCAAAAAGCATTTCAAGTCATGTTTGACAAAGGCGACATTTACAAAGGTGAATACGAAGGACATTATTGTGTCAGTTGTGAAACCTTTTTTACCGACACGCAACTGGTCGATGAAGATAAATGCCCAGATTGTGGCAAACTTACACGCTTAGTGAAAGAGGAGAGTTACTTCTTTAAACTTTCCAAATACCAAGAAGACCTCATTAAATGGTACAACAGCGATGAAAAATGTGTCCTTCCCAAAGGTAAGAAAAACGAAGTGATCAGCTTTGTCAAACAAGGACTTCGTGATCTTTCCATTACACGCACTAGCTTTGATTGGGGTGTGAAACTCCCTGCTTCTATGAACGATGACAAACACGTCATGTACGTTTGGTTGGACGCGCTTTTAAACTACGCAACTGCTCTTGGATATGGTACTGATGAAAAAAATATGGCATTTTGGCCTGCGACCATTCATTTAGTTGGAAAAGATATTCTTCGTTTCCATGCTATTTACTGGCCAGCGTTTTTGATGAGCCTTGGGTTGGCTTTGCCAAAACACGTTGCGGCACACGGTTGGTGGACACGCAATGGCGAGAAGATGAGTAAAAGTAAAGGCAATGTCGTTAATCCCAAAGAGGTCGCTGATGCTTATGGGTTAGAGAATTTTAGATACTTTATGCTGCGTGAAGTACCGTTTGGACAAGATGGCGACTTCAGCCAAAAAGCCTTGATGGATCGTATCAACTCTGATCTTGGAAATGAACTGGGAAACCTGCTCAACCGCATCATCGGAATGAGTGGCAAATACAGCAATGGTGTGGTTAACTCCAAAGATATCAGTACCTTTCATGAGAGTGAACTAAACGCCGTCGATGAAATTTTGAAAAACGTGGAAAGCAACCTTTTAGAACTTCAAACGAACCGTTACCTTGAAGAGCTTTGGAAAGCCCTTAGTATCGCTAACCAAGCCATTACCGTGCATGAGCCATGGGTGAAAATGAAAGAGGGAAAAACCGAACAAGCTTTAGCACTTGTGGCACTTGTCTCCAATATTTTGGCACGCGTGACTGTTCTTTTACACCCTGTGATGCCTAAAACGACCACAACAATCGCCAAAGCAATGGGCTTTGAGATCAACACAGCAAACTTTGATAAACTGGTTGTTCGTAAAGACTTTTTGGATGAATTTACGATTGAGAAAGTGCCACCCCTCTTCCCTCGTATTGAAGAAGAATTGATGGCACAACCTACCGCTCCCGTAGCACCAGTAGTAGAAGCGCAACCTTCAAAAAGCACTAAAAAAGAGCATAAAGCAGAATCCATCATTACGATTGATCAATTTTTCGAAACGTCTTTAAAAGTGGGAACCATTTTGGAAGCGAGTATTTTAGAGGGAAGCGATCGCCTTTTAAAACTCAAAGTTGATTTGGGTGAAGCTGTGCCTAGACAAATTGTTGCGGGTATTCGTGAATATTATTCCCCTGAAGAGCTTGTGGGTACGCAAGTCTGTGTGGTTGCCAATCTCAAACCTGCCACCATTAAAGGGCTACTCAGCCAAGGCATGCTTTTAGCGGCAAAAGATAAAGAAGGTCTTTGCCTTGTTCGTCCAGAACGTCCTCGCCAAAGCGGCGCTTCGATTGGATGAAAATAGATAACTTTGTACGCATCATTGATGGGAAGCTTGCGACTCTGCCTCCCATTGATGCGTTTGCCTCTATTTCGCTTGAGAGTTCGCGTGTCTCTCATGGCGATCTTTTCATAGACACCACTGCTTCACGCGAATCTATCCATCAAGCGCTGAATAAAGGGGCTTATGCCATTGTCACGACGCTTCCTTTTTTGAATGAAGATGACGAATGTGCATGGATCGAAGTCGCTTCTATAGAGCAGATGTTTATCAAGCTTCTACGTTATACTATTACGCAAAAATCACTCAATATTGTGCTACTTTCACCCGTACAAGAAGCGCTTTTGGAGATGATTCATGTCCCTAAAACGATCAAGCGTTTGCGCGGTGATCTTTTTAGTATTGCTAAAATATTACTCAATGCAAAAGAGGAAGAGCATTTTTCTCTCAGTGATAGCATCCTTGTGCAAAAAATTGCTCCCGTTGCCCACCGTGTAGAAAATGCTTTACATGTAAAACCTCTCATTGTTTCCAAAGGACTTTTCCTCTCTTCCTTTTGGCATCAAGAGCGCTACCTCTACGAGCAAAAAATTCCTTCGATTTTTGTGGAAGAGTTCCTCTGTTTACTTCAGTTTTGTGATACCCATGAAATTACTTATAATTTAGAGCATTTAGGGTTTTGTGAACATTTTTATCCGCAGTTTGTCACCCATGCACTCTGTAAAAAAGAGTTTGGCGCTAGCGACAAAGTGCTGATTTTCGAGCCTACATTTTCTTTATTGCCTTCATTACTGAGTTATATGCAAACCATGATCGAAAGCTCTTATATGATTCTCGCTTTACCGAAACAACTCCAACAAAGCATTGCTTTCGAAGGAGAAACGTTTCTGTTTGAAACGATTGAAGAGCTCTCAATCTTAGCGCAAAAATCATTTGCATATGCTCTGATTTTAGGAGACAAAGAGAGCTATGAGTCCCTATTTGTTAAATCATTTACGATCCAACCAAGCCTATTTTAAAAGGAGATTTGCATGCTACTGATTGAAAATGAGTTCAACATTGCTTTACATGTAAAGATGCTGGAGCAGATTTGTGAAGAACATACCCCAAAAGAAGTTGAGCTTCTTATTATTGATGGGCAGAGTATGCAAGAGCTTAATTTGGCGCATCGTGGCATAGACAAAACCACGGATGTCCTCAGCTTTCCCATTGATGACTTTCCTCATGCCCCGCTAGGTTCAATCGTTATCAATCATGAATTGGCGGCACAAAAAGCTAAAGAGCTTGGACATAGTGTGGAAGAAGAGATTACCCTTTTGTTTATTCACGGAATGCTTCATCTTTTAGGTTTTGACCATGAAATTGATCACGGAGAAATGCGTGTTAAAGAAGAGGAGTGGATTAAGCAGTACAATCTACCTGCCAGCTTAATCGTGAGAACAGAGGAGTAACCTATGGTCACCATTGGTATTGTTATCTTCCCAAACGTCGAAGAGCTTGATTTTGTAGCACCTTTTGAGGTACTAAGTTACGTTAACAAAGTACAGCCTAACAGCACACAAGTGCTTTTAATTGCTCCCAGTTTAGAGCCTGTACATGCCTTCAATGGTTTGAGAATTTTGCCTGATATGACATTTGAAACCTGCCCTACTTTAGATGTTCTACTTTTCCCAGGCGGAAAAGGGCGCATGATATGGATGAAAGAGACTTCCATGCAAAACTTTATCCAAAAACACTCCAAAGAGGTGACCTACTTAACATCAGTCTGTACAGGAGCATTTTTTCTTGCAGAAGCGGGAATGCTTAAAGGGAAAGAAGCAACTACCTATCACACTGCTTTTGATGAATTAGCCGCTTATGGTGTCAATGTTCTCTCTTCCAAAGTAGTCCGAGATGGAAAGATGATTACTGCTGCTGGTGTAAGCTCTGGTTTGGAGCTAGGCTTTTATCTTTTACGAGAACTCTTTGGCGCACCTATAGCACAAGAGGTTGCAGAAAAAATAGAATACACCATCGATATTATGCGTCTCTAACTCTTTACATGTAAAGATCTTTTTCCCTATAGGATTGTTTTGTTTTTTAAAGATACCTCTCATTATGCGAGGTATCTAACATGATTATCGACGACCGTCTTCACCGCCATGCATGTCCCTACCTTCGCCACCTTCATGCATTTCCATGCCATGTCCACCATGTCTGCCACTATCATGGTCACCATAATAGGGTCGCCACCAACATCCACTCAACATGATTGCCATCATCATGCAACCAAAGATTATTTTTTTCATTTTCTACCTTTCTTTACATTGAATAAAATTATTTGAAGCTATGACTTTCAAAAATTTTCTCATATAGTATAGAGCTTATTGCCCTAAAATAGCTTTGAGATTTGAAGTCATTAAAGAGGCATTATCGAAGTTTAATATAACCCATTTCGTAGAGTTTATCATAGATTTTTGAGGCGATTGGACCGCCTTCTGACCCACCATGACTTCCATGTTCAACAAGAACCGTTACAACATATTGAGGGTTATCATAAGGTCCAAACGTGGTAAGCCAAGCGTGAGAGCGTTGGAAATAATCCATATCTTCTTCTCGCATACGTTTTTTATCGGTTTGCGAAATACCCACAACTTGTGCTGTTCCTGTTTTAGCGGCTATTTTAAAAGGGGCTGTTACTTTGATGTGATTGACAGCTGTTCCACCAGGAACATTGGCGACTTCAAACATACCCTCACGCGTAACTTTCAAAAAGCGTTTTTCACTCTCACTCACGATGCTGGGATCAGCGGGGAAATTGATCGTTTCGTCGTTTATTTTGCTGATAAAATGAGGTGTCACACCATTCCCCGTTGCTAAAAAAGCGGTGTATTTAGCAATTTGCACAGGCGTCACGAGAAAATACCCTTGACCGATTGACGTAATCAGGGTTTCACCTTGAGACCACCCTTTGCCGAAACGTGCTTTTTTCCACTCACGACTTGGAACCGTTCCCGTAAATTCACGAGGTAAATCAATCCCTGTTTTTGTTGCAAAACCAATTTTTGTTAAAAAAGGAGCAATGTTATCAATACCGACTTTGAGACTCGCTTTGTAAAAATAGTCATCACAACTCTCTTTAATAGCACGAACATAGGAGATCATACCATGTCCCTCTTTTTTCCAGTCACGAAATACCCTACCGCCAAGCTCCATCGTACCGGTTGACTCAAAACTCGTTGTTGGGTTAATAATGCCTGAATTCATCATTGCAAGACCGACGCCCATTTTTACGACAGACCCTGGAGGATAAAGTCCATTGACCAATTTATTGGTAAAAGGATGGTTGAGATCATTGGCAAGAACAACCCACTCTTCTTGCGTAATGCCACTGACGAATTTATTAAGATCATATTCTGGAAAACTCGCCGCGGCTAAAATTTCACCTGTTTGTGCATTCAGAACAACCACTGCACCACTATCCGTACCAAAAAGTTCTGCAATGTAGCGTTGCAACTCCAAATCAAGGCTTAAAACCAAATCATTGCTTTTAGGAAGTGTTTTACTGACCTGCTCAATCTCTTGGTTAAATGCAGTCACTTTAGTTTTTTTTTCCCCTTTAACGCCACGCAAAACATCATTGTAATATTTTTCAATACCCGTTTTACCAGAGAAGCCAACTAATTTTGCCGTACCTGTTTCATCCTCAGAAATATCTTGCGTATTCGATTTTCCCACATACCCAATGACATGCGATGCTAACGCACCATAAGGATAATGACGTTTGGAAGTAATCTCTATTCTAAGATTTTCATGCTGCGAAATTTTTGCAAAATAAGGGATGAGCTTATCGTAAGGAACAAAGGGAATGACATCCACAAAGTCATGATTGTAAGGAGAATCTGCTTTGAGATACTCTTTGGTCATCTCTTTTATAGTGTAGTCAGGTAAAAGGTCTGCTAAAAAAGCGATTTCTTCATCTAAAATAGCCCGATTGACTTTGTAACTCAACCTCGGTTTAATCCGAATAGAAAAACCTAAACGATTGACAGAGAGTGGGTTAAGATTGCGATCTAAAATAACACCACGTAAAGGGGCTAATTCATCGACTTTGACCGCATTTTGCTTCGCAATCTCTTCATAATAGGCATTAGATTTAATGCTAATATAATAAACCCTAACCAGCAGGGCGATCCACACCGAAATGAAGATACCAAGAACAATCTTAATTCTCACCGTGAAATCCTAAAAAGCATAAAAGAGAGTAATGAATCAATGATGATATAGTAAAAATAGTAGTTTGAAAAATAAGGGAAAGGTGCATTGTCCAAATAGGCAAAAAAAGCATTTAAAAAATAGTGCCCCAAATACGCAATCGCCACGTATGCTGCTAAAATACAGTTATTACATGTAATAACATTTTGAATTTTATAGATCGCAAAGCGGTAAACCACTACAAATAAAATAACATACGAAAAGAGATAAAACCCTTTAGTAAGATCGTATAAACACACATAACCCAAACTCAGAAAGAGAGGGAGAGCATTATCTTCATGTCGGTTAAAATTAAGAATAAGATAACAAAAAACTACGCCAACAAAAGAAGGAATCAGTGGATACAACGAGGACATGACAAGACTCAAAAAGAGCCATCCACTGATCCACAAGGTCACTAAATAGTTTTGATGAGCGCTATTTCGTCGCATATTGGAAAATGTTTGCATTTAATACAATCTGCCCATATTTTATGAGTAGGCAGTGCCTCTTTGGGGATTTCAGAAAAACCAACAGATTCGAAAAAAGCTTTTTGATAGGTCAAGGTGAAGACTTTCTTAACACCTAAGTTTTCTCCATCGATCAAAAGGTTTTGAATAATTCCTTTTCCAACGCCATGACCCCTAAACCCCTCTTTGACAACAAGGCTTCTAATCTCTGCTAAATTATCTGCATGGAAATGTAAAGCTCCAAATCCAATAATCTGGTCATCTTCCTTAGCAAGGATGTACGAACGAATATTGGTTGCCATTTCATCGGAACTGCGGAAGAGAATAATTCCTTTTTCGACTTCAGGTTTTACAACCTCTTGCATATGGACAATATCACTCAGTTTTGCTTTCGTATAACGTATCATGACTCTTCTCCAAAAAGCGTTAAGAAAATAGCGTTAAGTGCCTTATCTACCCCTTTTTTGCTACTACTTGAGACCAAAATAGCATCCGGATAATTCTTTTTAATCAGGCTAATCTCACTCTGTTTTAATTTATCAAGTTTGGTAAAAATACGCAAAATGGTCTGATCGGGTCTTACAATTTCACTTAAATAGGTGTGTACTGCTTGGTCTATCTCCAAAAAAGGGTGACGAGAATCAACAAGATGGACAAAAACACGGATTGAAACGCGCTTTTTAATATAATCTGTCAGGTTTTTTTGCCACTCTGCTTTGAGGCTATGCGATACTTTGGCATATCCAAAGCCAGGAAGATCTACCAGTTGCGCATGGTAACTTTCGCCGTCTTTGTCTAAGATGATTTGAAAAAAGTTAATGAGACGTGTCTTGCCCGGTGTTGAAGAGCTTTTAGCAAGTCCTTTTTTATTGGTAAGCGCATTAATAATGGAACTTTTGCCCACATTACTACGTCCAATAAAAGCAACTTCGCTCATCCCTTCAGGTGTAGTCTCTTCCATTTTGGAAGCAGACTTCACAAAGAAGGCATTTTTGACTTTAATCACTGTTTTTTATCCTCAACTTTGAAGATAAATTTCACAGGTGCAGCCCCTTTCCCATCCACTTGATACTGCCCACTGTTTTGATCCGCTCGGATAAAATCACCATACACTTTTTTATCTGTTTCAATCTCATGCAAAAAGGCTTTTTTCTCTAAAGTGTAAAGGCTTTTTGATGGTTCATAGGTCATTTTTTCAGCTTCGCCATAATACTTTTTTTGATTCATCGTTAAATTGCCCTTGGCATTACCTGTTGCAATATAGCGTAAAGGTTGTTTTTTATCATCAAACTCTATGACGACTTTATTCGCTGTCAGTTTATCACTCTCTTTGATCACGATAACATGACCTTCAAAGGTACTGATTTTCTTTTTATCATCAGCAAAAAATTTGTCAGCAGTGACTTCGACTTCCGCAGCCAAAAGCATACTTGAAGCGCATAAACAGAGTGCTATCAGTTTTTTCATCTACTTCTTCCCTAGTTGTTGTATAAATGAGTGTATATTAGTGGCACTTATTGTGCCCTCTTTCATCTGATAAACAAATGAAAGCCCATGACTACGGCTCTGCTTCTGGGTGAAATCAAAGGGTTTTTCACTGCTTAAAATCTCTTTTTTAAGGTCATAAAAAATATCTTCACCATCTAGGGCAACACCATCTTCTCTAGCATAATGTGAATTGGTTTGGAAGTGCATGACATTATCTTGAAGAGTGCCTTCATCTGATATGAGCGTACCATGTAATCCCTCTTTAGTCTTGTGCCCTGCATTAATAACATACAGTTTATCAAAATCTTTATAACGTGCTACGCGATCTGCATGCACGATGCTTTCAATCGTTCCCTCTTTAATCTGATAATTTTGAGCATTAAAAAGTTCTATATCAGGAACTAAATTCCCATTTTGATCTACGATATTAATCGTATAAGGCTCTTTAATAATTAAAAAGAGCATCATTGCAAAGAAAAGAAGTGTTGAATATACCAGTAATCTTACAGCCAAAGGTTTACAAATGCCTCACTCAAATTTTCTTTCTCGACCACAATGTCGATCATCTCTCTAACTGCCGCTTTTCCACCCTCTTTATGTAATACAACATCAACAGATTGCAAAACCATAGGTAAGGCATCGGCTGGAGCGAATGAAAGGCCAACAGAACGTAACAATGACACATCATTCAAATCATCACCAATAGCAGCGACTTGATTAAATGAGAGTCCTTCTTTATCCAAGATTTCTTGTAAAACAGCTTTTTTATTTTTGACATCTTGATACAAATAATTAATGCCAAGTTCTTTGGCTCGCTTATGAACTACCTGAGAACTTCGTCCCGTAATGATTGCTGTTTTACGTCCCAATTTCATCCATGAGACAATGCCGAAACCATCTTTGACATTAAATGTTTTAAACTCTTCGGCATCACTGTTGCCATAGGTAATTCCGCCATCCGTAAGGCAACCATCAACATCAAAAACCAATAATTCAATCATTATAAAACACCCTTAGTGCTTGGAATTCCTGCACGCTCATTTTTGACTAAACTCCGACGAAGGGCTACAGCAAAAGCTTTAAATGCGGCTTCCAAAAGATGATGTCTATTTTTACCACGGCGGGCAATAATATGTGCACTGATACCAGCATTGCTGATGACCGCTCTAAAAAACTCTTCCGCCAGTTCCACATCAAATTCGCCAACTTTTCCTTCCATCGCTACTTCATAGACTAAATAAGCACGATTGCTAAGATCAAGGGCGCATTCAACCGCTGCTTCGTCCATAACAACGACGGCATTACCATAACGTTCTACACTTTCAATAGGGTATATCGAAGCACGTAAAGCTTGCCCAAGAACAATGCCTACATCTTCAACACTATGATGAAAATCAATGTGTGTATCACCTTTACATGTAAGGGTTAAATCGATCAAAGAATGCTTGGTAAAGGCTTCTAGCATATGATCAAAAAAACCAATACCCGTAGCGATGTTTGCCTTACCCATACCATTAATCTCTAATTCTACACTAATGTGTGTCTCTTTGGTTACGCGTTGTAGTGTTTGCATTCTATTCCCTTACAATAAATGAGCCTTTGAAAGGCCCTTTTGCAATAAAATCTGAGGCTTCAGCTTCACTGCCAAATCCTTTAAGCCATACGCGGTACATCGGTTTATTTTCAAATGTACCCTCTTTTACGACCGCATTGTAGCGATTATTGACATTCATATTGCTTTGAGCAAACCGTGTCGCTCCATCTTTATTTCTAAAGGCGCCAATTTGGATGAAATAATCGGTTTCAACAACACTCTCTTTTGGTGCGCCAGCAGGTGCGACTACTCCTGCAAACCCTAGAACTTCAATACCCACAGGACCCGTTCCATTAGCAACAAGATCAATACGTGTCGCAGCAGTATAAGAGAGATCAATAATACGTGTCCCCACAAAAGGTCCTCGATCGTTAACACGGACAATAATACTTTTATTGTTTTTAAGGTTGGTTACTTTCAGCATTGTATTCATAGGGAGTGTTTTATGTGCAGCCGTCATATCATACATATTATAAACTTCACCATTGGAAGTTTTCTTACCATGAAAATCTTTACCATACCAGCTGGAAATACCGCTAAATGTATCTCCTACACTCACCATCGTCGGTGTATACGTTACACCATCAATCGTATAAGGACGCATCGTCGCTTTATGCATTGCAGGCGAATCATTAATAGGACCACTGCCATCAGGAGCTGCCATTGTAGCACCTCCCCTGGAGCGATAAGAATAAGAGTCGTGTTTAGAAGCGCATCCGTAAAATACCAAAAGCATTACAACACAAAGGCTCAATCCACTAGTTTTTTGGTATAACAATACTCTCTCCCACTTTTACAAGTGCATTCTTTTTCTTATTGGTTTTTATCAATTGTGCGACAGGAATATCGTATTTTTTTGATACCGTTTCAATGGTATCCCCTGTTTTTATGACATACAATTTTTCGACATTATTTGCCGATGCCACCGTTACTGAAGAATGTGTCGCTGTACCAAGAGGCACAATAATCTCTGTTTTTGGTTTCAGTGCAGCACTTTTTAAATTGTTGAGTTCCATTAAAGATTGATAACTCATGCCGTATTTTTTTGCAACACTTTGTAAGGAATCCCCTTTTTGGGTATTATACACAGCATATTTTTGGGGTTGTTTGGTTTGATCAAAATTTTGAGTAAATGTTATTTGACGATCTTGAGGAATATACAAATAACTTTTTTCACCAAGAGGCGAGGTAAAGGCATGTTTCAGATGCGGATTGTACGATTTTAATTCACGTAGTGAAATTCCAATACTCTCTGCCACATCTTTAAGACTTGTACCACTTTGGACGGAAACTTTAACAAACGTTGCATTATTCGCACGATTGAGAAGGTATTCAGAACCATTGTCAAGCATAATGTCTGTGCTACCAGAGATAAAACTCATCATTAAAATTTTACGGATATAGAGTCTACTTTCCTTGGGAAGGTACTTTTGGCTCTCATCTAAGAGAACATTAATATCATCGGTTCCAGCTTTGGCTATCGCTTTTGTAACCGTGCCTTCACCACAATTGTAAGCAAGTGCCGCAAGATACCACTTACCAAAAAGATCGTGTAACCGTTGTAAATAAACAATCGCCGCTTCCGTTGATTTAACAGGATCTCGCCTCTCGTCTACAAAAGCATTTTCAACCAAACCATAACGACGAGCCGTTTCAGGAATAAATTGCCAAATACCTGAAGCTTTTGCAGAAGACGAAGAAAAAGGATCAAAACTAGATTCGGTCATAGCTAAATATAAAAATTCTGGAGGAACGCCAGCTTCTTTCATCTTTTTTTGCAAAATTGGAACAAATTTATCACCACTTTCTAATTCACGTAGGAAATGTTTTGTTTTGTACATTTCGACATCTTCGTTCATAGAAATAAAAATAGAATCTTTCAAAAAAGTAGTTGGAAGATCAAAATTTTTAAGGGCGGTAAGTTGTTTTTCGTAATTATTGTCGGTATTTAAAAACGCGTGGAGACTCTGAAACACAAGAAAAAGGGTTAAAATAACCTTATACATGCCTCTCCTTTTTGGTGTATTTATTGCTTAGTATTTATTAGATTGTAACTAACTTTATCTTTTCTAAAGCTTTAAAGAGTGAAAAAGCATTTTTTGAGGTCAAATTGTGAAGTTCGGTGACACTTATATTTAAAAGCTCCGCCATCTTCGTTGCAACCAAAAGTGTATAACTTGGCTCATTGCGTTCTCCTCGATGAGGCATCGGAGAAAGGTAAGGAGCATCTGTTTCAATGAGGAGTTTATCACGTGGAATGAGGGGCAATACCTCAACTAAATTCTTAGCATTTTTAAATGTTAAAACGCCGCCTATACCGAAGTAAAAACCTTTATCTGCCAAATCTAAAAGATGTTTAGATGCATTATAACAGTGTAAAACACCGCCTACTTCGTATGCTTTTTCCTTTAGCAAAATCTGCTTGCTATCTTCATTGGCATCTCGAATATGAACGATGAGAGGCTTTTGAAACTCTCTTGCAAGTGCAATTTGCTGAGCAAAGACGTCGTGTTGTCTCTGTTTTTCAATCTGTTTTTCCTCGACATCCTCAGGTAATCTAAAATAATCTAAACCGCATTCCCCCACCGCAATACATTTTTCATCCTGCAAAAAAGATCGTAGTATTTTTTCATCATATTGTTCATGATTGTACGGATGGATACCTGCCGCAAAGAAGATATGTTCATAACGATGAGAAAGTTTTTGGGCATAACTTAGATCGTCAATATCTGCTCCAGGAATGATAATGCCCTTAACTCCTTGCTCATAAGCTTTTGTGATCACAGCATCAACGTCATCCCTAAAACGTGCATCATCCAAGTGGCAATGGGTATCTATAATCATTTAAGAAACCTCAACCCTATTTCTGCCATTTTTTTTCGCAATGTACAGTGCTTTATCCGCTTGATTAATCATCTCTTCCACGCTCTCCAAATCTCCAAACGTCACACCGATAGAAACACTGATGCTAAGATCTTTTTTCTCTTTGGTATGGATATGTAATCCCGCAACCGCATGATTGAGCTTAATGAAAAACTCCAATGCCTTTTTTTGGTCAATATTTTTAAGCACCACACAAAACTCATCGCCCCCCAAACGTGCAATAAAATGATCATGGGTAAGATGTTTTTCAAGTGTCTTGGCCAATTCAACAATGACCGTATCACCAACGCGGTGCCCTAGCGTATCATTGATCTGTTTAAATTTATCCACATCAATTAAGCCCATAGCAAAGGACTCATTTTTCTTTTTTGCCTCTTTAAAATACTCTTGCATCGCATCAAAAAAATAACGTCTGTTGGCGAGTCCACTGAGAAAATCGTTTTGTGCCATATCTTCAATTTTGGCAATATATTCTAAGGCATCCAGCGAATTATTAATACGACATGCAATCTCTTCTCTCGTAAAGGGTTTATTAATAAAATCATTGGCACCAATTTTGAGAAACTTGGCAGAGATCAGATCCGCATTGGTCCCCGTCATCGCAATAATAGAAATTTCATTTTTACTGTAGCGTTTACGAATTTCTTTGGTCAGCTCAACACCATCAATCACGGGCATCAGATAGTCCGTCAAAACAAGCTTAATGTCAGGATTGTCCTCTAAAAAAGCAAGCGCTTCTTCACCATGTGCTGCAACAAGGACTTTAAACATTTGGTGCTGTAATAAAGATTTGATCTGTGCGCGAGTTGCCATGGAATCATCGACAACTAATACTTTGATATCGCGATTTTTATGGAGTCGTTCAATCAATGTAAAAATATAATTAACATCGTCAATATTGCCTTTATAGACATAATCAATCACATCTTTTTTCAAAATATTTTCACGAATTTCTTTTTCCATTGAGCCAGTAAGAATAATAGAAGGGATTTTATGTGCCAAAATCATATCAACCACTTCGCCATCTGGGGCATCAGGGAGATTAAGATCGAGCAATGCTACAAAATAGTCACTATTTTTTTCAACAAGATTTTGTGCCTCTTCAAACGTATATGCCATATCAACATCAAAATCAAGGTTTGATTCCATTTTTTTGACAATCAGTTTAGACAGTGCTTTATTGTCTTCAACGATTAAAATTTTCTCTCGTGCCATAAATAATCCTAGCAATTACATGTAAGTTACTTTTCATTGTAACATAAAAAATTTAGTACTTTTATAAAAACGTCCCGTGAGAAAATCACTCAATACACAATGAGACTATTGCAAATTTCAACTTTCCAAAAGGGATTTGGCAAACACAATCGCTTCGTCGCTGACATTTTCACCACTCACCATACGTGCCAATTCCACAATACGCTCTTCATCTTTCAGAGGCACAACATGGCTTACATGTAAAGCGTCTTTGGTCACTAAAAAATGTTGATTGGCAACAGAAGAGAGTTGTGGTTGATGTGAAATCGCGAAGATTTGATATTTCGTGGAGAGTGTTTTGAGGACATTGGCAACACTCATGGACTCTTTACCACTGAGATTGGCATCAATTTCATCTAAGATCAAAACACCTCCACGAGAGAGTAAAAATTCATTGTGGGTGGCTAAGAAAGCAAGACGTACACGATTATATTCACCCGAGCTAATCTTTTTAAGATCGACTTTGCCAAGGTTTACATGTAAAGCATCAAACCCTAATTCATTTAAAGCACTCTCTTCCAAACTTAATTGCAAAGAAGGCATATACAACTGTGAAAGATAATCATTGATACGTGTTTCTAAGAGAGGTAAATATTTTTTGCGTGTTTCACTGATTTGGAGGCTTTGAATGTTGACTTCATGCTCTGATTTTGCAACGGCTTTTTGCAACTGGCTCTTTTCAAACGCGATATTTTCATAACGTGTCAGCTCTTCTTGGCGCTTTTGCTTATGTTCTAGCGCTTCTTCGATAGAACCGTAACGTTTTTTGAGTTGCGCAATCTTTTCAATACGATCTAAAAGAGACTCCACATCAATCTCTTCAAGGGCTTCAAGCGTTTCATTCTGTTTTTCAAATACCAAACGAAGCTCATTCATAGAGGCATCAAAAAAACTACTATCCGCTTCAATAAGATTTAGAACCTCTATGACGCTGCTTTCAAGTTCAAAAATCGTACCTGCTTTTTGCATTGCCGCTTCAATTTTTTCTTTTTTAGAGAGTGATTTTTTAAAAGCAATTAGCTCTTCGTCTTCGCCAATTTTAGGAGCTACCTCATCGATTTTAGCAATTTCAAAACGTGCAAATTCTTTGAGATCTTCCACTTTTTTCTCTTCAGCTTTAATACTCTCAAGCTCATCTTTGAGCTTTTTATACTCCACAAAAAGTGCTTCAAAAGCGGTGACAACTTCGAGATGGTTTGGCTCTTTACTCGCACAGACACCATCAATAAGCCCCAACAATCGACTGTTTTCAAACTCACTATTATCTTTGATGGAGAGGTAATTCACAAACGTACGAGAGAGTTCCACCATCCCTTTTTTAGAAACAGCTTGCGCATTGATAAAATAGCGTGCATTTTTGGCTTTGAGAAATTTAAAGATATTGGGTTCTTCCTCTTCAAAACCAAAAGTATCCAGTCCCAAATTGGACGTAAGCGTTGCTTCGATGACATCGGCATGCACATCCCCATATCCAAACAATGAGAGTAACCCTTGCATCAATACCGATTTACCAGCACCACTCGGTCCGCTAAAAACAACCAGTCCTTTTGAAAACTCTATATCACACTCAGCAAAGGAGAGATGATTTTTAATGAATAATCGCTCTATCACACGTGCCCCCAATGCAATTTCTTTTTCAAGATATCAAAATAGTCTCGATCCAAACTATGAATAAGCTCCGCACCCTGCTTTGCGCTTCGAACACAAACACGATCCACCTCGTTCATCGTATAGGTATCTTGCCCATCCACAACAATCACCGTATCGCCATCGCTCTCAAACGACACTTCAAAATCAACCGGTAAGACCAATGGTCGTTGACTCAAAGAGTGTGGGCAAATTGGCGTCAAAATCAGTGCCTCCGTCAGAGGATACACAACAGGACCTCCCGCTGAGAGGTTGTATGCCGTTGAGCCTGTTGGTGTGGAAACAATTAAACCATCGCCATAGTAAGAGTTAAAGAGTTGCCCATCAACATAGGCCTTGATATTACTCATATGGGAGATCTTCGAACGCGATAAAACAATGTCGTTAAACGCAACTACTTTTTCAATTTTTCCGTTTACATGTAAAGAAACTTCAAGCATCATTCGCGTATCAATGCGGTAATTTCCCACAAAAAGCTCTTCAATAAAATGGCTAATTTCATCGGTCTGAATGTCCGTTAGAAAGCCCAATTGCCCAGCATGAATTCCTAGAACTGGCTTGTGATAGTGTAAACTTTTGCGACACAGTGAAATGAGTGTACCGTCTCCGCCAAGAGAGATAAGGAAATCACTTCGTGTACACATCGACTCAAAGCTAACACCTGCACCGCAACCTAAAAGTTTGGCACTTTTTTCTTCAATGAGTAAGGTCACGTCATGTTTACTGAGTGCTGCTTCAATCTCGCGCACATAGCCACACAGCGTGCCATCATTGGGTTTACTGACAAGCCCTACGGTCGTAATCGTCGTTAATTTTTTTGTATGATTGGTTATTTTCATGATAACTCATTCTATCGTGTCTTTTATTAATCAGCGTTTATGCTATAATTTCGCGATATACAGACCTCTTGAAGAGATCAAAATTTACAGGGAGAAAACATGAAATATCTATTTTTGATGGCAATGACACTACTATTTTTTAGTGGCTGTGCTTATAAAAATGAAGCCATTGCACTCGATTCATACAAAGCAGAGTACAAAGGGCCTGTTTCAAAGGATAAAAAGACGATTTATCTGAGAACGGTTAAAGATCTACGAGCGAATAAAAGCATTATTGGGTACGTTGATCAAAAAAGTGCCACTCAGATTAAATTCTACAGCAATGAGAATTTTGCAGAGAAATACGCAGAAGGTTTAGGCTACGCATTGAATCTTGCAGGTTTTAGCATTGATGCTAGCACACAAGAAGCTAGTTTGGTGGTTGAAGTGTACATCAAAGATATTGAGATTATTTATAATGATAAAAATTTTGATACCAACCTCAATGGTGAGATTGAGCTTGAAGTTATCGTACGCAAAGGGGATGATGTGATCACCCAAAACTTCCGCCAAAAAGGAAGTAAATGGATAGCGCCATCAAACAATTCTAAAGACTTAGAGCCTTTCTTATACACACTTTTTTCAGATAGTATTGATCAAATCGTTACTCGTTTAACACGCTTTTAAAAAATTCTTTTTTTCACATGGGTTTTCTTTAATGGAAACCCATGTTCCTTTAGACTTCTCTTACCAGTTACTGACCACAACCCTATTTCTTCCGTATTTTTTTGCCAAATAAAGGGCTTGATCTGTCTCTTCTATCAGAGCATCTTTATCGGTAATCACTGCACTCAAAGAACAAATACCTATGCTGACGGTCACTTGTATGACTTCTTGTGTTGTAGAAATAGTAGCTACCGTTGTCTTTTCAACAATGCCACGTAATCGCTCAGCTAAAAGCTCCGCATCTTGTTTGTTGGTACTCGGTGTTATAATAGCAATTTCTTCACCACCATACCGTGCTACAACATCACTATCACGAACAACTTCTAAAACTACTTTTGAAAGATTTCTCAAAACTTCGTCACCCACTTTATGACCATAGGTATCATTGATTTTTTTAAAATGATCGACATCAAGAAGCATAAATGTTAAAGGAAGTTTATAACGTTTTGAAAGTGCAACTTCTTCCGTAATGCGCTCATCAAAATAGCGTCTATTATGAAGATTGGTAAGGCCATCGGTGATACTTTCATGCTGCAATATTGCCATATTCTTAACATCATTCATTGTATGTAGAGCAAGCTGTCCTACTAAATAAGCGAATACTCCTCCAAAAAACATAGTGATAGATGTAATAATGGACAGATGACTAAATTCATCGCCAAGGAGCCATAAGTTATAACCAAAAATAAAATAGCCAGCAATAAAAAAGAGAATAAAAATACTCAAAACCTTCCATCTCTCTTTGATGCTTCCTTCTGGAAGCTCAAGAATCAAGTGGCTAATAGGTGTAAGAGCGCGAATAAGAAAGAGAGCACCAATGATTAGTAAAATTAATTCAACTATCACGACAATTGAATACATGCAACCCCAAAATAATACAAATTTTTTTAACTATATGCAGATGATTGTACCACAAAACATAACAATGTTCTCTAAAATAAACTAAAGAAAAGCTACATTTAGATATACTGATTGTTTTTAAAAAACGATACTCAAGGGTTCATCAAAACACCCTTATTTTAGGATAAACATTGAGAAGTCATTATTGTACAGATTTAGATGTCGCCAATATCGGCGAGACCGTAGAAGTGTGTGGCTGGGCAAATAGCAACAGAGATCATGGTGGTGTCATCTTTATAGACCTTCGTGATAAATCAGGACTTGTGCAACTTGTTTGTGATCCAACCGATAGTATTACAGCACATGAAATTGCTGCTCTTGTCAGAGATGAGTTTGTTCTCAAAGCGAAAGGCCGTGTCAGAGCAAGAGGTGAAGGTTTAGAAAATCCACGCCTTAAAACAGGTAAAATCGAAATTGTTGTAGATGAACTGATCATCGAAAATGCAAGTGAAACCGTTCCTTTTGTCATTGGTGATAATAACGTAGGTGAAGATGTTCGTCTTAAATACCGCTACCTTGACCTTCGTAATCCTAAAGCCTACGAAATTTTTAAACTGAGAAGTAAAGCTACCGTTGCCGTTCGTAATTCACTGGATGCTCAAGGCTTTTTAGAAGTGGAAACCCCTATTTTAACCAAATCAACACCCGAGGGAGCACGTGATTATCTCGTTCCAAGTCGTGTTCACAATGGTGAATTTTACGCCCTTCCACAGTCCCCTCAACTTTTCAAACAACTTTTAATGTGTGCAGGATTTGATCGTTATTTCCAAGTGGCAAAATGTTTCCGTGATGAAGATTTACGAGCAGACCGCCAGCCAGAATTTACACAAATTGACATCGAAATGAGCTTTTGTACGCAAGAAGATGTTATGAAAGTCACTGAAAATCTTTTAAAAGATGTTTTCAAAGCCTGTGGTCATGAAATCAGCATTCCTTTTAACCGTATTCGTTTTAAAGAGGCGATGGAAAAATATGGCTCCGATAAACCCGATCTTCGCTATGACCTTAGCATGATTGATGTAATCGACATCTTTGCAAAGTGTAAAAATGAGATCTTTAGTAACATCGCCAAAGATACAAAACGAAACCGCATTAAAGCGCTCAAAGTTCCAAACGGCGATAACATCTTCTCGAAACGTCAAATGCAAGGTTTTGAAGAGTATGTTCGCAAATTTGGCGCATCAGGTCTCGGTTATTTCCAAATGAAAGAAGAAGGTCTTAAAGGTCCTTTGGCAAAATTCTTTGATGAAGACGATTTACAAGCCATCGTTACTGCAGCCGATCTGCATGTAGGCGATGCGATCTTCTTTGGTGCGGGTGAGAAAAAACTGGTACTCGATTATATGGGACGTTTCCGTATTTTTCTAGCTGAGCAAATGAACATTATCCCCAAAGATCGATTTGAATTTGTATGGGTCGTTGATTTTGAGATGTTTGAAGTAGAAAACGGCAACGTTAAAGCACTTCACCATCCTTTTACGATGCCAAAAGACATTGATAACACACCGATTGATGAGATGGAATCTATCGCCTATGACGTTGTTTTAAACGGCGTCGAATTGGGTGGTGGCAGCATCAGAATTCATAAAAAAGAGATTCAACAAAAAGTGTTCAATCTTCTTGGTATTAGTGATGAAGAGGCTCATGAGAAGTTTGAATTCTTACTCGATGCCCTCAAATTTGGTGCGCCTCCACATGGTGGATTGGCAATTGGTTTGGATAGGATGATGATGCTAATTACCAAAAGTGAAAGCATTCGTGATGTGATTGCCTTCCCTAAAACCCAAAAAGCACAATGTTTACTCACACGTGCACCAAGTGCCGTTGAGAGCGATCAGTTGCGTGATCTAGGTATTCGTCTAAGAGAAAAAACCAAATAAGTTCTGCTGAGATGCACAGCAAGCTTTAGTGCCCTAGTGGCTAACGTAGCAACAAGAGTTTTACTTTTGTTGCGTATAAAAATTAAAAAGGATGTTGATGAAGAAACTATTTTTGATTATTGGCGCCCCAGGCAGCGGAAAAACAACAGATGCGAGTTTAATTGCAGAAAAAAATAGCGACGTAATTGCGCACTACTCAACAGGTGAGTTACTTCGTGATGAGGTGGCTAGTGGTAGTGAACTGGGTAAAACGATTGATTCATTTGTCAGTGCGGGCAATCTTGTTCCTCTTGATATTGTTATCAATACCATTGTTAGCGCCATCAAAAATAGCCCTAAAGATGTCATTTTGATCGATGGTTTTCCACGCTCTGATGAGCAGATGAAAGCACTGGATGCTATTCTTGCAACAGAAACAACTGTGAAACTTGTCTCTGTCGTGGAAGTAGAAGTCAGCGAGCAAGTTGCATGTGATCGTGTTCTAGGACGTGCGCGTGGAGCAGATGATAACGTTCAAGTCTTCAAAAACCGTATGAAGGTGTACACGGAACCATTAGCGGGTATTCAAGCCTTCTACGGTGCGAAAAATCTTCTTCATAAAATCAATGGCGAACGTACCATCGAAGAGATCGTCAGCGAGATGGAAAACTTCGTTAAAAGCAACATCTAATGCACCACTTCTACTCTGTTATCATTGGGACTGAACTGCTCAATGGTCGCAGGGTAGATAAACACTTCGCCTTTATTAACCAAGCGCTTCAAAATCGCGGACTTTTACATGTAGGCAGTTTTGTCATTCAAGATGACCCTTCGCTTATTCAAAACTGTTTCAATATGATTTTACAAGATTCAAAGAGCGTAATGTTTTGCTTTGGAGGTATTGGTGCAACGCCTGATGATCTTACACGTGCTATTGCTAGTGAGGTTTTTACAGGGCAGCCTTTAGCTTTACATGTAAAGGCAAAAGAGCTTATTGTGAATCAGTTTGGAGATGAAGCGTACCCTCATAGAATCACGATGGCGATGCTTCCACCAGAGGCTGATCTTTTGCATAATGTTATCAATCAAGTCCCTGGCTTTTCACTTTTTAATCGTTTCTTTTTTACACCAGGCTTTCCCGCTATGGCTTGGCCAATGATCAAAGAAGCTCTCGATAAATACTTCCCCATTCAACCTATGCTTTTTAGCACATCATTTATCGTTGAAGCAACGGAAAATGACTTAATTGAGATCATGGAAGCTTTACCCAAAGAGCTTAATTTCTCCTCACTCCCTCGTTTCGAAGAACACAAACGTATTGTGGAAATTTACCTTGCACACACGGACCAAGCACTTGTAGAGCATTGGTCAGATTTCTTTAAAGAGAGTGTTCTCAAAAAAGGGAAAACCATTAGGGGTTGTTAACGTAATAACGATCAATTCCATCACTAATACCATCTACAAGCTGTTTTTGATATTGAGGATTGACCATATTGTCTGACTCTTCAGGATTGGTAATATATCCGAGTTCAATCAATACAGAAGGCATTGTAGCACCGACTAAGACCCAAAAAGGAGCTTCTCTAACCCCACCATCTTCAACATTGTATTTCTTTTTGACGGCTTTTAGCATGCTTGATTGTATATCAATCGCCATCTTATTGGAAAGTACAATTTTCTCACGATTGAAAACATTGAGAAAGGTCTCTTTTGAGTAAAAATCCATCTCTTCCATGGTTGATTGATTTTCCAATGCGGCGACGTTTTTAGAACGCTCCGATCGATCCGGAGAGAGGAAAAAGGTCTCTAACCCTTTCATCGAGAGTTTTTTAGCTTCATTGGGTGCAGCATTTGCGTGCAAAGAAACAAACAAGTCCGCATTTTTATCATTAGCCACTTTGGTACGATCTCTTAGTTCAATAAATTCATCACTTTGACGTGTATAAAAGACTTTGTAACCACGTGATTTTAACTCTTTTCCTAATTGCAAAGCCATCTCTAAAACAAGGTTTTTTTCAAGACGTTGTTTATATCCTGTGGCACCCGAATCCTTTCCGCCATGTCCAGCATCTATGACAATGGTTTTATCACGTTTAGGTCCTTTTTTTGAACTGCTCAAAGAAGTAGCACTAGACGCAGAGGGTGGAGGAGTCGTCTTTGCTGTTGCAGTGACAGGAGAGGCACTAGCCGCGGCAACAGGAGCAACTGTTGCTGGTGGAGGTATATTTTTATGAGTAGCTTCTACAACGGGTTGTTGAGGCTGTGGTATAGGTCTTTGGGTTAAAACAGGCTGTTTATTGAGTGAAAGAATGACTTGGTTTTCAAACACACTAACATATGTCTCAAAAGCACTAGGGGCATCTAGAATAATACGAATAGCATTATTATTGTATTGACTAATTCGTAAACTTTGCAGCTTTTTAGGTGTCGTAATCGTCAAAGGAGCATTCATAATAATTGCAGGGATATCAATAATTTTTTTATAACTGTCTGCACTTTTAAGAACAAAAATTTTCACACTACTTTCTACAACCTTAGCTCCAAAATCAAGCACAATTTCATCTTCATTGGTCACAACATGTTGAAGTACATTTTTACCATTATATGATTTTGGAAGCGCAGAATTTGACTGGTTTGATGAACCACTACTATTGGCCGTTTGCATCGCTGGTCTAGTTTCATTAACGACAGATGCAGGCGGCATGGGGGCAGGAGCAAAAGCCGATGGTGATGATGCCGAAGAAGACGGCGTATTACTGGAGGAAGCAGCAAAACTCTCTTCAGATGCAGGAGGAGGAACAAGAGGCTTAGAAGGAGCTGCTTTTTTGCTACCTTTGCCTAATGTTGCAAGCTCTGACTCATACTTTGATGCATCTAATTTAAGAACTTTAGCAGTCTTAATCAATCGCTCCAATGTCTCTTTTTTGAGATTTTCATCATTACCAATAATAGATTGAATATAAATAGCTTTCAGTCCATGAAAGATACGCAACATCTCATCATTACTTGCACCATTCATTTGTGTATCATACTGCTGTAATTGTTGCATGTAATTAGGAGCACCCAAAAGGGCTACACACATCAACAGTAAAACAAAAAATGATCTAATTAGTTTCCCCATATACCAACTTTGCGATCAGCTCTTTTACACTGATAATTTCATTGAGTTTATAACCATTTGCACCTGTAAAGAAAAGCCCTGTTTCGACTTTCCCCATATAGGCATCGCTCAAACTATCTGCAATACAATACCCTACTGCTTTAGCTTCTTGCCCCCGATGACACGGACTGACACAGTTACTAATACAACGAATAGGTGGTCCTTCTCTTTTTTCAACCATCTTGATAAGATTGGTTCTCACACCACGCGCTGGGTAACCTACGGGTGATTTAAAGAGTTTAATATCTTCTTGGTGTGCGTTCAGCAAAACTTCTTTAAAATTTTGATCGGCATCACACTCATGTGTTCCAATGAATCGAGTTCCCATTTGAACGCCATCTGCCCCCAAGCTCATCATCTTTAAAATATCATTGTGATCCCATACTCCACCTGCAGCAAAAAGAGGAAACTCACCACCCCAAGCCTTAATTTCTTCACGAATGGGTCCAATTAAATTTTCAAGCTGGTACTCTTCCATAGCGCACTGTTCATAGGTAAAACCTTGATGCCCACCACTTAAAGGACCTTCAACAACAATAGCATCTGGCAAGCGATTATAACGTTGTGTCCAACGTTTACAAATAATTCTTAATGCCTTTGCCGAAGAGACAATAGGAACGAGTGCTACATCAGGATAAGCAGCCGTAAATTCAGGCATATTGGTTGGAAGCCCTGCTCCGGTAATAATGATATTAACTCCTGCTTCGCATGAGTCCTTAATAACACGTTCATAATCATTAATGGCATAAAGAATATTCATTGCAAGTGGCTTTGAACCACAAATTTTTCGTGCATTTTCAACAATTGCAAATAAAGCCTCTTTGGAGTAAAAATTCTCCGTCTCGAAGGGGCGTGTATTGATATTTTTTTTACTAAAGTGCGTGTTCTGATAATAACCTGTTCCAACAGAGCTAATGACACCCAATCCGCCTTCTAAACTTACGGTTCCCGCAAGTTTATCCCAACTGATGCCTAGCCCCATACCCCCTTGAATAATAGGATATTCAAGTGTGTACTTGCCAATTTTAAGAGGTTCAAATGCCATTACTGCACCTTTAATCGAGCAAATTTTCGCTTACCGACTTGGAGAATATACTCTCCACATTCCAATTGTAGCTGTTCATCATCCACTTTGTCTTGATCAAGCTTTATTGCTCCTTGCTTAATATCGCGTCTAGCTTGTGAAGTTGAAATTTCAAGTCCACAATCAACCAAAGCTTTGGCGATCCAAATAGGAGATTCTTTACATGTAAAGGTTTCAATGTCTGTTGGAATCTCATTTTGAGAATGGACACGATCAAACTCAGCTTGAGCTTCAAGTGCTTCAGCTTTGTCATGATAACGCTCAACCATTTCTGCAGCAATCATCTCTTTTGCATGTTTGGGATGGATAGTCCCTGCGGCAACATCCTTCTTAAGAGCTTCAATTTCTTCAAGACTTTTCGTGCTTAAAAGCTCATAATAACGCCACATCAAATCATCAGAAATACTAAGCATCTTACCAAACATATCCGATGGTGCATCTGTAACACCAATGTAATTGCCTAAAGATTTACTCATTTTATTAACGCCATCCAGCCCTTCAAGTAAAGGCATCATAATGACGGCTTGCTCTTTGCCGATATTATAGGCACGTTGTAAATGACGCCCCATTAAAAGATTAAACTTCTGATCGGTACCACCCATTTCAATATCACTTTTCATTGCAACACTATCGTAGCCTTGAAGCAATGGGTATATAAATTCACTAATCGAAATAGGTGTTTGAGATTTATAGCGTTTTTCAAAATCTTCACGCTCAAGCATACGTGCCACATTAAATGTTGTTGTAAGTTCCACCAAACCTGATGCACCTAAAGCCTCAATCCACTCGGAGTTAAAAAGAACCACTGTTTTTTCAGGGTCTAAGATTTTAAAGACTTGCTCTTTATAGCTTTGCGCATTGGCTAAAACAACTTCACGTGTCAATTTTTTACGTGTCTCATTTTTGCCCGTTGGATCACCAATCATACCTGTAAAATCACCAATCAAAAACTGAACAATAGCTCCAAATTTTTGAAGGAGTGCCATTTTTTGAAGAAGCACTGTATGCCCTAAGTGAAGGTCTGGTGCTGTGGGATCAAATCCCGCTTTCACTAAAAAAGTTTCACCTTTTTCAAAATAATTTTTGAGTAATGTAACAACACGCTCTTCATCAATAATCTCACTAATCCCTCTTTTGATCTCTTTGAGCGCATTTTGAATCCGCATATCCATTCTATCAGTTCCTTCTTCGATTATTTATAGGCATCATTGACTGAAATAAATTCAATCACTCGGTATTTTCCTTTGAGATTATCCCGTACTGCATTCACATTTTTATCAGGCAATTCCAAAATCATCTCAAAATAGTCTGCATGACCTTCATCTTCACCCTTGCCGAGTTCTATCGTCACCAGATTGATCTGCATTTTAGCCAAATAAGCTAAAAATGAGGCTAAAGAACCTTTCTTGTTTTCAAGACTTACAATCAATTTGTAACGATCGGGCGCTTCTCTCGTCCATTTCACAAATACCATAGGCTCATTTTCTTCCATCAAAGTCGCTGCACGTTCACACAACTTATGATGCACAAAAACATCATTGCCTTTTTTAAAACCTACAATATCATCCCCTCGTTTAGGATGACAACAGTAGTCAAAATAGACGTTAGAAATATGATGATTTGAGTAGATGACGATATTTTCAAACTTCTGCTTTTTGATGTGATAACGATCTTTTTTGAGTAAAGGAAACAGCATCGTATCTTGCATAGCATAGAGTTTTAATGTATTAGCCACATCTTGTAAATAAATAGAATCTGTAGAAATTTTAAAAATCTTTTTCATAGCATGTTCTTGTTCCACCCATGCTTCAACTTTACTTTCAGCAACTCCAAAAGTATAGGCAAGGATTTTGATCGCTACTTTGTGGTTAATCTCTTTGATTTTTTGACGGCAATTCGATTGAATCGTACTTTTTGCTTTACCTGTTTTAACACTATTGATCCAGCTACAACGATATTTTGGCTCTTTTGAGGTTACAATACGAACAATGTCACCATTTTTGAGTTCACTTAAAAGTGGTACTTTTTGTTTATTAACATACGCCTCATCCGCATATGTACCAACTTCAGTATGAACTTCATAAGCAAAATCTAGCACTGTCGCCCCACGAGGAAGCGTAAAGATATCTCCTTTGGGAGAAAAAACCGCTATATCTTCAGTATAAAGATTATCTTTGGCAATGGCATAAAAATCTTCAATATTTTCAATCTCTTCATTTTGGTTATTGAGTTCATTGAGCCAATCCAGTTTAGGATTAAGACCTCCTGATTTATATTTCCAATGTGCTGCCACACCATATTCTGCTGTTTTATTCATATCATAGGTTCGGATTTGCGCTTCAACAATGGACTTATCATCAAATACCGTTGTATGAATTGTCTGATAACCATTTTCTTTCGGTATCGCGATATAATCTTTAAAACGTGATATTAACGGCTTAAAATGTTGATGAACAATACCAAGGGCACGGTAGCAATCAATGGGAGTTCGCACAATAATACGAATGGCTAAAAGATCCAAAACTTCTTCAATGCTGACACCTTTACGCTGCATTTTAAGATAAATGGAATAATAGTGTTTAACACGCTTTTGAATCGTAAAATCGCTCTCAATAAATCCTTCTTTGAGCATATGATTTTTAATTTTGGAGATAAAATGATTGAGGCGAAGTTGAAGTTGTTGCCCATGCTCTGTAATATAGCCATCAATTTTAGTGTACTCATTGGGCATAACATAGAAGAAACTAAAATCTTCCAAAAGATTTTTAATGGAAGAGATACCCAGACGGTGTGCAATAGGTGCATAAACCACTAATGTCTCTTCTGCAATACGACGTTGCTTAACAGGATCAAGTGCAGCAAGCGTAAGCATATTATGAAGTCTATCACATAATTTCACGACTAATACACGCACATCACGAATAGAGGCAATAAGCATCTTTCGAAACGTTAGAGCAGAAGCAACCAGTTTGTCATTGGAGTACGAAGGTATCAATTCAACATCACGTATTTCAACAATTTTAGTTAAACCATCTACTAAATGTCCAACTTCCTCACCAAACATTACCTTAATATCTTCAGAAGAGCATGAAGTATCTTCAACGACATCGTGCAGCAAACCTGCTACAATCATCGGCTCATCGCCACCCAAGTATGCGACAAAAACGCACACTAAGATAGGATGAACAACATACTCTTCGCCACTTTTACGATATTGCCCTTTATGTTTAGTCATCGTAAACGTAACTGCTTTCTCAATGTTGGGCGTTGGCTTTATATACTTATATAAGAGTTCTACCGCTTTTTCAGAGCTTTTACACTCTTTGACAATTTCAAGTAACTCTTCCAATGTTCAAACTACTTAACAGTCAGTAATAGATTCTAATCTAACTTTGCCTTCTGCAATTTCAAGAAGAGCAATGTCTGTAAACTTTTGTTTGTTTTTATCCGCTTTAATCAAAGGCTCTGCACCATTTGAAAGTTGCTCTGCTCTTTTAGAAACCATCATGACTAATTTATAACGATCTTGACCGACAAGCAATAAAGCTCTTGCTGTAATTTCTTCTGTTCTTTCCATCTTTTTTTCCTTATTTATTTCTAACGATTGAGCAACACGATAAGTTGCCTTCTATAATTTTTTGTAAATTTCCTTTTGCAAACATATTACAAATGACAATCGGGAGATTGTTGTCTTTTGCAAGCGCAATGGACGTATCGTCCATGACTTTAATATTATCATCCATGGCTCTATCATAAGTCAGTTCAGCTAATTTTTGTGCATCAGGAAATTTCTTAGGATCTCTATCATATACACCATCGACCTTTGTTGCTTTGATAATCATATCTGCGCCAATTTCAATCGCACGTAGTGTTGCCGCAGTATCAGTTGTAAAGAAAGGGTTGCCTGTGCCTGCAGCAAAAATTACAATACGCCCTTTTTCAAAATGACGTTGTGCTCGTCTGACGATAAACGTCTCACAAATGGCTTCCATTTTAATCGCACTTTGAACTCTCACTTCCATTCCAACATGTTCAAGCGCCTCTTGCATTGCAATGCTATTAATCACGGTTGACAGCATTCCCATATAATCACCACTCGTACGTTTGATAATACCATCTTTTGCAGCGCTCACACCTCGAATGATGTTGCCTCCGCCAATAACGATACCAATTTCAATGTTATGTATCACCAATGATTTAATCTCATCAGCAATATATTTTAAAATAGTCGTGTCAATACCAAATCCATTATCACCTGCAAGTGCTTCACCAGAGAACTTAACTAAAACTCTTTTTCTCTTCTCCATATTATATAAACCTTTCTTTCTAGGCATAGAAAACTTCTATATTTTATCCTAACAGACCTAAAAAGTTACTTTGCAATCAGTTCTAGTGGGTCAATGTGAAAATTTTTCTGAGTCACTTCGAAGGTAAGATCATTGTCAACACGACCAATGACATACCCTTTTTTGATTTTCTGTCCTACCTGAATCGTAGGTGCAATTTTTGAGAGATGCGCATAAATCGTATGAATTTCATCACCATTTTCGATAATAACCACTTTTTCCATAGAGGCAGTATCTTTAGCAAAGATAACTTTCCCATTTAAGACGCTTTTAACGGTAGCATCGGGGGTTGAAGATGCCAGAACAACAGATTCATTAAAAATTTTAATCTTATAGATAGGATCAACATAATCGCCAAATTTACGTTTTACATTGTAACTATCCAACGGAGCGATGGTTCGCTCTCCAACATATTTTTTTACGTTACTGTTTTGATAGGAAGAGCCAATTTGCCTAATACTATTGTCTTCCCCACCAACGGTTTTAGGCCCTTTGTCTCTTTTTGCAGCATTTTTTTCAGCTAAAAGTTTATTTTCTTCTTGAACCTTAATAATTTTAAGTTGCTCAAGTGTTGTTCTAATTTCATCACGTTCTTTTTGAATATCATCTAACTGTTTTTTGTAACCTTCTTTTTTGTATTAAGAGCGAGGATGGAACTTTCACGTTTTTTTTCCAGTGCGACAAGCTCATCTTTTTTACTTTTTGAACTTTGGATTTCACCATGAATCGTTTTGATTTCCTGGCTTTGAGAGTAAATTTGGTCATTGACTTGTTTATAATCTGCCGCTAATTTTCCAAACTCCTTACGCATAATGGTGTCCATTTTCTGAAGCACTTCATCCACTAAAATCCCATCTTCATTATCTAAATAATCACTATCTGAAACTAAATAAAATGAAAAATCCTCTGCAATAATTTTGATAATTTTTTGTTCTAACCCTTTTTTTTGAGAGGAAAGTGCTTGAGTGTCTTTCGTCAATTTGTCCAAATATTCACTTTTTTGTTGAACAACTTCTTGCGAGTCGTTGATTGTACGACTAAGCTCTTCAATCTTATCTTTAATTTTTTCAATATCTTTTTCTTCGTTTACAATATCGTTGGCGATATCTTGGAGTTTGCCGTGGATTTGTTTTTCAGTTTGCATTTTTTCTTGCAACGTTTTTGCTTTTTCATCAATTTTTTGCGCTGTATTACCCGATGAAGCTGCCAGCAGTATTAATGGCAGAAAAAGCGCCACACCACTCAACAATCCTAATTTCATACACGCCCTATCTTACGAGAAACAATGGTTACGGCAATCAAAGAGAATAAAATAGAAGCACCTATCAGGATGCCTCCCTCAAAAAGAAGATCAAACTCAGGAAGCATAATGTCAAGTTCTGCTGCAAAATCTTTAACAATCGTTATTTTGGGGGCTATCGTATATATTGCACATACCGCGATAGAACTTATGAGCGAATCAACCAATGTCATACGGTACAACATTGCACTTTTCATAAAAAAGGAGGCACCAAAAAGTGTCATAATGGACATTCTACGATTATGTTCATACGTCCAAATGCGAATCTGCTTAAAAATGAGGAGTATGGCTACAAACGCCACAAAAAATGCAAAAATATAGACCATTGCCTGAAGTAATAGAAACATTTTAAACATCTTTTCATGCGTCTTAGCAAACGTTTCAATGCGGGTTATCGAACTAATGCTTAAGAGCTTCTGCTTAATCGCTTCAACTCTTTTTTTATTAGGAATAGACTCAAGTTTTAAGGAGTAAAATTTTGGAAGAGCGACTTGTAAAAGGGCTAAGTTTTTGGATGACATATCATTTTTAAGGCGATCCAATATCTTTTTACTACTAATTTCCGATAAAGACTCAATTTCAGGAATCTGCTTTTTGAGATCTTCTTCTTTGAGCTCTGACGAAGAGACCACAACAATAGCATAGTCATTCACTATTTTCGTTGCATAGTCATTGACAATACTCTTAATAACATTTGTAAATTGAAATGAAAAGAGCAATACAAAGACAGAAATCATAATCGAAAAATGGCTATTAATTGACCTCATGTAAAACGCCACCTTCTAAGAAATAGTGTTTATAATCAATGCCAAGAGATGCTGGGATATTATGCGTTACCACTAAAACAGTCGTACCTAAATGCTCTTTAGCACCTTTTAGCAAATTCCAAATCACTTCACTCGAATAGCTATCCAAATTTCCTGTAGGCTCATCCGCTAAAATAAGGACAGGGTTGTGTGCCAAGGCTCTTGCCATAGCAACACGTTGTTGTTCCCCACCACTCAGTTCATAAGGGTATTTATTGATTTTATGCAACAACTTGACATGTTTTAAAAGCTTATGCGCTTGTTTGATACAAACACTTTTTGAAAATCCACCAATAATAAGAGGCAACATGACATTTTGTTCCACTGTCCACTCATCAATCAGTTTATAGTCTTGAAAAACAACACCTAAATAACGTCTCAAAAGATTAAGCTTTGAACTACTAATATTTTTAAAATCAATGCCACATACGTTAAGATCACCACGATTAGGGAAGAGCTCACCGTAAAGCGACTTGATAATGGTTGATTTTCCGCTACCACTTTTGCCCGTAATAAAGACAAATTCTTGTGCTTTGATTTGCATACTTGCATCGGTGATGATCGGCTCATCTCGCCCATAGCTAATATTTAAGCCATTGGCTTTAATCACATATTCCATGAAACCACTCTTTAATTAATGTATGAGCTGCTCTGTTGCTTTTCGTTGCTAAAATTGCATCTGGCAGATAGGAAATTTTACCCTTTTGAATTTCTATATAACACTTTTCATTACGTTCGTTTGCACCAAAAGAGAGGCGAATGAGCCCACTGTGTTCATCAATTTCAAAGAGCTCTTCAAAATGGACAAAAAAGCCCTCTCCTCGTAACAATTCATCTTTAAAAACATCACGAATTTTTCTAAAATCAACATGCTCGTCAAAATGCAATGTATCAGGCTTTGAAATAGATGCAGAAAGCATTTCATTGGTTAAAATGACATCGTAAATATCTTTTTCCATCTTACGCCATCGGTCTTCGTATTTACTTGTAATCTCAAGTTCCGCATTTTTTTTCACATGCACATCGGCACAGGAAAGTTGCATCATCTGTACAAAAGTGAACTCAAAATAGAGTGGACTGTCGGTTCGAAGCTCCAAAGTACCCTTTACATGTAAAACACGTAATGCCTCTTCAATGAAAGCCGCAGATAAAACACGGCGGTGCGGTTTTTTATCCCAAGGAACAGGAAAGTGTACAAAAATACGCCCCACCACATTGGAGGGCAAGAACTCCATAAACAAGCGTGCATCATAATCGACAACTAAAATATTTTCAATTGATTGAAGCTCACATTGTTTTAAAACTTGCTCAATGGATGGCTTATGAATTTCTAGACCAATAAACTGAATATGTGGATTTTTCTTTGCCTGATGAAGTAAGTGTCGTCCACTTCCAAAGCCGATTTCGATCCAAATTTCACCTTTCACGTCAAAGTGATGTGCAAAGAAATCAATCTCTTTGAGGTAAGGCGAATGCTTGACTTCTAAAAAATTCTTAGGTTCAATATTGGAATAAATTTCTTTGGCTTCGCATGCATCTCTAAAATCAATCAACACTTTTTGCAAAAAAGAGGCTTGGGTTGGGCGAGTAACTTTGTCACCCTTCACCAGTAAATTCCCATCCTCTTTTTGATGAATACGAATCAGTAAATGCTCTCCTTGCATTGAGGCCATCACCAGTTTATTGCCCCTCTTAGAGTGCGCTTCATAACTAAATGTGGTCTCTTTGTACGCACAAGGATAGCTTAAAGGTTTCAATGTTTGCGTATGAAAATTCGGCATAAATTAATTTGATCCCTTTGGAATCGTAATAAGCACACTATCCGAAGGTTTAGAGGCAATGCCATATTTATCTATCGCAATAATATTATATTTGTACTCTACACCAGGAACGGTGTCTTGGTCAACAAAATTGCTCTCAAAGATACCTGTAAAATTCTGTTTTTTTGTTTTGCCAGAGATCTCAAATTCTTTGGTAACACTGTATTTGATTGCATTATCATCCCCAGCCCATGAAATGGAAATAGAACTACCATCATGTTTTACCGAACTGACAGAAGGAGCATTCAGTGCTGAGAGTGTCATACCAGCAACCGTTGTATCTTGCTTTGATTCAAGACCATCAACATCGACGGCTACGACTCTGTAGTAATAGGTTTTACCATTATCATTGATTAAATCTTCAAACTCAGTATTGACTGTTTTACCAAAAAAAGTATAGAACAGACCTGATGTTGGAGAACGATAAATTTTATAATAAGCAAAATCACTTGTCGTTGATGGACTCCATGTCAAAATAATTTTTTTAGGCAAATCTGACGTTGCTTTAACTCCCGTAATACCACGAGGTAGAGGTTTTGAATGTGCTTCAACGGTATCACTTGGTTTTGAGACAACATCATCAGAGGTTTTTACTTTAACGCGATAACGGTAAACAGAATTATCTTTAATATCTTTGTCAATATATTCGGCGTTTAATCTACCTTTAACTTTGCCAATCTCGTCCCATGAAGTAGACTTATATTCGTTACGTTCAATGATGTAATATTCTACATTCTGTTGGGAATGGGGTCTCCAAATAATTTTAATACACGCAGGCAATCCTGAAACCGCATTGATAAATGAAACAGAATCAATGCCACCTACGGTTGGAGTGTTAGCAACAAGTCCTGTTGTTGTTACGCTTGTCATTGCACTTAACGCAGATTCATGTTTATCCGCAGAATAAGTACTCATCTGATAGCTATAGCTTGAGTTGGGTCTTAGTTTCGTATCCACATAGTGCGATACATATTTGTCTTTGATGGTGGCAATCTTTTTCATACTATTGCCTTCCATTCGGTATAAGTAGTACCCTTCGATTTGTGAACTGTAGATCGGCGTCCATTCAAAACCAACTTCTGTAGAACCTGCCAAGGTACGAATACCTTCTATTCTAGGCATAGAAGCATCAACAACGGGCTCTTTAGGTGTTTCAAGCGTCTTTTCGCAACCACTGATCATGAAGCTTAAAGCCATTAACGATACTATCCAAAGTAATTTTTTCATCTACCTCTTCCTTACTGAAATGGTGTCTTAAATAGGCATCAAAATCATCCCACAAGGGAGCATTTATTTGTAATAATTGCCCTGTCCTTGGATGCATAAGATACAAAATATAAGCGTGTAACATAACTCTTGGTATTGTACCATTTTGGCTCTTAAAGCCGTATAAACTATCACCCAAGATGTGGCGGGAGAGTGCTTGGAGATGCACTCTGATCTGATGCGTTCGTCCTGTAAAAAGCTTGGCAGCAATCAACTCTTTTTTGCCATCACGCGATACCAAAAGTTTAGAAAAAGCACTTTTTGCCATGCGTCCATCTTTTTTTTGGACGTCCATTTTCAGACGATTATTGACACTACGCCCAATAGGCAGCTCAACAACGATATTATCTTTGAGAGGTAAATCAATCATGGCAAGGTAGTATCTGCCCATACTTTTATCTTCAAGCTGAGAAGAGAGACTTAAATGTGCTTCATTGTTTTTAGCAATGACTAACGCGCCACTGGTTTCTTTGTCAATGCGATGCACAATGCCATGACGCTCTTCACCACTGATAGTAGAAAGATTAATACCCTTAAACTTCAGCCAGTCCACGAGCGTTGCTTCTTTAACACTGGGAGCGCCATGTACCGTTAAAAAAGGTGGCTTATTAATCACCAAAAGATCGTCATCTTCATACAAAATAGGCACATCAAAATTAACTTCATACTCGCTTGAACTCTGCTCAGCTTCTGCAAATTCATAATAAATGACATTGCCTTCCAGAAGCTTCGTACTGCACTTTGTACACAATTTTCCATCGACCATAACACCCACATTTTTAATCAGTTTTTCGACCTGATTGCGCGGTAACTCCAATGCCTCACTCATCGCGGCATCAAGCCTTTTTGACTCTTTACATGTAAACTCCATACAGCCTACTTTCTTCTAATTTTTGATATACTTGCGAAAACTTTCCAAAGGGATAGAGTGTTTCAAATTGATAGGCGCATCTTAACACATTTTGATTTTTTAATTCCTATACTGGTACTTCCTATCATCGTTATTTCCTATTATCTCATCGCTGAAGCCAACACAATGCTGGCTAATAAACAGATTGTGTATTACACCGTTGGATTTGCTGTATTTCTCCTCTTTTTTATTATCCCGATTAAAAAAATTGAGTGGGTAATCCCTTTTTTCTATTGGGTCACGATTATTTTACTTCTGAGTGTTGATTTTTTTGGTATTGCAAAACTGGGGGCTCGAAGATGGCTGGAAATTCCCTTTGTGCATTTTACTATTCAGCCCTCTGAAATTTTCAAGCCTGCTTTTATTTTAATGCTTGCCTACCTTATCAAAAACAATCCTCCTGAAGAGAATGGATACGGATGGAAATCTTTTTTTAAACTCAGCTTTTATATTCTATTGCCATTTATACTTGTGGCAAAAGAGCCAGACCTTGGAACGGCGATGGTTTTAGTATTGCTAGGCTATGGAACGCTCTTTGTGATTGGTGTGCATAAAAAAATATGGATCACATTAGCCATTATCATTGGCATTTGCAGTCCTCTTATGTACAATAGTTTACATGACTATCAGAAGCAACGTATTACCGACTTTATCTCAGAAAAACCAAGTTACCATGTCAAACAGTCGATTATTGCCATAGGATCGGGTGGATTAACAGGAAAAGAACGCAGTGAAGCGACACAAACACATTACAAATTTCTACCCATTGCTACGAGTGATTTTATCTTTGCCTATACCGTTGAACGCCTTGGATTTTGGGGAGCATTGGGACTCATTGTTTGCTATGCCTCTTTAGTCATGCACCTTTTAAGCCTCAATTTTCTTCTTAAAGAGGACTATTTTGCTCGAGTTATCACGAGCGGTATCTCTTTGCTGATTTTCTTTTATATGAGCATTAATATCGCTATGACAATTGGGCTAGCTCCAGTAGTAGGCGTTCCCTTACCTTTTTACAGCTATGGAGGCAGTAGTTTCATCACTTTTTTTGCTCTTTTTGGTATCTTAGAAAACCTATTAGCTTTCCGATTTGACCCGACCTACCGTTCGATCAAATATTCGCTCTAAGCCCGTACGTAGCGTTATTTTTATATTCTTTTAACAATAAAAAAGATACAATTTCACTCTTTAAAATGGGTCCTTAGCTCAGTTGGTTAGAGCACCCCGCTCATAACGGGGTGGTCGAGTGTTCGAGCCACTCAGGACCCACCACTTGCTTCTTGGTTTTGATTACTTTTAATTTGATACAAAAAGGTAAATGTTATGAAAAAAGCACTTCTTTTTCTCGCAATCGCATCACATATCTCTCTCTTTGCAGGTTTTTTAGATGATCTTATTGGTAAAGATAAAACTTACTTAGAAGCCAATGGTTTTAAATGTACAGAGTTTTCCTGTGTAACAAAGGATCAAAACTACTTCAATGTCAAACTTCTGGACAATGCTATTGAATACGTTGAAGTTTATAGCACCGATAAAGACGAAGTTTACCGTGTTGCACTTTATCTCTACCAAAATGACAAACTTAAAAATAAAGAGTTGGATGAGGCATTTTTTAAAGCACTAACTAAACTCAATGATAAATCAAAATTGACATATGATCTTTCAAAAGTAAGTGATAAATTTGGCAATGAAGCACTGATTACCATCACTGATGCCAAAAGAGCGACCGCTTATACAAATACCTTACGTGATACGTTCTTTGAAAGCATGAAACAATACAGCGAAACAGGTAGCCGAAAGTAACTCTTTTGGCGCACCTTCTCGGTGTTCACCAACACTATCTTGCCTTCTCTGATACTCCCCAAATTTACCGCTTGTACGCTCACTCCTTATCGTTAAAAAAGCTGAACTTTCTTAAAGAGCCCTAAGACACCAAAGAATTATACTTGTAAACTAGGCATGTCACTTAAAACAATAGAATAGTGAGCGAGACTTTGCCTTAAAGGTAACCTTGAAAGAAGATCCTTTTCTTCCAAGGTTCGTTAATCGTAGTGTCGTTAGATTTCGATACGGCGTGAAACACCGATGAGTTTTTCTTGAGGGAAATTGTAAAAGCTTACGAAACTTGGAGACATATCTTTAATCAGTGCATACAGTTTCCATGAAAAATGTTTTGAGACAATTTCTTCATCGCCGTAAAAAATTGTTCGTTCATGAATATCTTGTTTTTTAAGGCTCTCTTCCATATTGAAAACCTCCATGTATCCAACATGAATCACAAGAAGATCAAGCCCTTCTGCCAACGACTTAAACTCATTTGTAATGCCTAAAGGTTCATTTGTCGGCTTAACCTTCACAATAACATTTCTCTCGTAAATAATGCCATTTTGGAACATTGTTTTAGGAATATAAGCAGGGATATTTTCTGCCTTACGTGCAAAGAAAAGAGCAGTGCCTTCAATATGAGACTCTTGTGCATAATGCGCATTGTATGCTTGTAAGAAATTTTCTTTATCTACCGAGTGAAATGAAGAGTAAAGGCGTTCTTGTCCTTGTGTATAAAGAATAATAAAGCCTAGAGGAACGGCTGCAATTAAGAGAGACCAGAAACCACCATGAGGAATTTTTAGAAGACACGATAAGAAGAAAACAAAACTAACAATCCCTGAAAAAGTGGCAAAACTCATTTTAATCCACTCTCTACGGTAGGCAAAGATCATTGTCATTAAAACACCGGTAATGCTCATGGCTCCCGCAACAGCTAAACCATATGCAGCTGCAAGCTTTGCAGACTCTTTAAAGACAAAAAGCATAATAATGACACACACAAATAAAAACCAGTTAATAGAACCTACATAAATTTGAGAGCGTAACTCATGTGATGTATATTCGACGCGAAAATGGGGAAAAATACGTGTTGTCATCGCTTGGTAAAGTACAGAGAAAATACCACTGATCATTGCTTGTGAAGCGATAATCGTTGCTATAATTGTTAGGATAAGAAAAGGGACATATAAAAGAGGTGCAAACTCTCGCATCATTTCAAATAACGGGCTTCCAACAGACTCAGGATGCGTTAGTAAAAATGCGCCTTGTCCATAGTAACTTAAAATCAATGCGATAAAAGCAAAAACCCATCCTTTAAGAATGGGCAATCGCCCTAAATGTCCCATATCGGCATACAATGCCTCTCCACCCGTAGTTGCAAGAATAATATCTGCAAGAATAATAAAGGTAATAACAGGATTTGCCAGTGCAAAATTAATAGCATACATCGGATTGATTGCATTTAAAATAGAAAAATCTTGACTTACATACCAAAATCCAACGCCACCTAGACATAAAAACCAAATGACCATAATAGGTCCAAAGGTAGAAGCGACTTTTTCAACACCTCTTTTTTGAACGGCAAAAAGGGCAAATGCAATGAGTGTCGCTAAGACTAAAAGTACAATTTGAGGAAGCTCCTCGTATTGTGGAATAAGGAGAATACCTTCTACCGCGCTCAGAATACTAATAGCAGGAGTAATAACACCATCGCCAATCATCAAGGAAAGCCCTAAAAATCCCAAAACAGATACTATGGAGACCATCTTTGCACTTTTAAGATGTGGCGTTAACATTTGAATGAGAACAACAGTACCACCTTCTCCTTTTGCACTCAAGCTCGTGGCTAACCATGCATATTGAATGGTAACAAGAATAGTTAATGCCCAAAAGACAAATGACAAAATACCATAGATACTAACGACTGTTGGCGGAACAATAAGAAAAATAACTGCCAAGGTATAGATAGGACTTGTCCCAATATCGCCGTAAACAACACCGAGTGCCTTTATAACCATCATCTCATTTTTGATACGCTCTTTTAACGTCATATATTGTCATCCTTTGTAAACGGGGAAACACTTTTTTTTCTTGCCTAAAAAAAGTGCAAGAGCTTATTCTAGTGCTTAAAATATTAAATTTTACTAAAAGCTACAAAAGGAGAAAAAAAGAAAAAGATCCCTATAAGATTTAGGGTGATTAAAATCTCATTTTAGGTTTACATGTAAAGTTTTTATGCGTGTTTAACGTACTTTATTTTTATTTTTGTGTATAATTCCACTCAATTAAATTTATGGTTATTGATGAAGCCTCCTTTGAATTCAGTATTACCCTTTCATGCGAGTTGGTACTAAATTTCAAAAACTTCCTCATTGTCTAAATTCATAAGAATATCCCTATTAGAAAAGTTTATCATGCTACCACATACTTTTAAAAAACTTTTGATTCTTTTTAAACATAAATTTCACAAAAGTCGTATCCTTCAAATAGCTCTTATATGTGCCCTTTGGTTTTGTGCCGAAGAGATATCCCTTCTTTTCCACATCCCCATTCCCGGTGGCGTTATAGGATTGCTCTTCGTACTAATGCTTTTACAATTTAATATTCTGAGCATTCGCTCTTTAGCGCTTGGGGCTGAATGGTTCTTAGCTGAAATGCTTCTTTTCTTTATACCAGCAGTACCAGCGGTCCTAAACCACCAAGAATTTTTTGGCTGGACAGGGTTGAAAATCTTAGCCATCATTATTATAGGAACCATCATCGTCATTATTGGAACCGCTTTTATCGTCGATTTTAGTTTTTATAAATTGGAGAAACATGTTAAAGATGAGAATATACAATGAATTTTGACGCATTTCTTACCTACCGCTCTCTTTTAATGGCGGCAGAAGTGACACTTTTATGGTCAGTAGTAACCATAGGGCTCTATTGGCTCTCTAAGGTTTTTCACCGCCGCTATAAACGCTGGTGGACAGCCCCTATTATCATTACACCGATACTCTTAATCATCATCACGATTGTATCGCACACCAATTACAATGTTTATATAAGCGGTACACACTGGCTCATTGCCTTGCTTGGACCTGCCACGGTTGCTTTTGCTGTTCCTATCTATAGACGTAAAAATATCATGCTTTTATACTGGCGAACACTGAGCATTGGCGTTATTTTTGGCTCCATCCTCTCTATTGCCTCTGCGTGGTTTTTAGCTTCCGCGGTAGGGATTGAGAGTACGCTTCGTTTAAGCCTTTTACCTCGCTCCATCAGCACCCCTTTTGCCATGGTTATTTCAGGAGAGATTGGTGGCACGCCAGAATTAACGGCTATTTTTGTGATACTCACAGGGATTTTTGGTGCTTCTTTTGGGCAGTTAGTGCTCTATTGGCTACCGCTTAAGTCAAAAATGTCGCGCGGTGCCTCTTTTGGATTAGCAGCACACGTCGTGGGTTCTAATAAAGCTTATGAGTTAGACAACGAAGTTGGGACTATTGCGGCATTGGTCATGGTCTTAACAGGCATTTTCAATGTTCTTATTGCACCCTTACTAGAGATTATCTTAACCTAAGCCTTTGGTAAAGTATCTTTCTTACGGAGTGCTTTGACACCCTTTTCAATCGCATAAAGCAATTGATCTATCTCTTTTTTGGTATGGGTATAATGGATAGAGATACGTAACCAACCCGGTTTTTCATCGAAACTTTGTCCATCGACAAGATGTAAAAGGTCATGCCCATAGGGACCTGCACAACTGCACCCTGCTCTGGTTTGAATGCCAAACTGATCGGAGAGATACTGCGAGATATCATAAGGATTGATGCCTTCAAAATTCAGTGAGAAGATAGGAAGTTTATCTTGTGAATATTTACAATAGAGTTTAACCCCTTCAATCACGCGAAGCCTAGAACCAAAATAAAATTTGAGTTCCTCTTCTTTTGCATGAATCTTCTCCAAGCCGATTTCATTACGAAGGTTATAGGCTAAAGAGGCACGTATAAACTGCAAAATAGCAGGAGTTCCTGCATCTTCAATCAATTCAATATCACTTAGATACGTATGTGAAGTACGAGAGACATAGCCAACCGTGCCACCCCCTGCAAACGTCGGTGTTGTTTCGGTACAAAGTTCTTTTTTCATCACCAAAACACCACACGCACCCACACCACCCAAAAGTTTGTGAGGAGAGAGAAACAAGGCGTCATAGTAGTGACAGTCAACATTGATGTAAGGAGACGCCGCTGCTGCATCAAGACACAAGATACCGTTATACTGTTTGATCAGTTTATAGATACTTTTATAATCACTCACAATGCCCGTAACATTCGAAGCGACTGAAAAGGAGGCGATGATCTCACGCTCTTTATTAGCTTCAAGACTACGTTTCAAAAAATCCATATCAATTTTTTCATCTTGATCGAGGGGTACACGGATCACTTCACATAACCCTTCACGAAAGCTCAATTCATTGGAGTGGTGTTCATACGGTCCCACAAAAACGATGGGAAGGTTTTCGGGTTTACATGTAAAACGTTTAAGTGTGCGAGGAGGAATGTAAATACCAATGAGTTCTTGAAATTTTTTGATCGCTCCCGTAGCACCAGAGCCACACGGAAAAATATAAAAACTCTCATCAATTTCAAGTGCAATTTTGAGGTCGCTACGCGCCTTGGTATAATATTTGCTTGTTTGAATGGCACTCGAAGCAACTTCTGAGTGGGTATTAGCATAGGTTTTAAGGATGGCTTGCATCTGTTTTTCAATCGGTTTATACGCCTGACCTGATGCCGTATAATCGAAATAGAGAATATTTTTATCTTTAATGATATTTTTGCGTATTGCTTGCACGACTTTGTCCAAAAATTTTTAGGTATTATACCCTTTATAAACTTCTTATGCGATGATGGGAATCACAAATGATTGATGAAAATTTACTCAACAGCCTTAGTGCTAAAGAAAAAGAGCTCTTTAAACAAGGGTTAGCAGATCTGATTAACCAAACGTATGTCATCGAAGATGAGTATAAAAAGCTAGGTGTTTCATACACCTCTCTTCAAGATTTTATTCGTCAGATCATCGAAGTACAACCGAATGCTTTGTGGGTTTTTGATGAAGATGGTGCCATTTTTTTGCAAAATAGCGAAGCTAAAAAAATGGAAGCTATTTTAGAAGGATTGAGCATTGAAGAAGAGAGTGAAGTCGATTTTGAAGGGCGCTCTTACCTGGTTAAAAGTGTCACCAAAAGCGATAAGAAAATCATTACCGCTACAGATATTACGGAAGGAAAACGCCAAGAACGTCTTGTTTCCATGGGACAAGTTGCCGCACATCTTTCCCATGAAATTCGTAATCCCATAGGCTCCGTCTCCTTGCTTGCCTCTACGTTACTCAAAAAAGTGGATCCTAGTGTTAAACCTCTGGTTACCGAAATCAAAAAAGCCATTTGGAGAGTGGAACGTATCATTAAAGCAACCCTACTCTTTACCAAAAATGTTCAAATAAATCCAAGTTATTTTTACCTTGACCGCCTCATCAAAGAGTGTGAACAGGCCATTTCTCATTACTCTTACACTAAAGAGGTGACCTATCATTTTGATCTACCCCATGTTGAGATTAAAGCGGACTTTGAACTGCTCAATTTGGTGCTTCAAAACTTTATTTTTAATGCGATTGACGCGATTGAAGAGTGCGAGAAAGAAAGTGGCAATGTCAGGATAACTTACGTAGAAGATTGTGAATTTATACTTTTACATGTAAAGGATGATGGCAAGCCCATCGAGAATAAAAACATTCTTTTTGAGCCCTTTAAAACGACCAAAACTAAAGGCAATGGTCTGGGACTTGCACTATCTTTGCAGATCATCCAAGCCCACAACGGAAGAATCAATCTCTTGGAAAACCCCAAAGGATTTGAGATTCGCATTCCACGCTAAAGAGGCTTTGCACCTCTTTACATGTAAAGACTAAATGACCTTGACATACTCGAGTGCTGCGATCTGTTCATCAATACTATCATCCACACTAAAGCCAGTTTCGATCACGACATCTTGCAGTTTTGACGTGATGACGAGATGAAGAGGTCTACGTCCAGAATTTTGACGCACAATTTGGTATAAAAATTCCAGTTTGCTCGTGTCATCACTGAGATCAAGGAGAAGCACTTTGGGCTCTTGGGGCACTTCAATGACTTTGGTTTCAATCTTCTCTTTTTTCGCGTCACTAAGCTCCATAATTTTCATAACGCGCATTTTGGTATTTTGCCCATCATTGCTCACATCGACTTTAAAGCAGAGTGGTTTTTCCAAATCCATTCGGGAGAGCAATTCCAGCTGTTTTTCAAAGACAGTCAGTTCCATAGAACCGTGAAAATCCATCAAGGAGATAATGCCAAACTTGTTGCCTTTTTTGCTAATTTTCTCGGTGATGCCTTCCACTTTTCCAATAAAAAGTGCCTTACTGCCATCTTCAACCTGATCACGCTCGCTGGAAAGGGTGTAATTCATTTCATCAATTTCCGCTCTAAATGCATCTAATGGATGACCTGAAATATAAAAACCTATCGTCTCTTTTTCAAGCTCTAACATGCGCTTATTATCAAATTCGGGAATATTTTCGATGTTTACTTGTACCGTCATCATCTCTTCAGCATCGCCAAAGAGGGAATACTCTGCCATCTTCTTCGCCCGACTGCACTCAGCACTTGCATCAATAATGCTATCAATATTTTCAAGCAAAGCGCGTCTTGAGTAGCCAAAGTCATCAAAACTTCCTGATTTGATAAAAGACTCTAATACTTTTTTATTGACCTTAGAGCTGTCAATACGGGAGATAAAATCGCTCATATCTGCAAAGAGTGCGCCCTCTCTGGCTTCTAAGATTTTACTGATCGCCGCATTTCCAACCCCTTTGATCGCACCCATACCAAAGAGAATTGCCTCTTGACCATCTGTGTCAGTAATCGCACTAAATGCAATCAAACTGTGCTGAATAGATGGCGGTAAAAGCTTCAATCCAAGACGTTTGACCTCATCGATGTATTTAACGATTTTATCGGTATTGTCTTGCTCTGATGTGAGAAGTGCCGCCATAAACTCTTGCGGATAGTAGCATTTCAGATACGCCGTTTCAAAGGTAACCATCGCGTAGGCCGCAGAGTGCGATTTGTTAAAACCGTATCCCGCAAACTTCTCAATCAAGCCAAAAAGCTCAATCGCATGGGCGCGATCTAAGCCTTGATTAACGGCACCTTGCGCGAACTCTTCGGCTTTTTGTTTCATGTAGTCGATCTTTTTCTTACCCATCGCACGACGAATCAAATCCGCTTCGCCAAGGCTAAAACCACCAATGGCTTGAACGATCTGCATAACCTGTTCTTGATAGACAATAACGCCATACGTTGGCTCTAAAATAGGACGAAGGGGTTCGGTAAATTCATCAAAGAAGTAACTAATCTCTTTTAGCCCATTCTTTCGTTCGATAAAGTCATCCAACATACCTGATTCCATTGGGCCTGGGCGATAAAGGGCAAGTACGGCAATAAGATCTTCAAAGTTGGTTGGTTTGAGACGCTCATTCAAAGATTGCATACCACTGGACTCAATCTGAAACAGTCCCACTGTTTCGCCACTTTGAATCAGTTCATACACCTTAGGATCGTTCATATCAATGATCGTAAAATCAATCTCTTTTTTGTAACGAAGTTTAATAAGCTTAAGCGCATTATCAATGACGGTCAGGGTCTTCAGACCCAAAAAGTCGAACTTGATTAAGTCAACATCTTCAAGGTAATTGAGTGAATACTGTGTGACGAGATGATCTTCGCCAGAAGGCTGATAGAGCGGTGTTTTATGCCATAACTCTTCATCGCTGATGACCACACCTGCGGCATGCATACCAGAGTTGCGGTTCAGTCCTTCAAGTGCTAACGCAAACTTCCACACGCGTTGCATCTTAGGGCTGCTTTCAATGAGTTCACGAAGTTTTGGCTCTTTTTGAAAGGCGCCTGGTTTGTACCCTTCTTCTCCCTCAACACCCACACCATTAAGTGTGATGCCCAGTTCATCGGGGATCAGTTTTGCCATTGCATCGGCTTCGGCATAAGGAATGGCGAGAACGCGCGCAACATCACGAATGACACCTTTGGCTAAAAGTTTACCAAAGGTAATGACTTGCGCGACGTTGTAGCGTCCGTATTTTTCAACAACGTAATCAATGATTTCACCACGACGACTCTGGCAAAAGTCAATATCAATATCGGGCATACTAATACGTTCAGGATTCAAGAACCTCTCGAAGAGCAGGTTATAGGGCATCGGGTCAATGTCAGTGATAAAAAGCGAAAACGCGACCAAACTACCTGCTGCTGAACCACGGCCTGGTCCCACAGGAACACCGCGCTCTTTGGCTTCACGGATAAAATCCCAAACGATGAGCATATAACCAGGGAATTTCATCTTGCAGATAATGTCAATTTCCCGTTCCAGTCTGGCGCGATACTCTTCATGCTTACTGACATCAACATTTAAAAGACGCTTTTCGAGTCCTTTACGACTGTGGTACGCAAAAAACTCGTCATCGCTCTCAAAGCTAAGCCCCTCTTTGGCGGCATACTCTTTGGTAAATTTAAACTTTGGAGGGGTTGGATCGCCCAGTTTAATCTCTAAATTACACTTCTCCACAATCTCTTGGGTATTGGAAATGGCTTCAGGGATATCCGCAAAAAGATCGCTCATTTGCGCAGGGGATTTGAGGTAAAACTCATGCACGGAGTGACGAAGACGATTAGGATCGTCAAACTCTTTATTCATCGCAATACACATAAATGCCTCGTGTGCTTCGGCATTGTCTTGTTCTAAGTAGTGAGTGTCATTGGTCGCAATGAGCTTGATGCCCGTCTCTTTGGAAATACGCAAAATATCATCGTCGATGAAATGTTGATCGGTAATGCCATGACGCATTACCTCTAAGTAAAAGTCCTCACCAAAAATATCTTTATATTCGAGTGCCACTTCTTTGGCGCGTTCATACCCTCGCGCACCAAATTGGACATTACGTTTGTTGTTCAGATTGAGATGCCAGTTCACTTCGCCTTGTAAACATGCCCCCGAGCAGACCAGCCCCTCAGAGTGCTCACGCAACATCTTTTTGTTGATGCGCGGATAGTAGTAAAAGCCTTTGATGTAACTCATGGAAGCCAGATACATCAAGTTTTTATACCCTACTTCGTTTTTGGCATACAAGCAGAGGTGAAAACGTTGTTTGGTGGTTTTATCGCTGATATCCTCTTGGTTGTGAATGTACGCTTCCATGCCAATGATCGGCTTAATGCCCTCTTTACGCATGGTTTTGTAAAAATCAATCGCGCCAAACATATTTCCATGATCGGTTATCGCAACGGATGTCACTCCTTGAGCTTTGAGTTTTTTTACCAGCTTGCCTATTTTATTGGCGCCATCAAGAAGTGAATATTCAGTATGTAAATGTAAATGGGTGTACGGTATGTCGCTCATAGTTTCTCATCAATAATTTAGTTTTTTCATTAAGAATCTATTGTAGCGAATGAGGACTTAAGAGGGTGTAAGTGTTGCCTAAAAAGCTTTACATGTAAACGTTACATGTAAAGCTTTTGCCCAAGCCAATGAGGTTTTTTAGGCAGATGCTGATTTGGCAGCTTCTGTTTCAAGTTCCGCAAGTTGTGCTTGATAAGAAGCCAAAAGTGCCTCTTTTGTTTGAAGATCTTTCGCACTTTGCTCATCATTCTTAGCTGTTTTTTGCTGCTCAATGATCTCTTTTTCAAGAGCCGCAATTTTCTTTTCAAGTGCTTTTATCTGTGAATCTATCGTTGCACTGCTTGAAGATGATGACGAACTACTGGCTCCTGATGCTGCACTCGCGCCCCCGCTTTGTGCACTACTTGAACCACTACTTTGACTACTCGTTGATGAAGACGATGAAGAGGTATCACTGCTACTTGAGCTGGCACTTGTTGTGCTACCTGCAGCCAACGCTTTTGCTTCATCTGAAATTTCAACGCTATCAACAGGTGTACTACGAGAGGTTTCTGCCACACTTGGCACTGCCTCTGCAGTTTTAGTTGAAGATGTAGAACTGTTACTGGAGGTATTTTGATTTTGATCTACCAGAACTTGGTTGGTGTAAGATGTGTTGATGGTACTCATGTCCATCTCCTTCATTTTATTTGTCCCCATAGCTAAATCGGGAAATCTGGAAAAAGATGAAGGAGAAAACAAAAAGGAAGAGTTACATGTAAAGTATGTTATCTTTACATGTAACGCAATTTAGCCTAGTTTACTCATAATATTTAAAATATCACTGGTTTTTTCTTGAATCTCTTCCACATCATCGGTTAAGCTATTCATCTCTTTGGCATTCGTGCTCATTTTCGCCGAACTATCGACGATACCACCTACAATGACACCAATGGTTGCTTGGATTTGAGTGAGTGAGTGACTTGTTTTATCGGCAAGCTCGCGAATGTTATCGGCAACAACGGCAAACCCACGACCATGCTCCCCGGCCCTAGCTGCTTCAATGGCGGCATTCAGTGCTAAAAGATTGGTTTGATCGGCTATATCACCAATCATATTTAAGATGTCATTTGCCTCTTTCGCATTTTGTGTCAGTGTACTGAGGGTTTCGGCAAGGTGCTGTTGAACCAAGCCCATTTCGTGCATCGATGCCGTTGTCTTTTTCACGATACGATTAAGATCACTGAGCGGTTCATTTTTGATTGTTGCCACAGAGCTCGCTAGTTGATCGGCATTTTCATGAAGTTGTGCACTCTGTTCTGCATTTTCACGAATCATTTTAGCTAAGGCACTCCCAAGCGCATTCACGCCCTCAACCAACTCTTTAAGCTCCCCATTGGTTGCAATAGCAATAGGCTTGCTAAAGTCACCCTTTTGAAAATCTTTGAGAGAAGAGAGTGTTGCTTGCATCACTTCATTCACCTTAGCAATCATCGCATCAATTTCATAGGAGAGACGATTGGTTAAAAAGTTAGAAGAGACAAAAGAGGTTTTGTTGTTCATATAGCCATTGGACATTTTAGAACAGATGATGAGCACTTCACCAACGACTCGAATATCATCTAAATGTAGTTTTTCAAAGTCTTTAAACGTTTTGTCGATCACACTCACCGTTGAGCCTATTTCATCCTCGGCATGGTCATTCAAACGTTCATCAATAAGGTTCTTTTTGTTGGTAACATACAGTCCAAAATCTTCTACATACCGTTTTAAGTCCGCCATTCTGCTACCAATGAGTTTTTGGCTCAAATAGCGTGAGATAAACGAAAAAAGTGTTACAACCACTAAGAGAATAATGCTGTTACGCAGGATTAAAGAAAGCAACGCCTCATCCAATTTTTGCTTCTCTTTCACAACCAAGGCATCAATATCATCGGCATAAACACCCGTTCCTATAATCCATCCCCACGGTTTAAACCCTTCGACAAAGGAGATCTTCGCTTGCGGTGTCGTAAAACCAGGTTTTTCCCACAGATAGTTCACCACACCTTTACCATTTTGAGTAACAATCTGAACCATTTCGTTAAATAAAAACTTTCCTTTAGGGTCTTTTGAACCGCTTAAATTAGCTCCATCTAAGGAAGATTTGATGGGGTGCATCACCATTTTAGGGGTAAAATCATTAATCCAAAAGTAACCGTCTTCGCCAAAACGCAACTTTTTGATTGCGGTTTTTGCTTTTTCTTGATACGCTTTAACCACATTTGGATCACTGTTGTCGGGGTCATTTTGCAATGCTTCATAAAACGAATTCACCACATGATACGCAATTTTCACTTTATCGGAGAGTGCTTCAACCTTTTCACGTGTCATCACGGCACGAACGCTATCCAGTCGTTCGGAAGCATCGTTTTTCATCAAAAAAGCAACGACTACCGTCGAGACTACTGCTGTCAGCACCAAAGAGATGATAAGAAGCAAGGTAACTTTAAATTGTATGGATAAATGTTTCATTATTTTCCCTCACTTGCGCGCATCGTGGCATAAAGTTTTGAATACGTTTCCACCTCATCTCGACTTGCCATTTTACGAACAGAGAGATAATGGTCTTTTCCAAAAGGGAAGATAGTCGCATAAACCCAATAATACTTTCCACTTTTGGTGTGATTTTTAACAAATCCTTGCCATGTATTTCCTTGCTTAATAGTCTCCCAAAGCTCTTTAAATGCCGCTTTTGGCATATCAGGATGACGGATCATATTATGTGGCCGTCCAATCAACTCTTCTAATGTATACCCTGAAAATTTTGCAAAGGTTTCATCCGCATAAACGATAACGCCCTTTGCATCGGTTTCTGAAACCAATAAAGACGTTTCATCCAATAAAATTTCATCGCCTAAGGTTTGCATTGATATATCCTTAACATCATCTTTTGCTTGATTATAAAGGGAGTTGCATTTAAAGTTTATTAAAGTATAGTAGCAACTTTCATTATTTACATATTATTAACAGCGATATGTTAAAATGTCACCATTATAACAACACAAGGAATGCGGATGTTCTTACTTAATAAAAAGATTTTTCTTCTCGTCACGTGTCTAGCTCTTGGAACACAAAGCTATGCAGAGGAGGCAAAAAAACAGCCTACATCTGCTGCAACCAACACCCCTGCTCCTGCGGTTGATGTATTTAAAATTGCTTCGGCTAAAGAAGAAGCACTCATACTTCAATACCCTGGTAAAACACTCAGCTCACAAAGTGTCACGATCAAAGCCAGAGCCAACGGTATTTTGCTCAAAAAATTCTTCAACGAAGGTGATTTTGTTAAAGAAGGTGATGTACTCTATAAAATAGAACCCGATACCTATGAAGCTGCGCTCAATCTTGCAAAAGCCAATGTCAATGCATTAGATGTTCAAATGCAAAAGGCGGGAAAAGATTGGGAGCGCATCCATGCACTTTATGATGCAGCCGCTTCCAGTGAACAAGAAAAAGATACCGCATACTGGGCGTATGAGGGAGCTAAAGCTAGCTTAGCCAGTGCCAAAGCCGCTTTACAAAATGCCGCTATCAACTTAGATCGAACAACGATTAAAGCAACCATGAGCGGTATGACAGGACTGAAACAAGTCGATGTTGGTGCACTCGTTACCGATGGTACTGCTCTTGTAGATATTACCCAAATCAACCCTTTACATGTAGAATTTTCCATCCCTGATATTGATGTGATGAAACAAAAATACAACATCAAAAACGGTAAATGGTCAAATCCAACCGAGGGGAAACTCAAAGCTTCTTTACACGTTGGCGATGCCAAATTTAAAGAAATTGGTGTGGTAGACTTTTTAGACAGCTCCCTCAATGCCAAAACAGGCTCACTCAAAGCTCGTGCTACCTTTAAAAATGTCGATAAAGAGCTTTTGCCTAACCAATTTGTGAAAGTTAATCTGATTGGTTTGACACGTAATAACGTTATTAAAATTCCTCAAAAAGCGGTGCTTCAAAATCCACTTGGAACCGTTGTATTTGTCGTAGAAGATGGTAAAGCCGTTGTTAAACCTGTAAAAATGGGCGAAGCGAGCGAAAATGACTACGTTATCGAAAGTGGACTCAAAGCTGGCGATGTTGTCATCGTTAATAACTTCTTCAGAATCAAAGCTGGAGCCCCTGTCAAAGTGGATAAAGTGACTAACGAAGAGGCAAAATAATGTTCTCAAAGTTCTTTATCAACCGCCCTATTTTTGCAACCGTTGTTTCGATTGTCATTATTTTGGCGGGTATTATTGCGATTAAATCGCTTCCGGTTCAAGAGTACCCTAGCATTGCACCTCCACAGATTATTGTCTCTGCAACCTACCCAGGAGCCGATGCGCAGACCTTAGCGACCACCGTTGCTGCTCCTTTGGAAGAAGAGATTAACGGTGTTAGCAATATGCTTTATATGACCACAACAGCTTCTCCAAGTGGCAATGTAAACATCAGTGTCTATTTTCAAATTGGAACCGATGTCGCGCAAGCTAAAGTCGATGTCAACAACCGTGTTCAGATTGCGACCAACAAACTTCCTGAAGCGGTACGTAGACAAGGTGTTTCAACCAGAGAGCGTTCCCCTGACATTTTGAAAGTTTTGGCACTGACTTCTAAAGGAAATGTTCATGACACAACCTTTATCTCCAACTACGCACTGGTCAATATTGTCGATGACCTTAAGCGAATTCCAGGAGTGGGTGATGTGAGTATTTTCGGTAATAAAAACTATTCGATTCGCGCTTGGATTAACCCTGATAAATTGGCTACCTATGAGCTCACAACTGCCGAAGTTGTCAATGCCATTAAAAGTCAAAATGAGCAGTATGCTGCAGGTCAAATCGGACAAGAACCGATGGAGAAAGAGCCAACGTTTACCTATACCGTCAAAACCGATGGCAGACTTAAAAATGCAACCGAATTTGAAAATATTATCCTTAAGTCTAATGCGGATGGTTCATCGTTAAAACTCAAAGATGTTGCCCGTGTTGAATTGGGTGTTGAAGCTTACTACTTTGGTGGTATCTACAACAATAATCCAATGATCCCTATAGGTATCTTTTTAGCCTCAGGGGCTAATGCATTGGAAGTCTCTGATCTGCTCGATAAAAAACTGGCTGAAATTTCAACTAATTTTCCAGCAGACCTTCAAATCAATACAGCATATGATCCCACCACCTTTGTAAGGGAATCAATCCATGAGGTTATTTTTACCCTACTCCTTTCCATTGCCCTCGTTGTGGGTATTATTTACCTCTTTTTAGGAAATCTTCGAGCAACATTTATCCCTGTCCTTGCCATTCCGGTCTCCATCGTTGGAACCTTTGCAGGCTTTTATGCCGCAGGCTTTTCGATCAACCTTCTCACCCTCTTTGGTCTGACCTTAGCGATTGGTTTGGTGGTTGATGATGCGATTGTTGTTATCGAAAATGTCGAGAGAATTTTAAGGGATGAAGAAGATTTAAGCGTTAAAGATGCGACGATTAAAGCCATGCGTGAGATCACCAATCCTGTTATCGCCATCGTCATGGTTTTGTGTGCCGTTTTTGTTCCTGCTGCCTTTATGGGTGGGTTTAGTGGCATGATGTACAAGCAATTTGCGATGACCGTTATTATCTCAGTTACCATTTCGGGTATCGTTGCGTTGACGTTGACACCGGCTTTATGTGCCCTTTTATTACGTAAACATGAGAGTGAACCTTTTTGGCTCATCCAAAAATTTAATGCACTTTTCGAAATAGGCACAAAACTTTTTTCCACAGGCGTACGTAAAACCATTCGCTTCGGCATCATGAATGTGGCCGTTTTTGGGGTGATGATCTTTGCAATCTATTTGATTACAACACGTATTCCAACAGGGTTAGTTCCTAACGAAGATAAAGGGATTATCTTAGTCATCAACAACCTTATGCCAGGTGCTTCTTTAGGTCGTACTCAAAAGGTTAGCCAAGAGGTCAGTAATTTTGCATTCACAAATCCCAATGTGGAACGTGTTGGCGCAATGTCGGGAATTGACTTCATTACCGGCGCGTATAAAACCGATGCAGGTATTAGCTTTGTACGTCTCAAAGATTGGGATCAACGTCCTCGTGCGGATCAAACATCCCAAGCCATCGCTGGTCAAATGATGATGGGGCTTTTTCAAAATAAAGAGGCAATGCTCATTCCTGTGACACCCCCTCCTATTATGGGTATGAGTACCACGGGTGGCTTTGAAATGTACATTCAAGATCGTACAGGCTCTGATATCCAAGTGCTCGATAGTTACGTGAAAACTATCATTGAAAAAGCAAGTGCTCGTAAAGAACTTGCGGCCATGCGTACAACACTCAATACCAATGTACCGCAATTTCTTATCAATGTTGATAATGAAAAAGCTAAATCTTTAGGGGTGGATGTCGCTGATATTTTTACAACGATTCAAGCAACGTTTGGTAATACCTATACCAACGACTTTAACCTCTTTGGTCGAACCTATCATGTCAATGTTCAATCGGAAAGCACCTTTCGAGAAGGCACCGAAAACTACAATGATATTTTTGTCAAATCCAGTGAAGGAAGACTCGTCCCAATTAGCTCATTGGCAAGTATTAAACGCATTGTAGGTCCATCGGTTGTCCAAAAATTCAATATGTTCCAAGCCGCACAAATTTCAGGTCAACCTGCCCCTGGATACAGTTCAGGTGATGCGTTACGCATTATTGAAGAGGTGGCAAAAGAGGTTCTGCCTAATGGCTATACCATTGCATGGGCAGGAACATCCTACCAAGAAAAACAGCTTGAAAAAAGTGGAAATACTGCCTTTATTTATGCCATCATCTTTGTTTTCTTAATTTTGGCTGCCCTTTATGAAAGCTGGACGATTCCATTTGCCATTGTACTTGCTGTTCCCTTTGCACTCTTTGGTGCTGCCCTTGCAGTCTATTTTAGAGATTTACAAAACGATATTTACTTCCAAGTCGGTCTTGTAACGCTGGTTGGATTATCGTCTAAAAATGCCATTTTGATGGTTGAATTTGCAATACAAAAAATGCATGAAGGCTATAATCTCTTAGATGCAACGATTGAAGGTGCACGTATTCGTTTCCGACCGATCGTTATGACTTCTTTTGCTTTTATTGCAGGAACACTCCCCCTTGCCTTAAGCACAGGTGCGGGAGCCAATAGCCGCCATATTATTGGAACAACCGTTGTGGGTGGTATGATTACATTGACCTTGATCGGTACTTTCTTTGTACCGCTCTTTTTCTACCTTATTATGAAGACTAAAGAGAAAATTGATTCAAAAAGGAGTCATTCATGACTCGTAGTATTACCCTTTTATCCTTTGTCACGATCCTCTTTTTGGGTGGATGTTCACTCTCTCCTGAGCTGAATGTTCCGAAAGTGGATCTTCCCCAAACGACGCAAGAAGCTTTACATGTAAACAAAGAGTGGTGGAAACAATTTAATGATGCGCAACTCAATGCTCTTGTGGATGAAGCACTTCTCGGCAGTGATGATCTTAAACTCTCCGCTTTAAAAGTCATTAAAGCTCGCCAGGCTTACGGGCTCAGCACAGACAATGAGTTTCCAACACTCAGTGCCAATGCAGGTGATACACGTATGAAAACTAGTGATGAAGCCTACAGCACAAAAAGTAAGGGAGCTACGTACTCAGACTTTACACTTGGGCTAGGGCTTGCTTACGAAGTTGATTTTTGGGGACGACTCTCTAATCAAAGCGAATCTAACTGGTCACTTTACTTAGCCACACAAGCTTCACGCGAAACCGTTCGCAATGCACTCATTCACGATGTAATCAGTGCATATTTTAACCTAGCTTCACTCCAAGCGCGTATGGCTATTTTAGAAAAAACTGCACAGTCGTATAAAGAGAGCTATGAATTTAGATCAAAACAGCAAAAAGTGGGAACGATTAGTGATGTCTTGGCTAATCAAGCGCTTGCTCAATATAACAACGTTAAAGTCTCTCAAAACAGCTTGATGGAGAGTTATAAACTCCAACAAAGTGCTTTAACGATTTTATTGGGCAAAAATCCACAAGCACTTTTTGAAGATAAAAACTCAGAAGCAAGCTTACCCAATGCACTCACAATACCTGCAGGTGTACCTTCCACACTGATGGAAAATCGCCCCGATATTCAAGAAGCACTGGAAAATCTTAGAAGTAAAAATGCACTTATTGGTGTTGAAAAAGCCGCCTATTTTCCAACCATTAGTCTCACAGGAGGTTACGGTCAAGAGAGTGATGATCTAAGCAATATCCTTAAATCAACGGCCAATCGCTGGAGCTTTGGACCAAGCCTCAGCGTGCCTATTTTTGATTTTGGGCGTATTAAACAACGTGTTGCTATCTCCGAAACCGATTTGCAATCTTCGCTTGTAAGCTATGAACAAAGTGTCAAGAAAGCTTACAAAGAGGTACATGATGCACTGGCAAAAGAGAACTTAGCCCAAAGTAGACTTTCCTTCCAAGAAGAAGAGCTGAAAGCCTATCAAAAAGTGCTAGACCTCTCTACCAAACGATTCAATCAAGGTGTTGCTAACCAACTTGAAGTCTTAGATGCCCAAAAAGGCGTTCTTTCTGCTTCTTTAAATGTTGTTGCAACCAAACAATACTTACTAACCTCACAAGCAGAACTTTTCAAAGCACTCGGTGGTGGATGGCAAGAGAGTGAACTTTTGACAACCAAATAAAGATTATATGATGAATGTCAAGGGGTAAAGGGTGTTTTTTTGAAAGATTTTGATTTTTTTGAAGTTTTAAGAGGAAAGAGGCTTTTAAGCCTCTAACCTTGTTTTTGAGCGAATTGAGTGATAAGCATATCGAGCTTAGCATCAATTCTAACGATCATTTCGTGCTTTTCTTTTGCTTCGTTTTGTTTTTCCCATAGGTTAACGACATCCAACTCTAAACGTTTTACTCGTTCTTTAAGAGTTGCGATAACTGTAACAACTACGACAAGCTGACAACCAACAGCCAAACCAAAAGACAACCACTCTTGAAAAGTCATTACGCTACGCTTCTCATGCTGATGATTGAGATATTATCCGCTTTGACACCGTTAAATGTCAAACCAGTAAGAGCGGTATAAATTTCATCTTCACTTTTGTTTGATTTAACAGCCATTGAAAGATACGTTTTTAACCCCAGAGTGTTTGAGATCACAACATTTACAAGATTGTAAGGTGATGGTGTATCCGTACCAGTTGTGGAATTTAAAGCATATCCAACATATTCGCCTTCAAGAAAAGAAGCACAAAAAGCACTTGCAACCGTATCATCGCATGGAAGATTAAACGAACTTGTTTTTGCACCAAGTTTATTTTTAATTAATGTTTGTCCCATTGTTATGCCTCTTTCTTGTCATAGAATAAGTTTGAATAGTCACATTTTGTTGAAGACTTAAAGCTCTCATCAAATTGACCGATCACAGCCGTTTGAATTTCAGCGAAAGATTTTGTAGCTTTAACGTGAGGAATAGACACGCTAGCACTTTGTCTTTGACCGCTAAGATATTTTTTGCCTACACTAAACTTTTTAGCGTTGAGAACCGCAGGATTAGCAGTTGTGCCACCCTCAAATTTTTGCTCATAAAAAGATAATTCACCCTCTAAGATTGCGCCTAAAGTTGTCATATCCGCCACACTACCTGAAGCCGAAACAGTATTGACGTTTCTACCGGCAATTTTTTGTTTGATCATTGGTTTACCTTTGCGTTTGATTTTGTTTTGCAAAACATGGGAAGAAGTTTAAAAGTTTTTTTGAAATGTCAATATAGGTGTTTCAAAACAACGAAAAGAAGAGACTTAGAGATAAGTCATATTGACATTTCATTTTTAAAATTATCATTCAAATCATATTTAAGATAAAAAAAGGGGGAAAAATGGCAGTATCTGCAACAGATTGTCAAACGTTTTTAAAAAGTAGTTTTGGATTAAAAAATGTCACGAGTACAACATTAAGTGAGTTACGATGTCTTACATGTGGAAAAATAGCTTATCAATCAGGGAGCTACGTTTATTGTAAAAGCAATATAACGGCACACAGAAAAACAAACCTAGATTATGCAATAGCTATCACAAAAAATAAAGCCGACCTAGTAAAAGCTTTAGAAAATTATACATTTACAGATACAGCAATGTAAAAGAGAGGGAGCTCACGCTCCACCGCTTAGTCACTTAACGATTGTTGAGATATAAAAGCAAAGAGCGGGCTTTTAAGGTGGAGTTTGTGAAATTTTATGTATTTTTGAGAGTGTTTGGCGTTCGAATCTGCCACTCAGTTTAGACGTGTGTTTTGGCGCAAAGCGCACTTTTTGGTCGGGGCTATCATTAACCAAAAGTGGGACATAGTCCCATTCTTGGTTAATGCCCCTTATACCCTAGCGGGTGGCGGGAGCTTTATTTTTAAAGCTTTAACTTTGTTAAGTTTGGATTCTGCGTTTGACAAAGAGAAAGAGAGGCGTGAGCCTACATGTAGGCTAATCTCTAAGACCTTTTGAACAATCCAGTCACAATGCTTGTTATGTTAAAACCACCTACCTCTAAATGGTTACGACATGAAAGAGCTATATCACCCTCATTTTTATTTAACTTGACATTATTAAGCACGATCTGATGACTCATATTTGCATTCGTTTTAATAATGCCTTTGAATACAGCCCAGTAACCGAAATCATCTATTGGAGATTGAGTATCGTCCGAGTATTCTATCTTTAAAATCTCACTCACTTTCATGGTCGTTAATTCATTAAAAAAAGCTAGACAATCGGCTACACTTTTAGCTTCGACTTGATTTGTGATCGTTCTACGTCCTTGTTTTAATTGCACTCTATAAATTGGCATTTTTACGCTCCCAACATTATTGATATTCTTTTTACATACTCTTTGGATAATTCACAATCTTTTAAACCATTTTCATTCGTATCAACACCAAGAACACGACAAGCTTCTTTTAAAGTTAATGGAAGATCAGAATAAACAGAACCACCAAGCATTGCAACAACTCTTTCAACATAAAGAAATCCAAGTTTACAACCACTTAAACCATTTTCAGAAGTATCACAACCTAAAAGTGAGGCTATAGTTTTAATATTACTCAACTGATTAGATGATGGAGTACCACCAAAAATTTTAACAATTGGAGCGAAATCAGGATAACAACAAACAACAGGAGGCAAAACTCCATAAACCGTCCACTCATCACCCTTACAATAATAATAACCATCTATTTTATAAACTTCAGAAATTATTTTTATAACAGTTTCACCGTCATTACCAATAAAAGCAAAAGCATCTTCAAAAGTATCAAAAACAACTAAAGCTGAATTACGGAATAAGGGATATTCCGCATTTAGATTAAAAATAACATATTTACCAAGAGCAGACAATAAATAATTATAAGACTCTTCATAACTAACACCCATAAAAGAAGTAAAATAACCCCTAATATAATTAGTAAAAAAAGAACAAAGCATTAAACCATGTTTAGAATCTTTTAAAAAAGGATTTCCAGCACTTGGAAAACGAGAAATACCAAGACAAGAAAGTGCGGGTAGTGAATTCAAAAAACCATGAAGATAACAAAAACCAACACCATAAAAAGATGTTTTAAAGAGAGGAACATCGGAATCTAAAAAAAAACTATCAAAAATAACATCATTTTTAAGAATAGGTTTAACCCCAGTATAGGCAGGCTGAAAATAATCATATGAATCATAATATGGAATAGTAGAAGATGACATAAAAAACTACTTATTATGAACATATGCAAGAGCATTAATTAAATTCATAAATTCTTCACTTAGACCAGTTAATTTGCCGTTAGAGTCTTTTGTATACATAAAGTCGGCTGCTTTATTAAGATCGTTTACATCAAGAACGGAAGCAGTATCACGTCCAAGAATTTTCTTCATGAGAGTAGTATCCTGAGCAGTAAATGACTTTGTGAAAAGCTTAAACATTAAAGTCTCATTGTAACGTGATGCCATATTATTACCTAAGCCCATATGTAATTGCTCACGGTTGTAGAGGGAGTTTTTGGTAGAATTCATTAAATCCAAAGAACTGCCCATTGATGTTGAACTAGAAACACCTTGTTGACGAGAATAATTACCCGCATGAGTAAATATAATACCAGCAGTCATAATATTATCTTGATTAGAACCTTGAAAAAATCCCATTCTACGAAAAAGCTTAACACCTTTAAATTTTCTCATTTTAGCTAAAGCTCTTTTAGCGGGGTCAGCAATTAAAGACGCACCCAAAACTTCAACAAGATGGAATATTTTTGAAACAAAAGCCTCTTGTGTACGAACAGCTTGCATAATAAAACCAAAAGTTAAAACATTCATAGAACTCTCGACAGCTTCTTTTAAAATAGGATTTTCTATATCTTTAGTAAAACCTTGAATAATCTTTTTTGACTCCTCATATCCAACCATCATGATAATTGTTTCAAAGAATTCTTCAGCAGAGTTTTTTCCAACTTGCTCGACAGTTCCCATTTAACACCTCGTTTTTTCGAGAATGTTAAAAGTATTTTTAAAATGTCAATAGAGGGGGAAGAAAAGAACGAGAGAGACGAATGTTAAAAAAAGATTAATGATAATTTAAGAATAGTAAACAGCCTAAAAAAGGCTATTTACTAAATGAAGTATCATTCTTATATTGATTAACAGAACTTTCAACCATATCACCATATGATTGATTAACAAAAAATTTAAAATAGAAAAAAACTACAGCAAAAACAAAAAAGAGAACAAAAACATAATCTAAAAAAGAAAAATTATGTTTTTCATTATTTCTACCTTTAATCATATTAAGCCCCTTGATAATCTTTAATTAAATCATCAACCATTTTAGCATAACTTTCATAACCAAAACATGTAGAAATATCAGTAGGTGAAACAATATCCTGATCTTCATCATCTAACTCAAAGTTTTTCTCATCTGTTGCATTAATTGCAGTAACCGCATTTTTAACCAAATTAGCCTCACGAGGAGCCATATCAAAAAGAACATTCTCATCAATATCCTTAACGGTTGTTGGTGTTCTTTGATAAACTCTTGCCTCAACCTCGTTTGATCTGTGACTAACTTCGATCTCACGAGGAGACATACCGACAACACTATCAGACTCTAAGATGGTCGTTTCGATTGGTGACTTTGCGAATTCATTAGCTTCAGCAATATATGAATTTTTGGAAGCTTCAATCTGCAACGGTGTCATACCTGAAAGGTTTGTTGCTTCGAGTACACTATTATCTAAAGCACTCGTTTTAAACTGATAGTTTTTCATCATAGCAAGATTTTTTTGATTTAAAATTTCTTGCGCAGTCATCTTTGTGTCGCCCACTTCGGTTGTAGCTTCTTTATCTTTTTTAGCTTGATCTGCTAAATCTTTATTAAGAGTATAAGATTTATCCATAAAACCTGTAGCAATATCCATGTATTTTAATAACCCATACATGTAATCATTAAAAACATCAAACTTCGAGCCAAAAGTAGAGGTTAATGTGCCTATAGAAGTAACCAAAGATTTAGTATTCTGAGTTAAAACAGATGGCAAAGTAGCACCACTAGGAGGAGGAACTAAAGCATCTTGTTGACGAGTAAGATAATCCTCTAATTTACCCATATTTTCCAAAGTATACTTAAGATTTTCAGCTTCTTGTTGTTTATTTTTAGCCTCTTTTAAATCATCACCTGAAGCAGTTTTCATATATTCAGACAATAAAGTATAAGCAGTACTAAAAAGATCAATAGCCACCTAATAGCCACCTTTGTCTTACCTGAAATTTTAGACATAGAAATAGCACTTTCAAGAGCAGACATCGCAACTTCTTTACTAGTAGGAAGATTAGGTCTAAAATTAGTGTTATTTACGGGCGTAGAAGAACCGAAGGAACTTCAACACCAGGAATAGTGGAAGGAGTAGACGGTTGAGTATCAACAGTACGATTAACCGAACCTGCACCAGACCAACCACCCATTATGAATCCTTTAACGTAAGCAAGAAATGAGGAGCTAAAAGAATTTTACCATTTTGAGAAAGCTTATAAATAACAGAACTACCCTGAAGATCAACAGCGGATAAGACCATAATTGCTGAGAAGCCTCAACAACATATTCACCTTTACGAGCCGAAACAGTTACAACCGTGCATTAGGATAAGCACCAAAATTACCATCAAGATCAGGAACAGAAAAACCATTTGATTGACACCACCAGTAATATGGGGAGAACTAGGTAATTTAGACATTGCAGAGGCATCAATTACAAAATCAACATATTGAAAATTTTCACCAGAAGTAAAAATAAAACTATTACGATCAGAAGAAAGAAATACTTGAAAATTAGATCCCAAAATTGTTTTTGAATAATTAAAAATATTATCAACAAAAGAAACAACAACAAAATCTAAATATTCAAGATTATTAGTCTCCGTATTTTGCCCTTGAATAAAAAAAACTAAATCACCTAAACTAACATCAACAGTAGTACCATCAAAAAGAGTAAAAGAAGTATTTATAGGGGCAATAGACAAAACTGCATTAGTAGGAGCATACATAAAAACCCCCTTACTTCATAATTGCAACTGTTTTGTCAAACAGTACATCAAGAGACTGGATAGAAACAAGAACGAGTTTTAAATTATCATCGTTAACCTCTTGTTTAAGCTCTTTTTTTTGCAGATAATCTGAAAGAATTTCAGAACAACGAGTAAGACCAATAACATCATTTTTTAACACTTCGTTATTTTGAAGTGTAGTATCTTGATTAAGCGTTTCCACCACCTGAGAAGCAACAATAAGACCACCACCAATAGCGGGGTTGAAAGCCGTAGCAACTTGACCGACACCTCTTAAAACACTAGACCAGTCGTATCCTTGTAATTTTTTTAAATCCATTTTTTTTCCTTATTTCATAATTATTAGTATAGGATTTGGTTTTGACAAATCCATATCACAATGAATAAACGTGTCGTAAAGCAAAACACGTTTAAAACCTACTTTTAACAGAGCCGAAACAATGCTAAATCGAACACTATCGCTAGGAGTGGAAATATCCACAGCCAAACCTTTTGTATGTGCACTATCTGTTACACCCCCTACATCTTTATTATGTTTTTTACAACGACAACCACAGTTAATTTTAAAAGGAATATTTGCCCATTGACGAGCAGTATCCAACATATAAACAACATCATCATTGATATTATTAAGACCACAACCACACTTACATGTAAACTCTTCTTTTTTGAAGTGTTCAACCATTAACCAATCAATCATTTTTTAACTCCTTTAAAAATACATTTATAAGATCAGGACACAAGATAAAAAAACCTAAAATACAATCGAAATAAAAATCTTCATTTTGTTTCATTTTTTACAATCCTATTTGTTGCTGCAAAGTCACAGCAGATTTTTGTCTATTTCTTTGCGCTCGTTTACGGCAAGAAAAATCATAATATTTACCTCGCTGCTGAGTCACAATTCGACCGCAACCACATTCACAGATTTTATTATCCTGTTGAGTCACACTTATTCCATCCAGGTCAGTCACAGCTTTTGCAAGTGCTCTACCAATACAAAGAGGAACACCGTTACCTACAGCTCTTTTTTTACCTTGCACGTTAAAACTTTTTAAGTCGAAATCATCTTCTAAGCCTTGCAATTTACAAAGTTCTCTAAAAGAACGGCTATCATTTGCAAGTGCACAATGTTCAAATTTCTGTGATCGATCAGTCACGTTTTTTCTTTCAATTTGTAGGTATTTATTCTCTTTATGACCGAATTGAATGTGGCGCAGCCGAGTCACGTTTTCATACCAAGATTGGTTAATGTCAATTCGCTGATGTGAATATCCATCAATTTGAATATTAGGTACACCACTCACATTTTCTAAAAGATACCAGGACGAGTCACACTCTGTGACTATACGTATAAAATTTAAAATCATTTGGTAACCGTATGAATCTTCTAAAGCCGGTCGGTCACGTTTCATAAGAGAAAAATCAGGGCAAGGAGTACCGCCAATTACTCCATCAAATTTACCTTTAACACCTGTAAAGTCACGGATATCAAAATGCTTACCTAGAATAATGTCACCTGCACTTACAACACAAAAACCAGCTTCTTTAAATGCACGATCTAGTAAGCCAATGCCTGAACATAGAGAGAGGACTAATTGCATTTTATGCTCCAATAAATTTAGAAAAATCTTGCATAAACCAATCATGAACGCCTACACCCTCGTCATGTAAAGCGTTATATGTTTGATCAATAGTGTCAAAAACACGATTCACAAAGTAATGTTTATTTTGTTGCATTTTTTCATCATCTAAATCTTTGACCTCAAAACGATTAAAACGATCTAATCGTTTGCTATAAACGTCCTCTAAAACAGTGCTATCATGTTTAGTTTCGGTGTATTCTTTGATCTTATTCATTGCATCTTCAATGGTACATGGACGAAGATTGCCATAGTGAGAAAGAGACGTGGAAAGGAAAGCTTTAAACGCATTATGAACATAGATAAAATCTGTTGTAAATGGTTTAACATAAGTGTCAATTGCATTCGTTTTATAGTGACCGTTAAAGGTTTCAATGACTTTCCAGAGGGGGTGCACTTCGCTACGTTTAAAACGTTGACGTACAGCTTCAACACCTAACATTTTATGAATACCATTTTTTTGAGTTTTAAAACCTAGCATTATTTCGATAGTGTCTTGATCGTTGATATCGCGCAATGAAAAATCATCTAAACAACGACCCCAAAGATTATTTAGGTTATTAAGTATAATTTCAAAACCATCTAAAACCTGACCATCTATAACCATATTTTTAAGCTTCTCACGCCTAATCTGAAACTCAATTCTAAAAACTTCTTTTGTCTCGTCATAGTCTTTATTAGTACGCCACAAACCCTCAATGAAAGACTTGTTAGGAAATTTCTTTATCTCTTTAGTTTTATTATAAACACGCATGAGATAATCACCACCACCTTTCATAAAACCCTGAAAAGAACGTCCGCTATAATAAGAACTATCGCAACCTATTTCATCATCATAATAACGATTATTGCGTGTACGTGTTTTTGTACGGTGAAAATCTAAGATCGTAAAGTTATAACCCTGAACATCACACTGCAAATGTATTTCACTGATCTTAATTGTGTAATGGGAGATAATAAAATCTCTTAAAAACTTATTGACTTTTTGCACGGCAGAGATATAACCGTAACGTTGTAGAAACGAGGCTCTAAATTCGACTTTACAAAATGGGTTAGGGTCTATTGTCGTAATCATTTTTTTAAGGTGAATGGTTACATCAGCGTTTTTAATAGATACGCTAAATCCTCGCACGGTAGCGGGCATAATTTGAAAGAACGCCCCACCGAATGAGTGTTGGTACTGACTAAAGCTTTTATTCTCGTTTTTTTGGCTTTGAGCTTGCATTTTAGTGGATAGAAGATCATCAAGGAGACAGTTGTAGCCTCTAACATCATCACCACTCAAAAGCTGAGAGGGGTAAAGGTGATATTTAAGTGTGTCGATGTTTTGCCAAAGTTTGACCATATTCTGCATTAAAAACCTTTTTGAAATTTGTACCACTAAGCCCCCCTTGATAAACCATTGTGGGGGCAAAGTTTTTTTCGCTTTTTGAAGCTCTACGAATAGAAATTCAAGAAACGAAAAGAGGGCGTTAACCCTCTTAAACTAACTTACTTTTTCCCATGATTGCCAAATAGGTGAAAGAACATCTTGTCCAAAATCTTTAACGAAACCTAGTGAGCCTTTAAACATGTAAGTGCTATTTAACTCTAATTCGTTATACATTGTTTCGGATACATTTTGAACGAGCGTACCGCCTTTAAAAATAAGAGTGATTTTGTAGCGGTTAGGGTAAAAAGTAGGGTCACCCAAAGCGTCAAGAATAGGCGCACCCGTTGTTTTATCCGTTCTTTGTTTACCGTTTTGGACTTCACGTTGTGAAATTTGAGCGGAGAGGGTAACTTTGTTTGCGTTTACTTGCTCATTGTAAAGCGCCATCATTTCGTGGAATTTATCCATAGTCATTTCACCTTCACCAACTTTTGGTGACATGTCTTTCAAACCGACGTTATTGGCTGATTCACCATTATTAACTGGTGTGTGGACTAAAACTGGAACTTCTTTTCCGTTAACGGTTTCCGTTGTTATTTTTGTATTCATGCGATTCTTTCCTTTAATTGTTTTTCTTTTAAATGTATATTTTGCATACGGCTAATAAAAGCCGACCTCGAAACGCCACTCTCTCTAATAATGTCCTCTCTTGTTATAGAGCACCCATAACCACCCCTTTTAATTAAATTTAAAACGGAAGTTAAAAGCATAAAATCCGTTTGTGAAACTTCAAATTTCATTTAACAATCTCAACGACCCAACCAATACGATCTTCAATCGTAACGATGGGATTATTTGTATAATTACGTTTTGCACTTTTGGCAAGGTTACGAGCATCACCAAAAGCACGCCTTTGACCGATTAAAAGACCATTCACGAGAACTCTAAACATTGTTGCCCCTTTGGAACAAAAGAATTAAAACGCTTTACAATCTCCATTAATAGAATTTCAGCACTCTCAAAAGTGTCCTCAAAATTAAAAAGCTTATCAGAGTGATAGAGTTTAATATCTGCAATATGAACATGAGAGCCTTTCACATCAATGCCAAGAGAAGCGGAACGCTCATAATCATCATGATAAATTCGAAAAGAAAGTTTTAAAGCACTCAAATCTATTTCATTATCGTAAACCTCAAAAGGAAAAGGCTTAAGTTTTTTTGGAATGTTGTTAAAGACGATTTTAGGCATTGACTAACCCCTGATGAAATTTGACATAAACTGCACGGAACAAATGAGACATACACGCCACTAAAGCGACCATTTTGTTTTTACCACTCTCAACGAGACGTGTATATTTTTCTTTGATAATGGGATTAAAACGGATAGCAGACATAGCGCAAAGATAGAGAAGTTTTCTAACCAAGGAACTACCACGCTTACTCATAGACTCTTTTTTATGAACTGATGTACCACTCTCAAAAACACGAGGGGAAAGACCCACAAAACTTTGAAGTTGTTTAAGTGTGTAATTCTGAGATTTTAAAAAAATAGGGACAAGCTCTAAAAGGAGAGCATAGCCCACACCTTTAATTTCTTTTTGAAGTTCAATGACATGTGGGAAAAGTTCTTTTAAAACTTTCTCTGCTTCTTTTTCCAAACCTTTTTTTGTCTCTAAAATTTTAAGTTTTAAAATGCACAAAAAAGAGTCTAAAGAAACGATAGGATTTTCTTTTTGAGAATGAACAAAATTTGAAAGTTGAGTATCAAGTTTACGAAGAAGATTAATTGATGATGTATATTTACGAAGTGTTTTATCAGATTGATTGAAGATCGTTTTAAACTCTTCTTGATCTAGTGTTTGAATATACTTAGCAATACCCAAACTATCAGCAAGATCACTTTTTTTACGTGAATTTAAGTGTTTAAGATAGTGACTCATCATGTAAGGATTAATCATTATTTGTTTGAAGTCATGAACAGTGAGAAGCTTTTGCAATACGTGCATATAGTTACTTGTTGCCTCATAACCAAAGAAAAGCTCACTTTTTTTATAAGTCGCTTTCAAGTAATCAAAAAAGCCTAGAATAGAACTCTCATTATTGAGAATTTGAAGAGGGTCGTATTTAAGACCGTCAAGAGTGATAGAAATATCCAACTTATCTTTAGCAACATCAACACCGACAAAAACTTTACGCATAGTAAATCCTTTTTTTTGTATAATGTGTGTACTTCTTTATACTTATAAACGTGATCTAGTCACTAGATTATTATTAAAAGTTAGTACACGAGAACCCCTATCTTTATTAAAAGCTAAATGCCTAAGGAGTGATACGGGGTTAAGCGTGTATATCGTGACAAATAAATTACTTTTAACACGATTTAAAAAAAGTATTAAAGAAATGAATGTCAAAATGAATCTTACAAGGAGTGATGATGAGCCTACTTTTAAGTCCATATGAAGAAAATGGAATTTTTCTTAAGAACAGAGTGGTCATGCCACCGATGTGCATGTACAAAGCCGAAAGTGACGGAGAAGTCACCCCTTTTCATCTTGTCCATTATACGACACGCGCCATAGGAGGCGTGGGATTGATTATCGTTGAAGCCACAGCAGTCGAAGCCCGTGGCAGAATCAGCGAAGCTGATCTAGGACTTTGGGATGATGCCCAAGTACCAGGGCATCAACAACTGGTTCACCTCTGCCATGAATACGGTGCGAAAATGGGCATACAACTCGCTCACGCAGGACGTAAAAGCCTTTGTGCTTCTTCAACGCCTATAGCACCAAGTCCACTGGCATTTAGTGAAAGCAATGGCTATAAGCTCCCACATGAGCTCAGTCTTGCAGAACTAGAAGGGATTAAAAAACATTTTGTTCAAGCTGCCCTTCGTGCCACCTATGCTGGGTATGAGTTTCTTGAGTTGCATGCTGCACATGGTTATTTGCTCTGTGAATTTTTATCGCCTCTGACCAATCAACGCACCGACCAATACGGTGGCAGTGTGGAAAACCGTTGTGCGTTTGTCCTCGAAGTGGCTCAAGCTATTTTGGATGCAACGGAAACAGTACCTCTCTTTGTACGTATTAGTGCCGATGAATGGATGGAAAAGGGTTGGAATATTGAAGAGAGCATCTATCTTGCCAAAAAGCTTCAAAGTATGGGTGTTGCGATGATTCACGTCTCAGCAGGCGGTAATAATGAAGCGCAAAACATGCCACCACTTGTACCACTTTACCAAGCTGCGTATGCCAAAGTCATTCGTGAAAGCGTAGGAATTCCGACGATTGCTGTGGGACTCATTACCACCGCAGCAGAGGGAGAAAAGCTTTTGCAAGGAGGCTTTTGTGATTTGGTGGCTTACGGTAGAGAACTGTTACGCAATCCTAATTTTGTTTTTTATGCCGCTAAAGAAGAAGGTAAAAAAGCACTCATTGAGCCTTCCTATGTAAGAGCCTTTTAATTTTACATGTAATTCATTTGTAAGGAGTTGTCGATGATCAAAAACGTATGGTTTATACTTCTTTTTCTTGTCGTATTCCAAAGCTTACAGGCTGGTATTTTGCGCGATCATTTGGGATTAGGAGATGACGAAGAGGGAAAAGAGGCTCGCTTTTCCAAAGAGATACGGCTCATCGCTAATGTCAGTTATGGAAACAATGCCAAAGAGCGTTTCGATGTCTATACTCCTTTACATGTAAACACCTCAACCCTTGCGCCAGTTATCTTTATGGTGCATGGAGGTGCATGGAAAATTGGCGACAAGAAGATGCAAAATGTGGTGGAAAACAAGGTGAATTACTGGGTTGCTAAAGGCTACATTGTTATCTCCACCAATTATAAACTTCTCCCCGAAGCGCCCGTGAGTGAGCAACTCAATGACGTCGCTAAAGCACTAGGATTTGCTCAAGCCCAAAGTGCTTCTTGGGGTGGAGATAAAACTAAATTTATTGTTATGGGACACTCGGCGGGTGCGCATATCATCGCGCTTATTGCCTCTTCAAATAGTTTATATCCTACGTACTCGATTACCCCTCCCATTGCTGCTGTTTTTCTTGACAGTGCCGTGATGGACACACCAGCCCTTATGAGTGCCAAACATATGCGCTTGTATGACCCTGCTTTTGGAACAAACCCTGTCTATTGGCAAAGTCTCTCACCGTACCATCAACTTACAACAAAACGGATGCCTCTTCTTGCCGTTTGCTCGACCAAACGTGAAGATTCTTGCCCACAAGCTGAAAAATTTTTAACCAAAGCGACAACCTTGGGAACAAAAACCTTATTATTGAAAGAGAATATGAGCCACCGAGAAATCAACAAACTTTTAGGTGAAGAGGTCATGTATACCAAAGCAGTCGATGACTTTTTAAACCAGAGCTTAGAAGCGGCATCGCATTAAAAATCAAACTTCTTTGTTCTTTTAATATGCGCCATACGTGATTTATTTAAAACTTATAAATAAATTAAAAATATCATATGTTAAAAAGATGTAAGCTTATGGAACACAACATGCATAAAGCTTTTAAAAAGGCTACATCATGGAAGAAGTACGCGATCGCTACGTAAGTTTTCATAATATTGACTGCTACGAAAATGCGACCCATGTGTTAGATGCCATGTACGAACTTTTTGAGCTTCGTCCTGAAGCAAAAAATGATTTATGGATTCGTTTTGAAACACTCATTCCTAAAGATTACAAAGCTGTTTTTGCCAAACATGATTCAAAAGATATTCTTTACCATATTTGTTCTCATGTCTTTTATCTTTCAGCGCTTTTTGAAGAGTATGCGTTTGAAAAAGGCATCGAGTTGATGGAAAAAGCCGAAATGGAGTGTTGTTAAAAATCCTACAAAAAACCATGTTGACTTGCTATAATTGCACCAAGATTTTTGCAGGAGCAGAAGATGGCTTATTATAGTTGGATTTTAACTTTTCACGTTATGGCGTTTATGTCATGGATGGCAATGCTTTTTTATCTCCCGCGTCTTTTTGTTTACCATGTGGAACACTCTCATAAGAGTGAATTTGTTGAAGTCGTCAAAATTCAAGAGTACAAAGTCTACAAATACATCGGTCTACCTGCTTTTTGGGCAACCCTTTTAAGTGGTGCCGCCATGCTTATAGTGAACCCTATTTTATTTGAAACGGGCGAATGGCTGTATGCAAAACTTGTTGTGGTCGCTCTAATGACAGCGTATTCATTTTCATTAGAGTATTTTAGAGTACAACTTGAGAACGATGAATGCAAACGTAGTGGCAAGTTTTTTCGCGCCTACAATGAAGTTCCAACGCTTCTTTCTATTTTGATTGTCGCGTACGTTGTGGTTAAAACGTTTTCATTACTCTTTACCGCCATTATCATTGCTTTTTTTGCCTTTGTCATTTACATGATTTTTCAACAACCAGAGCATAAAGAGTAATTTCCTTTTTATTGTTCACATACCTTTACATGTAAACGATAAAGAACCTCTTATTGTGAAGGTAAGTTAACCGAAGAAGATATTGCGTTCTCGCGAAGTATGGTTTTATTTTTTGTTTTGTACATTTTGGTATCGGCCTCTACCATTAAATCATCAAGCAAACTCTCTTTATTGCCTATAGCCATACCTATAGAGACTCCCAAATACCGTCTATTCCCTTTTAGTATGACTGGCTCTTTTAACGCTTCTGTACACTTTGATACCACCAAACTAGCAGCGCTCGTTGCACAAGATAGATCACCATCAAGGTCGCTCAGCAAAATCACAAATTCATCGCCTCCAATTCTCGCCAACGTATCACTCGTGCGTATCAGCGATGAAAAACGTTTTGCCACTTCCATCAGTGCTTCATCTCCTGCATTATGGCCCAAAGAATCATTGATCGCCTTAAAGCCATCCAAATCCATAAAAAGCAATGCTAATCGTGTATTATTTCTCGCACATCGTGCTAATGCTTGCTCCAACCTATCAACCATCAAAAAACGATTGGGAAGCTTTGTCAGATAGTCATAGTGCGCTATTTCTTTAAGCTCTTTTTGACTCTCTAACAGCATCGCCATCAGTCGATTGAAGGCCGCGGTTAAATAACCAACTTCATCCATTCGTTTAATTGGCAATGGTTTAAGAGGTACTTCTCCTAGCGACATCTTATCAGCCAAAGAAGCAGACGTTCGCAAAGGTCTAAAAAATAAAAATAAAAATGCAAAAAGTATGCTAGGAACAATGATAAGACTTGCTGCATGTGCTTGAATAAGGGTTGTTTTAATATTTTCTTCCATAGCGAAAGCTTCTTTGGTTTGAATACGAGAAACGACAAACCAATCCGTATTTGGAACAGATGTCATAGCCGATAATTCTTCCACTCCATGTGCATTAATCGTGATTCCACTCCCTCTAAAACCTGCTATTGCCTTGTCATGTAAAAGGTTTTCCCCTCGTTTGGGTGTAGGCTTTAGTATGAGTTCTTTTTGCGTGGCAGCAACAAAAATTTGTTTTTTTGCATCCACCAGCAAAAACCCACCTGTCTGTCCAATATGACCATTAAGAACACGGTCAAAAAAACCTGGAGTGTCAAAATTGGTCATCCCCACCATAATGGCACGTATACTTCCTAAATTATCCTTGATAGGTACAGAGAGCGGAAGAACAGGCACTTTTGAAATCGTACTCACAATCGGTGTTCCAATGACAAACGCTTGTGTCATTGCCTGCTTAAAAAAATCGTCCTCTGCATAAGCTTTTTCACCTTCGTTGATTTCAGTACCATTTCCAGCGATGAGTGTCCCCTCTTTGTTTAGAACAAACAAAGCACCTGAAAAAATGGGGTTTAATTCTTCTCGCTCCGTAAGCCATTTTTTGAGTGCCTTTGGATCTTCGAGCAGTGAAGGAGGTAGTAAAGAAGCGAGTTTCGTCAGAAAACTTTTTCGAACGTCTAAGTTATGCGTGACATCTTGAGCACCCTCGTCGGCAAGTGCTTCTAGATGAATCGAAAGAACTTTGAAAAGATTCGTATGGATAGTCTGAAAGGAGAGATAATACCGTGTGAATCCCCCTATAATGATGATCATAAATGCAAACAAAATGACGCGAGTAAGAATACTATTTTTAATTTTGCTCAAACGATCGTCTTTCAATGTAAACAAAGTACCTCTTTTGTCTATAGTGAGTGCAATGATTCACTTTAATTATAATGAAAATGTAACTTTAAGTGCTGTATTGTACTTGTCTATACCTTAAGAGACAAAGAAGAAAAGAAGCTACTTTTTGCAATTGAGTATAAATAATAGTGTATGAAAAATCTAAAGACTCTGCCCCACAAGATACCCAGAAGCCCATGCAAAATGGAGGTTAAAGCCACCGCAATCACCATCAATGTCCAACACTTCGCCACAAAAATAGAGATTTTTAATCTTTTGTGACATGAGATTTTTACTCTCTAGTTCTCGCACATCCACGCCACCTGCGCACACTTCGGCACTTTCAAAGCCTTTGGTTGCGTTTACATGTAACCGAAGTGCCTTGAGCGCAAAGACCATCTTTTTGATCTCTTTAGCTCCCAAGGATGAGGCTTCTTTCATAGGTGTTAGGTGTGTGTTTTCAATGATGAAATACGCTAATTTTTTAGGAATCATCCCCTCAAGCCACAAGGAGAGCGATTTGTCTTTGGCGATGCTAAGTCTTTTTTGAAGTAGTGAACTGAGCGCTTCACGTGAAAAATTGGGCAAAAGATCAAGTACAACGTCGACGGATTCACCGTGAACCAAGGCATGAGAGGCTTTGCGGCTCAGGTCTAAAATCGCTGAACCCGAAAGCCCGTACGCGGTAAAGAGTAGATCGCCCTGAACGCTTTGGGCTTTTTGATTGGCGATGTAAAGTTCTACATTGGCGTCCATCTTCACGCCACTGACCTCTTTGAGATGCGGCTCATCGCACACAAACTGCACCAAAGAAGGATACGGCTCAATGACGCTATGACCCAAGGTTTTGGCAAAACCATAACCACTGCCAGAACTCCCAAGATTGGGCATCGCAACACTGCCCGTAGCGATTACACAGGCATCAAAAACGTGCGCTTTTTCGTTTACATGTAAAACAAATTCGGTACCTTTTTTCTCAATTTTGGCTACTTCCGATTCGAGCAAAATATTTACATGTAAGGCTCTTGCTTCATGCAACAGCATATCGACTACGCTTGAAGCTTGATGGCTCATCGGATACAATCTACCCTCTTCGCCTTCGCGCATTTCCAGACCTAAAGAGCGAAAAAAAGCTTTACATGTAAAGGTGTCAAAACGTCGTAATGCCTCTTTGGCAAAGCCAGGAGATTCTCCGTGGTAACGCTCAAGGCTGATCTTTTCATTGGTAATATTACACTTACCATTGCCCGTGGCTAAAATCTTGCGCCCGACCTTGCTGTTTTTCTCAAACAGTGTGACGCTATGTCCTTTGCGAGAAGCTTCGATGGCACATACCAACCCTGACGCCCCGGCTCCAATGATGGCAATGCGACTCATAAAAGACGCATTCCTTCATCGTTTAGTTCAAGTTTTTTCGCCTCAATCAGTTTGGTGAGGGCACGTTTATACGCCTTACGGCTGAGCCCAAAACGCTGTGAAATCTGCTCAGGTGTGCTCTTGTAATTCATCTCACATGCCCCACCCGTTGCACTTAAAATCTCAACAATCTTAACCGCAGCGACTTCATCGCTTTTATCGCCAATGGGTTGTAAAATGATGTCCAGTTTTCCATCTTTGCGAAGGGTTTTGATATACCCTACTTTTTCGTCCCCCACTTCGATGTTTTCAAAAATTTCACTGTGAAAGATAAGCCCATCGTACAGGTTGTTTACGATCACTTTAAAGCCAAGAGGCGTTTTTTCACGCACCAAGAGTTTAACCTCTTGTTTGAGTTTGAGTGCGCTCAAATCTTTTTTCAAACAGTCGTTGTACTTTTGCGTCCCAATAATACGTCCAGTCTCATCATCCAAACTAACCTGTACGATCACCTTCATCCCCACGTAAAACGGAAACTTTTGAAGCGCTTTAGGCACCAGTAAATCTTTGGGCAAGCCCCAGTCTAAAAACGCGCCAAATTCTGTGACATCGACTACTTCAAAACAGGCAAATTCATCGAGCATGGCTTTGGGAAACGTGGTACTCGCCACAATACGATCTTCGGAGTCAAAATAGACAAAAACGTCGATTTCATCGCCCTCTTTCATCGCAAAAGTGACGTATTGATTGGGAAGAAGGACTTCATCCTCATCTTTACAGATTAGGTAAACGCCATTGTCCGTATAGCGATTGATTTTAAGACGGTTTTTTTCACCCACAAGGAGGTATTGATTCATAATGACTTCTTTATTTTTTTATTTTACATCGATCATTCATATCGCTGAGTTCCATATTCAAGGCATGTGTAGAGATCATGACTTCCCAAAGGGAGATAAAAAGCGACACACACATGGCAATAAGACTGAGTCCAAAAATTTGTTTCCCGATGCCAAAGAGTCCTAAGAAAAGTTCAAACATAGAGAGAGTGCAGAGAAGAATGGAGAGAACCCCAAAAAACTGCATCCATTTGGTCAGCTCCAAACGGTGTTTAAGATTGCCAATTTGCTTGTACTCTTCACAGTTTTCACGCTCGGTGGATTGACGATGCAGCATCCGAATGAGTTGTGCAACAGCCAAAAAACGGTTGGTGTACGCCAATAAAAGAAGCGAAACAGCAGGGAACAAAAGGGCGGGGGTTGAAATTTCAATCTCCATGATTATCCTTTACATTAAGTGCTTTTATTGTACCTTAAAACGGCTTTTACCAAACCAAACTTTATGCTTTCGTGCGCTATAATCTAACCACTTTAACGAGGTGGAAACGACACGAATGCTTGAAAATATTGCGCAAATGCTCTGCTCTAAAGAGAGACTACTCACTGAAATTTACTTCGATCTTCAGCTCTTTTTTGAATCAAAATATGGCAAAAATACGATTGTTTTTATGGAAATTGGCTCTTTTTTTGAAACCTACGAAGTCAACAACGAAACCCACCAAATCGGCAAAGCCAAAGAAGTGAGTGAGCTTTTAAACATCCAACTCACCCGAAAAACAAATCCATTTTAGAAAACTCACTGCAAAATCCCCTTCTTGCAGGCATCCCCTCTGTTTCGCTGGATCGTTACCTTAACCGCCTGGTTCAAAGTAAAAAATACACCATCGTTTTGGTACGCCAAAAGGGTGAGCCACCGCATGTCAAACGTTACATCTCCAACATTATAAGCCCCGGAACGAATTTTGACTATCTCATCGAATCCAGTGAAAACTACCTCGTCTCTTTGTTGATTGACTGCAATCACCAAATTTATTCTGTTGGCTACAGTGCGATTGATGTCACTACCGGTAAAACGATGATCAACGAAGTGCATGGCACAAGAGAAGATAAAACCTATGCCCTCGATGAAATCTTTAACCTTTTACAAACCTATAAAACCAGCGAAATTGTGCTCACGTTTAACACGGAGAGCATCGATAAAGAATGGGTGCAAAATTACCTTGAAATTACGCCCAGCGTAGTTCATTGCATCAACAAAGAGCGCTTGAAAGTGACCTATCAAAACGAGCTTTTTGGACGCATTTACGCCATTCGCTCTCTGCTTTCTCCGATCGAGTACCTTGACATCGAACGCTACCCATATGCCAGTGAATCATTGGCGATTTTATGCGATTTTATCATCGAACACGATGCTAATATCATTGAGAAGATGAGCCGCCCTATTTTGCTTGGCAACAGTCGTTACCTCTACATCGGCAACAATGCACTCGAACAGCTCGACATCATCTCTAAAAACCCTTCGGAGATGACGCTTTTAAACCTGATCGATCAGACCTCCACCGCCATCGGAAAACGGCTTTTAAAAGAGCGCCTGCTCAATCCCATTTGTGACCTTAAAACCTTAAATGAGCGTTTTGATTTAAGCGCTCAACTCATCAGCGATTATAAAAAATTTGAAATTGCGCTCAAACAAGTCTACGATTTGGAACGCATTTTAAGGCGTATTGCACTTAAAAAGCTGCACCCGTTGGAGCTTGATTACCTCGGGACATCGCTTGAAGCGATTTTGGGCATTCTCAAAGCAGCAGAGCTTAAAAAAGTACCCATTCCCAAAGAGCTTTTCGATGAAAGTGAAGCACTGCTTTTGATGCTTAAAAATACTTTTGTACTGGATAGTTGCGCGAAATTTCGAAAAGATCAGATTAGTGAAAATCTGTTTCAAAAAGGGATCTTTCCGCAAATTGATAAAATAGAACAAAACAAACAAGAGCGTTTTAGCGCACTCGAGCACATCGCAAACCACATTGAAGCGCTCTTTGAAGAAGGCAATCGCTCCACACTGAGCATCGAATGGTTGGAGAGTGAGGGACATTACATTGCGATCAGCAGAAACCGTTTTGCGCTCATTGAAGACAAACTGATGCAAAGCTTTATCACCATTGGCGAGCAACACTATTTCTTCAAAGATTTTACCTACAAGCACCTCAAAAATAGCGTGAAGATTTCTGCCTCACTCATTGATGAGATTTCCCAAGAGATAACGCTGAGCAACCTTCAAATGATCGCATTGGTGAAACAACGTTACGATGAGATGTTAGAGAAAATCGAGACGCATTATGCGTTGACGCTGGAGCATCTCATCTCGTTTGTGGGCACACTGGATGTTGCGCTAAGCAATGCCAAATGTGCCGTTTTATACAACTACGTCCGACCTGAGCTTTTACCGATGCAAGAGAAAGGGCGTTTTATTGAAGCCATAGGGCTACGTCATCCGCTCATTGAATCGCGCGAAGAGAATGGCATTTACATTCCTAACGATCTTTTCTTAGGGCATTGCACGCCAGAGATCACGCACGATCATGTTACGCTTGAAGCGTGTCATGAGAATGATGTGCAAGGTATCTTGCTCTATGGCATCAACTCCAGCGGTAAATCCTCTTTAATGAAAAGCCTTGGTATCGCCGTCATTATGGCGCAAGCGGGCTTTTTTGTGCCGTGTGCGAGTCTGCGTTTTCATCTTTTCGATAAAATCTTTACACGCATTATCAGCCATGATAATCTCTACAAAGGGCTTTCAACGTTTACGGTGGAGATGTTGGAGCTTAAAAACATTTTTAACCGCGCCACGGAGTTTTCCCTTGTACTAGGTGATGAGATTAGCCATGGAACGGAGACCGAATCGGCTTTGGCGATTGTGGCAAGCAGCGTCATTAAAATGCACACGTTAGGCTCTTTCTTTGTCTTTGCCACGCACTTACATCAACTAAACCGTCTTTCACTCATTTCGGAGCTTAAAAAGGTGATTTACCTCCATTTGGGTGTGAGTTACGATGAGGAGAGTGACAAGCTTTTGTACAACCGAAAACTGGAAATTGGAAGTGGAAGCTCACTGTACGGTTTAGAGTTTGCAAAATCATTGCATATGGACCCAACGTTTATTAAAACCGCCTACGACATTCGTAGAAGCCTTGCAGGTGAACTGGGCGATATGGAGCTTTTAAAGCAGAAAAAACGCAGTAAATACAATAAAAACCTCTACCTTGCCAAATGTGCGCTGTGTGATGAGTATGTTGAAGAGGTGCATCACATTAAAGCGCAAGAGTGCGCAGATGAGCACGGCAACATCGACCACTTTCACCAAAATCACCGTTACAACCTTATCCCATTGTGTGCCAAACATCATAAAATGGTACATGAAGGAAAGATTGTCATTAGCGGTTTTGTGATGGGCAGTGACGGTTTAAAACTCAAGTACGAAGAGAAGTAAAGAGCATTTCTACTCTTTACATGTAAAGTTTACGCGGTTTTAAACTGGGAGAGCGTGCTACTGAGTGAACCTGCTAATTTAGAGAGATGTTCTGCTGCCGAGGCGATCTCTTCGACACTTCTTGCATTAGAGCTTGAGAGTTCATTAATCGTGCTAATTTTTTCAATGACTGCACTTTGAATCAATTTCACATTGGAATCGGCTTTATCAACCACTTCATCCGTCGCTTCAACGCTTTGTGCCAACATTGCAACCCCATCACTCGTTTGAGTCGTTACTTTGGTAGAAAATTCCGTTAACTCATGGATGCGTTTCGCATTGCCATTCATCTCGCCACTGATATCACCGATAGATTGAACGATGACATTGACCGTTGCGTTGGTATCAACCAAACTTTTTTGGGTTCTCTCTGCCAATTTTCGCACCTCATCGGCAACGACGGCAAATCCACGCCCATGTTCTCCCGCACGCGCTGCTTCAATCGCTGCATTCAGCGCTAATAAGTTCGTTTGATCTGCAATATCGCCGATAACATCTAAAACTGATCGTACCTGTTGAGCCTCTTCAGCAAGGTGGTTAAGGCGTTCATTGATGGCAGCTTCGGCGTGCGCGGTTTGGTTGAGTTGAGAGATTGTCTCTTCGAGTAAATTTTGAGCAATACTCAAGCTTTTTTGGGCATCACCAGTGACTTCTTTTACTTTTTTTGCTTGATTTTTGGCTTCATCCATCTGTGATGAAACGATCCCAGCATCGCTTGTTGTTTGAAAGACAATAGCGGATTCTTCTTCGGCACGCTTACCAATTTGCAAACTGGTACTAGAAAGTTCCTCCGCCACAGAAGCATTTTCGATAGCATTGCTTTTTGCATTTGAAATTGCATTTTTGAGTTCCGCCAAAAGCGTATTGACAGCATGGGTAATGCCACTAATCTCATCGTGACTACCAGTTTCTATTTTCAGACTTAAATCTTTCGTATGAATTATCGCATCACAGCTTTTTTTCGCACGCTCTACAGAAGATTGTATCGATGAATTGATGATAAAAAAGATGATCAGCACTACGATAATAACCACGATCAGCAGTGTAATCGACGTTAGTTTAGCCGTATCAAGTTTTTCAAAATTGACTGTTTGAATCTGACCAATAATATCGTTAAGCTGTACCAATAATGGATTAAATATTTCGCCACTCTCTTTGGCTATGCGTTCCAGCATCTCATAATCAGCCTTATGGTCTACCTCAAAAGAGGGCTCATGCACTTTTTTCCCATATTTTTTCCAAAGTGCCATGCGCTGTTCGTCAAGAGCATACCACGCCTCAAGACCTTTTTTAATGGTGATCACTTTTTCTTGATTGGTTTTCAAAAGCAACTGCCCAGAGAGCGTCTCCATTTTTTTAACAGCGTCTTCATAATGCTCTTTATACCTATCAAGATTTTTTTGTTGAAAATAAATTTGATAATTCCATTGCTCTAACCGCATTTGTAAAATATGTTCTTCTATCTCGCTCGTCCCCGCCAAGCGCATCGCTGCCACTTTTCCAACACTAGACAAATGGTTTAGTTCGTAACCTAAAATACCAAAACTGGTAAGCAATACGACCAAAAGAAGTATCAGTTTACTTTTAATTGTTGAAATTGACATTATTATCCTTTAATAAAATAGTGTGTAATAATATATTTTATTCACTTAATTCATTATTAATATTATTAGTTTTGTTTTATAGGAAGACAGCGTAGTCGCTTATACCTCTTCAATTCAAAAAGAGGTATAAGCTTTACATGTAAAAGGTTACGCGGTTTTAAATTGTGCTAATGTGAGGCTCAAACTCTCCGATAAACGTGCCAAATGTTCAGCGGCAGCAGTCATACTGCTCTACACTATCAATAAATCTTTGGCTAACGCATCCGCTACATTTTTAGAGCACAACTGTTCCACGAGTGAGAGTGCAAATAGCATGGCGGTACTGGGCCCTTGCGATGTTGTTACATTGGCATCTTTGATCACTTTAGCGTTTGCGGTGTACCCTTCTTCGCCAATTTTAGCCTGAAATCCTGGGTAACACGTGTAGGTGTTTTTAAGCACGCCCGCCGTTTTAAGCGCATAAGGAGCGGCGCAAATAGCGGCAATCGCTTTGCCTTTGGCATCAAAGGCTTTTAGGAGTGCCTGCACGTTTTGATCGGCGGCTAAATTGGTCGCACCGGGGAGTCTTCCGGGAAGCGCTATCATATCAAAACCGTTTCCATCTAACTCTTTTAAAAGTGCGTCTGCTACGACGGTAACACCGTGTGCCCCTTTTACATGTAAAGATTCTAAGCCTGCCATCACCACCTCAATCCCTGCTCGTCTTAAAATATCGACAATACTCAAGGCTTCGATCTCTTCAAATCCCTCCGCCAAAGGGACAATCACTTTTTTGCTCATTTTGAACTCCTTGTTTTAAACTTTAAAATAGTGTAACTGGTCGTTGAGTTTTTGCGTCACGCTGTGCAGATGTTCTGCCGCTGAAGCGATCTCTTCGATGTCTCTTGCATTACTTGATGTGATATGGTTGATCTCATTAATCTCATCGACAATCGTTTTGATCTCACTGCCGGTCTCTTCCGAAGTACGGGTTGCTAAAGCGACCACGTTAATGGCATTGCTCATGAGTACCACCGACGTGTCTATTTTATGGGAAACTTCCGCTGATTGGGTTACAAGAGCTTCAAACAGTGTTGCATTTTGTTCTATCTGCGCGGCAGCATTGACAATCGCTTGCACAATGACACTGACCGTTGCGTGGATTTCGACCAAACTTTTCTGTGTTCGTTCCGCCAATTTACGCACCTCATCCGCCACAACCGCAAATCCTCTGCCATGTTCACCTGCACGTGCCGCTTCGATGGCAGCATTGAGTGCCAATAAGTTGGTCTGATCGGCGATGTCACTAATCACGCTTAAAATTCCTTTGACATTATCGGCATCATGCGAAAGTGTGACCATTTTGGTTTGCAATTCACTCTCGACGACAGCTGTTTGCTCAATTTTTGCAATGAGAACTGTAAAAATTTGATTGGCCTCCGTGAGTGCCTCGTTGGTTTGGATAATTTCAACTTGTGCTTTTTTGGAGTTATCCACCGATCCATCGATGTTATCACGTGCTTGATTGCCCGTTTGAGTCGTGCGCGCCACGATGTGACTCTCTTCTTCCGCCCGTTTACCGATGTTGTTGGATGTGGTCGAGAGTTCATGCGACACGGCGGCATTCTCATCACTCGCATGAATCGCGCCAATCACAATCTTTCGCAACCGCTCCATAAAGGCATTGAGTGCGTCCACAATCTCTTTGAGCTCATCATTGTAAGGCGTACTGTAACGAAGGGTTAAATCGCGTTCATTGGCAACAATCGCTTGAGTTAAACCACGCAAGGGAACTAAAACACTGCGAATGATCAAGAAAATGAGACACAACACACTTCCCACGATCATTCCACCTACGATGACATAAATCACGGTTGTCCTACGAATACTCTCATCAATTTCGGTGTCCAATGTCTGCGTAGATTTTTCCACAAGCGCTTCGGTTTGATGTACGGTGTCGCGAAGTTTTCCATTGAGCCCACTTTTTTCATTCAACCCTAACACTTCATAGGCCTTCACAAATTCAACAAAACTCTGGCGATACGTCTCAAGAAGTTTCACGGAAAAAGCAAGCTCTTCATGACTCTGCGCATACGCAAGCGCCTTTTCATAATTGACACGATGCTCTTCAGCATATTTGGGAGAAAGACGGAGCATAAAGTCTTTTTCATTACGGCGCAATGTCAGCATCAACGTCTGCATTTTGTAATCTTTAAGATCTTTAAAGCCACTCTCCGTTTCATGAATCGCTTGACGCATGTGTCCTTCAAGTCCCGCTTCTGGACTCAGCCCTATTTTCTTTTTTTGAGCAACGACTTCATTAAAAAGACGGACATAGGTCGTGGTCACTCCGTGCAACTGCGTTAGATTGGTTGTATTAATGCCTTTTTCATCTGCATTTTTGGTAATCATTTTTAAACGTTCTAAAAGTTTGGTAGATGATTCTAGCAGTGCTTTTTCATACGCGACATCGTGGCGCATCAAAAAGTCTTTTTCATGTTTGCGAAGCGTCAAAATATCTTCTTTAAGCGAAGAGATATTCTCACGAAGATTTAAAAGGACTTTTTCTTTATCATGAAAAAATTTTGCCGTTGTATGAATGGCGGTAAGCCCCAATAAAACGACACATGCTAGTAAAATATTACGCGCTTTAATGGAGAGATTCGTCAACATGGCAACACTCCTATCAAACGATTGAGTTGGAGTTATTATAACATGAAAGCAGAGAGGAGAGAGCGTAAAAACATAGTACAATCACCTGTACTATGTTTTTACATGTAAGATTATTTGACTTTTTCTAAATACTCGCCGCGAACGGTGTCAACTTTGATGACATCGCCTTCAACCACGTGGAAAGGTACTTGAACAACAGCACCACTCTCAAGCGTTGCAGGTTTTTTACCACCTTGAGTATCTCCTTTAAAGTTAGGAGGAGTCTCAACGATTTTAAGCTCAACAAATTGAGGTGCTTCAACGCTGATAGGTTTACCATTATGGTACAGCATATCTACATTCATACCATCAATGATCCAGTCCGCTGCTTCGCCCACTTGATCGTGTGATAAGGCAATTTGCTCATACGATACGCTGTCCATAAATTGTAAGAACTCACCATCATCATACAAAAACTGCATGATTTTATCTTCAAGATGTGGTGTTTCACATTTATCGCCTGCATGAAATGTTTTTTCGATCACTTTGCCATCCATAAATGATTTGATTTTACAGCGTACAAATGCCGCACCCTTGCCCGGTTTAACATGTTGATACTCTACGATTTTATACGGTGTACCGTTAATTTCGATCTTTAACCCTTTTTTTAAGTCGCCCATTGAAATAGAGGCCATACATTCTCCTAAATTTTAGTTTTCATCATTATAGCGAAAAAAGTGGCGACAACAAAATCACCTATTTTTATACAATATATTGTATATTTAAATCAATATAAATAACTTATTTAACAATATAAACGATATAATATTCTATAAAAAGTTTAAAATATAAATTAATTAGTATGTTTAATACGTTTTAATTTATGTTTAATACATTTTTTTGTACTATAATACGATGAAAACAAGCGATATCATCAATCTTTTGCATAATGCCATTGAAGCCGAAAACATGGGGAAGAAGATTTCTCAAAAAAAGATGGCAGAAACTTTTGGAATATCCATGCGTACTTATCAAGAGTGGAGACTCGGTAGTAGCGCACCCATGGGAATTCCAGTGGTTTTTAATATGTTGGGTATGTTAAAAGATGAAGATATTGTGAGGTTGGTACGTAAGATTAATGACGGGCAAAAAGGAACGGTATGACAAACTTATCTGTAAGTGAGAAATTGGCATTAGAAGAAGTATTTGAATGTTTAAAAAATGAGAATTGTCGTAAAATGAGTATTATCAACAAACGTCTTTTTGCTTTTCGTGTGATGCGCTTATTGGTTTTAACCCGCAGAAAATTTTTACATGTAAAACGATAAGTTTCCTTATGCTTTACATGTAACTGTCTTTAGATCGCTTTCGTGCTACTCATCAGCACAGGAACAACGATTAACGATACAATAACCGCCGCAATAGTTCCAAAGATCAACGCAACACCCAACCCACCAAAAATAGGATCGGTTGCCAAGAGTGTACTCGCTAAAATAATCGCCGCAGCCGTCAGAACAATCGGTTTTGCTCTGGTAGCACTCGCTTTGGCAATCGCCTCTTTTTTATCCATTCCTTGAGTCATTAACGTCTTGGTAAAATCAATCAATAACAGTGCATTTCTAGAGCTAATGCCCATCAATGAAATGAAACCAATCAGTGATGTTGCCGTGAGAAAAAAGGTCGTTGGTGTAAACAAATCCATGATCCAATGCCCAACGATAACCCCAATAATGGAGAGGAAACTCCCTAAAAGCACGATGCCAGAGAGTGCAAAGCTTTTATAATAAACGACCATTAACAAGAAAATCAGAATAAGCGCTGCAATGAAAGCTCCACCAAGATCTCGAAAGGTATCCATTGTTACTTTCATCTCACCATCCCAGACAAGATTAAATACCTCGCCACTCTTTTTATCTTTGAGCGTCAAATCAAAGAGGTGGCTTCGACTAATCTCAAATTCATCTTTCAAAGTATCTTGAATACGACTGCGTGCATCCAAAAGTGGATAGACCTGAGAAACCAAATCTGCTTCGGCAACAATGCTCACCATTTTCTGCAAATTTTTTGACATAATGGTTGGCGTTGACTTCACTTTTTCGACGTGTACCACTTCAGAAAGAGGAACCATCATGCCTTGTGTATTCATTAACTTTAAAGCGCTTAGTTTGGCACTTAACTCCTCTTTAGAAGCATAAGGAAGTGACTTAGAAGCTTCACTTAAAACCACAAAAAGTGGGATTTGAGAAGGCGAACTTTCACTGTTTTTGTGAGCAACATGCTCCCCTTCAAAGCTCAAATACAATAGCTCGTTAATCTGTGCAAGACTTAGATGAGAACGAATCACTTTTTCTTTATCGGGGACAAGAACATACTTATCAAAGATCTTATCTGCCAACATATCGACATCCACAAGGTCTTTCGTTTGAGCCAATATCTGTTTGATCCTTTGCCCAAGGGCATTCAATGCAGACGCATTATCGCCATACAGTTCGACCACAAGCGCTGCCATGGTTGGAGGGCCTGCAGGTTGTTCCACCATCTTAATGGAGGTTTGAGCAATCAAAGTTTCACAGCTTTTTTGGATGATCGGACGTAAGCGATGCACCATGGCAAAAGAACGCTCATTACGCTGATGCAAATCGCTGAGATTGACCACGATTTCACTCACATATTCGCCACTCTTCAGCCCAGAGCCTTTTACCAACCCTGCATAATCCAAAGGTGAGCCCATGCCATTAAAGACTTCAATGTTCTCAACCTCTTTCTCTTTTTGTAAAATACCTACCACACACGCATTTACTGTATTTGTTTCTTGATAAGAGCTTCCATTGGGAAGATCAATATAGATTGAAAACGTGTTAGTACTTTTACCCGGCAACATTTTGGCCAAAACAATTTTTGTGGGAAACATCATCACTGCTGCGACAAAAGCTAAAAGTGTAAACAGCAAGACCAGCTTTTTTTTACGCTCTTCCACCAAAATAGAGTGAATAAACTGCTCAAATTTCTGCATCATTCTCTCCTTTGGCATGCGTTGGTTTTTTCAAAAATTTCTTGGCTAGAAATGGCGTGAAGATATAGGCGATCAAAAGCGAAGCCAGCATCGCAACGGGCACATTCAGCGGTATAGGCTTCATAAATTCGCCCATCATTTGCCCAACAAATGCCATCGGAACCATCGTCAAAATAATCGCTATCGTTGCTAAATTAGTAGGTGCTCCAATCTCATCGGTCGCCTCAATGAGCAATTCATCCATCTCTTTATCATGAGCATCTTTACTGTGCAAATGGCGATGAATATTTTCGATGACGACAATGGCATCATCGACCAAAAGCCCAAGGCTCAGCAAAAAGGCAAACAAGGTAATACGGTTAATCGTTTGACCGCTCATGTAGGCAATAAAAATGGTAATCGCCAAAATAGCAGGAACGGTGAGCGTCACAATCAGCCCTTCCCTCCAACCTAAAATAAAAATCAATAAAAGCGCGATAATCACAATGGAGATAAGCAGGTGAAAGACCAGTTCATTGACCGCTTCATTGGCACGCTCGCCATAATTTCGCGTCACAATAGTCCCAATTCCCTCTTTCGCTAATGCCTCTTTACTTGCTTCAAGTCGTTTCACAACATCATCTGCAATGACCACAGCATTGGAGCCTTTGAGCTTGGAAACACTCAACGTGACTTGATCTTGTAGCGGTGTAAAATTCTCACCTTGCTTATAACTGATCTGTGCACTCTTTTTATTTTGAATGTCATCCCCCAAATGAACGGTGGCAATATCTTTTAGATACACCACAGAACCGCCATAATTGGCAACAATCAGATTTTGAATATCTTGGATAGTTTCCAATGCATTTTTAACACCAAAAACGACCAGCTTTCCCTCTTGGGTACGATTTTTGACTTCAGGAGAAGAAGCGGTCAGTGATTTTAAAGAAGCGATTATTTGATCCAACGAGAGATGATACCCTGCAAGACGCGAGAGGTCAATCTCAATATTAAACTGCTCTTTATGCTCCCCTTTGATCTCTGTTTTAGCCACATTGGGAACATTTCCCAGTGAATTGCGAAACGCATCAACACGCTTATAGAGGGCAACATTATCCACACTCTGCGCTGTTTTAGCGTAAAAAGCAATAGAGAGGATCGGTATATCAATGTCAATATCAAAAGGTCGGACAAGCGGTGTTGTCGCACCTTCAGGCATTTGATCCATATTTTGCATGACTTTATCGTAGAGCTTGAGATTCGAAGCTTCTCGGTTTTCACCAATGTAATACATAACATTTACAATGCCCACATTATCACTTGCAACCCCGTAAATATGCTCCACACCTTTAATTTCTTTAATGCGTCTCTCCAGTGGACGTACAACCATCTGCTCAATCTCAGCTGCACTAGCCCCTGGCATGGAGACAATCACTACACCGCCGCTAATCGAAATCTGAGGATCTTCTTCTCTTGGCATTAAAGAGAGTGCCACAACCCCTAAGGAGATAAGGGCAATCCCTAAAATCATCGTTAAAGGATTGCGTAAAAAGAGGCGAGCTAAATAGCCTGCTAAGTATTTTTCTTTGTATTTATTCATGATACCTACTCACCGATGCTCACAACAGCATACATTCCTGGGTACGCTTTAGCATCTTTACATGTAAAAGAGAGTTTCATCTTAAATGTGTGTGCCATAGGGTTAGAGCTAGGAATAATCGCTTCAATTTTTCCTTCACTGATACACCCAATGGAAGGGACTTCCACACGTGCGATATCCCCTACCTTAACACTGCCAAGGTAGCTCTCTGCAATCTCCGTTGTTATTTTGAGAGCACTCAAATCGGCAAGCACCAATGTCGTCACACCCGAGAGTGCCATTTCTCCCTCTTTAATATGCTTTTCGATCACCACACTGTCATTGGGCGCTTTGATCTTAAGGTATTGATACTGGTTTTGCACCTCTTGGCGTTTTTGTTTGGCAGAAGCGACCTGTTTTTTAGCAATCTCTACGGTTGCCTTAAGATTGGTCGTAGCAAGCGCCAAGTTTTCCACCTCATACTTTGAAACCATATCTTTTGCCAATAAACGTTCATAGCGCTCTAAATTGAGTTTGGAATTAGCATATTGATTTTCAACTGTTGACAAGGAAAGCTCCGCTTGTGCGATAGCAAGATCACTCTGCTCTAGTGCCGTATCGACCTCTTTAGAGTCAATGCTGTACAACAGTGTCCCCTTTTTAACCACATCACCTTCGTTCACATTCACACTCTTGACATAGCCCATATAACGGCTCGAGAGACTCTTTTGATTTTCAGATATAACGCTACCACTGAGGGTTAGGCTTGTTGCATGAAGTGACATACTCATCATAAAACAGAGTAAAACACTCTTTACATGTAAAGATTTCACTGTATTTCCTTACTGGCTAATTTTTGGAGCTCAAAGATCTTTTCGTTGCGTGCATTTTGCACCTCTTTTAGTCTGAGCACTTTGGTCAACTCTTCGGATTGTTTCATGAGAACCTCGTTGATTGAAGTGATTTTTTCAGCATATCTTCCCGCATAATTTTCATAAATCATATGTGCTAATTCCACCTCTTTTTTTAAACTCTGTATTTCATATTCATGGCTTTGAATTTGCGTTTGAATTTGCTTGAAAGATAAAGCAATACTATTTTTGGCTAACTGAAGCTGTTGGGAAGCTTTGAGATGCTCCACGCGTGCTTTTTCTAAATTATTTTTATCCGTTCCACCATTAAAAATATTCAATTTAATTTGCAAACCTACGGTGTAAGCATCATTTTTAGAAAAATCATTCATCAGTTTTTCATCGCTGCTGCCATAATTGGCAAAAGCTCCCACTTGGGGTAAAAAAGCACTCTCTTGCAAAGCGATATTCATCTTGGAAATTTCCACACCCTGTGCTGCTTTTTTAATATCAAGATTATCATTCAACACGCGTTCATCCGAACTCAAAAGCGTTTCAGCCTCTTCGTAATTTCCTTGAATTGCAGTGACAGGCTCACCCACCAAATAAGAGATAAAGTAATATAACAGTGTTCTATTGGCTTCTGCTTGTTTAATGAGGCGTTCAACATCGGCTTGTTTGCTTTGTACTTCTAAAAGATCGACCTTTTTAACGTAGCCTTCTTGCATCATCGCTTCGGTTGTCGCTTCTAATTTTGTTGTATTGGTAGCAATAATGTGAAGGTTATAAAGATAGTTGTCTAAAAGAGAAATCGCAAAAAAACTCTTTTTAAGCTCATAGATTTTTTCAAGAGTTAAGGCTTCACGATCTAACGTACTCATCTCTTGAAGTGCTTTGGTGATCTTACCGTATTGCTCTATTTTGCCACCTGTGTAAAGAGGCAATGTGTATTCGATTTTAGTTTGAAAATGGTTACGATCTGAGGGGTTGTTAAGATCATTGGGCGCTAACATATAGTTGCTACCACTAAATTGCTTAAAGCCAAAATCGGCAAACGTTGCTTGACGAGATTGAAGTTTGTAGCCAAAAATATTCAACGCATCATTACTGCGAAGTGCCGCTTGAGAGAGATCCAAACTTCCATAGTTTTGCCCAACGGCCGCTTGATGTTCTAATGTTTTGATTTGCTCATCAAATTTTGCAATAGCAATTTCTTGGTTATTGGCTTTTACTTTTGTAATGGCATTTTCTAAACTCAATCCATCTTGCGCAAAACAGATGCCTAACGTGATTAAAGCTAAAAAAAATAGTTTCATGTAAAACCCTACCCTTATTTCATTAATGAGAACAATATTATCAAATTTATAATATTTGTTTATTTATCAAAAATAATTAAGCACAATGTTTTAGGAAAAGATAATAAAATTTTACTTTTTAAAATAGATTTTGAAGCCCATAGGATTGAGTATTGTTCAATATAAGTTAACTTTATTTAAACAAAAAACAGAAGAAAAGAAGAACATGTCTTAAACATGCCTCTTCTTCAAATGATCGAAATAAATTATAAAACAGCGTACTCAACCCAAACACATGTTTCAAGATGATTGAGCTCTGCAATGATTTTTTTATCAATATCTGTATCAACCAAGATAACAGCCATTGCAAATTTATTAGCACCACGACCCAGCCTAAAGTCCGCAATATTAATCCCTTCTTTGGCTAAAGTGGAAGCAATATGCGCAATAACGCCCGGTACGTCATGGTTTTTAAAGATAATCATTTTGCCTTTTGGTTTAAAGTCAAATTTAAATCCATTAATACCTACAATACGTTGTTCATTCTCACCAAAAACCGTTCCGCTAATACTCACAACATCTTTTTCCGTTGTTAAAATTAATGTCGCTTGATTTTTATAGCCACTGGTACTGTTGATAACTTCAAACTTTGTTTCAATATTTTTTTCTTTAGCAACAAACTCTGCATTAACATAGTTGATTTTATTTTCATTGGCTTCTTTAAGAGAGCCCACAATTCCAAAGGTGAGCAGTGATTTGGCATAAGCACCAATATCACCTTCTAACTCAAGTTTAACAGACTTAATTGCAGAACGATTAAGCTGAGCTGCCAAGAAACCCATTTTTTGAACAAGCTCTAAATACGGTTCAATAAAGGCGGGAATATCTTCAGCTTTAATTGGTAAGTTAAGCGCATTTGGGTAACTGATACCACGTGCGGCACTAATTGCATTTTCAGCCGCTTGGATTGCAATTTTCTCTTGAGATTCAAGGGTATTTGCACCCAAATGTGGGGTAACACAGATATGCTCAAGGTCTAAGAGTGGATGACTCGTTGCGGGCTCTTTTGAGAAAACATCAATACCTGCAAAGGCTATTTTCCCACTTTTGATACCTTCAAATAAGGCTTCTTCATTGTACAAACCACCGCGTGCACAGTTAATAAGACGCACACCATCTTTCATCTTTGCAATTTCATCATGTGAGATGATGTTAATAGTCTCTTTATTTTTAGGAGTATGAATCGTAATAAAATCACAAGCTAAGATATCATCAAAATTTTCAGTATAGGTCATTCCAAGGTCAGTTACTTTTGAAGCAGAGATATACGGATCATAGGCAATTACTTCCATGCCAAAGGCTTTCGCACGGATGGCAACACGACTACCAATATTACCGAAACCGATTACTCCAAGACGTTTTTCACAAAGCTCAACACCATACCATTTTTCACGATTCCATACTCGCTCGATTTTGAGGTGATTATTGGCATTCACAAAGCTACGTGCTGTTCCTAACAGATGTGCCATAGTAAGTTCTACAGCAGCAATGGTATTGGCTGTTGGTACGTTCATAGCAATGATACCACGTCTACTACAACCATCTTGATCTACGTTGTCAACACCCACGCCTGCTCTGACAATTGCTTTTAAATTGGTAGCCGCATTGAGAAATTTTTCATCAACATCGGTAGAACTACGTGTAATAGCAACATCACAGTCACCGATTATTTTTAAAAGTTCATCTTTGGGTAAACGCACAGCGTCAATAACTTCTATATCCTTCTCAGCACGTAAGATTTGAAAACCTTTTTCGTGGATTGCATCGCATACAATGATTTTCTTCTGTTTCATAACCAAACCTCGACAATTTTTGATTTTATATCGTATTTTTCAAGTTCAAGAACAACTTGGTTTAGCTGTTTCTCACTTTTTTCTTCTATATAAATGAGTGGAACTTTATCTTCCTTTATCACCATATAGGGTAGGTGCAAAGAGGTGAGTGTCTGGATAATACAAAAAAGAGAGTAGCGATCCACTCGATCAATCACCAAGCGAAATGACTTTAACTTACCGCCACTACCACTTTTTTGCCCAAACGAATCAATTTGCATAAAGAGCTCGTTCACAGGAAATACAAACTCCCTCGCATCTTTATGTGCCATCTCTTTGATCCAAACTATTTCCGATGTTTCTTGTTTGATTTCTTGCTTTTTCGGAGATTCATACTTGGCGACCTCAACAGTAACATCTACATTTTGATGAAGAAGTTTATAGAGGAAAAATCCTACCCCTGCAAAGAGGAGTAAAAAAACTGCGCCAAGTACTTTTTTTTGCATCGATTATTTCAGTTGATCTTTTAAAATATCTCCGAGCGTCATTTTCTCTTCTTTATTGATCTCTTTAAGCGCTTCTCTTTCTTTCAATTTTGAAAGACGTCTTACAGAAAGGCGGATACGATTTTTTTTGTCATCAATAAAGGTAATGGCTGCTTCAATTTCATCACCAATTTTCAAATCTGCTTCATTAACCTGACCCAAATCTTCTTTACGAATCAATGCGTCAACATTGTCCTCAAGCTCAACAAAAATACCAAATTCTTTAATATCTCTGATTTTACCGTGAACAATGTCACCATTTTCATGAGATTTCGCATATTTTTGAATTGGGCTGTCTTCAAGCTCTTTTTTGCTAAGAGATACTTTTTCAGTCTCTTCATCAATTTTAACGATTTTGACTTCAACCTCAGTACCAACAGTGAAAAGCTCTTTACATTTATTATTGCGATCCCAAGAAGCATCTTCATTATGTAAAAGACCTTCAATACCACCGATTTTAACAAAAGCACCAAAGTTTGTGATGGTAGTGATTTCACCTTTAACAACATCACCTACTTTGAATTTTTTCATAAAATCATCAAATGGTTTTGGAAGTACGTTTTTGAGTGATACACGTAAACGTCTCTCTTTTGCATCAATTTCGATGACTTCAACATCAACCACTTGTCCCTCTTCAATATAATCGCGTGGGTGTTTGATATTTTTATCCCATGAAATTTCAGAGATATGTAAGAAACCTTCGATGTCATTACCAAGATCAACAAACGCACCATAAGGCTCAATATTGCTGATGGTAACTTGAATCGAATCACCTGTCTCTAATTCATCTTTAATCTCATCCCAAGGATCAGGCATCGCAGCTTTTACAGAAAGAGAAAGATGACGTTTATCTTTGTCATATTTGATCGCTTTAACAGGAATGACTTCACCCTCTTTATAAAGTGTACCAGGGTTTACTGGACCTTTATAACTGATTTCGCTGTAATGAACTAAGCCATCAATACCACCAACGTCTACAAACATACCGTAGGTAGTGATTTTTTTAATGGTTCCTTCAACCACTTCGTCACGGTCAATCAACTCTTGAACGATCTCTTTGCGTTTTTTGCGTTCGTCATCCAAGAATTTTTTGCGAGAAATGATGATAGATTCTGTGTCGGTGTCAATTTTAATAATTTTAACTTTGAGTGATTTACCCATAAGTGCGTTCATATCTTTGACCGCAGCTTGAGAACGTGGGAGGAAAAATTCGATACCTTCAGCGTTCTCAGCGATAAATCCACCTTTATTTTTGCCAGTGATTTTAACATCAAGAGCAATATCGTCTTCTTCTTTATATTCAGCGATAAATGATTTAATATGACCTTTACGAAGGGCCTTTTTGTGCGAAACCGCTGGTCTTTCGTTTCTGAATCCTGTAATAACTACAGGGATTACATCTCCCACTTTGCATGTTATGTTGCCATTTTCATCTGTAACCTCAGATGCGTTCAGACGTCCCTCAGACTTCTTACCCACATCCACTAAGATAACATCTTCTTTGATCGCTACAACAACACCATTGATGAGTGCATCTCTCTCAGAATCTTTGAAAGACTCTTCCAACATAGCCGCAAAATCCATCTCCTCATGCTCGTCTACGGCGTCAGTATGAACAGCTTTGTTCGCCTCATTTACCATTTTATACCCTTTTTGATTGATTTTTGACACATTTAGCTACATGTAAACATGTAAAAGTTGCCTATTATACTTTAATTTCGCTGATTTTTCCAACTATTTTTTCGATTATCCAATCCGGCGTTGAAGCGCCCGCAGTCACGCCACAAAGCGTTTTTCCGCTAAACCAACTTGGATCTAAATCTTTTTCGCTTTCCACTAAAAAACTATCCACACAATATTCTTTACAAATACTATGTAATTGCTTGGTATTTGAAGAGTTTTTCCCACCAATGACAACCACAACATCAGCTTCTTTTGCAAGTTCTCTTGCCGCATCTTGGTTCTCAAAAGTGGCATTACAGATGGTGTTAAAAACTCTCACCTCTTTGTAACGTGTCTCTAAATAATTGGTAATCTCTAAAAATTCACTGATCTTCCGCGTCGTTTGTGAAACCACCGCGATTTTATTGCCTTTAAAGTTTACTTTTTCGAGTTCTTCCACACTTTGTACCACATGAGCACCATGAATTGCATAGCTTTCAACGCCCTTTACTTCGGGATGATCGGCATCGCCAAAAATGACAATCTCATACCCTTCCATACTCATTTTTTCACAAATTTCTTGGGGTTTTGTCACATAAGGGCAAGTAGCATTTATGACTTGAACATTACTTTTAAGAAGCATCTCCAAATCTTTTTTAGGAATACCATGTGTCCGAATAATTGCTTTACCAACACCATCCGCCTCTTTAATATCATGCAATGTTTTGACATTAAAATTTTCACTCAAACGGTTAATCTCTTCATTGTTGTGAATGAGCGGTCCAATGGTTGAAGCATTTTTAGTATTTTCTGCGATTTTGATGGCACGCTTCACGCCAAAACAAAAACCATAACTGGTAGCAAGTTTAATTTTCATGTGTTCACATTTCCTATTTGAGAAAGTAACTCAATGAAGTTAGGGAAAGAAGTGTTAATGCAGTCAATATCCTCAATTACCATGCTCACACGCGTTCCTGCAATGGCAAAACTCATTGCAATTCTATGGTCTCCAAAGCTGTTAATTGTAGCGCTTTTTAGTTCTCCACCGTGTACGGCATAACCATCGTCAAACTCTTCAACTTCCATACCACACAAGCGAAGATTTTTCACTACACTGGAGATGCGATCACTCTCTTTTACACGCAATTCGTGTGCATTTTTGACAAGGCTTTTGCCTTTAGCACAGGCAAAAGCAATCGAAAGAGCAGGCAATTCATCAATCAGCCATGAAATATTATCAGTGACATCAACACCATGGAGCTCTTTACCTGTGATGACAATATCACCGACACTTTCATACATACTCTCTTGTTCAATAAACTGAACCTCAGCTCCCATGCGTGCAAGTACTTTATAGGCTTCAATGCGTGTGGGATTTAAAAGCATATTGTGGAGTGTCACAGAACTCCCCGCATTAATTGCAGCGGCAACAGCAAAGAAAAATCCACTGGATGGATCATTCGGGACAGTCATTTTTAAAGGTTTCAAAGGTGTACTTTGAGGATGAATCGTTACATGTAAACCCTCAGAAATCACTTTAGCACCCATGCCACGAAGCATTCGCTCACTATGATCACGACTCAGTTCTGGCTCACTAAACGTTGAAATTCCATCTGCTTGAAGAGCTGCTAAAATAAGCGCACTCTTCACTTGAGCCGAAGCAATTTTACTCTCGTAGCAAAATGCTTTAAGCGTTTCTCCTCGAATGCCAAGAGGGGCATAGTTACCTTCGCTTCTTCCATCAATCTGTGCGCCAATACTGCGTAGTGGGTCTGCAACACGACGCATGGGACGAGAACAAAGGTATTGATCTCCATACAAGACAAAAAAACCTTTACACGAAGAGAGAAATCCCATTAAAAGGCGTATTGCCGTACCCGAATTACCACAGTCTAAAATAAGTGGAGGCTCAACAATACTAAGAGGTGGCGTAATCGTCAGTGTTCCATCTTCTGCTTTTTCAATCTGAGCACCTAAAGACTGAACAATGCTAAGTGTGCACAGTGTATCTTCTGCAGGCAAATAATTTTTGATCATAGAAGGTTGATCACTTAGAAGTGAAAAAATCGCACAGCGATGCGAAATAGACTTATCGCTGGCAATTTGATCGGTTGTAAACTCAAAAGAGACTTTGGGGTTTACATGTAACGTTTTCATCGGATGGTAATTCCAAATTTCTCTTGAATTTTTGAAAGTAGCGCTTCTACCATTGAGGCGATTTCTTCTTCTTCAAATGTTTTTTCTAAAGATTGAAATTGTAACGTAAGTGTAAGACTGACTTTATCCCCCAAACTTTCATGGACATAACGATCAATCACGGCAAATTTTGTTAAAGCTTTAGGAGCAATGGACGTAATAAAACTCTCTAACTCTGAGTATTGCATTTTTGCATCTACAAGTAGGCTTAGATCACGTGATGAAGAGGGTAATTTGGAATACTCTTTTGCAACTTTACGTTTATACGAAAGCGCTTCAAAATCAAGCTCACAAATATACGTACGATCTAAATCAAGCTCTTTTTCCACTTGGACATTGACACGTGCCATATAACCCGCTTCAACACCATCAATGATGACGCGAGCTGCCTCATAGGGGCTGCAAAGACCATTAACTTCTTCAAGTGGAAGAAGTGTAAAGTTACTCAGAACGCTTTGAATTTTTTCTGCAAAGGCAAAAAAATCAATTTTGCTTGGTTTTCCATGGTTGGAAATCTCAGGAATGCCATTTTCACCACTAAAAACAAACGCTATTTTTTTAGATTCCGTTCTCTCACTATCAAAAACACTTCCTACTTCAAAAAGGGCTACGCGTTTTTTACCAAATTTGAGGTTATTTGAAACCGCATTTAAGATATTTGGCAATAAAGAGCTTCGAAGCGTATTAAGTTCACTTGTAATAGGATTTGCAACTTCAAGTGCTTCATTTAAAAGCGGTAAATGAAATTTCTTAGCATTTTCACTGTCACCAAATACGAAATGCAATGTCTCAAAAAATCCTGCAGCTACGGCTCTATAACGATACATCTGTCGTTTTTTAAAATTAAGATAAGGTTGATTAATTTTAAGTTTTTCGGCAAAAGAATAAGGCTTGGAATGAATATTATCAATACCGACAATTCGAACAATCTCTTCGCAGATATCTTGCGTATTGATCACATCTGATCTAAATTGTGGAATTTTCACATTAATCACATCTTGCTCAAAAGCAAAGTTAACACCAAATCCCAACTGCTTCAAAATCTTGATAATCTTATTTTTAGGAATCTCTTCGCCAATCATTTCAGTTAAGTCACTTTGGTGAATATTGATAATCTTGGCTTCAAAATCTTGTGTAATTTGTTGAGAATCTGCGTAAGCCATAATTTTAGAACGCTTATTAAGCATTTTAAAAAAATAGTTTAACCCAAAAGCAAGCTGTGGTTCACTACCTCGTGAAGAGCGATACAGATGTTTATCTGCTCCTAGTTTTTTATTGGCACTCCGTGACGCGATAATTTCTGGATGCGTGTAATTTGCTTCGATAATAATGCGTTCATCACTTGCTGAGGCTTTGCACTCAGTCATTTGAGCAACTCCAGCAATCGCTATTTTTTGTCCATTCAGACCATAAATAGCATCTAATCCATTTTCATCTTTAGCAATGGTAATTTTTGCTTTATCATCTTTAGCACCAAAACAGGTTTGATTATAAGCACGAAGAAGTACACCTGTCACATAAGTTGCGTAGTCAATCAATTTACCCAGTAAGCACGAAGATTCAACCTCAGCAAAACCTAATCGAAGCTCAACTAAAAGAGGAACACCAATTTCTTTATTGTCAAATACTTTGTACATATAAGAGCCTGAAAGTGCTTCACTACCGTGTAGATGTAACACTCGTCCTACCCCTGGTTGGTTTTCTTCTTCCTCTTTTTGTCCTAATGTTTTTACTTCCAAATCAAAATAGACACTCAAATCTCGAGCTACACCATAGACACTTTGGCAATCACCTCGGTTAGGTGTTAGTCCAATTTCAATCACATCGTCGTTGATTAAAGGGTACTCACACAGAGGTTTTCCAAGCTCTAGCTTTCCAATACTCTCATCCAAAATCATAATGCCATCATTGATTTTCGGAAGTCCAAGCTCTGTGGAAGAGCAGATCATACCGCAGGATTCCACATCTCTGAGTTTCGCTTTTTTGATTTTAATGCCGCCAGGAAGTTCTGCGCCAATCAGTGCAACAGCTACCATCTGTCCTGCTGCAACATTTTTTGCCCCACACACAATTTGCTGAACAGTTGTACCTACATCAACGTGACAGACATTGAGTTTATCCGCATTGGGGTGCTTCTCACATGAGACAACATGACCAATAACAACATTCTGAGGAATTCTGATTTTTGTGAGTCCATCAACTTCTAAACCAATGGCATTGAGTGCTATAGAAATTTTGTCCGTATCAATCGCACTGATATCAATCCATTCATTTAACCACTGTTTCGTTACTATCATCTAAATTGCTCCAATAATCTCAAATCACCCTCAAATAAAGACCTTAAATCTGGAATTTGATGCAGTAGCATTGCAAAACGCTCAACACCAAGTCCAAAGGCATAACCACTGACATCTTTATACCCAACGGCTTTAAAGACATTCGGATCGACAACGCCACAGCCTAATACTTCCAACCAGCCGGTATGGGAACAGACACGACAGCCTTCACCATGACAAAAAATACAACTAATATCCGCTTCTGCACTAGGTTCGGTAAAGGGGAAGAAGCTTGGACGGAAACGTACTTTAACATCGCCAAACATATATTTTAAAAAGTCTTCGAGAATAAATTTTAAATTAGCAAAAGAGACTTTTCCTGTTTTATCGACCACGAGTCCTTCGACTTGGTGAAACATCGGAGTATGCGTAATGTCAAAATCACGTCTAAAAACAGCACCTGGGCAAATCATACGAATCGGTGCACTTTGTTTGAGCATGGTTCTAATTTGAACAGGAGAGGTGTGCGTACGAAGCAACATCGAATCTTTAAAATAAAAGGTATCTTGCATATCACGTGCTGGATGATACTTTGGAAGGTTTAACGCTTCAAAATTGTGGAAATCATCTTCAACAAGAGGTCCTTCCTCAATCGAAAAGTTCATACTTACAAAATATTCGATAATTTTATCCATAGTATCCATCACAGGATGCAATGCCCCTGCTGCGCTTTCTTGATTAAAAAGTGTGACATCAACACTGCTTTTACGCATTTGCTCTTCAATCATAACACTTTCGAGTGCACTCTTTTTTTGATTGAGTCGTTCTAAAAAATTCTCTTTGTTGATATTGAGATTTTGAGCAAATTCTTTTTTTGCTTCACCATCAAGCTTTTTGAGCTCTTCAAATTGTGCAGCAAAATACCCTTTTTTACCAAAAAGAGAGACTCGCATTTTTTCTAATTCAACAAGCGATGTACACGAACCTATCGCATTTTCTATATCTTTCAAAGGGTTGCCTTTCATTCACAAGCATCAATGACGCTCTTCAGTCTATTCGAACGTTCATTTTAGTCAAACTTTAATTATAAAAGGTTAAAATCATCCTAAAAAAGAGGAGAAGGCGATGACGATCTTTAGTAAAATTGTAAGTGGTGAGATTCCTTGCAACAAAGTACTTGAAAATGAGGATTTCTTAGCATTCCACGATATTAATCCAAAAGCGCCTATACACATTTTGATTATTCCCAAAAAAGAGTATAAATGTTTTCAAGAAGTTGATCCAAAAATCATGGTTACAATGACAGAATTTATTCAGCAAGTGGCTAAACTTTTAGAATTGGATAAACGCGGATACCGTTTGATTACTAATAATGGCAGCGATGGTGGGCAAGAAGTCTTACATTTACATTTTCACCTTCTAGGAGGAGCGCCACTTTCATGGGACACTCTTTCAAGTGATAAAAAATCAAACAATGATGCACACAAAGTAGATAGTGATACTCACAAATTTCTTTAAAATACCATAGATGAAGAGGAAAAACCTCTTCATGATTTACTTAATGACGCAATTTTCTCCATGTTTCAAAAATTTCAATCTGTTTACATGTAGAAGAAACGGCTGTTCCTCCTTGAGAGGTTCGTGCATTCATAGAATGAACTAAAGAGAGATATTCACTGACATCTTCACCAATGCGCGCATCCACTTTTTGAAGCTCTCCTACACTCATAACACTAAGATCAATGCCTAAGCCTTCGGCATGTGCTACGGCACGTCCAGTGATAAAATGAGCTTCACGGAAAGGGATATTGCACTTTTGAACCAAATAATCTGCAAGATCCGTTGCACTCAAATGCCCCACTTCACACGCTTGTTTCATTCGTCCCACATTGATGGTCATCGTACGAACCGCTTCTTTGAGGATATTAAGTGACATATAAACGGTTTCCACGCTATCAAATACTCCCTCTTTATCCTCTTGCATATCTTTATTGTACGCTAGAGGAAGCCCTTTAAGAACGGTTAACAACCCAATTAGATTGCCATTCACACGACCTGTTTTACCACGTAAGAGTTCAGGGACATCAGGATTTTTCTTTTGTGGCATGATGGAACTACCGGTGGAGTATTCATCGCTCAGCGTGATAAATTTAAACTCATAGCTTGACCACAAAATAAGCTCTTCGGCAAATCGTGAAATATGCATCATAATCGTAGCAATATTAAAAAGAATCTCTAATGCAAAGTCACGATCACTGACCGTATCAAGACAATTCACACTGACACTATCAAATCCTAAAAGTTTGGCAACGTACTCTCTATCGATATTATGAGGTGTCCCCGCAAGGGCTGCGCACCCAAGAGGCAAAATATTATTGCGTTGGTAGGAGCTTTCAAGCCGTTCTATGTCTCGTTTAAACATCGAGACATACGCCAAAAGATGAAAGGCAAGGTTGATGGGCTGTGCATGTTGAAGATGCGTCATTCCTGGAAGAAGCGTGTTCGTATGCTCTTTGGCAATGCTCATTAACACATCAATGACCTCTTCTAACACATGAACAATGATCAAATTTTGTTTTTGAACGTATAATCTAAAATCAACCGCAACTTGATCGTTACGGCTACGTGCCGTATGAAGGCGTTTTCCAGCTTCGCCAATGAGATCAATAAGCCTTGTTTCAACCGACATATGAATATCTTCGTGAGCAATATCAAAAACAAAGGTTCCTGCTTCAATCTCTTGTTTGATTTGTAATAAACCAGTTGCGATTTGATCGGCTTCATCTTGTGTAAGAATACCTTGTTTGGCAAGCATTGTTGCATGAGCAATTGAGCCTTTAATATCTTCTTCGTATAGTTTTTTATCGAAAGGTAATGAAGCGTTAAATTCGTCGAGTAATTGTGCTCCGCTTGCGGCAAATCTGCCAGACCATAGCTTTGACATTCAAATATCTCCTATAAAATTGCGTTAGATTTTGTGATATACAAAAGGTAAAGGAGTTCAAAAACTCCTTTACATGTAAAGTTAAAATTAGAGTTTTGGACCTGCATTTGAGAAATCAGAATCTGCTGTAATGTATTTTTTAAAGTTCTCAATAAACATACCAGCAAGCTCATCTCTGGTTGCATCGTAAAAACTTTTATTTTCCCACGTATTTTTAGGATTCAAAATTTCTGTTGGGACACCATCAAGTGCTTTTGGTACTTGGATGTTAAAAACAGGGATAGATTCAAATTCGCAATCGTTAATACTGCCATCTAAGATTGCATTAATACATGCACGTGTTGCTTTAATGCTCATTCGTTTTCCAACACCGTAACTTCCACCAGTCCAACCTGTATTGACCAAATAAACATCAACGTTATGCTTTGCGATTTTCTCACCTAAGAGTTTTGCATAAACGGTTGGATGCAGTGGTAAAAATGCCTCACCAAAACAAGCACTAAAAGTGGCAACAGGCTCCGTGATACCACGTTCTGTTCCAGCAACTTTAGCGGTATAGCCACTGAGGAAATAGTACATTGCTTGTTCATTGTTAAGTTTAGACACCGGAGGCAAAACACCAAATGCATCGGCGCTTAAAAAAATAATTTTTTTAGGATGTCCTGCTTGTAAGCTCGTTTCATGGTTATCAATATGATAAATTGGATACGAAACACGGGTATTCTCTGTTTTAGAGGCATCCGCATAATCAACCACACACTTATCATTAATGACAACATTTTCAAGAAGGGCATCTTGACGAATCGCACCAAAGATTTCAGGCTCACTGCTTGGATCAAGATTGATACATTTAGCGTAACAGCCACCCTCAAAATTGAAAACACCATTATCATCCCAACCGTGTTCATCATCCCCAATGAGCTTGCGCTTTGGATCCGTTGAAAGCGTTGTTTTTCCGGTTCCTGAAAGACCGAAGAAAAGAGCTGTATCACCTTTTTCACCCACATTAGCAGAGCAGTGCATAGAAAGTTTTCCCTCTAAAGGCAACCAGTAATTCATCATAGAAAAGATTCCCTTCTTAATCTCTCCACCGTACCACGTACCACCAATAATGGCAATGTTCTCTTCCACATTAAAAACAACAAAAACATCCGAGTGTAAATTGTGTTTTTTATAGTCTTCATTGACTATTTTACATGCATTATAAAGAACAAAATCTGGTTTAAAATGTGCTAATTCTTCTTCTGAAGGCCTAATAAACATATTTTTTACAAAATGTGCCTGCCATGCAATTTCCGTGACAACGCGAATACTCTTGCGACTGGCTAAACTTCCACCACTAAAAGCATCTTGAATATAAATATCTTTACCGGAGAGTTCTTTTTTCACTTTTGCAAAAAGTTCTTCATATATCTCTTTACTTACTTTATGGTTCATTTTGCCCCATGAGATATATTGATTAGAAGGCTCCTGATCTACAAAATATTTATCTTTTGGGCTTCGTCCTGTAAAAATTCCTGTATCTACACTAAATGTACCATTACTTGTAACACGACCTTCATTATTTGCAATTTCATGTTTCAAAAGCTCTTCGTAACTTAGATTGTAGTGAACCTTTCCAAGATTGGTTAACCCTAATTTTTCAATTTCATTAATCTTCGACATATTATTGATATCCTCAATACATTTTAATTATCATTCATAGCAGAAAGTCTCTGCAACAGCGAAGAGCCAAGTGACACCTGCCACATTTGGCTCTATCTATTTTAATAGCTTATAGCGTGACCAGTAGTTGATTATTAACGATGACATCACCTTGATTAACACGAACACTACTGACAACACCATCGATGGTTGCTGGAACTTCAATTTCCATTTTCATCGCCTCTATAACGATGACTGCTTGCCCTTTAGTCACCTTGTCTCCAACATTCACCAAAACTTTAAAAATAGAACCAGGTATTCCAGCTCTCACTTCAGCACTATTAGAAGGAATGAGTGCCGCGTTACCAGCTTCTGCACTACACCCTTCTTCAATTTCAATGAAATATTCTTGTCCATTAATAACAAAGGCATCTTGTTTATCAGATGGCTTAACATTGTATTTTTGACCGTTAACAATAACAGTATAATCTTCAGAAGCATTACAAAGTACTTTTTCTTTATCAGCTTTACCAATTTTACGAACATTAACTTTTGCTTCGCCTTTGAGGAAAGCAATACCTTTATCTTTACATGAAGCAGCAATAAAGATATTTTCTTCTGTCGTCTTTAAGCCTTCTTTTTCCAAAAGCTGCTTAACTGTTGTTAACGATTTACTCTCATCTTCATCAGCAAGATCAAGCGCATTTTTCTTGGTTGGTTCAAGTTTTAATTGTTTACTGGCAAGTGCAACCACTTTAGCATTGGGGGCAACTGGAGTTTTCCCAAAATACCCAAGTACCATTTTGCCATACCCTTCAGCAATTTTTGTCCATGGTCCAAACATGACATTATTAAATGCTTGTTGAAAATAAAACTGTGATACAGGCGTAACACTGGTTCCATATCCACCTTTTTCAACCACTTCACGCATTGCTTTAATCACTTCTGGAAATTTATGAAGAATATTATTGTCACGAAGCATTTGAGTGTTGGCAGTCAATGCACCGCCAGGCATCGGAGAAAAAGGAATCAAAGGAGAGACTTGCACTGCTTCTGGTGGCATAAAATAATCTTTTAAACAATCTTGTAAAACATCTTCATAGGTAAGAATTTTTTCAAGCTCTAATCCACCAAGATCATAATTTTTACCTTTGACCGCATGAAGCATCGTTAGAATATCTGGCTGGCTTGTACCTCCACTCACAGGAGCAGCGGCAAGATCAATACCATCCACGCCCGCTTCAAGAGCAGCTAAATAACACGCAACACTGACACCCGCTGTTTCATGCGTATGAAGTCGTACATGCATTTCTTCAGGTAAGAGTTTTTTTGCCATTTTTATGGTCTCATAAACTTTTTGAGGACTTGACGTACCACTGGCATCTTTGAAGCAAACACTATGGTAGGGAATGCCTGAATCTAAAATAGCTCTCAGTGTTTTCTCATAAAAAGCAACATCATGAGCACCCACACATTTAGGAGGAAGATCCATCATCGTCACAACGATTTCATGTTTAAGACCATGATGCACAATACGCTCACCACTGTATTTGAGGTTTTCGACATCGTTCAGTGCATCAAAGTTGCGAATGGTTGTTGTACTGTGTTTTTTAAACATTTTAGCATGTAAATCAATGAGCTCACGATTACCAGTATCAAGCATAACGGTATTCACACCACGAGCAAGTGTTTGAAGGTTCGCATCAGGACCTGCAATAGCACGGAATCTATCCATCATTTCAAAGGCATCTTCATTTAAATAGAAGTAAAGACTTTGGAAACGTGCCCCACCACCAAATTCAAAATGGCTAATACCTGCTTCTCTTGCTGCCGCTACTGCAGGTAAAAAGTCATCCATAAGTACACGTCCACCAAAAACTGACTGGAACCCATCTCTAAACGTCGTATCCATCACATCGATGTATTTTTTCGCCATCTTCTTTTTGCCCTTTTAGTATTTTGTTTTTGTTTTAAGACTTGATAGAAGCAGCAATTGCTGCGACAACTGTGAAGTTATCTTTTTGCAATAATTCTTCAGTAGAATTACTCATATGAATACTCTCATTTTCCATTGGGAAGTATTTCATAATGATTTTAACCTGAACGTTGAACATAACGGTCAATATAGCTAAAAGCACAAAGTATGTAGATTGGGTAAGAACCAAGAATCTTAAGCTCTCCACATACAGATTCACTTCCATAAATGCAACCCTTTTGTTTAAATTTAACTAAAAACAATAGTCAAAATTTTAGTATTTTATCATTTTATTTATTAAATCAAACCCATAGAAAAGTGCTGAAGTAGGGATAAATTTACTGCTTTACATGTAAAGATATTTACAACAAAAGGATCTGTTTGAAAAGCTAAATCATGGAATTTGTCTTCAAAAAAAATTGCTCTATACCATGTATTTTAGGAGTTTATTAAGAAGATATTGGTGATATCATGAGATGAATATTAATTAAGACAGCATAAAAAAATTAAATCTGGAATACTACAGTCTTCATAGACCCAGATACAATTTTTTTACACGATTTATTTTTGAACTTACCTACCATATCAACATACAGTAACGTAAGTTCATTCAAATTATTTGTAAGATACTTGGTTTTAAGAAATTTGAGCTTAAAGAATAAAGAAATTTTCAGGATGTTTAATAATAGCACCATGCTCGGAGATAGCTTCATCTGGCATATTATAACGCTCATTAAAAATCGGATGATGAAATTGTACTTCATCATTAATAATTTCAAAAACCATTGTTTCGTAGACAACTTTTTTAGCATCACCTTCAAAAAAAGAGTGACGTACATGCATACTTATTGTCGAAATAAGAAATTCCCTACCATTTAGCTTAATAACATTTTTGAGCTCTAAGTCTCGCATCAGATACCTTTCGAGATTTATATAATCTTGTAAATAGTAACATAATTTGACATCGAATTTAATAAAACAGTGTAGGGAAAATAAGAGAGATAAAATGGTGCGGTCGGGGGGATTTGAACCCCCACACCCGTAAGGCACTACCACCTCAAGGTAGCGTGTCTACCGTTCCACCACGACCGCATAAAAGAAGGAAGGAGTCTTAATTAAAGACTCCCATGTTTTGTTATTTGTTATTAACCAAGAAATGGGTTTTTGTAGAGAAGGATCAAAGAGATAACAAGTGCATAAATAACTTGAGCTTCGATCATCGCAAGTGCAATAAACATTGTCGTGACAAGTTTACCACCAAGACCAGGATTTCTTGCTGTTCCAGAAATTGCTGAAGATGCAGTATTTCCCATACCGATTGCGCCACCAAGTGCAGCAAGACCAAGTACGATACCTACAGCAAGTGCTGAGTAAGCTTTAACTGTTTCGCCCTCACCTGCAAACGCTAACGTTGCAAATGCTACCATTAAAAAAAGAATCTTTTTCAAAGATTGCTCCTATTTGTTTTTCAAAGTCTGTTCGGATAAACCCCTACTTACCACTTTGTGAGCGAGATTATAGCCATCTAATTGTTAAAAACCCTTTAAAGTTAGCGCTCTAGCCCTAACTCGATCTTATTCCCCGTTTGCTTCAAGATTTTGACACGTACTTTTTGCTCCAAAGCGAGATAATCACTGACTTTATCAACACGGTGATCAGCAATTTTAGAGACATGAAGGAGACCATCAATGCCACCAGGGAGTTCAATAAATGCACCAAAATCAACAATACGTTTGACAACACCATCTACCACTTCATCTTGCACAAATGTAGGAACTGGCTTCTCTTCTCTAGGGGCACTGTGTCTGTCCCCTCCTCTATCTCTTCCACCACCACGTCCACCAAAGGAAGGCTTGTTGGTAATTTGAATGATGTGCTCTTTTGCAGCTTCAACTTTTTCTTTGTTTTCACCTGCGATTTTAACTTCACCTTTTTCTCGATCAAGATCAATAGAGACCTCAAACTTCTCAATAATTTCTCGGATAGTTTTACCTGCTTGTCCAATAATATCCACAATTTTTGATGGATCAACACTGAAAAGTTCAAGTTTTGGCAAAATAGAATTGTTAACAACAATCTCTTGACTTGCTGCTTCCATTAATCCTAAAATATGCGCTCTTCCCTCTTTGGCTTGGTATAATGCCTCTTTAAGGACATCACGTGAAATACCACCGAGTTTAATATCCATTTGTAGCGCAGTTATACCGTCTCTTGTTCCTGCGACTTTAAAATCCATATCACCATCATGGTCTTCTAAGCCCATAATATCACTTAAAACTGCATGTTTATCACCTTCAAAAACAAGCCCCATGGCAATACCTGCAACTAATTTTTCAATATTAATCCCTGCCGCTTTAAGTGCTAATACTCCACCACAAATGGTTGCCATTGAAGACGAACCATTTGACTCCAAAATTTCAGACACAAGTCGAATTGTTTGGAGACGGTTTATATCAAGAACCGGCTCTAAGGCACGGCGTGCAAGATTACCATGTCCTAACTCTCTGCGCCCTGGTGAACGAAGAGGAGAAGCTTCACCCACGGAGAATCCAGGAAAATTATAATTCACCATAAAGGTATCATTAATTGTATTTTTTTCAGTCAAAAGATCATACATTTGTGCATCTTTATCGTTACCCAGTGTCACGACAGCTAAAGCCTGTGTTTGTCCACGGGTAAAAAGACATGATCCATGCGCCAATGGTAAAATATTGGTCTCAATACTAATAGGTCTTATTTCATTGAGTTTTCTACCATCCGCACGAACATGTTTATCAATAATCATTTCACGTACTATTTTCTTTTTATATGCATTAATCACACTGCTAACAAGCTCTTTACTCCATCCTTCTAAAACGGCAACTTCATCACTTAAAATTTTAGTTACAATTTTATTAAGCTCATTAGCTCGCTCACTTTTTGCCATTTGATTGATGGCATTATGCACGTCTTGCTTATAAAATTCATCAATATAGGCAAAGATAGAATCATTTTCTAAATCTTCTTTATAATCAAGCTCTGCGTCTTCTTTTTTCAAAGGTGCAAATGTTTGCTCATACGCACTTGTAGCCTCAGTAATCGCACTTTGAGCTTTATCAATTGCTTCTAAAATTGCATCTTCATTAAATTCATTAATCGATTGCTTTGTAATAACACTTTCTGCTAATGTAGGATCAAGCATTGGATCAATGGCCATGATTGGAAGATTCATGCTTTCCATTGATGCAATAGAGCGCATTTCAATCATCAAAAGTTCTTCTTTTGTACCTGCAACGTAAAGATCCAAAGTGCTTGTTTTTAAAGCCGAATTAGAAGGGTTAACAACATATTTTCCATCAATATATCCTATTCGTACACCTGCAACTGCTTTATTGACAGGAATATCAGAAAGATAGAGTGCCGCACTAGCAGCATTAAGTGCAGCTACTTGAAGATCAACTTCAGGATCACAGCTTAAGACAAAAACAACAATTTGGGTTGGATAAGCATATCCTTTAGGGAAAAGGGGGCGAAGACTTCGATCAATAATGCGTGAGGTAAGTGTTTCAAAATCACCAGGCTTTGTTTCTCGTTTAAAATAACCACCAGGAATCTTTCCAACAGCATATGTTTTTTCAACATATTGTACGGTCAATGGTACAAAATTTTCTGAAACTTGGCTGTCATCTCTTGCAACCGTTGCTAAAATAACAGTGTTTTTAATTTTCAATAATGCAGCACCTGCTGCTTGTTTTGCAACTTTTCCAAGATCATAAATCTCTTCTTGATTATTAACGGTAATTTTATATTCCACTCTTTTCTCCTTCGTTTATTAACTACATCTCTTTAAAATTTTTGTTCGGACTCTCTCGAAAGATCATATCCTACGCTACCAAGTGGATAGATATTAAACATAAACATAATACCTTCTCTATTCACTGAGTCAACACTTGCACTCGTTAATTTAGGCGTTATTTTATCTCTATATTGTATAGAATAATCCCAGCACTTCAAACTCTTTTTAAACCCAATATTCCATGATCTAAATTGATCATCTTGTACATCATAATCAACACTTGAGAAAATATTATAATGTGTGAAATATTTACTGTCAGCATATAGAGTCACAAAGCTATAATCTTTATTAGATGAAATATCTTGGCTCACTTTATAAATTGTATTTTCTCGATATGTTTTATCTTGGTAGGTATAGCGTAATGATGTCGAATAAATATCATCGGCATAATTAATAGAAACTTGATTACGAGACACTTTACTAAATTCATGGGAATAATGTAAATTATGCCCTAAATAAATTTTATCGGTTACATAGTATTTGAGATCATTTTCCAAATCACCATACTTATAATCGTAGTCACTGTAGTAAATCTGTTTTAATGAGTGACTTACTTTCTTTTCACCATCTTCATTATAAAAAAATTCTTTGAGTGTTAAAGAGGTACTTTTAGTCAATGTATTTAAAGCAATAAAATTAGCTACATAACCATTTTCATCCTCTTTACTAGGAAGAATTTGATCAAGATTAAGATACATTGTATGATAAAAATTATCGTACGGTTTTGAAAGTTCTGTATAGAGTGAAAATTTATGATAATTTCTCCAATATTTTCCCTCATTTTCTTGTGTATCATCGTTTCCATAAGCAATATGCGTTGCATAAATATTTTCTGAAACGCTTGCATGTAAATAATCTTCTAAAAATGAAAAATATAAGGTAAATGGAGCATTAAACTCATTTTGAAATGCCGTTATGCCCTCTGAACGTGTATAGTTGTGGGCTTGATAATCAACAGAATAGAGTAAATTATCAAATAAAAGTGGATTTGAAAAATGGTGATAATGTAATGTTGGTAATTCTTGCAATGTTGTATCATTGGTTACTAGTGAAGTATCAATATAATATTTAGCATAAAACCCAAAATAGTCCTCATTGTGCTTAATATAATAATTGAAACGCGAAGTTGCTAATTTATCATAGCTCAACGTATCATTTCTCATCGTATTAAAATAATCTATATCGTTAAGATAATTGATATCAAACCATAAGCCATCTTCAATAGTATTATATTTTTCACTTAAAAGCTGACTACGATCATATGTCATTTGTAAACCATAATGGCTATCATTTTTTAGGTTTTCATCCTTGGCATAGCTACTGTGTTCCTTAAAGTACCCTGTTGTAATAGAACCATTAGAATAGGCAGAGTCTACAAAACGGTAGGTTCCGTGCATTCCTTCACCTCTATTTGTTCGTACCTGCGGGCGAAGCTCTACATCGTAGTTCACATCAGGAGCAAAATAGATAGGCTGCATGTAATAAAAACCCTCTTGGCTACTCATCCCAAATTCAGGCTTTAAAAGTCCTGTACGCCTAGTTTTGTCCGTCGTAAATGAAAAATAAGGGAGGTACAAAACGGGAATATCACCTGCATAAAAGACAGGATTATAAAGATGTAACCATTTGTTTTCTTTATCGAATTCTCCTGACGTAAATGCTATTTTCCAATCAGGGTCTTGAGTATTGCAGCTCGAAACAATGGATTTTTGAGTAATGTAGGTATCAGGATTTAAAATGGCATTTTCACATTTTATCCATACATCGGAACTCTCATCAAAAAAGAAGAGAGGGTCTGAAACGCCTTTGTCGGTATTAAGATTAATCTTGGTATGCCCACTTCTGGAAGCATAATTCACGCCCTCAAGTAGCGTAATATTACCAAAGAGCTCTAAATCACCATTGGCTTGATCATAGAAGGCCTCATCTGCAGTAATAAGATACTTTGGACTATAAAGAACCACATTGCCAACAGCATGGACTAATGTCCCTTCTTTACTCACATTGTTTGCTAAAACTTCTACATCTTGAGGTGTTTTTTGTGTTGGTGCTGCCCATAAGCTTCCCAAAGAAAGCAACAATAGGAAAAAAAATCTAATTCGCATTGATAACCAACGTGTTGGCGACTCTATCATGCCATGTCTCTCTTTTTGGATTTAAATACGCCCATATAAAGCCTAAATAAAATATGGACTCACTAATAATTCTAAACACTGCTCGACTTAACGAAAGGACTAAAGATGGATTTTCTAAATCAGCTGTTGAAATCACTCTGATTTTCATCGCAATCTTTCCTAACGTTGCTCCATACATCCATACAAAAAAAGTTTGATAAATCACTTTTAATACGACAACATAGATAAACAGACTGTTAATAGTATTTAGAAGCTCTTCTGTCGTCACATTTTCAGGCATTTGATCAAGATAAATCAATGAAAAAAGAACGGAAATTAAGATTTCGTCAATCAAATACGCTAGTCCACGCTTTTGTAGTGGCGCTAATGTAATATTTTCGCTTTCAAACTTTTCAATCAACTCTTCATTTGTCATGCTTGAGTGCCTGATATGCAATATCGCTTCTAAATTGTTTTCCAGCAAAATGGACTTGTCCACAAAGCAGGTAGGCACTATCACGTGCCGTTTTGATGCTATCACCTACACCCACGCATAAAAGGACACGTCCGCCTGTTGCATAAAGCTTACCATCTTCAAGGCTGACGCCTGCGTAAGAGATGTGCGTATTTTCGAGATCTTTATGAACATTTTTATCAATAATAATTTCTGCTGGCTTTGAATTGCCATAAGGATAATTTTCACTTGCCATCACGACTGCAATAGCATATTTATTAAAAAATTCTATGTTTAAATTTTTAAGGTTGCCTGTTGCCGCTTTATAAAAAAGCTCGCTCGCAGGTGTTTTTAACAGTGGCATTAAAATCTCGCACTCTGGATCGCCAAAACGAACGTTGTATTCCAAAACAATCGGCTCATTTTTGACGATCATCAAGCCAATAAACAACACACCCTCAAAGGGAGCATTCTCTTTTTGCATACCTGCAAGCGTCGGCTTAACCACACGCTCTTCGACTTTTTTATATAGCACTTCATCAATTAATGGGGTTGGTGCATATGCACCCATTCCACCCGTATTAGGTCCAATATCATTATCTTTCAAACGTTTGTGATCTTGTGCTGCGGGAAGAATTTTATAATCCACACCATCACAAATAACAAATAAGGAGAGCTCATACCCATCCAAAAATTCTTCGACAACGACGCCAAGCCCTGCATCACCAAAACTTTTACCGCTGAGCATATCACTCACAGCCTCTTTCGCTTCGTCTTTGCTTTGCGCGATGATGACACCTTTACCGGCACACAAACCATCGGCTTTTACAACGATAGGGAGATCAAGGGTTTCGATAAAATCATTGGCTTTTTTAGCATCACTCGTTTCGATAAATTTTGCGGTTGGAATGTTATAGCGAGAAAGGAAGTTTTTCATAAAGATTTTCGAGCCCTCTAAACGAGCTGCTGCTTTGGATGCACCAAAAATGACTAAACCTTTGGCTTTGAAAATATCGACAATACCATCCACCAAAGCGGTTTCTGGTCCGACAACGGTCAGATCGATGCCATTTTCTTTAGCAAAATTGGCTAATGCTTCATAATCTTTACAGGTAACATTGCTTCCAAGTTGTGGCGTTGCACCATTGCCCGGTGCGAAAAAAAGTTCAGTTACGTTTGGATCACGTTTCAGTGCTAAACCTATAGAATATTCTCTGCCACCACTACCAACAACCATTACCTTCATTAATATTTCTCCAAAAAAATCTATTTCGTTTACATGTAAAAACCCAAGTGAGCGTTCCGTGATTGAAGCGGCCCTAATAAGCCAACTTCTGGGAGTCGACCTTTTCTTTAGGCTGCAATCTCTCACTTTTTACAAAGCTCAAACGAAACCACAGGCACACCAAAAATGTACGTATTCCCGTATACTAATTGTTGGACCCTCATGAAAACGGTTGTCGCTTCACCCAGGCGAGGCAAACTACTAAACTTCTTTAATTATAAAGGAATTTAGCTTCTAAAGAGCTTTTGCCAAGGCGACGCACGCCTCAATACTTTGAGAGGAAGAGACAATCTTTTTAACATGTGAAGGCAGAGCGGAAGCTGTTTTTTCACCAATAGCAATGGCGGTATAACTCTCATCCCAGTCAAAATTTTTCATAAAGCAGTGTACCGTAGAGGGTGAAGTAAAAATAAGTTTAGATTCTTTTAAAGGGGTAAAAGAAGAAGGATAATACTTACATTTTGTCTCATACACAATGCGTTGTTCTATGTCAATATGGTTTACATGTAAAATTTCAAACAGTGAAGAGGAAACCTCTTTCGCGCGGGGAAAGAAGACCTTTTGATTGGTTAAAAGAGGAGTGAGTATTTGGGCAAATGCGTCGCCATACGACTCTTTACATGTAAAGACTAAATTGCCGCCACACTTCTTTATAAACGAAGCTGTTCCTTCGCCGATGGCATAGGCTTTTTTATCTTTCCATGCTCTGCCATTTCGATCGAGCGCTTTAACACTATTTTTTGAGGTAAAAATGATGGCATCAAATCCTTCCAAATCAAGAGGCGTTGGATCAAACACAATCTCAAAAAGTGGGAGATGCACTACCCCTTCATACGCTTTATCGCTGAAGAGGTAGATCATCGTCTGTTATTCCCATTCAATCGTTGCAGGTGGTTTTGAGGAGATGTCATACACCACGCGGTTAATGCCAGCCACTTCATTGATAATACGTCGGCTGATATTTTCCAAAATCGTATGTGGGATGTGTGCGAAGGTTGCGGTCATACCGTCTGTTGCATCCACAATTCGGACACAGATGGTATTATCATACGTTCGATTATCACCCATGACGCCAACACTTTTCACATTTAAAAGAACCGTAAAGGCTTGCCACGTTTTGTCATAGTATCCAGATGAACGAAGCTCTTGAAGCATAATGACATCGGCTGCGCGTAAAAGCTTTAAATCCTCTTTCGTAACTTCCCCCATGATGCGAATAGCTAAACCCGGTCCTGGGAAAGGATGGCGAGAAAGCATATCTTTTGGAAGCCCTAATTCTGCTCCTAAAATACGTACCTCATCTTTAAAGATTTCACGAAGAGGCTCAATCAGTTCAAACGTCATCCAATCAGGCAAACCACCAACATTATGATGTGATTTGATCGTTTTGGAAGGGCCTTTGACCGATACAGATTCAATCACATCGGTATAAAGCGTACCTTGAGCTAAAAAATGAATTCCATCATGTTTTTTCGCCTCTTCATCAAACACTTCGATAAAGGTTTCGCCGATGATTTTACGTTTTTTTTCAGGATCACTCACACCCGCAAGTCTGCTTAAAAATTTCTCACTTGCATCAATCGTAATGAGGGGAACATTGCGACTTTTAAACATCGTTTCAACTTGTTCACGTTCGTGTGCTCGCAGCAGTCCATTGTCCACGAACACGGAAACAAGTTGATCGCCAATCGCTTCAGCTAAAAGGGTTGCCACCACAGAGCTATCAACGCCACCACTGACACCGCATAAGACTTTTTTAGAACCAACCTTTTCACGAATCTTCGCAATTTGCTCTTTCGCAAATGAGCCCATATTCCAAGTACTTTCGCAGCCACAAATGTATTTTGCAAAGTTCTTTAAAAGCTTACTACCTTGTTCTGAATGAAAAACTTCTGGGTGAAATTGAAAGGCATACATATTGCGTTTTTCATCGGCAATAGCCGCATACGGTGAGTTTTCGCTGTACCCAATTTTCTCAAATCCCACTGGTAATGCTTCCACTTTATCGCCATGGCTCATCCAAACAATTTGTCCACATGGTGTGTCTTTAAAAATTTTATGGTCACTCTCAAATTGCAGTTTTGCCTTACCATACTCTTGATGCGTCGCAGGAATAACACTTCCACCAAAATGTTGCGTTAAAAGTTGCATTCCATAACAAATACCAAGAAGAGGCAAACCAAGTGCGTAAACAGCAGGATCAGGATGATACGAGTCTTTCGCATATACAGACGCAGGACCACCACTTAAAATAATACCTTTTGGGTTACGTTTTTGAATATCTTCAATCTTCTCATTGTAAGGCACGATCTCACAGTAAACACCGCTCTCACGGAGCTTACGTGCAATCAACTGAGTGTATTGTGAACCAAAATCTAAGACTAAGATGGGGACTTCTTTCATTTATTTCCTTCTATTAAAATATGCCAATAATTTCAAACTGAATATACCAAATCACCAGCGAGAGAACATAGCCAGCAAACACTGTCCATGCGTATTTCATATGCGTTCCAAAGGTATAAATACCTCTAAGTTTTCCCATAACACCCACGCCTGCAGCAGAACCAAAGCTAATCAAACTCCCACCAATACCTGCGGTCATTGTTACCAATAACCATTGATCGTCGTTCATCGTAGGATTGGCTTTTAACACGGCACTCATCACCGGGACATTATCGACGATAGCCGATAAAAAGCCTACGCCAATGTTAACCGTGGTTGCACCTGCACTATCATACAATTTTGCAGCTAAATCTAAGAAACCTAAAAAATGAAGCCCTCCAACCGCAGCTAAAATACCAAAGAAAAAGAACAGTGTATCGTATTCAATTTTACTGATGGATTGAAAAATACTGATAAATTCATTGCTTCTACGTTTAAGCTGATAGGTGTAGAGCTTAAGTAAAGAGAGTCCAAAAACCATACCCCACATCGGTGGTATATGGAAAAGTTGTTGACATAAAACGGCACAGATAATGGTAATAACACCTAAAGCAATCACCACTTTTCCACCTTTTAAGATCACAACCCTTTGTTCAACACTGGCGTCAAAATGGGGCTTTGTCTTGGGAACAGATAAGGAGAGTAACCAACCCGTGAGCAACCACCCTAAAAAGGCGGCAAGGAAAAGTCCAAAAAATTCAACAAACGTAGCTTTACCTGCCATCCATGTCATTAACGTAGTGATGTCACCAAAAGGGCTCCAAGCGCCACCAGCATTGGCACCTACAACAATGTTAATCGCACCTGGGACTAAAAAGAGTTTATCCTCTTTTTCGATTGTGATCAGAACTGTGGAGAGAATTAAGGCCGTAGTGAGGTTATCTGCAACAGGACTAATAAAAAACGCTAAGCTTCCTGTTAACCAAAATAGTTTTTTATACGAATAGCCTTTTGAAACTAAATTATATTTCAGCGCATCAAAAACACGTCGTTCAATCATCGTTTCAATGTAGGTCATTGCTACCATTAAGAAGAAAAAGATCTCTGCGATCTCTAAAATAAGAGCATCAAGTTCATGCGTTAAAGGTGTATTATCCATCCCATTTACGGCAAAATAAATACCAATGAGAATAAAAATGAATGTTCCCATAAACAAAGCAGGTTTTGATTTATTGATATGAAATTTTTCCTCAGCGGCTACGACATAATACCCCACAACGAAGAGGATTAATGAGACGATTCCAACCCAAGTATTAGTAAGATTTTGACCACTTGACGCCCAAATGGTATTAACTAAAACAAATAGCGCTACTAAGATTCGCATAGGTCATTCCCTTGTTGTAAATAGTGTGCACCCAGTGATTCTTTTCGATTAAGCGCACTGGTAATAATTTCAAGTGACACTAAAAGTCGAAGTCTCAGCAGTTTTCCAATGGATAATGCTAACATCTCTTCCACTCTCTTTTTTGCTTTTTCCAAATTTTTTGGTTCTCGCAGGATGCCTGCATAATACCACATCAAATGGCGTAACTCATTTTTAAGCACCTTGTCATTTTCGTGTATCAGCACTTCTTCAACTTCGCTAAACGTACGCTGTACCTTTGGTTCGAAGATACTCTGTTTGATCTCCTCTGCCACACGAGCGGAGAACACTAATCCTTCAAGCAATGAGTTACTTGCAAGTCTGTTTGCTCCATGCACACCGGTATTTGCGCACTCGCCAACGGCATAAAGATCTTTTACATGTAAAACGTTTCCTCGCAAATCCGTTTTAATGCCACCCATGGAGTAGTGAAAGGCTGGAGAGATAGGAATTCGCTGTTCAGGTACGTTGTAGCCAATATTGGTCATATTAAAATAGATACTCGGAAAACGCTGTGCAAAATGCTCTTTGGTAAAGGCACTTAAGTCTAAATAGACCTCTTTACCCGTTTTTTGTTTATAGCGAAAAATGGCACGACTCACCACATCGCGGGGTGCAAGTTCGCCTCGTGGATCATAATCAAACACAAACCGTCTCCCATCTTCATCCACCACCATGGCGCCCTCGCCTCTGAGCGACTCGCTTAAAAGCTGTTTACGAACGCTGTTGCCAAGCACAAAAGCGGTAGGGTGAAACTGCATCATTTCCATATCTGCAAGTGCAATGCCATGACTCAAACAAATGCCTTGCATATCGGCACTAATCGTTCGCGCATTGGTGTGATACTCGTAAAGAGACCCTACTCCACCACTGGCAATAATGACTTTTTTAGCATAAAGATTAAAAATTTTATCGGCATGAAAAACACGTGCACCATAACAGACACCCTCATCAATCAATAGGTCAGTGACTTGCGTGTTATAAAGAATAGGAAAAGGAAGTTGTTGCATTAAAAAAAGGTGAATGTAGCGCCCTGTGGCGTCACCACCTGCGTGTAAAATGCGGTTGGTGCTGTGTGCTGCTTCTTTGGTGTAGAGAAGATTTCCATCTTCATCTTTGTCAAAATGAAATCCCATATTGATTAAACGTTTGATCGCAATCGGCCCTTCAGAACAGAGCACATTAACCGCCTCTGGGTCACAATGTCCTGCCCCAGCGCCGAGTGTATCTTTTACATGTAAAGGTATGTCAGCCGTATCTTTGGCAACGGCGACACCACCTTGTGCGTAAAAGGTATTGCATTCCCATGCGTAATCTTTAGAGACAATAAGCACACTCAGTGAGCGTGGTAGTGCAAGTGCCGTACTTAAACCCGCAATGCCTGTACCAATAATTAAAACATCATACGACGTTTTCATTTGACGGTTGTGCGTATATTTTTAGGATAGGTCGTTGTGTTACTGTCTTTGTAAATAGGAGGACCCTTGAAACCACAACCAAAAAGAGCAAAGCCCAAACATGCTATAATGAGAACATGAAAGATTCTAAAAGTATAATTTCTCATCTCGTACAACAACCTTCTATGAAGAAATATGAGCAGGTGCGTTGTTATGACAGATTGCTCAGTTTATTACCCAAAAGCTTCACAAGCATGATACGCTTTGTGTACACCAAAAACGATACGCTCTTTTTTGTACTCAATCATCCTTGTGCCAAAATGGAATTTAATTATAAACGTAATTTAATAAAGAGTCTATTAAAAGAGGTTCATGCACATTTTCCAGAGTGTGCTTGTTTACATGTAAACGAGGTTCAAGCCTTTGTCACGAATCAAAAAAACGAAGAAGAGGCGTTGATTGCCTCTGCTAATTCAGAAATTTTCTATGCGGAACAAGCCACGGGAGCCTTTGAAACGCTGTGTGAGGATGAAAAACTGCGCGCACTTTTTGAAGCGATTAAAGAGACCATTACAAAAAATCGATCATGCTAGCCCAAAAACTTAAAAACGCTCCGCACAATGCGGGAATTTACCAATATTTTAACGCGCAAGGCATGCTATTATATGTGGGCAAGGCCAAAAGCATTAAAAATCGTGTGAAGAGCTATTTTCGCTTTTCGGGTGAACTGAGTGCTGCGCCTAATCTCTCACCGCGCATCGCCAAGATGATTAGTGAAGTCGAAAATGTCGAATACATCGTCGTGCAAAGCGAACACGACGCACTCATTTTGGAAAACTCGCTGATCAAACAGCTCAAACCCAAGTACAACATTTTATTGCGCGACGATAAAACCTACCCGTACATCGCCATCAATCTTGCTGAGCCGTTCCCCCGTTTTGAGATCACACGTAAAATTGTCAACGATAAGCATATGAAGTATTTTGGTCCCCTTTCAGGTTCAGCTAAGGCACTTTTAGATGCGCTTTATTTAGCTTTTCCACTGGTGCAAAAGAAGGGCTGTTTGAAAGGCAAAAAAGCCTGTTTGTTTCACCAGATTCACCGCTGTTTAGCACCGTGTGAACAAAAGATAGACACCGAAGCGTACGCCAAAATTGTCCAAGAAGCCTTGGAAGCTTTAAGCGATCAAAAAAAGCTCGTTACCCTTTTACATGTAAAGATGGAAGAGGCTTCGATGAAGCTCAATTTTGAAGAGGCGGCGAAGCTTCGTGACATCATCAATTCCATTAAAGACGCTTTACATGTAACGCATGTAGAACTCTCAAAACTGGAAGATTACGATGTCTTTGCAGTTGAGATCATGGAAAAAACAGCAGTGATTATGCGTCTGTTTATTCGTGGTGGCAAAATCGTCTCGACATCGCACACACTCATGCACAATGCGTACGGTTTTGAGAAAGAGGAGCTGTATCAACGCGCACTCTTTGAGTTTTACAACCCGATGAATCAAACCTTTGCCAAGCAGATTCTCATCGCAGAATCCTTTAACGAACACGAAGATATGAGTCAATTTTTAAGTGAAAAATTTGGGCAAAAGATCACCATTAGCGTCCCACAACGCGGTGAAAAACTGCATTTAACCTCTATGGCGCAAGAGAATGCCAAAACAATTTTAATTCAACACAGCACCAAAAACAATAATTCTCTCACAGAACAGATGCAAGTGCTATTTGATTTTACAGCCCTTCCCAAACGCATTGAAATTTTTGATAACTCCCATCTTGGAGGCAAATCCCCCGTCGGAGGCATGGTCGTTTGGGATGAAGGGTTTGACAAGGCTAGTTACCGCCGTTACGAACTTCACCACAGCGATGAGTATGCACAAATGCGAGAAATGTTAGAGCGTCGCATTAATGATTTTTCCAAAGAATCTGCTCCCGATCTTTGGGTGCTCGATGGAGGCGAAACCATTTTAAAATTGGCGAAAAGTCTGCTCTCTCAAAAAGGGGTACACGTCGATTTACTCGCCATTGCTAAAGAAAAACGCGACGCCAAAGCAAACCGCTCAAAAGGCAGTGCGCACGATCTTCTCTACAATCAAAACCAATCGTTTGAGCTCCCCACGAGTGATAAACGTTTGCAGTTTATCCAACGCCTTAGGGATGAAGCGCACCGCTTTGCCATCACCTATCATCAAAAGAAAAAACGAGGTCGCGATATGAGTTTGGAACTTCAGACCATTGAAGGCGTAGGAGCAGCAACAATCAAAAAATTACTGCTTTACTTTGGAACCTTTGAAGCCATCTATGAAGCGAGTCAAGAAGAGCTAGAGGTCACCGTAGGTAAGAAGCTTGGTGCTAATCTATTTCAGAGCTTAAAAAAGTAGGTTAGTTTTAAGTATAAGTGAGTTAAAATGGAATTTTCAACGTTCACTCAAGGATCGTCATTTGATACTTTACGATAAAAGTGGTCTATTTCTAGGAATGGGAACCCAAGAGTTGTATCTATTAGGATACGAAGACATGGAAGAGTTTCGTAATTATCACAATGATTTTGCCGACCTCTTTGTGAACAAACCTGGCTTTATCTTTAAGTTCAAAAACTTCTCATGGATTGATTATGCTCAGCATAGCGGTACACCCAATAAACGCGTTTTGATCAAAACCAAAAATGGTAAAGAAATTGAGACATCACTAGCTATTAACGAAATATACCTCCAAAAAGAGATGAATGGATCATTTCTTTTCTACAGTGTGGAACTGAACAACGCTCCATTTAAACATGATCTACCTCTTTCAACGAACAAATCTCCAGCTTCTGCACCTATGGTCGAACAAGAATTAACTCCTAGCTTCATTCCGCATGAAGAGGCTTTTGTGGAATATGCCCCACCATCCTTGTCATCTGATATTAACTTTGATACCCCGTTATCTTTATCTACTACAGAACGAGAGGATGATTTCATAGCACCCACACTCAAACCTTTAGAAGAGACGTTTGATGAATCTAAAGAAGAGAGTGATTTGAAAATTGGTTCATCACTTCCTTTCCCAGAAGATTCATTTGATTTTAAACTTAAATTTGACGATCATATTTTAGAAGAACCTAAAAGTGATGAGAAACAAAATGAAGACACATCTTTTGAATATCACTCGATCGACCAAATTAAAATCAATGATCTTGATTTTGTAGCACCTATTGAAAATTATCCCGATGACAAAGAAGAAAATCTCCGTGAAGATACAACACTCTTTGTTGAAGAGCTCAGAAAAGCACCAGCACCGCTACTCGTAGAAGATGAAGAGTTTGATCTTGCACAGTGTGCGGAAGAGCTAGGACTGGATATTAGCACGTTAGCACAAATCCTTGAAGAGTATATCAATGCCTTAAATATTGCAATGCCCCTTCTGTTGCAAGCTATTAATGACAATAACCGCAACAATGCAAAAGAAGAGATTACAAAACTCAAGAGCATTGCACTTCATTTACAAATAGCCTCACTTTCCAATCAATTTGAGCATCTAGAGACCAGTTTAGAGTTTGATACCAAAGAAGAAATTCTCCAGACATTAAAAAACCTTCAAGATTCAGTTGCTCGTTTTAAGGAGAATGTTTTATGAATAAACTGATATTGGGCCTTCTTTTACCTCTATCTTTCTTATTTGCAGATAGCTTTCGAGATGCAATGATGGAGTATAAAAGTGGTAACTTCACACATGCTAAAGAGCTATTTGAACTCTCGATTAAGAAAGAAAATTCAGTGCAAGGATATTTTTACCTTGGCAAAATGTATCTTTACGGTGAAGGCGTTGAAGCCAACCCAGCACTTGCTATTCCCTACTTAGAACAAGCGGTGATGAAAGGCAATATTAAGGCAAAATGTTACCTTGCCGAAGCCTATCTTAAAAATAAAGTCAAACATGATGAGGCTGTTTCCCTCCTCAACCAAGGGGCAAAAGATAGCGTTACATGTAAAGACATTGCTTCTACTTACAATATACTACTAAACAGTTAATAAAGGACTCCGACCATGAAATTAACGACTCAGCATACTTTAAAGCTTATCAGTCAATATCCTCTGATTATTCTTTTTATTTTTTCCAGTTACTTTCTCTTCTTATCATACAAACAATTTGATACAACGTTAACACTGAAAAATAAAATAGAAAGTACCAGAGTTTTAAGCACACTCTCTATTGAGCTTGCAAAAGAGAGAGGACTGAGCGCTTCTTATATTTCAAGTCAAGGAAGTATTGCAAAAGAATCTCTCCAAGAACAACGCGTAGCTGTTACAAAAGCCATTACAGAATTTCATAACTTTTATCAAACACATGAAGTAACACCAAATATTAAAAATACTATCCTCTACCTTAACAAGGTTGGTGATATGCGTCAAGCAGTCGATAAATTTTCGATTGACTTTAATAAAATGTTCTTTGATTACTATAGTCAGGTTAATACATTTCTCTTAAAAGAGCTTGAGACACTTGGAACCATCAATTCCAACTCCAATATCTCGAACCTCACATACTCCTTAATTTCTGCCTACAAAAATATTGAATACTTAGGACAAGAAAGAGGTTTCGTTTCTAAAATCCTCAGTCAATATGTCCCTTTTAGCCCTAAGGATCTTGAAATTTGGATTAGTATTTTTGGTGTTTCCAATATTTTTGATCATACTACTATTAATGACCAAGGAACACGCACACAAATTGAAACGCTTTATAAACTCCCAGAGAATATTAAACTTGATGAGGAAATCACCCAAGTAAAGGCTGAACTTATTACAGCGGCACAAAGCGGCGAATACTTAATCGACCCTACGCTCTGGTTTGGTCTCTTAACGAAAAAAATTGATATTCTTGACAAATCTGCTCAAATTATTAAAGCTTCTCTTAATGTAGAAGAAAAAAACTATGATACTCAAAATATGGGTCAATTGATTGGTGCAGGGCTTACATGGATTATTTCCATCATTTTGATGTTCTTAGGACTAGGACTTTCAGGACAATTTAGAAAGAATGTTCAAGGCCTTGAAAATATCTTTACACGTGTTGAAGAGCTTGCCGAAACAAAAGAAAAAGTTGACTTTAATACAGCGGAAGGTATGAACGTTGCCTACGGTATTATCGATCGAGCCATTGAAAACATTGCCAAAGAAAAGAAAAATGCGGAAGAAGCCAGTGCTGCAAAAAGTATCTTCTTAGCTAATATGTCCCATGAGATTAGAACGCCGCTTAATGGTATTATTGGATTTACAGAACTTTTGAAAAATTCTGATCTCGATGAAGAAAAACGCGAATTTGTGGATGTTATTGAAAAAAGTTCTGAAAACCTTTTAGCCATTATTAATAATATTCTTGACCTTTCTAAAGTGGAAAGCAATAAAATTGAAATCGACGAAATTCTCTTCTCCCCTATTGATGAGTTTGAGAATGCCGTTGAAGTGTATGGACCTAAAGCTGCTGAGAAAAATATTCAGCTCTCCTTGTATATTGACCCTAGCTTACACAATTATCTTAAAAGTGATGCTGTTAAGATCAAAGAAGTGCTCATCAATCTGATGAGTAATGCTGTTAAATTTACTCCAAACAATGGTCAAATCACGGTAGAAATCAAACGTGTCGATAATGCACCGCTTGATAAAGCTCGCGTACTCTTTAGTGTACAAGATTCAGGTATTGGTATTAACAAAGATAAAATCGAAGGTATTTTTGATGCCTTTAATCAAGCTGATTCTACAATTACACGAAAGTTTGGAGGTACAGGACTTGGCCTAACCATCTCATCAAAATATATTGCTCTTATGGGTGGTCGTTTAGAAGTTGAAAGTGACGAAGGTAAAGGTAGCCGCTTCTTCTTTGTATTAGACCTTTTAGAGTCAAGTTCAAGCGGTACCGACTATAAAGATCATTTCAATGACTTTAACTGTGCCATCTATTCACCTCTAAATAGTAATAAAGCACACACTGAGTTTATGTATGATTACTTTACTTATTTTGGAGCACATGCAAAATACTATACAGATTTTCCTGCACTTAAAAATCTTATCTTTAAAGCAGGAAGCAATATCATCGTCGCTGATTATAACAATCTGACCAAAGAAGAGCTTGAAGAGTATAAAAAAATCAAGTTACCTATTATTCTAATCTTTAAATCTTCTCAACAGGTTAAGTACAATGAGTTTAATACGAAATACATTACACCAATTTATGAGCCAATCAACGTATCAAAACTTGTTAGAGCGTTAGAATCCAAACGCGAATTTTTACCTGCAAAAGAAGACCGTATTGAGCCACAACCATTGCCAAAAGTTACTTTTGGCAAGAAATTTAAAGCAAATGTACTTGTTGCCGAAGATAATGAGATTAATCAAAAATTAATTCGAAGAACATTAGAAGATTTAGGCCTTAATATTACGATTGTACCTAATGGTCTTCAAGCTGTAGAACGCCGACGTAATGACAATTTTGATATGATCTTTATGGATATTGCGATGCCCGTTATGGATGGTATTGAAGCAACGCATAAAATTCTCGAATATGAAGAAAAAAACCATCTCCCCCATATTCCTATTGTTGCAATTACTGCTAATGCACTCAAAGGTGATCGCGAGCGTTTTATGAAAGAAGGGTTGGATGAATACATCACCAAACCAATCAAAAAAGACAGCATTATTAGTATTCTTAACCTCTTTATTCAAGATAAAATTGATTTTGCAGCTCAAGAGGAAGTTCCTTCGGTAGACGTCAAACAAGCTGCAGTAGAGCATCAGCCTATTGAGACAAATATGCCTCTTCTATCTGAAGAAGTCCCTCATTTGTCAACAAGCATCGAAGATATGCAAACCCCTATTACTGAAGAGAAAAGTAATGAGTCAATCGTTCCAACCATTGAAATCAAAGATGTACTTGTTTTGAAGAAAAGCCCTATTGAAACGAAAATATTTACAAGTGTTTTAAGTAAAATGTGTGAATACGTTGAATCAGCAACTTCATACAATGATTTTAAACAAAAAATTGGATCAAAACACTACAAAGTTATTCTTTTTGATAAAGAGATGCTTCTTGATGATATAGAAATATTTTCAACATGGATTCAGTCAACTGAAAAAGAACATAATGTAGGCAAAATCCATACAATTATGTTTATTGATCCAAAAGACAAAAATCAAGATACCACCGTTGCCTTTGATGCTATTTTACCAAATCAAATTAGCAAAAAAGACCTTGAGACACTTATCCATAAGTTTATTTAAAAGGGCCATATGATGGGAAAACAATTAAAGATTTTAGCAGTTGATGATGATTTTATTAATCTCAAGCTCATTAGTTCAATGCTGCGCAAGAATGCACATGTTGGTGTTATTATCGAAGCTACCAATGGATTAGATGCTATCAATCTCTTAAAGATGCAAGGAGATATTGATCTCGTATTACTTGATATCAAAATGCCTGTTATGGATGGTATTGAATTTTTAACGAATATTCAATCTATGATAGAATTTAAAAAACTTCCTGTCATTGTTTTAACTACTGATGAAACTCGTAAACATGAAGCCTTTGATCATGGAGCTTTTGATTTTTTAGTCAAACCTATTAGAGAGCATGAACTTAGCAGTAAAATAGCAAAAGTTGCTGATCTATTTTGATCAGCAACTACGTTTTTGTATCACTTCATTTATCTTATAATACAATGAAGTAATTTCCTCTTTCTTTTCAATAAAACTATTTTTATTTGCAATTAAATACGCTGAAGAATCTAAAATTGTTTCAACAACCTTAAGTCCATTTTGCTTCATTGTACTACCTGTTTCTACAATATCAACGATCACATCTGATAGCCCTACAAGAGGCGCTAATTCGATAGAGCCATACAGTTTAATAATATCAACAGCCATTGCTTTTTTAGAAAAATATTTTTGTGTAATATTAGTCATTTTTGTAGCAACTTTTAGTTCTGGAGCACTATAATCAATTGATTTACCCTCTTGAATCCCAACACATACTTTACATTTTCCAATACCAAGATCAAGCAAACGTAAAAGATCCTCATCTTTTTCTTCTAACACATCCAAGCCAACTACTCCAATATCTGCAGATTGATGCAAAACATAAGCTGGAACATCCTGATTTCGAACCAATAAAAATCGAAAACCATCTGCTTCTAAAATCAATTTACGATCATCAAAACGAAATGCTGTTCCAAAAATTTTCTCAAAAATTTCTAAAGTCTCTTCTGCAATTCTGCCCTTTGGCAATGCCACTGTTAACATTCTTTTCCCTTTTCTATTTTTAATTACGGTCTCAGGCAAAGCCAAAAAACCTACGCTCTGCTGCTGTGGCCCTAAAGCTTGCCTCTAACGAGGCAGAAATTTCTACTATTCTAAATGTGCTTCTTTGATAGTTTTGAGCATTCCCCTAAAAATCAGCGTACGATCAAAAATCGCATTACTGAAAAATTTAGAGAAAAATTTTCCATCACCACCTGTAAAAAAAATTCTTTTATCTTTACATGTAATTTCTAAAAGCATGATAATTGATTTAATAACACCATATGAAATAGCATCATTCGTCTTCTGCGGTAGTGCATCAAGTGATATACTTGGATTAATGGGAAGCATAAGACGAGGTGAAATGGAAGCATAACACTTCTCATAGGCACTAAGCCCTGGCAAAATAAAGCCTCCTAAGTGCATTCCTCCTGACATGATATCAACTGTTATTGCACTTCCTGCATCGACAATCATACCATCCCTTATTGTTGAACACGCAGCAATACGGTCAATTCCCATGCCTTGATAAATCGTATCAAACTCGAAGAAAGGTTCCAAATCAATAAAATTATTTTTCGACTGAAGTGTAGTTTTGAGAGCTTCACTAACACTAATATAATAAACTTTTTCTGTAGCTACAAACTCTTTAAATTGTTTATGCGGTATTGTCCATACTTTACCATCTTGATAAAAATCTGCATTTGAGTTACCAATATCACATAAAATCATTCATAAACCTTCCAACCATTTTCATGAAGTAAGAGTGCTGCCTTTGAACATACGGGTGCTTGTACTAATAAGTGCTTATACTTATAGGCATGCTGGAAATGTAATTCTAATGCACACGTAAATTCAATAATTTCTTGTACGTGTTTCATAAGAAAACGACTCTTTTGTTGGGAATGAAAAATTAAGTGATAAAAAGATTTGCGATCAGTACCACAAAAGATAGCAAGTTTTTTACGAGTATGGAGCACTATTTTGGGATCCACCATTTCTAGAGATGTAAAAACGACCTGTTTGTTACAAATACGTTCTAACATCTCCTTCATAGTGGTATTAAATCCAACTCTTATTTCTTACGATTTAGCTTGAAAAAGTGATTTTTATAATAAAGCGCATCACCTGTTGTAAACACATGACTTTCTATACTGTCAGGAAGTTTATAAACATTTGTTGAGATGAGATCTAAGTCTGTTGCAATGACATAGCCACCTTTTTCAATCATGTAAATAAAATCACCGTAAATAGTTCCAGCAAATGTTGCAAATGGAAATTTGCGCTCTTTAAGTGTTTTAAGATCTGCATCGGTAAGAATGACACGTCCATCTTTAGTGAAAACAAAGATACGATTTTCAAGAACAATCACATCTTTAACATCCGTCTCTAAAAAGCTGATAGCTTTTGGACTAATGGAGACAACTTTACTTTTTGTTGCAGCGACCAAACGATCCCCTAAAACTTGAAGATAAATAATATTCCCAAAAAACTTTTCATTACTTACAACAACATCACGGATTGGTTTTTTAGTTTGTTGATCAACAATCAACAATTTACCATCAAGTGTTGGGAAAACAATTAAATCACCCAAAAAATACGGAGAAGCAATACGAGAATCTAAAACATACACGTTATCTTGTCTTAAATGCATCATCTCTTTGCCATCATTAATATCAATGATGACAAGTTCATTAGAACCTAAAACAAGTGCTAAAAGATTTCCTTTGAGCGCTGCAGAAGCTACAGCTACACTACATTCTTTAGAAAAAAGAACTTTTTTACTGGCATCAACAATTTGTACGGCACCACACTTAGAAGCCGCAACATAACGACCTTTATCTTCAGAAAGGTAAACAAACCCTTCTGGTAAAATGATATTTGTTAGACCGCTTTTATTTATAACTTGACCATTAGACAATGTCGCACCATCTCTTACTGCATCTATAATTGTTCCTGGTAATGAATCATCATAACTAACTTTTCCAGCAAGTGATTCTGGTTCAAAGTATTGTCGTTTTGTACCACAGCCGCTTACAACCATTAATAAAGCCAAAAGTGAAAAGGCAATTTTTGCGTATCTCATTATTTCAAACCTTGATAGTGTTCTAGATTTTTTGCAATCTGTTTAAGTGGTGAATTTGCATCAATCTGAGCAAATTTCAACCTCGCCTCTTCTATTTTCTTATCTTTGAGTAAATCATATCCCTCTTGAAGAAGCACCATGCCTGCCAATAATTCCCCTTTTGGTGTTGCATTAAGATCAAGTTGAGAAAGCTGATAGGTTGCCAAATCCGCTAAAATAGGATTTTCTTTAGAAAGAGAGACTGTTTTAAGTGCTTCAGTATCACCTTTCACCAGTGCTGTTTCAAAAATAAACATCGTATACAACTTTGGATTTTTTGCTTTAAGTGTTTCAAGTGCTGTCGTATTGTTAGCATCTTTTAATAGAGCTTGATACGCTTCATTTGAAACTTTTAAACGCTGTTGCGACATGATGTCATTGATAGCATACCATCCAGCACCCAAAGCTACAAGCACTAATGCCGAGATAATATATTTTTTATTGCGATTAAAAAAACGCTCTCCTTTGATCATTCCCTCAAGGAATTGCTCTTCAGTGCTAATTTCTTCTTTGACCGCTTGAATATTCTCTTTAAGTCCCAAACACTATCCTTAATAAGCGATTTTTAAAAACATGGCAAAGTTTATCACAAGAAATATAAAAAGGGACTAATAGAAGTCTACTATCGTTTCAGTATCCACCAAAAGAGAATTTGCTATAATTACCTTTCAAAAGATTTAAGGATTTTAAACCATGAAAATTGATAATGAACTACTTCAAAAATTGGAAAAACTCTCCTCTTTAAAAATTAGCAATGAAAAGAGAGAAGGTGTCATTAATCAACTGAGTGAAATTGTCTCTTTTGTTGAAAATCTTAATGAACTTACGCTTGATAGTGAAGAAGCAACCTTTACAACACTTGCAGGGGGTACACCATTTCGTGAAGATATCCCTAGTGTAAATCATGAAATTATTAAAACTATTTTACAACATGCACCACATAGTGAAAGTGGCTTTTTTGTCGTTCCAAAAATCATTGAATAACGTTTATTTGAAGGGGAATTAAAAGATGAGCTCACTCAATATCAAAGCATTATTAAAAAACGTGGTAGCCTATAAAGCGTCAGATTTACATCTTGTTGGACGTAGCGAACCACAAATTAGAATTGATGGGAAACTTGTGCCACTTGATATGGAAAAGCTAAATGGGACAACGATTGAAGAGCTCTGTTATACGCTTATTACCGATAAGCAAAAGAAAAAACTTGAAGAAGAAAAAGAGCTTGATTTTGCAATCATGTTCCCAGATATTGGTCGTTTTCGTGCCAACTATTATTACACAATTAACAGCGAACTTGCAGCAGCCTTTAGAATTATCCCTATTGATATCCCTTCCTTAGATGATCTCAATGCTCCTATTGTTTTTAAAGAACTTGTTCAGAGAGAAAAAGGGCTCATTCTGGTCACTGGACCGACAGGGAGTGGTAAATCAACGACACTAGCAGCACTTTTAAATGAAGTTAACCTCTTTGAGCACCGCCATGTCATTACCATTGAAGATCCTGTTGAATTTATTCATACCAATAAAAAATGTCTTTTTTCACATCGAAATGTAGGTGAAGACACTAAAAGTTTTGCCAGAGCACTCAAATTTTCACTTCGTGAAGATCCCGATATTATCCTTGTGGGTGAAATGCGTGACCAAGAGACCATCAGTACGGCCATTACGGCTGCAGAAACAGGACACTTGGTTTTAGGAACACTTCATACTAATTCAGCAGTTCAAACCATCAATAGAATTGTTGATAGTTTTGAAGGAGCTGAGCAGGTACAAGTACGTAATATGCTTGCAACATCTTTGTATGCTGTCATTTCGCAAAGTTTGCTTCCAAAAGTCGGAGGAGGAAGGGTTGCGATCCATGAAGTTATGATTAATAATTCAGCTATTGCCAACTTAATTCGTGAAAATAAAATTCATCAGATTTACTCTCAAATGCAGCTTAACCAACAAAAAACAGGCATGATTACTCAAACACAAGCAATGATGAAAAGCCTTAGAGCCAATCTTATTACGAAAGATGATGCCATACGTTACTCTACCCAGCCACAAGAACTTCTCAACAATATGGGGATGTAATAAGCAATTTTACTAATATTACAGCTTATTCAAGCTATACTAAAGCATTAAAAACTCTAAAATAAAATGGGTAAAAAGGCACCTATGGAAATGAACAACAATAATCATATCGCAGAAATGGTTTTTCAGCTTGCGGAAGAGACATTTGCAAAGCTTAAAAGTTTAAACATCCCTCCTTATCCAAAATATTATCACGATACGTTTGTTGAGACACTGCAAAAAAGCGGTGATACAGAGTTGATGGACCTTACAAAAAAGCATAGTTACCTTTTTTCCAATGCACAACAAGAAGAAATGGTGAGTGAAACTTGCTTTGGTTTAATGAAAAAAGGGTTAGAAGAGTTTGTAAAAACGAATGATAACCTTAAATTTATTTCAGATGAAACATCTATCAATATTGACAATATCAAAAAAGATTATGAGAGTGTCGATACACATCAAGTTCTACAGGCTTTTGATAACTTTCAAGGTAAAATTTTACATGAACTTCAAGCTGCCGATGAAACAATTGCTAAACTCAAACTAGAAGTAGAACGTTTAGAACGTGAATCCAACATTGACCCTCTAACGAAAGCCCATAACAGAAGAGTTCTTGTTAAAGACTTAGAAGAACTACTGAGTGTTGGTAGAGATAGAGATATGGATATGCATCTTGTCATGTTCGATGCCGATGATTTTAAACAAATCAATGACTCGTTTGGCCATATTGCCGGCGATAAAACCTTAATCTTTCTATCCAAGCTGATTCAAAATTCACTTAGACGGGGAACACGTATCTATCGATACGGTGGTGAAGAATTTGTCGTTATTTTGAACCGAACCTCTTTTGATGAAGCCACGAAAATCGTTGATCGCATTATCAAAGAGACAAGCGATAGTAAATTACTGTATAAAAATCATGATATCCATCTAACACTGAGTGCAGGCATTTGTTCTCATAAACGCACGATGAGTGCCGACGAGCTTTTGGATACAGCGGACAAAGCGCTCTACGAAGCCAAAAAAAGTGGTAAAAACTGTTTTAGGAGCGCACATTAAATGGCAAATTTTTCGATGTTTGACCTTATATCTCTTGCCTTAGTGCTGATATTGGGAATTAAGGGCATTATTAATGGATTTGTAAAAGAGGTTTTTGGTCTCTTAGGCATTATTGGTGGTATCTACTTTGCTTCGCGTTATGCGCATGAAGCAGGTAAAATGATTAGTGATCATATTTTTGCATTTAACAATCAAGCATCTTTATACCTTTTTGGATTTATTGCGGTTTTGATTGTTTTTTGGATTACGTGTATCTTTTTAGGCTATCTTATTGCGCAAGCCTTGAGTCTGAGTGGGCTTAGTATGTTTGATAAATTGGCTGGTTTTGTCATAGGCAGCATGAAAATATTTTTAGTTTTTTCTGTTTTGGCAGTCACATTAACCAATATTGAATTCATTAAATCAAGAATTGAACCCTACGTTGCTAACAGCATGATGTTTCCACTCTTTTTAGAAACTGGCAAATACATTGTCAAACTTGATACCAACACCATGTTTGAGAATTTGCAACCTAAAGAGAAAACTAACCCTTAAAAGAGGTCATGATGAGTACGTTTGAAAATCTTGAATATAACTCCTTACTCTCAAACTTTAAAGAGTTATTGAAAAACAATAGTTTAAAATTTACCAAGCAACGTGAAGTCGTCTTAAAAACACTCTATGAAAAAGATGAGCACTTTACACCCGAAGATCTCTATATTTTTCTTCGAAGTACGTATCCAGAGCTTAATATTGGGATTGCTACGGTCTATCGTACACTGAATCTGCTTGAAGAGTCTCACATGGTCACATCGATCTCATTTGGTGTTGCCGGTAAAAAATTTGAACTTGCCAATAAACCCCACCATGATCATATGATCTGCAAAAACTGCGGGCTGATTATCGAATTTCAAAATGATAAAATCGAACAACTACAACTTGAAATTGCGCAAGCAAACCATTTCATCATTACCAGCCATTTAATGCAACTGCGTGGTCTTTGCAAAGAGTGTGCACAAAAAAGCAAACATTAGAAAAGAGGACGATATTTTGATATTTCAAGACCAATACCAACAACAACGCATCGAAAAGGGAAAGGCGCTACATGCCCTTGGACATAACCCTTATAGGCATAATATTATCAAAGACACCAGCACCAAAGAGTTTTTAGAGTGCTACGAATATGTTGCAGAGAGTGAACTCAAACGCGATGAGAACAAGAACAATACAGTTGTGGGACGTATCAAATTTTTACGCCATATGGGAAAAGCCGCTTTTGCAAAAATTGAAGATGAGCAAGGTGTGCTTCAAATCTATTTCAGTCGCGAGTCTATTGGTGATGCATGGTTTGATGAAGCTAAAAAACTGGTTGAAGTCGGTGATATTATCAGTGTCACAGGTTTTCCTTTTGTCACAAAAACAGGTGAACTTTCTTTACATGTAAAGTCATTGGAAGTCGCAACCAAGTCAATAGTACCTCTTCCTGAAAAGTTTCATGGTCTCCAAGATAAAGAGTTACGTTATCGCAAACGTTACCTTGACATGATTATGAACCCTGATGTACGTAAAACTTTTAAAATTAGAAGTAAAATTGTCAGTGAAATTCGTCATTTCTTTGAAGAACGTGACTTTCTAGAAGTTGAAACTCCTATGATGCACCCCATCGCAGGTGGAGCAAATGCAAAACCGTTCATTACGCGCCATAATGCTTTAGGAGTTGATCGCTACCTAAGAATTGCACCAGAACTTTACCTCAAACGCCTTGTCGTCGGTGGTTTTGAATCCGTCTTTGAAATCAACCGTAACTTCAGAAATGAAGGCATGGATCAAACACACAACCCTGAATTTACCATGATCGAATTTTACTGGGCATACCATAATTACCATGATTTAATGCGCCTCACCGAAGAGATGTTTGATGTGTTGTTAAAGAAACTTAAACTTCCACGCAAACTTCCTTATGGAGATTTGGAAATTGATTTTTCAAAACCATTCCAAAAAATTGCTTTTAGAACTGCTCTAAGTGAAATCGGTGGCGTTCCAGATGAAATTCTTGATGATTGTGCCCAAATTACGAAATATATTATAGATAAAGGTTTGAGTGTTGACGCGAATTTAAACCTTGGCAAACTCTATGAAGAACTTTTTGATCTGTTTGTTGAAGAAAAACTCATCAATCCAACTTTTATCATTGATTATCCAATTGAAATCAGCCCACTTGCACGTCGAAGCGAAATCAATCCAAACATTGCAGAGCGTTTTGAGCTCTTCATTGCCGGGCGAGAGATCGCCAATGGATTTAACGAACTTAATGATCCTATCGATCAATATGAACGATTTTCAAAACAGTTGCAGGCTAAAAATGCAGGTGACGATGAAGCCCATGAAATGGATGAAGATTATGTCTATGCTCTAGGCTACGGTTTACCACCAACTGCGGGTCAAGGGCTAGGGATTGATCGTTTAACGATGTTACTCACCAATGAGTTGTCGATTAAAGATGTTATTCTGTTCCCAGCAATGAAACCACTTGGTGATGCCGATGAACAAACACAAAAAGACGAGGAATAAAAATGAGTATTTTAAAAACTGTTGACCCTGTTATTTACGACCTAACGGTAAAAGAGTTAAATCGCCAATGTGATCATTTAGAAATGATTGCCAGTGAAAATTTCACCTATCCTGCTGTTATGGAAGCGATGGGCAGTGTGTTTACCAACAAATACGCTGAAGGTTATCCTGGTAAACGCTATTACGGTGGTTGCGAATTTGCTGATGCTGTTGAGCAACTTGCCATTGATAGAGTCTGTAAACTTTTTGGTTGTACCTATGCAAACGTTCAGCCAAACTCAGGTAGCCAAGCCAATCAAGGTGTTTACCAAGCGCTTTTAAATCCATTTGATAAAATTTTAGGTATGGATTTAAGCCACGGCGGACACTTAACACACGGTGCTAAAGTGAGTAGTTCAGGCAAAACCTATTCAAGCTTCTTTTATGGCGTTGAGCTTGATGGTCGCATCAACTATGATAAAGTAAGAGAAATTGCCCATATCGTTAAACCTAAAATAATCGTGTGTGGCGCAAGTGCCTACCCAAGAGAACTTGATTTTGCAAAATTTAGGGAAATTGCAGACGAAGTGGGTGCGTATCTTTTTGCCGATATCGCACACGTTGCTGGTTTAGTCGCAGGCGGCGAACATCCAAGTCCATTCCCACACTGTCATGTTGTCACATCAACAACGCATAAAACGCTTCGTGGACCTCGTGGCGGTATCATTCTTACCAACGATGAAGAGATCGCTAAGAAAATCAATAGCGCGATCTTCCCAGGAATTCAAGGCGGTCCATTGGTGCATGTGATTGCAGCTAAAGCCGTTGGTTTTGCTGAAAACCTAAAACCAGAATGGAAAACATACGCAAAACAAGTACGTGCCAATGCAAAAGTTTTGGCCGATGTGCTGATTAAAAGAGGCTATGACATCGTCAGTGGTGGTACCGATAACCATCTCGTACTCGTTTCGTTCTTAAACAAAGAGTTTAGTGGTAAAGAGGCTGACTTAGCACTTGGACGTGCAGGCATTACCGTTAATAAAAATACCGTACCAGGCGAGACACGAAGCCCATTTGTGACCAGTGGTGTTCGTATTGGATCCCCTGCTCTTACAGCACGTGGTATGAAAGAAAAAGAGTTTGAAATCATTGCCAACAAAATTGCTGATGTACTCGATAATATCAACGATGAAGCTTTACATGTAAAGATCAAAGCTGAAATGAAAACGTTAGCAAGTAACTTTATTATTTATGACAGACCAACCTATTAAGGGAAATTATGTATAACATTGACGTCTCTCTCATCAAAATGATTACCGACCACTATTGGATCAAGCGTGACGCTATTGTCCAAAAAATCGATTTTGGAGGGAGAGTCTTTTTTGATAAATATGAGCGAATTGATCAGCCTTTGAACAACAGTATCATCAAAGATCATCTTGATGGAAAAATTACAGTTGCTCATTCACTGATTAATAACTTTGACAAAGTCGAAAATATTGTTTTTGACTATAATGGAAGAAATACCGAGCGATTTTGGCATAGGGCACAACTTTTGCTTAGAGAAGAGGGATTCATCAATTTTACTGCGTATAAAAGTAAAACAGAGGGTCATCTACATCTGTATGTTCATAAAGGTCATACTACCTTGCAAGAGGGGTATCAGATCGCTAAAATGCTTTCAGCAAAGCTCTCTCAAAAGCTTCCGCGCGAATGGAGAATGTTCCCAACGCAAGAGCTTCCAAAAGAGTTTAATATTTTGGCACTGCCTTATGACTTGTACCAAAAAGAGCGAGGCGCTTCTTGGTCGAAGCATATGTAGTCAACATCATTCTAAGGAGAACCGATGGAAAATAGAAATGAATTAAGTGATATTGTCTTAGAAAAAGGAGACAATAAAACCGTTAAGATGAAACGTATCCTTATTTTGGTTGCTTTTTTGATTCTTGTATTTCTTGTCGCACTTGCAAGTATGAAAGTAGCAAACAAAGATCAAGGGAAAGACACTTCTAAACTAATTTTACCACCTGAGCCAACGCAAGAGACGCAAATTCCTAAGGATGACCAGCTCTTTAAACAAGTGCCAATTATTGAGGAGAACCCTAAAAAAGAGAGTTTTGAAGATATGATCAAAACCCTTAAAGATAAAGAAGCACAAAAACAAGAAGATGCCAAAGGAAGTGACGTTAAACCTAAAGAGACAACAACGACAACGCCTACTGCTACGACACCTGTCAAAGAACCTGCTCCTGCAAAAGTGAAAGAAGAGCCTAAAAAAGAAGCGGCTAAACCTCAGCAAATGCTCCGTAGTACCGAAGTAGCGCCAAGTACGCCTTCTACAACAAGCGGTAGTAGTACGGTTTCTCCTGGTATTTATGTTCAAGTCGGTGCAGTTGCGACAGCTCCTGATGCAAAGCAACTCAGTGACATCAAATCAAAAGGATTTGATTGCAAGACATATGCAACTGTCGTCAATGGTAATAAAGTGGTTAAACTCCTTATTGGACCTTATGCAACGTCTGCTGAAGCCGAAAATGCTCTTAGCCTCATTCGTTCTAGTGTCAATAAAAACGCATTTATTTATAGGGTAAAATAAGGTGCTAAGCTCTCGTAAAATTCTTTTTGATCAGCTCACCCCCATCACAATCTTTGCAAAATTGCAACGATATTTTGAAGGTGAGCTCTGTTTTTTGTTTGAAAGTGCTATCAACAACAACGATGGCAACTTTAGCTTTCTTTTTATTGGCGCACGTGAGCGTGTGATTCACCAAGACGATGTTAGCATCCATATTGATGAAGAAGGTGTTTCACATAATTTAGGATCCAATCCTTTTACTTTTTTGAAAAAGCGCTATGCAGAGCTCGATAAAACGCTCTATCAAACCTATACTAAAGAGCTAGGAGTAGGTTTTGTTGATGGCTTTATCGGCTACATTGGGTACGATGCAGTAAAAATTTTTGAGCCACGATTGAGATCTCACATGGATGGGCTTAAAGACGAGCTTCATATCCCAGAAGTTGACTTAATGCGTCCAAAACTCGTTTGTACCTTTTCGCATAAAACCAACACGCTTATCTTAACAACCTTTGTACCAAGTATTGCAGAGCAACTGGATTTGATTGAAGCGACACTGAAAGAGCCGCACATTCATATTCCTATTCAAACAGCGCTTGTCGATAAAAGCAAAAGCTCATTTGCACTCTCCAAAGAGCACTTTTTTGATATGGTTGCACAAGCCAAAGAGATGATACGCAGTGGCGATGTTTTTCAAATTTTAATGTCCAATCGCTTTACACAATACGCGCATATTGATCGTCTTAGCTTCTACCGAATTTTACGTCAAAAGAATCCATCTCCTTATATGTTTTATCTCTCGTATCCCAACTTTGCTATTATCGGTAGTTCTCCTGAAGTTATGGTTGGACTAAAAGATGGACGCATTACATTGCGCCCTATTGCGGGAACACGTAAACGTGGATCTACGTATGAAAAAGATATCGCCTATGAAAAAGAGATGCTCAGTGATGAAAAAGAGAGAGCGGAGCATTTGATGCTCATTGACTTAGGTCGTAATGATCTTGGTCGTGTTGCAAAAGTCGGCAGCGTCAAAGTCAAAGAGATGATGCGTGTAGAACGCTATTCTCATGTCATGCATATGGTTACAGATATTGAAGCAATCCTCGATGTCAAATATGACATGTTCGATCTTTTTGCCGCAACTTTTACTGCAGGCACGATGACAGGAACACCTAAAATTCGTGCTATGGAACTCATTAGCGATTTTGAAGGCTTAAAACGTAGCTTTTATAGCGGGGCAGCAGGTTATTTTGGGTTTGATGGCAATATGGACAGCTGTATTATGATTCGCACCGCGTATTTGGATGATGAAAAGATTATTTTCCAAGCGGGTGGTGGCATTGTGGCAGATAGCAAGCCTGAGCTTGAATACCTCGAAGTGACCAATAAACTAGGCGCAATGACAAGCTCTCTTGACGATCTTAGGGAGTAACGCTTCACATGTTACTCTTTAGTATTTTTGGTTATCCTGTTGCACACTCTATTTCCCCAAGATTGCATAACACCGTATTGCAAGCTTTAAAACTTGATGGCTGTTATATTCGCAAAGCCATTACAGACCCCGAAAAACTCATGGCAACGTTTCATGCAATGAAATTAGAAGGTGCCAATGTCACCGTTCCCCATAAAGAGACCGCCTTTGCCCAATGTGATGAAGTGAGAGGCATTGCAAAAGAGATTGGTGCAGTCAATACACTCGTTCGAGAAGGCACACGTGTCATTGGATACAACACCGATGCAGAAGGATTTTACGAGGCAATTAAGCCCTTTGGCTATATTCGCAATGCCCTGATTTTGGGTGCAGGTGGAACGGCTAAAGCCATTGCTATTATTTTAAAAGCACATCAGATTGAAACAACAATCCTCAACCGCTCAGCTTCTAGGCTTTCCTTTTTTGAAGCGAAAGGCTTTACATGTAAAACATGGCAGACATTCACTCCTCTGCCTTATGATCTCATCATCAATACCACTTCTGCAGGTCTTAAAGATGAAGAGTACCCTTGTGAACCAGAACTCTTAAAAAATATTTTTGCACATTCAAAATATGTATTTGACGTTATTTATAATAAACCAACGCCCTTTTTAGAACTTGCAAAAAATTATGGTCTTACATGTAAAGATGGTAAAGATATGCTTCTTTACCAAGGCGTATTTGCCTTTAACCTTTTCTTCTCTCAACACTACGACGTTAAAATGATCGAATCATTGATGCGCCCTGCTTTTGATATCTAAATCTTACTAAAGGAGAGCTCGTGCAGCTCGAAAAAACACTCAATAACCCTTACGCACATGATTATCAGCTACTGATAAAAAATATTCTAAATGCTCCTATCTATTTTGATCCGAACCAAGAGATTGTCTATCGTAGCGATAAGCGCTTTACCTATGCGACCTTTAAAAAACGCGTTCATCAACTAGCCAATATGTTAACCTCTATAGGAGTCAAAGCAGGTGATACCGTTGCTGTTATGGACTATGACTCCCATCGTTATTTGGAATGCTATTTTGCTATTCCCATGTTAGGTGCTATTCTTCATACCATCAATATTAGACTCGCTCCTGAGCAGATTCTCTATACGATTGATCACGCTGAAGATGATGTCATCTTGGCACACACGGATCTTCTTCCCACCTTAGAGCAGATTAAAGGAAGACTCGATATTGATGCTTTTATTGTTCTCTCAGATGATGGTAAAATCCCCCCAACCTCTTTACATGTAAAAGGCGAATACGAGCAACTGCTTGCGCAAAGTGCCGATACATTTGATTTTCCAGACTTCGATGAGAATACTCGTGCAACAACCTTTTATACCACAGGAACAACGGGTCTCCCCAAAGGTGTTTACTTTACCCATCGCCAACTTGTTTTGCATACGTTAGGCGCGCTTTCCACACTTGGAAGTGCCCCAAAACAAGGTAGTTTTCATCAAGGGGATGTGTATATGCCCATTACCCCGATGTTTCACGTCCATGCGTGGGGATTGCCTTATGTCGCAACCATGTTGGGCGTCAAACAAGTCTATCCAGGACGTTATATGCCAGACGTGCTTTTAGACCTCATTGACAAAGAAGGCGTTACCTTCTCTCATTGTGTTCCAACCATCATGCACATGCTTTTCAACTCACCTAAAATTAATGAGGTAAATCTCAAAGGATGGAAAGTGATGATCGGTGGAGCATCGCTTCCTAAGTCAATGTGTAAAGAGGCACTCTCAAGAGGCATTGACATGTTCACAGGCTATGGTATGAGCGAGACCTGCCCTATTTTAAGTGTGGCACAACTCACCCCTGAGATGTTAGCGCTGGATGATGATGCCCAAAGCGATATTCGCATCAAAACGGGTCGCCCTATGGGTCTTGTGGAAATGCAAATTGTGAATGAACAGATGCAACCGCTTCCTCGCGATGGAATGAGCACCGGTGAAATCGTTGTGCGTTCTCCTTGGCTGAGTCAAGGCTATTTTAAAGATCAAAAAAACTCTGAAATTCTTTGGAGTGGTGGTTATTTACACACAGGCGATATGGCCAATGTTGATGAAAAAGGCTATATTAAAATCACTGATCGCGTCAAAGACATTATCAAAGTGGGAGGCGAATGGGTCTCGTCTTTGGAGCTTGAAGATATTATTAACCAACATGCTTTTGTGAAAGAAGTTGCGGTTATTGGCATTGACGATGAAAAATGGGGAGAGAGACCTCTTGCTCTTGTGGTGATCGACTCAAGTAAAGCCATTAGCGAAAAAGAACTCCTTCTTCATGCCAAAGAGTTTATTAAAAAAGGTATTATGGCGCGTGAGAGTATGCTTTTAAAAATAAAATTTGTAGAAAGCATCGATAAAACGAGCATTGGGAAAGTCGATAAAAAAGAACTCCGTAAAAAATACGCGCATTAAAAAACTTCTAGGACGTTTACATGTAAACGTCCTATCCTTCACTTTTAACATTCTTAAGAATCACTATTGATCAATAAAATTTTAATTTAATTTTATAAGGAATAATTTATGCATATTATTTTTATTGCCTTCTTTGTTCTCGATGAATTTTTTTACAAAAGGCTTCTTTATGACGATTAAACTACGATTAATTATTTCTGCGTTCATTAGCTCCTTGGTGGTGATACTTGTTATTGGTGTCTCTTTTATGACGATTCAAACGGTACAAATCAAAGGTAACCTCTACGAAAAAATTATTCTTTCAAAAGACCTTTTAGCCGATATTCTCCCACCTCCAGAGTACATCCTTGAAACTCGCCTTGTTACTTATGAGCTCCTGAATAGCACACCCGAACAGATTTCTACTCTTAAAGCCAAACTGGATGCCCTTAAAAAAGATTTTACCGATCGTCAAAGCTATTGGGATCAGAGTAATCTTGAATCACGTATGAAAAATTTGGTTTTAAAGGAGATTAAAAACTCAGCATTGAGTTATTTTGACCTTACTGAAAAAAAATTCATTCCTGCCATTGAAAAAGGCAATATACAAGAAGCACGAGCATTGTTAGAAGGCGATCTACAAAAATACTATGACATACATCGTCAATATATTGATCAACTTGTGATTATGGCAAATCAACAAGCTGAAGCCGATGAAAATATATCAAATGATGTCCTTCAAAAAGGCTTTGCGACAATGGCCTTGACTGCTTTAATTGGTATTATTATTTTGCTCGCAGCTTTAGGGTTTACCAACACCATTATTCTTAAAAATATCAACCGCCTTAAGACTATTGCTGCCTCATTAGCATCGGAACAAGGCGATCTCTCTAGCCGTTTACCTATAGAGTCACAAGATGAGATTGCTCAAACGTCCCAAAATTTTAATCGCCTTTTTGATAAATTTGAACAAATTGTTCATCTTGCTCAATTAGAAGAGAGTAAGATCAAAGAGGCTCACACTGAAATTAACCAACATATGGCTCATTCACAATTAATGATTTCATTAACCGATTTAATGAGTGAGGGAGCCATTCACGGAAGTACGGATATTCAACAAACGATGCAAACAACGATAGAAACATTACAAAATATTTTGCAACTCAATGATAAAACTTCTTTAGTCGTTAAAAATGTGCACCAAAATACCGATCAAATTATAGGCGCAATGGAACATATCGTTGAGAGAATTAACGATACGCGAAAAAATGCCGATAGCGTCACTCATAGTACCGATGAAATTGCACAGGTCATTGCCCTGATTAAAGATATTTCAGATCAAACCAATCTTCTTGCACTGAATGCTGCAATTGAGGCAGCGCGTGCAGGGGAACATGGTCGTGGCTTTGCGGTTGTTGCGGATGAAGTTCGAAAACTTGCAGAACGTACCCAAAAAGCAACTACAGAAGTAGAAGCCACGATCAATATTTTGAAGCAAAATGCCGAAACGATGGTAGAAAGTAGCGAAAGTACGGAAGTTTACGTCAAAGACACTGTTTCGCAAGTTGATCTCTTCAGGCAAGCTTTAAGTGAACTTACAGACAATGCTGATGCCATACGCCAAGAAAATCTTCTTATCTCTTACGATATTTTCATTGAACTTGCTAAGCTTGATCATATTATTTTCAAACTTAAAGCGTACAACTCAATTTTCCATAATGAAGAAAAAACAACATTTAGTGATCATCACCAGTGTAGGTTAGGAAAATGGTATGAACATGGAGATGGTAAAAAAGCCTTTGAAAATGTCCCAAGTTATGCGCTCCTTGCATCACCGCATCAAAATGTTCATGATAAAATATATGCCTCTTTAGCCTGTATTAAAAACAATAATTGTGTGGAAAAATCTGAGGAAATTCTAAATAATTTTAAAATTGTCGAGACAAAAAGTAAAGAGCTCTTCACAATTTTAGATCATATGGTAGAGGAAGCAAAGAGGGGCTAAACTCCTCTCTTTTTAATTTTCTATTTTTATTAAAATATATCTATTGAGCTGCTGTCGATTCTACAACCAAACATTACAAATTTTATGTTACACTAATATTATTTTAGATGTTATATTTCTCAACAGAGGGTACAATGAGTCTGTTTAGCACATTTTTTGATACTTTATTTTTATCAGACAACACATATAATGCCCTCTACCGATTTTTTGATGATAGTAGTTCCGTTATGCTTCTCATTGATCCTCACAGCGGAGAGATTATTAACGCCAATAAAGCTGCAGCACAGTTCTATGGGTATCCACTAGATCATCTTGTGGGAATGTCTGTTGCTTCATTTAATACACTCCCTCCCAATGAGGTACATCAAGAACGACAACGTGCTCTCATGGAAGAGCGTAACTACTTTACCTTTCAACACAAGCTTGCCAACAATGAAATAAAAGATGTTGAAGTTTATTCAACACCTATTACGTTAGGTAAGAAAAGAGTTCTTTTTTCAATCATACATGATATCACTATGCGAAAAGAAACAGAAAAGCAGTTAGATGCAGTCAATGAAAATCTTGCTAAACAAGAAATCCTCTTCAAACAAATCATGGATACCTCTAGTGTTGCGATCTTCTTAGTCAACCTTGAAGGCTATATCATTCATGCCAATCGACGCATGGCTGAAATGTTTTTATACCCTCTTGAGGAACTCATTGGCAAAGAGTATGTTGAACTCATCCATCCCAGCGAAAAAGAGATCGGCCGGACTAAGATGCTATCACTTCTTGGTAGTAGCATATCATCCGTAGATTTAGAACGGATCTATTGTCGCAAGGATGGTACAAGTTTTTGGGGAAACCTCGAAGGCAAACGTTTTTACGACGACAAAGGCAGAGAGCTAGGACTTGTTGGTGTGCTAGCAGACATTGACGAACGTAAGTACATCCAAGAATGCGAACAACACCATAAACAAATTTTACAGATGATGGTAAACACTTCACCCCTCTCAACCATTTTACATGTAATGATTGGAGGCATTGAATCCATACACTACCGCCGTATTGGATGCAGTATTTTACTCTTTGATGAAACCATCACAAAACTAACACTTGGTGCTACATCCAAAGAGCTTCAAGACCTGAGTATGGCACTGATAAAGACGTCACAAAACAACACTCCATTTTTGAATCATCTCATGCAACTTCAATCTGAACCTATCTTGCTCAGTGACATAAAAAATCAACACTGGTGTGCAGATGAAGCGTTTCAATGTTTTTTATCCGATGCTACCCAAACATGTTGGATAAATCCTATTTTTTCAGCACTTAAAAAACCTCTTGGTCTTTTAATCATTTGTTCTTTGCAACAGCAAAATCTTACGCCTAGAGAAATCAAACTCGTGGAAGATGAAGTGCAATTTATTGCCCTTGTAATTGATAAAAGCACCAGCGATTCCAAAGTACAACTTGCAGCCAACGTTTTTACCCACGCAAAAGAGGGAATTATTATTACCGATCCACAAGGCACAATTATTGAAGCGAATGAGGCTTTCATTCGGAACTCTGGTTTTGAAGCATCCGAGATCATTGGACATAACCCTCGCATCTTAAAATCAGGAAGACATGAAAACAGTTTTTATACACAAATGTGGCACAGTATTTTTACAAAAGGCAACTGGCAAGGGGAAATATGGAACCGTCGTAAAGATGGTAGCTTAACTGCTGAAATGTTAAACATTAGTGCCGTTAAAGACAGCGAAGGAGAAGTTCAACATTTTGTAGCACTTTTTACTGATATATCCACCATCAAAGAACATGAAAAAGCATTAGAACACCTTGCCCAACATGATGTTCTAACTTCTCTTCCCAATCGTATTTTATTTTGGGATAGGCTCCATCAAGCTATTGCCGAAGCACAGCGCTATCATACTTATTTTGCTGTTGTCTATATTGATCTTGATGGCTTTAAAGGAGTCAACGATACCTATGGTCATAGCATTGGAGATGAGTTACTCATTATTGTGGCTGAGCGCATTACCAAACTGATTCGTCAGAATGAGACCATCGCTCGCTTAGGTGGCGACGAATTCGTAGCACTACTGACCCATCTTAAAGAGCCAAAAGAGTGCGAAGCCATTCTTGTCAGAATTTTAGAAACCATACAAGAGGTGATCGTTGTTAATGGGATTGATCTTTATATTTCGGCAAGCCTGGGTGTTAGTTTCTACCCTTGCGATACGCTTGAGGCGGATGAACTCATCTTGCAAGCAGACAAGGCTATGTACAGTGCCAAACAATTAGGAAAAAATAATTATAAATTTTTCAATGAAACAAAGACAGATTGAGCCTAAATTTTGGTACGTGATTCCAAAGCTTTCGATAATGAGAGCATATCAACATTTTCAAGGTGCACACCTGTTGGTACGCCTTGAGCAATTTTTGTAAAATGTAGATCATACGCTTTAAGTTTATCCTCGATAAATAAAATAAGCGCGTCACTTGCCAACGAAGGCGTCAGCGCAAAAATCATCTCTTTCACATCTTCATTGACCATCGCTTCAAGTTTACTGAGCGTCTCTTCTTCCAAATCACACAGAACAAAATAGTGCCCATCAAACAGTTTATGCTCCTCTAACACAAAAATATCTTTGGCGCTTTCAACAATGCAGAGCTTTTGACTATCACGTCTTTCATCAAGGCAAATATCACAAATTTCATGCTCACTGAGGGCTCCACACTGTTCGCATTTTCGAATACTCTGAATCGCACTCTCAATGGCATTCGCAAGTTTCATCGCAGAAAAGGTATCGTTTAAAACCAAATGATACGCAAATCTAATAGCCGACTTTCGACCAACTGTTGGGAGTTTTTCAAAGGCATCGACCAGCTTATTAAACTTCTCTAACCCTCTCATCATGCGATAAATCCTTTTGAAAAATCAATGCTAAAGTGATGATAGCCTGCTTCATAGGCGTACGCTATTTCCAATCCATGTTGTTCCACAATATTTTTGACAATATACAGTCCAAGCCCCAATCCACTACCACACGCTTTAGAGCCAGAGACAAACGGTTGAAAATACTCTTCAATCGCCATTTTAAGAGGCTCACCTTCATTCGCAATAATCAGCCTCTGCCCACTGCTTTTTACAAAGACACGATGATTGAGGCTATGCTTCATCGCGTTATCCATCAAGTTTTTAATCGCTAACGCCATAAGCTCAAAGTCAACGGTCACTTTAAAATCAAAATCGCCTTCAACATGGACCTGATCTTCTCTTTTTTGGTCATCAAGCATCAAAAGATCAATCGCTTGATCGATTACATGTAAAAGCGAATACTCTTTGAGATTGAGTTCATACCGCTGTGATGTAAGCTGCTCAATCTTGGAAAATTCGGCAATCAAAAGATCAAGCCTACCAAACACTCCGACTAACCGTTTTTTAGCGATAGCATCCTCAAGCATTTCAGCAACAATACGCCCTTTACCAATCGGCGTTTTGAGCTCATGCATAATCGTCCGTAAAAAAAGCTGTCTGGAATTGATAAGATCGCGTATTTTTTTAACAGCACGATCAAACTCATTGGCAACTTCACCGATTTCATCATTCGATTCACTCTGACACTCAATGCTTAAATCCCCACTGGCAAACTTGCGTATTTGCGAACTGAGTGTCTTAAGCGGTGCAATACTTTTAAAAATAGAGACGTACATGTAAAGCAAAATCAACAACGCAATGACAAAAACAACCCATAAACTTTCATTAAAATTTTTGTAGTCTTGGCTCTCTAAAAGAACACTAGATTCAAAATTATCAATAAAAAGATAATAACGGTCATTGTACACAATGGAAGAAAAACGGCTAATGGGAGAAAGTTTTTGGAAAATAACCACCCCATTGGCGAGAACAGAATCACGCAGATGTTTACTGGCAACTTTTTTGAGTCCAAAATTATTGAAATACTCTTCAATATCTTTTGGCTGAACGTTGTTACGATACATGACTAACAAATAATTGACCGATTGAATTTGGCGCTGTTTCATATTCTCTAGATTTTTATCGCTTTGATGCTCCAACAAAAGAGCAAAGAACATCGCCAGTAAAAAAAGTGAGAGAAAAAAGATCGCACTGATCTTGTTGAGAATTGAGTTTTTAATCATCCGACAAGCTTGTACCCAATACCTCGTACGGAGTGGATGTACTCAGGGCTTTTAGAATCATCACCAATTTTAGTACGCAAACGACCGATAATGACATCTAAACTTTTAGAGCCTTTATCTTTCAGCGATTTACAGTTATATACTAACTGCTCACGCGAGATCGAAAAACCATTTTGACGAATCATATACGAGAGTATCTCATATTCTGCGGGAGTAAGATTAAGAACCTCTCCTTTAAAAGAGATTTCATGGCGTTTTTCATCGACCAAGAAAACACTATGACTTTGCTGTTCTTCCAACGTTGAGCTTTTTTTATAACGACGAATCAAGCTTTGAATGCGTGCATACATCTCTTTAGGATCATACGGTTTTGGTAAATAATCATCCGCACCGATTTGAAGGCCGATGACTTTATCACTGATATCGCTGCGTGCCGAAGAGATAATGATAGGAATGTCATATTGCGCAACAATCTCTTTGCAAACCTCAAGTCCATCCATCCCAGGCAATGTCAAATCCAAAATGAGTAAATCATATTTTTTGACTCCAGCACTTAACCCCAAATAAGGATCTTCAAAATTGGTAATTTTAATATTGTATTTCGCAAGATATTCACTTAAAATTTCGGCGAATTCGGTATCATCTTCTATCATCAAGACATTAATCATTCTATGGCCTTGTAGTTTTTTATAATTATACTGAATTTGAGTGATATTTAAAAAGAAAGACCTCCGAAGAGGTCTTATAGAGGTAAAATTTGAACTTTTATTTACTGGTAGCGGGTGTTTGTGCTGGGGTTGGTCTTTGTGGTTTTTGAGCCATCAACGTTTTAAGCTCTGTACGTTGTTCTTTTGTGAGAAGATTGAACACTTTTTCCATATGATCCGCTTGAAGCGCTAACATTTTTTCGTGCATTTCGGTATGAAGTTTGATAAACTCTTTTTTATTGAAGCTATCACCGCTCATAAGATCTTGCATTTTTGTTCTCATTTTTGGATCTTGCAATTTAGTCATTTCTAACTTCATTTCACTTTGCAAAACATGTAATTTATGGCGTTGATCATCGGTAAGGTTAAGTTGTTCCATCATTGCCATACCACCTCTTCCACCTTGCATCATCATTCCTTGACCACCCATTCCGCCACCTTGCATCATACCCATACCAGATTGCATCCCTTGACAGTTACCGCCACCAAAGGCGAAAGCACTGGTCGTTCCTAGTGCAACTAAAGTTGCGAGTGTTAAGATTGTCTTTTTCATTGTGTACTCCTTAAAAGTTTTATGATGAAATCTTACAGGAGTGCTATTAATGAGCCTTTAATGGTTTGTTAATCAACCTTAACAACCAAATTTTAAACTACTTTTTGCTAGAATCTTGATCTTCAAAAACTTACATGTAAAGAGATAATAGTGGATCTAGAATATTATGAAATATTGGAAATTACCAAAACAGCAGACGCTACTGAGATTAAAAAAGCCTATCGCAAATTAGCATTGCAATACCATCCCGATCGCAATCAGGGTGATAAAGAGGCTGAAGAGAAATTTAAAGCGATTAATGAAGCTTACCAAGTCTTAAGTGATGAGCAAAAACGTGCTACGTACGATCGCTACGGTAAATCAGGACTTGATTCTCAAGGCTTTAGCCATTTCTCCGATATGCGTTATGAAGACATTATGGGTGATCTTGGTTCCATCTTTGAATCTGTCTTTGGTGGTGGCTTTGGAAGCAGTGGTGGTTTTGGTGGTGGTGGATCAAAACAAAATCGCAAATACAACCTCGACCTTGAAGCAGAAGTAACACTTGCCTTTAATGAAGCCATTTTTGGTACTAAAAAAGAGGTCACTTTCGCCTATAAGAAGCCTTGTGACACGTGTGATGGAACGGGAAGCAAAGATAAATCTAAGGCTACGTGTAAAGAGTGCAAAGGAAAAGGTCAGGTTTTCTACCGACAAGGCTTTATGACCTTTTCACAAACCTGCCCAAATTGTAATGGAAAAGGGAGCGTTGTTACCAATCCATGCCCAAGCTGTAATGCTAAAGGCTTTACGCAAATCGAAGACAAAGTGACGATTGACATTCCTGAGGGTATTGACAATAACAACCGTATTCGAGTGGCGGGCAAAGGTAATATTGACGAGCGCGGAGGAAGAGGCGATCTTTACATCTTAGTGCATGTCAAAGAAGATGAGCATTTTGTACGCCATAACGATGATATTTACATCGAAGTCCCTGTATTTTTTACGCAAGTTGCTCTTGGTGAAACCATCAAAATCCCAACGATCCGAGGCGAAGCAGAGCTTGAATTACCTCTTGGTGCAAAAGACAAACAACAATTTATCTTCAAACATGAAGGTGTTAAAAATGTCCATACGCATCAATTAGGCAGCATGATTACGCAAATTTCTATTCGCTACCCTAAAAAGCTTACTAAAGAGCAAAAAGAGCTACTTATTCAATTGCAAGAAGAATTCGGCGTTGAAAAAAAATCCAAAGACGACAAATTTGAAAGTGTCTTCGACAAAATCAAAAGCTGGTTTAATTAAACGATGCAACCTCTCATAGAGTACCAAGGCGAAACGCTTTGCTACTCTATCATCATTAATCGCCGTCTGAAACATCTTTACATTATGATAGACCCAATCAAAGGGGTCATTGTCAAAACACCCTACACATCCAAAGAATATATTCACGAATTAGTAAGTCAAAAAGCGGCATGGATTTTTACAAAGGTTAAAGCGGCAAAAAAGCGAACAACCATACAATCACTTTTTACTGAAGAGGGAAAAGTGCTCTATTTGGGCGAGCCTATTCTTTTACATGTAAAGCAGACACCTGATGCATTTTACAAAGAAAAAACCATCCCTTTGGTGACAAGACTCGTCGAAGAGTGGAGTTTTTTAATGGGCGTTAAACCCACGAAAATCAGTTTTCGAAAGGCCAAAAAACGTTGGGGAAGTTGCTCACACACGAATGAACTAAGCTTTAACCTCAGCCTTGCTCAACTGCCTCTAGAGTGTATTACCTACATCGTCATTCACGAACTTTCACACATTGAGCACAAACACCATCAAAAAAGCTTCTGGCAATGCGTAGCCGAACATATGCCTGAGTATAAAACATGCGAGAAAATTCTTAAAAACTATTCGCCAACACTCTCTTAAAAAAATAAAATTCTAAACCCAATTGCGACCAGAACAACCCCTCCAAAAATCTCCGCTTTGCTTTCCAACCACGTACCACTGAGCTTTCCTACATAAACGCCTAGAAAACTAACCACAAACGTTGTTAAACCAATGATAGCACATGAAAGCAGAGGATTGAGATCTAAAAGCATTAAGCTAAAGCCTGCAGCCATAGCATCGATGCTCGTTGCGATAGCTAGCGTTAACATGATTTTATTGGTAATCTTTGATATTTCTTCACCAACGCCTTCATTGACCCCTTCATAGATCATTTTTGCCCCAATAAGTGCTAGCAGACCAAAAGCAATATACGAGGCATACTGGCTTACGAAACCCAACACCCCTTTACCGCCAAGATACCCAAGCAAAGGCATTAATGCTTGAAAAACACCAAAAAAGAGTCCCGCTTTAAGGGCAAGTGCTTTGGTGGTATGACCATTTTGTTTAGCTCCAAGGCCAATGGAAACAGCAAAAGCATCCATGCTAAGAGCAAATGCTAATAACAATACTTCTATCATTTGAGTTCTCCCCAATTATTACCTATGGCAATGGAAACTTTCAGTGGAACACGAAGAGGATAAACCTCTTCCATAACTTTTTGAGCCTGCAAGGCAAACGCTTCTGCCCGTTCTTCTTTTACTTCGAAAATCAATTCATCGTGAATTTGAAGCAGTAACTTTGCCTCATCGTCCACAAGTGTAGTCATAATTTTATTCATCGATAGTTTGATGAGATCAGCAGCACTTCCTTGAAAAACGGTATTGACCGCTTCACGAAGGTAACCCGCATATTGCATACCGTTAGCATGTTCAAAGTCAAAAAAACGTTTTCGACCTAAAAGTGTCTGCACGTATCCCTCTTTTTTAGCACCCTCTGCTATGTCTGAAAGATATTTTTTAATCGTTGGAAAGGTTGCAAAATAACTTTCAATATAACTTTTTGCCTCTTTGGTAGAGATCCCAATCGTTTCCGAAAGACGCTTAGGCCCCATTCCATACAACAATCCAAAGTTAATACTTTTAGCCACACCTCGTTTTGCCACAGCCTCTGCTTCGCCAAAAAGTTTTAAAGCTGTCTCTTTATGAATATCTTTACCCGATTGAAAGGCATGAATCATCGCTTCATCACCGCTAAAATGTGCCAAAAGTCTTAACTCAATTTGGGAGTAATCAATGCCGATGAGTTTACAGCCCTCTTTTGCCACAAAACCACCGCGTACTTCGCGCCCAAGCTCTGTTTTCACAGGAATGTTTTGAAGGTTCGGATCTTTAGAGCTGAGTCTTCCTGTTGCGGTGCCTGTTTGTATAAACGAAGTATGCACACGTCCCAATGGAGACTCTTTGGAAAGTTTAAGCAGTGGTTCGATGTACGTGGAACGCAGTTTATAAAGTTCACGATACTCCAAAATTTTGGCAATGCTAGGGTGTTGGTCTAAAAGCTCATTCAAAACATTTTCATCGGTGCTATAACCTGTTTTGGTCTTTTTAACCGTTGGAAGTCCTAACTGTTCAAACAGAACGGCTCCGAGTTGTTGGGTTGAATTAAGATTAAACGTCGCATCGCATAAACTAAAAATTTCCGCCTTTAGTTCTTCGATCGCATGGTCTGTTCGTTTTAAGAGGACTTCAAAATAACGACCATCAATTTTTATCCCCTCTTTTTCCATCTTCATCAGTGTCTTAATAAAGGGGAACTCAACCTCTTTGGCAAGATCAAGCAATTCGGGGTCAAGCACTTCATGGAGTTTCTCAAAAAGCCTAAGAGTCATCCACGCATCTTCGCTAGCATATTCACATGCCTTTTCTAACGGCACAGCACTAAAATTTTCTCCTTTGGGGACAACATCTTTGAACTTAACCATCGCATGATTAAAAAATCTAAGGGAGAGCGTATCAAGACCGACATTGGTTTCAGGATTAAGAAGCCACGCAAGAAGCATCGTGTCCGCATAAATAGCAACATCTTTAATGCCAAAATTATTTTCAATGACAGCCAGATCAAATTTGAGATTTTGTCCAACAATTTTGTGAGTAAAAAGTGCTTCCAGTGCTCTCTTCGCATCGGCTAATGCAATTTGATCGCCTACTCCTAAATAGTGATGTCCGATAGGCACATAATATGCCTCATGCGTATTAGTTGCAAAAGAGAATCCAACGATCTTTGCATTGTATGCATCCAATGCATTTGTCTCTGTATCAAACGCGACTATAGCGTCTTCTTCGATGCCTTCAATGATGTTAAAAAGCATCTTGGTATCATCAAGCAAAATTGCATTAAAACTGTTACTTGGCGCCTCTTTTGACTTTACATGTAAAGACTCATTTCTTACACGAGAGAGCATATGACGTAGCTCATACTTTTCAAGTTCATCGGTTATATTGATGAGAGGATTATCACAAGGAAAATGAAATGCATCGAACTTATCAGCGATGTTAAGCGAATCATCCAGACGAACCAGTTGTTTGCTTAAAAAGGCTTTTTCACGTCCCTCTTCGAGCATCGCTTGAACACGAGGGTTTCCTATACGTTCAAGGTTTTCATACACATTTTCGATTGTTCCATAATCATCCAAAAGTTTTTTAGCTCCCTTTGGGCCAATGCCTTTTACACCGGGAATATTATCGGCAACATCACCTACGAGCGCTAAATATTCATTAATTTTATTAGGATAAACACCAAATTTTTCAAAACATTTTTCTGTATCAATCTCCATCTTTTTCATCGGATCGTAAATCACTACCGTGCCATCATCAATGAGTTGATACAAATCTTTATCGTGGGTGACAATGCGCACTTTAATATCATGGCTTTTCGCAAAACGTACCGCAGATGCGATGACATCATCCGCCTCATACCCCTCTTGCGCATAGCATTTAAAGCCCATTTTCTCAATCCAAGAGATAGCTACAGGAAGTTGACGCCTTAAATCTTCAGGGGCTTCAGGACGATTGGCTTTGTAATTAGGGTCTAGTGTATGACGAAAATTTTTGCCTTTACTATCAAGCGCAAACAGTAGATAATCGGTATCGTGCTCATTCTTAATCGCATAAATAAAATTGGCAAATCCTGTGAGAAGTCCTGTAGGAAAACCCTGAGTATTGCGCAGTTGTGGAAGCGCATAGTAGTTCCTAAAAAAGAAACCAAATGTATCAATAATTGTAAGAATTTTCACGGAAATACCTTTTACATGTAAGAAGTTAGTAGTATTCTTTGAGTTTTGTCACAACCTCAAGAAATGCTTGTTTATCAAGTTTTTCTTTTTCAAGAATATTCAAAGCAAGGTTGATACTTCGCTCACTGAGTGGTGCATTAATGGGGATAGCCGTTTTAACCACTTTTAGCGCAACCGCATAAGGGCGAATGTCTAAAGGAGCAACCCCAAGAGCATCAACGTATTCAATCGCGTGTACCATTTTATCTTCAAATTTCCAATGTTTAAAAATAAGCCCCGCCACTTCACTGCTCGTCATTCTGACAAACATTTTTTCAACATCAGCGATATTGTTACTATTTTCAATTTCAGAACGAAATTGATACATTTCATCATTTTTGACAATTTCATCGGCAATCAGAATTTTACCGGTCTCTTGCAAAAGTGCCGCCAGAAAAAGAAAATCTGCTTTCGTTGCATCAATCTTGCTGTACCACTGAACCATCAATGCACTTTGCAATCCTGAGATAGCAGCAAACTCTTCAGGCGTAACACCATATGGTGCCATATCGACTTGTAACAATTTTTTAATCGACATATCCGTCACTAAAGAACGTGTAGTAGACATTCCAAAAAGGCTCACGGCTTGTAGTACACTTTTAATCTCTCGCCTAAAGTTATATAAAGGAGAATTAGCGACTTTCAATAAGTTAGCAACCATCATAGGATCTTCTTCTATGACCCGTGCAAGGTCTGCTGAACTCGCATTTGGGTCTTGACAAATGAGCGTCATCTGATGAAAACTTTTAGGGAGGGGAGGAAGTGCTTTGATGCGCTCAGCAATTTCTTCTAGCATGTCAGCTCTCTTTATTAATTTGTTTGATTATAGCGAGGTTTAAGTAAAAATCCAATGAGGAGAGCTCCTCATTGGATTAACAAAGGTTTAACTAGGAATCCCATCATCAATACTATCAGGGTTATCCAATGCATGTTTAAATTTTTTCATGTCAATCTGCTTGTCCCAAACGCCAACAAAAACAGTGGCAACAGCGTTACCACAAAGGTTACCAACAGCTCTCATTTCACTCATAAATTTATCCACTCCGAGCAAAACTGCAACCGTTGCGACAGGGATCGCACCACCCATTGCCGACAAAGTTCCCGCAAGGATAATAATGCCTGAACCCGTAACCCCTACCGCCCCTTTTGATGTCACCATCAAAATAAGAATGATGCTCATCTGCTCACTCAAAGTCAAAGGCACATTGAATGCTTGAGACAGAAAGATAATAGAAAGTGCAAGATAAATATTGGTACAACCAAGGTTAAATGAGTAACCTGTTGGAATAACAAGCCCTGTTGTTCCTCTACTAACACCCGCAGCCTCAAGCCTTCTCATTAGCGGAGCAAGTGCAGCTTCACTTGAAGAGGTTGCAAAGACAATTAAAACTTCTTTTGCAATGTAACGCATAAATTTGAAAACATTAATTTTGTAAAACCATAAAATAACACCTAGCACGCCAAAGGTAAATGCAAGAACCGAAACGAACATAACGGCCAATAAATTTGCCATACCCAGGAGTGATGATAGTCCAAACTTACCAATCAAAAATGCCATAGCACTAAAGCTTGCAATAGGGCTTGACCACATGATCAATGTTAAAATTTTAAAGAAGAAGTTTTGCGCTTTTTCTAAAGGTTTTAAAATCGTGATTTTATGTTTTCCACCAAAAGCAGAAAGAAGGATTGCAAAGAAAAGTGCCATTGTGAGCACTTGGAGCGTATCCCCGTGTAAAAATGGTGAAATGGGATCATTAGGAATGGCATGTCTGAGAATGCTCCATGCTGAACCTACCTCTTGTTTTACCTGCGTAAAACTTTCAATACTAGAAGCGTCTAAGGATTCAATGGAGAGATTCATTCCCTCCCCTGGGCGGAGAATATTACCAAATAAAACACCAATGGCAAGAGCAAATGTACTCACTATCTCAAAATAGATAAATGCTTTAATACCAATGGAGCCAACTTCTTTAAGGCTTTCAAGCCCAACAATACCCGTAATAATCGTTAAAAAGATAATCGGTCCAACAAGCCATTTCAAAACTTGAATAAACCAGTCAATTCCAGGTTTTGCCTTGATAGCATTCTCTGGATCCATCACACCAAAGGTCACACCTGCGATAATAGCGACGATCACCCAAAAAGCCAAACTTTTAACGGTATAGTGCTTCCAATCTTTCTTACTTCCCTTTTTCTTGCTCACTCTGTTCAACGAAGACCCTTTTGATACTTTAAAACCAGTCTAAGCTCTATAACCGATGCGTAATTTCTACGAAAACTTAAGATGTGATTTGCAAAGTGTTTTATGATATATGATTTATTATGGCATACGAAAAGGGATTTTAATGAGATTTTTTAAAGAAAAGGGGGGAAATTGTATTAAAAAAAAAGAGGTCAATGAAGTAATTGTAACACCTCATTGACCGTATAAAAATTGATTAACCAGGAATTGTGTCTTCAACACTCTCTGGATGATCTAATGCGTATCTGAATTTATCCATATCGATCTGTTTATCCCAAGCACCAACAACAACAGCAGCAACCGCATTACCACAAAGGTTACCTACCGCTCTCATTTCGCTCATGAATTTATCAACACCAAGAAGTACCGCAACCGTTACCACAGGAATTGCGCCACCCATAGCAGACAAAGTTCCCGCAAGAACGATAAAACCAGAACCTGTTACACCTACAGCACCTTTTGAGGTAACCATCAAAATGAAGATGATGCTTAACTCTTCACCAAGGGTCAATGGAATATTGAACGCTTGAGAAATAAAGATAATGGAGAGTGAAAGATAGATGTTCGTACAATCAAGGTTAAATGAATACCCCGTTGGAATAACAAGACCTGTTGTTCCACGACTGACACCAGCGGCTTCTAGACGACGCATCAATGGAGCCAATGCAGATTCACTGGATGACGTTGCAAATACAATCAATACCTCTTTAGCGATAAAGCGCATAAATTTGAAAATATTGATTTTGAAGATTGCCATAATAATACCAAGGACTCCAAAAACAAATGCAAGTACAGAGATAGCCATAACACCCAATAAACTTGCCATATTGATCAAAGAAGCAATACCAAATTTACCGATCAAAAATGCCATCGCACTAAAAGATGCGATAGGGCTTAACCACATCAAAATCGTTAAGATTTTGAAGAAAAAGTTTTGAACACTTTCAAGTGGTTTCAAAATAGTAGCTTTATGTTTTCCACCAAAAGCAGAAATCAAAATAGCTAAAACCAATGCCATCGTTAATACTTGAAGTGTATTACCATTCAGAAATGGTGTAATAGGGTCACTTGGAACTGCATTCTTGAGGATAGACCATATAGACCCAACGTCACCCGTGCTTGTAAATTTAGCAACACTTTTAGGATCTAGCGAATCAACGGAAAGGTTCATTCCATGTCCAGGTCCAAACATATTTCCAAAAAGTACACCGATTGCCAACGCAAAGGTACTTACGATTTCAAAATAGATTAATGCTTTTAATCCAATTGAACCAACTTCTTTAAGACTTTCAAGTCCAACAATACCTGAAATAATGGTTAAGAAGATAATCGGTCCGACAAGCCATTTCAACGCTTGAATAAACCAATCAATTCCTGGCTTTGCTTGCGTTGCCAGTTTAGGATCAACCATACCAAGAGCAATACCTGCGATAATGCCAAAAATAACCCAAAAGGCCAAGCTTTTTATCGTATAGTGCATCCAGTCTTTTTTCTTCACATTCACGGTTTTTTCCACGAAACATCCTTTTCGTTTTTTTGATGAACCGATTATAATGAAAAGATATGTCTATATTATGTAGATTTACATGTAAAAGGTATTGTGATATTTTTTCCACTAAAAAACGTTACTAAAGGGAACATTTTTTAAGATTCCTTCTCTGATGCTAATTCCTGTGCTAAAAATTTTCCCGTATAACTTTCTGTTTTTGAGGCATCTTGTGCAACTTCAAAAGGCGTTCCAACTGCGATAATACGCCCTCCGTAGCTTCCTCCATCGGGTCCCATATCAATCATATAATCTGCATTTTTGATGACATCCATATTATGTTCAATGACCAATACACTGTTACCCATATCTGTGAGATGGTGTAACACTTTTACCAGTCTGTCCACATCAGCGAAGTGTAAACCTGTCGTTGGCTCGTCCAAAACATACAATGTATTGCCTGTATCCTTCTTGCTCAGCTCTTTGGCTAGTTTAATACGTTGTGCCTCACCACCACTCAGTGTCACCGCATTTTGACCTAAGGTGATATACCCCAAACCAACATCGGAGAGTGTTTGAATTTTTTGGTTAATTTTAGGAATAGCTTTAAAAAAGTCATAGGCTTCATCCACACTCATATTGAGAACATCCGAGATAGACTTCCCTTTATACTTAATCTCTAATGTTTGTGCGTTGTAGCGTTGACCTTTACAGACATCACACTTGACCATAATGTCGGGTAAAAAGTGCATCTCAATCTTGATTTCACCATCACCTTGGCACTTTTCACAACGTCCACCTTTAACGTTAAACGAAAATCGTCCCACATTGTAGCCTCTTATCTGAGCCTCTTTGGTTTTAGCGAACAGTGCACGAATCTCATCCATCACGCCTGTATATGTGGCAGGATTACTTCGTGGAGTCCTGCCAATAGGGCTTTGATCCAGATAAATGACTTTATCGAGTTGATCGAGACCAATGCATTCAACCCCCGCGACTTTGTTCACTTTTTTCGCGCGGTTAAGATACTCTTTGGCAACAGGAAGCAAGGTCTGAAGAATGAGTGAGCTCTTACCACTACCACTCACTCCTGTAATGGCGACAAGATTGCCTAAAGGAATTTTGACATCAAGGTTTTGAATATTGTTGATCGTAACATGATTAAGCTCTATCCAACGCTCTTGCTTGCGGTTCTTGCGATAGTGAATGACTTTCGTGCCGTTAAGGTATTGCGCGGTGAGCGTATTACTTTTTAAAAGCTCCTCATTGGTACCTTGAAAGACAACTTCACCTCCAAATTTTCCAGCCCCTGGTCCTATGTCGACAATGAAATCAGCCGTTTTAATCGTCTCTTTATCGTGTTCAACGACAATCACCGAATTGCCTTTTTTCTGCAAACTGCGAAGCGTTCGGATGAGTTTAAGCGTATCGCGTTCATGCAGACCAATGCTAGGTTCATCGAGGACATACATGACACCTGTTAGCCCACTGCCGATTTGCGAAGCAATACGAATACGCTGAGCCTCACCGCCACTGATCGTTCTGGCATCACGTCCTAGGCTGATGTAGCCTAATCCTACGTCAAACAAGAAGAAGAGGCGTTCTTTAATCTCTTTTAAAATAGGCTCCGAAATCATCTTCTGCTGTGGTTTCATCGAAGCAAAATTTTTCTCGTCTTGGAAAAAAGCTAAACACTGATCGATGGGGAATTCCAAAATATCGGCGATGTTTTTCTTAGCTAAACGAACCGCTAAACTCTCTTTTTTCAGACGATACCCACCACACGTGTCGCACGTCTTTTCGCTCATATAATCACCCAACTCTTTTTCATCTTTGAGCATATCGTAAGCGATTTTGATGACACCTTCCCATTTACGAATTAGCTTATGTTTTTTCCAAAAAAAGGTCGCATCTTCCACCCCACCGTGCAAAATGGCTTTTTGTTGGTGCTCTTCTAACTCTTCGTATGGTATTTTAGTATTAATGCCCGTAGCCTCACAAAAAGCTTGTAAGAATTTAGCGTAAAAACTTTTGTTAAATCCGTAAAAGATTTTAATCGCACCCTCTTCGATGCTCACATGTTCATTGATGATTTTTTTAAGATCCAACGTATAGCGAATGCCCAAACCATCACATGTTGGACATGCTCCTTTGGGTGAGTTAAATGAAAACGAAAGTGGTTCGAGGGGTTCAAAACTGATCTTACAATCAAAACACGCCAAATGCTCGCTGTAATGAATATGCGATGTTGTTAGCCCTACTTCTTCAGCGTTAGAGATGTCTAGTTCCACTTCACCATAACTCTCCAAAAGTGCTTTTTCAATGTCGGTCGCAATTCGGTCTCTATTTTCATCTCGAATCACCACACGGTCGATAATGACTTTAATCGTATGTTTTTTGGTTTTTAAAAGCTCGACTTCTTCATCCAAACGGACCATCACCCCATCAATCAAAGCTCGCACATAACCTTTGTGACGTAAAGACTCGATCATATCCGCAAAACTACCTTTTTTCTCACGCACCAATGGCGCTAAGATGGAAAGTTTCGTTTCAGGAGGAAGTTTTAACACCTGCTCGATAATATCCGCCACTGACATCTGAGAAATCTCTTTGCCACACAAATGACAGTGCTGTTTTCCCACACGCGCATAAAGCAAGCGCAGGTAATCATAGATTTCCGTAATCGTTCCCACCGTTGAGCGTGGGTTTTTACTCGTCGTTTTTTGATCAATCGCAATCGCAGGCGTTAAGCCTTCAATTTTATCGACATCGGGTTTGCCCACACGATCCAAAAATTGTCTCGCATACGACGAAAGCGATTCGATATAGCGGCGTTGCCCTTCTGCATAAAGCGTATCAAACGCCAAGGTACTTTTACCACTTCCACTTAAGCCCGTAAAAACCACAAGCTTATTTTTTGGAATTTCCAAATTGATATTTTTAAGATTATTTTCTCTAGCGCCGTAAATTTTTATCATAGGACATTCATCTCGCTCAAAATTTTATTAACCGTTAATACAAACATAATGACATACAAGATCAGAAGAGCACGTTTTTGCACCTTCTTCTCCACGCTATGGGACAGCTTCACCCCAAAATAAACTCCAATTAAAGAACCAATACCCACGGCAACTCCTGCACTATAGTCGACTAACCCATGCGATGCAAGACTCACAAAGCCAGAAATTGAGCCAAAAATAATGAAGAAAAGCGTCGTTCCAACCGCTTTTTTAATATCCCAATTCATAAAGCCTACAAGAACAGGTGTCAAAAAAATAGCTCCTCCCGTACCGGTACTAATGGCTATCGCACCAATGACCACACCCACCACAAAAAGGAGGAGTTTGGATTCATTAGGTTCACATTTGGGAATAAGAGGCGCTGTAAAAAATTTATAAATTGACATTAAAAGCGTAGCGGCAAACATTATTAAAAGGGCAATCTGGGGCAGCGCATTGACAATGAAACCACTCAGTGCCGCACCAAAGAGAGCACCAAATCCTAAAAAAATGCCGCTGTTCAGTTGAAGTACGCCACCTTTGTAATTGACATACGAACCAAACATTGAACTAAAAATCATCTGCATCACAGAAATACCGATTGCCATTTTAATGTCATAGCCAAAATAGATCAATGCTGGCACTAAAATGGTACCACCGCCTATGCCAAAAAAACCAGATGAAAATCCCACCAAAACACCAAAAAATGCAAGTCCAACAAACATATATGCCAACTTTAAATTGAGATGTTGGATTGTACTTCAACCGCTCTTAATAAACGATTTAAACGAAGAGTTACCACAAGAAAGTGGTCTTTACATGTAAATACTTTGACATGTAAAGACCAAGAGGTTATTTGCGAGAAAGTTTGTACCCAAGCGCAAGGAGTGCGATCCATGCAGGAATAAGATAAACAGAGATATTAATGCCATCAATGAACAGCATAATAACCAAGATCATCGCAAAGAAAAGAATGCAGATAATATTGCCAATAGGAAACCAAAACGCTTTAAATTTAGGAACAACACCCTCTTTGATCTTCGCATAACGAAATTTGAGGTGCGCAAAGCTGATCATAAACCAGTTTACGACCAATGCAGAGACCACGAGTGCCATTAAAAATTTAAACGCATCTTCTGGCATAAAATAGTTCAGCGCAACACAACTACCCGTAATCAGTGCAGAGAAAAGTACGGCATTAACAGGAACACCTTTGTCGTTTAATTTCATCAGCATTTTAGGAGCATTACCCTGCGCGGCTAAGCCAAACAGCATACGGGAGTTAGAATAAACGCCACTGTTGTAGACGGAAAGTGCCGCTGTTAAAACGATGGCGTTGAGTACATGTGCGACAAAGTTTTCATTTAAACTGCTAAATACCATGACAAATGGGGTCACATCTTTGGTCATGTTCATCCATGGCATGAGAGAAAGAAGAACCGCCAGTGCGCCAATGTAAAAGATGAGGATACGGTAAATAACTTGATTGGTTGCGCGTGGAATCGTATGACTTGGATCATCTGTCTCAGCAGCGGCAATACCGATCAGCTCAAGTCCACCAAAGGAGAACATGATGAACACCATCGCCATTAAAAAACCCTTGATACCATGTGGGAAAAAGCCACCCTCTAGTGCCCAAAGGTTACTAAAATGAGCCGTCTCACCACCGTTTCCACTGATGAGTAAGTAACTACCAAACGCGATCATGGAAATAATCGCCGCTACTTTGATGATGGAAAACCAAAACTCAAATTCACCGTAAATACGAACATTCACTAAATTGACAAGGTTGACCAAAATAAAGAAAAATGCCGCCGATGCCCATGTCGGAACATTGGGAAGCCAAAAGTGTACAAACGTACCGATGGCGGTCAGTTCTGCCATACCGACTAAAACATACAAAATCCAGTAGTTCCAACCCGATGCAAAGCCCGCAAACGGATGCCAGTATTTGTTTGCAAAATGGCTAAATGAGCCGGCAACGGGCTCCTCGACGACCATTTCGCCCAGTTGTCGCATAATCATAAATGCAATAAATCCACCCAACGCGTACCCTAAAAGTACCGCGGGACCTGTAAGTTGAACGGTTGTAGAAACCCCAAAAACAAGCCTGTTCCAATAGCTCCGCCCAATGCAATAAGTTGGACATGTCTATTTTTCAAGCCTCGTGAAAGCCCTTTTGCATGCATAAAATTCCCTTACTCTATAAAAAATCGAAGCATCATTGTAGCGTTTTTCAAAAAAATTATCGCCACTGTTGATATAAAAAGTGATTACATGTAAAGAATTATCCCTTTTTGAAAATACATTTCTGCTGAGTATTTTCTTTAATACATAATTTAATTATATTAATCTATAATGTGCCAATAGCGCATATTAAAGGGTTAGCAATGAAGCAAGCTGTAATTAAAGCGACTGAAAACTTTTGTTCAACTATTTTATGTGAAATTCCACACTTTGTGGAAAATCTAGGCGGACAATTTTATGGCTCTGCCATTGCTTTGATCGAAAATGAGTGTGAGCATATTTGGTATCTCTTTTTTGAGAAAGCAACGCTGAACGAAATTGCTAAAAATCTCCTCTTTGAAGAAAATCTCTGCGAAGATGACTTGGATGACCTCCTCAAAGAGATCGCCAATCAAATTATCGGCTCTGCTAAAGTCATTCTCCAAGGACAAAACCCTAACAGCGACTATCAACTCAATATGCCTGAATTTTTAGGCAATGTCTCTGCTCCTTTGCCTATCAAACTGGAAGAATCTTTACTCTATACCATCAACAACAGCACCTTTGTCATAGGCCGATAAGCTTTACATGTAAACAATCGAAACGTATCTTTACTAAATTCTTACTTTTCCCAATCCAACTTTTTTTCTTAAGTCACCTCTTTGCATAGCTCTGTATAATCAACTTCTTTTTTAATTGTTTACCGTTAGACTTCTTTCATAACTCTTGAAAAAATAAAGAGTTTGTTCAAAGTGCGTTAATTTTTAAAACTCAAAATTGAGTCATAGCCGTAGCTATGGCGATGTTTTTAGTTTTGAAAAGTGATGTGCTATGGACGATACTCTTTTTTCAATGGGTTATGAAAGAAGTCTATAGTCTGTGGGGGTGCTGTAAAAAGCTGAGATCACACCCCAAGAAACCGTTAATGCGGTTTCACGAACCTGATCTGGGTAATGCCAGCGTAGGAAATAAGGAGATACACTCATGAGTAAAGTACTCGATAACCTCGAAAAAATAGACGCATCCTACATTCAAAACTTCCCAAGTTCCAAGAAAATTTACATCCAAGGCACAAGAGCTGACATTCAAGTCCCGATGCGTGAAATTACGCTTAGCCCAACTTCGCTACGCGATGGTAGCTTTGAGGAAAACCCACCGCTTCATGTGTACGACACTTCAGGCGTTTACACCGACCCCAATGTCAAAATTGACCTTCACAAAGGCTTAAATCCACTGCGTGCGAAATGGATCGAAGAACGTGCGGACACGGAGCAACTGGAAGATTTTAGCTCTGTTTATTTTCACAAACGCCACGATGACGCTGAACTAAACGCCCTTCGCTTTCCTAATCTCAAAAAACCTCGTCGTGCGATGAAGGGGAAAAATATCACTCAAATGCACTATGCCAGAAATGGCATTATCACCCCAGAGATGGAGTATGTTGCCATTCGTGAAAACTGCAACCTTGAAGTGGCTCGTCAAAACAAACTCTTAGGCTCTCAGCACAAAGGCGAGCATTTTGGTGCAAACTTGCCTGAGATTTACACCCCTGAATTTGTCCGCCAAGAAATCGCCGCAGGTCGCGCCGTTCTTCCGCTCAACGTGAACCATCCCGAAGCCGAACCGATGATCATTGGACGTAACTTCATGGTCAAGATCAACGCCAACATCGGTAACTCCGCTACGACATCATCCATCGAAGAAGAAGTCGAGAAAATGCTTTGGTCAACAAGGTGGGGTGGCGATACCGTGATGGACTTGTCCACAGGTAAAAACATCCATGAAACCAGAGAGTGGATACTCCGCAACTCTGCTGTGCCTATCGGAACCGTGCCGATTTATCAAGCCCTAGAAAAGGTCAATGGCATTGCAGAAGACCTTGCGTGGGAAGTCTTCCGTGATACCCTCATCGAGCAAGCCGAGCAAGGGGTGGACTACTTTACCATTCACGCAGGCGTGCGCTTGGCATACGTTCCAATGACGGCAAAACGCCTGACGGGCATTGTTTCTCGAGGTGGTAGCATCATGGCGAAATGGTGTCTGCACCATCACAAAGAGAATTTCCTCTATACCCATTTTGAGGAAATCTGTGACATCATGAAAGCCTACGATGTCGCCTTTTCACTCGGAGATGGCTTGCGTCCCGGCTCGCTCTATGATGCCAACGATGAAGCGCAATTTGCCGAACTTGAAACCTTGGGAGAACTCACCAAAATCGCATGGAAACACGATGTTCAAGTGATGATCGAAGGACCGGGTCACGTTCCGATGCAAAAGATCAAAGAGAATATGACCAAAGAGTTAGAGGACTGTTTTGAAGCACCCTTCTACACCCTTGGACCGCTCGTCACCGATGTCGCACCGGGGTACGACCACATCACCTCCGCTATTGGCGCAGCACAGATCGGCTGGTACGGCACGGCGATGCTCTGCTACGTCACGCCAAAAGAGCACTTAGGTTTGCCAAATAGAGAAGATGTGAAAGAAGGCATCATCGCCTACAAAATCGCCGCTCACGCCGCCGACCTTGCCAAAGGTTTTCCAGGTGCACAAATACGCGATAACGCGATGAGCAAAGCACGTTTTGAATTTCGCTGGTACGACCAGTTCAACATCGGTTTTGACCCAGACCGAGCGCGCGAATACCACGACAAAACCTTGCCAGTCGAGAGTGCCAAAGTCGCCCACTTCTGCTCCATGTGCGGCCCCAAATTTTGCTCGATGAAAATCTCACAAGACGTGAGAGATTACGCTGCTAAAATCGGTGCGGAAGATGTGAATGTTGCGTTAGAGAAAGGCTTGGAAGAACAAGCCGAACACTTTAAAGAGAGTGGCGGACAGATTTATATGTAAAGATTTTAAGCCCTTGGGTTCAAGGGCTTAAATCCTTATTTCTGCGCTACAATACTGCTCAATAAACTTTACATATTAAGAATATATTTGTTACACTTCACAAAATAGACAGCTTCATTATCATAAGGTTATTTAATGAAAAACAACACCACTATTGAAGAAAAAATAGAAAAAAGTTTTGCTTTTATACGTTTATTTTTTAGATTATTAAGAATTATGATTTTACATAACAAAAACAAAATATCATTTAACAAAATATTATTGCTTACAAATAAAGAATATTTAACTTCAAGTAATGCAAGAAGAACATTAAACTCTTTTCGTAAAGTCTCTAAAAACGATTTACATACCATGATAAGTCAAGAATATCTATTATTCAAAAATAGCCGAAATTTTTCTACACAAATAAAGCATTTTAAGTCTTTATCATACTGGATTAAAAAACTTGACGATACAAAAATTATTAGAAACTATGATACGTTTAACAATAATCTCCATAATGACCTGATTAGCATTATTCAAAGCCGACATAATAAAATAAAAGACAAAAGAGGACAAATTGAAGCAGATATAAGATTCTTAGAAGATACCCCAGAAATACATTCAATGTATTTAGCTGAATTTCAAATCTATAAAGAAAAGAATAGTGGGCAGGGTTAAGCTTTTAACTTTCTCCTTTACATGTAAAACATTTGCCCTTGCTAATTTAAGGGCAAATGATCTCTTCTTTATAGCCACGTAGGTTTCACATCAACCGCAATTCCATCCGTTTGGGTAAATCCCTCAAGACTGTTTGCCTTAGCTTGAATGCAGATAAAACGAAGCGCGGAGGCATTGTCTGCTTTGATACAACGCGCTCCATTTGGGTCAATTCTAAAGGCATCACCCTCTTTGATCTCAAATTCATCGCCGTCAATGTACAGCCAACCCTTGCCACTTAAAACGACGTAGACCTCTTCGTTATTTTTGTGGGCATGGACAAAAGGCACACTCACACCGGAGGGAAGTTCGTTGATAGTAACTTCTGAGCCTGTAAGACTTAATGCTTCGTGTAGTTCAATACGACCTAATGATGTTACATTACCCAAAGAGCGAACACTATAATTTTTTCCTGATGGATTCATAATTTTTCCTTTTATTTGTGATATATGATTTCTTGTAAAACTTTAAAAATGCGTCTATAACGATTGTTAAGCCCTCCTGATATTTTAGTTTGATATCTAACTAAATAGATAAATATTTACTCTCTCTTCTCAAAATTAACGACAGCTTTTTCAAGTAAGACTTCCAACAACATCGCTTCAGCTTCAGTGAGCCCTTGGTAGGCACATTGGTTCAGCTGCTCAGAAATTGTTTCAAACAAAGGCTTCAATTCAAATCCCTTTGCCGTTAAAGAAACACGGGTAAAACGGGCGTCATCATCTGATTTTATGCGCTCGACATAACCACTCTTCTCAAGTTTTTCAATCAAAACCGTCACCGTTGGTTTGGTTCGATGAATTCTTTTGGCAATTTCGCCCATTTCGTAAGCGTTACCATCAAACAAAAGGCTTAAGATATCGCCATGACTGGGTGCAATGTCAGAGAGTTCATATTTTTTGAGCTCTGCAATGATAAATTTATTGGCTTTTTCAGCCAATCGGCTCGAAAGCGCTATCAGTCTTTGATTTTTCATAAGCAGTATTATAATTAGATATCTAATTAAAGTCAAGCTCATTCTGATTTTATTTTGTCTTTACATGTAAACCTATATTTGTGCTTCACCGCCGTCTATTTGAATGTCGGCTCCATTCATAAAACTTGCACCTTCTGATGCCATAAAAGCAACCACTGCGGCGATTTCGTGGGGTTGTCCCATTCGGCCTAGAGGAACGCGCTCTTTAAGGATGTTAAAAAAAGATTCAACGTTTTCGGGTGATCCTGACAGCGCTCCAAGTCCTTGGGTTGCGGTAGAGCCTGGGCTGATGACATTGACGCGAATGTGACGGTTTTTTAACTCCAGCAACCAACTGCGTGCGAGATTGCGAATGGCGGCTTTGGACGCAGAATAAACGCTAAAGCCTGCTCGTCCTTTCACGGCTGATTTGGATGCGGTGAGGATGATACTTGCACCATCACTGAGCAGTGGTAGTGCACGTTGTACCGTGAAAATTGTCCCTTTGACATTGGTATCAAAAACACGGTAATAATGCTCCATCGTTATGTTCTCCAACATCGAAGTCTCAGCAGCGGCGGCATTGGCAAAAACGATGTCAAGTTTGCCTTTTTGCGCTTGAATGGCAGTGAAGATTTTTTCTAAATCCTCCATGTCAGCGACATCGCCTTGAAGTGCTACGACATCATGACCGATCTGCTGTTCGGCTTTTTGGAGTTTTACAGCATCACGCCCTGTGATAAACACATAAGCACCTTCCTTAACAAACTTTTCAGCCGTCGCCAAACCTATCCCCGAACTTCCACCCGTGATAAGAGCGATTTTCCCTTCCAATAATCGTTGCATAATTTCTCCTTTATGGGATATTAAAAGATTATACTGTTTGCCATCTCACGAACTTTTTCATGTGAAGCACTGCGAGCCTCTAAAATGTAGGGTCTAAAACTTTCTTGATAATTATTTTGCATAAAGCAGAGCACATTGACTTTCCATTTCCAAAGATCATCCGGTGAGAGATAAAAAAACTTGGGTTGAATATGTTCACGGTAAAAATCTTCGTCCATCTCCATAATGCGCTCAGGTGTAAGAAAAGGTGCTAATGCTAAAAGTTCGGGGAACTCTTTTTCATCACTGAGTTTTTTGTGATTCATAGGACACACTTCTTGGCAAATATCACAGCCGTAAATACACGCGCCAAAGCTTTTTGCCAAAGGTTCATGAGGAAGGTCACGCCCTCCAAAGGTTGTTAAAAAGGAGATGCAACGCATTGGATTCATGGTATAAGGAGCTGAAAGTGATTTGGTAGGACATGCCGTGATGCAACGTTGACATTTTTCAGGACACGAAGGTAAGGTGTTTGTTTCCACAAGCGTCATCTCTTCATCAATCAACCACGCATACAACGTCACCCACGACCCTGAGTCCGTGTAAAAAAAGTTGTTACGACGAATGATCCCTAAGCCCGCTTTCATCGCTGCCCAACGCAACCCTACTAAGCCAAACTTTCGCTCTGTTGCTGTTTGAAATCCTAAACTTTTGAGATACGCATCCAACAAAAGTCCTCTTTGAAATTCCTCGGTTTTTTCATTAATCCGTGCATCATACAGATAGGGTCTACCGATATGCCCTGCAAGAGTGCTCGGAAGTTTATACTGCCCATATCGCTCGGCGACAACGACAATCGATTTTGCCCAAGGATAAGTTTTCGTAGGATCAATTAAGCGTTTTTGACGCTCATAAAACCCAGATGAGGAAGGAACACTCCTTGTACGCTCTTCAAGTTTACCTTCAAATTCATGCATCATACTTAAAGGGATAATGCCACACTTTTCGTACCCTAATTCATACGCTTTGTCCTGTATAGCTTGGGCGATTGTTTGCATCTTTTCCTCTAAACCGCTAAATTTTTAAAAATGATCGTTCCATTGGTTCCACCAAAACCAAACGAGTTGCTCATGGCGTATTTAATTTTTTGCGCACGTGCCTGATTGGGGACATAGTCCAAATCGCACTGATTTTCCAAATCCGTTTCTGTGTAGTTAATCGTCGGTGGTAAGATGCTCTCTTGCATCGCTAAGACGGTGATCACCGCTTCGATCATGCCACTAGCACCCAAACAATGCCCCGTTGCACCTTTGGTGGAAGAGACAGGTGGTATGGGTTTCCCTGCTAAGAGTTGTTTAATCGCTTCGGTTTCATTTTTATCACCAACAGGCGTGGACGTTGCATGCGCATTGATATAATCCAAAGCAAAATTCGCATCCCGTTTTTCTGCCATTTTAACCGCTTGTTGCATCGACCGTAACGGGCCTTGAATGGTGGGTGTGGTGATATGGTTGGCATCGCAACTCTCCGCAAAGCCAACAATTTCTGCGTAAATTTTGGCATTTCGTTTGATGGCATGCTCGTACTCTTCTAAAACCAAGGTTGCCGACCCCTCGCCCATCACAAAACCATCTCGGTGTTTGTCAAACGGTCGTGACGCGGTTTGCGGATTTTCGTTATGGGTCGAGAGAGATTTCATGGAGGCAAATCCCGAAATGCCTAAAGCGCAAAGGGCGGACTCAGAGCCTGTGACAAGCATGATGTCGGCTTGCTCTAGCATGATGATTCGGCACGCTTCACTGATGGCATGATTGCTCGCGGCACATGCCGTTGAAGAGGAGAGATTTGGTCCTTTGAGTCCTAATATAATCGCAATATGCCCACCTAATAAATTTACCAATGACGCCGGAATAAAAAAAGGAGAGATCCGCGAAGAGCCTTTCTCGTGCAAGGTGATAGCACTCTCTTCGATGCGAGGCAAGCCACCTATGGCACTCGCACCGACAATGCCAAAACGCTCAAAATCAATACTACCATCTTCTGAAAAATGCGCATCTTTAAACGCTTCCATAGCCGTTTTAATGCCGAGGTGAATAAATCGATCTGTTTTTTTAACATCTTTTGGATTCATAATGGCAGAAGCATCAAACGCTTTTATCTCTCCTCCAAAATGCACTGGCAAAGAGCTTGCATCAAAATTGCTGATCGTTGTTATGCCACTTTTCCCTGCGATAATATTGTCAAATGACGTTTGCATGTCATACCCCAGAGGTGTAATCATATCCATTCCTGTAATGACGACTCTTTTCATAAAATTCCTTTGTAAAATTATTCTTGACCTTGAAGTCAAGTATTATAACATTTATTGACCTTTAGGTCAACTTTTTTCTGCTATAATTCTTGTAAAGGAAAGCAATGGCGAAAGAAAAAGATACTCGAACATTATTATTGGAAATTACGTTTGAAGAAGTGTATACCAATGGCTATCAAGGGGCTTCTGTACTGAAAATATTAAAAAAAGCGGGATTGAATAAAGGCTCGATGTATCATTTTTTTGAAAATAAAAAAGAGATGGTTTTAGCCGCTATCAAAGAGAAAACCAAGGAAGTCTTTGGCAGCAGATACGAAGATGTTTTAAACCATCACTCTTTGTATTTAGAGCATTTTCAAACCATGTTACTGACGTCATACCCTATTATTTGCGAAAGAGGCTGTCCGTTAGCCAACCTCATACAAGAGATGTCCAACATTGATGCCGATTTTGCGCTTTTATTGAAAGAACGATACGAACGCCTTAGAGAGACTATAGAAAAAATTCTTATCAAAGCCATTGAGCACCATGAATTGGAATGCACCTCATCGTACAATTTATCACTCTTTATACTCAGTGTAGTCGAAGGAGCCATTTTATCGACAAAAGCGATGAAAGATAAAGCAATCTACGACAACACAATCAAATCGCTTTTTAGTGTATTGAAGCAAAATCAACATCTTTTTTAAGACTGCGCTTATTTCACGTCAACAAAATGAGGCTACTTTTTCTAGGTTTTTATCTTTACATGTAAAGCGTTTTACTTCGCCTCATGATGTGGATTATCGCCCGTTCGCGCTATGAGTTCGTCCATATTTTCTCCACCGACAAAATAGGCTTTACCAAACCCAAAGGTTGCTTCGCCGTAAGTCACTTTGAATTCGTACAGATTAAAGTCGGTCATTTTTTTGAGCGTGTTTACCATTTTGGCATCAAATTTTTGTGCAAACAAACCCAGCACTTCTTCAAAACGCTCTGTCCAACGGACGATTTTGGTGCTATCGCATTGCAACGAGACGCGTTTTCTGGCAAATAAATTTTCGGTCTTGCTCTCATCTTCTACGAAGAAAAGTGATGCTTTGGGATTTCGTTGAATATTTTTGGCATGCGTGGCAATGTCGGAAATGTAGACGTAAAAACGGTTTTTGTCGTACACGTAAGGGGCGTACGAGCTAAACGGGTCTCCTTTTGCGTCCAGTGTTCCGATGATGGCGGTTTGAATGTTGGCGATAAACTCTTTCATGGTGTCTTCTTTTTTTATTTCATTGTAGCACGAAAGAGTAAATCTTTTGGCTCTTATTTTCGTTACAATACCTTTTTAAAAATCGTTACATGTAAAGAGTCTTTGCCATGAATATCGTTGTTGCAATCTTGTCGATTTATGTTTTTATTCTCTTTGGGTTTATCGCAAAAAAAATCTTTAAAGAGCAGATACAAGAGCGCGGCATGAGCATTATTACCGTCTATTTTCTGCATCCCATTTTTTCTTTTTGGGGGCTTTCTACTAAACAGATTACGCTCTCTTTACTGCAAGTGCCGTTTTATTATGTGCTGATTTCTTGTATAACGATCTTTCTTGGCTATATTTTTGCGCGACTTTTTTTTAGCGATGATAAAGAAAAAGCGATCATGAGCATCGCTGTAGCCCTTGGCAATACGGGCAATCTTGGCATTCCTTTGGGCATTGCGCTCTTTGGAGAAGACTCCATCATCTACACCAGTATGATCAGCGTTGCCAATACCTTTATGACTTACACTTTGGGCGTTTTCTTCTACTCTGGTGGCACATCCAATCTCAAAGCTTCACTGCTCAACATCGTTAAACTTCCTGTCATCTGGGCGTCATTCATCGCCCTCGCGCTCAATTTTGCACATGTTCAGATTCCACCGACGATTTTTAAGTCATTGGAGATGGGTGCGTACTGTATGATCGTGCTTCAACTCATCGTTTTTGGTATGTATCTGTGCAATGTCAAAATCAAAGCGCTCAATTATAAATTGCTTTTACATGTAAACCTTGTGAAGTTTATCTTCGCACCTTTACTCAGTGCTTGGATACTCTTTTACCTGCTTCCCATCGAACCCTTAGTCGCAGCCATCTTACTGATTCAGCTTATCATGCCTTTGGCACTCAATAATATCAATGTCGCCGCCATCTACGACTGCAAGCCTGTTGACGTAGCTTCATTGGTTTTTTTTACTTCATTTATTTTCATCCCGTATCTTATGTTTATTAGCTATCTTTTACACTATTTTCATATCGTTTCACTCTAAAAATTTATTTTTTTTATAGCTTTATTTGCCTCGCTTAGCAGTATAATTTCATGTTTATTTTATCTCACCCACACGTATCTGTGCTATCAAAAGGAAACTGTATGATCTCAAGTCATCAAGGCGTATCCCCACGCATCGACCCTACCGCGTATATAGCGCCTAACGCCATGGTCTATGGCAATGTCACCATCGGTGCGAATGTTCGCATCATGTTTGGAGCGCAAATCATCGCAGAAGGTGGGTCAATTACTATTGGCGAAGAGTGTGTTATCATGGAAAATGCCGTGCTTCGAAGCCTTGATAATCACCCCTTAACCATTGCGAACAACTGTTTGATCGGTCCACATGCCCATGTCGTTGGCTGTGTTTTGGAAGAGGAAGTATTTGTTGCGACCAGCGCCTCTGTTTTACATGCTTCTCATGTCGGCGCGCGCAGTGAAATTCGCATTGGAGCAGTGGTTCACATCAAATCGCACATCAAACCGGGCAGTATGGTTCCTATTGGCTGGGTCGCTGTAGGCAATCCTGCGGAGATACTTCCAACAGAAGAGCATGAGTGCATCTGGCGCATCCAAAAACCTCTCAATTTTCCTCTCAGTGTTTACGGACTCGATCGTGATGAAGCAACCACTAAAAGAGTCACACAAAAGCTCTGTGCTAAACTCTCAAGCCTTAAGGAAGACTAGACTTTACGGTACAAATGAGTGATTTTTACATAATCGTAAAAATCACTCAACAGCAAATAACGCATTCCAATATCTTCAAAACGTTTGAGCATCACGACATCACCCGCATTATAAAGATTGGCACTTTCTAAAAACTCCTTGGGGTAGCGCTTTTTCTCAAACGGATACTCCGAAAAGCAGTGCATGAAATTGGCAAAAAGATTGTTAATAATCAGCTCTTTAGCAGGGGTTGGTGCATGCAGATAGTCTTTAACTTTTTCAAACTCCCGACAGATGTACTCTAAGCATTGTTGCATGCGTCACTGCTTAAACAAGCGTTGATATTTTGGGGTGTTGGCATCTTTACATGTAAAAGCAAATTCAGCCTTGCAATGTCGAAACCGCAGAGCTTAACATCGCCTATTTGTAAGAGTGGTCGACGAATCAAAATAGGCTCTTTCACCATCTTTTCGATAAGACTCTCTTTGGTGTAATCTTCTAATGTAAACGTTCCCTCTTTGAGTTGTGGCGCAAAAGGGTTGAGCATCTCTTTGGGAGTTAATCCTTGAAAAAAAGACTCCAATGTGGGTACATCCCAAGGCGTGTCCAAAAGGCTTCGCACTTCAAATGAAACACCGTATTCACGTAAAAGTGCTTTTTGACGTGCATTTCCGCTACAGCCTGTCTTTTCGTAAAAGATGACGTGCTTTGGTGTCGTTGAAAACATGATCACTCCTTTGCGTTTACATGGCTCTATGCAAATGTCATGCCATACTGATTGTAACCTAAACCATGTAAGGAATATCTAACGAGGCGTCTCTATCTTTCGCACCAAAGTCAAAATCACTCTTTACATGTAATTTCAAAAGCTCTTTTTCGATGATTTTTTGCTGCAAAAGATGGTAATTGCCACTTTTCAAATGCGCTACAATCTCCGTTTTATAGTAACTGATGATGATTGGATGCAAGCTCTCTTGATGTTCTACTAAAAAAAGAATTAAGGTTTTAATCTGGGAGAGTTCGTGTGTTTCGATCTTTTCAAGCTTGCGCAAAAGGTTACGCACAAATTGCTTTTGATGGTACGCTTCACTCATGTACAACAGTTTGGAAGCAGCAAAGATGTCCGCACTCTGTTCCGAATAGTTGTACAAATAGCGAAAATGTTCGCACACAAGTTCGGTGTACTGCGGGTAATGCCTCAGCACAAACACCAACTCTTTCAAGTCGCCATCAATGAGCACTTGAAATAGGGTTGCTGTACGCTTTTTGATCTTATCCCAATGCCCACCTTCGCTGTTCGATTCACCTAAAAACGTCTCAAAATGCTTTAGATCAAACGCCTCTTCGTCTTCCATTTCAATCCTTTATACGCCTTTAGAGCCAAGCTCTAAAAGCTACGCTAACGCTGTGTTCTCCTCGGCGGAGCGCCCGCGCACCTTTGGTGCTTTTTTACATATTTTATCGCGTTATCAATGCTAATGCTAATTTTTCCATCGCTTTTTTCTGCAACAAATGCAAAGAACTCTGCTCAATCCACGCCAAAGTTTCGTCATGAATGTACGTTAACAAACGTATATCAATCTCTTCTTTATGCGCAATCGCATACTGCAAATACGCTTTGAGATCATCCACCGAACTCTCTTCAATGACTTTGAGTTTGAGAAAAAGAGCTTCCCATGCGACCTCATCCAACAAAGATTCAGCCGTGCGAATAAACTGCGTTGCCTCGACTAAATTGGCTTCAATGTCATTCCATTTGCGCCCATTTTTGAGCTGGTCGATCGCTACAGGTAAAAAGATGGGGACAAGCTCTAAAACCGCATTGAGTTCGCTAAAGTCACTATCGACAAGGGCGCGAAAAAGCATGCGCGTTCGATTTTTAATCTTCACACGAAGCTCTTCGTTGCGAATCACATCAGGATGCAAGCGCTCAAATCGCTCCAATGCACCTAAGCGTGAATGGTTAAACGCCATAATGGAAACAAGCGGTTCCACATCGCTGATCTGGTCTGGATGCGAGCCACTCGGTCTGCAAAATGCCCAATACAGTCTTGCCTCAACGTCTTTATGGTGAATGTAGCGCGCATCGCCCAACGCCTCAAAATTCGGTGCGTCTTTGAGGGCATCGACTTCTTCTTTATAGGTTAAATTGGATAACTCTTCCATACCGCTCAAACTTCGCACAATTTTTTTTCTGACTCAATACAAAGAGCGTCTCACACACTAATGAACGCCTAATATCAAACTCACCATCACTTAATACCATCAATAACTGCTCACTTCTGATAGCATATTTTGCATCGATAAAATCCAAAACGGCATTAAAATTCGTCCCTCCATCGCTTTTGGGAATGAAGAGATTGTCGGAGTTAATCGGATTGAAACTATCAAAACTGACGATGAGCTCTTCTTTTACATGTAAATCAAACGGCAACAGCGTCACGCTGTATTCGTAAAACGATTCGCACACCTCTTTGACGATGCCCAAAAAGGTTTTGTACTCCTCTAAACTCACACTTCCCGAGCTGTCAATCGCGATGATAAGCTCCAACTGCTCCTTGCTTTTTTGAGTACTGGGTAGATAAAGTCCCTGCTGAAAATACTTTCGGTTGGGCCTGTTGTACGTCACGTTCTTTTCAAAAAGTGCTGTAATCAAAAACTCTTTGAGAACATCGTAGAGGTCAATGTTTGGCTTGAGTAAGGTGTCAATTTCAACGCGCAAACTATCATATGCTTTTGTCGCTTGCTTGGCAATACTAAGCGCTTGAATGATGATATTATCAAGCTTTTCCTGCTCCCCAGAGCTTTGCAGACTCTCGCTGGAGCTTTCAAGGTCTTGCTTCGTTTCATCATAAACAAATGACTTCTGCTTTTCGCCTTCCTCAGGATTTGGCTTTTTCTCCTGCTCTTTGTAAAGGATCTCGTACACCTCTTCTACGCTAAGACCGCTCATATCGGCATCGAAAATCTCATCGCTCGGCATTACACCCACGTGGTCAAACTCGCTTAAAATAAGGTTGATAACCACGTCACAACTTTGATTCCAAACGAGTTCTTCACGCACTTTTCGACGTGCTGGGTGCTTTAAAACGATGTGCAATAGTGTATGGGCATAGAGATAAATAATCTCCTCTTCACGATACGTTGAAAGTTTTGCTTCATCAATGCTCAGTGAAAACCCATCGGTTTGAAACGCACTTTTAGCATTCGTGACATAACGCGTCGGAATGGAAAGTGCTAAAACCGACAAAAAGGGATGGTTAAAGAGAAAATGAATGCGTATTCTCTCAAACAACGCTTTGTGCAACTCAGATGATGTAGTCGCCATAACGCTCCATCCATGCATCAAAACTCTCCAACATGGCGATCTCTTCATCTTTGATAATCAAATCTTTAATCAACATCACCGCAAACTCGGTCGGTAAATGTTTGGAGTACGCCAAAAGATGCTCCGCTTGAGAAAGTGCGCTATACCGCTCAATCAGTGCGGCGCAGAGCGCATACAATGCACTAGGCTCATTGGGAATTCCCAATGTTTCGCCCGCTAAAATGGCATCCACATCGGGCAGAGTTTTATAGACATTGACAAACGCGATAAACTCAACCCCCGCGGCATAGCCGATAGTGCCGTAAATAATGGGATGGATACTGTGAATGTCAGTGGTATTTTTAAGGATATGGGAGAGCATATTCCACGCTCGTGGCGAACAAAAGGCAGGATTTGTCTCGGCATAAGAGGGAATTTCAGAACTTAAAAGATCGGGGCGAAAGGCTAAAAAACCGATGATAAAATGATGCACATCGTGTTTCATCGCCCAAAGTTTAAAGTCATCAAATTTTGCCTCTAACACCAAATGCACCATGCGGTTGCTGAGTGGTGATGGGAGTTTAAAGACAATGCCTTTGTCATTGATTTTATTACCCGCGCAGACGATGCGCCACCCTTTGGGAAGGCTATATTCGCCAATTTTACGATCCAGCACCAACTGATAAATCGCCGCTTGCACCGAAAGCGGTGCAGAGTTGAGCTCATCTAAAAATAAAATGCCCTCACTCTTGGCATCAGTGGGCAAAAAAATAGGCGGCATCCAAACGGTTTGATGCTCTTTGATGGTAGGGATTCCCCGTAAGTCCACGGCGTCCAGTTGGCTGAGGCGCACATCCATGATTTCAAGACCCTCTTGTTTGGCGATGTCATTGACGATGTAGGATTTCCCAATGCCAGGACTCCCGTGCAAAAAAACAGGCGTGTCGGTTTTGAGTAGTACGCTTAATTGTTTGTAAAGCTCTGTGGTACCAATAGAAGGAGTGATCATCACGCAACCTTACGCAAGTTTGATCTCTTTGAGCATCAAAGAGAGATCGTCATTGAAACGGTTGCACAGCGCAATAAGCGCGTCACGAGAGGCATCATCCAGAATAAAACGGGTTTCGATCATTTCATATATTTTGGTGGTATCGTTGAAGAGATTTTGCATCACCTCTTCTTTTATTTTGACTTCAAATTTTCCCATTATCACCCTTTAAAATCTTTACATGTAAACGTAAGATGTTATGCAAGAGTTATGCCAATAGAGACAATGCGCTAAGCATCTCATACCTTAATAAACAATTTAAACAAAATAAACTATAATAAGACGTATACACCAAGGTTTGGAAGAGTTTTTGCTTTGTTAGCTTAACCATCTGTAAAGGAATAGCATTGGACGCAGTCGATCAAGAGTATGTCGCACGCAAACTTCTCTCCGGTTTTGAAAATCTTTTAGACATTAGTGTTGATTTTGTGGCGGAACTTGGCACGACCAATATTACGATTCAAAAGCTTTTAAAACTTGAAAAAGGTTCTGTCATTGACCTTGAAAAACCTGCCGGGGAGAGTGTTGAACTCTATATCAATAACAAAATCTTTGGTAAAGGAGAGGTGATGGTGTATGAGAAAAACCTTGCCATTCGTATCAATGAAATTTTAGACTCCAAAACCGTCATCCAATACTTCAAAAAAGAGAATCTATGAGAATTTTCTTTGCACTTTTAGCATTATGGTCATGGGTAAGTGCTTCCAATTTGTTAACGTATAACGTTTATGAGCGAAGTGACCGTGTCGATATTATGCTCTCGTTTGATGCTCCGCATGAAGGTAGTATCTCTCAAAAAAGTGATGCCACGACTATGACGCTCACCATCAATGATCTTGGCTACGATAAGATGATCGAAAAAAGCATTAACTCCAATATTATTCAAGAACTTACTATTATTCCAGAAAAAAACAATACCCTCAAAGTTGTGCTCAAAAGCGATAAAAAAGTTAGTGTTGTTGCCTCTAAAACGGTTGATGGCTTTGGACTTCGCATACGAAGTAGCATTATGCAAGGTCCTACACAAAGCTCAGATGCTGTCACTTCACCGCTCCCTACATCATCGACGTCTTCAACGGATTTTATTGATACCCGCTATATTCTCGTCATCATTGTTTTACTCGCCTTAGTTGTACTGATGTTTTGGATTAAAAGACGCCTTGGCATCCAAACACTTAAGCCTATGTCTGCCAAAGGTGGCAATGGCAAATCGTGGTTATTTAACCCAAAAACAGGGACACAACAAGAGGTCAATGTGCTTCATAAAAAACAGATTGACAACCAAAACAGCGTGGTGCTGTTTGAATACGGAACCATACGCTACCTTGTCATGACAGGAAATTCCAATGTTCTGTTAGAAAAATTTCAAAATGGTGAAGTTAAGGATGATAACGATTTTGAAAAAGTTTTTGAAGAGAACCGTAGGCGCCTAGATGACTACCTCAAAATTCAAGACAATAAACTCAGCACGTATAAAAATAAGGCTTCAGCGGATTACACTCCTTATGATGAGACACGTTAAGACCTTATGACCATAGCTATTTCCATTTTGTCTATTTACGCCTTTATTTTGCTGGGCTTTATGGCAAAACGAATGCTTAAAGAGGAGATGAATGAAAAAGGAATGATCCTTCTTTCCATCTACTTTTTACAGCCAATGCTCTCTTTCTGGGGACTCTCCAGCCGACCCATTGACTTTTCACTGCTTCAAGCACCTTTTTGGTATTTAGCTATCTCTTTAATGTGTGTCCTCATCAGTTCCGTGATTGCATTGATTTTCTTTAAAGAGGACATTAAAGAAAAATCCATCATCACGATCTGTGTTATCATTGGCAATACGGGCAATCTTGGTATTCCTTTAGGTATCGCACTTTTTGGCGATGACTCTATTTTATACATGAGTATGATCAACATCACCAATGTTTTTATCGTTTATACCCTCGGTGTCTTTTTCTACTCCAGAGGTAACTTTAGCATCAAACAATCACTTTTTAACATTGTGAAATTACCGGTCATCTGGTTTGCTAGCATTGCACTTTTTATGAATATTTTCGACATTCATCTTCATCCTGCGATGCAAAAGCCTTTGGAAATGGGCGCATACTGCACGATGGTTATTCAACTGGTCATTTTTGGTATGTACCTTTACAATATTAAATTGCGCGATATTAACACCAAACTTCTTTTACATGTAAGCCTTATTAAGTTCATTATTACCCCTCTGATTGCAGGCGTTATCTTGTTTGGCTTGCTTAATTTAGAACCCATGGTTGCCACACTTATTTTTATTGAACTGGTTGTGCCTCTAGCTGTTACCAACGTCAATTTAGCGGCATTGTATGAGTGCAGACCTTTGGATGTCACCGTACTTGTTTTTTTTACATCGCTGATTTTCATACCCTTTTTTATTCTTATCAGCAACCTTTTACACTATCTTAATATCATCAATTTGCCATGAACATTAACGATAAAGACGCACGGGTTAAATACATTAGAGCATTGGAACGCTTTATGGGCAGCTGTGTCAATGCGCTTAAAAATGAAAATTTTGATTTTCTTTTGTTTGTCAAGCGTGCAGAGAAAGGGCTTAAAACATTGCAAAAGGTTGAACCTGTTAGATTAGACTCTACCTATACCAATTTATTGCAAAATTACGTTACCTTGGTTTCTAATAGCATTGTTAACCTCGAAGAGATAGACATTGAAGAGACGCACAAACGTCTCTTAAAAGAGGCTAATTTACTGGAGAAAGAGAAATATCGAGGTAGTTATAAAAAGGATAAACACAAAGCGCAAGGCTTTGATGATGGCTATTGAGCAAAAAAAGTTGCAATCGCTTCTCGCATAAGCACTTCATCTTCAATGCGGTTAATTTTATCTCTAAATTCAGACGCTTCACGAAACCCTTTTGAGTACGTATGTAAATGCTTACGAAAAATAGCAAGTCCTTTTTCACCGTAAAAATCTATCATGGCATCATAATGCTCTAGCACTATCTCTAAAATTTTTGTTTTTTCCACATGAGACAGCTCATTTTTGATTTGGTAAAAAATCCATGGATTTCCAACAGCACCTCGCCCAATCATCAAGCTGTTGCATCCTGTGACCTCTTTTACATGTAACGCTTTTTCATAGCTAACGATGTCGCCATTGGCGATCAGAGGGATTTTAACAGACGCACGTGCTCGCGCTATGGCTTGATAGTCAACTTCCGCTTTATACGCTCCTGCACGTGTACGTCCGTGCATACTCATAAAATCAACTCCAGCACTCTCACATGCCTTTGCAATCTCTTCAGGAATCTTGGTCGTAAAACCTAGGCGTACTTTAGCACTGGTGTAGCGTTTGTTAGAATAAGTCTTAATCGTCTCAATGATTTTTTGCATATGCGGAAGGTTCAGTAGCAGTGATGAACCTGCTTCTTGGGAGATAATCTTAGGCACAGGACATCCACAGTTTAGATCAATCCCATCAATACCCTCAATATCATTCAGGGCTAGCACAGCCTCTTTAATCGACACTAAATCAGATCCTGCAATTTGAACGATGTAAGGTGTCTCTAGCGGTGATTTGGTAATCATTTTAAAGGTTTTTTCTGAACCATAACGCAGAGCATTGGCACTGATCATCTCGGAGAAAGTGATGTCTGCCCCAAATTTTTTAATAACAGAACGAAACGGGAGGTCGGTAAAACCAGCAAGGGGTGCAAGGGCTAAAATGCCCTTACTAAAGTCTATCTCATGAATCATAAACGCAAGAATTTTTCGATATCAATATTTCTACCATGATCTCGTAAGAATAGAATGGTTTTAAATTTCACAAAATCTTCAGGATCAGAATTGAGTAAAAGATCACGAATTTTATCAATCATCTGAAGATCATAAAGTACATACAAGTATGCATCCGCTGCAACCGCACCTTTAGAATTGTAAAGTTTTTCAAAGAGTGCAATGAGTGCATCCGGAGTGAGTTTAATTTTGATTTCATGGGCCAATTCAAGGTAATCTGCACGATCTGCATTGAAATGCTCTAACATATCTTCAATGGATTTTATATCCATATCAAAACTGTCATCAGCATCCAAATAACGCTCCATCATGCGACGGAAAGTACGTTTTTCGGGTGGAAAATCATATCGTTTAATTTCATTAAAGCTTGCAAAACCAATCAACGCATCATATGCTTGACGGCAGAGTTCATTATCAAGCTCTTTACAATTTTTCAATACTTCAAGCGCAAAACGCGGTTCAACTTTAAGGCGATTAATACTGTTTTGAATGACAAGAGGGTTTGCTTTAGCCAATCTGTATTTTTTAAGATCTTCATAATTACCATTGGCAACACTCACGGCTAGGGCACATACCTTAGCAACGTCTTCTTCAAGAAATGTTGTAGGCAGAGCTGGATCAAAGCGCATACATTGAAGAACTTTACCTGCAAATTTAAAACCTTCTGTTTTATAAGAAGTTGTCACTTCTTCTCCCAAAATACGATTTTTAGTCGCTTCTTGAAAGAGTTCATTATCTTTTTTCAATGCTCTTTTGTACAAAAAATCTTTAAAATTATAAAATACCAGATGTCCAATAGAACCAATAACCAAAAATAAAATGGGAAGAACAATCCAAAACGCTACGGGTAGGGTCATTGAGAAACTAAACAGCTCAAGTGTAGTGCTGCCACCATTAAAACTATAAACATAAAGTCCAATAGCTAACATATAAATTAGTGATATAAGAAAATAGCGTTTGATTCCCATGTCTTCCTACCTACTTATTTTTTGCTGATTTTTCAATAATCTCACGGCATACGATGCAATAACGTGCATGTGGCTTAACTTTGAGTCTTTGAAAACCAATTTCCTCTTCACACATTTCACAAATGCCGTAACTGCCATTTCTGATTTTATTAAGTGCAAATTCTATCTCGCTAAGCTCTTTCATTTGTTGTGTACTGATAGCCTGCTCGATCATACGGTCTGTACTGACCGAAGCATGATCTGCTTCATCACCGACATCGGTATCTTTAAGATCATTGATTTCCCGCATGGAGTCTTCAATATTCTTTTTAATTTGGACTCTTCTCTCTTTCAGAAGGTCTTCGAAATGCTTTAGCTCGTGCTCTCTCATCCTTTGTTTCCTTTACAAAAAATTGACCTGAAATAAACCTACATTATAATCAACTATTTATGATAGGGATGGTTGTTTTTTATACACAATCCCCTATAAATCTGTTCAAATAAAACCACCTTCGCGATTTTGTGCGCATATGTTAATCTACTTAAACTTATAATCTTTTGAGTTTTACCTAAAAAGGTATCTTCAAACCCAAAAGCACCGCCGATAAAAAAATTAATCGTAACATCTTGATCAAAGAGAGAACTAAATTGTTCGCTACTTAGCTGTTCACCTTCTACATCAAGTGCGACATTGTACCCTTTTAAATGGGATTCATACGCTTTTGTGTAGGAAATCTTAGCTTCTTTCTCTCCGATCATTTGTGCTGTCGCAATTTGCTTATTAAAAATCTTAATTTCTTCAACTTTAGCAAAGCGAGAAATCATCTTGGTGTATTCGCACGCGATAGCATCTAATGCTTTATCGCTGCTCTTTTCGATCGTAAAGACCTTTACATTCATGCTTTGAGTCTTAGCTCAAATGCATCATTTTTACAACTCTCACCCAAAAGCTTTAACAGATCTGCTACCACTTTTTTCATATCAGTACGGGTAACAATCATATCAATTAAACCATGTTCAAGTAAAAACTCTGCTTTCTGGAATCCTTCTGGTAGATCGGCACCAATGGTCTGTTTAATCACTCTTTGTCCAGCAAACCCAACCAGAGCACCTGGCTCTGCCATGATAATATCGCCCAAAAAAGCAAACGATGCACTAACGCCTCCCATGGTTGGGTCAGTTAAGATGGAAATATAGGGTAATTTGGCATCGGCAAGTTTAGCAAGTGCTGCTGATGTTTTAGACATTTGAAGTAACGAAAATGTACTCTCTTGCATCCTAGCCCCACCGCTGGCACTGACAATCACCAAACCTTCTTTATTGGCCATAGCGCGATTAATCGCTCGAACAATTTTTTCACCTTCAACAGAGCCTAAACTCCCACCCATAAAAGCAAAATCAAAGACAACAATTTGTGCATTCACACCATCGATACAACATGAACCACACGCAACAGAAGAATTATTCCCTGTTTTTTCTTGCGCCTCTTCAATGCGTTTTTTATACGATTTTTTATCCACGAATTTAAGAGGATCAATCGGTACTAAATTGGTATCAAACTCAACAAAACTACCTTCATCACATAATTGTTCAATACGTTGTTTTGCTGAGATACGCATATGAAAACCGCATTTAGGGCATACATTAAAACGTTGTTCAATCTCTTTATAATACATTAATGATTGGCACGCACTACACTTAACCCAATGGCTTGGAGCTTCGCTTGGGGTAGATTGTGCTTTTCGGATCTTAGAGAAAATTTCTGCAAATCGCATAAGTTTTTATCCTCTTTTAAAGCTAATTGCTTATAAATAAACTTTTTATTTTAGCAAAAATTTCCTTATCTTTGCTTACAAGGAAAATATCGCCTTCACAAAACGTGTAAAGATCCTCACACATAAAGAGCCCCGCTTCTATATCATACGTGCGCATTTTACCTTCGTATAAAACAAACGAAACATCGTGTGCATAAGCTAGAGAGAGGGCAAAAGCACCAGGAGAACGGTACTTAATTTTAGCAATTTTGAGCGTGTCATGTACCTTAAGTGAACAGTAAGATCGCTCAAAAATTCCCACCTTTGAAAAAGCATTACATGTAACAAGACTCAAAGCATTTTTTTCTAATTTTCCACGACGCAAACCCATTTTATCTTTGATAAAAATATCGCCATTGGCAAGATTAGTAATGACTGCTTTAGTGCATTTATCATTTTCAAAATAGGCAATAGAGGTGCCATAATAAGGAATATTTGAAAGCAGATTATCACTGCCATCTATGGGGTCAAGTACAATACGAATAGAGGAAGTAGGATTTTCAATCACCCCACTCTCCTCGGATACAATCGTTCCAAACGGTAAAAGATAATGAATAAAAGTTTTTTCTGCCACCAGATCAATGCCTGAACTCACATCTCCTCCTGCTCCAAGCGCAAAAGATTGGTAATGAGACTCTTCCAACCCTTTTACATGTAAAAGCTGAAAGAGCTCTCTGTTCGCTTGCAGTGCGGATTCAATAAAGCTCACGTATTATCCAAGCAATTTTTTAATCATGTGCAATGCGGCTTCTTTACCCTCTTTTGCTGCCGTAACAACCAGGTCAGAACCCCGCTTACAATCCCCACCTGCATAAACACCTGATTTCGTTGTTTGATATTCACTATTAACCACAATGACGCCTGTTTTTGAAACTTCAATGCCATTTTCAGCTAAGAAAGTCGGAACGGCTGGAGTAAATCCAAGGGCAAATATAATGACATCCGCATCTACCCTAAATTCGCCACCTTTAACAATTTCAACACATTGACGGCAGTTGGCATCTTTCGCACCTAAGATGGTTTTATTCATATCAATCCCGATCACTTGTCCATCAGAGTTGACTAAAATCTCTTTTGGCGTAACGTTATAGACAAACTCTGCACCCTCTTCAATGGCATTTTTAAACTCTTTTTTTGAGCCTGGCATATTGTATTTATCGCGTCTATAAAGGCAAGTCACACTTTTGGCACCTTCACGAATGGACGTTCGTAAACAATCCATTGCCGTATCACCACCACCAATGACCACGACATTTTTACCTTTGACTTCAAATTTTTTATCGTAACTCTCGCTGAAAAGTTTTTTCTGAATAGAGCGTAAAAAATCAATTGCCATAAAGACACCATTTGCATTTTCATTGGCAACATTGGCTTTGCGAGGATTTTCAGCCCCTATGCTTAAAAAGAGTGCATCATGACTATGGGCAATCTCATCAAAGCTAATGTCTTTACCGACATTTGTGTTTACATGTAACGTCATACCTGCGTCTTGAAGCCATCTCACACGACGTGCTACGACTTCTTTATCAAGCTTAAAACCAGGAATCCCATACGTTAAAAGTCCACCAGCCCTATTTTGTCTCTCATACATACTGACGGCAATACCCGCTCTTAGAAGATAAGTTGCACATGCAAGACCCGCAGGTCCCGCACCAATGATAGCGACTTTTTTCTTGGTCGTAATACCTGGGAAAGTAGGTTTAAGACCTTTTTTAAAGCCCTCTTCAGAAATAAAGGTCTCAATCGCGCCAATCGTAATGGCACCATGCCCGTCGTTCAGTGTACAATCCCCTTCGCATAAACGATCTTGTGGACAAATACGCCCTGTAATCTCAGGATACGGATTGCTCTCATTGGAGAGATTAAACGCAAGATCGCGCTTCATGGCACTAGTTGCTTTGAGCCAAAAAGGAATGTAATTATGCAAAGGGCATTTGCTATGACAAAAAGGATCACCACACTGGATACAACGATCCGCTTGCAAAGAGGCGTCTTCTTTACTCAAAACTTCATAAATTTCTTTAAAATCTTTGACTCTATCTCCGCTTGAGCGTTTTCTAGGCTCGCATCTCTCTTCATTAATAAAATTTTGCATCTTAGTCTCCTTGCTCCGGATTGAGTGGCACCTTCGTCATATCTTTAGGTCGCACTATCCAAAAATCTCTTACCGCGTGGCGGAAATTCTCTAAAATTTGTGTTGCTTTAAAGCTTGCTGTTTCATTGATATGTGTTCTAAGTAAACGCTTAAGGAAGTGGCGTGCTTCATCCATATCATCCGTATCAATACGCTCTGCGATGACAAGCTCTTGGTTGAGTTTATCAATAAAATCACGAGTTTCATCGTAAACAAATGCGACACCACCCGTCATACCAGCGCCAAAGTTTACACCCGTATCACCGAGAATGGCAACCACACCGCCGGTCATATATTCGCACGCATGATCTCCCGTACCTTCAACGACAGACGTTGCACCAGAGTTTCTAACACAGAAGCGTTCTCCAACATTACCAGCAATATAAAGCTTGCCACCGGTTGCGCCATACAAACAGGTATTACCAGCACAAGAGTAACCTCGACCTTGGTATTTTGGGGCAATAACGATTTTTCCACCGTTCATACCTTTGCCCACATAATCGTTTGCTGTCCCTTTAAGGTTGATGCTAATTCCATTGGCTAAAAATGCCCCTAATGATTGTCCAGCAACACCATTGAGTCGAAAGACGATACTGTCATCTTTAAGACCTTTGTTACCGTAAAATTTCGCAATTTCACCACTGATGAGTGTTCCAAAACTACGATTGGTATTGCAAATACTTTTATGCATCACAATTTTTTCATCTGGATTTTCAATCACTTTATAGACGTCTTTTAAAATCTCTTTTTCAAATTCATTTTTATCAAATGGATCATTGGACTTACCATTGTGGGTATTTGGACCTTCCAATCTCATAAGAATAGAAGAAAAATCAAATTTTTTCGCAAAGGCATCATCAATCACACTCAAAAGATCACTTCGTCCGATAATATCTTCCATCCGTGTGTAACCAAGATGCGCAAGTATTTCTCTCACATCTTCCGCTAGGAGCGTAAAGAAATTGATAAGTTTATCTACCGTTCCAACAAAATGCTCTCTTAATTTCTCATCTTGTGTTGCCACGCCTACTGAACAGCGGTTTAAGTGACAGACGCGAAGCACTTTACAACCAATGATCGTCAACGAGAGTGTGCCAAACGCATAACTCTCTGCACCCAAAAGAGCGGCTTTAATGACATCTAAACCTGTTTTTAAACCACCATCGGTTTGAAGATGAACACTATCCCGTAAATGGTTTGCTTTAAGGGCATTATGGGCTTCACTTAAACCAATTTCCCAAGGATTTCCCGCAAATTTGATAGAAGTCAGTGGTGCAGCACCCGTACCACCGTCGCCGCCGGAGATGATGATTTTATCAGCATACGCTTTGGCAACACCTGCGGCAATCGTTCCAACACCCGCAGTGGAAACCAGTTTAACGGTAATAATCGCTTCGGGATTGATCTGCTTCATATCGAAAATAAGCTGTGCCAAATCCTCAATCGAATAAATATCATGATGTGGTGGCGGTGAAATTAATGTCACACCTGGAATGGTGTAACGAAGGCTTGCAATAAGAGGCGTTACTTTATGCCCTGGAAGTTGTCCGCCTTCACCTGGTTTTGCCCCTTGCGCTACTTTAATCTGAATCTCTGTAGCAGAGCGCAAATACTCAGGAGTCACACCAAAACGACCCGATGCGATCTGTTTAATACGTGAGTTTTTATTACTTTTAAGACGTTCAGGCGATTCACCACCTTCACCAGAGTTGCTCATACCACCAATTTTATTCATCGCTTCGCCCAAAGCTTCATGCGCTTCAGGAGAGATGGAACCCAAACTCATGGCAGCAGTTGAAAAACGTTTAAAGATAGCTTCTTTAGACTCTACTTTATCTAGCGTAATAGGCTCACGATCGGATTTAAGTTCAAAAAAGTCTCTGATCATTTTTAGTCCACGATTATTGATTAGCTTCGTAAACTCTTGAAAATCTTTTTTCTCACCACTCATCGTAGCTTTATGAATCGCATGGATAGCATTAGGATGGTAGTCATGATGCTCTTGCCCATCAATATATTTATAAAATCCACCAATTTCTAATGGGAAAAGTTTTTTAGTCAAATTAAGCTCATACGCATGATGATGATTACGACTTAAACGCTCTTCAATATCCTCATAACCAAGACCAGGAATAAGAGAAATTGCACCGTCAAAACATTCATGAACGACATCTTTTCCAAGACCTAACACATCAAATAATGCAGAATTTCGATATGACGCAAGCGTTGCAATACCCATCTTTGACATAACTTTTAAAAGCCCTTGTCCAAGAGCATGATTCACATTTTTGAGTTTCGTTCTAATCTCATAAGAACCCATTTCACTTTTTTTACATTCATCTAAGATGGTACCATAGAGTAAATAAGGATAAATAGCACTTGCACCAAAGCCAATCATACAAGAACATGAATGTGTGTCAAGTGCCTCTCCAGAAATTGCTATAATCGAAGTCAATGAGCGTACACCTTCATCGAGAAGCACTTGGTTAACACGACCAATGACTAAAAGCATCGGTATTGGTTTAAGTTTTGCATTTATTCCACGATCATCCAAGAAAATAATACGAATACCCTCATTTTTAACCGCTTGTGCAATGTCATACGCTAAATCCTCCAAACTACCTTTGAGATTGTCTTCAAAAAGTGTTGAGAAGTAGCGATTTTTATATTCATCTTTATAACGTGCTTTGCTTGGATCACCAAAAGAGTCTAAGAGTTCAAATTTTTCTTGCATCAATATTGGTGAAATTGATTTAATACGGATAGCATGCTCTTGATCTTCATCTAAGATATTGCGAATCTCTCCAAAGCTCGTATTTAGACTCATAACTACTTTTTCACGAATAGGGTCAATTGGAGGATTGGTAACTTGCGCAAATTTTTGTTTGAAGTAGTCACTAAAATTGCGTTGTACATGACTAAAAGCAGCCATTGGCGTGTCATCGCCCATTGAACCAACACCCTCTTTACCATCTTTCATCATTGGTTCGATGACCATATTTTTAACTTCTTGGGTGATGTTAAAATAGCGTTGTTCTATTTCAAGATTTTCACGTATATAATCTGTTGTTTTTGAAAAAGGAATATCTACAAATTCTTGTAAATAAACAAGCCCTTTGTTCAGCCACTCAGTATAGGTATTTGAACTTTTAAGGTAATCATTAATGTCATCGTTTTTCATGATCTTACCAAATTTAAGATCCACGCCAATCATCTGACCACTTTGTAACCTGCCTCGTTCAAGAATGTTATCTTCTTCAATATCTAAGACACCGTACTCTGAAGAGATGATGATGCGATCATCTTTGGTGATGATGTATTTAGCAGGACGTAATCCGTTTCTATCTAAGACACAAGCGATGTGACGACCATCGGTTAAAGAAATGGCAGCAGGTCCGTCCCACGGCTCAAAATTGATACTTGAAAATTCATAAAAAGCTCGAAGCTCTGAGTCCATATGAGGCGCATTTTGCCATGGAGCAGGAATGAGCGAACGTACCGCTTTAAAAAAGTCAAATCCATTAATGAGCATAAATTCAAACATATTGTCCAAACTAGCGCTATCGCTCACATCATTCGTCGTCAATGGGTAAAGTTTTTGTAACTCTTCATCAGAAAAGATACTACTTTTCATGCACTCACTTTTAACCTGCGTATTAAAGCGATTGGCTGAGATTGAGTTGATTTCACCATTGTGTGCAAGGGTACGAAAAGGTTGTGCCAGTTTCCATTTTGGGAGTGTATTGGTTGAAAAGCGTTGGTGAAAAAGTGCAAATGTTGCTTTAAAATCGCTATCACTCAAGTCTGGGAAAAAGGTTTTGATGTAAGTTGGCATCACCAAACCTTTATACGAAATCACTTTACTCGAAAAAGAAGCAATGTAAAAATCAGGTTCACTTGCAAGCCTTCTTTCAACTATTTTACGAGTAAGATATAGCAATGCTTCAAAACGTTTTGTTGCAACGAGGGAAGAAGAAGTTACAAATACTTGTATGATTTGGGGGAGTGAATCAAGTGCTAATTTTCCAAGGGCTTTGGTTTTTACTGGAACGTCACGATATAAAAGAACTTTGAGATCGTTTTGCTCACAGGTCTCTTCAAAAATCCTTTTTTGTTCATCTGTCGTTAAAAAAATCATAGCAACAGCAAACTGCTTTGGAAGATCCACACCTAATTGGTGTGCTTCTTTTTTCATAAACTCAGCAGGCATAGAGAAAAGGAGTCCGCTACCATCGCCACTTTTGCCATCTGCAGCAATAGCGCCTCTGTGCATCATTCGCTCTAATGCCGTGATTGCATCTTCAACATTTTCATGGGTTGGAATGTTTTTAATATTTGCGATTAATCCAAAACCGCAATTGTCTTTAAATCCTGTAATGAGATCCATTTCACAAGCCTTTTGTGGAATTTTCATCAAAATTCTGACGAAATCTGACAAATTTTTAAGCTAAAAGCGAGCGGATAATACATTAAAAATACTTATTTTTCAATAAAACACTATTTTTCGATGTTTTATCTATTTTCTTATCATATTTTAAATTAATTGTCAATTAAATTTAAAATATAAATTATTAAAATTAATTTAAAATTTTAATAATAAGAAAATGTAGAGATGCTAAAATTCCTTATGCAAGGATATATTATCAATTTGAATCGTGTAAAAGACGAAGATTTAATTGTCACCATTTTAACGCAAAATAGCATTAAAACGGTTTATAGATTTTACGGTGCTCGCCATTCCACAATTCATTTAGGTTATAAAATAGATTTTGAAGCCATCCCCTCTCTCAAATCCACTCTGCCGCAACTTCGTTCTATTATGCATTTAGGAACGCCTTGGAATAATCAAAGAGAACGTATGCTTGTCTGGCAACCCTTCATCAGGCTTTTTTATACACATCTCAAGGACATAGGAACAATTGATAGTTTTTATTTTGATCTTTTAGAGCTATGTTCATCTATTTGGCAGATACAAAATCCTAAACGTATCGCTATAGAAGCCTATATTAAACTTTTAATATATGAAGGAAGATTACATGATGATTTTATCTGTTTTAACTGCGAAGAACCTATCTTAGAGGATTTAACACTTATTCGAGGTTTTTTACCTGCACATAAAACCTGTGCTTGGAATCAAACCTTTGATCTTTTACATGTAAAACAACTTTTTGAAGAACAAAGTACCATAGCACTGGATGATGAACAGATCAATGTGCTATGGAAGATTTTATTGGAAGGATTTTAACCTTGACACGACTGTTAGGTAAAACCTAACAGCCTGCGCTGCGCTATGCACTAAAGCTTGCTTCTTTCGAAGCAGAACAATCTTTTGTCTCTATTCGGAGATTTTCTCTAAAAAGCGTGCATCGCTAAAGCTGGTTGTTTGAATATTCTCAAATGCTTTTTTGAGTGAAATAAAAAGATCGGGGTTCTCTTTTTCCATATTAACAAGCATCTCTTTCGTTTTGGCACGCATCACGGGCATTTTGACATCAAAACGCATCGCAGGACATGCTTCATCTCCAATAATAGGCATATGAGCATCAATCGCACAATCACGCAGTTGACGCTCTCGTACATGAATGAGCGGGCGAATCACCCATAAGCCATTTTGCGCTTTGTATATGGGTGGCATTGAGCGAAGGGCTCCATTGTGTGAGAAGTTCATGAAAAAGCTCTCCACTGCATCGTCAAGGTGATGTGCAAGAGCTAATTTACTGTAACCATGTTCAAGCGCATAGGTGTAAAGAGCTCCTCGTCTCATGCGTGAAAAAAAACTACAAAAAGAGGAGTTTTCACGTATTTTATCTTGTGCAAGATCGAAAATCTTTGTATCGACAATCTCATGATCAATGTCATGCTCAATACAATGGTTGTGCAACGTCTGAAGATCTTCACCCATCCCATAGGCAATTGTAACGGCTTTAAATTCAAAATCAAATGGAGCGACACGTTGCATGTGTTTTAAAATATGCGCAAGACTTAGGGAGTCTTTACCGCCACTAAGCCCCAGCAAAATCTTATCGCCTTCTTTTATGAGGTTGTAATGGGCATTGGTACGCCCAGCAATGCGTAAAAGGCGTTTACTAATGGTGATCATACGTAAGTTCGTCCAGCATCGCGATAATAAACTGAGCACTCTCTTTAGCAGAACTGACTAAGAATTCATCGAAGCTAAAACCAGCGTCCATATCAGCCGCATCGCTAATCGCTCTTAGGACACAAAAAGGAACCTTCAATGCGTCGCAAACAACTGCAACCGAAGCACCTTCCATTTCAGTCGCATCCGCGTTGAAAGTGGAATGAATCCACTCTTTTTTTACACTATCACAAATGAATTGATCACCAGTAGCAATAATGCCTTCAAGCAATTTAATCTTTTGAACAGACGCTACTTTTTTAGCTATTTCGATAAGAGCTTTATCCGTTTCAACATACACAGAACCCTCAGGTACGTAACCATGAGGATGACCGAATGCGGTAATATCAAGATCGTGCTGAGCAAGCTTCGTGGCTACGAGCAAGTCACCCACTTTTAATGAAGGATTAAGGGCACCTGCGACACCTGAAAAAAGAAGCTTTTGTGCTCCAAATTTTTCAATCAGCGTTGAGGCTGTCAAACTAGCATTCACTTTACCAATCTTGCTGTAAGCGATCACTAAATCCATACCTTTATACGATGTGACGTAGTAACTATTTTTGGCAAACTCAATCGTTTCATAATTTCCAAAAAATTCTAAAAGTGGTGTGATCTCTTCGACCATTGCACCCATAATAGCTATTTTCATTTTTTCCCTTTTACAAAAGTGCTAGCACTTCTTCTAAACTTTTCATATCAGTAATACTATGTGTTGGTTTTTGAGTGATCCGTTTATTAAGACCCTTGAGCACTGAGCCACCAAATTCAATAAAAGCGTCTGTTGATGATTCTACATGTAAAATGGATTGTTTATATTTTACAGGTGAAATAAGCTGCTGGGATAGAAGTATTGTCGCCTCAGCTTTGCTTTGGTATTCAGATGCGGTTACATTGGAGATAATAGGCGTTGTGAAACTCTCTTTAAGCCATTGGTCTAAATAAACTTCAAGTTTTGATTGAGCCGAACTTAAAAGTGGACAGTGACTTGCTACAGACATAGGAAGTAGCACTGATTTTTTAGCACCTGCCTCTTTAAAAAGTGGCTCTAAAGATATTAAATCATCACGATTACCTGCAATCACAATCTGTCCATCACCATTGTAATTTGCTGCCCAAACTTTTTTACCCAGTTCACGCTCTTTACATGTAAGATTTTCAACACTTGCATCATCTAAGCCAAGAAGCGCCATCATTCCAGCATTAATGCCTTCACATGCTTTTTTCATCAAAAGACCGCGTTGGTGTACAAGCTCTACAGCATCCAAATAATCCATAGCACCAGCTGCACTCAAAGCAGAAAACTCTCCTAAGGAGTGACCTAGAACTACTTTAGGCACCACTTTACACTGTTCCACAAAAAGACGATGAGCAATAAGGCTGACTAATAAAATAGCAGGTTGTGCAAACTCTGTTTGATCTAATCTATCATTTTCTTCAAATAGAAGCGTTGTAAAGTCAAAGCTTACTCTCTGGCTTGCTTTTTCAATCATCTCTTTTGCAATGGATGAATGATCATAAAAATCTTTTCCCATACCAACTTTTTGGCTGCCTTGTCCAGGGAATATAAAGATACTATTATTCATTGATTAACCTTTTATATTTTACATGTAAACTTTGCAGACTTACTACAAGGTAAACATCTAGTCTATTTTTAATCTATCTTTGTAATCGTTGATTTTTTTACGTAGGGTGTTTCGATTAAGTCCAAATTTTTCACTAATAGCAAGTTGTGAACCAAACTTGGTATAACCGCTTTTAATCATTGGGACATCAAAAAGATACAATAGCTCACGATAATCATTTCTCCCACCTATACGTTGGGATAAAAAACGCTCCATCATCGCCAAAATCTCTTCTTCTCCAAAGGAGTTCATCAAATAAGCATTATACACTGAGCGTCGCAGAGAATAACAATTTTTACTCAAGTCTGGCACAATTTCCTCTAACGAAGGAGCTTCACCAAATTCTCCATCAAACATCATGCACGCTTCTTGAGCAAACTTTTCCATCAAAGGGATCACATCCTCCATACGTTCACGTAAAGGGGGAATGACAACTTTAAGACTAAAAAATTCATCCATGAGTGCTTCGCTTATAGGCAAGCTTGATGTAGCAATAATTCTTGTTTTATGAACATCTAGGGCAATTTTAAGTTTTTTATAATTAGTAATTTTATGAAAGTTTTTAACAATAAGACTGCTGTTGGTTTCAATGAGTGCTAACAGCTCATTAAAGGCACTTGCATCGACAATAGGTGCTGAAACAATATGACTAGCAAGACTTTGTTTCCCTACACCACTTTCACCTAAGATAAGTGCATTGATTGTAACACTTTTAAGAAGATTTGCAGACTTAAGAGCCTCCATAGAGGCTCTAGACTTTGCTATATAATTAGTGTGATCCACAACATCCGCCACCATGTGAGTGACTTTCGCCGCCGCAGCATCCACCTTCACCGTGTTCGTGGTCATGTCCATGATCATGTCCACCACAACACTCTCCTTCTTCATCATGGTCATGTGAACCGCATCCACCTGCACCACAACCACAACTGTGTCCACCACCAACATAGCCATTTAGAAGCTCATCTGCTGTTGCATCACGTACTTCTAAAATACTAATTGCGAATAAAAGATCTTGACCTGCTAAAGGATGGTTAAAATCGATTTCAACAGTCTCATCATTAAAGTTTTTGACAATAACTTGAACTGTCTCACCATGTTCACCTTGACCATAAAGTGTCATGCCTGCTTGAAGCTCAAGACCAGCAAATTGCTCTTTTGGTAATGTTTGGACAGCATTTTCGTCATAAATGCCATAGGCATCAGCTGCAACTACTTTAATATCAGCGTTATCACCAGCTTTAAGCTCTTTAATTTTTTCTTCTAATCCTGGAATAATTTGACCTTTTCCAACAATAAAAGAAAGTGGCGCTGCATTAAGATTACTATCTAAAATTTCACCATTATCAACATTTCTAAGCTCATAATGGATTGAAACTACTTGATTATCACTAATACTCATATTTTCTCCCTTAATTTATAAACATAAGATTTTAACATATATTTGTTGTATATGCCCTTAGGAGAAATTGTTAAGTCTATTTTTTGTGCAAGAAAATGTATAAAAAAAACTATTTTACTTTTTTTGCTTCTGGAGAATCAGGGTATCCATCTTTGAGAGCTTTATAAAAACCTTGTGCTTCTTTAGCTTTTCCAAGCTTTTCAAATGAAACACCTGTATGATATAAAAGTGCTGGAGTATAAGCTGCTTTATCCGATGCAGTAATACTTGCTTTATAATGTTCAATAGCAGTAGAATAAGCTTTTTGGTTATAAGCTGCTTCACCTAAACTAAAATTTGTTTTAGCAGGCTTGTAATTGCGATGTAAAAGTTCTGTATAAAGGGCTTGTGCTTCTGAATATGATTTCTTATCAAGCAAATCATCTGCCTCTTTTGTCAATGTGGCACTATCTTTTGTGCTAAGTTCTTTTGCAGAAATTACTTTAGTCGCGGGAGGAGTTTCCTTCACAGTGTCTTTTTTTGTAGAATCAATTGCGGGAGTAACTGTTTTAGAAGCACTCTTCCCACCTCTTACTTCATTAGCAAGTTGATCAAATTTATCTTTTGGAACATAATTTTTATTAATGGAATCAATTAATGTTCCAAGTTCTCCAACAACTGTTTTTATTTTCTCTTGGTTATCCGCTTGAATTTTACGATTTTCTTCAACATACTCTCTGAGTTTTTTATTTTCCTCTTCGAGTTGTCGCATTTTATCATCTTGTTTAGCAATTTTACTTGCATAACTATCAACAACTGATCGCATACCTTCATATTGTTCAGAAGAAATACTACCTTGATCAGTTTTTGTTGAACTAAGATTATCATTGGAAGTAGAAGATATTGTTTTTTGATTATTTTGGAAATACTTTTTGTCACTTACACTAACAGTATTACTATAAGACGTAGTAGCACTGCTACTATCAACATCGTTTGTATTACTACCAAAGGCTGAGGGTTCATTCGATAGCGCTGCCAGAGGCAGCAATGCTATCGAAAATAGAAGAATTTGTTTTTTCATTCAATCAAGATTATGGAAGTACTTTAAATTCTGCTCTTCTGTTTTTAGCCCAAGCTTCTTTATTGTGCTCTGTACTAGCAGGATTGCTCTCACCATAACTTACAACTGTAATTCTATCTGCAACCATACCTTTAGCAACTAAACCATCTTTAACACTTTTTGCTCTTTTAAGACCAAGTGCGTAGTTGTATTCGTCAGTACCGAATTCATCACAGTTACCTTCAACTTTGATTGAGAAGCTTTTTGCCTCTGCAGAGTTGAATAATGCAGCGTTTGCATCAATATTTGCTTGTTGGTCTTTTCTGACATTATATTTGTCAAAATCAAAATAGATTGTTTTAGAATTAGCTTCTAAAGAAGCAATCAATTTTTGAAGTGCACTCATGCCATCATTTACACCAGCACCTTTTGTATCACCAGTTCCTTTAGTCATATCGACTTCTGGACTTTTTTGGCTACAACCTGTTAAAACCAAAACCGCTACCGCTAAGCTCGTTAAAGCTAATTTACCCATTATTAGATCCTTTTTAAAAGTTCAAATTTAAAAACTTCGGAATTATACCACATTTTTTTTAAAAAATCACCAGTCTATTGACTGAAGTTTACCTATTTTTAACGGAAACTGATATGTTTTGTTTGCATTTAGTCGAATTATCCCCAAAGCACTCTGATTTCCAAATTGTTTTATAAACATAATAGTATCAGGATCTTGCGAAAAACGTGGATAAAGATTTTCTCCAGATGCAGTCAATTGTCTAAGATAATCTGTTTTTGTTGAAATTAAATAGAGATTAAAAGTATTTCGTCCAAATTCACTATCCCCTTCTCTACTTGAGTAAACAATATAATTATCATAGGTTGAGATTGAATTCTTATTTTTTCCATGATAAACGAGCTTTTCAAAGCTTTTATCATAAATTCCTTGTGCAAATATATCAGGATTTCCTAGTCGATCAGAAACAAAGGCGATGCGTTTATCATTATCGATAAAGTTTCCATTCACATTAATACCTGCATAATCAGTAATTTTAGTGATTTTTCTACTCTGCAAATCATACAAATAAATATCTGGATGATCTTTAGGTGCCATCGTCAGAAGTAACTTATTACCATCTTTTGAAATATCAGAGCAAACAAGCATTCCAGAACTTGAAATAATACTTTTTCTACTCCCATCTTTTAAATCATACCTGTAGATAGTTGGTTCAGCACCATTATAGGAAGTGTAAAAAAATGCACTTTGTTCTGTATTCGCCCATTTAGGAAAGACATTTAGACCACCAGAAACAATCAATTTTTGATAGCTGAGTGTATAATCTGAAATGACAATTTCACTTTTTTTTGCTTCTGTATACCGTGCGAATAAAACTGATTGCTCCATCCATTTGACCGAAGGTGCACCCACTTGATCATTTGCATCAACAACAATTTTATGTGCCAAAAAAGGGTTTCTTTTTTTATCACTAATACTATACGATTTTTCAAAAGTTGTTGCACCCGTTTTAGCATTAATCAATTTTACATTTGCGGATGCCGTATTGAAATCTTGACCTAAACTAAAACGCAAAATCATATCTACTTTTTTATCTGATAGAAAATTTTCTAAAGGTCCCCCTTCATAACTACTTTGCAAATATTCGTCAAGTACATTAAAATGGCTACTAACGCGCAAATCTCCTGCAATAAGTTTAAAAAAACTTTTTCTAAATTCCAAATCAACATTTTTTGGACTTGCATCTTGTACCGCAATTTTGGGTAGCACATCTATTTTTTTTACAATTTCTACTGTTGCATCTGAAGCATATGCAAAAATTGTTAAAAAGAAGAAAGCAACTATTTTTTTGATCATGTTTTACTCCTTTATATCTTTAAATTCAACCTGCATCTCAAAAAGTGGTCCTTTTTCGTACTTTGGAAATTCTACACTTTCCATAGCTTTTAAGAATTCTTTGAGTTTCGTGTTAAATTCATTATTATAAGACAAAGAAACTATTTTATAACTAAAGGTTCCTCGATCACTTACTTTGATTACAACCTTAGCGACATTTCCATTTTCTGTATCAATCGTCTTTTGCCAATTTTCTTCTAAGATCTCTTGTACTTTACCAATGAAAGGGTCATACTCTCCACCTTTTTTAGTATCAATTGAATGTTTTTGCTCAGAAAAGTTCAATGAGTTAGCAATTTTAGATGCTGCATTCTCACTTTTTTCTTTTGTCTCTTCTTTATTCGGTTTGATACGTGTTGGCGTAGTTTGGTCTTTTTTCTGTTCTTTTGCATCAGGAGGTAATTTGGAAGTGTTAATATCTTCAAAGAGACCTCTAAGTGATTGACTCTTTACAGCTTCTTTTGGAGAAGAAGCAACTTTTTTCTCTTCAGAGACAGGTTTTTCTGCCGGTTTTTCAACTGGTTTTTGGACCTCTTCTTTTTTTCGTTCCTCTTTTGGCTTTTCTGAGTCATTCTTTTTGCGCTCAACCAAAGCAACATTCATAGGATCTTTGTTTGAAGTATAATTTTTGATAGTATCTTTTTGAGAGCTTAAAACATAAGCGAGACCAACTAAAAGACATATATAGAGAAGGATGGACAAAGTCCATCCAAAAGAGGCATATCTATTCACACTCGACACAGTATTTATCCATTCGTTTCTAAAGATACGTTCGTAAAACCAGCCTGCTTAATTGTTTTGAGCACAAACATGACATCTTTATAAGAGAGACCTTCATCAGCTTTAATATAAACAATGCTCTTAAGTGGATATTTACTTTTTTGCATCATAAAACTATCAGGAAATTCGGCAAGAGTAAAGTTATCACTTTTTATGTAAACTTTTTTATCTTTCGTTACCCGAATTTCAAGTTCAGGAAGTTTACTAACAACAGCTGATTTACTACCATCGGGAAGTTTAATCACCTCTTCATAAACTAATGCAGGTGTTGTTACCATTAAAATGGCGAGGAGTACCAACATAATATCCACCAGTGGAGTAATGTTTAGTTCTGGTACTTCATCCAATTGACTCATCATGTTAGCTATCTCGTCTTGTTTCGTTTGCAGAGAGCAAAATATCTACTTCTCTTTGTACATAGACAATCACTTCATAAGCTTTTCTTCGAAGAAAGAGATTTGTACTGTATGCGGGTATAGCTACAAAAATGCCTGTAGCTGTTGCAACTAAGGCTTCACTAATTGCTGGAGCTATTACACCAAGAGATGCGCTACCTGATTGACCAAGCCCACTAAATGTTTGCAAAATTGAAACAACCGTTCCAAACAATCCAATAAAAGGTGCTGTTGAGGCAATAATAGAAAGCATCCATAAACCGCTGGTTGCATTTTTTTCAGCAACATTTTTACATACATTCAAAAGTTTTTCCGAAGCGCCTGCTGCACTTGAACATTTTCTCAGAATTGAATCATCACGTACATTCTTAGCCCCCATGAGCATTGATTCTAGCGAATTTTTTTCAATTGAAAGCCAATAACCCAAGTAAAGATACCTACTAAAGAAGATACCACATGTTATGATAAAATAAGCAGATAGCCAGATCAAAATCACCCACGTAAAAAAACCACTTCTTGCAAAATAGTTCAAAAATAATTCAAATGATGACATAAGATTTAAAACTTCCTTGTTTTTGCAATTGAGTCGATTTTTGCTGTAGCCATAGCAATAGCGACATCTGAGTCACTAATGCTCTCTAGAAGTTGCTTAGCAGCTTCTAGAGATTTTGCTACTTCACTTTCAGTAGTTCCACCAATTGAGACAGCACCATCAGCTAAAACAGTTACAGAATTTTCATCGACTTTGACATGACCCCAATTAATCGCAACAACATCATGATTGCCATCTTTAAGCTCAATATCAATTACGCCTGCTTGTAATAGCGTTACTAAAGAGGCGTGATTTGGTAAAACACCAAACTCACCCTCTTTGCCTGGAAGCGTAACACTCTTTACATCGTTAGCAAAAATTTGACCTGTTGGAGTCACAATTTCTAATTTTAATGTATTCATTTTTTAACCTTATCGCTTCTTAGCTTTTTAGTTTTGCAGCTTTTTCAATAACTTCTTCGATACTTCCAACCATATAAAAAGCAGCTTCTGGTAAATCATCATATTTACCATCTAAAATACCTTTAAATCCTGCGATTGATTCTTCTAGCGTTACATACTTTCCAGGGCTCCCCGTAAATACTTCCGCAACGAAGAATGGTTGTGATAAGAATCTTTCAATTTTCCTAGCACGATCAACTGTCACTTTATCTTCTTCGCTGAGCTCATCCATACCAAGAATTGCAATAATATCTTGCAAATCTTTATATTTTTGAAGAACTGCTTGAACACCACGAGAAACAGTGTAATGTTCAATACCTAAAATATCTGGATTAAGCATACGAGAACTTGAATCAAGTGGATCAACTGCCGGGTAAATACCTTTTTCTGCAATTGATCTATTAAGTACGGTTGTTGCATCTAAGTGAGCAAACACCGTTGCTGGAGCTGGATCAGTTAAGTCATCTGCTGGTACATAAACTGCTTGAACAGAAGTAATTGAACCTTTTTTAGTTGATGTAATTCTCTCTTGAAATCTACCCATTTCACTTGCAAGAGTAGGTTGATAACCAACAGCTGAAGGAATACGTCCAAGAAGCGCTGACATCTCAGCACCTGATTGAGAAAATCTAAAGATATTATCGATAAACATCAAAACATCAAGACCCATTTCGTCACGGAAATATTCTGCCATTGTAAGACCTGTAAGGGCAATACGGTTACGTGCTCCTGGAGGCTCGCTCATTTGACCATAGCACAATGCAACTTTATCCAAAACGTTGGAATCTTTCATCTCATGGTAAAGGTCATTTCCTTCACGTGTTCTCTCACCAACACCAGCAAATACTGAATATCCACTGTGTTTAAACGCAACGTTATGAATCAATTCCATAATAATAACGGTTTTACCAACACCAGCACCACCGAAGAGTCCAACTTTACCACCTTTTGCATAAGGGGCAAGAAGATCAACTACTTTAATACCGGTTTCAAAAATCTCTGATTTTGTACTTTGTTCTTCAAATTTTGGTGGTTCTCTGTGAATAGACCATAGTGTTTTTCTTGAAACATCAGCACCTTGATCAATAACATCACCAATGACATTAAAAATACGTCCTAAAACCTCTTCACCTACAGGAACTTGGATAGGATTTCCCAAAGCTTTAACTTCAATTCCTCTTGTTAAACCCTCACTCATATCCATTGCAATTGTTCTTACACGGTTGTCGCCTAAATGTGCTGCTACTTCAAGAATCAAACGTTGTTTCTTGCCTTCTACTTCATAATTCACTTCAATCGCTTCATTGATTTTAGGAAGGTAGCCATTAAAATCGACGTCAACAACTGGACCCATGATCTGGCTAATTAATCCATTCATTGAATATTCTCCTTTTATTTTTTGCAAAACAGTTTATTTCATAGATTCTACACCACTGATGATCTCAATGAGTTCAGTAGTAATAGACTCTTGTCTAGCTTTATTGTATGCCAAAGTTAAAATACCCACACGTTCTTTGGCGTTATTTGTTGCATTTTCCATTGCTTGCATACGTGCGCTGTGTTCAGCAGCTAATGAATCAACCAATGCATAATACATATTGAATTCAAAATATTTTTGTAACAATGAGTCCAAAATCTCTTCACCACTCTCATCAGGCTCTAATTCCATTAAAGAGCTCGTTTCAAGTGTCTCAAGAGGAGATTGTACAGGTACAACATCCACGATTTTTAACTCCTGTGAAATCATATTTTTGTAACCATTATGGACTAAGATAACTTTATCTGTTTTACCTTCGACAAAATCATTAATGGCACTTTGAATAATTTCTTGTGCTTTTTCATAGCTTGGAGATGAACTTACACCAGCATAAGAGGTCAAAAGTTCAGTTCCTTGAAAATTGAAAAATGCCATACCTTTTCTTCCAACAGCACGAAGTCTAACCGTCACTTTTTTCTCTGCATTTTCGGTTAAAAGGTTACGAACAGCTTTAATCGTTTGAATATTAAAGCCACCACACAATCCTTTATCTGCTGTCACAAAAATAACATCTATCGTGCTTGGAGTTTCATTTTTATCAAAGAAACGACTTTCAGCAGCACCATTTTTGTACTGATTAATTTTATATGCAATTTCAGAGAGCACTTCGTTAATCTTAACGGCATACACACGTGATTGCTTTGCAGCCATTTCTGCTCGTTTCAACTTTGCAGTGGAAACAAGCTTCATAGCCCGTGTCGTCTTTTGAGTATTTTGAACACTCTTGATTTTTCTCTTTATCTCTTTAAGGTTTGCCATAGCTTATCCTTACTTGACTGCAAACGTCGCTTTAAACTCGCTCAATGCCTTATGTAGTAGCTCTTCAAGCTCTTTATCAATCGCTTTTTTAGCTTTAAGTTGTTCAAAAATATCTGCATACTTCGCTTCAACATAAGAGTTAAGTTCCGCTTCAAAACGACTTACTGACTTGACGTCAATACTATCTAAGTACCCTTTAGCACCTGCAAAAATAATCAAAACTTGTTTTTCAACAGGAATTGGCGCATAAGGAGGCTGTTTCAAGAGTTCAACCATTCGTTGACCACGCTCTAATTGTTTACGGCTTGATTCATCAAGATCACTTGCAAATTGTGCAAATGCTTGAAGCTCACGATATTGAGCAAGGTCAAGTCTCATTGTACCTGCAACTTGTTTGGTTGCTTTAATTTGTGCAGCACCACCAACACGAGAAACAGATAAACCAACGTTAATTGCTGGGCGAATACCTGAGTTAAAGAGGTCGGATTCCAAAAAGATTTGACCATCTGTAATTGAAATAACGTTAGTTGGAATATACGCTGATACGTCACCAGCTTGTGTTTCAATAATTGGAAGAGCAGTCAAAGAACCTGCACCTAATTCATCGTTAACTTTTGCAGCACGCTCAAGAAGTCTTGAGTGTAGATAGAAAACATCGCCTGGGTACGCTTCACGACCTGGAGGACGTCTTAAAATCAATGACATTTCACGATAAGCAACAGCATGTTTTGAAAGATCATCGTAAACGATGAGGGCATGCTTACCACTGTCTCTAAAATACTCACCCATAGAAACGCCTGTATATGGTGCTAAGAACTGCATTGCTGCTGAATCACTGGCACCTGCATTGACAATAATAGTATAATCCATTGCACCGTGTTCTTCAAGTTTTTTAACCACTTGTGCAACGGTAGATTGTTTTTGACCAATCGCTACATAAATACATGTAACATTTTGACCTTTTTGATTGATGATAGCATCAATTGCAATCGTTGTTTTACCCGTTTGTCTATCACCGATAATAAGCTCTCTTTGTCCTCGACCAATTGGAACAAGCGCATCAATCGCTTTAATACCCGTTTGGAGTGGTTCATGGACGGATTTACGTGCCATAATACCATGCGCTTTTTCTTCAACGAAACGTGTTTCGGTTGAATTAATAGGCCCTTTAGCATCAATAGGATCGCCTAATGAGTTAACAACACGACCAACCAATGCTTCACCCACAGGTACACGTAAAAGTTTTGATAATCTTTTAACAGATGAACCTTCTTTGATATCAGTACAACTACCAAGGACAACGATACCAACACTTGATTCTTCAAGGTTTAATGCCATTCCTCTCTCGCCATTCTCAAACTCAACCATTTCACCGGCCATAACGTTTTTCAAACCATAAACATTGGCAACACCATCAGCGACAGAAATAACTTTTCCTGTCTCTTCGATATCAACATTAAGCTCAAAGTTTTCAATACGCTCTTTAATGATTGAACTGATTTCGTCAGCTTTCATTTTTGCTCCCACACATTACTCCTTAACTTTCTTTTATCTATGTATTATTAAATTGCTTTTAAAATATGCTCTGTCATTTGAGCTTTAAGTCGCTCAAGAGAAAAGCTTACTTCAACACCTAAATCATCTAACTCAACTTTAATCCCAGGATACGCATTTGCATTGGCATTTAAATTGATTTTAGCGTTAAATTTTTTACTGAAATTTTCTTCTAACATAGCAACTTGCGTTTGGCTCATTTTAAAGTTAGTTGATACACTACCTTCAAAACTATTGTTTTTCAAAGAGAGTTGATATTTAAGCTCTTTAGCCATATGTGGGATCAATTTTAATCGATCGTTACTATTAATCAATTTAATCAAATTTTGGAATTTTATGTTTTTAGTATCAACCAAAGAGAGAACCAACTCTTCTTTCGATTTTGATGTTACGTCTGGTGAAAGAATAATGTTAATAAACTTCTCTAGCTTAAATGCCTCAACCAATTGAACCAATACGCCATAAACTTCTGTAAGTTCGCTATCCGTACATCCACTCATGAGAGCATTAACATATTTTTTTGCTATCGCTCCACTCATTATGCAACCTTCTTATTGACAATTTTAACCATCTCATCATTATCTAAAGAGATAGATCCTTCTTTGAACATCTCATCTAAAACTTCACATACGATCGTTCTTTGCATTTTACGACGTTCAACACCAATACGATCTTCAAATGTTTTTGACAAATTTGCAATCTCAGCATCTGCTTCTTGTGCTATTTTATCACTTAAAAGAATCGCCTCTTTTTTTGCTGTTTCAACAAGAGCTCTTGCATTCGCTTTTGCTTCCTCAACTTTTAGAAGGGCATTCTCTTTTTTACTATTTGATTCTTTAAGTTTTACCTGAATAGAATCCAATTTTGTTGCAATCTCGTTTTTACGTCCACAATACCATTGCTTAGCAGCATCGGCAACATAATAGTACATAATTGCAGCAAAGATTAAAAAGTTAATGGTTCGAGGGATGATATCGCTTGCACCATCACTTTCACCCGCATTAGCAAATAGTGCTATTGGAGCTAATAAAAATAAAATATAGTTCATTTTCATCCACATACTCCTTTTAAATATGGCTCAGTTTAGCAGAAATACTCTCTTTGAAGAGAGGCATTTGTGCCAACAGACCATTTTTAAACTCATCTTTTTCTGACTCTAAAGCTTTGAAGAATACTACGCTTTGAACTTCAAGATCACTCTTTTTTTGTTCAATTTTTTTTGCAGCTTTTTCTTTTGCTTCACTCAGTGCAGCTTCTCTAATTTTAGCTGCTTCCATTTTGCCCTCAGACAAAATCGTTTCTACTTCTTTATAGTAGGCTACAACGTCACTGGCATTTTTCCCTGCATTTTCTAAGTCACGATTAATAGAGTTATTTCTATTGTCGATAAACTCCAGAAGGGGTCTATAAAGTGTTTTGTTAAGAAGTATTAACAAAACTAAAAATACAGTTCCAGTCACCAGTAACAGTGCTGGGATAATATCCAACATATTTCTTGCTCCTTTAGCTCGAGATCAGACTCAATTTTTAAGATTTTTTAGCACAAACAAGATTGCTGTATCAAAATTTTGCGCGAATTGTAACACAGCAAAGGAAAATCGTTTATTAAATTAACCAAAACAACTAATATTATTACTTCAATTGCTCCAAAAAAGTACAGATTGCTTCACCGTTTTTAAAATGAATTGTAATGGTATTGGCTTTTGGTGTAGCCTCAAAACCAAGCTCTTTGAGTCTGCTTTTGAGTGTTTGAAGTTCTTCAGGAATAGCAGAAATGATTTTTTCTTTTTTACCAATCGTTTCGTCTGCGCTTTTTAGTTTTTTAACCAAGGCTTCGGTTTCGCGAACACTAAGTTTTTGACCTAAAATGGTGTTAACAATCGTCTCTTCATCTTTAGGTTCCAGTCCTACAAGCACTTTGGCATGACCTTGAGAGAGAATGCCTTCAGCAAGATATTTTTTAGTTTGCTCACTGAGGCTTAACAAACGAATTGTATTTGTAATTTGAGTACGACTTTTGTGAATAATCTCCGAGAGTCCATCTTGAGTTATTTTATACTCTTCAATAAGTTCCTTATAAGCAACGGCAAGCTCTACAGGATTAAGATCTTCTCTTTGGATATTTTCAATCAGCGCTAATTCACGCAGATTTTTTGATTCAATGTCTGCAACAATCGCTTTAATTTTAGTTAAGCCAGCGAGTTTACTTGCACGTAAACGACGTTCACCTGCTAATAGCATATAATTATCATCTTTTGCTACAACAATAATAGGTTGTAGTAATCCATGACGCTTAATTGATTCGCTAAGCTCTTTTAAGGCAACTTCATTAAAATGTGTACGTGGTTGATAAGGATTGGGAGAAATGCGCTCAACATCAATTTCGCGCACTAAATCTTTAGCCTGCTCAATATCTTGTTTATAGGCTTCTTCAACATCATCTATAATAGCACTTAACCCTCGTCCTAAGACTTTTTTTGCGCTCATCACATTAACTCACTAAAATCGAATTAGCAAGATTTTGGTACGCTTTAGAACCAGGGGATTCTACATCGTATAAAATAATTGGTTTGCCAAAGCTTGGAGATTCTGCAAGTTTAATATTACGAGGAATCACTACATAGGAAGCACTCTCTTTGTCAACAAACAATTTACTTTTAAAATGTTCTTTAAGATCAGCAAAAACTTGCTTTGAAAGATTGTTTTGTGTGCTATACATCGTAGGTAAAAAACCTTTAATTTCAAGTGTCGGATTAATTGTTTTTTTAATCAATTTCACGGTATTCAGTAATTGTGCCAAACCCTCTAATGCAAAAAATTCGCACTGGATAGGAATAATGACGGAATTTGCTGCACTCAAAGCATTAATGGTAATACTTCCAAGTGCCGGCGGTGAATCAATAATAATGTAATCATATTGATCTTTAATCTCTTCAATTTTTGTTTTCAAAATGAGCTCGCGCCCTTTCGTATTATTGTCATAAAACTCTTTTTCAACACCTACTAGACCAATATTGGACGGTGCTACATGTAACGTTGAAAGTGATGTCTCAAGAATGACTTGCGAGAGACGCTTTCTGCCGATAAGAACGTGATAGATATTGTATTCATAGTCACTTCTGTGAAAACCAAGGCCTGTTGTAGCATTGGCTTGAGGGTCAATATCGATCAATAACACGCGCTTTTCAGCAACTGCTAAGGAGGCAGCCAAATTGATAGCGGTCGTTGTTTTACCAACACCACCCTTTTGATTTGCTATCGCTATAATCTCACTCATCGTAAACTGTACACCTTTTTATTTTCTAGCTCTATAGAGCCATCATCACACAATATCGCATCACGTAACGAGACCAATTTGCCATCTAAATGGAAAGAAAAATTTCGATTTAGATCAAATTCTATCTTATATTTACTAAAAACTTTCTTCCACGATATGTTTTCCTCAACCTTTTGAATTAAATCATTGGCTAAAGCATTTGGTGTGACGATGATATCTAAAGTTCCAAAATCTTTAGGTGAAATGCTAATATTGAGTCCTACTGAGCAGACAATATTTGCACCCGTTTTCGTGGTAATCATCCCTCCAATTTTTTTCGTATTACAGTAAAAATCATTGGGCCATTTTAACCATATTTTCGAGCCTTGCTCCTCTAAAACCTGCTTCATCAAAGCAGAAAAATAGATAGAGCTAGAAGCTAATGGTAAATCAGGAGGTAACTGTTTCTCTTCTACACAAAATGAGAAAAAAAAATTTCCAACTTCACCAATCCAACTATTACCTCTGCTCCCAATACCATTTGTCTGTTTGGTAGCTCCAATAGCACATGGTGCAAGAAGTGTACCTTCGCGAAGAGAGCTAAGAAGATACTGGTGGGTAGAATCTAAAGTATCAAACCAATGTATAACCACTATTTAACCTTTTACCTCGAATATAATCCAGTGCATTCATTGCATTTTTGGAGATAGGCTGAAGTGTTTTAAGCAACAATGAACCCTTTTTACATGTAACAACAACACCTTCAGCTTTGATCTCTTTAATAACGCCTGAAAGAGTCTCTTCTCCATCACTGTACAACTCAAGATCAAGAAGTTTCAATCCTGAATCTAAAAACACACCAGGCCAAGGCGTGAGTGCTTTGTACCGAGTAACGATAGACTGTGCACTTTGGTCGAATGAAACAAGACCATCTTCTTTTTTGATCTTTTTACAATGGGTTGCATTAGCGCTTACTTGATCAAGTGGAGTCAGCAAAGAAAAATTTTGTAATGTCATAATCGTTAGTTTAGCTGCGGCATCCGCAAGGAGATCAAACAGCATAGGGGCATTATGTTCTGGTTTAATTTTGAGATATGAAAAACCCAACATGGCACCCGTATCTAAACCTTCTTCCATAAGCATAGAGGTCACGCCTGCATAGGTTTCATTGGCTAACAGTGTTGATTGAATTGGACTTGCACCTCGATATTTTGGGAGTAGCGATGCATGCAAGTTAATGCAAGGAGCAATGGAAAGAATGTTTTTAGGTAATATCTGCCCATATGCCGCCACTACAATATAATCAGGCTTTAATTGCGCTATTTTGATGTGAGCTTCTTCTGTGCGTAAAGATTTTGGCTGATAAATTTCTACATGTAAATCGTGTTCTAAAAGCCATGCTTTGATATGAGGAGGAGTGAGCGTCTGTTTTCGTCCAACAGGCTTATCTTCTTGTGTTACTAATAGTATAACTTCAATGTCAGAGTTTTTTAAAAGTGCTTCTAAAATCGTTGTTGCATAAGCAGGGGTTCCCATAAAGACTATGCGCATTTTAATCCTTCGTATATGTTCATTCTTCACATAAACACTTTGGTTTTAACGCTATAAAATCGAAGAAATTCTCTCTTACAGCGTTTTACATGTAAAGAGTGTTCCGCCTTTATGAATGCCCTCTATCATATAACTTTTGACATCGCTTAAATCAAAACCACTGGCAATAAACATCGATTTTTTACGCTCTAACAAAAAGTCTGCGGCTTTAAGTTTGGTGACAATACCGCCCGTTGCAAACGCAAAATTGGTTGATTTTTCCATTTCAAGTTCTGCTGGATCAATCTCATGGACAATTTTGCGCATGTTTGCATCCGCGTGTTTATGAGGATCCTTGTCATAGTAGCCATCAATATCGGAGAGCAAGATTAACATGTCTGCCCCAAAATAGTAGGCAACTCTGGAAGAGAGCTGATCATTATCTCCAAAAACAAGTTCTTCCGTTGCTGTTGCATCATTCTCATTAATGATAGGGAGAATGCCATTATCAAGAAGGGTATCAATGGTGCATTTAGCATGAAAACAGCGTTTTCGTGAGTCAAAGTCATCTGCCGTTAAAAGGAGTTGTGCGCCACTTTTCCCAAATTTTTCTAATTTTTCGTTATAGGTTGCCATCAGTTGTGGTTGCCCTACTGCGGCGATTGCTTGGCGGTTATGAAGCATTTTTTTATCAAGTTTTAAAATAGAGTACCCAGCAGCTACAGCACCCGAAGAGACTAAAATCACTTCATGGTTTTTCATGAGCGCTACTAAAAATTCAACTAAATTTAAAATACGCTCTTCACATAAACCGTTTTGATCGCTAAGCACATGTGTGCCAACCTTAACGACTACTCTTCTCATCACGTACCTTTGTAATAACATCAGATAGGGCATACTTGATAGGATCTATATTAATTTTAGAAACCGAAGAGATTGGCATTACAAAGAATGGTAAGGCTCTCTCTCTTTCATGCACATCTTGGCAATATGTATGTAAATCTTCACGCGTTTTATACTTTTGAGATAATTCATTCGGCTCAAGGTCAAGAAGTCCTAAGAAAGCATCTACTTTTTGGTTAATCTCTTCAGAGCTTAATGTATCGCAACGAGTAAGCGCAATGGCATAATCACGGAGTGAAAGTTTTTCAGAAAATTTTCGTAACTCTTGTTTAAGTGTGTAATACTGCTCTTTAAGATCACGGTAATTGGCAAGATCCACCATAAAAAGTAAAAATTTTGTACGCTCAATGTGGCGCAAGAACTCAATACCAAGCCCTTTGCCTTCACTCGCACCCTCAATAATTCCAGGAATATCCGCCATAACATAGGAGCGATAATCATCCGTGACCACAACACCTAGTTTTGGTGTGATAGTTGTAAACTCATAATTTGCAATTTCAGGCTGCGCATTGGAAACAACTGAAATCAATGTTGATTTTCCCACATTTGGAAAACCGACCAACCCAACATCAGCGATCAATTTAAGTTCTAATTTTATCTCTTTGGTAATCCCAGGACGTCCAGGCTGAGCGAATTCAGGACGCTGGTTAGTGGAACTTTTAAAGTGTGTATTGCCCAGCCCTCCCATTCCACCTTCTAAAAAAAGCTTTTTATCCGTATCGTCTAAAAGATCCAAAAGCACTTCGCCTGTTTCTGCATCCAATACTTGCGTTCCAGGAGGAACAGTAACAATTAAATGTTCACCCATTTTACCGTACATTTTTTTTCCCATTCCTGGTTCGCCATTTTTTGCTTTAAGGTGTTGATTGTTTCGAAAATGTGAAAGTGTGTGGGTATTTTTATCCACTTCAAAATAGACATTGCCGCCTCGTCCACCATCACCGCCATCAGGACCACCTTGGATAACATGTTTTTCTCTACGGAAAGAGACACAACCAGGGCCGCCTTTGCCAGAGCTTAGTGTGAGTGCTACATTGTCTATAAACATCGTAAAAACCTTTTGTATGTAGAATAATACCTTTAATCATTACATGTAAACGTATAATCATTAGAGGTATTTTTATTTTTGAGGAAAAAAAAGAGGGTGGAGCGCACTCCACCTTTAAATTACAAGCTTGCGGGGATAACAGAAACTTTATTTCTGATTTTATCTTTACGTTGGAATTGTACAAAACCATCGATTAATGCGTAGATCGTGTGATCAACGCCAATACCTACGTTATTGCCTACATGTACTTTTGTTCCACGTTGGCGAATAATAATATTGCCTGCACGTACGAACTCACCACCAAATTTTTTAACACCCAGTCTACGTCCAGCTGAGTCTCTATTATTCTGGGTACTTCCTTGACCTTTCTTGTGAGCCATTGGTTACTCCTAATTTTTGTATCTTAAATCGGAGTTTTGAAAAACTCCGTTACACGCTTAAAAAGCAAGCTCTTCAAGCTACGTTAGCCACTACGGCACTAAAGCTAGCCAACTGAAGTTGGCAGAATTCTATAGGTAGGTTAAGCTTTAATGCTTACAACTTTTACTCTAGTATATTGTCTTCTAAAACCACGTTTGACTTTTGAATCTTTACGTCTTCGTTTTTTGAAAGTAATAACTTTTTTATCTTTGCCTTCAGTAACAACTTCAAGTTCTACTGTAGCACCATTGACGAATGGGGCACCCACTTTGAGTTCGCCATTGTTCACAGCTAAAACTTCCGTCACTACGATTTTCTCTTTTGGCTGAGCGTCAAGTCTATCGACATTTAAATAGTCGCCTTCTTGAACTTTATACTGCTTCCCGCCATTTTTTATAATTGCATACATGCGTATGTCCTTCTTGGGAGAGATTTATTTTGAGGTATGGATTCTACCTAAACCTTCTTTAAGGTAATATTAAAATAAAACCCACTTAGTTTGTCACAGTTCGACAGAAAATGCGATAGTTTGGCTTTTTAGAGAGAACTGTCACATTACAAAAATACCTAATATAGCCAAAAAGCAAAGCTTTTTGGCTATATTAAAAACTTACAAGACCATATCAGTATAATATTCAATTTGAGCCTTTTTTAAGATGCGAATAAAGTTAGTACTACCTTCAACGCCTGCTGGATAACCCGCTGCTACGATATAGGTTTTTTCTTTATCAATCAATCCTCGCTCAATTCCTTTTTGAAGTGTTTTACCAAGCATCATATTAAGATTACTTGCTTCTATATTCATAATTGGTTTGATACCCCATGCAATCGTTAACGAACGTGCTGTACGTTCATCATGCGTTACAGCATAAATATCCGCTTTGATACGATATCGTGCCAATTTTTTAGCAGATTTTCCTGAGCTGGTGAGTGAGATCATCGCTTCAACACCTAAACGATCTGCCAAACGTGCGGTAGATGAGGAGATGATATCTGTTTCGTCCAAGAAAGGATAAACCTCAAATTTACCATAAGGATAAATCATCTCAGTCTCTCTAATCGTATTGGCCATGACTTCAACAACATGAATTGGATTTTTGCCAATTGCACTCTCTTCGGAAAGCATGACCGCATCGGTTCCATCAAGAACGGCATTTGCGACATCACTAATTTCAGCGCGTGTTGCCATCTCTTTTTCAGCCATGGAAAGAAGCATTTGCGTTGCAGTAATAACGGGCTTTGAAGCAGCATTTGCTTTGGCAATTAACCTTTTTTGAATACTAGGTACTTTATAGTAAGGTACTTCTATACCAAGATCTCCCCTAGCGACCATAATGCCATCACTTACAGCTAAAATTTCATCAATTTTTTCAACAGCATCAAACTTCTCAATTTTTGCAAAAATATGTGCACGAGATTTATGCTCTTTAAGAATTCTTCTTGCATGTAAAACATCTTTAGCACTTTGGACAAAAGAGACGGCTACGAAGTCAACACCATGCTGAGCACCCCACAAAAGATCCGCTTCATCTTTTGGTGTGATAACTTCAATATTAATAACAGTATTTGGAAAATTAACGCCTTTATTAGAAGAAAGTTTACCGCTATTTTCAATCTCAGTGACAATTTTATCGCCTGCTTCAATCACACGTGCACGAATATTACCATCATACAAATAGATATATTCATCTTCTTTAAGCATATCTAAGATTTGAGGCTGATTGATGCAGAGCTCATATTTACCCTCTTCTAATTTTTTACCAACAATCTGCTCTTTGGTGAAATAAAGCTTATCACCCTCTTCAAGGTAAAAATCTTCTTCAAGCTTTCCAACACGAATTTTAGGACCACAAATATCCTGTAAAACACCTACTTTTTTCTGTGCATTTTTTTCTGCTTCTCTTATTTTTGCTAGCGTACTTGCATGATACTCATGAGTACCATGGCTAAAATTGAGACGAAATACGTTTACGCCAGCATTAATTAATCCTTCTAAAATCTCTACACTATCACTTGCTGGGCCAACGGTTGCTAGGATTTTTGTCTTTTTATCCATCTTTAGTTCCTTCTTTCAAAATGAGTTCAATTGTATCACTTTATTGTTACCAAATTATATCATAAGCCTTACATGTAACACCTAAAGTGATGATGAACTTTTACGCATATCTATTTTTTCCATCTCCTCAAACAAAAGCCGATAGATCTGTTCTGCCCGACTTTGAACATACTCTAACGAGTGTGCTCTTTTACATAATTGTACAAAATGCTTCATCACAGCTTCATTGATTTTTATTTGTCCTTTGAGAAGAGCACGAAGTAAATAGGTATAACGTGCACTGCCATAATCAATTTCAAGCTGATATTTTTGAATGACATACAAGGCATCAACCTCCCACATGTGCATCTCATGAGGAAGGCTTTGATGCAATACTTTTTTTAATTTATTCGTTGCTTTCTTAAAAACATCAAATTTAATTGTATAACTTGAAAAAAATATCAGCTCTTCGAGTTCCTTATTTTTTTCAATGTCAATTTCATTGGCAACATAGTGTTTAACTGCGTTATCAATGTCCACAAAATGAGATTTCATCGACTTTTTATACCTCTTAATTTTTGTAAGCTTGTATTATACCTTAGATCATTTCAACCAAATTAAAAGCTTTCTGTGCTATTATCTATACTCATAATCCTAATTAATAAAACGGTTGAGCGAAGTCCATGACAAACACCATCCAACATTCTATTTTAATTTTTAACTACAATGAAACTATTCTTGAGAGCCGTAATACAGTTTTGTGCAATACGATCTTGGGTCAAAAAATTTCTTTGAAAGAAAAAAACATTAAAGGTATTCTTGTTTCACTCAGAGAAGCTCCTTATTCTCCTTTTGTTAAAGAAGATCCAAACCTTGCAAATCTTGTAACACAACTTGAAAAACTTAGCCAAGCAATTGATCTTCCAATAGCCATTGGTGACTATAAAAAAGATACGTTTACCTATCTCAAAAAACTTAGCGCAAATACATCGGTTAAACTCTTTCAAAACATTAACACCGCCCTTCTTTTTTTTAACCCAAGTGCGCTCAAAAAAGAGCTTGCGGTACTGATTTATGATGATGATAAAGAGAATGCTGATAAAATTTCCAGTGAACTTATCAAGCTTGGATATTCGATTGTTCATGCCCATGATGCAGAAGATTTTAAACTCAAAGCCTCTGCTAAAAAATACGATATGACCATTACCCATACGGCGATCAACCAATCAAAAAGCAAAGTTTCGGCTACACAAAGTTTAGGACTTTCTAGACAACTCATTATGAATCTCCCTGTTTTTATTGATACGGCCGTTAATTCCCTCGTCACAATTACAGGTCTTGAAGCTCAAAAAATCAAACACGAGATCAGACCGTTTAATGAAAAAATTCCACCGCAAGTGATTATTGCGGCTATGAAATTTAAAGGTGAGATTTCCGGTTCTTTCTTTCTTATATTTCCAAGAGAACTTGCTCTTATTGCACTTGAGGCTATGCTAGGAGAGAGCCTTGAAGCAGATGACACGGCTGCGATTGTTGATGGGGTTGCGGAGTTTTGTAATATTATTACAGGTTCTGCAAAAGCAATTTTTTCTAACAAAAAACTCAAAGTGCTCTTTGAACTTCCTAAAACCTATCTCTCTTTACAAGTAGCCCTTAGCGATACTTTGGGTTCTAATGGCGTTTGGATTGATATGCAGTTGGATGAAAAACCATTTTACATGTTTATCACGAAGTAATTACTTCTTTTTTAAGACACGTAAAGCCTCACTTAAGGGTTTATCGTCTTCTTCGCTCTCTTGCATAACCTCAATATTGGGTGTTACTCCATTGGGCCAAACACTTTTCCCTTTTGGAGTGCTCCACCTTGCTGTTGCAAATTTTACGGCTGACGCAGTAGTAGATAGAGGGAAAAGAGTGGCAAAAGTATCTTTGCCAAACGTTGGAGTGCCGATAATTGTTGCACGATTATACTCTTGCAATACCGAAGCTACGATTTCAGAACTACCAGAGGAGTCATTATTGACTAAAATGACCAATGGAATGGTTTTTAAAAAAGAGAGTGCTTCAATTTTTTCAACATATTCCATTCCGTCATAATCTTGTGGTGTATTGATATACTGCTTTTTTTCTTCTTTGTGCCGACTTTTCACATTAATGATAGGCTTATCTTTCTCTAAAAAGAGTGACGTAAGGGCTATGCCACTGATAAAATACCCACCGGGATTATCGCGAAGATCCAAAATCATCCCGTCTAGTTTATTGTGTTGAAGATTATAAAGATACTGTATGTCATCCAACATTTCTAAAAGGGCATTTTGTGCAAAAGAACTCACCTTAACATAGGCTATATCGCCTTCAAACATCAAGGAAGTAATATAATCAATCGTCACAACTTTACGCATGACTTGTACTTCAATAGATTTAAAACTATTAGGTTTTAAGATACCTAATTTTACTTTCGTATTGGGTGACCCCCTTAGTGCTGCGACAACTTCTTCAAAATTTAAGTCACGAACCAGTATCCCGTCAATCTGAACAATTTCATCGTCTTTTTGAAGATTTGCTTTTTGTGCAGGAGAGTGATCAACGACCGATTTTACAAAGATATGATTATGCTTTTCTGCCAAAAATAGTCCAACTCCAGCTACTGCTTTAGAACTGAGGTATAACGTTTCATATTCTTCTTCGTTCAAATAGCGCCCATTTGGATCAACACTATTGACCATTCCATCCAAACATCTGTTCATCAGTCGTTTTTCATCAACAGAAGTTATGGACTCATCTTTAATTTTCTGAACAACCTCTTGATACAAAGTCGCAGGATCATATGCTGGTGTATTGGCAGCATTAAGCATACTCAAAAGAGTGAAGGCTAACACAAAAAAACGTCTCAAAAATATCTCCTAAGCTCTATCATAATGTTGTATGGTACTACTTTCAGATATTTTTTGCAAAAATGTTTATGCACTTATGACATACTCTTTTTATTGATCAGTCAGTATCAAACGCATAGGTTGCATCACAGAGGTTTGAAATCCAAACTGCTGATAAAAATGGTGTGCGGCTAAATTGTCAGTGTCCGTTAAAAGTGTAATGCGTTTACATGTAAGTTTTTTTGCATAAGCTATGGCATGTTCAACCAGCATATGTCCACCGCCTCTTCCTCGCCATGCAGTATCAACTACCATATCTTCCAAAAAAGCAACACGTCCACCCAATGCTGTGCTGATTGTCCATAAAAGGCTGACCATGCCGATGATTTTGTCTTCCTCTTTTAAAACGAAAAGTGTCCCAACCTGTGGATCGTCTAAAATGAGCTGAAGACCAGCGCGTTGACTATCACGTTTGGGAGTAAATTCAGCCTCTTGGGAGAAAAGAAGTATCAGTAAATCAACTAAAGATTCCATATCAGAATTTTTTGCCTCATCAACACGCATCATGCTATCCCCTTTATTTTTTGTTATTCTAACATAGGAACCTTTTTTGCTTGTTAGAAACAACCCAATCAAAGGAGTCATAATGACAATAACCGATGACAACAGAATGCACATTGGACCCATCTTTACAGATACGAGTACAAGTATAGCGCCCAAAAAAGAGGATTCAGCCCTTTCTTCTTTCGCTGATGAGTTGGAAAGTCAACTTGCGAGCAATAACAGTAACAATGTTAATCCCAATAAACCAGCAGCGACCGAACCAACAGAATCGGATATGATGGTAGACGAGTTCAAAAAAACCTTAGGAACAAAAGGTGCTCTTACTTTTTTCCAAGATTATAACAATGAAAAAATTGAAAAAATGATTGAAGAGAAAAAAGCAGAATTAGAAGACAAACTAGGATTAAGTGCCGATGCTCAACCTCCATTAACTGGGAATGCGCGAGCCGAAGCACTAGCAAGTTTAGACCAAATGTTGAGTGATTTTCGCAAACAACTCATGGATAAACTTAATACGGACACTAAGATAGATCAGCAAAACTCAATGCTCAACACATTTTTACAAAAAATGGGTTAACGTTTTTGCAAAATTAAAATAGTTTTATCAGACTCGTCGCCAAAAAGTGTGACGGGTTTGGTAGAGCAGAGTTTAAACATTTTAAGCTTTTTGAAAAATGAAAGTGGATGAAAGTATTGTGTTATCGAGCCCTCAACTTTGCGGTAAAGCTCACCCTCTTTTTCAAATAAAACGATCTTTGTTAACAATTCTTTATCAGAAAATGTTGCATCAACGCATAAAAATTGGTTTTCCTTATCTTGACACATAACGCCATCTGCCACACCTTCAAAACCATACAGCGTGTTAACATCGAAGATAAAATAACCCTCTTTGGGTAAAACCCTTGCGACTGCTTCCAAAAAAGAGTCTATCTCTGTAGGGGAGATGTAATTAAGAACATCTGCGATGGCAACAACGCATTCAAACGAAGCTTCACCAAACTCCTCTAGCTCTTTGGTACTTGCATTCACACCTAAAGTAAGGGAGCGTTCAACCATAGCAACACTTCTATCAATGCCATAGGCATCAAATTGCTCGTTTTGCAAATGCTTCAAAAACGTGCCATTACCACATCCAACATCTAAAACAGTCTTTACATGTAAAGGTTTTAACAAACTCAAATAGATCTGGTAGAGTTTTTCATATTGTGCATCAAAACCGATTAAAGATTCGATTTTGGCGTAAAGATCAAGAGGATTTATCATAGATAAGCTTTGTTTGGGGCTTTATTTCAAAGCCCCATAAGATTTAGTCGACGAGTTCTTGTTTAAAGAGCGCTTCGTTGAAAGTACGGCCTAGGTATTCACAAACGATTTTTACGTCACGTCTGGCATTACCAAGACAGCTTGTAGCACCTGGGCTTGGCGTCATATTAAAGATAATGCCCGTTCCCGGATTGATGCTTGCTTCACCTAACATCAATTTTTTCTCTGTTTTGTTGATTACTTGAGGTCTTACACCACCAAAGTGATGGGCGTACTCAATCTCGTCCAGTTGCAATGATGGAACAATTTTGCGCGCATCTTTGATGAAAAGCTCTTTACCAAATTTAGGAACTTCAAAGAAGAAGTTTCTAAAGATATAATTTCGAATGTCGCTATCTTTCATCAAATCATAAAAGACTTTCGCCACTTTACTATCAAACTGTAATGTTTGCCAGAAATCAAGATACGTACCGCCTGTATAGCGCTCCAATTTTGGAAGAACCAATGCCGTTGGTCCAAAACGGGTACAACCATCGGCTAAAATATCAGGATCACCATGCAATGCTGCAAATGGAAGTTTTGGGTGTTGAACCATGTAAACTTTACCATTAAGCATTTTTTTCTTTGTCATATAAAAGCTACCTGCAACGGGTAAACATGCAAAGTCAAGACCAAATCCCATATCGTGTGCAAGATAAAGGGAGTGTGCACCAGCGTTTACTACCACAAAATCAGCCGTAAACGTTTGATCTTTGGTCATCACAACATGCATATCACCAAGTTTGGTAATATTGGTTACTTGAGAGTTCAAAAAGACATCAGCGACTTTGCCTTCAATCTTTTGCGCTTCATGAACCAAACTCTCTGTCATGGCACCAAAATCAACAGTACTGTACTGCCCACCTTCGACACCCACACCAACAATGTTATCAGGGCGTTCTTTGCCATCAAGGTCATAAATGAGTTTTGGCTCAATTTTGGCGAGTTTTTCTTTGTCAAAGACTTCTAAATACGGATAAAGTTCTTTGAACTCTTCGTATCTATTTTTCATATAAGCAACTTCGGTATCACCCACACCGATTGCCATTTTTTGATGCGAAAATAAGAATTTACCTTCGTGTCCATGCGCAACACAATATTTTGCAATCATGCTTGCAGTCTCTTTGACTTTTTTCGCTTTTTCTAGAGTATAGTTAGTCTCGATATCACCACAGTGAATGGTTTGAGAATTTGACGTTCCAGCAGAATTTAATTTTGCTAAACGCTCATATTTTTCGACAAGCGCAATGCGCTTAACGTCTGTATATTTTGCAAGCTCATAAAAAAGAGCTGCACCTGAGATTCCGCCACCGACGACCAAGACGTCATAGTGATTTTTTGTCATGCTAAACAACTTCCTACTCTAAGATTTTAGGGTGCGATATTCTATTATAAAAAGTCCTACAACAACTTTAAATAAAATTGATTTTAGACCTTTAAAATAAAATTTTTACTTTACAGCGATTGCTTCGATTTCAACTAAGGCATTTTTAGGCAGTGATTTCACGCCAACCGTACTGCGTGCAGGTTTATTCTCCTTAAAGAAAGAGCCATACACCTCATTGACTTTTGCAAAGTCATCCATGTTTGCTAAGAAAATGGTTGTTTTAACCACTTTTTTCAAACTACTTCCCGCCTCTTTAAGCACTGCTTTGAGGTTTTCCAATACTTGAGTGGTTTGCGCTTCCACATCACCTTCTAGAAAGCTACCATCGGGTTTGAGTGCAATTTGTCCCGAAGTAAACACCATGTCGTTCACAACAATGGCTTGCGAATAGGGTCCAATAGCAGCAGGTGCATTGGTTGTTGAAACAATCTTCATAGAACTTCCTTTTTAAAGTTTTCAATTACAGTTTTAAATACCGACACTAAAGAGTCTACTTCGCTTAAAGGGCAGCACTCATTGGGAGCATGAATCGTGTCATTAACCACGCCGCACTCGACGGTTGCAACACCAAAATTACCAAAGAAACGTGCATCACTGGTTCCACCCGCCGTGGAAAGTTTAGGTACTTTTCCGTTTACATGTAAAAGCGCATTCTTGAGTGTTTTGATAATTAAAGAATCTTTACATGTAATAAAAGGTTGCGCACTTTGGCTGAGGCTGAGGCTAAAGTTCATTCCCTGAAGAACGTCTTCTACATAGAGACGAATTTTTTCTATATCGGTTTGAGTTGAGTTGCGGACATTGAACATAATCTTGAGATTTCCAGGAGTGACATTGGTGACTTCCATACCGCCGCGAATGTCAGTAATAACCATTTGGGAAGGGGTAAAATCCTCATCACCATTGTCGAGTAAATGACCTGCAAGTTTGTGCAGTACGGAAGCTACTTGATGGACAGGATTGACCGCTTTTTCAGGATAAGCCGCATGACCTTGCTTGCCTGTAATTTCAATGACCCCATTGATAGAACCTCTACGCCCAATTTTGATGGCATCTCCAAAAACTGTTTCGGATGTGGGCTCCGCTACAATGGCATAGTCTGGTAAGAAAGAACGAATTTTTAACGCTTTGAGGAGTTCAATAGTGCCATGTTTAGCATCTCCTTCTTCATCACTGGTAAGAAGTACTGAAAGTGTCCCTTTGAAAGAATCTGTCTGCTTCAGTGCTTGTAAAAATGCGCACACGCCACTTTTCATATCTTGCGTACCCCTAGCATAGACAACACCCTCTTTAATGATAGGTTCAAACGGCTCACTCTGCCATCCAAACCCAGCGGGTACAACGTCAATATGTCCCGCAAAACAGAGATGGGGGCCTTCGCTAAAGCGTTTATATAAAAAGAGATTTTTCGTTTCTTCAACGTTCACTTCGATAACGTCAAAATCATTCAAATACTCTTTTATAAACGCAAAAGCACCATCATCATGAGGTGTTACGGAGACAAAGCGTAAAAGTTTTAAGAAAAGTTCTTCTGTTGTTAACATCATTCCTCTATTTTAAAGAAGTATCGTTTAGAGTTGATACTCTTTCTTCGTTTATTCTCTAACATCAAGCTTTTTTAAAGTTTAATCAATGTAGCACCATAACCACCCATATTAATCGGTGCATCACCATAGGAAACGAGTGATGGATAGGTGCTTAAAAAGGTTCTTACTGCATACGCTAACTTTCCCGTACCAATACCATGATACACCAAAACCTCATCAAAACCACTCATCAGAGCATCACTTAAAAATTTATCAAGTCTTTCAACCGCTTCATCAGCTCTAAGCCCGTGCAAATCTAAAATCATCGAACCACTCGGTGTCTCTTTGGAGATGACAACACCTGCTTTATGCACTTTAGGTTGATTGCCCGTTCGCTTGAGTTTAGAGAGAGGGACACGAAGCATAATGCCATCACACTCGATGGTTGCTTCCTCTTTTTTAATGCTTTTAATGATGCCTTTGGAGCTTCCGTATTTGATTTTATCGTTTACATGTAAAGGCTCTGCTTTTTGATCGGGAATCACTTTACGTGTCTCTTGGTGCAATTGGTTGGCTTTGTTTAACAGACGATGTGACTCTTTGGTATCCGAACTTTTAATCGCTTTTTTTGCTTCACCAATTGCTTGATTGAACTCTTTTGACATTTTAGAATATGCAGAATCAAACTCTTCTCTCACGCGCTCTTTTTCATCGCGCAAAGACTCTTTAAGTTTTTCTACCTCACGAAGTCTCGCATCAAGCTCTTCTGACGTTTTGCGCATTTCAAGCTCTAAGTCAATATTTTTTTGAATGAGCTCATTGAGCTTTTCTTTGTCTTCGCCGTACAAAACGCGTGCTTCTGCAACGAGAGACTGAGGAATACCATAGCGAAGGGCTGTTTCAAAGGCATAACTTCGACCAATCGTTCCTTTGAGAAAGCCGTATGTGGGACGCTCGCTCTTTTCATCGTAAATTGCGGCCAAAAGTTCAACTTCAGGATGCGTGGCAAGCAAAGAAGCTAAGCGTTTATGGTGGGTAGTAATGACGATTTTCATCTCTTTGTCGATCAGTTTTTCGATCATCACTTTAAAAAGATTGGCCGCTTCATCCGCGTCTGTTCCCAGCTCAATCTCATCCACACCAATGAGTGCTACTTTCTTACCAAAAAGTTTACTAAACTCATTCATCCGCCCAGCAAAAGTTGAAATGTCATTTTTGACATTTTGAGGATCATCCAAAATGGCAAATACCTCTTTAAAAGAACCAATACTCGAATGTTTGGCATCAATGCGCATTGGAAGCAGGTATTTACTCAAAATGGCAGCCGAGAGGATGGATTTTAAAAGCATTGTCTTACCACCCGCATTCACACCGGTTATCATTAAAACCTGTTTACTAAAATTAATCGTAATGGGTTTTGGATTGACAAGGGCTGGATGCGCAAAATTTTCAAGTTTAATAGTATTACTCTTAGAAGGAAGCACAAACTCCATATCTTTTTCTCTCGCATACGCCACTCTGGCATAGTAAGCATCAAAACGATCAAACTCTTTGTTCACGAAACCCAAAAATTTGAGCTGTTTCGTAAACACTGAAGAGATTTGCTTGGCGTACTTGTAAACCAGCTCTTCTTTGCGGTCTATCAGTTCACTTTCGCGACTCACGAGTTTGCCTAAAGATTCAGGTACGACATAGAAAAATCCACTACTACTACGTCCAATAACATTACCTTTGAGCACATGGTTAAAACCACCGCGAACCAAAAGTGCTTCTTGATTATTGATATAGTGAATCTGCTTATCGGCAAGATAGAGGGCTATTTTTTCAGTGGAGATGAGACGACGAAGCGTGCTGTTCATCTCATCTTTCACCATTTTGAGACTTTGGGCAATGTTGGCGAATTGCTCATCAACGCTAGGTTTTAGTTCCCCTTTCTCATCAAAATAGTCACAAATTTGTGTAATCTCTTGCGGAATCAGAATTCGTTCCATCCATTCGCCCAGACTTTGATCAATCAACATATTTTTGAGATATTGCATATATTTGACAATTTGGACAAACGCAAAAATTTCATTGAGGCGAAGTATCCCCATCTTACTAAGATGCATGAGTGCTACATCCAAAGAAGGAACTTCAGGCAGAGGCTTGAGGCGATCACGGGTAAGGAGCTCGTGAATCAATTTATAATGCAAGTTGGCATCACCCTCCATAAAGAGGGGTTTTTCACGTGCTAAAAAGTGTTTAAAGCTTTGGGCATAATCGACCAAATCCAGTTTTGAAAAAAGTTTTTCCATTAGGGATTTACTTTCACTTTTTCAAGCGTGCATGTCGCTATATCGATGACAACACCTCTGTCATTTTGATTGTTATTGTTTGCAATAAAACTAAGCGTTCCATTCACAAAAACAAATGTATCCGAAGAAATTTCTCGCCCATCACAATAGAGCGATTTACCTTGTTTGAACGCACTAATCATCAAACGGTTTTCTTCACTGTTCTGACGACTTTGTGCTTCATACCACCAGGCAAGAGCGAGGAGAAGGGCAAGGACAATAAACAGTCCTCCTTTTGCTTTTTTAGAAAAAGTGCTCTTTTTGGCAGCGATAACAGAAGCAATAAGAAACACGAGTGCTAAAAGAAGTAAAAGTTGCATCACATAACTCCTCTGAGTTGATAGGTTATATCTCCCGCACCAAAACTAATCACCAAACCTTCATTAACTATGTGTTGGTTCGCTTCGCAAGGAGATATCTCAATACTATTTCCATTTCGATAAATTCGTGGTGGTAAGAGTGGCGCATAGCGTGCGAACTCTTTTTCGAAATCAATGAAAACCTCTTTTTCACCTGCTTTCCAAACCGGTAAAATGATAAGCTGATCCACGCCTTCAAAGCAGTTGACAAAACTCTCTAAATTATCAATCGTACGTGAGTATTTGTGTGGTTGCCAAATCGCTGTAATCTTTGTAAGTCCCATGAGTTCAGCATATTTTTTGGCTGATTGCAATGTTGCTTTAATCTCAGTGGGATGATGACCATAATCATCAATGAGTGCAAAATTTTCACTCTTTGTCAAAAGATCAAAACGCTTTTTAATCCCTTGGTAGCTTTTCAATTTTTCGCGTGCCGTATCGACATCCATCTCATGCAAACTTGCCAAAATTGCGAGTGAAGCATCAAGTGCCATATGGGCACCAATCCCCCACACTTCAAAATGTCCTAAATCTTTAAGAACGAATGAGGTAAAAGGTTCACCGTTTCGCATCACAGTTTCAATACCACTAATATCTCGACTTGGATAAAGGCGATCTGCTTCAAGCTCATGAAGGGTACTCAAAAAGGGATCTTCTGCATTAATGACACGAATCTTAGCACTCTCTAAAAAGTGACGATATGCACCATAAAATCGGTCATAATCATAATTATAATACTCCATATGCTCAGGCTCAGCATTGGTGACAATCGCAATGTACGGATTGGAGTTTAAAAAGCTCGCGTCACTCTCATCGGCTTCAAAAATAACATTATTTCCCTCTTTGTAGTACATATTAGAGCCATACTGCTTACTCTCTGCACCAATAACTAAAGAGCCTTCTACCATCGAAGCGAGCATCGCGCTGGTTGTACTTTTGCCATGTGCTCCACAGACTGAAAAAACACGTCTATTTTTCAAAATAAACAAAAGAGCTTCACGACGTGGCATGATCGTCATATTTTTCTCACGTGCTCTGACTAACTCTATATTATCAGGTTTAATAACCGCTGAAAACACCACTAAATCTTGATCGGTAATACACGCTGGATCGTGAGGAATATGCACAGAAATGCCCATCTCTTCTAAGCCTGCTGTAATTTTACTGGCTTTAACATCTGAACCTGTAATCTCATAACCCTCTTGTTTTAAATATTTTGCTAATGCGGAAAGCCCGATTCCGCCGATTCCTACAAAATGAACCTTTTTCAACCATTATCCTTCATACATAATCTATTTTTACACGCTTTACAAGCCAAGCTTGAAAAGCTAGACTGCTTATTTTGAAGCAGAAATAAAATCGCTAATCTCTTTTAAAATTTGTTCTGTTTTCACACTATTTTCAACAAGAGCAATGCGCACATAGTTTTCACCAACTCCGCCACGCCCTAAGAAACGACCTGGCAAAACTTTGATATTTTTCTGCTCATACAGCTTACATGTAAACTCCAAATCATTCTTCACTTCTAACCAAACATAAAACGTTGCATTAATGGCAGGTACGCCTAAAATTTCATGTGCTAAGTAAAGATTCTTTGCGTATTGTGCACGTGCCAACTCCACATGTTCCATATCATTCCACGCTGCAGCCGATGCTTTCTGGAGCGGCAAGGGAATCGCTGCTCCCACATAGGTGCGATACTTTGCATAACCACTGAGGATTCTCTCATCGCCTGCAATAAAACCTGATCGTAAACCAGGAGCTGAACTTCGTTTGGAAAGAGAATTCAGAACCAAAATATTTTTGAAGGTATCATTGCCTACATGTAAAGAGGCCTCCAACAAAGAGGCTGGCTTTTCGCCCACGTAAAGTTCACTGTAACACTCATCATTGAGAAGAACAATATCGTATTTTAGGGCAAACTTTACCCACTCACCTAGTTCTTCAAGGCTTAACACCGAAGTGGTAGGGTTATTGGGAGAATTAAGAATAATCAAATCCGCTTCTTTAAGAGCAGCTAAATGAATATCTGGCTTAAATCCGTTCTCTTTCGTCAAATTCAGATGCACAACTCGAGCGCGACTTGCAATGGCTGCACCTTCGTAAATTTGATAAAAAGGGTTTGGATACGCCATCACAGGGTTTTGTTTGTCGTGGAGAAGGTACTGTGGAAAATTAAAGAGCACCTCTTTCGTTCCAAAAACAGAGATTAACTCACTGGCTTTAAGTTCAACGCCAAAACGCTTTTTCACAAAACTGCGTTGTGCGTCATTGACATATGCTTCGCCCGAAGATTTGGGGTATTTTTTGAGTAAATGCGCATTTTCTTTGAGTGCTTCTTGAATAAAATCAGGTGTCTCAAACTGTGGTTCACCAATGGTTAAGGTAACCGCTGGATACGCACTGTTGGGCGTAATATCTTTTAATAATTCCGTTAATTTTTCAAAGGGATAAGGTTCAAAATGCAATGGTTTTCCTTTTACATGTAAAACAATTTTTAGTGTAGCATTCCAAATTTTTGGGTGATGAGTTCACCCTCTTCATTGATAAACAGATAATAAAGCAAATCTTTTTTAACGCTGAGCCCCGCTAGATAGCGCAATGCTAAATTGGCTTGCAACGAGGCTATGTGCATCACAATAGGAGCAGCAATACCGGAAGGTTTTTTGTCACTAATCTTAAAGGCAGAAAAACTACTCTGCTCAAAAAAGCAAACTTGCCCATTAAACGCTTCAACAGAACCATAAACCCACGGTGTTTTTACCTCTTTGGCATAGGCATCAATTAAGCTACGTGTTGGTAAATTATCGGTTGCATCGATGATAAGATCGACTTCAATCTCTTTACATGTAAAGACTTCCAAACGTCCGATATGCGCATAAACTTTGACAAAAGGGCAACGCGCTTCAATGCTCTCTTTGACCACATCGGCTTTGAGTTTTCCCTCATCCCCTACTTTAAAAGCAATTTGACGATGAATATTATGCACACTCACTTCATCAAAATCCACGAGGTGAATTTCACCAATACCCGAACTTCCTAGCGCGTACGCTAAAGAGCTTCCTAGCCCTCCACAACCAATGATGACAATTTTTTTACTTTGTAAACTTTGTTGTGTCTCTTCTCCCCAGAGCTGTACTTGTCTGTGGAAATAGTGCATCATACGCTTTCTCGCTTACTTACCTGTTTTTTCCATCCCCAAAGCTTTCGCGCTTCCGCAAGGCTTTCTTTTTCGATGGTCGCGACCAGCATCTCTTCTTTATCGCCTAAGGTGAGCTCGACTTCGCCAAAAGGAGAAATCAGACTGCTTTTGCCGTAAAATTGCCACGTCTCTTCTTCTTTGTAACTTCCCACACGGTTAGCTCTTAAAATATAAACATTGTTTAACATGGCTCTCATTTTAAGAAGCTCTTCCCAACGGTGTGCTGAATCAAATGTGGATGAAGTCGGTGTAAGGACTACATCCACATTTTTCTTCATGACTTCCATCCAAACAGTGTCAAAATGAAGTTCATACCCACTGACGATACCAAAGCGAATACCATTGTGTAAAAAGATAGGCAATACATATTTTGAAACGGTATTGGCAAAGAATTTCTCTTCATTCCAGTGTTTATAATTAATTAAAAATTGTTGATCAAAAAAATGCACCGATTTAGCCGAAAAATGAGCATTGCATTTGTAGCAAAACTCCCCTTTAATATTGACAATCGGAGCAATGACATGCAAATCATAATCCGCACACAATTTTTTCAAAACTTCAATTTTATGATTGGATTGCTCTTTAATCATGGAAAGTGGCATACTTTCTAACTCTTTGAAAAAACTGTTGAGTGCGTATTCACTTAACAGCACCACCTCAACCTCTTTTTGTTTGCAAATGCGAAAGTAATAATCGAGTTTTGCTTCGCTCATTGGGAGTGTACTGAGTTGCAATGCCGCTATTTTCATGCCAATGCTTCCTTCTCTTGCAATTTTGTATAGGTCAGTTTTGCCTCTTCAAGCATTTTGGTTGCTTCTTTTAAAATGGCAATACCTTCTTGGTATTTTTTCATTCCCTCTTCCAAGGAGAGCTCAGGATTTGAAAGTGTCTCTAAAATCACTTTGGCGTTCTCAAGCTTTGTTTCAAAACTTTGTTTCTCTTCTTTCATCTTATACCTTCGCTTCCAGTGCTTTTTTAATGTAAAAATCAAACTTGTCATACTCAACTAAAAAGGCGTCGTGCCCATACTGACTGTCAATGCAGACATAATCCACACGATCAGCTCTGCCCATATTTTCCATCGTTGTCTTAATCAAAGCCATCTCTTCAGGCATAAACAGACAATCGCCTTGAAATGAAATAAGGGTGAGTTTTGCTTTGATAAACTTAAGCGAGTCTTCTAACGAGTCATAATTACGTGTTGCATCAAATATATTCATCGCTTTAATGATGTAGAGATAGCTTAATGGATCAAATCGCTTGGCAAAACTGTAACCATTATACTCCATGTAACGCTCCACCTGAAAACGTCCAAAAAGCTCGTACAGACCGTCCGTCTCAACGTAATTGCGTCCAAATTTTTTATTCATCGAATAAGGACTTAAAAAGCTAATATGCCCCGCCATTCGACCAATCGCAAAACTGAGCAGCCCTTCTTCTTCAAAATCAGAGGCGTCGTAATTGCCATTTTTAAAACGTGGGTCATTCACGATACCCTCTATCGCGATCTTATTCCATGCAATCGCCCAAGGACCTGTCGCGTATGTGGTTGCAAGCAGTATAACCCGTTTAGCAAAATCAGGATACTCAATGGACATACACAGCCCTTGCATGCCCCCAAGAGAGCCCCCAATAATCGCATACGCCTCTTTGATCCCCAATCTGGTAAAAAGATTCATTTGTGCTCTAACCATATCACTGATCGTTAAAACGGGAAATTTAAGGCGTAGTGGTTCTTTGGTTTTAGCATTGATGCTCATAGGTCCCGTTGAGCCAAAACAACTTCCTAGGATATTGACGCAAATGACACAAAACTTGGTTGTATCAATGATTTTTCCATCGCCTATGAGAGGATCCCACCAACCAGCCTTTGTTTCACCTTCATAGCGACCTGCCGCATGATAACTTCCAGTGAGGGCATGAAAGACAACAATGACATTGCTTTTGGTCTCGTTCATGTCACCATACGTCTCATACTTAAGATCATAGATTTCTAAGATACGACCACTCTCTAAATAGAGCGGTTCATCAAAATGGGCAATAGCTGTTTGAATTTTCACACATTTCCTTATTACTTTTTACCACGGTTTTTAGGCAAAGCCCAAAAACCTACGCTCGCCGCTGTGGCACTGAAGCTTGTCTCTTTCGAGACAGAATATTTTTTACATGTAAAAAATATAATGCTTAGTTTACTCTGTAATTTGGTGCTTCGTGTGTGATGATAACATCATGCACGTGGCTCTCTTTAAGACCCGCACTGGTAATTTCAACAAATTCAGCTTTTTCTTGATAATCAATAATATCACGTGCACCCACATAGCCCATAGAAGACCTAAGGCCTCCCACCAGTTGGAAAATGACATCGCGAATAGAACCAGCATGAGGAACACGTCCTTCAATACCTTCGGGGACAAGTTTATCAGCAGCCGTTCCCTCTTGGAAATAACGATCACTACTTCCCTTCGTCATCGCCCCAATACTTCCCATACCACGATAGGTTTTATATTGGCGTCCTTGGTACGTAATAAGCTCACCTGGGCTCTCATCGGTTCCAGCAAGTAAACTTCCAACCATAACACTTTGAGCTCCAGCAGCTAACGCTTTTGCAAAGTCACCTGAATACTTAATACCACCATCAGCAATAATGGGAACACCATATTTACGCCCCACATCGGAACACTCTTCGATTGCCGTCATTTGAGGGACACCTACACCTGAAACAATACGTGTGGTACAAATACTTCCAGGTCCAATACCTACTTTAATGCCATCAGCTCCCGCTTCAACAAGAGCAAGTGCCGCTTCGGAAGTTGCAATATTCCCTGCAATAATATCAACTTTAAGCTCTTTTTTGATCAGTTTAACAGTATCAATAATTCCTTTGGAGTGACCGTGTGCTGAATCTAAAACTAAAACGTCAGCACCCGCTTCCACGAGCGCACGAGCACGATCCAGTTGACCCACACCAATAGCAGCTCCCACACGAAGTCTACCAAACTCGTCTTTGTTGGCATGAGGATACTCTTGGCGCTTTTTAAGATCTTTAATTGTAATCAGACCCGCTAGTTTATTGTTTTCATCCACGATAGGAAGTTTTTCAACTTTATTGGTTCTAAAAATTGCTTCGGCATCATCCAACGTTGTGCCTTTTTTAACGGTGATCAAAGGCATTTTTGTCATGAGCTCTTCAACATTTTTACTATAGTCATTTTCAAAACGAAGATCGCGATTGGTTAAAATACCAATCAATATATCGTTATCATCAATTACAGGAACACCTGAAATGCGGTACTCTGACATAATGGCAAGTGCTTCTTTAAGCGTCGCTTTGGCTTTAATGGAAACAGGATCAATGATGATACCGCTTTCACTTTTTTTAACACGTCTGATTTCACGCACCTGAGATTCAATATCCATATTTTTATGAATAATGCCAAGTCCCCCAAGACGCGCCATCATAATCGCCGCACGGTGCTCTGTTACGGTATCCATTGCAGCCGATACCAGAGGGATATTCAGTGTGATATTCTTCGTTAATTTTGTTTTAATATCAACCTCTTTAGGCAAAATCTCTGAATACTTTGGTACCAATAATACGTCTTCAAATGTTAATGCTCTTTTTCTAATTTTCATGTGTGTCCTTCTCCTATAACCCTAATTCTCTCTCTAAGCTCAGCGCTCCATCTAAAAGTGCTTGCTCACCATACGCTTGACCAATAAGTTGTCCGCCAACAGGAAGCCCTTTGCTATCCATTCCAAGAGGAATCGAAATACCAGGAAGCCCTGTAAGATTGAGTGAAATAGTGTAAATATCACTCAAGTACATCTCCAATGGATCTGCTTTTGAACCAAACTCAAACGCACTCGTTGGAGTTACAGGCATAAAAATCAGATCAGCCTCTTTAAAAATTGCTTCATACTGCGCTTTTATAAAATGACGTGCCTTTTGTGCTTTGATGTAATATGCATCATAATACCCACTGCTTAGAACGAAGGTTCCCAAAAGGATTCTTCGTTTAACCTCTTCTCCAAAACCAAGGCTTCGGCTTTGAATAAACATTTCTTTGAGGTTTTCATTGCTACCACGATTACCATAACGAACACCGTCATAACGACTGAGGTTAGCACTCGCTTCGGCTGTTGCAATCACATAATAGGTTGCGATGTCGTATTTAGAGTTAATAAAATTGCGATAAATAATTTTATGTCCCGCTTTTTCGAGTGCGCGAATGCCATCCATCATGCGCTCTCGCACTTCAGGACTCGCTTCATTGAGGTAATTCTCAATCACAGCAATCGTCATTTTACGATCAGCGTTCAGTTTGTCTGCAACGCTTTGGTGCGCTATGTTGGCACTGGTAGAGTCTTTAGGCTCATGCCCTGCAATAATGTCATATAAAATCGCCGCATCTTCAACATTTTGCGTAATCGGTCCAATCTGGTCAAGTGAGCTTGAATACGCACCCAAACCGTAACGGCTGACTTTGCCATAGGTTGGTTTTAATCCAACACAGCCACAAAAAGCGGCGGGTTGACGAATACTTCCACCCGTATCGCTTCCAAGGGCTGCAATGGCAATGCCCGCGGCAACTGCAGCGGCACTACCACCACTACTACCACCTGGGACACATTTTGGATTGTGCGGGTTTAAGGTTTTTCCATAAAACGAGGATTCAGTGGAGCTTCCCATCGCAAATTCATCCATATTGGTACGCCCATATGGAGAGAGCCCATGACGTAACATATTGTCAATAACCGTTGCATTGTAAGGGGCAACATAACCTTGAAGGATGTTAGAGCCACTGGTAACTTCCCAACCATTGACTTGAATATTATCTTTAATGGCAATCGGAATGCCTGAACCATACTCACTAATCGCTTTACCTGTAAGCTGTTCGATATAAGCACCCAAACTTTTTGTTGCTTCTATTTTTTGCTTTAAATCAGTTCGAAACGCTTCGATCTCTTCTTTGGGAAGTTTTAATGCCTCTTTTAAGGTTATCAACGCCTCTCCTTTATCGTTATTTATAAAATACTTTGCACAAAGACACGCAAAACAGAACTCATTTCACTTTGTGGTTTGTTAAAGTTTACTGCCTTTATCAGCAGATTTCAATTTTTTTGTTTTGACATTGATCAGATAAATACACACACCAATGACTGCGAAAATCGCGCCAATGGTTATAAAAACAAAACTTAACGGCACAGGAGCACTGAAATTAAACATTTAAAGCCTCATTACAGCGGTGGCACAGCTCTTCTTCGCTTTTAGCGCGATATTTCCAACAACGCGGACATTTGCATTTGGCAGCTTTAAAGATTTTAAAGTGATCGCCTGCGACTTCAAATACGCCCATTTCACCTGTTTCCATATGTTCAATCACCTTACTCACGGTAAACCAATCTTCCGCATCCACTTTTTCCAAGGCTGCAATTTTAGGAGAACTGGTTTGAAGCACCAACTCTAGGGTTGATTTGATGATTTTCTCTTTTTTGAGCGCATCAACGATCTCAAAGAATTTTTCACGCGCTTCGACCATATAAGCTTCTTCAAACGATGTTGTCATATTTGGCAGTGACTCGTACACAAGGTCAAAAACACTTTCGCCTTTTTGTTTTAAGATAGCAGGTGCATACTCCATCATCTCATCAATCGTATAGGTCAACGTTGGAGCCATCAAGACCATCAATTTCTCGGCAATCATCGCCATCGCACTTTGCGCAGAGAGACGAATCGTGTCGTTTTTAGCGTTACAATAAAGCCTATCTTTGGAAATATCGAGATAAATTCCGCTGAGTTCCACAGCGATAAAATGGTTCAAAAGCGCAAATCCTTTGGAGAATTCATACTCTCTAAAGTACCCCTGCGCCTCATCAAAAACCGCTTTGGCGTGGACTAAAATCCATTGATCCAAAACGCTCATTTGCGAGTAGGGCAAAAGAGTCTCTAAATCATTAATATTTGCCAATAAAAATCGGAACGTATTACGAATTTTTCGGTACTGTTCGCTGATTTGTTTTAAGATATTGTCACTGATTTTAAGATCCGTCGTGTATTCACTGGTTCCAACCCAAAGACGAAGAATTTCGACACCATGGCTTTTTGCAATATCGGTAGGCGCAACAACGTTGCCTTTCGATTTGCTCATCTTCTCGCCTTTTTCATCAACCGTAAAACCATGGGTTAAGATTTTACCGTACGGCGCAATGCCGTTGTTGGCAGTACTGACCAAGAGTGAACTTTGGAACCAACCACGATGTTGATCACTGCCTTCCAAATACATTGACGCAGGATAATCCCCCGCATCGTAATCTGGAGATTGAAGTACCGCTTTCCACGTGCTACCACTGTCAAACCAAACATCCAAGATGTCCATCACTTTTTCAAGATTCTCAGGCTTATAACCGCTATTGGCGACCAAAAGGTCTTCAATCTCTAAATCCCACCACGCATCCGCACCTTTTTCTTCAAAAATATTAGCGATATGCGTGACAACGTTCGCATCAAAAATCGGTTTACCCGTCGTTTTATCTCTAAAAAATGCAATTGGCACACCCCAATCTCTTTGTCGGGAAATGCACCAATCCGGTCTATTTTCGATCATTGAGCCCAAACGGTTAATGCCAGATTTGGGGTAGAAACGAACCTTTTGAAGCTCGTCCATGGCCATTTTACGAAGGCTCTCACGTCCGTCAACCGCTTCATCCATCGCCACAAACCACTGTTTGGTTGCACGGTAAATGACCGGTTGATGTGTTCTCCAACAAAATGGGTAGGAGTGGGTAAATTTTGAACATTTCAGAAGTTTGTCGCCCAAAAGCTCCAAAATACGCTCGTTGCATTTAAAAATATGCTCACCGACAAAACTCTGCGCATCAGGAAGCAATCCTAAACGAACGACAGTTTCATCGTAACAACCTCTCTCATCCACAGGCATAATCACTTCAAGACCGTAACGAAGCCCTACTTTGTAGTCATCATCGCCGTGCCCCGGTGCGGTATGAACACAGCCACTTCCGCCATCCATCGTTACATGCTCCCCTAAAACAAACTGTGATTTACGTCCATTCAGTGGATTAAGAGCAAAACTATTTTCAAGCACACTCGCTTTAAAGGTTTTAACGATTTCACCTTTCACCACACCTTGCTCTAACAGTTTTACATGTAAAGGCTCAGCGACGATATAACCGTCACTCGTAAGCACATAGTTTTCATCAGGACTAAACGCAATTCCCACATTCGCAGGCAGTGTCCACGGCGTTGTTGTCCAGATAATAACTGAAGCATCCGTGCTGATTGCTAGTTTTGCCTTAGCTTCAGGACTCAGTGCAAAAGCAACGAAAATAGAATAATCTTCTTTGTCCTCATACTCGACTTCGGCTTCGGCTAACGCACTACGTGCCGCCCATGACCAGTAAACCGGTTTACTGCGTTCAACCAAAAGTCCTTTATCGGCAACGCCACACAATGCGCGGTAGATGTCGGCTTCAAATTTAAATTTCATCGTCATATAGGGATTATCCCAATCGCCAATAACACCTAGGGATTTAAACTCTTCACGTTGAATATCAATAAATTTACGTGCATGTTCACGACACAACTCACGAATTTTGCTTTTGGGAAGGGCATCTTTTTTCTCTTTCCCAAGATTTTTCTCCACTTGTTGCTCAATGGGCAAACCGTGACAATCCCAACCGGGAACATAACGTACTTTTTCACCAAAAAAATAGTGGGTTTTGACGATCACATCTTTGAGAATTTTATTAAGGGCATGTCCAATGTGAATGTGTCCATTGGCATACGGAGGACCATCGTGAAGAATAAATGTCGTTGGGGCATTTTCTCTATTTTTGATCATTTTTGCATAAGCGCTCTCCTCTTTGGAAAACCACTTGGCATAACGTGCAGGCTCATTTTGAGGAAGATTGCCACGCATTGGGAAATCGGTTTGAGGAAGAAGCAAGGTCTCTTTATAGTCCATCTATTTATTTCTCCTTGGAAGCTACAACTCTTTACATGTAAGCGTCTCTTAAAATGAGGCAAGTTTATCTAAAAACGATTTAAGAAGCACTTACGGTATAATACGAGATACGTTATGACTCTAAGTTTGAGTCCGCCAATACAGTTGGCAAGCTTTAATGCCCTAGTAGTAGTTCAAAGCATCAAAGGGTGCATGGCTTGTGCCAAAGAAAATCTAGTGTTAATGTAATGTTTAAAGCTTTGCTTCAAAACGTGCTAAGAGTTCTTGCGGAACTCTATTAAAAAAACAAAAAAAGGGATTCCTATGAAAAGCTCTTTGATCGTAGTTGGAAAAGCGCTGCGATACAATCTGCCATTTTTAAACTATATTCATGCAACGATTATCAAACATCTTGATCTTCCTGATCAAACTGTCTATATTGATAAAAATGATAAAGACCTCTTCTTTGTCTTAGAAGAGTCTATCACACATGCTGATGAAATCGTCATTGTCACAGCTAATGATAGTTTTAATCTTGTCAATAAAGTCATTGCAACGCTTGGGGAAGAGTCCCTAGAACTTAAAGGAGGTATGCTCATTCCTTCTAAGACAGTCCATTTTGAAGAAAACAGCTATCTTTTGGAACGCGATAGTAAACTCATAAATGTTATCAAAGCCAGTGAAAATAAAAAGCTTCCTACTGTTTTAATCGAGAATAAAAATAGTTCAGCCCTATTTTCCATTATCAATATTGATGAAGATTCTCTTAAAATCTTACTTGAACCCTTAGCCCAAAATTTTGAGATTCGCATTACTCCCGCAAAAATTATTGATGGCTGGATGACCATCGAAGCAATCTCCAATAAATATGGCAATTTAGAAAGCTTTTTTAAAGCAGCAAAATCGCTTCTTCCTCAAAAAGTAATCAATCACCCTGATGTCATTGAACATATCGCAGAATCACTTCAAGCCCATGGAAAGACACTCAGTATTGCAGAAAGCTGTACCGGAGGACTCATAGCCTCTATGCTTACTAAACGTTCAGGCGTTTCAGCTGTTTTCAAAGGGGGGCTTGTTACTTACTCTAATGAAATCAAAGAGTCATGGTTGGGAGTCAGTAACGACACGCTTGAGCGCTTTGGAGCAGTCAGTGAACTCTGTGTGCGTGAAATGCTTGAAGGAGTTCTCAATGCTAGCCTTTCTGATTTTGCCATAGCAACGAGCGGTATCGCAGGTCCAACGGGTGGAAGTATTGAAAAACCTGTTGGTACGGTCTACGTAGGTGCTCGCAATAAAGAGGGTAATATTCTCATTGAAAGACTTCTTTTGGAAGGTGATCGCGAGTATATTCAAACACAAAGTGCGTACCATGCCTTAAAGTTGCTTTTACATGTAGGTGAAAATATTTTTTTGAAAAGTGAAAAAATGTCTTGACAAATGAACTTTTTTTCTCTATAATTTCAGCCTCATTACGAGAAGAACGTGAATGACTCGTTAGCTCAGTCGGTAGAGCATCTCCCTTTTAAGGAGGTGGTCGATGGTTCGAATCCATCACGGGTCACCATTTTATCTGTGCGACCCCATCGTCTAGTGGTCCAGGATCCCGCCCTTTCACGGCGGTTACAGGGGTTCAAATCCCCTTGGGGTCGCCATTGATATTTCTTCTTTAGTGTTTCTAATGGTCGCTTAGCTCAGTTGGTAGAGCGCCACCCTTACAAGGTGGATGTCATAAGTTCGAGTCTTATAGCGACCACCATTTATGCGCGGCGGTAGTTCAGTTGGTTAGAATATCGGCCTGTCACGCCGGGGGTCGCGGGTTCGAGCCCCGTCCGCCGCGCCACTTTTTATTTTCCCTCAGCATTTTCTTATCGTATTATGAAACTGTCTGAGCATGACTCGTTAGCTCAGTCGGTAGAGCATCTCCCTTTTAAGGAGGTGGTCGATGGTTCGAATCCATCACGGGTCACCATTGTCCTAAACAAACACACTTGTGCGACCCCATCGTCTAGTGGTTAGGACACCGCCCTCTCAAGGCGGGAACGGGGGTTCAAGTCCCCCTGGGGTCGCCATTTTCCTACTTTAAATTCGATTACCCCTTTGATTAATACCCTCATTCTCATACAAATCAATTTCTCGCTTATAATCAGGATTGGCTTTTTTAAGCTCTTCATCCATAAATGCTATCAATTTTGCATCAGCATTACGATGGCTTGCAATAAGCAAGATAAAATTGAGATAGACCTTAGAAAGTTTTGGCGCTATTCCTTTTTCTTTGTTAGGAAAAGGGCACTCTTTGGCTACTTTGAGGATTGCATTGGTAAGATCATTGCGAGAAGAAGTACGTTTGGCAGCAATATCGACTAACTCTTCAATCACTACTTTTCGAGCTTTATCTTCTTGTTCTTGTGTATGATGCGTCACTTCTACAACAACAGTTTTTTGTAAATTTGCAACAATAATAAATAAGGTGATTAGAACAATGGCAATAACAGCAACAATCGCTATTATGAGATAATTCTCTTGCATGACGGAGAGCCTCTTAAATTTTTGCCTATTATAGCACAAACTTAAAAGAGGGATTAATATCCCTCTTTGTATTTATAAGGTTTTAGAGATACCCCGTTTAGGATACGCCAGAGCAATGACAAGAGCAACAATGGCAACGGTATAATAGACAAAAGATGGCACAGGAATTGGGTCACCTGCAGCATAGGAATGCATACCTGAAAGATAAAAATTAACGCCAAAATAAGTCATAATAATGGAAGAGAAAGTAATCGTTGAAGCAACTGCAAACGCAAAAGGTGTATTAAATTTGGGAATAAATCTTAAATGCACCACAGCTGCATAAAAGAGAATTGAAACTAAAGCCCACGTCTCTTTAGGATCCCATCCCCAGTATCTGCCCCACGATTCATTGGCCCAAACACCCCCTAAAAAGTTACCAATGGTTAAAAGGCTCAGTCCTAAAATCATCGCCATTTCATTAATACGTGTTGCTTCAATAATGTTGCGTTCAATTTCAACGTTACGTTTGGTTGGTTTTGTGCTTCTTATGATAAATAAAATTAAAGTAAAGAAGCCTAGAAGCGCACATAATCCTAAGAAACCATAACTTGCTGTGATAACTGAAACATGGATATTGAGCCAGTATGATTTTAAAACGGGTACAAGATTGGTAATTTGTGGATCCATCCAACTAAGGTGTGCCACAAAAAGCGTTACTCCAGCAAGAATGGATGTCAATGCAAGAGAAACCACAGACTGGCGAGAAAAGAAGATACCCGCAAGTGCTATTGCCCAGGCAATGTAGATCATAGACTCATATCCATCACTCCAAGGAGCATGTGTAGAGATGTACCACCTTAGTCCGAGCCCTCCAGTATGGGCTAAGAAAGCAATAAAATTAATGGTTAAAACAATTTTTGTTGCCAGCTTAATATTTAAAGAGGATTTGACCATTTTTGCAAAAATAAAACAGAGTAAGACTAAGCCACTGAGAAGATACACAGGGGTCAATCGTGCAAATATTTTCGCATGGTTAAAGAAAATTTCTGCTTTAATACGACTATCACTTGGGATAATTTCAGAACCATACTGCTCTTGATACGATTGAAGTTTATCAATAGCTTTGTTGGCATTTTCCCAATTTCCTTTTTCCAACCCTTCGCTAATAGAATCAAAATATCCACCAAGAAGTGCTCTCACTTCATCACCTTCTTGTTTGGAAAAGTTCATAACCGCTTCTTGAGGTGCAAACCATTTTTTGTTAATATCGTTTTGCTTAGGAATCATTTTAAAGACTTCACCTGTATAAACCATATAACAAATGTTAACACGCTCATCTACTTTGAGTATATCTTTATCAAATTGGTTACGAAGCGCTGGTTTTTTACGATTAGCTTCTTCGGAATATTTGGTTAACTTATAAGCATGATCACCCTCTTTTTCAAAAAAATCATTGAAAGAGGCATATTTTTGATTTTCAGGAATACCAATAATTTTTTTCAAATCAGGATGAAATACTTTGATAATAGGTAGGCCTTGCCATTCGCTAGGAGAACTCATCATGCTAAGGGCTACTTGATTTGCACTCAGCCCTTCATAGGTGGACCCACCATAAATTTTATTGAGAAGTTCTGTTGAAATTGTATCGATTGGTTTAATTCTTCCATCAACGCTTTGCACCAAAACACGCCCAAATTTATCAGCATGTTTCACATCGTACTGTTTTAAAAATCCTATATATTCTTCCGTAGTATAGGCATGTAGTGCACTTCCTTGGCTTAAAACAAATACTGAGATAAGTGCCACCAAGACAGATTTTACCTTAGTCATATCTTTTTGTACCATTCCTGCAAGTTTGCGGAAACGACTTTTTGGATTGAGTAAATTAAAGAAAAGTCCAATGCCTAAAAGAAGATATCCAAAATAAGTTGGTAGCTTTCCAGGATCATTATTGACAGATAAAATTGTTCCTTTTTCATCTTTATCGTACGAACTTTGGAAAAAACGGAATCCACGATAATCCAGTACGTGATTCATATAGATACGAAAAGGCACATGAACCCCCTTTTCACTGTCAACCACTTCCACTTCACTCGCATAAGACATTGGAGACATTGATCCAGCATAACGATCCAGCTGAAATTCATTGAGTTGGATTGCAAAAGGCAGTGTGAAAATTTGAGCACCCCACTCAAAAATGAAAGGGACACCTGCGATCAGGATCTTAGTTGGCTCACCTTCGCTCCCTTTTCCTTGTCCAAACATAGCGATTTCTTTTGTTTCGCCTTTGTATTTTGCATCGACAATAATGGCCGATACTCCATTTGCTTTTATCATAGGATTTTTATCTTCAACAACTTTTTCTTGCCCTTTAAGGCCAATATAACGTGGTGCAAAATTCACATTTCCAATGGTATAAAGCTGCCCTATTACAAAATCTTGCTTATTATCAGCTGCATATTCCCCACGCTTGTTTTCAGCCATTTTAAACCATGCAATTTTTTCTTTGGAGTAAAAATAAAATTTCCCATCCTCTAATGTGAATTGGATAATGGTCTTCTTGGTTTGAGGAGCTTGGGCATTAAAACTAAAAATGTATTCACTTGACTCGTAAGTATCGCCCTCTTTTAAAACAACATTGAGACTTTCGCCATACCCACTGAGCATCATTGAAATCATTGGAACACCTTGTGGATCATCGACAACTTTTGCAGTAGCATTGGGGAGATATTGTTTAAATTTTACTTCTGCTTTGTCACCACCTACATCAAATGAGAATGAAAAGCCATTGCCTCCTGCACGAGAAATAAGTTGAGGATGACTATAGCTATAGGTTTTATTTTCTTTTAATGCACTCACTTGAACAAAAGTACTACTGGATAAAACTTTGTCCTCTTGCATACCATTTCTTACATGTAAAGTTCCCTCAAAGCCATAATAACGCGTGATGCCAGAACCAATAAGAATAAAAACAAAACTAATGTGAAATAAAAATGCAGGTAATTTATCGAGTTTGTAGAGTTTATATCGAATAATATTAAAGATTAAAATGAGTGCTAACGCAACTTGAATCAGTTCAAACCACCATGCAGTATAGATCAGTGCCCAACTTGTCTCGACACCAAAATCATTTTCAATAAACGTTGCTACACCACAAAAAAGTCCAAAAAGTACCATAAGGATGATAGCCGATTTCATCGAAAAAATCTGCTTCAATACAAAATCCATAAAACTCCCTTGTCTGGAAAAATTAAGTTATGTTACCTTTTTAGAGTAAATAATTTATAAATCATAAATGTTCCCTGAAGAGCGTAGTTGAATTTAAAAAAACAAAAAAAGATGCACTATTATATTTCATTTGTCATTCCCTTAAGGACAATATCTACGACAATAACTTGTGATTGTTTGGTATCAATGGGACGAGGTTTTATAAAAGGATAGAATATACATAGTAAACCTCCGCTAAGAGAGATTTACATGTAAACAGAAGCTGTGGATTTTTTATCCACCAAGATATTTTTTACGAATAGTATCATCGCCAATCATCTCCGATGCAACGCCATTCATCACGATTTTACCATTTTCTAAAACATAGGCATAATCTGAAATTTTAAGAGCGGCAAAAGCATTTTGCTCAACCAAAAGAATGGTAATTCCCTCACTACGTAATCGTGTAATGATCTCAAAAACTTCACCAACAATTTTAGGCGCAAGTCCAAGACTTGGTTCATCAAGCATTAAGAGCTTTGGTTCACCCATTAAGGCACGTGAAATCGCTAACATTTGTTGCTCACCGCCACTCATTGTCCCTGCTAGTTGATAGCGTTTATCTTTAATACGAGGGAAAAGCTCATACATAGCATCCCTAAGATGATCAAAATTTTCATCATTATTAAAGGCACCCATACGAAGATTCTCTTCAACGGTTAAGTTAATAAAAATCTTTCTTCCCTCTGGAACTAAAGAGAGTCCATGTTGTACAAGAGTATGTGTTTTATGGTTATGGGTATCGTAACCTAAGAAATTGATATCACCTGTTTTTTTAACACTGTTAAGAAGTGCTTTGAGTGTTGAGCTTTTACCTGCACCATTTGAGCCAATCAAAGAGACGATTTGTCCCTCTTTTACTTCAAAATCAATTCCCTTAACAGCCTCAATGAGTCCATAATAGACATGTAAATTTTTAACACTGATCATTAAGAAAATCTCCTAAATACGCTGATATCACTTCAGGGTCTTGTATCGCATCAGCGGGTTTACCCTCAAAAATAGTTTTACCATAATCTAAAACTAAAACTTTATCACACAATTGATTGACAAACTTCATATCATGTTCAATTAAAAGAACCGTCAAATCAAAATCAACTCGTGCCTTTTTAATAATCTCACCCAGCTCTTCAGTCTCAGATGGATTCATACCAGCCGCAGGTTCATCAAGTAGCAAAAGATCTGGATTGGTTGCAAGAGCACGTGCTATTTCTACTTTACGTTGTTGGCCATAGCTCAAATCAACCGCTTTATCGTGGGCATAGGAGCTCATTCCAAAATAGTCTAAAATTTCCATCGAACGTGTTTTAATACGCTTTTCTTCCCCAATAAAACGAGGGAAACGCAAAATAGATTCTAAAAATCCATAATGTGCCTGGAAATCAAACCCGATTAATATATTGTCCAAAACACTCATACTTGAAAAAAGTCTAATATTTTGAAACGTTCTTGCAATACCTTTTCGTACAATATGGTGAGGTTTCAAACCGCTAATGGCTTCATTTCTAAAAATAACCTCTCCTGATGTCGGTGTATAATTACCCGTAATAATGTTAAACATCGTCGTTTTACCTGCACCATTAGGGCCAATGAGTCCAAAAATTTCTTTAGGAGCAACACTAAAACTAGTCTCTTTTATGGCAGTAACACCACCAAAATTTTTAGTGACATTGTCAATTTTCAAGATCATTTGTCACCCTTTTTACGTGGTTTAAAAAAGTCTGTTAGTTCTCGTTTCCCCATAATACCTTCGCGTGCAAAGAGCATGATCAAAATAAGTCCAAGAGAAAAAACAACCATACGCATACCGGGCATTGCAGGTGCATTGTAGCCAAAGAGGTGTATTGGCTCATCCAAGAAACGCATCCATTCACTTCCACCCATCACTAAAACCGTACCAATAATTGCGCCTGTTGTACTACCAAGACCACCTAAAACGATAATAATAAGTAGCTGAAACGTAAAGAAAAAGTCAAAAAGATCAGGAGAAATACTGGTTAAGAGTGCGGCTAAAAGCCCACCCCCAACGCCTTCAAAGAAGGCGCTGGTGCAAAAAGCTAATGTTTTGGCTTTAAAGGTATTTACGCCCATTGCAATGGCAGCATCTTCATCATCACGAACTGCTTTCATTGCGCGGCCAAATTTAGAATTGATGATATTGAGCACAACAATAACCGCAATCATTGCAATGCCGCCTGTCCAATAAAGATTAGAAAATTCAGGAATGTCATTGAGTCCAAGTGAGCCATTCGTTGCTTCTGGTACATTAATCGCTAAAATTTTGATAATAAAGCCAAAGCCAAGTGTTACGATTGCAAGGTAATCTCCACGTACTCTAAAGACAGGGAAAGAGAGACATGCCGCCAGTATGGCTGAAAATATACCTCCCAATAAAAGTGCTACGACAAAGTTAGCATGTAGTGTTAATATAAACGGATAAGGATCAACAATGGCATATTGATACTGTTTCGACTCAGGGCTTACTAGTAAAAGTGCCGTTACATAGGCACCGATGGCAACAAAGCCATTGGGCTCAAGAGAAAACTGACCGGTTACGCCGTTAATGAGATTATAGCTCACTGCTAGAATAACAAAAATAGCAATATTGTTTAAAATTCTTACGGTATATTCGTCAAAGTGTGTATTGGAAAACCAAATAAACCATAGTGTTAATGCAACTATCGTGAGCTTGATCAATAGCTCTTTTTTTAGGATAAGGCTGTTCATATTAAAACCTACTTTTTTCAAAATCAATACCCAAAATTCCTGTGGGTTTAAACAGAAGGATAAGAATTAAAAAGATAAAAGCAAACGCATCTTTATATCCACCCAACTCTGGGAAAAAAGCAATAACAACCACTTCTGTAAAGCCAATAATCAATCCTCCAAGCACTGCACCACCGACGCTTCCAATACCACCGACAACGGCTGCTGCAAAGGCTTTTAGACCTACAAGTACACCCATCATTGGTTCAACGGAAGGGTAATTAACTGCCCAAAAGATACCGCCAACTGCGGCAAGGGCTGAACCCATACCAAACACCAGCGTAATAATGCGGTTTGCATCAATTCCCATAAGATTAACCGTTCCAACATCAAACGCTAAAGCTCGAATCGCCATACCGTATTTTGTTTTGAAAAGTACCCATAAAATTGCAGCCAATAAGAAAGCAGTAATAATAGGTACGATAATTGCGGAAACAGGCATCGTTAAACCCATAATGTCAACAATTTCTTCAAGGTAAGCAGGCACCGGAAAGGCTCTAGGAACGCCTCCGAAAAAGACGTTAAAAGCATTTTCAAGAAAAAAACTAACACCAATCGCTGTAATTAAAAGTGAGATTTTTGGAGCACTACGCAAAGGTCGGTATGCAATAAAATCACTCGCCATACCTAAAATGGCAGAACCCACAATAGCTAAAAGGACTGCTGCACCAAAAGGAAGACCAAGAATGGCAATGCCAAAATAACCTAAAAATCCACCCACCATCATAATATCGCCATGCGCAAAATTGATAAGTCTTAAGACTCCATATACCATCGTATAACCAATGGCAATGAGCGCGTACATACTGCCAAGGCTGAAGCCATTGACCATCTGTTGCATAAACATTGTTAAATCCAAATAGATTCTCCTAAAATATTTTAGAGCAATTCCCACTTTTATAAGTGGAGATTGCTCTAAAATCTCTCTTTACACTTTTACATGTAAAGAGAGATGAACAATTATGGATTGACGGTTGCTTTATAAACCGCTTTACCATTTTGAACAACTTTGATAACAGCTGAACGTGTAGAGTTACCCGTTTTATCCATGTTGATAACACCCGATACACCTTCAAAGTTAGCTGTAGCTTTAATCTCTTTGTTGACACATACGCTGTCTTCTGGATTTGCACAACGATTCATCGCATCAATCATAACGTTATAAGAATCTGCACCAAGAGCAACAAAAGAGTTAACCTCTTGTTTTCCTGTTTTTTGAGCATAGGCTGCAATAAAATCTTTTGAGCGTTGTGTTGGAGGCGCAGCATAGTCAAAGAAGTCTGTAAACATGTAACCCTCAACCGCATCACCGCCTAAGTCAATAAAGGTTTGATTGGCAACACCGTCGCCTGAGAACATTGGTTTAACCAAACCAATTTGTTTTGCTTGACGAGCAATCATAGAAACTTCTGGATGATACATTGGTAAGAACAACATATCAGGATTTGCTGCTTTGATTTGAGAGACAACGGCTTTAAAGTCTTTGTCACCTGAGCTAACTTTAATCTCTTTAATCACTTTGCCACCTGCTTTTGTAAATGCATCCGTAAATGCTTTTGCAAGACCTAGTGAATAAACTTGCGCTTGATCAACGACAACAACCGCAGTTTTGAGTTTAAGATCTTTTGTTGCATAGTTTGCAACAACCGCACCTTGGAATGAGTCAGTAAAACAAACACGATTTGCAAACTCTTTTTGCTCAGTGAGTTTGTCGTTTGTTGCAACAGGAGAGATAACTGGAATCTGTTTTTTCTCAGCGATTGCCATGACTTGTGCCGTGTTTGTACTGGTTAACTCACCAAGAATTCCCACAACTTTGTCAGAACTGATCAGTCTCGTTGCAGCATTGGCTGACTCAACTTTATCACCTTTGGTATCAATAAGCACCAATTTAATGGTATCCCCATTTTTAAGTTTTGGTTGCAAGGAATTTGCAAACTCAATACCTTCATAGGCAGTTTGACCATATGCCGCGAGTGGTCCACTCATAGACATGGCGACACCAACACTGACGTCTTTAGCAAAAGATGATGATGCTAAAAGCGCAACAGATGTAGCGAGTAGAGCTAGTTTTCTCATGAATACTCCTTAGTGTAGTAATGGAAATATAGTACAAAAAAGTTACTTAAGATTGAATGTAAAGTTTGGGAAGAGTTGTATAAAAAATATGCAGATAAGAAATATTAAAAAGAAAGAAAAGCGTTCCACCCCGAGAAAGGGGTGGAAGTAAAAGGCAGAAATTAGAATTTGTAGTTAGCTTTAACCCAAAGATCGTCGCCATCTACATCTTTATCTTGGTGTTCATATTGAGCGCCAAGGCTAAAGCCTTTGAGGGATTCAAATTTGTAAGTACCGTAAACTGCTGTAGAAGAAGCTTTATATTTGTCTGCTGTAGTTGTTTTTGTAGCACCAACAAGACCTGCATCCAAATACCCGTCTGCAACAACGTAGCGTGCACCGATATTTGCAGCTGCTGTTAAATCATAGTTTAAATCAACAAGATATGATGCTGTATCTCTGTTATAGCCGTTCATCGCAATAACTGCGTCAGTATAAAGAAGATCCGCACCATTACCTAAACCAGAAATAACAACACCAGTAGCAACATCATCATTACCTACTTTTGAGTAAGCAACGGTACCATTGATACCTTTAAAGCTTAATCCAGCTTTGACAGCATAGAGGCCGATTGTATCATCAGGTGCAACCAAGCTACTATCTAGCTTATTGTAGTAGTATTGACCACCAAGGGTATAACCAATCTCACCAGCTTTTCCTTCGTACAATGCTTCAGCGTATGCTACTTGAATAATATTATTTACATCTGCATATGCAGCAGTTAATGTTAAACCAGTAACTGATTTATTGATAGCTGCTAATGTATAAGCGCCATCTTCAACATCTACATTATTCCAAGAGTTTGTTGCGAAGCTTTTAGTAAATTCACCAATTTTGCCGTCGCGATTTGTTCTAGATTGAAATTTTTGAACATAACCAGCGATTAAAGTTGTATTTGGAAGATCAGTATTAATAACTGCAGCACCTTCAAATGCTTCTTTAACAATTCTTGAACCAGAACTTGCAACAAGTGGAGTATCTAAGAACATACGACCAACCATTGCAGTTGTTTTACCAATGTTGTATGCTACATATGCTTCTGAAAGAACAGCACCTGGTCCGTACATACTACTATTAAATCTATCTTTCCCACCATCATCAGCAAATGGTGAAGCACTACCTTGGAATGTTAATCCTAATGACAAACCGTATAATGAAGCTGTTTTATAGCCAAGTAGAACACCTGTACTAAAAATATCTTCACTTGATTTACCATTATCATTTGTAAAATAATAAGCTTTAAGCTCACCATTTACTGTTCCATTTTTAAATGCGTCAGCAAGTGTATCTGCTGCGAATGAGCTAGATGCGAGTCCAGCAACAACGATAGCCGCCAAGCTAAGTTTAGCTAATTTCATATTTTCTCCTTGAAAATGTTTGATTACCATTTGGTTACAAGGCGAAGTATACACAAAAAAATAGTAAAATAAAATAAAATGTGTGATGAAAAAATAAGCTTTTTAGAAATTTAAGAGGTAAGAGAAGATTTTAAAAGGGACAGTGGCGAAAATCGCCACTGTTTTGTAGACTTAAGAGAGGTACAAATTAGAATTTGTAGTTCGCTCTAAATCTCATTTCATTTGAATCTACATCAGCTGCATTAGCGACTTCTTTTGTAGCATTTTCATACTCAAGAGATAATGTTAAACCTTTAAGATTTGGGATATCATATGAAACTTGTCCTTCCCAGAATTTATTTTTTGTCTTAGCACCTACGCCATTGAATACAGTACCTGTTACTGCATCTTGATCAACATATACATATTGTCCTAATACTTTAAGACCTGTAACACCTACTTTACTGAAGTCATAAGTTGCTTCAATTTTATACGCATCTGTATTCGCACCTGAAGTTACTTCAGCCGCTTTGATTAGTGGAGCAGTATAGGTTGTTGGACCATTACCTGCACCTAAAAGAACGCTTTGGTCACTTGATACAGTACTATATGCAAAAGATGCCCCAAATCCTGCTAGCTCTTTAAAGCCAACACGACCTTGATACAAATCACCTTCAAGATGTGCAGTATCTAGAAGACTCGTTGTTCTTGAACCACGATAGCCTGCATCTAAGATTACTTTCATATTGCTTAAAGGCACTACATAGTTACCCTCGCCATAGAAAACATTTGCATCACCAAGTACAGTGCCATCAAGTTTACTAACATCATTAACATATAAATATTGAGCTGTTAATGTTAGGTTTGAAATAGAGTTGTTGATTGCGCCCATTGTGTAGGCTCCATCAAATCCAAAAACATTTGATCCTGCAGTAGTACCTGCGCCATAGAATACTGCTGTTTTTTTGAATTCACCAATATCACTTGCAGTCTTATCTGTTAAACTTTTATCAATGTTTGTTGTTCTGCCTTGGAATTTATCAGCATAACCACCAAATACTGTTGTTGAAGGAATATCTGTGTTAACAACAACAGCACCTTCAAATGATTCTTTAATCATACGTGAGCCAGAACCATTTACAAGAGGTGTAGCGATGTATTGACGACCAATTTTAGCCGTTGTTTTACCAATTGTATAGGCTACATATGCTTCAGAAAGAACTGCGCCTGAACCATACAAATCAGAAGTATACATTGTTTTCTCAGCATCATTTGCAAATGGAGAATAGTTTGATTGCATTGTGAGACCAAGACTTAAACCATAAAGTGAGTCTGTTACATAACCAAGGCTTACACCTGTATTGAAAATATTTTCAGTTGATGTGCCATTGTCTCTGTCAAAGTACCAAGCTCTTAATTCGCCGTTTACTTTTCCGTTTTTAAATGCATCTGCAAGAGTTGTGCTCTCTGCAAATGAGCTAGATGCTAATCCAGCAACTACGATAGCCGCCAAGCTAAGTTTAGCTAATTTCATATTATCTCCTTGAATTTTTTTAAAGGCGAGACAAGTCTATCACAAAAAATAATAAATTACAATAAATCTTTCAATAAACACCCTACTCATTCGCTTTTTGTTATCAAATTGTTATTAAAAAAAATAACTTTTAAATGCTATGTAAAATATATTTTACTTATCTTGTTGTTTGTATTTTTTTAATAAGATCTTCACCAATGACACTGTAAAACTGTGGATAAAGTGCTTCCATTGTTTTTTGCCATACTTCTTTTTGTTCTAAACTCAATGTATAAATTTTAAAATGATTAGACGTTTTGGCATACATTTCTAGCTTTGCCAAGGTCTCTTCATCATCTTGTGCCACAAGTTTGCGCTCATATGCAGTTGCCTCTTTCACGGCTTGCAGTATCATCGGCTTGAGATCGGCTGGAAATTTTCTCCAAAAACTCTCACTCATAATGACAAGATACCCAAGGTAACCATGCGATGACAGCGTCAAGTCCGTTTGTACTTCGTAAAAATTCTTTGTATAAAAGTTGGAAAGTGGATTTTCGGCTCCATCGACACTTCCTTGACGGAGAGCAGAATAGACTGAAGCAAAGGGCAGAATGACAGGAATAGCACCCATGACATTGCATTGAGATTCGAGGACATGAGATTTCATAATTCTTAATTTTTGGCTTTGCGCATCATGAGGCATGATAATCGCTTTTTTACTGGAGGAAAAATGTTTGAAACCTGCATCCCAATAATCAATGGCAACAAAACCTTTTGCTGTTACTTTATCTTTGATGATTTGTCCTACTTCTCCATCCAATACGGCATGAACATGGTTTGCATCTCTGAACAAAAATGGCAAATCAAAAAGTTGCATTTCAGGTACCATGCTGGTAAATTTTGAGAGACTTGGCATAGCAATGTGGACGTTCCCTAGTTTCAAAGCTTTGATCTCTTCGCCATCACCATAAAGCTGTGAATTGGGATAGACAATGACTTCTACCCTACCGTGTGTGAGCTCGCTTACTCTTTTGGCTAAGAAAATGGCACCTTTCCCTTTGGGTGTATTGGGGCTTACAACATGCGTAAGTTTGATTGTATATTCCGCTGAAATAGAAGAGGAGATACACAACGTTATGAGAACTATCACTCTAATAAAGATGAACATGTTGATTCCTTATATAGATTTAGGTGTAAATTTGATTATAGATGAAAAATAATTTTCTTTACATGTAAATCGTCAAAGCTCTATCACTATGCTCTTAAAAGCTTCTTTTTGTAACGCTATTTTAAAGGTTTATTTTTAGAGTTTATATCCTATCCCTTGAATATTTTTCAATGTCCCCTCTGGCAATTTTTTTCTCAAGTTTTTAATCATCAAACGAAGGGCGTTAAGACTCATATATTCACTTTCCCACAAATATTGTTCGATCTCTTCATAGGTAATAATTGAATCCTTTTCCAACAATAACTCAATGAGCTTAGCCTCTTTTTTGGTTAATTCGTAAATCTCATTTTTATGTGTAATCATTTTTTGCATTGAATCATAGTACCAATCAAGGGCTATCTCTTGGAGGTGCGCTTTGTCTTTAGACTGTAAAAACTTTTCCAGCGCATCAAAGAGTTTAGTCTCCGTAATAGGCTTAACAATGTAACGAAGGAGTGAGAGTTCAATGGCCTCCAACATAAAATCAACTTCTGTGTACGCCGTAATAATAATAACATGCGCTTTACTATCGCTCTCTCGAATCTTTTTTGTCAATTCAATACCACTTAAATGTGGCATTTTGATATCGGTGATAATGAGATCAGGTTTGTGCTGTAAAAAAAGTTTATAGGCTTCTTCTCCGTCATTTGCCAAATAGACCTCTTTAAAAAGAAGACTGAGCAGTTCATTGACATTTTTTCTGACTCCAACTTCATCTTCCGCATACAAAACTCTATAGTGAGCAAGCTTTTTCAGCATCTTTTCATCCATCAAACACCCTTTACATTTCTCCAAAGAATCACTATGATACTTTTTCTTTTTCATTATTATAGCAGTCGCTATGGGAGTTTTTTATGAAAATTATCAAAGAGAGCAATATCTCTACGATCATCATCTTTAGTAACATCTTTATTATTAGCTCTTTAATGCTGTTTAATGGCTATTTTTTTATCACCAAACAGTATGAAATTCTTTCCGCACAAATTGAAGACAGCAAAAAAACGTTTGTTGAAAATAAACGCAATGTTTTAAAACGCGAAGTTGATGCAATCATCGAATTTATAGAATTCAAAACACAAAGAAAACCATTGACCTCCGCTAAAGAAGAAGAAGCGCTCAAATTAGAGGTCTATGACTGGATACGCCATATTCGTTATGGTGGGGAAGAGCATAACTATATTTTTGTCTATCAAGTTGAACAGATAGAAGGTGGTAATAAATTTGCCAAAATGCTCATTAATCCTAATCGTCCCGATATAGAAGGTGAATATATCTCCGATGCCTATACGGATGAAAACGGGAAAGCTTTTCGTAAAATCTTTCTTCAAGATATTCACGAGAAAGGCTACTCTTTTGTCAATTACATGTACAAAAAACCTGAGAGCAATATCATACGTCCAAAAGTATCTTATTTTAAACTCTACCCAAAATGGAACCTCATTATCGCAGCGGGTGCCTATACCGATGATATTGAAAAAGAGATAGGCATTGCTAAAGCTGATTTTCAAAAGAAAATGAAACTTGAAGTGACTTCAGCTATTATTATCTTCTTGCTCTTTGCCCTTATTGCCAATACTTTCGCCGTTATGCTGGGAAAACGTATTGAACGCTTTTTGCAAACCTACCATAAACAAGTTCAGCAAAAAACACTTGAGCTTGAAAATCTTAATCGTACCCTGGAAAGCCGTGTCAGCGAAGAGATTCAAAAAAACAGAGAACAAGAACAACTTTTGATCCAAAAGTCTAAATTTATAGCACTTGGAGAGATGATCAGCAACATCGCTCACCAATGGAGACAACCTCTCTCTCAACTATCGGCTCTTTTGATGACCCTCAAACTCAAATATAATATGGACAAACTTGATAAAACTGCGATGGAAATTAAATGTATTGAGGCAGAAAATATTGTCGAATATATGTCGCATACCATTGATGACTTCCGTAATTTCTTTATGCCCAATAAAGATAAAAAAACATTTAGTATACAATCGTCTATTGATGAAGTCTTGAGGATTATTGGTATGTCTATTACAAATCAAGAGATTACTGTCGAAGCTAACATTCCACATGATGAGTATGTTGTGGGATATAAAAATGAGTATGAACAAGTTGTTTTAAATTTACTTTCCAATGCGAAAGATGCCATCCTTGCCACAGGGCAACAAGGCGGAAAGATTACTATTAGCTTAGAGAGCGATGAAAATGTGGTACGTTTGATTATCCAAGATAACGGTGGTGGGATTCAAATAAAACCTATTGAAAAGATTTTTGAACCTTATATTAGTAGTAAAGAGCAAAATGAAGGTACGGGCATTGGGCTTTATATGTCAAAGCTTATTATTGAAAAAAGTATGAGAGGAAAACTCGAAGTGAAGAATGAAAATGGAGGGGCTATTTTTACGATAGAGTTAGAAAAAGGTTTCAAAGAGGCGCTTGGCGGATCGCCTCTTTGAGTCTCCATAATTCAGAAGAAAATATGAAATTCGCTAAGAGAAGTATAGAAACTCAAAGTAAACGATCGGTTAACAAAAGTAAAATTAATTTAATTTAATAGACTCTTCTTGTGGAACACCAATCACTTGATGTGCTTTATCACGTTTACCAGCTCCGCCATCATCATCACTGCTACTCTTTTTAGCTGAACTTTTTTTCTTTAAAGGCGGTGTATAGGTCGTATTTTTGACTGCTTTGATTACAAACATCTCTGTTAAATGCATACCATCAAAAGAAGCATAGACAAGATCTCCTTCGTTGGCGAGCACGGATTTATGATCGAAGTTTACATAAGATAATTTTCCATTGGTTTTATCAATACCATCAATTTCATAATTCCACATTGACGAATTCGCTTCTTGTTTCAAAGTGCGAACAATACCCTTGATGTAATTTTTACCAACCAGCTTAGTGAGTTTTGGGTTAGTTGTCTCTTTTTCAGTATTATAGGTTTTAAGTGTTGATGCTGGAGGCGGTGATTTTGGTGCGCAACCTTGTATAAACATAAACAAGAGAACTACACAAAGAGGCAATATCAATCTTTTCAAAACAAATCCTTATACATTTTTGCGGATTATAGCAAAGTTTTTTGTTTATTATGGTAAAATCCGTTTCCGAATGGGGCTGACATGGCTTCGACAGGAGTAGTTTTAGCTTATGGCTGCATGTCGGAAGTGAGGGTCTTCCGTTACACAACCTTCAAACAATAACTGCTAACAACAGTAACTATCGTCCTGCTTACGCACTAGCTGCATAAGTTTAATACATAAGGACTGCTTCTCCCTTTAATGCTATCTAAGGAGGATTGAGAAGTATCATAGCTATGATAGATATACTGCATGAACGCCTTTACATGCAGCGAAGTTAAAGGCTCGTTTTGCGTAGTTTTCTGATTGTTGTACGAAGCAAAATTAAACACTATCAACAATATCTAAGCATGTAGACGTCATAGGTGGCTATTTTTGGACTGGGGTTCAATCCCCCACAGCTCCACCATTCGAATTGATTTTAACTCGGCAAAATGGGAGTTTTCATAACTTCTATTTCCTCCCTGTTACCTTCCTAATCTACTTAATTTTACCCAATTTTCGACATTGCGTTACACCCAAAAGGAATTATTACATTATGAATATACTCTCAAAAAACGCCCCACTCGAAGTCTCTATTTTAAAAATGGAAACCATCTTAAGTGACCTTAGGTGTGGCATTACCTTTGCAACAGAAAAGCATCCTCTTCAAAACTGCTACTCAGTAAACTTAGCTTCCACCGAAGCCCCCAATCATATTTATTCTAATGGCAAAGGCACCCTTTCAGGGGCGTCGAAAGCAAGCGCGCTGGGTGAGTACATCGAGCGCCTTCAAACCAACAACTGTTTTATCGACTTTCACCTTCCCAATCGTGCGTACTATCCAGACCAAAAGGTGTTTGAATTTGGCGGAAATTACCTCAATCCTGCTTTACATGTAATCTACAATCCATCCAACGAAATGAGCAACGAAGACTTAGTTGATTTTAACAGCGACTATACCGATAAGATCGTCGCACTCCCGTTTCAAAGCTTTTTTGGAAATGAGCAAGTTTACATTCCTTTAAATATCCTCAGCAATCTTTACGTCAGCAATGGACTTGCCAGTGGCAATACGCCTGATGAAGCCAAAGTTCAGGCTCTGAGTGAAATCTTTGAACGTCATGCTAAAATTGAGATCATCAAAAATGGTTATGCACTTCCAATATATCCAGAGAGTATCATCGCAACTTTCCCGAAACTGCATGCGGATGTGATAGAACTAAGAAAAGCAGGCTTCATTGTTGAAATTCTGGATGCATCTTTGGGTGGAAAATTCCCCGTAACGGCTATCTCGCTCATCAACCCACGCAATGGCACCCTCTTTGTCTCATTTGGTGCTCATCCCATTTTAGAAGTAAGCCTAGAGCGCACCATGAGCGAACTCATGCAAGGAAGAGGTGTTGAAAACCTTGATGCTTTTGAGATGCCAACCTTTGACATGAGCATCGTAGAAGACACGTTTAACCTTGAAGCACACTTCATCGATTCTAACGGAAAAATAGGCTTTGGCTTTTTAAATGCAACCAAAAGTTTTGAATATGCTCCATGGAAGTATAAGGACGAGGGAAGCGAAGCGGAGTACGCCTTCTTGTGCAACATCGTCAAATCTATGAACAAAGAGATTTACCTACGTGAATACACTTATTTAGACTTTTACTCATGCCACATGATTGTGCCAAGTATTTCTGAGGTCTATCCTATCGACGATATGGTCTACCAAAATCGTAACTGTGGGAAATTCATCCGTCATGCAGTGCTGAACTTCAAAGAAGAAAATCACGAAACGCTTTTAGAAACCATTGAGCCATTAGAAGATTCACTCAATATGGAAAAATACATCGGTGTTATTTTTGAGCAAAATTTTCAGATGATTGACCTTAAAGCACAAGTCAATCTCCTTTTGGAAAATTACGAAGAGGCACACATGCTCCTTGGCTTTAGTCAAAATCCTATGAGCAAACTTCTGTGTGAAATCCTCTCGTTAAGGGGACAAAATCTTATCTGGAGTGAATATGAAAGTGCCCTATGGGACATTTTTGGTAAAGAAAACGTTGAACACGCAGTGAACATCTTAGATGGTAAAGCCTACCTCATCGACGTTAGCTTGCACCAGCACTATGTCAATATCCTCGATATGTACGATAGGCTCGAAGTTAAGAAGGCGTCTATCGTCGCTTAAAAATCTTTACATGTAAAGATTTAAAGAGCAGGTTTGCAAGCCGCTTGCTCTCTTAACTTGTCTTTTTTACTTTTACGTTTGCCTTTGATGGGCGCGCTCCCTTTCTCTTTTTGAGGTGCCTCACCTTCAAGCTCAAAGCCTTTGATCTGCTCTTTTTTAAGTTTTATGCCACAACGTTTTTCGATCAACGCAAAATGTGCTTTGTCCTCATGGTCGATAAATGAGATCGCCACACCCTCTTTCCCCGCACGCCCTGTTCGTCCGATGCGGTGGATGTAGTCTTCGGTTGCACGCGGTAAATCAAAGTTAATGACACAACTCACATCATCAATATCCAGTCCACGTGAAGCGATGTCCGTGGCAAACAAAACGCGAATCTTGCGCTCTTTAAACGACTTCAACGTCCACGCTCTGTCTTCTTGAATGAGGTCGCCATGAAACGATTCGGCTAAAAAACCATGTTTGCGAAACTTCACAGCGATATTATCGGCAGCGCGTTTGTTTGCCATAAAAACTAAGACGAGTTCCCATTTGTTTTCACGCAGTAACTGACGCAACAGTGGAGCACGGTTCTCTTTATTGACTTCAATAGCTCGTTGTTTGATCAGTTCCACCGTTGGCGCTTCAGCTTCGATGCTCACTTCCACGGCACTTTTGGTTATTTTAGAAGCAATGGTTTGCATCTTTTCGGGATACGTCGCGGAGAAAAGAAGATTTTGGCGTTCTTTTGGTAAGGCTTCTAGAATGGAACTTAACTCTTGCTCAAAACCAAGGTCAAGCATCTTGTCCGCTTCATCAAGCACAAAGAACTCCACACTGGAGAGATTGATCTGCTTTTTGCTCATGATGTCAAGCAAACGACCCGATGTTGCGACTACGATGTCGCACCCTTGTTGGATGTCAAAAAGTTGCTCGCCGATCTTCTCGCCACCGATGACACTCACCACCTTTGGCTTTACATGTAAAAATTTTCCAAAGGTAGTAAACGCTTCAGCGACTTGCACGGTCAGCTCTCTGGTGGGCGTTAAAACCAATGCCTTGATCTTCGCTTTTCCCTCGCCTTTGTTCGCACTCCAAAGCTCTAACATCGGCAGGACAAACGAAGCACTCTTGCCACTACCCGTTTGCGCCCTCGCCAAAACATCTTTACGTTTCAACACAAGCGGAATCACTTTTTTTTGAATCGGCGTGGGAGTGGTATGTCCTACTTCACTCAGTGCTTGGAGAATTTGTGGGCAGAGTTTGAGCGTGGAAAATGGCATGGGCTGGCATCCTTTGAGTCTTTTCGTCATTGTAGAATAGTTTCACTTTAGGGGAGGTTTTAAGGATTACATGTAAAGGCAGTTTAGGGTAAGTTTTTGGTGTTATAATACGTCTGTAAAATGTCAAAGGATAAATGGTGGATCACTATAAATGGTTGCTTGCATTTCACGTTATCGCGTTAATGTCGTGGATGGCGATGTTGTTTTATTTGCCACGGCTTTTTGTGTATCATGTCGAATATGCCGAAAAAAAAGCGTTTGTGGAAGTGGTGAAAATTCAAGAGTACAAGATTTATAAATACATTGGGCTTCCTGCCTTTTGGGCAACCCTTGCTAGTGGACTTGGCATGATTTTAATTGACCCTCAACTGCTCTCAAGTGGTGGGTGGATTTATGCGAAATTTACTGTACTCATTACCCTTGCACTCTACTCTTTTTCGCTGGAAAAGTACCGCCTAGAGCTTGCCCATGATACCTGCACCAAAAGTGGCAAATTTTTCAGAGCCTACAACGAAGTCCCGACGGCATTGGCTATTTTGATTGTCGGGTATGTGGTCACAAAGAGCTTTTCATGGGCTTTTACACTGATTACCTTAGGCATCTTTGCCATGATTATCGACGTGATTTTGGATGGAAAAAAGAAGCCCTAATCTTTACATGTAAAGCGTTTCGTTACTCCGTTGGCTTGGAGCGTTGTAGCAAAATTTTAAAGTATAGCAATGCTGAGAGTAACAAAAAGTACCCCACGATGCTGTACCCGATCACATCACGTCTGCTCATCTCTTTTTCATAAATCGCTTTTTCTTCATTCGTTGGAGCCTTTAGTGTTTGCTCCGTCACAATGGCGCTTGTTTGTGTGGCATACTGTTTGGGTAACCACTCAAGCCCGACAACGAGAACGAAAACACATACAACGATGGCTGCAAATATTTTAAGATTTGGCATGAGACTCCTTTTTGGAGAGAAACGGCAAGATGAAAAAAAGTGCCATCAGCACCGTGGAGAAGAACAATCCAACCCACAAAGTCAGCGTCGAACTCGGCAGTTTTCCAAGAATCGTAAGTCCTATCAAAGAGATGACCAACGCCCAAAACCACACCAAAAAGTACGGACGCTGATGCGCGGGAATGCGACGAGGGTTTCGATCAAGAAGGGGCATCAGTAAAAACCCGACATTGACCACCACCAAAGACGCCATGCCGATGTATGAGCCTTTGATCATGCCGATGTCAAAGAAAAAGCTTTTCAACAGTTGCAACATCCATAAAAAATACCACTCAGGATAGATATGAGCAGGCGTATCGCTTGGATTGGCAGGGGTGAGATTGAGCGCATCAAACGCTATTTCATCGTGAAAAAAAGCGCAATAAAAAAAGAGTACCAAAAAGAGCGTACACGCCAGTAGTGGCTTTAAAACAGCATTGGAGAAAAATGGTTTTGGCTCTTTGAGATTGATGTCGCGTTTACTAAAACGCTCTTCTTTGCAGACATGTAAGCCTTTGCGGTTCCATGAAAGCTTTGTCGTGGCGTACCATTTCACAAAATCCGTATGCACCAAAATCATCAGACTAATCAGTAAAGGCATCACCACAATGTGCAAAGTGTAAAAGCGCAGTAACGTAATGCCACTCACGCTAAAATCACCTCGTACCCACAGTACGATGTCCTCACCTGCTCCTGGTATGTACTCTAATAAACTGGTGATGACTTGCGCCGCCCAGTAACTCATCTGTCCCATCGGAAGCACATAACCCGTAAACCCGATGACCATACAACAAAAATAAAGTACCATGCCACTGTACCAATACTTCGTTTTGCCGTGTTTGTAAAACCCAAAATAGAGCATGCCTAAGAGGTGAATGTACAGCAGTAAAAAGAAAAACGTTGAGCCAACCGCGTGGATTTTGCGCCACAACCAACCGTAATTGACCTCTTGCATAATCGTGGTATGAACACTCTCAAAAGCTTTATCCGCATCAGGAATGTAATGCATCGCAAGGAAAATGCCTGAGCACAATAGCAACAGGCACAAAACCACCATGATGGCGCCCGTGTAGAGTAAAATATTGAAGTTCTTCAGTCTTAGATTCATGCCTTGGCTTCCTCCATGAGTTGAAGGTACGCCTCGCCCACTTCACCGACGATAATCACCTCACCGTTTAGTTTAAACGGCGGAATCACCAAGGGCTTGCTCACAGGACTCGCAAGGGCGTTGCCATTGGAGTCAAACTGCCCATTATGACAGGGACAAATAAAACGTTTAACGCTCGCATCGTACTTTGGCACACAGCCTAAATGCGTGCAAATCCCAATCATTAAGGTGTAATAATACTCACCAATGTGAATGTCGCGCTTTTTATCAAGCGTCATCGAAGCATCTTTTTTAAGAATAAAAAGCGGTTTTTTCTGCCACATAAAATAGGAGATTTCATTCAAGGGTAATGTCGTCGTATCAATAAACGTAGCCGCATCCAGTCGCGCTTTTTTGGGTGGTTCTAAGGTTTGGAACATCGTACCGATACTAAAATACATCCCCGTTCCCGTCAATGCTAAGAGCGAGTAATTCACCACTCTTCGGTTTCTATCCATTCCCATTTTCCTTTATTCCCCACTTTGCGTGTGACTATTTTACCAAAAACTTTCATCAATAGAGGTTTGAGAAGGATTACATGTAAAGATGGATTCGGATATGATTTCACATCAACAAAGGAATAAAAATGACATTTGAATTAGAAGAAGATTTTATCGAATTGTTTAAACTGCTTAAAGTCACTGGCGTAGCCGAAAGTGGTGCGCAAGCGAAGATGCTCATCGAAGAGGGACAAGTAAAGCGAAACGGCGAAGTAGAGACGAGGAAGCGCGCGAAAATCGTTGCAGGCGAAAAGATCGAAGCGTGCGGTGAAATCATCGAAGTTGAAGCCATTTCGATGTGAAATGAAACGCATCTACTTTAAAAAACTTTTGTTTCTCTAATTTAGTTTGGAGTATAGTTTCTCCTTCATTTCAACACTCCCATGCACCCTCAAAACGTTTTTTGTCGCTACTGCATTCATGAAGGAAGACTCAACTATGCTAAATTTGAATATGACGAAGCGAATTGTCGTTTTTATTTTAGGGCAATTCATTATGGCGTTAGGTGTCTCACTCTCGGTTAAAGCCAATCTTGGGGTTTCGCCTATCTCGTGTGTACCGTATGTATACAGCTTAACGATGCCTCTTAGTTTGGGCGAATTGACCATTTTGCTCAACCTTGTTTTTATTGCCTCGCAAATGGCGGTTCTGCGCAAAAACTACCAATGGACACAACTGGTTCAACTCCCTTCTGTCATCGTTTTTGGGTACTGCATTGATTTGACGATGCATCTGATCTCTTCGCTAAGCCCCACGTCGTATGTCGCACAAGCTTTTTGGTGTTTAGCGGCGTGTAGTGTGTTGGCATTTGGCATTTTTTTACTCTTAAAAACAAAACTGACCTATTTACCGCTCGATGGTTTGGCGGTTGCAATCTCGCACACGTACCACAAAGAGTTTGGTAAAGTCAAAATCAGTTTAGACAGCTCGATGGTCATCATTGGTGTCATCAGCTCGTTTACCTTTTTAAATCGCCTGGAGGGCATACGCGAAGGCAGTGTTGTTGCGGCGTTGCTTGTTGGAGCGTTGATTAAATTGTACAGCACCAAATTGGTGTTTGTCGAACAATGGCTGGGGACGTATGTCGCTCCTCAAACTCAAAGCACCCAAGAAGCAGCGCTCAATTCTCTGGTCATTACCATCTCACGAGAGTACGGTAGCGGCGGACATGAGATAGGAGAGATGATCGCCCAAAAGCTTGGCATTCCTTTTTACGATAAAGAGCTTATCAAACTAACCGCCGAAGAGACGGGCTACACGGCGGAATACATTCAAGCCAACGAACAACACTTAGCCAGTGAACTACTTTATGAACTCTACGAACAAAACTACGCCTACGTGGATGACCAACTTCCGCCTGCCGATGTTTTGTTTATGGTGCAAAGTAAGATTATCCGCGATATTTGCGCCAAAGATGCATGTGTGATTGTCGGGCGTTGTGCTAATTTTATCTTAAAAGATGACCCAAATTGTTTCAATGTTTTCATTCATGCCAACATGGCGTATCGTAAAACAAAAGTCAATGAAAAATACAAAGCCACCCCACCGTGCAGCGACAAAGACTTAGAGATGTCCGATAAAAATCGCGCCAATTACTGCCTTCACTACACCAAACACGATTGGAAAGACGCAACCAACTACCATGTCACGCTGGATGCTTCTTTGTACGGTTCTGAAAAAGCAGCTCAAAAGATTATCGAGCTACTGAAGGATTTTGCGCACTAGAATCTTTACATGTAAAAGTAAAAGCTCCAAAATGATCTCTATTTTGTTACAATGATCGTACGTTCTTTTTGACTTTTTTGGGTTCTATGATTCTTTACATGTAAGGAGAAAAACGTATCATGAAACTAAAAACCGAAGATTTCCTCGTGCCAGAAGGCGCAAAAGTTGAGCTTAAAAAATTCCCCACGCTTGTCAAAGCATTTTATGCCTCCAAAGAAGCGTATGAAGAGACGCTGAAGGAAAATATAGAAGCGTTAAGCGACCTCCAACAACTCCTCTATGCCTCCAACAAATACGCCGTTTTACTCATCTTTCAAGCGATGGACGCGGCAGGGAAAGATGGCGTGATTCGTCATGTTCTCTCAGGCATCAACCCACAAGGCTGTCAGGTTTTCAGTTTCAAACACCCAGCCGCCACAGAACTCGCGCATGATTTTCTCTGGCGCACGACGTGCGTTTTACCCGAACGCGGGAAGATAGGCGTTTTTAACCGTTCGTATTATGAAGAAGTGCTCATCGTTCGGGTTCACCCTGAGATTTTAAAAGGACAAAGACTGCCTGATAGCGTGTTAGATGAAGAGAGCATTTGGAGGGAGCGATACCGCTCCATCATGGACTTGGAAAATCACCTGCACCGAAACGGCACGAAAATCGTCAAATTTTTTCTCCATCTCTCCAAAGACGAACAGAAAAAACGCTTTCTTGAGCGTATCGACAAACCCAATAAAAACTGGAAATTTAGCCTCGCAGACTTGGAAGAGCGCCAATACTGGAAAGCATACATGCACGCCTACGAATCCTGCCTCAGCGCCACCAGCACCAAACACGCCCCATGGTACATCGTCCCCGCAGACGACAAAAAAAATGCCCGCCTCATCATCTCAAACATTCTTTTAGACACCTTCAAAGCACTTGATATGCACTACCCTGAAGCGGACGACAAGCGACAAGAAGAGTTGCAGGCGATTAGGCAGAGGTTGGTTGAGGAGGAGTGAAGATAGGCGAAAGGTTCTTTTCAAAAAAGATACAATAACGTAATTTTATTTTTTACATGTAAAGGCAAATAAAGTGATTTTCTGGCTTATTGGTTCTGTTTTTGTGCTGGGTATTTTATTTAAAACACCGTGGATGAAAGGTAAAGTCGGCGAATTTACGGTGAATGTTGCGACTTCTTTGCATCTTAACAAAAACGAATATATCAATATTAGAAACATCACCTTGCAATTGAATGATGGCTCAACCACACAGATAGACCATATTATCGTCTCTCGTTATGGTGTTTTTGTGATTGAAACCAAAAACATGAAAGGGTGGATTTTTGGAGATGAGCATCAGAGTATGTGGACACAGCAAATCTTCAAAGAAAAACACCGCTTTCAAAACCCTTTACGACAAAACTATCGACACACCAAAGCTTTAGAAGAGATATTGGCACTACCGACTGAAAACATTATGTCTATCGTTGTTTTTATCGGTGATTGCAAATTTAAAACCACGATGCCAAAAAATGTTTTTATCAACGCCAAATACACTTCCTACATCCAATCTTTCCAAGAAGAAAAACTCTCCGCGTATCAATTTGACATGACGATTGAAACCTTAAGCCAAAAACGCCTCAAACAAAGTTTTACAACCGATAGGGAACATGTTGCAAACTTATCTGCACGACACAATACCAAGCCTACTCCAACACAAACAACTAAAATATGCTCACGATGTGGGAAAGAAATGGTTTTAAGACACAATAGACAAACAGGGGAAGAATTTTATGGATGTAGTGGATATCCGAAGTGTAGGAATATAGTGAAAGGTACTTCATGAGCAAAAACTATACTCAACTCTTTATCAACCTTGTAAATGATGTTTTAGATACTGAAAAAAGTTATTTTAATGAATTAGAAAATATTAAAAAATTAGACTTTCCTTCTATAGAAAAAAAGATTTTAAACGATTACGAAATAGATTATCCTATAAATGGGAACAAGGCTCAAGATTTATTTGTAGAACAAATTAAACAATTTATACTATCCAGTCAAGATAATTGCACTATGGATATGAGTACTTTATATCATGTATCAAAGCAAATTCATATAGATCATTTGGTGAATGATAAGAAATTAGAAAAGGGACATATTTATTATTCCTTAGCTAAAACAATAAGAGATTATGGAATATATAACGAAGAAAAGATTATAGATTTTTCAAACAAGTTATTTTGGAAAGAACTGATAAAAAAACTCTATTTACTTAACTTATTGAGCCAAAATGGATTTTTTGCAAATCTAAGAGAAGATTATAATACTGAAATCCCTCATCTTGTCGATGCTATTATATTTTTTAAGAAGTATGTAAATATCAATTTAAACTGTATTGATGGGGAAATTAATTTTCAAAAAGGGCAAGATAAAAAAATCGCGTCAATCATAGAAAAAAAATTGCAACAAGTTGATATATTTCACTTTATTCATTTCATACTCAGTCAAAGCCGTCATGACAAAACCATACCATTCAACTATATAATTAATATTGCAATAAAAAATATCCATCATTCAAATTTTAAAAAGAAGAATTTAGAAACTCTAAAGTCTATGACAAACTATTTCAAACAATTTATTAATTTATTTCAACTTAGATCTTTTAATCAATGGGAATATATATTTATTGATGAAACAAATATTCAAGAAAAACTTAAAAAACAAATTTTACATTCTAGTTTATATTTGCTCAGTTATCCACTCAAAACTTCGACAGTTATAAATTATATAAATAATCTAATTGGTAACTCTGCATTGAACACAACATTTGAAAAACAATTTGGCTTTTCAAAAAATAATTTAATTGATTTTCTGCACCAAGTAGAACTATTTGGCAATAATCAACATATTATAAAACTCGACATAACAGTTTTTAAACATTTTGAACAGATTATTAAGTTCTTTTGTATTGATTCAAAAAATATCAATTCAAGATATTCTGTTCCTATAAATACTACTGAAGAGCAAAATCTTTTTGTTCACAACCCAATCATTCACTATAAAAATGAATATTATATTATTGGCTTTAAATATTTTAAAATGTACTTTTATAATGCCCTAGTTGAAAAAATAAAATCTCAAATAGATGAAGATATTACAACTAAGATAGGTAAGAATATAGATAACTATGTAGAAGCCATATTTGAAAACAATAATTTTGATATATATTCAGGAAAATATGCTCTATCAAAAAGAGAAGTATATGAGTGCGATTTGGTTATTAAGATAGATGACAAAATCGTATTTATTGAGAACAAAAATAAAGCACTCACAAAAAATGCTTTTGCTGGGTCAAACTTGCATATTCTGCAAGATTTCATAAGAGCATTTGCAACTTCACAACAACAGCTTTTAAGACATGAAAAGCATTTAACAGAAAAAAAACAATTAAATTTTTTAAATGGTAAAGTACTCAACTACAATAATGAAAGAATCATTAAAATTTCTTTATCTCCCAATAATTGGTATAGCATAATGAATAATAGACTTCAAAGTCTGCTATTGGCTTTAATACGTATAAGGTTTACGTTTAAAGAAGAGGCTCCAGTTGATGTTATTAAAAGTTTTACAGATACAAACAAAGACTTAGACAAGCTAACTAAGATTATAGAAGAACTTAATCAAAGCAATAATTTAGACAATATATTATTTAGTAGTTTATTTATCCCATTGGAGCTATTAAGCGAAAATGAGCATGATAAAAATTTAATTCATCATATTTTAGGTCTATTATTTATGAAATATGATACAAATAATATCTATGATTCGTACAATGAGTATAAAAAGTTAAAAAAACATGCAAAGGAGACTAAAACTTAGATTTTTGTGCAAAAGCCTTGAAAGGCTTCCTCATCTTTACATGTAAACCTTCTACGCAGGTGAATCATTACACTTTCTTCACTTCTGTTGCACCCACAAAAGCTTACTGGTGTCGTAGTGATACTCTTGCGCTTTGGTTAATATCTTCTGTTTTGTTGCTTCATCGATGCTTTTTGAGCGAGAAAGTATCCATAAGTATTCGCGGCTGGGTTCACCTATAAGTGCGTAGGTATAGTCTTCATCGAGCATCAACACCCAATAATTACCGTAAAAAGGTCTAAAGAAGCTCACTTTTAATTTTGAATGTGTCTTATCTTCTGCGTAGGCGATGCCTTGGGCTTCTTTGTGGGTTCCATCTTCTTTGGTGCATTGATTGAGGACGTTGATGCTTCCGTTTTCATTTAACGCGTATGTCGCCGACACATTGGTACAGCCTTTTTCAAACGAGTGGTCGTACCGTGCTATTTCATACCATGTGCCAAGGTATCGGGTTAGATCAACTTTTTCGACCGTTGGAAGTGGTGCATAGTGTTTTGCGCAGCCTAGAAAAATGAAGGAGCATATAAAAGTAATGAATATTTTGAACATAGAGACTCCCTTTTGAGTGATGTTAAAAGTATACACTCAAAAAAGGCTCTTTTGATGCTGATCTTAAATCTAACCTATGTGTTTAATATTTAGCATACATTAGAGACAAAAGAAGCCTCTCCTGAAGCTTCCTTGTTTTACATGTAAAACCTTACGCAGGTTTTTTAATCAATAATTTTTCCATATCTGATGTTGCATCATCGGTCAAATGCAAATTAAAGTTCTCTTGCAAAAATGAGAAGATGTCATCGTTCACAAATTGTGGTGGTTTTGGTCCTAGGTAGATGTTTTTGATGCCAAGGCTAAAGAGTCCTAGAAGAATAAGAACTGCTTTTTGCTCCATCCAGCTAAGAACGATAGAGACTGGTAAGTCATGCACCGTTACGCCAAGTGCGCCAGCAAGCGCTAGAGCGATGTGAACAGCGCCGTTACTGTCGTTGCATTGACCAAGGTCTAAGTAGCGAGGAATACCCGTGTCAGCCACCGTGCCAAAGTCAATGTCGTTAAATCTAAATTTACCACAACTTGATGTTAAGATCACGCAGTCGTTTGGAAGGCTCTCTGCCATTTTTCTGTAGTATTCGCCGCCTGAGCCAGGAGCATCACAACCCGCGATAACGAAGAACTGGCTGATTTTGCCTGCTTGTACCGCTTCTAAAATTTGAGGAGCAAGACCTAAGATGGTTTTATAGTGGTGACCCGTTACGAGTGTCTCTTCACTGTCAAAACCTGTGACATCGGGGAGCGCTAAGGTTTGAGCGATGACTTCGCTAAAGTCGTTATTGTGGATTTTTTTGCCTTCTTTGATGCCCACGATGTCGTAGGTATAGAGTCTATCGACATAGGTTGAGTTTGATTTTGGAGGCACGATACAGTTGGTGTTCACGATGATGGTTCCGCCCCACTCTTCAAAGAGTTTGGTTTGGTCAAACCATGATTTACCGATGTTACCTTTAAGATGTGCGTATTTGCGAAGTTCTGGGTAACCATGCGCTGGAAGCATCTCGGAATGGGTGTAGATGTTGATGCCTTTACCCTCTGTTTGACGCAAAAGCTCTAAAAGCATGTCAAGGTTGTGACCACTGACCAAGATGCCTTTGCCCTCAGCCTTGTTTTGAGAAATGCTCACAGGCGTTGGAACACCAAGGTGAGACGTGTGTGCTTCAGTAAGAATATCCATCATTCTAACACCCGCAGAGCCGATTTTCATCAATTGAGCGATGTGGTCGTCAAAGTTGAAGTTGACGTTGGTAAGGGTGAAGTAAAGCGTTTGCGCGATGACGTCATCGACTTCTTTGGTGTCTGCACCAAATTCATTCGCGTGTGTTCTATAAGCACTAAGACCTTTAAGACCGTAAATCATGATGTCTTGAAGTTTCGCCAAGTTGGCATCTTTGCCGCACGTTCCCGCATCTTGACCTTTTGAACCACAGCCACCGATGGCACTCATAGAGCATTGATCACATAACATGTTTAAAGACATATTTTATCCTCTTTCAAAAATTTCCAGCATCTTAGCAAGAGGATAGTTTTATGTCATTGATTGATCTCAATCAAGACTTTTACATGTAAGAACTGGATTTTTTCCAATCGATGATAGCATCTGGGTGCATGGGGCGTGCGATGCCGTAGCCTTGTGCTAACTCACAGCCATGCTTTAAGAGAAGCTCTGCATGTTCTTGTGTTTCAACACCTTCCGCAACGACACGGAGATCAAACGCTTTACTTAAGCCCACAATCGCTTCAACAATAGCAAGGTCATCTCGGTCATGCAGAAGATTACAAATAAAACTTTGATCAATTTTTAAAATATCGATTGGCAATTTTCTAAGATAGCTGAGTGACGAATACCCCGTACCAAAATCATCTAGCGCAAAGCGAACTCCCAGTGCTTTACACGCATGCATGATTTGCGAAACATGCACCATATCTTCCAGTGCGCTGGTTTCTAAAATTTCTAATATAATAAGATGTGATGGAACCTCTGGATAGCGAAGTAACATGGTTTGGATGTAATCCGTAAAGTTCGCATCTTGAAGTTGTCTCGCACCGACGTTAATGCTCACAGCAAGAGGTAACCCTTTTTTGATCCAATCACTCATCTGTTTAAATGCTCGCTCAATAACCCACTCACCTAACTTAATGCTTAGGACATGATCTTCCACGATCGGCAAAAAAGCATGTGGAAGCAAAAAGCCTTGCTCGGGATGTTGCCACCGTATCAACGCTTCAACACTGATAAGTTCATGTGTTTTAAGATTTACTTTTGGCTGGTAGTAGAGAATAAATTCATCGTTTGCAATCGCAGATAAAATATTTCCAAGACTTGCATTTTGCTGTTGGATCGCTTTGTCATACTCTATATCAAAAAAGTGGTAACGGTTTTTCCCCGACTGTTTTGACTGATACATTGCAAGGTCTGCATGCCTTAAAAGCTGTTCTGCATCCACACCATCTTTTGGGTACAGCGTAACACCAATGCTACTTGAGACTTGGATGATGTTGTCATTGATCACAATAGGGTCAGATGTTGCTTGCAAAAGACGATCTAAAATAGGTCTACACTCTTCTAAACTCTCAAGGTCCGTCAAGACGGCAACAAACTCATCGCCACCAAGCCTTGAGATCGTATCGCCCTGACGAAGAGCCTCCTCCATACGTTCTGCAATAATGACTAAAAGCTCATCACCAATGTGATGCCCATATTGATCATTAATCGCTTTAAACCCATCAAGATCTAAATAGACAACCGCTAACTCTTTTTTCCTTCGCTCTGTTTGTACCATCGCTTCTCTGAGTCGATCTGCAAATAAAACACGATTCGGAAGGGAAGTAAGTGCATCGTAATGGGCAATGTATTCAAGCTGCTTTTCATGTTCTTTCATCGTTGTAATATCCGTAAAAAGGGCAACATATGACTGGATAACCCTTTTTTCATCATAAACCGCACTGATACTGGTCATCTGAATATACACTTCACCCGATTTACGGCGGTTAGAGATTTCACCATACCAATGCCCTTTTTCAAGGAGCGACTGCCACATTTGCTTGTAAAAAGAATCTCCTTGCCTTCCCGATTTTAATAGGCGTGGATTGTGCCCAATAACTTCTTCATGGGTATACCCTGTAATACATGTAAAGGTATCATTAACCTCAACGATCTCGCCTGAAGCATTGGTAATCATAATACCTTCCCTAGCATACGTAAACACACTTGCGGCGAGTTTGAGTTTTGCTTCTGTCTCTTTACGATCGGTAATATCATGCGATAACACAATAAAATGTGCCATGTCATGGGATTCTTTTTTCTTAGAGACCGAAAGCTCAAACCAAAAGAGTTTATGAGTCCCCTCTAAAGCATACTGAAATCCAAAAGCACGCCCTTTTTTATTGGCTTCCTGCAATGCTTCCATAAAAACAAGGGCAACGTGACTTGGATAAATCTCATTCACATTTTTACCAATAAAATTTTCCAACATAGAAGAAAAATGAGCATGCGCTCTTCCCACACGAAAATAAACACCCTCTAAACTCATTTCAAACAGCGTATCTGGGATAGCATCTATAGTACTTTGCAAGCTATCTTGAGCCGAAAGTAGGTATTTTTCATTTTGACGTATTTGTTTGTTTTGCCTATACAACTGCGCGCTACTCATAAGAAAAACAAGGAAAACAGTTAATATCCCTGTGATGTAATTAGAATATCGTGACCAAAAATCTGCTAAGGTAAAATTAGGCGCTTCTTCAAAAGGTGGTACACGAAGCATTCGCAGCGCATCTTCTACCCCCTTGTAATCCGCAGGAACCGTGAATCCATAAATATGAGCACGAGTAGCAGCTTCACTCTGGGAGGGAAGTGCTAAAAGCGCTACGGTTAAGTCACGCGCAATATGCTCATCAAAGTTTGGCACAACAACCAAAGGCCATTCGGGATAAAGTTTAGTAGAGTGAATAAATGGAAATTTTGGATCTGTTTGTTCATTGATAATTTTAATATCGGATAATGCTAATTTTCCCTCCTGAATCATATCTTCAAGGACATTCGTACGAACAAACCCCACGTCGGCTTTATGCGAAAGTACTGCTTCAATAACCTTGTCGTGGGGCATTCCTGTTATGACTAAACGTGTATCATGAGGAGCAATACCGCTATTTGCCAACTCATAGGCTTGCATCTGATACCCACCAAGAGAATTGGTATCGGTTACAGCAATCTGTTTATATTCCATATCATGTAATGTTAAAATCGGTGAATCGTGACGTGTAAACATTACTCCTGCAAATTGGGTGAGTGTAAAATGATCTTTTTGTGTGATTTGAGTAACAAGAGGTGCAGAGAGTTTGAACTTATTTTTTAAAACGATGTAATGCCCTGGATTGGTCAAGATGATGTCAACCTCATGATTGGCAACCGCTTGTGTGAATTCTGGATAATTATAGATGTGAAGGGATATAGGTTTCCCAATAGCATTTTGAAGGTAAGTTGCAAAAGGTTGCCACTGAAGTAGCGCCTGCTCTTTTGGGCGAAACGCTAAAATTCCAAGACGAAGAGCCTCTTCAGCACTTACATATTGACATAAGCAAAATAAGACAATTAAAATTATTTTTTTCATGATAACTCACTATAGTTTAACGAATTATTAAAACTTCTCACATTAGTATAGCACTATTCTGTTTATTGATATTTGTAATTCTTTCTAATTATACCATTTTTAAAATGTCATACTTTTGTTTCTTGACTAAACTTTGCCATATCGTCTTTCAGATGTTTTATATTCGGAAATAATAGCTTCTAATTCTCCCATTGAAAATTCAGGCCATAAGGTTTTTGTGAAGAAAAGTTCCGCATAGGCAGATTGCCATAGTAAAAAATTCGAAAGACGACAATCGCCCCCTGTTCGAAGGAGCAGATCCACAGACGGAATGCCTGCTGTATCAAGATGCGCTTCTAAAATCTCTTTGGTTATTTCACCCTTTACATGTAAAGATTTATTGATGGCGCGAAGAATCTCATCTTGGGCACCATAATTGATCGCCAAGATTTGCCTTAGCCCCGTGCAGTGCTGTGTTGCCTCTTTCGCATAAGCGATCTCTTTTTGCAAAGAAGATGAAAGTTTGCTCATATCACCAATGACATCAAAACAGATATTATTTTCAAGAAGTATAGGAATTTCACTGTGCAAATACTTGGAAAGCAGTTTCATCAAAACGCTAACTTCGGCTTTTGGGCGATTCCAGTTTTCAGTGCTAAAGGCGTAGAGTGTGAGGTATTTGATGCCCATTTTTGCAGCATATTTGGTAATCTCTCGTACCTTTTTAGCGCCTTCCTTGTGTCCAAAAGAGCGCTCTTTGCCTTGACGCTGTGCCCATCTGCCATTGCCATCCATAATAATTGCCAAATGCACTAAATCATTCATTCTTTACTTCTTTTGAGCTTACAATTTATGAGCGCCATTTTATCTTTTTTCTCTTTAGCCCACCTTGACAAATCTTGCCACTTTGACTAAAATTACACCATCACTACTTTTTAGAAATTCTCACAAAGTAGTCTCATAACAATCGACTCAAGCAACTCTATCTTTGGGAATCTTTCACCATATTAAGAGACTCTAGCTTCATGAACGATCAAACTAACAACAAAGAAGGCACAATGAGCGGAAACACTCCCACCTCAAACAATCAACCCTGCGCGAATACAGCCCAACCCAACGGTAATACAAATGGAAACGTACAAGCAAAACCAACACACTATAACAAATCACGAACCCATATTCCCGTAGATGGTTACAAAATAGAGGGGCTTCGAACTACGCCACTTGAAAAACTTTTAGAGATTGCTGCAGAACTTGGCATTGAAAACCCCAATGAACTTAAACGCCAAGATTTGATGTTTGAGATCTTAAAATCGCAAGTTAACCAAGGTGGATTCATTCTTTTTACGGGTATTTTGGAGATTGCGGGTGAAGGGTATGGTTTCCTACGTGCCACCGATGCCAACTTCTCAGACAGCGCCAACGATGCCTACGTCAGCAGTACCCAAGTCAAAAAATTTGCGCTTCGTACCGGTGACATTGTCACAGGACAAGTGAGACCTCCAAAAGACCAAGAGCGTTACTACGCCCTTCTTAAAATTGAAGCCATTAACTATCTCCCTCTTGTAGAGAGCAAAAAACGCCCTCTTTTTGAAAACCTAACACCTCTTTACCCTACCGAAAAAATTAAACTTGAATACGATCCAATGAAAATCACAGGTCGCGTACTGGATCTTTTTACCCCAATCGGTAAAGGTCAACGTGGATTGATCGTTGCACCTCCAAGAAGTGGTAAAACCGAACTTATGAAAGAACTTGCACACGGCATCGCTCGCAATCATCCTGAATCTGAACTCATTGTTTTATTGGTTGATGAGAGACCTGAAGAGGTGACCGATATGCAACGTTGTGTCCAAGGTGAAGTGTATAGCTCAACCTTTGATATGCCCGCATCGAACCATGTTCGTGTCGCTAACCTTGTCATTGAAAAAGCCAAACGTCGTGTGGAAATGGGTAAAGATGTCATTATCCTTTTAGATTCTATCACGAGACTTGCTCGTGCTTACAATACGGTGACCCCTTCCAGTGGTAAAGTTTTAAGTGGTGGTGTCGATGCCAACGCGCTTCATAAACCAAAACGTTTTTTTGGAGCGGCGAGAAATATCGAAAATGGCGGCAGTTTAACCATCATCTCAACAGCATTGATCGAGACTGGAAGTCGAATGGACGAAGTTATCTTTGAAGAGTTTAAAGGTACAGGTAACAGCGAAATTGTTCTTGATAGAAATATCTCAGATCGAAGAATCTACCCAGCGATTAATATCATGAAATCTGGCACACGTAAAGAAGAACTTCTTCTTACCCCTGATCGTCTTCAAAAAATTTGGGCTCTTAGAAGTGCTATCAGCCAAATGGATGACATTGAAGCACTTAAATTCTTGTATGCAAAAATGCTTAAAACCAAGGACAATGAAGAACTACTCTCTATTATGAATGACTAGACTTTTTTTAAAAGTCTAGTTCAGAACGTCAAAAAAGCAAAACTTTTTTGATTGAGTTAGCCACTATGACACTAAAAATTGCCAAGGATATTGGCAGAGCAAGGTTTTGGAAAAAATCTCAAAATAGTGTAAAATTGGTTATAAATTAGATAAAGGTCTTTACGTGTCACATCAAGTACTTGCTCTAAAATATCGTCCTTCATCCTTTGATAAGCTAATCGGCCAAGAGTCGATTACTCAAACGCTTAGTTTAGCACTTAACCAAGATAGACTCTCTCATGCCTATCTCTTTTCTGGGCTTCGTGGAAGTGGAAAAACTTCAACAGCACGTATCTTTGCTAAGGCTCTTGTCTGTGAGCAAGGTCCAACCTCAACACCCTGCGAAGTGTGTGAACACTGCTTAAGTGCCAACGAAAACCGTCATATCGACATCATCGAGATGGACGCAGCATCCAATCGTGGTATTGATGACATTCGTGAACTCATTGAAAGTACCAAATACAAACCTACCAGTGCGCGTTTTAAAATCTTCATTATCGATGAAGTCCATATGCTGACCACGCAAGCGTTTAATGCGCTTTTAAAGACACTGGAAGAGCCTCCAAGTTATGTGAAATTCATCCTTGCAACCACTGATCCTCTAAAGCTTCCAGCAACAATTTTATCGCGTGCACAGCACTTTCGTTTTAAACAGATTAAGCAAAGTGACGTCGTCAATCACCTTTGCCATATTCTCCATCTTGAAAATATTGAATATGAAAAAGAGGCATTAGAGATGCTCAGCCGTGCAGGCAATGGTTCACTGCGCGATACGTTGACTCTCATGGATCAAGCCATTATTTATTCCAAAGGCTACATTACGCCTGAGAATGTTGCAACGATGTTAGGGCTTTTAGATCCTAATCAACTTGAAACAATTTTTACAACGATTTTAAGTGGCAATAAAAATGAGATGCTCGGCATTATTAAAGAGCTTGAAAGTTATGAGTGCGAAATCGTCATAGATGAGTTAATTGCTTATCTTAAAAATGCCTTTTTTGCACAAGATCGCCGTTTTTCAACACTGCTGTATGAACGTTTTTTCAAGATTCTCAGTGAATCTAAAAGTCTTTTGTACATCAATGCAAACAACGGTTTTGTGCTCTCGTTAATCTTCTTTAAGATGATTGAAGCAACCAACATTAAAACCATTGAAGAGATGATCGACTCACTTGAAAATGAAAAATTTCGCCTTCCAACAACGGCTCATGCTAAAACAGATGTTTCAGAAGCACCAACAACTCCTGTGGAAGTTGAAGAAACATCTTTACATGTAAAAGATCAAGGCGTCACTTCGGAGATGCTTTTTGCCCGCCTGTGCGACAAATTGCTCGATCGTAACGCGGAGCTAGGTGATTGTTTTAAAAAGCATATTCGGTTTGATAGTTTTTCAGAAGAACAGCTGATGCTCAGTTCAAGTGCAGAAGGAGAAGCGAGTAAAACGCTGAATACTCATTACAGCATTATCAAGCACTTTGTCCAAGAGCTTTTTGGTTTGGAAACAAAAATAAAAATCACTAAAATGCACGTGCTTCCACCTGAGCCAAAACCTGAACCTTCGTTTGATCCTAACTATGAATTGCAAATGAGTGAAGCAGAACTGAGCGCAAACGATCAAAGCGCTTCGATGATCGAAAGTGTAGCGTTTGAAGATGCACCTCAAAGCGACAGCTGTGCCGCAGGAGCCATAATGGCAGGTCAACGGGAAATTGACGCTAAAGAAGTTCTTAATACCCCTTTCGTTCAAAGAGCAACAGAGCTTTTTGACCCACAAAAAATTCAAATTCACCAAAAGGTTTAATGATGGAAAAAATCCTGATTATTAACACAGGTGGCACGTTTAATAAACGCTACAATCCTCTTAAAGGTGAGCTTGAAGTTCCACAAGATGGCATCGCCGTAGAGTCCATTTTACGCTACTGCTATAATACCTCCTATGAACTGTTGAATATCATTCACAAAGACAGTCTTGAGATGAGTGAGGAGGATCGTGAATTGATGGTTAAAACCATTCAATCTTCACAATGTCATAAAATTTTAATTGTTCATGGTACGGATACCATGGATGTTACCGCTACTTTTTTAGCGTTACATGTAAAAGATAAGATCATTACCCTCACAGGTGCCATGGTGCCTTTTAGCATTGATACCGTTGAAGCAACCAGCAATTTCATGATGGCGTTGGGTGATTTAATGTGCCGAGAAAAAAATGGGGTCAATCTTGCCATGCATGGGGCAATTGCCAGCCATGGAAGTATCTATAAAAATAGACAAAAAGGAATTTTCGAGCTCTGTTAAAGGGCTCGTAACTCCTCTGTTTTACGAAACAGAAAGTGACTCATGACAATTACATAGTACGGATAGATCACAACCCCTAAAAAAGGAATCACCGTTAGGGCAAAGCAGATCAAAGAAATCCCTCTCATTTGCCCCGCATATAATTTCTTCAACGCCAAATACTCTTCTTTAGAATTAATCATTGAAGCGACATCTAGCACCAAAAGTTTATGAAACAGATAAAATACAGGCACTAAAAGCACAAAGTTAAAGAGTGGAATAAAAACTAAAGGTGAAAGTAGCAAAAACATCAATGTTGTCCACAAAAGCGTTTTAAGCACTATCCACACGTAACTAAGCAAACCAATGCCTCGAAATGCCACACTAGGATAATAGAGTATGCCTATCTCTTTGATAAAATAGCTTGCAAAAAGTCCAACAATCACCGAATAGACCATCAAAAAAAGATAGTAAACAACCATAGCAGACGTAAAGAAAAAGAGAATGGCTACGATCGTTTTGGTGATGAAAAGGAGTGAAATCATACTCAAAAACCAACTCTGTTCCACACTGCCTTCAAAACTCTGTAAACTCTGTGCAATCCATGCAGACAAAGCACCAACACCTCCAAAAAGAAGCCAAATAGCTCCAATAAAGACGAAGAGTGTGAGAATAAAAGAGAGGAGAGAAATCAGCAAAACTCTTGGAGAAAAAGTATCCCCAAGAGCCAGTGCGAAAATATTCGTTTTGGGTATTGGTTGTGTCATTATAATTTACTGAATCGTTTGACCATTAACACTAATGGCACCATTTTTCATTGCTATTTCGTAAATGAAAAAGTCACCTTCCTCTTTTCCTAATGCAAAATCTTCAGCGGATGTCAGACCCAAGCTCTCAAGGGTTGCACGATCTTCTTTATGAACTTTGACTTTGGAAGTAATATCTAAAAGCCCAAGAAGTGCGAGAGGACTTTGTTTGTCACTATAGTTATTTTCTGCCACAACCAGTGTTGTGTCAATGCTGACATCTTTAAGATTGATCATCTCTGTGCTAAACCCTTGCAGTGCAATCCCTAAATCAAGCTTCACCCCATGATTGACAAGTGCTATAAAATCATCAATAAGAACTTTATCTTCAAGCGGTGTTGTTCCAAGAAGCAACATATTATAATCCGCTTGTACTTTTTTCATTGTATCCGAATTAATGCCTCGTAAGAAAAGTTTTGCAAAAAGTTTTTTGAGTGTGATATCTGCACTACTGTTATTGAGAGCAATATCATCAAACGTATAGTCTGCTTTGATTTGAAGATCTTTTTTGACATCTTCTACACTACTGTTGGCTTTGAGCGAACCTAGATCAAACTTGGCATTGGTATATTCATCATTAATTTCAAAAGCGTACTTACCAATTTTAAGGTCACCTTTGTTATTGAGATCGTCTTGATAGCTAAAGTTATAAACAAAGTCTTGAAGCTCGCTTTTAAACATAAACATATCACTGTTAATGCCAAAATTTTGTTTGCCAACACCAAGAACACCTTGAACACTACCACCACGTTCTGTCAGTGTCAGCATCTGTTTTTCCGTATCAATGCTCAGAACAGTACCTTCTGCTTTGATCTCTTCTTTGATATCTTTAAATTTCACGTCTTTGAGTTTTTGGTCACTACCAAATGTCATATCAAGCGCTAAAACACCTCGCGTTAAAAGGGGTAAAATGGCATCACTTGCCACTTTATCATTCGCAATGGATTCCTGAATAGAACGAGGTAATTGATTAAGACTCAAAGAGACTTTGACATCGCTGGGTAAAAAATTTGAATTCGTTATCTCACCTTTAAATTTTAAACCATCAAATGCGTCATTGATACCCTCATCAGTTTCCGTTTTCAAGCTTTCTGCAAAGAGCTTATATTGAGCATTTTTTTCAACCAATGTCGAGAGCAAAAAGTCGCGTGCTTTTTTCGCATCAACCACTTCAAGACTAAAGGTTCGTGTGCCCGTCATGTAACCGCTTTTACTTAAAATCTCTAGTTTTTGACCATTTTGTTCAAGCAATACTCTGTTGGTTTCTATACTACTGTCAACTTTATGCGAAACAACAAGAGGTGTTGCAGCTAATGCTGCCACCACAACAGAAGATATAACGATATATTTTATTTTTGACATACAGGGCCTTTATTATTTATAACCTATAACATAATAGGTATTTTTGTTAGGAACTTTTTCCAAAGTAATTTTGAACTTTGTGGCCCATTTACTAATTAACTCATTCACCTCAGCAATGAGATCTTCACCTGTAGCTTCATTTTTGATTTTAAAGTAATCTTTGTTACTAGAAAGCGCCACAAATGAGTGGTGAACTTTGAGGGCATCATGCAGTGCAAGAAGATGTTTTTCAATATGTTCAAAACCTATAGTATTGTTAATAACGCGCTCAAGTTGCGCTTGTGCATTTGGAGTAACCCCATAACCTAGTTGTGTTAAGATCGCCTGTTTTTCCATACGTTTTTTCCTTTTAATATTTTTTATTCGTCAAAATGCAAAGTTCTCTAGCGTTTTTGTGCAATGAGTACATCTTCAATCATTTTTGAAATATCACCATCCAAAATATTGCTCACTTGAGAATACGCAATATTGCTTCGAGTGTCTTTCACTTGCTGATACGGTGCTAAAACGTAACTGCGAATCTGATGTCCCCAGCCATTATCACTTTTTTCAACACCATCTTTCACAGCTTGTTGTTTTTCAAGCTCATATTCATACAAACGAGATTTCAACATTTTCATAGCGGTTGCTCTATTTTTGTGCTGAGATCTGTCATTTTGGCACTGTACCACAATACCGGTTGGCATATGAGTAATTCGAATCGCACTGTCCGTTTTATTGACGTGCTGACCACCCGCTCCACCAGAGCGATAGGTATCGACTTTAAGATCACGATCTTCGATGACAATGTCAATATCATCATCCACTTCAGGAGAAACCATGACAGAACTAAACGATGTGTGACGTTTTGCATTGGCATCAAAGGGACTAATACGTACCAAACGATGAATACCATTTTCGACCTTGAGGTAGCCATAAGCATTTTCCCCACTGATGATAAAGCTGACATCTTTAAGCCCAGCCTCTTCGCCCTCTTGGTAGTCAAGGACTTCGACTTTAAAGCCTAAGCGCTCTGCCCATCTTAGATACATTCTGTATAAGATACTCGCCCAATCTTGACTCTCAGTTCCACCAGCGCCTGGATGAATAGAAATAATAGCATTGTTATTGTCATTTTCACCACTGAGCATCATGGCAATTTCTAAATTGGTGATATGATCTTCCAAATGGTGTGCATCTTTATAAAGCTCTTCCAGTGTTGTTTCATCGTTTTCACTGTTTGCCATTTCATATAAATCCACGGCATCCACAACAACCGTATTTGCTTTGGTATAACGATTGAGTAAAGAGTTGAGTGCTGTTTTTTCTTTTTGTAACTCCGCTGCTTTTTTGGCATCATTCCAAAACTCAGGGTTTTGTTCAATCGTTTCGATCTCTTTAAGCCTTGAGATCAGCTCATCTGGCTTAATAATCTGTGCGATGTTATCCACTTTTGTGGTTAATTTTTTGAGAAGTTCGGTGTATTCGTAACTATCCAAATGGTTTCCTTTTGCTATAATACTCGCTTCAATTTAAGAGACCTCCAACAAAAGCCGTTTCTTAGAAGTCTAGTCTTATATTTTACTCAAAAGTGCCTAAAATGAAAATAGTAAAAACGATTGATGAACTCAAGCTCGCTAGAAGCGAGTTAAAAGGTACCATAGGCTTTGTTCCAACTATGGGAGCATTGCACAATGGACACCTCTCTTTAATGCAAAATGCTGTAGCTCAAAATGATCATGCCATTGTCTCTGTATTTGTCAACCCTACCCAATTTCTAGTAGGAGAAGATTTTAATACCTACCCTAAGCGTACTCAAGCCGATATTAAAATTTGTGAACTTGCAGGCGTAAGTATTTTATTTATGCCGACCCCTGAAGTAATGTACTCCTCTCTCGAGCCAAGTATCCTAGCACCAAGCGCTAAAGCCTATATTCTTGAAGGACTAGCTCGCCCTGGTCATTTTGATGGTGTTTTACGTGTGGTTCTGAAACTGTTTAACTTGACCAAACCAACACGGGCTTATTTTGGTAAAAAAGATGCGCAACAACTCTATTTGATTCAAAATATGGTTAAAAGCCTCTTTCTGGATTTGGAAATTGTTCCTTGTGAAATCGTCAGAGAAGATGATGATTTAGCGCTTTCTAGTCGCAATGTGTACCTAAATGCAAAAGAGCGCCAAGAGGCACTTTTACTGTGCGAATCCCTCAAAGTGGCAACCCATGACATTATCGCTGGAGAGCGTCATATTGAGGCTATTAAAGCTGAAATGTTGCGCACCCTAGCACCTTTACATGTAGAATACGTGGAAATTTTAAATCGTGATTTTGATACAATAGAAACCATTGAAATAGGCAACTCCATCATTCTCGTCTGCGCCAAAGTTGGCACGACTCGCCTCATTGATAATTTATGGATTTAAGGAATACATTGAAAAAACTACATTTAGTCTCACTTGGCTGCAACAAAAATCTCGTTGACAGTGAAGTCATGCTTGGCAAACTTCAAGCCTATGAAATGTGCGATGACCCAAGTCAGGCCGATGTCTTGATCGTCAATACGTGTGGCTTCATTGGACCTGCGAAAGAAGAGAGTCTTAACACCATTTTTTCACTGCATGAAGCCCGTAAAAAAGGCTCGTTGCTTGTGATGGCAGGCTGCCTTACCGAACGCTACAAAGAAGATTTGACGAAAGAGCTCAAAGAGGTTGATCTGTTTACGGGCGTGGGGGATTATGATAAAATTGATGAAATCATCGCACTTCGCCAAAACCGTTTTAGCCCTGCAACATACCTTTTAAACGAAGAAGAACGTATTATTACAGGCTCAAATGCACATGCGTATGTCAAACTTTCCGAAGGCTGTAATCAAGCGTGTAGCTTTTGCGCTATTCCTGGCTTTAAAGGCAAACTCCATTCTCGAACATTGGAATCTTTAGTGAAAGAGGTCAAAGCACTCGTTTCAAAAGGTTTTTATGATTTTAGCTTTATCTCGCAGGATAGTAGCTCCTTTCTTCGTGATGTGGGCGAAAAAGAGGGTTTGATTAAACTCATTGAGGCCGTAGAGCAAATCGAAGGCGTGAAAAGTGCGCGCATTTTATATCTTTATCCAACGACAACATCCAATGCTTTAATTGAGCGCATTATTAGCTCTCCCCTCTTTCATAATTACTTTGATATGCCGATCCAACACATCAGCGATTCTATGCTTAAACGTATGAAACGAGGGGCTGGACGTGAGCGTATCATTGAGCAACTTAACCTTATGCGCCAAGCGCCCAATAGCTTTATTCGCACCAGCTTTATTGTGGGTCACCCGGGTGAAAGTGAAGCAGAGTTTCAAGAGCTTTTGGACTTCACCAAAACGTTTGATTTTGATCGTGTGAACATCTTTGCCTATTCCGATGAAGAAGACACTTCCGCTTATGAAATGGATGAAAAAATCGACACCAAAACGATCAATAAACGCATTAAACAACTTGACAAACTCGTCCAAGCCAAAACGAAAAAAAGTTTTGAAAAAGAGGTCGGCAAAGAGGTGATCATCTTGGTTGAAGGAGAAAGTAGCGAGCATGAGTTTTTTATGGGCGCACGCGAGCTTCTCTGGGCACCGAGCATTGATGGCGAAGTCTTGGTTAATGACTCCGATATTGAGAACATTGAAGTAGGCCTTTGCTACCGTGCAACGATTACGGAGTGTGCGGGAGATCAACTCATTGCAACCATTACCTCTGTTGCATAACGCAACGATTGACCTTCTTAAAACATCCAAAAATCTTTTGGCATTCTCAGGCGGTGGAGACTCTACCGCCCTCTTCTTTTTACTGCTTGAGCAGAATATCCCTTTTGATATTGCCCATGTGAATTATCAAACAAGAGAGCAAAGTGACGTCGAAGAAGCGTATGCAAAAAAACTTGCCGATACTTACAATAAACAACTTTTCACCTTTACATGTAAACTTGAAAATGCCAATTTTGAACACTCTGCGAGGAAAGAGCGTTATACCTTTTTTGAAAACATCATCCAAGAACATGGCTACAATTCACTTTTAAGCGCACACCATTTAAACGATAAACTTGAATGGTTTTTAATGCAGCTAACTCGTGGTGCTGGGCTTGTTGAATTATTGGGTATGCAAGAGATAGAAGAGCGAGAGCATTACACGATGATCCGACCTCTTTTACATGTCAACAAAAAAACACTTCAAGCCTATCTTGAAAATTATAAAATTACTTACTTTACTGACGAAAGCAACACCTCTTTCAAACATGTACGCAACCAATTTCGCCATCACTATGCCAATCCGTTGATCGAAAATTATGAGGAGGGTATCGCTAAAAGTTTTCGCTATATGGAAGAAGATGCTAAACGTCTTTTACCCCATCAGGCTACTCGCATCAAAGACTTATTTCTCCTTCCCAAAGATGAAGATGACCTGATCAATATTCGTCATATTGATAAAATAGTCAAACTCCTCGGTATTCTCTTATCAAAAGCGCAAAGGGATGAGATTTTAAAAACGAAGAGCTGTGTGGTGGGTGGAAAAATTGCAGTCTGTTTTGAAGAAAAAATGATTTTGATAGCACCGTATCTCAAGCAAGCTATGGATAAAAAATTTAAAGAGAGGTGCCGTCAAGCACGCATTCCTTCAAAGATTCGCTCTTACCTCTTTACTTCGCATATTGATCTTAGCGCGTTGCGTTTAGATCATACACTTTAATCTTAAAGGTAGAGCTAATATTCTCTTTTCCAGATTCTAAATGAATAGGGAAATCTGCTTGAACAATACTGGAATAGCGGTTAAGTCCCTCTAAAAAGTTATAAAAATTTGTGGGTGTTTTCAATGTTGATGTTACATTGAGCTCGTACTCAACAAACTCTTTTTTATAGTCTGATTTGGTTACTTCTGTTAAAGAAACTTGCTTAAAGAATGTTCCCGCATAACGAATAAACTCTTCTTGTGTAAAAGGATGCTTGAACGCACTCATTATATGGACATTTTCTGCTTTGAGTTTGGAAAGCTCTGCTTCTCGCTCTAAGAAAAGGTTCTCAACTCTGGTTTTATGCACCAAGACCCGTTTATATTCTGCTTGAAGAACACGATGCTCTTTTACATTAGGAATAATGAGTAAGAAAACAAAACTAAAGGTAATGATGATAAACACCATCAAAAAAATGAGCAATTTCATAATATCTATTTTTTCTAAGCTTCTATCAAGGCTATTCACGGAAACCATCCTCGCCAAGAATTTTATTGATGCTCACAAAATTATACCAACCCTCTTTGGTTAAATAAAATGTCGTATTGCTCGTGTGAAAAATTGATTTTAAAGGAGCTGCTAACAAGAAATTAAAAGTGTCTTGTGTTGGTGAGACACCGTATAAAATAAGTGAGTTTCGCTCCATTTGAACTTTATTCAGCGTAATTTGATCCGGAACTAAATCAAAAAGATTTTTCATACTCTCTTTAAGCAGGGTATTATTGGAAAAGATCTCTTCAGAAATCGCTTTTTGGCGCAAAATAAGACCGATAGATTCATCATCTTCATCAATTTTTTTCTCTAGCATTTCACGCTCTTTCGTCAAATCAACGACACCATGTTTAAAAGAGCTCATCTCGATCACGATATAAAAATTGAAAATAATCATAAAGCAGGACATCAAGCTAATAAAAACAAGCCACATCTTACTAAAGAGTGAAAAGAAAGGTTTTGCGCGTGGTGCTATGAAACTTAGTCTCATTTAAAAACCTCTTTTATAGCTATATCGCACATACGATCACTGACGTCTACTTTATGGATTTCAACATCCATCATCAATTCATCTTCAAGTTGACGAATTAAATCAGAACTAATCTCATAGCCATCAAAAATGATAATCTCATCAATAAATTCACTCACATACAAAGGGTTATGATAATACTCTTCAAGCGATGATTTGAGATATTTGTACACTAAAAGATCGCGCCCATAAAGCTCTAGGCTCATATCTTCTTCTTTAACATCCTTCATCTCTTTATAAGGACTTATTGCTTTGTCATCAATATCTGAAAAGGAGTCAGTGGAGCGTAAATCATCAATATCTTCCAATTCGCCTAATTCCCCAAATTCACTGAGTTCTTCTATACCTTCATGCTCGGTATCTTCGTGCTCTTCAGCACTGATTTCTGGCATCTCATCAGAACTAACAATATCATCTTCTTCTTGCTCATTTTCCCAATCGTTGACATCGTTACTGCGTGTAAATGAAATATCGCTTTGTGTCTTAAAAAAGGCTCCAAAGTGAAGCTGTTTCGCCTCAAAAATGGCTAAAACAAAAAAATCTTGGCAATTTAAAATATAACAGGTTGGTTTATTTTTAAGCTTTTGGGAAACAACAAAATCACTGAGTATAATAAAAGGCGAATATACAAGATCAAGTCCTACTTCAGAAAAAAGGTTTTTTGCCCATTTAATTTCAATATATGATGCGTATGCTGACCATTGGTTAAACATAGCAACATGATGAACATTTTGTAAATCAACATTATGCTTATGAAAACTTGTATTGCCTGTTCCCGAGATAGCACCTTGTCCTAAAGAGCTTAATAAAAAAGCGATATACACGAATTGATACTCTTCTTGCAAAGAAATCAGATAATTTTCAAGTGATTTATCAAGCGCGTCAAGTGGAGGAGTCAACTCAAATGTTTTGGAAAAAGTTCTAATAATGGCACCATTTTTAAGTACCTTACAACTTAATGTACATTCTGTTTCACTTAACACAATAGCCACAAAAAGGTTCTGAAATTTTTTCTGAAGAACAGTTCTTATGCCCATATTACTGACTCTTTGTTCACATTACGACTCTTGTGTTAATTTGAATTGATACTATATATTAGACTAATATTGCTTAAGTTTTGTAAAATATCAAGCAAAAGTAATACCATATCCCCAAAGGGACTTACACCGCATGCTCTAAAAGTCGCTTTTGGATCAATGATTTTGCCTCTTCAAGTGAGAGTTCATGAACATAGAAAGGATTACCAAAATAGAATTCTATCGTACAAAATGGTTTAGGAATACAAAAGTGATCCCAACTCTTCATGCTCCAATACGAGGTTGGATTGCAATTCATGGTAATAATCGGTACTTTTTTCATCATTGCAAGCACTGCGGCACCATCGGCTACACTGTGTCTTGGCCCTCTTGGTCCATCAGGGGTGAGAGCGATATCGCGTCCTTTTTGAAGTGACTTTAACGCCTGCCTTAAAACAGAAGCCCCTCCCTTGGATGAGCTTCCACGTATCGTTCCTCCACCAAAAAGCTGCATTAGCCTTGCGGCCAATTCACCATCAAAATGACTACTGACAATGGTATCAGCCTCTACACGTTTCGTATAGTATGTGTAAGCTGCGGCTGCCATCAGTATCTCGCCATGCCACAAAACATAGATACTCGGCGTAGCAGAACCATTCTGCGGACGATAAAATTTCTTTTTACATGTAAAGAATAAAAGTTTAATCAATGCATAAATAAGAGGTGGAACAATCCACACTAAGAGTTTACGTTTAAACTCTTTAGAGAACAATTTCGCCATAGAGGGAGAGACGTTTTGGGTTGGTAATTTTGATATTTACGGTTTGTCCCAATAAACTCTCATCACCTTTAATCTGAACCAGTGCATTATTATCACTTCGTCCTGCTAAAAAACCACTATTACGCAGTTCATCAATATAAACAGGATAAATTTTATTGAGGTTTTTCGCGGCAATCTCATCTAAAATTTCATCTTGTAAAAGTTGTAATCGCTCTAAGCGCTGTGACCCTACTTCCGAATCGATTTGATTGGTAAACTCTGCCGCTTTGGTTAGAGGTCTTGGCGAGTATTTAAAGGCGAAAATCTGTTCAAATTTCACGTGTCGCATGACATCCAGTGTATCTTCAAAATCGGCATCACTTTCCCCTGGAAAAGCGACAATAATATCGGTACTAATAGAGACATCAGGAATCATTTCACGAAGTTTTAAAGCTCTATTTAAAAACCACTCTTTGCTATAACCCCGTTTCATCTGCTCTAAGATATGCGTGGAACCACTCTGCAATGGCATGTGCATTGACTTACATACTTTTGGATTATTGGCAAAAGTCTCTAAAAATTTATCATCCATATGCAGGGGATGGGGAGAAGTAAAACGAATGCGCTCTACTTCGGGGATTTCACTGATAAGGTTAAGTAGGTCTGAAAAATCCATGGAACGCTCTACGTTACCGCTAAAACGTCTGCCATAATTGTTTACATTTTGACCGAGTAAGAAAATCTCTTTAGCCCCATTTTGAGCAGCTTTGCGTGCTTCATTGACAATCAATTCTGCAGGAATGGATATCTCATCGCCTCTCGTTTGCGGGACGATGCAGTAGGTACATTTTTTATCACACCCAATGGAGATATTCACATACGCTTTGTAAAGACTATTGCGATACTCGCCAAAAGCGTACGTACTCTCATCATAATCGGTGTCGACACTTAAAAATTTTTCGGTATTAACGGCAGTGGAGATTTTGGAGACATTACGTGCTCCAATGACAAAACTCACATAGGGAGCCCGTCTAAAAATCTCTTTTCCTAAGTGGCTTGCGGTACATCCGCATACACCAATTTTTGCACCCTCTTTTTTTTGAAGGTTATACTTACCAATCTCTGAAAACAGTTTACTCACAGGCTTTTCACGTACACTACATGTGTTGACCAAAATAAGATCTGCCTCTTGCAGACTATTGGTCAAGACATAATTTTCTTTATCACCTAGTTCGGCGATAATGTGCTCAGAATCTCGCACATTCATCGCGCAACCAAGTGTTTCTATATAAAGTTTCTTTTCCTCTAAAATACCCAAAATATAGCCTTAAAGAATGTGTACTTCGTACATATAATCGCTCTCACCCAAACCGTAGCGAATATCTCTTAAATAGACACTAAACCCTTGTGCTTCAAAGTGTTCTACCAAGCTTACGAGGTCTTTATGAGAGTTTTCTTTATCAAAATAGAAGATCTTTTGTCCCTCTTTTTCAATAATCTCGGTCACTTTCTCCAATGTAATTGTCTTTGGTTTTCCATTAATTTCATTTCGTGCTAATTTGATTTCCATTGTAAACCTCTTTTCTATCGCAAAAATTATCGTATGTGTACAACACGCACAAAGATATATCGCGAAGTATACTTTAATTTCAATAAATTCCTCATTAAAAGCAAACAACCACCTTCTCATAAAGAAAAATAAAAGAAGATTTTAGTTATAATCCTTACTCTTCACCGCAATCGTTTAAATTTCCATTTTTGATTTTTCATCATTGCGATTACACCATGATATAAAAATACGTATCTTTATTAAGGAAACCTATGGAAAAAATTATAGACATTATAGAATCTATTGCCCATGAAAAAGGGTTGGATATTAACGAAGTTAAAAATACCGTTACACTTGCTCTTGTCAAAACAGCCAAAAGAATTTATGGCGCAGAATACGAATATGGCGCAGAAATAGACCCAGCCACTAAAACACTTAAACTCTATCAAAAAGTCATTGTCGTTGAACCTGATGATACAAGACTTTTAGAAGGTAATGAAAATTTTATTGCTATTAAAGATGCTAAAGAGGTTGACCCAGAGATCGAAATTGGTGATGAACTTACCTATGAATTGCCACTTGATAATCTAGGAAGAACCGCAGCAGCAACGCTTCAAAAAGAGCTTGAATACCACATTCAACGTCTCCTTGAAAACAATATTTTTGAAAAATATCAAAAACTTGTAGGCAAAACTGTTTTTGGATCTGTCGTGCGCGTTGATAACGATGAAAATACCTATATTGAAATTGAAGAAATTAGAGCGGTATTGCCACGCAAAAACCGTATCAAAGGTGAAAAATTTAAAGTCGGCAACGTGGTCAAAAGTGTCATTCGTAAAGTTCTCATTGATAAAACACAAGGAATGTATGTCGAACTTTCTCGTACCAGTCCAAAATTTTTAGAATCTCTTTTAGAACTTGAAGTTCCTGAGATCAAAGATGAACTCATTAAGATTATTGGCAGTGCTAGAATTCCAGGAGAACGCGCAAAAGTAGCACTCAGTTCATTGCACCCTAATATTGACGCTGTTGGGGCAACTGTCGGTACAAAAGGTGTGAGAATTAATGCGGTCAGTAAAGAGTTACATAATGAAAATATTGACTGTATCGAATACTCCAATATTCCTGAAATCTTCATCGCACGTGCTCTTTCTCCTGCGATTATTTCCAATGTCAAAATTCAAAATGGTAAAGCCATTGTAACGCTTCCAAGCGATCAAAAATCAAAAGCAATTGGTAAGAATGGCATCAATATTCGTCTTACTTCGATGTTAACAGGATTTGAAATTGAATTGGTCGAATCGGGTGGAACAACTGCAAACAGTGATGCAAGCAGTGATGAACAAGCAGAACAACGTGATCCAAACGCCCTTAAAAACCTTTTTGGCGGACTTTAAGAACTTCTTTACATGTAAAGCTTTTTTGCTTTACATGTAAAACTTTTTTGCAAACTTACTCTGTCTTTTCTTTCACGTATTCAGCACCATGATTGACCTTCTCTTTGGTCCATTGGGCGCCATCTTTAGCATCTTTTTTAATACCACCCCATGTCGCACAGCCACTCATTAATAAAACGGTTACTAGCACTAAAAGAATATTTTTCATTGTTGGCTCCTTTTAAAATTATTTATCCTCGTCGTTTAAAATGAGGATTGAGTTTTGTTAAAATCAAATCGGCAATCATATTGCCAAATAAAGTCAAAAAAGATGAAATAATCAGTATTCCCATAATCACAGGATAATCCCTGCTCAATGCACTTTGATAAAACAAGAGTCCCATGCCATTAATCGCAAAAATAGACTCCAAAATCACACTACCCCCGATAAGTCCTGGCAGCGAAAGTCCTAGAATCGTCACAATGGGAGGTGAGAGATTCGGCAAAATAAAACGCATTAAAAGTGCCCTTCCCTCAATACCCCTACTTTTGGCAAAAAAGATATAGTCACTTTTTAAAATATTGAGTGTCAAACTTCGCACATACAAAATCAAACTTCCAAGCCCACCAAAGACCATTACAAAGATTGGTAAGGCTAAATGCCATGCCATATCCGCCATGTAAACAATACCATTTCCACTAATGCCTTGTGAGTGCAATCCTGAGATAGGAAACAGTTTCCACTGTACCGAGAGAAGAATAACCAACAACAAAGAGAGGTAAAACGAAGGCATTGCGTAGCTGATAAGGGCAAACTGTTTGATGCTTTTATCATAAAGGCTTGATTGTTTCATAGCAGATTTTATACCCCAATACAAAGCCAGTATAAAGACGAAAATTAAACTAACAACATTCATCAAAAGGGTGATAGGAAGTCGCTCTAGAATTTCATCGCGCACAGCCTTGCCACTAGCAAACGAGATACCGAAGTCTAGCTGGAGCATCGCTTTAAACCATGCAAAAAATTGTGCGGGCAAAGATTGATCAAGTCCATAAACGTGTTTGAGTTGCTCTAATGCTTCTGGTGTAATGTTAGGATTGAGTTCACCACTGGCAAAGAAAGAGTTTGGAGCAAGATGAATTGCTCCAAAAGAGATTAACGAGATGATACAGAGCATTAGTACTACATATCCAAGTTTTTGCAGCACTAATTTCATGTGTTTACCTTATTTTTGATTATCCCAGGCCAGTACGGTATGACCTTCTGCATCAGTTTCATCCATACCCATACCCATAATGCTGTATCCTGCATCAACATAGTGAACTTCACCGGTTACACAGCTTGAGAGATCGCTTAAAAGATACATACCGCTGTTACCCACTTCATCGGTCGTTACATTTTTGCGAAGAGGGGCATTGATCTCATTCCAATTCAAGATCATTCTAAAATCACCAATACCACTGGCTGCCAATGTTTTGATAGGACCTGCACTAATCGCATTCACACGAATTCCTCGACGTCCAAGATCAACGGCAAGGTAACGTACACACGATTCTAATGCCGCTTTTGCAACGCCCATTACATTGTAGTGAGGTACATAACGAGGTCCACCCAAGTACGTTAAAGTCAAAATAGAGCCATTATCGTTCATCGCTGGTAAACATGCGCGTGAGAGTGAAACCAATGAATAGGCTGATGTACCAAGAGCAATATCAAAGGCTTCTTTGGTAGTATCGACAAATCTACCTGTCAATGCCTCTTTAGGAGCATACGCAACGGAGTGAACCACAAAATCGATCTTGCCAAAGTCTTTTTCTAATGAAGCCGTTAATGCTTCCAAATGTGCTGGATTATTGATGTCAAGCTCATACACTTTGTCACAACCAAACTCTTCAGCAATCGGACGTACTCTTTTTTCTAATTGTTCATTTAAATACGTAAATGCTAACTCTGCACCTTGTTCTTTACATGCTTTTGCAATCCCATATGCAATTGATTTATTATTGGCGATACCTACAATAAGACCTTTTTTGCCTTTCATGATCATTCTCAAACTCCTCTTATTTTGTTACATTATCTGCGATATGAATCATCTCGCAAAATGCTTTTTCATTCCAACTCGCTGTTCCTACTAAAACACCATCACATGCTTTTACATGTAAAATAGTATTTATATTATCAACTTTAACACTACCACCATACAACAAAGGCGTGCAGAGTTTTTCACGAAGTCGTGTTAAAACTTCTTCAATGTCTTCTAAACTAGCGCTCAACCCTGTACCAATTGCCCAAACAGGCTCGTACGCAATGATGAGTTTGTCATAATTAATTTCAATACCCTCAAACTGCTCCCAAAGATAGCTCATCACGGCATCAATGCCTTGCACACGAATTTCAGCAGGTTCACCAATACAATAGACAATTTCTACTTCTCTTGCTTTTGCAAAATCATATTTCGCAGCGATAAAACTTTGCGATTCTTTAAGAATATGACGTCTCTCACTATGCCCAATAAGCACCGTATCAATACCAAATTCTTCAAGCTGTTCAAAGCCAATTTCGCCTGTATACGAACCACTCTGCACCGGATAAAAGTTTTGTGCACCCACCTTGAGAGTGGATACTTCATCAAAATGATCCAATGCCGTAAAGGGTGCAAAAATACGTACCTGTTGTTCACTTTTTGTGTTAGAAATAAAGGCTTGAATCTCTTGGATAAAAGCCTTCGCTGCACCTCTGGTGTAGTTTGTTTTGAAATTTGAAGCAATAATCATGCTTACTCAGTCTCATCTTTACTTAAAACTTTAACGCCCGGAAGTTCTTTACCCTCAATAAGCTCTAAACTTGCCCCACCACCGGTAGAGATAAATGTCATCTCATCGGCATCGCCAGCGCGCGCCACCACATCTGCGGTATCGCCACCACCCACAACCGTTGTTGCATGGGCTTCTGCAATCACATGAGACATTTTGAAACTACCTTTCGAGAATTTCTCAAGCTCAAAAACACCCATTGGACCATTCCAAAGAATCGTTTGTGCATCTGCGAGTGCTTCTCTAAAGAGTCGTGATGTTGCAGGTCCAATGTCCAAGCCCATCCAACCTTTTGGAATTTCTTGAACGGTAACGAACTTAATCGTAGCATCTTGAGAGCATGTTTGCGCAGCAACAACGTCCACTGGAAGGTAAATTTTTACCCCTAAACGTTTAGCCTCTTCCATAACGCGGTTTGCTTCATCCAGCAACTCATCTTCAACGATTGAATTGCCAATGTCGAGTCCTTGCGCTTTTAAGAATGTAAATGCCATACCGCCACCAATAACGAGTTTATCGACACGTGGGAGCAAGTTAACCAGCGCTTGAAGTTTACCACTGACTTTACTACCACCGACAACGGCGACAAAGGGACGTGTTGGACGACGAAGAAGGTTCTTAGAAAATTCAACCTCTTTTTGAAGGAGAAATCCTGCTGCAGAACTTTTTTCATTAAAATAGTGGGTAATCGCTTCAACGGAAGCATGTGCACGATGACATACACCAAAGGCATCGTTAATGTACACTTCTGCCATATCCGCCAGCGCTTTTGCAAACTCTTCGTCATTGGCTGTTTCACCTTTGCTGAAACGAAGATTTTCTAAAAGTAAAATTTCACCCGGCTGAAGCGCCGCTGCTTTTTCTGTTGCATCTTTACCAATCACATCGGCAGCCAAAACAACTTCTTTGTCTAAAAGACGTTTGAGTCTCATTTGGACGGGGGCAAGTGAATATTTCTCATCCACGGCACCCTTGGGGCGACCCAAGTGACTTGCCAAAATGATAGAGCAACCATGATCTAAACAATAACGAATGGTAGGGATCGCTGAGCGTACACGTCTATCGTCCGTAATATTGGTAAACTCATCTAAAGGCACATTGAAATCACAACGAATAAAAACTTTTTTACCTTCAATATCCAAATCTCTAATAGAGCGAATCATTCCCTATCCTTTTATTTACTTACGTGAACAGCCATATCGATCAAACGTGTCGAATAGCCCCACTCATTGTCATACCACGCCATTACTTTAACCATATTGCCACAAATCACTTGTGTCAAATCAACGGCAACAATGGAGCTCCATGATGTAGTCACGAAATCTTGAGAAACTCTTTGTTCAACATCAACTTCCAAAATACCTTTGAGTTTTCCGTTAGCATGCTCCGTAAAAAGCGCGTTGATCTCTTCTTTGGTTGTCTCTTTTTTAAGGACAACGTTCAGATCAACCATAGAAACATTAGGTGTTGGAACACGAACGCTTTGTCCATGTAAACGTCCTTTAAGGTGTGGGAGAACCAAGCCGATTGCTTTGGCTGCACCCGTACTCGTTGGGATCATATTAACCGCCGCTGCACGTGCACGACGTAAATCATTTTTACGGTGTTTCACATCTAAAATATTTTGATCATTCGTATACGAGTGAACCGTTGTCATTAACCCTTTGTCAATGCCAAACGCATCATCAAGCACTTTGGCAACAGGTCCTAGACAATTTGTAGTACAGCTAGCATTGGAGACAATGGCTTGCCCTGCATAGGTATGTTCATTGACACCTAAAACGAAAGTGGGTGTATCATCTTTTGCCGGGGCAGAGAGTACCACTTTTTTGACACCATTGTCGATAAACACCTGCATATCTTTTTGGGTTAACAGTGCTCCTGTACATTCAAGAACGACATCCACACCATAATCTGCAAAATTAAGTTCTTTGGCATCACGGGTTGAGAACATCTTCACTTTTGATTTTCCCATTTGCATATAATCATTTTCAAGTAATTCAACGTGACCTTGGAAAACGCCATGGACACTATCGTATTTAAGTAGTTGTTTTGTGGTAGCACGTTCAGCTGTGTCATTCACACATACAAGCTCAACGTCATCGCGTGAATCAATAATTCTAGCAACGCATCTTCCAATGCGACCAAATCCATTTATAGCAATTTTGAGTGCCATAGGTATTCCTTTTGATATAATAGTCGTTTTAATCCATCTAGCTTTTAGAAAAGCGAATTATTTTAGCAAAAATGATGTATAAAAAAGTTTAAAGTACATGGAGTCTTACAGTTGAACATAGCTATCTTTGGAGGTTCTTTCGATCCTCCTCACTCTGGACACGAACTCATTGTTAAAAAAGCCCTTGAAATTCTTGATATTGATAAGCTTTTAGTTGTTACTACGTACCTCAGCCCTTTTAAAGAAAGTTTTTGTGCTCCCGCTGCTATGCGCCAAAAATGGCTGGCTAAGATGTTTGAAGGTATGGAGAAAGTCGAAATTTTTTCATATGAATGTGATCAAAAAAGACAAGTTCCCACCATCGAAACTGTTTTACATGTAAAGCGTTTGTACCCAGGAGCTAAACTCTTTTTGCTCGTTGGAAGTGATAGTTTTTCTGCACTTCCTAAATGGAACCGCTACGATGAGCTTTGTAACCTTGTTGAATTTGTTGTAGCACCAAGAGGAGAGTTTACTCCTCCAAAAGGCTTGAAAATTTTACCAATTAATGTTAATATCAGTTCTTCAAAGCTCCGCTCATTTTTGGACCCAAGATTTATTCCAAAAGCCATCAAAAATGAAGTGATAGCGTTTTATACAAGGAATCCAATGGATAATAGAATTGAAAGAATCGTAACTGCTCTAAGCGACAAAAAAGCAGAAGATATACAAGTATTTGATATGAGTGGCAAAGATTATTTTGTTAACACTGTTGTTATAGCAACGACAATGGGTGAGCGACACGGGCTTTCACTTTTAGATCATCTCAAAACAGAGCTTAAAGGCGCAGGTGAAAGTTTTTTAAATGTTGATGCTGATGACAACTGGACAGTGATTGATATGGGCGATGTTCTCATTCACCTTATGACACCGCAATATCGTCTCAAATATAACTTAGAACTCTTTCTCAAAGAGAGAGAAGAAGAAATGAAAAAAGTAAGAAGCGTAGAATAGTCTACGCCTTCTCTTTACATGTAATTTAAAGCTATTTGATTTTCACTGCTTCCCAAACAAGTAAAATAAACCATCCTCAGCCTTGTAATCTTTTTGTGATATAAAAATATAGTATTAAGCTCTTCTTCCCTATACTAATATGTCCCATATGCATATAGTATCAAATAGAAGGAATCACTGAATAAACAGATGAAAATTATTTTATTGATTGCATTAAGTGTCGGTCTACTTTTAGCTGACTCACTCGACTCTTTACTCCAAGAATATAAAACAACTTCCGATAATTCATTGCAAACGGTCAATGAAAAAATTGGACATGTTATTATTTATTCGCAAAAAGAAATTCGATTGATGCAATACACAAAACTCAATGATATTTTAAAAGAACTCCCTCTTCTTAACGTTAATACCAACCAATTTGGCTTGACCAATTACTCTCTGATCGGTTCTAAAACAACCACCAGTGGCTTTTTTAGATTTTTTATTAATGACCATGAAATCAGTTCAGGTTACGATCAATCCACTTCACTCTCTTGGAGCGATTTACCTTTAGATTTTGTTGATCACGTTGAGATTTATTACGGTGAAAGTTCCTTTTCCTTTGGCAATGAAACCGGTATCTATTTTGTACGTATTTACACCAAATCAGCGCTGAAAGAGAATGGCTCTGAACTCAATGGATTGGTCACAACAAAAGGTTCTCATTCAGAAAGTTTTACCAACTCTTCAAGTTTGGAAAATGGTTGGTCTTATTTAATGTTTCTCAACCATGAACAGATTAAACACACTACACTTTACGATGGTCACAAACTTAATACCAATGGTGATAAAAAATATCTTTATACTGACATTAGTAATGAGACCACAAAAATCAACATGGGCTATACGGATGTTTCTAAAAATAATTATGCGGGACTCGCCCTTGATGCCACGCCTGATAGTGGGCAAAATCTTTCTAAAGATTTTTTCATTAACTATACACACTATTTTCTAGATGACAAGTCGCTTAAAGCCAACCTCTCTGTCGATGTAAATGATCGAAGTTATGATGAAGCAAATACACAAGGTATAGGACTCATCCCCGTTTTAAATTTCTCCAATCTTGGAGCTACCATTCCTAAAAATTTTAACGAAGATCTACGTTTTGTCAAAACCAATGCTTATCTTTCTAAATCATTTGATGTTGAAGACAACACATTCATCGCGGCACTCAATGTTAAAAATAAAACCTATGATGTGCAAAACCGTGAAACCACCAATTTCATGAATCAAACACGCAATGTAGGAAACTATAACGCTTTTGATGAAGAGACTACTTCATCGGTACTCTTTCAAGACAATTATAAACTAAACGATACACTTATTTTAGTGGCTAATGCAAAACTTGATTCCTATGATCGTAATGCCTACCTGCAAGACAGCACAGAAACGCTTTTGAGAGTTGGCGCTATCTATACCCCAACCGAAAATTGGGGGTTTAAAAGTTTTTATACTCAAACAGCCCTTCCTCCATCTTTTTATAATGTCGATTATGCAGATAGAACCAAACCCAATCTAAAATCTCAGCAGTATTATATCTATACCCTCGAAGCAGTTTATACTAAAGGAGATTCCAAATTTGGTATCAACTATAATCATGTTGATATGGATAATTTTCTCTATCTTACCCCTGTTGGATTTATCAATATTGACCGTACTATCACCACAAATGGGCTTATTTTTGACTACGAGTATAGCTTTTCCGATAGAGATAAAATTAAACTCAATTACTATACTTCCAATTTGAGCGAGACCGTCAATAACTCAACCAAAGGCGGTTTTATCAAATTTATGGGTGGGTATCAAAAGTTTGATTATTTCACTTCCGTAATCTATCGAAATGGCTATGAATACCTTAATCTTGATATTCCCGATAGCTTTGATATGAGCCTTGGTGCGACCTATCATGTCACAAAAGATTTGAGTTATAGTATCAAAGCTAGCAATATTTTAGATAAATCGACAAAGTCACTGTATTTAGAAAACTTTGGAAGAACCAATTTTGCATTAGATGACAATGATCGAAGTGTTACTTTCTCCTTTAGGTGGGTTTTCTAATGAAAAGACTCATCCTCCTTTTAACTTTTTTTGGCCTTTTGTCAGCAGAAAACTATACTTTTTTGGTTCAACCTTACAGCAAAGAGATAGAACTTGAGGCAAAAATCATCTCTGAAATTGCAACATCCTCTCTTCATGAAGAGATCAAACTTTTTATTCCCAATATGTCAGAAATGGAAAGGAAAGTCTATTCTCAATATTTTACGCTCACTCAAAAATGTGAAACATCTAACTTTGTTTTTGTCAATAAAACGGTAGAGCGTGAGACGTTATGTGACAATACTAAAAGACTCTTTTTTACAAACAACTATCGTAAATTATTATCAGATGACAAATACTATGGAGCACTTTTTTGGAACAAGAGTAGGCCTAATATTGTTTTTATTAAAAATAGACTTGATAAAAAGGCTATTGTCTTGCCTCAAACCTTCAATCAATTTATAGAAGGAATCTAATATGGATAGCGACAAGCTCTTTTTAAAATATCCTTTCTATTTCATTATTCCAACATTTATTATTGCAACCATTTTAGCACTATTGCTTTTTTCAACAGTCAATTTGGAAAAAAGCATTGAAAAAAAGCTATTTGAAATTTCAATTTCTGATGTATTTTCGATTACCAATAACAGTGCTTCATCAATCCAATCTCTCTTAAAAGAGAGTACCGATTATACTTCTGATATCAAACTTAATAGTGCCCTTCAACATAAAATTGAAGAGCGCTTAAAAATCTTAATCACCCCCAATATAAAATATGCCTATCTTTTATACAGAGATAGCCGAGGCGTATTTAGATTTCTTGGAGATGCTTCTAAGCATGAAGATAAGGCATTTATCGACCAAAAATTTGATGCTGATAGTCCAGAATGGCTTGATATCTACGCTCAGAAAAAAGCTTTGATTATACGGCATTCAATGCTCCAACAACTCTCAATGAGCTACCTTGTTCCCATTATGTATCAAAACAATGTGGAACTTATTTTGGCCATTGATTTTTCCATACAAAAAATTGAAGAAATTAACCAAATCATTCATATGATACAAAATGGTATTTTTGCAGTTATGGCAGTTATATTTATTATCTTGCTCTTTGTAATTATTCAAGCAATACGATTTCGAGCCGTTAAAAAAACTGCTTTTATTGATAAACTCACCAATGTCTACAACCGAAATTATCTTCAAAAATATGAAGATTTCATTAATCTCAATGACTATATTTTAGCAACTTTGGATATTGACTATTTTAAAAAAGTCAATGATACCTACGGGCATGATGCCGGTGATAAAGTTTTAAAACAAGTTGCAGACACGATCTTACTCGCTATTCGCCATAAAGATGATATTGTCATACGTTATGGAGGTGAAGAATTTTTAATCTTAGCCAAAACACGCAGAGACGATCACTTAAGCGCACTGAATGTTATTGAAAGGATTTCTCATACCATCCAAGAAACGAGATTTCATATTTCTCCCAATGAATCGATCAATGTCACTGTCTCTATTGGGGTTAATTTAGTACCATACAAATCAAGAACCTTTTCTGAAGCCTTTAAGTTAGCCGACATAGCACTCTACAATGCTAAAAATAAAGGTAGAAATACGATCGATATTTACGATGAAAATGAATATACCCAAGATGTATGCTTATCACTCAATGAAATAAAAGCAGCCATTGAAGAAAATAGAATCCTTTGCTACTATCAAGCCATTGTTGATACACAAACACAAAAATTGTCGCACTATGAAGCTTTACTTCGTATTATTGATAAAAATGGCTCTATTATTTTACCTGAAAAAATTCTCCCAACGATCAGAGGAACTTTTGTTTTACGAAACATTACGAAAGAAGTATTACGTATTTGTTATGAACAGTTAATTGAAAAACCATCTATTGCTATTAATATCAATCTAAATCCACATGATATTATTGATGAAGCAATCCTTACTCTTTTAAAGAGTTATGCAAAGCAAAAAAATATCGCTCATAGAATGGGATTAGAAATCATAGAGAGCGAAGAGATAACCCATCGAGATGATGCAAAAAACAATCTCTTGATGCTCAAAAGATTAGGATATAGAATTTTGATTGATGATTTTGGTAGTGGCTACTCCAATTTTATCTATCTTACAGAAATTAAAACTGACTTTATTAAAATTGATGGCACTATCATTCAAAAGATTTTGGATGACAAAATTTCATTTTTACTGGTTAAAAATATTGTCTCTTTTGCCAAAGAAGCGCATATCAAAGTTATTGCAGAGTATGTTAGTAATGAGATGATTTATGACAAAATAAAATCTTTAGGAATTGAGTATTCACAAGGTCTCTTTTTTGCTGAACCAACTCCTACCATAGCCTCCTAGTATCTTTACATGTAAAGATTAAAACCAGCTACTTTGATCAATCTTTTTTTCCAATACATTTTCGATTTTATCATCTAACTTATGTAAAAAATCAAATCCACTACGGTGTTCCACTTCATCGATACTTACCAAATACTTTTCCAAATGATCATTTCCCTTTGCATTTTGTGGAATGATAAACGAAAGTGTTTTGATCTCTCCACTGTGTTCTATCCCTACATAAATTTTATAAAAGGCATCGGGAATTTCAATAAAATATGAACTTTTAAGTCGCGTGGTTTTAAGATCAAAAAGAGGCCCCGTATAAACCCAAAGTTCTTTAAATTTTGGAGCAAAGGATTCTAACTCTATCGCTTCAAGATGTTGCCAGAGTTTTTGATTAAGGGTAGGTTTTTGAGGTGTAATATTTGTCATCAAAAAGGTCTCTTCTTGCGCTTCTTTGCCGTATAAAAGAGCCATTGCATGATTTGGAGCCATATGACCTCTATCGTAACCACTATTGGTATAATCGCTTGATGTAATGAATCCCATATTACGCCAATCCGCATTAAAACTATCCGGTCGTTTGAGAGGTGATACATTTTGAGAAGGAGGTGTGAGCTTATAAACAACCCATAAAGGGTTTCCTTTTAGATCAGAATAACCTACCATATAAGCTCGATTACGAAAGATTCGCGTGTATGTGTGCAAAGAGTTTTCTATTGCTTTTGGTATGCCTTGAAATACCATTGTATCACGTGCAATAAAAAACTCATACGAGTATGATAGCCCTCCTAAAAGAAACGCTAAAAGAAAAGCTTTGGGATTTTTAATTAAAAAAGAAAGAAAAGAAGCAATAAAGTGTGATCTATTCACGATCACACTTTACATTTTATCTTTTGCATTAATACCTATAAGTTTGAGCCCAACACGCAGTGATAGTCCTACAACAGCAAAGAGTTTGAGAAATTTTTCTTCATCCTCACTACCTACAACGCGATTTTCATTGTAAAATTTATGTAAAGCGGCAGCAAGTGATTTAAGATATTCTGTCAGTTTTTGTACTTGACGAGAACTAAAGGTATCTTCAAGAACTTCTGGCAATAACAGTGCACTAAAGAGAAGGTTTTGAGCCTCTTCACTTAAATTTTCGAGCTTAACATTTTGTACGTCGGCAAGTGTCTTTTCTGCTTTAGCAAAAATTTGATTGATTCGCGCATGTGCATAGTTGATATAAAAAATTGGATTGTTACTGTCCTCTTGTTTAAAAACATCCACATCAAATTCAAGATGAGTATCGGACTTTTTGCTGAGGAATACAAAACGTAAAGCATCACTTCCCACTTCATTCACCACATCACTCATCAAAATAAAATTACCGGCACGTTTGCTCATTTTATACGGTTCACCACCTTTTAAAAGTGAAACCATTTGCGCCAAAATCACTTCAAGTTTTTGCTCATCATAGCCTAAAAAATGAATAGCCGCTTTGACACGCGTAATATACCCATGGTGATCAGCACCCCAGATATTGATATAGCTATCATACCCTCGTTGAAATTTATTGTCATGGTAGATAATATCACCCGCTAAATACGTTGGTCTGCCATCTTCTCTAACAACAACGCGATCTTTTTCATCTCCGAGTTCAGTAGAGCGAATCCAAACTTTACCACCTTCAGTATAAGTTTTATCACTTTTTTGAAGTTTGGCGAAGCTTTCATCCCACTTGTTATAAAGCGACTTTTCACTGACAAACTGCTCAAACTCAATACCAACATCGGCAAGATTAGACTTGATAAGTTCTAGCATCTTATCTTTACCCCAAACAGAGAGCAATGGAATATTGGCTTCATCTTCAAAAATAGCTTTTCCCAATTCTGCAGAAGCAACGTGGGCGAGGTCAATAATATATTCACCTCGATAAAACTCTTCTGGCCACTCTACTGGAAAACCTAGAATATGCTCACGTCCAGAGAGATAAAGAGAAAGACCTAAAAGATCAACCTGATTACCTGCATCATTGACATAGTATTCTGTGGTAATCTTATACCCTAAATGCTTTCCAATACGAGCCAATGCATCACCAATCACAGCACCTCTTGCATGACCAATATGTAAAGGTCCCGTAGGATTTGCACTCACATATTCTAATAAAATAGATTCATTTTGCTCATCAGATCCAAAAAGTGCCTCATTTTGAATGGTCCATGTCGCATATTGATCTAAAAAACTCTCACTGAGTTTAAAATTGATATAACCTTTAATCGGAGTAACTTCTTGAAAAATTTCTCCAATAGTAAACTTTTGACAAATCTCTTCAGCAATAGCAATAGGCGATTTTTTTAACTCTTTAGCAAGAGAAAAAGCGATAGGAGTTGCATAATGACCAAAAGAAAGATTGGTAGGTTTTTCTAAAACAAACTCTCTTTGCAATGTCTCTTTAATAGCACGAATAACCGATTTTTTCAATAGATAACCTTATACAGACTTTTTTTCATCTGCTGGTGCGGCTGTTGTTGTAGCTGTTGGAGTAGCACCAGCTTCTGGTTTTACTTCCACTTTATCAACGGTCGTTTTAGCTTCTTCATCTTCTTTAATGGCTTTTTTAAAATCCTTGATACCTTGACCTACGCCTTTAGCTAGCTCTGGTATTTTCTTAGCACCAAACAATAAAACAACGACTGCTAAAATCACTAACCAATGTGAAATACTAAATGAACCCATATTCTCTCCTTTGTCCTTATAAACTTTATATTTATTGTATCATTTTTTTATAAACAAAAAATGAAGCACACTTTTTAATCAATATTTGCCCATGAACTGATAAACTCACCTAAATCCATCAATTCCATTTTTTTTCGTGAAGCATAGGCAATTGCCAACATGTCATGTAACGCTATTTTAAAGTCATCATTAATTAAAACATAATCGTACTCTCTGATCCGCGTCATCTCTGAAACAGCATTGGCTAAACGTTTTTCAATAATTTCCTGACTGTCTGTTCCACGATGAATCAGTCGCTCTTTTAGACTTTTTTGATCGGGAGTCGTGATAAAAACAGACGTAATTAAATTACCAAATTTTTCCCGTGCAATTTTATGTCCTTGCACATCAATATCACAGATCACTAACTTACCTTCGTGTAACTCTTTTAAAATAGGTTTGAGTGACGTACCATAGTAATTATCATGTACTTTTGCCCACTCTAAAAAAAATCCTGCGTCTATATCTTTTTCAAAATCTTCTTTTGAGATAAAGTGATAGTTAATTCCATCAATTTCTCCTTCTCGAATAGCCCGTGTCGTACTTGAAATTGAGAAATAAGAATCTGATATTTCATTGATGACTTCTTTCATCAATGAGCTTTTCCCAGAACCACTTGGACCTGAAATGACCAGAAGGTTGCCTTTTACCATTACTCTTTCTCATCAAACGTAATAGAAATATTAATACGCATCCCTTTAAGCGCTTCGCGTAAGATATCACTTTGCGCTAAACCTGAGATACTTCTTGCAATACTACTTTCAATTTCGCCTCGAATCACTTCAATCTTTTCACCTTTTTCCTCAGGGACACTTATCGGTGTAGATTCTTCTTCATTAACCTCTTCACCAAAGGCTTTTTTGAGTAAATTTTCATTGAGATCATCAAGAGAGTCAATGTCACCATTTTGTGCTAAAGCATCAAAAGCAACATCAACCTGCGGAATTAATATATCTTCTTCCTGTGCAAGCTCTTTTTCTTCTTCTTCAATCTTTTCTTCAATACCTTCAGCAAAATCGTCAATAATTTCTTCTTGCTCTTCGGGTATTTCTATGCTCTGATCTTCTTCCTCTTCTTCCCCAACAGGAGCTGCTTCTTCAAAATCTAAAGAAGTGACATCGTCTAATTCAAGATTTAATGATTTTTCCATATCGTCTTTTTCTAAGGATTCATCTTCCTTTTCAACATCATCAAAAAAGAATTTTCCTGCTTCTTCGTTCTCTTTGTCCAAGTCAAATGCATCAAGAGATAATTCAGAAATTTCTTCTTCCTCAGCCTCTTCTTCGCTTTCATCCAATAGTTGTTTCACTTCATTGATATCATCTTTATCGAGAATAGATGGATTTGCAAATTCTTCTTCACGCTCATCTTCTGTTTCAGCCGGAGTTAGAGAAGTGGTATTTCCCTCATCAAAATCAAAATCTTCCAATGATGATACTTCTTCTTTTTCTAAAGAATCTAATTCATCAAATGAAAATTCATCATCAATTTTTAACTCTTTATCTTCATCATCTTTATCTACTATATCATCTAAGGAAAGTTCTTGCTCTAACCCTAAATCTTCTGCTTCAATCTCATCAAAAGTAAGTTCTTTCTCATCTTCTTCTTTTTCAAAATCATCAGGTTCTTCTAAAAGATTGATAGGCAAAGTATTGTCTTCATCTTCATCCTCATCTTCTAAAGTATCTATCTGGTCAATATCAAAAGCAGTGGACTTTTCACTCTCATCTAAGGATTGCAATACTTTAGTTGCTTCTTCTGTAGCTTCAGCCTTATGACTAATAATGACATTTTTGACTTTTTCTAAAAGCACTAAGAAATCTGTTGGTAAAAATGGTTTTTCTAAAGCAACATGGGCAATATCGGGTTTTTTCGCGCCTCGCTGACAAATATAAATAATATAGTCGCAGCCTGTGTTTTCACATGCTCCTACAATCGAAGCTTCATCATAAAGTTCATTATCGACTAAAATGACATCATAAGTTGTTAGTGGCACCAAGCCATAGTCTTCAAACTCATCTAACTCATACCCTGCTTTTTCGGCACTAAGTTTGATCAATCTTGAAACAGCTGGATTATTATTGAGTAGTAACAGGCGCATGCTCACTCCTGAATGAGAATTAATTAACTCTCATTGTAGTATAAAAAAATTTATGATTGCTTTAACGGACAAAAAGAATGGTTAAATGATTGAGCGCTTCTAAAAACTCCTTTTTAAATATCAACATCATAGAGGTAAGTGTTGCAACCAACACAACAAATGAAACAGCAATTTTAATAGGAAAACCGATAACAAGAAGATTGAATTGTGGCATTGTCTTCATCAACATTCCAAAGACAGCATCCAAGAGCATAGAAAAAGCCACAACAGGGAAAGAGAGTGTGAACCCATAGATAAACATTCCTGTCACAGCCTTAGCAAGATATGCGAGCATATTCGTTTGAGGATAGAAACTTCCAAGTGGCAATAAGTTGAGCGAATCAGCAATAAATAAAAGCATTTGGTGGTGACCATTAAATGCTAAAATGACCATCAGCCCTATAAAAGAGAGTAATTGCGATAAGAGAGGAATCGATGTGCTTGTTTGAGGGTCAACAACACTTGCCATCGTAAATCCCATAATAAAAGAAATTTGCATGCCAACCATTTGCAAAATTGAAAGCGTTATGGTTAAAAAAAGTCCTGCAACAAAACCTATCAGCAATTCTCCCACAATGGCCAGTGAAAGATTGACCAACGTTGGCGTTACATGTAAAGGTGTTAAGAGTGGGTACAAAAAAATAACCATAAAAAAAGTCATCGAAGTTTTAATGCTAAGAGGGATATTGGCATGGGAGAAAAAAGGGAAAAAAGCAAAAAGACCACTCAAACGTGCAAAGAGAAGAAAACAAAGAATCACTTGATTTTCACCAAAAAGTTTGACAAGCGATTCCATAGTTTATGCGTCCTCTTTTAATCCATCCAGATGGAGATGTTTCATATACGTACACTGTTTTGCCAGCTGCTGATTATGCGTCACTAAAAGCAATGCAGCATTTTCTTTTTCAATGTACTCAAACAAAACATTCATAACTTCTTGAGCTGTTTTATCGTCCAAGTTTCCTGTTGGCTCATCTGCAAAAATAATTCTCGGTTTTTTGGCTAATACACGAGCAATTGAAACACGCTGTTGCTGTCCACCCGAGAGATCTCCAACACGGTAATGCATAAAATCAGCAATTCCTAAACGCTCTAAAATACCATTATCAATTTTTTTGTCACTAATAAATGAAGCTAATTCAATATTTTCATTCGCAAAAAAACCTTTGAATAAATAGTGTGATTGAAATATGATACCCACGTCATAACGTCTTAGTTTTAATCTTGCGTCATCATTATCGTTGTAAATGTTATGATCACATAAAATCACTTCACCGTGATTGGGATGAAGCAGTGTTGAACAGATATGAAGTAAGGTTGACTTGCCACTACCACTTACCCCTAAAATCGCCATCGACTCTTTGGGTTCTAGTGTAAAATTAACATTTTCAAATAAAAGATAATCAAAAGCATGAGAGATATTTTGTACCTGTAGTAAAGACATCAATGTCCTTCAAGAAAGAGGGTGAAGAGTTTCCTCTTCACCACAAATAATTTAATACTTATTTAAGTTGCTCTGCAACTTCGCTAGCAAAGTCACATGCTTTTTTCTCTAAGCCTTCTCCAAGTTCGAAACGAACATAGCCAACAAGCTCAATTTTACCACCGAGTTCTTTCGCTTTTTCTTCAACAACGTGTGCAATGGTTTTTTTATCATCCATTACATAGAATTGGCTTAAAAGTGTATATTGTTGATCAAGCTGAGTATTGTCAGCAATAAAACGCTCAAGTTGACCAGGAATAATTTTATCCCAGATTTTTTCAGGTTTACCCTGTGCTTTAAGCTCTGCTTCCATCTCTTTTTTAGCATTTTCCAAAACAGCATCATTTAACTGTACACGAGAGACAAACAATGGCATACGTTTAAGAGGCTTTTTAAGACGACTTAACTCTTCATTCTCTTTTTCAATGTCTGCTTTAATACCAATCGTCTCTTTTTCTACAAACTCAGGATCAAGTTCTGTATAGCTTAAGAAAGATGGTTTCATTGCTGCTGCATGCATACAGAGGTTACGGATGAATTCACCCACTGCTGCTGCTGTTTTTTCACTGTCACAATTTGCAGCGATAAGAACACCTACACGACCATTTGAGTGAACGTAGCCATTTACAACGCCATTTGCACCCGCTTTAAGCGTTGCAAAACGCCTAACAACAAGATTTTCACCAATGGTTGCAACTTTCGTTGCAAAATACTCTTCAAACACAGTACCATTAATGGTTGTTTTCATCAACTCTTCAGTTGTTTCAACATTAGTTGCTTGGATATGTGCGGTAGTGTCTTTCGTTAAATTAATAAAGCCTTCGTTTTTGGCAACAAAGTCAGTTTCAGCATTAATTTCACTGACGGTTGCAATTTTAAGACTTGGATCAACAAAAACATTGACCAAACCTTCGCTTGCAAGTCTGTCAGCTTTTTTAGCTGCTTTACCAAGACCTTTTTCTCTTAAAAGGTCTTTTGCTGCTTCAAAGTCACCGTCAGTATCGACAAGTGCTTTTTTGCAGTCCATCATACCAGCCCCAGTGGACTCACGTAACTCTTTAACTAAAGCAGCAGTAATCTCAGCCATTATTCGCCTGCCTCTACTGCAAATTCTTCTTCGCTGACCACTTCTTCGATCAACTCTTTTTTCTCGTCTTCGCTAATGTCAGCCACTTCTTCAGTTGCTGGAGCGTCTTTTGAACGGATTTCATAGCCTTCAGTCATCGCTTCACACATCTCTTTACAGAAAAGTTGAATTGAACGGATCGCATCATCATTTCCTGGGATTGGAAGATCTACAACGTCTGGATCACAGTTAGTATCTAGTGGAGCTACAACAGTAATTCCAAGTCTTCTTGCTTCTTGAACGGCGATTTTCTCTTTTACGGTGTCAATAACAAAGATCATATCTGGTAAGTTTTTCATGTTTCTGATACCACCAAGGTAATCAAGAAGTTTCTCTTTTTTTCTTCTAAGCATTAACGCTTCTTTTTTCGTTAGAAGGTCAATTTGTCCATCTTCTTCCATTTTCTCGATGATGTCAAGTTTACGGATTGATTGTCTGATGGTTTGATAGTTAGTAAGCATTCCGCCTAACCATCTGTGGTTAACGTATGGCATTCCACATTTTTCTGCGTACTCTTTAATCGCTTGGCTTGCTTGTTTTTTTGTACCAACAAAAAGCATTGTTTTGCCCTCTGCTGCTGCATCTTTAACAACATTGTATGTATATCTAAAATAACGTAGTGTTTTTTGTAAATCTACGATATAGATGTTTTTTCTCTCGCCGAAGATGAATTTTTTCATCTTTGGATTCCAACGACGTGTTTGGTGTCCGAAGTGTACACCACACTCTAATAAGTCTTTCATGGTTACCATGAAGTGCTCCTTTGTTTTGTTTTTTGGTTTAGCCTCCACACCCATCAACAGTATAAACTGCAACCGTAAAGGATTGGTGTGTGTGAGATTTGGACGGTGATTATAGTCAAAAAAAGATTAATTTTTGCTTGCTTTAATCATTTTATAAGAAAATTTACTTACTTTAATTTACTTTAAATCAAAAAAATCCTATAATTGCGCAATTTTAAAAGAAAGAGGTACTATTTTGCGTTTTATTTTAGCCTGTTTATTGAGCGTATCCTTACTAAGTGCCTCAAATATAAAGTACCTTGGTAGCGATTTGCAGAGCAATGGAGATTTAGAAGCTGAATTTAATACACAAAATAGTGAAAATCTTTTTGATCCACTGAGCGGTTACAATGAAATCATGACATCCATTAACGATCATTTTTATGAATACCTTTTGCGACCAACTGCACAAGGCTATGCGTATATTGTTCCTGAAATGGCTCGGCATGGTGTCTCAAACTTTTTTGAGAACCTTTTCTTTCCTATCCGTTTTGTTAACAATCTTTTACAGCTTAAATTGCACAATAGTTGGGAAGAAACTGAACGTTTTGTACTTAATTCAACGATGGGTATTTTAGGCTTTCGTGACGTTGCAGGTGAAGAGCTCGGCATTAAAGCACACGATGAAGATTTAGGACAAACACTTGGGTATTATGGCGTGGGTAGTGGCTTTCATGTTGTCCTTCCGCTATTGGGACCATCCAATGTCCGCGATATTGTTGGTCTTGTGGGTGACGCATGGCTCAATCCTATCAATTACATTAATGACAATGATCCTGATTTATTTAATAGCTCAGGAGAATCTTTAGCTGTTACAGCATTCTATATCGTCAATAAAACTTCTTTACATGTAAAAGAGTATGACAGTTTTAAAAAAGATGCTATTGAACTCTATCCTTTTTTACGTAATGCCTACGAATCACGAAGAAATAAACTCATAAGTGAATAAAGCAATGAAACGAATTTTTACGCTATTACTATTATCCCTTTTATGCACTTCACCAGCTATGGCACTTGAAGAGCAAAATATTTCTTCTTTTATGCAAACCAATATTGATCTAGCAACCACAATTCTACGTGACAAAAAAATTCAAAAAACTGAGAGATCAGAAAAACTTTTTGCTATTTTTGATTTAATTTTTGACTATAATTTAATGGCACAACTTGCCATCGGTGGTAAGCAATGGTCATCACTTGCGCCAGAAAAACAAGTGGAATTTACTAAACTCTTTGAGATGAAGCTTAAAAATTCATATATGGAAAAACTTGATCTCTACACTGATGAAAAAATTGTTATTAAGAATCTAGAAAAAATTAAAGACACCCGTATCCATTTAACAACGCATTTGATGAAAAACAGTGAAGTATATGAGATTATTTATAAATTCTATAAAGACAAAAATGGTAGTTGGATGATTTATGATGTTGATATTTTGGGAGTCAGTATCATTCAAACGTATCGTACACAGTTTGCAGATATTTTAGCGAAAGAGCCTTTTGAGAATTTACTTGAAAGGCTCAAAAAACCTGATGAGCTGACACCAAAGAAACAGTAATTTTTGGCAACACCACTGTTTCTTTGATATTATGCGTTAATTTTCTCTTTAATGATTTTTGCTTTTTGAGCAATCATCGCAATTTTTTCTGAGCCACTTAGACCCTCATTAAGCAGAACCTCCACGAAAGCACTTCCGACAATAACTCCATCAACACCACGAGCCCGTTCTTTTGCTGTCTTTTCATTCACACCAAAGCCTACAAACAGAGGTGTACTACTCTGTTCTTTAATCATTTGAATGGTTTTGGTAAGATCTTCACTTGAGTGAGCTCCAGTGATGCCCGCATAAGCTACAAGATAAATAAACCCTTTTGCATCTTTGACCACTTTAGCAATCCGTTCTTTACTATCCGTTGGTGCTACAAAACTAATGAGTGAAAGCTTATATTGCTCCATTAAAGAGACATAAGGCAACGCTTCTTCATGAGGGAGATCAGGAATAATAAATCCTTTCACACCAAACTCAGCCGCTTTTTGAGCAAACACTTCAACACCTTTATGATAAAAAGGGTTAAAGTATCCCATCCAATACGTCTCAATTTTTGGAGCAACCACAGAAGAAATCTCAAAAAGTGTCTCCATTTTAAAACCATTTTGCAAGGCATGTAAATTTGCAACTTCGATGATAGGACCATCCGCTACAGGATCAGAAAAAGGAATTCCTAACTCTAATTTATCTACACCTGCTTCTTTTAGGGCAGAAACTAAATCTAATGAAAAATTTTGATCGGGAAATCCCGCAGTAATATAGGCAACTAATTGCTTCACTCTCTCTCCAACGTATGAGGTACTTTTATAATTAAGGGATTTAAAACCGTAAAAAATGCAGCATCATTTTCCACATCTTTGCGATATCGTTCAAACTGGTCACTTACAAGAAGTAACCAATCAATAAATTCTTCACTTGCAGGGCCTTGCAATGTACGTGCTTCTTCAGCAATATCTTCACACAAGACTGCCAATTTAATAATGGGATCGAGTTTTAAAAAGCCCGCAGCTGATTTCATATTGTGGAAAATACGAAAAAGATCCCCAATATTGTCAACATAACGCTCTTTTTTGCTGAGCCCAATAATCAGAGGCTCCATATTTTCACACATAATGGCATAGTGAGAGATAAAATCTCCTACAATTTCGATGTCAAAATCAACTTCCAATTGTGCCAAAAGACCCATGTTTTTACCCTCCGAAGTAGCTCATTGTATCATGTTTTTTATAAATTTTTCTTGTCCTAAAATAGGGTATAATCTCCCCATGAAAACAATTACATCCATTAAACAACATAAAGGGCAAACTCCCCTTACTGTGATTACGGCATATGATGCACTCTTTGCATCACTGTTTGACCAAAAGGTCGACATGATTCTTGTGGGCGATAGCCTCAATATGAGTTTCAATGCTAAACCAGATACGCTCTCTGCTAGCATGGAAGTAATGTTATACCACACTAAAGCAGTATGTGCTGGAGCCAAAGAAACTTTTATTATTTGTGATATGCCTTTTGGTACTTACACTGATGAAAAAATGGCACTGCATAACGCTTCACTCGTCTATAGTCAAACCAATGCGCATGCCGTTAAAATTGAAGGCGGAATCAGTCGTGCACCTATTATCAAAGCACTGACACAAAACTCTATTGCCGTCATGGCACACATTGGCTTAATGCCTCAGTATGTAAGAAGTGAAGGCGGCTATAAAGTCCGTGGGCGCAGTGAAGCAGATATTCTTTCCTTGATTGAAGATGCTAAGGCTATCGAAGAGGCAGGTGCTTTTAGCGTGGTCATCGAAGGGGTTGTCGAAGAAGCCGCACGTCGTATTTCTGAAGCGATTTCTATTCCAACGATTGGGATAGGAGCGGGTAAATATACCGATGGTCAAGTCTTAGTCTGGAGCGATATGTTAGGTTTCTTTCAAGCGTTTCAACCCAAATTTGTTAAACGCTATTTAGAAGGTGCTACCTTGGTGCAAAACGCTGTTGATGCTTATGTTAAAGAGGTGCAAGAACGAAGCTTCCCTGAAATACCTTACACTTACACAAAGTGAGCGAGATGGAACGCATTGTGGAAATCGAAAAAATCTCTTTTGAAAATGAGTACGAAAAAAGTTTACGTCCCTCTTCATTTGAAGATTACATCGGGCAAGAGAAGATCAAAAAGAATTTACAAGTTTTCATTCAAGCCGCACAAAAACGCTCCGAGTGCTTAGACCACATTCTCTTTTTTGGCCCTCCAGGTCTTGGAAAAACGACACTAGCACATATCATCTCCAACGAGATGCGTGCTAATATGAAAATAACCGCCGCGCCGATGATCGAAAAAAGTGGTGATTTAGCCGCGATTTTGACTAATCTTCAAGAAGGGGACATCCTCTTTATTGACGAAATTCACAGGCTTTCTCCTGCCATTGAAGAGATACTCTATCCCGCAATGGAAGATTTTCGCCTTGACATTATCATAGGCTCTGGCCCTGCGGCACAAACGATCAAAATTGATTTGCCTCATTTTACACTCATAGGGGCAACCACAAGGGCTGGTATGATTAGCTCACCTTTGCGCGATCGTTTTGGAATGCACTTTCGTTTACAATTTTACACGAAAGAGGAGCTTTCACTCATCATTACCAAAGCATCGCATAAACTTGAAAAAATCTGTCAACACGATGCAGCACATGAGATGGCAAGACGCTCACGAGGTACGCCTAGGATTGCCTTACGCCTTTTAAAACGTATCCGTGATTATGCCGACGTGGTAGATGAAGAGACAATTAGCATCGAACGAGCGCAATATGGACTCAATGAACTAGGGGTCAATGATCTTGGTTTTGATGAACTGGATATTAAATACCTTGAACTCTTGCTACAAAGTAAAGGTCGTCCTTTAGGGCTCAGCACGATGGCAGCTGCTTTGAGTGAAGATGAGGGAACCATTGAAGATGTGATTGAACCTTATTTGCTTGCTAACAGTTATATTGAACGAACAGCGCGTGGAAGAATTGCCACGGCTAAAACGTATGAACTTTTTCGTCTTACTCCCCCAACGTTACAAAGTGCACTTTTTGAGGATAATGTATGAATGAACATCGCTTTTTTTTAACAGCCATTTTCTTAGCCGTTTTATTTTCTATTATCAAGCTGTATGAACCTTTTTTGATGATTATTACCATTGCTTCACTTCTCGCTATGGCAACGTATACGATTAACCTGCAGTTATATAAATTGACAAAAAGTAAACATCTATCGGCTCTTTTGTCAACGGTTTTTTTATCCATTTTACTGTTTGGACCTATTGTTTATACTATCACTTCGATTGGTGGAATAGTCAACAATTTTGATTTTTCGATGATCGAAAGAGTACAAACATATCTGCGAACACTTGATTATCACCTTCCTGCGCCACTGGCATTTATGCAATCAACCTTGGATGATTTTATCAGCAATCTTAATATCGCTCAAATCTCTACGACTGCCCTTTCCTATCTTGGATCAATCGGTAAAAATAGTGCTGGCTTTTTAAAAGACATGCTCCTCATCGTTGTCTTTTTCTTCTTTGCACTGCTCAATGGCAAAGACCTCATTGATTATTTTAAAAGCGTGATGCCTATTGAGGAAAAAGAGGTTAATTTTGTCTTTTCTGAGGTTACCAATGTCATGAGTGTTGTTTTCTATTCTATTTTATTTAGTGCAATCTTTCAAGGGGCACTCTTTTCGTTCATTGGTATGTACTTTGGTTATGATGGATTATTGTTAGGAATTTTTTATGGGTTTGCATCTCTTATCCCCATTGTGGGTGGAGCACTCATGTGGATTCCACTCTGTGCCATCGAAGTGGCGCATGGCAATACGACAACCGCGATTATCATTGCAACCTATTCGATTGTAGTGATTTCTATCATCGCCGATACATTTATTAAACCACTTATCATCAAATACATCAATGACAAGATGGTCAAAACACCCACAGCAGTTAATGAACTCTTGATTTTCTTTGCTATTTTTGCAGGACTTACAACCTTTGGTTTTTGGGGAATGATATTAGGCCCTGCGATTACGACACTCTTTTTATCACTTTTAAAACTCTACAAACTGCTCAAAGAGAAGCATTACATGTAAAAAAATTAGGGCTAAAAATTAAACGTTTAGCCCTAACCTCTTTTTTTTCGGAATGTAAAATGATTCTATTGAACTATTCCGTTTTTTTCTCGATGTATTTAGCACCATCATTGACTTTGTCCTTGCTCCATTCAGCACCGTTCGCGGTATCTTTTTTGACACCATGCCATGTTTCACAACCACTTGCCATGATAACTATGAACAGAAGCATTAGAAATGTTAAACTCTTTTTCATTGTGTATCCTTTCGATTTTACTGATGCTCTCAAGAATTTTTTGTATCTTCAGCCCTTTTGTTTAAAAGAGCTGAAATGGTGTAGCATTACAGATCACTCCACTATACATCAATATTTCTTTTTTAGAATTTTCTACTTTTGGAGATGCAATGATCGGAGTTATGAAATAAAGAGTCAGAATTAAGTATTTAACTTTTTTGAAGGAGATATCAAGATTATCTTTACATGTAAAAGATAAAAATAACAAGAACATGCGAAAGAGATAGACTAGACTATCTCTTTCACCAACGTTTCTATCTGCCCTATAATCTTATGATGACGTGCTTTTCGCTCTTCCAAAAAGGCTACTTTTTCCTCTTTAATCGCCGTAAATTGACTGATTAAACGGTCATAATCTTTATTGAGAAATGTGTTTCGTGTGTTCATCATATTTTCAAGTTCATAGAGATGAAATGAGGTTCTAAGGCGCTCTTTAATCTCATCGAGTTTGGGGGTATAGAGTGAAAATTTTGTGGGGTTTTCCTCGTAGAGTTTAGCGGATTTTTCGATTTTGTTCTCCAAAAATGCCACACACACTTCCGTGGCATTTTGGTAGTTGAAACTGACCGCGCTACTAAGATGGTTAAACTCGGAACTGATCTTCGCGTAGGAACTAGCGATTTCATCGTTAAACGGTTTTAAGATGCTCTCATACGCCTTGGAAGCAAAACGGCGCATATTGGCAAATTCGATGTCGGAGTGAAGCTCTTCGCTTTTACGAATCACCTCATACGGTGCTTGCCATTTCAAAATGCCCTGCTCTAGTGAACGGTACACCAAACGGTTTTTATCGTTAACTTCATTTTGAATGGCACCTAGATTTTTTACGTACTGTTTAAACATTTTTCCAATCAAATTCTCTTCGTAAAAAAGACTTTTATAGATGAGATCAGAGTTAATTTTCGGCGCTTGGTACTCAAAAGGCAGATACGATTGGTGTTTACTGAAAAGCCCTGTTTTTTGCGCTTCATAACGTATTTGTGTTACCGTGGTGATTTGATTGTAAATGGCATCAGCAATGGTCTCAATGATCTGCTCAATGCGCATAAACGCACTTTTCAGATCATGTGAGAATTTACCTTTTAGTTCAGTAAATAAACCTTTTGCCTCAGCTTCAAAACGGATAATCTCACCTAAAAGTTCATCGTAAATAGAGAGAAAGAGTTGGTGTTGCGCAATCAATTTGGCTGTAATATCTTTAATCTCTTTGGTAATAGCAAATTCTTTGGATTGGGTCGCTTTGGGTTGAATTTCGTTGCGAATAAAATCCAAGACTTTGTCAATATTGGACTCTTCCAAAAGTTTAAGATTCGCCCCCAAATCACTTTGTAAGATCGAATCCAGTGTCGTTTGATACGCTTTAAAATCATGCTCAACTTGTGCAAAGTCAAGCTTCTCGCCACCGTTTTCAAGCTTTACATGTAAATCATGCATAAACGTTTCAAGCGTCTCTTCCATCATCACTTTTTTGTCGTGACTACGTGACTCTAATGCTTGACGTGCCGAGATAGGAATGACATCACTAAAAAACTCTTTAAAGGCCGTCTTCACGTAATTCGTTGTCTCTTCGATCTGTTGTGGCGTAAATTTGTCTTTTTGGTTTAGAACACAAAGAGATTTGTTTTGGTACTTGCCAAGGTACTCTTCCAAAACTTGAAGTTCACTCATTTTTCCCGCATTATCGATGAGTGTCAACCAGATAATGCCATCGACTTCTTTGAGCACTTTCTCAGTCGTTTGCGTATCACTCGCCGCTTGAGAGTTAAGACCTGGAGTATCTACAAATACAACATCTTTGAGGATGTTGAGTGGCGCATAAAGTACAAGATAAGCGATGTCTTCAACATGCTCACGTTGGTCTGTAAAATGCGCAATCGTGTTGATGTCATGGTATTCATCACGCCCGTCTTTATAGCGCACACGGATTTTAAACTCTTCACCATAACGAATATAATTGACTTTGGACGTCACGGGCGTGATGCCTGTGGGAAGAATATTTTTGGCTAAAAGTGCATTGAGAAACGTTGATTTTCCACTGGAAAACTGCCCTGTTATAGCAACTTTCATCGGCTCTTCGGAGCGCATTTGAAGACGATCTAACGCTTTTTTGAGTTGGATAGAAGGGAGTTGCTGCTCTTCAAGAAGTACATATTGCACTTTTTTGAGAGCTCCCAAAAGCGTAGCATCAAAGGTTGGAACAACTTTTAGAAAATGTTCTTTATAAGAAGTGACAAAACTCTCGAGCAGACTCATTTTGACTCCTTTTGTACGTTTAAGTCATTTAAGACGATGCCCATTACACGCTCTTTTTCTTTAATCTCTAAAATGCGTGCTTCACGGTTGAGCGATTGATCTTTCATCTGGCGCATCGCATGTTCGATCAATACACCTTCTGTGCTAAAACGCTCTTCAATGACACGTGCAGGTGCTTCACAGAGATTGACAAATGAACCTAAAAGTTCTTGATTAACGTTGTGGAGTTTCTCCTCAAGCATCTCTTTGATGTGGGAGAATTCCGTTCCAAAAATCGTCTCAAAGCTCATAGAAAGTGCACTAGGATCATTCTTGCCATACTTTGCGATCGCATCATTGGTTGCCGCTATCACAATGGTACTGTTTTTGAAAATCAGGAGTGAACCTAAATGCTCTTCACAAAAGGCTTTGGCATCAAACATTGGGGCTGTGCCCTCTGTCTTAAATTCACCGTATTTTGCATCCATGTACTCTAAGGAACTTTGCATCTTTTTTTGAAACTCATAGCGATAATCGCGCACCAAATCGACCATACCATCTTTGATCGCCGTTTCTATGATCGAGCCAATGCGCTCCTCTTTGGGCGCTTTTTTGTTTTTGCTAAACTCATAACTTACATCGTCTGTAATACGGCGCTTAACAATATCTTGAAGTTTATTGAGTTGGTTGCTTGCAAATTTGGAAAGGGTGCCAAAGTAGTGTTCCATCTCCTCTTTGCTCTGCGCCACGCTGGTTTTGATCTGCTCCAAAAAGTCTGCCATGACCGCTTTTTCTTCTTGGTGTTTCGCGTAGGCGTGTTCAATCTCTTCATTCGAGATACTTAAGTAGTGGAGCTCTTGCTCGAAGGTATTCATCGACTCAGTAATGACAGACTCAATCTCTTTTCGATTGGCGGAGATAATAAGATTGGCTTTTTGGCTATTACTTCCAAAAAGAACATCTTCCAAATAGGCTTCCACCAGAGGTAAGCCAGTACGTTCCATATCATATCCAAGTGCGAGGGCATCTTTTTCTTGCCCTAATTTATGCATTAAGGCAAGTTTCCCAGCAATGGGGATAAAGACGATTTTAGCGATCACTTCATCGAGTTTTGCGCCTTTGTTTTGCTCGTTAAGCCTTGCTTCGATGCTGCGTTTGGTATAGGCAATTACTTCTTGAAGCTCTTTCTCGGCAATCGCATCAATACGTGTAATCACAATCAGCAACTGTGCCACATTACGATACAAAAGTGCGTCAATGATAAAATCGATATCTTTTTGGGTCGCTGCTTGCGCTGCATTCATAAGATGAATCATCAAATCACATTCACTGAGGTATTCCAACGTAATCTCTTCACGTTGCACGACAGGATCATCAAGACCCGGAGTATCAACGATTTGAACACCATCTTGGACAAACTTCAAATCAGTATAAAGTTCAACACTTTTAACAAGATTGCATTTTTTATCAGAGTGTTTTGCCGAAGTGTAAAGGGCCAAATCTTCGACAGAGATAGACTCACTCTGCCCTTTTGGCGTTACGAGTGCATTAAAGGTGTCACCAAAATGCGCTTTGCTCTCTTTAACAAATGCTTCTAAACTTTTAAGACTTTTGGCACCCTCTTCGATCTTGCTCCACTCTTTGGTATTCCAAAAATTGACAATGGCGTAAGGGTTTTTGGCGTATTTAATGAGGGTTAGGTTCGCCGTTTCAGGGACAACAGATGTTCCTAGCACCTCTTGACCTAAAAGTGCATTGAGCATCGTCGATTTACCCGCATTCATAACACCTGTAATTCCAATGGAAAAACGCTGATTTTCAAGACGTTCGGGTATGGCACTCAAACGATCATGCAAACGAGGTGTTTCAACCGCTTGTTTCAGATTTTCAATGGCAGTAAGCAGAAGATTGAGTTTGGTTTTATAGTAGTTTTCTTGGCTTGTTGCACGCTTTACATGTAAAGAGGTTACTTCGATTTTTTTCTCTTCGATAAGAGAGATGATACTGCCTAAAGAACGCACAGCATCATAAGAGATAATCCCCTCTTTTTTTAAAAGCTCTAAGCGCTTTGTGATAGCATGGTTGACTTGCAAATTACCCAAAGTAACCAGATAACCCAGCAGTTGAGATTGCGCATATTGGATGTTTTCTTTGCTAAATGTTGCATGTTGAAAAAGTGTATTTAAAACTGTTTTGGGTTCTTCTAAGATTGCCATATTGGTAAAATTCTGAGGACTCATGATCAATAAGATAGCGACACTGTCGCAAAAATTATCGAAAGAAGTTAATCTGTATTGATCGAACTCTGTAGTATGTTTTTCATCGAAAACAACTTCTTGGTTTAACCTCTCACCCCAGATGAGTAAGAAAAAATCATTGATGATATGCATGAGATACTATCTTTAAAGTTTTTTTGATTATATCAGTATTTCTTATAAGAGAAACAAAATTGTGAGACTAAATGTCAAGATTAAGGCAAGGGATAAGACAAAGTATCTTATCCCTTAAAAGAAGGCAATTTTTTATTTGAGAGCGACGAGTTTTCGTCTCATATAAGCAATTTTTGATTGAAGTGGTAAGTGTTTTGGACAGTTGTCTTCGCACGCAACGAGACTCATACATCCAAAGATTCCATCATCATCGCCAACAAGCTCATAGAAGTCTTCATCGGTTCTTTCATCGTGTGGATCCATTGCAAAACGTGCAACACGGTTCAAACCAACGGCACCAATAAAGTTTGGTCTCATCAATTTTGTACCACATGCCGCAACACAGATACCGCACTCAATACAACGATCAAGCTCAAACGTCTCATCTGCGAGTTTTGGATCCATCGGTGCTTCAAGTTTAGAAATATCTGGTTTATGGTTCGTATGAATCCAACTCTCAACACGTTTACTCATACCGTTCATCCAGTTACCTGTATCAACTGAAAGGTCTTTAATGAGTTTAAATGCTGGCATTGGCATCAATTGAATCACGCCGCCTGGGAAATTTTTTGTCAATGTTCTACATGCAAGGGCAGGTTTACCATTAACCATCATACCGCAACTTCCACAGATACCTGCACGGCATACAAAGTCAAAAGAAAGGTCAGCATCCATTGTTTCGCGAATTTTCGTAAGCGCAATAAACAGTGTCATACCATCAGTTTCTTCAAGTTTGTACTCTGCAAAATGTGCTTTTGAAAGTTTTGATTGTGGGTTATATTTCATAGCCCTTATGGTAATAGTTCTACTCATTTTGCATCTCCAAATCTCTCATTTTTAGCTTTATAGTATGGTTGAAGCTCAAATGGCATAAGCGCATCTTGAATCATATATCTGTCTTTGCCTGCGGCTTCCATCTCTTCACGGAGTTTATCCACTTCTTCTTGGCGTTTAAGGCTTAACTCATTTTCAATAATCATGCCCTTTGCACCGTATCCGCGGAACGCTGGTGGAATTTCCATTTTCATAATATCGAGGTCTTCGTAACTTACCGTTGGAAGGGTAGCGCCCTCTTTCCATGAAGTAAGGGTACGTTTCAACCAGTTCGCATCATCACGTTTCAAGAAGTCTTCACGGTAATGCGCACCACGACTCTCTGTTCTATCACGTGCACCTGCAGCAACACAAAGAGCAAGTTTAAGCATCATTGGAACACGGTATGCCTCTTCAAGCTCTGGGTTAGCAGAAGTTGTTTTAGATTTAATCGTAACATCATGAGATTTTTTGAGAAGTTCTTCAAGCTCGTTAACTGCTTCAGCAAGACCTTTGCCATCACGGAAAATCGCAACTTTTTCCCACATAATATCTCTCATTCTGTTTTTGATTTCAAAGATATTAAATTTACCTTTGTTGGTTAACAAGTGGTTGATGAAATCAGATTGTTTTTTCAATGCTTTTTCAATCGTTGCTGTATTAACATTGACTTCATTTGATAAACAATAATCCGCAAAATAATCACCAACAATCATACCTGCAACAACGGTTTCACTGACTGAGTTACCACCAAGGCGGTTAAATCCGTGCATATCCCAACAAGCAGCTTCACCCGCAGAAAAAAGACCTGAAAGTGTTGGAGACTCACCGGTTGGTTTGGTTCTAATACCACCCATTGAGTAATGTTGCATTGGAAGAACGGGTGCCCAGCCTTTTGGACCTTCATCCGCAGGATCGATACCGTTAAAGATTTGACAAATTTCTTGTACATCTCTTAGGTTTCTCTCAATGTGCGCACGACCAAGGATAGAAATATCTAACCACAAGTGCTCGCCATATGGAGATTTAACACCTTTACCTTTACGGATGTGTTCCATCATACGACGACTTACAACGTCACGGCTAGCCAATTCTTTTTTCTCTGGCTCGTAGTCAGGCATAAATCTATGACCATCAACGTCTCGGAGTAAACCACCATCACCTCTACAGCCTTCTGTTAAAAGAATACCTGAAGGAACGATTGGGGTTGGGTGGAATTGTACTGCTTCCATGTTACCCAGTGTTGCAACACCCGTTTCTAGAGCAATAGCAGCACCAATACCATCACAAATAACCGCATTAGTTGTTTGTTTGTAAAGTCTTCCGTAACCCCCCGTTGCGATCAAAGTACCTTTAGCAACATAAGCCCAAAGCTCACCCGTTACAAGGTCTCTTACAATCGCACCGTAACAACGGTTATTTTCATGAATTAAAGCAATCGCTTCTTTTCTATCTTCAATATTGACATTATGTTTAAGAGCTTCATTCGCAACACCAAAAAGCATGGTATGACCTGTAGCATCTGCTGTATAACAGGTTCTCCATTTTTTAGTACCACCAAAGTCACGAGAGTGGATATAACCATGTACTTCATCGTCTTCCACGATCGTTGTTCTCTCAGCATTGATGATAGCTTCTCTACCACCTTTAGCAATTCTAGTCCAAGGTACGCCCCAGCCCGCTAATTCACGAATCGCTTTAGGAGCAACGGTAACGAACATACGTGCAACTTCTTGGTCACAACCCCAGTCACTACCTTTTACAGTATCGGCAAAGTGAACATCTTCGTTGTCACCACGACTCATTTTTGAGTTACCAAGACTTGCTTGCATACCACCTTGTGCCGCAGCAGAGTGAGATCTCTTAACTGGACAAAGACTTAAAACTGTTGTACTAAGACCTTTAGATTGCGTTGCAATCGCCGCTCTAAGACCTGCTAAACCACCACCGATAACCAGTGCATCACAATATTTTACGTTCATTTTTACGCCCTAACCTTCACATCATATCTTACTTCTAGTTGTGCCGTTGGTTTGTATTTCTCACCTACGTTATTTCTGTGTTCATAACCGATTTTTACGTATGCTGCAAGTGTTAAAAGACCAAGTGCTAAGAAAAATGTTGTAATAGCCCATTTAGCTTTTTTGAGATTTTTACGAGAAGATTTTGCATCTGCTCCTTCAAACCAACCCCATTTAACACAGAGGCGATAAAGACCAATACCACCGTGGAACTCAACAGCAAGAAGAAGAAGAAGATAAAATGGCCACATAAATTCGCTGTACATTCTATCTGATGAACCAAATGGTCCAATTTTATCTGCTTGGGTTGCCATGGTAAAGAGGTGCGCAGAACCTAAGAAGAACATTGCAAAACCGGTGAATGCTTGTGTAAACCACATCGTTGTATCATCGTGTTTCATCATACCCATATGTGTTTTATATGCTTGATATTGTCTAAAATTGATAGGCAATTTTCTCATACCAAGCATCGCATGTACAATAAAGACTGCAAATACAAACAAGACAATCCCAGAAACGATTATAGGCTGTGGTTCGCTTAGGAACATACTGCCTTCAAACATTTTGGTTATGGTGTACATAAAGTCTTTGCTGATCAAAATCGTTGATACAAAGAACATATGTCCCCACATAAACAAACCTAAGAATAGACCAGTCGCACTTTGAATATAATCAAGTTTGGCTGGAACTCTACTCTTTTTCCCCTCAACGCTCGTACCTAAAAACCCTTCAAGTAGGTCACTCACATCTCATCCTTTTTGTGAAGTTTGATAAACGCTCATAAATGTGCAGAACAACACACTTATGAATGTCAATCTCTTACAAAATACCCTATTTAGGGAAATTGCAACAAGTTTGAACAATCAATGATTATGTCATTTTGTACATACTAGTTGAAATTATAATACACGAAAGGGGATTTAAAAGGGATTTTTTTATCCCCTTTTTCCTCGTTTGATTATTACACCATATAATAATAAAGAAGCAATTATCATCAAAATTGAAAGGGCTTGTCCCTTACTCATCCAGTCGCCATAGACAAAACCAATTTGGAAATCTGGCTCTCTCCAAAACTCTGCAATAAATCGTCCAAGAGAGTACAAAAATCCATAAAGGGCGATGAGCTCACCATCGTATTTTTTGAAATTTCGATACACGTAAAGCATCACAAAAACCATAAAACCCTCAAGGAACGCTTCATAGAGTTGAGAAGGGTGACGAAGAACACCATCGACATAAATGCCCCATGGAACATCCGTAGGACGACCAAAGAGTTCTTGGTTGAGAAAATTGCCAATACGTCCAAAAATATACCCCACGGGAACACTCAAGGCTACTACATCCAAAAGCCTCCATACATTGATTTTATGTTTGAGATAAAAGAACCAAGTGCCAATAAAAAATCCAACGATAGCTCCATGATAACTCATGCCTCTAATTCCAACAAATGTACCATCGATGAAAGGATTGAACATTTGCCATGGATGCGCAAGATAATAATCCACATGCGGATCGTAAAAGAGAATATAACCAATACGCGCACCTAAAATAATGCCAATCTCAATCCAAATAAAATAGCTCTCTAACGTTTGGTTGCTGAAGCCTAAATTATCTTTTTTGACAAACCATTTAGCGGCATAAAGGGCACCCAAAAGAGCACATATATACATAATGCCATACCAATGCACAGCAATGGGTCCTAGCTTGAAAGCGACAGGGTCAAACTGGCTGTAAATGTTGTTCCAAAAATGCATTTAAATCCTTACATGTAAAAAAATATTTTACTGTATTTAGATTAAGAGGGAGTTGAGGAAGATGGCAAATTACACGTATGTATTTCCACTTCAACACGGTTACGACCATTCTCTTTTGCAAGGTAGAGCGCCTCATCGGCTCGTGCAGTCATACTTTTTTCATCATCATTTTGATGATATGTTGCCACGCCAAAACTGGCTGTACGACTTCCTACGTACGCAAAATCTTCTGCTTCAATGACACCACGAAGCTTTTCTGCCAATAGCCGTGCATCTTCACTATTACTATTGGGGAGAAGAATCAAAAATTCTTCCCCTCCCCATCTTCCTACAGCATCTTCAAAACGAACATTGGTTTTTAAAAGTTTTGCTATCTCTTGCAGCAAGCTATCTCCTACTTGATGCCCATACGTATCATTCACCGATTTGAATTTATCAATATCTAGAAGAACGATTGAAAAAGGCGTTTGATGCCGTTTGGTAATACTAAGATACGATGCAAAAAGTTCATCAAGTTTAAGGCGATTATACAGCCCCGTCAAACGATCGGTAATGGAGAGCTCTTCAACTCTTTTTTTATCCGTAATATCATGACGAATTGCAGTGAACCCCACTAGGGAATACTCCTCATCATACCGAGGTTCAATAATCGTCTCTATCCAATAATCAGATCCATCTTTGCGTCTATTTTTAATCTCACCAGACCATGAAATACCTTTTTTTAAAGCACTCCACATCTCTTTATACAGTGTCGTAGGCATATCGGGATGTCTCACGATATTATGACTTCTGCCAATAAGTTCTTCTTGGCTATACCCCGAAATTTTACAAAATGCCTCACTCACTTCGGTGATAATCCCATGTAAATCGGTACTTGAAATAATCACATGTGCATCAATAATTTGAAGATATTTTTCAAGCTCGCGTTTGGATTTTTGATACTCCGTAATATCACTAAACGTAATAAGCACTGAATTAACATCTTTAAAATCATCAGAGTAAAGAGGCTGTGCATTCATTTTTAGCCATAAAACCAAACTATCTTGTCGTTTCATGCCAATCATAATATTGCTTTGTGGTACACCTGTCATAAAGACTTTATAATATGGACGATCTTCCATATGAAATGCAGAGCCATCTTCATGGATGAAATTCCAATTCAAATCATTACTCGATTTACCAACAATCTCACTTTTGGAAAACCCTAACATCCCTTGCGCGGCTAAATTACACTCTATAATAATCCGTTCTTTATCCAAAACAATAATACCTTCTTGCATTGTTTGAAAAATAGTGCGTATCTTTGATTCGGACTTAGCAAGGAGTTTTGTCTTATCAGCAGCTATAGCGTATGCTTTTTTTTGTGTTTGTTGAAGCGCATAAATCCATCCAGCGAGTATAAATGAAAATGCTATCCCAAAAAAAAGTTCAATCCATGGTAAATACTGACTTATGCCAAGATCCAGTGCTTCATTTGTTTTAAAATGAAGCGTCCAGTGTTTCCCATAAATATCTATCAGTAAATTATGCTCTAAACGTGCTGTTTTCATTGAAGGGTTGGAATCATACAATTTTTCTGTTTCAAGCAGAGTATCCCCATCATAGATTTCAAAATCCAAAGTAATATACCTAGCGCCTAAAACATCCATAAACAATTTTTGAGCATTGATGGCAATACTGACTATTCCTATGAATGCATCATCTTGCTTTTCAGGTGTTTTAATCAATATATCTTTAGTGTAAATGGGATGAACAATAATAAAACCTGCATTTAGTTCAGAATCTGCTCTTTGAATCAATTGTATTTTGGAAGAGATAGCGATATCTCTTTTTTGTATTGCTTCTTTTATAGCATTTTGGCGTGTTGTCTCAGAAAATAGATCAAACCCAAGTGCCTTTTTATTGCGTTCATTAAACGGTTCAATCAAAACAATAGGATACGCATCTGCATTAGATGTTTTAGGATGAATCTGATAATGTGTTAATCCCTCTGCGTGCATAAGTTCTTCATGTTGAGTACGCTCATTGATTTTTATACGTGGCGCATACACTAACCCTTCTTGTCCTATAAAACTTGTTTCAAGGGTATGCTCTTTTGTAAAAAAATACCACTCTTCTCTAGTAACATTATCAGAAGCCGTGATAAATGCTACAGCACTATGAAGCAGTTGGATATTTTCATTAAGCTTATTGCGGATTAAAAGAGCAGTTTGTTTTGTAGCTGTTGTAAATCGTTCATTTTCTAATGTTTGGATCCATGTTGCACTTTTCCATGCTAAATAGCCAGAAAAACTTACTCCACATACTAAAATTAATAATGCAAAAAGAAATGACTTAGATAACAATTTCAATCGCGCCATGCATTTTCCTCTCATCATGAGTACAGCAATTGTAGCATAAATAAAGAGATGCTTTATGAATTATATTTGTTATAAGATTTAAAGAGGATAGAATATTTAGAAGGACTTGGAAATAATAATGTAAGAAAGTTACAGTACAATAGTCATAATCGTGCTTTAGGCAAGAGAAAAACTCTTGCCTAAAGTCACTATTTGACTTGAATTTTTTTCACTTCGGCTTTTTCAACTTTGAGTTTTGGAAGCACAACTTCGAGGACACCGTTTTCACTACTTGCTTCAATATTTTCCACATCGACGTTTTCAGGCAATGCAAAACTTCGTTGGAACTTGCCGTAACTACTTTCGACTTTGTAGTAGTCTTTTTCTTGGCGCTCTTCTTTGAAGCTTCGCTCTCCGGAGATGACGATTTGATTGTCTTTGAGGTCAATGTGAATGTCTTCTTTTTTAACCCCTGGAAGATCAATTTCGACATGGTAAGCAAACTCACCTTCCCTTGTACTGACTGTGGGTTTAAAAGCAGAGATGTCACTCTCTTCAGTTTCGATTGGATAGTAGTTAAACAACCGACTCTCCAACGCTTTAAGCTCTTTGTATGGATTAAATCGTGTGACTAACATGGTAAAACTCCTTTATTTTTTGGAAGAAGTTTAGTACATATAAAGCGTTTTGTCTGCCACTTAAGTAGCACAAAAAATCATTTTTTCATGGCTTTTAGGCAACACACAAAAGCCTATGCTAAGCTGCTGTGGTGCTAAAGCTTGCCTCACACGAGGCAGAATGGGGGGGGTTGTATGATGTTTATTCTTCAGGAAGATGTTCAAGCAGATTTTGAGAGTCTTTGATGAAAATCTCTTTGCGTTTGATATCAATAAGTCCTTGTTTTTTAAGCGACTGAAGGTTGCGATTGAGCACTTTTCGTACCGTACCGACAAGACTTGCAAGCTCTTCATGGGAGAGGTTATTAATGAGTTTTAGGGTTTGTTTATCCCCTTGAGTTTCAATGTTTTTAGCAATTAATTTGACTAAACGCGTTGTAGTATCGTAAAGTGAGAGATCACTTGCTAACGTTTCAACCTCTCGAAGTTGTTTAGCCACATAAGGTAAAAAAAGCTTATTGAAAGAAGGTTTTGTTTCAATCCACTCGCGAAAAAGCTCAATGGGAAAGACCAAGAGTTTTACATTATCCAGCGCCATTGCTACATTTTCATGTACTTTGGCATCTAAAAGCGTAATGATGTCATACATATCGCCGTTGGAAAGGAGATAAAGAATTTGCTCTTTTCCTGTTTCAAAGTTGATTTGCGAAATTTTGACACGCCCTTCCAAGATGACAAAAAAGTGCTCCATGCACTCTTCAGGGCGCATCAGGATTTCACCTTTGTTAACATAAACAACACGCCCAAAACGTGCAATATCTTCTTTAAGTTCTTGCTGTATCACGTCCAATGCGTACATTATTCGCCCTTTACTTCTCCATCAACATACATCCACGCCTTACCATAGCGTTTAAAACGTGAATGTTCACCATGTAAACCTTCATGCCCATCTTGCACATACGAAGCTCGAAAAGAGACTTTGCCCACTTTGTCATTTTCACCGCCTTGCCATGTCTCCAAAACTTCGAGTTTTGTCCACGCCAAACCTTTACATGTAAAGGTAATTTCTTCTTTCAATTTCTTTGTACGATGGCTTGGATGCGTCGTTTCATAGAGGTAATCGATCAATCCAAAGACAAATGCGCTGTAGCGTGAACGCATCAGTGTTTCACATGTAGGAGCGTTATAGTTTTTGTGGTATAGCTCGCAACACTGTGCATACATTTTACCACTACCGCATGGACAGAGATTTGCTTCTTTCATTCTTCCTCTTTGAATCATATTGAGTCAATTATTATACACGCATTTCATTAAATCTCCTCTTCCACAACAGGTGAATTCAACTGCTTCTATTACTTCTTTAGTTACAATAATCGCCTAATTATCATAAGGCTTTTTGTAATGTATTCTTCGATTTTCTTGTCATGGAAACCCTGGTTTCCTGTAGTTGGATTAACCATTTCTGCGTTTATTTTTAACACCACCGAATTTGCGCCTATTAGCCTACTGACGGATATTGCAAACGATTTTAACATTAGTGAAGCACATGCAGGACTCATGATGACCGTTTATGCGTGGGTGGTTGCAAGCCTCTCCTTACCATTGATGCTCCTCACCAAAGATATGGAGCGACGTCGCTTGCTTTTGCTGTTATTTGCTCTGTTTATTGCGAGCCATCTTCTCTCCGCTATCGCATGGAGCTTTTGGATTTTAATGATCTCTCGCATTGGCATTGCTTTCTCACACGCCGTTTTTTGGTCGATTACTGCCTCACTGACCTATCGTTTAGCCCCTGAAGGGAAAAAGACACGCGCCCTTGGTATCCTAGCGACAGGCACATCACTTGCCATCGTTTTGGGCTTACCACTGGGTCGTATCATAGGGCAAAGTTTAGGGTGGAGAGCCACCTTTGGCTGCATCGCCATTTTGGCATTTTTAATGCTTTTTGTCTTGATGAAAGTCTTGCCACTGCTTCCTAGCGTCAATGCAGGCTCACTCAAAAGCTTACCCCTTTTAGTAAAACGCCCTGCCCTTATGGGGGTTTATCTTTTAACCGCTTTAGCGATCACGGCACATTTTACAGCCTACTCTTACATTGAACCTTTTGTGCAACAAATCGCACATTTAAGTGCTCATTTTGCAACACTAACTCTCTTTATTTTTGGTATAGCAGGATTTATAGGAAGTGCTATTTTTGCTTATTTCAAACATAAATACCCTTTCACGATCATTGTATGTTCACTAGGATTGCTCATTGTAGCGCTGCTTTTAATGCGCCCTCTTGCACCGTATCAATTTTTATTAAGTTGTGTATGTCTGGGGTGGGGTATTGCAATTTGTCTCATTAGCCTCATTCTTCAGGTGACGGTTTTAGAGCTCACGCCTGATGCAACTGATGTTGCGATGTCACTTTACTCCGGTATTTATAATATTGGTATCGGTGGAGGTGCTTTTGTTGGTAGTCTTGTTATCTTGCACAGTTCAATGGCTTATGTCGGAATCATAGGTGCATTGTTTGGATGTACGGCACTTTTATTAGCTATTTGGATTTGGAAAACCTATCTTTTAAAACGTTCCTAGCACTTTACATGTAAAGATTAAACGACTCGGTTACGCCCATGTTCTTTGGCTTCGTAAAGTGCTTTATCTGCTTTGTCAAAAATTTTGATAATACTGTCATACTTTTCAAATTGTGCTGTTCCAAAACTAGCGGTTACCGAGATAATTTCAGGAAATTCATATGCCTCAATAGCTGCTCTTATTTTTTCAGCTAAATGTCTTGCACCTTTAATGTTGGTATCACGGCAGATAAGCAAAAACTCTTCGCCACCCCAGCGCCCAAATATATCCGTTTCGCGTTTAACGTTTGTCACAATTTTGGCAATACTTTGGAGAACCTCATCGCCTCGTTTGTGTCCATAGTTATCATTCACATTTTTAAAATAATCCAAATCAAATATAATAATCGAAAGAGGTGACTGATCGCGATCAAATATCTTTTTTTCATACTCTAAAATATCATCCAATTTTAAACGGTTATGAATGCCTGTTAATTTATCCGTATTGGAGAGAATTTCAAGTTGTGCATTATACTTTTTGAGTTGATACTGTCGTATCAAAACAATTAAAATAATCACCACCGTGATCACGGCTAACAAATAGATGTAGGTGTAATTCATACGCTCTTCATAATTAACCGATATCCATTTATTTAAGATCGATTGATTTTTGGTTGGATCAATCGATTCAATCGCTTTTTCGAAAATAGAGAGCAAAAGAGGTTCGTCATTGCGCGTTGCAACACCAAGCTCCCATTTATCATCAAATTTACCCACAATTTTCAGTGATCCATAGTAATCTTTTTGAATTTGATATGCCACCGTAGCCAGTGTTCCGATATAGCCAAAAAGCTTTTTCTGCTCCACGTGCTTTAGACCATCTGCATCACTTGCAACTTCCACAAAGTGCATATTGGGGTATCGTACTTTTAAAATTTCACCATACGCATACCCTTTTGCAATGCCAATGGATTTTCCAGTCAGCATATCAATGTCCGTGTAAAAAACTTTATCAATATTGGAAATAAGTACGATGGGTATTTGCATATAAGGATGGGTAAAATTCATATACAGTCTGCGTTCGGGTGTAGGCATGGCAAGAGAAAAAATATCACACTTACGTTCTTTGGCATATTCTAAAGATTCTAACCATGTTTGAGTATTAACAAGCTCGATAGGCAAACCAATAAATTGTTCCATCTCATGCATATAATCTGCAGCCATTCCTACATGCTTACCCTTTTGGTTCATCTCTAAAGGCATCCAATCAGGGTCAATACACATCGTAATACGCTTTTTTTGTGCCAAATAAATTTGCTCATCCAGTGAAAAAGCAAGTCTCGTCTCTTTAGGAAGAATACTTTTAGACCATTTGGATTTAAGGGTAGAAAGCTCTTCTTGCGTTACGTTATTGAGAGCTTTGTTAATAATACTCTGTAAGGGTTCATCTTCTGGATGCATCATAATGTAAAGATTTTTATCTCTTAAATTTTGTAAATCAAGTTTGGAGACAATATGAAGATTGGAAAGCATCTCTTTACTGATGACGTATTGTACCGATAAAGCATCATCTACTCCTGCATCAATCAGCCCAAATGCAACCGCTTCTAACATCTCTTTCGTTGTCTCATACTCTACAACTGTAAGCTCAGGGTACTCCTCTTTAAGATACTTTGTTGTGGGCCACGCTCTCCCTGCACCAACGGTTTTACCCTTTAAATCATCAATAGTGTTAATATCGTGACGCTTTGTTTGGCTAACAAGTGCCAGATCCATGGTAATAAATTTAGTGCTATACAGAAATTTCTGATGTCGCTCATCTGAGGGAATGAGTGGTTGCGCTACGCTAATCTCTCTGTTTTTAAATTTTTCATACACATTAGGCCATGTGCCACTGATAAAATTTAAACGGATACCAATTTTATCGGCTAGAAGTCTCATATAATCAACAGAATACCCTTTAGCTTCTCCATCTTCATTAAAATCATACGGATACCAACTAAGCTCATTAGTCACGCTAATAACAGGGTGCTTTTGAAGATACGCTTTTTCACTCTCGGTTAATTCGATTTCGGGAACAATGGGAGAAGGTCGTTCCGATGTTGCGAAAGGTAAATATTTTCGTTTGATTTTTACATGTAAATCTGTAGGCATAGAATCGAGCATTTTGTTAAATAAAGAGATAAATTCTGGCCAATCTTTTGCAGTTGCAACCGATTGCTCCTCTGTCGTGTAATGGGGAATATTAGAAATTCGAACATTATCTAAATGATAAGCCTGAACAAACATACTCATAATAGCAATATCGCCAATAAACCCATCTACACTGTGTGCATTGACTGCCCTCATTGCTTCGAGTGAATTGGGATACGTCATGTAAAGGAAATGAGGATAATCCTGTTTTAAGTTCTCGTTAATGACATAACTTGGCACTATGGCTATTTTTTTGGGGTTTGAATCGAAAAAATTTTCTGCTTTAAGTGTACTTGGGGTGAGGAGAGCAAATGGAAAGGAACAATAAGATTTGCTAAAAAGCATCGTTTGTTTTAGCTCCGAATTAGGAGTGACTCTCAAAATGACATCGATACCATCATGTGTTTGGACACGTCTTAGTGCTTCCGTCCAGCTACCATCGGTAACATATTCTATTTTGAGATTAAACATAGCTACAAAAAATTTAATATATTCAACACTAATGCCAACATATTCGCCATCTTGGATAAATTGATACGGAGGAAGGTCTTTGGTGATGCGCACTTTGAGTATTTTAGTTTTATCCAACCACGCTTGCTCACTTGGCGTAATATCAATACTGGATGCCTGTGAATAACTCATAAAGGATATCAGTATAAAAAGAAGAGAAATTACCGCTTTCATGATGTACCTCATCTAAAGAAAGTGTTCTGCGATTTAGTATACTCAAATTATTCTAGATTGCTCTGAAGTATTGACTCAAAAGTTTTCTGTTTTAAGAAGTATTCTGTTTACATGTAAAGTTGAAAAGCTTTACATGTAAGCGTTTAACTTAACCCTCTCGAAGTGCTTTAGCAATCAATTCGATTGGATTTTTAAAGATAGCGTCCACTTTTTGACCGTGCATTGCATCGCCTAGTTGCATGCGACACGCACTACACTCGGCACTCACATACTCTGCGCCCGTCTCTTTGATCATCGCGGCTTTCGGAAGTCCTGCGGCTTTGGCAAAGCGGTAATTTCCTGTTTGCATCGTAACGCCTCCAAAACCACAACAGCGGTTCGGGTCGCTCATCTCTTTAATGACGTAGTTTTGAGAAATGAGGTTACGTGGCTCTTTCCAAACGCCTTGCATTTTGCGCGCGTGGCATGGGTCATGGTAGGTGACTACTTCACTTTTACGAGCTTTGGTAGCCAAGATTTCAGCGAGGTTCGTCTTTTTTTCTAGGTATTCCGTTGCCATAAAAATGTGAGGTTTGATGGCAATGGCACGTGCTTTCCATTCAGGTTGGTCATGGAAAAAATGCGCGTAGTCCTCTTTGATCATCGCACTACACGTTGCTTCAGGAATAATGATGGCATCAAGTTCGTTTACAAAGCCTTCGATGTACTCAATGTTAAATTTTGCCAGATAATCCACGCTGTCAAAATCGCCTGTAAAGTATTGAGGTGCACCACAGCATTTTTGCTGTTTGATAAGATACGCATCTATCTGCAACTCTTTCAAAATCTCTAGAAGTGACTTACCGATGTCGGTATACATGTAATTGGCTAAACAGCCGATGAAAATGCCCACTTTGCCTTTGCCACCGTTGTGAATGACATCGGGATGGGAGTTTAAGAAGGTCTTTTTTGCGAGACTTGGGAAAAGTCTGTCCATCTTGATAATGGGAAAGTTTCGCAGATACATGGAGCTTTTTTTCTCCACGATTTTAAAACCACAGGTTTGGAACATAAAGCCAAAGCGTGCAAGAACATCCATGATGTTACGATTGCGAAGCAAGAAAAAGGCGAGTTTTTTGTACCATGCAAGCCCAAATTTTTTGCGAATGTCATTACGTGCTTGCTCTATCAGCATATCGACTGGCAAATCGTTCGGACAGACACTTACGCAGTTGGTGCATAAAAAACAGCTTTCAAAAATACTTTTAGCATTTTTGTCCAGTTCAAGTTCACCTCGTTGATAGGCACCTAGAAGATCAAGGAAACCTCTGGGACTGGTAACTTCATCACGGTTGACTTCGTGAATTGTACAAACAGGTATACACTTACCACACTTGACACAGGCATCGCTTGTTACATCAAATTTAAACATCTGTTACACCGTTTTACTGAAGCGTCGTTTATCTTCAGGGATTTTTTGGAGATATGCATCAAAAGGCATCACAATATTGCGAATAAGCAGTGTGCCTGTCGTGTTGACTAAAATCTTTTTAGCAACTCTATCAACGATTACCAACTCTTCTTGCTCAAACGGTGCAAGGGCAGCTACTGCATCGGCAAAATAATCAAAAAAGTCGATGCCAAACTGAGCTTCAATACCAGCGATATTTAGTTTGAAGTTGCTCATCATCTCCATAATGACAGCTTTCCTAAGCACATCATCATCATTGAGAGTCAGACCACGATGCACCGGCAATACACCCGCATCAATCGCTTTTTCATAAGCGTCCATCTCTTTGAAGTTTTGAACATAATGTTTCAAACCCTCACCAATACTTGTCAAACCAATACCGATTAAGTCCGCGCCGCCTTTAGTGGTATATCCTTGGAAGTTGCGGTGTAGCTCCCCTTTTTCAATCGCCAAGAAAAGCTCATCATCAGGCTTTGCAAAGTGATCCATGCCGATCATTTTATAGCCATTTGACTCTAAATAATCAATCGTATAGCGCATAATAGCAAGCTTGACGCTTGGATGAGGTAGTGTTGTCTCATCAATTTTACGCATGGATTTTTTCATCCACGGCACGTGGGCATAATTAAACACCGCCAAACGGCTCGGATCAAGCGATACCGCTAAACGAAGAGTCTCTTGAAATGTCTCAAACGTTTGATACGGAAGCCCATAGATTAAGTCCATATTGATCGACTTAATACCTGAGCTTTTTGCCATTTTAACGACATTGTCCGTCACATCGTAAGGCTGGATGCGGTGGATCGCTTTTTGAACCTCTTCGTTAAAGTCTTGTACACCATAACTGACACGGTTAAACCCGTTACATGTAAGCACCTCTAACTGCTCTTTGGTGAGATATCGAGGGTCGATCTCACAGCTGATCTCAGCATCTTTGGCAAAGTTTTTGAAGTGGCTTCTGATAGCACCAATAATGCGCTTCAATTGCGGTGCGCTAAAAAATGTTGGTGTACCACCACCAAAGTGCATCTGAATCACTTCACGCGAAGTATCGAGATGTTTAGAGAGCAATTCAAGCTCTCGTTCAAGATAGCTAATGTAACGCTCTTTTTTATCTTCCTTGCTCGTGTAAACAACATTACATCCACAGAAGTAACAGGCACTTCGGCAAAATGGAAGATGAAAATAGAGCGAGAGTTTACGACTTTTATCTTGCGTAGCTAAAATGCTCTCATAACTTTGGTGCGTAAATCCCTCATGAAATTCAGGTGCTGTTGGGTAACTGGTATACCTTGGCCCTGGTTTAGAATATTTAGCAAATTTATCAAAATCAATCATACTTCATCCTAACGCGTTGTCGCGTTGATAATACTCGCCCCTTCAGGCAAATAGAGGTCTTTCAAGTCTAAAAAGAGATTGGGGTGATCTTTCTTGATCTTTTTGATCAATTTATCAAAATCAATTTCACTTTTTTTACTCTTTTTGATCTCTTCGGTTGCTACTGCCCAAACGTCTTGAAAGTCCAGTGGCAATTGTTGCAAAATACTTTTTTCCAATTTGAGAAAAAGAGCTTCTTGCTCCGCTTTTTTAAAATGCTCTATCATTTTACTGAGGGTATCAATCGAAAGCAGTGCATGAAGTTTTTGATTTTCATCATACACTAACCATGGTTCTTTCGCATTGTCCCACGAGCCATTTTTAAGGCGTAAAAGCTTTGTTTCTTCTGCCTCACTTGGCACTATCTCTAAAACTGTCTGTTCTTTTTGTTTGCTGACGCTCAAACCTTTAGAAATTTTTTCTATCATCTTGAACTCTTTTTTTCGTTTAAATTCCATTAGCTGTTTCTGTGCCTATCAAGCCATACCATGACGGCTTTTTGGGCATGAAGTCTGTTTTCTGCCTCATCAAAAATCTCATCCGCGTGCGCTTCAAAGACACTCTCACTCACTTCATAATCACGGTACGCTGGCAAACAGTGTAAAAACATCGCATCGTCCTGTGCTAAGCTCATCATCGCATCATCCACCATATAGCCTTGGAATGCTGCTACACGTGCTGCTTTTTCACTCTCTTGCCCCATGGAAACCCATGTGTCTGTGGTGACAACCGTAGCACCTGTGATCGCCTCTTTCGGGTCGTTGCCAATGTGAATGACCGCCCCACTCTCTTGTGCAAAAGCAAGCGCATCTTCTAAAATTTTAGCATCCACTTCATACCCTTTAGGGGTAGCGATACGAAGCTCAAAACCCAGTTTGGAAGCGAGCATGAGCCATGAATGAGTCATATTGTTACCATCTCCTACGTAAGCGACGATAGGGTTTTGATCTTTTTTATACTCCACCATCGTGAGGTAATCTGCCATCAGTTGTACAGGATGGTACGAATCACTCAGACCACTAATGACAGGAACTCGTGAATACGCCGCAAACTCTTCGAGCGTACTTTGCGCAAAGGTTCGGATCATCACCATGTCAACCATACGGCTAATCACACGCGCGGTATCTTTCATAGGCTCACCACGTCCTAGTTGCAAGTCATTGGAAGAGAGAAATAAGCCCACGCCTCCGAGCTGATGAATGCCTACTTCAAAACTGACGCGTGTACGTGTACTGCTTTTTTCAAAAATCATCCCTAAGGTTTGATTTTCAAGGTAAGGCTTATATTTGCCTTTTTTTGCTTGTTTTTTAATTTTAATCGCCAAGTCAATGATCTCTAAAATCTCTGCCTTGCTATAATCTTTCAGTGTTAAAAAATGTCTCATATTCAATGTCTCCTTTTATTTGGGCAAAGCCCACATAAAATTCCCCGCACTCATGCTTACGCTTTGCGTAGAATTTACTTTCTCCTTAAAATCTCAGCTACTTCTTTCGCGTGGTAACTGATGATAATGTCAGCTCCAGCACGTTTAAACGCAATCATGGTCTCCATCATGACACGCTCGTAATCAATCACACCTGCTTTTGCAGCCGCTTTTAAAAGTGCATACTCGCCACTCACGTTGTAAACACACAATGGCGTACTCGTGGCATTGCGTACGTCACGAACGATGTCAAGGTACGCAAGGGCTGGTTTGACCATTAAAATATCTGCTCCTTGCATCTCATCTTCTACAGATTCGGCGATCGCTTCTCTTCTGTTTGCTGGATCCATCTGGTAGGTTTTGCGATCTCCAAAAGAAGGAGCAGATTCTGCTACATCACGGAATGGTCCATAATAAGCACTTGCAAATTTAGTCGAATAACTCATAATCGGAAGGTTGATAAACCCTTCGCCATCCAATGCTTCACGCAATGCTTCGATCATACCATCCATCATACCCGAAGGTGCGATCATATCCGCTCCCGCATGCGCATGCACAAGGGCTTGTTTGGCTAAAATCTCTAAGGTTGCATCGTTGTCAACACTCTCGTGTTCCATATCTAAGATACCACAATGTCCGTGATCGGTAAATTCGCAAAAACAAAGATCGGTGACCACAAACATAGAGGGATACGCTTTTTTAACTGCTTTAATCGCACTGGCAATAATGCCATGCTCACACAGCGCGTCACTTCCTACGCTGTCTTTTACCTCAGGAATACCAAATAAAATAATGGCGTTAATGCCAAGTTCTTGCAAACTGCCACACTCTTTGACGATTTCATCAATGCTCATCTGATACACACCTGGCATCGAACTGATCTCTTTTTTAAATCCTTCGCCACTTTTAGCAAACAACGGATAAATAAAATCGTCCATACTCAAGGTTGTTTCGCGCACGAGTGAGCGAAGTGTTGCATTCATTCTAAGTCTTCTAAATCTTTTAAACATTTTTTTGCCTTATCTTGGTTAAAATTAGACCTCGTTATAAAAAGTAGTGATTTTAGCATAACTGGATATAAAAGAAAATGAAAATAGAAATTTCCGAGGTTGCGAACCTCCCATCACGCTTTGGGACATTCAAAATCCAATCATTTAAAGAAGGCATTAAAGAGCATTTAGTCATTTTTAAAGAGCCTTTAGGTGAGATTCCGTTGGTACGCGTTCACAGTGAATGTTTAACAGGAGACAGCATAGGAAGTCTTAAATGTGACTGTCGAGATCAGCTTGAATTCGCGCTGAAAACAGTCGAACAAAACGGCGGAATGGTTATTTATTTACGTCAGGAAGGTAGAAATATTGGACTGCTCAATAAAGTCAATGCGTACGCTTTACAAGATAAAGGCTTGAACACCATCGAAGCCAATCATCAACTAGGGTTTTTAGATGATGAACGCACTTATGAGATGGTCGAATTTATTTTGGACTATTTTAAGATCACAAAAATTAAGCTTTTAACCAACAATCCTAAGAAAATTGAGAGCTTGAAACATATCGACATTGTAGAGCGAATTCCTGTGATTATTCCTTCCAATAAGTTCAATGCAGGTTATTTGAAAACCAAAAAAGAACAGATGGGACATCTTCTTTAGGAGAGAGTATGATACGTAATGCCACGGCGGAAGACAGTGATCGTATTGTTGAACTTCTGGCTCAGCTGGGCTATGCCAATACACACTCTTTCTGTAAAGAACGCATTCAAGAGCTTTTAGCCAACCCTGATGCAATGCTCTTTTGCTATGAAATAGAAGGCAGTGTAATCGCCCTTCTATCTTTACATGTAATCCCTCAAATTGCTCTTTTAGGCTCGTTTTTACGTATCAGTTATTTTATCGTGGATGAAACAATGCGCTCTCATCACATTGGATCAGAACTCGAAGCTTACGCCACATACATTGCCAAAGAGAGAGGATGCGATCGCATTGAAGTACATTGTCATGAAAGGCGCAAAGAGGCGCATCGTTTTTACGAACGACATGGCTATGTTGAATCCCCTAAATATTTTATCAAACAAATCACCTATTAAAGGAGTTTTCATGTTAAAAGAGTTTCGCGATTTTTTACTTAAAGGCAATGTTGTTGATATGGCCGTTGGTTTTATCTTTGGTGCAGCCTTTGCGACCATTGTCAAATCGCTTGTTACCAATGTCATTATGCCTCCTATTGGTCTACTCTTAGGCAATGTTGATTTTTCCTCACTGTTTATCGCACTTGATGGTAAAACGTATGCTTCATTAGCTGATTTGGAAAAAGCAGGAGCACCTGCCATAAAACTAGGTGTCTTTTTCAATGACTTAACTTCCTTTGTTATTTTGGGCTTTGTCATGTTTATGATGATCAAGGGTTATGGAAAAATCGCGCCTAAAAAAGCTCCTGAGGCAATTACAAAAGCATGTCCAGAGTGTGCGATGGCTATTCCCGTTGCCGCTAAAAAATGTCCTTATTGCGCAACACTACAAGCATAAGAACACGTTTACATGTAAAGATTTTTAACTTAAAAAAAATACTCTTGACTCTAAAGTCGTTTTAATATAGAATGAGAACAAGCCTTAAGAATAGCTTAAATATCTCTTAAGGCTAAAGCTTATTTGAAAGGATTTAGTATGGCAATTGTATTACCCAATCTTCCTTATGCTCATGAGGCACTTGAGCCTTATATTGGTGCAAAAACATTAGAAATCCATCATGGCAAACATCATCAAACCTATGTGACTAACCTTCTTAAATTGATTGAAGGAACCGACTTAGCCAATGAGCCTCTTGAGGGTCTCATTTTAAAATCAGTCAACAATCCTGATCGTGTCGGTATCTTTAATAATGCCGCGCAAGTGTGGAATCACACCTTCTACTGGAACTCTATGAAACCAAAAGGTGGTGGAGCACCTAGTGGAGATATTGCTGCTAAAATTAATGCTGCCTTTGGAAGTTACGATGCGTTTATTCAAGCATTTAAAAATGCAGGATTAACACAATTTGGTAGTGGATGGGCATGGCTCGTAATTAAAAATGGTACTTTAGAGATCATGAAAACCGCCAATGCTGATACCCCCATTGCACATGGCATTAAGCCAATCTTGACCGTTGATGTGTGGGAACACGCTTATTATCTGGATTATCAAAACAAACGTGCAGATTACTTAGACATTTTCTTTAATCATCTGATTAATTGGGATTTCGCAAACGCTAATTTGAAGTAATTTTCAACACCAAACTTAATTTAAAAGGAGTTCTATATGTTACGAAGAGATGCCCTTAAACTAGCTGCCGTAGCAGCACTTGCTACCACCTATGCTTCGGCTTATGATGAGAAATTGATTGTCAACAAAAAGAAAATGGAAATCAAAGACCCTGCGAACATGACCGAACTTGAACTCAAACACTCACCTGAAATTAAAGTAGGTGCAGCAGATGCACAAGGATTTTCACTGGTTGAAGTCAATATCGGACAAAAGGGAGTCATTCACCCAAGCGTTGATAACCATTGGATTTACGAAATCGAACTTTTAGCCGATGGTAAAAAAGTGGCAGATGTCTCACTTGAGCCAACAACATCAAGAGGTTTTCTTGCAGCACGTATTAACACCAAAGATGTCAAAATGCTTTCTGCCATAGCTTATTGTAACCTTCACGGTGAGTACAGCGCTTCAATAAAACTTTAAGAAAAGAGCCAAAAGGCTCTTTTCTTTTATACTTTAAACTGCTTGAGTGTTTTTTCTAATTCATTTGCTCCATTAGAAAGAGATACAGAAACTTCTCCTACCTCATGGCTTAATTTTTTATTGAGTGTTGTACCGTTTACAATACTGGCCATCAAACCGACTAGGTTTTTAGTACGGGTAGCAACGTATGTCGTTTTATTGCGAACATCCGTTGACTTGATATACGTACTGGAAAGTTTCTCTTTTGTTCCTTCAACATGTAAGATAAGCTCTTTGGCTAATTGTGATGATTCAAGCATCTCTTCGGTTGTTTGTTTTGTATCTTCTGCTATATCATTGACACTTTGAGTAATGACATTAACATTGGCACTGATTTCTAAAAGACTCTTTTGTGTTCGTTCGGCTAGTTTTCGTACTTCATCCGCAACGACGGCAAAACCACGCCCATGTTCACCTGCCCTTGCAGCTTCTATGGCAGCATTGAGGGCAAGAAGATTGGTTTGATCGGCAATATCGCCAATAATACTCAGAATTTCGCGAATACTTCGCGCTTGATCGCTGAGTGTATGCACTTTTTGCGCTAAATCATTTTGGCGTTCTGAACCATTCTCGATACTTTGCACTGACTGATTCAGGCTTTGAATAAATTCATCCAAGGTATTTGCCGTAATATGTAAATCATCGGTCGTGGCATTTGAGGCTTTTTCGATTCCATCTAATTCCATCCCCACATCTGAGACCAAAAGATTCATATCAACAATATTTTTTTCCTGATGTTCGATACTTTCGCCTAAAGAGACAATGACGTGATCAAGCTTTTGGCTTTGTGCATTGGTCACATCTAACGTTTGAAGCGTATGGGTTAAGGTTGTGGCAAAAGAGGTCACCATGTTATTAATATCATCCGATATTTGTGCCAGCTCATCCGTTGTGTTTTTAAGAACAATACGCTGTGTTAAATCTTTCTCTTTCGCCATAGTGCTTATTTGAACATGGCTACTATACACACTTTCAATAATACCCTTTTGTGTGAAAAAAAGAATCGCCAACAATACGATTCCAAATACACCGCTGATAAGAATTGATATTATCATCTCATTCGTAGCATCATGATCAAGTTTTTGAATCAATTCACTACTGCTTTTAGAAATACCATCATCAAATTGTTTTCAAAATTTCTATCTTTTGGGTTATGGTATTAAACCATATCTGTGGATCTACACCAAAGTTACCCTCGTTCACTTTTGCTAAGGCAATAGAACGAAATTTTTCGACTTCATTGATGGAGTTATCGTTCATTTTTTGAGCATAAAGTTGCTTAATATCATCCGTAGCAAAGGCTAAAAAAGCTTCTGTGTAGGCTACTTGTGATGACATAAGTCCATTCCATTTCGCAAAAATACCAGGCGCAAATGCATTACTTGCAAACGTTCCACTCATCACCACACGCTCGATACCTACAAGCTCCTTAAGTTTCAAGAAATGCGAATAAGATGAAAGCACTTTGACAAGGTCAGCCACTTCAGAAACTTTTGCCACACTGTCCGTTACATGTAAAATTTTTGTGTTCATCTTGGTATAAAAAGCGACGCTATCTTGCATCCTGATTTTAAGACCATCCACTTGCGCTCGTATGGAAGAGATTTTGCTAGCATCTTCTTGAAGGGAGGAGAGTTCTTTTTGTAACTCTTCTGGAAATTTCGAAAGATCTATTTGTACTACATATTCTTTGAGTTTGACCAAACTCTCATCTGTTAGAACTCTCTGTTTTGGTAAAACATCACCAAATTTTTTGCCCTCAGATCCGATAAAGCCTGCGCTCATGCCTCTTTCTTTTTGTGTTTCATGAATAAAAAGACTGAGTTTTGAGGAAAGCGTATTGAGGGTTGCTGCTTCAGACAATTTCTTTTTTTGATTCAATGATTCATTCATCACTTGAAAAATATTCAAGAAAAGATAAGCCATCACTATCGCTAAAACAAAAAGAAGTTTTTTCTTAATACTCATAATTCCCCTTTTTTTGATTATATCTACTATTTAAAAGTGTATCTATTTTCCTTTATTAATAGGCTCTTAATGACATATACCGTATTATATTAAGAAACTATAACGTTCACCTTGACCAAAGTCATGACAAAAAGGTTACTTTATTATGATGAATACCCATTATGATCTTCCTCAATCTTTTTGGAGCAACGTTGAGATACTCATCGAACTTCTTTTAAAATACAACCTAACGCATAATATATCGGGGGCAAAAACAAAAGAAGCTGTTCTTAAAAATATTGACGATAGTATTTATCCATTACAATTTTTACATGTAAACGAGTTGAAGCGTGCGATTGATATTGGGACAGGGGCTGGTTTTCCAGGATTATTACTTGCCCTTGCGCTACCACAGGTGCATTTTACACTTTTTGAGCCTATCGCGAAAAAAAGTGCCTTTTTGCATTTAGCCAAAACAACGCTTGAACTCAAAAATGTCGATATATCTACCAACAGAGTTGAAAAGGTTGTTCCTTTTAACGTCGATCTCATCAGCTCTCGCGCTGTGACGAATACTAAAATGTTGATCAAGTTGTGTAAAAATTTTATTACTCCAGATACCACATTGCTTTTTTACAAAGGGGAATTGGTTGAAGAGGAAATCAAAGGGTTGCGAAATTGTCAGGTTTACCAACGTGACAAACGCCACTACTTAGTGATGAAGGATGTTGATGTTGCTTAAAATTGCTCTGTTTATTGCTGTTATTTTTTTAATCTATCTCTTTTTCTTTAAAAATAGCCGTAAAGAAGATATTCAAAAAAAATCTTCTAAAAAAGTTTTAGAAGGAGAAACGATGGTCGAGTGCCAAGCGTGTTCAACTTTTATTAGCCACAAAGAGGCAATCATTAAAGATGGCCTTTTCTACTGCTCAAAAGAGTGTGCGAGGTTACCCTAATGTTACTGATTGGACATGAACTTATCTCGAGTGCGCCTTTTTATCGTGTTGACTCGGTGGAACAGATTGCTAAAACACCCTCCAATGCAACCATACTGTTCAATTTTGATCCTACATTAATTGCGTATTGCTCTACACAAAAGCTCTCGTTTGCTTTACATGTAAAGCAGATTAAAGAGCTTGTTTTAGCCAATGCTTTAGGTGCTTCCTACTTTGTTGTCGATAAAACATTGGCACTTCATGCACAAAAAGTTGCAGATGACTACCTCTTTGAAGGCAAAGTGCTCCTGCTCAGTAACGATGACAATGATATTGAATTTGCGGCATCTCATACGATTGATGGAATTCTTTTCGAATCGGCTATTACGTCTTCATTGAGTTAATTAAATGCAAAAAAAACACTTTATCTTCTTAGCTTTTACGATTACAATACTCTACTGGATTCTTGATGCCTATGCCAATGCCTCATTGTACAACTCAGCATTGAGCGATGAACTGCTTCTTACGACGCCCCATAGCCTTGTTTCTGTTAAGCTTCTTACGGCAAGTCTTTTGTTCATTGTAAGCCTCACACCTCTTTTTTTTAAACCAAATACTTTTCAAAAAACCCCAAAAGAGGCTATCAATGAATTTGGTGAACTCCAACGTGTCGCTGATATTCTTTTTTCTTCACTTTCTACCAAAATAAATGTGATCAAATCGCTTGAAATTCTGCAAGAGATTTTACACCTTGAATCAAGCCTACTTTTTATTTACAACAAAGAGTCACTAACGCTTTACAACGAAAATGAGTTTATTAAAGCAACGTTTCGTTCAAAAGAGATTCTTCCATTTCGTACGAATGCTTCAAGAAGTGCCGTTGAAGAGGTTGCCATTAGATGCTTTATAGAAAAACGGGCTTTTTCACAGGACCCTGTGAAAGTTGATACGAAACCGTTTACACTCTTTAGTTTTATGCTTAAAGAAGATCGCAGTGAATTTCCTTTGGGTAATTTGATGCTCGCCTCTCATGATGCTCATTTTATTGAACATGCTATCCCAATGATTCAAAAATATGTGCGAATGCTCACCTTCGCACTCTCTTTAGCGGCCAAAAAAGAGCTCTTACAAAGTATCAATACCCAATATTCAAGTGATACAATCAGTCATTTTGACAAAGTATTAAATATTATTAATTTTACAAAAGTACAAGAATATATTGAACATGAGTTTAAACGTCACAAACGTTACCATACCGAATTAACACTGGTTTTAATCGATATTATAATGCTTAAAAATCTCACTAAAATTTTCCCTGCCGAGGTCATTACCGCATTCAAAAAAGATTTTATTCAACTGGTCAAAACAAATACCCGAGAAGTTGATATTTTGGGAAAATGGACAAACGATCAATTTGCGCTGTTGCTACCCGATGTTGATTTTCGAGCCGGTCAAAAAGTAGCCCAAAAACTTCAAGCCATTTTTGAAGAGACAAAGTTTGCACGTGTTGGGAAAATAAGTTGCAGTTATGGCATTACATCACTTGCACCTAAAGATACCATGGGTAGCTTTAAGGCAAGAGTGGAAGGGGCGCTCGTAGCGGCTTCTCTCAAAGAAGGAAATGCCATCGAAGTCAAACTTCAAATGACACCTGATCTTTAAATAATGACATGCTTTAATGCAGGATAGAGCTTTGTTATAATCTCATAGCTAATCGTATTGAACTGTTCTGCCAAAGGATTTGCATCATCAAACATGCAGACGTTTTGGGCGTCACCGCCTAAACAAAAACTATCCATAGACATGCGACCTTTTGTAAAACTTCCATCCGCCATTTTTACAGGCTTAAAACCATCGAAACGGAAAAAACCATCGCCATAGCCAATATCATATGTTGAAATAATTTCATCTTCATGTGCTTCATAAACACTACCATAGCCAACACGCTCACCTTTTTTAAGCACGCGGGTACTGAGTTTTTCAGCCCAAAGAGAGAGAACCGGTTTCAGATCATAAGTAGCAATGAAAGGATTGAGCGTTGTATAGCCATACATGGCAATACCTGGGCGCGCATAGTCATCATCGCCCAAAGAGTGCGTACGAAGTAGTCCTGCAGAGTTACAGCAATGAAAAGCAACATGAGGCAAACCATAGTGAGCTTCTAAGGCTTTAATACGTTTTTTACCTCGCTCAAAATTTGCTCTCTGCCAGAAAAATTCGCTACTGAGTTCATCTGCACCTCTAAAGTGGGTAAAGACACCTTTTAATTGCAATTTTTTGGCATGAATAAGCGCCAGTGCCTCTTCAATTTGCTCTTCTTTAATACCATTACGGTGCATGCCTGTATCAAGGCTTAAATGAATCGAAGTTCCCATAGGAAGAGCTTGAAGTGCTTCCAAAGAGTGTGCTGCAAGTGAAATAGAAGAAGAGAGTTTACGAGAGGTAGGATGATCAACTAATACCAAAACTTCTTCAAAAAGATCAGCAATAGACTCTGCCTCTTCAATATTTTTTACGGCAGCGCGAATAAGGCCATACTCAGAAGCCAGTTCAGCCATAAGTCGTAAATCATGCCCATAGGCGTTATCTTTTAAAACCGCCATGAGCTTTGCTTTGCCCCCAGCCTTAGCACACAAGATATCAAGATTATGAAAAAAGTGCGCTTTGTTAATTGTAATAAATGCCATTTTAGTTACGCTTTCACCTCAAAATTACGGATGACAAACCCACGGATTTTGCGGGCTTGATAATCCAGTTTATAAAAATGCTCATACACGGCTTGTGCATCCAAGGTTGGATGGTTGGAAAAATCAAAGGCAATTCCTTTACTGTCTTTAGGAACATTTGCATCGATATACGTCATAAAAGCATCCCTTGCCTCGATAAGTTTAGCAAGCTCTTTAGTAATATCTATTTCATTTTCATTCATGTTCTATCCTTATTTTTCAGCCAGAACCTGCATTTTATCACCAACAAGTTCTATGTAAAGCTCTTTATCACCTTTAGAGGCAAATGAAGGGCTTTTATAGGTTTGTAAAAATGAAATTTTATAAAGTTTTCGATCATCAATGGTTGGATAAGGTACAACACTCATATTTTCAAAAAGAATCATTTTGTTCTCTTTACGTGAAAAAATCTGTTTTTTCATATTTGAAAATTGTACCTTGCCTGATCCATCTGATTTTTTAAAATCATTGGAGTAAAAATTTAAATACGCATTAATATCATTGACTTTCCAAGCACGTTGCCATTTGTAGACTTCACTTAAAATCGTTGCGATTTGTTCACGTGTCATTTTAGGAACTTTAGATTCTCCAATAATAACAACGGCACTTTGTGCATTAATTTCAGTGTCAAGGTTTAAAATGGCGTTATTTTCCATTACCACACACCCTTTACTTAAATCATCTCTATCTTTACCATCGATTGGCATACCATGTATCCAAATACCATCGCCACTTTTATTTCTTAAGACATCAAAAAGATTTGGGTATGAAAGTGCAAATGCCAGTGGTCCGTAAAATTGATTGGTTGGTTTAAAGCGTTTCGTGATTTCATACACACCCACTGGTGTCTTAAGATCACCTCGTTTCACTTTATCGCCACTTTTACCCATAATAACATCATCATGGCCACGAACAAGTTTTAAACCGTCCTCTTCGATATGGAAAATCTCACAACGTTTTTTCTCTTTTTCACATACAATGAGCGATTCAACATCTTCATAATAGCCGTAACTTACATCCATATTTTTAAGGTGTCGTAACCAATAGTCACGAGAAACTGACTCTTTTTCAGTCGGTGTTTTAGGTTTGACAAAAAGTCTTTGTCCCAATTTAACCGTTGGTTCTTTAATAACCTCTTTATCTTTAACAAGCTCTTTCTTAGCCTCTTTTACCGGTACTTCTTTAACCTCTTTGGATTCAAACTCTTTTTTAAGAAAATCCTCAACAGCGTTAATGCCTTTCGTTTTGTAAATTTTATAAATATCTTCAGCCGTTGCCGCATATAAAGCAAGTGCAAAAAGAGATAAAAAGACCAGATAGCGCATACATCCCCTCTCAAATAGACTGTGACCACAAACGAGTATTAGCCTAATACAATTTTTGGAGGCTATTCTATAAAAAAATGACTTAAGAGCTCCTCTTTTGACAAATATAAATTGATTTTCTTTTTTTACGTAAGTTTTAAAAATCTTTGGCTATCATGAAATTATCTAACTTCAACAAAAGATGCGCCTATGTCATTAGAACTTATTTTAGCTTCTTCACTCGTCGCTCTACTGGTCATTCTTCTTCCCACACTTTTTTTACTCAGTCAAAAATTGGGTCCTCTCAACACAGGCAATAAAGCCAAAAATAGTCTGTATGAAAGCGGCATCAGTTCACCGATTGGTTCCAGTGAAAGTCGCTTTAGCGCCAAATTTTATTTAGTCGCTATTTTGTTTGTTCTCTTTGATGTCGAAATTATCTTTATGTTTCCGTGGGCCGTCAATGTTCGAGAACTCAGTCTTTTCGGACTTTTTGAGATGTTTACCTTTATAGGGCTTCTTCTGTTTGGACTTATTTACATTTATCGTATAAAGGCACTCTCATGGCAGTAGGCGCAGAAGCAATTTTTGGCGAAAGCCTCATTACCACCAAACTTGATAGTGCTATTTCTTGGGCGCGAGAATCCTCTATGTGGCCTTACATTTTTGGAACGGCGTGTTGTGCCATTGAATTTATGAGTGTTGCCAGTAGCAAATATGACATTTCACGTTTTGGGGCAGAAGTGGTACGGTTTTCCCCTCGTCAAGCTGACCTGCTTATTATTGCGGGAACAATTAGCTACAAACAAGCACCTATTCTAAAAAAGATTTACGACCAAATGAGCGAACCTAAATGGGTTATCAGTGCGGGAGCTTGTGCGTGCAGTGGAGGCTTTTATGACAACTATACCACTCTTCAAGGTATTGATAGCATCATTCCTGTGGATGTCTATGTCGCAGGCTGCCCTCCTCGACCAGAGGCGTTTTTAGATGCTCTCTTGGAAATTCAAAAAATACAAGCCTCACAAAGTCTTTTAGAAGATCGTGCCAAACGCGTCTTTAAAGGAGCACTGGATGCCTAAAACTTTTAAAGAAACGTTTGCGGACGCTTATACAATAGATAGACATGGCGCATTTGTCTTAGATAAAGAGCTTATTTTAAAAGCATTGCAAACGCTATTTGAGGAAGATAAATACACCTTTTTAGTTGATATGACCGCCATTGATTATTTACATGTAAAGAATCAATCGGAGCGTTTTGCCATTGTTTATATTTTGCGCGATCAAAATTTTAACAACCTCATTACCCTTAAAACGTATATCGATAGTTCGCTTGCCACGCAGAGTATTACCTCTTTATTTAAAAGTGCCAACTGGGCAGAGCGAGAGATTTGGGATCAATACGGCATTCATTTTAAAAACCATCCGAATCTCAAACGCATTTTAAATCACAAAGAATTTAAGGGACATCCATTACGTAAAGACTATCCTATTACACAAGGGCAACTCTGTCATCAAAGCGATGATCTTATGGATGAAATGACCCCTTGTTTGAAAACCAAAGGCTTCACTCCACAAGATGAGTTGATGTTTCTGAACCTAGGTCCTGCGCACCCTGCGAGTCATGGAACCATTCGTACCTTTGTGGCACTGGATGGCGAAAACATCACCTGTGCGGTGAGTGAGATCGGTTACTTGCATCGAGGCTTTGAGAAATCATGCGAAAACCATACCTACAACCAAATCATTCCCTATACCGATAGGCTCAATTACTGTTCCGCCATTTTGAACAACATCGCTTATGCACACGCGGTTGAGGGCATTTTAGGGGTAGATTTACCAGAGCGTGCTAAATTTATTCGCGTTATCATTGGAGAGCTTTCTCGCATCATCGACCATTTGGTCTGTTTGGCGGCTATCTTAGTCGATATGGGAGCACTTACCAATTACTGGTACCTCTATAATCCCCGTGAAAAAGTGTATGATCTTCTCTCAAAACTGACAGGAGCGCGCCTTACGAACTCTTATATGCGCATTGGAGGAATGAGTCATGACTTGTATGACGGTTTTGAAAATGACTTAAACGTCTGCCTTAAAGAGATCGAACAAGGTGTGGGTGAAACGCTAAAACTTATTGAACACAACCGTATTTTTCATGATCGCACACAAAATGTAGGCATTATCAGTAAAGAGGATGCCATCAATCGAGGACTTAGCGGGCCCAATCTTAGAGCCAGTGGTGTTGCTTACGATCTTCGTGTCACAGCTCCTTATTATCATTATGAGACGTTTGATTTTGACATCGCACTGGGTAGTGTTGGAGATGTGTATGACCGCATGATGGTACGTTTTGAAGAGATCAAACAGAGTACACGCATCATTCATCAAGCGATGCAAAGATTGCCAGAGGGTGCTATTTGCGTGCAAGACCATGCGATCTCTTTACCGCCTAAAAAAGAGGTTTACACCAACATTGAAGGCTTAATGAACCAGTTTAAGCTCATTTATGAAGGTGTTAAAGTACCTGCTTCCGAGTATTATCGAGCGATAGAAGGAGCAAACGGAGAGCTTGGCTTTTTTATTGTCAGTGATGGCAGTGGCACACCTTATAAAGTCAAAGTCAGACCTCCTTGTTTTTACGCGATGGCTGCGTATCCTCGCATTATCGAAGGATCTATGATTGCAGATGCCGTTTTAACCTTAGGAAGTCTTAATATCATTGCAGGGGAGTTAGATCGATGAATACGTTTTCATTCAATCACGCAAATGAGGAAAAATTCAGTGACCTCTTAGAGCGTTACCCCGATAAAAACTCCCTTATGCTTCCCTCTTTATGGATGGTTCAGTACCAAGAAGGGTGGATCAGTTTGGATGCCATGCAATATATTGCTAAAAAACTGGAATGTTCCGCGATGGATGTTTACTCCGTTGCCTCTTTTTACACGATGTTCAACCTCCAACCTATCGGAACATACCATTTGCAACTGTGCAAAACACTCTCTTGTATGCTTGCAGGCTCTAAAACATTGCAAGAACATTTGCAAGAACGTCTTGGTATACGAGCTGGTGAAACAAGTAAAGATGGCAAATTTACCCTCTCTTTAGTCGAGTGTCTAGGCTCATGTGGTACGAGCCCTTGCATGCGCCTCAATGATGATTACATTGAAAACCTCACGATTGAAAAGCTCGATGCGCTTTTGGAGGAACTCTCAAAATGATGGTGAAATTGGTCAGTAAAAATTTTGATATTCCTGAAGCATACACACTCTGCGTTGCTAGAGAAAATGGAAGATACGCCTCTTTAGAAAAACTTTTTAAAATGAGCCCCGATGAAGTCACGACAGAAGTCGAAAAAAGTGGACTCCGTGGCAAAGGCGGTGGTGGAGCGCATACCGGTGATAAATGGCGGCTGATTCCTAAAAACGGTGATAAACCTGTTTATTTGGTGATCAATGCCGATGAAGGAGAACCTGGTACATTTAAAGACCGTCAGATTTTAGAGTTTGACCCGCATCTTCTCATTGAGGGCATCATCTGCTCAAGCTATGCCATTGGCGCGCATCATGCGTATGTTTATATTCGTGGTGAATACGTCTTTTGGATGAATCGTCTGCAAGAAGCGATTAACGAAGCATATGAGGCAGGCATTTTGGGTGAGACCATTCTCGGGAACAATTATGCTTTACATGTAACGATTCACAAAGGGGCAGGTGCGTACATCTGTGGTGAAAAAACAGCCCTTTTAGAATCTCTTGAGGGCAAACGCGGACATCCTAGGCTTAAGCCCAAAGGTAAAGAGCCTGAGTGGTTTTTTGGCAATCCAACGGTCGTGAACAATGTTGAAACCATTGCGAGTGTACCATACATCATCAACGAGGGCTATGGTGCGTACCAAATGTATGGCACCAAAGAATCCCCCGGCACGATGCTCTTTGGCGTCAGTGGGCATGTAGAGCACCCGGGAGTTTATGAACTGCCGTATGGCACTTCAATGAAAGAGGTCATTTACGATCTGTGTGGTGGTATTAAAAATGGCAAGAAACTCAAAGCTATTATTCCTGGTGGCTCGTCGGTACAAATTTTAAAAGCTGATGAGATCGACGATATAACGCTTGATTACGAAAACCTTAAAGCCCACGGCTCAGCTTTAGGTACAGGCGGAATCATAGTGATGGATGAAGATGTCAGCATCCCTGAAGTGATGAAAAATCTTTTTGAGTTTTACCACCATGAATCTTGTGGTCAATGCACTCCTTGTCGTGAAGGTACAGGCTGGGTGGATCGTATTTTAGCCAAAATTTTGGCTGGCAAAGGAACTAAAGAAGACTTCGATACCATTCTTGATGCGTGCGATATGCTCAATGGTAAAACCATCTGTGTTTTTGCCCCATCGGTAGCTTTTATCGCGCAGAGTTATCTTAAAAAATTTCGTGAGGAGTTTGAGGCGCTGCTCCATTGAAACACCCCTTGATTTTGACAATATTAAGCTAATTATTGTTACGCTTGTATTCATGTAAATGGTTCATTCATTTGTAAAAGATGAATCTGAGCCTCTTGGAGAGGGGACATACAGATGTTTTTAAAACGCATAACAATGATTTTATATTGTTTCAGTTTCTTCTTCTTAGTCGCTGCTGAAAATACTCCTTATACCTTTGGGGTTCTTGCTCAACGGAATGCTCTGTTAACAGCACAATATTGGAACCCTATTTTGACCTACGTCTCATCTAAAAGTGGTGTACTCCTTGTTCTCAAAGTTGCACGCACAGCCCCTGAGTCAAATTTGGCAATCCAAAAAGGTACCTATGACTTTGTTTACTCCAATACCATCTTTAGCCCTAAAATGGCAGAGGCAAATTATCAAGTCATTTTACGCCCAAGAGACCAAGCAATCACAGGGCAAATTGTCACGTTAACCAACTCTTCTTTATCTGCACTTCAGGATCTTGAAGGCAAAGAAGTAGGATTCCCTTCCTTAACTGCTTTTGTCGGATATGCCGTTCCTACGGACTATTTAAGACATCAAGGGATTAATGTCATCCCCTTTTCGGAGGCAATCAAGAGGGCATTATGGCACAACTTAAAGTAGGAAAAGTAATGGTTGCGGCTGTTAACAGTCAAGTGATGAGTGCTTATGCCCGTCGTGAAAATATATCGTATCGCGTTTTATGGGAATCCCAAAAATTTCTCAATATCCCAATTTCAGCACATCCTCGCATACCTCAGGATGTCATTCAGGCGATTCAAAATGCTTTCGAGCAAATGAATAGCGACCCAGAAGGAATCAAAATTCTTGAAGCGTCTGCTAGGCTCATTACACAAGATTCACCTTTTGGCTTTACATATTCTTCTACTAATGAATACCAAAGTTACCGTGATTTTTATGCTCATTCCTTCATAAAGAAGAAGCCATGAAAAGAATTTTCATATCTATATGGGCTCATTTATCTTTTGCCCATCGTATCTTTATTGCAATCAGTTTTTCGCTTCTTTTTGCAGGTGGACTTATCTTAATTATGTTAACCAAGCAAGATGCAAAAGATGCTCTTCATGATTTAGAGATGCAAAAAGAACAAACGTTAAAAATGCTTCCTATTTTCTTATCTGAATCAATCGTTATTGGCGATTATGAAACTATCCAACAACAACTCAATGGTTACGTCACTTCTCCTTATGTGCAAAATATTGTATTTTATGATGCAAAGGGGAAATCACTTCAAAGCAGTGATGCTGATGAGCCAAAAGATACCCCACAATGGTTTGAAACTCTGTTTGGACTTTGTGATAGTTATGGACAAACCCACATTTCAATAGGCGGGATTGACTATGGTTCCATTGCGGTGAGACTCAGTATCCAAAGCTTTAGCAATCGCATATGGAATGATTTTAGAGTCCATTTTGGTGTTATGTTTGCCATTATTCTTTTGGATTTTTTAGGGCTTTGGCTAACACTCTACCGTAGTTTAGAACAATTAAGTGCTCTAGAGCAATCAACGATAGACCTTGGTAATGGCTATTTTGCACCTATCCAACTTCAAGGTGGGCTCAGGGAAACAGCAAAAGTTGTGAATGCTTTTAATCTCATGATCGAAAAAGTCAAAACAACACAAAAAGAGTTGCAAGACACATCAGATGAAATGAAACAAAGGAAACACTGGATTGAGACGATCATCAACTCTTTAGATGAAGGTGTTTATGCTGTTGATTTAGAGGGAATTATTTTACTAGTCAACGCTAAGGCATGCTCTATTCTTGGTTATACCGAAGAAGAGATGATAGGAAAACAAGCGCATAGGCTTTTCCATTCACACACTCTTAATGGAGCTATTATCCCTCTAGAAGAGTGCCCTATGTATAAAGCGCTTGTAACCAAAAGTGCCTGGAAAAATGATACGGAATATTTTACATGTAAAGATTCTCGAATGATTCCAGTGGAAATTTTTGGCAATAGCATTGTTTATGAGAATCAAGCACTCGGCATGGTTTTTGCCTTTAGAGATATTGGAGAGAGAAAAGCATTGGAAGAGAAGATGAAACTCTTATCAACTGCCTTAGAGGCGACAACCAATGCGGTGGTTATCACCAATAAAGATGCCATTATAGAATGGGTCAGTAAAGGTTTTTAGGAAATTACAGGTTATCATTTAGGGGAAGCGCTTGGTCACACGCCCCATGAACTTGTTGGCTCAGGAAAGCAAGAAAAAATATTTTATACCCATATGTGGGAAACGATTCTTTCCAATCAACCATGGCATGGAGAAGTAATCAATAAACGAAAAAATGGGCAACTGTACTATGAATCATTACAGATTACCCCTGTTAGCGATGATCATGGAAATATTACACATTTCATTGCGATTAAGGAAGACATTAGTGATCGTAAACGTGCCGAAGAAGAGATGGAACATCTTGCCTTTTATGACCCATTAACCGACCTTCCCAACAGAAGACTCCTTATGGATAGAATTGAACGGGCTATCGTTAGTGCTAAACGCTATCAAACCTTTGGTGCCATTTTCTTTTTAGATTTAGATTATTTCAAACGTATTAATGACGAATTAGGGCACGATGTGGGAGATTTACTGCTACAAGATATGGCAAGAAGGCTTCAAAACTCTTTACGACAAGGCGATAGTATCGCAAGGCTCGGTGGGGATGAGTTTGTTATCCTGCTCGAAGATCTTGGAGACACGAAAACGTTTGCAACTCAGTATATGAAAGCTTTGGCACAAAAAGTTCAAGATGCCTTTATCGATCCTTTTATCTATAATGAAAAAAGTTATTCACTGAGTATCTCTTTAGGTGGCATACTCTTTACAGGGACTCAAGATGCTAAGATTATTCTCAAAAATGCGGATAGTGCCTTATATGAAGCAAAACAAACCGGACGTCATAAAAGCTGTTTTTACAATGAGAACACATAATAAATCACTTGATAAACAACGACATATATGAAAGTCTCGCCGTATCGATTAAGAAGTCCACGCCTGGGAAATAAGCGATGAAGGTGTTACCGATACCGCCCCAAATAACGGCTATGGCAATCACTCCAATGGTAATAGGCGTAATGCCGCTAAGCGTTGGAATCTGAGCTCCCTCTTTTTCACATGCGGGGTAAAAGTACATGAGCGCAATGAGCTTAAAATAGTAGTAGATGGAAATGAATGTGGCGATGATACCGCACACAGCAAGAAAGGTATACCCAGCTTCAATCGCCCCGGTAAAGATGTAAAACTTACCCACAAAGCCAATGGTACTGGGAATTCCTGCTAAAGAGAGCATAAAAATACTGAGCATTGCCGCCATATAAGGATGCACATGCGCAAAGCCACGAAAATCCTCATACGTAACACGGACATGCTCATCAGCGGCAATGTACGAAATGAGTCCAAATGCACCCATCGCGGAGAGAAAATAGGCCACCAGATAGAAAATAATGGACGAAGAGGCGCTCTCCCCTGCGTAGCCGATGGAGACAAAGGCAATAAGCAGATAGCCTGTGTGAACAATACTCGAAGCGGCAAGCATTCGCTTCAAGCTCTCTTGAATGATCGCTAAAAATGTTCCGTAAAGCAACGTCGCTAAAATAACCACGACAAAGAGTGTATCCCACATGTCACGAATCGGGTCAAGGTCAATGAGCATTAAGCGAAGTACAAAGCCAAAAATAGCCACTTTAAACGTTGCCGCCATAAACGCTGTAACAGGTAGTGGTGAGCCATCATAGACATCAATCGTCCAGTTTTGAAAGGGAAATGCGGAAATTTTAAACAAAAATGTCACGAGAATAAATGTGCCACCAATGACAATAAGGGAAACATCTTTACCCATAAGGATATCCAAGGCTTTCCCAAGATCACCTAAAATGGTTGTACCAAGCCCTGCGTAAATCAGCACAGAACCTAAGAGGAAAAATGCGCCAGAGATAGAGCCAAGCACTAAGTATTGGTAACTGGCTTCCACACGTTTGTCATGTATTTTTTGAAAACCTATCATGACATAAAGAGAAAGTGACGCAATCTCAAGGGCGATAAACGCCGTTATAAGCTCATTGGCGTGTACCAATAGCATCATGCCAAAAACAGAAAAAAGAAAAAGGGAAAAGAACTCTTTTTTAAAATGACGCTTCGCTTGGAAATAGTGTGTTCCAATCAAAGCAGTCACCAGAGCACCACTGAGGATGAGTGCATCAAAATAGACCGAATAGCTATCGACAATCAGCATTTTAGAAAAAATATTTTGCAAGGGGAAAGCGGTAAAAAGATCTCCAAAATAGTATAAATCCGCACTTAATGCCATAAGCAAAACAAGAAAAGTAAAGAGTGAAAAGCGCTCCATTGAAAAACGCTCAAGCGGAGAGAGAAGCATCAATACGATGGCTCCACTTGCAATGATTATCAGGGGCAAAAGATAACTTAGTTCTATCCAGTGCATCACTTCACTCCTACATGTAAAATATCGATGAGATAGTGTTGCAACGTTGGCTCAATTTTATATAAAAAGAGATCGGGGTAAACACCCATCGCAAGAATGAGTACCGCTAAAGGTGCTAGTCCTAGAATCTCATGAAATCTTAAATCTTTCATATTGGAGACATCATTGTCACTTTTAACCAAAACGGCTTTTTGAAACACCCAAAACATATAACTTGCTGCAACTAAAACGGTCAGAGCCGATAGCATACCTAAATAAGGATTGTAATGAAAAATACCCAGCACGATCAAAAGCTCGGCGACAAAGCCGTTTGTTCCTGGAATTCCCACTGTACAAAAGAGCATAATCGCAAAAAAGAGTGTAAACCAAGGGGCTTTGGTCGCAATGCCACCCAACCCATTTAAGGAGCGAATGCCCAGATGTCGCTCCATTACACCGACAAGCAAGAAAAGTCCACCGGTTGCAATGGCGTGTGCTACGATCAAAAAGGCACTTCCCATCATACCTTGAATATTGAGCGCAAACACTCCCGCGGTAATAAACCCTAAGTGCGAAGCTGATGAATAAGCGAACATCTTTTTGATGTTGAGTTGACTGATTGCGGCAATACCAAAATAGACCAACCCAAAAAGTCCAAGGGCTACAAAATAGATAGAAAATTCAACAAATAAATCAGGGAAAAGTGGCATCATAAAGCGTACCAGCGCATACACGCCTAGTTTTGCCATGATGGAAGAGAGCAAAAAAACACCACCGGTTGGCGAATTTGAATAGGTTTGTAATAACCATGAATGAAAAGGAAAAAGCGGAATTTTAATCGCAAAAGCAAGCATAAAGCCAAAAAAGAGAAGTATTTTTTGCTCACGTGCGAGGGTGCTGATATTGACTAAATCAGAGAGCGCGAAACTCCATACTCCAAATTCATAGTAATGCGCCACACCCAAATAAAGAATGCTCACAAACATAAAAAGTGAACCCATAATGGTGTAAATAGTAATTTTCAGCGTTGAAAAGACGCGATTGCCCGAGCCAAACAGTCCGATAATCATAAACACTGGCAATAACATCGCTTCCCAAAAAAAGTAGAATAAAAATAGATCGAGCGAGAAGAGTGTTCCACTCACACCCGCTTGGATGAAAAGCATATTGATCCAGTAACTTTTGGAGCGAGAATTATTCCACAAAAGAAGATACGCACTGGGAATCAGTGTTGCAATCAGCATCAAAATAATCAGTGAAAAACCATCTATACCTACACTGTAAGTAATACCATAACTTTTAATCCAGACATAACTCTCTTGAAACTGAAGTGCTCCGGTCAGGTCAAAATGAGTATACACATAGAGAGCCAATGCAAAAATGCAGAGCGATACACCAAAAGCAACATTGCGTGTAGCGCGAGAATGCAAAGGCACTACCATCAATATCAAAGCGGTTAGCATTGGTAAAAAAATAATAATTGAAAGAATTCCTATGCTCATCATCTACCCTAATGTAAAGATCAAATAGCACGATGCCGCACTAATGCCAAGCATCATGATCAGTGCGTAAAAACGCACATTCGCATTTTGAACAACACCAACTACATTTCCCAATTTAATAAATCCATGACTGAGTCCCATAATGAAACGATCAACCAGATTCACATCCAAATTAACAGCAATAAAATCACTCAGTTTTTGAAGAGAGCGTACAAAAAGCAGATTGTAAAGTTCATCCACATAAAACTTATTGTACACAATACCTTGTGTCGCCTCTTTGTGTTTCGAAAGATCATAAAAACGGAACTTCTTATAGGCGATACCTATACCCAAAAGGGAAACAGCAATGTTGAGTCCTAGCAACATCCACTCCGTTTCATGCTTTACATGTAAAGCTCTACTGCCCCATTCGCCCAACCACGTCCCTAGAAGATGGCTTCCACCTAAGAGAGAAGGTAAGCCCATAAAACCAGCGAAAAGTGAGCCAAAAGCTAATACAACCAAAGGGGCTTTCATCACCCAAGAGATATCATGGGGATGGTTTACATGTAAAGCATTTTTACCCTCAAAAACAACAAAAAAGAGTCGGAACATGTAGTAAGCAGTCAAAACGGCACTGCACACCGCAATGCCCCAAATAAGATACTCACCACTCGCAAAAGCTGTCAATAAAATCTCATCTTTACTAAAAAATCCAGCAAAAGGCGGAATACCACTGATTGCTAGTGTTGCCATCAACATCGTGATATAAACCACTGGTGTGACTCGCTTCATCCCACCCATTTTAAAGATATTCTGTTCATGATGCAACGCAATGATGACAGCGCCCGCCCCATAAAAAGAAGTGCTTTGAAAAAAGCGTGGGTAAAAACATGAAAGAGTGCACTGCTATACGCACCCAGACCAACGGCGATAAACATATAGCCTAGTTGAGACATCGTTGAATACGCCAAAATCTTTTTAATATCGCTCTGTTTGGTGGCAATCACCGCAGCAAAAAGCGCACTAAAAGCACCAATATACGCGATGAAAAGTCCGACATGAGGGATTAATTCATACAAGAAAGAGAAGCGTGCCACCATGTAAACACCTGCTGTCACCATCGTTGCGGCATGGATCAGCGCTGAAACAGGGGTTGGCCCTGCCATCGCGTCAGGCAACCAGACGTAGAGTGGAATTTGTGCGGACTTGCCCATTGCACCGATAAAAAGGGCAATACCTACGACTTGAAGCAACCACACCGGCATGGATGCTACTTTGTCCGCAATACTCGCGTAATCAAATCCTGCCTCACCACAGTAAAAAAAGAGAATCGCCAAACCGATTAAAAAGCCAAGATCCCCTACTCGGTTGACGATAAAGGCTTTATTGCCCGCAACGACATTGGCGTTATCCAAAAAGTAAAAACTAATCAGCAAATACGAACAAAGCCCTACCCCTTCCCAGCCAATGAACATAATCAAAGGACCATCGGCAAGGACGAGCAGAAGCATCGAGCTTAGAAAAAGATTGAAATAGAAGAAAAATTTACCATAGCCCTCATCTTCACGCATATACGACGTAGCATAAAGATGAATTAACCACCCTACAAACGTAATAAAAAGTACCATAAAGAGGGAAAGTTTATCGCCTAAAAATCCCATATAGATATTATGTCCACCCACGCCTAGCCACAAATAGGGCTGAAAATGAAGTGGAATATTATCTTGAGCAACAAAGAGAAAAGAAACGACACCCAAAATAAAACTTATACCTGGTGCTAACAGAGCAGGAATCGTAAACCAAAGATTCGCAAGTCTCTTTTGCGTGATGGAATAGAGGTATAAAAACCCGATCAGCACCGAAGAGAGCAAAGGGACAAGAACGATTAGTGCAAGCAAAAGACTCATGCAACCTCCTTTTGCGACAAGGTTCTAAACAGATCGGAATCCAGAGATTTTTTACGACGATACAACACGACAATCAGCGATAAAAAGACTCCCGCTTCAGCGGCGGCAATAGCGATCACCATCATGGCCATCACTTGCCCACCCATATCATGATGATAATGACTCAAAGCAACAAACATCAGGTTAACCGCATTGAGCATCAACTCAATGGACATATAAATGACAAAAATGTTTTTGCGGCTAATCACCCCTAAAAGACCGATGGAAAAAAGGATCATGGCAACAAAGATATATGCAAACAGCGTATGAGCGATCATGCTTCGTCCTTTCGACCCAAAACAACCGCACCAATAAGAGCGACGAGGAGCAAAATAGAGATCAGTTCAAACGGCAAGAGCCAGTGCGTGAAAAGCTCCATGCCAAGGGGTTTTATCTTGCCAAAATCACTTGCAACAGGGTTTACATGTAAAGGCATTTTATAAAAGGCTCGCAAAATCAAAAAATTCAACGGCAAAAGTGCAAGTGAACCTAGAAAAAGTGTCATAGCTTTATTGGGCTCTTTTGGTAAATTGGCTTCTTTGACATTGAGGAACATAATGATAAAAATAAAAAGTGTGAGAATCGCTCCTGCATAGATGATAATTTGTACCATAAAAAGGAATGATGCACTCAGAAGTGCAAAGAGTCCTGCTAACGCCATAATCGTTAAGATAAGACTGAGCGCACTGTGAACGGGTTGATGAAAACTCACCATGCCCACAGCACCTAAAATGGCAAAGGAACTTAGGAGTAAAAAGAGAATATCCATCATTGCTTTTTCTCCTCATTGGCTAAAAGTTGCTCTTTAGTGAGCACAAACTCTTCGCGTTTTTGTCCAATAAAACTAAAGATACCACTGTCCATACGAATCGCATCACACGGGCACGCTTCCACACATGCGCCGCAAAAGACACACTCTAAGAGGTCAATGTCAAAACGTTTGGGCATCTTCTCATCAACCCCATCCATCCGCTCTTCTGCTTCGATAAAAATACACTCTGCAGGACAGGCGGTTGCACACATAAAACACGCCACACAACGCACACTGCCATCGTCTCGTTTTGTCAGGCGATGCACCCCACGATAGCGCTCGCTAATGTCATGCGGCAGCTCTTCAGGATAATTGATCGTTTTAATCTCTGGATGGTCACTTAAATTGGTGATAAAATGCGAAAGGGTTGTTTTCATACCACCAAAAATAGCGGGGATATACAGTTTTTCTTTCAATGTATTGCCGTGGCGTGTAACGATTTTGATGCCCATCTTACAGCCCCTTGATCACAACAATAGTTGCTGTTACAATGATATTAAAAATTGCCAAAGGCATCAGCACTTTCCATCCGAGTGTTTGCAACTGATCGTAGCGAAAACGAGGAAGTGTCCAACGTACCCACACAAAGACAAAATTCATCAAAAGAAGTTTAAAAGCAAATGTGGCAATTTGGATTACCGCCGTTGCAACATTGGTCGAGGTTTGAGTTAGTCCTACGAAAAGCAATGCTCCAAGTCCTGCAATGAAGAGCACATTCACCCCTATCAGACCTTTTCGCAAAAAAGCACTCTCTCTGTTTCGCACATCCCCCGCTTTATGCCAACGGTTGTGTTTCTTAATCCAACGCATCACATAAAAACTTGCCAAAGGAAGCGCAATGATGACGAACATTAAAATCCAAGGCATAAACGCTTGAAGTGTTTGCGTATTGAGATATGGCAGATGATACCCACCCAAGAAAAGTGTCACGATCAACGCACTAGATGCACTCATCGCGACATATTCACCTACAAAAAAGAGTCCAAATCGCATCGCACTGTATTCGGTATGGTACCCTCCGACAATTTCACTCTCACCTTCTGCAAGGTCAAATGGTGTTCGATTGGCTTCCGCAAACGCAGTGACAATAAAAATAAGTGCCGCAAGAGGCTGAACAATAATACCCCATGCTGGAATAAATCCAAAAAGAAGCTCCCCTTGATACGCAACGATCTGCCCTAAATGGACGGAGCCATAGGTAATGAGCAGTGAAACCACTGAAAGTCCCATCGCGGCTTCATAGCTGATGACCTGTGCGCCTGCACGCATCGCTCCCAAAAGAGAGTATTTATTGCGACTAGACCAGCCGCCTAACATAATGCCATAAACACTCAGCCCCGCAAACGCTAAAAACCACAATATGCCCAAGTCCATCGGCAAGCCTTGCATGATGAAACGCTCACCGTTAATAACGAGGTCATCTGCAAATGGCATTACCATAAAACTTAAAAAGGCAGACGCAAAAACGATCACAGGCGCGAGTGAGAAGAAAAAATGCTCTTTAATGGCTTTTGCTTGAAAATCTTCTTTAAACACCAGTTTGAGCATGTCGGCAAACGACTGGATAAGACCACCTAAACGAATGCCGTTGATATGACAGCGGTTAGGTCCCAATCTATCTTGAATCAACCCAGCAACGCGACGCTCAATCCATACTAAAATAGGAGCAGCACCCAAAGAGAAAAGCAGTGCTAAGATAATATTGATGATGACGATAGAGATGCTAAGATGACTCATAACGTTATCTTTGGCGTATGTTTTAACGAGTCAAACGTGAGGTCACGAAGCACCTCGTAAAAGAATAACTCTGCTTCCCAAACCTCTTTACATGTAAAGAGTGTATCCCCCAGAATAGGCGCTAAAATAGCAAGAAGGGATTTATGCCCATGCTCATTTTTAATAGCTGAGGCGCTATACTGAACATAGCCATCCACATTGATGAAACTGCCCGCTCTTTTGGTATGCGAAGCAATCGGTAAAACAAGCTCAACCTCTTTACATGTAAACTCACACGCCGAGCATAAAACCACAACACTCTTGGTATATTCCATGGATTTGAGGAGTTTTGCATCACTACGTCCTACCATCACAACAAGTTCGGCGCACAAAAGGGCGTTTTGTAATGCCTCCTTGGAATCATCAATTCCAAGAAGAGGTAATGCTCTGGCATTTGCGGAGCGGTCATTGCATTTTAAGAAATCATCGCCAAAACTGGTATCAAAACGAGCCTCTTCGTAGGCACACAGCGTACCATCATAGAGCTTGGAAAGCTTTTGTACTCTGACCATCTCTTCTAAAGAAAGATTGGAAGAGATCACAAAAACCATCTTACCAAGATAGCGTTTGAGCAAGCGCAACAGTTTTCCTTCTGCGTACTCATATTCACTCACCATACCACGAATCAGAGGACTAAAGTCAGCGTTTTCATTTTCGTTGGTATAACTCAATCTTCCTGCATCACAGATAAAATAACCATTGATTTTTTCATTGAAGCGCGGGCGATAGCGGTAGACCATCTCGTCTTTGTACTTCTCTTTGTGATGATCGACAAAAATAGAACAGCCTCTGGCACAGTGGTTGCAGATCGCCTCTTCGCTGTGTAAAAACCAAACCCGTTTATGGAAACGAAAGTCTTGGCTGGTGAGTGCGCCCACAGGGCAGAGATCGACCACATTCATTGCATATGGATTGGAAAGTTTAGAGCCTGGGAAGGTTGTGATAACAGAGTGATCAGCACGCGAAAGGACACCTAATTCATTGGTTTTCGTAATATTTTTAGTGAAACGAACGCAACGGGTACAAAGCACACAGCGCTCTTGATCGAGCACAACATTAGCACCTAAATCAACATGCTTTTCACCCCTCGTTTTTGGGGTACTTAAACGGCTCTCATAAAGCCCTACATCCATATAGTAGTTTTGTAAGGAACATTCACCCGCTTGGTCGCAGATGGGGCAGTCAATGGGATGGTTGATAAGCTCAAGCTCTAAAATGGAGCGTTTAACGCGGTCAATAGAAGCACCTTTTGTACGAACAATCATGCCATCTTTAATGGGAGTATCACAGGCGATTTGAGGGCGTTTTTGTCCTTCGATTTCGACCATACACATACGGCAATTACCATCTTTCCCAAGAGCGGGGTGGTAACAAAAATGGGGAATATTAATCTTGTTTGCGAGCAGTTCTTCAATCAACAAAGTACCCTCTTTAACCTCTAATACCGTTCCATCTACCGTAATATGCGCCATAAAATTGCTATCCTCATTTGGACGTTATGCTTCAATTCTAGCGAGCATATACTTTAAAATAGCTGTCGCAGCGAGTTTACTAACGTTCTTGCGGAACTTATTTCAGAACAACAGCGTGAAAAGAAAAAAAGCCCTTAATTTTCTCTCACGCTGACACAAAATTTCTCGCATACATAAAAGAGATTTACTCAAAATTTACTCAAGAGATGCTAAACTTTTTCCACTCTTTTTGAAGGATAAACACATGCCATCTCCTCGTTTTTTGAAATTCCTTGCTGTAGAAATTTTAGCTGTTGTACTCATTGCAGCTTATGTTCTGATTGATGCCAAAGATGTCTACCAATGGTGGGTGGGAGAAACGAATTTTGTCAGTACCGATCCAGCATGCGATCTACATCAGAGTGCCTGTGAAGTAACGCTGAGTGACGGATCACTCCTTCGTTTAGACATAGAACCTAAAAGTATCCCTTTAATGAAGCCATTGCACTTTAAAGTTACCACACCCAGTGACCTTCCGACGATTGAAATAAAGCTTTTTGCAACCAATATGAATATGGGATTACATACCATTAAGCTCACCAAAACGACTACGGGTATCTTTGAGGGAGAAGGAATGCTTCCAACATGTATTATGGGAAATATGATCTGGCAAGCCAATGTGATTCTCAATCAAAACAGGCACAGTTTGGGAGCCGTTTTTTCATTTAAAACCGACAAATAAAATACCAAAATTACATTTGTTACTAAAGGTAATCTTTTGAAAAGTGAATAGATATTCATCATTTAGGTGGTGATGAGTTATCTCTTTTTTGGTTATACTAGTTTTTTTAATTTTAATTGGATTTAGAGGAGTTACTGCCGTGTCTATTACTCAAAAAGGTGAAGAACTTCACTTTGACGAAAACCTTTTTATTGTCTCCAAAACTGACCTAAAAGGTAGAATTACTTATGCCAACGATCTTTTTATTGAGATTTCTGGTTATAAAGAACAAGAACTTATCGGCATGCCACACAATATCTTGCGCCATCCGGATATGCCTAAAGCTATTTTCAAACTTTTATGGGACCGTGTGCAAGCGGGAAATGAAGTTTTTGCATACGTCAAAAATCGTACGAAAAACAATTATTACTATTGGGTTCATGCGTATATTACTCCCGTTACCGATACTAAAACAAATCAAATCATTGGTTATCACTCTGTACGCCGTGCACCAAGTCCAAAAGGGCTTGAAGTGATTATTCCTCTGTATAAAAGAATGCTTGATGCAGAACAAACAGGTGGTGTACAAGCTTCTCGCGCACTTTTAGACACTACCCTATCTCAGTTAAAGGTCAGTTATGATGCCTTCATCCTCTCTTATGAATAGATCTTCTCTAGCCAAAATTCAAGATGCCAACCTTATTTCGCTGGTTATTTTTTTTATTGCATTCTGTTTAGAGGTTACGGTTAATGGCTTCCACTGGATTCAAATTATCAATCTCTGTAATTTTGGATTGGGTTGGTTCATGTTTATCAATATTCGTAAAGTGCAAAAGACCATTCATGCGTTAGCTGATATTGTCAAAGAGAGCGAACACGGAAATTTGCATGGTCGTATTGTGAATGTCAATGATGGAGGCGAACTCAAACTTCTCTGCTCCAATATGAACTCCCTTTTAGATAATTTTGAACTGGTTACCAAAGAGATAAAATCTACCATTTTAGCAGCATCCAAAGAAGATTTTAGCCGTAAAATTTTACAAAAGGGAATGCATGGTGAGTTTAGGGAGCAGACCAATATGGTCAATCAATCCGTTCGTGCTATGCAGCAAACGCATGAATTTATTGCACGAAATACCCTCAACGCTGAACTTGCGCAAATCAGCAGTGGATCGCATGACTTTTCGACCGTACAATCCAACTTATCCACCATTGTAGAGCGTCTTAAAGAGATTGCACACGACGGTGAAATCTATGCAGATGAGACTAAGGGCAGTTACCAAAATCTACGTGATACGATTGCTAAAATCACCTCATTGGTTGAATTTGTGAATCAAAATGAACAGAGTATTGGTGTCCTTGCGCAACGTACCCGCGACATTAGTAATGTGGTTGATATGATTAACGATATTGCTGATAAAACCAATCTATTGGCACTCAATGCCGCCATTGAAGCAGCACGAGCGGGAGAACATGGTCGTGGTTTTGCCGTAGTTGCGGATGAAGTTCGCAAACTGGCTGAAACAACACAAAAGGCAACGGCTGAAATTGCAGTATCCATTAAGATGCTCCAACAAGAGACATCGGGTCTTGAGACCAATGCCGAAGCCATGAAAAGCGATGCCGATGCTTCCACGAAAACACTTGATAAATTAAGTACGACTTTCAATAGCCTTATATCCCACTCCAATACCACTTCGATCAATATCAATACCATTCAGCAAACGATCTTCATTACCTTGGCGAAGATGAACCATGCTATCTTTAAATCTAATGCTTACAGTGCCGTTTATGTCAATGATAAAGATGTTGTATTCCAAAACCATGAGACGTGCAGTCTTGGCGAGTGGTATCACCATGATGGTGAGAAGATTTTTGGAGAAACTAAAAGCTTTAAAGAGCTTTATAAACCGCATCAGAACTTCCACAATCATGTTCTCGAAGTCGCTAAATTGATTCGTGCTACCTCTTCTAATCTCTTAGATGAAAAAGTGCAAATTATCAACTACTTTAAAGAGATTGAAAATGAGAGTAAAACACTTTTTGTCACCCTCGATGCCATGATTGCAGAAAAAAATACTAAGGCGTAGCCCTTTTTACATGTAAGGAAAATCCTTACATGTAAACTTTGTTTTAGGCTAAGTCAACAGTGTCCGCGTCCATAACACTCGGTAATTTAATGGTAAAAAGAGCTCCTGATTCTGTATTTTTAACATTGATAACGCCACCCATATTATTTTCAATAATCATCTTTGTCATATAAAGCCCAATACCAGTACCTTGTTTTGCATATTTGGTGGTAAAGTAAGGCTCAAAAATGCGGTCCATATGTTCTCTGGCAATTCCTCCACCATTATCTTCAATCACAATCAAAATGTATTTGTACCCTTTTTTGAGATACAACCGAATAAAGGGATTGCTGATCTCACGTTCACTGAGAACATCTTTGGCATTGGAAAGAATATTGAGCAATGCTTGAGCAAACTCATTGGGATAACCAAGCACTTCCATTTTTTCGGAGATATCAAATGAAAATTCAATACCGTGGTACTTCAGTGAGGCTTGTAAAATAGAAATAGCTCGCTCACATGCTTCACTGATTTCAAAAACCTCTTTCTCTTTAGAAGGCTTGAAAAAATTTTGAAAATCACTAATGGTTCCTGACATGAACGCATTGATTTTAACACACTGCTGAATGGATGTCAGCATATAGGCATCATCCAAATCGTTGAACTCATGCTTCACTTGAAGGTTAATCAAAAGAGCACTCATCTCTCCCAATGGTTGCCTCCATTGATGCGCAATATTGCCAATCATCTCACCCATACTGGCAAGCTTGCTCTGTTGAATCAGCAGTTTTTCTTGCTCACTGCGTTTAAAAATCTCTTCATTGATCTTAGATTCCAAGTTATCAATCATGGCATTGACCACATCTTTGAGTAATTGCAACTCTTGGGCTTGCGCCGTCGCATGTAAACGTGAAGAGAGTTTTCCCATTTTAAGATCATTGACCACACTAATAGCATCTTCGACAAAAACAATGTCTTGTTCAATGTTGGCAGAAGCTTTAGCAATACTACGATTGAGCAGTTGTGACATATCCTCTAACTCATCTCGACTAGTCAGTTCAATCGGCTTTGGTGATACACTTTTTGTTTCCAAGTAACCAAAAAAATCTTTAAGCCCTTCTTGCAACTTCAAGATCGAAGAAACGATATGGTTGGAGAGCAAATATCCTACAGTAAAGACGAGACTGGAAAGAGCAAGAATCAAAATGGCCAATTCATATTTCAAAGCCTGTGCACTGGTTTGAATATCCGCAAAATTGTGTTCTGCTTGATTTACAGCATCATGCTGGAGCGCCTTGAGACGATTTAAAAGTGCATAGTAGTGGTCACGTTCAATGGAATTAACATAGACAAATGCACCCTCCTCAAAATGTGCGGCAAGATAACCACACGTTTTTTCCACACTGCTAGCATATGCTTTCCAAAAATCATATGTTTTTGAATCAAGTTTGAGAAAATTCTCTTCAAGGCGCTCTTTCTGTTTCATAATATCAACTTCAATCGTTTTACGATAATCCTCATTCGGTGACATGACTAAGGAAAGACTCATTTCACGCAAAGCATTAATAGGCTCAATGTAATTCTCTTGCAAATGCTGTGTACTTTGTGAGTTTTCAAAAATGGTCGTAGCATTGCTGATGTTCTCTTGTGAAAGTTTAAACGAACGCTCTGCAAGGATCAACATTCCAATGAATGAAACGCTAAACAATAAAAACAGTTTATATTTTATCTGGATCTTTTTCATGGTAGTCGCTTTGGAAAGATAGGGACTTGAAGCTCTTTGGGATAAGGCTTATCGCCACGAATGGACCAGTGTTGATCGGTAATATTGGCTTTCCAAAAAGGTTGCATACCAATGCCTAACGGCTCAAAAACCAACTCTTTATTCATAGCAAATACATTGTTTGGTGTAGGAACAAACAACATATAAGCCTCTTCTTTAGCGCGTTGACGTATCTTTTCACATAACACATTAAATTCAGGTGTATTTTGCTCAAGTCCAAAAAAATCGGATATATACGATTGCATGATCTTATCTCCTCGTACAAAACTCCAGGGGTTTCCCTCTTGGTAATTAAAAAATATTAACCAAGGATGACGACCATACCAATCTATGGTATTTTGACTCAAAATATCCCAATCTTGAACAGTCTCATTGTTAGAAAGCAAAAAGTCATAAACCATCTTTTCATCAGAGGTAATCGTATAGTGTAATGTAACATTGTACTGAGAGAGTTGGTACTCAATGCCTTTCCATAAAAACAGAAGTGAATCTTGTGTAACGATCTTGAAGTGTTTATTATTAAGAGCTTCTGATATCTCTTCATGATTTAAAGGACACTCGTTGACACGCAATGCTTCACGATTTAAGGAACCTTCTTGTTTATAGGTAAAAGTTAAAAGGTTATATTGATTTAAAGCACAATTAAGGGCTTGACGTACTTTTTTATCGTATACGGGTGAATCTTTTTTAATTAAATTAAAATAAAGTGCAAAATTATTGGTTGAAGGCAAAATAACCAATTTAGAATACGCCGAAAGCATAGTCTCTATTTTTTTATTAAAGGGAATGGGCATAAAATCAAGCTCCCCTTCATGCTCTGTCATCATTTTAAGTGCTTTATCGGTTTCAAGCTGTGTATATAACGTAATCGTTTCAATTTTAGGAAACCCTTTTTCCCAATAGTACGGATTTGCTTTTAAAATAACTTTGGGTGTTTGTTTTCGTCCTGTGATGACGCCTTCAACCAAGACATAAGGTCCTAAGCCATAAGGTCCTGCCTCTTCAATATTTGGACCTGTTGCTGCACCTCTCCATGCAAATTTTTTCAAATACGCTTCCGTATAAAAATTAATACGCGCAAGGTCTCGAAACAGCATCCCATAAGGCTTATACAACTCTATTTTTATCTTATAATCAGAGAGTTTTTCAACGCCTTTGAGGCGATGGTTGATATCCGTATAATTGATAGGTTGTGCCATAAAATAGTGAAAATTATTGATGACAGCATCAGCATTGAAAGCTGTTCCATCTTGAAATTTCACACCTTGACGCAAATCACATTCATAAAGAAGAGGCGTTTTTTTTAAACATTGTGTGGCTAAAGAGTACTCCCATCCTTGCTCATTATCAGCAAGCCTAACTAAACCTTCGTTGATTAAACGTGCTACGCTGACGTAGGGCATTGCAGGTAAAAATATCTTGATGTGCGATCTTGGGTCTTTTACATGTAAAGCTCTTTGAGCACTTGAATCTTCATGATACTCCGTTTCGACGGCATATACACACAGTGTTCCAAGTACGATTAAGAGAGCAAAAAATTGTTTAAACCTCAAAACTGTACCCTGTTTGGGAATGGTTTCTAATAAAACTATTGGGAAGCTTTTTACGTAGAGACTTGACCAATGTTCGAAGGGCAGCAATACTCATATACTCCTCTTTCCAAACATTTATTTCTATCTCTTCGTAGCTAACGATCATCCCTTTTTTACGCAACAGTAGCTCTAAAAAATCAGACTCTTTATGTGTCAGTTCAACTTCACTTCCATCGCTGTGGACAATGCGCTTGTTATTAAAATCAAACTGACAATTTTTACACTCAAGAAAAAGAGATCGCCCTAGTTCTATCTCGCTGATGCAGAGTTTCAACGCCCCCAAAAGTTCATCCAGAGCAATCGGTTTGATCAGATATTTTTCGATCTTAAGTTCAATGGCACTAAGGAGATACTCTTTATCAGTATGTGCGGTAATCATTAAAATAGGGGTTTTTTTATCACTCTTTCTGATCTCTTTGACCATATAAAGCCCATCTTTTTTGGGCATTCTAAGATCGGTTAAAATGATATCGGGGCGCTGTTCATAGTAAATATCCAACCCCTCTTCACCATTGCGCGCTTCAAGTACCTCTTTTAGATAATATGAGAGTGTATTGGCCATAGGTTTGCGAATTCCCTCTTCATCTTCAGCATAAAGCAATCGTAAAGATTTGAGTTTTTCCAACCAAAGTTCCATTCACGCTCCTTTTAAATGACTTTACATGTAAAGATTTTAGCCAATTTTGTCTTTTGGCATGATGAGTGGATTACCATTAAAAACGCTTCGCTAGAAAAGACTAACGAAGCGTCAGAAGCATTATTTCGTAAAATTTTGAAGGTACTTTTCAATGCTAAATTTCTCAGCCTTAGAAAGACCTGCTTGCTGACCCATTGCTTCTAAGATGCTCGGCCAAACATTGGGCTCAAACTCATCTTCAGCATGCAAGGCATGGCAGGTACTACACTTAGCTTGAAACAGTGTTTTTCCTTCGCCTAATATTTTTGATTTATCATTTCCAAGTGCGTCGCTTTTAACAAAGCCTTTTACCGAAACGTTTAACCATACCGTATCGTACTCATCTTTGGTTTGACCAATCACTTTATAAACAGAGGCTTTCGTCGCTTCAAAACCTATCATAAGGACACCTGTTTTTTCATACGCAATCGTACTCCCTTCAGGCATAAAACCAACAAACTCTACTTCGGTAAAATCACCGCTTTTTGAAAGTTCTTTGACTGCCGAGGAGACGACCAGCTCTCCAAGAGCTGATCCCTCTTTTGCATCTGAAAAAAGTTGTGCATTTTTACTTAAAAATGAATTCCCCGCCGCAAACATCATTGTTGCAGCACATAATGGTGCTAAAAATTTCATTATACGCATCATACACCTTTAATTTTTGGAGCTTTGAAAATTCCAATGTCTGGAACTTCTCCTTTAAACTTCTCGATTTCGACCAATGCTGTTGCTTGGTTACCTTGAGCAAGTTCTGAGGTTCCCACATCAGGTATCAGGACATTAACATCCCCATGACGACACAATGTGCCCACTTTTCCTGGTTCTGCTGGATCATACCACGCACCTTCTTGCATTCTCACAACCCCTTGCATGACCGCTTCAGTCACGACTGCTCCTGCAAGAACTTGACCACGTTTGTTAAATACTCTCACAATATCGCCATTTTGAATACCACGTTTGGCAGCATCTTTAGGGTGCATCCAAATCGGCTCTCTTCCTTCAACCTCTTCAAGATCACGTAACCATGTATTATTGAGTTGTGAGTGAAGGCGATATTTTGGATGAGGAGAAACCAAGTTTAGTGGAAACTCTTTAGCGACTTTACTTCCCAACCACTCCATTGGTTCAAACCACATTGGATGACCTTTGCACTCTTTATAGTTATAACCTGCAATTTTCTTAGAGAAAATCTCGATTTTACCTGAAGGTGTTCCAAGACGATTGATAACAGGATTTTGCCTAAATTTAGCATGTTTAACAAATTTTTTAGCACTCTCAGGTGTTTCAAATTTGACAAAACCTTTTTCCCAAAACTCTTTAAATGGCAACATTTTAACACCTGATTTGATGGCTTTATCGTAGGATTCTGCGTAGAAAGCCTCAACCCACTCCATCTTTGTTTTTCCTTCGGTAAAAGCAAGAACTTCATTCGCACCAAAGCGTCTTAGGATATTAACAAAAATATCGAAATCATCCATTGCTTCACCAGCGGGTTTAACGGCTTGTTTCATTGCAAAAATGTAACTGTTTGAATGTGATTTGGAGATGTCATTGCGCTCTTGCTCAGTTGTTGCGGGAAGAACGATGTCTGCCATACGTGCTGTTGCTGTCCAAAAGCATTCATTAACGACAAATGTATCGAGTTTTTGCCATGCTTTAACCATACGGTTACGATCTTGGTGATGATGGAAAGGATTGCCACCTGCCCAGTATGCCATTTTAATTTCGGGGTATTTATACGCTTTACCATCAAAATTGTATTCTTTCCCCGGATTTTCCAAGCACTCAACAATACGTGATACAGGGATGACATTGATTTTTCGTTGTTTCCATGGTCCATCCATTTTGGAGTTGATACTGATACCAGAAAGTCCAGGAGAAGCAGCAACATTCTCAGTATCTGCTACAGCACCTACAGAGCCATTAATAGGTTTTTCGCTGAGGGCATTACCAGAAGCGGCCGCAGGCATTGGAACACCCCCATCTGAATAGTGATAACTCATGCCATATCCTCCACCAGGAAGTCCCACTTGTCCAATCATACTGGCTAAGGTAATCATCATCCAATTAGGTTGTTCTCCATGATGAGCCCTTTGTGTTCCCCAGCCACCCATCAGCATAGTACGTTTGCTCACAAACTCTTTGGCAAGCATTTTAATCACATTGGCATCGACGCCACAAATTTTGGATGCCCACTCAGGTGTTTTGGCAACCATATCTTCGCTTTCACCTACAAGGTATTTTTCAAATTCATCAAACCCTATGGTATATTTATGGACAAAATCTTTATCATAAAGATTTTCGGTATAAAGATAATTTGCAATACCAAGCATCAGTGCAACATCGGTTGTTGGACGAATTTGAATATGCTCTGCACCAAAATACAACCCTGTGTTGTTGTATACAGGATCAATAATATAAAACTTAATATTGCGCTTTTTAGCAGCTTCTTTTAGCTCTTTCATATACATATAAGATTGATGATCAGGAACACCCCATGCAATTTGGTTCGTGTTAATTGGATCAGCTCCCCAAAAAACGATACATTCTGAATTTTCAATAATAACAGGGTAAACAGTAACAGGAGCAGTTGATTCATCAGTGCCTGTAATATACGGCGTTATTTGACGAATAGCATGCGTTGAATAGGTGCAAGTTCGTGAAGTGTAGCCACCGGCGATACCTAGCATTCTGCCAACCAAAGCTTGTGGATTGTTTAAGCTACCTACACAAAACCAACCGTAACTGCCACCAAAGACAGCGTCTGAGCCGTGATCTTTATAAACACGTTTAAGCTCATTGGCAATCAAATCGTAGGCTTTTTCCCATGAAACACGCACAAATTTGTCACTTCCACGCTTTGTTTTATCACTTTTATATCCATTTTTCAAATAACTCTCACGTACACAGGGATACATAATGCGATCCGTTGCGTATGTACAAACCTTCAATGAGCGTCACAGGGTGGGCATCACCTTCAAATGGGGTCGCGCTTTCAAAACGCGAATTGCGTGAATGCGTGATGACTGCACCAAAGTGAGAAGCACTAAAGCCATCCTCTGAATCATTTAAAAGACCATCCCCTACTAAAGGAATTGCATTTGCGTTCATTGTTGCTACAGCAGCAACACCTCCCCCTACTTTTAAAAACGATCTTCTATCCATTTTCTTTGTCATTGTGTTCTCCTTAGATTGAACAATTTTGAGATGAGAAACGTACAAATCTTAAATAAAAATTATATTTAATGTATAATTTTTATTTTTATGCATGAAGCATAACGAAAAAAAATGAGTAATTAATGAGTGTATTTCGTGTAAATATAATTAAAATTCTACCTCAAAAGAGGCAAGCTTCAGTGCCATAGTGGCTAACGTAGGCTTTTAAAGCTTTGCTTCAAAAGTCGTTATTGAAAATGATCTCTTTTAAAGCGTGAAGAAGTTATGATAAAATCAAAAAGAGCTGGCATGGATTCAACATCACTCACTCACAACCCTATTCCATTACTTTTGCGCCAACTCTCCATTCCTGCAAGTCTTGGCATGCTTTTTAACACGCTCTACAATATCGTCGATACTTACTATGCAGGACTTATCTCCACCGAAGCACTCGCCGCGCTCTCTGCTTCTTCCTTTCTTTTCTTTTTTGTCATCGGCATGGCATATGGTGGAACAAGTGCATTAACCGCGCTCATCGGTCACGCTTATGGAAAGCAGCATTTTTTCCTCGCAGGTATCATTGCCAAAAAAGGAGTAACACTGATTCTTGGCGTAGGAATGTTTTTCGGGCTTTTAGGATTTTATTTTGCTTCAGAATTACTCACATGGATAGGGACGGAAGAGCGTTACCATGCGTTAGCGCTGAGTTTTATTGAGGTTATTTTGCTAGGCGCTGCTCTCTTCTTTGCTAACTTTGCACTCAACAGTGTTCTTGTGGCAACTGGCGATACAAAAAGTTACCGTAATACCCTCATCTTTGGCTTTTTTGCCAATATAGTGCTCAATCCTCTTTTTATCTATGGTTGGGGATTTATACCGGCTATGGGAATTGGAGGTATCGCCCTTTCAACCGTTTTAGTACAAGCATTTGGTGCAAGCTACTTGCTGTACAAAAGTTTACAAACGGGATTAATTAGTTTTACATGTAAAGAGCATTTTTACCCCGATATGCGTATTTACAAAGACTTAATAAGCCAAGCGACACCGCCTGGTTTAAATATGCTGATGATGTCCTTTGGTTCGCTCATCGCCCTTCATTTTGTCACCCTTTATGGGTATCAAGCCGTAGCGGGATATGGCATTGGATACCGTGTGGAACAGTTGATGTTATTGCCTACACTTGGTATTAGTAGCGCCGTGCTAAGCCTAGTTTCTAACAATATGGGTGCGGGTAAATTTGAGCGTGTACGTCAAACACTTTTTTATGCCCTTACGTATGGCTATACACTTAGTATTATAGGGATGGGAATTTTATGGATTAGTGGAAAATGGCTTGTAGCACAATTTGATCCAAGCGCGGATGTTATTGCGTATGGTACAACGTACATTTATGTCATGCTCTTTCTTTTTTGCGGTTATGTGACGCATTTTGCATGTGTCGCGACCTTGCAAGGCATCAAAAAACCAACAATGATCTTCTACGTTGGCTTCTTTCGCCAAATCTTAGCACCGAGCATTGTCTACACGTTCATTGTCAGCTATTTTGAACTTTCATTTATCTGGATGTGGATAGGGCTTGGGTGTATTGTTTACAGCTCTGCACTCGCTCTTTTATACTACACTTATTTGAAAGTCAAAGCACTCTAACCTTTACATGTAAAAGAAAAAAGAGTGTATCCCGCATGAGACACACTCTTTTTTTTAACGCATAGCGAGCATAACTGGAGCACTCAATCCTAAAAGTGCTGTAATAAAAATCACACCGAAGATAAACCCAAGTTTCCAAAAATCTTTACCTGTGATATATCCAGCCCCATAATACAAAGGAGCTGGTCCTGTCGCATACGGTGTGATAACGCCCATAATTCCGTGCGTCATCGCTAGAAGCAAGGCAAACTCTTTAATTGGCATTCCAGGAACACTCATCCCAACGGCAAGCATCACTGGCATCATTGCTGTCGCATGCGGCGTTGTACTGGCGAACATATAATGAGAAAAAAAGTAAGTTGCGACAAGAACATACATTGCAACAATAGGCGAAAATCCTTGCATATAAGCAGCAATACCGTTGTCAAACCAATGGATAAACCCTGTGCGTGAAAGACCTTCCGCCATTGAAACAAGAAATGCAAGCAATACAATCGTATTCCACGCCGTTTTATTGCCTGCGATGTCATCCCACTTCACAATTTTGAAGAGCATCATGAATGAAACTGCAACAAGTGCTACCGTAGTCGCATTGATAATTTTTGCACCCAATATCCAAAATAAAATGGCTGTAAAAACAATAATCGCAAGGAGAATTTCATTCAGAGTAATTTTTCCCATTTTTTCTAACTCACTTGCTGCCCATTTTGGTACAGCATCACCTTCTTTAATTTCAGGTGGATAAATCCAATAAACCAAGAGAGGAAGCAGAAGTAGCATAGCGATACCAAAAGGAGCTGCTGCGAAAAACCAATCTGTCCATGAAATATCAACTTTTGCGATTTTCTTGATGATCTCAACACAAAGCAAATTCGGAGCCAATGCCGTTAAAAACATTGAACTGGTAACACCTGTTGTTGCAAAAGCAACCCACATCACATAGCCACCAATTTTGCGAGCAGAAGGGTCATTGGGTTTGGAATCATACAGAGGTGGTAAATTGCGAACAATAGGGAAAACGATTCCACCGCTACGTGCGGTATTGGAAGAGGTGAACGGTGCGACGAGAGCATCGGAGAGCATTACGGCATAACCCAACAGAAGTGTCCTTCGTCCCATCAGTTTGACAAGTATGAGCGCAATACGTCGCCCAAGCCCTGATTTCTCATAGCCCAAGGCAAAGGTAAAAGCAGAAAATACAAGCCATACGGTCGTACTACTCCAACCCGTTAGCATCCATTTAATTGCCTGTTCTGGAGCCTTAAATTTTGGATTTGCCAGCTCTTGTGTTCCAAATAGCACCCAAGGTGCAAGTACAGTGACAATCGTAGCCCCCATCAGTCCTGTGGCTGCAAAAGGAAACGATTCCATAACCAGTGCCGCTATGGTACCTGCAAAGATAGCAAAAAAGTACCAAGCATGTTGTTCAAGACCTGAGGGAGTAGGAAAGAGCGCAATGAGTAGTGTGACAACGATAGGGAGAAAGGCTGTCCATCGATAGGTTGCTATACTTGCCATGAGAAATACTCCTTTAGCATACAGAATTAGCAGAGTTTTAACCATTATAACATAGGATTTCAAAAGAAAATAGTGGCTTGTAAGCCCTATCTATGTAAGGTCTTAAAAGTGCATCCATATGGTAGCAAATACGTTGGTACTTTATAAAATTGACTCCTTTAGTGACCAATAGCTAGGGAGTAAAGAACCATACCGTCGCTTTGCAAAAATGTCATGACCTCTTCATCATAATACGCCCCAATACCGCTGCATCCAAAGCCAAGATAGGTGCTAATCAGATAAAGACGATGCCCAATAATACCAGCTTTTTGCACCATCGCTTGGTAATTTTGCTCATCATGCCCTACCAAAAAGAAAGTAACCCCACTCTCTGCGCCTAATGCTTGCTCCAAACAGAGATAGCCAGCTTTTCGCATAAAATCACCACTTTGCAGATAAACTCCCTCCTTCCAAACACCTTGCCACATCCCTTCGACACGGTTGATAATCGCATAGATTTCTATTCCAACATCGCAGTCACTCGGAATCGGTTGGGTGATGAACTCCATGACCTCTAAAAATTCATCTTTAGCGATTGGTTTTTGCATAAAATCTCGAATGGAACGTCGTTTCCAAATGGCTTGAGTGAAGCGCTCTTTATCTAGGTCAAATAGTGGTAGTGTAGTTTGCGCATGTAAAATAAGCTCACAGGTTTCATCATAGGCTTTTTCCACACATTCATTAACTTCAAAATTTCCCGTACCATTTACATAAGGAAGGTGCATCGATACCTCTTTACATGTAAAGCTTTCATCTTCTTCACCTACAATGGCGGCACTGAGAAAAAATTCTTCTTTGCCAAATTCAAAAAGTTTATTCAATGCCTTTTTCTCAATCCCGTATAAAAGATGATACACCGCAGCACTAAGCGTACACGAAGCTTCTAACGTACCTATCATATGCCCTGTATCGTGTAAACAGTAGCGAAATGCACGATCTTTGTATTTCCATGAAGAACGATAATACAGCGCTGAAAAGAGGAATACAAACCCCTTTATTTTCTTTACATGTAAAAAACTTTCTACCCCTTCAGGCTCTGATAAAGGATACAATAACACCAGTGACGTCTCACGAGGTGAAAGATGGTAAATTCCATCCTTAAAGCCCTCCACGTCTCGTATCTGAACATAAACTTCTGTGGGATACAATGCTCCAGCACTCGGATTGGTACGCAAAGCATAAGTAACCCCTGGGTAACTTTTCTGTGCTGTAATACCTCCAATGAGATAAAAAAAACGATGGTCTGGGTTTTTTTTATCAAGAGGAATACGAGTAAATGTTTCAGGATAGATTTTAAACTGTTGAGGAGGATGATCCCAGTCGATGCTGTGAGATTTGGTACGTACAGAGCGGTACGAGTGCACCGTTTGAGCATGATAGGCTAACATGGTTTCTCCTTTACAGTATGCTACACTCTCATTCATATAGAATGCTTTACATGTAAAGTTTAATTATGCAAAAACAGCACCTTTAAAAATTTCTTTTTCTATAATGTTTAAAAGGAGTCACGATGAACTATGTTACTAGCAATCAAAACGTCTCCATACCCTGCATGCTGTATGGCACTGCATGGAAAAAAGAACGCACAGCAGACTTAGTTGCGTTAGCCCTTCAAAGTGGTTTCAGAGGGATTGACACCGCATGTCAGCCCAAACACTATGAAGAGGCATTGGTCGGCGAAGGGTGTGAACGTTTTTACGCCAAAGGCGGTACACGAGAAGAGCTTTATCTCCAAACTAAATTCACCCCATACGACGGACAAGACCCGCTTAAAATACCTTATGATCCGCACACTTCTTTAGAAGAGCAAATCATCACGTCGTGCGAAATGTCCAAACACAATCTACAAACAAGCTATCTTGACTCACTCTTACTCCATTCGCCACTCTTCCCTTATAATAACTTACTTAAAGCATGGAATGTGTTTGAATCACTGTTTGAAGAAGGTGAAGTACGCCAAATAGGCATTAGTAACTGTTATGATCTCTCACTTTTACAAACGTTCTATGAGCATGTTCGTATTAAACCATCTGTTGTACAAAATCGTTTTTATGCAGATGTTCACTACGATAAAACACTTCGTTCATGGGCTAATGAAAAGGGAATTATCTATCAAAGTTTTTGGACTTTGAGTGCCAACCCTCATATTTTACATTCACCACCAATGCGGGAGATAGTGAATATTTACGGAAAAAGCGCTGAACAAATTTTTTACCGTTACGTGATTCAAAAAGGAATCGTCCCCCTCAATGGAACAACATCCGCTTTGCATATGAAAGAAGATTTAAGTATTTTTGAATTTTCACTGGATGAGAAAGATGTTGAGAGAATAGACGCTTTACTCTAAGCGTCTATCAAGAAGGGTTTAAACGCTATTTTTTAGCGCATGGTTTTTTTGTACCGCACGTTTTAGTCGTTGCAGGTTTTTCGGCTTTCGTATCATCACTGACTGTTTTAGCTGCTGGTTTTTTGCATGCCATCATTTTCTCCTTATAAAGATTTTATAAGTGAGATTATACTCCCATATCAATACAGTAATCGCTAAAAATAACTTAAAAGACCCTCAAATAATTATCTTTTTGATCTTCCTTTGGCCTTAAAGAGTGTGATCATAATCACTGCGCTAATAATCAGTACGGTTGCAATCAATGATTTAATACTCATCACTTCATCTGCAAAAAAGTAACCTAAAAAGAGCGCCACAATAGGATTAACAAAAGCATACGTTGAGGCTAAATAAGGTGATACATTTTTTAAAAGCCACACATAAGCACTAAAGCCTAATAATGAACCAACAAAAATTAAATACAACAGCGCCATAAGAGAGCGAGAAGAGAATGCTGCCGGATTAAGGTGATACCACTCTCCTGTCAGTGTTCCCACAATGACTAAAACAGCGCCTCCTGTTAGCATTTGCATTGCAGTTGAGAGCATTGTGGAAGAAGGTAAGATTGCTTTTTGAGAATAAATAGACCCCAATGACCATAATATAGCGGCTAAAAGCGTAAAGAGTAGCCCACCCGTATCAAAATGCAGATTCTCTTGATGAGAAGGGTGCATCAAAATTGCAACACCTACAAATCCAAGCACTGTTCCAATCAGAGTACTTTTATTGGGTTTCGTTTGAATTTTCATCATCCAACCAATCACAATCATCCATAAAGGAACTGTTGAAATAATAATGGCAGCAATCGAAGAAGGAATATGTTGTTCTGCAATGACTACAAATCCATTACCACCCAAAAGGAGTAATGTACCAATGATGGTAGTGTCTCTCCACTCTAGGCTACAAAACCATATAGCAGTGCTCCCGCTAGAATAAAACGTATTCCCGCCATGAGCAAAGGAGGAAACGTTTCAATGGCAATTTTAATGCCCAAGTAAGTGCTTCCCCATATAATATAAACAGACAAAAGGGCTATAACAATGGCAATCATTCTTTTGGATTTTTCAGATAGATTTGCTTTTACATGTAAAAAATTCATTCTCTTTTCCTTAGATTTGATAGAGGTGACTCATTAAAATAATTTTTAGTTTTTGAAAATAAAAGGATGAATGGTGTCCCCAGCGCGATTCGAACGCACGGCCTTCAAATTAGGAATTTGATGCTCTATCCTGCTGAGCTATGGGGACGCAAGGGAAAAATTGAAGTAAAAAAAAAGCCGAATGCGTTTTCACACATTCGGCTTTAGCTAAAATAGTGTATTAACCGTTACGTTTTTTGATAATCTCTTCTGCAACGTTTCTAGGAACTTCATCATAGTGGTCAAATTCCATTGAGTAAGAAGCACGACCTTGTGTTTGAGACCTTAGATCCGTTGAGTAACCGAACATTTCAGCCAATGGGCAGAATGCGTTAACAATTTTGTTACCACTTCTATCATCCATAGAGTTAATTTGTCCACGACGACGGTTAAGATCGCCGATAACATCACCCATAAAGTCCTCAGGTGTTTCAACTTCCACTTTCATGATTGGCTCAAGAATAACGGGTTTTGCTTTTCTACAACCCTCTTTAAAGCCCATAGAAGCAGCGAGTTTAAACGCCATCTCAGAAGAGTCGACATCATGGTAACTTCCATCATAAAGGGTAACTTTAACGTCTTCCACTTTATAACCTGCAAGTACACCTGCACCAAGTGCCTCTTTAATACCTTTATCAACAGCAGGGATAAATTCTTTTGGAATTGCTCCACCTTTGATGTCGTTGATAAACTCATAACCAGACCCAGCATCTTGAGGTTCAATTTTGAGGAATACGTGACCGTATTGACCACGACCACCAGATTGTTTTGCGTATTTGTACTCTTGATTAACTGATGCACGGATCGTTTCACGGTAAGCAACTTGAGGTTGACCAACTTCAGCACTTACTTTAAACTCACGTAACATACGATCAACAAGAATCTCTAAGTGAAGCTCACCCATACCAGAAATGATCGTTTGACCACTTTCTTCATCGGTTTCAACTCTAAAGCTTGGATCTTCTTGCGCCAATTTTTGAAGCGCAATACCCATTTTCTCTTGATCTGCTTTCGTTTTAGGCTCAACAGCAACAGAGATAACAGGATCTGGGAATACCATTCTCTCTAAAATTACAGGATCTTTTTCACTTGCAAGCGTATCACCTGTTAGTGTGTCTTTAAGACCAACAACCGCGCCGATTTCACCAGAATGAAGAACTTTAATCTCTTCTCTTTTGTTCGCGTGCATTTTAAGAAGTCGACCAATTCTCTCTTTTTTATCTTTAGTTGTATTGTAAGCATAACTTCCGCTTTCCAATGAACCACGGTAAACACGAACGAAGGTTAATTGACCCACGAATGGATCGGTCATAATTTTAAACGCAAGTGCTGCAAATTCACCATCATCGGTTGAATCAACGACACACTCGTGTCCATCTTCGTATTCACCTTTAATCGCATGTACTTCAGTAGGAGCTGGCATATAATCAATAACAGCATCTAACATCGGTTGAATACCTTTGTTTTTAAACGCTGTTCCACAAATCATAGGAATAAATGTCATTGCAAGACATCCTGCTTTGATACCTGCTTTAATTTCAGCTTTTGTAAGCACTTCACCACCAAGGTATTTTTCCATCAACTCATCACTGGTCTCAGAAACAGCTTCAACCATTCTCTCATGGTATTCTTTAGCTTTATCCGCAAGTTCCGCTGGAATTTCAACTACTTGGTAGTTTGAACCCATTGCAGCATCATCATCCCAAATCAGTGCTTTCATCTCAACGAGATCAACAACACCTTTAAAGTTTTCTTCTGCACCAATAGGAATTTGAATAGGTACTGGGTTTGCTTTTAAACGATTTTTAATTTGTGCTTCAACATTGTAGAAATCTGCACCAACACGGTCCATTTTATTAACAAATACCATTCTTGGAACTTGATAACGATTGGCTTGTCTCCAAACCGTCTCAGATTGTGGTTGAACACCACCAACGGCACAAAATACAGCGACAGCGCCATCGAGAACACGCATAGAACGTTCAACTTCAATCGTGAAGTCAACGTGGCCTGGAGTGTCGATAATATTAATTTGATGATCTTTCCATGTACATGTAGTAGCCGCTGAAGTAATGGTAATACCTCGCTCTTTCTCTTGCTCCATCCAGTCCATTGTCGCAGCACCATCGTGTACCTCACCAATTTTATGAGAGATACCGGTGTAAAAAAGGATTCTTTCAGTTGTTGTGGTTTTACCTGCATCAATGTGCGCAGCAATACCGATGTTTCTAACCATTTCAATAGGGGTATTTCTTGCCATTATAATTTCCTTGTTATATTAGGAGTGTAGTTCTGAAGAAAGGGATGTTTACATATAAACATCCCCAGCGTCATCTTACCAGCGATAGTGAGCAAACGCTTTGTTTGCTTCTGCCATTTTATAAGTATCTTCTTTTTTCTTAAAGGTAGCGCCTCTACTATTAGCCGCATCTAAAAGTTCATTGGCCAACCTCTCGACCATTGTTCTCTCACTTCTTTTACGAGCGTAAGAGACTAACCATCTAAGAGCCAATGCTTGTTGACGAGTTGTTCTAACTTCGACTGGAACTTGATATGTTGCTCCACCGACACGTCTGCTTTTTACTTCCATAACAGGCTTAACGTTATCGATAGCTGTATTGAAAATTTCAATCCCTTTGAGTGTTCCGCTTCTTTTTTCAGCGAGTTCTAATGAACCATAAAATACTTTAGTAGCAACACTCTTTTTTCCATCGAGCATCAACGCATTGATAAACTTTGTGATAATTTTGCTATTGTAGATTGGATCTGGTAATACTTCTCTTACAGGAGCTTTTCTTCTTCTCATACTATTTCCTTCAAATTTTTTAAAAATTTTACTCAAATGATGTCAAAACAAAGGACATCACCTGCTGTTAAATTTATTTAGCTTTTGGTCTTTTTGTACCGTATTTACTTCTAGACACCGTTCTTTTTGCAACACCTGAAGTATCAAGCGCACCACGTACGATATGGTACTTAACACCTGGTAAATCTTTTACCCTACCGCCACGTACCAATACAATGGAGTGTTCTTGTAGGTTATGTCCCTCGCCACCGATGTAGCTAATGACTTCAAAACCGCTGGTCAATTTGACTTTGGCAACTTTTCTCAAAGCAGAGTTTGGTTTTTTAGGAGTTGTCGTATAAACTCTTGTACAAACGCCTCTTCTTTGAGGGCACTTATCAAGTGCAGGTGATTTTGATTTTTTAATCACCTTTTTTCTCTCATTTCTGACGAGTTGGTTAATGGTTGGCACATTATTTCCTTTATTTTGTAAAAAATAGGTGCTAATTTTATTTAAAAATAGCTTAAAAAAAGGTTAAGTTAAGGGAACCTTAACTTAACCTCTGCTTGGGTTCAACTCAATATTAAATTGTTTGTTTTGATAAAGACCGGTTCCTACTGGAATCATACGTCCTAAGATAACATTTTCTTTAAGATCCTCGAGCATATCCATCTTACCTGCGATACTCGCTTCCGTTAGAACTTTGGTTGTCTCTTGGAATGAAGCCGCTGATATAACACTATCACTACCGATCGCTGCACGGGTAACACCTAAAAGTGTTGGCTCAGCAATCGCTGGCTCTCCACCCATTTTCATAACCGCTTCATTCTCTTCACGGAAACGTCTACGGCTAATCAAATCACCCATGATAAACTTTGTATCGCCACTGTCAACAATACGTACTTGGCGAAGCATTTGAGAAACGATAACCTCAATGTGTTTATCGTTAATTGCAACACCTTGTCCACGGTAAACTTGTTGAATTTCACTGATCAAATAATAGTGAAGTGCTTTTTCACCCATAATACGTAAAATATCATGGCTTGAAATAACACCATCCGTAAGACGCTCACCTGCATGAACAAATTCACCTGGTTGAACGTGAATTTGTGTATTACGATCCACTAAATACTCTACACTTGTACCATCCGCTGCTTCAATAATAATACGCTCTTTTGAACGAAGTGGTTTACCAAAACGAATCGTTCCATCAATTTCCGCAATGACGGTTGCATTTTTAGGACGACGTGCTTCAAAAAGCTCACTAATACGTGGAAGACCACCGGTGATATCTTTTGATTTTGCAATCGCTTTTGGTGTTCTACCAATCAAATCTGCTAAACCAACCGTTACACCATTTTGAACGAAGATGGCTGTTTTTGGCTCTAATTGATACTTAACAATCTCGCCATTTTTATTGGCAATAATAATGGTTGGTTTCATGCCACTTGGAAGATATTCGTTAATCACAAGTCTACTTTGACCTGTCATATCATCAAATTGTTCCGTCGCACTAATCCCTGGTTCAATATCTTCAAATGTAACCGTACCCGCATCTTCTGCAATAATTGGCGTAGAGTATGGATCCCACTCAGCGATGGTAATTTGCTCACTGGTTGAAGGATATGCAAGGAGTGTTTTTCCTTCTACAATGCTATTATCATTAATATCAATGATAGAATCACGTGGAATATAGTGGCGGATTGCTTCTCTATCATCATTGTCTGCAACCACTGCAAAAATACCTTTTTCTTTAACCACATGACCTTTTTCAATATCATGGATACGATCCAAATAATCTCCATGAAGCTTATAGTATTTAACAACACCTTTAGCATCTGCATGAATTTTTTGGATAATTGGGTCACCATTTTTTACTTTGAGTTCACTCGCATAAGGGATACGACTTGGAACATTCCAACCCTCTTTAATCACCTCTACGATGCTCTCATTGACTTCAACCATATCGCCGCTAACATAAGGAATATAAAATTTACCCTCAATTTTACCACTCACACCCGCTAGCTCATTGGGTTTAGCAAAGTCACTTTTACGGAGAGTATAGCGAATGTTTTCACCGCTACCACTTGTAATCGTAATCGCTGTCTCTTCATGTGCTGTGTCAATTTCAATTGTACCTTTAAATGGTGCTTTGATCTTTGGTTCTACAAGAAGAACAGCTGCATTTCTGCGGTTAGCAACGATATTCTTGCCTTCTTTAGTAATATAAGTTTTTACATTGTAATAACGGATAAAACCCTCTTTTTGGGCAATAACTTGACGATCTTGTGATTCTGTTGATGCTGTACCACCGATGTGGAATGTACGCAAGGTCAACTGAGTACCAGGCTCACCAATAGATTGAGCTGAAATAATACCAACCGCTTCACCAGGACGAACCAATGTGCCCTCAGCCAAGTTTGTACCATAACATTTAGCACAGACACCTTTTTTAGCTTTACATGTAATCGGTGTACGAATAACAACTGACTTAATGCTCGCCTCTTTAAGGGCTTGTGCGCTCTTCTCATCAATCAATGTTCCCTCTGTAAAAAGAACTTCATTGGTGATCGTATCGATAACATCTTCTGCAAGAACACGACCTGTTGCTCTCTCATACAATGACTCTACAAGCTCACCGCTCTCGCTGATTTCAGTAATCTCAACACCTTCGTGTGTACCACAATCATCCATCGTAACTTTAACGTTTTGTGCAACGTCAATGAGCTTTCTGGTCAAGTAACCAGCGTTGGCTGTTTTAAGAGCCGTATCCGCAAGACCTTTACGTGCACCGTGCGTTGAAATAAAGTATTCAAGAACGTTTAGACCTTCACGGAAGTTTGAAATAATTGGTGTTTCAATAATACTTCCATCCGGTTTTGCCATAAGTCCCCTCATACCTGCTAACTGTCTAATTTGCGCAGCAGAACCACGCGCACCAGAATCTGCCATCATATAAATAGAGTTAAAGCCGCCTTTATGACTTTCCGTAAGCTTCATCATCTCAGAAGCCACTTCATTGTTCGTATCCGTCCAAATATCAATAATTTTGTTGTAACGTTCTTGCTCGGTTAATAAACCAGAACTGAACTGTTTTTGGATCTCGCGTACTTTTTTCTTCGCTTCTTTGATTTTTTTTACTTTAGCTTCAGGAACACGGATATCATCAATTGAAACCGAAATACCTGACTCTGTTGCGTATTTAAAGCCGAGTCTTTTGATATTATCTAAGAATCCTGCAGTAATACCAATACCACCCTCTTTAAAAACAAAATCAACTAAAGCACCGATATTTTTCTTTTTCAATACTCTGTTCCAGTGAGCCTCAGGTACAAAATCTGGTAAGATTGATTTTAAGATCAAGCGACCCGCTGTTGTAAAGAGCACTCTGTCATTAATACGTGTTTTAATTTTGGCATGAATATCTAAAAATCCTGCATCAATCGCAATATGAACTTCATCCACATTTGCAAAAATTTTATTACTTCCTTTTGCATGCGGTTTTTCAAGTGTTAAATAGTAAAGACCCAAGACCATATCTTGTGTTGGAACAGTTACCGCTTTACCTGAAGCTGGAAGCAAGATATTCATCGAACTTAGCATCAAAATTTTACACTCAGCAATGGCCTCTTGTGATAGTGGAACGTGAACCGCCATTTGATCACCATCGAAGTCCGCGTTAAAGGCAGAACATACAAGAGGATGCAAACGAATCGCTTTTCCATCAATCAAGACAGGATGAAATGCCTGAATGGAAAGCTTGTGAAGTGTTGGTGCACGGTTTAACATAACTGGATGACCTTTGACCACCTCCGCTAAACATTCCCATACTTCATTGGTTTTCATGTCAATCATTTTTTTGGCTTGCTTAACCGTTGTTGCATACCCTTTTTCTTCAAGACGTGCTAACAAATGTGGTTTGAAAAGCTCCAATGCCATCTGTTTAGGAAGACCGCACTGATCCATTTTCAAATTTGGGCCAACAACAATAACAGAACGACCTGAAAAGTCAACCCTTTTTCCGAGTAGATTTTGACGGAAACGTCCTTGTTTACCTTTAATAATCTCTGAAAGTGATTTTAAAGGACGTTTGTTAGCACCTTTTACTGCATTGGCACGGCGACCATTATCAAAGAGCGCATCAACCGCTTCTTGTAACATACGTTTTTCGTTGCGAATAATAATTTCTGGTGCATCGAGTTCCATTAAACGTTTCAAACGAGCATTTCTGTTGATAACACGACGATACAGGTCATTGACGTCACTTACTGCAAACTTTCCACCATCCAGTGCCACAAGTGGTCTAAGATCTGGCGGAAGGACTGGCAACATTGTAATCATCATCCATTCAGGACGGTTACCGCTGTTAAGGAATGCTTCAACGACTTTGAGACGTTTTACAATAGTTTTTTTCTTTGCTTCGGAACTGGTTTGGTTAATATCTTCCTTAAGTTGACCAAGAACTTCGACAAGGTCAATATTCGCTAATAAATCACGAATAACTTCGCCACCCATTTTTGCCACAAAACCAGTATCTTCAAAACGTTGCTGCAATGATTGATATTGTTCTTCATTAAGAACATCATAAACTGCAACTTTATTTTTGTTTTCTGCATCGTAAAACGCTTCGCCTGCTTGCTCAACAATGTAAGCTTCATAGTAAAGTACGCGCTCAAGATCTTTCATCTTAACACCAAGCAATGTTCCCACACGACTTGGAAGCGAGTTAACATACCATATATGAGCCACAGGAGTTACTAACTCGATGTGTCCCATACGTGAACGTCTCACTTTGGTGCTCGTTACTTCAACGCCACATTTTTCACATTTGATGCCTTTGTAACGCATCTTTTTATATTTTCCGCACAGACATTCATAATCTCTGACGGGTCCAAAGATTTTCGCACAGAAAAGTCCATCGCGCTCTGGTTTGAGCGTACGATAGTTAATGGTTTCTGGTTTTTTAACCTCTCCATAACTCCATGAGCGAATCTTTTCTGGACTTGCAAGTCTTAATTGAAATGCTTTAAAGTCCCTAGGACGGCTCTCTTCGTGAATCTCAATTGGTTCTAGTCGTTTCATCTTCTTCCACCTCGTCATAAATCTCAACATCTAAAGCCAAAGACTTCAACTCATTCGTTAAAACATAGAATGTTTCAGGAATTCCTGTTTGAGGGACATTTTCACCTCTGGTAAGTGCTTTATAAGCTAAAATACGTCCTTCAACGTCGTCTGATTTGACTGTTAACATCTCTCTTAGGGTATGAGCAGCACCGTATGCTTCAAGAGCCCATACCTCCATCTCACCGAACCTTTGACCACCAAAGAGGGCTTTACCACCAACTGGTTGTTGAGTAACCAGTGAGTATGGTCCAGTGCTACGTGCATGTACTTTTTCATCAACTAAATGGTGGAGTTTTAACATATACATGTAACCCACATTGACTCTTTCGTGCATCTTTTGACCGGTCATACCATCGTATAAATCAGTTTTACCATCAGTATCAATTTTTGCCATTTCAAAGAGTTTTTCAAACTCTTCAATGTTAACACCTTCAAAAATCGGAGTTGCAAATTTAACGCCTTTACTCCAATCTCTAGCAAAAATCAACAACTGTTCATCATTTATTTTATCAATAAAATTCCTAGCATCCATCAGTTTGGCAACATCCGCAATACTAATCATTTTTTCACGAAGTGCTTTAATCCAGTCACCTTGTTTCTCTTTGAATATCTCTTCAATTTGATCACCCAAACGTTTACCAACAAGACCTAAGTGAACCTCAAGAATTTGTCCGATATTCATACGACTTGGAACGCCCAGTGGATTAAGAACGATATCTACAATTTCACCATTTTTAAGGTAAGGCATATCAACTTCACGAACGATATTGGAAACGATACCTTTATTTCCGTGACGTCCCGCCATTTTATCACCCACTTTAAGTTTACGTTTGGTTGCCACATAAACTTTAACAAGCTTAACAACGCCACTTGGTAAAATATCATCTTTTTCAATAATATTTAGTTTCTCATCATGTTCTTCTTTGAGTTTTTTCTTCTCATTTTGGAAGTACATTTTAAGATCTTTATAGTCATCTTGAACTTCATTTGAGAACGCTTTTACAATTGAGTTAATTGAAAAACGGTTGACATTATGAAGATCTTCTGCTTTAATAAAGCCACCCTTTTTATAACTTGTTTTGCTAATCTCTTGATCTTCTTGTAGTGGATTTTTCAAAAGCAATGCGTTAATACGCAACATCTCTTCACGATCCAACATCAAGAGTTTATCGTGATGCTCGCGATCTAAAATCTCTTTTTCTTGCTCATATGCTTGGACAGCGCGTGGATCTTTGTCGTAACCTTTTTTTGTAAAGATTTTAACATCGACAACAATACCCTCTAACGATGGCGTTGCATACAATGATTTATTGACAACATGTCCTGCTTTTTCACCAAAAATAGCACGTAAAAGTCGCTCTTCAGGCGTTGGTTTTACTTCACCTTTTGGTGATACTTTACCAACTAAAATCATACCAGGAGTGACATAGGTACCAACTTTTACAATACCACTATCATCAAGATGAGCTAACTCTTCTTCTTTGACGTTTGGAATGTCTTTAGTAATCTCTTCCACACCGTCTTTGAGTTCGCGTGCTTCAACTTCCTTTTCATAAATATGAACACTGGTAAAAGCATCTTCACGAATCATACGTTCACTAATAACAATCGCATCTTCGTAGTTATAACCATTCCATGGCATAAAGGCAACCATTGCGTTTTTACCGATAGCAAGCTCACCTTGATCCATACTTGGACCATCGGCAATAACACCACCAGCTTCAACCATATCACCTTTTCGAACAATAACTTTTTGGGTAAACGTTGTATTTTGGTTAGTTCTAAGATTTTTTTGAAGTGCGTAATGGTCAATAAATGCACCACCTTCATCTTCACCTAAAATATAGACGTTTTTGTTATCGACTTTTTCAACCATACCCGCACGTTTGACTTTAATTGCTTCCCAAGAGTCTCGAGCTGCAATTTTTTCAACGCCCGTTCCAACAATAGGTGCGTCTGATTTGACCAAAGGTACAGCTTGACGTTGCATGTTTGAACCCATAAGTGCACGGTTTGCATCATCATGTTCCAAGAAAGGAATCAAAGAAGCAGCAACACCTGCAATCATCATTGAAGAAAGGTCAATTAAGTCCACTTTCTCTTTTTCAATAAGAACCGTCTCACCATCTACACGTACTTCAATCAAATCTTCAACAATTTCATTATTTTCATTGATTTTAGTACTTGCAGGAGCAATGACTAAGCCCTCTTCTTGTGTAGCTGTAATATAAATGATTTCGTCTGTAATCGTTGCATTCTCAACTTTACGGTAAGGTGCTTCCACAAAACCTAGATCATTTACTTTTGCATACATTGAAAGGGTATTAATCAAACCAATGTTTTGACCCTCTGGCGTTTCAACAGGACAAATACGACCATAGTGTGTTGGGTGAACGTCACGGACTTCAAAGCCTGCACGTTCTTTTACCAAACCACCCTCACCAAGAGCCGATAATCTTCTTTTATGTGTAATTTCACTCAGTGGATTCGTTTGATCCATAAATTGTGATAACTGCCCACTTGAAAAGAACTCAGCAATCGCCGAAGTGATCATTTTAGAGTTAATCAAATCATGAGGCATTAACTCTTCGACACTGCCACTAAGAGCTGTAAATTTATCACGAATTGCTTTTTGCATTTTAATCAAACCTGCATGAAGCTCATTCGCAAGTAACTCTCCGATAGCTCTAATTCTTCTATTACCCAAGTGATCACGATCATCGATATGACCTTGACCATTTTTAACTTTAATCAAGTATTTTGCTGTTTTGATAATGTCTTCGCTCGTCATAATTGTCACATACTCAGGGACGGTAAGTCCAAGTTTATGATTCATTTTCATACGACCAACTTTGGTTAAATCGTATCTTTCAGAGTTAAAGAAAAGATCTTTGACAAATGTTTTCGCAGCTTCTTTAGTAACAGGCTCACCTGGTCTCATGACTTTATAAATACGAATAGCCGCTAAATCATTTTCATCTTCAATACTCTCTGTTTGACGAAGTAATTTCAGTGTTTCATTATCAGCAATAAACGAGTTAATAATGGCATCGTCGACACCACTTGCAAGATCATTTGCAATTTCAATCGTTTCACATTTTTGTTCAATGATCTTAGCCAATTTACCTTCGTCAAGTTGTGCCAATGTATCATAAAGAACTTCACCACTCTCTTTATCAATAATTGGAGAAGAGAGAAAACGGTTCACCAAAATTTCAACAGGATACTCAATAAACTTAATACCATCTTCAATAAATTTTTCAGCTTTTTTACGTGCAAGACGCTTTCCTGCAGCCAAAAGAAGGTTTCCATGTTCATCTTTAAGGTCAAAATCAACACGACCTAAGAAGTTATCTGCTGAGAACTCAATTAAGAATTTATTTTCACGAATCATAATATTGAGCACAGGGTAAAAAAGTTTTAAAATATCTTGTTTGCTGTATCCAAGTGCACGGAATAGAATCGTAATAGGAACTTTTCTACGTTTATTAATTCTAACAAAGAGGGTATCTTTTGCATCGTATTCAAAATAGAGCCAAGAACCGCGATCTGGAATAATTTGAGCATTATAAATAAGCTTATTAGCAACCGTTGGGCTCTCTTCTTCTTTAAAGATAACACCAGGGCTTCTGTGAAGTTGATTCACAACAACTCTCTCAACACCATTAATAACAAATGAAGTTCTATCGGTCATCAATGGAATTTCACGAATAAAAATTGCTTGTTCTTTAATATCTTTTACACCAGTTTTTTCACCGGATTTTTCATCTTTATCCCAAAGGATAAGACGAATATTCATTTTTAAGCTAACAGAATACGTAAGGCCACGCTCCATACATTCGCGGACAGTATATCTAGGTTTTCCAACCTCAGATCCAGCATATTCTAAAGTAAGTCTATTTTGGGGATCATGAATAGGAAAAATAGATTTAAAAACCTTCTCTACGCCACTCTCTTCTTTGAAATTTTCAACATCTAAAAACTGTTCGTAACTCTTTTGTTGAAGTTGGAGTAGATTTGGTACATCAATTTTTTTTGGGACTTTGGAAAAATCGACTCGTAAGCGATTTCCAGATTTTAGGCTATTTAACATGAGTCTACCTCGTGTAGTTGTTTGAAAAGGGCAGTAGGTTCATCTATCGTTTGATAGAAGTTGTAACGACTAATTAATATCCAAGAATATAGTTTTAAAAGAGAAGCACAAGGCTTCTCTTAAAGTAATAAAATTACTTGATTTCAGCGACTGCGCCAGCTTCTTCAAGTTTCTTTTTGATTTCTTCAGCAACTTGTTTAGAGACACCCTCTTTAACAGTTGTAGGAGCACCTTCAACAGCATCTTTTGCCTCTTTAAGACCAAGACCTGTGATTTCTCTAACAACTTTAATTGCGTTGATTTTTTTCTCGCCGCCATCTTTAAGGATAACATCAAACTCAGTTTTCTCTTCAGCCGCTTCTGTTGCAACAGCTGCGCCAGCACCTGCTACCATAACTGGAGCTGCAGATACACCAAATTTCTCTTCGAAATCTTTTACAAGTTCACTCAATTCAAGTACACTAAGACCTGAAATATACTCTAATACGTCTTGTTTTGAAATTGCCATTTCAAATCTCCTGATTATTTTATAGTTATAATGATTTTACAAGAGTCTTGCTCTTGGACTTTACATGTAAAGGCAAAACTTTACAAATACACGCTATTCAGACTCTTGTTTTTTAGCACGAAGTGCATCAAGACCAATGGTAAAGTTTGTAATTGGTGCCATCCAAGTTGATAGAAGCATTCCAATAAGCTCATTACGTGATGGCATTTTAGAAAGTGCTTCAACTTTAGCAGCATCAACCACAATACCACCAGCAAAACCAGATTTAATTATAAAATTTGGATTTGTTTTAGCGAATGTAGCGACAACTTTAGTAACAGCTAACTGATCAGCACCCCAAACAAAAATGTTGGTGTCTTTTAGTTCAAGTCCTTCGATACCAGCATTTGTCATAGCAATTGATGCTAAAGTATTTTTAATAACCTTAACATTAACCGCTTCTGGTCTTGAAGCATTTCTTAATGCTTCGATCGCTTTAACATTAAGACCTTTGTAGTCACAAACAATTAAACCGTCGGAAGATTTAAACTCTTCAGTTAGAGAACTAATAAATTCAGCTTTCTCTGTTCTTGTCAATTTTTCTCCTTTCCAACTGGTGATTTCAAGTAGAGATGAGTCAACTCAAATTAAGCTTTCGCCTCTACTCTCTCCAATCATAAGATTAAGTATAAATATACAGTACACCATAAAGCAACTCTTTATGGCAAAATTATCTAAGGCACTAAAGCTTTCTAACCAAATTCAATGGACAAAAGCTTTAGATGAGTGTTTTATCTAAGGTCGATTAGTTCTTGATTTTCAAGATTCATAGATGGACTCATTGTCAATGACAATGCAGCACATTTAATATATTTACCTTTAGAAGAAGCAGGTTTATGCTTGTTGATTGCTTTGATAAATGCTTCAAAATTCTCTCTAATTTGCTCAGATGAGAAGCTAATTTTACCAATACCAGCATGGATATTTCCTTGTTTATCAACACGGAAATTGACTTGTCCGCCTTTGTTATTCTCAACAGCTTTTGCAACATCCATGGTTACAGTACCTGTTTTTGGATTTGGCATGATACCTTTTGGTCCAAGAATACGGCCAACTTTACCGACTAAACCCATCATATTTGGTGTTGCAATCAAAACATCAAAGTTAATGCGACCTGCTTGAATTTCTTCAATTAAATCATCGCTACCAACAATATCCGCACCCGCTGCTCTTGCTTCATCTGCTTTTTCATCTTTTGCAATAACGGCAACACGAACTGTTTTACCAGTGCCCGCTGGAAGAACAACAGAACCTCTAACCATTTGGTCAGCGTGTCTTGGATCAACGTTAAGTTTAAGTGCAATTTCGATTGTTTCATCAAATTTTGCAGACGCCAAGTTTTTAATATTACCAAGTGCATCAGCTACTGAATATTTTTTTTCTTTATCAACTTTTTTCAAAAGTTCTTGAAAACGTTTATTTACTTTCTTTGCCATTCTTTATCTCCGCATAATTTTGCTTCCGCCTTTATAACCCTGACGGTAAAGGGGTAAGGATTAATCGACGACGTTAATACCGATACTTCTAGCAGAACCTGAAATAATTTTCGCTGCTGCTTCACGATCCGTTGTATTAAGGTCAGCAATTTTTTTCTCAACAATCTCAAGAATTTGAGCCTTGCTAAGGGTACCAACTTTGTTTTTCAAAGGGTTACTTGAACCACTTTTAAGACCGACTGCTTTTTTGATAAGATCTGTAGCAGGTGGTTGTTTGGTGATAAATGTAAAACTTTTATCAGCATAAACAGTGATAACAACAGGAATTCTAAAACCTGCCAACTCTTTTGTTCTTTCATTAAATGCTTTACAAAATTCCATAATATTTACACCACGTTGACCAAGAGCTGGTCCTACTGGAGGTGATGGATTTGCTTTAGCAGCTTCAATTTGCAATTTAATTTCGCCAATGACCTTTTTTGCCATTTCTTTTCCTTTAAGCTTAGACTATTTTTTCAACTTGAGAATAGAGAATCTCAACTGGAGTACTTCTACCAAAGATTGAAACATTGAGTGTGAGTTTGCCATGAACCATATCATACTCTTCAACTGAACCTGTAAAGTTTGCGAAAGGACCTTCTGTAATCCTAACACTCTCACCATTTTCAAAGAAGATTTTTGGTTTCGGCGCACCTTTTTTCTCAGCTTTCTCCAAAATCAATGCAATATCTTTTTCACTCAAAGGTGTAGGTTTTTTTGCTTCACCGATGAATCTTCCGACTTTTGGCAATGATTGGATAAGATGCCAGAGTGCTGTATCTAAATCTAGTTTTGCAAATGCATAACCAGGATAAAGACTTCGCTCACTAATCTTTTTTTTACCATTCTTAACTTCAATTACATCTTCAGTTGGAACAAGAATTTGCTCCACTTTATCAGCGATACCATGATCATTGACAAGTGTAATAATTCCTTTCTTAACTGCTTGCTCACTACCTGCATAGGTTTGAATTGCATACCATCTATGTGCCATTCTTTCTCCTTAAATTAAAGAAGATAAAGAAAAAGACATAATAGCATCAATCAGCGCTAAGAAGAGTGAAATTACAGTTACAACAACGAAAACAGAAATGAAAGCATTTCGTATCTGTTCTTTTGTTGGAAATATAACTTTTGACAATTCAGCTTTAGAATGATGATAATAAGCTCTTAATTTTTCCATTGTATTACCTCGACTAGTGGCAGGGTAGGAGGGACTCGAACCCACAACCTGCGGTTTTGGAGACCGACGCTCTACCGTTGGAGCTACTACCCTGCATGTAAGTTAAGTCTTTTAAGGGACTTAACTTTTTAATTTCACTTCTTTGTGAACAGTGTGTTTTTTCAGTCTTGGACAATACTTGCTAAGTTCAACTTTTTCAGTAACTGTCTTGCTGTTTTTGGTTGTTGTGTAATTAATGTCACCACATTCAGAACACTTTAGTCCGATTTTAACGGTCATTAGATTTCCTTGACTTAATTACATGTAAGGGGGTTTCCCCTTACATGCTAAAATTACTTGATGATTGTAGCAACAACACCCGCACCAACTGTTCTACCACCCTCACGGATTGCAAAACGAGTACCCTCTTCAAGGGCGATAGGTGCGATAAGTGCAACTTTGATTTTTACGTTATCACCAGGCATAACCATCTCAGTACCTTCTGGTAATGTGATAGAACCTGTTACGTCTGTTGTACGAACATAGAATTGTGGTCTATAGTTGTTAAAGAATGGAGTATGACGACCACCCTCTTCTTTTGAAAGAACATAGATTTCAGCTTCAAAGTCAGTATGTGGAGTGATTGATTTTGGTTTACAAAGAACCATACCACGCTCAACTTCTTCTTTTTTAATACCGCGTAGCAAGATACCACAGTTATCACCAGCCTCACCACGTTCCATCTCTTTACGGAACATTTCAACGCCTGTTACCGTTGTAGTTTTTGTATCTTTGATACCTACGATTTCAATAGTCTCACCAATTTTAACAGCGCCTCTATCGATTTTACCTGTAACAACAGTACCACGACCTGAAATTGAGAATACGTCTTCGATTGGCATCAAGAAGTCTTTGTCAGTTTCACGAACTGGATTTGGAATATAAGCGTCAACTGCAGCCATAAGAGCAAGGATTTTTTCACCCCATGCGCCAACAGTACCAGCTTTTGCTTCTTCAAGTGCTTTAAGTGCAGAACCAGCAACGATTGGAGTATCATCACCTGGGAAGTCATATGAACTAAGAAGTTCTCTAATTTCCATTTCAACAAGTTCAAGAAGTTCTTCATCATCAACCATATCAGCTTTGTTCATGAAAACAACGATATAAGGAACACCAACTTGGCGAGAAAGAAGGATGTGTTCACGCGTTTGAGGCATAGGACCATCTGCTGCAGAAACAACAAGAATAGCGCCATCCATTTGAGCAGCACCTGTGATCATGTTTTTAACGTAATCCGCGTGACCTGGGCAGTCTACGTGTGCATAGTGGCGATTTTCTGTTTCATATTCAATGTGAGAAGTTGCAATAGTAATACCACGCTCTCTCTCTTCAGGAGCGTTATCAATACCATCGTAATCTTTAAATTCACAAAGACCTTTTGTCGCTAGAACTGCAGAGATAGCAGCTGTAAGCGTAGTTTTACCATGATCAACGTGACCGATGGTTCCAATGTTAACGTGTGGCTTTGTTCTAGAGAACTTTTCTTTTGCCATTTTTTCCTCCGTAATGAGTTTTATTTTTAGTACATTTCAATTTTTCAAAGTTTTAAAAACTTTTTGAGTGATGGAGCTCATAGAGGGACTTGAACCCTCGACCTCTTCCTTACCAAGGAAGTGCTCTACCCCTGAGCCATATGAGCCGACTACAAAAGGGTGGACCAAATTGTATCGCAACAACAATAATGATTAGATTTTATTAAGGAAAGAAAGGAAAGACTACTGAACTTGTTCTGTAGTGCCCTAAAGCAGAAGAAATTCAACAGCTCCCAGTTTGCTTATAAAATCTTGGAGCGGGAGACGGGACTCGAACCCGCGACCCCCAGCTTGGAAGGCTAATGCTCTAGCCAACTGAGCTACTCCCGCAATGGTGGTGAGAGAAGGATTCGAACCTTCGAAGACATAGTCAGCAGATTTACAGTCTGCCCTCGTTGGCCACTTGAGTATCTCACCGTATTTTTACCATATTTATTGCTGGTCAAACACTGTCTTTCACAAACAAAAATGGAGCTGGTGAACGGAATCGAACCGCCGACCTACTGCTTACAAGGCAGTTGCTCTACCAACTGAGCTACACCAGCACCCTTGATTGTGAGGTGAAATTATATCTCAAAAGATTTTCAAAGTCAATACTTTTTAGATATTTTACGTGATTCTTAGCTAAAATAGTCTCTTATGTTTGCTATTAAAGGTATACGATGAAAATTTTATTCTCACCCAGCGAGACAAAAAGCGCATTAACCACTCATGGCTTGCTCAAAAAAGAGAGTTTAGTCTTTCCTTCTTTATATGAAAAACGTCATCAAGTTTTAAAGCAGTATCAAGCACTTTTAGAAACACATGATACCACACTCTTGCAAAATCTCTTTGGTATTAAAGATACTCAAAAAATTTTAGCTCTATCGAGCAAAAATATTTTTGACTCATTTACATGTAAAGCCATTCTTCGCTACAGCGGTATTGCTTACGATCATCTTCTATTTGAAACGTTAGATAAAAATGCGCAAACCTATATTGAAAACCATGTCATGATTTTCTCGAATCTTTTTGGCCCTCTTCTAGCAGGAGATCTGATTCCAGAATATAAACTTCAACAAGGGGAAAGCCTGAATGGTTTTAAAACCGAAATTTTCTATAAAGAGTATTTTAATGATGCAATGGATGCATGGATTGGCGATGAAACTATTTTGGATCTCCGTGCAGGATATTATGAAAAATTTTATACGCTAAAACAACCTTTTATCACTATGAAATTTTTGAAAAACGATAAAGTAGTAAGTCATTTTGCAAAAGCTTATCGTGGACAAGTTTTACGTGAAATTGCTATTCATCAACCCTTTAATGAAAAAGAGTTTGGAAAAATTGGTTTTGAAGGACTCCGTATTCGTGAAATCAAAGAGCAAAAACTTAAACGCGAATACATCTTTGATATTATTGATTGATTTGCTGTAAAAAGGTACAATGTTATCAAAATTTATGTCAAGGAAAAGCTTATGGGTATTTTACAATGGATCGTCATTGGCGTACTTGTTTACGCAATCTATTATATTATCAATAAATATGAACGAAAAGTTGATGAACTCACAAGGCTTATTGAGCTTAATCGTGATGAAATCGATAAAAACAAACAAGACATCGCAAAAAATAGTGAAAAAATTGCTAAAGCGAGTGAAGGTGTAGCAAAGAATAAAGAAAAACTTGAGCTTAATCAAACGATTATTGAAAAACTAAAATAATTCTAGGGGGCATTAAATGCCCTCTAGCTACTTCTTATAAAACCTCTTTTTTTCTACCTAAATATGCCTCTTGTATCACTTCAGAAGTTAATAACTCCTCACTACTTCCACAGTACGTAATTTTACCAAGTTCTAAAACATATCCACGATTGGCTAGTTTAAGGGCTGCTTTTGCATTTTGCTCAACTAAAAGAACTGTAACGCCACTTTTGCTAATCTCTTTGATGGCTTTAAAAATCACTTTGACTAAAACAGGTGCAAGTCCAAGGCTCGGCTCATCTAAAATAAGTAATTTTGGTTTACTCATGATGGCTCGTCCAATAGCTAGCATCTGCTGTTCGCCACCACTCAATGTACCTGCAAGTTGTTGTTTACGCTCATACAAACGGGGCAATATCTCATAAATCCAATCCAATGTCAAAGCATCGTATTTTTTTAAAGTGTAAGCACCCATCATCAAATTTTCCTCAACACTCAGTGTTCCAAAAACACGACGCCCTTCAGGAGCATGACTCATACCAAGGCTCACAATCTCATGGGCAGGTGTTTGAGTAATATCCTTATTATCAAATATGATACTTCCCGCATTGGATTTTAAAAGGCCACTAATGGTTTGAAGGGTTGTCGTTTTACCAGCGCCATTGGCACCTAAGATGGTAACGACTTCGCCTCGGTTGACATGTAAATCAATCCCTTTGATCGCTTCAACGGCGCCATAGTTTACATGTAAATTTTTGATGTCCAATAATTTCTCATTCATCGTCATCATCCTCATCACTTCCAATATACGCCTCAACAACCATAGGATCATCTTGAACAAAGGACGGAATGCCTTCGCTAATTTTCGCCCCAAAATTAATCACTGTAATGTATTCACAAAGACTCATCACCATATCCATATCGTGCTCAATCATCATAATCGTAACACCCATCGCTTGAATTTTGCGAATAGTTTGTGTTAATTCCAACGTCTCATTTTCATTTAATCCCGCAGCAGGCTCATCCAAAATGAGAAGCTCTGGCTCAGCGGCAAGTGCACGAGCCATCTCAATACGTCTTTGAATACCGTAAGAGAGATCGCCCGCTGGTGTTGTCGAATACTCTGAAAGGTTGAAAAACGACATTAGTTCACCTACTTTTTCCCAATTAGCTCGCTCATCTTTATAATACGCAGGTGTTGGAATAACGCCATTGTACCAACGCTGTTGAGACTTAATGTGGCGACCTGACATAATGTTTTCCGCCACACTCATCTCTGAAAAGAGGCGAATGGTCTGAAAGGTTCGAAGAATACCAAATGCCGCAATTTTATCGGGACTTGCACCTTTAATATCGCGACCTTTCCAAAGAATCTTTCCGATTTCGGGTCGATAAATCCCCGTAATGCAGTTAAACAAGGTTGTTTTCCCTGCGCCATTGGGTCCAATGATGCCGTAGATTTGTCCTTTTTTGACTTTCATAGAGAGGTCATTAATAGCAATAAGTCCTTGAAAATACTTGCTGACATGGCTTATTTCTAAAATATATTCGCTCATTTGACCTCCTTTTTAAGGAAGCTTGGAATGTTACCAAAACGAACAGGCCAAATACCGCGCGGTCTTAAAATCATCGTCAAAATCATTGCAATTCCAAAAACCAAATAACGCGCCGTTTCAAACTCTCTAAACATTTCAGGAAGCACAAACATAATGAATGTTCCAATTAAAATACCCGGCAAAGAAGCAGAACCACCCACCAAAACAATCGTAAAAAACATAATGGACTGTGTTACGTTAAACGCCTCTGGGCTCACCGCAGAATATTGAATGGAAAACATACTTCCTGCAGCCCCTGCAATACCTGCCCCTAAAATAAAAGCATACAGTTTAAAGTAGCGTATATTAATACCCATACTTTGTGCGGCAATTTCATCTTTATGGATGTAAAACATCGCACGTCCAAATTTACTGCGATCAAGATTGCGAATAATCAAAAGGGTTATGCCTAATAATAGAAACGCCATATAGTACATATGGGTTTGAGAAGAGAGTTCATAACCAAAGAGTTTCACCACATCAATGCCAAAAAGGCCATTAGGCCCTCCCGTTAAGCCAAAAACATCATTTTCAAGGACTTGAATAAAAATGATATTAAAGCCAATCGTTGCAACCAACAGATAATCCCCTCGTAAATGAATAATAGGTGCAACCAACAAAAAGGCAAAAAACATTGGAATCAACACCGCTGGCAAAAGCGTTGCAAGAATGGGAAGCCCAAAATTAACATTGAGAATAGCAGTGGTGTACGCACCCAATCCAAAAAACATCGCATGACCCATGTGAAAAACACCCGCGCGTCCTAAGATAATGTCTTGAGAGAGTGCCACCACAGAGAAAACCAAAAAGGTTGTTCCAATCGCCAACCATGCCGAATCCACAAACAAAGGGAAAAAGCCCATGAAAGCGAGTAAACAAAGGGTTATAAGTGTGCTTTTATTCATCATACTTTCTCCGCCACTGTTTCGCCAAGAATTCCCGTTGGTCTCAAGACTAAAATCGCAATTAAAAGCACAAAGGTAAAAGTCTCTGCCCATTGCGTTGAAATATACCCTGTAATCATTGCATTGAAAAGCCCTAAAAGAAGCCCTCCAAGCATTGCACCGGGGATATTGCCGATGCCTCCCATGATGGCAGCGACAAAGGCATTAAGCCCATACATCCATCCCATATCAAAGGTGATTCCACGGTAGTAAGAGCCTATAAAAAGCCCTGCAACAGCACCCAGTGCGGAGCCGATAATGAAGATAATCATAATAATGCGACCCACATTAATGCCCATAAGTTTTGCAGCATCTTGGTCAATCGCAACGGCGCGAATGGCTGTACCAATTTTGGTCTGGTGAATGAAAAAATAAAGACCAACCATTAAAACCGATGAAACGCCCAAGATCATCACTTGTGTAAAGGTAATCACAATGCCACCAACAGCCCAAATCGTAGAAGGAAAAAGATTAGAGGGAAATATTTTCATATTGGGGCCCCAAATCAGCATGACAGAATTTTGAATGACAAGTCCTGCTCCAAGGGCAGATACCACGGCACTGAGGCGTGGTGCAGTTCGTAAAGGTCTATACGCTAGGCGCTCAAGAAGTACACCCACACAAGCAACACTCAGAGCTGTCAATGCAAACACCGTGATAATGACACCCAAAGAGGTTGCACTCTCCCCAAAAATTTGTGCGTAAACACTGAGTCCTATAAAAGCAGAAAAAGCAACGAGGTCACCATGCGCAAAATTGATAAGCCGCATGACGCCATAGACCATTGTATACCCTAAAGCAACCAGTGCATAAAGGCTTCCAATAGTAAGGCCGTTGACCATTTGTTGTAAAAAAATATCCATAGAGAACCTTATTCTAATAGAGTGAGATTGCCAAAGAGAGCTCTCTTTGGCAATGTGCGCTGAAAGTGTACCAGTAAAATGCTTATTGATAAACGATTTTGTAGCTTTTATCCGCTTGAACTTCATACGTCATATAGCCACCACCGGTTCGTTCACCATCTTCTCTAAAGGTCACAGGGCCTGTAATACCGGGGAAATCTTTGAGTTTATGCATCTCTTCAGCAATCACTTTGGTGTCTTCAGATTTGGTTTGCTCCATTACATGTAAAATAACACGAAGACCATCTACGTTCATCAATGACCAAATAGATGCTGGCATCGCATTGAATTTTGCTTTATAATCCACTAAAAACGTTTTAGCAATATCATACGGTAAAATATCTGGGGTCGGTACATTAATCAAAAGTGTCCCTTGAGCACTCTCCCCTGCTAATTTCATATAATCAGGATTGTCATTAGAGTCGCCTCCAACAAAGTCTGCTTTAATGCCTAACTGCATTTGTTGCGCGCGTAAAAGTCCTCCATCGGTGTAGTAGCCACTAAAATAAATCACATCGGGTTCCATGGCTTTGATTTTTGTCAAAGTAGCTGTGAAGTTCTGAGAGCCTGATTTGATTTTGCCTTCATAAATGATATTGGCATTTTTAGCCTTGAGTGCTTTGATCGTCGCATCGGCTAGGTCTGTTGAGTAGCTGGAGTAGTCTGAGAGAATAACGATTTTTTTGTACTGTTTGCCATCAACAAAGTATTTTGCTGTGTAATCTGCCTCAGCACTGTTGGGGAAAGAGTTTCTGAAAAATGTCCAATATTTATGTGCGATCAATGAGTCACTTGTGCCATCGCTGGTTTGGAGTACCCCTGCTCTGTTGTAAGTGGTTTGGGCTGCTTCTGTTGCACCAGATGTGTAAGAGCCAATAACCGCTTTGACACCTTCATTGACCAGTTTTTTAGCACAAATGGCTGCTTGTTGTGCTGTACCTTGGTCATCACAGGTGACGACTTCGATTTTTTTGCCTAAAACGCCACCTTTAGCATTGTACTGATCCACAATCAGCTTCACACCGTTATCGATGCTTTGACCTTCATTAGCATATTGCCCTGTAATAGGCGCTTGCACACCAATCTTAATCACATTCGTTGCCGCGACACTCGCACTGACTAGCATTGAGCAGGCTGCCAAAGAAACCGTTAACTTTGAAAACATTTTCTTCACTCTTTCTCCTTTGTTTAATTTTTTATGTGTCACATTGTGCCTTATTAAAATTTAAAATTACTAAAAAAAACACTTTTGTACATCAAGGTATCTTAATATATTTTGACAACATTGTTGAAAAAAATATGATGCAATTTTCAACAAAAGGTATGATTATACCTCCATCTTGTATAATAGACTTTTTTCATAACAAAAGTTCAAAGTAGTCAAAGCACCAAAGGTGCGCGGGCTTACTGCCGAAGTAAACTCAGTGTTAACGTAGTTTTTAAAGCTTTGCTTTAAAAGCGTGTTCAGAGTTCTTATCGAACTCTAAATCAAAAAATGCAAAGGATGTGTCATGTCAAAAATTGTCTTGATTACAGGTGCAACTTCTGGTTTTGGAGAAGCAACCGCTGAAAAATTTGCAAATGCTGGCTATAAAGTGATTGCAACAGGTCGTCGAAAAGAGCGTTTAGATGCACTCAAAACTCGTCTAGCACACTGTGATATTTTAACACTTTGTTTTGATATTACCCAAAAAAACGAAGTGTTTGGTGCCATTGCTTCGCTTCCTGAAGCGTATAAATCTATTGATATTTTAGTTAATAATGCGGGTCTTGCTCTTGGACTTGAACATGCCAATGAAGCGAGTTTGGATGATTGGGAGAAGATGATCGACACGAACATCAAAGGACTGCTGTACATGACGAAAGCCGTTCTGCCTGTGATGGTTGAGCGCAAAACGGGCTATATCTTTAACATTGGTTCAACCGCAGGCAGTTGGCCGTATGAGGGTGGCAATGTGTATGGTGCGACCAAAGCATTTGTCAAACAGTTCTCGCTTAACCTTAGAACCGACCTTAAAGGCACACACGTTCGTGTGACCAACATTGAACCTGGTTTTTCACTGACCGAATTTTCCGATGTTCGTTTTAAAGGGGATAAAGTCAAAGCAGACTCTGTGTATCAAAATACAACACCGCTTTCAAAAGAAGATATTGCCAATGCCATCTTCTCACTGGCAGAACTTCCAGCGCATATTAACGTTAATCGTATTGAGATTATGCCAACTGTTCAAAGCTATGCAGGTCTTAGTGTAGAGCGTAACTAAACCTTTTTACATGTAAAAGCAAATAGAGTTTTTTCAAAACTCTTACTACGTCTTTAAAGTAAAGCTCTAAGGACGTAGTTAACACTGGGTTTTGCTCGACACAAAGCCCGCGCACCTTTGGTGCTTTTAATTTTGAGGAATACATGAATAACAACGAACACAACAACAATCCCCTTCATGGTGTCACGCTCGAAAAGCTCGTCACGGAACTCCAAGCACATTATGGCTGGGAAAAACTCGATGAAATGCTACGTATGAACTGTTTTCATGAAAAGCCAAGCATTAACTCATGTCTCAAATTTTTCCGCAAAACCCCTTGGGCACGCGAAAAAATCGAAAAACTCTACATCAATTTCCGTAAAAATCAAACGAAGTAATCCTATGACTTACACGAAAGCCTTTGGGATTACTTCCCTTGGCATGCTTCTTATGAGCTTTGAATCACCCCTGATTAAAATGACGCATGTGCCTGCTCAAAATTTTACCTTTTACTTTGGTCTGTGTATGTTTTTAACGATGAATATCACCTTGTACTCAAAGCATCAAAACAACATCGTTTCCATCTATATAAATCATCTCTCTACTATTTTATGGAGTGGATTTTGTATAGGACTGAGCAATCTTTTATTTATTCTCGCCATCAAACATACTAGCGTTGCCAGTGCCGTGTTTATTTTAAGTACCGGACCATTGGTAAGTGCGATGATTGCGTTTATCTTGTTTAAACAAAAAACACCACGCCGTACCTTTGGAGCAATCTTCTTTGTTTTTATAGGGCTTTCTATTATTTTGTTCAATGACTTAGAACTTGGAAATATGGAAGGAAATCTTTACGCTTTTGGATGCGTATTTGCCTTTGTATCGATGTTGTCCGTTTTAGAGCGAGACAAAGAGGCTAACCGACTTGCCTGTTTTGGAACAGGAGCGCTCATTGCTTCACTTTTAGCCGCTGTTACAGCACCGATTAGTGTTCCTGATAGTTATTCACTTTGGATTATTGTCTTTATGGGAGCGTTGCTCACACCACTTTCACGTGCATTTATTGGGATAGGAACAAAATTTTTACCCTCTGTGGAAGTGGCACTTTTGACGATTATTGAACCCGTTCTTGCACCTTTTTGGGTGTGGATTTTAATGGATGAAAAACCGCATATCAATACATTGATGGGAGGGGCCATCATCGTGACGACATTAATCGTTCACTCAATGATGGCCCATAAAGAGGCAAAAATTAACGATGTTCAATGGCATTAAGCTGCCCATACAATGCGTTTAAGTCTCCCAAAACCCATGCATCGACAATTTTTTCATTTTCAAATTTAAAAAAACACGCTCCAGAGTAACGGATTCGATTTCCCGTAGGTTCAAATCCAAAGAGTTTTCCAGAGTGTGTTGCCGTATAAACAAGTCTTACGGCAGCTTTATCGCCTTCAATGACAATATCTTCAATCACATGGTAAAGATTGGGAAACGCACTAAAAAGCATCTTTGCATAGTCACAAAAACCATTGATGCTATCAACTCTCATACCCAAAGAACCTCTAAAATTGAGGGAAGGGTCTAAAAAACGATTGGCTTGGTCGAGCTTTTTCTCATTCCACAGGACATCGTAATACTCTTCAATGATCTGTTTTATCTGTTTTGACATCTACTTTTTTTCCTTTTCTAATCCCTGCTTTGCTGGCGCTTTATGGGAAGGAGCACTACTGGTTGCTCCACGCTCAAACCAACTCTCGCTTGCATCGTATTCAAGCTCAAAAACTTTATCTAACCCTTTAGCTTCAAGCTCTTTATCGATATTTTGAGGGGTTAAACCCTTCTTCTTGCAAATCTCGAGAATCGCCTCAATATCTTCTTCAGGGATTCCACTGTAACGCATCTCTAAAACTGCTTCGTTGACCGTCATTCTCTCATTCTCATTATTTCGCTTAGGCTTTACAGCCCTCAATAATCCGTTTGAAAACTCAAACACCGCCTAGACAATAATTAGCAAAATTATAATCATATTTTTTCAAAAAAGAGCTAAAATTCTCGTAAAAGGAATGTATATGATGCGACTCATTTTATTTTTAATGCTGTGTTGGCTTCCATTGTCTGCTATTGAGTATATTAAGCACTATGAAATATTTGTCAAACAATACCAAGAAAACGACACTCTCTTGCTTGTTTCACGGCGTTTTGAACTGAGTGGCGTGACATTTTACCTCACTACCAATACGCAAACCCTGCAAACTAAAGTCCTCCCACTCGATACTTCAAAATTAACGCCGTTAGATGAAAATTTTTCAAAAACTCCCTTTGCACAACAACTCAATAACGCAACTGCTTTAGCGGCAAAAGGGGGAGCAACCCATGCGACCACGCAAAAGGATAAAGCTATCTATCTAACGATGGATCTTTGTCCTTCCACTAAAAAAGGGTATGAAAGTGATTTTATTGAGCAGTTAACCAAGCAAAATGGTAAAACACCGATTGCTATTGCCATAAGCTCCGCATGGAAAGACCACCACGAAAAAGAGTTTACTGCCCTTGTGAACAATCCTCTTTTACAGATAACGTGGGTAAACCATACGCATACCCATTTTTACGATTCCCATCTTCCTGAGCGTGAAAATTTTATGTTACATGTAAACACCGATGTCAAAACAGAAATACTTGGTGTTGAGAAAAAACTCCTAGAAGAAGGCATTACGCCCTCGGTCTTTTTTCGATTTCCGGGTCTCATCTCTGATGAAAAATTAATGCGTGAGCTTCGTGAAACCTATTTTTTAATTCCTTTGTCGGCTAACGCATGGATTGCAAAAAATGAGCCCATTAAAACAGGAAGTTTCATTCTCATTCATGGCAATAAAAATGAGCCTCTAGGGATAACGATGTTAGAGAAGAAGCTTCCTGAAGTGGTTAAAACTTACCAGTTCCACAGTCTTCAAGAAGCATTTGTGCCGTAACTTTTATTCGTAGTATTCGCTGTCTTTTTTATCGGTTACAAACATATGCCCCGGCGCATGCGTGATTGCAAAGGGAAGTTTCATGGCGGTTATGACATTTTGAGGTGTTACGCCACATGGCCAAAAGAGTGGAATTTCGTCCGCTTTGATCTCAATCGCATCACCATAATCAGGCTTTGAAACATCACGAATACCGATCATTTCAGGGTAACCCACTTGTATCGGTGAGCCGTGCATACGTGGAAAATGACTCGTGACAACACACGCATCTGCCACTTTCTCTTTTTTAATCGGGCGCATGCTGACGACCATCTCACCCGCAAAACCTTCAACAGGTTTGAGGGCAATGTTCGTGCGGTACATTGCAACATTTTTTTGCTGATCGACATGGCGCAGTGGCATACCATTTTCAATCAGTGCCGTTTCAAACGAAAAACTACACCCAATCAAGAAAAAGACCAAATCAAGATTGTAATACGGTGTTATGTCCGTCACGGTTTCAACGACAACACCGTCTTTTAAAATATTATACTTTGGAATTTCGTTTAAAATGTCAGCTCCCGGAGCCAAAACCTTGGAGAAATGTCCTTCCTGAATAATTTCCAATACAGGAATTGCTTTGGAATTTTCTTTTGCAAACGCTTCAAAACGTTTGGCGTACTCTCTTGGAAGGGCTACCATATTCATTTGAATATACCCAGGACATTCACCTGCTGTTGGTCTAGTAAATTCGCCTTTGGCTATTTTAGATCGTAATTCTTTTGGATACATTTTAATCCCTTTTTTTGGTTAAATTGTATCAAATTTTAGATACAATTTTTTCAGTAAATTTTTTACATGTAAAGGCTTTCATGCGCAATTTTCATACAATTGAAGAGATCGTTCTTCAACACTCCACCCGCAATATGGACAAAATTCAAGCCCACTTTCCTAATGAACACACTAAAAATGCCGTTCAAGCTTTTTTAAAACTCGACAAAGGTGTTGTTTTTATCTATACAGGTTTTTACGTCGCTGGTTACGCTGAGACTGATGGCCCTTTGGGCGCTTACTTTCTTGCAAAAGCTTTTGAAAAACTTGGCTATACTCCTGTTATCATCACCGATAGTTTTTGCGAGGATTATTTTTTTGATATTAAAACCCTCTACATTCCGATTGAGGGATTAGAAAATCAAGGGTACAAGATACTTTTAGACACGTACAAACCCGTAGCGCATCTTTCCATCGAGCGTTGCGGTCAAAATCACGAAGGACTTTACCTCAACTCACGTGGCGTTGATATCAAAGAGTTTACCGCACCTGTGGACGAGCTTTTCAAACTGGGCAGTCAAACCGCTCCTAGTTTTGGTATCGGCGATGGTGGTAATGAAGTCGGCATGGGAAGCTTCGCTGCTGTGCTGAAAAATAAAGAACTTTTTTACGATTACTGTGTCATCCCCTGCGACTACCCAATGATCGCTTCGGTCTCAAATTGGGGTGGGTATGGCTTCATCGCCGAACTTGAAAGAGTTTTACATGTAAATGTTCTACCGAGTTTTGAAGAGCTAGAGCAGTACCTTGCTTTTATCGTTTCCAAAGGCTCAGTGGATGGCATCAAACGAGAGTCCGTCATGTCCGTTGATGGTAAAGAGTGGGCCATAGAGCCCGAGATTCTCCAAGCACTTAAAGACTACGCAACGAAAGGATAACCCATGAAAGTTATTTGTCCCTCTTGCCTTGCAACCAATAATGTCCCTAAACAGGAAGTTTACAAAAAAGTCAACTGTGGTAAATGTAAAGCTTCCTTACTCGACCCACACCCCATCGCACTCACTAGCGACACCCTTGAAGCAGTCATTGAGAGTACCGATGTTCCCGTCATTGTAGACTTTTGGGCGCCGTGGTGTGGTCCGTGCAAAGGCTTCGCCCCCACCTTCCAACAAGCAGCGCGAGCGTACCCTTTGCGTGTTTTGTTCGCCAAAGTCGACACCGAAGCCGAGCAGTTTTTAGCCTCACGCTTTAAGATTCGTTCTATTCCTACGCTGATCGTTTTCAAAAATGGGAAAGAAGTAGAGCGTGTTTCAGGGGCTTTGAGCGATGAAGATTTGGATCGTTTTGTGGAGAGGTTTTTGTAATTTATGGCAAATTCTGAGAGCATCAAAAAATACCTTATTGAAGGTAATAAATCGTATTTAGATAACGATGATAATAATGGCACTATTTTGATGCTCTCAGGTGTATGGGGTTCAGGAAAAACCCACTTTTGGAAAAATATCATTGAAACAGATTTAATTCCAAAAATAAAAGACAAAAAGAAAAGTTATATTTTCGTGAGTCTTTATGGCAAGGATTCTATCGAAGAACTTCAAAATGAAATTTTGCAAAAATCATATAGTTTCGTCCAATCTAGAGAGACGGATATCATTAGCCAAACCTATTCTGTTTTTACAAAAATGACAAGTCTTATGCCTAAAATAACTGTATTTGGCGTAGGAATTGATGCAAGCAATACAAGCAAACAAATCGAAGAATTAAACAACAATGAAAAACTTAAAAAAGGTACCGATGCACTTTTGAATGGAGGCGTTATTTGTTTTGACGATTTTGAGCGAAAATCTTCCAAAATCGACCTTAACGATCTTTTTGGTTTTATCACAAACCTCACCGAAAACTTCCAAACCAAAACCATCATCATTTTAAATCAAGAGTTTTTTCAAGACCATGATACAAATGTTTTCAATACCGTTAAAGAAAAAAGTGTAAATAAATTTATACTCTATAATCCAACGATTGAAGAGCTTTTCGAGGTCATCTATCAAGATGAGAAATACGCGCCTCTTCAATCTTATAAAACAACTATTTTAGACGCTATTAAACTCAGTGAAGAAAAAAATGCGCGTATTTATATTCAAGTGCTCAATAATTGTTTAGAATATGTCGAAAAAATAAAAGATACTAATGAAAGAGCTATTTATCTTTTGACACTAATAACAGTAATTTTTTCAAAATATAATCTCATTATCCGATTATCTGTAAACATTCCAAGAAGACTAAATTCTTCTGATTCAAAAAAAGAAATATCCCCTGATTTCTATATAAATATTCCTGAAAAAGTTTCATACTCTTTGGAAGTCATTGATACTAAAAATCCACCAATAATAGAAGTTTTTTTACATGAACTAAAAAAGCGAGTTGAACAAAGATACTCTTCCAGTGAAAGTAAAACTATCCCAACGGAAGCTTTAAATTATCATTTTGCATATATTGAACAAAACAAAAATATGCTATTTATAATTTACAAATATTTCTTTCACAAAAAATACTTTTCACAAAACGATATAGAAGTTGTGAATAAAATCAGTAATTTTGTCGAAAGTGGCATTTTGCTCAAAGAGTAAAATCTTTCATTCTGAAATATTTTAAACCCCTCTTCTCTCACTTTGCTATCATAACTTTATAAATCAAAACTGAGGTGCATGATGGTTCTTGGCAAATGCCCGTATTGTGGAGGTGCGGTAATCTCGCAAAAGCTTACCATTCAAGGTCAAAAGGTCAATCTTTACAGTTGCGAGCATGCGAAAAAAGAGCGGGACATCAACGATGATTATGTGTTTAGCAGTGATGCAACGTGTCGGTTTCGGGTTTACTCGAATACTTTTTTGCGCTGGAATAAGCGAAGCCTCAGCGAATATGAAATGAAACAGCTTTTAAAAGAGGGGCAAATTGCGGTGCGGTTGCATGGGCGAAAAGGAACGAGTGAATATTTCAAATATGTCATTCCCGATCCCGAATACGGGGTGAGTATTTTATGGGATACCGAGGTCGCGTAAGCTTTACATGTAAAGTGTTTATTTGAGAATGTGAGGAGAAGGCATATCGATAAAATAGCCCTGAGAATAGTCGATACCCAGCTGTTTAACGGTGGAGAGAACCGTGCTAGAGTGAACAAACTCTGCAACGGTTTTTATGCCCAGTTTTTTGGAAAAGTCCACGATCGTCTCTACAATAATCTGAGCATTTTTGTCTTGGTCGATGTCTTTGATGAGACTACCATCTATTTTAATAAAATCAGGACTAAGTTTGGTGATGTAAGAGAAGTTGGAAAAACCGCTTCCAAAATCGTCAATCGCCACTTTGGCTCCATAGCGTTTGATCTCATTAAAAAAATGGATCACCTTGTTAAAGTCATTGACTTTCTCTGACTCTAAAAGCTCAAATGTGACTCTATGTCCCATGTTAGAATCACGTAATTTAGAGATAATGAAATCGTAAATATCTTGGTTAATGATATCCTCAAATGAGAGGTTGATGCTAAAATCGAACGCATGGGATTTAAAAACCTGAAAGCTCTTATCGATGATAGCCATCGTGATTTTATCATACACTTTAATCATCTTTGCAACGGGAATGAAGTTGTGCGGTGAATGAATTGCACCGTCCTCATCCACCAGGCGTGAAAGTGCTTCAAACTTAATAATTTCATTGGTCTTGTTGTCAATAATAGGTTGAAAATAAGGCACAATACCTGAAAAATCCACAATGGCTTTACGCACTTTTGTAGCATATTTGAGATTGCTCTCGTACTCTTGCGAAAAATTCATCGTGTCTTCGTATATCCAAAATTTCAACTGCTCTTTTTTGGCGTATTTGAGTGCCATATTGACTTTAGAAAAGATGTCATCACTGGTAAAACTTGCACTGGAAGAGAGCGTGCAGTCTACATAAATTTCGGTCTGCGCATAAGCATATTTGAGATGGGTGAGTTGTTTGGAAAGATGCGTCAGATAATTTTTGAGCAGATAAAAACTCATCCTTTTACCTACTAATATAGCAAATTCATCACCCGCAATGCGGTAAACAGAGACTTCATCAAGTTCTGTTTTCAAACTCTTTGCGAAGGACTCTAAAATAAAATCACCCACAACAAAGCCATAAAAATCATTCAGTAATTTAAAATTGTCGATGTTTGCAATAATAAGCGTAAAGTCACTCCCTTCTTCAAGGTCGTGTCGGAGCTGATAGAGATTGGGAAGGCGTGTCAGAGAGTCTGTGTAAAACTGTTCAACAAGATTTTTCTGCACGCGAAGGAGTTCTTGTGTAAGAAATTTGATCTTATCTTGTTGTTCTTGATTGTTGTTCACACTATTTCTCATACAAAGCCCTTTTGTCAAACTTGTGCTAGTGCTATAAAGTTATTGTACCTAAAAGATGACAAAATTATGAAATTGCTTTATAGTTTTTCTATCTAAAAAGTTCTTACTCATATCTGTTTGAGGCTGCTTTTGATACAATAAATTGAAAGATTTACAATGGAGGAACACATGATGATACGAATATTTTTGAGCCTTATTATGGCTCTTAGTGCCTATAGTGCGCAAAAATCTCAAGACATCGAAATTCCACGGACTGCCTATAAAGACATCTACAAATACTATCTACTGGAAGTAGGTAAACAAGCAACGGTGAATTATGTTGTCTTGAGACGTCAAAGCTTTGACACGATTTTATATATTAAAGCAGAAATTAATTGTCCTTCACGATACTTCAGACAAATTGGTTATAACGCAAAGTCTGCACGGAATATTCCAGCGAATAATCTCACAGAATGGTACCAACCAGCAATTGGCACCATTGAGTCAGATATTGTTTCCTATGTGTGCCGTTAACTCATCAGTTGTTCAAGTAACGGCTTCATCTGAGCATAATCTTCTCGTTTGCTAAACGCTTGCATCAGTTGAAGTTTGAGTGCACTTGCTTGTGTATCAAAAAAATCAGATGAACTTACTGAGCTCATAAGATCAAGTCCATTAACGCCAAGGGTATTCATTGCTTCCCATACAGCAGGAGAGCTTAGTGCTTTGTTGTTATCGTCTTTGACAAGTTTGGTTAACCACGAACTGTCTTCATTGTTAGCACCTGTAGAATCATAGTGCAACAAAAAATCTTCAAAGCTTCCTTTATCACCTTTAATTGAATTGTAAAGCCCATAACTGATACCTGCATACGGATCAATTTGAAATAGTCTGCTATCCATGGCTAACTCCTTTTACATGTAAAGATACAAGCAAAAAATATACCTCTATTTTGAAAGCATCTCTCCTAAAAATTCGACCAATCTTCGCCATGATTTTTTATCTGCATCTTCTCTGTAACGATCAGTTCCAAACACGCTAAACGCATGCGGAGCGCCACTGTACGTGATCATTTCATGCTTAATGCCTGTTTTTTCAAGCTCTTTCGCAAGGCCTGTAAATTCATCCAGACTCACACTCTCATCGGCTGAACCGTGTAAAACCAAAATAAACCCTTTTGTTTGTGTATAGTCTTCACCTGCTGGTGTTGCTAAGCCACCGTGAAAAATCGCAAAACCTTTAAGGGGTGTTCCCATACGTGCCATCTCCAAAAGCGCCGCACCACCAAAACAGTAACCAATACCTATGGCATTAGAGACGTTTGCACCCTCTTTTTTAGCCGCTTGATAACCTGCATCAAGAAGTTTACGCATTTTTGCACGGTCATTATAAAGTGCATTGGTTAAAGCTTTTTTTTCTTCAATCGTAACAGGTTTCACGCCCTGTCCAAAAAGATCTATGGCAAAAGCACCATAGCCAAGAGCATTAAGCATCTTCGCACGTGTCATTTCGTATTCATTCAGTCCATCCCAATCGTGTACGATAAAAACTAACGGTGCTTCATCCGAAGGCGTAGTATAGTACCCTTCATACGTTTTACCATCAACAACATACGTGACAAATCCCTCTTTGGCGAACGAGAGGGTTGCACACATGAAAAGCATAAAAAATGCTACAAATGTTTTCATTTTTCCTCCTTATAAATTTAAGACATTTTATTCTAAATCAGCTTACTTCAACTCCTACATAGCTGTCTAAATTAGCACTTATTTTTAAGATTGTAACATCTTTGTAACTCTTCTTGCCTACGATTATACTATCAAAATTTTTATCTGGAGGCTTTCGTGAAATCGTTTACAACACTCTGTGTATCGCTCTCTTTTGTTGCTTCAAGCTTATGTGCAGCAGGCTCAGTCGAATTTATAGGAATGGATGCACCCAAAACTCCTGAGCAGATGGCAAAAGCTTACTCGGAAGCCAAAGTCATTATTCACACTGCAAGTGGCGGAATGATTGAGCGCAATCTCTCGTACCAAACACTCTTTGGCGTCAAAGACAAAGTCGGAACCAATAAAAACCCCGCAGGACAACTTTACACCGCTTCCATGAAGCCTTTGCTTGACCCTTTTGGCAAACCACTCATTGCTGAAACTCCTGATAGCAACTCACTTTTAAATGTGGACGGTTCACTCTACCTTGTCACGCATTATGAGTACGACTGGATTTTAAGCGATGGCTCTTCGGCGGAGAAAACCGATGTGTGGCATGAGCGAGCACCGATGAGTATGACACTGACCTCCATCAAGCAAGATGCTAAAAATGGCAAGCTCAAAGCCGTTGATCAATACCCGATTGATTTTTCCAAAGTGGGCGGCATTTGGATTCCTTGCGCAGGCTCGCAAACCCCTTGGAATACCCACTTAGGAACCGAAGAAGATTATGATCTTTTCTTCACCGCTTCCAGTGGCAAAGAGTTCAAAAAAGCGCAAAAAGGCTTAAAAGCGATGAGCGAGCTCTACTTTGAGGGCAAAAAAGAGGCCAATCCTTACGATTACGGTCACATCACCGAAGTGGCTGTCGATAAAAATGGCAAAACCAATGTCACCAAACATTTTGCGATGGGTCGAGGCACATGGGAGATGGCGAAAATTATGAGCGATGGTAAAACCGCTTTTTTCGGAGATGATGGCACCAATGTCGGTCTGTTCATGTACATAGGCGACGCCAAAGGTGATTTAGACAATGGGTCGATGTACGCGGCAAAATGGCATCAAACCAATGAAGACGGTGCCAAAGATGGCGGTCAAGCAACGCTTTCATGGATCAAATTAGGGCATGCCTCTACCAAAGAAGTGATGGAATGGAAAGAGAAATATACGTTTAATGATATTTTTGAAGCGTATGCACCTGCAAGCTTTGATGCAAGCAAGCACGAAGGGTTTAAAGCCATTAAAGCAGGCCATTCGGACATAGAATACCTCAAGCTCAAACCGGGAATGGAAAAAGTGGCTGCCTTCTTAGAAACCAGACGTTATGCCGCTTATCTTGGTGCAACGACTGAGTTTAACAAAATGGAGGGGGTTGCCTTTAATCCCGAAGATAAAAAAATCTACATCGCCATGTCGTACATTGAAAAAGGGATGGCCAAAGACAGTTCCTTTGCCAACGATGATATTAAAGTTGCGAAAAATCGTTGTGGTGGTACGTATGAAATCGCACTTGCAAGCAATGTCAACGATAGCAATAACGAGCCAATCCTCAGCGACTTTGTTCCTATCTCCATGCACGTACCAAGCATGCTTTTGGGAGAAGAGATGGCAACGGATAAAGATGGCAATACATGCGTGGTTGATAAAATCGCCAATACCGACAACCTTTTCTACTCTTCAAAAATGCGTACACTTTTCATCGGTGAAGACAGTGGCGCACATGTCAACAACTATCTTTGGGCGTATAACATCGACACGAAAAAACTCTCTCGTATTCTCTCCATCCCGGCAGGTGCGGAATCAACAGGGCTTCAAGTCGTTGAAAACCTCAACGGCTACGCGTACATAATGAGCAATGCGCAACACCTTGGCGATTTCACCAAAACCACGAGTAAAGAGCTTCAACAAAAATTGACACCGCTGATCGACAAATTTCAAGCGCCTATTGGATATATCTATGGCATCCCAGGGCTTTAATCGCCTCATCATTCTGCTCTACCTTAGCCCTATTGTGGGCTTTGGCGGAACGTTGATGGGAGAATTTATCAGCCGTACGACGCTTAACAATCCTTACGCCAATATTCCCGCACAATGCTACATCGAAACCAGTGGTGGAGCGCAAAATGCCTGCATGTTTTGCCACACCAACGCCCCTGCACGAGCGCATTTAGGTAACAACAATCCTCAAGCAGGACTTTCAACGGTCACGGGCAATCTTCAAACGACATACAGCTTTGCTCCTGTTACCCAACAAACGATTGCCGCGACAATCAACCCGTGGGAAAACACCCTCTTCCCTGAGCGCCTCGAAGCGGCGTACCAAAAAAGTGCCAACCGTTTTGATGAAAGCACAATGCTTGAGTATCTTAAACACGATAATTGGAGCGATGCTTATACCAAGCGTGGTGGAAAAATGGGTTGGGAAAATGGACAAGATAGCTCTCCTTGGAGGCTTTTCCCCGACCTTTCGCCTTCCGATCTTCCTGCAAAAGAAGATGGCTTTGTGCGTACAAAAAGTCACGAACGTGCCATTTTTGGTGACATCACAGGTTGGCGTGCGATTAATTTTATGCCGTATGGTATTTTTACACCAATGAGTGGCAGTGTTTCGGGTATTTACATTCGTTTGCCTAAAACGTTTATGCAAGATGAAAAAGGAGCGTGGAGTGAAACTATTTACGCCCAAAATCTTGATCTTTTAGAGCGTGCAATTACCGACAGGCTTGAAGCAAATGATCCTCAAACGTACTATGGCAAGGCACATGATGTGGAAGTGCATCGTGGGCTTTATCCGCTTTACACGGAGTTTGCGCATCCGTTGCATTATGTCGATTTGCGCGCCAAAGGAACACGAGCAACTCGCGTGAAAGAGATACGCTACATGGTGAAAACCAAGATGTTTTACCCAGGAGAAGCGGTCGAAAAAGATGAAGATGCGCCCATCTATCTTAACGAAAAACAAGGGTGGATCAATAATGGTGCAGGTTGGATTTTGGCAGGATTTATCGAAGATGCCAAAGGAAATCTACGTCCTCAAAAAGCCGAAGAGTTGATGCAATGCATCGGTTGCCACAGTGACAATTACGGCTTTGAACCTTCCGCCTTTACTTCGGGCAGTAGCAATACGATCGACTCCACGTGGGCGTTTCCTCGCAAATTTCCACATAAGCTTGGCTGGGCAGAGATGGATTATCTTGCTTACAGTATGAAAGAGGGCAAAGCAACTTCGAGCAGAGGCGATCCGCTCAACCGCAAAACACAGCAAGGCGAATTTGGGTATTTTTTAAAGCATGTTGTGGGGGCGAATTTGTACGGAGTGATGCCTGCGAGCATGGAAGCCTTTTTGATGGAAACGATCACGAAAGCGCACGGTTTTAGCGATGATTGGCGTACTTTGGATTTACAGCATCCTGAGACTTTAGTGGCACAACAACGTTTACATGTAAAGCTCATGGGCGAATGTGTGGACCGCAAAGCGTATCTCACGCCAGAGGGATTTATTCAACCCAATTTACTCTATCCAACCCCAACAGAGGCGTTGAATGGCGCGATAGGGTATCGCAAAGTGGTTGTAACCCAGCGCTTTACTTTAGGAAAAGATGTGTTTGCCAAAACGCCTTTTACCTTTCGTTATTTTAGAAATGCCAAAGAAGCCTACACGCACCTTGATGGCAGACCCTATCAGATAGGCGAAATCATCACCGATCGCCCTGTGGAAAAAGAGGCTATTTTAACTGAAGGTGCAGGTATTACTGAGACATTAATCGATGAAAAAGACGCGTTGTATGATGGCGAATATCTGCCTCTTTTAAACGATCCTTTAGTTTATGTGAAGGCTTTAAAATAACGCATTCTAACTTTACATGTAAAGAGGGAGAAAGAACACACATCTCTCCCTCCTCTTGGTTTTGGAAAACTATTTTTTCTCCTTGCGCTGTTTTTCCCACTCATCCCACGATGTTGGGCTAGTGTCATTATGCTGAAAGAGTGTCTCACCTAATTCTTTATGTCCAACAAATTTATGACAGCTGGTACACTGCATTGCCTCTTTCGTCTCTTTGAATGCGATATATTTAAGATGCATTTTAGAAGAAGGTTCATCCTTGAATGCTTCTTGATTGGCTTTTTCTAAAAGAGTACTATGACATGCTAAACAGGAGCTATCGTAGGTGTAGTTTTTACGTGCATGCTCACGATTGACTAACCAATCTTTTTTGCTCGCATCGCCTGTAAGCACTGTCCATCCCTCAGCAACACCATTTCTAGCTTTAATCCCCAAATACGCAATGAGAGAACTATGCGGTAAGTGACACTCCGTACATGTTGCTTGTACCCCTTTTGGGTTGGCATTACCATGAATAGGATCTTGTATATGCGTTTGAGCAATCAAGCCATCCCATGAATGACACATGCCACAAAACGGTGCATCACCTGTTGCTTTCACCACTTTTGCTCCACCCCATACAAAAACCAATGTAACACAAAAACTCACCAATGCGGTGATGATAATGATCTTTTTCATCTGCCCCTCCTTACTTAACAATCAGCTGTTTCATGGTTTTTTGACCATGACACTGGACACAAAGATTTTGTGACGGCTGATGCGATTTGTGGCAAAGATCACAATCAATATTGGTAAAGTGCGGTGACGCATGGACATTATTGTTGTGCCCTAAATGCCCTGTACGCTCTTGCAATTTCTCATAATTTTCATGGCATTTAAAACAGGTCGCCTTCATCGCGCTGGAATAATCTTCCGCTTTTTCTTCACTGTGACACTCTTTACATGTAAGCCCTAATTTTTGATGCACTCCTTGTATCGGATAGTTTTTTTCCGAATATTTATCATTTAAATTGGGTGTAGCACTTAAGGATTCGCTCTCATTGGCTGCCATTGCCAATGTGCATAAACTGGCGAAAAGAACGATGCTGATGAGGAGTTGTTTCCATAACTGTTTCATCACTAACTCCTTACCATTTTTTGATAACGTTCAGCAATGGCAAAACCCGCTCGCCTACCAAAAACAATACAATCGACTACAGAGTTTGACCCTAGTCTGTTATACCCATGCCTTCCACCCGTCACTTCACCACACGCATAAAGTCCTTCAACAATTTTTCCTGTTTTGTTAAAGACTTCACAATCGACCGTTGTCCTAACACCTCCCATACAGTGATGAATCTTAGGCCCTGGGCGCGTTACAAAAAAAGGCGGTTTTTCAATCGTAATGTACTCATCTTTGTATTTAAAAAAGGTACGGCCAAACTCTGGATCTTTGCCTGTTTTAACATACGCGTTATACTTTTTAAGCTCATCCAAAAAAGCTTCTTTATTCACATTAAATTTTGTAATCATCTCATCCAATGTCTCAAACTGATACACAGCACCCGCTTCAATACCACGTTGCAATGCATCAATTTCAACTGTTTTTGCACCATTGACATCCATAATGAGAAGAGGATGATTTTTACCTTTTTCGTTCATTGCAAAAATGGCATCTGAACAAATACGACGATCAGCAATTTCATTGATAAAACGTCTTCCTGTTTTAGGATTAATCATCATGCCATAGCTGTATCCACCCGTAATAGTTCTAAATCCAAATCCAAAACTATCTTCATCTGCAGAAGTAACATGCATGATTTGAATGTACTGCATATCTATCAAATCAATGTCATCTTTAATCAATTTTTCAATGGTATAGCCCGTAGCGCCATAATGGTTTGTTGTAGGCATATCAGGGGTCAGTGCAGGGTTAAAAATCTGCCTTACTTTAGGGTCTGCCGCCCAACCACCTGTTGCTATAATCACACCTGCATTGGCACGATAGTATTTGACTTTACCCGTTTTATTGTCGTTTTCATCAAAAGTGCGATCAAATTTGAACTCATATTTTTCACGCACTTTCATACCCATGACAATGCCTTTGTCATTGTAAACCAACTCATCCATAATGATCCGCGTACGTTGTTGTCCGCCACGTTTAATAATCTGCTCTTGTAATGGTCGAGTAATGTAAGATCCCACACCCACGGAGTGATTACGAGGAGCACTGTGTCCACCACTTCGGCTAAACAGTTTCCATTTCACCCCATTTTCCACAAGCCAGTTAAACGCATCCAAACCTTCATATGCCATGATGCGCACCATCTCAGGATTATTCAGATTGTGCCCACTTTTGAGCGTGTCTTTGATGTGCATCTCAGGATCATCCATCACGCCGTTTTCTTTTTGAATCGATGTTCGAGACATCGCATATGAGCCTCCACTGATGGAGGAGTTTCCACCCATATACTGCATTTTATCAATCATCAGTACATTTTTTAGCCCTCGATCCATCATCGAAAGCATTGCAGCCGTACCCGCATACCCGCTGCCGACAACAATGGCATCGTACTCTTCATCCCATTTAGGAACATCCTTTTCCAACATTTTTGCTTGCGCATCCAATGTCGGAAAAAGTGCCATACCACCACCCAGTAATGCAAGTTTTTGCATCGCTTTTCTTCGTTGCATGTCTAACATGTTAGACCTCCTCTTTGTATAAGAACGTAACGCGTTCCAAACCAAAGATTAGGACAATTCAAACCAAAAGAGTGAACAAAAAGTGCTTATTGAGAGAAAGAAGCAGAGAAAGCGAAGGATTTTAAGAGGCGATAAAAATGAAAAAATCACTGCTCTGCGCGAAGTCTTCAAGGTAACTTTCGCGTGATGTGTGGTGAAATTGTAAGATCGGCATGATGGTAGACTCATAGGCATTGGTTTTATAAAACGTGGTATAGATTTTTTGAATAAACTCCTCCAAATCATTTTTGGATGGATCAAAAGGTATCTTGGCATACTTGCCCGCTTCAAGCACTTTGATAGGAAAGTTTTTCTTTATTTGAGGTTGCGTTTCATCTAAAATCACCCCAAAAGCATACGGCATAACAGTGTCAACTTCAGCGAGACTCAGTTTCGGATCATTCATATAAATCCCCACCAAAGGGAACTCATTTTTGGCTAAATCATGGCAATTTTCAAATAAATCTTCCACATTAGAGAGTGCTTTATCGCTCATCGTATTGTAAATATGCAGCATTTTCATGCAAGGAAGCTCTACGATCTCATACTCAGGATGTTCAAAGCGTAAAGAAGTGTGTATATCCGTAATATGATGATCTCTGAAATCGCTCGGAGAAAGCGCATACGCCTTTTCAAACGCGCGAATATACGATTGGTTATAACTAAACCCACAACGCGTAGCAATGGCAGAGATTTTATCTTCAGAATATTTGAGTAAAAACGCACTCTTTTCCATACGTAAACGCCTTAAATACGAAGCAATATTTTCACCACAATAGGTTTTGAAAATCCTTTGTAAATGGTATTTTGAGTAGCCACAGACATGAGCGAGTTTGTTAATATCCAAACGTTCATCGTCAATATTCTTTTCAATAAACAGAAGCAATTTTTCAATATGCGCGTTAAATGCGACATCCCCGCAGCTTTTTTGATCTTCGCCTGAAGCCTGCATCTCCGTCGTATCTTGCAGGTAGAGTAAAAAGCCACTGTTCTGTTTTTCATGCGAACCAAAAGGAGCGGAAGTCAGTAAAAGCTGCTCAGCTCCATTATCTGCATGCCCGATATTGAGGTATTTTGCCTGCATACTCTCTTGTGTTTGTGTGATTAAAAGACAAATTTCTTTTTTGACAGAGCTATCCAATGCAACTAAGTTTTCTAAAATATCATGAAAATTGTGCTCCTCTATGGGCTCTTGAAGATTCAAAAGCTTCATGAAGGTGTGGTTGCAAAAGACAATTTTGGCATGTGAATCACAAATAATGAGCCCTCTGCTCGTATGATTTTGCATAAAATCATGAAAGTAATTTTTCTGCTTGCTGAGCTCATTTTCAACTTTGCGATTTTTAGAGAGCCAAAACAGGTTGAGAATAATATACAAAGCGATGCTTCCACCGTAAATAAGAAGATTCATAAAGAGCTGTATATTAAGGCGCTCACTGTAGATCGCTTGGTTCTTTTCAAAGATGAGATTCCAGTTGGTTCGTGGAATTTTGAGGACTAAAAAATCACTGCTCATGGTTTCTACATGTAAAAAGTTGGGAACATCTTTATGGTGGTTGGAACTCGCAAGCACGATGCCATTTTCATCGACCAAATAGAGGGCTTTATCGTATAAAAGATCGTAACTAGAGATGTACTGCTGAATGACCTCAAACAGATGCCCACCGCACACAACGCCCTCGCCGTTAAAGATATGCACAGGGGTACAAACCGAAACCGTAGGTTGATTCACGCGCAAACTTACATAGGGTCTTGTCACATTGGTTTTTTGCATTTTCAAAGTATCCCGGTACCACTCACGTATACGAGGATCGTACCCGGTTGGCACCATCGTATATTTATCTTCAGAAGTGATAAATGCGCCATCATCAATACCAATAACAAGATAGGGAAAAAGACTTGTCTCTTTAATCTGCTCTAACGCAAAACGTAACTCATCTTTGGTGGTAATAGGAGATTTTTCTAAAAAATATTTCACTTTTTCAATATGTGTAAAGCGCTCATCCAGCCAATCGGTCAGTTTTCCACTCACACGCATCAAAATGCTATTTTCGTACGAACGGATGGTCTCTTTAAGCAGTCGATAATTGAGGGCATGATTGAACAATAGCAAGATAACAAATAGAAGCGATAAAAAGCCAATGATTTTGAGTTCACGTTTATCAAAGTGGTGTTGATTTTGCATGGATGCGAACCTACTTTTTCCTAAATCTTTTTGCCATGCTTTATTATAGTCTTATTCACTTTTTTCAAGCTAAGAGGTGCTCTTTTACATCTAAAAGAGCATTTTTTGTTTATAAAAGCACTCTTCTAATCTTTACATGTAAAGGGAACACTCATGCACGTCAGTCCTGCTTCGGCTTTGACAAATTCACTGATATTGGTCGTTTCAACCTTGTAACCCAGCGATTTTACCAATGCAATACTTTTAGGAAACGCCTCGTTCATACAGATGATTTCACCCAGTTTGAGGACATTGGCACCAAACGGTTCAATCGCAGGTGCTTCGACTTTGCTAAAGCCATCAAAGGCAGTAGCATCCACCCAATTTGAGTTAATCAAAACGGTTGTTTCATCAAGAGCGGTAACTCCTGTTTTAAGATGTAAACAACCTGTCACTTTGACAGGAATCACCTCATAACCAAACGGCTTGATGATCGCTTCGAGTGCTTGAATGCCCTCTTTATTGGTACGGGCGGATTCACCCACAAATATTTTTTTGCCAATTTTAAGAACATCACCGCCTTCAATTTTAGCAGGCAACTCAATGCGCTCAATTTTGCGGTACTTCGAAAAGACTTTTTCCATCGACGCGCTCTCAGCCCTACGTGACTCCACGCCCATAGAGGTCAACACCGCTACCTCATCAAAAACAATGATGGGGTCTTCCACAAAAACACTATCAGGACACGCGATATTGTCATTTAAAACAATCACTTTTGCGCCACAACGCTCTAACATAGCACAATAATTTTTATGTTCTATTCTGGCTTTTTCAATATCAATCGCTTGACTCTCTAAAAAGGTTAATTCACACTCTTGTAGCTTAGGTGAAGGCAGATGGGTAATGGCTAAAAGCATATTCAATCCTTATAATACAACACACAAAATTAGAAAAATTCTAATGAATCTTCCTCTTCAACGACGGGTGCGAGCATCATTTCAAACTGAATAATGCTTGAGAAAAGTGACGCATCTAAATAGTGGATATCGATCGCTGTTTTTTCTTTTAAAATAGCATTTGTCCAACCAATTAAATCTTCAACAATAGCATTTAAAATGACTAGAATTTTCTTTTTATTGGCATGATTGGGTAAGGAATCAAGATGTTCTTCCAGCGATAAAGAGAGCTTTGCGATGCTATAACCTAAATCGCGAAATTCTAAATTCTTTTCCAAAACAGTTGCATACGAATCTAGACGCTCTTTAACACCTAAAAAATAGGCTTCATCATACGCGATGTTATAGTCTTGTACCACTTCAGCCAGCTCATCACAACTTTCTAAAATATCTTGAATATCGAGCTCGTCAATGCTCCCTTCTGCACAAAAATTCACGGCACTGATTTTAGCATCGTCTTTATAGTGCATTTTGGCTATATCTTGCGAAATTTCAGGTGAATCATAGATAAAAAATTCTTCTTTGCTCTCATTTTCTTTCGCAAAAGAGTCATATACAAACTGCTCTATGATCTCCAAGTTTTTTCCAAAACGATCTTCGGCTTCAAAATGCTGTTGATTCCATTCACGGCAAAGTACAAAATAGAGCGAATAAAACTCTCTAAGATTTTCAAGGGGAATTTCCTTGAGCTTATGTTTTTGTGCCCCTTCTTGGATTAAGCCATACGCATGTTTAAGATTAGAATAAATGTAAATTGTAAGTTTTGCAACGGCTAAGTTATGTACTTTTGCAACATCTGGATTGGATAAATAGCGAGCCAATCTTGTATCTTCCATAATAAATTGTTCAAAGGGTAAAACAACATCATCTACCAATGCTTCAAGCTTTTTAATGCTAATTCCCATATTCAGCCTTTTTATATGTAAATTAAGCGCAAATTGTAGCATAGTTTGCAAAACATAAAACGCTTTTTTACGTTTACATGTAAAATATAATACATATGTTTTAAGTAAAATTGAAGTAGCATAATCATGACTCATCCTAAAGGAGTTGTTATGAAACATCAACCACTTTCACACCAAGAACTTCAACAAATTCATGCTTATTGGTGTGCCGCTAATTATCTTTCCGTTGGGCAGATTTATTTGCTTGATAACCCTCTTTTGAAAGAACCTTTGAGTTTAAAGCATATTAAACCTCGCCTTTTAGGACATTGGGGTACAACACCAGGGCTTAATTTTATCTATGCGCACATGAACCGTGTTATCATTCAAGATGATCTCAATATGTTCTTTATCGCAGGACCTGGACATGGAGGACCCGCTGTCGTTGCCAACACGTATCTAGAAGGAACATACAGCGAAATTTATCCTGATATTTCACAAGATGAGAAGGGACTTCAAAAGCTCTTTAAACAGTTCTCTTTTCCAGGAGGTATTCCCAGTCACGCCGCACCTGAAACACCGGGTTCTATTCATGAAGGAGGTGAACTGGGTTATGCCCTCTCCCATGCGTATGGTGCGGTCTTTGATAATCCTGATTTGATTGCGTGTTGCGTAGTAGGCGATGGTGAGGCCGAAACAGGCCCACTGGCTACCGCATGGCATTCCAATAAATTTTTAAACCCCAAACGTGATGGGGTAGTGCTTCCTATCTTGCATCTTAATGGCTACAAAATCGCCAATCCAACGGTATTGGCGCGTATTTCACACGATGAACTTGAAAAACTCTTCATCGGATATGGTTATGAGCCTTATTTTGTTGAAGGCGATGAGCCAATGGCAATGCATCAAAAAATGGCTGAAACGATGGATAGCATCATCTCCAAAATTAAAACGATTTGGCATGAATCCAGAGTCAACGGAAGTACAGAGCGTCCTTCTTGGCCAATGATTATTCTACGAAGTCCCAAAGGCTGGAGCGGTCCTAAAGAGGTCGATGGGCTCAAAACAGAAGGCTCATGGCGTTCACACCAAGTGCCACTCTCAGCACTTGATCAAAAGCCTGAACACATTACTATTCTTGAAAACTGGATGAAAAGCTATAAACCCGAAGAGCTTTTTGATAAAAAGGGCAAACTTATCCCTAAACTCGCTTCGCTCGCACCCAAAGGCACGAAACGTATGGGAGCAAACCCTCACACCAACGGTGGAGCGCTCCTTCAACCTTTGCATTTACCTGATTTTAAAACTTATGCAGTAGACGTTCAGCATCATGGAAAAACGAGTGCCGAATCTACCCGTATTTTAGGCAATTTTTTACGCGATGTGATGCAGCAAAACATGCACAACTTTCGTGTATTTGGCCCTGATGAAACGGCGTCCAATCGTCTAGGAGCTCTTTTCGAAGTGACGAATCGCGTCTGGATGGCAGAGCACTACGCAACCGATGACCATCTCACTCAAGATGGTAGAGTGATGGAAATACTCTCTGAACACACCTGTCAAGGCTGGCTTGAGGGTTACCTCTTAACAGGAAGACATGGCTTTTTCTCCTGTTATGAAGCCTTTATCCACATCATCGACTCCATGTTCAATCAACATGCCAAATGGCTGAAGGTGACCAGTCGTGAAATACCATGGCGTAAACCCATTGCATCGCTCAACTATCTTTTAACCTCACATGTTTGGAGACAAGACCACAACGGTTTTTCACACCAAGACCCCGGATTTATTGATGTTGTTGTCAATAAAAAGGCTCATATTGTCAATGTCTATTTTCCCCCTGATGCTAACACTCTGTTGTGGGTTGGGGAGCACTGCCTTAAAAGTTTCAATGCCATTAATGTCATCGTTGCAGGCAAACAGCCTGAACTTCAGTGGCTTGGTATGGAAGCAGCAATCGAACATTGCGAAAAAGGAATTGGTATTTGGGAATGGGCAAGTAATGATGAAGGTTGTGAGCCTGATGTGGTGATGGCATGTTGTGGTGATGTTCCCACGCTAGAGTCCTTAGCGGCAGTGAGTATTCTCAATGACGTCGTACCAAAACTTAAAATTCGTTTTATCAACGTTGTTGATTTAATGACACTTGAACCTCACGAAGAGCATCAACATGGGTTAAGTCATGAAGCCTTTAATTGTCTCTTTCCAAAAGAGACACCGGTTATTTTTGCCTATCATGGCTACCCATGGTTAATTCACCGTTTGGCATATCGAAGAGCCAATCATGACCATTTACATGTAAGAGGGTATAAAGAAGAAGGGACGACTACCACACCCTTTGATATGGTCGTTTTAAACGATATGGACCGATTTCATTTAGTCATGGATGTGATGGATCGCGTGCCTAAAATGAAGCCTTTTGCGGAGGTAATTAAAACAAAAATGCGTGCTAAACTGTGTGAGCATAAAACCTACATTGAGCTGTATGGGCAAGATATGCCAGAGATTTTAAACTGGAAATGGGCGAGAGAGCGCTAAAGCACTTCACGCGCCATTTTTTGCATCACGCGCGCGCTTACATGTAACGCTTCAAGCTCTTCTGGAAGCAGTTTGTAATGAAGAATTTTAGTTGCCCCTTCACGGGTAACGACGACGGGGACATTAAGAACAACATCGCTCAATCCATATTCGCCATCAAGATAAACCCCTAGAGGGAGGACAGAGTGCTCATCGTTAGCAATGGCACGGATGATGCGAAAAACACTTGCAGCAATACTATGATTCGTATTGCCTTTTTTGTAAAAAATTTCAAATCCCGCATGAATGACATCTTGATAGATCTGTGCTTTATCTAACAACGGCAAGCCATTGAGTTCACAAAAGGTGTCAACATCCAGCCCACAAATATTGCAAATACTCCATGGAAGCGTACTTCCTTTGCCATGTTCACCCAAAACATAGCCATTAATATTCTTAGGATCAATGCCTACTTTCTGGCTGACAATTTTCATAAAACGCGCGGTATCCACCAAAGTGCCTGCACTGATAAGGCGTTCACGTGGATAAAGTCCCTCTTTAAAGGCGATGTGGGTAAGAACATCTACGGGATTGGTCACCATAAGTAAAATGGCATTGGGCGCATAGGTATGTAATTCATGAACGATGGTTTTGATCAATGTTGCATTTTCGTCTAGAAGTTCATCTCTGGTTTGATTGCCTTTGAGGGTTGCTCCAGCGGTAATGACGATCACATCACATCCCGCACAATCGGTGTAATCGCCATGATGCAAGTGGGTATTTCGTGCGTAGGTAAAAGATGCAACATAGGAGAAATCTTCTATTTCTGCCCATGCTTTGTCTTTATTGCGATTCACTAAAACGATCTCACTCATATTGCCCAACGTCAAAAGATAGCTGACCAATTCAACACCAACACCACCCGCTCCGATAATTCCTACACGCATACATTTCCTTTGAAATAATGCGAAATTATAACATCCTTTATGAAAGTGGCTATGTTAAAAAATAAGCATTTCAACGTATCCAAGCTTTTGGCAATCAAAATTCCTTTATTTCATAAAAAAATTCAGAAGCATATAGATCGCCGAACCAAGAACTGCTGTAACGGGTAACGTAAAAATCCATGAAAGAACAATCATTTTCACCGTGCTTCTTTGGATACCACCATCAGGTTCTGCGACCATTGAACCCGTTACAGCACTGGAGAGAATATGCGTGGTGCTCACAGGAGCATGTACAAAGTTAGCCAATAAAATGGTGATCATTGTTGTCAATTGAGAAATCGTTCCCTGCATATAATTAATCGGTTTAGCACCAATTTTTTCACCAATAGTTTCAACAATTCTTTTATATCCTATCATCGTACCAATACCAATCGCAAGAGCAACAGCCATAATGACCCACGTAGGGGCATACTCTATGGGAGAAACAAGTGCTTTTCTCTGCGTAGCAATGTAGTCTGACTTGTCTTTGTCCCCAATAAGATATATTTTTTCCGCTTGAGCAAAGAAATTATCGGAACATAAAATCGTAGTACGTACACTCCAGATATCTTCTGCGACAAGGTCTTCGTAGGATTTTAAATTATCGAGCTTTTGAGCAACCAAAGATGCCGATGTACCAACTTGATCAACGTTACACTCTGCAATGGTATTTTTTGTTTTAAGGGCACTCGTAAGCCTTTTTTCACTTACCATTTGAACCAAGGTTTCGTTATTATCGGCATAAAATCTCGCTAAATTGTTGGCGGCGTCTTTTGTTTGAGTTATTTTATACTGATGTGAGTTCATATTGAGGGCATAATAATTAGGTAAGATACCAATGAGAATAATCATAATAAGACCAATGCCCTTTTGACCATCATTCGAGCCATGTGCAAAACTAACCCCTGCACCTGTGGCAATAATACCCATACGTGCCCAAAAATTAGGGTGTTTACGTTTTTCTTCTTGTGTCGGTGATTTAAATAATTTGGGACTATCGATATATTTTCGAGCTAACCGCATCATAAAAAATGCAACACCAAAGCCGATGACAGGAGAAATGGCTAAGCCTGCAAGCACACCATAAACGACTTTCCAGTTAACACTTTGGGAAATATCAAACCCATTCAAAACGCCAAACGTTGCACTGACGCCAATGATAGAGCCAATGAGTGAATGCGAGCTTGAAACAGGAAGGGCAAAATACCATGTCCCTAAATTCCATATGACCGCAGAAATAAGAAGTGCGTAGACCATTGCTAAGGAAGCATTTTTGTTGGTTGCAACCATGATATCCACAGGAAGCAGATGAACAATAGCATAGGCAACGCCAATTCCACCCATTAAAACGCCTAAAAAATTCATGACACCTGACATAATAACCGAGTCACGTGCCTTCATAGAATGCGTGTAAATAATCATCGCAACGGCATTGGCAGTATCGTGAAAACCATTAATCATTTCATAAAAGAGAGCAATTCCTAGCGATAAAAGTAGTAAAGCAATTGTAAGATTATCAACATTTGTTAAAGCGTCCCAAAGTACAGACATAGATTATCATCCTAATTTTTAGTAATGTTACTTTATCAAATCAATATGGTTTTTTTGCTTTAATTGAAAGATGATTCTTTAAGTGCTGCACTATTTCGGGGTTAATTTAGTATTCTAAAATTACTCCAAGGCTCTACTATTTGAGCCTACAATTATTTTTTATCGACTTTCGTAGCAATGCTATCTCCAAATACTTGGAGAATTTGCACTAAAATAATAAGAATGACAACGGTAATAATCATTATGTCCGTTTCATAACGATAATATCCAAAACGAATTGCAAGATCGCCCACGCCTCCACCACCCACAATACCCGCCATGGCAGAGTATCCTACAAGGCTGATGCCTGTGACTGTGAGTCCCCTCATAAGCCCAGGAAGTGCTTCAGGGAGCAAAACATTTTTAATAATTTGGAACGGTGTTGCACCATAAGCAGTAGCCGCCTCAATGACGCCTTTATCGACTTCACACAGTGATACTTGCACCAATCTCGCATAAAAAGCAATCGCTGCAACGGAAAGTGAAAAAGAAGCAGCAATGGGGCCTATGGTTGAGCCAATGAGCATTTGTGTCAAAGGAAGAAGTAAAACCAACAATATAACATAGGGAGTCGAACGCACAACATTGATGAGCAAACCACTGAATAGATTGAGAAATTTATTTTCCCAAAAGAGACCTTTGTCAGTTATGAAAAGAAAAAGCCCCAGAGGAATACCTAAAATAATGGAGAAGAAAAAAGAGATACCCACCATTTGTAATGTTTCCCAAAATGCTTTTAAAAGATCGGGCAAAAATTCAATAAAACTATCCATGAAATACCTCCACTGATGCAGTGCGCTCTTTAAGATAACTTATAATTTGTTCGATCTGAGCACTACTTGCATTAATATTTAAAAGAAGTACACCCAGAGGTTTTTCATCAATATACTCAATTTTTCCATGTAATACATTAATGTCCACTCCAAAAGTACGAATCGCGTCACTTAATATGGGCTCTTCTGCTCTATCTCCATTATAAACAACCTTAATGAGACGCCCTTGCACATCTTGCAAAATACGAAAGGGTAACTCAAGATTAAGCGTATGTGCGACTAATTTTTGTGTAAAAGGGTGTTCTGGAAGAGAGAAAATATCGTAAACACTACCTGTTTCAACCACGACACCTTTATCCATCACGGCAACTTTGTTACAAATTTTTTTAATCACATCCATCTCATGAGTAATCAGAATGGTCGTAATGCCTAATTTTTTATTGATCTCTTTAAGAAGATCTAAAATTGCATTGGTTGTCTCAAGATCAAGTGCAGAGGTAGGTTCATCACATAAAAGAATTCTAGGGTTATTTGCAAGAGACCGAGCAATACCAACACGTTGTTTTTGCCCGCCTGAAAGGGTGGAAGGATAAACATGCATTTTGTCCGATAACCCGACAAGCTCTAAAAGTGCAGGAACCCTTTGTAAAATCGCCTCTTTAGAAGCTCCTGCAATAACCATAGGAAAAGCGACATTGTCAAAAACAGTTTTTGTATGAATGAGATTAAAATGCTGAAAAATCATCCCAATAGTATGGCGGATGGTTCTAAGTTTTAATCCTGTATATTCTGTAATATCCTCTCCCGCAATCCATATCTTTCCAGAGGTTGGTTTTTGAAGAAGGTTAATAGTACGAATAAGGGTGCTTTTACCAGCACCACTCGTACCCACAATACCAAATATTTCACCCTCTTGAATCTGCAAATTAATAGCATCAACGGCTTTAAAAGAGGCTTCTTTAGTTTGAAACGTAACCGTTACATTTTCGATATTTACCATAATGACCTAATCTCCAATAATCTATCCATACGGTATGCAACAAACATACCGTACTTCACACTCTATTTTGTTTTTGCTTTTAACCACGCAGGTTTTTGAAAATCTTTGAAGATTTTAGCAGGATCACTCATAATATTTGCAAAGGCCTCTGATTCAACCACTTCTTTGATATCTTTCACATATTGTGCATCTAAATCATCGGTTCTGACCGCAATGATGTTGATATAGTCTTCAGGAATAATTTCTCGATCAATCGCAGTTGGATAAATACCTGAAGAAATCGCATAATTTCCAGAAGCAACAGCAATGTCTACACTGTCCAGTGTGCGAGGAATTTGAGCTGCCTCAAGCGGATGAATTTTAAGTTTTTTTGGATTTTCCACAATGTCTTTCTCTGAAGCTTTCGTTGCATCAATCTCTGGTTTAATTTTAATAAGGCCTACTGATTGTAAATAACGAAGTGCTCTTGCTAGATTTGTGGGGTCATTGGCAAGGGTAAGGGAAGAGCCCTCTTTAATTTCCGCAATCGATTTATATTTTTTAGAGTAAATACCAACGCCTGCCGTTGGAACGCTGATCAGTGCGGAGAGTTTAAGACCTTTGTCCGCTGCAAACTTTTTCAAATACATGGGGTGTTGAAAGAGATTCGCATCAATTGATTTATTGGCAAGGGCAAGATTGGGTTGTACATAATCACTGAATTCTTTAATCTCTATGGTATACCCTTTTTGTGCAAGACTAGGTGCAATCGCTTGTTTAAAAAGATCACCGTAAGGGCCTGGTGATATACCAATAATAAGATGTTTATTCTCTGCAAATGCATTTGCCGTAAAAATGAACAGTACTATAACCAAAATGGATAATTTGGATTTCCATTGTTTCAATGTCATTTATTCTCCTTGAACTGTATAATTGTTATTAATGTATGGAAGTGTAACGCAAATAGTATTTAATATCAAGTAATTTAATCTTTTTACTAATGATTAATTTTTAGTTAAAAATTTCTACTTAAATAATGGCAATAGTATACTGTTATGTTAAGATATTGATGTACCAATTTAACCAAAAAGTACAAAAGATTGTTAGATTGATTATAATGTATCCAAGGACTTGAAAATTTATTTTTGATGATTTTTTTGAAGGGATTTATAAAAAGAGTGGCTCCGAATGCTGGATCAAAACAATACCACAAAAACCCTTTATTTAAGAGATTAAATAAAACTACTGCCTTCTAAATTACTACTATAATTACTACTACAAAACATGACTGTTTAGAAAAGATAATAACTCTTCTCGGCTAATTATAGTGGTTTTTGGAGATGGTTTCAAGGTTTTGATTTTATTATTCTTTATATGGAGCCATAGAGTTGACAATCCAATACAAAGAAACTGTGCTGCTTCTTTTGGGCGAAAAAATTCTTTTTCCATTTGATTTTTCATGAAATACTCTTTTGATTATTTTGAATAAATGCTTGTTCAAAAACAGCACTTCTAACGCTATATAAATATTCCCAAATTTTAAAACTCTCAGTTGAATCACAAAGCCTCTTTGTTTGAAGATTATAGATATAACCATTTTTTAAACAAAAGCCCTGATGAGTACAAAGAAAATTTTCACCATCTAATTGTTTTAATTTAAATTCATAACTAGGAAAAGAATTGAGTAACTTTTTTTTGAAAGATTTAAAATCTATCCTCTCTATTTCATTTGCAGGTAAGAAGTGGGGAGAGGATTCTATATTTTTCTCTAATTCTATATCTAGCTCTATTGGAATTTTTTTTGACATTTTTTGACAATGTCCAATTTCTGTTTTTTTCTGTCGCTCTATCCTCTTATAACTAGCCCACTTTGATTCACTGCCTATCATATTTTGAGTTTCCACCATGAATAGTGTGCCATCATCCCATTTTTCCATCAATTCAAATTTCAAAAATATGTCAACAGATACTTTGACAGTATCGATATTTGTATTTGTCACATTTGCAAGCATCTCTGCACTATATGGTATAGTATTTCTAAAAAAGAGTTCTCCATTATTTTCTATACTTTTTAAAAGAAGTTTCATATAAAAAATTATGTAATCTTTTCCATTTGGCATGGCTTCAATAAGCTTGATTTCTTCTCGATCAAAAAAATCATTTTTTAATTTTAACCAAAAGTATTTTTTCATCATCACCGTGGCTGCACTCCATAATCATACATATTATGTTATATATGACATATTATACAACTTAAATTTTATATATTGCTTAAAATATGTTACAATTAACTTATTATGTTGTATAAAACATAGTTTAAAGGAATTACTATATGTTTTTTAAAGAATTTAGAGATAAACTTGGAATTTCACAAAAAGAAGCTTTTGAAAAATTAGAAATTCAACAAGCGACATTGGCAAAATACGAATCTCAGTCCATTTCCCCATCTTCATCAGTAATTAAAAAGTATTGTGAAACGCTTAACGCAAATCCAACTTTTCTTTTTTTTGGTCAAGAACCTCACTTATTATCTGCCACTCCTCAGGTTTCCATTGAAACTGGTTATCTTTTAAATGATTTATCTTCATTGTTTTCTCAAGATGAATTAGCACAAAAATTACGTGAAATTCTAATAGAAGCCCTTCTCAAAAGAGTAAAAGGTATTATTAAAGAAGGTACTTTTGTCAAACTATTAGATGCTTTTTCCTTAGGTAGTCATGTAAGGCAGCGACCATTTCTTTTTTTATATTATGTTTTTCAAATAATATCAGTTGCCAAAAATCAACCTAACACTACTATCCAAAATGCAAAACAATTTATTATTGAGACTATCCAGAATTTCAAAACATTTTCTTGGAAAAATCAACCAGCATTTACAGAAAAAATTAAACAAGATATTACAGAACTTATTGATAGTGATTTTACAGAAAGTGAATGTCAACTATTAATTGAACAAACAGATACTGTCCTAATTTTGCTTGAAAGGACTATGAGTCCGATGGTTATTAAAGCTCATCGAGGAGTTTTTCAGTCATAGTATATGATCATATTTTAACGATTTTTTCTTCTGCTCTAAAATCCTTGCTTCTTGAGCATGTCAACAAACGATTGCATACTAGACTCTATTTTGGTGATAGCAGCATCATTGGATACGGGAACAAGTTGTGCCATACCGTGAACAAAATTGAGTTTGAAAATTTGTCTGGATATTTTGTGAATAACCATATCATCATATTCTTCATAAAAATCATAAGAGGCTCTAAATTCATCGGACATAACCGTTAAGACTTTATCATTACGCATGGTTCTCCTTTTTATTTAGCTTATTTTTAACATATTCGCTCAAGCTCTTGATAGTGCCATATCCCAAATGTTTTTTTGAAATATTTGTGAGGCTGACACCTAAGTCATAAAGCTCTTTGATCTTAGCTTGATCTTTATCGTAGATACTCTCTTGAATCGTGCCTTTTGGCTTACCTAGCTTAATCCCTTTAGCTTTTCGAGCTTGCAGTGCCTCTTTGGTACGTTGGCTAATTAGATCTCTCTCTAATTGGGCAAAAGAGGAGAAGATATTGATTTGAAAGTCAGTGAAAGGATTTTGCATATCTGGCTCAATCAAAAGATGCTCTTTTAGGATATGAATATTGACTTTCTTGGAAATAAGTTGATTCACAATAGTGACTACATTCACCACGCTTCGTCCGATACGGCTTAATTCTGAGACGATCAAATGATCATGGGGTTGAAGGGTTATTAAAAGCTCATCGATCTTTCGATCTTCTTCACTCTTTTTGCTGCTGATTTTAACTTCCACAAACGAAACTTTTCCTAAACCCTTTTGATTTACATAGGAAAGAATAGCATGGTGTTGATTTTGGAAGTCTTGATTGTTGGTACTAACACGAATATACCCTATCGTTTGAGCCATTTTTCAACCTTTTACCTCTTTTTGTAATTATACTAAAAAATATCTCAAATATTTACCTTTTATATATACTATTTAACGTAAATATATAGACTAAATAAACGAACAATATATAGTAAAAATTTTTAGTATTGAGTAAATGATTATAGGTGTAAAATATTTTATTTGTTAAAGAATTTTATTTTTGGGAATAAAATGCCTATATTATATATAGTTACGTAGGGATGTTTTACTATTTGGGAATAAAATGCACATATCCTCTAAAGAGGTAGCATCTAAAATCATTTTTGGGAATAAAACCCCTATATTATGAACGACAGTGAATAGTGCTGTATAAAGGCTTTAAAATCCCCTCTGAAAAAATTAACTGCAATTCTTGAAATCTTCTATGAATATTTTGTTACAAAAATGGCATATATATAGCGTGTTATGATAAAAAAAGTTTTGTTACGAAAATAGCCTATACCTCTTATAGAGGTAGAAAAAATAATCTGAAAAATTCTATTTTTTGTTACAAAAATAGCTTATATATGAACGATAGTGAATAGTGATGTGCCAAACACTTTGGAGTGATAACAAAGGTACAAACTAAAGATGACTAGCAAATCGTTGAAATATTTTTATTTTAGGAGGAATTTTTTCAAAAGAAGCTTTAGAAGAGATTTACCATACTTCTTCTTTTGAGTTATTTCGTAGTATGTTGATTGCCTTTATAATATGGGCTGTATTTGGAATAGCCAGACTCATAACGAAGTTTAGCAATCGCTAGAGTAGTTACAATAAAAGATAATGCGCCAAAGATGATATTAAACCATGTCATCGTTAATCCTTACATGTTTTTGTTTTATGCTTTAGAAATTATAGAACAAATTGTTCTAAAACACCAAGGGGAAATGTCTTATTCCCCTTTTTTGTATTCCAGTTGTTTATCGGTATGAATCAATATAAAGCTCTGTGCTGGAGTAGTTTTGTTTTTACATGTAAAGGTCTCTTGATTCATAAAAACATTGATCGTTGTTGGATTCATAGTCTCTAAACGCATAAAAAGATATTCATCCATCGTAATAGGTTTAAATTGTGTTAAGGCATTCGAAACAAAGAGTTCACCGCCATGATAGATGCAGTACTTCTGAGCTCCAGTAATACGTTCGTATCTCCAAGGAAAAACAGAGCTATTTTTCTCCAAGTCGAGTAAATCCTCGAACGAAGTATACTTCGTTGAAATTTGAGCGTATTTTGAGCCTTTTAGCCATGTTTTTAAGCCAAGGCTTTGCGCTTTATCGTGTTGAATCAGATAAAAGCGTGAATAGGTCTCTTTTAGATCTCGTTTATTGCCAAGAATGGCACGTTGTTGCAACTCAACGTTATCTTTCATGGAAACGATGGAAAAACCATCATTGGGTGAGAGGCATTGGTAAAATCCTTCGTATTTTCCTAATCCTTGTTCTCTTATGGCACTTTTATAACTCACATAATCAAGACTGAGCAGGGTTGGACGTGCATTTAAAGCTTGAATTGCTTTATCACCATAAACACTTTTTCCTTTGATGCTCTCACAATAGCCTTTAGCATCATCAAGGACTTCCATGATGTCACGAGCATCAGCCACATTCATTGCTTCATCGTAGGTTCGATACTCAATAATTGATTGATGCTCTCTTTCGGCAATAACATTGTAGTTTATTGTCTCACCACCTCGTTTGAGGGCAATGTACTCTTTTAAAGAAGTTGCTTGCTGCAAAGAGGAAGGATTAGGTTGTGAGGGTGTTGTGGCACAACCAGAAAGGAAAACTACCGTCATGATGCTTGATAAAAGAATATGTGTTCGTTTCATTACCATTGCCTTATACCTGTGTCGTGCTCAAAAAAGACTTTATCAAGGTATTTACACGTATTAAATTCTGATTTTTTAGGAGTGCTTTTATACTCTGCTGTATGAAAGAAGCATCCAACAAGAAGCAATAATGAGAAAAATTTTGCAGCATCACATGTCAATGTAGCTTTCATGGTAGTAACGGCTGTTGCATAATCACGAAAGATCCAATAGAGTATGAAAAATCCAAACAAAACTAAACCACCAAAGAAAGCCCCAACAATAATTTTAGCCAAGACCATAATGAGGTAATCACGAATCATAGAAAGCATCTTTATTCTCCTTTACAGATTTTTGTTTTTTTCAAACACAAGGTACACATTACTATTCTGGGTATAGGAGTTTATCAATCGCCATCCATCCCCGTAAAGCTCTTGTGTGGTTGATGATTTTTTAAAGTCTCCCGAACAAGTCATTGGACTATCTGCAAATGCACCTATCTGTCTTGCCTCAAAACGACAGGTTGTGACTGATTTTTGCCCTTCGCTTGCTAAGACACAACCAACGACCATGATCAACGCTAAAAGAACCTTTTTCATTGATGTTCCTTATGACTAATTTATGGATAAAGGATACCGTAAAAGAGCTTATTAAACACTTATAAGTGTTTGTTGTAAATCCCGTTAATCACTACTATTTCATCAACTTATAGGTGTTTATTAAAGGCAATGTATTGTGGAAAAAATGATTGAGCGTTTTATGGATCAAATTGTTGAAAATGTAAAGGCTGAAAGAACCAAAAGAGGTATCAGCCAATTAGCATTAGCACAGATCCTTGGTCATAAATCACCCAACTATGTGGCTAAAATAGAAACCCGTAAGCATGATGTCAGTTATAACCTTGAACACCTCTACAAAATTGCTTACGAGTTTGGTATTGAAGTAAGGGATTTGATTCCTCAAATGAAGAAAGCTACAAAATAATATTTGTTGAGTATATTAAATTTTTTAAAACATTATGGTCTTTAAATCATAATTAGTTTGTCTGATTTTTCATCATACCTGTAGTGTATGATTTCACCACTAATAATAAGTTCTATCGCTTTTTCAATAATATCGAGCGACACCACAAACCACTCTCTTGGAGTATATCGTTTACTAGCATCTCCAAAAATATCAATATTTAGGCATACTTTGCCAAAAAATTTATGAATAAGTTGTTCAAATTTTTGCGTGTTCATGTTATAGGTTTCATAAACACTGACAACTTTAACAGGAGCCATCAAATATGTCGGCTCATTAACGGCATTTTTAATTCTTTCTGTAACTTCAGTTGTTGAATAACCCACTTTGTATAAGTTTTTGATAGATGCAATTTTGGTATCTGAACTTAAAGATTCCAAAATATAAATATAACCCGTTTTATTATCTTCTTCTGAAATTTGAGATAATTTATCTAGCACTCTATCATCTTGTAAACTTACGAAATATCCATCCTCATACAAACCCTTTCCAAAGGATCGCAAAAGCATATTTGACTCAGTTCCATTTTCAAAGATAATTCTTGTTCTGGAATCTAGCTTATTAAATTTATCTTTTTTGGGATTATCAATTTTTTCTAAATAAGCCAATACCCTTTTTAAAATAAAAAAACTACCTTCTTCAAAAAATTTTTCATTAAATTTAGATAATTTCCTTGTGCCCTTTTTTAGATCTTGATGTACTTCTTTAAAAAGAGGCTCATATTTATCAAATTTTTTACATGGTTTTCTTTGTGCAACGAAATCTGTCTGCTCACGTTCTTTTGGGATATGCTTCAATGTAAATATGTCATTCTCATTTTCATCGCCAAGCAATCCAAACGCATCGTTATTTAAAATATCATCAATGGAATTAATCTCAATCTCTTGCAGGATATTCAATCGATCATACGGTTTAAGAGCCTTTATCTTTTCAGGGTTTTCACGTATGCCTTGCAATCTCGAATACAAAGTACGCTCCTGCATATTAGCCGATTTTTGAGGCTCATATCCATTTTGTTCAACAAAAGTGCTAATCTCTTCAAAACTCGAAATAAGCCTATCATCTTCATTTAAAGCTTTTGTTATGGCTTTCGGCTCATTCAAAAGCCCTAGTGGGTCATCAGCTAAAATCTCATCTAATGAAAACTCAACCATTGACTTTCTCACGTCGAAGCTTATTGAGGTAAATGAGCGCTTCCGCCATTCTTTTTTCTGTAAAGTCTCTACTGTTTAAATCAGGCATTCTTCCATGCTCGCTTTTAAATACAGGGATTTTTTTATAAAGTATGACAGCTTCTTCCGGTGTCATTTCTATTCTTGTTGCTTCAATGCTCTCTTGAATCAATTTAAGTACATACGTCGTCACTGATTTTGATAGGATTTCAAAAGCCCGTTGAAATGGATTGATTTGATCTATCAAATCAATATGAAGTTCATCTATATTGACAAATTTATCTGCCATTTTTATAAATTTTTTATCACCGCTTTCTATGATATGCCCATTTTTAACGACACTATCAACAACGACATGCTGCCTTAGCTCTTCTACTTCATTATCATTCAAATCAGGATATTTAACCTTGATAATTTTAGGGATCAAAACTCGATTGATCACTTCTGCATCAAGGTTTCCCGGAATGGCTTTTATCATCACTTCATCTTGCAAGATAGCTGCTTTTAAATCATTCAAATCTGATTCGATAATATCTTCCACTCTTTTGCTTGTTGGTTTTTTGAAACCTCTGATTTTGAGTTCACCTTTTTGATTAGGTTCATCATCGCCATCAAATCGCGGTTTAAATTTAAAATTTGGTGCTAAGACTTGTTCCATCAATAGTGATGCTGTAATGGCTTTGAGCATATTATTGACACTAAGTTTTACTTCAGAGTCCTGTGCATCAGGTTGAGCTATAAGATTTGTAAACTGCGCATGTGTTTTATTGTTGCTATCTCTTGTTGCTCTTCCAATGATTTGAATGATCTCTGTTAAGGAACTTCTATAACCAACAGTCAAAGCATGCTCGCAGTAAGGCCAATCAAAACCCTCTTTTGCCATACCAAGGGCTATAATCAAATCCATATCATCAACATTTTTGATGTTGCGTAGGTATGTTACGACTTTCTCTCTTGCTTTTGGTTCATCATTGACTAAATCAGCTACCTTAAGAAGTTTGCCATCACCTTTTCGTTTAACAATGATGATCCCTTCCTCGGTAATCTGCTCCACCGCCCCGATAGTATCTAAAATAGTATCTACTTCTCGGTGTTTATCTTTTGTAGATTCACCAGAATTGACATTTGGAATGTGTAAAATTGTTTTTTTATTAGTGTCTAAAATTTCGTGTATAGCACTTGTATAACGCCCTTGATAAAAGTGATACCCAATACCCAATGATTTTAAATATTCATATCCGTTTAATTGCTCATAGTAGTTATAAGTCACTTTTGAAAATTGGCTTTCATCTTCGGGCATCAGAACCGGTACGCTATCGCCTCTGAAATACGAACCTGTCATAGCAACAATATGTGCTTTAGAATTTTGCATAACAGAGCGAATAAGTTCTCCTAACTGGTTTTCTCCATCAGCTGAGACATGGTGAAACTCATCAATCGCTAGTAAACAATTATCAAATTTTGCATCATCTAGCTCTTTAAAGGCAAACCTAAGTGTTGCATGGGTACAAATCAGAATTTTTTCATCACTGCTCATAAACTTTTTAAATGCTTCTACTTTACTCTTTTCTCCGCCGGGAATACAAAGATTATACAGAGGGTTTGGTTCCCATGAAGCAAAAAAACCATTTGATTTTAAATCAGTCTTTTCAAAAGAACCACCGATAGATCGCTCGGGTACAGCTACAATGACTTTGGCAATATTTTGATAGTAAAGTTTGTCTAACGCGATGAACATCAAAGCTCTTGATTTTCCAGATGCAGGGGGAGCTTTAAGGAGGAGGTACTGCTCGTTTCGAGCTTCATAAGCTTTGGCTTGCATATCTCTCATGCCAAAATTATTTGTTTTTTTGCTCTCACCTGTTTGACCATAAGTTACATCTATGATATTTGTCATTCATCCCTCTCTAATTCAAAAAATTGGCTCGAACTTTAACTATAAAATTCTCTTAGTAAAATTTAGGATCCTAACTTTAACTATAAAATTCTCTTAGTAAAATTTATGACTTTAATTTTTACTATATATTGCTAAATACCTATCAAATACAAATAGTTTGTTTCTCTCATATCCGGTAATCTCTTTTAAAATACCTTTTGACTCAAACTCTTTGACTAAAGTATTTGCCGTAGGCTTACTAATCTCCAAAGGCTCTATGATTTCACTAATTGAGATAATAGGTCTTTGATATAAAAACTCTATTAACTTGCTCGCGTTGTGTGCCTTTTTACCAAATCCTACTATAAGTGCATCCATCTCTTGTTTGAGACTCAAAATATTTTGAAACGTTTGTGCGCCATTATTGGCAGTAACAATCACTGCTTCAAGAAAAAACTTTATCCAATGAATCAAATCATTATCTGTTCTTACTTTTGTCAGTGCTTCATAGTAAGCTGATTTATTTTTTTCGATAAAATCAGAAAGATACAAAGATGGTTTTCGAAGTAATCCTTTACTCACTAAATACAGTGTTATGAGTAATCTGCCAATACGCCCATTGCCATCCAAAAATGGGTGGATCGTCTCAAACTGATAGTGAGCAATTGCTATTTTTATAAGATGTGGCACAAATATCTCTTCGTTGTGCAAAAATTTCTCTAAATCACTCATGAGTTCTCCAACTTCATTGTGATGTGGGGGAATATAATAAGCCGTTGCCAAACTAGCACCGCCTATCCAGTTTTGAGATCTTCTGAATTCACCCGGTTGTTTTGCTTCACCTCTTACGCTATTGAGCAGAATTGCATGAATGTTTTTGATGAGGCGATTTGAGATAGGTAAATTTTCAAGCTCTTTTATAGCAGTATTCATAGCATCGATGTAGTTTCGTACTTCTTGCCAGTCATCTCTTTTTTCAGGGTTGATCTGCTCTTTTGCGATAAGCACTTCATCCATCTCTGTTTTTGTGCCCTCTATCTTACTTGATGTATTTGCTTCTTTTGTGATATGCATCTGTATAAAGATATCTACATTGGGTACGATCCTCGTAAAAGCGTTAAGTTCCCCAAGTGCTCTAGTTGCATTTTCAAGCATAGTGTTGATTTGAGGGTCATCCCACGTAAAAGTATGATTGATTTTTTCAGGCAAAAAACTTTTATATTGATACTCTTGTCTCAGTGTACCTGATTTAAAATCTTTGATATTCAAACTCACTCCTCGCTTGATAATTTTAAATTCATTATATTACTAAAGACTTCTTCAGCAGTAAATTTTGTTCTTGTTGAATAATCTTGTATATCTCCGTCATCAATATCAACATTTTCTATATTTTTAAAACCAATATCTGCTATAAACTTTTTATTAATTTTACAAATCTCTCCATTACTAAAAATAAATTGTACATAATCATCTTTTTTTTCAATCTCCAAAACACTTAATTTATTTGAGACAAAATACTTCTTATTTTTAACTGTTGTATTTAGCTCTTTGATTTCTTTGTTGAGATCATCAAACGATTTTTTGATATCTTCTAAAGTATCTTTCTCAAAATATTTAAAATGCTGCCATCTCAAATTAAATACCTCTGTAAAACTTCTATTGTCTTTTGATTTATAGTGAACTGTGATAGGAATACTTTCAAATCCTGCTTCTTTTAAGTTGTTAAAACCATTTGCCAAAATAAAAAACTCTTGCTCAGGTGCAAAGTATTCAATTGTATTTTCAAATGTATAGCCATTAAAATGAGATAAATATTTTTCATCTACTTTAAAACTTATGTCGTATGCGGGAGCTTTACCAATGTTTTTTATAATTATCTTTGAGTGACTTACTGCTTGAAAAGATATATCAAAAATGATTGAAATAAATGGAGAAGTTTCTACTTCTCTAAGTTTTATAGTTTCCTTTGTTAGTTTATAAGAAAAAAACACATAAATACAAGTTGCTAATACTAAAATAATTGTTGCGATTGCAGTTACCCACTCAGGTGTCATTGTAAAATCACTTAAAATAGAAGATGTAATATTGGTATCCATTTTTTATTTCCAATTTTCAGTTAATTTAATAGTATCACTTTGTGGTTTATGTTCATCACTCATTTTGCCAATGTCAATCATTACTGGAACCTGAGCAGCAAGACCCGCAAATATACAGCTTCCCGTAGGTAAGATTGGTAGAGCTTCAAAAGAAACCTTATCAAGATATGAAATAGTTTTCTCTACAGCTTCAATGTCTTTATTATTTATCAATCTATGTAAAAAGTAATTATGTAACTGCGAAATAATAGTGCTTGAAATATCGGATGGTCTTTGACTTGCAATTGTTAAAAAAACACCAAATTTTCTACCTTCTTTAATAATTTCCTCGAAAGTTTCAAGTCTATAATCTTTCCAAGTTTCACTTTCTCTGTTTGAGATATGAGATAAAATATTATGTGCTTCATCAACGATTATATTGAGGTAACTTGTATTTAATAGTTTATACTTTTCTTTTTGCTCTTCATACAGTTTTTTAACCACTAGCATAGGGATAGTTTTTTTCATTTCAATATTCACATCATTCAAATTTATTGTTACAAAGTTTTGACTTGAATTAAATATTGAATTTTCCTGAGTTGATGTATCAAAGACTTTTTCTATATCTTTTTGTTTACTTTTTAATTTATTGATTGCAGGAGATATATGCTCATTTTGTGCTTTATCATAATAAATATCATAAACAATTTGAAGATATAAAAAATCTACTAACTTAGAAACTACGTTATTTGGGAATTCATAACTATCAACATTTTTATATAAATCGGTTTCTTCAATATCTGAATCAGACACCTGACCATTATTTGTATTTGGCATTTTATAAAAATATTTTAGTGAATTATGCCAACCTAAGGTTTCTATTAAGCTCTCATTATTCTCTTTATTAATTATCAAAGTAAGATAATCTACAAGCATGTATGCTTTTTCTTTATCAGCCATTTTCAAGACTTTTTTTATATAGCTTTTGAGTATGTTTCTGAAATATGTTAATGGATTCTCATCTTTTTTTACTTTATTAATAAACTTCAGAGTTCTGTCTATATATGGCTTTTGAGTTTTATCTGTTGCATTTGCCAAAATTGATATAAGTTCAATATCAAGTAAATCTTTTTCTTTTAATGGAATTTTTTGTGAATTTGCATTTGTTTCCTGCTTGGTACTTAGATTATAAATCTGTTTGTTTTCAATTATTGTTTTTTCATGTGAATATTCACCGTTAAAATCTATTAACAAAAATCTAGCATTTTCTTTAAACTTTTGTTCTTGCTGATATTTCTCAAAAAGCACATTGTAAAATTTTGCCAAAGTATATGATTTTCCACTTCCTGTATTTCCAAAAACACCTATATGGCTTGCAAATAAACTATTTACTCCTACTTGAATTTTTTGACCTTTTTCAAGTGATAAAACACCTATCTCAAGAGGTTCATCATCTTTCTCGATAAAATCATGCACTTGTTCAAACTCTTGGTTATCGAGTAAAAAGCACTCATTGAAGACAAGGGGTAGTTCTTTTATTCCTCTTTTGAATTTTTCTCCATCAAAAAATCCCAATAAACTTACACTAAGATTCCTATTGATTTTTTTTGCTTCCGTTGTATAGTCTTTTGAGCTGTAAACTTTATCTTCTTCGACATATTCACCCTCAACTTTTCCAATAATTCTCGTATAACCTTTGATTATTTTCACATAGCTACCAACGGAAGTATTTTTAAGTAATTCTCCCTTATACATTATGTGTGAGTTATTTTTACTTTTATCAACTTTGATTTTTATTTTTCTACCATCAACCGATAGTACTTCTCCAACTTTAAAAATTGAATCATCTAATATTTGTTGATTATTCATTTTTGTTCTTTTATTTTATTGAGTATTTGCATGAATATTCTGCTATTTATATTGTCAAAATTATAAGAAAAATCATCTTTTAAATTTTTATCTTCTTTTTCACTTTGAGATGGTGGTATTATTGCTATATTTTTGTTTTTAACATTGTTTTCAATATCTATAGTTTGTTCTAATTCTTCTTTAGCATGTGTAGTGTGAGCAAAAATATAAATCATCAAAGTAGGATTTGAATTGGCAACTCTAATTGTTAAATCTTTTATGTGCTCATCAGCAAAAGAAAAGCCCATTACAAAAAGTAAAGTATTTTCTCTTTCAAGCTCATTTGCGTAAATTCTAAGTAGGTCGTAGTATTTTTGGTCAAGTACAGTTTGCTGGAATTTGCCTTTTGTAGGATTAACTATGGATAATTTATCATATTCTTCTAAAAAAGTGTTAAAGTTTCGTATATTGATTCGTTTAGGAAATTTTGTTTTTAAACTGGAAATAGTGTCTTTTGATGTATCAACACTTAATAATGATTTTCTTCTAGTTGTTTGAACTTTTTGAATTTGTTCGAGTGAATTATCAAAAAAAACATTTTGATTTTCTCTTTTCCAAGTTAAAGAACCATGAATTTTTAAGATATTAAATACGGGAATTTCCGAACTATTATCAAAATGAAGACTTTTTTGAAATATAGATTTTTTAAAATTACTTAAATCATATTTTGGTTTAAAACCTTTACCAAATCCATCATTACTTTCTAATCCAACCTCTTCAACACCTCGTTCAAGAAAAATATCAATATTTGTAGTAAAAATATTTACTTGTTTACTCAGGAGTTTATTTCTCCTAAGTAGAATCAATTGATTTACAGTTTTAAAAAAGTTTTTATAACTATCTAGTGTCCAGAGTATCGATAAAACTTCCTCAGGTTCTAAAGATGAGTAATCCAAAATATTTATATTCTTTTCAATAACACCTTCAAAATATTTATTAAGTATGGAAGCTCTTATTAAATCTTTTTGCTTTTGCTCTGCAAAAACTTCTTTATCTAATTGTGTCAAAAGGTTCTCAATATTCCCCAAGATTTCTAGATAGCCTGCCGACATTCCAGAACCAAATAAAAAATTGATATTACTATCTTGAATCCTGTCAATCAATCTATACTTTTCTATAAAATCATTCATTTCTTATCCTTTGTCATCTCTTCATACATTTTAAAGAGGTACTCTAAGCGTTCTTCATCGCTTTCAAATGGTTTGGTTCGGTAGCATTGTTCTATGGCTTTATCTAAGGCGTGGTGGGCTTTTCGTAAGCCTTCTGGCATTTTGTCTGGGTCGTAGAGATAGGATAGTGTTTTTTGGCTGTGTTTTTCTCGCTCATCGAGTATTCCAAATACAAACTCAGTGATTTCATCTTTTTGATTTTGTGAGATGTTTGGGAATGGGAAGGTGTTGTAACATAAAGAATTTGAATATCTTAAATCTGATTTTAACCTGCCTGCAACTATTTTAACCCAAAGCATATGTATTTTTGATGATAAAATACCCATTAAATATATTTCAGGATCATATATTACTTGTATTGCATCAGTCACAATTGAATTGTTATCTAAGAACCCAATAGGTAAATAATCTCTTCGTTCTGTTGTAGTTCTAGGAAGAACAAGTAAATTATTTTTAGCTTCGTGGACATATCGAAATCTATAAGGTATATCTACTAAAGAACGAGCCACTTCTCCACCTGATTGTCTATATTGCTTAGTTTTTTCAAATTTTTCTTTTAATGCGTGTATAGCTAGTGCTTCCTCTAATTGATTTTTTTTAACCCATACACACCATCTAACAAAACCTTTTATAAAATCTTCTCCTCCATACAATCGTCTAAAAAACTTTTCTGAACTCGGATACAAAGCAACTATTTCATTTTTTTCATCTTCTTGTAAAATCAAGTTCCCGCCATCAATCACTTGATTACCAAACACTAAAGGAGGAATGCGTTGTCTAGGTTGACTTCTTTTTTGTACAATAATATTCTCAGCATTTACTAAATACGCATTGATATTTTTGACTTCTTGTTTGATATTGTCGATGTACAGATATTTTGGCTTATTTGAACTGTTTCTAAGCCCAATAATAACAACTATTACCGCCGCATTTGCTTTGGCGTTATTTTGCCACTTGAAAGACTTGTATGCAAAATCTATCTCTATATTTTCATCTAATATATGTGTCCAAAGAATGCCGACTTGTTCCCCTTGGCTGATGGAGTTTGTACTTACAAAAGCAACTTTGGCATGTGTATTTTTGATGTAATTTGTACCTTTGTAAAACCAACATGCTATATAGTCAAGGTTGTTAAAGTTTTTTACACCTTGAAACACTTCCGCCATATCTGCTTTTTGCTCTTTGTTTTGCAGTCTCGCTCCCAAATACGGCGGATTTCCCAAAATATAGATCTCATCTTTGTCATTTTTAGGGCAAACCTCTTCCCAGTTTATCCTTGTGGCGTTGCCATGCACGATATGTCCGCCGTCATGTAGCGGTAGGCTTGGACTTGTTCTGCCAAAAGCTTTGTAAAACTCTAAGTTCATCTGATGTTCTGTTAGCCAAAGAGAAAGAAGTGCAACTTCATGGGCAAAGTCATCTAGTTCTATACCGTAAAATTGAGTAAGTTTTATCTCACTAAACTGAAAGCTTCGCTCATGACTCAGAGCATCGATGTGTTGCAATATACTCATCTCTAACTCTCGCAGTTTTTTATAAGCGATGATGAGAAAGTTCCCACTTCCGCACGCAGGGTCAAAGATTTTGATATTTGAAAGCCTTACATGTAAATCCTGAAGTTTAGACTTATGGTCATACGCTTTTTCAAACTCTTGATAGAGTTCATCTAAAAAGAGCGGTTCTATGACTTTCATGATATTTGGCACACTTGTGTAGTGCATCCCTAACCCGCCACGGTGTTCTGGCGTGACTACGGCTTGTATCATGCTTCCAAAGATGTCAGGGTTTATCTGCGACCATTTTAACTGTCCGATTTCTAATATGAGAGAGCGTGAGCGGGTCGTAAATGTCGGAAGCTTTACATGTAAAGCAAAAAGTCCGCCATTGACATAAGGAAATGCGTTTAGGTATGCGGGTGTGTTTGGCTCTCTTTTCGTGTTTGGCGTGTTAAAAATGGTAAAAAGTCTTTGCAAGTAAGCATCCAAATCGCTCCCGTCAATTTGCGTGTGCGACGAGAGTGAAGCGGTAAAGATGTTATCTTCAAAGATGTTGGTATCCTCAGCAAAGTAGCAAAATAAAAGCCTTGTGAGAAAGACATTCAAAGAGTGAACTTCCTCTTTGGTTTCAAAGCGGTTGTTTTTTTGAAGCTCATCATAGAGTTTTGCCATCTTGAGTGAGGCTTTGACATCGGCTGGGTTTTCATCGGTAAAGGTGGCTTTTTCCATCCCTGCAAGAGGCAAGAAAAAATCGTAATGATTGATAATGTTTAAGAGTTCGATATCGAGGCTATCTCCCGTTTTAACGTCATAGGCAAGGAGTGTTTCGTAGTCTGTTACAAGAACAAATCTTGGTAAGTGTTTAAGAACTTCTTTTGAAGATTTAAGTTCATCTATCGTGGCATGAAGTTCATTATCCGTCACTTTGAAAAAAAGCTTTTTTCTCATGACAAGTTCACCGTATGATGTAAGTTTGTCGTGATCACTTCCTTGCAGTCGTTTGATGGTTGCTTTTGGGATACCATATGCTAAGAGTAGCTCGAAGATGAAGTTTTCTTTGTCAAGATTTGCTACTAGATTATGAAGATTATTTTCTATTTCTAAGACAGTCATTGAACATATGCCTTGTGTTAATACTTTGTGAGAAAATTATATGTTTATTTTATCCAAATCAAAATAAGAGTTATAAGATATATCATAAATTATCTCTTTATACAGATTTTTTCGGATTAACGAAATAATCAAAATATATCAGATAATTCCTATTTTAGGACTTTTCGGAAAATTACAAATTCATCAGATGAACTGGATCAATCAATTAATTCTTGCTATTTTTCAAATCATCCAAATAATGTGCGTACCATTGCATCAATTGCATTCTCTCGGGTATATATTTAGCACCATTATATACGTCACGTTCTTTATTTTTATCTTTATGCGATAAACATGCTTCAATAACAAGAGAATCAAATTGATGCTCCCTTAAATTACTATGGCACGTTGTGCTGAAAATATGGCGAAAACCGTGTCCGGTTTGTTCATCCTTAAAGCCTAAAATCGACAAGGCCTTGTTGATAGAATTATCCGATAACGGAGTATCCGATTTTCGAGGGCTTTGAAAAATATATTTACTATTTTTTGTGTAAGGGTGCAGTTCTTCTAAAATTTTTAATGCTTGGGATGAAAGGGGTACGAGATGATCCTTTCTCATTTTCATACGCTCTTTGCCGATAGACCAAATCTTTTTTTCAAAGTCGATTTCATTCCATGTTGCAGCCCTTGCTTCAGTTGGACGTAAAGCAACTAATGGCAATAATCTCAAAAGCTGTCTAACAACATATTCACCAGAATATGAATCAATTGCAATTAAAAGCTCTTTTAATCTTTTTGGGTCTTTAATGTGTGCGAATCTTTCATTCTCATATTTGGTTAAAAATTTACCAGCTGTCATAGAAGATATAACGCTAAACTCAATAACCCCTAAATCTTCTGCATACTCGAAAATATTTTTAGCATAACCTAAACAACGACTAGCTACTTCAGGACTACGTAAATCTGCAATTTTTAAAGCACTTGCAACGTCTTGCTTCTTGATTTCACGAATGTCCATATCACCCAAAATCGGATAAAGATTCTTTTCAACTCTCTGCTCAACGCCCTCAAAAGTCTTTTCTGCTAATTCTCTCTTTTTCTTTTCAAGCCATTCTTTTGCAATAGCTTTAAAGGTACTAACTGTAGCCATTTTCTTTTCAAGTTTCGCTTTTCGCTTTTGATCAACAGGGTTAATGCCATCAGCTTTAAGTTTCATTGCATCTTGATGTAAAATTCTTGCTCTTTCAAGGCTGATCTCTGGGTATTTTCCAATCGAATAGACATACTTGTTGTTCTCAAAAGAGTAGTTGTAACGCCAAAGTTTACTACCATTGGGTTTCACGAGAAGATATAAGCCTTCTCCATCTGTCAGTCTGTAATCTTGCGCTAAAGGCTTGGCATTACGTACTTGCAAGTCTTTCAGGAGTTTTGATGCCATAGTAGTCATTCTCCTTAGAAAAGTAGAAATTATCAAAAATTACTACCAATATTACTACTTTGACTCTTAGTTTGGGTTAAATTGTGTTGTATTGTATTAGATGAATATTTGCGAAAGAGTGCCGATTTTATAGGGATTTTTAGACTATTTTGGAGGATGTTAGATAAAAGAGTGGCTCCGAATGCTGGATTCGAACCAGCGACCAAGTGATTAACAGTCACCTACTCTACCGCTGAGCTAATTCGGAACACTTTGAATGAGGTCGAAATTATAGTCAAAAAAAAAATTATTGTCAAGACTTATTTAAAAATAATTATTCAAGAAAAATTTGTTGTACTAATCTTAAAAAAAACATAATCAAACCACCCTTTTATAGATTTATTCAAGTAACAGTAAGAAAAAACGTAGTAGCATTAAATGAAACACTACAATTCAAGGAGTCAAGATGAATAGAATACTCACTACATTAGCGCTTATGGGAACGCTAAGTATCTCTCTGTTTGCAGCGGAGTTTATTACAATTGGTACAGGTGGCGTTACTGGAACATACTATCCAACAGGCGGTGCTATTTGCCAGATGGTCAATAAAAATAAAAAAGAGACGAATATTCGCTGCTCAGTAGAATCTACCGGTGGCTCTGTTTATAATGTTAATACCATCAAAGCTGGTGAGCTTGATTTTGGTATTGCTCAAAGTGATACTGCTTACCAAGCGTATAAAGGCGAAGGTAAATTTGAAGGTGCTGCTTCTGTGCCAGAACTTCGCAGTGCTATTGCGATTTACCCAGAACTCCTTGCCCTTGTTGTCAGCCAAAAATCGGGGATTAAGACGATGGCAGACCTTAAAGGTAAAAGACTGAATTTAGACTCTCCAGGTTCAGGAACCAATATGACGGTTGATGTTGTTTTTGAAGCACTTGGTATTAAACGTTCAGACTTAGCGCTTGTCAATGAACTCAAATCGACAGAAGGTCCAACAATGCTCCAAGACAACCATATCGATGGTTACTTCTTTGTAGCAGGTCATCCAACAGCAAACATTAAAGATGCAGCGAGTTCTGTAGACATCAACATTGTTCCTATTGCAGGTCCTGCGATTGATGCGTTGGTTAAAAAATATCCTTATTATGCTAAAGGTACTATCTCAGGTACATACTACAAAGGTGTGCCAAATGATGTTCCAAGTATTGGTGTGAAAGCTGTTCTTGTGACCAGCAGTAAAGTTAAAGATGAAGTAGTTTACCAAGTAGTAAAAACGATTCTTGACAACTTCGATAAATTTAAAGAACTTCACCCTTCTTACAAAACAATTACCAAAGAAAGCTTGCTCGAAGGCTTAAGTGTGCCACAACATCCAGGTGCAATGAGAGCATTTAAAGAAGCAGGACTTCTTAAATAAAATAAATTTCTTAACATGTAAGGCTTTTTGAAAGAGAAGTCTTACAGATTGACATAAAGGTTTATGCGTGAAAACACTCGAAGAAAGACTAGACGATGAAAAGCTCATCAGTGAATTTGAAGGACATAGAGATTTTGAAAAAGGGAGTTGGCATTACTGGCTTATAGCTGCTATTGCTTTTTCATGGTCTTTATTCCAACTTTATATGGTCATTGACCCAGGTAATAGCACTCATGCGAGAGCTATTCACTTAGCATTTGGCCTTGCTCTCGCATTTTCAATGCATGCTATGTCTAAAAGCCCTAAACTTCAGCTAACCATTACATGGTATGACTTTGGTATTATGATTGTAGGTATTACTGCTGTTTTATACCAATGGTATGCCTATAAAGACCTTGCTATGCGCTCAGGTGCATGGACACAAACCGATATTATCGTTGGTGTTACAACCATTTTGGTTGTTCTTGAAGCCTCACGAAGAGTCATGGGACTCCCATTGATGGTTGTGGCAATGGTCTTTTTAGCCTATGACTACTTTGGCCCTTATTTACCGGATATGATTGCCCATAAAGGGGCGAGTCTTAATAAAATTGTCGGACAAATGGTTCTCACAACCGAAGGTATTTTTGGTGTACCACTGGGGGTAAGTGCAAGTTTTGTCTTTTTATTTGTTCTTTTTGGCGCACTTTTGGATCGAGCAGGTGCGGGTGAATACTTCATCAAACTTGCCTACACTATTTTGGGACGTTACGATGGAGGTCCTGCCAAAGCTGCCGTTGCCGCTTCAGGTATGTTTGGTATGATCTCAGGTTCATCCATCGCAAATACGGTCACCGTGGGTACTTTTACCATTCCATTGATGAAACGCCTTGGCTTTAGTTCTCACAAAGCTGCCGCTGTTGAGACAGCTGCTTCAGTCAATGGTCAGCTGATGCCTCCAATTATGGGTGCTGCCGCATTTATTATGGCAGAATTTTTGGGTCTGGATTATACTGACATCGTTTTTGCAGCTTTTATTCCTGCCTTTACGTGTTACATTGCTCTTTTTTACATTGTTCACTTAGAAGCGAAGAAAAATGGTCTTAAAGGTGAAGACCCCAATATACTTGGTCGTGTCTGGACTATCTTTATTCACGGAATTCACTACCTTATTCCTATTTTCTTCTTAATCTATACCCTTGTGGTACTGAGACAATCTGCACAAAGTGCCGCTTTTAGCGCCATTATGTTTTTGATGATCATCATGCTTGTGCAAAAGCCACTCAAAGCCTTGATCCATCAAGAGAAAGTGACTTTGTCTCTCTTTGTAGAAGGGCTGGCAGATATTGGACATGGCATGGTCAACGGTGGTAAGAATATGGTTTCGGTTGCGATTGCAACTGCTGTTGCGGGTATCATTGTAGGCTCCGTTACCCTAACAGGTATTGGACTCGTACTTGCCGAAGTCATTGATAACTTAGCCAATGGCTATATTTTAGGTGTTCTTTTCTTAACAGCGTTTGTCTCTTTGGTTTTGGGTATGGGACTTCCAACCACAGCGAACTATATTGTTATGGCCGCTTTAACCGCACCGATTATCATGGATCTTGCAGGAAATAATGGGTATCTTATTCCTGCCCTTGCTGCACACATGTTTGTCTTCTACTTTGGTATTTTAGCGGATGATACACCTCCGGTTGGCATGGCGGCCTATGCCGCAGCAGCTGTTGCAAAGAGTGATCCTATTATTACAGGAATTCAAGCCTTTATTTATGACATTAGAACTGGTATCTTGCCATTTATGTTCTTCTTTAATAATGAGCTACTGTTAATTGGTGGTGTTGATGCGAATGATCCAAATGATCCTTCGAAATGGATTTGGATTACCAATCCGTTTGAAATAGCGCTTATTTTTGGTGGAGCCATCTTTGGTATGTTTGCCTTTACATCGGCAACACAAAGTTTTATCTTAACTAAGATTAACAATATTGAGAGAATTTTATTGATTGTCGTCATTCCATTTTTAATGCTCCCAAAACTTATGGCAGCAAAATTGGGACTTCCGAGCTATTATTTTGCGTATGTAATCGGTTTTACACTCTATGGTTTAATCTACTTTGGACAAAGAGTCAAATACAAAAAACAGCAATTAGCGCTTGCTTAATAGCATAGTGGGCATTTTGCCCACTATGTTACTTTATAAAAATTCACCCCTGCAATATTTTTTACATGTAAAGCATTTTTTTCAACTAAATAGTTGAGATTTTGAAGGCTTTGTTCATCAAAACAGAGCGCTATATCTTCAAAGCTTTGAGGCCTACGTTTAAGAAGTTCGTAAATCTCTTCTTCACTAAAATAACGTTTTTGTGAGATATAATTTTTCTTATACGCAATGTTTACATGTAAATCTTCCAAAAGATTTGAAAGCTCGACTAAACGCTCGATGCTTACACCTTTGACCTCATAAGCAGGCGGTCGGTCGATGGTACTTACATCAATACGATCCGGATTGATGTTATGCAATACCGCATTTAAAGCACGAAATTCCTCTTCGGTGTCATTCAGCCCTTCTACCACCAAAATTTCAATGACTAAAGTACCTTGATAGCGTGCTCGAAACTGTTGCATGCCTTCAATAATCTGCTCAATTTCAATTCCTTTGTGCGCACGATCAAGCTTCTTAAAGCATTTCGGGCTGACACAATCCAAAGAGAGCTTGACAATATCAATATTAGAAAGTGTTGTTTGAATCGCCTCATCATAAATCGTAGAACCATTGGAGAGAATCAGCAGTTTTGGGCGATTTTCTATTTTAAGAATTGCACTCACCAGTGCGTCAAGTTCAGGGTAAAGGGTGGGCTCACCATTGGCAGTGAGGGTGATGACATCAAGATTCTGATGCTTAGAGAGTGCCGTTTTAAGTGCATCTAACACTTCGAGGAAGGAAGGTGTATCTTTCGCCTTATCGACGGTTTTAGCCCCCTTAAGCTCACAATAGAGGCAATCAAAATTACATTGTTTAATGGAGGGGCTAAGATCAATGCCAAGTGACTGTCCAAAACGCCTTGACGTAATGGGTCCAAATATAATCTGGCTGATGGGAAATCCTTTACATGTAAAGAAGTTTGCCCTTATATAAAGGGCAAACGGTTAGATCTTTGTACGAGTTTGTACTTGTTTAATGAAGTATTGAGCGTGCTCAACAGGAATGTCTGGCAAAATGCCGTGTCCTAAATTAAAGATATGTCTCTCATTTTTCATCACATTCACAATATGCTCAATCCCTTCATCAATCGCCTCTTTATTGTAAAGACGTGTCGGTTCCATATTGCCTTGAAGGACATATTTGCCTCCTAGTTTTGCTTTCGCAAGCTCAATCGGCGTTGACCAATCCACACCAAAAACATCAAATTCACCATCGATTTTATCAAGATAGCCACTAATGCCTTTAGGGAATAAAATGACGGGAACATGTGGGTATTTTAATTTCAGATACGCACTAATCTCTTTCATATACGACCAGCTAAATTCAAAATACGCGCTCTCTTCCAAAGCAGCTGCCCATGAATCAAAGATCATCACGACGTTTGCTCCACTTTGAATCTGACGTTCCATATACCCTTTAAGCACTTCCGTCACTTTTTTCAAAAGGGCGTGCATAAACTGCGGGTTAGAGTAAATCAACTTTTTGACAAGCGCATACGTTTTCGTGCCTTGTCCTTCGATCATATAGGTTGCAAGTGTCCAAGGCGCACCACAAAAACCGATCAACGCTTTATCCGCAGCCAATTTACCGCGAATCAGTTTGATGGTTTCATAAACATATTCTAAACCATCAATCGCTTTTTCAACACTGAGCTTATCCAAATCCGCTTGATTTTTAATAGGATGGGAAAAGACAGGACCTTCGCCTTTTAAAAATTGAAGTTCCATGCCCATTTCTAAAGGAACCACTAAAATATCGCTAAATAAAATTGCAGCGTCCACACCCAAAATATCTACGGGTTGCAGTGTTACAGCACATGCTTTTTCAGGGTCTTTGCAGAGAGATAAAAAATCCCCTGCTTTGGCTCTGACTTCCATATACTCAGGCAAATAACGCCCTGCTTGACGCATCATCCATACCGGTGTATAAGGCGTTTTTTTACCGAAACATGCATCAACAAAAATCATTCGTGGTTTCCCCCATTTTTATGTAAAAAATAGAGCCCTAAGGAAAGAGCCAAAATAGAGAATGAAAGATAGAGCATCTCTAAAGCGCCCTTGTATTCAGCATGAAGTACACGTTGAAAAAAGCTTACAATCAATACCATCACAATAACTTTTGCAATTTTATCTTTCAGCTCATCTAAAGAGCTCACATACAAAATTTTATCGCCACCCGTACCTTTAGCCACATCAATTTCAGAAATAAAAAGCTCATAAATACCAAATCCAAAGATCAGCAGAACAACGGCGATCAGATAAAGATCAATTGCACCAATAATATCTGCAACAATATCTGCATGAAAATTTTCAGGATGAAAATTTGTGAAAAAATACTGATAGGTCAATACCAAAACATGGTAGAGATCGGCACTGGCTAAAAAGAAAAGCGCAAAAGCGGCTAAAATACTAAAGATGACCGCTAAGAGGGTCATCAGCCGTGTCGACCACAACCCTCGCTCAAATAATTTTTCTAGCATTAAGCCTCTTCTCTTTTGATCCATTTTTGTGCAATTCTCACCGCATTGGTCGCAGCACCAACACGAATTTGATCAGCAACACACCAAAGATGGAGTATATTATCGCGGTTGATATCTTTACGAATTCTTCCCACATAGGTGTCATTGGTATCAGTCGAGATAATCGGCATTGGGTACTCTTTTTTAGCTGGATTATCAAGAACCACAACATTTTCTGCATTTTTAAGTGCTTCAACTGCTTTTTCTAAATTGACATCTTTTTCAAAATGAATCGTAATCGCTTCAGAGTGACTTCTCATAACAGGAACCCTAACGCATGTTGCGCTGATTTCCATTTTTTTACCTAAGATTTTTTGAGTCTCATTGACCATTTTCATCTCTTCTTTGGTATAGTCATTATCCATGAAAACATCAATATGAGGAATAACATTGAGAGCAATTTGGTGTGAAAATGTTTTTGGCTCACACTGATCGAGTTTAAATGCAAAAAAGTCTTGCATCTGATTGACCAGTTCTTCCATACCACTTTTTCCTGCGCCACTCACCGCTTGATAGGTTGCAACATCCACACGGGTAATATTAAAGATATCATCGAGTGGTTTTAACACTTGCACCATTTGAATCGTCGAACAGTTTGGATTGGCAATAATCCCTCGATTTTGCCATTGATCAATGTCATCAGGATTGCATTCAGGAACAACTAAAGGAACATCTGGATCCATTCTAAAATGACTTGTATTATCAATCACAACAGCACCTGCTTCTGCGGCAAAGGGAGCATAGTGTGCGGAAATATCGCCACCAGCACTAAAAAATGCGATCTCGACATCATTCTCTTCAAACGCTTTTTCAGTGAGTTCAAGGACTTTATAGATTTTGCCTTTGAATTCAACTTCAAGACCTGCACTTTTACTACTTGCTAAAGGGATCAGGTTATTGACAGGAAAGTCAACCTCTTCTAAAACTCTACACAGCTCTTCGCCAACGGCACCCGTAGCACCAACGATTGCTACATTGTACTTTTTCATTTCTCTTACCTTGATTTTTATGTGAGACTTTTTTAATAACCCAATGGTGCTGGTATTAAGTTATCAAAAAAGTCTATTGTTATGTCTACTACGAACTAAACCAGTTACGACTCTCTAAGAAAAGGTCTTCTTTGCTAATCGCTTCCGTATCACTTAAGATCACTGCACGCTCTACCACAGAGATCAACTCACGAATATTACCAGGCCATCGATACGTCATTAATGACTCAATTGCTTCTTCTGAAAAATAGCGTTTTTGCAAACCATATTTCTTTGTAACACGCTCTAAAATTACCTCACAAATCGGTAAAATTTCCTCTTTACGTTGTCGAAGCGGTGCTATTTCAATAGGGATCGTATTGAGCCTATAGTAAAGGTCTTCCCTAAAGTGACCTTCCTTGATGCTTCTTTTAATATCGGCATTTGTTGCGGAAACAATACGAACATCGATTGTTAACTCTTTTGTTCCACCCACACGCACCATCACGCGTTCTTGAATGACTCTTAAAAGCTTGGCTTGAAGTGTCATTGGCATTTCGCCAATTTCATCTAAAAAAAGTGTTCCGCCATTGGCAACTTCAAAATAGCCTTTTTTCTCCGCGATAGCATCGGTAAATGCGCCTTTTTCATAACCAAAAAGCTCACTTTCCAAAAGGTTTTCTGGAATAGCCGCCATATTGATCGCTACAAAAGGATTTTTAGCGCGCGGAGAGTTTTTATGCACGTAGTTGGCAAAAAGCTCTTTACCCACACCACTTTCTCCTAAAAGAAGCACACTCACATCTGTTTTTGCTGCTTTTCTTGCAATCGTTAATGCTTTTTCAAGCTCGGGTGAAGTGGCTATAAAATCGCCATTTTCCTCTTTAGCACTATCGATCTTTTCAAAACTCTCTTTTACTTTGGTTCGTATTTTATCGTGTCGTTTAATGGCTTCAACGAGCGTTTCAATTTCAAAAGGTTTGGTCAAAAAATCTTTCACACCTAAACGAACAGACTCAATGGCACGACTGAGTGTTGCATTGCCTGTAATAACGATGATGTCATAAGCACCATCTAGTTTTTTAATGAACTCAATACCGTCCATCCCAGGCATATTAATATCCGTCACAATCAAATCGACACTGGAATCAATCTTTTTAAGTGCATCAAGTGCGCTTTTGTACGTAGAGATTTTAAATTCTTCATACTCCCCAAGTGCTATCTCAAGGGATTTTCTCATATTTATATCATCTTCTACAATTGCAACATGCATTTTGAATCAATCCTACCAAAAAAAGTTTTACCTAATGGCATTTATGGTAGCGAATTCATCTTTAAAATCTACTGTAAAGCGCACCGGCTCGATGACCAACTCTATCCTATCATTTCCATGTTTCAGATATTGATCATCCCAGGCAAGAAGATGTGAGGAAAGTTGATAGAAGCAGGGAAGAATATCATCAAAGTGTTTTCGCAAAAATTGCTCTTTAGGAAGGTTTTGCGTGTTGGATAGCACAATAGAGCATAACTTCTGTACTTTGCCCTCATAAGGGATCATTACAGGAGCAATGTTTTTTTGTTCATAAACGACAAGGCCATTTACAGTGACAATTTTGTATGAAAACCAAAAAAGATCACTGCAAAAAAGCGCTTGTGTCAGACCTATTAATAAGCAAAAAGTTCTTGCCACCTACGTGCACTCATAGTAACTTCCATACGGATACTGTACAAACCATCTTTAAAGGTTGCATCCGTAATCGCAGCATCTTTAATCAAAGCATTCACTTGTGCAGTAATACGAGAATCTTTCAACATTGCATCTCTAACGGTTTCAGTAGAATTGATTTTGACACCATAAAGTTTCTCTCCCAGTTGGCGATACCCATCGGTAATTGCAGCACGTTTTGCTAATGCAATTGCTTGTGCTGGAGAAACTGTATTTTGAGGTGCAATACCTTCACCATAAACGACAATTGATTTTTCATTACTAAAATCATACATAGCGTCTTTTGGATTTTTAGGTGGTTCATCCTTTTTTGCTGAGCACCCTGCAACCAATAAAATTAAACCCAAACTTGCCAAAAGTGTTACAAACCATCTATTCATAGGGACACCTTTAAATATTTTTTTATCTTTAAGCAACTACTATTCCAATTACTCTTCGCTTGGAGTTATATCAGAGATCAAGCTTCCTTCATTAGAACCCTCGTCTCCTTCTTCAAATTCACCTTCAAGCTCATCGATCTCTTCTTTTGGGCATCGCGCAATACTTGCAACAATATCAGTACCTTCAACTGAAACAACCTTAACACCACTGGTATTACGTCCTGCTTTTCGGATGGTTTCCATATCAACACGAATCATTTTACCATTGCTTGTCAGTGCCATAAGGTCTTTGTCTTCATCAACAATAACAACACCTACTAGATCGGCAGTTTTCGGTGTAAGTTTCATAGCAATCACACCTTTACCACCACGGCCTTGCAATCGATACTCTTCCGCCGTTGTACGTTTTCCGATACCTTTTTCAGTGACAGTTAAAAGCTCTTCTTGATCGTTATAAATTACTGCGGCACCTACAACTCGATCATTCTCTTCTTTAAAGCGAATGCCTGTGACCCCTCGTGCAGTTCTGCCGATCTCTCTTGCATCACTTACTTCAAATCGTATACACATACCTTTTTTAGTGACAATGAAAAGATTTTTCGTTTCTTGCGTTACGACTTTTGCGGTGACTAATTCATCGTCATCATCCAATGTAATCGCTCTAACGCCCACGGAGCGGATATTTTTAAATTCACTAAGGTTGGTACGTTTGATGACACCGTTTTTCGTGAAGAATGCCAATGATTTGGTTTCATCAAAATCGGTTGTTGGAATAATTGCCATAATTTTTTCATCCGCTTGTAACTGAATGAGGTTAACAACTGCTTTACCCTTAGCGGTTCTACTTCCTTCTGGAATTCGATAAACTTTGAGCCAGTAGAGTTGTCCACGGTCTGTCACAAACATCAACGTGTCATGGGTATCGGAAACAAAGAAGCTCTCGATAAAGTCATCATCGTATGTGGTTACTGCAATTTTACCTTTACCACCACGTTTTTGTTTCTCATACTGTTTCAATGGTACACGTTTGATATAACCACGATGTGTAATGGTTACAACCATAGACTCATTGGCGATCAAATCTTCAACGTCAATATCATCATAATCATCAACGATTTCTGTAATACGTTTTGATTTGAATTTGTCTTTAATTTCAATCAGTTCTTTTTTGATAAGATCATTTAACACAACTTCACTTTTAAGAATGTCTGTAAGATATTGGATCTCTTTAAGCAATTCTGCAAGCTCATTTTCAATTTTTTCTCTCTCAAGTCCTGTAAGGCGTTGGAGTCTCATGTCTAAAATAGCGCCCGCTTGAACTTCGCTGAGATTAAATCGTTCGATCAAGCCGTCTTTTGCACTCTTCGTATCGGCACTGCCTTTAATAAGTGCGATGATCTCATCAATGTTATCAAGTGCAATTGTTAAACCCTCTAAAATATGGGCTTTGGCTTTGGCTTTTTCAAGCTCAAAAATAGTACGGCGAATAATAACCGTTTTACGGTGGCGTAAAAAGAGGAGTAAAAGCTCAATCAACGTAAAGACTTTTGGCTCTTTGTTATGAATTGCAAGTAAAATAACACCAAAAGTCACTTCAAGATTGGTGGATTTATAAAGGTTATTGAGAACGATATCGCTCATCGCTTCACGTTTAAGCTCAATGACCAAACGAATACCATCTCTATCACTTTCATCTCTGATTTCACTGATACCTTCAATCATCTTGTCTTTAACAAGCGCTACAATTTGCTCAATCAAACGAACTTTATTGACTTGATATGGTAGCTCATCAATAACAATGATATCTTTATTGCCTTTTTTCTCAATATGCACTTTAGAACGTATTCTTACACGACCGCGTCCCGTTTTATACGCCTCAAGAATTCCTTTTTTACCAAAGATAATACCACTAGTTGGAAAATCAGGACCTTTGATAAACTCCATCACCTCATCTAAGGTTGCTTCTGGATTTTCAATCAAAAGAAGAAGTGCGTCTAAAAGCTCGTCTAAGCAGTGTGGTGGAATATTCGTTGCCATACCAACTGCAATACCGCTTGAGCCGTTAAGAAGTAAGTTAGGAACACGACTTGGCAATACGTCTGGTTCGATCATACTATCATCATAGTTTGGAACAAAATCAACAGTGTCTTTATCAAGATCGCGAAGAAGCTCTTCTGCCAGTGGTGTCATTCTCGCTTCCGTATAACGCATCGCTGCCGCACTATCGCCGTCTATTGAACCGAAGTTTCCTTGTCCATCAACAATCGGAATTCGCATTGAAAACGGCTGTGCCATACGAACAAGAGCGTCATAAACCGCTGTATCACCATGTGGATGGTATTTACCGATAACATCACCGACGATACGGGCTGATTTCTTGTACGGGCTGCGCGAAGAGATCGCAAGATCATTCATCGCATATAAAATTCTTCTGTGTACGGGTTTTAGTCCATCTCGTGCATCCGGAAGTGCACGCCCAATGATAACGCTCATCGAATAATCAAGATAACTGGTCTTTATCGACTCTTCAATACTTACTGTTTTGATGTCTTGGTTCGAATCAAAAATATTATCCATTCATTAGCCTTGCAATGTAAAATTGTTTCATTGTACTTTACTTTTCCTTTGGTTTCAATAGGGGTCAGGGCTAAACTTTTAACTTTTGAGAATTTTACTCACTCCTGCAACGCTTAGAGAAAGTTTTTTTGCAATATCTGTTTTGCTATATCCATCTTCATATGCATTTTTTATCGCTTCATTTCGTTGTTCTTTATTCTTTACATGTAAAAAGTAATTTGATAGTTCTTCTTTGTGTAAAAGTGCTATCTGACCATCTTCATGCTTATACTTTGTTTTGTGAAATGCGTCTATAGTTAAACGCTCCAAAGCACTTAGAGGAATACTTAAAAGATCAAACAACTCTTGTGTATTGTAATCTCGCAATACAAATGAATTTTGCAAGAAAGGTGGCACGGCATCTTTGAGCATGCTATACGTTGCGCAGTACATGTACTCGCCGATTATATTTGTCATTTTAGCTTTAAGCGGATTGGATTCGATGTATTTGAAAAGCGTGAAGAGGTATTTGTCATCTAAAACATACCATGACTTAAAGCGATCTTGCCATAAATGCCCTACTCTGCAATGGCGTTTATTGAAGTAACTTGCATACTGTGCGCCCAGTTGACGCATTCCTGAAGAGAGATTTTCCCGTGTATTTTGAACTAAAATGTGATAATGATTGTCCATTAGGCAAAAAGCATGGATATTGAATTTATACTCTCTCGCCATACTGGCCATCAGTTCTATAAACTTTGCTTTATCTATCTCGTCTATAAATACTGCACTTTTAGCAACTCCTCTGTTATAGACATGATGATAGCCTAAACTTTCAATGCGTAACCTTCGTGACATACTTACCATCTTTTTTTGCTAGAATTATAACATGGAATATTGAAAAGTTAAAAGTTTAGCCCTGACCCCTTTTAAAGGAATTTTATGTTTACACGCTTTAATGAAACAGTTCTTAAAGTCATAATAATTATAGCCATTATTGTGATGTTTATTACTCTTTATACCACGGGAATCGCTTTTGTATTAGGTTCTTATACATTCTCAAACCTCCTGTTACATAAGCTGGCTGCACTTATAATTATCGGGCTTTTAGGCGTACATGCTTGGTTAAGAAGATGCACGATTCGAAAACTTTTGCAAGAAAGTATTGCCATTATTTTGAACAAACATATCCGCAATGAAGACAACATAGACTTTCTGATTCAAAATACTAAACATCAATCTTTTCATGCACTGTGTGTACTGTTTCATTTTGATGCTGATTTCATAAAAGAAAAACTTTTGGAAAACCATATTACAGTTGAAAAGGATGAAGATACATTGAAAACGATTGCAAAACGTAATGACAAAGACATGTACCAAATACTTTTGCTGATGATGAAATTACATGTAGAGAAAAATAGCCCATCACCTATTCTTATAAATTCATGTGATAGAGTCTAAACTGGCTCACCAACAAAATTCAATCTACCACACTTCCTATTTTCAATGCTTATTTTATAAACAGTTTTTTACATGTAAAACCTATTGCGTCCGATAAATTTTCGTTATAATTTAAGCTTTTAAAAACCAAAGGACAGCACAATGGCTCAGCAACATACGGCAATGAAGCATAAAAGAATGCTCTGCGCTCAAGATTACAAAACACTTTCCCTTTCTGCTTTTGGTGGAGCATTAGAGTTTTATGACTTTATTATTTTTGTCTTTTTTTCCAAAGTGATTGGTAGCTTGTTTTTCCCTGCAGACATGCCTATGTGGCTGAGTCAATTACAAACATTTGGTATTTTTGCAGCCGGTTATTTAGCACGTCCTTTTGGTGGCATTGTCATGGCACATTTTGGCGATTTACTGGGCAGAAAACGTATGTTTACTCTCAGTATTCTTCTGATGGCTATTCCTACACTTCTGATTGGTTGTCTACCAACCTATGCCGTTGTGGGTTATTTTTCGCCTGTTTTTCTTCTACTTCTTCGTGTTTGTCAAGGACTTGCAGTCGGTGGTGAAATACCCGGTGCTTGGACCTTTGTAGCGGAGCATGTACCAAAAGATAAAGTTGGGCTTGCGTGTGGAACACTGACTTCGGGCCTGACACTTGGCATTCTGCTTGGCTCTATCGTTTCTATCTTAATGCAAAGCAATTTTAATGCAAGCGAAATGCATGCTTGGGCGTGGAGAATTCCCTTTATCGTGGGTGGTATTTTCGGTTTTATTGCCATGTACCTAAGACAATGGCTCAAAGAAACGCCTATTTTTCTTGAAATGCAACAACGTGGCGAGAAGGAAATTTCGAAAAAATTACCTATTTGGGACGTTTTGTCCAATTATTTACCCCAAGTGACACTTTCTATTTTACTCACCTGGGTTCTCTCTGCGGGCATCATGGTGATTATCGTTACGTCGCATGTCTATTTACAAGGACAATTTGGTTTTTCCGAAATGGATGTCTCTATTTCAAGACTGCTTGCAACCGCTGGTTTAGCGCTTGGATGTGTCTTTTATGGCTACCTTACCGATAAATTTTCGATTGGTCAAGTCATTATGATAGGATGCCTTTTTGTTGTTATCGCAACGATCGTATTCCTCTCATCCCTTTCTGCAGGCAGAGAAATGCTCTACATCACGTATCCCATTGTTGGCTTTAGTATTGGTATCGTTGGGGCATTCCCTTACTACATGGTAAGAGCCTTTCCTGCAAAAGTCAGGTACAGTGGCGTTGCTTTTTCGTTCAATATTTCCTACGCTATCACAGGGGCATTAACTGCTTTTCTCATCCCAATTCTAGCAAACTTTTTCAGCAAATACGCCGCAGGTTTTTATGTTATCGCTGTCTTTTTATTGGGAGCTATTCTTGGTTGGTATATTATTCGTAAAGAAAAAGAGTTGGCAAAAGATATCTAAAACATTTTACATGTAAATGTTGAAAGAGACTGGATTAGTTCTCTTTCGCATCTGCCAAAACAAGTGCAAACAATACGTTCACCCCATGCTGTTTAAGTGTCTCATGCGCCTCTTCCAAAGTACTTCCCGTGGTGACAATATCATCAATCAAAATAACATCCATTTCATCTTTACATGTAACGATGAAATTGCGTTTATTGGCTTGTCTGAAGGCTCTGCTTTTGCCCGAATAACTCTCATGATTTTGCGCTCTTAAACTTCCATACAGTGGTGTTAAAAATGGTTTGGTGGCTTTGGCTAAAATGGCGCTGTGTGAATAGCCGTGTCTCACATGATCGTCGATGGGAATGGCACAAATGCCCTTGGGGAGTTCAAAGGTTTTTAAAAATTCAAAGAAGGTGTGATGCCCAAGTTGTGCGAAGATTTTAGCGCCGATGTAGGTATGTTTGGTGTGGAGCAGTGGCGCTATGTCGTTGTAGTTATAAAAAGAGTAGACTTTCAGTCCGCTTTCCAACACCCTAAAAGCAGGCGTTGGGGCTAAAATGGTTTGCAGGCAGGTTTTACAAAGTGGTTGCCAACTAAGATTTAAACAAAGATGGCAACGCATTTACATGTAAAGATTAGTCGATTTTGAGGATGGTGAGAAACGCTTCTTGCGGCAGTTGCACTTTACCAATGGATTTCATGCGTTTCTTACCCTCTTTTTGTTTATCAAGCAGTTTTCGCTTCCTCGTAATATCACCACCGTAACATTTCGCGGTCACGTTTTTACCCATAGATTTAACCGTTTCACGCGCAATGACTTTCGTGCCAATACTCGCTTGAATCGCTACTTCAAAAAGCTGTCGTGGAACGATCTCTTTCATCGCTTTAACAAAATCACGTCCTCTAGTTTGCGCGCTCACACGAGGCACAATGATGGAAAGCGCATCCACAGGCTCACCTGCAACCAAAAGATCAAGCTTGACCAAATCACCCACTTGATACCCAATCGGTTCGTAATCAAAGCTTGCGTACCCTTTAGAGACTGATTTGAGTTTGTCGTAAAAGTCCATCACGATTTCGTTAAGTGGAATTTCATACTCCAAAAGCACACGCTCAGGACTGAGGTAGTCCATTTTCTTTTGCATACCACGTTTGTTATTCATGAGTATAATAATGTTGCCCAAAAACTCCGTCGGTGTTAACACGGTTGCTTTGACATACGGTTCTTGAATCTCTTCAAATTCATTGACCGGAGGCAGTTGACTTGGGTTTTGAATGTCTAAAACTGTCCCTTTGGTCGTTTTCACCTTATAGGTTACCGTTGGGGCGGTTGCGATAAGATCAAGGTCAAACTCTCGCTCCAAACGCTCTTTAATGACTTCCATATGCAAAAGCCCCAAAAAGCCAACCCGAAAGCCAAAGCCCAGTGCGGCAGACGTTTCAGGCTCATAGGAGATACTTGAGTCATTGAGTTTCAGCTTATCGAGTGCGTCTCGAAGCTCTTCAAATTTATCAGTTTCAATCGGGTAAAGTCCCGCAAAAACAAACTGTTTGACCTCTTTAAACCCAGCGATCGGCTCTTTCGTTTTATTCCGAAAATCCGTAATAGTATCGCCGACTTTAACATCACCCACGTTTTTAAGCCCCAGTACAACAATGCCCACTTCACCCGTTTTAATCATCGGTGTTTTTTCTAACACAAGGGGATGCGGATACATAAGGTTTAAGACTTCATGCTTTTTACCCGTACCCATGACATAGACTTCTTGCCCTTTTTTGATCGCGCCATCATAAACGCGAACCAACGCAAGCGCACCTAAATAGTTGTCAAACCAACTATCGTAAATGAGCGCTTTGGTAGGAGCATTTTCATCACCTGTTGGAGCGGGGATTTTATCGACCAGTGTGTCCAGAAGTTCTCTAATTCCAATACCGCTTTTTGCACTAACACTTAAAGCTTCGGAACAATCCAGTCCAATGGTATGCTCAATCTCATCTTTCACACGCTCAGGATCAGCCGCAGGAAGGTCTATTTTGTTAAGAACGGGAATAATTTCTAAGTTATTTTCCAAAGCAATATAGACATTGGCAATGGTTTGGGCTTCAACACCTTGAGAGGCATCGACCACCAAAAGCGCACCATCACTGGAAGCTAAAGAACGGCTCACTTCATAGGAAAAGTCAACGTGGCCGGGAGTGTCGATAAGGTTAAGAATGTAGGGTTGTCCATCTTTCACATAGGTCAGTCGCACACTTTGTGCTTTAATGGTAATGCCACGCTCTTTTTCGATGTCCATAGTATCCATCATCTGCGCCGTCATTTCACGCGCACTGACCGCACCACACTCTTGAATAAGACGATCGGCTAAGGTACTTTTACCATGGTCGATATGAGCAATAATACAAAAATTACGAATATGTTTCTGCATTAAACAAACAATCCATTGACACTTTCATTGTGATAGACACGACGAATAACTTCTGCAAAGACAGGAGCAACACTAAGCACTTTGATTTTATCATTGGCTTCTTTGAGGGGAATAGTATCAGTAACGATAAGCTCATCCAAATCACCTTTAGAAATACGCTCATACGCTGGACCACTTAAAACCGCATGTGTGCAACATGCCATAACACTGGTTGCACCTTTTTTCTTCAACACTTCAGCCGCTTTGACAATGGTACCTGCTGTGTCAATCATATCATCAACCAAAATAACATCTTTACCCGCAACATCACCAATGATGTTCATGACTTCTGATACATTGGCTTTTTCGCGACGCTTATCGACAATAACCATATCAACGCCCAAAAGTTTTGCAAAACTTCGAGCACGTGCAACACCACCAATATCGGGGCTTGCAATGATAGGATTTTTAAGATTTTTAGCTTTAACGTAATCGTTAAATATGATAGAACCGTAAAGGTTATCAACAGGAATATCAAAGAAGCCTTGAATTTGACCCGCATGAAGGTCAATGGTTACAACACGATCAATACCTGCTGTTTGAATCATATTGGCAACAAGTTTTGCCGTAATAGGAACACGAGGAGCCGCTTTTCTATCTTGTCGTGCATAGCCAAAATAAGGCATAACCGCAGTAATGCTGTTCGCTGAACTTCTGCGTAGAGCATCGGTTAGAATAAGCAATTCCATTAAATTAATATTCGCAGGGGCACATGTTGATTGAATAATAAAAACATCTTTTCCACGTACACTCTCACTCACTTGAACACTGATCTCACCATCGCTAAAGCGTTTGATTTCAGCCGCTGAAAGTGGTAATGAAAGATGTTTGGCAACCCTTTTAGCAAACTCTGGATTTGCTGTTCCTGCAAAGACTTTGTAGCCTCTCATATGAAATATCCTTTACATCAAAAAGTTCTCTATTTTATCCAATAGGGACTTAAGATAGCGTTAACACTCTTTTAACATTAAAGTGTCATACTATCAGCAAAGTTTATTTATATTATAAGAAAATAAAGGACTCACATGTACTCGCTCAGACGCTTTATCTCTTTATGTATCGGATTTTCTTTTCTTGTAATGAGTTACACAGGCATTATCCTTTTTCTTTCCCCCAAAGGCAGAGTAGCCAACTGGACGAACTGGGAGATTTTAGGGCTTGATAAAACACACTATACTCATTTACATGTAACCTTTATGGTGCTTTTTTTGGTAGGTATGCTTTTTCATATTTATCTTAATTGGAATGCACTTATCAACTATTTGATGAACAAATCACGAGAGTTTTCACTGTTTACTAAAGAGTTTCTTTTAGCCCTTGGATTGAATCTTCTTTTTCTTTTTGGAACCCTTTATTATTGGGTACCATTCGAACAATTTTTGGATTTTCAAGATGAGATAAAAGCCTCTTGGGAAAAAAAAGCCGATCAAGCACCTTATGGACATGCTGAACTCTCAAGTTTAGAAGAGTTTTCACAGCGTACTAATAGCAATGTTATTACCATCATGTCACAACTGAACGCTCATCAAATTCAAGGTGCCACGCTTACAAAATCTATTGCACAAATTGCAAAAGAAAACGGCAAATCTCCCGCACAAATTTTTGATATCATTAACACCAAACCTCAACCTCAAAGTTCTTCTTCTGGTGGAGGATATGGTAAATTAACCCTTAAAGAAGCAAGCATACAACAAGCATTTGAGCTTGAAAAAGCACTACAAATTATCCACGAAAAAGGCTTTAATGCAACAGAGAATTCAACACTGAAAGAGTGTGCAGAAGCTTTACATGTAAAGCCTATCGAGCTCTTAGAATTACTTAAAACAATCCAAACGAAGGAGTCAAAATGAAAAAAGCACTCATGCTTTTAACCATGGTAAGTTTTGTAGGTTTAAATCTTTTTGCCGCAGATACAACGCGTGGACCTCTTGCATTTGAAGCGTATGATAAAAACAAAGATGGGGTCATTACCAAAGAAGAGTTTGATGCAGTGAAAGCTGAGCGTATGAGCGCAAGGGCGGAAGCGGGGATGCCTATGAGAAATGCTGCCAATTCACCTGATTTTGCCTACTTTGATACCAACAAAGACGGTAAAATTACTAAAGAAGAGCTGCAAGATGGACAGCTCAGACGTATGCGCTCTCGCTAAAATACTCATGTGAAGAGAGAATTTTCTCTCTTCACTCTTTCAATGGTTTTTATCTGATATTATCGCAGTAATTAGGCGCGACTGGAGATAAAAATTCCCAGCACGATCAAGGCAAGACCAAGGATTTTATAAAGAGTAACGCTTTCACTAAATAAAAAGACCGAAGAGACAAAAACAACCACAAAGGTAAGTCCCATAAACGGATAAGCGTAGCTGAGTTCAAACTTTGTCATAGCTGCCATCCAACATAAAGAGGCGATAAATGCAGAAACAAAACCACTCAAAATAAATGGGTCTAAAAAAAGTTTGAGTAAAAAGAAGAGTTTTTCAGCTGATGCATCGGGTAAATGCCCATGAAAAGGGATACGCCATTTGATCACAAGCTGACCATAGACGGTAAAAAAAATCGTTCCAAAGATGTATAAATGCGCCATTAACGTGCACTCCATTTTATCAAAACTTCACAAACAGAATCGATCTCTTCGAGTGTCAAGCCATAATACATTGGAAGGCGAATCAAACGCTCACTCTCCTTTGTAGTATAAATATCTTTCCCAAAGAAATGTCCAAATTTTAATCCAGCAGGTGCACTATGCAATGGGATATAATGAAAAACAGCACCAATATTAAGCTCTTTGAATTTTTCTAAAAGCGCAGTTCTTTCGTCTAAATCTTTCACTTTTAAATAAAACATATGTGCATTGTGAGAGCATCCATCAGGAATAAAGGGAAGCTCGATCAACCCTTTTTTTGCCAGTGGTTCAAGTCTCTCATAGTACGCTTTCCAACTGTTGAGTCGGTGTGTTTGAATGGTATCCACCATTTCAAGTTGCCCCCACAAGTAGGCAGATTGAAATTCACAAGGCAAATAGCTACTCCCAATATCTACCCAACTGTATTTGTCCACCATTCCTCTAAAAAATTGGCTACGATTGGTTCCTTTTTCACGGATAATTTCGGCACGTTGTAAAAAACGCTCATCATTAATCAGTAATAATCCACCTTCACCACCACTGGTCACATTCTTCGTTTCATGGAAACTAAACGCACCCAAGTGCCCAATCGTTCCAAGTGGCTTGCCTTTATACGTTGACTCAAACCCTTGTGCAGCGTCTTCCACGACAAAAAGATTATGGCGACGTGCAATATCCATAATAATATCCATATTACATCCTACACCAGCATAATGCACTGGAACAATCACTTTGGTTTTAGGGGTAATCGCTGCTTCAATGAGTCGTTCGTCAATATTCATCGTTTCAGGTCGAACATCAATAAAAACGATCTTCGCACCACGCAAGGCAAACGCATCAGCGGTGCTCACAAACGTGTAACTTGGCATAATGACTTCATCACCCTCCTTGATTTCGAGTAACAAAGCAGCCATTTCAAGCGCATGTGTACATGACGGGGTAAGCAAGGTTTTAGAACAGTGATAGCGTTCTTCAAACCATTTTTGACAACGCTTTCCAAAAACACCATCGCCTGACATTTTAAGGCTGTGCAGGGTCTCTAAAAGATATTTCTCTTCGTTTCCGGTTAATGGAGGTTTATTAAAATGTATCATTTTGGTGTACTCTTTAAAAAGTTTTTGGCATTTTCGCCTTCATTTAAGATCAGATCGATCACACTAACGCCGTGTTCAAAGGGAGGAAAAAGTTGGTGGTATTCTTCATACCCACTGTAATCCATCCACTCGACTGCTATCCCCGCTTCTTTAAAAATAGATTCATCCAGATAATCACGCGCCGCTGGACCACTCAGATACGTTGTCGCACCCAAATCTTGACAGAGTGCCAAGAGTCGCTCACTTTTACCATCGGCTAAAACAAATTCACGTGAGTCTCGAATGACCGTTTTGATCTCAATCATTGCGCAGATGGCATCAATGAAATGACGATTGATCTCGCTAATCGTCTCCATCGTTGCGCTCATATACAACGCTTCCATTTGCTCTTTGTACGCTTTAAAATGTGGTGCCTTGGCATAGCTTTGAGAAATACTACGCCAATGATTGACATTCCATTTCGGATCAATAATTTTGGTCTCATTAATCTTTTGGTGCAAGCTCTCTTGACGCACAGGAATGCTCAACCACTGAAGCCCATTTTGCGTTTTAATTTTATTGCGGTTACGCCAATCATTTTTGGTGTACTGCATATCATCATAAAGGACAAATTCGTCCACACTGCCAATAATGTCAAAATATCCCTTCCATGGGATATAGTTTGATTGTAAAATTGCTATTTTTTTCATAAATTAATTGTCTCTTGAATAATATAAAGAGGTCGTCTTTTAACCTCATCAAAAATCTTCCCAATGTAAAGTCCTGCAATGCCAATAATGGCAAACAGAAGTCCAAACATGAAAAACATGGATACCATTAAGCTGGTCCAACCTTCCGCTGGCGTATGATAGAAAAAGTAACGAATCACGAGCCAACAGGCATAGATAAGACTAATTAACGCAATAAAAAATCCTAACTGAATAGAGAGCCTTAATGGCTTGTTAGAGTGTGACACAATGGAATCAATGGCTAAACGGATCAATTTGGAAAGATTATAGGAAGATGATCCATACGCACGTGCAGCATGCTCAATCTCAATCTCAGCCTTTTTAAATCCTACCATTTGAGCAAACAACAAAAAGTCCCTACTTTGTTCACGGTAACGATTAATTGTTTCCACAACCTTTTGAGCATAAATACCAAAATTGGCAATGCTATTATCATGTTTGGTCTCAGTAAAATACTCTAAAACTCTGTTAAACACTTGGGAACCAAGGCGTTTAAGGAAAGTATCTTGACGTTCAACACGTTTGCCAAAGACAATATCATAGCCATCCAATGCTTTGTTGTAAAGCTTGATGATCTCTTCAGGTCTATCCTGTAAATCACAATCCATCACAACAACCCAATCGCCTTTGGCATGATCAAGTCCCGCGGTAATGGCATAATGTTGACCAAAATTACGTGAAAGATTGATGCCTTTAACACGTGCATCTTTAGCACACAACATCACTATACGCTCCCAAGAAGCTTGAGGACAGGCATCATTCACCAAAATAATTTCAAAATTATCTGTGATTTGGCTGAGTGTTTTAACCAAACGGTCATACAGTTCAAACAAGCACTCTTTACAGCCATAAATGGGAGAAACGACACTAATTTTGACAGACTCCACGCGACACCTTTACATGTAAATTACGGAGCTGTCATTATACGCTTTTTCTTCCTAGCTTCTGCTTTACTTTTTTTCACATAAAGCGGATTTTTTTCAAAAACATATATAGTGTATTGATTCATTGCAAATTGATCAATGGGATCAGGCATATTAAGATTTTTAAGGCTTACGTTGAAATCAGCAATATCTTCATGTTTAAGCATAAAGAAGACCTTCCCATCGGTTGAGTCTTTCTGATACCATCGATCACTGGATAACCATTTGACAAGCGAAATACCTTTTTCATCAACCTCAATCGGACGAATATCCACGTCGCCATCACTAAAGACCGTATAAAGGTGTGAATCCCAATATTCCGCATAGCCAAAATGTAACCCTCTGCTTTTAAGCTCTTCTACCAAAGCGATCCGCTCATCAACAATTCCACGCCACTCTTTAGGGGAGACATAGTTCCACGATAATCCCAATGCCATTGCTAAACAGACGGATAAAATAACTTTGGAAAACAAAGAAAAAAAGCGCCACATAATAACGTTACAAACCAAAATCATCATAATAAAAGGGGAGATATAGCGAATATTGTTACGCGCAGCCCATGCACTTTCATGCAATGCCGTTGTCGAATAAAGAATATAAATAATGGCAAACCCCACATAGGAGAAAAGAACAAAAAAGCGCTCCGTTGCGCTCATCTGATAAAAAGCTTTTTTTACATGTAACGCTGGAATAATTAAAACACACGGGTAAAGTGCAAATTTTAAAAGTGAAATGGCACCCTCAATAGACGATGCTCGAACACCTTCATTCCATTCAGCTCCTATAAAATTGAGTAATCCTAAAAAAGCATGTGCCGCATGTACGGGGAGAATTTCAAGTGAAACAAGTCCTGCATTATTGGCACCACCCGCTAAATGCAAACTCTCCAAAAGATTGTAATGCGCCATTCCAGCAAGTCCCATTACCAAACATGCAAAAGCAAAAATAACCATTTTTTTGACAGATAAAAGGCGATACACTGCATGTTGAAATGTTTTAATACTATCTCTAGCAAAGTAAATACTTAAAGCAAGTGCTCCAAAAAAAGGCACAACATAATAAACAAAAAAACGTATAGGATTCGCAAGTACCAGTAAATAAAGCAACATCATAAAAAAGATAAAAGCCTTAATTTGCGTACTCTTGCTAATGACATGAGGGCTAAGCTTGCGAAAAATAAACATAAATCCGATCATAAAAAGAAAGTACCACGTATAGGCAGCTTCACCAAAAAGTTCTCGTAAATACATTGGCGAATAAGCAATACAAACAACCACACCACCCATAATGGCAGAAGCACGAGAAAGCATTAAAGAACGCAAAAAGAGATAAATAAATACGATCATAAACACACTGACTTCAAAAACTGTAAAGGCGTGTGCAAAATAACCATTTTTGCCCGCAAGGACCCATGGAATGACGAGTAATTGTTTATAAAAAACCCAAAGATCATTGTTGACATACCACCAATGACTTGGGAAAAAACTCCCTGCAAGGACCATTTCTTCTGCTAAAATATTAGCAATGGCAGCATCAGAATTAAAAAAAGAACGATACGTTTTAAAGATATAAAAACTAATTTCATAAAGAACAAAACTCAATAATAAAAGAGCTCCTAAAAGAGGCAAATGTTTTTTTAGCAGGTATTGGAAATATAATTTTTTTGTCATTTTTACTCTTGATTTGATAAAAATTCTACAGCTTTTTGATAGTAATGACTATGCTCCAAACCTTCATTTTTAAGCTCATTAATATAAAGCACCAAACGCTCATCTATTTTCGTAACAATCTCATCCAGATCATCGGTAAGAATAATGAGCTCAACATCTTCAGGGCGAATGGTATGATGTTCCACCATGGTTGTTTTAATAAAATCAAGTAGCTTTTCCCAATAATCTTTGCCATACAAAAAAATACTAATTTTCGTAATTTTACCTGTTTGGGTCAAGGTTAACGCTTCAAAAAATTCATCAAGTGTTCCAAAACCGCCTGGAAAGATAACATAGGCAAGAGAGTATTTAACCAACATTACTTTACGTACAAAAAAATAGTCAAAATTAAGATGTTTCGTAGTGTATTGGTTACCCGATTGTTCATGTGGAAGATTAATATTCAGCCCTATAGATTGGCATTTTTCGGAATCAAAGCCACCTTTATTGGCTGCTTCCATAATTCCTTTTGAGCCACCGGTAATAATGGAATAGCCTTTCTTCCCTAACTTATACGCAAGTGTATGTGCATCTTGATAATAACGATTATTGGCGTGAAATCTAGCACTACCAAAAAAAGTAACAGAAGGTCCTAAATCTTGAAGTTCATCAAATCCTTTGACAAAATCTGACATAATCCGAAGAACACTCCACTCATTACTACGTTCCGTATCTTTAATATGTTTTTGTTGTTGCATAATCTCTACTATCGTAATTTTTCAAGTCGTTCACGTTTGGTACCAATTTCACCTATTTGTACACCAAAGTTACCATCTACAATCACCACTTCACCCATGGCAATAACTTTATCGCCAACAAGGATTTCTAATGGATCATTTGCTAATTGATCAAGTTCAATCACAGAACCTATATCCATACTCAAAACATCTTTTAAAAGCATTTTTTTAGAGCCAATACGTACACGAATTGGAAGCCTAACATCTTTAATAAGTTCGATATTGCTAAGCTCTTCGGGACTCATATTTGTGACAACTTTTTTAGGTTCTTCAAATATAAATTCTTGTGCTGCCGCAGATGAAGCAGATGGGGCGGAAACCTCTTCACCAATAAGAGGAGTCAGTTCATGCGTAATAGCAAATGCAATGGTATCATGCGAATTGTGAACAGCTAAATTATAAATAAAAAGCTTCTCAAAGCCCTTAAAATCAATCGTACTGTTCGGATCTATATACTCAACATTTTCAATTTCAAATTCAAGTTTAGGCATATTTTTTTGGCTACCAAGTGAGCGTGAAAAAGAGCTAAGGATGTTAGAGATAATCTCTTTGGTTGCATCAAGATCTTCAGCATCCATGTCCTCCTTTTCATTACCTTCACCACCTAGCATCATGTCACCAATGGCAGTTGCAATAGATGTTGCCATCGTAACACGCATCTTACCATGCAGTTCACCACCCACAGTAATATCGAGTTTGGCGAGTGGAGGGCTGAGTGTGAGTTTGCTCTCACCACTCTCTTCTGCGTTAAGTTCAACGGTAGGTGCAATACCCGTTAACCCCTCTATTGTCGAGACTACCTCTTGCTGTAATAATTGTACAAATGTATTCACACCTTACCCCTGTTGCGTTGTATCAAAGGATGAAATTTTTGATTTTCGAATGTGCTCTAATTCTTCTAAAGCACTCTTAACCTCATCTTTATCTGTTTTAACCAAACTCTCTATTTTAATGGATTTACGAAAACGATGCAAACCAATTTCCGCTAAAAAGAGCTCTTTTTTATCAATCATGACAATAGCTTTATCATCAGCAGGGCGATCCAGTCTGACAATATCACCTTTTTTAAGTTCCAAAAGTTCACCCACACTCAGCTCTGCTTGCCCAATAATCGCTTCATTAAAAACTTCGGCACGCGAAATAAGTGTATTGAGCTCTTTATTACGACTTTTTTTAGCGCTAGTTTCACCCAACATAATATCACGATTTGCTAAACGAGAGAGAATTGGCTCCAAATAAATAACAGGATAACACAGGTTAATCATCCCACTGGAATTTCCTATAATAATCTCCATGACCACCATAATGACGATTTCATTTTGTGAAACAATTTGAACAACGTTTGGACTGGATTCTTTGGTCTCAACCGTTGGATACATATCTGTAATTGGCGCCCATCCTTCTTTAAGGCGTTGCATAATAATACGCAAAATGGCGTCCAATAGATTTAATTCAATGTCTGTAAGTTCACGTGTCGATTCATACGACTCACCAAGACCGCCTAAAAGTCTATCGATCATCGGAAAGGCAATGGACGGGTTAATTTCAATAATACAATTACCATCGAGTGGCTTAATCGAAAAAACGTTGAAGCTTGTTGGACTAGGTAGAGACATCAAAAATTCGCCATAGGTCATTTGATCGACAGAATGAAGCTGAATTTCAACAATACTTCGCATAATAGAAGAGATTTGAGAAGCAAGATTTCGCGCCATTTTATCGTGAATACCTTTAACCGCACGTAACTGCTTTTTAGAAACACGATTAGGACGTTTAAAATCATAAAGGATGACTTGCCTGGTATCGCTACTCTCATTTTCTGTCGAGAGAGTGTCGCCATCCTCTTCAACAACTTCTAAAAGTGCGTCAATCTCTTCTTGACTTAGTATATCAGCCATGGTTAATTCCCAATTGTTCTTTGATCTTTGCTAAAAGCTTTTTATGAATTTGAGAAATTCTCGACTCACTAATATCCAAAACTTCACTGATCTCTTTGAGGTTAAGCTCTTCAAAATAATAAAGCTGAATAATCATCTGCTCACGTTCACCAAAGGTTAAAAGAATACTCTGAATCATCTCCATGAGTTCATCTTTTTCGACTTTCTGCGCAGTATCTTCACCTGATAAAATTGTAATTTGCTCATTTAAAGACATCACTGAAACGATCATTGAGCTATTGCGTGCTTCAGCAATTTTTTCGATATCTTCATTCAAAGCTTTTGCCAAGTAAGCATCATCAGGTTCATTTCCATGCTCACTCAAGTAAGCAGTAATCTCGTTATCAACCATTTTTATTAAACGTCTATTAGCTCTGCTCATTGTATCTAAGGAGCGCAAAAAATCAAGCATCGAACCATAAACACGTTTTTTACCATATCCCCAAAAAGAATCATTTTGGTCTTTATCATAACGGCGAGAGAGTTTTATCATCTCTTCCGTTCCAATCGAAATAAGATCGTTGACGTCTACCGAAGCAGGAAGTCTCTCACGAAGACGATACGCCATAGCGCGCACTGCTGGGAGATATTGCAAAACGAGTTCGTCTTGCTCTTTTTTAAGATTTTGACTGTAAGGATTAGGCTGCTTTTTTACTGTAGGATTCATTACTCTCCATTGAGCCTTTCATTATCTTGTCGTAATGCTGATTCATATTATCAATGCTCGCTAAAAGACTATCCATGACCTTCTCTCTATTTTCCAACTCTTGAATAAAGTAATCACCAATACTTTCATGATCTTTTTTATCAAAAATAAAAGTACTTAAACGATCAAAATCAAAGAAATTCATGACAGCCACATGGATAATAAGATAGAAAACTAACGTTATTTCTAATGTGTAAAAGAGTATCTCTTCTGGTTCTGTAAAATTTAGCACCGAAAACATCAACCCAATAAAAAATCCACATATGGTGAAGAAGTAGATGAAATTTTCTGATTTGACCATACAATACCTTTACAAAATGTATCTAAAATTGCTCAATAATACGCTTAAAAAAGCTTCCGAAGCTCTTATTTGTATCAGTTTTAAGCACTTTTCGTTCCAATTTATAAACTAAATTGTTGACAATCCGTTTCATATCAAGGGCGGCTAGTGAATTGGGTGCATCATTGGTAAAAAGTGTGCGCTGTTTAATGCTCTTGGAGATGAGTTTATCCTCAGGCAGTTTACCTATAAGATTAAGCTTTAAACCATTACCAATATTTGCCATAGCTACTTTATTGATCTTATCAAAAATGAGTTGTGCCTCTTTTTCGCTTTTGGTCATGTTCAAAATCACATGAATATTAGACTGCGTTTTGCTGGTAATCTTAATGGTTGCGTAGGCGTCGGTAATGGCAGCAGGGTCAGGAACCGTTACTACAATCACCTCATCGGCTGCTTCTAAAAAGAGTTGAATATGTCCCCCAATACCAGCACCTGTATCAATAATCATAAAGTCAAGATCATCCAGTACTTTGGTCTCTTCCAAAAAGCGCTCAAACAAAAACTGTTCGGAATATTTTAAGATCTCGTCGCCACTTTCACCAGGAATCAGCAAAAGATTTTTTTTAATAGGGACAATGACATCTGCTAGTGTACACTCACCTTTAAGTACATGTAAAATATTTTTATCGATACGAACATTGAGAATGACATCGAGGTTTGCTAAGCCAATGTCGGCATCAAAGAGCCCTACTTTATAACCATTATTTGCTAAGATATTTGCCATATTAGCACTGACTGTACTTTTACCCACGCCACCCTTGCCGCTTGTGATGGCAATAAATTTTGTATGGCTATGTTCGTTAGCAGAAGCTGCGCCGACTAGTTCTTGGAGTTTATTCGCCTGCGTTTCCATATTCACCTCTTTTTTTCTCAAAGCCATCTAAAATACATTCAACCAAAAAATCACTGGATGCAGGAACTATGTCGTCAGGCACCTCTTGACCAATGGAAAAATAACTTACAGGTTTGTCAATATCGTAAATCAAAGAAAATATCGTTCCAAAAACCTTTGTTTCATCAAATTTTGTAAAAATCAGGGTATCAATATCTAAAAAAGAGAAATTTTTGTAGATCTCTTTAAGATCTTCAAGCTTACTACCTGCGGAGAGCACTAAGTTAACGTCAATTTGTAATTGTGAGCTTTGTAAAAACTTATTCAGTTTCACCAGTTTATCTTTATCGTACTGTGAGCTTCCTACGGTATCAATCAAAATCACATCGCAATGGCTGAGCGATGAAAGAGCGTTATTAAAATCACTCGGATCAACCACATCCTCTATCGGTAAGCGCATCATTTTAGCATACTGAAAGAGTTGTTCTACTGCACCAATTCTATAAGTATCAAGGGTGATAATACCCACTTTGGCGCGCTTTTCTTGAATGTACGAGTAACGTGCTGCCAACTTTGCAATCGTCGTTGTTTTTCCCACACCGGTAGGTCCCACAAACATCATCACGCGCTTATTGCCTTTAGGAAGTTCTGCTTCCATCCGTACAGGAATGAGTTTGCGAAGTAAGACTTGAAAATAGCGTTTGATTGTCTCGGAACTATTTTTCATTCGCACAGGCATGTGTTCTAACGTAAGGTTCATAATATTTTCTAAATGATCTTCGCCCATACCACTGGTTTTTGCGAGTTTATAGATCTCTGAAAATTCTGAAGGAATGGCTAAATGATTGCGGTGTGGGGCTCGCTCTTCCCAGAACATCTCTTGAATCAGTTTAATTTTATCGGCAAGCTTATTGATTTCACATTTAATCTCGCCAATACCCTCGCTATTTTGAGCTCGCTCTGCTTCTCTTGAAGCATTTGTACCCCCCATATCACCCGTAGCTTGTGCAATTTGAGAGATTTGTTTTGCCGCCTCAGAGAGGCTAAAAAGGACATCTTCGCCACTTTTATATTTGTGCTCAACTTTTGGTTCTGGTTTTTTAGGGACAGCAGTAGGTTGATCATCTTCAATGGCAACAACCACTTCATACAGAGCTGAAGTACTAATGGTCTTTTTGCGAATTTGTTTGGTGCTTATTACAAGCGCATTTTCACCACAGTCTTGTTGAGCCTGCTTGAGTGCTTCTGCTGGTGTTTCGCCACTAAACGTATGAAATTTCACCTCTATCCTTTAAAACTTTTTAGTGTAAAGAGTGGAACGATAACCGATGCTCGCTCCTGCCATCTAGGATGTGGAACGATTAAGTTAGGTTGTTGAATTTTTTGATTATCGAAAAATATTATATCCAAATCCAGCGTTCTTGGTCCATTTTTAAAGAGCCTCACTCGCCCGAAAAGATGTTCTAAGCGTAAAAGCACTTTCAGCAATGCTTTTGCGCTTAGAGATGTTTGCAACACAATAACCGCATTGTAAAAATCAGGCTGATCCAGGTAGCCAAAAGGTGGATTTTGAAGCACCATCGAACTCTCTTGAATAAAAAAACGTGGATCGTTTACAAACAGGCGATACAGTTTCACAAAACGCTTTTTAACATCGCCTTGATTGCCACCCAGTCCAACCACTGCGCGGTGTAAAAAAGAGGGTCTCGCTTTTTTACATGTAGGGAAAAATCGAATGCGCTCTAGCTTCACCCCATAACCTCGGCACCGTCATATCGCGCGATAATGGTATCTTCAATTCTCACACCAAATTGCTCTGGTAAGTAAATGCCAGGCTCAATGGTAAAGACCATGTTTTCTTCAATGATGGTTTCAGAGCGCGCACTGATCACAGGCAATTCATGGATGTCAAGTCCGACGCCATGCCCTGTTGAGTGAATGAAAAACTGTCCAAATCCCGCTTTATCAATCACATCGCGTGCCGCTTTGTCAATCTGCTTGGCTTTAACACCTATTTTAACTGCTTTCAGTGCTGCTTCTTGCGCGAGCAACACTGTATCATAAACTTTCTGTTTCAAGGTCTCGTTAAAATGTTGCTCTTTTTCAAAGTTAAACGCTTCACCAAAAAAGCTCGTGCGTGTACGATCGGAACAGTAACGCTGGTATTTCACCCCCGCATCTAAAAGAACGAGTTCACCCTTTTGAAGCGTTTTACATGTAGGCAGTGCATGTGGTTTGGCAGCATTGGCTCCAAGAGCGATAATCGGCTCAAAACTAAGTCCTAGTTCACCATGGCGTTTTAAAATCGCTTCGGCTTCAAAGAAGGCACGTTTTTCATCCATACCTTCCCCATGATGTTTTAAAAATTCTCCAAAACGTGTAAAGGCTTCTTTGCCAAAAAGTGCCGCACTTTTGAGGATTTCAAGCTCTCGATCACTTTTGATGATGCGTTTTTGTTGCGAAAAATTCGGTTTTTTTTGAAAGTTGATGTTCAGTTTTTCACTCAGCCTTGCATACGCTTCCACATTCCATTCGGCTGGATTATACGCAAGCGTCGTGATACCACTTTTTCGAATTAACAGACGCGCTGTTTTTAAAAGATCGCGTCTGTCACCTTCCAAAACGGTAGCATTTTTAATCACTTCAGAGGCTTCTGTAGTATAACGTGCATCGGTGATAAAAAAGGCTTCACTTCCCAGCTTTAAAAAAACCGCATGGTCGCATGAAAAACCGCACTCGAAGTAGAGTGCGTTTTCATCTTGGAGAATGTAGTTCATCTTACGCTTTTGTGACTTGTTGTTGTGCTGCTTGTGCTTTGCGAAGCGCATCAAGTTCACCGAGCATTTGCATCATAGAGATCATCGCAAGATGGTAACCAAACGGTCCAAAACCACTGATTTGACCCGTACAAACAGGCGCTGTCATGCTTTTTTGACGGAACTCTTCACGTCTGTGAATGTTGCTAATATGCACTTCAATCGCTGGTAAAGCAACCGCACTGATCGCATCACGAATCGCAATAGAGGTGTGTGTATACGCCGCTGGATTGATGATGATACCATCTGCATCGCCCAAGCACTCTTGGACACGATCGACAATTTCGCCCTCTAAATTGGATTGAAAAAATTCAATTTCAAACCCATTTTGTTTTGCTACCGTATCCATTTGAGAGTGAATCTCTTCAAGTTTCATACCGCCATAAATACTTTGCTCTCTGTGACTGAGCATATTAAGATTGGGACCTTGGATCACGACAATTTTCATTGGTTACCTTTTGTTTAAAATTTACTCTTATTATATCAGGGGTAAGTTTAGGATACAATTACGCCAAAAAAGGATCGATGTGAAACTGTTAATTGCAGACTTTGTAGTGCCCTGTAACGCCTCTTTTGAGATCATAGAAAAAGGTGCTGTTGCTTTTGATGAAACCATCATTGATGTAGGACTAAGTGAAGATTTAAAACACAAATACCCTCATGCAGAATTGATTGAAACGCCTCAAAATAGCGTCATTTTACCCGGACTGATTAATAGCCATGTGCATTTAGAATTTAGTGCAAACCAGAGTATGCTCCGCTATGGTGATTTTATTTCATGGCTTCAATCCGTCATCAAACACCGTGAAGAGCTCAGTGCACTTGCAACAACAGAACTCATTACATGTAAACTCCAAGAGATGCTCAAAAGTGGCACTACAACTTTAGGTGCCATCAGCAGTTTTGGAGCCGACTTGGAAGCGTGTGTTGAGGCACCTCAACGTGTCGTTTATTTCAATGAGGTTTTAGGTTCAGTCCCCAGTGCGGTGGATGCTATGTATGGAGATTTCAGAGGACGACTTGAAGCCTCACAAGAGTTTACATGTAAACGTTTTATACCTGCCGTTTCAGTGCATTCGCCCTATTCAACACACCCGATTTTGGCTAAAAAAGCGCTTCAAATTGCTCGTGAAGAGGGATGTGTGGTCTCGACGCATTTTATGGAAAGCCCTGCGGAGCGTGCATGGATTGATACAGGGAGTGGCGATTTTCAAAGCTTCTTTAGTGCGTTTAATCCACACGCCAAACCGATGTGTGAAGCGGTCGAATACCTAGAGCTCTTTTCACACAATCCAACGCTTTTCACCCACGCCGTACAAGCAACAAAACACGAGTTAGATACGATTGCCAAACAACAAGCAACTCTAACCCATTGCCCTGTTTCCAACCGACTTTTAGGTGTAGGAAAACTTGATCTTGAAGCAGTGCAAAAAGAGAACATTAACCTCACCCTAGGAACCGATGGTCTTAGCTCCAACATTTCACTCAGCCTCTGGGATGAGATGCGAAGTGCTCTGATGTTACACCCCAAATTAGAGCTTTCAAGCCTTGCGCAAACGCTTTTACAAAGCGTTACATGTAATGCGGCAAAAGCGCTACAACTACCGTGTGGCGTGCTTGAAAAAGAACGTTATGCTGACCTCATCGTAGTAACCTTACCCCAAGCGTGTGAAAAAGAAGATATGCCTTTGCAACTTATCTTACACACACATCAAACCCATTTAACTTTTATTGACGGAGAACAATTATGCTAGAACTGATTAAAAAGCCTTTTATCTGGATCGGCGCTATTTTGAGCTACATCCAAAACCACTTTAAAGCGATGCTTTTTGTACTGCTTTTGGTGTTCATTTATGGTTCTCAAGAAGAGCTTAAAACCCCAAACCTTGCAGTTGTGAAAATCGAAGGCGAAATCTTAAATGTCCAAGATATTTTAGAAGAGATTGACAAAGCAGACAAAGACGAAAAGATCAAGGGTGTCCTTTTACAAGTAGACTCCCCAGGTGGTGCATTAGCGCCTTCCATCGAGCTTTCGATGGCGGTAAAACGATTATCTGAACACAAACCAGTCGTGGCGTATGCCGCAGGCAGTATGACCAGTGGAAGTTATTATGCTTCGATTTGGTCCAATTACATCATCGCCAATCCAGGAGCTTTTATCGGCTCTATCGGTGTTCTTTTCCAAGCGCCTAATGTCGCAGAACTGGCTAAAAAACTGGGCATTTCCGAGCAGATTATCACCGCAGGCGATTACAAACAGATGGGAACGTTCACCAGAGAGTGGACACCCAAAGAGCGCGGTGCACTCAAAGATTTGATTGATGATGCCTACACGCTTTTCATCACCGATGTTGCCACAGCACGCGGACTCAATCTTGCCAAACCTAACGAATTTGCCAATGCGCAAGTCTTTATCGCCAATAAAGCACTCGGCATTCACCTTATTGATGAAGTAGGCTCTATTCAAACCGCTAAAAGCAAAGTTGAAGAGCTTTCCAATGTCAGTCATCCCGTTTGGGAAAAACCAGACAAAATGGACAAATGGATGAAAAAACTAGAGAGCAGTTCCAAATTGCCTATTTTTAATTTGATGGGGTATCTCAAATAATGAAATATTCTATGCTTTCTACACAACTGTTGCAAACAATTTACGTTCTGTTAGGAACCATGTCGATGGCATTTGGTGTCGTCTGTTTTCTCTCTCCTAATGGCGTCATAACGGGTGGTGGCATTGGTATTGCACTGATTTTGCATTTTTTCATCACACAACTAACACTAGGAACACTCATTTTGATTGTTAGCATTCCATTTGTCGTGCTCGGTTATTTTTATTTTGGAAAACTCTATTGCCTTAAAACGTTAATGGCACTTTTTGCAACCTCATTTTTCACCGATCTTTTTCGCGAAGTCTTGCACCTCAAACCCATTACCGATGATATTTTACTCGCTTCGGTCTTTGGTGGCATCTGCATTGGCCTTGGCGTTGGATTGATTATCAAAGGACGTTCTTCGACAGGAAGTACGTCCATTCTGGGCGAAATTGCCGCGCAAAGAAGTAAATTTAAAGCAGCAGAAGTCCTTTTAGCCATCGACCTTTCCATTATGATGGCCTATATTTTTGCGTATGGCGATGTCAAAAAAGCACTCTACAGTATGTTTAGCGTTTACATGAGCACAAAAATCATCGACGTTATTCTGACCGGTCGTCCTTCCAAAAAAGTAGTTAAGATTGTCTCTAACAATGTGGAAGCCTTAACCGAACAGATTAGGGAGCGTATTGAAGAGCATGGTACAATTTTTACAGGCATTGGCTTGCACCATCAAAAGCAAATCAAGACAATGATTTTAGTCACTGTTGAGATGTCAAAGATTCAACTCTTAAAAGACATCATTCGAGAATATGACCCTGAAGCATTTCTCATCATCTCTGAAGCTTCTGAATTTTTAGGACGAAACTAACGGATAACTTTGCTATAATTTTCTGCTTTTCATGTTTTGTAAAAACAAGGAGCTTTCATGAGCATTTACGACTTTGAAGTCAAAACGATCAACGGTGAAACTATCTCAATGAATATGTTTCAAAACAAAGTTTTACTCATCGTCAATGTTGCGAGTAAATGCGGTTTTACAAATCAATATGAAGGGCTAGAGAATTTATACGAAAAGTACAAAGATAAGGGATTTACCATCTTAGGTTTTCCATGCAATCAATTTATGAACCAAGAGCCCTTAAGCGAAGATGACATCAAGAGTTTTTGCTCAATTACGTATGGTGTTACCTTCCCTATGTTTGCCAAAATCGATGTCAATGGAGAGCATACCCACCCGCTCTACGCCTACCTTAAAGAGGCGCAAAAAGGGCTTTTGGGTATTGAAGCGATTAAATGGAATTTCACCAAATTTTTAGTCGATAAAAATGGGGTTGTTGTCAATCGTTTTGCCCCCGCCACCAAACCAGAATCGTTGGAGCTTGATATTCTTCTTTACCTATAAACTCAAAGAGCATTGAACGATAAAGAAGCCTCCCACCATCAGCCATGCAAATAAAATCGTTGCGAGATAGATGGGTTTCATCCCCACATTTTTAAACTTGTCTACACTCGTTTCCATTCCCAGTGCCGTCATCGCCATGGTCAGCAGAAAAGTATCAATGGCATTGATGTCACCCACCAAGCCTTGAGGCAAGAAATTAAAAGAGTTAAATCCTGCAACAATGATAAAAAAGACAGCAAACCAAGGAATCGTAATCTTGCTCTTTTGTTTTTGAGCGACGTGCTGAGTTGTGCGTACCAACCAAAATCCTAAAATCACCAAAAAAGGAGCAAGGAGCATCACCCGTATCATCTTTACGATGACCGCAGTTTTTGCAGCTTCAATCCCCACGGCATTGCCAGCAGCCACGACATGCGCTACCTCATGAATCGTTCCGCCGATGTAAATTCCCATTGCCTCAGGCGAGAGTGGAATGAGACCTAATGTGTATAAAAACGGATACAAGAACATGGCAATGCTTCCAAACACTACCACCGTAGAAACCGCAATGGCGCTTTTATAAGGCTCAGCATTGATGACAGGCTCGGTGGCTAACACAGCCGCCGCCCCACAGATGGAACTGCCTGCGCTGGTCAGAATCGTCGTCTCTTTGTCGAGCTTCAACACTTTTGTTCCAACAATATAACCGATGATGAAGGTCGAAGCAACGATAACTACACTGGTGAATATACCTGCCGTTCCCACCGCTTCAATGTTTTGAAACGTAATGCGAAAGCCATAAAGGACAATGCCTGTTCGTAAAATGGTTTTGGTTGAAAAAAGAATGCCAGGAACCCATTCATGCGGCAGTCTGTTACGCAAAGTATTGGCATAAATCATACCCAAGACAATGCCCACAATTAAAGGGCTGATGCCAAGATGTTTCAAAATGGCAAAATCAGCTAAATACGTTGCACTCATTGAAAAGAGCGCTACAAATAAAATACCACTAAAGGTGTTATTTCGATTTTCTTTTTGAAACATACGCATCCTTGAAATATTTGTGCCATTATAAAATCATTTTTTTGATAAGTAAAATAAATTATATTTGATATAATCATAAATATATTATATTAAAGAGCCATTATGACCTTTCAAGAATTGAGATTTTTTTATTCTCTCTGCGAAGATTCACATATCTCTAATTTAGCACAAAAAATGGGTATCAGCCAATCAGCTATTTCGCTTTCTATCAAGTCGTTGGAAGCGCAAATAGGAGAACAGCTTTTTGATCGCATCGGAAAAAAGTTAGTATTGAATGAAATCGGCAGGCTTTTTAAAGAAAAAACCTACTCGCATTTTAGAGCACTCAATGATGCCGAGGATTTTTTTAAGAACAGTAAAATCTCGGGTATTTTAAAAATCGCTTCGAGTAAAACGATTGGGGATTTTATCACCCCACAAATTGTTTTTGATTTTTTAGCACACCATGAAGAGGTGAGAATTCAAAAAGACATTCAAAACTCTTCTCAGATTATTCAAATGGTGAAAGATTCGACCATCGATATAGGCTTTATCGAATCATCGTGCGAAGATGCAGACATTCTCAAAGATGCCATTGGCGATGACCAACTCATTGTTGTGAGCAGTGATGCGTGTCTTGGGGAAGGAACATTTTATATCGATGAGCTGTTTCATAAAAAGTGGATTTTAAGGGAAAAAGGCTCAGGTACACGAGAGGTTTTTTTAAAAGCTTTAGGCGAGATTGCTCTGGATTTAAATATTTTTATGGAGTTTTCTGAATTTGAAGAGGCGAAAACCATTTTGCTCAATAATCCTCAAACCATCACCTGTCTTTCCAAAGTTGCCGTTACCAACGAACTGAATCGTGGTGAACTTTTTGAAGTGAACTTGGTCAACTTAAAAATTGGTCGATCGTTTTACCTCATTTACCATAAAAATAAATACCAAAGTAGACTTTTTAACGAATTTAAACAGTTTGTTCACGCACAAATGAGTGCCCGTCATAAGCTCACAAGCCTATAACGGGTACATCTTAAAGTGTGTGCTTTTTGCGATATTCAATAATTTCATCAATGCTCACAATGGGAAACCCGTGTTTCGCAGCAAAGTCATAAATGTCATCGCCTACGGTCATTGTCCCATCTACATTGGTCAGTTCACACAAAACGGCATAGGGTGAAAGTCCTGAAAGACGCATCAAATCGACCGAAGCTTCGGTATGACCATCTCGCTCTAATACGCCACCCTCTTTGGCACGAAGCGGAAAAACATGTCCAGGAGAGACGATTTTTGCTTTGCCCTTAGGATGAATGGCGGCTTGTATAGTCGTGAGACGATCTTGTGCACTCACACCCGTGGTCACACCCTCTTTGGCTTCTATGGTAATGGTAAAACCCGTTTGAAATTTTGACTCGTTGTGAGAAACCATCATCGGAAGTTCAAGTTCATCGACTTTTTGTGGTGGTAAACAGAGACAAACAATGCCACTGCATTCACGAATCAGCAGTGCAGTTTGTTCTGTCGTGAGAGAGCCCGCATGGAAGATAATATCCGCTTCATTTTCGCGGTTAAAGTTGTCCATAACGATCACGCCGTTTTGGTTTTGAAGCGAAGCAATGGCTTGCTTAACAGAAGAGTGAAGGGACGAGTCCCTACAGATTTGATTCATGGTCTACTCCTAAAAGGTGAGTAAACTTACCAGAATCAGGGCATCTTTAAATATAGACACACGATTTTGTCATCAACAATGGCAATAATGCACTACATTCTCTCTCATCCGGACTTTAACCGTTGGTTTTGGAATCACACCAAATCTGCTGACCTTTTACGTTTACATGTAAAAGCGCTCGCGGACTCTCTTTGTTACAAGATTACCGCCAGTAGGGAGTTACACCCTGCCCTGAGAAATAAGTTTCGCTAAAAGTATAACTTCACTCTTCTTAAAAAATGTCACACACTTTTTATCTCTCGTTTAAATTGCATCAAATCTTTTTGAGGAGAGAGACCAAAAAATCGTGTATACTCTCTGCTAAACTGCGAAGGACTTTCGTAACCTACATTAAATGCTACTTCTCCTACTTCATTCATCTTGGTAACTAACAGTTCACGTGCTTTTTGCAAACGTAACTGTTTTTGGTATTGAAGAGGACTCATCGCTGTCACGTATTTAAAATGTTTGTGAAAAGCCGAGACGCTCATTCCGATTTTTTGCGACAGAAGTCCAATATGTAAAGGTTCTGAAATATCGGAAGTTATCAGCTCGATCGACTGAGCAATGCGGTTCGCATTCGAGCCATGCAACGCAAACTGTCGCAAAATACCACCATACTCTCCTTGCAATAGTCGGTAAAGAATCTCTTTGATAATGAGTGGTGCTAAAATGGAACTATCTTCTGTTTTTTGAAAGAGTTTTGCCAATCTGAGTATTGCGTCAATCAACTCTTCGCTCACGCGATGTACGCTTATCGCTAAAGGCGTTTGGATTGTTCCTTTTTTCACAGAATCCATTTGTGACGCAAGATCAAAAATATATTCAGGTGTAAAACAAAGTTGCATCGATAGAAATGGCTTTTCCAACGATGCCTCGATGATTTGCCCTGATATTGGCAAATTCATCGAAGAGACTAAATACGAAGAGGCATCATAACAATACTTATTGGCTCCTAACATCACTCTCTTTGCGCCTTGTGCAATGATGAAAAGAGAAGGCTCATACACTGTATGCAACGCTTCGGTGACACTTGAGGCTTTAAAAACCTTGACGTTGGCGATACTTGTTTCATTAAGCCCATCTTTTCGAGCTTCTTCTTGAAGTAAGATCGTAAGTGCATTTAGCTTTTCTTCCACACCATACCCTTTAATTCTTTTTGAATGTCATTGTACTACAAACGCATTCCGCCAGAAACTTCGATGCGTTCGCCATTGATCCAATGAGCTTCATCTGAAACAAGCAGTGAAACGGCTGCACCAATGTCATCGGCGAGTCCAACACGCCCCAGCGCTGTTTGGGACGCGATAAATGCATTAGCATTTTCGTTGTCTCTTACTACACCCCCACCAAAATCTGTTGCGATTGCACCAGGGGCTAAAACATTCACAGTGATGCTTCGTTTTCCTAATTCAAGGGCTAAATACCGTGTCAAAACCTCAATACCACCTTTCATCATAGCATATGCTGCAAAGCCTGGTAAACTAAAGCGAGCTAATCCTGATGATATATTGATGATTGTACCCCCATCGTTGAGGATTGGTAACAAGGTTTGAATAAAAAAGAACGTTCCTTTGAGATGAATATTCATCAACGTATCAAACTGCTCCTCTGTTGTTTCCATAAAAGATGTGTTAATCCCAATACCTGCGTTGTTAATAAGAATATCAAAATGCGTGGTGTTCCACTGTGAAGCAAGGAGCGCTTTAAACGCTTCAAAAAACAAGGGAAATGTTTTTGTTTGAGCAATGTCTAGCTGCAACAAGGCTGCTTTTTGACCTAGCTGTTGTATTGCATCCACCACACTTTGCGCCTCTGTTTTTGAATGTTGATAGGTGATGATGACATCATGCCCTTTTTGCGCCAAATGCAATGCCATACTTTTGCCTAAACCTCTACTGCCGCCTGTGATAAGTGCTATTTTCATGGTAACTCCTAATAAGATTTTTATGGGTTAATTCTATCAAAAGCTCTACAATAACGTTAGCATAGAACGCTTTGATATTTGCCTATTTCTCTTCAATATGGTAATTTTGCTATAATTTTCAAAAAGAGAATTTATGAAAGAGCTTATACAAAAACTTCCTAAAGCTGAATTGCATCTTCACATTGAAGGTACACTTGAGCCTGAACTCATGTTTGCACTCGCTCAAAAAAACCACATTGCACTGCCTTATCAAAACATTGAAGAGGTCAAACAAGCGTATAACTTCACCTCGTTACAATCTTTTCTAGATATCTACTATGCGGGCGCTAATGTGCTGATCAACGAATCCGATTTTTTCGATCTGACATGGGCGTACCTTCTTACATGTAAAGCTCAAAATGTTGTTCATGTAGAGATCTTCTTCGATCCTCAAACCCATACTATGCGAGGAATTGCGTTTAAAACCGTTGTGGATGGCATCACGAAGGCACTTGCCAAAGCCGAAGAAGAACTGGGGATTAGCTCTTTTCTGATCATGAGTTTTTTGCGCCATCTTAGTGAAGCAGACGCGTTTGAAACATTGCAGCAATCTCTGCCCTTTAAAGATAAGATTATCGGCGTTGGACTAGATTCCAGTGAAGTGGGACATCCACCATCCAAGTTTGAGCGCGTCTTTGCAGCGTGTGCAAAAGTGGGCTATAAGATCGTTGCGCATGCAGGTGAAGAAGGAGATAGTTCGTATATTTGGGAAGCAATTAACCTTTTACATGTAAACCGAATCGACCATGGTATTCGCTGCGAAGAGGATGCAAAATTGGTTGATTTTCTCATTGAAAAACAAATTCCTTTAACGATCTGTCCACTTTCCAATGTCAAACTTAAAGCGGTGAAACAGATGCAAGAACATAACATTGTCAAGCTTTTGCGCCAAGGTGTTTTAGTGACCATCAATTCTGATGATCCTGCTTATTTTGGTGGATATATCAATGAAAACTATGAAGCAGTCATGCAAAGTTTACATGTAAACAAGGAAGAGCTTAAAACTTTAGCCAAAAACAGTTTCAAAGCCTCCTTTTTAAGTGACGTTAAGAAGCGATCTTTTATAGAGACTATCTCCATCTATTAAACTATTTAAAATGGAGCTTCATAGAAAGAAATTTTATTTTTCCCAGCCTCTTTAGCTTTGTACATCGCAGCATCCGCTTGTTTTAAAAGGTCGTCAGGTGTTTTCTCTGCACTCTTAAATACCAATACACCGATACTTGCCGTGCATTTATGTTCGACCAATTTTTCTTCACTCTTGTCATGGGATACATTCAGTACATAAAGAGCAGACACGCTTTGAAGAATTTTTTCGGCAATGCGATGGGCTTGTTCAACGGACACCTGATTGTCTTCATGAAGTGTATTTAAAATCACCACAAATTCATCTCCGCCAAAACGTGCTACGGTATCCACTTCTCGGACACACTTTTGAAGCCTTTGTGCAACTTGGCACAATAACAAATCTCCAATGCTATGACCATAGGTATCATTGAGTGATTTAAAGTTATCTAAATCCAGAAAAAACAGTGCACTGTACTTTTGAATCCGTTTCATTTCAGCTAACATATAACTTAGTCGCTCACTTAACAGTATGCGATTGGGTAACTTCGTAAGAGAATCATAAAATGCTAATTGTTGCACACGATCTTGCATTGCTTTTCGCTCTGTAATTTCCCTCGTAATACCATGAAAGCCAATAATCTCACCACTTGCATTATATTCTGGTTTTGAAATGATTTCACCCCAAATCAATCTTCCATCTTTGCATCTGTGTTGTATTTCATAGGTAACAAATTCTTCCGTATTCATTCCTTTTTGTTGCGCTTCGAGCCTCTGCTTTATTTTTTCAGAAATAATGTTAATACTCTCGGGAGTAAACATTTCAAAAACATGATGACCGATCACTTCATCAGCTCTATAGCCTCTAAATTTCTCATCAGCTGGACTTATATAGGTAATTTTTAAGTCGCGATCTACTTTCCAAATCACATCAGTTACTTCTTCTGTCAAGCGTCTATAAAGCTCTTCACTCTCTCTTAGTTTGATGGCTGATATACTCTTTTCAATCGCAATACTTGCAAGATTAGCCGATTGCTCTATGATGGCAATATCTGTTTTCATAGGAGTTTGTGGGCATGTGTGATAAATAGCAAATGTTCCTAAAATATCTCCACTTGATGAAAGGATTGGTTCTGACCAACACGATTGAAGCCCTGCACGAAGCGCTATCTCTTTATACGGTTGCCAATAAACATGTGTATCGATATTTTCAGCTATCACGCGCTTCTTCAGATAAGCGGCACTCCCACATGAGCCAACACCTAAACCTATAGAAATACCCTGAATAGCTTCATTATAAAATGTAGGTAAACGTGGTGCAATCACCTGTGAAAAAAACTTACTCTCAGAATCAAGTAAAAGGATACTACAAAGCATTTTTGGATTTTGCTCTTCTACATTGAGAACAATGGATTCAAGAATGTTAGATAGTGGGAGCATTTTTGCAATCATTTCTAAAACAGCATTGCGGTGATGTTCCCGCATTTCTGCTGCTTGACGGTGTTTTATTTCGCAATGCAACCTATAGTACCAATAGCCGAACAGTATAAACAAACAAGCAAGTCCTATACTGTATTTTACAAGTGTTTTAGTATGAATACCTTGCTCTATCCGCATACCAATCCAACGATTAAAAATTGTATCGGATTCTTCGGCTGAAATAGAAGCCATAGCCTTTGTTATAATGGCAGCAAGCATGGGATTATTTTTTGAAAAGGCAAAACGGTGCTGACTTGAAAATTCTGTTTGTCCCGATATACGAAGCTTTGCAAGCCCATTATTTTTAATCGCATAGTTAATGGCACTCATATCACCGACATAGGCATCTGCTTTCCCCTCCATCACAAAGGTTAACGCTTCTAAGATATTATTAGCCAGTACTAACTCTATTTTGGGATATTTTGTTGTTAGCAACTCTTGCGTAAAATAGCCTTTTTCAACGGTAACCCTTTTCCCCGATAAATGCTCCAAATTACCTATAAATTTACCTTCACCATTGTCAACAATCATCGTTTGGGTATCTCGATAAGGTTCAGAAAAGAGAAAATATTGTAAACGCTCAGGTGTTTGAACAATGCTAGTCAAAACATCTATTTCCCCTTTTTTAGCCAGCTCAACAACTTCACTCCACGACTTACCTTTAGCAATTTTAAAATGAATTCCTAGCTTTTGCTCCAAAAGGTGCAAGTAATCCACCGCCATACCGACATAATCTCCATTTTGATTGACCCATTCATAGGGAGCATATTCGGAGTCCATTCCAACATTAATCGTTGGATGCGCTAATAGCCATGCTTTTTCATTACTGGTAAGCAATGAAGCCATTGTGGGAGAGATAGAAGTCGTTTCTGAAAAAAGCAATATAGGGGTAATTAAAAAAATAAAAAAATAGAGAAGATAAAACTTTAGAGTTTTTTGAGTCTTAATAAAAGGCTCCTTATTAAAAATTAATATGCTTATTTTTCGTTCATGTTGTCTTAATTGTACTTGTCAAATAATTCAATAAACCTGAATTTTAATACGTTATCTTTGATAATCTTTACTCTTTTTAAATTTGGCTTCAATAGACGCTTGCTCCACAAGGAATACTCCTTGCAACTGTAACAAAAATATAACACAAGGAGATGGAACTTATGGATGAAAAAGAGCTCAAAAAAGAGTTAGCAAGATTGAAACGTCTGGCTGTTGAAATTGCGGGTGAAATTCACGATATTGTTGAAGATACGCTTTGGGTTAAATACAATGAGCTTCCTATTCTTTCAGATAAAATTGTCAAAGCAATTCATGAAGCAGAAACATTCAAAGAGCAACATCATCTCTAATGGGCTATAACCCAATGAGCAATTTGAGCTACTACTTCTTGTTCCACACCATTAAAACCATGATGTCCAAAGGCATTGCAAGGATCGCCTTTGGTTTGTCCACCTTCAATGACTAAAAGCTCTTTGGCAGAGGTCGAGGTCAATTTATTCATTAACGAAGGGATGAGATCAAACGAGCAGTGAGAACAGCCATCCTCTTTATGGTGTACCACCAATACAGGCATTTGAAGTTTTTCAAGTTTCATTTCAGGTACGGCATCACTTTTAGCATCGTATAAAATAGATGAAGTCAGCACAATTCCGCTAATATCGCTTGGATTTTCCGTCGCTACGTACGCAACCGATTGTGTACCTCGACTTGTCCCCACAAGCCAAATGGGTGCAGTTGTTTGTGTTTTTATCCAAGTAAGAATAGTGCTTATATCGTGTACATGTTCTTTAGTTTGGCGAAAACCATTCAGGTAAGGCTCACGTTGACGATCACTTGGAGCATCGACAATCACGACCATCAATCCCGCTTTTGCAAAAAGCTCACGCGTACGCATTAAAAAGTTACCCTCGCCCCAACCAAATTTTCCATCATCCGAGAGTTGAAGTCCACCATGCCCACCTGCGAATAAAACAACAACGGCTTTTGGGACTTCTGGAGTTAAAATTAAAAGACGCTCACTAACACGCTCACGGGTTGGAACATCAATAACACGTGATGAAACATCTGCGTACAAAGAGAAAACCGCTAAGATTAATACTGTCAAAGAACGCATTGCTGACTCCTAATTGAGGGCTTTTTTTTCTAATGCTTTGGCTTTTAAAATAGTATGCGGTGTTTGAAGCTCAAAAATTTCACCCTCAGCTATCTTTTCAAGGGCGATTTTTTTGCCTTTTTGAACGACCTGTGCATAACACTCTTTTTGTTCGCGTGTGGGTTCTTTCGAATTTAGGGCAATCGTATAGGAGGAGAGGAGTTGCTCTTTCTTAGCCAAATTTTGTCTGGTTTGAAAATAAATTTGCTCTTGGAGTAGAGTAACCTGTCGTGATTTTTCACGGTAAAGCAGTGCTATTTTATCGTTATATTGACTCTGTAAAATCCCAATTTCATTTTTCCACAAAGAAAGTTTTTCATCAATGGAGCGTTTGGCAAAAAGGCGTGTGAGCTGTGTTAAATTCTCCTCTTTAGAACGCAATATTCGCCCAAAAACAAGACTATAGTGTTCCATTAAACCATCAATATGTTGAAGCATTTCCACACTGTCTGGCAATACCATTTCCATAGCCGCAGAAGGGGTTGGTGCTCTTAAATCGGCTACAAAATCACTGATGACATAGTCTATCTCATGCCCAACGGCTGAGACCACCGGTGTTTTACATGTAAAGATGGCATCGGCTACGATCTCTTCATTAAATGCCCACAAATCTTCCACACTTCCACCGCCTCGTCCCACGATAATGACATCAGCCACAAGAGCGTCAGCACGTGCAATATTTTTAGCAATGGAGAACTTTGCACTTTCACCTTGAACGAGGGTATCAAGCAGAGTGATTTTTACCAACGGCCAACGCTTCGTCGCCACACGAAGCATATCTTGAAGTGCAGCTCCCGTACCTGAAGTCACCAATGCAATATGGCTCACGAAACGAGGCAAGGACTTTTTGTGCTCTGCTTCAAAGTAACCTTTCGCTCCTAGTTTAACTTTAAGCTGTTCATAGGCTTTTGCCAAAGCACCACTGCCTGCAGGCTCCATCATCGTACAGTTAATCTGATACGTTCCACGTGGTGAAAAAACCGAAATGGAACCATGAACGACCACTGCCATGCCCTCTTCCACTTGGAATTTTAAGGTTCTCGTATTGCCTTTAAACATCACACAAGAGATAGAAGAGTCAGCATCTTTGAGGGTAAAGTAGAGATGTCCTGAGCTGTGATAGGTGGGTCTGGAAACCTCACCTTCCACACTTACATGTAAAAAGGTAGTTTCCAGCAGAGACTTGATTTGATTGTTTAAACTTGAAACACTAAGTGTTTGGCTCATTAGCGTTTTTTAGCGATGACCAAGGTTGAAATATCCATCGAAAAGCTTTTGATAAATTCCGTTTCAAACCCTGCGATATCAAGCTCTTTTTGAAGCATGGAAGGGGTTAAAAAGCCTTCAATCGAATTGGGGAGATACTCATACGCTGCTTTATTTTTAGAGATAATTCCTCCTAAAATAGGAAGCACTTTGTTGAGATAGAAATCCTTGAGAGCAAAGAAAATGCCTTTTTTCTCATCTTTAGTAAATTCCAAAATAACGACATACCCGCCTTGTTTCACAACACGCGCAAACTCACTAAACGCTTCTTGACGACGTACAACATTGCGAATACCATAGCTAATGCTTAAGATGTCTGCACTTTCATTTGGCAGAGGAATTTCAGTTGCTTCAGAGATCACAAACTCAAACTCGGGAAACTTTTGCTTGCCCACATCCGTCATACCGGTGGAAGGATCAACACCTAAAATTTTGCCGATGTTTCGCCCTGCTTTTTTGGCTTGCTTTGCCCAATAACCCATCATATCGCCTGTTCCACAGGCAACATCCACGATAAGGTCTATTGGCTTAGTATAGCGTGCAAACGTTTCATCACATGCCGTTTTACGCCATTGAATATCTATGCCCATACTTAAAACGCGGTTGGCAGTATCATACGTTCCTGCGATCTCATTAAACATCTGAACAATTTTTTGTTGCTTGTTGTCGTTATTCTCCAAAACAATTCCTACATGTAAAATATTTTGCCAAAATCGGCGAACTTAAGTATTCATAGTATCGTAGCATCAAAACATTCTATTTCTGCCTCGCAAGAGGCTAGCTTCAGTACCTAGTGTAACGTAGCCCCAAGAGCTTTGCTTTTGGGGCGTGTAAAATGTTAGTGTTAAAACAGTCCTGCGACTTGTTGTGCAATTTTATCTTCTAAGATTGGGGTTGCTTCATACAAGGTGAGATTCATTTTAGTGGCTTCCGCAAACATCATTGTTTTATGCTCTATATAATCACTCTCATATGATTGTGAACTAGATGAGTAGGTATTGCTGTACATTTTTCCACTCGCATCTGCATCGCGAATTGGACCGCCGAAGCTGTTCATAGTACCTGATTTTTGTCCATCACGAATGCCAGCTTGTCCACCCGTAGTACCTGTACTCGCCATAACTTTACCTTTGGCTTTTTCACGAATCACAATGTCCACTTGCATTTGGAAGATCGTATCTTCGGTTGCTTTTCCAATCAGTCCACCCACAACGGCACCACCAAGACCTGCAGCTGCCATACTTCGACCGTTACTGCCAGAATTAGCAATAGCACCCGCAGCACCACCCATCAAAGCACCTGTTGCCACATTATTTTCGCTCTTTTTATTACAGAACAAGATGTTTGTCATCAAAACATACGTTGCCATCTCAGGATCATCTACGATGGTATATCCTTTAGCATAAAGTGCTTGGATAATTCTATTTTCTAAATTAATGGGAGCACCACTGGTATTTTTAGTCGAAACAAAAATGGTTCGTTTATCTTTGGCCACAGGGTTAATAAAAACACTCTGTGTCATTCGTGCGCTCGTCTGAAGCTCGGATGTTGCACACCCACTCATTAAAATTAACGCTGCACTAAGAGCGATACCTACATGTAATGTCGTTTTTTTCATTGTTTATCCTTTGTAGAAAATGGGTGCGCTATTGTACCGCAATATCCCAAATTATTATTAAAATAGTACCTCTTCACTTCAAACGAAATGTTAATAAAGTGCCCTCTTAAGCCTTTTTGCAATACGAAATTCTTCTTTTTTAAGATGCTTTTTCACAAAGAAAAGAAGAGGCATTTCACTTTTAGGAAGCAAATAAAAACCGCTTTGTTCGTGTAAGAAAAAGCGTATATCTAATAGTAACGTCTTATAATGTGGACTTTGTACAAATTGAAGTAGTTTTTCTCTATCATGATGCAAAAATACTTCAAAAGCTTTTTGTAAGCACTGAATTAGAGCACTATCAAAAACAACACTGCCAATTCCTAAAATATAGCGTATATTTTCAGCAATTTTAGAAAGATTTTTAAGTGCTTTTGCATCATCATCTAATAACAACACGACCTCATATTCCAAAAACTGGACTTCTCTATACAGAAGGACTTTCAGCACTTTTTGGGTACTCATACCATGAGAAAAGGAAAAATCAAGCTCTTTTAGACCAATCATCTCGCACTTTTTAAACACCTCATGAAGCGAGAAATCATAGTTAAGCGGTAATCCAAACAGTGAAAGGTAACGATTTTTATAGCGTTTATCGTCACTCACATTTTTGATAATATGCAACTTTGCATCTGTTTCAAAAGCATTTATTTGATCTAGCGCGCTAAATTGAAACGTTAAAACACCAAAATGATCCGTGTGACGAGGGTGATTTTCAAGGTAGAGTTGATGTATTGCTTGTTTGTAAGAAGAAGTGGTTGCAAGATGTACAATCACTTCTTTAGGATTTTGAATGAGATAACGTCTTTTAAGAGTACCTTTTTTCACACAACAGCTTTTAGAACTGCTTTTCCATGACAGGAATAACCTGTTTTTTACGACTCAATACACCATCGACCCACATTTCATGATTCACAAGTTTTGTATTCATCGCTTTTTCAACCACACTTTCATCATCGCTCACGACTAAAAATTGAGAACCTTCAATCATAATGTCGGTTAAAAGTAACATTACCGTATGGCGTCCGCCCTCTTCTTTGTACGCTTTCATATCAGCAAATAGGGCTTCTTTCATGCCATCAAAGACTTTAAGATCTACCACTTCAAGTTGACCAATCCCGATTTTATGACCACCCATTTCAAAGTCTTTATAATCACGCAATAAAAGGGCACGTGGGCTTGCCCCAATCACAGCAGATTTGACCAAAAACATCTCCATACCAAGCGCTTTAAAATCTTCTATTCCTGCAATTTTGGCTAACTCTTTGACAGCTTTGGTATCCACTTTGGTACACGTTGGGGATTTAAATAAAACGGTGTCACTTAAAATGGCCAACATCATTGCGCCTGCAATGTTTTTTGGAATATCGATTTTATAATGATCATACATCTCTTTGACAATCGTATTGGTACAGCCAACAGGTCTAATCCAACACTCAAGGGGTGTCGTTGTAGTAATATCTCCTAGTTTATGGTGATCGACAATCCCTAAAATATTGGTCTCTTTCAGATTGTGTGGCGCTTGCGCAAGATCAGAATAATCGGTGATGTAAAGATTATCGCCTGAAAAATCATTTTTTAAAAGAGGCTTTTCAAATCCAAATGTTTTTAAAATAAACTCTGTTTCAGGACTGATTTCACCTTGGCGCGCAGGGGTACAAGGCTCACCGAGCTGTGTTTTGAGATATGAAAGAGCAATAGCTGATACGACAGAATCAGAATCCGGATTAATATGTCCACATGCATAAGTTTGCATCAAAATTTCCTTTAGTGTTTTTACATGTAATTATAGCCGATTGTCCCCATATTTTGAAATAATCCCTCTTGAAATTTTGTTTCTATTTTCATTTAACACTAATTTCATACTTCCTTATAATAATTTTATTTCAAAATTTTATAAGGATCCTATATGATGGGAATGATCTCTATCGCACTGTTGCAGGAAATTGTGGACTATGGTGTCATTGGATTACTAGGTTTTATGAGTTTTATCACACTCTTTTTTTGGGTCGAGCGACTTTTATTTTACCGAGCTTTAAAAATCTCGCACTATGCCTGTAAAGAAAAATTAGAAATGGATGTGACCAATCACGTCCATATTCTCTCAACATTCGGCTCAAATGCCCCCTACATCGGTCTTTTAGGTACGGTGTGTGGTATTATTATCACGTTTTATACCATGGGTCAAAGTGGGCAGATTGACGTTAAGACGATCATGTCTTCTTTGGCATTGGCGCTCAAAGCAACCGCGATGGGTCTTGTAGTTGCTATTCCAGCGATCTTTTTTTACAACCATTTGGTGCGTAAAATTGAGAAAATCCTGATGTGCTGGGATATTGCAAAGCAAAGTGGAACCGATGAAAATACGTCGCTTTGAAACGATCAATGTCGTGCCCTTTATCGACATTATGTTGGTTTTGCTTGTCATTGTACTCACCACAGCAACGTTTGTGGCAAAGGGCATTATTCCTGTGGATTTGGCACAAGCAAGTTCTGCCAAACCTTTGAACGAGCAAAAAGAGCTTATTGTTACCATTACGCAAGAAGAAAAATTCTTTTTCAATGACAAAGTCGTTGAGGAGGGCTCTCTTGAGCGTGAGCTTTTAGAGTTTAATGAGCAAACTCCCATTATGATTAATTGCGACAAACATGCTTCTTTTGAGCCTTTTGTGAAACTCATGGATCTTTTAAAGCAGCATCATTACACACAAATTGGGATTTTAACCAAACAATGAAACGCTACATTCACGCTTTTACAGTGACCTTAATCGTGTACCTCTTAGGCGGATTTGCATTGATGCACCATGCTTTTTTGATACACAAGCCCTCATCTCCTGATGTGTCGAAAGAGGTGATGGCAATTACCCTTTATGAAGCACAAAAAGAAGAGTCTAAAGTACTTCCAACGCCCATACCCCCAGTGCCGACTAGGCCTCTTTTGAAAACTCCTCAAAAAAATGTCCTCAAAAAAGAGCCTAAAGTTCTAGAACGTCAGCATAGTGTTCAAGAGCAAATGATAGTTTCGCAAGAAAGTGAACAACCCACTCTAGAAAAACTAACGCTCAATGAAGAGATAAAAGCGGAAGCAACGACTTCAGAAATAAGCCATCAAGAGGCTTTACATGTAAAACAAAAAGAGTATTTGGAAAACCTAAAAAAGCGTATCAATGAACATAAAACCTATCCAAAGATTGCTCAAAATAGCCATATTGAGGGAAGAGTCATGGTAGAATTTACAATCTCTCCCAAAGGAGAGTTACTTTCATTTACAATATTAGAGGGTAAAAAGATCTTCTATAAGGCTACGGAAGAGGCTGTTCAAAAAAGCTTCCCGTTTCTTTTAAGCGAAGATCTCTTCACTTCTATGATGACATTTCAAATTGAACTCAGCTATACATTGCTTTAAAGCTGAAAAGACTAGTGACCTTTTTTACCATGATCTTTATCTTTACCGTGATCTTGGTCACCACGGTCACGATCATCACGTCTATCATCAAAATCACGTATATCATGACCCGCTTTGAGCGCTTTAAACTCGCTTGAACCTGGTTTGATACCAAGATCTTTTGCCATGACACCCCAGCCTTTATGTTTGTTAGCTTGATAGTATCTGAGTACCTCTTCATGGGGTCGTCCCGATAATTCGGAGAGACGAAGCACCATATACGCATCCGCAGGTGCACCAACACTGTTTAGAATGAGGCTTAATTGTGATTCTGGCATACCAAAACGTGAAGCAAGTCCTGCTTGATAGCCATAAGGATCTGAATTGGATCGCATATTTAAACTTGCCATCCAATCAAAATCAGCTGCTATCAACGTTGAGCTACTTACAAGTATAAAACTGACCGTTGCTAATAAAATACTTTTATATTTCATTGCTTACTCCTTTGGTCTATTGTTTAACGTCTATCTCGCCCATCATCTCTACGATCGTCATCGCCTTTATCTCGGTGTTGTGAATTGTGGTCTTTTCGTTCATTTCTATCATAATCTCTATGTTCTGGCTGGTGTTCATAATGTTGTGGCTCAGGTTGACGCTCATAATGCCTTGGCTCTACATAGACTCTGCGAACAGGCATGTCACGACGATCTTCATAATGTCCCCGAGGATGGTAAATATAACGCGTATCATATCGCTCACGAAGTTCTATATATTCAACCGCATCTGGTCTGATACCAAGAAAATAGGCAATATCACCCCAACCGCGATGTCTTCTTTCATGATACACTCGTAAAATATACTCTGGTGGTCGTCCTGTTAACTCGGCAAGACGAAAGATCATATAGGCATCAGCAGGATCATAAACACTTGATAAAATCACCATAACATCTGGCTCTCGAACACCAAAACGATCCACTAAGCTATAGCGATAGCCATAAGGATCCTCGTGGGAGCGCATATTAAGACTTACCATCCAATCAAAATCTGCGGCAAAGAGGGAAGATGCGCTTATCAAAACACCGATTCCCATTAAAAAAAGCCTTTGTAATTTCATTGTCACTCTCCATCTATAGTAAATAAAGCGTATTATAGTCTAAATAGTGAACTTATCGTGAAACAATCCCCCTGATTCTCTCCTTTTTTATCAGTAATATTTCAACATAGTTTTGAATATTGTTATTTTGTGTAACCATTTGTTTACATAAAAATTACGCTCATAAGCCTATAATATCTTTATTAATTTAGTGAGGAGAGGCATGATGAAAATCTATCATCACCAAATAGTTGCAGATCAAACCATCTGTTTTGCAACACCGTACACAAATCACATGCTCAATGTCACGCAGAACCACTATAATTTTTTATACATTTTAGTAAGAAAAAACAAATAAGGATTATTATGCAATCCCGTCAATCGAAAATGATCACCACGGCAACAAGCTATTTTATGAGCCAATATACAAAGCACTATTTACATGTTGAAAAACCCTCTTTAGGATTACCACCTCCTCCTGAAAATAAAAAGTATCTTCTTTATATTCATGTTCCTTTTTGCACAATGTTTTGTCCGTACTGCTCTTTTAATAAATTCACCTATACCAAAGAAGCTGCCCTCATATACTACCGACATTTACGTGAAGAGATTTTACATGTAAAAGAGTTGGGATATGATTTTAACTATTTAGTCATAGGTGGAGGTACACCGTTGATTGATGAAGAAGAGTTGATTACAACGATTGAGTTGGTTCGAAAACTCTTCTCCATTGAGCATGTTTCATGTGAGAGTGATCCTAACCATATCAACCCAAAAACCGTACTCCAGTTGGATGGCTTAGTCGATCGTCTCTCTGTGGGTGTTCAAACCTTTGATGATACCCTTTTAAAGAAATTGGGGCGTTATGAGAAGTTTGGTTCAGGAGAAGAGGTGTACGCGAAGATTGCATCCATGCTGGGAATTTTGCCCATCACCAGCGTGGATCTCATTTTCAATTTCCCTACGCAAACACAAAAAGGACTCATTCACGACCTGGAGACACTTAAAAAGCTCTCTCCAGAGCAAACCAGCGTTTATCCACTAATGACCTCCTCATTGGTGAAAAATAGCGTGAAAAAAACACTGGGTGAATTCAGTCTTGAGAATGAATTTACCTTTTTTAGCACTATTAAAAAGTCACTCAAAGAGCTCTATCCTGCACGCCATGGTTGGTCGTTTTCAAAAGAAAGCGATTTGATTATTGATGAATATATTATCGACAATGAAGAATATGTCGGTGTCGGCTCAGGCTCTTTTAGTTTTCTAAAAGATACCCTTTACCTCAACGAATTTGCTTTGGATAAGTATGCAACGCTTATTCAAGAAAAAGCTTCGGCTATTACGAAAGAGCGAACATTTCCAGCCAACTCACAGATGTATTATCGTTTAATGGTTGATCTTTTCAATGGTACCCTCTCTAAGAAAAAATTTACGGCTATGTTTGGTCAATCTATCAATACTGCACTAGGTAAAGAGCTCATGCTCCTTAAATTTGCCAAAGCAATCAAAGAGAACAAAGAGAATATCACTACTACAGACTATGGTGACTACCTCTTTTTAGTCATGATGAAAGAGTTTTACATGGGCATGGATCGTATTCGCAATGAGGCCCGTAAAAACCTTATCCTTTAAAAGATGCCAGAGATAAGCTCTCGCTCCATGTCAACACGAAAAAGCCTATATGTTCACCGTTAATATCGACAATGGGTGTATAAAGAACATAATTATCTCCCTTTTTGAGATAACCTGTACCTTGAAAATTAATCTCTTTGATAAAATTTAGTCCATTGGCTTCTTGGTTGACAATCGTATAGTTATCGAGCATCAGCTTTTCCCCGTAAGATGCCGCATTTGCAATCGATAAATACTCATTTTTCATCAATACATAAAACTCCACACCATCTTTTTTAAAATACGCATTTAAATCTTTAAAATCAACAACCGTTTCAATGGTTCCCACATACTCATCTTTTTTAAAAACAGGAGCGATGGCGCGCATAAACATACCATGTCGCCCAATTTCAACACCTTGCATCGGGTGTTTGCTCAGCTTTATTTTTTCGAGTGCATGGCGAAACGTACTTAGATCGTCATTGTTATGGTTATTATAATCCCAAAGGCGAATAAAGCTTTTAAAATCTTTGGTATGGAGATGTATTCTTGCATTATCAAAAATCTCTGCCAGTGCCATACTATCTCTAATTTCAAGCAGATACTGTAAACAGTCCTCTCGATTTTGTTCACTTAAGCAAGTAACAACATTGGGACTTTTCGCTAAAATCACCGAACTTGCCAGTGAAACCTTGGTTGTCTCCGCAATTTTATTATGCAACGTCAACAAAAGTGCATCCATCTGTTTTTTAAGCGTCTCTTCCTCTTCATACGAAATTGATTTATTGTATAAGAAGAGAATAATAAGCCCAAAAAAGAGCATCAGTGCAGCACTGAGAAAAAACCGTTTTTCTTTCATTGTTCACCCTTTATTTCGGCATCATCCACACCATCTAAAAGCTTCTTTTTATCAAGTTTAAAGATATAGGTAAAACATGAACCCTTGTTTTCATACGATTCGATGTTAATGTCAATGTCATTTTTATTACAAATATTTTGTACAATATTAAGCCCTAACCCAAAGCCACCTTGAACAGAATCTTCGCGCTCAAAACGCTGAAAGACTTTATAAAGATCTTTAATGCCCTGACCATAATCCTGAAAACTGAGGACACACTGTTCTTCATCTTTTAGATAGAGTTTGATCTCTACTTTACCTTGAAAAAAAGAGTATTTAATGGCATTAGAGAGGGTATTGTCAATGATGCGCTGAAGTTCTACTTTGCTGATATAGATCATCAGATTTGGCATAACGTCATGCTCCAAACGGATCGACTTCGCAACAGAAATATCTTCAAAAAAAGCAATACGCGCATTTAAATACTCAGAAAGATTAACAGGTTCTTTATTGTACGTTACTTTTTTATGCTTAATATAATACTCCACATCTTCATACGTCATTTGCATCTGTTTTGTAGCTGCTTTAATACGTTGCAAATGTTTAGAAGACGTCACATAACTTGAAAGTAACTCCACATTAATATTAATAACCCCTAGAGGTGTTTTGAGTTCATGCATTGAATCATTAAAAAAGTCATTCATATAACGTTGCATCTTTTTATAAGGATAAATACTGGAATGAACAAAAATATTGCTCATCAGATAGACTAAAAAAAGTACAATAAAAAAAAGCATCGTTGCGATAAAAATAATTTTGGCATAGTTAAGCTGAAGCTCTACGACAAGGTAAAAAACATCACTCCCTTTTTGAATCTCTTTTTGATAATATAAAAAAGGATAAACAACATGTACTTTAAAATTGCTATGAGTAAGATGTGCTTGAATACCTTTGTAAAGGAGTTGCTGTGTTTCATCATAAATATTAATATGAAAGCGCACACTTCTTGGAATTTCAAAGCGCTCTTTTTCAAAAATACTCTTTTCATGGGCATCGACCCACTCTAAAATCTCTTGCGTTGCTTTATACTTCTCTTCCATAATGGTACTTTGAATTGCAAAGTAACTGGGCACACAAAACAGCGCCATAACAATAAGTGTATAGACTAAAATCGAACGAAAGGGATTAAGAGAGAATATCGATGCGATATCCTAACCCACGAGATGATTTGATAAACTCTTCTTCATCGACTTTGAGCCTTATTTTTCTAATATACATACGAATATCCGCATAACTAATTTCTTTACCTTCCCACACATTTTCACGAATGAGTTCAATGTCACAAAATGTATTTTTACGGCGAATTAAAAAGCGCACCAAATCAAGCTCTTTTGAGGTAAGAGAAACTGTTGTATCCTTTTTTTTAAGCTCACCCGATTCAAAATTAAAAACACATCCACAACTCAGCCTAAATTCCCCTGCGGTGCTTGTTTGATAATGCTTTTTAATCAGCTCTTTTACCCGCAGTTCAAGCTCTTTCAGCTCAAACGGTTTTTTAAGGTAGTCATTACAGCCAAGCTGATACCCAATTTCCATGTTATCAATATCTACCAATGACGTCATGATGATAATAGGCGTCGTAATATTTGCCTCTTTGATGTATTTAATCAACTCATGCCCATTCAGCTTCGGCACTTTTACATCCAGTAAAAAGAGATAATAGCACTTCTGCATAATCGCATCTAAAGCACTCTCCCCATCAAAAAAGGCATCGACTTCATACCCTAAGAGCTCTAAATACTCTTTAATGCTCTCATTGTAGTTATAGTCATCTTCTAAGAGTAAAATCTTCATACCTTTTCCTTAACCAAAATAAATTTGTCCAGCATAAATGATGTAATATCGAAGCATTAAAACACCTAAAACAACCACCATAGAATTTGTCACAATGTAACCGACACGATAGACATGGCTCTTAAGCGCTATAATGACCGTTATCAAAGGAAGTCCTAGCCCCACACCAATAACACCTAACCAAAAGATACCTGCCCAAAAACCCTCTGTAAGTGCCGCTTTTGCAGCAGTTGGAGCATCGCCGCCTGCATAAAACAACCCGATAAAAAAGAGTGCTAAAAGAGGTAATTCCGTTAAAATAACTCTGGTATCAAGCACAAGAAGATACTTGATACTCTCCGTATTAAGAGCACTTTTAAAAAAAAGCAACCCAACAAGAATATTGACGGCAACACCCGAAGAGAGGCTAGAGGTGAGAAATATAACAGGTAAAAGTGGACTATTCCACAAAGGAATAGCATACAGAGCTGATAGTAAAAATCCCGTATATGAACCCACACAAAGAGCAGCCACAAAAAGAAAATACTCAATGACTTTGGCATATGAATGAAAACTCTTAACCAGATTAATCAGCCCTTCTAAAGGAGCTAAAATGGGATGTCTAATAACACTTCGTTCAAAAACAAGCAACATAAAAACAATGACAATCGGTGTATAAATAAGCAAAAAAAGCACCCCTAAGCTCATAACCGATGTCACATTATAACGAAGGAGTAGCCAATAAAATGAAAGGGGTCGACCTAAATCGATCACCAAAAGCAATAAGCCTAAAAAAATTGCGGTAGGGGCTACAACAGCGCCTGCTTTAATCATTGCATCCCAAATAGAAGAGTTACTGCGTTCATGTCGGTTCCATTTCACTAATAAAGCGACGATAATAGAACCTGAACTGAGTCCTGCTAAAAAAAGGTAAATTGCAATCGCCCATGACCAATGAATCGTGCTGTACTGTTCTACACTTCCCCACATCGGACTCATGACTTCACCCCTTTACGACTCGGAATAAACGCTACTTTAGGCTTTGTCCCCAGATGTTCTTTGGGAAATAACAGTACCTCTTTTTGCGATTTTTGATGCACAAGAGAATTTTTTTGCCGCATGTCCCCGAAACTAAGAGCTTCTGTAGGGCATGTGGTTACGCATGCAGGCTTTAACTCCTTAGAAACACGTGTATCATAACAAAAATTACACTTTTCTACTACATTTTTTAAAGGATTAACAAACCGTGCATGGTAAGGGCATGCAAGGATGCAATATTTACATGTAATGCAAACGCGTTCATCAATATGGACTAACCCATCTTTACTCTGGAAGGAAGCATGTGTCGGACAAACGCTAACGCATGGAGGATTTTCACACATCACACACGATAACCTCTCATAACGCATCCCAAGGTTGGGGAATATCCCAAGCGTTTGCATGTGTACCTGCACTCTGTAAAAATCATCGGGAACATTATGTTCCACGCGACAAGCCACACTGCACGCTTGACACCCAATACAAAGGTTTTCATCATAGAGAAGCCGGTATTGTTTTTCCATTACATGCCCCTATATTTTGATAATGTTGACACCAACATTGGTGATCATTGCCCCACAAAGTGTGGCACTCTCTAACGATAAAAGCTTTGAAGAGTTGATCCCTTTTCCATGTGTACGCTTAAGAGCAGGAGCATCGTGCCCAAAGCCCATGTACGTAAACAGTGTATCAGGGCGAATACCTTCTGTAATAAAGACCGTTGCCTTCTCTTTGGAAATACCGTTTTCAAGATAAAAGGTATCACCCATTTTAAGTCCATGAACTTTTGCTGTGGAAGGATGCATCCAAATTGGATTTGTTGAAAGCAACATGTGCAAATAAGGAATATTCTGCGTGTGTCCATTGGTATGAACAGCACTTTTCCCACTGGTTAAAACATAGGGAAATCCTTGTTTGACATCCATATCTACGTTACTTGGAACGCCATATCCTTTAAATAATTTTTCAACCTCTTCACAATAAATTTCTATCTTACCCGAAGGTGTTTTAAGCTTTTGGAGAAGATGACTAAACGTGCCTTGCTTATCTAACCAGATGCGACTTTGAGGATACCTCTCACAAAAATGCTCCACAAACGTGGGCTCAAGTGCCAAAAGAGGAGGTACATCAAATGTTGCAGCCCCTCTTTTAAGCAAGGTTTCGAGTAAAACGTCATTTCCTTTGGCTTGATAGACTCGTAGTTCAGGAACATTTTTCCATGGATAATAACTTCCAAGCCCCATGCGTTCTGCAAGATTACGGATAATTTCTATAGCACTTTTATTGTGATGCAATGGCTCTACGATACGATTACGCATTGTATAATAAGGGCTTTTAGACGCATTTTTACTAATACCTTCATCCCGCTCTAAATAGGTTACTTCAGGTAAAACCACATCTGCCATCATCGCTGTATCGGAGAGATAAATATCATTCACGACAATAAACTCTAACTGCTCCATTGCCTCTTTCATTTTTTGAGGATTTGCTACCGTCATTAAAGGGTTATGTCTGGTTAGAAACCATCCTTTTATCTCATAAGGCGTTTGAGTCATAATCGCTTCAGGAATGGCAGTCAAAGAACCATGCCTTTTTGAGACAAAGCGCAAAGCTCCCATTTCACCTGCTTGATCAATGCGTTGCTCATTCACCAAAGGTCTTGGATAAGGATTATCCAGTTCTGGTACAATGTCTTCTTTAGCAAGAGTATTAACCCGTTCAGCTGTTTTTGCAAAGTAAATTCCACCCTCTTTTTCAACATTACCCATCAAAATATTGGCCATTAAAATAGCACGGGTTCTTTGATATTCTGCCTTAGTAGTGGTTGCTTTATGCCCCCAATCAATAATGCATTTAGGAGAAGCTTCATAAATTTCTGCCGCAAGACGTTCAACGACTTTGGCATCAATGCCCGTAAGTGGCTGCTGCCACTGAGGTGTTGTTTCTTTCACAGAGAGTACCAATTTTTCAAAACCAATCGTATACTGCTCAACAAAATTTTTATTGTATTTGCCATCCCTAATCCATACATGTAAAAGAGAAAGAACAAATGCTAAATCACTTCCTGGCTTAATGGGATACCATTCGTTGGCTTTTGACGCAATAATGGAAAAACGAGGATCTAAAACAACCAATTTTTTAGAAGGATTGGCAGAAAATTGTGCCATTGCTTTGGTGAGAGGAATATCGAGTCCCTCAAAAAGATTATGTCCAAAATTCAAAATATAGGTAGCATTTTCAAAATCACGATGCAGTTTTTCACCGAACGTCTGTTTAAAAGCACTTTCAATCGCAATCGGACAGGAACTCCAATGTGAAAAAATATTGGGCGAGCCAAATGCCGATGCAAAAGAGCAGAGAAGATCGTACTGCTCCCCTGTTTTAGCAGAAAAGATTACGCTACGAGCACCATAACGCTCTTTAAGCGCACTGAGCTTTCCGGCAATAAGGCTCAGTGCCTCTTCCCAACTGGCTTCTTTCCATTTATTTTCACCCCGTTTGCCTACGCGAATCAATGGCGTGACAAGTCTTTGGGGATCATAAAGCTGAGAGGCTCCTGCAACGCCTTTGGCACATAAACTCGTTCCCATCTCTTTTACAAAAGCGTTACCTTGGAGCAAGACAGTTTTACCATTAATCACGCGTGCTTCCATAGGGCAACGGCTACTGCACATTTCACAAATGGAACGAATAAATTTATCTTCACTTTTGAAGGCTACTTCGCCAAGTGCACCTAAGCTTCCAGGCAAGAAAACACTCGCCGTTGCGCTGGTTGTCGCAACTTTTAAAAAGTCTCTTCTGGCTTGAATGTAATCCACGCTTTACTCTCTTATTGTTTTACTTTATTGTAAGATAATTTGACTTTAAAATGAGACTTTTTTAAAGAAGTAAGACGTTCTTTTTACAGAAGGTAATCATCGGTAGGCTAGTGGCTCATGCCTCTTTTGTAGTTTACAAAAAGGATGTTAAAAAGAGGAGATAATAGGACTTGGTTTGCTAAAGAGATAGCCTTGCGAAAAGTCTACATGTAAACTCAAAAGTTTTTCTTGAATTGATTCTCGATCCACAAATTCAGCCACAATCTCATAACCCATTTTTTGTGCAAAAGAGATAATCGTTTCTACCGTCATTGCACTTATTTCATTCGTATCAATGTCTTTAATCAATGAACCATCAATTTTAATTATATCCACTTCCAATTTAACCAAGTAAGCAAAATTGGAGTAACCTGTTCCAAAATCATCAATGGCAATGCGACACCCAAGCTGTTTGACTTCACGAATAAATGCTGTGATCTCGCTAAAATTTTCAATACCTTCTGACTCTACGATCTCCAAAATGACCCGATGGGCACACTGATATTTTTTGATATTGTCATACAAACACTCTTTCACCGAAGTCGAGAGAATATCGCCTTTCGTAAGGTTAATTGAAAAATCTACCTTAAAATCTTTGAGGTATTCAAAAGACTTATTGATCATAATCTTCGTAAGTTTCCCATATAACCGTGTCTTTTTAGCTTGATCTAAAAAGGAGTACGGGCTGAGATAATGTCTATCCTCTTCTTGAAGCCGCATCAGTACTTCATACTTAGTAATTTTATGTTGCTTGTTGTCATAAATACCTTGAAAAAAGGGCACAATGCAATCATGATCAATGGCCGTTTTTATTTTTTGAATAATTTGAATATTATGCTTTGTTTTGTTTTTCAATATTTCGTTAGCTTCATAAAAGACGACCGCTTGATTGTGTGTTTTGGCCTCTTTCAGTGCCACGTGGGACTGCATATAAATCTCATCGGAACTTCCTTTGGCTACACCAACATTAATCCGAACAACCACCTCATAGCCTTTGATTATAAAGACTTTTTTTTCAAGGCTATGAATCATTTGCTTAATATTATCGCGAGCCGTTGAGATCATTTTAATATCTTGACTTGTCAGTAAAACCGCAAACTCATCACCATTAATACGAAAAACAACATCAGCATGACTGTTAAAACTCTTCATTAAAAAATGAGCTATTTGTTTTAAAAGCTCATCACCTACGTCATACCCTAAATAATCATTAATCTCCGAAAAACCAATCAGATTGAGTAAAATTAATAATTTTGTGTTGTGATCTAAACGAAGACGGTGAAAAAGTGCTTCACGGTTTCCAAAACCAGTGAGTTCATCTTTGAAATGCTGTTCAATCAACTGCTCTTTAACAATTAAATCTGTAATATCAAAATGAGCACAAAGATACTCCAACGTATTGCCTGCCTCATCAAAAATAGGCATAATGGTATTTTGAAGATAATGTACATTACCCGATTTAATAACAACCCTAACAATTCCTTTCCATATCTCTTTACGTTTGAGTGTTTCCCAAAGATTTGCATAAAGAGCGGGATCAGCATCACTTGGCCTAAACATACGATGTGTTTTCCCTAACAACTCCTCTTCCGTATACCCTACAACCTTACAGAAAGGCTCACTTGCATACGTAATACATCCATCAATATCGGATTTAGAGACAATGCAACACTCATCTAAAATCATTTTATACTGATTAAGAAAATTCATATTGACATCAAGTTCATGTTGGGTTGTATTGACAAGATGGGTTAAGGATTTAAGCGTTGAGCCGTCCACGTCTGGTTTTTTACCCAAAGGATGAGAGATAATATAGTCTGATTCACTCAATGTCAACACAGTAGTCGTGACATTAAGGAGTTGGTTTTTATGTTTGGAATGATAAAATTCACCATACGTAAAAAACCCAGATGTTGGAGCAATTTGCTGTAAAAGTCCAAATTCGTAATTGAGCTGTTTTTGCAAAAATCGTTTGCGAACTGCACAAGAATAGACAAAAATGGTTTCAACAGGTTTTTCATTGATCTGCTCTTGTATGTGCGCTGCTTTATCTATAATTTCTTCGACATTTCCAATCGAAAAATGCACCTTTTCCCCCTCATCTAAATGCCCTGAAAAGATCAAAGAACCATCTTCATTAGAACCAATCAATGAGCGACATACTTCTATTTCATCACACGTTTTTATAAAAGGAAATTCCATACCACTGCTAGGGATATTGTGCAAAATATCATTCCCTAAATAGTGTTGGTAAATCTTTTGGATCGGTTGATGATCAACCTCATAAAGAGCCCCTTTATGGACTTTAGTAATCGTCAGTTCTTGACCAATTTGCGTCCAACCAAGGGAATACGCACTGTTTACATGTAAAGATTTACCGCTTAATGTTGCAAGCACAATACCTTGCTCTAAAATTTGATCCTCACAAATAATAAAAGCACTTTGAAATAAAAATTTATCAGCAGCATTTCCGCCAGACAGAGGCATATCAGCTCTTAGACTATTAAATCCTTTCAGAAAATCTTCACTGTCATCCATGCCAAAAGGATGCGCTAGCGCAATACACACCTTTGTCTCTTTACTTAGAATGGAAGTAGCCGCTTTTTGACCACTTTCAAAGTTTACATCGGCAAAATAATAGGCTTTGGCAACACTTTTTTCCAACCAACAAAATGCAAGTAAAATAGTATTATCTTGAATATGACCCTCTTGAATCTCACCAGCAGTACTACTACCAACAATAACACTTTTGGGAAAAGTCAATTTTAAAAAATGAAGAATAGAGGCAATTTTTATTTTGTCAAAGTCACCACAAAAAAGTTGAATAAAGAGATGATCATTAGGACTAAAGTTTGCTCTAGAAAACTTCTCTAATTCCTCAAGTGTCTCGTATTTATAATTAATAGACTTCACATTAATGCCTTCTTTTTAAATCTTATTAGTAAAGTAAGCTAATATTTACCTGATAGTACTAATTTTTATAAAAAGATTATTTTATCATAATATGCAAATTTTGCATATTTAATTTAAAAAGAAAAACCCCCTCGCTGAGAGGGAGTTATTGGGTAACGAAGATTTATCCTACGAAGACTTGACCTGCGTAGAGAATATAGTAACGAAGTGACATAACACCAATAAGAACGATCAGTGAATTGAAGATAACAAAACCATGAGAGTGTTTCACCCCATGAGGTAATGCAAAATTAAGTCCAATAGGCAACACCAACCCTAAACCGATAACACCCAACCAAAGCAGTGTTGAAAGCCCACCGGTACTAAGCGCTGCATGTGCGACATGCGCAGCAGATCCTCCTTGGTAAAACATTCCTACAAAAAGAATGAATAAGAAGAAAAGTTCGACAAAACTCACTTTGACATCTAACCCATGAAGGTAACTGACGTTGCCATCTTTGGTACTGCTCTTAAAGAAAAGAAGTCCAACAACCAAATTGGCTGAAATACCTGCTGAGACACCTGATACCAAGAAAAGTGCTGGTAAAACAGGGGTATTAAACAAGGGATAACTGTTCATTGCTGAAAGCAAGAAACCGGTATAGGCACCAACACCTACAGCTAAAATGAGTGTCACACTTTCGATCAATTTAGCGTATGCCAACGCAAGATTAGCAAGCGGTGCTAAAAATTGAAGTGGTCCCGTTTCAAAAAGCTCTTTTTTAAAGACACCCATGAAAAAGAGAATAACAACGGGAAAATATGCAAACAGTGCCAAAACACCCAGTGTCATCACAGAGCCAAAGTTATAGTGAATTAACAATTTCCAAAAATGAAGCGGACGCGTAAGATCGGTAATCAAAAGGAGCAAACCTGCACCAATGGTCACCGGCGCTAAAATAGAACCCGCTTTAATAATACCATCGCTTGGAGAGACATCATTGCCTTTCATCCATTTAATCACGATCGCTGAAATAATCGCTCCCGCAGAGAGACCTGCAAGGAAAAGATAGACCGCAATCGGCCAATGCCATACGACTGTGTTATATTGCTCTATTGAGCCCCAGATTTGGTTCATGAGTTGATCCCTCCTTTATGGTTAGGTACAATAAACATTTTTGGGTTCGTTCCCAATTTTTCTTTTTCACGGTACGTGACACGAGATGATAGCGCTTGGTTGATCTTACTTTTTGGATCGTTCAAGTCACCAAAAATAAGCGCGTCTGTTGGACATACAGTTACACAGGCTGGTTCTTCACCACGAGCCAAGCGTGTATCATGACAGAACGTACATTTATCAGGTGCTTTGGTCACAGGATGGACATAACGTGCTTGGTAAGGGCATGCTGCAACACAGTACAAACAACCTACACACAAATCAACATCCACTAACACAATGCCCTCTTCCGTGATATGTGAAGCTTTGGTAGGGCAGACACCCACACAAGGAGTATTTTCACATTGAACACAGGATTGGCGGTGATACTCATAGCCAAGCGTGCCATTTGGATACTCTTCTTCTTTAACCCAAACCTGTAAACGGTACACGGATTCGGGTATTTCATTTTCAGACCTGCACGCGATACTGCATGCTTGACAACCGATACAAAGATTATTATCGTGGATCATTCCATATTTTTTTGCCATTGTTCTTTCCTCCCCTTACGCTTTTTTGACTTTGACGCCAACCACATGCAGGTTCATACCTGAATTTGGCGATACCAAAGGCGAATAAAGCGTATTGCTGTTAACACCTTTACCATAAGCTCGTTTAAGCTCTTTACTGATGTGACCAAACCCAAAGTAAGCAAATACGGTATCTTCACGTACGCCTTTGGTGACAAGCGCTTTGCCTTTTTGTGTCGCATATTTGTTAGAGACTTCGATTTTATCACCATTTTTGATGCCAAGGCGTTCCGCCGTTTTAGGGTGAATCCATACGCTTGCATCATCACAGAGATTATTGAGCCAAAGGTTGTTACCATTATGTCCGTTGGTACGAACCGCTGATTTTCCATTGATAAAATAGAGTTCATCGGCTTCTTTGTATTTATAAGGCTCGTAGCTCAAAGCACCTTTTTTAGAAACCGTTTCGAGTTCTGGGCTAAACAGCTTGATCTTATGTGGGAAATCAATCGTACCTTCTTCATTCACTTTGCTGGCCGCACTCGGATACTTTTTCACAAACTCTGCAACACTTTTTTTATCTTGAAGCAGAAGAGGCACACCAAAACTTGCCATACCTGTTGCTTTAAGTTTTGCCAAAAGATCGATATTATCACCCACTTGTTGCAAACGATAATCTTCAATGTCTTTGTAAGGGAAATAAGCACTTAAACCCATTTTTTCCGCTAACTCTTTGGCAACTCTCCAACCAGGACGTGATTCGCCGATAGGCTCAACCACTTTTTGTCGACCGACATCATAACTTGGATTTTTGCCTCCACCTGCATTGAACTCTTCATCTCTCTCTAAGTAAGTAGTATCAGGAAGGACGATGTCAGCATACCAAGCTGTATCAGAGACTTGAATATCCATAACCACAACCAAATCCATCGCTTTAATAGCTTTAATGACTGTTTCGGTATTGCTTTGTGTCATAACAGGATTGTTACGTGCGATAAACCAGCCATGAAGTCGATAAGGAACTCCTGGAAGATCTTCTAACGTCGCTTTAGGAATCAATGTAACGATGCCATTGCCTTTTTTGGCCAAGAAAAATTCACTGTCTTTTTCACCAATACGATCAATTCTTGGAAATTCTACTTTTGGATAGGCAGGAATTTTTGGCTTTTTAAGTACCGGCGCTTTAGCATCGCCTTCGCCTAAAAATTTATTGTAAAAACCAGCACCTTTGTTCAGATAGTAACCACCCTCTTGCTCTACGGCACCGACTAAAACGTTACACATCATAATCGCACGACGAAGTTCTAACTCTTGAGGTGTCAAGGTGACTCTGTGACAGAAATCAAAAATCGCTTTGGGTGCTGCTTTGGCAAATTCGCGTGCCATGCGTTTGATCGTATCAGCAGATATATCACACTCCAACGCCATTTTCTCAGGGGTATACTCAGCTACAGACGCTTTGAGTTCATCAAACCCTTCACAGTATTTCTCAACGAATTTTTTATTGTAAAGGTTTTCGTTAATGAGCGTATGAATGAAAGCAAGGACAAACGGAAGGTCATGGCCTGGTCTAATCGGATGCCATTCGCTCGCTTTTGCAGCCATCGTTGAAAGTCTTGGATCGAGTGAAATCACTTTTGCACCGTGTTCCAACGCTTCCATATATTGACGTGCATAGGAGATAACAATACCTTCAAAGACGTTATGGCTTGGGTTAATGATGTATTTTGCTTTGGCAAAATCACGGCTAACACCGTTTTCAAAAATATCATCCATCGCCAAATCGTACGCCAATGGACAGGTTGCTTCATGTCCGAAAAGATTTGGAGAACCGTACGCTTGTGCTAAATTATGGAACCATGTTTTATTCCAGCCACTACGTGCCGTAAACGCTACGGTATGTGCACCATGTTTTTGTTTGATTTCATCCAATTTTTTGGCTATAAAAGTGTAAGCTTCGTCCCAACTGACCACTTTCCACTTTCCTTCACCACGCTCACCCACACGCATAATAGGATGGACTAATCGTTGTGGATCGTAAAGTTGATTGAACCCTGAACCACCACGAGCACAGACTTTTCCGCCTCTTCCTTTATCAGCTGGATTGCCACGAATAAATACACCTTTACCATCTTCCACGCGTGCTTCAATGGTACACGAACTTGTACACATCTCACAAATACTGGGTGTAAATTTGGCATTGCCTTTGTAGTGCTTTTGACTCTCTTCCATTGCACCCAGTGTTCCTGGGATGCTTGAGAGACTAGCAACTGCAGCAGCGGTAGAAGAGAGTTTTAAAAATCCTCTTCGGCTAAGCATTTGAGTCATCTTTTATCCTTTATCTAAGATTTAAGTATGACTATCTTAGTCCTCCTATGTAAATTTTATGTAAATTATGAAGTTTATTTTGGATTTAGTTAGACGATTTTTGATGCAGTGTTTCGATTTGCTTATCGTTATATATGCCGTAGATATCACGGTAGGGCTCTTTTACATGTAAAATGTGTGACGATGAAAGTGTGGCGACAACACCTTGAATGTCGCTCGTGGCATCTTTGATGACCATCACATCAAAGCCAGCAAGGTTAAGCCCCACTTGGCTTACCTGTAAAGCGGTTGAGGCGACTAAAACGCCATCCGGTTTGAGAAGGTTGCGCAGGTGTTGGAAAAATTCTAAGGTGACAAGCGAAGCGTTATTGCTCTCGATAAAGGGATCGAGGAAGATGACATCGAATTGCTCGTCTAAAAGACGCAATACATAGCGTGCTTCGGCATTTAGAAACTCAACTTTGGCAAAATCATCATCGTAACATTTACATGTAAAAAGAGCATCCAACATCTTTACATGTAAAGTATCCGAAATGACAACCGAAGCCTTTTGTAAGAGCATACGATCTTGGTCGATGGCTTTTACATGTAAACGGTTTTGAGCCACTGTTTGTGCTAACTGCACAGCAGAAAAGGTGTTGTACCCCATGCCAAAACCGATCTCCAAAAGTTTGACATCACTTTTTTCAAGACGTTCTTTAAGGTTAGAGTGTGCCAGAAAGAGCTCTTGGGCTTGACGGATTGCTCCTGCTTTAGGATGGTAATAGTCATGGTAGATTTCATTCCATAAAGTCGTACTTCCATCTTCTAAATTTATTTTCTGTGGTATTTCATCACTTTCTTCGAGCTCTTTTTCAACTAAGTTGCCCTGTTTGATGCCACGGTAACGCATTGTTTGTGCCACATACTCACCAAATTGCCCTTTGGCCATATGCCATTTGGGAGCGATCAGCTCACGCTCAGGCGTGTCGGTGGCAAGGCGTAAAATAGGAATGTGCGAGGGCACATAACGCAACAGCTCAATCAGCGCTTCGGCGTATTCGTATTCACTTAAAAGAGGAAAAGGAGTGTGCGAAAACTCACGTGCCAAGTCAGTGTTTTGAATGATGTGCAGATTGTGAAATTTAATGCCATCAATGCCTGCATTCACCAATCCTTGCACGCTCTCTTTCCACATCTGTGGTGTTTCATATGGCAAGCCGATAATAAGGTGCGCATAGACTTTCAACCCTTTTACATGTAACCGTTTGATGGCTTCGAGTGAACAAGCGGCATCATGCCCTCGGTTGATGCGTTTTAAACTCGCATCGTGTAAAGTTTGCACGCCCAATTCCACTACGACATCAATTTTTTGATTCAGTTCTGCTAAGTAGCTCAGTGTCGATTCGCTCAAACAATCAGGTCTGGTACCTACATGTAACGCGCGAAAGGGATAAAAAGCAAGCAGTTTTTCATATGTCTCTTTTTGTTTGATAAGGGAAGCAAATGTTCCGGTATAGGCTTGAATGTAAAGTGCAAACGCTTTAGCGTTGTAGCGTCTTTTGGCAAAGGAGAGCGCTTTTTGTATCTGCTCCTCCACGCTCTTTGCATCCGCAATTTGAGCTGCGCGAGCACCGTGTTCGGGACAAAAGGAACAGCCACCACTACCATCGCGTTCGCGGTTAGGACAGCCAAACTCCACATTGACAGGGATACTAAAAAGCGCTTCGCCATACACGCGTTGCATGTGCGCTTTATGGCTAAGATACGGCAGCATTATTTGGAAAAAAGTTTACGCAGTTTTGTAAGACCTAATTGCATACCACTGTAACTCATCACTTGTGCCATCTTTTTCCACATCGGTTTTTCATAACACGGATCAGGACACTTACGACAGCTTGGTTTATGCTCATGTGGACAATTTTTAAGCTTTCCATAGCCATAAACAAACAATGTTTCACACTCTTCACAGATATGGTATGGCAATTCACATAAAGACTCTTCTTTAAAACTTACTTCTAAGACTCCTTTTTTTTTAGAAACATCTTGATGCTTTTTATCGCAATGCAGCTGAATAAAGCGATGCAAGGTTTTCGTATCGGAAATCAGTTTTTCTTTAGTCATGTGATCTCTTTTAAATGGAATAGGTTTATTATAAAGTAATAGTATAAACAAAAAATCATTACATGTAAAAGGGTGAGGTGCTTTTGAGAGAATCTTTAATGAAGTAGTGGCAAACCGAAGTTTGCCACAGGGTACTTACTCTGCTTTTTTAGCAGGGATAATAATGCCTTGATAAGGGCCCACTTTATGTTGAAGTCGTGTTTTGTTATCATCATAAGGTCCAATATCGCTATCGGCGGCTTTGACTTTAAGATCAGGGAAGTCTTTGTCTTTATTGGCTTTGATTGGGCGTTCTTTGTCGTAATTGTTGATATACGCTGCGACATCATAGGCTTGAGCGTCGCTCAAAATTTTAGCATCGCTGGTTGCACCTAAAGGCATATTTGCCACAATCCAGTCCGCTGCTTTAATCAGTCTAAACATACCAGCACCCGTGTTGTAGGTATCTTTGCCCCACAGTGGTGGAAACTCATAGCCCATCGCTTTGCCTTCACGTTTAACACCTTGTCCATTGTCCCCATGACAGGATGCACACATCTCTTTGTACACTTTTTCACCCGCAATTGGATCGGCTGCACGACTCATAATCATTTTACGATCGACTTTGGTTAAAGAGCTTCCTTCCACTTTCGCACCTACAGGAATACCTTGCCCAAGCCAATACATATAGGTTACTATTGCTTTCATTTCTTTAGAGCTTTCAGGCAATGGTTTACCATTCATACTGCGTTGCATACAGCCGTTGATGCGCTCTTCGATCGTACCGACAGCATTTTCGCGTGCACTGTATTGAGGAAAGGAAGCAAATACACCCATAAATCCTGCAGAGTATTTTTTAGTTCCTGCATCCAAGTGACAGCTATTACACGCAAGGTTATTACCAGCATATCGCATTTTTTTATCGGCAACTTCAGGACCTATGTACTTATAGGTCTCTTGCACTAATGCTTTACCATAGCGCACATCATTGCCAAATTGATTGTTGGGAATCGTTTTTTCATCAGGCGCTTGCCAATCCTTGACCACCACTGGCTTAAAACCTTGGTCACCTCGTTTCGCAAGTTCACCGACATCAAATGCAAAAAGCCCGCTTGCACAGGATGCGACCAATGCCAATTTTAGCATCAAATCTACCTTCATAAAAGCCTCCTTTAGAATAATTCATGGGATTATCATACGCTTCTCATGTCAATTTATCGTCAATTTCTCCATTGTACTTTTAAGGTATAATTTGGCAATGGTTTCTATTAAAAAGGATCTGTCATCAAAAATTTTCGCATCTTTGCACTCTTTTTTGGACTCTTTTTCGCGTTAGTACTCAGCCTTGGCTTTTTGATCTATCGCGCTAACCATAACCTCTATATCGAAGATGCTAAAAACAGTGTGGAGAGTGTTCTAGGACTCACTCAAGAGCTCATTTCAAATGAAAAACAACTTGCTTTAAGTATAGCACTGATGCTCTCTCAAAATGAAACACTTAAAGAGGGTTACCTCAGCAACGACAGGGCGTTACTTTTTGAAACATTACAGAGCGAAATTGCTAAAATAAAACAGTATCTCCAAATTGAAAATCTTGAAGTACAACTTCATACTAAAGATGCAAAAGCCTATGTGCGAAGTTGGGATTTTGATGATTATGGAGATGACCTTTCAACGTTTCGCAAAGGGATAGCACTACTTCAACAAACCAAAATGCCTCTCGTTGCCATTGAACTTGGTAAACGTTTGAACATTAAAGCACTGTGCCCTATTTATGCGAAAGAGACGTTTATAGGTTCATTAGAGATTATCATTAGTTTTGATGAAGTTGCCCAAAAGCTCAATGCAAAAAAGATTAATTTCGTTGTTTTGATGGATAAAGAACTTTTAGAAGTTGGTGAATGGATGAAAGAACTGGATCAAATTGATAACTATGTCATTGTGAGCAATAGCTGCCCTAGCGGATGCATCAATGCCTTAAGTACCATCATCTCTACCTCAACTTTAGAGAAAGGCTTTGCAAGACAAAATGGTGTACTCTTTGGCTTTACACCCCTCTTTGACATCGAAGCCAAACAGGTTGGCTATATTGGTATCTGGTTTGGGGAAGCTTTACTGAAGGAGTCTTTGCTCCTTCGTGCTTCTCTGACACCCTATACAACACCTTTACATGTAAAAACGCTAGAGCCTGCGATTCAAAACTCCGAAAAACGTGAGGTACTCATTCGATGAAGATTTTACTTCTTGAAGACGACCACACTTATAATGAGAGTATTAAAGATTCTCTTGAGGAGATGGGCTACGATGTAGATGCCTTTGAAGATGGACTTCTCGCCCTTGATGCACTTTTTGAAAAACAGTACCATCTGGCCCTTTTAGACATACGTGTTCCTCATATGGATGGCTATGAAATTTTAAAAGAGATTCGTAAAGCCAAACTTGATCTACCCATCATTTTTATTACCTCACTCACCGACATTAACAACCTCTCTTTAGGTTATGAGCTGGGGTGCAATGACTATTTACGCAAACCTTTTTCACTCAAAGAGCTTCAATACCGTGTTTCGCAAACGCTTAAAAGTTACCACCTTCATAGCACACTTGATGTCATACCACTCACACATGGCTTTTCTTACCACAGTAATGACCAGACTCTTTGGTTTGAAGAGATGCAGGTTAATTTGAGTAATTATGAACGAAAACTTCTTTTTGTTTTAGTCAAGAATAGAGGGAATTTTATCTCCATCGAGCTCATTCATGAATACGTCTGGGAAGGCAAAGAGGTGGGCGAAAACGATATACGCATGCTCATTAAAAAACTACGTGACAAGACCGATAAAGATTTTATTATTACGGCTAAAGGGATAGGATATAAAATTGCAAAGTGAAACCAAAAATGCGTTTATCTTTGCTATTATTCTCACCCTTCTTACCCTTTTACTGGTCTCATTTCCGATTTTAAACTACCTCTCCGTTTCGTTGCGCCTGAGTCAAGTCAACCAAGAAGTCCAGTTGCGCTCTTACGCCAAAGAGATTGAATCAACCATTCAGAGTATTCTTCCTTTGCAAAAAACCTTTCTGTTTCCACGCTCCATCATCTTTAAAAGCGCTCTTTTAGATGCCAACAACCACATTGTTTTTTCACTGATCGAAGAGCCTATCCCTAGTTTTAACGATGAGTTTTTTAAAAATAATTCTTCTCTTTTTTATAAACAGCCTCTTGCACCCAATGCTTTACATGTAAAGTTTTTAATCGTGCAAAAAGAGATCTCCCATTCGCAAGTTATTTTTGATATTTTAGTGATTATAGGTATTGTTTTAGTCGGAATGTTACTCTTTTCGTACCTTCTTTTAAAACTACTTCTCAAACCCTACATCGAAACGTCCACACGGATGAACCTCTTTTTTACCGATGTGATGCATGAGCTTAAAACGCCTTTAGGCATTATGCAACTCAACATAGAAGGCTTGGTACAAAAATACAAAGATAAACGCCTCAGTCGAACCCTTGCGGCACTCTCGACACTTTCAACACTCTATGATGATCTTGAATACCTCATCAAAAACAAAACCATTACTTACACAACCGAAGTGCTCAATTTTTCGACGTTTTTAGAAGATCGTATTGCATATTTTGAAGCATTGAGCTTTTCAAAAGAGATTAGCATTGTCGCACACATTGATCCTGACCAGTATGTCTGTATCAACCGTATTGAACTTCAACGCATTATTGATAACAATGTAACCAATGCGATTAAATATTCTCCACCTAAAACCACTATTCATGTCCTACTCAAAGAAGAAAATCAACAGCTTTTCTTTCAAGTCAAAGATCAAGGAGTAGGAATTAAAGAGATTGGAAAAGTTTTTGAGCGTCATTACCGAGGCGATATCTATAAAGGTGGCTTTGGAATTGGTCTAAGTATTGTCAAAAGTATTTGTGATAAATATAATATTGTGATCGAAGTGAAATCAGAAGAAGCAAAAGGAAGTGTTTTTAGCTATTGGTTTAAAAAAGAGGTGGAGGAGAGAATCTCCCCCGAAGAATTATAGTGCTGTTACGTTCTCAGCTTGTGGGCCTTTTGGACCTTCGCCTAGTTCATAAGTAACTTTTTGGCCTTCTGCCAAAGAAACACGACCATAACCTGATCTATTAACTTGACGAAAATGTACGAATACATCTTTTCCGCCATCATTTGGTTGGATAAAACCAAAACCTTTTTCATTGTTAAACCATTTAACGGTTCCCTCTAATAAAGCCATCGTATGCTCCTGTAATAAGTATCGAAAAGTAGAAAATTGAGTATTTTTGGAGTATTTTAGGATGCTAACTAAAGGTCACGTATCAAAAAACTACCAAAGATGAACTCGAACCTCATCTTTCTAGGAAAATAGTTTATCTTATTTTTTAAAATAAAGCAAATTTAAATCTCATTTAACTATACTAGAGCATGAAAATAGCAAAAACATACGCACTTTACAGCACAATCATCCTTTCATTCACACTCATCTTCATTACGAGTGTCTGGTTTGTCAAAAAAACGCAAGAAGAAAGTCAGATTGTACAAGAGCAAAGTAGCGTATTTGAGCGCTATAAAGCTGTCTTAAATCTTGAAAAGAGTGTGTTAAGGCAAATAAGTCTTAACTACTCACGTTTGGATGAAATAAAGGCATTTATCAATACCCCAGATTTGGCCAAAAGCAAGGATCATTTAGAACCTCTACTCTCTACATTTGGACTCCATTATATTTTTATATTGGATGCTTCAAAAAAACAGGTTTATACCCATAAAAGTGATGAAGTACAAAACATAAATCTTGATTTATCTTCATTTAATGCCTCATCTTCTTCATTAAGAGAGTTTTATCACTTTGAAAATGGAACATTTGTTCAATTTTTTTTAACTCCCATTTATGCTTCATCCCATTTAGTACAAGCAGGCAATCCCATAGGATTTTTGCTTTTAGGACGTCTTTTTGATCAAGCGTTCCTCACAAATATGGAACATATGACGCTTGGATACGCCACGCTGTTTCAAAAAGAAAATCACCCTTTTGGTGATCAGCATTTTGAACTTCCACTTTTCTCCTTACAAAATGAAGTGATTGGCTATCTCGATTTTAACTATTCCCCTTCACTTTTGCTTTTTATGAATGAATTTCAAAACACTACGGCATTGATAGGGTTCATTATTATTCTCAGTGCAATAGTGCTGTTTTATTTCCTCACCCAACACATTATTTTTATACCGATTAAGCGTATCTCTATGGCACTTAAAAGCCATAACCTTAATTATATTGCAGCTCTCTCACGCCAAAAAGATGAATTGGGCGAAATTGCACATCTCATTTATGATCATGAGAAACAGACGAACCTTCTAGAACACTACAAAGAGGCCGTAGATGAAAATACCATCGTTTCAAAGACCAATACCAAAGGTATTATTACCTATGCTAACAAACAATTTATCGCTATTTCTGGCTATAACGAGTCCGAACTTTTAGGTAAGCCCCACAATATTGTGCGTCACCCCGATAACCCTCCTAGTTTTTTTAAAGAGATGTGGACAACACTCAAAGAAGGGAAAACATGGAAAGGTGTTGTGAAAAATAGACGCAAAGATGGAACCGCCTACTATGTTAAATCAGTGATTATGCCTCTGTTTGACGATCAAGGAAATATTCAAGAGTACATTGCTATTCGTTATGATGTAAGTGAACTTTTTGAGCAGGTGGATCATCTGCGCAAAGATAAACTTATTGAATTACCAAGCCGTAAAGTGCTCCTAGAAGCCATTGAACACGCTAGTAACCCCCATTTAGCCATTTTAAATATTTCTGGTTTTCGTGACATCAATACCTTGCATGGACAAGCCTTTGGTGATCTTTACTTGCGCCATTTAGCCATCACTATCAAACAACTTATGTCTAAGTCATGGCAATTTTTTCACCTGCATAGTGATGAATTTGCCCTTTATTGTGACACGTCTATCCCCGACAATACATTTAACGATGAGTGCCACCACATCCTGACGATTCTAAATCATGAGGGACTTTTGATCCAAAATACATTTTATCCTCTTTCCCTTCGTTGTGGTATTGCAAATGGAGCGAGCTATCTCTACAATCGCGCTGAAATTGCGATGAAAGAAGCACGAATATCGCATAAAGCTTTCGTTATTTACGATGACAACAAAGGCTTCGAAGAGCGCCTTCAAAAAGATATCCAATGGAATGAAACACTGATGAGTGCCCTTAAAGAAAATCGCTTTACTATTTTCTTCCAAGAAATTGTTCCTTTACATGTAAAGGAACCATCACGTAAAAAATACGAAGTGCTCATTCGTCTCATTGATGCGAAAGGCAACATTATTTCTCCCTACCATTTTATTGACCTTTCTAAGCGTATCCATCTGTATGACCAACTGACGCGTTTTGTTATGCAAGAGGGATTTAGAGCTGCTGTTGAGCTATATTGTGATATTTCAATCAATATTACACAAGAAGATATTTTAACGTCAGATACAGTTCAACTGCTCTTCGATCTACTCAAACAGTATCCTTCTCTCAAAGGACATATCACCCTTGAGCTGGTTGAATCAGAAGGCTTAGAAAACTCAGCAGAAGTTCAAACATTTCTACAGCAAGCAAAAGAGCATGGCTGCTTACTCGCGATTGATGATTTTGGATCAGGATACTCTAACTTTGAATACCTTTTACGTTTAAATGTTGATTTTATCAAAATTGATGGCTCGCTGATTAAACATCTCGATACAGATGATAATGCCTATGCGACGGTTAAAACGATCGCTCATTTTGCAAGAAACCTTGGTATTTTAGTCGTTGCTGAATTTATACACAATAAAGATATTTTAGAAAAAGTGCAAGAACTTGGTATCGAATTTGGACAAGGATTTTATTTGCATGAGCCTTCACCTAAACCGAAACTAAAGAAGTAATATGATTGCCATAGAAGAATTTATAAAGGTCGTTTCGAAAGAGCAATTTGTTGAGGGTCATGAAGTATTAGAAATAGAGTGGCATCGTCTTAAAAAACTCCCAGACTATGCAGATGAAGCCAAAATCCTCAAAGGTCTTATTAACGCTTCCACCGCCTTAGCGCTTGCCTGCAAAGGCAAAAAGGAAGGAGCCCTTCAAGTATGGCAAACCTATGAAAAATATGCGCCCTTAATTTCAAAGACTCTATCCTTGGCTAAACCACGCTACGAAGAAGCTCAAAAATTACTGTTAGCGAAAAAAAATCTTTACATGTAAAAGGTAGAGTAAATCAGATAAAATGAAATTACCCAAAGTATCTTGTTTAAAATAGCTGTATAAAGCTTTTCATCGATACGCTCATGTATTTTATTTCCTATCCAAAAACCTATCAGTGAAATAAAGACAAAAAGCATAATCAGTGCACTATTTTCCATATTAAAACTGCCATGGTAACCAAAAATGAGTATTTGCAAAGTTTTATTGGCAATAAAACAGAAACTCATCACGCCAATAGCACGTTTTTTGTCCAATTTAAACTCTAAGATCAACATAATTAACACGGGGGACATGATATTCGCCATACCTCCTACCAAACCGCTTAGAACTCCCATGATAATGGTCGTCATATTTTTTTGTTCCGCAACAGCGCGTGTTAAAGAAAGATGTAAGCGCTCCTTGTTAAGATATAAGAGCATGACTCCCGCTAAAATCAATTTGTAATAATGGCTGTAATAGGCTACCAGTAAATACGTTCCAACAATGCTTCCTATCATGACTGAAAGAATCAACAGCCAAAATCTTTGCCAGATATCACTAAAAGAGTTTGCTTTTTTAAGACTGACAACATTGGTTACCAGTGTAGGAAAAAGCGTGTATAAAACAGCTTGTTTGAGGTCTAGGAAAAGAACAAAGAGTGGTGTGGCAATCATAGGGAAGCCAAAACCGACAATACCATGAAAGAATCCTGCTAGCAAGACTATCAGAATTTCAAAGATAAAAAAATCATTCTCCATGCATGTAATACCAACTCATAGTATCTTCACCTACTTTTTGAGAAAAAATCTTCTGGAGCCCCCGAGGTAAAATAATTGCTTCGCCCTCTTTTGCACGGGGTGATTCAAAAATTAAATACCATTTAACCTCTTTTGAAAGAGCGTCAAGCATACGTTGCCCCCCTTCGATCATAACCATTGAATAGTCATTGATTTTATCCAGTGTCTCTTCAATCATCACAGAACGATGGGGAACATTAAAAAGGGGAATCGTTACATCAAATGATTTTTGTTTGGAAAAGATAAGAATATTGGGTGCTTTACCATGACACAATCGTGCATCAAGAATAGGTCTATCGGTTCGTACCGTATTGCCACCAATCACTAAAAGATCACAGCAATTTCGCAAATTGTGTACCATTTTTCGCGAGTCAAGAGAGGTAATAATCCCTCCAGTTGCCACGCCATTGCTACTCACTGCAAGTTTAAAAAAAATAAAAGAGCGTTTTTTTTCTTTACATGTAAAAGGCGTGAGTAGAAGATCACATTTTTCTTTCAGTACCCCAAATGTAACATTAACCCCTTTCTCTTGTAAAAAAGCACCACCACCCTTGGCAGTGTTACTCTCATCAAAGGAACCAATGACGACACGTTTAATACCTAAAGCGTCGATTAATCCTGAACAAGGAGGTGTTCTACCAAAATGATGGCATGGCTCTAACGTTACATGTAATGTCAGATTGTGAAAAAGAGAGTTATGGTGTTCTTTTAAAAATGTATGAAGCTCCGTTGCGTCTTCTATAGTGTGGATGCGTCTATCTTCGGTGAGTGTTTCATACGCTGCTTTAAGTGCAAGCACTTCTGCATGAGGCATTCCCGCTTTTTGATGTGCGCCAATACCTAAAACATCACCTTGGCCATTACTGACAACCGCACCCACTGCAGGGTTTGGGAAGGTTAGCACTTGATAGGCCCAAGCGGCATCCAGTGCTTTTTGCATTAAAACAGTATCAAATGCACTTACCATTCAAAATAAGTTCGGATACTTTCAATCTCATCCAGCAAAATCTGTTTGAGCTCATTTTCAACACGCACAGAAGCGACGTTGTGAGTAAAGGCTTCAAGAAGACCAATAAACTTCTCTTTACTGTTCAGTTTTACTTTGACTTTTTCGCCAATAGAAGCTGTAAAATGTTCAGGTTTTGTCAATTTGCGCTCAATTCCAGGAGAACTGACTTCAAAAAGGTATTCACCTTCAAGGGGTGGCTCTAAATCAAAAATAGGCGATAAGATGCGACTCACTTCGACACATTTATCAAGACTAATGCCTTCTTTGGAAGTGATGTAAAGGCGAAAAATTCTTTTATCAAATTCACTAACTACTTCGGTGTCATACAAGGAGACGCCGCAGCTCTCAACAATTTTGACCATCTGTTCTTTATCAAGCATCGTTATTTTTACCTTTTTTGAGCTCTTCTTCAACCTTTGCAAACAGCGCATCCATCTTATTTTGGCGCTCTAAACTATCATCAAAACGAAATCTAAAATTCGGACAGCGAAACCAACCTTCCGCTTGCATGCAGTGTGTTTGGATATGACGCTGAACGCGATCGAGATGAGAGAGAATATAACGCTTTTCTGCCTCATCATAAACTGAACCATCTAAATAAACAATTGCATCGTACTTTCCACGACTACACTCGACATCAATCACACAAACACCACGAAGCATCTCGTCTTCTAAAGTGGAAAGTGCTTCAGGAATGAGCTCTCTTAAAACGCTTTGGGTTCTCTGAATTTTAATACTTTTGTCTATCATAGTTTCGCTTTTTCTTCAACCTCTTTAAAGCTCTCGATATAATCGCCTACTTTAATATCGGTGTAGCCTTCAATGCCCACACCACATTCATAGCCTTTACCAACCTCTTTAACGTCATCTTTAAAACGTTTAAGAGAAGAAACACTGCCTTCATAGATGATAACACCATCACGAATAACCCTAATTTTGACACCTCTATTGATCGTGCCATCGGTAACAATACAACCCGCAATATGACCTAATTTAGGAACAGCAAAGACTTCTCTAACGATTGCTTGACCAATATTTTCTTCACGAATAACAGGAGCCATCAGACCTGTCACTAAGTTTGTGACATCATCAATCAAATCATAAATAATGTTATAAGTTTTGATCTCAACACCCGCACTGCGAGCCTTTTCTTTCACGATACCTGTTGGACGTACATGGAAACCTAAGATGATACAATCTGAACTGGCACTCGCAAGTGCTACATCACTCTCAGTAATTCCACCAATGCCTGCACTAACAATATGAACTTTTGTTTCAGAATTTCTGATCTTCTCTAAGCTACCTTTGATCGCTTCAAGACTACCTTGAACGTCTGCTTTAATAATAACTGGTAATGTTTTTAAAGCACCTTCTGCAATCATGGCGCTCAAATCATCTAGGCTTACTTTTGTTGTTTTTGAGAGTTCTTTTTGACGGAGGTATTCTGCTTTTTTCTTCGCATATTCACGTGCAATTTTATCCGTTTTAACGCTAATCAATGTTTCGCCAGCACCAGGAACTTCACTCAGACCTAGCACAACAACGGGCTCACCTGGGAGTGCTTCTTTAACAGACTGACCTAAATCATTCAACAATGCTTTTACTTTTCCAAAAGCAATGCCTGCAACAACAATGTCACCCACGCGTATCGTACCATCTTCGATAACAACAGTAGCTACAGGACCACGTCCTTTTTCAAGGGAGCTTTCAATAACCGTTGCTTTAACTTCTCTACTTGGATCGGCTTTTAGCTCTAGAAGATCCGCTTGTAATAAAATAGTTTCAAGCAAGTCTTCGATACCCATACCCGTTTTGGCAGATACCGGAACAAACTCATGCTCTCCACCCCAATCAATAGGTGTAATGCCAAGCTCTGCGAGTTGCGCCTTGACAAGATCCGGATTAGCGGCTTCTTTATCCATTTTATTGACAGCAATAATAATAGGAACGCCTGCTGCTTTAGCGTGCTCAATTGCCTCTTTCGTTTGAGGTTTAACACCATCATCGGCAGCAACTACAACAATAACAATGTCGGTAACTTTTGCACCGCGTGAACGCATCTCCGTAAAAGCTTCGTGGCCTGGAGTGTCAATAAAAGTAATGTTTCTACCATTTTTTTCAACCATGTAAGCACCCACATGTTGCGTAATACCACCCGCCTCGCCTGCGGCTACTTTGGCACTTCTAATATAATCAAGTAGTGAAGTTTTACCATGATCAACGTGACCCATAATCGTAATAACAGGTGCACGTTCAACAAGATGTTGTTCACCCGCCTCTCCCTCTTCATCGTAGGCTTTAACATAGTCAAAGGCTTCTTGATCATTGACCGTTGTCACATTAACGCCAAAAGTGTCCGCTAAAATTTCAATCGAATCTTTATCTAAAAAGTCATTTTTAGTGAACATTACACCGAGCGAGAAAAGCTCTTTAATGACTTCACTGACCGATTTATTGATTTTTTCCGCAAACTCATAAACTCTAATCTCTTCAGGGATTTCAATCGCACTGATGGCTTCAACTTCTTGAACTTGGGAAGGGCGACGTCTGCGTTTACGTCCCACTCTCTGAATTCCTTGCATCACAAAGTTGGTTTTCTTCGTCGTTCTAATTTGACTTGGATCAATCTGTTTTTTCTTTTTAGCTTCTTCATTAATGGTAATACCAACATTAAGATCGGGGAGAACAATCATATCCTCTTCTTCCGTATCAATATTCGTATCTGCCATTTCAATATTCAATGTAAGATCTAATTTCTCTGCATTTGCTTTTTTCTCTGCAGGTACTTTTTTTACTTTCTTTTTCTTCTTTTGTAATTCACTGGCAGCATTTGAAGAGGAAAACATAGACTCAATGCTTCGTGAAGGTGTATTTTCACGTGAGCCATAAAAAGAGGATGGACTTTCTTTCTCTTGAACTTCGACTTCTTTTACATCTGGTCGTTTCTTTTTAACAATTACCAAGCCTCTGCGCTTGCGTACATTTGTTGGATCTAATTTTTCTTCCATATCCTCTTCTGCATCACCAGATGCTTCTAGTGCGACTTTAGCAATTTCATCATCGTGAAGGACTGCTTTAGCAATGACCCCTGTTTCAAGCTCTTTTTCTTTTAAAGTTTTCGTTTTAGGCGTTATTACTTCATGTACTATGGGTTTTTCAACGACAGGTAGTGGTGGTATCTCTACAACTTCAACTTTTTTAATTTCTGGAGTTTTAGGTTGAGCAGATGGTTTACTTGCTTGTGCATTTTCTCCACCTAAAATATAGTTTATAAGTTTTTCGGCATCTTCTGTAGTAATTGCACTTGCATGTCCTTTGACATCCAAACCAATACCCATCGCTTTTTCGATGATATCTTTATTTTTCATGCCCAATTCTTTTGCTATTTCTGCTATACGAACTTTATCCATTCGACCCTATCTCCTTAAAAATTTTACCAAATTCCATCATTGCTTTGTGATTTGTTTTGCATTTATTGTTGAGTATTTTTACAACTTTCTTTTCATTGTTTGTCATACATGCCTTGCAGATATAAAAGCTCCTTCCTACCTTGGAAAAGAGCACGAGCTTTCCGTCTACAATCTGCAATCTTTGTAAACTTCCTTGTAAAGATCTCTCTCTACAAACAATGCACATTCGTATGGGTTGACTCATTTTTGCGCCTGATTATATCAAATTTTAGCTGTTTTTCAGCTTTTTACGATTTCAAAACCATTGTTATCTAAATCGAAGATTTCCACTCTAAACATTCCAAATGCGTTTTTAAGAGCTGTTGCAACTTTTTGAGCATCTTCAGCCCTAACAAGGCTAAAAAATGATGAACCACTCCCTGAGAGTGTACTCATCAATGCACCATTTTTTAAAGCAATTTCACGCACTTCAAAAAGTTCTTTGAGTTGCTTCATACGGCGATGCTCATGCATACAATCTCTCGATGCCACCTTTAAAAACTCCCAGTTTTCACTAAAAAAAGCTGCTGTCAGTAAAGATGCACGTGAAAGGTTGTAAACCGTATTTTTCATTAAATATGATTTCGGAAGTAATGTTCGTGACTGCGCTGTTGACATAGGACGATCTGGGATCACCATCACTACTTTTAATTTGGCACTCAACTCTTTTCTGAGTGTTTTTACTTTCCCATGCTCCACTATGGAACTTGTAAATCCCCCGTAAACAGCAGGTGCAATATTGTCTGGATGGGTTTCATATAAAATAGCTTTATTTAAAATATTCTCTTTACTTGCTTTAACACCTGCCATTTCATACGCACTTGCAATAGCCCCTACAATAACGGCAGAACTACTACCTAACCCCCGTGAAAAAGGAATATTATTATAAAACTCAAAACGAAACAGGTCTTTTTTACCTACCAATTCTTGATAAATGTCATAAAATATAGAGACAAAAATATTATTTTTTTTAAGCTTTGCATTTTCTTCGCCTTCTCCTTTCACAGAGATACTCTGATAACTTGATGGCTTAATGCTCACTTCATTATACAGTGCAATAGCAAGTCCAAGACAATCAAATCCTGGTCCTAAATTAGCACTGGTTGCGGGTATTTTTATCTTCACACATCGCTCCTAAACTGCTGGTAACATATAGAGTGGTTCATTTTCATAGGAAAAAAGCGCTTCATCTAAAACTTGCGGCAAGGTAAAAATCTGTTCAACTGGATTATCTAGACGTATTGTTTTAATTTCTTTAGCCTCTTTAATAAAGTAAAGATTACGCATTGCTCGAATCGGTTTTCCTTTATTAAAAACAAAACTATCACAAGCTAAAAGTGGAATTGCAAGTGCGATGCTCAGTGCTCTCAAAAAAATGTAGGTAATTTTAATGGCCATAAAACTGCCAGGACCCTTTGCAAAAAAAAGTCGCTTTGGAGTATATTCTTTTAAAATTTCTTCAAATAATAAAGGCAATGCCTCACTGGTCTGTTCCATTGCATCAAAGGTTCTCATCAATTGACTATTTTGATAAATGCCTACATGTAAAGGCGAAGTAAGTGTAATAACAACAATATCAACAGCTGTTTTTATGCGTAAACCTTTTCAAACTCTTGTGCTTTTTCTATACTCAATGTTCTAATTTCATAATTGCTTGGGTCTCTTAAAATTGCTTTTGTGAGTTCATGATTGAGATTATGGCTACCAGCATATGAGGTATAATCCCCAACAAAAGGGGCTCCTAATAAAGAGAGGTCACCAATAGCATCCAAAATTTTATGTCTTACAAACTCATTTGAAAAACGTAATCCTTCAGGGTTAAGAATTTTATTGTCATCCATAACAACGGCATTGTCAAGTGATCCTCCAAGTGCTAGCCCACGAGAACGTAGCATCTGTACATCTTTAAGAAAACCAAAGGTGCGTGCACGTGATATTTCTTCAATAAAGTTCTTTTTACTAAACTCAAAACTATACTCTTGTTTACCAATGGAAGGATGGGTAAACTCAATCATAAAATGATACGTTGGTTTTAAACTAGGTGTTACACGTGCAAATTTTTTCCCATCTTGAACTTCAACTTCTTTCTTGATAATCAACACTTGTTTCGTTGCTTCAAGTTTTCGTATGCCTGCTTCATCAAGCATCATACAAAAACTAGCACTACTCCCATCCATAACAGGTACTTCTGCCCCATCTAATACGACACGAATATTATCAATACCATACGCATACACAGCAGAGAGAAGATGTTCAATCGTTGAGATATAAGCACTCGAATTTCCAATGACAGTTGCCATTTGAGTATTGACAACATTTTGAGGTAACGCTTGAACCAAAAGTCCTACATCACTTCGGTAAAAAATAATACCGCTATTTGCCTCAAGTGGTTCTAAATGTATTTGAATAGGTGTGCCTTTATGAAGTCCTATTCCAACACCGCTAACTGCCTTGGCTAATGTGGTTTGTTTCACCCAACGTCCTTTATCTCAATAACATTATCGCGCACAATAATTTTTTGAAGCACATTTTGTTTCAATCTCTCTCTATCCACAATCTCCCCATTAAAAATGAGATGACCTCTCGGGCTGATACCACTGAGCACAATATATTCACCATCGCACTGCACTAATCCGTCAATAATACCATAAATACTCATACTCTCTTCACAAAAAACTTTTGCACCACTGTTGACACGACCAAAAATTACAATAGGAAGACTCTCAATAATTTCTTCTCCAGAACGAATAGGTCGATCATAAAGTTTAAGTTTTGGCAGTTGTTGAGGTTCTGACAGGACTTCTGAAATCACCTCTTTCTTAGGCTCTTCTTCAACTAAAGGCGCTTCTTTTTTGATTCCACCAAAACGAATAGTACAGTTGTTAATTTCTTTATAACAAACCCCGCTTTGCTCTAAAACAAAAGCAATATTCTTCGTTATACTCCCTTCAACAAGCAAAAAGAATTCCTTCAAAAGAAGTGTATTTTTTCTAAAATACTCTAAGAAAGAGGCTTCATCATCAATTTCAATATGAAACACTCTCACATTTTTTTGCGTTACTTTCATCTATCCATAATCTTCTTTGCTGATTCTATTACATTAAAGACGCTTTCTTTAAGCCATACATCATCCATCCACTCTTCAGGTCTAACATCTACACCTTGAACAAACATACCAAAATGGAGATGATCACCAAGTGCCAAGCCTGTCATTCCTGTTTTAGCAATAGGTTCCCCTGCCTTAACGACATCGCCCTCTTTAACCATAAAACTAGAACAATGCCCGTAAAGCGAGTAAACACCTAAACCATGAGAGATAATAATATTATTACCATAAATCCCATTTTCACGGGCAAAGACAACCACTCCATCATTAGAGGTTAACATTGTCGCTTGTGCATTACTTGCAAGATCCAAACCTAAATGATACGATTCGCTGGTGGGCTGTTTATCATACTCATAAAAACGGTGATCGCCAAAACTTGCAACCACTTTGCCATTACGTAAAGGGTAAAAAGCTTTAAGATAAAATCCACTAACCAACTCTTTGGGAACATCTGATGTTACTTTTAAAATATTGGCTTCATTTCCTTTACGCATATCTTCATTGACAAATTTAAATTTCTCTATTTTGTTAAGCGAAGACCTTTCTGGTGCCACTTCTGAAATAAGATCAGCGATCTTGCCATCTAAAAATCGATCTTCAAGAGCAATGGTTGACGTTTTATATTTTTTATCCTGCAAAAAATAAGGAATATGCGCTTTGGTCAAGTTTCCAGCACGATCAATGGCAACCACAGAAGCACTAAAACTTTCAATATGTGTTGGCCATGCAACCAATGAGATATAATACCCATCTTTGTAAAAAGGTGTTGGATAAAATTTCTTTCCAAAGTTTGTCTCAATATAAAGCGATTTCATTGCCTCATCTTGTGCCTTGAAAATTACGGTAGCAACGCCACCTCGCATAATTTTATACGAACTTCCAATGACATTAACCTCAGGTCTTTTGGTATCGACTTTAATAATAGACTTTTCACTCACACTATTACCTGCAAAAAAGTTCCATTTGCTGGCATCGGTAGCTTCAATGGTTAACTCAAATGCTTTTTTATTGGCACCAAATCCTGTTTTTGGAAACGTAAGATTTAAATCAATGACTTTTTCTGGCGTTTTAAACTCTTTTGTATCCAATACAACGCTTTTTTCTCCATCAAAAAGCGAAGCACGTACAAATCGAAGTCCGCTATTGTCCTCTACTTGTACTTTTATAGGGTCTTTCAAATTCCACTCGATCTCTTTTACAAGCGTAATTTTAGGAGTTTCTCTTTCAAATAAACTTGAGTTATACAAATAAGTCACTCCACCCACTAAAACGAGAAAAATAAATCCTAGCGTATAGGCTGCTATTGAAGATTTTCTTTGCTGTTTCATTCTTTATCTATCCTTTTGATTTTTTCTACAATTTCATCTCGAAGTGCTTTAGGGTCGCACGTAGAGACTTCAAATCCCGCGGCAGTTTTATGACCACCACCTTGATATGCTAAAGCGATCTTTGAGACATTAATGTCTTTGCTCCGCAATGAGACTTTGTAGCCTCCCTCTTTTTCCTCTAAAATCATAATGGCAATCGTTACATTAACAATGCTCCTGAGCATATTCACGATATTTTTTGTATCATGCCTTCTCGCTCCTGTCGCTTCAAGCGTTGCTTTATCAAAAATAATCGTGGCAATGCGTCCATTTTCATACAAATCAAAATGATTCAGCATATAGCCATAAAGTCGTATTTTTGAAAGCGGCTCTCTTCGCTTTACTTTTGAAGCAATTTCTTGGGGATTTGCCCCACATTTAACCAACTGCGCTACAATTTTAAAGGTCGCTTCGTCCATATCACCATAAAGAAAAAAGCCTGTATCATCCGCAATAGCCGTATAAAGACAAATGGCGCACTCTTTACTTATCTCAATGGTATTGGCTTTAAGAAGCTCATACACGACCATACCCGCACTTGTAAAACGATCAATGACAAGATTCATATACCCAAAATAATGATTGGTTACATGATGATCAATGTTGATAATGTCATAATCCCCTTCAGGAATTTTGAGTCTATCGCGTGTCGAACAATCGCAACTGACAACCAAATCAAAACTCTTTGGCAAGATATGTTTAATTTTCGAATAGCCTGGCAAAAAGTCATAGGACTGTGGCAGTTCGCTGTTTTTATTGTAATGCGTTACTTTTTTTCCTACACGTGTTAGCACGTCATACAAAGCTAAAGCACTTCCTAATGTATCGCCATCGGGATGAACATGAGAGACAATAACAATGTGATCGGCCTCAAGCATTCGCTTCCACGCTTCTTGATACATTACAACTCCACCTAGTAATAAAGCGCTGATTATACTTAATTTTGACTGAAAAGTTATTGATGTTCTTTAGCGCGATTTATTCGAACTTTTATAAACAAACGCCAATACTTCAGCCACTGCTTTATAGAGATTTTCAGGAATAATATCACCCAAATTGCACTTTTTATAGAGTTCCCTTGCCAGTGGTGGGTTTTCAACAATTTGAATGTTGTAATTCATCGCAATCTCTTTAATACGCAAAGCCATAAAATCCGTCCCTTTAGCAATGACTTTTGGAGCAGCTTCCTTGTCTTGATTGTACCGAATTGCAATAGCGTAATGGGTTGGATTTGTAATAATAACATCGGCTTGTGGGATTTCTTGCATCATCCTTTTTTTGGTCATTTGCATTTGAATTTGTCTGATCTTAGCTTTAATCTTAGGATCACCTTCCATTTGCTTATACTCATCTTTCATTTCTTGTTTACTCATACGTAAACTCTTAAAATAAGAAAAACGGACAAACAAAAGATCGGCCAGTGCTAAAACGAGGAAAAGAATTAAAATGACGGAAATGAGAATAATCATTTTATGTTTTAACCATCCCATTTGTTCATACAAAGGGAACGCTATAACGGTTGGAAGCTCTTTGGTAAACGAAAGTAGAAAATAATAACAAACCCACAATATCATTCCTACTTTAATAATAATTTTCAGCGTCTCAACCAATTTTTTCATCGAAAAAAGGTTTTTTAGTCCCTTCATAGGGTCAATCTTGCTAAAATCTGGTATCAAGGGTTTCGTTGTAAAAATAAGACCCGTTTGTAAAACATTGGCTAAAACTCCAGCCACGGAAACGGCTAAGGCTAAAGGAATCACCATAAAAATAATTTCTCGAAAGGAGATGATGGAAAGCTGAAGTGTCACCTCTTTGGTAATTTCAACGCCCATAAGAGAGTGATAATAACGATAAAGATACACGGTGCGCGATTCTATCCATGGAAACATCACTAAAAAAACAGCCAACGCGACAATGAGCGTTATAAAAGCGCTTGTATCTTGACTTTTGGGGACATTGCCATCGTTTCTGGCATCTTCTATCTTTTTGGAACTGGCTTCTTCGGTCTTTTCTTGATCATCAGCCACAGTGCACTATTCCTAGGTTAGATCACGGTTTTATGGGTAATTTTCATGGAAAAATCAAGCCAAACCGCTTGATGAATCAAACTTCCACTGCTAATCGCATCCACACCTGTTTTAGCATACGCTACGATGTTTTCTTGGGTAATATTGCCGCTAGCTTCCAAAAGTACATGCGGAAAATGGTTATTTTTATAAGCAACAACGGCTTGAATGTCCTCATGCGACATATTGTCACACATCACAATATCAGCGCCACATTGCATTGCAAACTTCGCAAATTCAACATCTTCAGACTCAATTTCGATTTTACATGTAAAGGGAAGTTTTTCTCTAGCTTCCACAATAAAAATTTTCAAATCATCAATCGTTTTAAGATGCGTATCTTTAATCATTAAACAATCATCTAAGCCCATTCGGTGGTTATTTCCTCCACCGCAACGAATCGCATATTTTTCAAAAATTCGCAAATGTGGTCTTGTTTTGCGTGTATCCAACAGTTTAAGCGCATAACCTTCAAGCATTTTTTTATAACGTGCCACATTGGTTGCAATACCGCTTGCATGTTGCATGAGATTCAAAATCGTACGTTCGCAACGCAAAATATTTTTAGATTTCCCTTCAATTAAAGCAACCACATCCCCTTTTTGAAGCGTATCGCCATCTTCAAAATAAAAGGTGACATCCAGTTTATTCATCTTACACAGTGCCTTAACATAAGGCTTTCCCGCAAAAACACCCCTATCTTTACAGATAATATTAGCACTTGCAAAGCTATCTTTTCCCACCAATGAAAAAAGATCACCTCTGCCAACATCTTCTTCAAGTGCTTTTTTAACAAACTTTTTAATCATAATTCAAACATCCTATTCAAAGCAGTATGCGCCCATTTTCGGGTCTCTTCTAAAATCGTTATTTCATTTTCAAAGCGCTCTTCTTTGATGCTTAAAAGGACGTTGTAAACATCTTGCAACGTCGTCTCATTCATTGTTGGACATTCGGGTTTTGAGGAGGAGAGTACATACGTATTTTCTGTGCGTAATCGCTTAATCATATTGTATTCGGTTCCAATGGCCACTTTTTGTTCACTTGGGAGTTTTTTGACATAATCAATAATCTGGCTGGTAGATCCCACGAAATCAGAGAGATCACATACTTCAGGCTTACACTCTGGATGTGTGACGATTAAAATATCAGGGTATTTCGCACGGTAAAAAGCAATATCATCCACATCAAAGAGCTGATGGACGGAACAAAATCCGTTATAACATAAAATATCGGCCTCTTTAGGATCATTTCCATCACCTACTACACACGATTTTAGCCCCATTTCTTTGGCTATATTCTGTCCTAAACAACGATCAGGAACAAATAAAATCTTTTTATGACTCTCAAGCGCCTTCATAATGATTTTTTTAGCATTAGAACTGGTACACACATAACCGTTCATTTTACCGACAGCTGCTTTAACATCAGCAGAGGAATTAATGTATGTGACGGGTAAAATATCTTCTTTTTTAATGCCTGCTTTTTCTAAAAGAGCCACATTTTGATCGAAATAATCCACATCTATCATACGCGCCATTGCACAACAAGCAATTTTAGGCATGAATACACGTTTTTCAGGTGCTAAAATTTTAACACTCTGTCCCATGAATCCTACGCCGCAAAAGACCAAATAAGGATTGGTATCTTTTGCTGCCCATTGAGCAAGTTGAAGAGAATCTCCAGAAAAATCTGCTAGTTCAAAAACTTCATCTTTTTGGTAAAAGTGTGCCACAATACTTACATGTAACTCGTGTTTGAGTTTTAAAATTTCTTTTTTTAATGTGTGATTATCCAATCTCAATTCCTTTCGTTCTATCGGAAAAAGTCATTATAGCGTTAAAGGAATAATAACAAAATTATTGCTATACTGTGTCAACTTTAATGAAGGATACTGGGTGGACTTTCTCTTTAATATCAACGTTCAATTTTATATTTTAAGCTATCTTATTGGCGGTATTCCCTTTGGTTTATTGCTTGCAAAACTTTTTACAGGTCAAGACATCAGAGAGGCAGGAAGTGGAAGTATTGGGGCAACCAATGTACTTCGCGTTTTAAAAGAATCCAATCCGAAGCTGGCGAAAAAATTGGCTATTGCAACGGTTGTTTTAGATGCATTAAAAGGCATTGCTTTACTTCTAGTCGGTAAATTCATTGGTCTAAGCATTGAGACACTTTGGGCGATTGCAATTTTTGCTATTATTGGACATTGTTATAGTCCTTATCTAAAGTTTGAGGGGGAAAAGGCGTTGCAACAGGTGCTGGAGTGCTGTTTGTGATGTTGCCTATTGAAACTGCGATTGCTTTTGTAACATGGTTTGTCGTGGGCAAAGTGCTTAAAATCTCTTCGTTATCATCCTTGCTCGCACTTGTGGCTTTGATTGTTGCCTCATTTATTATTCATCCAGAGCTTGAAGGCATTAAAACGCATGCACCTATTTTTATCATCGCTTTTTTGATTGTGTACAAGCATATTCCTAACATTATTAGACTCTTTCAGGGCAAAGAATCTAAAGTGATCTAATGCAAATTATTATTGAAAATCTAACGTTTGAAACGATCGTGGGGATTCTTGAAAAAGAGCGCCACACGTCTCAAAAAGTTGTTTTACATGTAAAGATTTCGTATGATTACGATGGTAATAATGTGATTGATTATGCCAAAGTTTCTGCTTTTTTAGAGACGGAAATGAATCAACTGCGCTATCTTTTACTGGAAGATGCGCTCATAGACTTAAGTCAAAAACTCAAAATTCTCTATCCTCAAATGTCTAAAATTAAATTAAAAATCTTTAAACCTGATATTTTGTCAAATGCGATGGTTGGGGTTTCTCACACGGTTGACTACACCAAAAATTAAAATTTAATTAAAAAAACTTTAAATCTAGCTAAAATTATGCTATAATCCCGTTTAAATTTTAGCAACTAAGGAATTTATAATGCGAATTTTAATCGTTGAAGATGAAGTAACCCTCAATAAGACCATTGCTGAAGGCTTACAAGAGTTCGGGTACCAAACCGACAGCTCTGAAAATTACAAAGATGCAGAATACTACATTGGTATTCGTAATTATGACCTCGTTTTAACAGATTGGATGCTTCCAGATGGTGATGGTGTTGATCTTATCAACCTCATTAAACAAAAATCTCCTCGAACGGCTGCAGTGATTATCTCTGCAAAAGATGACAAAGAGAGCGAAATCAAAGCCCTTAAAGCAGGTGCTGATGACTATATCCGTAAACCATTTGATTTTGATATCTTAGTCGCTCGTATCGAAGCACGTCTTCGTTTTGGTGGTACCAATGTGATCAAAATTGATGATCTTACCATCGATCCTGATGAAGAAAAAATTACCTACAAAGGTCAAGAGATTGAACTTAAAGGTAAACCATTTGAAGTGCTAACGCACCTTGCTCGTCACAGCGATCAAATTGTTTCCAAAGAACAACTCCTTGATGCTATTTGGGAAGAGCCCGAGCTTGTAACACCGAATGTTATTGAAGTTGCAATTAACCAAATTCGTCAAAAAATGGACAAACCATTAGAAATCTCAACCATTGAGACAGTAAGACGAAGAGGTTATAGATTTTGCTTTCCCAAAAAAGTATAAGAGAAAGTTTTATATTACAATTGGTGTCCGCTTCGGCGACACTGATTGTAATCTTCTCCGTCATTCTTTACAACTACATCAAAATTTCTATTTTTGAAGATATTACACAAGAACTTACCAAACAAGCCCAAATTATTGCTACATCTCGTACCAGCTCCATTGAGCGTATGGGTATCAATATTTTTGATCCATCATTAAGTTCAATTAATAATCCTAATGATGTACAAGTTACCATAGCCATTCGTGTTAATCAAGGCAATGTCCCGTCCTTCGAGCACAGTGAAAAAGATGACCAAAAATTCCTGACGATCTATTATCCTTTAGAAAAACGCGAACATTATTTTATTTCCATCACTAAAGATATTTCCAATACCGATATTTTGCTCAATAAAATTCTTAAAAATATTCTTATTATTAACCTAACCGCTATCTTTTTGATCCTCTTTTATGCCCTATTTCTCTCACGTATGCTCGTTTTACCCATACGTTCTTTAACTAATAAATTAGCAAGCATGAATGAAAATTTTTTACAAATGTTCGATACCCAAAAATTGCCAAGTGAATTTCAACCGTTAGGTGTCAGTATCAATAAATTGGTTGAGCGAATTCAAATCTTTGTCAATTCTCAGAAAGAACTTTTCATTGGTGCTGCGCATGAACTTAAAACCCCATTGGCTGTTATGAAAACCAAAAATGAAGTAACCCTTTTAAAGCCAAGAGAGAATGAAAAGTATATTGATACCCTCAAAAGTAATAACCAAACAATTAATGATATGAACAAAATGATTAGCAATATTTTAGAGATTGGAAGACAAGAAGGTGCACAATTTGAGAAACCTATAGAAATTGACCTGATCGCCTTTTTAAAAGAACAGATCAATAATTATACTATCTTAGCCAAAATGGAAGAAAAAAATATCATTGAAGATATTGTTCCCATAAGCTATAAGATTACGATTCAGCCGACACTTCTTATGCATATTTTACAAAATTTTGTTCAAAATGCCATCAAGTTTACGCCTAAAGAAGGAAATATTACGATTCAAGCCTACCTAACAAAAGAAGGTTTCTTTGTCTGTGTCATTGATGAAGGCATTGGTATTGATGAGAGTAAAGATCTTTTTGCGCCTTTTAAACGTTATGGAAATCAGACAGGTGCAGGACTTGGGCTTTTCCTTGCTAAAAATGCAGCTGATGCTTTAGGAGCAAAAATAACTCTTAAAAATAGAGAAGATACCAAAGGAACCATTGCCACATTACTACTTCCTCTTCGTAAACGCTCGCTTTAAATTTCGTTAAAGTATTTTTAGTGTATAAACTCGTCAATAAATTTTACTTTAAATGAAGGAAAATAAGCATGTCTTTAATGATTACAGATGAATGTATCGCTTGTGACGCATGTCGCGATGAGTGTCCAAATGGTGCTATTGAGGAGTCAGATCCTATTTATATCATCGATCCCGATGTTTGTACAGAATGTGTAGGACACTATGATGAACCAGCTTGTATTTCTGTATGCCCAGTTGAATGCATTGTTGCAGATCCTGACAATATTGAAAGTGTTGAAGAGTTAAAGCTAAAATACGAACAGCTCAGCAGCGACAATTAATGTCAAAACGCACAGCCATCATTGATATAGGATCTAATTCTGCAAGAATGGCAATCTTTGAGAAAAGTAGCCGTTTTGCTTTCCACCTCATTGACGAGACGAAAAGTCGTGTCCGTATTGGTGAAGGTGCCTATAATTTTGGTGGTGTGTTGCAAGAGCCTGCTCTGAAGCGTGCTTTTACAACACTTGAAGAGTTTGGCCATATTATCAAAGGGTTTAAGTGCAATAAAGTTCTCTGCATTGCAACATCAGCACTCAGAGACGCTCCCAATGCAAGCACCTTTATCAATCAAATACATAACGAGCTTAATATTAATATTAAAGTTATTGAAGGGACAAAAGAGGCTTATTATGGTGCAGTTGGTGCGCTCAATTACCTTAAAGAAATGAAAGATGCTGTCACAATTGATATCGGTGGAGGTTCAACAGAACTTGCCAGAATTGAAAATGGCATCATTGTTGATACAATTTCTCTTAATATTGGTACCGTTAGACTTAAAGAACTCTTTTTTGATAAAAAAATTCCACTAACAGATATTCGCTCTTTTATTTATAAAGAGCTTGAAAAAATTCCTGAACACTTTACATGTAATGATATGATTGGCATAGGTGGGACTCTCCGGTCGCTTTCTAAAATCATTATGGAACGCACTAACTACCCTCTTAAAACGGTACATGGCTTTGAGTATGACATAGCTACTCACGCCTCTTTTGTTAATGCCATTGTGAGTTCTGATGTCTTAGGACTAAAAGTTCTAGGAGTGCGTAAAGATCGATACGATACGATGCGTGAAGGATGTATCATTTTTCAATCCATTCTCCAAAAACTCGGATGCCAAAAAATGATTACAAGTGGTGCAGGTATTAGGGAAGGTGCTTATTTATGTGATCTTTTACGCTCTTCTAAGCATAAATTCAATCCTGACTTCAAACTCAGTCTTCGAAGTTTTAAGGATCGTTTTTCAATTGTAGAAGACGAGAATCTCTATATTAAAAAAGTTGCAAACCTTCTTTTTGATACGCTATCTCCTATCCATAATATACCTGCAAAATATAAATGGGAACTTAGTGTTGCAGCAGAACTTTTAAATATTGGTATCAAATTGGGTTTCTATCAAAATCAAATGCATAGTTTTTATTTTATTCTCAATAATCTCAACTATGGCTTTTCACACGAACAAAAAATACTCATTGCAATGCTTGTCAAATACCATGTTAATAAGCTTCCAAGTGAAGAAGATATGAATACGTATAAAGCGCTTTTACCAGATATTCAAACGGTACAATGGCTTAGTTTTCTACTGGCTCTTTCAAAAGCAATCAATAGCGATATGAGTCGTAGTAAAATCGTCTTTAGCTATCAAAATCATACACTGACTATTCAAGCAGAAAAAAAACTTTTCTTAGCACATGAGCAGATCAAACAGCTTATAAAACCTGCCTCTTTTGCAATCATTATTAAGTAGAAAAAAGTATTTGAAGTAGTTATGAAGATTAACGGGAGTTTTTGAACTCCCGTTATATTATTAGATTAAAATTTTTGTCCGATTGTAAATTCAAAGGAAGCTTTTTTATCACCTGTCTCATCCATAACGGGTTGGGAGAATACCAATCCAATAGGACCTAGTGGTGAAATCCACTCTAAGGCTACACCCGTACCACCGCGCTTGATATCGAGATTATCTTCACCAATCATACCATAGTCAAAGAAAATTGCTCCACGCATCTTTAGTCTCTCAACCAAAGGGAAGCTGGCTTCTACGGTATTAACTAACATCGTATTACCACCAATTAAGATATCTGTACCACTCAGTTTTGGCGAAAGTGAATTTGACTCGTATCCACGAACTGTTCGGATACCACCCATATAGTATTTTTCACCATAAGAGTATTTTTCATCCGCTGAGTTAATAGCAAGGTATTTAAACTGCGCTTTATAACGTAAAATAAGGTCATAATCAATCAGATCTTGCAAACCATAATAGGTTGCAAATTTATTGACACTGCTCATAAACTTTTCATCTCCGCCAAGTCCAGCAATCTCTAAACTTGAACTTGCTGATATACCACTACGTGGAAGATAATAATCATCCGTATTGTTAAAAGAGATACCAGGGACAACAGAACTTTTAATCGTTGTTTCATCTGTCCATAAAATATTTTTGTAGGGTTGAAGTTCATTGGTAAGATTTGAAAGTTTATCCTGTTCTATGATGTAGCCGAGTGATACTCCCCAGTTACGAGCGATTTTGCGACCTAAAACAACATTGATACCATATTTCTTTTGATCGTAATAGTAATAGGTATTGTCCGCACCGTAAATCTTTCCACTAAGGCTATAGACGGAATCAAATAGACGTGGATTGGCTAAAGAAATTGCACCGTTAAGCTCACTATCAGATCGTTCTACATCAATACCAGCTCTTAAGCCTGATCCAAAAATATTACCATCAGAAACACTTGCACTTAAAAGAAGTCCATCGGATGAACCATAACCAATACCACCACCAATCGATCCTGTGGAAGCTTCTTTAACATTAACAACAATATCCATTCTATCTTTGCTAATACGCTCTTCTTTAATCTCTACATCTTCAAAATAGCCTGTACGTTTGAGTGCTTTTTTTGTATCATCGACATCTGTTCGGCTGTACATATCACCATTCGCTAAATAAATTTCACGTCGAACAACTCTATCGATTGTTCTACTATTTCCTGAAATTCTGACGTTATTGATATAAACTTTTTCACCAGGCATAACACGATAGGTAATATTAGCAATATGGTTTTCTTTGTCATTTTTGACATCAGGAACAATTTTTACAAAGGCATAACCTTGGTCTGCTACCTTAGTTTCAATCAACGTCATATCTTTACGTAATTTTGATACATTAAAGACTTTACCATTTTGAAGATTCATCTCTGCAATGACCGCTTGGACATCAATAAATCCTTCCGGAATTTCAATACCAATCGTACCCACTTTATACTGTTCACCCTCATTAACATTGTAAACCAAATCAGCCGTATAACTATCCAAATATGTTTTTAAGAACGGTTGGCTTACATCACAGTCAAGATAACCTTTTTGCATATAGGTATCTTTAATACGTGCGGAATCATGCTCTATATCACTTGTTCTAAGCTTTCCATCATTAAAGCCCCACATCCAAGGTAGCCACTCTTCAGATTTATTGGCAATATTTGGCTCAACATCGTTATAGCTAAGAGCTTTTGAACCGCATAAAGTTACTTTTTTAATCACTACATTTTCACCACGATTAATAACAAAGTCAAGGGAAATCGAAAGTTTTTCAGTAAGTGGCGTTGTTTTAGACTCAACAACAGTATCAAAATAGCCTTTATCTTCGTAAAATTTGATAATTTTTAGTTTTGAAGCTTCTGCACGCTCAACATCATATACTTCACCTTTTTTGATACCAATAAGTTTATTTATTTCATCTTTATCACTATCACTAATGCCTACAAGATCAATTTTTGCAATGACAGGTTTTTCTTTGACGTGAACAACAAGAGCGCCTTCGCCTACCTCTTCAATCCAAACATCTTCGAAATAATTTTGTTTATAAAGCGTTTTAACCGCTTTATCGATCTTTTCCATGTCGACAGAATCACCTGCTCTCATGTCGATCATTTCTGAAGCCATCTCAGGAGAGAGGTGGATCAAACCATCAAATTGGAGGCTTTTTAACGGAGCTGCGAACAATGAAGTCGCAACGACAAGAGACAACGCAGTTATTTTTTTCATACTGATTAGCCCTAAAATTTATTTTTTTAGATATTTTGAATATAATACCATCTCTAGAATTAAGTGCCTATTAAACCCATAATAAGGCTATTCTTTGATACATCAAGATGTCTAAAATAAGGATTAAAAATGGTTGTTGGAATTGTTGGATTAGGGTTAATGGGAGGCTCTTTAGGATTAGCACTTCAAAATACAAAACTGGTCTCTAAAATTGTCGGATTTGACCATAACTTGAGTCACTGTGAAGAGGCATTAAAACTAGGACTCGTTCACGATATTGTCTCTTTTGCAGAAATTAAAACCTGTGATGTTATTTTTCTTGCTATTCCTGTTGGAGGGATTATCAAAGCACTTCAAGACTTGAAAGATGTGCAGGATACAACAACGATTATTGATTTAGGAAGCACCAAGGCGGAAATTGTAGCTTCTGTTCCTGAGTCTATTCGCTCTAATTTTATTGCTGCACACCCCATGACAGGAACGGAGAAGTTTGGTCCAAGCGCTGCTATTCAAAATCTCTATCATGATAAAGTCGTTGTTTTATGCGACACGGATAACAGCAATGACCTGCATAAAAACCGAGCCATTCAGATGTTCTCACATATTGGCATGAAAATTGTCTTTATGGATCCTATTTCACATGATGCGCATGCTTCGTTTATATCGCATCTTCCCCATGTTATTAGTTATGCGTTGGCAAATAGTGTTATGGGACAAGAAGATCCTAAGAGTATTTTAGCCCTCGCCGCTGGTGGTTTTAGAGATATGAGTCGTGTGGCAAAAAGCTCGCCTCAAATGTGGTCTGATATTTTTAGACAAAACAAAACCAACCTTTTAAGTTCTATTGAGGTCTTTGAACAAGAGCTCGAAAAGTCAAAAAAAATGATTGAAGAAGAGGACTGGAGAGGGCTTGAGGCGTGGATGAGTAAAGCCACGACCCTACACAAGATCCTCTAATAACGTATCAATAGCTTTACGATTAATGGGGTGTTTCCCACCCCTGTAAAGATTGGCTTCCAGTTTTTCTATCCAACAATCGACTGCCTCATTTTGACTTTGATATTTCAATAATTTTTGCAATACATCTCTTTGCTGCATTCTGCGAGGGATAATTTTAATTTTTTTAAACCGATATAAAACTCCTACCAATAGAACCACTAATGTAGCGCCTCCTAGACCAAAAGCAAAGCTACGTAGATCAAATTGCCATTTTATAGGCATCTCCGTATAAATTTTTTCTTCTTCAGCAACACCTTTTTCTGATGGAGAAGAAACTGTTTCTCCAAGAACTTTAATAATTTTAGCATCTGTAGCAACACTTTCAATATGCTTTCTTGAAAGATGATAAAAACGTAATTGTAATGGTGCAATTTCAAAAGATTTCTGCGCATTAATGGCAAATTTTTGAACAAATTCACCTTTGAGTTTTTCGCCTTCCATCCATGTTGTTACCTTTGGGGTATCGCTAAAAACCGTTGCATTGGGAAGATTGAGTGTAAAAGGTTCAATATCATCAAAATTGCCCTCTCCTGTAATCTTTACAATCACATTTAGCGCTTCATTGGAGGTAATTTCTTCTTTATCAATTTGCATCTCCATCGCGAATTCGCCCAAAAGATCCGCACCTTCCAGAGGCTTTACATGTAATGTAAGATCGTTTGAGCTAATGCTCTTCCACTGAATTTGATTGATAAACATCTCACGTGAAGCAACCTGCCTTGCAATCTCAATTTTTGCTGGGACAATGTGTTGCTCTCCACTCTTTTGCGGATAAATCATATATTGAACGGTATGCACGACATCATCACCTTCAACGTGTGGATTATCTTTACCCACCTCTTTGACCCAAAATCCTTCCAATGTCGGCTTTAAAAAGCGCATATCCACTAAATTCTCATTTTTGTTACGTTTGAAAATAAAAGAGAGTTTCACCCCTTCATGACGCATAGGTGTTGTATTGGAAACTTTCATTTCGAAAGAAAAAGGTTCTTTGTGCGCGCTTGTGACAACTTTTTGTACGAACGGTAAGTGAAGTGACTCTGTCAACTCTTTTTTGCCATCTACGATAACCTCATATGCAGGAATTGTAACATTGCGATCTGGATAAAATGTCACGTAGTGATCAAGCTGTTTCGTAACAACTCCATTATTCAGTTCAATACTTTGGCGATTTTGATGCGAAACGACTGTAAAACCATCAATCTGATCTATCGTAGGAAATTTAATACTCTCCCCCTTAGCGCTTAACACCAATGTGACACTTTCTCCTTGTTCAATAGAAGGTTGCAGTAAAAAAGCATGTGCTCCAAAAAGCTCAAGTGTTAAGATAAAAAACAGCCCTAAACTACCACGCAATCGCATTATTGTTCTCCATTTTATTGCTTTTATACAGTATGACTGGTTTGGTTACAGGCTCTTTTTGCATCAGTGCTCGTTCCCATTTTTTGGCTTCTTGCTCATCCATAGGTTTAGGTGAAATTTTATCTTTGTTTTTTTCGTTATTGTGATTCTCTTTTTGAGGCTCTTGTTGTTCGTGTTGCGGTGACTCTTCTGACTGATTTTGTTCTTGCGACTTTTGATCTTTTTGTTGCTTGAGGTACTCTAAATTATAGCGTGTATCTTCATCTTCTTCTATACTTAATGCTTTTTCATAGACCTTGATCGCATCATCAATTCGTCCTAATTGCGTCAAGGAATTGCCTTGGTTGTGTAATACTTGGCGTTGCAGTGTCTCCTCCTGAATCCCTTCATAAAGATGTAGCGCCTGCTCATATTGTTTCGCTTTATACAGAGCATTGGCAAGATTGTAAGCAGAAGCATCACTCTGTTTGGCAGCTTTCACATTTTCATACAAACGTACAGATTTATCGTAAGAGCCTTTTTCATAGGCATTTTTAGCTTGTTCAATTTCCCACCAATCCAAAATACCACTGTGTGCAGGAGAAGTACCTAACAATAGCATAATAAGAGGCATTAAGCGTTTTACATGTAAAGCGTGAAATGCAAAAAAAAGCAACATTAACGCCATCCCCAAAAAGTAATAAAAAAGCTCAATCGCTTCATAAGGTTGCTCTTTTTGAACGCTTTGTTTGGAAGCTTTCAGTGCAATTTGCTCAGACAACCATGGTATTTCGCTCAGATCACCACTGGTTGTCACGTAAGCGCCTCCTGTCTTGAGCGCCAATTCTTTCATACTGTCTGCACGCTTGGTGATGACAATATTGCCTTTTTGATCCTTGAGTGCTTCACCTTTATCTTTTGCCCTATAAATCACAGCACCCTGTGTTGTACCAACGAGCAGAAGATAAACATGTATCTGCTCATCGTTGGCAAGCGCAATCGCCTCTTCAATTTTATCACCATCAGCACCATCCGTGATGATCAAAAGCTCTTTGTTACCCTCTTTTAAAGGAACAAATATTTTTTGTGCAGAAAGGATCGCCGAAGGAATGGAACTACCTTCGCTACTCAATGTTTCGGTGCTGAGATGTTTGAGCAAAAAATTTAAACTTGCCCTATCTTCACTGAGTGGTGCTACCAAATAGCCATCATTCGAGAAGGCAAGAAGTGCAAATTTAAAACCATCAAGTTTCTCAAAAATCTTCTGAACAGCAACCTTGGAAAAGTCTAAGCGAGAAGGATAAATATCACGCGCTAGCATCGAATTTGAAATATCGATTGCAATGGCTAAAGTACTCGTAACATGCATTTGAATCGCTGCTTCTTTGTTTACATGTAAAGTCGGACGAGCAAGCGCAATTACCATCAAAATAAGGGCTGCCAAAAACAATTTAGGTTGTTGAGAGGCACTCTTTTTTTCGACCAATAGCTTCTCAAGAATTTCTTGTGAAAAGATGGCATGTTCTTTGGGACTGTGAAGTATTTTCCACCAGAGCACTAACAGTGGCAAAAGAAGTAAAAAATACGGTGATTCTAATTGCATACATTCTGCCTAAATGCAAGTTTACCGTAACCCAAAAGTGCCAAAAAAGCTATTAAAAGGGGATACATGTAAAGATACTGATAGTGGTATTTTCCTGATGAATGTTGTAAACTTTGCTCCATTGCATCAATTTTTGTATAAATCTCTTCAAGCGTTTTGGCATTATTGGCTTTAAAGAAAGCACCTCCACTTTTTTGTGCGAGTAAGCTCAATACACCTTCATCAAACTCACCTTCTCGTCCAATTCCAATGGCATACACTTTGATCTTTTCACTCTCCAGTGCTCTTAAGGCAGCATCAAGAGGGATGTTTCCTGTCGTGTTAAAGCCATCGGTTAGCAATACCACCACTTTTTCTTTGGCACTGTTGTTTTGAAGCAGCCTTGTCGCCAAAAAAAGCGCATCATACATGGCCGTTTTTTTTCCTGCAATCCCTTCTTCTAGATTTTGAACAATCATTGAGGCGCTCTCATAATCGTATGTCAAAGGTGTTGCAACATAGGCAAAATCACCAAAGACAATAACCCCGATGTTATCCATCTTTCGCTTTTCAATAAAAGATGCTGCCAATTCCTTAGAGAGAACAAATTTACTCTTCATCATTGTTCGATCAAACATCTCTTTATGCATGGATTCACTCACATCCAACAGAAGCAAAATTGAATGTGACAAGCGTAATTGTTCCTCTTTACTTTGAATGACCGGTGAAGCAAGTGCCGTAAAAAGCATACTTATTCCTAACCATTTAAGGATAGCGTGTAAGTGATTGGTCTTTACATGTAAAGGCAATGAAAGTAAATGAGGCATATAAATAGTGCTGTGTTTTTCTTTACATGTAAAGGCACAAACGATAAAAACAAGAAGCCCTAGAAAGAGATAAGGATACTCAAACGTGAACATCATTCATCCCTAAAAACGCTTGCCACAACACTTTTTCTTTCACCTTTAAGGGTGCTTCATAAGAGCGATATTTATAGTAGGAAAGTTCGTCTTGCAAAATTTCAAACTGTGCTCTATTGGTATCATCAACTATCAAAGCTCCCCATTGGCTCAAGGCATAGGCACACTCCTTCGCATCTTCCATATTCACTGTTTTCAAAACTACTAAAGCTTCCTCTTTGGGTGTCAATACCTTTTGAGAAGACTTTATTTTCCAAAGAAACCAACCAAAAATTCCTAAAATGCACAGTATGATAATCAACAAGACCATCCATGAAAAATCAGGAATGGAAACTAAGCCTTTAATATCTTTGAGTGATTCCATCACATTTCCCTTAAAATGGAGGAAAGCTTAATGTAGGGATCTTCGTTTGTATAGAGACTTATTTGCGCAATGCCTTGTTTTTTAAAATAGCCCTGTAAGTGCTGATCAAATTGTTCTTGTCTTACCGTATATGCTTTGATTATTGCAGCATCAAGCATAACTTTTTCTTCACGTAAACTTGTCGGGTCTTTAATGGAAAGCGAGCCTAAAGCAGTAGGTTTTTCTTCAAAATGATCTCGTATTTTTATCACCACAACTGAATGTTTTTTGGCTATGGCATCCAAGATAGGCATTTCAAAAAAGTCACTGAGGATAAAAAGTAAAGAAGGTTTTTTAATTCTGTGAAGTGCGTAATGTTGGATGAAATTCCAATTCAGTTGTTGAGCAATTACGGGACTTTGAAGTGTTTTATAGGTCGCTTCTCTAATCATTGCTTCTTTTTTGGAGAGTAAACTCTCATACAAAAGTTTGTCTGACAGAAGAGCTAATGAAAAAAAATCGCTATTTTTAATCGCACTAAACCCCAAAAGTGCAACTACTTCTGCCATTACTTCTTGTTTCATACGGTCAATGCCAAAATGTATACTTCCACTCATTAAGCCTAGAACATAAACAGTGATCTCTTTTTCTTCAAAAAAACTACGAAGTTGAATCTGCCCCGTTTTGGTACTTTGTTTCCAATCAATACGTTTGACATTGTCACCGTACATGTAAGGGCGAATTTGTGAAAAGTCGTATCCATCCCCCTCTTTAGAGGAAGGGTTAGAACCAACCATCTCGCCAAAGAGATGCTTTTTGCTGCGCGCAATAATGGTGTTATAGCTGAGTGTTTGCACGGATCAAGGAAGAGGAATTGTCTCTATCAGTGTATCAATAACCGAATCGGTACTGATGCCTTGTGCTTCTGCTTCATAACTGAGAATAATACGATGACGCATGACTTCTTTACACACACTTGCCACATCAACAGGCGTTACAAAATCTCTGCCTAAAAGCAGTGTATGGGCTCTTGATGCTTTATGTAAATCAATCGTGGCACGAGGACTTGCTCCAAAACGAATGAAATTTTCTAATTTGACCAATCCATACATTTTTGGCTTGCGTGAAGCAAAAATAAGATCGGCAATATAGTTTTCAATCTGTGGATCAATGTGAATTGATTTGAGTTGATTTTGAAGTGATAGAAGTTCTGTACTTTTTAAAACAGTCGCAATAGACTCGTGTATTCCAAGTGCCACATTGCGTGCCATGAGTATCTCTTCTTCTTTGGTATTGTAACCCACCAGTAGTTTCATCATAAAGCGATCTAGTTGCGCTTCTGGTAAACTATACGTTCCTGTTGATTCGATAGGATTTTGGGTAGCTAGCACGAAAAAAGGACGTGGAAGCTTAAGGCTCTGATCTCCAATCGTAACTTGGTACTCTTGCATCGCCTCTAAAAGAGCTGATTGCACTTTTGCAGGGGCACGATTGATCTCATCGGCTAAGAGAAGATTCGTAAAAATAGGTCCTTTTTTGACCACAAATTCACCACTTTTTGGGTTATAAATTTCGGCGCCTATAATATCACTCGGAAGAAGATCGGGCGTAAATTGAACTCTGCCAAAGGAGAGTCCTAATGCTTTTGCAAGCGTATTGATCGTTGTTGTTTTAGCAAGTCCTGGAACACCTTCAATCAGAACATGCCCATCACAGAGCAGTGCAATAATCAGCGAGTCAATGAGCTTCGAATGACCAACGATTACCTTTGAAATTTCAGACTTTAATGCGTGTAAGACTTCCATAATCGTTAACCTTTATGAAGGTATCAAAGAATATTAGTTACCACCAAACCTTACAAGACCACTAGCCCATGTAAAACCACCACCAAAAGTATCTAAAAGCATTAAATCACCTTTCTTGATACGTCCCTCTTCATAGGCGTCATTAATTGCCATCGGTATTGAGGCTGCCGAGGTGTTGCCATATTTTGCAACGGTTAAAATAGTCTTTTCAAGAGGGAAATCAAGCTTTGCACGGACAGCTTCAATAATTCTCATATTCGCTTGATGGGGTATAAAATGATCAATCTGTGAAGCAGTGATATTGTTTTTTTCTAAAATCTCAATCACATCGTTTGTGAGTGTTTTTACTGCTACTTTATAAACATCGTTACCCTGCATTTTGATGTAATTCAGTTTATTATCCAGTGTTTCTTGAGAGCAAGGGTATTTTGAGCCACACCCTGGAGTAATTAAAAGGTCGCCATAACGACCGTCAGCCGAAGCGTGAATATCTAAAATAGCTTCATTTTTATTTTCAGTTGCACCAATAATGGCAGCACCCGCACCATCACCGAAAAGAATACACGTACCACGATCGGTATAATCAACCACGCTACTAATTTTTTCGGCACCAATCAATAAAATATTTTTCTTTGCACCTGACTCAATAAAAGCTTTGGCCATTGAAAGCATATAGACAAATCCACTGCATGCAGCACTAATGTCAAATGCCATGACATCATTAATACCTAGTTTTCCAGCAATCACACATGCAGTAGAAGGCATACAAAAATAATCAGGGGAGAGTGTCGCGCAGATGATCAGATCAATCTCTTCTTTAGTTATGCCTGCGCGTTCAATAGCCTTCTCAGCCGCTTTCACTCCTAGATCACTCGTTGCTTCTTCCACTGATGCAATACGTCGTTCTTTAATACCTGTACGCTTCTCAATCCATTCGTCACTTGTTTCAACCATCTTCTCAAGGTCTAAATTACTCAAAACACGAGAAGGGGCATAGCCTCCGATGGATTTTAAAGATGCATACACATTAATCCTTTATTGCTCTAATAGCACTAGTTTTTGTTCAATATCTGTGTTAATACCAGAGCTTGAGAAATTAATCGCTTGATAAATAGCATTTTTGACTGCTTTTGCATTACTCTTACCATGGCCAATAATGGCACACCCATTAATTCCAATAAGTGGAGCACCGCCGTACTCTGCATAGTCAACTTGCTTTTTAAGCACTTTAAAAACTTTACGCATAAGCACTGCCCCTGCAATTGCTAATGGTGAGCGACGTACATTTTGTTTGATAATTTTTGTAATAGAATCTGCCACGCCTTCACTTGCTTTCAGCAAAATATTTCCTACAAAACCATCACAAACAATGACATCTACGGAACCATCAAAAACATTATTGCCCTCAACATTGCCGACAAAACTCTCAATTTTTTTCAGGATTGCAAACGCCTCTTTTGTTATCTCATTGCCTTTACTCTCTTCTTCACCATTAGAAAGAAGTCCAACTTTTGGCTTAGCAATTTTCAAAACATCTTTAGCATAGGTTTCACCCATAATAGCAAATTGTGCTAAATGCTCTGCTTTGCAGTCAACATTGGCGCCAACATCTAATACAAGACTAAGCTTTCCAGGCACTGCTGTTGGCATAATTGTAGCAATGGCAGGACGTAAAACACCTTTGAGCCTTCCAATACGAAGCGTTGCTAAGCTCATTGTTGCACCACTATGCCCCATCGAAACAACAGCATCGGCTACTTTATCTTTGACAAGATCAACAGCTTTATAAATAGATGTTTCTTTGCGTTTGAGAGCATTTGTGGCTGCTTCATGCATATCTAAAATATCTGATGCTTCAACAAAAGAGATTTTAGCTAAGTATTCTTGAGGGATAAGAGGTTTGAGAACATTAATGTCCCCGACAAGCAGTGCTTTAAATTGACGCTCTTTAAGCGCCTGAAGCGTACCTTCAACAATAGGAGCGGGACCGAAGTCTCCGCCCATCGCGTCAATTGCTATGGTTAGCATTTAGTTTTTATATTCGCCTGTTGTTTTGTTCACTCTATGAGGCATTTTCCATGTTCCATCACTGTCTTTAACTGGCATAGGAAGTGTTACTTTGTAGTGTGTTCTTCTTTTTGCGCCTCTGGTTTTACTCACTCTTCTCTTAGGTACAGCCATTTTATTCTCCTTTTAGTTGTTCACATTGTCCACAATAGTGGTAATCGCTTTTGAAAGCTTCAATTTCACTTTGAAGTATTGAATCAAGATCAATCGAACCATCAAAAAATTCTATTATATTTAAAAGCTCTTCACCTTCTTGATCTTCGTAAAGACCTTCTTGTGCAAAGACTTCAACACGCTCATTAACCGTTAACTCAAAATTTTCGCCACATCGGTCGCACAGATGAGGAAGTGTCCCTTCCAATTGACCTGTACATCTCACCATTGTCTTGCCTATTTTTAACGCCTCACCAAAAAATCTAATTTCATCCAAAGATGTTTCAAAATGAATCCCAGTTGTGGGAACTTTTTTGAATTCAACTTTCATTGAAATTAGAGAATTTCTCTTCTGGCAAAAAAGAAATCGATTTCGATTTTTGCATTCTCTAAGCTATCGCTACCATGAACTGCATTTGCATCAATACTATCAGCAAAATCAGCTCTAATAGTACCTTTTGCTGCTTCTTTAGGATTCGTTGCACCCATAAGATCACGATTTTTAAGAACGGCATTTTCGCCTTCTAGAACCATAACCACAACAGGTCCACTAATCATAAATTTAACAAGATCACCAAAAAATGGTCTACTTGCATGAACTGCATAAAAAGCCTCAGCATCTGCTTGACTAAGTTGGACTTTTTTCATCGCTGCAATTTTTAACCCATTTGATTCAAATCTGTCAACAATTTTACCAATAACATTTTTTGCTACTGCATCTGGTTTAATAATGGATAATGTGTTCTCCACAATCCTCTCCTATATATAATTGAATTTCATAACTTTGTAGGGAATTAGAACGTGGGAGTATAGCAGAATTTTTTTTTAATATCAATTAAATACTATTTTTAAATATAGAAAGACAAAGAGGGTTTCCCCTCTTTGTAGTTATTATTCAGCGCAAGGCGTTGTACCTTTTCGCATATCTGCACTGATCTCGTCACGACTTGGTTGTCCTGCATATGGAGCATCCCATACAATACAACCTTCAGTTGGGCAAGCTTCAGCACATGCTGGGGCATCATGATGTCCTACACACTCGACACATTTGTCAGCATAGACATAATAGATATCTGCACCTGTTGGGTTATCACTATCGTCTACAATTGCTTCTACCGGGCACTCATCAATACAGGCGCCACATGCAATACAAATATCAGTAATTTTTACTGCCATAATTTCTCCTCAATTGGTTTTTATACTAACGAAAAACTATATCCAAACTAAATTAAAATTGATATTAAACCCAAATTACTAGTTAAAAACTAACAAACGGTTTAATTTAGCCAGTTTGAACTGGAACCTTCTTTCTAACCAAGACGCCTTGTATCAAAATCTTTTATCAAAGAAATCTTACATTAAGTTCGTAGCATGAAAATAGCTTAGATTAAAAAAATCAGGTTAAATAAAAATTTCTAGATAGATCTAACTTATTGAATCATTCATCAATGTTTATTTTATTAAAAGGTAAACAAATGTTTAACTTTATGTTTCCTATTTAACTTTTCCAAAGGGTTTTTTTCATACTATATATTTAAATATACATTATATATGGAGATATAAATGAATTCATTAGCTAAAAAAGTAACTATTTTACAGGTATTAATCGTTTCTTTTGCAATTTTTGCTTTTATCTTTTACATCAATATTTATTTGAGTAGCTATATTAAACAAGAAACTGAACAAAAGATTACTGCAAATCTTACGGGATTAGAGCAAACTGTAAACGTTTATAATAGTGCACTTGAGGATACTGCTATCAAGCTTTTTACTGTTTTTGAATCAGAATTTAGTAATTTTCATATAAATGCGAGTGAAAAAATTATGGTTCATGGTGTTGAAACACCTTTAATTGCAGCTGATGGTCATACATTAAATAATAATTTCGTAAAAGTAGATACATTTACGAACCTCACGGGCGCTGTTGCTACTATTTTCGCTTTTCATGGTGATGATTTTGTTCGTGTTTCCACTTCACTAAAAAAAGAAGATGGATCACGTGCTATGGGAACCATGTTAGGGAAAACAAGCCCAGCATATGAACCTATTATGAAAAAACAAAAATATATTGGAAGTGCGAGGCTTTTTGGTCAAAATTATATCACCGTTTATTCACCGATTATTGAAAATGATAAAATTGTAGGAATTTTATTTATTGGCTATAACTTCACAGATGGCCTTAAAGCATTGAAACAACAAATCAATAGTATGAAAATTGGAGAAAATGGTTATTTTTATGCGATCAATACCAAAAGTGAGTCATATGATATTCATCCAAAAGTTGATAATTCCAAGATTACTTTTGACCTTGATAAACAAATTTTAGGACAAAAACAGGGGATGCTACACATTCAAGAAGATGGTGAAGCAAAAATTGTCAGCTTCCAACCCTTTAATAAATGGAATTGGATATTGGTTGCAAAAGCGAACGAAAAAGATTTTCAAGCTGCTAATGACAAGCTAAGAAACAATCTTATTATCACTTCTTTTATTATGACACTTATTATTGTGTTTATTATCTGGACACTTATTAATCAAATCATCACAAAACCTCTTAATAACCTCATAGAAAAAGCAAGAGATCTTTCTAGTGGCGATGGCGATCTTACACGCCATTTAGAAATTAAAGGCAATGATGAAATAGCACAAGCAAGCGAACAAATTAATCATTTTATTGAAAAAGTGCGTATTCTCATTTGTAATGCTAAATCACTTTCTAGCGAAAATTCTTCCATTTCACATGAATTATCCACAACTTCCTTACAAGTTGAAAAACTTGTTGAAAAATCAACGACTATTGTTTTGGATACAACAAACCAAGCTAATCGAGTACGTGAAGATATGACTATTTCTATTGATCAAGCCAAGAACAGTAAAGAAGATATGACAAAAGCGAATGGTGCACTTAAAACAGCTAGTAATGCTGTTATTGCCCTAACAGAAGAGATACAAAAAAGTTCCGTAACAGAGATTGAGCTTGCACAAAAACTTAATCAACTAAGTACCGATGCAGAGCAGGTTAGAAGTGTTTTAACAGTGATTAGTGACATTGCGGATCAAACGAATCTTTTAGCACTCAATGCCGCTATTGAAGCAGCACGTGCTGGTGAACATGGGCGTGGCTTTGCGGTTGTCGCAGATGAAGTACGTAAACTTGCAGAACGCACTCAAAAAAGTCTTATAGAGATCAATGCAACCATTAATGTTATTGTACAATCTATCGTTAATTCCAGTGAGCAAATGAGTCATAATTCAGAAAAAATAGAAGAATTAGCCAATACCGCTCAACAAGTTGAAAATAGCCTCCAAGAAAGTTTTGTCATTATTAATGAAGTGACCAAAATTACAGAGAATACTGTTAATAGTTATCTTCAAACAGGAGATGAGATTGAAATCATGATTCATAAGATAGGAGAAATTAACAAAATTTCAATGGAAAATAGCCGTAGCGTTGAAGAAATTGCAGGCGCTGCTGAACATCTCAGTAAAATGACTGAGAACCTTAATCATAAGTTAGGAGAATTCCGAACTTAATTTGGATAAAAGCTTACTGGGTAAAATTAGTCTTATTAATTAAAATATTTTTTTCTATTTAATTGTATAATTTCTGTATCAATAAAAATTCTCAATAAAAGGATAATTATGTTAGTAACTAATAAAGCTCCTGACTTTACCGCAACTGCTGTTTTGGGTGACAATCAAATTGTCGATAATTTTAATCTCTATGAAAACTTTGGATCAAAAGGGACTGTTCTCTTCTTCTATCCACTTGATTTTACATTTGTATGTCCTTCTGAAATCATTGCATTTGATAAAAGACTAGAAGAGTTTAAAAACCGTGGTATTAATGTTATTGGTGCATCTATCGACTCACAATTTTCACATTTTGCATGGAAAAACACTCCTATTAATCAAGGCGGAATTGGTCAAGTAAGATTTCCTTTAGTAGCTGATATTACCAAACAAATTTCTCGCGATTATGATGTTTTATTAAATGGCAGTGTTGCGTTACGCGGTTCTTTTCTTATCGATAAAGATGGTACTGTAAGACATGCTGTTATCAATGATTTACCTCTTGGAAGAAACATTGATGAGATGTTAAGAATGATTGATACAATGCTCTTTACCAATGAATATGGTGAAGTATGCCCAGCAGGTTGGCAAAAAGGCGACAAAGGAATGACAGCCAGCACGGCAGGTGTTGCTGATTATCTAGCACATAACTCCGATAAACTTTAATCGACAAAGAGAAGAGAGATTATCTCTCCTCTCTTTATTTTTTTGATAACTACTTCTTTTTACAAACAGAACACTCTTTTACTGTTGCAATCACATCCATTCGATCAATTTTAACATGCTTATTAGTTTCTAATATCGTTTGATATTCAAATAAACTTTGGTCATAATCAACATCTTCAATGGAACCACACTGTTGGCAAACAAGATGAATATGCGGCTTAGAATAGATGTCATAACGCATTTTCCCCTCAGCAGTATTCACCTCAATGACCACACCTTTTTCTTTAAGCGTTGCAAGGTTTTTATACACTGTCGCTAAAGACATAGATGGATTCTCTTTTTTAAGTGCATTATAGAGATCATCAATGGTTGGATGTCCCTTTTTATCTAACTCTTTAAGAACAGATATTCTTTGGGGTGTTGCTTTAAGCTCTTTGGTTTTAAGAAGATTGATAAAATCATTCATACTCTATTCCCCCCTTCCCTTTATAATCTTTTTTGAATGATTCCATATTATAGATCAATTTTCCCGAAAATAAATTAACTAATATTTTTTATTAATTACTCTATCTCTTCATCTCTTGCAAAATTTTTTCTGCTAATTGTTCGATGGTAATGCCCAATCTGTCTTCGACTAAATGTGTTGCTCCATGTGTAATAAAAGCATCATCATACTCAAATGTTTTGATCTTTACATGTAAAGTATTTTTCTCTTTTAATGCCATCAAAAGGGAGCCAACACCACCTATTTTTGCACTATCACTAAAGACATACCATGTTTCATATTTAAGCGCTAATGAAAGCAACAAAGCTTCATCTAAAGGTTTTGCAAAGCGTAAATCGACGATAGCTACATCTATCCCTTGTTCAGATAAAATTTTTGATGTAGCAACAGCTTTACCAACACCACTACCATAGCCTAAAAGCAGTATTTTACTTTTTCCCTCTTTGAGAAGCTGTGCCTTGCCATATTCAAAAGGTTTGGATTCAAATGCGTCACATGATAAGAAGCTTCCTCTAGGGTAACGAATGGCCAAAGGTCCTTGATGACTATAAGAATATCGAATTGCTGCATGCATTGCTTTTTCATCTCTGGGTGCCATCAGTGTCATATGGGGAATAACACTCAAATAGGAGATATCAAAAGCGCCCTGATGTGTTTCACCATCTTCGCCTACAATACCTGCTCTATCAATCGCAAAAACAACGTTTAAATTTAAAATAGATGCATCATGAATGACTTGATCGTAAGCTCTTTGTAAAAAAGTAGAATAAATCGTAATGTAAGGTTTAAATCCCTCTTTTGCCATTGCACACATAGATGTTACTGCATGCTGTTCCGCAATGGCTACATCCCAAAAACGATTAGGATAGGCTTGAATGAGTGGGCTTAGTCCTGTTCCACTTGGCATAGCAGCCGTAACGCCTACAACATTCTCATGTTGTTTTGCTAAATCCATAAGCGCCTCTGAGTACATCGTGGTTGCATTTTTACTCACACCTTTTTTGAGAGCTTCTCCGCTGGCTACATCAAAAGGGCCGACACCATGCCATTTTTCATAGTATCCTTCGGCCATTTCATAGCCTTTCCCTTTAAGCGTTTGCGCATGAATAATGACGGGTTTTTTTAAGCTTTTTGCCGATTGCATTGCACGAATAAGACTCTCTAAATTGTGCCCATCAATGGGACCAATATAGTCAATCCCCAGTTCTTCAAACAAAATACCTGGCGTAATCAATTTAAAACTCTCTTCGAACTTCTTCGCCATATACGTCGCACTCTCTGGTAAATACTGTAAAATCTGTTCGGTTGTTTTTTTAATCTTTTGATAAAAATCACCTGCCATGGCACTGGATAAAAATTTACTAATGGCGCCAATGGGTTTTGAAATACTCATTTTATTATCGTTTAGAATAATGATAACGGGGTATCTGCGATCTCCCAACTCATTAAGTGCTTCATAAACCATTCCTGCACTGAGAGATCCATCCCCAATTAATGCCACTGGCACACGTTTGTATTGTTCACCTTTAAGCGCTATTGCCTTTGCTGCACCTACAGCCAGCGAAATTGAAGTTGAGCTGTGACCTGCAACAAAATAGTCATAAGGTGATTCATCAGGTCGCGTATAGCCACTAATACCATCCAATTCGCGAAGTGTATCAAAACGATCCCAACGATCTGTAATTAATTTATGGGTATAGGCTTGATGACTGACATCAAAAATGAAAGGATCATTTTTTACATCAAATACATAATGCATCGCAACAATGAGCTCAACGGCACCCACATTACTACTGAGATGTCCCCATTTTTACTAACTGTTTGAATAATTTTTTGCCTAATTTGTTCACAATATTCGTTTAATTCTTCAATAGAACATTCTCTTAATTGTTTCATGGCTTCCAGTACTTTTTAATTTTCTTGTAATAGATATTTTACTTTTTCTAAGCGCATTGCTAAATTGCCATCCAAATTGCCTACATCGCTTAAGATGACTACACCACCTAAGGTTATGGCATCATCTGCAGTTATTTTTATCTTTTCATCTTCTGCATAAAGCTCTTTGAGCGCCTCTAAGTCTTTTGGATTTACCCTAAGTTCAATTTTGACTGCATCTTTTACCTCTTGAAGGAGTGCTTTTGAAAGTGAAGCTGCAATTTTAGAACTTGATATGCTCACCTCTTTTTTTATGACTTCTTTGGCAATTTCAAAAGCGGTAACACTCATATCTGTCTCAACCTTAGCTAATCGCTCTTCTAGACTCTTATAGAGTGTATCTAAATGGCCAATTGATTTCAAATAACGTGTCTTCATTTCTGCAACAGCAACTTCAGCCTCATCTTTAGCTTTTTGATATCCCTGTGCATAAGCATTTTCACGTTCTCGGGTAAGCTCTTCGTTGAGTCTGTTGTTAAAATCTTGTTCTTGTTTTTCAATCTGAATTTGAAGTTTAACCACATTTGTGGTTAACTCATCTGTCTTTTTGAGTAACTCTTCAATAAACTGATTTTGGGTTCCTTCTTCGATGCGTGCAATATTGATTATTTCATCACTCACAGGCATTGACTCTGGGTCATACATACTTTCTTGTGTATATTCTTCGTTTACATGTAAAGGAACAGCAGAAGCTTCTGGTGTTGAACCTAATACCTTAAATCGATACGGCTTGACGGAATGGTCATCCACTCTATCTTTATCGATAATATTTTCTGTTACCATGTTAACCTATCATCTCTTCCGCTTCACCGATTTGGAGAATGCCTTGTTCTGCTAATTTTTGAACTTCCTCAACAATCTTTCGTTGAGACTCTTCCACATCCTTAACACGTACAGCTCCCAAGAAATTCATCTCTTCCACAAACGCTTCTTGTGCACGTTGTGACATATTTTCAAAGAATTTTTTCCTTAACTCCTCTGCTGAACCTTTGAGCGCGACCATCAAATCACGCTTATCGGCAACTTTGAGAATTTCACGGACTGCATTACCATCGAGTTTCATAATATCTTCAAACGTAAACATCATATCTTTAATGACAGAGGCTAGTTTCTCATCTGCTTGCTCAATATACGCAATAGTGGTTTTAGAAGCTTTTTGACCTAAACGGTTGAGGATTTCAGCCACAGCACGAGGACCGCCTACTTCAACTTTATAAGACGTTAGCGATTCAAGTTTATTTTCCAAAACAGCCGATACTCTTTTTACAACCGAAGGTGAGATTTCACCTAGGTTTGCCATTCTAATTGTCACTTCACTTCTGAGTTGATCGGGGAAGAAAGAGAGTGTTTCGGCCGCACTGGTTGCGTCCATATGCGCTAAAATAAGAGCAACTGTTTGTGGGTGCTCATTAATAATAAAATCACCTAACTGCTGAGGCTTAATTTGGGAGAGATAACCAAAACTTTGAGAATTTTCCATGGATTTAGAGAGTTTATCAAGAATTTTTTGAGCTCCCTCAGCACCAAAAGTACGGTACAAAATCTCTTTCGCATACTCCATACCGCCACTTCTAATATACTGGTTAGATTGTAAAATAACATAGAACTCTTCAAGTACCGCATTGGCTACAGCTTTATCAATATTTTTTGCGGTTGCTATAAATTTAGAAATATCGGTTACAACGTCTATCTCCATATGAGAAAAAAGATTAGCCGTGGAATCCTCACCCAACTGAATGAGCAAAATTGCTGCCTTCTCAGCCATCGTAAGTTCATTGTAAAGGGTTTTTTGTTCTTCGGTAAGTTTCATTATGATAGATCCTTAGAGCTATTTTTACCGCCATCATAATCGCCTTCATTGCGAATCATAGACTGTAAAAGCGATGCAAATTCTTCACTTTTTTGTTCTGCCAAATGTTTTAGTTTTTCTAATAAAACATCATACTTCAACGCTTCTTCATTAAAGTCTTGACCAATACCCAATTGATCTTCAACTTTCTTGCGTGCTTGTCTAAATTTCTCTAAAGTATCCTCAGCGCCCTCTTCTTCTGGTGCAGCCATTGGCTCAATTTCATCTTCAAAATCATCCAGTTTTGTTTCCACCATTTTGTGACTGAAAGGAATAATGACTTTCTTGTAAAATACAAAGAGTAAGATACCAACGATGATATATTTAAGCAATGGAACCAATGGTCCCATATAATTAGAAACTTTATCCATCAAATCTTTCGTAGGAGCGCGAGTACCATCACTGGAGAGTGGTTTAAACTCAAAGTTACTCACTGTAACCTCATCACCCCTTGTTTGATTATATCCTACCGTTTGTTTCACAACATCACGAATAGCATCCATTTGTTCTTTGCTAAGTGCAGCATATTCTAATTCGCTTTTCTTTTTTCCATTACTATCTACACCATATTTATAGGCGCCATCTACAACGACAGCCGCTGTTAAACGTTTAATTTTAGCAAACTCATCTTTAGAATTAACGACTTTTTTAGAAATCTCATAATTCGTTGTAGTAGAGCTTTTTTGATACGTTTCAGCCTTTTTAGTACTCTCTAATCCTTGCACAGGACCGATGTTACTTATAGCACCTGGTACTCCGCCAACGTCTTGCGGTTCTTTCCCTTCACGTTTTTCTTCAACACTCTGCTCGCTTCGAGGTACAGAATTGGGATCATACGTTTCGCTGACATAATCTTGTTGTGAAAAATCAAAATCAATGGTTACTTTTGCATTCACTTTATCAACTCCACCAATAACAGGTGCTAAAACATTGATAATTTTTTGCTCAACATTATGTTCAAACTCTTTTTTATAGCGCATTTGACTTTTAACCAATTCGCCTTGGAACATGTTATTCTGATCATCTCCCAAAGGTTCACCGTCTTGATTCACGATAGAGACATTTTCAGCAGTCAAATTAGAAATAGAAGCTGCAACAAGATTTTTAATACCAATAATTTGTTTAGCGGAGAGATTCATACTTGGGCGAATATTTAAAACAATCGAAGCTGTAGGGGTGGCTTGTTTTTGTGCAAATACAGTTTCTTTAGGAATGGCAATATGCACACTCGCATTGGCAATGGGTCCAAGGCTTTCAATTGTACGCGCCAATTCCCCCTCAAGAGCTCGAACATATTTTATCTTTTGCTCAAAATCAGTGGCACCAAATTCAGCTTTATCAAAAATTTCAAAACCAACTTTACTGTTTTTTGGAATTCCTAGGGCAGCAATAGCTATACGCTCTTTATGGACAACATCACTTGGTACGGCAATCGTACCTTCATTAACTACCTTATATGGGATTTTCTCTTTTTCGAGTTGCTGAATAATTAGAGCAGAATCACCAGCGGTTGTATTTTCAAAAAGAACACTATAACCACTGCCTTTAGTAGAAGTTGAATTCTTGTAGAGCGTCAGGAACACTAAAAAACCGATGAGAACAACAATCGAAACTGCTGCTACAATCCTTTGACGTAGTGTCAAGTTTTGTATCAGTGTCGCTATTTGATTTAAAAGTGTTCTAAGCTCCATTTATTTTCTCTTACTTATAAATTGTTTTAAAGAGTTCAAAAAAGCGTACGTTTTGCTCAGGTGTTCCTATCGTAACGCGAATAGCATTCATACCATACGATCCTAAATTTCTAACGATTATACCCTTTTCCATCAACTTTTGTGCAATGACTCCTGCGTTTTTACTGGCATCAAATGCTAAAACAATAAAGTTCGTATAACTCTCAATAATACTAAATCCAAGCTCTTTTGCAAACACCTCATACACTTTCATTTCTTCAAAATTTTCTTTCACAGAAGCATCCACAAAGGCTTGATCACTAAGAGCCACAATCGCAGCTTTCAAAGTCAAATTTGTAATATTAAAAGGTGCACGTAGTTTCAAAAAGGTTTGAATGATCGCAGGTTGAGCAATGCCATATCCACAACGCATACCGCCCAATCCATAGGCTTTAGAAAATGTTCCTGTGTAAATGGCATTTGGATATTTCGTGATCAAATCATGTGCATCGATATTTTTAGCAGGATCTTTAACGCGCGCATATTCCAAATAAGCAGCATCAACGATCACCAATGTCTCTTTGTCAATCTGCTCTAAAAAGGCATACACTTCTTTGGCATCCAAACATTCACCAAGTGGGTTATTGGGAATACAAAGAACAATAATGGAGATATCTTTATTCGCTTTATATATTTCAAGCATCTCTTTAAGATTGTGTTGAGAGGAGGGAGTCCTGAGTACTTTTGCACCGGTTTGAAGCGCATAAATCTCATACATTGCAAACGTAATGCCTGCCATCAAAACTTTGCTGTTAGCGTTCGCTTTGGCATGAATCGCCATCTCGATGACTTGATCACTTCCTGAGCCTATAATAATATTTTTATCTTCGACATGATACTTGCGCGCTAAAGCCTCTTTGAGTTCATACATACTATCATCAGGATAACGGTTCATGTGGATGGCTTCCGCACGTACAGCTTCAATTACTTTAGGGCTACAGCCTCTTGGATTTTCATTGCTTGCAAGCTTAATAACATCTTGGGGCTCAATACCATACTCTCGTACCACAAGTTCAATAGGTTTGCCCGCTTCATACGTTTTCAAATTGTCTAAAACACCGTTAAATTGCATCTCTCATCCTCCACAAATATAGCTTCCAAGCCATTTAATATCGTATCTATCTCTATTTTCTTCGATCACTTTTTGGACATTTTCATCATCAATGTGTCCTTCAAAATCCATATAAAAAATGGACTGAAACCCTTTCTCTTTCGTTGGGCGTGATTCAATCTTGGTAAGATTGACCTTCTGATCTTGAAATGTTTGCAAGAACTCAACCAACCCACCTGGCTTATCATCCGTTTTTGCTAGAATGGAGGTTTTATTATGAATCCCTTTTTTATTTTTAAAATCACTCAAAATCAAAAAGCGTGTTTGGTTAGCCATATTGTCTTCAATTTTTTCAAATAAGACGGGCAGATTCGATAATTTAGCAGCAATATGAGAACAAATTGCCGCAGCATCATAATCTTCACTTGCTTTTTTGGCTGCTTCTGCCGTTGACTTGGTTGGAATGAATTCCACCCCTAAAAGCATATGTTCTTCTAAAAATTTTCGACACTGATTATAACCTTGCGGATGCGAATAGATACGTTTCACTTTTTTAATATCTTCACATACCGTAGCAAAAGAGTGATGAATATCCATGTAAAGTTCTGCCACAATTTTTGAGTTAAATTTTCCTAAACAATCCAGTGTTGTCCCTACCGCACCGGCTGTATTGTTTTCTACTGGAACGACACCGTATTTGGCTTCACCATTTTCCAAGACGTGAAAGACTGCTTCAATGGAGCTTAGCTCAATATAACTGCCCATTGCGCCAAAACGACTCTCTGCCGCTTGATGCGTATAACTTCCCTCAGGTCCCATAAAAGCAATTTTCTCAGGAAACTCAAGGTTACGACTGACCGCAAAAACTTCTAAAAAGATGGCATCGATCGCTTTAGGATTGAGAGCACCTTCATTGAGTCCTTTAAGACGATCTAATATCTCTTTTTCGCGCTCAGGTCGATAAATCGCTGTTCCACTCGTTTGTTTGGCACGACCAATCTCTTTGACCAGTTCCATACGTTCATTGAGCAATTTTAAGATCTGGTCGTCAATATGATCAATCTTTTTTCTATAGTGTTCTATTGTTTGCATAATTTGCCTTTTCTATGCCCAATGGTTGGCACTAAATACTTTTACATGTAAAGCTTTTTCTGATGCCTTCAACAACTTAAACGAATTATTTTGAAAAATGTCAAATCTTAAATCATTCATAAATATGCTTTCTCCAGAGCAATCACATCTTCAAAGCTTTCACGTTGGCGAATTAAGCGATCTTCGCCATTTTGAAGTGCAATTTCTGCAACACGTGAGCGTGTATTATAATTACTGCTCATCGTAAAGCCATACGCTCCCGCACTTTTAACAATTAAGAGATCATCATGTTCAAGAGCGGGTAATTCAATATCCTTAGCAAGAAAGTCACCACTTTCACAAATAGGCCCAACCACATCACACTTTGTTGTAGCTTTGTTTTCTTTCCCTTCCACATCAATCGCATGATAGGCATGGTAAAGGCTAGGGCGAATTAGATCATTCATCGCACCATCTACGATGACAAAGCGTTTAAAGCCATTGTTTTTTTCATACAATACGCGTGTTAAGAAGTAACCACTTTCTCCAACCAAATAACGTCCTGGTTCGCATACAAGTGTCACATCTAAACCGCTCAGCGCACTAAAAATTGACTGCGCATACTCATAAAGTGGAACCGTTGTTTCATCTTTGTACTGAATACCAATTCCACCACCCACATCAAAAAACTTAATATCAATCTTGAGCGCTTTAAGGTTACGAAGCAAGTTAGCCAGAACAAGAGCTGCTTCTTTAAATGGCTCCACTTCTGTTATTTGACTTCCAATGTGAAAATGGATACCGACAGGGTCAAGTGAACTACTATTTTTGGCATAAATATACATCCGTTTTGCACTTTCCAAATCAACACCAAATTTATTTTCATGAAGACCCGTTGAAATATACGGATGTGTTTTTGGGTCAATATTAGGATTGACACGGATACTAATGCGTGCAACCACCCCTAGTTTGGATGCAATCATCTCAACACGATTCATCTCTTCTTCACTCTCAAGATTCAGCATCAAAATATCATTTTGAAGTGCCTCTTCGATTTCATCGTCTCGTTTACCCACGCCACTAAAAATAATTTTATATTTTGGGATACCGGCAACTAAAGCGCGCTTAACTTCGCCTATAGAAACACAATCACATCCTGCACCTAGGCTTGCTATATGTTTCAACACAGAGAGATTAGAGTTTGATTTTACAGCAAAACAGATGAGAGATTTGCGTGCTTTAAAGGACTCTTTTAGTAATAAAAACTTTTGAGCAATTGTGTCAAAATCATAAACGTATAAAGGAGTACCATATTTTTGTGCTAATGCAGAGAATTTCGTCATTTTAAACCTTAAATGAGGGTATTGCAAAAGAAGACCCATTAGATAACACTATTTATCTATTCTATCAAAAAGTTTAACAAAAAATAATTAAACCTTTTTAGCGTTTGGAATAAAAATAAGCGGCAATACCAACAAGAAGTATTATAGGAAATAAAATAGCAATTTCGGAGAGTATAACGCCATTAGCCGCTAAACGACTTAATAAAAAGAGTCCACTCCAGACAACGAGAGTTACAAAAGCGAAAGAAGAAGCAACAAGTGCCATATTAAAATAACGCCCCATCATTGGCGCTTTATAATACAAAACAACGATTAAGAAAGGAGCAAAAAATGGGAAGAAAAGCTGATAAAAAAGTGTTGCTTTGATTTTACTTGTATTGACATTTTGGTTATCAAAAAAACGTAAGGCATCTATACCATCGCTAATAGAAAGGGCATATTCACTTTGATATACATTATCCATAATTTTAGGTTTAAAATTTTCCATCATTTTCAATTTTTCAACATTTTCAATACGAAAACCTTCGTCATCTAATGAAGAAACTTTGGGCTTATGGGTAATGCTCACATGTTCCAAAATCCAATGATTATCAACAAAAGTAGCTACGGAAGCGCGAATTACTTTCGTTAAATCAACGTTATCAACTTCAAAGATAGTCACATCATACGCTACTTGCTTTAGAGGATCAAGTTTTTTGAAATAAATATATTGATTGTTGTTTTTTAAGAATAGATCTTCGGCGCTATTGGAAATACTGTTGTATTTTTTAAGATTAGAACTATATTCATAAGCGTATGCAAATTCTGTACAATTGAGTCCAATATAAGAAAGTGTCAAGACTAAGGAAGTAATAAAAAACGGTTTAACAAGAGAACGTTTACTAATACTTGAAGCATACATACAGATAAGTTCATTTGACTTAATCATGCCAAAATAAGTTACAATCATACCAAAAACGATAGAAAGAGGAAGCACGTAATTGACAGCATTCATGCCTTGAAAAAGTGCATAAAGAATCTGTAAATTTGCAGAATCAGGAATGTTGTTGTAGTTGGTTAGAAGATCAACGCCCACATAGAAAAGATCGAGTGCAATGAATATAACGAAGAAGTTTTTGAGATAATTTTGAATAATATATTTCTCAAAAAGTTTCATGCCTTATCCTCATCACATAGAGTTTGTTTAAGCGAGTATTGTAGCGAAACTTCTTTTAAATCCCCGGTGAGTAATGCTTTAACGCTTTTTTTTACATGTAAAAGAATTCCAGGTAAAAATTCTCTTTGACACGCTGAAAAATCAGAGAGTACATACTTGGCTACATCGCTTTTTAAAGAGGGCTTCCCAATACCAATACGTACCCTAATGTATTCAGGTCCTATATGAGCATCAATAGAGCGAAGTCCATTGTGTCCACCATGCCCACCACCTATCTTAAAGCGAAGTGTTCCAAAGGGTAAGTCTAAATCATCATGAATAACAATAATTTGATCGGGCTTAAAGTAGTCATCCACGGCACGTACACTCTCTCCAGAAAGATTCATATACGTTGCTGGTTTAAGAAGAAGCATGGAGGGGGCTTTAAAAAGCTCGCCTTTGAAATTGGCTTTGGTGATTTTTTCGCATGAAGACTGGTCATCGAGCAATGCATCGATGACCATAAAACCGACGTTATGTCGATTATTTTTATACTGTAAGTCTGGATTCCCAAGCCCTACGATCAGTGTCATGAGTTCGCGTTACTTCGCTTTAATAACTCCGGCAACAGAAACACGTGTCTCATCCATAATGGTGACGTTTGCTGGAACGGGAATATCACGGACCAAAACAGTCGCGCCTACATCAAGATTACTTACATCAATAATAAAACTATTTGGTAAGTTTTCAGCTGTACATTTAACGGCTAAACGTTTTTTAGATTGGATTAGAACACCTTTGTTTTTTGTACCTACGGGAATACCTTCAAGAAGAACAGGGACTAAATATTTACTTAAAACACCTGGGAGTGCAATACGTAAATCGACATGTAAAAGGTTGCTATTTACAGGGTCTCTTTGATAATCTTGGATCACAACATTGTACTCTTTACCAGCAACTTTTACTGGGAAAATAAGAGTCTCTTTGTTCTTTGCTGCTTTGATGAATTCGTTTGCTTTAAATGCAGCATTGATGTTTTGTTCACCCTTACCGTAAATATTAGCAATTAGATATCCATCTCTACGAAGCGCTTTAGTAGCCTTTTTTTCGATACTATCTCTAATGATGCCTTCTAACATAGTTTTCCTTTATAAAAAATAAGGGGCTAATTGTACAAAATTGAACCTAAAAGATGTATAAATCTTTTATTGTTTTAAACCAATAATGTCTTTATCATTTTCTTTAAGCTCTTTAAGACTGACCCTTACAGTTTCTTTGCGTGTCTCTTTTTGGCTTTTATCGGCATCGTAAAAATCCAAAGCCATTGTAATATCATTGCGGCTGGTAGAACTTTGGATGGCTTCTTCACGCGCAATTTTGCCTTCTGCATATAATCCTAAAAGAGCTTGATCAAATGTTTGTGTTTTATAAACATCTTTCCCCTCTTTAATAGCATCAGGGATTTCACCTTCTCGATCTTCTAAAATCAGTGCTTCAATTCTCGCATTTTTGACCAAGATCTCAACGGCAGCAGTTCGTCCATGATCGACTGTTTTAACCAACCGTTGTGCAATAACCCCTTGTAAAACAGATGCTAATGACATCTTAATGCGGTTTTGTTCACTTCCCGGAAACATACCAATAATACGTCCTATAGTCTCTTTTGCGTCCACCGTATGCAACGTGGAGAGCACTAAGTGACCTGTTTCTGCCGCATGCATCGCTGTTTCAATCGTTTCAAGGTCTCTCATCTCACCGACTAAAATAACATCGGGATCTTCACGCAGTGCTGCACGTAAAGCATCCGAAAACGAAATAGCATCTTGACCAATCGCACGTTGGTTCACCACACATAGTTCGTCTTTATAAATAAACTCCACAGGATCTTCAATCGTAATAATATGTTTTTTTTGTGTTTTATTGATGCGATTAATCATGGAAGCCAGTGTGGTTGTTTTACCTGATCCCGTAGGACCTGTCACTAAGATAAGTCCACGAGGAAGATCACAAAGTGTATTAATAATAGTAGGTAAATGAAGGGATTCTATGGTTGGAAGTACCATCGGAATTGTTCTAAAAACCGCTGAGACACCATCTACTTGAAAAAACATATTGACACGAAATCGGTACTCATCGTTGAGTTTAAACGTAAAGTCAATATTTTTTTTCTCAACCAATTCAGGGAAACGACTTCGAAGAAGCTCTTTTGCTAATGTAAGACCATCCTGATACGCAAGAACCTCTCTAGAAAAAGAGACAATTTCACCGTTGATTCGCCCGCGAATCGTCGTTCCCGTTTTTACATGTAAATCACTTCCGCGATGCTCTACCAATTTACTCAAATAAAATTTGAGCTTTTTGGTCATCTCAAACGTAAGTTCGCTAACATTTACCCCGTTTTGCATCGGATTTCCTTGCTATTTTAGTTCGTCTAAAATCTCCACAAAAGCATCTTTAAAGGCACTTAACCCTTCATCCATTAACTCATCGCATACGGCATTCATATCAACGCCATTTGCTGCAAGTGAGTGAAAAAAGTTTTCAATCCAATCAGAACGTAATTCAATAGATTCACACTCTTTAGAAGAGCCAATAAAAGCTTTAATCGTTCCTAATGGTGCTGTATTAATCGAATTTGGAAGCAATAATTCGCGAATATAATAATCAGGGCTTAATTCATCACCTTTAACACCGGTGCTAGCAAACAATGCTCTTACATTTGGCAACTGTGCATTTTGAATAAGCTCATATGCTCTCATTGCGTTCATAATCCCCACGCGTGAAAGAACAAAATCAATTTTTTTGAAGTGTTCATCCAGTTTGCGATCAAATCGACTCACAAAGATACTAATCACCGCTTGAGGAAGTTTTTTAGTCCCTTTTTTTACTAGACATCTTGCAAAACTCAAATAAAAGGCACTAAAAATGCTTGGCAAGAGGCATGAAAAAATATGAACAAATGCAAAAGCATAAACCCAAAGATTTTAAGCGCCATATTGGCGTTAATGAAGAGACATTTAACGCAATGATAGAGGTGTTTAGGCAATACGATGAGAATCGTAAAAAAGGATTAGGTGTAGGAGGGAGGAGATCTCTTTCACCAGAAAATAAAGTACTTTTGATGCTTGGCTATTATCGTGAGTATCGCACCCTTGAACATATTGGATTTGATTATGGTGTGAGTGAATCAACGGCTTCAAGGATTGTATGTGAAGTAGAAGAAGTGTTGATTAAGTCTGGTAGATTTTCATTGCCAAGCAAGAGAGAACTCTATAAAAGTGATGTTGCCCTCTCTTTTGTTGTCATTGATGCGACAGAAACGCCTTGTCAAAGACCCAAAAAAAGCAAAGAGAGTACTACTCAGGTAAGCAAAAGCGTCATACCCTTAAAGGACAGATTGTGATTGATAAAGAGGAGAGGATTATGTGTGTGCATACCGCTAAAGGTACGACACATGATTTTAGACTGTTTCAAGAATCTAATCTCCCCTTGATGCCCAAGACCTGTGTTTATGTTGATTTGGGATATCTGGGTATTGCCAAAGAACATAGCCATTGTCAAATTCCCCATAAAGCCTCCAAACTTCATCCTTTGAGTGAGGAGCAAAAAGAGGAAAACAGACAAAAAGCAAGTGCTAGAATATGTGTTGAACATGTGAATGCTAAAATCAAAACATTTCAGATACTCACCCAAAAATACAGAAACAGAAGAAAACGATTCAATCTACGCTTTAATTTGATATGTGGATTAATCAACTTTGACCGTGGTTTTGCTGTGGAATACAAATGAGTTTTGCAAGATGTCTACTAAAGTTTCATTCGCACGCGTAAATGCCTCTAGACAATATTTCGTCTGGATGTCAGAAAAAATCAATGTTGCATTGACGTTAATCCCTTCGCTTAAGAGTACTTCCATCGCAATAAAACCCTCTTCTGTTGCGGGAACTTTGATCATAACATTCGGATATCCAATGGCTTTAAAAAGACGTTTTCCCTCTTCAATGGTTGCTTCTGCATCATCACATAAGAAAGGATCAACCTCAATGCTGATAAAACCATCATCATCTTTTTCATAAAGAGGCAAGAGCTTTTTAGCTGCACGTTGAATATCTCCAATCGCTAGTGCTTCATACATCTCTTTAGCAGATTTGCCATGAAGCTTTGCCTTATCCTCCGCATACGCAGGTGAGCCTAAAAAAGCAGACTTAAAAATTGAAGGATTACTGGTGGCCGCATTAACAATCTTTTTCTCAATCAAATCACCAAATTCACCCTCTAAAAAACTTCGCTCAACAAAATCACACCATAATGAAAATTTAATATCATTCTTATACATTAGTTCACTCTTTTAAATAAATTGGAGAAGATGACGCATATCTTTCTCATCGATCACAACGTTGGCCGCATTTTTTAAAATGGGTTTGGCACAAAATGCCACTTTTTTGGCCGCACACTCAAACATGGAGATATCGTTCGCCCCATCCCCTACCGCAATGGTATTTTCATAGTTTACATGTAAAAGATTTTGCACGCGTTTTAGCATATCACCTTTTGAAAAACCAAACATCATATCACCACCCACAAGACCACTTAAATGACCATCGCGAGCATGTAGCACATTGGCAAAATCCGCATCAAATCCTAATATTGCCTTTGCTGGTGTCGTTGCAATACGAAAGCCCCCGCTAAAAACAACTACAGTATACCCTTTTGCTTTCAGCCCCACAATCGCCTCTTTAGCACCATTCATCAGCGGCAATGACGCACAAATTTCTTCAGCTTTTCTTGCATTCATACCTTTTAAAAGCCCAACACGGGTGGTTAAACTCTCAAAAAAATCAAGCTCTCCTCGCATGGCAGCTTCCGTTATCATCGAGACTTCTTTCTCAACACCGTGCTCTTTTGCCAAAAAATCAATGGTTTCGCCATTCATCAGTGTCGAGTCAAAATCGAAAACGCACAACTTCACGATTATCCTTTTGTAATGTATTATCTTTGGTCAATTATAGCAATATCTTGCTTAGTGAAGTTTATAGGGGAGGAGAAGGAAAGAGGGGGAGGCTAGTGATAAACTAGCCTTGAGTGTATATTAATTACTTACAGGTGGTTTAGAGGAAGCTTTCTCTGCTTTTTTTTGAGCTTTATCCGCTTCTAATTTTGCTTTGTCTGTCTGTTTTTGTTGTTTATCCGTCGCTAATTTTTGTTTATCTGTTTCAATGGCTTCTTTGTTCTTATTCACTTTATCCGTTTTGAGTTGTTTTTCATCCACTTTGATTTGTTGATTATCTGCTGCTAATTTCTGTTTATCAGCTTTCAAGTCAGTAGCGGTATCAGCAAACATCGTTGCTCCTAAAATCGATAAACCACCTAGCATAAGCACTATTTTTTTCACAGGAATACTCCTCTTTTAAATTTTAAAACAAACCTTTTTCTTTGTAAAAGATGGCTGTTTCAAAGAAAAATTGTACTCCAGAGAGATTAATGGATTGTAAACTAGTGTAGTATTTTGCACCCTGTTTAAGTTATAATACACAAAAGCTCATACCTATGGAAAAAAAATGATTGATTCTTTTATTGAAAAACTCAAATACGACACGTTCTTAACACTTGAAACAACACCTATGCACGAGCCGACATTCGAACCTATTATTGAAAAGATAGCTCAGTTTGGACTGGATAAAAAAGTAGATGGTTTTAGTACTACAGATAACCCTCTCGCGCGGCTTAAATTTAATGCTTTTTTCGGTGCACTTAAACTTCAAACTCGTTTTACTAAACCTGTCATTACTACGATGAGCATGAGAGATCGCAATAAAGTTGCTTTGCAATCTGATCTTTTAGGGGCAAATGCCTATGATTTACGAACGATCTTATGCCTCACAGGGGATCCTGCAAGTGCTAGTGATCAGCCAGCTGTTAAAGGTGTTTTTGAAGGCAATAGCACCCTTCTTTTGGAGATTATTCAATGTTTTAATGCAGGAATAGACTACTCTGGAAAGCCATTTAAAACACAGCCTAAACCTATCTACCCTTTTGCCGTCTGCAATGCACACGCCAATACTCCTAAAAATTTGATGAAAAAAATGGCAACAAAGATTGAGCACGGAGCAGTAGGAATTATCACACAACCGGTTTACAGTGTTGAAAATGCAACCATGCTTTTAGAACTTCTAAAAGATGCCAAATCAGCCGCTAATAAAGAGCAGAGTCACACACAACTTATTTTAGGATTTTTCCCGATTGTAAAACTACGTACAGCTCAATTTTTAGCTGCTCATGTGCCAGGTATTTATGTCCCACCTCTTTGGATGGAAAAGCTAGCAAAGGCTAAAAAAATCAGTGAAGAGGAAGAAAAAAAAGTAGGATTTGAACTTTCGCGCAACGCTTTTTTAGCACTTAAAAAAGTACATCCAAAAATTCATATGATGAGTGCTAACAATTTTGAGTTAGTCGCAGATTTATTGCAGTCTTAACATTACATGTAAAGGTAGCCAAATCTTTTTTGGCTACCTCTTTCTTGATTTAAAAATCTCTTTTTAAAAGTTGCTCTACTTTTAGAATGGTTAAGATATTCTCATCTCTCATACCAATTCCATAAACCATCCCTTTTTCCGCGTGAATCGTTTCAGGTGGTGGTCCAATGCGGCTACTTTTAATACGAATCGCTTCGGTCAAACGATCAATCACGAAGCCTGCAGTGTTATCTGAACCTTTCATGACTATGTAGCGTGTATCTTCAGTTACTTTTGAAGGATCCATCTTAAACTTGCTTCTTAGATCAATCAAAGGAATAACACTCCCTCTTAGATTAAAAACACCCAAAATATACGTCGGTACACTAGGTACTCTGGTATATTCGATCGGTTTGATAATCTCTTGAATACTCAAAATTGGCACGGCATACTCTTCTTGACCTATAATGAATCCAACCAATTGAATAATATCATCCTCTTTTTTGTGTGGCTCATCAACTTGTTGTTGCTGTTTTTGAAGAATTTGATTTAGTTTATCGTTCATCGCTCTGCCCCACTTATAGTTTTATATTTTTTCGCACGACACTCTCGAGGTATTCGGGAGAGTATGGTTTGGTGATGTATTCACTCATGCCTGATTCAACGCCTCTTAGCCTATCAGCTTTTGATGTACGTGATGTTACCGCAATCAATGGAAGGTTTTTATACTTCGAGTATTTACGAATTTCACCCGCAAGGGTATATCCATCCATACGTGGCATTTCAATATCAATTAAGACCGCATCAATGCTGTATTCAGCCGATTTGAGCATATTGAGTGCTTCTTGACCATTGCTGGCTTCAAGGACTTTAACGCCAATGGGTTCCATCGATTTTTTCATGATATTACGATCCATGGCACTATCATCAACCGCTAAGACAATGTAGTCACTTGGAACTGTTTTTGTTTTAACCACCGCTTCTGCACTCGCACGAATATCAACGGTGATGCCTTTTGCAAGATTCATAAGAGCTGCAACATCCACAATGAGTGTTACGCGTCCATCGCCTCTAATAGTTGCACCGGCAATGCCTTCAATGCCTTAGAGGTAATCACCAAGAGATTTAATAACAATCTCTTCCTGACCGACCAACGTGTCTACAACAACACCTAGTTTTGACTCAGCAAGTCCGATGACAACGACATACGTATGCTCGCCACCTTCATACACCTGTTTGACACCAAAGATGTCGGAAAGACGGACAAGTGAAAGAACTTCATCACGAAGTCTGAGAACATTTTTACCTTCAATCGTATAAATCTCATCCAAAGGAATACGAACCGTCTCTAAAACCGATGCTAATGGAATGGCGTAGTACTCTTCTTGAGCACCGACTAACAAGGCTTGAATGATCGCTAACGTTAGAGGAATTTTAAGTTTTATAACCGTACCATGACCGATTTCACTATCGACATCAATGATACCGTTGAGTTTTTCAATATTCGTTTTAACAACATCCATACCAACACCACGACCTGAAACATTGGTGACAACTTTAGCGGTTGAGAAGGATGGTCTAAAGACCAACGCATACGCTTCTTTATCACTCATTGCATCAGCTTCACGTTCAGTAATCATGCCTTTTTCAATCGCTTTTGTGCGAAGTAAATCAGGATCAAGCCCTTTACCATCATCGGTAATTTCAATAACAATGTGATTTCCCTCATTGTACGCTTTGAGCTGAATAAGTCCCATCTCCGATTTACCTTGAGCACGTCTCGTCGCCCCATCTTCAATACCATGATCACATGAGTTACGAATAATGTGAACAAGAGGATCACCAATCTCTTCAACAATGGATTTATCAAGCTCAGTCTCTTCACCTGAAATTTCAAGCTCAATCTGTTTTCCAAGCTCTCGTGAAAGATCGCGTACCATGCGTGGGAATTTGTTAAAGACTTTGGCAATAGGAAGCATTCTTGTTTTCATAACCGCAATTTGAAGATCGGTGGTAACAAGGGAAATAGATGAAACCACTTGATTTAACTCTTCTAAGAATTTTTCACCTTCATAGCGTTCTTCAACATCATCGTAAATTTTGAGCAATCTATTTTTACCCAAAACAAGTTCACCGATTAAGTTCATCAAGTGATCCAGTCGTTTAACCTCGACCCTGATGGTTTGCTCCATAGAACTTGCAGACTCTTTTTTAGCAGGTGCATTTTCTGCAGTGGCTCGTTTTGTAACGACTGGTTCTATAACTTTGGGTACGTCATCGTCTTCGTCATGATCTTTTAAGCTTTCAAAGGATGGCGTCGAAACAGCAGCTGCTGCTTTTGGTGCACCATTGTTTTCTCTTCGCTTACGATCTTCTTCTTTACGCATTTTCAAAAGACGTTCGATTTCGTCTTCAACTTCTTTGTCGCTGAGTTTTGAGTAGTCTGTATTATCATTCTCTTCTGACTCTGGAACGGGGGACTCATCTACAAGTTCTTGAACGGCTGTTGGAGCCACATCACCATTAGAGATAATGTCTAAACGGCGACAAATGTCTGTAATGTCAATACCTGCGGAAGTATCATTGCCACTATCACGAATGGCATGAAGCAAGCTTTTCATCAAGTCAATAGATTCCAAAACAACATCCATAACTTCTGGTGTGAGTTTTAAGTCACCATGGCGTGCTTTGTTAAGAACATCTTCCATGTGATGGGTTAAGCCAGTCAAAATATCGAAATTTAAAAAGGATGACGACCTTTTTATCGTATGTGCGACCCTAAAAATACTATTGAGGAGTTCCAAATCATCTGGATTGCCCTCTAGTTCCACTAAATTTTGATCAAGTTGTTCAATAAGTTCGAACGCTTCAACCAAAAAATCTTCTAAAATTTCTTGAATATCTTCCATCGTTCTACCCCTATTGTGCTGTTTTCACGTGTGATTTGATGACTTTAGAAACTTCTTTGTAAAAGATACCTGCATCAAATTTCGTTAAATAGGCTTCACCGCCCGCCTCTTTGCCCCTAAGTTCACTAAAATGGTCACTAATGGAAGAGTTAAAGACAATCGGAATATTTTTAAACCTTGCATCTTCTTTCACACTAGCGGCAAAGTGAAATCCATCCATCTGAGGCATTTCAACATCGCTAATAATAATTTTGACTTCATCGGTTAGATGTTCACCATAGGTTGTATAAAGATCGTTTAAGCGCTCTAAACCTTCAGAACCATCTTTCGCTTCGATTACACGCATACCCATCTTTTTAAGCGCATCGCTGACGAGCTTTCGTGCGGTCATACTATCGTCCAAAATCAAGGCTGTACCATCTACTTTGATAATAGCATTGTCTTCCACATCAATTTTAGGTTGATAAATACCGAGTGCTTGCACCACGCTTTCAAGATCCAAAATCAAAAGTACCTCATCATTTTCAATACGTGTTACACCTGTAATTTGACTTTTATCCAGTGAACCCATACCAGCAACAAATGATGCTGGCTCAATATCTTTCCAGCTGATGCGGCGAATACGTTTGGCTTCATGCACCACAAAACCGATCAAGATGTCGCTAAACTCCGTGATGATAATACGAGGTTTAATCGATCCATCATCAGGCTCTTTGATGTTCATCCATTTGGCAAGGTTAATAACAGGAATAACGATACCACGAAGATCAAAAATACCTTCGATGTATTCAGGAACACCTGGAAGTTCCGTCAAATTAGGAATTTTGATGATTTCACGTACTTTTGCAACGTTAACACCATAAATTCCCTCATAAACACCGTTCGCTTCCTTCTTAAAAATACGGAAGTCCACCAGCTCCATCTCATTGGAGCCTACTTTTAAAATACTTTCTTTAGCCATTGCAGCCCCTTAGTTGCTTTTGCGCAAATTCTGTCTCTGGCGAAGATTGTACACTAAAATAGCTTTGATTGCACGCAAAAGAAGAAAAATTGATATAATGTGTCCCAACTACCATAAAATCAGTGTTTTGATGGTAATGTCCCTCTGCAATGACATCCACTTTTGGATAAAAATGTAGCTTGCGTTGTATAAGCGTTGCAAAATGCTCAATTGGCTTGCACAACATTTTTTTGCGCTGGTTATTTTGAATCTTTTGAGAGATAAAACCTTGAAGTAATCCATCTAATACATTCAGGACGCTTAAGACACCTTGATTGCGAATCATCTTTGTATAGCACCGATGAATAAAGCCTCCATATTTATCGCCGTGCAATAAAAGACAGCTTTTGCCACTAGGAAGTTTACATGTAAAAGGTTGTTCAGCAATCGGTATCACCTTTACATAGTGAAAGAGTTTAGAGAGATCAAAGTCATGATTGCCCTCAAAATAGTAGACTTCACAGCATTTTCCAATCTCGTCAATCAGGTCAATATAGCGCTGATACTGTTTAACACCATAGTCAACACTACCCACTAAAAGGTCGAACATATCGCCCATTAAAAAGAGTTGGGGTGGAGGATTTTGTTTTACATGTAAAAGGAAATCAAAAAAGAAAGAGCGCTCAGCTGAGTCATGAGCGTCAGCAATAAAAAGCGCTCCTTCTTGGATGATAAGATTAGGGGACATAGGCGATAATAGGAATTCCTGCGGACTCTTCGAAGCCACACATCAAATTGGCATTTACCACCGCTTGTGCTGAAGCACCACGTAAAAGATTGTCGATGCTGGATGAAACAAAGAGGGACTTTCCTTTTTGACTCACGAAAATATCGCAAAAGTTTGTTCCAGCTGTTGATTTAATATCGACAGGCACTTCACGAATACGCACAAAATGCTCATTTTTATAAAAGTCCTGAAGCACGGCTTTCGCGTCAATTATATCATTCGTTTGCAAATACGAACTCACCAACATACCACGACTTACAGGCAATAAATGCGGTACAAAATTCACTTCAAACGGATGACCGCTTACCAAACGTAATTTCTCAGCGATCTCTGGCTCATGGCGATGTTTCAAAGGATTGTAAGCAAAGATATTTTCATTGATACTCACAAAATGTGCTGTAGATGTCGGTTTTTTACCTGCACCTGAGACTCCACTTTTTGCATCAATAAAGATGGGTGCATCTTTTTTAAGATAATTCAAAAACGGTAAAATCCCCAAAATCGAAGCCGTAGGATAACATCCTGGATTGGCAACCAACTTCGCTTGTTTTATTTTGGCACGATTGATTTCTGGAAGCCCATAAACAGCCTCTTTTAAATTTTCTTTATCTTCATGTTCACAGTAGTGCTCCTCATATGCCTCAAGCTCTAAACGGTAATCTGCTGAAAGGTCAACTACCTTTACATGTAACGCTAAAAGCTCCTTCGCAAAACCCATCGCCGCTTTATGGGGAAGCGCTAAAAAAGCAAGTTTGGCATGCTTGGCAACATCTCTCGCATCGGCTTTTAACACCTCTTGCTCAAAAACACCCAATAAACTAGGATGTAGTTCTGTCGCTTTCATTCCACCTTCCGTCGTTGCTATGTAAGTAATGTTAAAATGAGGATGATTGATCAAAATTTTCATCAGCTCTAAGCCCGTGTAACCGCTTACACCAATGATTGCTACATCTATTTTTGCCATACTTTATTCCTCGAATTGAATCTCGATATAAATAACTTCTAAAATCTCAAAAATCTGTTGACCAGAAGGTAACTTAATGGTGACTTCTTCACCCTCTCCATGCCCTAAAAGCTGTTGAGATAAGGGCGTATGATAGGAGATAAGCCCTCTATCAGGATTGCTCTCTGTGCTCCCAACGATGGTATAGGTCAGTTCATCGCCCGTCTCCGTATTTTCTAATTTAATGGTTGAGCCAAAACGGATTTTATCATGCTCATAGGAATTTGGATTAATAACTTGTGCACGAGAGACAAGATCACTTAGTTCTCCAATGCGCCCATCTAAAAATGCCAAATGGTCTTTCGCAGCATGGTATTCTGAGTTCTCTTTGAGATCACCATGACTTCGTGCAATATCAAGTTCAATGACTGTTTCAGGTCGTTGGCGTTTTTTTAAGTCAGATAATTCATTCGTTAATTTTTGATAACCGTATTCGGTCATCGGCTCTTTAGTACTCATTTTTAACTCCTTATATCTTTACATTATACCTTCATTATGCTTATCATTGCCTCTTGACTACCGTGGCTTAGCATTGTTCGAAGTTTTTTGGCATGGTTAAAAAATGCCTCTTTGTCCATATTTTCATAGGCTTTGAGTAGATTATCGGCAAAAACATCTTCTTGCAATAACTCTACATGTAACGGTTCCATCTTTTCAAAATCGAAAATAATATTGGCAAGTCCTACATGTTTGAGTTTTACAAATTGCTGGGCAACCCAATAATCAAACGCTTTTGCTTTATACGCCAATACAAAAGGCACACCGACAAGTGCCGCTTCCAGCGTTGCCGTTCCAGAACATACAAACGCAAACTCACTTTTTTCAAACGCTTCATAGGTATTGCGACAAATTTTAAAGTCATGAATATCACCATAAATATCCACAATTTCACGATAGTCAAAATGTGGAGGAATCACCAGCAACTTCTCTTTACCTTCTATGCGAGAAGCAACCTCTTTATAGATAGGAAAGAGACTTCGGATCTCACTTTTGCGACTACCGGGCAAAAAGGCGATCACCCCAGTCTCTTCCGCACTGAGTTTAAAAAGTGGAATTTCATCCAACAGAGGATTCCCAACATAGGTTGCCTTCGTATAAAATTGCTGTTCAAAAGGCAAAATAGATGCCAGTACATCACAATATTTTTCCACTTTTGCAACACGTTTAGGCTTCCATGCCCAGACTTGTGGCAAGATATAGTAGATAATTTCGACATTAGGATTGATCGTTTTAATGGCTTTTGCCAAAGGAATATTGAACGCTGGCGAGTCGATAAGTAGCACTTTATCCACAAAAAAGCTCATTCGTGCCATCACCTTAATGGCTCTTTTGGCTTTACGAATTTTAGGCAATGCATCTAAAAACCCCATGATTGAAAAAGCTTTGCTTGGTAGCAACGGCTTTCCAAAACGCTCATCAAAGATACCATACAATTCACACTGCTCCAGCGCACTTAAAAGAGGTTCTAAGTGTAAATTGGCGGATGGCTCTAGAGCGGAAACAAGTAATTTCAAAATCGTACCTTTTATAGTAGGTTATCAAAAAAGTCTATTCTTTAAAACGAAGTCTATACAAAAATCTCTTAAAAATAGACTTCGTTTATGAGCTAAAAAGGAAGTCTACTATAAGCCTCTTTCGTTATAATGTAACTAAAAAATAGGCATTTCAATGAAACGTATTTTAATTACCAATGACGATGGCTTTGAAAGCACGGGACTTCACGCTCTTGCTCGTGCACTTCGTCCTTTAGGACAAGTCACCATTGTAGCACCTACTTCTGAAAAATCCGCCTGCGGACACTCCCTTACGCTCACACGACCCCTTCGCTTTGTTGCGATTGGCGATGATTTTTACAAACTGGATGATGGCACGCCCACGGATTGTATTTATCTCTCACTCAACGCTCTTTTTGAAGGTGATTCCAAACCTGATTTGGTCGTCAGTGGCATTAATAAAGGCTCTAATTTAGGCGAAGACATCACCTACAGTGGTACAGCGAGTGCTGCAATGGAAGCGGCCTTGCATGGTGTTCCTGCCATTGCGATCTCGCAAGTTTACACGGGTGGGCCTCAAAACATTGAACTCACGCACGGCTATGATCTTGCAGAGCAAACCGTGTACGATCTTTCTAAACGCATCTTAGAGGGCTCTTTCCCTCTCGCGGAACGTCGCTTTTTAAATGTCAATATCCCAGCCCTCAAACCCGAAGAGTGCAAGGGCTATAAGATCACCCGTGCAGGGTATCGCATGTACGGCAATGACGCGCATCTGCACCGCAATCCACGAGGTGAAGAGTACTACTGGCTTGGTGTTCATACGCTGGAGTGGAAAAAAGGTGAGGCAGATGACTGTGACCTCAGCGCCATTGATGAAGGCTATGTCTCCATCACACCGATCAAACTCGACATGACCGCTCATGATGAACTTGAAAATTTAAAACAATGGATACAATAATGGAAGATCGTTACTCACGTGTCAGAAGAGTTTTTGGTGAAGATTTTGAAAAACTCCAAAAGGCAAAAGTCCTTCTTTTAGGTATTGGTGGAGTCGGAAGTCCATGTTTAGATGCCTTATACCGCACGGGCATTAGCGACATCACCATCGTCGATTTTGACCGCTACGACGTAACCAATCAAAACAGACAACTGGGCTCAGAAGCCGTGGGAGAAGTCAAAGTTTTACATATGGCAAGCCTTTATAAAGGCGTCACCCCTATTGAGGCAAAAGTCACCCCTGAATGGGTTGAGAGTTTTAACTTTGAACCCTATGACATCGTTATCGACGCGATCGATGATATGGAAGCCAAAATCGCCGTAGCCCACAAAGCCCACACCAAACTCCTAAGCTCCGCTGGTGGTGCTAAAAAAATCGATCCTACTAAAATTCATTACGCCCCTATTTGGGACACATATGGCGATATGCTGGCAAAAGGCTTTAGAGATGGGCTTAAAAAAACGGGCTTTCAAGGAACTTTTTTAACGGTATTTTCAGATGAAAAACCGATTTGTAAAGAGATGGGAAGTTTAATGTGTGTGACCGCTTCGTTTGGTTTGACGCTTGCTTCGTTGGCAATTCGGAAGATTACTGGGAAACTTTAAAATTTAATTTGTTGAAAGGTTTTCATGTCAAGTAAGCAAAAATTTGAATTTAGCCCTGCTAAAAATGAATTAATAACAGATGATATGATTCTTGATGATTTAAAAAATGTTGTTCAAAAACTCAATGTCATCTCTTTAACTCAAAAAATTTATACTCAATATGGACAATATGATTGTACAACGGTTAGCCGTAGATTTGGCACTTGGAATAAAGCATTGAAACTCGCAGGACTTCAACTTTCAAATGAAGTTAATATTTCAGATGAACGCCTTTTTAAAAACCTTTTGAATTTATGGGAACATCTTGGAAAACAACCAACAAGGCGAGATTTAGATAATAAAATTTCAGAATTTTCACAAAGCCCCTATAATAGACGTTTTAAATCATGGACAGATGCTTTAAAATTATTTGTAATCTGGGCAAATGATGAAGAGCTATCAGCTCCTAAAGAAAATCAAAACTTAAGCGTGAAACCAAAAAATGGGAGAGATGTGTCTTTAAGATTGAGATTTCAAGTTTTAAGACGAGATAATTTTGCATGTGTTCAATGTGGTGCTAGCCCTGCTAAAAATCCATCCGTTGAATTACATATAGATCATATTATGCCTTGGAGCAAAGGCGGAGATACAGTTTATGAAAACTTGCAAACACTATGTTCAAAATGTAATCTAGGAAAAAGTAATCTATAACTTTTTCCTTTTTAACAATATTTAATCATTCTTCCATCGCCATCATCAAAAAGCCTGTAAAGGCGGCATTGTCATCGTGGCTTATCTTCTCACCAACGTTTACTTTCATACCTTCTAAAACTTTTTTATACTTCACGTAAAATTCATAGCTCGGTTTTGGCTTATAGACTAAACCTTCTATCTCAAAAAAATTGATAATATTTTTCGTTGTTGTAGGCTTGATGAAAAACTCTTTATCTCGGTAGAAATAATACGGTATAAGTGTTACGATCGACCACTTTGCCAAACTATAAAACGAGAGCACTTCTACCAACGTCTCAAAGCCTTCTTTTGGGTCACCATAAAGCAGTTCATACAGACCAATACTGAGCATATCTCTTCGCTCCATGCGCATCGACTTAATCATATCTCTTACTTTTGGTTTTTCAAAGAGTGAGATTAGGGTCGATTTTGAGACGATTTTGGTGAAGTTTTCGCAGATGAGCTCAGGCTGTGTGAAGTTCTCTTTGGCAAATAGCTCACGGACGTGTTCGCCAATTTTGGCGGTATTATGTCGTTTGATGATGGGTAAAAGTCCTACATCCTCAAAACCTTGCGGATAGAGTTCCAAAAAATAGGCTTCTGCCTCTTTAAGTTTTTGCAGATTCATTACCGTAATTTCCTTAATTTTCGTTTTCCAAGTTTGTAAATAGTTGAGGGTTTATCTTCAAAAAAACCTTTACATGTAAAAACAATGACATCCGCTTTTTCGATTGCAAATGCTTCATCAAAGCCCTTTCCACTAGGATTAGACGAGGTGGAGTAGCTCCATTTAAATTTTTTCAAAAACTGCAAATGCTCTTCATATTTTACAACACGAATCGCCAATCCGCATGGGTAAACAAAAGTCGTTTTTTGGACTCTTCGAACACGGTTTTTATGATGTTTGGGAACTCTGGTAAAGGAACGAAGGGTGTTCAGTGAATCAACACTAATGAGAAAAGGTTTACCTTGGGGGCGGTTTTTTGTGCGAGCGAGTGCTTCAGCATTTTGGGAAAGGAACCCCACCGTTGTCTCTGTTTGCGCAAGATAAACAAGGTTGGGGTTCATGGTTTTCTAGTTTAAATAATCTTGTAAAGCACGTGGTTCAAGCGCACTTTTGTCTTGAATGTACTCTATCGCTGTCGTTGCAGCAGATGCCGCAGAGACAGTGGTAAAGTAAGGGATTTTAAAGCGAAGCACGGCTTGGCGAATTTTCTTTGCATCGTCTTTGCTGGATTTATTATCGCTCGTGTTAATCACAAGGGCAATGTCACCATTTTTGAGTTTATCTTCGATATTAGGGCGACCTTCAGAGATTTTATAAACAAACTCTGCATTCACACCGGCTTCTTGCAAGGCTTTGTGCGTTCCACCTGTTGCGATGACCTTAAAGCCAAGCGCTTCAAATTTCGTCCCGATCTCTTTGGCAAAGGATTTGTCGATGTCTACTAACGAGATAAAGACTGAACCGCTTTTGGGTAGTACGTTCGCTGAAGCGATTTGGCTTTTAGCAAATGAAGCAGGGAAGTTGCGGCTAATGCCCATAACTTCACCCGTTGATTTCATCTCAGGTCCTAAAATAAGGTCTGCGCCTTGAAGTTTATTGAACGGGAATACCGCTTCTTTCACTGCAACATGATCAAATTTTTTAGGTTTTAAGATGCCATTGCCTTCGCGTACCACGTCAAATTTGTCGTAAAAAGAAAGCGCTTCTCGGAGATTTCCTTGGAACATAACACGTGTCGCAACTTTTGCCATTGGAATACCGGTCGCTTTACTGACAAAGGGGACGGTACGGCTAGCACGAGGATTAACTTCGATCATATAGACATCGTCTTGGTAGATCGCATATTGAATGTTCATCAAACCTACAACACCAAGGTTTAGCGCGATTTGTTTGGTTTGAGATTCAATTTTACTTAAAAGTGCATCGCTAAGGCTGATAGAAGGTAATGAACAAGCACTATCTCCACTGTGAATACCCGCTTCTTCGATGTGTTGCATAATACCGCCGATATAAACCTCTTTGCCATCACAAATAGCATCAACATCCATTTCAATAGCACGATCTAAGAATTGGTCAATTAATACAGGTGAATTATGGCTCACGCTCACTGCTTCATTCATATAGGTACGTAGTTCGCTCTCATTGTAAACGATACGCATTGCACGCCCACCTAGAACGTAGCTTGGGCGCACAAGAACAGGATATCCAATCTCTTTTGCTTTTTCAATCGCCTCTTCTTCACTCGTTGCGGTTGCATTATGAGGTTGTTTGATATTATTTTCAGTGATAAATTTCGAAAATTTTTCTCTATCTTCTGCCATATCGATCACACGCGCTGTTGTGCCAATGATTTTTGCACCCATAACAGTGAGTTTTTTAGCCAATTTAAGAGGTGTTTGTCCACCAAAATGAACGATAACGCCATCTGGATTCTCTTTTTCAACCACACTTCTAACATGTTCAAAATCAATCGGTTCAAAGTAGAGAATATCGCTCGTATCATAATCAGTTGAAACGGTTTCTGGGTTGCAGTTGTACATAATGGTTTTAACACCCATGTCATTTAAGGCATATGCCGCGTGAACACAACAGTAGTCAAACTCAATGCCTTGACCAATTCTGTTTGGTCCTCCACCGATGATCATGACTTTTTTCTGTGTCTCTTTCTCTTTTACATGTAAAGGTAATTTGGTCACATTGGTCGTGGAGTAAAGGTACGGTGTCAGAGCTTTAAATTCCGCCGCACACGTGTCAACTTCATTGTATTCAAAGTCGATGCCGAGTTTATTACGTGCAAAGTAGATGTCATTGGTTGTGAGCTCTAAGTTGTCTTCTTTGTTGATCAGTTTTGCGATCATTTTGTCTGAGAAACCCATTGTTTTAGCTTTACGTAACAGTTCTTCATCGTTGAGAATAAACATATCAATTTTTGTCTCAAAATCAATAATTTCTTTAATTTGACCTAAGAACCATGGATCAATTTTACTTAGATTAAATACATCTTCAACGCTATAACCTCGACGGAATGCTTCACCCACATAGAGCACTCTATCGCAGTTTGGTCTTCTGATCTCATTTTTGAGTTTATCTTCGTCTACTTTAAGGCTCTCAAATCCACTTAAATTGGTTTCAAGAGAGCAAAGTGCTTTTTGGAATGACTCTTTGAACGTACGACCAATCGCCATAACCTCGCCCACACTCTTCATTGAAGTGGTCAGCGTTGAATCTGCCAATGGAAATTTTTCAAACGTAAAACGAGGAATCTTCGTCACGATGTAGTCAATGACTGGCTCAAAGCTTGCCGCCGTTCCTGTAATGTCATTTTTAATCTCATCGAGGGTAAAGCCAACCGCTAAAAGCGTTGCCACTTTGGCAATCGGATAACCTGTCGCTTTAGATGCAAGTGCAGAACTACGACTGACACGTGGATTCATCTCAATAACGGTCATTCTTCCTGTTTGCGGACAGATGGAAAACTGTACGTTACTTCCTCCCGTATCCACACCAATTTCACGAAGAATCGCAAATGAAGCATTTCGCATACGTTGGTACTCTTTATCAGTCAACGTTAGAGCTGGTGCAATGGTAATGGAATCCCCCGTGTGAACACCCATCGGATCAAAGTTCTCGATGGAGCAGACGATGATGCAGTTATCGGCATGATCACGGATGACTTCCATCTCGTACTCTTTCCAACCCAGCAGAGACTCTTCAATCAAAATCTCATTAATCGGGCTGGCATCAAGCCCTGCCATGGCAAGTTCTTTGAACTCATCAATGTTATAGGCAACACCGCTACCACCACCTGCTAAGGTATAAGAGGCACGAATAATCAGTGGAAATCCAATTTTATCTGCTGCCGCATACGCATCTTCTAAATTATAGGCATAGGCACTGATTGGTAAATCCATCCCAATTTTAAGCATCGCTTCTTTAAAGGCTTGTCTGTCTTCACCTTTTTTAATCGCTGCGGGATTGGCACCTAAAAATATAATATCTTTGAGCATTCCTTGGTCATGCATCGTCATCGCGACATTCAGTGCCGTTTGTCCACCCATCGTTGGAAGAATAGCATCGACTCTCTCTTTTTCAATAATACGGGCAATCACTTCAGGTGTAATAGGTTCAATATAAGTGCGATCTGCAAATTCAGGGTCTGTCATAATGGTCGCTGGATTGGAGTTAACAAGCACAACTCTGTATCCAAGCTCTTTTAAAGTTTTTGCTGCTTGCGTTCCTGAATAGTCAAATTCACATGCCTGTCCGATTACAATAGGACCTGATCCGATTAATAATATGGTTTTAATATCTTGACGTTTTGGCATCTCTTTCCTTTAATCTACATGTAGTATTCAACCCAATGCCTCAAAGGCAGTGGATTCAAGACTAGTTTTGCATAATGACATGCATATACGCTGGTACATGTGGCGCTGCATAGGGTTTTACGACCACCGTTTTTGAAGACTCTTCATCAATGACTTCCGTCACGACTCCCACTTTTATACCTTCAAAGAAAATTCCATCCAGTCCGCTGGTGACAACTTCATCTCCCACTTGTGGCTGTAACCACTGAGAAATATATTTGACTAGCACTTCTTTGCGGTTACCTTGCGCAACACCTTGCATTTTTTGATTTCCAATATAGACAGCAAATATGGATTTTGGATCACTTAAAAGTAACCCTTGAGGGTGCCCATCGTTCGAGACAACAATGCCTGCTGCGTATCCTTGTTGTAAGAGTCCATAAATTTTACTTTGATTAAAGTCATCGAACTTTAACCATACTTTGCCATAATCATTCAAATTGGTATACCCAATGGATTGAATCATACTCACACGAGGATTGTATGCTGTAACATTGTGTTCCTTAAGCATATCGCTCAGTTTACTTGCAAAAGCAATGGAAAGAACGGCTGATTTTTGTAATGATTGATTTTCGGTACGTAATCGCTGAATCTCTTCTTGTTGAGCAAAATGTTCATTGATCTTAGCTTCAATTTGCATTTTCATATCACCATAAGAAGCAAGAATTTTTGTATTAATGCCACCTATAATGTGCCTTGCATCTGTGCTGTACCGAAACGATACAAACACAAAGATGCAAAGCAAAATAATGATTTTAAATTTACTCATTCGACAATTGTTGTAAAAGTTCAATCTCTTCGAGTGCTTTTCCTGTACCTTTTGCAACCGCTAAAAGTGGTTCATCGGCAACAAAAACAGGTAACTTCACGATGTCTGAAAGGTATTTATCGAAGCCTCGAATCAAAGCTCCACCACCGGTTAAAACAACACCGTTTTCAACAATATCCCCTGCAAGGTCTGGAGGCATCACTTCAAGGACATCTTTAAGCGCGTCGGCAATTTCTTTGAGTGGTTCTTTAATGGCATCTCGTACATCTTCACTGGTCAGTTCAATACGGCTCAAAAGTCCGCTCACTTGATCGCGCCCTTTAACCACCATAGAGATAGGTTCATCCATAGGAACAGCTGTACCAATAGCGATTTTGATCTCTTCCCCCGTTCGCTCACCAATTAATAAGTTATATTTTTTCTTAACGTAATCGACAATAGCCATATCAATCTTATCACCCGCAACGCGAATGGATTTACTGATAACCAACCCACCTAAAGATACAACGCCGATTTCAGTTGTACCACCGCCGATGTCAACAACCAAACTTCCTTGTGGCTCACGGACAGGGAGTCCTGCACCAATGGCTGCTGCCATAGGCTCTTCGATGAGGAAAACTTCACGTGCCCCTGCGCTCATTGCAGATTCACGTACCGCTTTACGTTCTACTTGTGTCAAACCATAAGGAACGCAGATGATGATACGGGGTCGTAAAAAGCTTTTTCTTCGATGCGCCTTTTCAATGAAATAACGAATCATTTTCTCCGTCATATCAAAATCAGCGATAACGCCATCACGCATTGGGCGGATCGCTTCAATGTCACCTGGCGTCTTACCCACCATATTTTTTGCCTCTTTACCCACTGCTAAGATATTTTGTTTACCATAGCGGTTGCGTTGTACAGCGACGACGGAAGGCTCATTGATAATAATACCTTTACCTTTGACCAATACCAAGGTATTCGCCGTTCCAAGGTCGATACTCATATCACTTGAGAAGAATCCTATTATCTTGTCCAAAATCATCTCTCTATTCCTTTTTTACGCACTTTTTTTATCTTTTTTGATATAAAGTGGTTTTTCACCTTTTGTCACTACATCTTTTGTAATCACCACTTCATAGCCACTTAGTTCTGGAAGTTCATACATCACATCAACCATAATATCTTCGATAATACTTCGAAGTCCTCTCGCTCCCGTCTTACGTTTGATCGCAAGCTCAGCTACAGAATCCAATGCCTCTTTTTCGAAAGAGAGCTCAACATTATCAATCGCAAAAAGTTTTCGATATTGTTTGTAAATTGCATTTTTAGGTTCTGTCAAAATACGCACCATATCTTCTTTAGTAATCGGTGAAAGCTTTGCCGTTACATGTAAACGTCCAATCAGCTCTGGAATCAACCCGTAATGGACTAAATCATCCGGTTCTGCAAGATCAAAAAGTCCTGCATCTTGGCTTTTTGTACGTTTTTCTTGCTCAAAGCCAAGGACATTTTTACCAATACGACGTTTAATAATCTCTTCCAAGCCATCAAAGGCTCCAGCACAGACAAACAAAATGTTGGTGGTATCAATCTGAATAAAATCTTGATTTGGGTGTTTTCGCCCGCCCTTTGGTGGAATGTTAACAATGCTGCCTTCAATAATTTTAAGCAGTGCTTGTTGAACGCCTTCACCTGAAACATCTCTGGTAATCGAGCGATTCTCACTCATACGCGCAATTTTGTCAATCTCATCAATAAAGACAATACCTTGTTCCGCTTTCTTAATATCTCCATTGGCACATTGAAGCAATTTTGTGAGAATATTTTCAACATCTTCGCCCACATAACCCGCTTCGGTTAAACTGGTTGCATCTGAGATTGCGATTGGTACATCTAAAAAACGTGCCAAAGTTTGAGCCATCAATGTTTTACCACTACCTGTTGGTCCAATGAGTAAAATGTTAGATTTAGAAATTTCGGTATCATCTTGAATGGTACTTTGCTTGAAAATTCTCTTATAGTGGTTATACACACCGACTGAAAAAATCTTTTTAGCTTGGTCTTGCCCAATGACAAAATCATCAAGCACTTTTTTTAACTCTTTTGGAGCTAAAAGTTCTTGATCAAAAGCCTCTTCACTACTACTCACAGAAGGCTCTGGAATTTCTCCAAAAAAGATTTTATGGGCAGAAATAACACAATGTTCGCAGATAAAAACATCATCGCCTGCGATTAAACGGGTGTCATTACTCTCTTTGGTGCCACAAAAACTACACTCTCTATTGACCATTATTTTTCCTCTCGAATGGAATACCTCGTGTGGATTCCATAATAAAGTTGCACATTTGCAACACTTTTTCGTTTGTTTCGCTCACTAATAATTTAGCCGCTGTCTCTTTAATAGCGTTTTCACTTCTAAAAAGTTGTTTATACGCACTTTGAATGGCGGTAATATCTTCTCGCTCAAAACGACGTTTTAACCCAACGCTGTTAAGGCCTCGAACAACCGCACGATTTCCTTCTGCTAAACAAAAAGGTGGGATATCTTGGCTAATAGCGCTTGCTCCTCCGATCATGACACCTTCTCCAATATGAACAAACTGATGAATCGGAGTCATACCACCAATGACAGTGAAAGAACCTATGTGTACATGGCCTGCGAGTGTTGCATTATTGGCCATAATAACATTATTGCCAACTTGACAATCATGTGCGATATGGCAGTAAATCATGATAAAACAGTTATTACCAATGCGTGTAACACCACCACCTTTTTTAGTTCCTGCATTAATCGTTACAAATTCACGGATCATGACATTACGACCTATCTCAACGCGTACGTCATCTTCTGGTTTATACCCAATATCCTGTGGTGGCATACCAATAACGGCGTAAGGACAAATTTTTGTATCCTCGCCAACTTTAGTTACACCATAGATTTGTGCTCCTTGCATCACCTCAACACCACTTTTAAGTATGGTATCTTTGGATACAAAAGCATAAGCTCCGATTTTTACATCGTCTGCTAAACTCGCTCCCTCTTCAACAATGGCAGTTGGATGAATGTTTGGCATGTTATTTGTCCACTATCATAGCTTTAAGCTCTGCTTCCGCGACAAGCTTGTCGTCAACATAAGCTTTGGCATCTAAAACCCAGATATTACCTCTGTGTTTTAGAACATTAAGTTTGTACACTAACTGATCTCCAGGCTTTACAGGGCTTCTAAATTTCGCATTATCAATACTCATAAAATAAACCACTTTTTCTTTCGTATCTTCTTGCTTCTCTTCATCCATGCTTTTAAACGCAAGAACGCCACCCGCTTGTGCCATACCTTCAATAATCATAACACCCGGGTAAATGGGATGATCTGGGAAATGTCCTTGAAAAATCTGTTCGCCTATTGTAATATTTTTAAATCCTTCAATAGACTCGCCTGGCGTAAGTGCGGTAATTCTATCCACGAGTAAAAAAGGAAAGCGATGGGGAAGTATTTTTTGAATCTCTACAACATCAATTAACATCTTTGAAACCTTCTAACAAAATTCTAATATTTTAGCCAATTAATACTAAATTTTCTCTAATGTCTTGATAGGTTTTGCTCTGAATGAAGAGTTCATAAGAGTCCATTTTAACCTCATCCAATACAACAAGTGGAGTTAATGAAGCAACTATCGACTTTAGGTAGGTGTTTCTAAAAGCTATTTCTATTTCTACCGTTGGGGGATTTTGTAGCATCTCTTTGAGTGTTTTATAGTCTGTATTGGCTAGCGTATTAAACGTTTTAAGCGAAATAAAACGTGCTTCTTCTTTTGCTAAAAATCCAACGCCTTGTGCTACAAACTCTACATTTGTTTTAGTAAACTCTTTTTTACATGTAGAGTAAAATAAGACATAACTAGGAATAATCTTTTTGTCACTATTCTTTACCCATGCGCGAAGCAATCTATAGTTTAAAAACTTTTCACGCACCAATTTAAAAGGAGTCTCATTTGCTTCAAGCTCTATCACTTTTTCATACAAAACAATACGTTCCTCAATAGAAGCAGGAAGTATTTGAGGGCGTAGAGGTGAACTCAGTTCATCTGCCCATTTTTGTTGTTGCTCTCTTTGCACACCCAAAGCGAACAGGCAACCACAATAATTTTGGTGGTATAGCATTGCCTCTTTTGCTTGTGTAAACTGTTCTTGTGTACCACCACCTTTTCTAAAATCAGGTGCAACGATTTCAAGTTCATATTTCTGAGCAATGACACGTAAAGCTTTTTCTAACTGCTCTAATGATTTTTTAGGACTTGTTAGTAACGTTGTTGTTATTGTTTTTTCACCTATTTCTAGAGCTTTTTGTGCAGTTTCTTCTAACCTGTTATCAAAACACACTGAACAACGTTTGCCTTTTTCTGGCTCATTTTCAAGACCTCGAACCGCTTCAAGCCACCCTTCGTAATTGTAATCGCCTACATGTAAGGCAATTCCTAACTTGTCACAACTACGTTTGACATCCAAAAGCCTTAATTTATACTCACTGAAAGGATGAATATTAGGATCATAAAAAAAGCCAATTAACGTCTCATCAGGATAACTTTTTTGAAGTCTTTGCAAAAAAAAGTGGCTATCTACGGAGCAACAAATATGAACGAGCATAGTATTTCTTTATAGAGTAAAAATTTTCAAAAAGTATAACATAGGTAACATATAATCCATCTATCCTTATAAAACTAATATGGATTTTAAATAGAAATGTTTCAATTTATTGTATAATAAATAAGCCCTTAAAAAGGAGTGTACGATGCTAAAAAAGTGTCTTAAAAGTGTTCTATTCTGGTTAATTTTTCTTCCCGCATTCTATACACTGAGCGGTTTTATTATCCTTCCATGGTGGGCACAAACAAAGCTACCTACTCTTCTTCAAGAGAAACTGGGTCTTTCAATTTCAATTGAAAAAGTACTCTTTAACCCTTTCACGTTTGAATTACATGTAAATAATTTAGCGCTCCATGATACCAATGGAAGTAGTGTTGTATCTTTAGAGCATTTGTATGTTAATTATGAGCCAACCTCTTTGTTCAAAAAAGAGTTTTTTATCCAATCATTGCTCCTCGACAAGCCTTTTGTTGATCTAAAAATTGACCCTAATGGTAACCTAGCCCTTCTAAGTATTTTTCCAAAGAGTAGCACGGATGACAACCTTACTACGCATGATAATAGTCTTGTCATGCCTTTTATCATTGAACATGTTGAAATCCAAAATGCTCAATCTACATTTACAGATGAACGTCCAAACATTCCTTTTAAATTTGACATAGGCCCTATAAATTACACGGTCAACAACCTCAGTTTTTATAAAGATGACCTTAGCATTCATGCTCTTAAAGTAATGTTTCAAAACGAAGAAAAAATCTCCATTGCAAGTAGCGCTTCTTTTGAACCACTCAAGTTTTACGGCGAGCTCAATATTGTGCGTCTCCCTCTCTCAAACTTTTGGAAATACGCATTACCAACCATTCCAGTAACACTTACACAAGGAGAACTTTCACTTAGAGTTCCTTTTTCCATTGATCTTAGCAAAGAAAAACCACTTGTTTCATTGGAAAAAGCTTCTGCCTCCTTAGACAGTGTCCGCTTGGTAGATAATGAGAATAAACCCGTTATTGAAGTACCTTCCTTTAATCTTGAAACCATTGATTTTGACTTGCAAACCTCCAATATTAGCATCGAAAAAGCCACGATTACCAAGCCTTTTGTAGATATTCAATTGGAAAAAGATTACACGCTTAATTTAGTACGTCTTTTTACGCCTAAAAGCCCATCAACTCAAGTAAAAGTGCAATCATCCGCCAAACAAGAGACCAATAACACTTGGAAATTTGCCCTTAAAACATTAGAAGTTAAGGAGGCAACTGTTGATGTGCGTGATCAAAATGTGAAAAGTGCACCTGCTCATTTTGCTCCCTTAAAATTAACCGCTCAAAATATCACGCAAGATATGAACAATCCTATTACCTATGATTTTAACAGTACCCTGGATACGACTGCTACTTTAAACTTCAAAGGGACTTTTATTCCCGCAACTGCTTCGTTAGATATAGCCATTAATGCTAATAAACTCTCTTTAGAAAAAGCGCAACCCTATATTGCACTTTATACAACTACCCTTATTCAAGATGGCGCATTATCACTCAATTCTAAGATTAAAGCTTCTTTTGACAAACAAACAACTTTCAAAATTGAAGGTGATGCAACTGTCTCTAAATTTTCACTTGCAGATAAATTTAGAAATTCTCTTGTTGCTTGGGAAACACTCAATTTTTCCAATTTTTCCTACACGCTTTCTCCTTCAACATTAAGTATTCAAAATATTGCTCTGGATAAACCCTATATCAATCTTGATATCAAAAAAGATGGCACGACCAATTTTTCCAATCTCTTGAAAACCTCGTCAACTCCATCAAAAGCACCTTCTAAAATGAAAAAAACATCACCAGCAAAAAATGAGGCTATGGCTATCTTCATTGGGAATATCGTACTTAAACGAGGAACTACCCATTTTAAAGATGCCTCTTTACTGCTTCCTTTTGCGACTTTTGCCGACCGTCTAAATGGATCAATGTCAACACTCGATACAAAAAACACCAAGCCTTCTGTGCTAAAATTGGAAGGGAAAGTTGACAAATATGGCTACGCAAAAATTGATGGATCAGTTTTACCTTTTGATTTAAAAAATAGAGCCAATCTCAAAATCCTCTTTAAAAACATTGATATGCCTTCTCTTTCTCCCTACTCTGGAAAATTTGTAGGCTATGCGATCAAAGAGGGAAAACTCTCTATGGATCTAAACTATAAGATTAAAAAGGGATTGATGGAAGGCGCTAATAAGATTAACCTAGATTCGCTCACACTGGGTGATAAAATTGAAAGTGCAGATGCGACCAATCTTCCTCTAGGACTTGCCATTGCTATTTTAAAAGATTCTAAAGGGCAAATTGACATTGATCTTCCCGTCAGTGGCGATCTTAATGACCCTGAATTTCGTTATGGAAGCATTGTGTGGAAAGCCATTGGAAATCTCATCGGAAGTATTGCAACCTCTCCATTTAAACTCTTAGGTTCCATCCTCGGCATCGAAACTGAAAATCTTAAAAGTATTGATTTTGCAGCAGGAGAATATGCGCTTATTGACTCAGAAGAGGAAAAGATGGCGCAATACCAACAAATTTTGGAAAAAAGAAGTGAGCTCAATCTTATCGTTACTCCAAGTTTCAACGAAACGCTTGATACCAAAGCACTTCAAGAGCAAAATGTAACTGCACAAATAGAAGCAATGACTCCTAAAAAGAGTAAAGAAGATGATAGTTATAGCAAAGCAATCAAAAAACTCTTTATTCAAAAATACTCTAGTGATGATTACAATAAACTTCTAAAATCCTATAAAGATGAAAATTTGGATATTGGTGCTATCAATGATAATTTGATTTCAAAAATTGCTGAGAACATTATCATAGCGCCAGAAGCACTTCAAAATCTAGCACTTAAACGCTCTGATACTATCATACAAACGATGATTACAAAGCATAAAATAGCACCTGCAAGATTGATAAAAAATGAGCCTAAAGCCAGCGATGCTATTCGTGATGAGTGGGTAGGATGTGAAATCACTGTTAGAAATTAACTATGAAAATCTTAATAATAGAGGATGATATTGAGCTTCTAAAAAATTTAGCAGACAGTTTAAAACAGGATTGCTTCACAGTTGTAACAGCGCAAACTGGCAAAATGGCATTGCAAAAATATACGGAAGATGTATTTGATCTTGTATTGTTAGATTTAAATTTACCCGATATGGATGGGATTGATATTTTAGAAAAAATCCGAAAGGGAAAAGTTCCATCTGTGCACGTACTTATTCTTACCGCTAAATATGAACTTGAAGACAAGGTCATAGGATTAGATGCTGGAGCAGATGATTATCTTGCAAAACCTTTTTCTATGGTAGAGCTAAAAGCAAGAATTAGAGCCATATTACGAAGAAGCTCAACCAATAAGCAAATCAAACTGCACATTAACAATATCGAAATCAACATAGCTGAAAGAAAAGTTTTAAAGGACGATACTGAAATAAATCTCACCCCTAAAGAATTTTCCATACTTGAACTTTTTTTCTACAACAAAAATAGTATACTCACGCCAACACAAATTGCTGAACATATCTACACTGATTATTTTGACAAATCTTCTCATATTATTAATATGCATATCAAAAACATTCGCACCAAACTTCAAAATCAAACTATCATAGAGACAATCCGTGGTGTAGGTTTTAGGCTTAACAGTTGAAAATTAGTTCAAAAATATCTTTTTTTTATTTATCATCAACTATATTACTAACGTTATTTTTATCGATCTATCTTTATTCATCGTATGAAAAAGACTTAGAAAACATGCTTGATGAACATCTCACTGAGGACTCTGAGCAAATAAAATTTCTTTTAGACAATAATATTTACAGTAGCACATCTTTAAAACGCATTTTATTTGAAGAATACTGGCTCAAAATAACAAAAAATGATACGCTACTTTACGTTAGCGATATAGCCAATTCTATTGCCATCCCTCCTGAAAAAATTGCGGATAGGACAACACTCACCGTTAAAACCAATCAGATCAATTTTACTGCTGACTATGATGTCATATTCAGACTACACGTTAAACACTATGACGATGGTACCACTATTATTCTTGGCATTTCAATGGATAACAGCATCAAACAAAATCAGAAAAAACTTGCCACAATTTTTATTATTACCCTTATCATTATTTCAGCTCTTTTTTATTACTTGGTTAATTTTCTGCTGAAACCATTGGTGAGTATTTCTTTAACCCTCAGAAGGTTAAGTCAAGAAAAATTTTCTCTTGGATTGGTACAAGAATCTAACGATGAAATTGGGTTTCTAATAGAAAGCATCAATCTTACGTTCGAGAAGCTTAGAAATCATTTCACCTATCAAAAAGATTTTTTGTCCATTATGTCACATGAACTTAAAACACCTCTATCTGTTATCAAAAATCATATTGAAAATGCCATAGAAAGGGAAGATATTCCTCTTGTGATGAAGGAAAAATTTTCAAATGACTTGGAACAAATATCTAAATTAAATCAATTTATTCACAGACTTATGTTGCTCACAAGACTAGAGGATAAAACGATTATTCCTAAAAGTATCCGCTTTAATCTTAGTGAATTAGCACATGAACTTTGTCAATTTTTTACAGATCTAGCAGAGTCTCAAAACAAAGTTTTCACATCAGAAATTTCAAATCAAATTTTTATCGTTGGAGATAAAGGATTAATATACAGAGCTATTTTTAATATTGTGGATAATGCCATAAAATATACTCCTGAAGAAAAAGAGATACACCTTATTCTAAAATGTATTGATCCAAAAACAGCAATCTTGCAAATACGAGATCAAGGAGAAGGTATTAGCGAGGAGGTGATCATGACTGCTGAAAGTTCAATGTTTTCGAAATCAATTTATGATCAAGATGGCATTAAAAATGGCATTGGAATGAGGCTTATTATTGCGATTTTAAACCTTCATACTCTGAAATATAAAATTCAATCTACTCAAAATGGAAGTATTTTTACTATATTCTTTAAAATTGCATAAAATTGAAGAAAACTTGAAACAACTGTAGTAGGATTTTTTCATAAAACAAAAGGATGGTTTTCATGAATAAACTACTACATAAAACGGTTTGTACCGTCATATTTCTTCTTACGTTTGGAATGACTTCGGCATATGCAATCCCTAGCTTTGCTAGGCAAACGGGCTTAGATTGTGCACAATGCCATACCGTATTTCCTGAACTAACTCCAACAGGACGATATTTCAAACTACATGGCTATACTATGACCAATGATCAAAAAACAAGTCCTCTTGACAATTTATCAGGAATGGTACAATTGAGTTATACTCAAAATGCCAATACCACAACAAACCCTGACCAAATTGACCCTGCTAAAGATAAAAAACTATCTCTTGATCAAGCCAGTCTCTTTTATGGTGGTAAAATCATTGATGATTTAGGTGCTTTTATTCAAGTAACCTACGATGGAACAAATTTGATAGGGAGCCAAAGCACCAATGATGTGGCACATCATATAGTCGCTGATAATGTTGACATTAGATACGTTAAAGATTTTACACTAGGGGAAAATGATTTACTCGTTGGATTAACACTGAATAACAATCCAAGTATGCAAGATATTTACAATACAACCCCAACTTGGACATTTCCATACTCATCATCTGCCAATGTCAATTCACCTGTGTCTACTCTTATTGATGGGGGACTAGGTCAAAAAGTTGCTGGACTTGGAGTGTATGCTATGCTTAATGACTTCCTTTACGCTGAAGTTGCAGGTTATCAGTCTAATCGATCAGGTGGACCTCTGCATATTCTTCGTTATAATCCACTCTACTCAGATACAAATGAGGTTCATGGTACGGCACTTTATACAAGAGTAGCATTGCAAAAAACCATCGGTGAGCATTTCTTCATGGTTGGCGGATACACACTCAATTCAAAAATGGATCCGGATGTTACAGCTCCTACAGGCTTATATGATCGCTACGATGACAAGGCTATCGATGCACAATATAGTTATACCAATGGAAGCAATATGGTAACGGTGATGGCAACAAGAATTAGAGAAAAAACAACACTCAATAATTCCTTTGGCTCCTTAAGTGATAATCTAAACAATACACTAACAACAACCAGAGGAAAAATCAGTTATTACTATGATCAAAAATATGGCGCAACCGTTGGTGCATTTACCACAGATGGCACTGCTGATGCTACGCTTTATGGAAGTAGTAATGGCTTACCTGACAGCTCTGGAAAAATTTTCGAGCTCGATTATCTGCCTATTCAAAAAGTTAAAATTTCTTTGCAATATACGATGTACGATAAATTTAACGGAGCGAAAGATAATTACGATGGAGCGGGGAGAAACGCAAAAGACAATAATAACGTATTCTTGACTGCATGGATTATGTTCTAAAATAAATTTATTTTACTATGAGAGCGTTCAAAATCATACGGTTCAGAACGCTCCACTGTTGTCGCTCAAATCAATGTTTCCAAAACTTTTTTCACTTCACTGGCGTGATCTTTGACTTTAACATTCGACCACAATTTAGCGATTTTTCCACTTGGGTCGATTAAAAAGGTTGAGCGCACAATGCCCATATACTCTTTACCACAAAACTTTTTCAACTGCCACACACCGTAACGTTGTGCTACTTCAGTGCTCACATCAGAGAGCAGTGTTATCTCTAGTTTTTGTTTGGCAATGAACTTTTGATGCGATGCTGTACTATCAGGACTAATGCCTAAAACAACAGCATTTAAACCTTCTAAACTTGGAAGTGCTGCTGTAAAATCACACGCCTCGGTGGTGCATCCAGGTGTGCTGTCTTTAGGGTAGAAGTAAAGCACGATCCATTTGCCCTCTAAATCTCGCAGGGATATTTCTACATTGTCTTGATTGGGAAGACTAAGAGCGGGGGCTTTATCACCTATTTTTATCATCTAAATTCCTTTGTTGATATTTTTTAGCATATTACCACAGATTTTATCTGAGTATAGTCATCTAAAAGCGCAAAATAAGGACCTTCTTTTCCAACGCCACTTTGTTTGATGCCGCCATAGGGTTGAAGGTCGAATCGCAATGTGGGAATGTCATTGATAACAATACCACCCGCTTCAAGCTCATCAATTGCTCTTTGAACTATGGAGAGATCATTACAAAAAATGGAATATTGAAGTCCATAATCTGAAGCGTTCATTTTGGTTTTTGCCTCTTCGTAATCCTTCACTTTGATCAGTGAAACAATCGGCGCAAAGACCTCTTCGCACACAATCGCCATTGCTTCACTTACATCTGCCATAATCGTTGGCTCAAACAAAAGAGCTTTACATGTAAAACCACACAAAGGTTTTGCCCCCTCGTCTATGGCACTTTGAATCCATCGTTTTGCCTTGAGCACCGCTGCTTCATTGACCATCGGGCCAATGAAAGTTTTTTCATCGTACGGTGAACCTACATGTAAGCTTTTTGTCTCTTCTACAAGTGCTTGTGCAAACGGCTCATAAATGCTTTCATGCACGTAAATGCGCTGCAATGAGATGCACACTTGACCTGAATTAATAAATGCACCCACCGCACATCGTTTAGCCGCAAGGACAAGATCAGCAGAAGCATCAATATACGTCGCAGCATTCCCACCCAGCTCTAAAGATACTTTTTTGATCCCCGCTTTTTGCGTGATCTCACGTCCAACACTCACACTGCCGGTAAAACTGATGACGCGAGGAATTTCGCTGGTGATAAGCGTTTCATTCACTCCTTCACCACTGTAAAGGAGACTGAGCGCATCTTTTGGCGCATACGGACTTTCGATGAAAAGTTTGACCAGTTCATACGCAGTTCGTGGCGCTTGTGAAGTCGGTTTCAAGATGACGGCATTACCCGCAACCAATGCTGGGGCAATTTTGTGCGCGACTAAATTGAGCGGAAAATTAAACGGTGTAATCGCTAACACCACGCCTACAGGTTCGCGTTTATAAAAGGACAAACTCTTTTTACCACTGGGCATTGCAGTGGTATCAAACGATTCGCCGTTTACATGTAACATCGCATTGGCGGAGAGTTTAATCGTCTCGATGCAGCGATCGACCTCAACGCGTGAAAAAGCAATCGGTTTTCCCACCTCATCGGTGATACAAAGCGCTATACGCTCACGCTCAATTTCCAGCTTTTGCGCCACATCCAACAGCCAATTGGTGCGCTGATGCAGTGGAATCTGTTTTACATGTAAAGCTGCTGTACGTGCTATTTCTAAAACTTCTTTGGCATCGGTTGCATCGCAAAGGCAAAAGCTTGAAACCACGCGTCCATCATACGGTGAACACACCTCTTTGCACTCTTTTTTATCCTTACATGTAGAACCAAAATAGAGCTTTGCTTTCATAATTTTACTCCTTCTTTTGTGATTCAAAGCACCAAAGGTGCGTGGGCACTCTGTCTTTGAGAACCCAGTGTTAACGTAGTCTTTAGAGCTTTGCTTTAAAGACGTATTCAAATTGAAGTATAACGCAACTTTTCATACTAAAACTATCTTTAATCAATTTTTGGCTACCATAGTATCTCTTTAGAAAACGACTTTTAAGAAGGTAGAAAAATGGATAAAGCAAAATACATTTGGATGGACGGCAAACTCGTTGCATGGGATGATGCAAAAATACATATTTTGACCCATACACTTCACTATGGTAATGGTGTTTTTGAAGGTACTCGTGCGTACATGACGGACAATGGTCTGGCTATTTTTAAGCTTAAAGAGCACACCAAACGCTTGCTCAATTCTGCCAAAATTACTCGCATTAAAGCGACCTATTCCCAGGAAGAACTCGAAGCAGCTCATATTGAACTTCTCAAATCAAACAACTTTACTTCCAACGTCTATATTAGACCGCTGATTTATTTAGGATACGGCGTTATGGGGCTTAATCTTGCACAAGCACCGGTGAATACAGCGATTGCGGCATGGCAATGGGGCAGCTACCTTGGCGATGATGGCATTGAAAACGGCATTCGCGTTAAAATCTCTTCATTTGCGAGAAACCCTGTGAGTGCCAATATGGGAAAAGCCAAAGCAGCTGCAAACTACCTCAACTCACAAATGGCAAAATACGAAGCACTCGAAGCGGGTTATGAAGAAGCGTTACTTTTGGATGAAGATGGATTTATCGCTGAAGGCAGTGGAGAATGCTTCTTTATCGTCAGAGATGGTAAGCTGATTTCTCCACCAAACGACACATCTCTTGAGAGTATCACTCAAGCAACCGTATTAGAGCTTGCGCGCGAAGCAGGCATTCCTATTGAGCGCAGACGCATTACACGTGACGAAGCGTATATCTCTGATGAAGCGTTCTTCACAGGCACTGCCGCAGAAGTAACTCCAATCAAAGATATCGATAATTATATTATTGGCGATGGTAAACGTGGTCCTATCACCAAACAACTTCAAGAAGCGTATTTTGATGTGGTCTACGGACGCAATCCAAAATACAAACATTTCTTAACATTTATCTAAATTCCTGCCTCGAAAGAGGCAAGCTTTAGCGCCAAGCACAGTTTTGGCTTTGCTTGAAACCGTATTTTATAATTGAAACAAAGGAAGATTATGCCAGCAGATTTGAACGACTATTTTAAAAAGAAAAATGGGGGAGGAAGCAGTAGTAATGGCGATAATGACAATCGCACCCCTTTTAATATCGAACCTCCCGATTTTATGAAAAACCTTGGTAAAAAGGCAGGAATCCTTTATGTGCTTATTGCAATCATCGTCATTGCTGTTATTGCCAAACCTTTTGTAATTATTAATTCAGGCGAAATGGGAATTAAAGCAACGACTGGTAAATTTGAGCCGATCCCGATGGAACCAGGATTTCATCTTTTTATTCCTTTTATTCAACAAGTTTTTATTGTTGATACTAAAGTGCGTATTATGAACTACTCTTCAAGCGAAGACTTAGGTGAAGTCTTACAAAGAGGATCTGGCATCAAAAAAAATGCAGCTATTTCTGTTCTTGATGCAAGAGGCTTACCTGTTTCAATTGAACTTACAGTTCAATATAAGTTAGAACCAACAACTGCACCACAAACGATCGCAACATGGGGTATGGCATGGGAAGATAAAATTATTAACCCAGTTGTCAGAGATGTCACAAGAGCTGTTGTAGGTAAGTTTAATGCAGAAGAGTTACCACAAAGACGTAATGAGATTGCTGTCAATATCGAAGAAGGTATTCGCAAAGCGATTGACGCACAACCAGGCAAACCTGTAGAACTTCTTACCATGCAACTCAGAGAAATTTTACTTCCTGCAAAAATTAAAGAACAAATTGAAAAAGTTCAAGTAGCGAAGCAAGAGGTTGAGCGAACAAGGTATGAAGTAGAAATAGCCAATCAACAAGCCCTTAAACGTGCTGCTGAAGCGGAAGGTCAAGCAAAAGCGAGACAAATCAATGCTCAAGGTGAAGCAAACGCTGTTAAAATTGAAGCGGATGCAGATGCCTATGCTAATAAAAAAATCAGTGAAAGCATTTCTGATCCACTCTTAAAACTTCGCCAAATTGAAGTCCAAGGAAAGTTTAACGAGGCACTTAAAGAAAATAAAGATGCAAAAATTTTCCTAACACCCGGTGGTTCAACCCCTAATATTTGGGTCGATACCAAAGATAGCCAAAAAGCGGTCAGTATAAGCAAATGAGTTCAACACTAATTCATTCCATCGACTGGAACGCTTCACCACTTTTGCCTGTCGTTGCACAAGACGTCAAGAGTGGTGAGGTTTTAATGCTCGCATATATGAACCAAGAAGCGCTCTCTTTAACACTTCAAACAGGACTTGCTCACTACTATTCCAGAAGCCGCCAAAGCCTCTGGAAAAAGGGTGAAACGAGTGGTCATGTACAACATGTTAAAGAGGCCTATTTGGACTGCGATAGCGATACGTTACTGCTCAAAGTTGAGCAAGAAGGTGTGGCATGTCATACGGGGCGCATGTCATGCTTTTTTAACCGTATAGATGTTGAAGAAACACCTAAAAAGCCTGCACAAGAAATTGCGGCTTATTCTATTAGCGATAAAATTTATCATATTATACAAGAACGCAAAAAAGCTGATCCTAAAACCTCTTATGTGGCATCACTGCTACACAAAGGTGACAATAGTATTTTGAAAAAAGTTGTCGAAGAAGCAGGTGAATTTTGTTTTGCCTTCAAAGACAATGATAACAAAGAGATCATTTATGAGGCAGCCGATCTTATGTTCCATGCTCTTGTTGCATTGGGAGCTAAGAACATTCATCCATCACTGATCTCCAAAGAGCTTGAAAGGCGCTTTGGACTCAGCGGGATAGAGGAGAAAAATAGCCGTAATGAACACTGATGCACTCAAATTATCACTATTGACCTATATTAAACACTTTGGTCTTTATGATTATTTGGCATTTAGTTGGTTGTTTTTTACTTTTATTATTTTAATAATCTTAGCAAGCTTAGTGGCGAGACGCTCTTCTACGGCGTCTCTTCTTTTAGTTATCTTTGCTCTTCTCCTTCTTGTCATTTCACCTTTCTTTATTAAAGAAAAACTAGAAGAAACATTCAGAACAACAACAACCGAAATCACTATGGTCAAGAAATTAACCTTTTCAGCATCACTTATTGTTGAAGGAAATATCTACAATAAATCAACTAAAAATTTTTCGCTTTGTTTGATTCGCACTTCTATTTTTAAACAAACAGGGGCACAAGGGTTCAAAGCATATCTCAATTCTCTAAAACCAATATCTAATCAGTCGATATTAATTACAAAGGACCTTTTAAAAGAGGATAGTATGGAATATCAAGCTGTTTTTGATGGTTTTGAATATAATGGCGATGTATTTGCAACATTAAAAGCAGAGTGCTACTAAAGGAGTAACTGTGACCTATTTTACGCTACTTCATTGGTTTATTCTTATTCTTATTCTTCTTATATTTTCTCTTATTCTCATGTTAACTATTCGTAATCATGATGGTAAATCTTCTCTATTTGCGCCGATTATAGCTAATATCTTTATTATGGCTATTTTTGCTTTTTTTGCCATTTATGGACTCGATAAATATACTAAAGTTGCTCGATTAGAAAACATCACACAGAAAAAAGTGTTGATTAATGAATCTTTTTCTATTTCAGGACAAATTCGTAATATTGGCAATTTTCAAATAGGTAAATGCATTTTAGAAGTTAAAATTTCTAATGAACTTGGTGACTCTGCAGGATCTGGATCTATTGTTTTTGAACCAAAATCAGCTTTTGACAATCTTTTTAGCAAAGATTCTAGCAGTTCTGTAGATACAACTAAAGAATTTGTCATTGCAGAGAATCTACATAAAAATGAAATGCGCAATTTTACTGTCTTTATGCGATACCCTCCATCTTTTTCAAAGCCATATATACGCTATGAGCTTTTTTGTCACTAATTCCATTGATGGCTTCTAGTAAAGAAGTCCCTCTTTTTTAAGAGCTTCACGAATATTAAACATTTGTTGATGTTTGGTGTAACACCATGATGGAGATAAAAGAGTAGCGTCTTCAATGCCTGCACTCACCCGTTGAAGAATAACGCCTTCTGGTAAAAGTTTGATGGCTTTAATAATCGTTTGAATGTAAGACTCTTCAGAAATTGGAATAAAGTCTCCTCTATTAAGATCATTGGCTAACGCTGTTCGTTTAACAACATATAAAGGATGAAATTTAAAAGACTTAACACCTAGCCTAAGTGCAAATTTAACACTTTCTAAAGCCATCTCAGGTGTCTCACCAGGTAGTCCAAAGATAACATGAGCACATATTTTAAGTCCATACTGACGCGATAAAGTAATGTATTTTTCAATATTGGCACTATCATGCCCTCTATTGATTCGTTTTAATGTTTCATCAGAAGAAGATTGCACACCATATTCCAGCCAAATTTCACGTTCTTTTGAAAGTTCCGCTAAATAAGCAATCACCTCTTCTGTCACACTATCAGTACGTGTTCCAATACTTAAGCCTACAACGCCTTCAAAGCTTAAAGCCTTTGTATAGAGTGTTTTAAGTGTTGCAAGGGGTGCATAAGTATTGGTAAAAGATTGAAAATAGATAATAAATTTTTGTGCACCAAATTTTTTTGACAATACTTTCTTTGTCTTTTTATACTGTGCTTCAAGTTGAATGAGCTGGAACTCTAAATAAGGATTTTCAGAAGTTGGGTGTAAGTAAAAACGCTTAGGTTGCTTGTGCTCTAGATTGGGGCTAAAAGACTCATTTTCGCAAAAAATGCAACCGCCCCTGGCGACGGTACCATCAATATTAGGGCAGGTAAATCCAGAGATTGAGACAGGAATTTTATAAATAGTCTCCCCAAATTTTCCTCTAAAATACCGCCCCGCTGTCAAAATCTCGCGCATTATTTAATAAAATAATTTCCATCAAAACTCACCAATGAGTAATTCATATCGTTTCCAATACTCTCTTTAAGTGCATCTATACTTAAAAATGCCAATGAATCTGCTTCAATATATTCTCTAACTTCTTCAACGCTTTTATTGGCACTAATCAACTCTTTATAACTTGGCGTATCAATACCATATAAACAAGGATGTTCAATTGTTGGAGAAGCAATACGCATGTGTACCTCAGCAGCACCTGCACGTTTTAATAATTTAACGATTTGTCTCGAAGTAGTACCTCTTACAATACTATCATCAATCACAACAATTTTTTTACCTTCTAAAATTTTATGAATAGGAGAGAGTTTAAGTTTCACTTTGAGATCACGCACCGCTTGCGTAGGTTCAATAAATGTTCTTCCAACATAATGATTTCGAACAATTGCCATTTCAAAAGGAATGCCACTAGCTTGAGCATAACCTAAAGCTGCGCTCACACCACTATCAGGAACAGGAATAACAAGATCTGCTTCGACAGGAGCAAGCTCTGCCAGTTTCATACCCATTTTTTTACGCGCTGCATAGACATTCTTACCTTCAATTACACTATCAGGTCTCGCAAAATAGATAAATTCAAAAGCACAGATATGGGGATCTGGCTCAAAGAGCTGAATACTTTCAAACTCCTCTTTACCTTGCTGAAAAATCACCATCTCACCAGGTCGTACATCTCTTACAAACTCTGCATCTACAAGGTCAAGTGCACACGTTTCGCTTGCAACGATATAACCACCCTCTTTCATTTTACCAATCGACAAAGGACGGACACCATAACGATCACGTATCGCAAACATTTTTGATCTACTTTGAATTAAAAGACAATAAGCACCCTTGATCACATTCAGTGCTTCCACAATACGGTCTTTAAGTTTACCTTGTTGAGAGCGTGCAATTAAATGAATAATATTTTCTGTATCCATAGAAGATTGAAAAATAGCACCTTGCTCAACAAGTTTACTTCTTACTTCATGCTTATTAATGAGGTTACCATTATGAACAATCGAAATATCACCCAATTTATAACTTGCTGCAACGGGTTGAGCATCTTTCACTGAGTCGCTTCCTGCCGTAGAGTAACGATTATGACCTATTGCCATATCCCCGTGTAAGAAAGCCAGTTTTCCTTCATTAAAGACTTCGGTGACTAATCCATTGTCTTTAATGGTACGAATTTTCTTGCCATCACTGGCACTGATACCTGTTGCTTCTTGTCCACGATGTTGCATCGCGAACAAAGCATAATAGGCTATCTTAGAAGCATGTTTTACATCAAATACACCAACAATTGCGCACATAAGTTCATATCACCTTTTTTTAAAGACCTAAACAGTCACTAATCGTATAAAGACCATTAGGTTGATTGATGATCCACTTTGCGGCTTTAATTGCGCCTTTGGCAAAGGTATCACGACTAGTTGCAGTATGATTCATTTCAATAAACTCGCCATCATTGTAAAATCCTACCGTATGACGACCTACAATATCACCACCACGAAGCGCCATTATGGCAATCTCATCTTTGCTACGTTCCCCAATAAGACCATTGCGCCCACTGATGCGAACATCATCTAAATTGAGACCTCGTCCACGCGCAGCATGCTCACCAAGAGTTAATGCTGTACCACTAGGTGCGTCTTTTTTAAAACGATGGTGCTGTTCTACAATCTCAATATCAAAATCACTGAGGCTTTTAGAAGCAAGCTCAACTAAACGATTGAGAACAGCCACTCCTAAAGACATATTGGTAGAATAAAGAATAGGCATATTATTGGCAGCTTCTTTTAAAAGATTATGTTGGTGTTCATTTAATCCTGTTGTACCAATCACTAGGGGCGTTGGATGTTTTAAAGCATTTTCAAGCAATGTTTCTGTACCAATGGAGATTGTAAAATCAATGACCACATCACTCTTTTGCAAAAGAGTAAGTACGTCATCCGTAACAACTGCATCCTTCGGAGGAGTAAAACTAAACTCTTCTATGGCATGTAAAACATACGGTTTTGCTTCTTTATCTTTAATCAGATTATCAATAAGCAACCTGCCTACCCTACCCGTTGAGCCGTGAATTCCAACATGTATCATTCTAAATTTTCCTTCTTTTTAATGGTTCACATATTCTAAAGCTTGGATACCAGCTGTCGCGCCATCTCCTGCTGCACATACCACTTGTTTTGAAGCTTTGGTCCTTAAATCACCTGCTGCAAAAAGTCCTTTTACAGATGTTTTCATGCTAAGATCTACAACAACATTACCGTTCTCATCCATTTCGCATAGGAAATTGCCATCTTCTTGCTTTAGAATGGTATTATTGACATTCATCCCAACAAAAACAAATACACCGGGAACAACAATATCTCTTTCGTTCCCTGAATTATCTACGACAATAATACCATTTAAACCCATTTTATCGCCATAGGCTTTTTTCACTGTAACATTTAATACAAGTTCTATTTTAGGGTTATTTTTCACTTTTTCAATCGTACTGGGGCTTGCTCTAAATGTATCACGCCTGTGAACTAAATAGACTTTTGAACAGATATGAGAGAGATAAAGTGCTTCTTCTAAAGCAGTATCACCGCCGCCTAAAGCGACAACTTCTCTGTTTTTATAAAAAAATCCATCACACGTTGCGCAGGTACTCACACCTTTACCAAATAATTCAGCTTCACCTTCAAAATTAGCTTTTTTGGGAGTACTTCCTGTGCAAACGATGACACTTTTAGCCTGCTCACTTTTACCACCTGCTAAATCAATCTGAAATGTACCATCTTCATTTTTAGAAACACGAGTGACCTCTTCCATTGCATGTTTTAAGCCAAAACGCATGCACTGTTCTGACCAAGGCGCCATAAAATCTAATCCACTTAAAATTTCTGCACTTCCTGGATAATTTTCAATTTCACTACTACTAGTGATCTGTCCACCAGGAAGTCCTTTTTCAAACATTACTACATTTTTTAAACCACCGCGTGTTGCATACAATCCGGCACTAAGTCCAGCAGGACCTCCGCCAATAATTGCTAGATCTAACATGATTTTTCCTTATCTTTTTTTAAACTTTTTGAATGATATAATGCCTATTTAACAGATACAAATCATATTTTAGTCTAAAAGAGGTTTTGTAGCCAAGGAAGTCAATGACTTCCTTGAGAAATTTTATTTAAGAAGTGAATTAACTTTATCAGCTAAAACTTGTTTGGATGATGCACCAATCATTTGATCTACTAATTCACCATTTTTAAAGAAAAGAATAGTTGGAATTGATCGAATACCATATTTAATTGCGACATCTTGTTCTTCATCAGTATTTACTTTGCAAATCTTTGCTTTACCATCAAAATCACTGGCCAATTCTTCAATCACTGGAGCAATCATACGACAAGGTCCACACCATGGTGCCCAAAAATCTACTAATGCTACACCATCAGCTACAGTACTATCGAAATTTGATGCATTCAACTCTATGTATTTTCCCATTTTTTTCCCCTAAAACGTTATTTTATATATATTCAATTATACTCACTCTAACTTTAAAATTACCATAGCAGTTAAAGTTATTTTTTTAGTAACTAATATTTTTTATTATTTCTATTTTTTCAGGTGTAACGAGAATAGCATCAATTTGATAATCATAAGAATTGGGATGCCGCAATAAATAATACTTAATTGTTTTAATGATTTTTGTCATTTTTGTGGCAGTTATTCTTAAGATAGGGTCATATTTTTCCGAAAATTTAACTTCACAGAAATGGAGAATGTTGTCTTTTAGCGCAATGATATCAATCTCACCAAATTTTGAATGAAAATTGCGTGCGAGAAGCGTGTAGCCCTCTTTTTCTAGAAAGAATGAGGCCTTGTTTTCAGCCTCTAGCCCTTCTTGCAAACCCATTAAGACTCAATGCGTATCATCGCTGGTTTTAATTCAACAAATGGCAATTCACTTAGTTCCTGAATTGCTTTTTGAATATCTTTTTCTTTACAGATATGAGTCGAAAAGAGTAATACTGCACTCTCATTTTTATAAGCAACTTGTTTTTGTAAAAAACTACTAATTGAAATAGAATGCTTTCCTAAAATTTCAGAAATCTTAGAGAGGACACCAATTCTATCTACTACTGTAACTCGAATGTAATATTGTGTATAAATTTCATCTTTATTCATCAATGTTAAACCACTTTTCTCAAGTGGTTTAATAAAGCCTAGCATTGGCGAATTTTGTGTATGCCGAGCAATATCAATGAGGTCAGAAACAACAGCACTTGCAGTGGCACTTCCGCCAGCACCTGGCCCATAATACATTGTCTCACCTACACGATCTCCAATAACACTAATGCCATTCATGACACCATCAACTTTGGCAATCATCTGCTTGATAGGTACCAATGCTGGATGTACACGAAGTTCAACTTTGTCGCTACTTTTTTTAGCAATTGCAAGCAATTTAATGTTATAGCCAAACTCTTTTGCAAAATAGATATCTTCACTATTGATATGTTCGATTCCTTCGATCAAAATCTCTTCAGGCTTCACATCAATTCCATAGGCAATACTCGCTAAAATGAGTAGCTTATGCGCAGCATCAAATCCACCCACATCAAACGTTGGATCAGCTTCGGCATACCCTAATGCTTGGGCTTCCCTCAGAACATCTGCAAATTCTGCTTTTTCATTCATCATCTTCGTTAAAATGAAATTACATGTACCATTCATGATACCTTTAATTGCTTCAATATGGTTGGCACTTAACCCCTCACGAAGAGCTTTGATAATAGGAATACCTCCAGCAACACTTGCTTCGTAGCCAATAGGTATAGTACCTGCAAGATCGCGTAGTTCATAGCGGTGGTATGCCAAAAGAGCCTTATTCGCTGTCACAACCGCTTTTTTATTTTTAAGAGCATGCGTTACAATTTTATAAGCTTCATCCACACCACCCATCAATTCGACCACAATATCAACGTCAGGATTTTCTAAAATATCATTAACATCACTACTTAAAGGGATGTTAACATCCCTTTTTTTGGTTATATCTTTTACGACACCCATAATAGGAACAATTTTTTTGCCACTACGAGCAGTGATAATATCTTCATTTTCTTGTAAAATTTTAATAACGTGGCTACCAACAGTTCCTACACCAATAATTCCAACTTTGATCATTCGCTAACCTTCTAAACTCTTCAAATACTTCTTAATATTACGTGCTGCTTGGCGTATTCTATTCTCATTTTCAATGAGGGCAATTCTGACATATCCTTCACCACTCTCGCCAAAACCAATACCTGGGCTCACGGCAATTTTTGCTTCTTGAAGTAGTTGTTTTGCAAATTCCATACTTCCTAAATGTGCAGCAACTTTAGGAATTTTTGCCCATACAAACATGGTTGATTTTGGTTTTTCCATCGGCCAACCTGCATTGTTGAAACTCTCAACCAAAATATCGCGACGTTTATGATACGTCTCTCTGATTTCATCAACACATTCTTGTGGACCATCAAGGGCAACAGTTGAAGCAACTTGAATCGGAGTAAACATACCATAATCAAACCATGATTTGATTTTTTGAAGGGCTCCCACAAGTTTTTTATTACCCACAACAAAACCAACACGCCAACCTGCCATATTGTAGCTTTTTGAGAGAGTATAGCACTCAACAGCAACGTCTTTAGCACCTTCCACTTGGAAGATAGAAGGTGTTTCATACCCATCAAAAGAGAGATCAGCATATGCGATATCGCTGATAATGTAAAAACGTTCCTCTTTAGCATACGCAACCAACTCTTCGTAAAAAGCAACATCCGTTGTAACGCACGTAGGGTTATGCGGAAAGTTGACGACCACAAATTTTGGTTTTGGGGCTGATTCTTTAAATACTTTTTTCAATTTTGCAAAAAATTGTACTTTATCAAGTTCATATTTTTCATTATAATCTATCCCAAATTTATGAACATTACCACCTGCAATCATAAAGGCATAGGCATGGATTGGATAAGCAGGATCTGGGACAACCGCAACATCACCTGGATTCATGATAGCTTGTGCTAAATGCACAAAACCCTCTTTACTTCCTAGTGTTGCAACTGCTTCTGTATTGGGATCTAAAGTAACTCCATATTTACGTAAATACCAATTACAAATGGCAAGACGAAGTTTATAAATACCTTTACTTACAGAATAGCCATGCGTGCCATCCTTTTGGGCTGACTCAACGAGCTTATCAATAATATGTTGTGGAGTCCTTCCATCAGGGTTACCCATTGAAAAATCGATAATATCATCCCCTGCATGACGGGCAGCTAATTTTAATTCATTAATTTCAGCAAAAACATATCCTGGTAATCTATCAATTGTATTAAATCTAATTTCATCAAACATTTTTTCTCCTCTTTTACTCTTTTACCTGTAAAGATAATCCGTGCTTTATATTTTCAAGCATAAAAGCATCGCTCATCTTCAAATAAGCTGCGTTACTAGGAACTTTTAGCTTAAGTGTTCGTGTCGATTCTTCAGATTTTACATCACTTAAAAGATGTAAATTTTCATCAAAAAAGACTACATCTGGAAACCATCTATCCCTGAATGAACCGTTACTGTGATCTCTTTAAGGTTTTTAACATCAATCCAATAAGGCTTTAAAGGTTTACCTAGTGGCGTTGTTACACCACTTTCTAGTTTTTTTGCCCCTAAATAAGCATTACTTGAATCAATGTCATAGAACCAGTAATTGTCATCATTTTTTACGATATTTGTTATGTTGCATCCTCTAGCCACAAGGGCTCCTGCAAAAGATTCAGGATCAACGATATGTTCCGTTTGAAGATAAATTTCCCAAACAAACCCAGCACTATCACGCAATGCATTACTAGTTAAAAAATAGTTATATCCCATTGCTTCAAGCGACTCATTGATTATTTTAAGAAAAATAAGTGGATCACTTTGTGTACGAAAAGCCAATCGTAACTGAATTGGTTTATCGTATAAAAGTTGCAATAAACCATTTTTTTTCAGAACAGAGATCACTTTTACACTATCAACTTCACCGTTAGGCTTTGTAAAATTACTGCTTTGTGCAAAAAGAACTTGAATTAAGTTCTTTTGTGTTTCATATTTAGTGGGGCCTACAAAACTTTTAATTTTATCTTGTAGCGTTTGTGCACCAAATAAAGAGAGCGAAAGGATTAGGATAATAAGTAGCTTTTTCACCAGTTTTTGCCTCGATTAAGCTCTATAAATTTTTCTTCAGAAATCTTTTTCATTGTTCCTTCTTCAACTAAAAAACGTGTTGATCCTTGTTCGGTAAAGTCTTCTACACTCCCATCGTAAGAGAGTTTAAAAAAGCCATTCCCTGTTTTGATAATTTGACGTTTTGTTAAATCAATCGTGATATTTTGATCACTTGTGCTCTCTTTGCGCGTAAATGTTTCAAGATTCACAAAACCAACCCAAATACGCTTAGTTGGGATTATAATTGCACTGTTTTTAGGAACATCTTTTACTAATGTTGTATTGCTTTCAATCAGTGTTGGGATAGGTGATGAAACAGCACTATTGGTATCATTAGATTCTGTTTTGCGTGTCAAGTTTTCATCAATACTCACTACAACGGCTTCTGTTGTGCTGTTGCTACTATTAGTATCAACAACGCGCTCTTCTACTTTAACGCCCAAAGAAGTGGCCGTTGCTTGTACGACTGGAGTACTTTGGAAAGCACTCGTCTGATTAGTTTCAATTTTTGTTTTATCAAGAAGATTCATAATGTCAAAATTAATATCTATTTTAAAAATTGAAAAAAGACCAAAAACGCCTGATATTAAAACCAACACTAAAAAAATCCATGCCCCTTTTTTATAAGGTCGATCACTTTTAACATGAATAAATATTTTCTCTTTGTGGGAGTCATCTTCAGCTTTATGTGCAGCCCAGTAATCGTAAAATCCTTCAAGCCAATCGGTCAAATCAAGCTTATACTCACGGGAAAGAATTTTAACAAAACCTAATGTGTTAATTTTATTGAGTTTGTCATACTGATTGTTGATCATATACTCTAGTTGCTTGACTTCAATGTGGGTTCTTTTACAAACCTCTTGCAAACCAATTTTTTCTAAGACCCTGATATCATTATCCATTGGCAATCCTATCACACAGTACAGCCGCTGCCGCACTCACATTTAAAGAGTCAAATGCTCTTGCCATTTTGATTGAAACTATTGTATCTAATCGCTCTTTTACTTTAGGCGATAAACCCTTGCCTTCGCTTCCCATAATCAAAACACGTTTAGGTGCGAAAGTCACTTCTTTAACATCTATACCACCCATATCTGCCCCATAGAGCGTGAACCCTATTTGTTTCAGCTCGTTGAGCATATCACGTGTGGAAGGACATAATGCAATGGGCAATTCAAATGCTGCGGCACTGCTCGTACGCAAAATAGCTTCCAAATTACAGGTTTTCATACCACTTAAAATCAAACCATCTGCTCCAAACGCATAGGCACTACGGACAATGGCACCAATATTGCCTACATCCGTTACTTCATCTAAAATCACCAAAAAAGAGCCATGCTTAATTTCATTAAACGAAACAAGTTCAAGATCTTTAATCTCCGCAATAAAACCTTGATGGTTTCCACCATGACACAAGGCTTGTGCTTTTCGCTCATCAATCGTACAGATATTTTGTGTGACTCGCGCAATTTGTGAAAAAAGCTTAGGGTCACACTTCTTGGGTAAGAATACCGTCTCGATCCTTGAAGGATAGTGATTTAACAGATGTAAAAAGAGTTGTTTTCCATAGATTATCATGGCAAATATTGTATCCAAACTGGCTTAAAATAACACTAGTTTTACTATAAAACACGATTTTTAGGAGATCCCCTGTAACAAAATAGAGATATTAATTTTGAAGTTTCGTGTACCACTCTTTAATACTTTCACCTGTCAGTTTCGAAAGGAGTTTGGCCTTTTGTTTAGGAGGTACGTCGAGGTCAATCAAATCTTCTTTGGTAATGGCTTCACCGCCAAGATGAATTTCAGGTGCAATGACAATCACCCATTCCCCTTTGAGATTGGCTTTTTTGGATGCCTCTTGTACTTCAAGAGCTGTTCCTAGAAAACGTTTTTCGTACAATTTTGTTGCCTCTTTGATTGCAAATATTTGACGATTAGGCGCAAATTGTGCTAACTCTTCAAAAAGTTTTTCAATACGATGGGGAGATTCATACACAATAACAGCATAAGGAGAATTGAGTGCTTCAAACAGCTCGTTTTGGCGATCCATTCCTTTGTGGGATAAAAAACCATAGAACAAGAATTGATGCGTTTCAATACCGCTGGTGACATACGCTAGTAAGGCTGCATTCGATCCTGGAAGAATTTCATAGGAGAGTTCATTGTTTTGGCAAAAGCGCACTAGAGCAGCTCCAGGATCACTAATACCTGGCATTCCTGCATCGCTAAGATACCCTACAGTCTCTTCAAATATTTTTTTATCAATGGTAGATAAAACAGTATCTTCATTATGTGAATGCATGGAAATAAAATTTTTAATTTGAAATTCAAGGTTATGTTTTTGCGACAGAAGAGAGAGAAGTCTTTTAGTGATTCGGGTGTCTTCGCAGAACAATGTTTTACACTCCGCTAAAAGTTTAAGGCTTCTAACGGAGATGTCATCTAAGTTTCCTATGGGGGTAGGAATGAAATAGATCAATGGTTTTAAGAACTATTTTAAGCTATATTTTTTCTTAAATTTCTCAACTCTACCTGCAGCATCCACGATCTTCTCACTGCCCGTGAAGAATGGGTGGCATGAACTACAAATATCAATTCTTAACTCTGCTTTGTTAGACATAGTTTCAAAACTATTTCCACATGCACAAGTTACAACGCATGGTACATATTCAGGATGAATATCTTTTTTCATAATGTTTTTCCTTAATTATTCATAAAAATAAAATCTATTATTTGACACAGCTTGCCAAAGGGTGCAAATTATAGCACAAAAGATTCATTATTTCAAGTCATGCCAATATTTTGGAAGCCGCAGCGACAACAGCCGTTTCACTTCGTAAAATTGTGTTACATGTAAGACCCACAATTGACTGATTTTGAAGTAACATTCGCTCTTTTTGACTCAAACCACCCTCTGGTCCGATCAAGATGGAAGAAATTTTTTCGGTCTCATTCAGTTTTGTTTCTGAAAAATCTAAAATATAGCTTTTGGGGTATGCCACAATATAGTCTTGTAGCGTTGGAAACACTTCAATCTGCATCAGTAAACTACGCCCACATTGTTGGGATGAGTTAATCAAAATCCGTTTCATACGTTCCAAATCAAGCTTGTGGCTTTTTTGTGAAAATTCGGCATAAACAAAACTAATCTTAGAAACTCCTAGTTCATTGAGCATCGGAAGCGTCTTCTCAATAATCTTAGGATCGATGATACTCCATCCTACATGTAAAATTTTTGAAGGTAAAAGTGGCCCTTCCTTTTTGTCTATCAGATCAAGTTCTGCCTCTTTTTTGCCTATCGTAGAAATTTCATATTCATAAAGAAATACATCTTTTAAATTGCGCCATTGAAGCTTCTCTCCTACACTCATACGCCGTACTTTAAAGATGTGTTCATACTCTCTGATATCCACACTCAGTGTTTGAACACCTGCATTGGGATGGTAAACAAATTGCATTTTAATGTACCACGTAAAAAAGAATGCTTATCACAATGACAGCAAGCAAATCTATACTATATTTTTTAATAGCATAGCGTTTATAAGCACTTTGAGACTCTTCTGTTCGCTCAATTCTTTTATAAAGTTTATGCCCTCTGATACCAAAAGCAACGATAAGAAGCCATACTAAAATCATAATCCATACAGAAAAAGAGAAGTTAAACTGTTGGACTGCCATCACAATAATACCTGTAAAGAAAATAGCTGAGAGTACGATGTAATATTGAGGGGCAATTAATTCAAGCCTTTTTGAAAGTTTGAGAAATGTTTTGTCACTTTTTAAAAGATAAATATTTAATCCAATTAGTACCACTAAAAGAATGATAAAAAGTAAATGCAGTTGGATTGATAGTCGTATTAGCTCATCCATGATGAAAAATCCTTCACAAAAATAATCTAAAATTCTATCATTCTTAGTATAATATTCCCCATAAATCATAAGGTTCATCAATGCCTATTTCTTATCAAGAAGCGTTAAAGATTATTCAGACGCACATCAAACCTTTACATGTAAACAAAACGTTGCCACTTCTTAAGGCAATTAATCATATTGCAAGTGCTGATGTTTTTGCCAAATTTGCGCTTCCCAAATATTCTATGAGTCTTAAAGAGGGCTATGGCATCGCTTTTTCTATGGATAAAACAGTTTATACCCTACTCTCTCCTCCCTATCCAAACCCTATTCCTTTGGGGTATGGAGTCAGTTTATCCACAGGAGAAAGAATTCCAGAGGGAGCTGATACCATTATTGCTGAAGAAGATGTCGTGCTTGAGCAAGAAAATTGCATCAAAATTCCTTTACATGTAACGCAAACACAGCACATCAAAAAAGAGGGCGAAGACATCGCCAAAGGTGAATTATTGCTTAAGAAATGTGAACGTATTAGTGCCCAAAAGATTACCGCTCTCTCTTCACAAGGTATCACTCAAATTAAAACATTCCAAAAAACAACTGTTAGTATCTTAAGCATCGGCAATCAACTCGCCTCAGGGGAAATTCACAACTCCAATGCGATGAGTTTGGCAGCAAGGATTATTGAACTTGGTGGAAAAGTAGATGAAATTGAGATTTGTGAAGAAGATGAAACAAAAATTTTAGAGAAATTAAAAATATTCGTTCAAAAATCAGACTGCGTGATTACGACTGGAGCGATGAGTCGGCATGATGCAATGCGTTATTTATTGGAAACAAAAACAGTAACACCGCTTTTTCATCATGTACGCATTGCCCCAGCAAAACCTAGTGCCCTTTCCTTACTTGAGAACAAACCTATTTTACATCTTCCTGGTCTTCCCCTTGGATGTATGCTCGGTTTTGAAATGCTTGGGGTTCCACTCCTGAGACAATTACAACATCAACTGTGCATTATTCCTGATTTTATTACGTGTATCAATCAAAAACGCGTTACATGTAAAGATAATTGTATGAGTGCTATACCAGGGTACAGCGATGGGAGGAACTTTATATGTGCTCCTTATTATGAGGCAGGAAGGCTCAATATTTTAAGCCAATGTAATGGGTATACCCTGATGGAAGATCAAGAGAGTATTGAAGAGGGAAGAGAAATTCCCTTCTTCTATTTTACTCATCCACCTGTTTCGTAAAAAGCGCGTGTTGATGTCTCATTTTGATCATCATCGCTCCACTTATTTTTTTCAGGTTTATTGCGCAATACCTCTTTTAAAATCTCGGCTGCGCCAGCAACATCACCTTTATGGACAGCATCTTTGATACTCATAGCTTCATCAAAATAGAGACAAGGAATGAGCATACCCTCTGCAGTCAGTCGAATACGATTGCAATCCTCGCAAAAATCATGTTTATGAGGATCAATGATACCAAAGATATAACCATCATCCAACTCAAATAGGTGCGCAGGGCTAGGTCCTACACGTCCAATCGCGTTAAAGTGATATTTTGTAGCAATAATATCTTGTACTTCTTGACCACTAAGTCCTTGAAGTTTTTCTTTGGCATGCGTATTTTCCATATATTCGATAAAACGAATCGACATTCCCCGTGCTTTGGCATACTCCAAGACATCTAAAACTTCATCTGCATTAATTCCTTTGATAGGTACCATATTAATTTTTACTTTGAGACCTACCTTGAGTGCTTCTTCAATTCCTGCTTGCACTTTAGCTAAAACATCTTTTTGTGCCATTTTCGCAGCGACATCAGCTTTAAGGCTATCAAGTGAGATGTTAACACGCTGAAGCCCCGCCTTTTTAAGTTTAGAAGCAGCCTCTTTAAGTAAAAAGCCATTTGTCGTAAGGGCAAGATCAAGTCCACTTTTATGATTATTAATCATCGCAATGAATTTATCCAAATCTGTTCTTAAAAGAGGCTCTCCTCCTGTAATACGAATTTTGGTTATTCCCTCATCAATAGCAACTTTTACAAATAGAAATAGCTCTTCAAAATTCAATAAATTCTCTTTAGGTACCCATGAAAAAGGTTTTTCAGGCATACAATATTGACATCTAAAATTACATCGTTCAGTTACTGAAACCCTAAGGTATGTTACATTCCTTCCAAATCCATCTACAAGCATTTTTTTCCTCAATTTATTAAGTCGTTGAAGCATTATACATAAAATGTCACTTTGAAGCTATTTTTAAAAAGTATTGGGATAAAATGTATCTAACATTATCTTAAGAAACCTTTGCAAGGAGTTGTAGGTATGCAAAAACCTATCCCTAATAACAAGGAACACAGTGTAAGTGCTGATGCGTTTTTGGTTTCTAAAACGGATACCCATGGCAAAATTACTTACTGCAATGAACCTTTCATCAAAATTGTAGGTGCGAGTGAACAAGAGATTCTTGGTAAACCGCATAATATTATCAGACATCCCGATATGCCTCAAATTATTTTCAAACTCTTATGGGATAAAGTCAAAAATAAAGAAGAGATTTTTGCGTATGTTAAAAATCTAAGCTTCGATGGTGGGCACTACTGGGTCTATGCCAATATCACCGCTTCAACCAATCAATCCGGTGCGATTATCGGTTACTACTCGGTAAGGCGTAAAGCCAATCCTAAAGCACTCGCGATCATTGAACCACTGTATGCTAAATTATTGGAGCTTGAAAAAACAGGCGGGATGGAAGCTTCTTTTGCCTATCTTACCGATCTATTAAACCAAAAAGGAGCCAGTTATGAAGAATTTTCTAACACGCTACAACGACTCTAAACTAGCACTTTTTGCCCTATTTTTGGGTGTTACAATAGGCATATGTTATGCGAATGCGACCGAAGGCATTGTCACATCATCACTTCTTTTTGGTGTAGCCGCGGGTTCATTTTTTAGCAATCGCAAAACGATGGAATGCGATACAGAGCTCTATGAAAAGACTCTCAATGTCATTCGAGAAGCTGCACACGGTAACTTAGAACCTCGTGTTGTCAACATTGATCCCAACAAACCGATGGGAAAGATTGCTCTCGAAATTAATGACTTGCTGGATCAAATGGAAGCACTGATGCGAGAAACCAAAACCTCCATCGAGTCTGCGAGTCAAGGTAAAACTTATCGCAATATCTTTAATGAAGGCTTCCGTGGCCTTTTTGCCATCAATGCACACTACATTTCAGAAGGTGTTAAAGGCATTATAGAAGGGCAAAAAGGTAAAGCAAGAGGTGTTCTCTCTTCAGCATTTTCAGACCTTGGAAATGGAAATAACGGTGTTTTAAGCATTCAGCAAGACCTTTCTAATAGCATAAAAGAGATGACGCAAATTACCAAAGTTTCAAATATGACAGCTGAAAAATCAAATGATAGCTTAGATACAGTTTCAGCACTCTCATCAGGGATTCAGGAGCTTTTAGAGCTTCTCACCAGTACCAATGAAGCTATTACGTCGCTCAGTGAACGCACTTCAGAAATATCTTCTGTTGTCAATCTGATTAAAGATATTGCCGATCAAACCAATCTTTTAGCCCTCAATGCCGCCATTGAAGCAGCGCGTGCGGGGGAACATGGACGCGGATTTGCTGTTGTGGCGGATGAAGTGCGTAAGCTTGCTGAACGTACGCAAAAAGCAACCCAAGAGATCGCCATGACGATTCAGACACTTCAGCAAGAAACCAATGGTATTCATTCTAATTCTGATCGTATTAGCGTGATTGCCAACGCCAGCGGAGACAATGTTGTCCATTTCGAAGAAGCGCTTAAAGCCTTTAACAAAGATGCAAATGATACTGCGGATATCTCTTATAAACTTGAAAATAAAATCTTTACTATTCTTGCCAAAATCGATCATATCGTTTATAAAACCAATGCTTATTCTGCGGTGCTCAATGAAAAAACCGATGCCAACTTTGCAAACCATGAAAATTGTAGGCTTGGGAAATGGTATCAAGATGCTATAACGCAAGAACACTTTCATAACACAAAAGCCTATACATTGCTTGCAGAACCCCATAAAACCGTCCATCAATCGGTGGCTGATAATATGCAACACCTTCAAAATGGCTATAATGCCGATACGCTTGCGTTCTTTATCAACAATTTCAAAAAGATGGAAAATGCCAGCACAACGCTCTTTAGTTTACTCGATCAAATGATTCAAGAATCCGCTTCAGAGTGTCGTTCTACGAGAAAATAAGTCACTCAAACGGCTTTACATGTAAAGCCGTTTGAATTTTGCAAGAACACTATTTCAAATTAGCCAATTTTAAGACTAAATCCACTTCGCCAATACCAATACGCAAATCTTTAGCAATCTCTGCTTCACTTCTACCTTTTGCATATTGCGAAACGATCACTTTTTCATTGGAACTTGAAGGTGAAGAAGAAGCAAAACTCATCTCTTTCGTTCGACTCTCCAAACGATCAATACGAGAACTTTGTTCATCCCGAAAATTTTGCATAATTTTTTCAACATCCTTAAGCGATCCAACCAGAGGAAAAACACTTTGCTGAATCTCTTCTTTTACACGTCCCAATATCTTACTTTCAAGTGCTTTCATATCTACAGCAGGCTCTTTTGCAGTAGATGTTAATTCACCTAATGTTTTATTGAGGACATGATTTTGGTAATTCAATTCTTCAATACTTTTTTCATAAATGAGCAACTTTTTATTGACCTCAACATCGCGAATATACACCATTAAAAAAATGATCACGACAAGAGCCGCTAGTGCAATAAAAGCCAATGTTTCAATACTCATTTTGATTTCCTTTCATCTGGCGTATCATCACACGCTCGCATGCCACCATATAAGTGCTCCAATCCTTTTCATCATCTTCATGCATCATTACAATCTTCCCAATACTTTCATTTAACGCTTCAAAAAAGAGAGGCATTTGCCGTTTCGGAAACGTCGGCATATCAATTCTTGCATAATAATTTTCATCCGGTTTTAATACATTACTATCAAATTCAATGTATCCATGTCCAATTGCCTTCAAATTGCCTTCTAAGGCAAGCGGTAGATGCAAAGGTGTGTCACTGGTAATTAAGTGGGTCAATTTATCAATTTTACGATGTAACTCAACCAAAAGTGTGAGCAAAACTTGATCACTTTGTTCCGATTCCTTACGCACTTTAGAGGATTTAAGCCAAAGACCCAAAGGGTCATCATTCAGCTGTAAAAGAGTGTAATACTCTTGCATAAACGCTGTATTTTCAACGTTACCTGGCTCGTACACTATTTTTAAAAATGCAGGTACAAAGCGAATGTCTTCCATCTTAAATCCTATCTAAAAAGACAAATACAAAAAAGATGATGCCCAAATAACCATTCAGCGTAAAAAATGCACGATCAATTTTTGAAAAATCTTTTTGTACAATGCGATGCTCAAAGAAGAGTACAATCGCGGCGATCAAAACACCGAGATACGCAAAAAAACCAAGATTGGCACTGAGTGCAAATAAGAACCAAAAGAGAATCGTTTGTCCATGAAAAAGACGTGAAATAAAAAAGGTCGCCTCTTTACCAAAACGTGAAGGAATAGAGAAAAGTCCATTGGCTGTATCATACTCCATATCTTGAAGCGAATAGAGAAGGTCAAACCCTGCTACCCAATACATTACGCCAATAGAGAGCAAAATGGACCATAAAGGGATAGATTCTTGAATTGCTACCACACCTGCAATAGGGGCTAACCCTAACGAAAGACCTAACACCAAATGCGCATAAGGCGAAAAGCGTTTAAAGAGCGAATAACCACCTAAAATAATCAAAATAGGCACACTAAGATAGAAAGCCAGATTATTGATCAGGTACGCTACCGCAATAAAAATTGCAGCATTGAGTGCAATAAAAAGTTGCATATTAAAGCTACCTATTCTGCCATCAACACTTGGGCGATCCGCCGTTCTTGGGTTGTATTTATCAATATCACGATCGGCATAACGGTTAAAAGCCATCGCAAAATTACGTGCACTGACAGCGGCTAAAAGCCCTAAAATTAAAAGTTTAAATCCAAACCATAGAGTACCACTCTGTGCCTTGGAAGAGACGATCATCGCCACAAAAATAAATGGGAGTGCAAAAACGGAGTGTTTAAAGACGATTAAATCACTAATATCTTTGAGTTTGAGCCAGAGTTGTTGCAATACTAACCTTTACATTTAAGATAGCTTGATTTTACAACAAAACCCTTTAAAAGTGTTATAATTGCACGCACAGTACCGCTAAAAAGCGTAAAAGTACCAGTTGTGCCAAGACTACATGTAAGAGAAACTCATTGAAAACCATCGCTATTTTAGGACCAACAGCTTCAGGTAAAACTGCTCTTTCCATAGAATTTGCTCTGAAATATAACGCACATATTTTATCGCTTGATTCTCTGAGTATTTACCAAGAAATTGATATTGCTTCTGCTAAACCAAGCCTTGATGAACGTCAAGGAGTTCATCATTATGGCATGGATGTCCTATCTCCTAGTGAGCATTTTGATGTAACCATGTTTTTTGATCTTTACAAAGAGGCACATGAAGCTTCTTTGCGAGAGGGGAAAAACCTTATTATCGTAGGTGGTACAGGGTTTTATCTCAAAGCCATGATGGACGGATTCAGTTTAAAACCTGAAATATCTTTACATGTAAAAGAAAAAATTGACCAACATCTATTAAATTTAGAAGCTTCGTATGCTTTGATACTTGAGTATGACCGGGCTTATGCAAACAAAATTTCCTCCAGTGATCGTTACCGTATTGAAAAATGGCTAGAAATATTTTTAACCACAAAGCAAATACCTTCACTCTACCTTTTAAATGCTAAACAAGAACCCCTTATTAAAGATATTGCTTTATATGAGATAGAAACACCCAAAGAAAGTTTAGCTCAAAAGATTGCCTTACGAACAGCACTAATGATCAAAGCTGGACTCATTGATGAAGTTTTTGGCTTAGAAAAACATTACACAAGAGCACCACAATGTATGAAAGCTATTGGGATTAAAGAGGTACTGGATTATTTTGATGGTAGATTCAAAATTTCTGGGCTTGAAGAGCGCATCACCTTTAATACATTGCATCTAGCCAAACGCCAACGCACCTTTAATGCTTCACAATTTCCACCTCATACCCAAGGCGATATCAAGCATCTTTCTAATGCCATTGAAGCGTATTTTAAATCATAATCATATAGGTAAAATAAATGAAAATAATCAATCACAACTACATCAATGGTGAATTTATCAACATTGATTCAAATGAGAAATTAACACTCAAAAACCCTACAACGGAGCAAGAAATTGCTCAAATATTTTTAAGCACTCCCTCTGAAATGAATCAAGCCATTGAATGTGCCTCCAAAACATTTGAATCATTTTCACAAACATCGATTGATGAGCGAATGGAAATTTTACAACGTATCCATGATGAACTCATCAAACATGAAGAAACATTGATTGACTTAGCTGTTTTAGAATTTGGTGCAACCATAACAACCACACGCAGACGAACTAAAAACGCGATCAATCTCTTTTTAGTTATTAAAGAAGAACTTAAAAATTATGACTTTATCAAAAAAGATGCCTACTCTTTGACACGAAAAGAAGGAGTGGGGGTTATTGGTGTTATTATTCCTTGGAATGCAAATCTCGCTCACTTGTGTAGCAATATCGCTCCTGCAATTGCGCTTGGCTGTACACTTGTGATTAAACCCAGTGAATTTAATGCCCTAGAGACACAAGCGTTTTTAGAGTGTTTACATAAAGCTAAGATTCCCAAAGGCGTTGTCAATGTTATCCAAGGAACCGGTGAGATTGTAGGTGAAGTTTTAACGAAACATCCGCTTGTAAATGCCATCTCATTTATTGGCAGTACGAAAACAGGAAAAAAAATCTTTGAAAACTGCTCTAAAACTATTAAACGAATGACCCTTGAACTAGGTGGAAAATCTCCAACCATTCTCTTAGAGGATGCTAATTTACAAGAAGTTATCCCCCAGGTTTTAAGCAGTGCCTATAGCAATAGCGGTCAAGCTTGCCATGCAGGGAGTAGGCTGTTAGTTCCAAAATCAAAACTTCAAGAAGTGGAAAATTTACTCCTTCAAAATATTCAAAAGCTCAAAATTGGAGACCCAAAACGGGAAGAAACACAAATTGGTCCTATGATCAATCAAACACAGTTTAATACCGTACAATCTTACATCAAGAGTGGTATTGAAGATGGTGCAAAACTTCTGTGTGGTGGTCTTGGAAGAGCGGAAGGATTTCAGAAAGGGTATTTTGTCAAACCAACTGTTTTTATCTGCACCGACGAGACATTGAAAATCGTTCAAGAAGAGATATTTGGTCCTGTCTTATGTGTTCTGCCTTATGAAAATGAGCAAGAAGCTCTCCAGATAGCCAATAATACTATTTTTGGACTTTCCGCGTATGTTTTCTCTAACGATGAGACCAAAGCACTTGCATTTGCTAATCATATACGAACGGGAAGAGTTTTGATCAATACTGCTACATCCAAAGCAAAAACCCCTCCCTTCGGTGGTATGAAACAATCAGGACTTGGAAGAATGGGGGGGAAATACTCCATGGATGCATTCTGCGAGATAAAATCAATCCTTTTTTAATACCTTCTCTTATGGTATGAGATCAAGATTTTGTTGGCAGATATTCTTCCATGAGCTGTTATCGTTAATAGAGACACATTGTGTAAAGTAAGATTTGGCTTTGTTCGAATCTTGTAATTTTAAACTTAACTCTCCTGCTTGATAGAAAAGTCGTATTTTATCCTTGGGGACTAAAGACTGTGGCAAGAGTCCTTCCGCAAGCGTGAGTGCTTCTTGGTCGCGTCCCAATCGTTTGAGTGCATCTATGTACATAAACTCCAATTCTGGGCTAAGAGCATTGGATTTAAACTTCTTTTGCATTTCAATACTCGTTTGTGCATATGTCACAAGAAGAAGATCATTTTTAGCATCATTGGCCATTTTGACAATTTCGTAATAAATATCCAAATTGCTTGATTCATCAGGATAGAGAATTTTAATACTCTCAGCAAGTGAGGCTGCACCTTCTAGATTTTTAAGTTTTGTCAACGAGAAGAAGAGGTCACGAATTGTCTCCAACCCAATTTTTTCTCGCAATGTAAAGGAAAGTGTTTTCAGATCTTCTTTGAAGGCAAGAGCATCTTGATATTTTCCCATTTTAAAAAGCACTTGAACCTGTTTTTGTGACCATGCGTAACGACTGATTAGTTGTGCATCTTTAAGATGTGTATCTGAAATCTCTTTGGCTCGATCATAACGTGAAACACGCATAAAACATTGAAACAATTTCTCTTCATATTGCGGTTCATTGAGTTGAAGTTTATACTCTTCTATAAGTCCAACTGTATTTTGACACTCATCTTTGAGGAGCTCTTGCAACGCAAGAGATTTTGCCGCTTCATAAATCAACTCTTCAGGTTTAATTTCATAACGATCGGGTAGCTTCTCAAGATCTTTTTGTAACGTTAATACCTCTTCATAACGTTTTTGTTTGAGCAGTAATTTTGCTTTTTCTAACAATGCTTTTTGCCCAATTTCATTGTTATACGTCTCAATTAATTTATCATAATAATTAGCCAGTTTTGTTTCATTGTTTTCATTCAGTTTAAAAAAGAGTTCATCCAAACTCTCTGTTACCTCTTGAACATACTCACCACTATTCTTATAATCTGCCAAATACTCTTGATAGCGTGCATGAGCCACTTCTACTTCATTGGCTTTGGCATGCCAATCCCCACTCTCCTTAAGAAGCAACTCTCGATTATCTGCTTTTTTAGGGGTATTTTCTAACAACAAATCTGTAATCTTAGCCGCTAAATCATAAAGGTGATGTTCAAAAAGCCTTCGTGCTAATTTATAACTTGCCTCTTTATCTTTGAGTAAATATTGGGCATTCACATTGAGCACTTTAAGCAAATACTCTTTGGCTTCTTTCATTTTACCCGCATCCATTTGGTGGTCACTCAAACGAATCGCTGCTTCTGAAGCAATGTCTAAATCTTGTGCGCTGAAGAGAACATCTAAGTAAAGTTTCATCGCTTTATCTTTCTCTTTTTTAAGGAAAAGATTATCAGCATACAGTAAAATTGCACGTTTGGTGAAAGGACTATCGGAATGTTCTCCTACTAAAATATCAAGCGCATAATTTGCATCTGATTTCGAATTCGTTTTCAAATAGGCTTTTGTCATCAACATTAAAACTTCAGGAATATTTTCATCGCTAGCAAACTCTTTACTCCACCTTTTCGCGACATTAATAATGTCATTTTCATTAAAGGATAAAGTATCCGTTTTATCTTCGCCTTTTGCACTTAAGACCTTGTCCATAGAGCGCATCTGATAAAGTTCTAATTCACTACGAAAAATGGAGTTAGGGAACAGTGTTAAAACACGTTTCACATCTTTAACAACACTGTCATAATCACCGCTCTCATACGATTGCTTAATATCTAAATAAAGTTGAATATCTTTACTTTGCGCATAAGAAATAGGTGCACCATTAAGATCAAGTGCCCCTATATAAGGTTTTTGATATTTAGGAAATTCTACAGGGAAATCCAGTCCATCTAAAACCTCTTTTTCTTGATATAAAGGTTTTTCTTGCAATAAAATTGTCCAGTGGGAATATAATGTTTCTGTAGGTTTACTTAAAATTTCACTGGTATCGTATAAGCTCTCTTCAACAGGCACTAATTTTGAATCAACTTTAGGATCTATCGTAATATAAAAGTCACCATCTTTCTCGTAAAAATCAAGTTCCGCAAGCTTCATTTTTTTTGATTCTATGGGTTTATTAATAGGTCGGCTTATTTTACAAATATAGTGTTTTTTATCAAGAGCATCCGGTATAGTTTGGCAGAGAAAGGGCTTTGCATCAATTACATGTAAAATAGCATAATTTGATTTGTTCTCTTTACCACTGTTTAAAACAATATCCAGTGCGAGAAGTTGTACTGATGCTAAAAGGAAGATTAATATGTATTTCATGCCTATATTATAGCAAAATAAGGGGATTTTCACCCCTTATTTAAAAACCGCTGGCAGTAACGTATTTGGTAATAATTATTAATAAAGGTTCTACAAATACAATAGCAAACATTGTGATAATAGCGGCAACACCTACAATAACTTTAAGAGGTGTTGAGGCATTCGTTGCATAAAGTGCGGCATCAGCTCTAACAGGATCTGGATCTTTTAAAAACATATAGATGACTAACTTCATATAATAATAAATGGCAATAGCACTATTAAGGACAATAATAATGGCTAATGAAATATACTCACTGTTAATGGCTGCACTAACAAGATAAAGCTTACCCCAAAAGACAGAAAATGGAGGCATACCCGCAAGGGCAAACATAAAAATACCCATTATCGTTGCTGTTGTAGGCATGATTTTAACCAAACCTGAGAACTTCGCATACGGATGTTGATAACGCTCATCCCAAAGGTTTTTTGGGTGTCTGACAATCCAAAGCATTGTAAATGCACCCAAGTTGGTAAACATAAACAAAATCCAGTATAAGAAGAGCGCTGTATTGGCTTGAGTCGTACCAATTAAAATCGCTGCCATCATAAATCCAGCATGTGAAATAGAGCTAAATGCTAGCATTCTTTTGACATCATCTTGCACCAGTGCTGTCAAGTTTGCCAGTGTCATCGTTAAAACAACAGTGATATATAAAATGTTTTCTAACCAAACAACGCCTGAGCTTACAAGCATTTCAAACAAACGTATAGCAACAACAAAACCTGCAATTTTTGGTACAACAGACATATATCCTGCGAGTGGAGCTGAGCTCCCTTCATAAACATCGGGTGTCCATGTATGGGACGGCACAAGGGAAAGTTTAAATCCAAGCGCCCCTAACATAAATACCGTTGCTGCGAGTACACCAATGAGTGGTTCAAACTCTCTTTGCATTAAAATTTTTTCAATTTGATTAATCTCAATACTGCCAGTTAAGGCATAAAAGATAAGCGCTGAAACACCGTAAAAACTTGCGGCTAATGCTCCCATGGTGAAATATTTAATAGCTGCCTCAAATGCTTTTGCACGATTGTGCATTGCTATCAAAGTGTAAAGAGCAAGGCTTGAAGTTTCAAGACCGATAAAAATCAATATAAGGTTATCACTTACCACCATAAATTGGAAACCTACAATCATAAACATGAAGAGAGCATAAAACTCTGCCATTCTAAATTCTTTAAAATGTCGATGGCTAAGCGAAAGGGGCAAGAAAAATGCAGATGCGACAAGAATAATCACTTGTGCAATAATGGAGATACCATCGACAAGCATTACATCAAAAAAGCCACGCGCTGGTCCATTATAACCAAGAACGGCACCACAATCTAATATGATGAAAAGAATTGTAAACATTGTTAAAAAACTACGGTTTAACCCTTTGACCGCCAAATCAATACAAATAACGGCAAGGGCTCCTATCGTTAAAATTGCCATAGGAAGAAGTGCTGGGAGATTGAGGCTTGCCATATCAATCGAAATAGGCTCTAACATTAGTGTGTTCCTCCTATAGTATTGGCTTTAATGATAAGATCTTTTGTTGTTTGTTCCACCGCTTTTTGTTCCATTAAAACAAGCATTTTTTGTACACTCATATCAATGACATTTAAGACCGGTTTTGGATAAACACCTAAAATTGCTACAAGCGCTACTAGAGGAATCAATGCTGTAAGCTCTTTACCATTGAGATCGTTAAGCGTTTTATTCTCTTCATGAACAACTGGACCAAAAAAGGATTTTCTATAAAGAACCAACATATAAATAGCCCCTAAGATAATACCCGTTCCTGCAAAAAGTGTCATCATCCAATTGATACGGTAGAATCCTGCTAAGGATAAAAATTCGCCAACAAAGCCAATTGTCAAAGGAAGCCCTACTGAAGCCATAAGCATAATGCCGTAAATTGTTGCAAAATTTGGCATTACCGACGCAAGTCCACCAAAATCACGCATCATTTTTGTATGGCGGCGATCATAAATAACGCCTACTAGCATAAACAGTGCACCACTCACAATACCGTGACTGAGCATTAGAAAAATTGAGCCAGTGATACCTTCCGCATTCATTGCAAATGTTCCTAATATAACAATTCCCATATGAGAGATGGAACTATATGCAATAACTTGTTTCATATCTTCTTGTGCATATGCAATCATCGCAGCATAAATGACCATAATGATACAAATAGTTGCAACTGGTATTAAGAAATAGGCTGAAGCATCTGGAAAAAGCGGAAGTGAAAAACGCACAAAACCATAACTTCCCATTTTTAAAAGTACCGCGGCTAAGATGATCGAACCAATGGTTGGCGCTTGTCCATGTGCATAGGGTAACCATGTATGAAAGGGGAACATAGGTACTTTAATCGCAAAGGCTAAGAAAAATGCTCCAAAGAGCCATAATTGTGTTTCAAAGGGGACTTGCAATAAATACCAATCAGGAAGTGCAAAACTCCAAATGCCTGTCGCCTCATGGTATAAAAAGCCCATATACAATATGCCTACCAGCATTAAAACAGAACCTGCAAACGTATAAAGAAAAAACTTGATAGCGGCATACACGCGGTTCACACTTCCCCATGCGCCAATGATATAGAGCATTGGTACTAATGAGAGCTCCCAAAAGGCATAAAACCAAATAACATCTAAGATCACGAAAACACCCACCATCGTCATCTCTAAGAAAAGAACGGAGATAATTAAATTCTTAATCTCATTTTTAATACTCAGCGCTATAAATGCAATCATCGTAATAAACGTTGATAAAATAATCAAGAAAAGCGAAATACCATCCACTCCGAGATAATAACTCATACCAAAACTTGGTACAAAAGGATAATACTCCACAAACTGATAGCCTGCGTTTGAACTATCAAAGCCAATCCATAAAACGATGGAAAGAAAAAATTCAATGGCGCTAACACTGATGCCATACGCCCTAATACTCTCTTTTGTGACCAAAAAGCCTAAGAGTCCTGCCATCGCTGGAAAAAATACAAGAAGCGATAAAATATGTTCCATGCCCTACTCCCTACACCATTGGTCTATAAAAAAGTGCAAGAGCAAGTAAAACAACCATACCTACAACCATCCATCTGAGCATATCAGAAAGATTTCCGCTTTGCATTTTCCTGGCATTTTGCCCTGTTGAATACACTATTTTAGCAATTAAATCCACTGTAAAATCCACAATCTTTGTATCTATTTTCAACCATGCAAATCGTGCAATAGAAGTAAAAGGACGCATAATGTAAAGTTCATATAGTTTAGGTATGTAGTATTGATTACTGAGTAACTTATAACCTATACTCCCTTCCCATGACTTTGGAAAACCTCCACGTTTGTACATAAAAACAGCAAAGGCAATACCGCTAAGGGCAATGCCTAATGTTCCAGCAATTAGCAGTGCTTCCGTCCCGTGTGCAATGTGAATTTCATACTGTGCTAAAAGGCGAGTTACAAAACCTTCAAAGGTATGCTCTAAAAAGCCTGCAACAACCGCTAAAAGTCCTAATGGAAGCATCGCATAAATAACAAAGGGTTGTGCATCATGTGGATGTAAACCGTATTTCACATACTCTTTCTCTCCGAAGAAAACGAGCATTACTAAACGAAAACTGTAAAAGGCGGTCAATCCCGCTCCTATAAAGAGTGCAAACCATAAAAAATATGCACCTTCATTGAAGGCAACTTCTAAAATTTTATCTTTGGAAAAAAATCCTGCAAATGGGTAAATTCCTGCCAATGCTACAGAAGCTACACTCATTAAGATAGCCGTTGCTTTCATGGAACCATACAAACCACCCATCTTTTTGATGTTCAATTCATCGTGCATCGCGTGCATAACGTTACCTGCACCTAAAAAGAGCAGCGATTTAAAGAAAGCGTGTGTCATTAAATGAAACAGTGCAATCCAATAAGCACCCAATCCTGCTGCTACAAACATGTACCCTAGCTGTGAAAGGGTTGAGTAGGCGATGATACGTTTAAGATCATTATTGACAAGTGCCATGGATGCGGCAAAAACGGCTACAAAAGCGCCTAAAGATGCGATGGCAAAGCCAACATCTGGAATCAATGTATACATTTCACCACAGCGAATAACCAAATAAACACCTGCTGTTACCATCGTTGCCGCATGAATCAAAGCAGAAACTGGCGTTGGACCTTCCATCGCATCGGCAAGCCATGTATGGAGTGGAAACTGCGCTGATTTACCCATTGCACCGATGAATAAAAATAATCCAATCGTTGCAAGAAGTACCGGATCCATCGTTTTGACACTCGCAAAAACATCATCGTATTGAAATGAGCCAACAGTCCAATAAATCAGGAAAAGCCCCATAAGCATTCCAAGATCGGCGATGCGGTTCATAATAAATGCTTCATTAGCTGCCCAAGAAGCGGAGTGCCTTTCGTACCAAAAACCAATGAGTAACCATGAACAAAGACCCACACCTTCCCATCCGATAAAAAGACCTACAAAGTTATCACTCATAACCAAAATCATCATTGAAAAAACAAAGGCTGACAGGTAAGAGAAAAAACGGTTAAAACTTTTGTCATGATCCATATATCCAATTGAATAAACATGAACAATGGTTGAAACCAAGGTTACAGTCACCATCATAATCACGGAAACTTCGTCTACAACAAAGCCGAAAGGAACCTCTAGATTACCAGCTGCAATCCAGTCCATCATCGTTACATGTAAAGGGCCATAGGTGTTCACATTGATCAATAAAACAAAAGATGCAACCATTGATGTAGCAATAAGTAAAGAAGCAATAATTCCCGTAATGAGCATCTTTGGACGTGCCGCAAAAAGAGCCACAAACAAAGAGCTTACTAAAGGGGCAAAAAGTGCTGTATAAAGATAGTTTTCCATACCTAGCCTTTCATCGTCTGAAGGTTATTAAGATCTACTGAACCGTTGCGTTTATACCACAAAATCAGAAGTCCAAGACCAACAGCTACTTCACTTGCGGCAACCGCAATAATAAAAAAAGCGAACATTTGTCCGGTAAGATCTCCATAGTATTTTGAAACTGCTACAAAGCCAACATTAATGGCATTCAATAAAATCTCTGTTGAGAAGAAAAGCATTAAAAGGTTGGTTCGTCGCATCACACCGACAAGCCCAATGGAAAATAAAATACCTGCTAATACAAGGTAATGTGTTAAGGTGATCATTTAGTCTCCTTTGGATATTCGATTTCATTCTCTTCCATAGCTAAGTATTCATCCATGCGCTTACTCGCAAGCACAATACCCGCAATCATTGCTACTAAAAGCATAATAGCCGCTAACTCAAATGGAACTAAATATTTGGTAAAGAGAACCACACCGATCATTTGTACATTACCAACAGTGTCAATGGATGGATACATGGCTTCAATCTCTTCAGATGCTAACGGTGCACACAAAATCGTCACGACTAAAATTGCACTGATTACAGAAAGCGTATAGGCAATTTTTTTGGAACGCATTTTTTCACTGACATCACGAGTTGTATCAAAAAACATCATACCAAATGCGTACAGAGCCATAATCGCACCCGAATAAACGACGATTTGAACCACTCCTAAGAACTCGGCATCTAAAATAAAAAAGAAACCTGAGATAAAAATCATTCCACCGGCTAAGGCACTCATGGCATAGAGTGCGTTAGAGCTCATCACCACAATTCCAAACATACCGATGGTGAGTGTGGCAAAAACATAAAACGCTATAATTTCATACATGGCTACCTCAATACGCTAATGGTGTTTGTTTTACATTGTCATCGGCATTATCACTTAATGCACCAAATCCTGGAAACTCTTTTTGTTGTTTGGCTTTAAAAGTATCAAGTGGTGTTAACATATCCTCTTTAAGGCCAAAATGAGCTCGTTGCTCGCTGGCATTTTCATACTCTACCCCGTGTACAATCGCAAGTTCAGGACACACTTCAGCGCAATACCCGCAAAAGATGCACCGCCCGAAGTTAATGCTGTACTCACTCACCACTTTACGGCTTTTTTCATCAATGTGTGTGTCCATGCGAATACAATTTGAAATACAAATTTTCTCACACAACCCACACCCGATGCAGCGTTCACTGCCACTTTCAAATAGGCGAAGTAAGCGATGAATAGCACGATAACGTGGGCTCATCTCATATTTTTGGGCAGGATACTGAATCGTATGAATATCAAAACGAATCATCTCTCGAAATACAATCCAAAGCCCCACAAAAAGCTCACCTTTTAGGCTTCTTTTTACCACTTTCTTAAAAGCTTGCCAACCATTTTCAGGTACATTTTCACCCTCAAAAAAGATATATCCAGGGGCACAATTTCGTTGTGTAAAATCTTTTAGTTCCATCCTCGCCTCCTAAATCAGCACAAAGCCCGTAATCAAGATATTGACTACGGCTAAAGGCATCAACACTTTCCAACAGACCCACATCAATTGATCGGGTCTAATGTGTGGCCATGCTGCCCTTACCCACAAGAAAATAAAAATCCATAGAGAAACTTTCACGAGCATTGCAAGAGAGCCAGGGATAAACCAAATCGGATTGTAACCACCCATAAAGACGATACTTACGAGTACCGAAATCGTAATCATATTGGCATATTCTCCAATAAAAAAGAGACCCCAACGCATTCCTGAATACTCCGTTGCATAGCCTGCAACGACTTCAGCTTCAAATTCTATTGTATCAAAGGGTGCACGATTCGTTTCCATAAATCCTGACATTGCAAAAAGAATAAAGGCTAGAGGTTGTTTCCAAATCAGCCAATGGCTCATGCCCCCGACTTGATAGTCATTGATATCGATTAAAGAAAGAGAACCTATCAGCATAATCGGAGCAAGCACCGACAAACCACTCACGACTTCAAACGAAAGCATCTGTACTACGGCACGTGCAGCACCTAAAAGTGACCATTTGTTGGCACTGCTCATACCAGCAAGTAGCGGTCCATAAATTCCCACCGATGCCACACCCATAACATAAAGAAGCGCTACGTTAATGTCTGAGATAATCGGATGAATCACATAGCCAAAAAGCGTAAATTCTGGAAAATAAGGCACTGCAGCCATTGCTACGAATGCTGTGACTGCTGCAATGACAGGCGCAATCATAAAGATGGGCTTAACTGCATTTTGTGGGATAATGTCTTCTTTGGTGAAGAGCTTAATACCATCGGCGGCAAGTTGTAACAAACCATATGGTCCCACATTCATAGGTCCAAGACGTCGTTGCATAAAGGCTAAGACTTTTCGCTCAATAAACGTCGCAAATCCTGCCATAGCTGCCACAATGGACACAACGATTACGGCTTTGACAATGGTTTCAACCACAACGGCTGTTTCAAGCATGTTCAACTCCTTTAATCGCGACGTGAGCAAAGCGGTAACCCTCTTTAAAAAACGGCGCGGTATCAATTTTTGTATCAAATGTCGGAAGGTAGGCAATGAGTCCATCAATCATTTTTTCTTCTTTAATGGCAATTGGCAATTTTATACCTTCATCATTTTCCAATGTCACTATCGCACCATCGTGAAGATTTTTAGCTTCTAAGAAAGCTGTAGATACATACAGTGCACCCGCCTCATTAAGTTGATGCGCTTTGTTCGTAAAGGCACTAAACTGATGCACTGGGTTAGCTCTGTACACCACATCGCCCTCTTTACATGTAAAGCTTTCTATTGGCGCTACATCATCTTTACATGTAAAGGTTTGCGCAGTCAATACGTAGCCACGATTTTCAGTGCCATCGTTTTCAAAACGATTGGGTAAAGCATCAAATTTCTCTGCTTTAAAACCTTTGTCAAGAGGCAAATACGGCGTGTAATCAATCGTCCACTCTGTTTCTAAACCCAAAGCGTTGGCAATATCATTGAGACAATAGCCTTTAAATGGCAATGCCGCATTGGTTGGGACCACGCGTTTATTCATCGATGTAAACGTTCCCTCTTGTTGATTAAGGGCTGGCATATCCAAATCACCCTTACCAAGAGCGCTTAGAGTAAAGTCGCCTTTAACATTGTAACCTAGTGTAAAGTTACCTTTTTGTTCATCTAAATCACAAATCAGTGAAACACCGAGTGTATTGGTACGTGATGGGATAATGACCAATTTAAATGCGGTAAATCGCTCGATCAAGCCTAACAGTTTGGCGATATTTTCCGCTCGTGGATGGTTGTACAAATCTTCACCCGCGATCAAACTAAAGCTATCTTTTTTATCCAAAAGCTTGGTAATTTTTTCAACCAAATCCGCTTCCGCGCCAATCATTTCAACCAGCGCATTGGTGTCAACTTCGATCTCTTTATCCACCATTTTCGTGATGGTCTTAACAACCTCTTTTTCCTCACCACTCTCTTCGTCTTTGACCATCTCTTTGATCTCTTCTTTGACGCTCTCTTGAATGGTTTTTGTCTCTATAGTGTGAAAAGTTGCCAAATATTCCACAACACTTTTTGGCATCGCTTCTTTGTCTCCAAAAAGATCAAGTAAGAGGTAAGCAATGGCTTCTTCAGCACCAATTTTATGGGTGATGCTGAGTAGGTTTTTAGAATAACCCGCAACGATAGGATCAGCCACAGGGTGGAAATAAATTCCAGCACCTTTGTTCATACCAATCGCATTGTTCATCGCATAACCCGCATTGGGGCTATCGGTTTTAATCGCTGTCCCAAAACTCACCACAAAATTGCTTTCAGCAATACTTTTTAAATCACCACCGTACAAGCTTGTGCCCGCAGTGCTTGCAAAATGTTTGAGGAAGTTTTGATACGCTTTGGCATCTTCATTGATTAATTTAAAGCCAAATTTTTCTTTGAGTTTTTGTAAAATCAGTGCTTCTTCATTGGTCATGTAACTATCAAAAACAATGGTGTCGACTTTGGTTTGAAGCAGTTCAACTGCTTTAGTAAAGGTGTTTTCATCTTTACATGTAACCTCATTTTGGAAGTCAAAGCCATAACGTGCTGCCGCATGAAGCGGTGCGTAATTATGGTCACTATTGACGCGATAAATTTTTGGCGAAGGGTTACTAATACTCGTGTGTTTGACATCGTAATAAAGAAGTGAACAATCTGAACTGTGAGGATTGGACGCTGGAATTTTTTTCAGTTCCCACGCGTTGGAAGTGTATTGGAAGTCTGAACCTACGAGTGCACCCACAGGGCATACGGCGGTACATTCGCCACACTGCGTACAGTCTAAGGTTTCAGCGCCACTGGCGATCCCGATGATGGACTTTTGAAGTTTATTCCACATCGCATAGGCGTCTTTTTCGGTTTTATCTTTCCATGCCTTATCAAGCTCAGCCCCACCGCGAGGAACGGTTTTAAGCGCTGATTCGCCGATCATGTCTTTACAGACCGTGACACAACGCTCACACACAATACATAACGATGCGTCATAATGGATTTTACCCCACTGTTTCGTCGGGCGATGTGTGTCGGCAATGCAGTGATGTTGGCTATCTACACCCATATGCAAGGTGTAGTTCTGAAGTTCACATTCACCGCTTTGGTCGCACACACCACACTCTAATGGGTGGTTAATGTCGTAGATCTCCATAATCGCACGACGCTCTTTTTCTATTTCCTCTGTTTTGGTGATAACGTTCATACCCTCTTTAGCACGCGCATTACAACTGTACGCCCTTTTGCCATCAATATCCACCAAACACAAACGACATGCAAGCGTTGGCGAACAGTTGGTCACATAACAGAGCGCGGGAATAAAAATATCATTTCTGCGCGCAACGCCTAAAACGTATTCACCCTCTTGGGCGGTACACTGTTTTCCATCTATGGTTATTAAAACATCGCTCATTGCACTTCTGCCTTCACTATTTTTACTACATGGTAGGGATAGCTCGAATCCGCTTTCGCACAGGGCATTAAAGCGATCACGCCTTTTAAACTATCGTCGCGTACAAAGGTGCGAGGATAGACCTCTTGGTTGATAGTCACACTGATTTTATCGCTATTTTGTACTTTGGCTGCCATTTGAAACTGGGCGGAACCTATGAGAAGTTGCTCTTCATCCGCTTTTGTTATAGGGCATTGATAGACAACAACCCCATCAAAGCTTTTTAACTCTGCAACCTCATCTAATGCAGTTTCACTCTTAGATGTTACGATCATTTCAGGTGTGCTACCTACAACCAATAACTTTGCTTTGCCATACTTTGCGATTAATCCTGCAAGGTGCGCTATAGCAGAAGCTCTTGGATGACATACAAGATCCTCTCCTAACACTAACAACACATGACTCGCCTCTTGATACAACGCTTCAATCTCTTCAATTTCTTCTTCACCAAGATTACTCTCAGCGCTGATATACCCTTCATCAAGCTCTTCAAAATAGTTTTTGATATGCTCTGGAATCTTTACATGTAAAAGAAAACTTTTTGCTAAAAGTGCAAATACACCCTCTTCTGAACCTACTTCATAACGGCTAAAGAAAGCACTTTTTGCAACCAAGGTTGGGTCTTCCATCGTAAAAAGATAGACCATGTGAGCATCACTAGCACGTAAGTTTTCAAAAAGTGTTGCATCATAGCGGGAAGGCAGTGTTCCCACACAGATAATAAGATCAAATCCTTTACATGTAAATGCAAATTGCTCATTATTGGATTGATTTAAGCCCTTTATAAATTGCTTCGTTGCCATTACGCTACTTCACTTTTTACTTTTTTAACAACAATCGTCCAGTCGGCTTCATTAAACTTCAAAGAGTTCATCAGTGTCCAGCCTGCCTCTTTAATCACATCCGCGCTTTTTTGAATAGGAGAGAAATCACCGATTTCAAACATAAAGATAGAAACCTCACCCAAGGAAGTCTCATCAATGATCTCAAGCATACGTCCGTAAAAATCATCGCCCAAATGGCGTAAATCATAACGTTGCATTCTCTCTCCTATCTGTCAATTTCGCCAAAAACGATGTTTGCGTTACCAATGATCGCAACAACGTCGGCAAGATATTCACCCACTAACAACTCTTGTAAAAATGCAGTGTGGAAGAAACTTGGTGTTCTCAGTTTCAATCGGTACGGGTATGGATCGCCTTGGGAATTGATATAAAAACCAAGCTCTCCTTTAGGTGATTCAGTAGCCACATACACTTCACCCACAGGTGGACGCATACCTTGTGTTACTAACACAAAATGCTGCATCAACGAATAATTTTGCGTCATAATCTGCTCTTTAGGGGCAGAAACATAACTTGGAGCATGGGCGATGATCTCAGGAGAAGTTTGCTCATACATCGGGATAAGCTGTTTAAGGATGCGAATACTTTGGCGCATCTCTTCCATATGCAGTTTATACCTACCGTAACTATCGCAGGTTGTACTCACTGGCACATCAAATTCCACTTCATTATAAAGTTCATAAGGCTCTTCTTTACGAATATCCCATGCGATACCAGAGCCTCGAAGCATCGGACCAGAACAGCCCCAGCTTTGCGCTTGTTCAGGTGTCACGACACCAACATCTTCCAAACGCATTTTCCAAATACGGTTTTGGTCTAACAACCCTTCATAATCACCAATATCAAGGGGTAAATGGTTAATAAATTTGTTGAGTCCTGCAATCCAGCCTTGTGGAAGATCAAGAGGCACACCGCCAATTCTTACTGAAGAGTGCGTCAAACGAGCACCGCAATAATCTTCAATCAAATCGAGGGTATATTCTCTTTCTCTGAAAGCATAAAGGAAAATAGTCATTGCTCCCACATCAAGCGCGTGCGTTGCAAGCCAGAAAAGGTGTGAAGAGATACGGTTCAGCTCTAGTATCATCATACGAATCACTTTAGCTCGTCTTGGGACTTCAAGACCAATGAGTGTCTCCACCGCTAACGCAAAACCATAATTGTTCGCACTTGCAGCGATATAATCCATTCTATCCGTCGTTGGCAAAAACTCATTGTAGATCATATTTTCAGCCATCTTTTCCATACCACGATGCAAGTAACCAATATCAGGGGTTGCTTTTGAAACCTTCTCGCCATCCAGTTCTAAAATCAGACGTAACTGTCCATGCGAACTTGGATGCTGTGGTCCAAAGTTTACGATCATGTGGTTATCTTCACGCTCAAAGACCACATTTTCAAAAAAGGGTTTAAGTCTGTTGACTTTTTGCATGATTAGTATCTCTCTTTCACGATTTTAGCATCTTCTTTTTTGAGCTTTTTCACGATAAATACGCCACCCTCTTCTTGATAATCAGTGAACGTTTTTTCTTGGCTTGGTTCAGCCCCAAAAGGAACTTCATGATTAAGGTGCGCGAAACGATAGGTATCGTTCACATCAATACGTGCACTATCACGCTCTTCTGGTCCTATGATATCACGATACTCTTTGCCAAAAATCTTATCGATTTCATACCACTGTGCCACTTCATCACCATGCAATGGATAAGTTTTACGAAGAGGATGATCAAACCAATCATCTGGCATCAAAAGACGTTTCATATACGGATGCCCACTGATGATGACACCGAACATATCGTACATCTCACGCTCTGCCCAATTCGCACTCGCATAGAGGCTACTGACACTTTTGAGCACTTCTTTTTCTTTGATAAAACATTTAACGCGTAAGCGTTTGCGTTTAAATGTCGAAAGGAGTTGGTAAAAAATTTCAAATTCTCCACTTTTTGCTAACCAATCAATAGCGCTGTGTTCAGTTAAAAAGTTATAGGAGAGTTCGTCTCGAAGTGTTTTGAGCACCGCTACATTATCTTTAGGATCAATATAAACAACTAACTGCCCTCTTTGAATATAGGCTTCTTTAATTTCAAATTTTGCTTTTAGTACGCTCAAATCATTGGTAAAAATTTCATCACTTTCGACAATATCTTTCGGAATCTGTGGTGCAACGAAGTAACGATCACTAAAATAAGGCTTTTTTTGAACATTTTGTTTATCGCTATAACTTCTCATCATACCAACCTTTTAGGTTCTAATCTGCGTGATGCTTTTTCCGTTCGAATTTTCTTTTGTAGAAGCATAAGGGCATATTGAAGGGTTTCAGGTCGTGGAGCACAACCTGGGAGATAAATATCCACAGGAACGATGCGATCTGCTCCTTGAACGGTTGCATAGGTATTAAACATACCACCCGTATTGGCACAACTTCCCATACTAATCACCCATTTTGGATCAGGCATTTGATCGTACAATCGACGCATAAACGGTGCATGTTTTTTAGTAAGTGTACCTGCAATCACAAGCACATCGGCTTGTCTAGGACTCGCTCTAAAAATCGTTCCAAAACGGTCAAAGTCGTAACGACTCGCACCCGTTGCCATCATCTCAATCGCGCAACAAGCAAGCCCATAGGTGAGTGGCCATAATGAATTACTTCTACCCCATTGAACGAGCTTATCCACTGTAGTCAACGCCACAGGAAGCCCCGCTTCTTGAAGGTAATTTATCTTATGCTGTGCCATTCGAGCGCTCCTTTTTTCCATGCATATACAAAACCAATGGTTAAAACGATGACAAATAAAATCATTTCAGTAAACCCAAACATTCCTAGGACTTTAAAATCTACTGCCCAAGGAAACATAAAAATAATTTCAACATCAAACAGAATGAACAAAACGGCAAAAAGATAAAAATGTGCAGAAATTTTGTTGGGTTGTTTGGTGACTTCAGGACCACACTCATAAATGCCGAGCTTGAGTTTTTCGGTATCCAATCGTGCCATCTTGCGACTGATCGAGCGTGCTAACACGGTGATACCATAAAAAACAACAGCACCAAAGATTAGGAGAAAAAAAGCTCCAAAATAAGGATGTGCAAAATCCATATGCGACAAAGGGGTCATCATCATTCCTTCATTTTTTTATAATGCTATTTGAGTAAAAACACAAAAACTACGTTAACCACAAATGTACCAGACAAAGATGTTTCTTCGAAAAACTTGCCTCTAATGAACAAAAAAGATAACTTCACAACAAATCCATCTGAATGTTTACATGTAAACACTCAAAAAGGCTTGCTTATGCCTTTTTAGTTCATGAATCCAACCGACTTAGCATCACCAAAGGCACCTTTGGTTTCACGATCAATGGCAAGTTTGAAATCCTCAAAGGTAAACAGAGGCTTTACTTTAGTAGCCACTTTTAAAGCTGTATTTTTAAGTACCACTTTAATCTGGCCACCTGTCAGTGGATACGAAGCGAGTTTTTCAATATCCAATCCCTCTTCATAGGTCGCATTTTCAGGTAAGAGTTTTTTCCAAAGTTCAATTCGCTGTTTTAAATCAGGCTTTTCAAAAGCAATTTTATAGTCAAAACGCCTTGAAAATGCGGGATCAATCGTCTCCAAAAGATTTGTCGTTGCAATAAGTAGTCCATCGAAACGTTCAATCTGCTCTAAAAATATATTTTGCATCTGATTGTGCATTTTATCGGCACTCGCTCCGCTGTCGGTTGAGCGTGCACTCAAGAACTGATCAGCTTCATTCAAAAGCAATAATGGCTCACTTTTCGTCTTTTTACACAGTTCTTTGTAGGTATCAAAAATACTGCGTACATTTTTTTCACTCTCGCCGACATATTTGGAAAGAATCTTAGAGCAATCAAAGCTAAGGACACGTTTTTTCATTGACTTAGCCAAAGAAAGAGCTGTCATCGTTTTGCCCGTTCCTGGAGGACCATAAAGAATAATCTTAGCATCAATGCCACTACGCCTCTCTTTTATTCCCCATTCGCGCAGCAATTTCACCACGTTTTTATCAATTTGTTTCAGTAAATTATCAAGCACCTCTTTGGTCTTTGGATGTAAAATCACATCATCCAAATTGGTCTTTGGGTCGATCAATTCAAAAAGTTCCTGCTCACCGATGAGCATATCGAGTTTTATTTTCTTACTTTTTTTCTCTTTGTTAGGATGCATAATCTTTTGCAAAAACTCTTCACTAATAAAGAAGCTTCGTGTCACACCACCAAAAGTACTCAGCATTTCATCGTAATCAATTATCAAATTTTCAATGAGTTTAGAACCCTCTTCTAAAAGTGAGCGATTTTTAATCTTCTCGTAATCATCAATACTGATAAGACTTATGAGCGTATTCATATCGCGTAAACTTTCAAACTCTCCCGCATATTCTTCTTTTAAAAGTGCTAGGAAAATGAGCTGTTCTTTTGCATTCAACTCATTTTCTTTAAAAATTGTCTCTACAATGATCTCATTTTGTGTTACTTTTATACGCTCAACAATACGACTCTCTAAAAGTTCAAGTTTATTTTTTAGGCGTCCAATACTCGGTGAATTTTCCGTAGCATTGTGCTTCGTTTGGCTGAGTTTTTGATAAAGTTCAATACGAAAAAATTGATCTTTTAAATATTCAAGATGATCTTCATAGGGCGTAACATCTGGTAACACTACTTCAAGTGTTCCTTCTTCTAATAGCTTCAAAAAAGCAGAGCTTAAAGTAACAGTACTGTTTAAAAGTTCTAAATTTGAGACATCCATAATCTTTGAAGTTAGAAAGCTATTCTGAATAATCCAGCCTTGTTCAATGATGTCTTTAACAAGGGAAAGTTGTTGTAAATGCGCATAATTTTTATCACCAAAAAGTTTAATAAGACCATCAGCAACACCCATTTCTACAGAACCTAAGACATACTCTTTGGTCATCATTTGTAAAAATTTTGCTTCGTCAATAGAACACTTAAGATGCTCATAAATTTTTGATGTTTGAACCGTTTTACTCTCTAAAAAATCTACTAAATACTGCAATACAAACCTTTGAATCCAAATAAAAAAATTATAGTATAACTTATAATGACAAGATGATGATAAAATAACCCTTTGATGAAAAAGTTAATCTCTATTTTTTACGTAATATTCCACCACTTTGTACTTTCTCTTTTAAAATACGCTTAAGAACCTTACCTGTTGCATTTTTTGGAAGCTCTTCAACAAAATAAATATGCTTAGGTAACTTAAAATTTGCTAAATGTTTTTTAAGATATTGGCGTAATTCCATTTCCTGAAGTTCAATACCCTCTTTGGGTTGAATAAATGCTAAAACATCTTCATCTTTGGTTTCGTCTTTAACACCAATCACTGCAACTGAATCAACACCTTCATATTTATAAATAATTTCTTCTATCTCACGAGGGTAAATATTAATTCCTTTGGAAATAATAAGGTCTTTTTTACGATCAACAATGTAGATAAAGCCATCTTCATCTTTTTTACCTAAATCTCCTGTAAGCAACCAGCCATTCATAATTGTTTCATCTGTTGAATTTACGTGGTTAAGATAACCGTGCATAACACAATCTCCCTTAACCATAATTTCACCCACCTCACCAGTTCTAACTTCCATCATCTCTTCATTAACGATTTTTACTTCATAGCTAGGAAGCGGTAGCCCAACCGAAAGTGGTTTTTGATGATCAAGTCGATTGACACAAACAGCTGGTGAACATTCACTTAAGCCATACCCTTCTAAAAGCTTTGCTTTTTTAAATTTTGCATTAAAATCATGGAGTGATTGTTCACTGAGAGGTGCACTTCCAGATATAAAAATACGTACTTTATTAAACCACATAAAATACCATGGAATTTTTGCTTTTAAAAGTGCGTTATAAAGAGTTGGAACTCCCAAGAAAATTGTCACTTGTTTAAGCAATGTCTGCTTAAGCACATTGGCAAAAGGGAAAACAGAGCGAACAATGACAATGCTTGAACAGGTAAACATTGGAAGAAGTACCATAATAGAGAGAGTAAAAGAGTGAAACATTGGTAAAAATACGATGAAGCGATCTTTCTCTGTAATTTGAAATGAAATAGACCCAGCAATAGCATTGGAAAAAAAGTTGCGATAAGAAAGCATAGCTCCCTTAGGTTTACCTGTTGTTCCTGATGTGTATACGATACAAGCAAGATCATCTAACCGTGGTCGTTTTAGTGAACGTTCATGATTTCCTAGATTTGCATCAATTTCAGTGAAGCTATAATTTTGCTCATCTAAATAGGGATATTTATCTGTCCAAACAATTTTTTCGATTTTTGTTGTATTGAGCAAATTTTTTGTCTCATTTGCAAATGATGCAGATGAAATAAGCATCCGCGCACCACAATCATTCAGAATATACTCAAATTCTTCTTTTTTCAAAAAAGTATTTAGGGGTACTGCAATAGCCCCAATTTTCGTAATTGCAAATAAAGAGACAACAAACTCTTCAGAGTTGCCAACAATCATGGCAACTCTCTCTCCGCTTTTAATCCCGCTAAATTCTAAAAAACGTGCAAAGGTATCAATATTTTGCTTGAGCTTTGAATACGTAACTTTGCGATCATCGATAAATATAGCTGTTTTTTTAGGAGCATTTTTAGCATTCGCTTCTATAATCTCATAAAAATTCTGATACGGATAGGTTAGCATGTTTAAAACTTATATTTAAATGATGCCGTCACTAAATGGGCTGCAGAATCTGAAAATGTTCCATACGGTGCTGTTGAATTTGCTCTACTTGTAATTGTTCGATCTTCTTTATCATCATACAAATAAGCTAGACCCACTTTCAGGTTTTGAGTCACTTTATACTCAAAACCAATCGAGTATAGTTTTGCATCTGAGTCTGGTAACTCGAAACCAAGAGTATTATCTGGAGTAGGCGATTTATCAATTGCAAAACCAAGCATCATTTTAAGATTATCTGTACATTGGTGACTTAACCCAATACGATAAGCATTAGAATCTTTCCAATTTTTTAAGATTGGCTTATCAAATGCTGCCATAGCGGTAGCTGTTAAATCAACATCATAATTAAAATCTAAATTTTTATAAGCTGACCAATAGGTTCGCTCGTACACAAATTCAACGGTTGTTTTATCATACGTATAGGCAGTTGCTAATGCTAAAGAAGCAGGTAAAGGAATGGTAACAGAAGCACCTCCCTTATACATGCCACTTACAAGCGTTGCATCACCTTCAACCGTTAAATCAACTTTTGAGCGATACGTTGCAGCTAAAGTTAAATCTTTAATTGGCTTGTAACTAAGAGCCAAGTTATATCCAAAATCAATTGAATCTCCAGTAAGGTCTCTATTTGCTGGCGATCCAAGTCCAGAAGCATTGCTCTTAACAACACCATCCGTATAAACACCTCGAACACCAAAACCAAGTGAAAATTGATCATTAACAAGATAACTTGCTGTTGGATTCACTTCAATAACTTTAAGTGTAAACTCTTCTGAGCTAGCTTTTGGGAAAGCTTCATCCCAACGTTTGGAAAGACCAGCTGGAGCTGTAATAGAAAGACCATAACGCCAGTTACCTACCATTGGGGAGACATAATGCAAATTCGGCATTAAAAACTGCTCTTCTTTAGAATCACCGTTCAAAGTACTGCTTTGAGCATCGGTATACTTCACTTTTGGCAAATTAATATAGGTCATTGCAACTTCAGTAAAAGCGCCATTTTCCATAAACGACATATTCGCGGGATTATAGTAACTGGCATCTGCCCCATTTGCCCCTGCAACATATGCTGCACTCAGTGCTACAGAATTTAAAGATTGCTCAGGTATACGGTATCCTGAAGCTAGTAACGTCGCCGCACTAAGACTGAGCAGAGTGACTACTTTTACCGTTTGTTTCATATAGGTTCCTTAAGGTTTTTTAGTTGACAAGACTATAAAGCAGTGCGATTTCTTCTGCCCATATGGAATCATCGATTGTTTCAAGAACCAAAGGAATGTCATTAAGGCGTTCATCATTCATAATAAACCTGAACGGCTCGACTCCAAGTTTTCCCTTGCCGATAGAATCATGTCTATCAACACGAGCGCCCAAATCGGGCTTAGAATCATTTAAGTGCATCCCCTTGAGATACTTAAATCCGACGATTGTAGCAAATTTTTCCATCGTTTGCCTATATACCTCTTCACTTCTAATATCGTAACCTGAGGTAAACAGATGGCAAGTATCGATGCAAACCCCGACACGTTCTTTATCGATAGAGTTATCCATCAGGTAGCCTAAGTGTTCCATTTTGTAACCCATGTTGCTTCCTTGTCCTGCTGTATTCTCTACTATCAAGCTCACACCACTTGTCTGACGTAACACCTCATTCATGGATGCACTAATGAGCTCCAAGCATGCCTCTTCATCTATCTGTTTCAAATGACTCCCTGGATGAAAATTGAGTTTATCAAGTCCTAAAGCTTCACAGCGTTTTACCTCATCTAAAAAGGCACTCAACGATTTTTCACGTGCTTCATGCTCAGGGTGACCAATGTTAATCAAATAACTATCATGAGGTAGAACATGCTTGGGTAAAATCTGTGCTTTTTCTAATTCGACTTTAAAACGATCAATCTCATCTTGTGTCAAAGGTTTACCTTCCCATTGACGTTGATTTTTAGTAAAGAGAGCAAAGGCTTTTGCTCCAATTTTTGTGGCATTAATGGGAGCATTAAAAACTCCGCCACTGGCACTGACATGCGCTCCAACAAATTTCATAAAATTCCTTTATTGTAATGGTTTTAAACGGATCAGAATACCCTGTTTTGTGTCTCTAAAAGAGAGATTTGAGTCTTCAATTTTATAGATAATATGGCTATGAGGAAAATCTAACTCTTGTTCAAAACCATGACTCGTTTGATGTAAATTTTTGCCTTCAAAAATAGGTTGTTTCGCAATAATCTCTTCCATTAACCCTACATAATGTTCTTCTTGAAAGAACTGCTGATTGAAAGAGAGCTTATCCATACATCTTCCATCCAAACAGATGCTATTTCCCATCATTTCAAGATTGAAAAGCACACTTCCTGCAGAAAAAATTTGCACATTGGTATAATCTTGCCCTTGATTAATAAAACCCGTATCAGAAAGTGCAATCTGTTTGTTTTTAATTGTAATGACATACGTTTCTGACGTAGTAATATTTTTTTTAACAGCACAGCCACTCAAGAAAAATAGCACTAAAAAGCTTACATGTAAAAGTTTTTTCATGTGCGACACTCCTTACATGTACCTTTAAGTACAATACTTTTTACATCACCCTCTACGTTACCAAGATCAACATTCATACAGGTTATTTGATGACACTGTTCACAGATAAAATGGGCATGCGTGGTACTAGAAAGTTCAAAATACCACTTACGATCATCGGCCTCAAATTTATGCACCATTCCCAATTCTTCAAACTTGGCGATATTACGATAAAACGTCGCTTTATCCATTGTAATATTCATCTTCTCTTTAATTTGCTCATAGTTCATAGGATGATGCGTCTCTTTGAGCACCTCTAAAATGGAGGAGCGTGCGGCTGTAAATTTGATGTCGTGTTCTTGAAACAATGTTTTAATTTGTTCACTCATGATTTTCCTCATTAGTTAATAGTGAATGTTATCTAAAAAGCTATTAAGTCACAACTAAGTTGCATTAGATATATCACCCAACGAGTTCAGAAGGAGGTATTTGAAACTAAAAAATGAAAGACGTTAATATTCTGTACACTAAATAGCATTATTCCTTCTGCGATACTGCTCCATATAGTATGAGCCAAGTTCTGCCGTAAGCATGCCACCTAAAATCATCACAGCACCACATATTTGGGGAAATGTTAAAAGTTCGTTTGCGAAGAAATAACCAAAAATACCTGCACTTACTGGCTCCATCGTAAAAATAATCGCAGTTTTTGCTGCCGTTGTGAAACGTTGCATCGCTGTTTGTACCCAAAAGGCAAAAATTGTTGCAAAAATAACCGTAATGGCTATGGCATCTACAAACAACCTATTAGTGTTAGGAGGCATGATTGAATCTTCCATCATAAAACCTCCAATGAAAGAACAAATCCCAACTGTTAAAAACTGAATCATCACTAAAAGGTATATATTGTGTTGACGTGAGAGGTGACCTGTAAAAACAATATGTAATGCAAACATCATTGCACAGACAAAAGCATAAAATTCACCCAAAGATAAACCTAATTCATTATTGAGTGTTAAAAAGTAAAGTCCCACTGAAGCTATAATGGCTCCCAATGTCGAAAACATTGAAGCCTTTTGTTTAAAAATAAGATATGTCACAAAAGGAACGACAATGACACTAAGCCCTGTGATAAAACCTACTGTTGAAGAGTACGTATACGTAAGTGCAAAAGTTTGAAACGCATAACCTAAAAACATAAAAAGACCCAAAAGAGCCCCTGCTTTTAAAACCTTGAAATTGAGATAACGAATTTGTTTGAATGAAATAAGTGCCATTAAAAGACCCGCTAAAGAAAATCGCCAAAACAAGAATGTATAAACAGGTGTTTCATTTACCGCTGCTTGTACTACAAAAAATGTACTTCCCCATGCCACAGCAACCATTAATAGTAAAAAATCTGCGCCTAACTCTTTAAATTTATTACTTATCACTCTTAACCTCTCACTTTGATAAAAGGGGCATTGTATCAAATGATATGTGAAAATACAGCACATACAAATTAATTTCTTACGAAAAAAAAAATTTTATTTATCTCCCCAACAATAACATGATATAATCAAATTTAGTAAAATATTTTTATACTTATTTAATATTGGAGGCTTTTGGTTATGGCGCGAAACATTAAAAATTCCCTTCTCACTCTTCTTTTTCTCTCTTCTTTTTTATCTGCGCAAAATAATGGCGAAACCCTTTTTAAACAGTGTGCAGGATGTCATGGAGCCGACGGTAGAAATAAAGCCTTTGGTAAAAGTGGCATCATTGCAGGGCAGAGTGTAGCAGAGCTAATGGAAAGCCTAAAGTTTTATAAAGAGAGTGAGTTTAAAACCCACAGTACCACGTTAGTCATGTCTAAACAAGTCAAGAATATGAATATGGAAGACTTAAACGAAATTGCAAACTACGTCTCAAAATTACAAAAATAGCCTTTAAAGGATTGCGATGAAAAAGATTATCTGTGCCCTATTTTTTGGCACTTGTTTGCTTTCAACATCTCTTTATGCAAGTACCGTAAAAGGGAAAGTATTTTACGCACAATATTTAAAACCTGTTTGTGGTTTTAATGGTGACGTTATGGGAAAAAAACATACCGCTAATGAATGGAAAATCTTTTATGACAATAACCAACTCTCTCTTGCAATTAAAGCTTTATGTCCCAATGCGCCTTTAATTACTACGGAAAAAGATCTTACCAATTTATATCATTTTTTGAGCTCTTTTGCCAGTGATAGTGGAAATGTACCCTCCTGTAATTAATAATTTTTGTCTTTTTCAACTATCAAAGCCCTTTATCTTACTTTTATATTCTACTGCTACAATTATGGTTTATGCCACATAACGCAAGAAAGGTTTGAATGAGCCAAGCTATTGTTCGCATGGAAAATGTCAATAAATATTATGGCACGTTTCATGTTCTTAAAAATATTAATTTTTCCGTTACAGAAGGTGAAATTGTTGTGATTTGCGGACCTAGTGGTAGCGGTAAATCAACGCTTATTCGCTGTATAAACAAACTTGAAGAGATTGATAATGGCGAGATCGTCATTGACGGATTTGATCTCTATGCAAAAAAAGTTAACATTAACCAAGTTCGTGCCGAAACTGGCATGGTTTTCCAACACTTCAATCTTTTTCCCCATTTAACGATTTTAGAAAATATTACTATCGCGCAACGCAAGGTCAAAGGTATTAGCAAACATGATGCCAATGAAGCAGCTCTTAAACTTCTAGAACGCGTAGGCTTAGTACATAAAGCGGAAGGTTATCCTAATGAGCTAAGTGGTGGTCAAAAACAACGTGTAGCTATTGCTAGAACACTTGCTATGAAACCTAAAATTATTTTATTTGATGAACCAACCTCTGCCCTTGATCCTGAAATGATTGGTGGTGTTTTGGATGTTATGCGCGAACTTGCACATGAAAATTTTACGATTGTGTGCGTGACCCATGAAATGGGTTTTGCCAAAGAAGTTTGCGATCGTATTGTCTTTATGGATGAGGGAGTCATTATTGAAGAGGCCACGCCTGAAGCTTTCTTTGCCAATCCAAAAACAGAACGCGCACAGAAATTTTTACAAGAAATATTAACACATTAAAAAACAAACCCTTAAGGAGAGTAGCGATGAAAAAATTTTTAGTAGCATTACTTGTAATGCTTGGCATTAATGCCATGGCTGATGATATCAACCTATGGCAAAAATCAACCCTCAACAGTATCATTCAAAAAGGAGTCTTAACCGTTGGTTTAGAGCCAGGGTATATGCCTTTTGAGATGAAAGACAAACAAGGTAACATCATCGGATTTGATGTTGATATGGCAAATGAAATGGCAAAAGCTATGGGTGTTAAGCTTCAACTCGTTCCAACCGCATGGGATGGTATCATTGCAGGTCTTTTAACCGGTAAATATGACATTATTATGTCTGGTATGACGATTACCCAAGAGAGAAACCTCAAAATCAACTTTGCGAATCCTTACATTAGCGTTGGTCAAACCATTCTTGCATCTAAAAAACATGCAGGTAAAAAATGGAGTGATTTAGATAAACCAGAATATACAATCGTGACTAAAATTGGTGTAACTGGCGAAATTGCAACGCGTAAAATGTTCAAAAAAGCTAAAATTAGAACCTTTGAAACTGAAGCTGATGCGGCACAAGAAGTCCTTAATGGCAATGCAGATGGAATGGTTTATGACAAACCTTACAATGCGATCTTCTTTGCTGAAAAAGGTGCTACTGGTAAACTTGTTCACTTAGATGAAGAGCTTACATACGAACCTCTTGGTTTTGCTATCAGAAAAGGTGATCCTGATTTCCTTAACTGGCTTAATAACTTCTTGAATCAAACACAACATGACGGTACCTACAAAAAAATCTATGACAGATGGTTCACAGATACCGCTTGGCAAAAAAAGGTAATGTAAACAGTGGCAAAAGGAAAACAAAATCTTTTGCACAATAAAGCATTCGGTCACGTAGTGGCCGTTGCTTTTTATGTTGCCATTGGGTATTTACTCTTTGTCGCTGCGTCCAATATGAACTATATTTGGAAATGGACCAGTGTTCCTAAATACTTCGCATATGAAAAAACGGATACCATAGCCGCGCCACTCGATGGAACGATAAAAATCAATGGGACATCTTTGATCATTCAAGGACGAGATGACAGTAAAGAGATAGCAATAGAAAATGGTTATTCCATTAACGTTAAAGACGGTGATAGCGTTTATGAACGCGACACACTTGCTAAAAAAACATCAATGCATATAGGACCTTTACTTGAAGGCTTAATTGTCACGCTTGAAGTCTCAGGACTTGCTGCAATTTTAGCATTTTCGATAGGTGCACTCCTTGCCTTTATGCGTATCTCAAATTATCAATTTTTCAAAGATATAGCAACGGTTTATATTGCTATTATCCGAGGGACTCCACTTCTTGTTCAAATCTTTATCTTCTATTTTATTATCGCTACCATATTTGAACTTGAACGCTTTTTAGCTGGTGCCATTTCATTAGGGCTTTTCTTTGGAGCTTATATAGCAGAAGTATTGCGTGGTGCTATTCAGTCTATTGACAAAGGGCAGTACGAAGCAGCGAAATCACTTGGAATGAACTATACACAAACCATGCTTTATATTATCATGCCTCAAGCGCTCAAACGTGCACTTCCAACGTTAGTGGGAGAAATGATAGCACTTGTGAAAGACTCTTCATTGGTTTCTGTTATTTCTATTACCGATCTTACCAAAGTGGGACGAGAAATCGTTGCTAACACCTTTTCGCCATTTGAGACGTGGCTGATTATTGCTGCCGTTTATTTTGCAATTACCTTTTCACTCTCTGTACTCGGACATAAAATCGAAATGAAAATGAAAAAACAAGGTGGTATGTAAGCTTTAAAGCTTGTATGCCATCGCCATTATTACACCAAATAATCTTTTAACTCACTATTAAGATCTTCGAGAATTTCACGCTCCCTCAACGTTATATAACGTAAAATCTTTTCACTCATAATACGATCTGGAAAAATACGCATACAATATCTATAGGAGTCTTTGTATTCAATAATATTGATAACTTCGCCTTGTACTTCAATTTTTCTATCCCCATCTGTTGAAACGAAAGCACTATTTAATTCAAAGGCTATTAAAACTTTTGCACCAATAAACATGCCATTATTTTCATTACTTACAACACCTAAACCACTCATAGAAAGATCATATAACCGACCACTGGTTTGAAGGTTACCAAATTGGTGTAGAAAAACTTTAGCAATGATATCAGGATGAACCCTGATAAACTCTCGCTGAAGGGCTGGCATATTGAGTAAATAAATAAAGTTGGTTAACACTACTGTATTTGTTTGAAAATTACTATAAACAATATCTGCTTTTAGATGCTTATTAAAATAATCATTTTTGACAATAAAGGCTTGACCATCAAGCTTCATTGCAATTTCCTGCAATTGGTCAATTTTAAAAGTGACATTTTCACCTTCAATATCAACTACCGTTGCTTCTGAGCTAACAGGGACACCTTTATAAAGGTTGAGGAAAACAACACTCTGCTTTTCTTGTTTCATTTGATTAAATGTTTCAATAATATTATTGGTTGGAGAGAACATAACATCATTACTAAAGCTCATATCAAATGCTCCAGTAAAATTACATACTTTAGGCGTTACTTCACTTTCTATCAGATTAATAAATCTACTCACACACCCAATTAAAAGCTCAATTTGTGGTGTCATATCATGCATTTTTGTAAAGGTAATATAATTTTCAATCAAATAAAACATGCTTCGATTGATAAGAAACCCTATCATCACACCATCTTGACGCATATGTACAAAAACATCTTCTCTAAGCTCACCAATGTCATAATCACACTTGAAGAGCCCTTGATAGATTGCCAAAGCAACCTCTTTTGCCTCTTCTTTCGTAATTACCTTATCATAACTGATACACAGACAGGTAAAATAGTCTATAAACTTCTCTTCAAACTCTTTTAGAAAAAGTTCTGATGTGGCTAAAAACTTCTCTTTGTCACTTTGAGAAACGACTTCATTTTCCATTGTCATGTCCATGATGATTTTTATTGATTATATCATTTTTTATTCAAGAGATATGCTATATCCAATATGACCTCTGTACCCACATTTTTTTGAGAATTAATACGCATGGCTATTTTAAACTCATCACAATATGCCTTTACAAGACTGAGCCCTATACCATATCCTTCTTTTGTCGTATCCACCTGATAATAACGATTAAATGCCAAAAAGAGCTCTGCCTCACTCATACCAATACCTTGGTCTTTAATGATAAGCGTATCTTCTTCTTGAAAAATAGAAAGAGGGTTATGATTTTGGTTGTATTTCAAAGCATTATGAACCAAATTAGAAATGACTTTGGCTAGACCATGTTTATCCGCAAAGAGCTCTACATGTAAAACATTATAAAAAATATCCACCCCATTAGCCATCTCTTTTTGTTTTTCAACGACTTTCATTACGAGTTCATCCAGATAAAATTTCTCTCGAACATCGGATTGAATCTCTTTTTTAATGTAATAATCCACCTCTTGATAAAGCGTATATAAGTCTTTACTGGCTAATTCAATGCGTTCTAAGCGCTTGAGCTTTTTAACATCTTGCTCATCGGCTTGAAGCATTTGAAGATTTGCATTGATGACAGAAAGAGGAATGTTAAGCTCATGAAGTGTGTCTTTGAGCAAAATATCGAGAAAACGGTTTGTTTTAAACAAAGATGAAAGGGTATAAGAGACGATGAGATACCCAATGATTAAAGAAGTAACCAGCAAAGGTACAATAACCCAAACTTTGCTTTCTCCTAGATATTCCCATAAAGCAATGCCAAAGAGGGCTACAAAACAGATAGCAACACTAAAAGCTAAAACGGAGCGAATAAAAAAAATTCTATCACTACTTCTCAAAACGATACCCAATTCCTCGGATATTTAAAATGCTATCTTTGCCAAAAATCTTTTTCAGATTATTGATGTAAACTCTGATTGATCCTTCATTGATTTCTTCACTACTGCTCCAAAGCCTTTCATGGATCATCTCTTTGGTCACAACTTTACCTCGCTCTTTGACCAACAAATAGAGCAATTCAAAATCTTTGAGATTGATGTCAAGCTCTTCTTGATTGTGAAAAAGACGTTTACGTGCAAGGTTGAGCTTATACTCATCATCAATTTCGAGCCAATCATCCACAATCCCTTTTGCACGTGCTAAAAGTGCTTTAATGCGTAACAAAAGTTCTCCAAGATCAAAAGGCTTTTTAATATAATCATCGCCACCTAACATAAAACCTTTTGTAAGGCTCTCTTGATCGCTTAGGGATGTCACAAAAATAGCAGGGGTACGATCGCCCGATGCACGAAGTTCCTTTAAAAAATCGAACCCACTAAGATCTGGAACTTTAACATCTAACAGATAAAGATCATACTTGTTTTCATAGCACTGTTTCAGTGCCTCTTTTCCGCTTGAAACCAAAGTACAAATATAATCATGCCCACCTAAAAAATCTTCCAGTGTTTGAAGAAGCAGTGTGTTGTCTTCTAAAATAAGAATTTTATACGACATGTGTAATACTCCAAGCCAATGTTTCGTTAGCAAACATAGGGACAACGTCAGCATAACTGTGTGTGACGTAAAAGGGTACTTTTTCTAAAATAACCTCTTTATATAGAGGTTTATAGCCATAAATTGTTTGTGCATTGTTACTGACAAACGCTTGTAGTGAAGCTAATGCGTTATGTTTGTCAAATAGTTCTACGAGAGCTTGCAAGGCAATCGGTGCCGTAAAAACACCTGCCGCGCAACCGCAACACTCTTTTTTATGAATCGGATGCGGCGCAGAATCACTTCCAAACATCACTTTAGGATGTGCTTTAAGGCTTACATGTAAAAGTGCATCGCGGTCTTCATAACGCTTGGCTATGGGTTTACAAAAAAGGTGAGGTTGAAGCATTCCACCGGCAACATCATCTAACGTTATCAAGAGGTGATGAAGTGTGATCGTTGCATAAAGATTTTCATATTTGTCCAAAAGTGCCACACTCTCTTTGGTGGTAATGTGCTCCATAACGATTTTAAGGCGAGGAAAGGCAGAAGCTAAACTTTCATAAATGGAGCCAAACTCTTTTTCACGATCCATTACAAAACCATTTGTTTCACCGTGCACACATAAAACAAGCCCAAGATCGCTCATCGCTTCCAAAACAGGGCGCAATGTCTCAATATCCATGCTTGCCACACCGCCCTCAGAATTGGTTGTAATGCCAGAAGGATAGAGCTTCAACGCTTTTACATGTAAAGCTGCTTTTTCTAAAAATTCACGCGTATAATCCGAACGAAAAAAAAGTGTCATCAAAGGATCAAATACATTGTTGCCAATAGCGCTTATAATGCGCTCTTTATAGGAAAGTACCGCTTCAATGGTCGTAATAGGAGGAACAACATTGGGCATGATGATACCGCCCGCAAAACTGTGTGCACTCAGTGGAGCAACCACTTTGAGCATCGCTTCATCACGTAAATGCAAATGCATATCTAAAGGAGAAAAAAGTGTATGTGTCATCCAAAACCTTTTTGATCTTATTCGAAGAAATTTAATTATATCAAAGCATCGCCAAAATGTTATACTTTGAAAAAAGAGAAAAGGCAAGAGAGATGGAATATCGTTACATCGGAAAAAGTGGACTAAGAGTGACACCCATTTGTATGGGTACAATGAGTTTCGGTAGTTGGAGTAATAAGACAGAATCATTCAAAATACTCGATACTGCGTATGATCGTGGCATTAATTTTTTCGATACGGCTGAACTTTACCCTGTTCCTCCCAAAGAGAGCTATGCTGGAGTCACTGAAGAGATTATCAGTGAATGGCTTGCAACAAAGCCTCGTGAAAGCATCATTTTAGCAACTAAAATTGCTGGAGCAGCAAACGGCTGGTTTGTGCCACCCATTCGCCATGGCTACACAGCAATCGATCGTTTTCATATTCAAAAAGCGGTTGAGGGAAGTTTAAAACGTCTCAAAACAGATTACATCGACCTTTATCAAGTCCACTGGCCTGATGAAATTGTGCCAAAAGAGGAGTCGATGAGAGCCTTTGATGAACTCATTCAATCTGGCAAAGTACGCTACATCGGCACATCCAATGACACAGCCTATGGGCTAACGAAATCAAATACAATCTCTCAATATGAAAAGCTAGCACGTTTTGAATCCATTCAAAACAACTTTTCACTGCTCAATCCCCGCTTCTTAGACGAACTTGCAAATGTCTGCCGCAAAGAGAGCATTTCGCTTCTTCCCTACTCGCCGATGGCAGGGGGCGTTTTGAGTGGAAAATATAACCAAACGTTTATTGATCCTAAAAGCCGTTTTGGAGAATATTTACAAGCAGGGGAGCCTAGACAAAAAGCGATGTATAAACGCTTTGTCAATGATAAATCCTTATCAGCAACAGCCAAATATATTGAGATTGCAAAAAAATACGGTATGAGCCCAGTAACACTTGCCATTGCTTGGAGCATGCACTTTGATTTTGTTGCTTCCACCATCATTGGAGCACGTTATGCGACACAACTTGAAGAGAGCTTTAAAGCCCTAGAGATTAAGCTCAGTCCTGAAGTATTAAATGAATGTGAAAAAGTTCAAAAAGAGATTTTATACCCGATGGGATAGTTTACATGTAAAGAAGTTAGGGAGCCCAAAGCTCCCTATATAGCACTGTTTTAGACTTTTGATTTAATAAATTCTGGATACGCTTCCAAGCCACACTCTTCAAGATCAAGCCCTACATACTCATGTTCTTCATCACTTCTAAGCCCAATGACTTTTTTGATAATTACAAAGGCAACGTATGAGACAGGAAAGGTAAAAAGCCCTGTTATAGCAATTCCCTTGAGTTGCGTAACCAGTGAAAAATCAGCAAAAAGCGCTACGGCAATCGTGCCCCAAATACCATTGACCAAATGAACAGAAAGTGCACCCACAGGATCATCGATTTTGAATTTATCAAAAAGAGGAATCGCAAAAACGACCAATGTTCCGCCAACAGCACCAATGATAATTGGCTCCCAAAGGCCAACTACGTCTGCGCTTGCAGTAATGGCAACAAGTCCTCCCAACGCACCGTTTAGGATCATCGTAATATCAAGCTTTCGATACTGTACATACACAATCATTGCAGCTATAATTGCACCCGCGAGCCCTGCTGTATTAGTATTGACGATAATTAAGCCCACAAGGTCAGCATGTTCAACACTGGAGATATGAAAAGCGCTTCCTCCGTTAAAACCAAACCAACCAATCCAAAGAAGCATACCTCCCAGTGTTACCAGTGGGATGTTGGAAGCAGGAATTGCTCGTATCTGTCCTTCTTTGCTATAACGACCTCGTCTAGCACCTAAAACCAAGATACCCGCCAATAATGCCCAACCTCCCACGGAGTGAATAACAGTACACCCTGCAAGATCATGGACCTCTTTTAAAAATCCTCCACCCCAAATAGCATTTCCAACGATAGGATAGATAAAACCACTCATTAATACTGCAAAAATCATAAAAGGAATAATACGAATTCTCTCACTAACGCCTCCACTCATAATGGAAACCGTTTTACTCACAAATGCCATTTGAAATAAAAAATAGGCATAAGGACTATATCCATCTGTAGTCACACCTTCAAGGAAGAAGCCATTTCCGCCAAACATGTTATTGTAACCCCAGAGTAAAAAAATAAAAGAAGTGATGGCATAAAGCATGACATTGCCTGTAAGTACAGCCGAAACATTTTTGCTACGAACAAGACCCGCTTCAAGCATTGCAAAGCCCGGAACCATAAAGATAATTAGAACAGAAGAGAAAAGTAAGAAGAAAGTGTCAATAATATAGTGCATATGAGATTGATCCATTACACATAACCTTTGTGTGAAATAAAATGTAACGGATAATTGTACAAGAAAGAGGAAAAGCTTTGTGATTAAAATTTAATCACAAAGCTTAAAGTTTAGATAGCATCTTCGTTTTCTTCAGCTGTTCTAATGCGAATAATTCTTTGAATATCACTCACAAAAATCTTACCATCGCCTATTTTACCGGTCTTTGCTGCTTCTAAAATCGTTGAAATTACTTTGTCTACATTTTCATCAGCAACAACAATATCTAGTTTAATCTTTGGCAAAAAATCTACAACATACTCTGCTCCACGGTAGAGTTCAGAGTGGCCTTGCTGTCTTCCGTAACCTTTTACTTCATTCACAGTCATACCTGTGACTTCAATACTTGCTAGCGCATCTTTAACTTCTTCAAGTTTAAACGGTTTTATAATTGCTTCGATCTTTTTCATAGGGTATCTCCTCTATTGTTTCAAAATTGAGACTATTTTACCTTAAATTATTTTAAATACGCTTTGAGAATTTTTTGTGGTTGCATCGGCATGTCTCTACCATCAGTTGTAATATTTTCAAGCTTACGAACAACATCCATACCTTCAACCACTTCTCCAAAAATAGTGTGCCTACCGTTGAGGTGCGGTGTTGGAACAGTTGTGATAAAAAATTGACTTCCATTCGTATTGCGACCAGCATTCGCCATAGCTAAAATTCCCGGTTTGTTAAATACAATATTGGGTTTAAATTCGTCTTCAAATGGTTTCCCATAAATGGATTCACCACCACGTCCTGTTCCCGTAGGGTCACCACCTTGAATCATGAAGCCTTTAATAATGCGATGAAAAGTAATGCCATTGTAGTATCCTTTTTTCACCAAACCTTCAAAATTTTCACATGCTTTCGGTGCTACCTCAGGCTTCAATGCAAACACAATCGTTCCTTGGGTTGTTTCAAAAACAACCTCACTTGCCATAAGAGCACTCCATATCCCTAACAATAAAACTAAAACTATTTTCCTCATCTATTGATCTCCAACAAGCTTGGTGTTTCTAAAACGATACATCTTATTTTTAACTTTTTCCAAAATACCCACTTTGATAAGTTGCTGAAACATATGTACAACCGTAGGCTTACTCACGCCAATATTATCAATAATATCTTGGTATGAGCCATTAAAGATTTTATCATCATCCAAATGACTGATGATATATTTTAAAATCTCAATTTTTTTACCCCCTATAAGAGCGGCAAGTCCTTCAATAATAAAAGAACACCCTTGAATCTCTTTACTATGCAATTTAGGGAGCATCGCACTATAAATAGTACTGATTAAATCTTTAACATTAATCGGTTTCATAATAAATCCATCAACTTTAAGCGTAATCGCCTCAATGAGATATTCTGTTTCAGTAAACGCAGTTGTAATGATCGCTGGAATATCACGATGGTACTCATTCTTAAGCTTTTTGAGCATCTCAATACCATTCATCACAGGCATTAAAATATCTGTTACAATAATATCAATATCTTTTTCAAGCGCAATTTTAAGCCCCTCTTCTCCATTGGATGCTATATATACTTCTTTGACAAAATCTTTTAAAATCATCTGCGTTTGTATTTGCACTGATTTTTCATCTTCGACATATAACACCACACAATCTTTTAATCCATTAAAATCCATATTATTTATCCTCCTTTTTATCAAGTGGTACCAAAATGGTTATAATCGCACATTTTTCGTAACGCTTGCCATTACTAAAAACATACGATATATTCGTTCCGATAATACTGCCTCTCATCTGTTTTTCAATAATTTGTTTTGACATGTACAATCCTATACCTGTGCCTGAGGATTTATGTTTGGTCGTAAAATAGGGTTCGAACATTCTATCTTGGACCTCTTCACTAATCCCACCGCCATTATCTATTACACTAATTACTGCGTTATTTGCTTGTTTTGTAATGATGATTTCAATATATTTTTCTTCAATATTTCGCTCTTCTAAAACATCTTTAGCATTAGAAAAAAGATTCATTAGCACTTGTGAAAACTCATTGGGATAACCACTAATCTGTACATCTTGAGTACAATTTAAAAAAATATCAATACCTGATTTTGCATAATATGCTTTTACCAACTTCAGGCTATACTCCACGGTGTCTTTAACACTAAAATGCTCTTCATTTTTATTTGGCTTAAAAAAATTACGAAAATCATCAATGGTATGTGACATCAATGACGCTAATGCAATGCCTTCTTTGACCTGTCTATCGATAAATTCATCGCTTAATTCGATTCCAGCCAAACGTTTCATCTGAAAGCTTTGAATAATAAGTACAATTGCATTAAGCGGTTGACGCCACTGATGTGCAATATTGCCAATCATCTCACCCATTGAAGCAAGCCTTGATTGACGAAACATGATCTGATCTTTTTGGCGACTTTGATCCACTTCATGCTGCACTTTAAGCTCAAGGTTGCGATTAAGCTGTTGCAACTCATAGGTTTTAGCATCTACCATCTTAGCAAGCCTTGCATGAAGTAGACGAATATTTTGTAACAACACAATGGCTAAAAGTGCCGCAAAAGCAATCGTACCAATCGTTGCTACGACAATCCACTCAAATGTATTATCATAAACTTTTTCCGTACGCGCATACCCCTCTTTCGCACTGTCTAAATTCAGATTGATCAAACCTGTCAGATCAATATTGATCGAATAGACACTGGGGTAGAGTTCATTTTGTAATATGTCAATTGCTTTTGGCGATTGTTTTGTTTCAAAATAATTAAACATTTTGAGCAAAATTCCATCAATCGTATGGATTTTTTGTTCAATTTTTGAAATTAAAATATCATCCTCTTTAGTTTTAAAAAATGGTTTATGCCTAGGATCATCCATAAATCCCCATGAGCGCGCTAGTTTGATAAGCCAGTCACTTTCGTCAATACTCAAACTATTTTTATACTCTTGAAGTTCGATTTTAATGAGCTCTTGTGCAAGGGCAATCACTGTTTTACCTTCTTGAGCACTAATCATGCCTTTTTCAATATCTCGAATCGTATCTAACACATTAACGGTATAAATATCTTTGAGGTTTTCAAGCCGAATGGTTGGAAGCATTCGCTTCGTGTATAAAATATCGAAATTATTTTTAATGCGGTTAATACTCATATGCGCAAAACTACCAATAAAAAACATACCCACAACCATAATGAGAAAAAGAAGCGTTGTCTTTTTCGCAATCGTCATCTCATCGATGCTACCCATAAAATCACTCAAAGGATTAGTGTTCATCGTTTTGCCCTACCGAGTAAAAATCATCATCGACATATTCACTTAAATGGACACGATGTAAACACTTACAACGCTCATCTCTATTTTTAGAAATGGCCGTTTCGTCTAATGTTTTTGAAAATGTTCCCAACGCCTTAATAAACTCTTCTTTTGTAAACTTTTTTCCTAAACTTTTAAAAACTTCAGCAATCATACGCGCTGCAAAATATCCTTCCAATGAGACATGCCCCAGTTCTTCTTTAGGGTAATATTTATGCATCAACATACGATAATTTTCTACCTCTTCCACTTCAGATGTCCACGGAGAAGGTACAACTTGTGCGAAAGTGATCCCTTTACCATTGCCATGTAAAAAATCAATCAGCGGTTTAGGTTCAATAAATGAGAAGAGACCAAATTGAATATTTTGACGGATTTTTTGACTTTTGCGCGCCCGCTTAATAAACTCAGCTGTTGGTGTCGTAGAGCCTATCATCAAAATAACTTCAGGATTGCATAGCTCTATTTCGTACAAAGCATTTCCAACAGAGAGTGTATTACGTTTATAACTTCCCTCTCCTACAAGCACAAGATTACGTTTTGCAAGAGCATTTTTGACACCACTAAGACCCGTTCTTCCATAACTATCATTTTGATAAAAGAGTGCAAAACGTTTATATTTAAGATCATCCGCATAATATTGTACGAGCTTTTCAATTTCATCGAGATCGCTGGCTCTGGCATTCAGAACAATGGGATTAGGAGGATTACGTAGAAATTCTGCTCCCGAATACGCACCTACGAAAGGTATCCGCTTTTCAATGGCAATGGGGAAAATAGCCTCAGCTACGGGTGTGCCAATAATGCCAAAAAGAGCAAAAATTTTATCTTTTTTAATCAGCTCATCAACATTTTCAATGGCAATTTTTGGTTCATAACGATCATCTTTAGCGATAATTTCTATCTTTCTTCCATAAACACCACCGTGATCATTTAAATTTTGAAGATAGATTTCCGCACCTAGTAAAAATTGATTGCCAACGCTTGTAAGCCCACCACTAAAAGGTCCACTCATCCCTAAACGAATCACATTGCCTTCAAATTTTGTATTGGCAAAGAAGTATGGCAACATAAAAAGAGATACAAAAAGAAGAATTCCGATGAGTTTACGCATCTTTGTTTTTAGCTTTCACAATATTTTGCAGATATAATATCAACTATTCTTTATAATAATGCTTAATTAGTAAAAAATTATTTACTTAAATAGCTTTTTTGAAAAAATAGGAAAGAGAGTTAAAAAATGAAATGTAAAATTTGCAATTATCCTATAAAATTATGGGAGGACACCCAACTTCAAAAGCGTTATTTCTACTGTTCAAACTGTCACGGTATTTGCCTTGATTCAGCCTATTATCTTACACTGGAAAAAGAGCATAGTCTCTACAACAATCATCGAAATTCGTTAGAAAATGAAGGTTACGTAAAGATGTTCGAGGATTTTTTAGATTTCTTTTGGAATGATCTTACATGTAAAGAAAAAGCCCTTGATTTTGGTTCTGGACCAACACCCGTCCTGAGCCAACTTATGACCAATAGAGGTATTCACGTCGATTATTATGATAAGTTTTACCAGCCTATAAAATGCTTTGAAGATCAAACCTATGATCTCATTACCTCGACGGAAGTTTTTGAGCACTTAGCTAACCCCCATGAAATATTAAAACTTTTAGCCCAACATCTTAAACCTGATGGCATGATTGCACTAATGACACTTTTTCACAGTGATGATAAAGCTCATTTTTTAACATGGTGGTATCGAAGAGATCCAACACATATTATATTCTATACTCCAAAAACACTTGAAATTTTGGCACGACAGTGTGGGTTAGAAGTTGTGAAAACGGATGGTAAGAGAATAGCGATATTGCAAAAAAGGTAGCGATGAGTGTCGCTACCTCTACTTTGAACTTTTAATGCTTATCTATAAGAACGGTAATAACCGCCTTCATAATAGTGATGATGGCGTGGTGGGTCAACATAAATAACCCTCTCTGGTACATAAATAGGTTCTCTGTACACAACCGTTGGTCTGGTTTCATAATATACAGGACTTTCAACATAACGTGTTGGTTGTTGTGATGCATTAATTAAACTACCTAGTAATACAACTGCACCTGCACCAATCAGAGCACCCTGTTCTCGATCGCCCATTGCCTGAGCGCTTGTGATGCCACTGAGGACTAACACAGCTGAGATTAATAGTGTATTTAAGATTTTCATCTGGGACTCCTTTTCTTTATATAGTGAAATCCTAACACAAAATCGTGAAGTATTTGTGAATTTAATCTTTTAAATTTTCACGAGTTTCTAAAAAAACATCTAAATGCTCAAAGAAAATATCAACAAGCTTTGGATCGAACTGTTTTCCTCTCTCTTCTTTAAATAATGCAAAGATTTTTTCATCTTCCCATGCAGGTTTATAAATTCTTGCACTTCCAAGCGCATCAAAGACATCTGCTAACGCCGTAATACGTCCATAAATATGAATATCTTCGCCACTTTTTTGATCAGGATAGCCTTTACCATCATAGCGCTCATGATGCTCTTTTGCCACAATAGCTGCCATTTTAAGTAGTTCTCTTTGTGAATGTTTAAGCATTTCATACCCGAGCATTGCATGTGTATTCATAATTTCCCGCTCTACTTCATTAAACCTTCCAGGTTTATTTAACACACTATCAGGAATACCAATTTTACCTATATCATGCATTGGGGAAGCGAGTTTGAGCATTTCAGCCTCTTCTTCATCAAGCCCATAATAGAGGGCAAGTATTTTGGTATATTCAGCCACACGTTTGACATGATTTCCTGTCTCTTTTGACCTCGTCTCACCAATGGAACCCATCGTAAAAAGAACCTCTTTTTGTGTATCTTCGATCTCACGATTGAGTGCATTAACCTCTTCAAGTCCCTCTTCTATTTTTGCTTCCACCTCATCCATAGTGAGAGAGACATTGCGAGAAACCTTAATAGCAAGCAAAATGATAAAAAGAATGGTCACTATCCCCACTAGAAGCTGAATCAAACGCATCTGATCAAGAAAACGACTGGAGAGTTCTGAGATCATCTCTTCTAAAGAAATACTGACTTTTTTGTTATCATCCAAAACTTCGGAAGCCTGATCAATCGTTGTATGTTCAATCAATTTTGTTTCTTCAATTTTGATTGTTTTTTCGGCAATAGTACGTACAATCTCTTTATAATGAATCAAATTTTCATGAAGATCTCCAGTTCCTTTTTTCGTTGTATCAATCAGTTTATCAATAGGTGCGAGCCACTTTAACATTGTGGCATTATTGCCATGCTGATACAGCATTTCCTTGCTGTAATAGCGAAGATCACTAAGTATTTTGATCTGTTCTATACGATTATTCTGTAATATATGTTCTTGAATTTCAACACGCGCACTATTTTCTTCTGGATAAAGAGCTTTAAATATCGCAACGTATTCTAGTTTTTCACATTCAAGTTTAAAAATGTCATCATACATTAGCTCAAGACGATGCTCGTTGGTGTAAAGAGTGTTGAGATAGTGTTTGATTGTTTTATCTTTTTGTATATTGGGAAGGAGTGCATTAGAAAGATAATTATGTGTATGTTGAGATAATTTCGTACGCAAGTATTCAAAACGTTTTTCATAGGTTGCAAATTCTGCATGCAATTGTTCTAATTTTTGAACTTCTGTGGTTTTTGTACTCTCAAGAATAATATCATTCATTCCCTCTTGCATCAACAGAATAGAGGAGATACTCTCTCTAAAATTACTATTTTCCTTAATTTGATACGTAATAATAACACTAATCATTCCTAAAAAAAGGAGCATCACTATGATCAGGACAAAACTAATTTTAACCCTAGTGCGAATATTCATACGCAACCCTTTCACTCAAAAAGCTTATTTTATCACAGTTTTTGTATCCATTTCCAGTAAAAACCAAAAAGGAAAAAAACTGCTCCTAGCCCACAGGTAATCTGCCATAAAGAGATACCAAAATCAAACAGTGCCCCGATAGAGAATGAAACAAATGTACAAGCACCCATAAAAACCATATCATTGTACGCGATGACTCTGCCATAAAATGCCTCATCGGTTTCATATTGCAAAAGTGTGTAGGTGTATGACCACAAAGTCGTTGTAAAAAGTCCACACAAGAAAATGCCTATAAAGCTGAGATAAAAATCATATTGCAACATACCCCAAACTATAATGCTAACACCTTGTGCTATAAAAAGATAAAAAAGAGTTTGAGGATTAATGTAACGGCTGAGCGCTAACTGTCCTAAAATTTGAGAAAGCGCCCGTGCCGCATTGATAGCTCCCATAACTAGCGAAATGGATAAAATATGTTTGTACGCATGATCTGCCAAGAGGGCAATGAGTGCATCATACGCACTAAAGCCAATACTCGCATGTAAAAAAATAATATGTATAATCTTGGGATGTGTCCGTAAATAAGTAAATCCACTCCAAATCATTGTCTTTACATGTAAAGCATGTTTGCTTGCAAGAGAGGGGATATCAAGTCCTAAAAGCATGTAAAAACCAATGCAATACAACAGCATATCAGCTATAAAAGCGCTGGTTGTTCCAAAATAGTAAATATAAAAACCTGCTACGGCCATGCCTAAAGCATAAGAAGTTGACCAAATAACAGAATGAATTTCGTTGGCAGTTTTCAAATCATCATCACTCAGTAACTTTGGTAATAATGACATCTCAGTTTGAAAATAGATACTCCCTGTTCCCATTCGTATAAGGATTAGCACTAACAGTAACCATAATGCATCTAAGGAGTGAATAAACATTAGCCAAAAAACGGTAAAAATCTCAATGGCTGTTAAAAAAAGCATAAATTTTTTGGTATTGACTTTATCAATAATCGCTCCGCTAAAAGGAGCTAAAAGCATTGATGGCAAAAATGTAAACGCTGCTGCGGTACTCAGTGCCCAAACAGGAGCGTCAAGACTTATCAGTAATGTATAAATGGCCATATGGCTAAACCATGCGCCAAAGTAACAGATGAGCTGAATCACACTCAATCTTCGGAGTGTTGCATTGTTACGTAACAACTCACCATAATGGTTCATATCTTCTCCTAAACTCTTTTAGCCGCCATTGTAGCGCTTTTCGTTGATATATTTAAACTTTGTTTATGATAGAATAAAGTGTTACACTTATAAATCAAGGAGGCACTATTATGAAAATTTCGACACGAATTTTAATCTCTCTTATCCTCTCTCTCCTCATTTTAGGTGCCTGTTTAATTGGTATCTCTTACACCAATACTAAAAACAATGCTGGCATGTTTATAAACGATTACGAAAAGAGTGCCTACTCTTTTTATGAAAATGAACTCAAAACCATTCTGGAAATGATGCAACAGAGTGCTAATGCAATCTATAAAGCAGAAAAAGCCCAAGGGACATCCGATGAAAAAATTAAAGAAACGATTGTAGAACAACTTGATGGACTACGCTTTTTTGATGACAAGAGTGGTTATCTTTTTATCTATGAGCCCGACGGAACCAATGTTATGCTTCCAACCAATAAATCACTCCAAGGTAAAAACCTAAGCACACTTAAAGATCCCAACGGGGTCTTTTTTGTTAAGGAACTCATAGAAACAGCGCAAAAAGGCGGTGGTCTCGTTAAATACTTTTTCCCAAAAGTCAAAGATGGCAAAGCGCTTGCGAAGTTCGCGTATTCCGTACCTTTTGAACCTTATAAATGGACAATTGGTACTGGCATTTATGTTGACAATGTAGAAGCAGAGGTAGGAAAACTTAAAACACAAATTGGTGATAATGTTGCCTCTCAAATTCGCTCTTTTCTACTTATTTCTTTAGTGCTGGTGATTCTTAGCATTGTGGCTACTGCTATGATTATTAAAAAAACTATTTCAAATCCACTCAATGATCTGATTAGTAAAGCTGACAACCTTTCCAGTGGTGATGGCGATTTAACACAAAAACTTGAGATAACGGGAAATGATGAAATCGCACAAGCGAGTCATAGTATCAACCGTTTTATCGAAAAAGTGCGCCTCTTAATCAGTGAGGCAAAGAACCTCTCTAACGAAAATTCCTCTATTTCCCATGAACTCTCCTCTACGTCTTTAGAAGTAGGAAAAGCTGTTGAGACTTCAATGAACATAGTAGGAAATACAACGACCAAAGCCAATACCTTGAAAGATGAGATGCATATAGGCATGGGCGAAGCCAAGGCGGGGAAAGAAGAACTGCTTAAAGCCAATAGCTATCTTACGGAAGCCAACAGAGCGATACTGGAACTGACCAAAGATATTCAAACGAGTGCCACTATCGAAATTGAACTAGCACACCGCGTCCAACAACTCAGCTCAGATGCAAGCCAAGTGAAAGAGATATTAGTGGTCATTGGGGATATTGCCGACCAAACCAATTTACTTGCACTGAATGCGGCTATTGAGGCTGCACGTGCAGGTGAACAGGGACGTGGCTTTGCCGTTGTTGCCGATGAGGTACGAAAACTTGCGGAACGCACCCAAAAGAGTCTCCAAGAAATCAATGCAACGATTAATGTGATCGTTCAAGCTATTGCAGATAGCAGTGATCAAATGACATCGAATTCTAAAAAAGTAGAATCACTTGCAACCACGGCTAGCGAGGTTGAAACAAAAATAAACAATATGTTCCATGTCATGGGTAATGCAACAAAAGTTTCAGACAAAACGGCTGAAAACTATCTCAAAACAGGCTCGGACATTGAGTCGATGATTAATAATGTTTCTCAAATTAACGACATCTCTTCTCAAAATGCTAGAAGTGTCGAAGAAATCGCTAGTGCAGCAGAACACTTAAGCCGCATGACGGAAACCTTAAACCTCAAACTCTCTGAATTTAGAACATGATTGGATGAAATAAATGAACGCAGAATTTTCAATTGTCTCAACAGCTATACTGTTAATGTTTGTGATCGACCCTTTTGGCGCAGTCCCTATTATTCTTTCGATTTTGAAAGATGTTGATATCAAACGAAGAAGAAGGATCATTATCCGTGAAATGATCTTTGGGCTCGCTATCTTAACGCTTTTTCTCTTTGGAGGTGAGCTCTTTTTAAACATCTTTCATCTGGAAACAGAATCAGTACGTATCGCAGGAGCAGTGATCTTTTTTGTGATTGGTATTAAGATGATCTTTCCTGGAGAGGAAGGAAGTAGTGGACTTTATGGCTCATCCAAAGAACCTTTTATGGTGCCCATCGCCATGCCTCTCATTGCAGGACCTTCAACACTGGCGACACTTTTAGTGCTGGGGAAATCTCATGCAGATGCTACGGGAAAACTGTTTGGTGCACTTTTACTTGCGTGGTTGGTCTCTGCGCTGATTATGTACCTCTCGCCACTATTGTATAAACTGCTTCGGGAAAAAGGACTTTCGGCCTTAGAGCGTTTGATGGGAATGCTCCTTTTAATGATGTCCGTACAGATGTTTATCGACGGTATACGAGGGCTTATTCATACCTTTTAGCTTTACATGTAAAAGCTAGATAACATTGCTATCTTTTCGGTAAACAGTCCCCGTGTACGTTGCAATCACACTATCGTTTTCATCGCTTATTCGCACTTCATACGTAGCGACTTTATTTCCAATACTAAGCTCTTTAGCATACGCGTAGAGCTTCCCATTTGGCTTTGCGTGTTGAAACATAATGTTAGCACTGATGGCTAAAGAGAGTTTATTATGAGAATTGGATGCTAGTGCAAACGCATAATCAGCGAGCGAAAACAAGAATCCTCCATGCACGACATTAGCCGCATTAAGATGCTCCGCTTTGATGATAGCACTGACTTTTGCCACACCAACATTAAATTCTTCAATTTGAAAACCTAAAAGCTTTGCAAATCGATCGTTTGCTTCAAAAAATTGTTGTAATGCTTGCATTGAAAACCTTTACATGTAATATAAAAAAATTGTAGCATTTTGTGAAAAAATTTTGAGATAAAAATCTTTACATGTAAAGGATTTGGCTACTTTACCAAATCTTGATATTCATGCTTAAAATGTGCTACTTTAGGCGAGACAACAAACATACAGTACCCTTGATTTGGGTTATTCTTGAAATAGTCTTGATGATAGGCTTCCGCTTTGTAAAACGTTTCTAAAGGTTTTATTTCAGTCACAATGGGTTTGGTAAATTTACTCGAAAATTCTTTGATTGAAGCCTCTGCTTTCTCTTTTTGATTTACATCGTGATAAAAGATAACTGAGCGATACTGTGTTCCTGCATCATTGCCTTGGCGATTAAGAGAAGTTGGATCGTGAATAAGCCAAAATATTTTGAGTAATGCTTCATAGGAAATAATAGCTGGGTCAAACGTGATTTGGACCACTTCTGCATGTCCTGTTGTACCACGACTGACTTGCTCATAACTTGGGGCTTTAACATCTCCCCCTGCATAACCATTCACCACATCCACAACACCTCGTGTTTCTTCAAAAACAGCCTCTAAGCACCAAAAACATCCACCACCAAGTGTTGCAACTTCAGTTTTCATCAAATTCTCCTTTGCGAAAAAATGCGTATTAACTATTAAAAGAGCCATACTTAAAAAAAATGCTTTTTTCATGTTGAGTCTCCTTTTTTCAATGATTATAACATCCTGATCTAAAACCTTTCTATGCCATTTCGAGTAATATAATTATGTTATAATGGAACAAAAAAATAGGGTGGTGTAATGAAAAGAGAACCCTCACTGCAAATAACACAAAATGATGATCATTTTAGTGTTGCATTGCAGGGTGTTTGGGTCAAAGAATCGATTCAAAAGCTGGAACTTGCATTAAACACGCTTACATGTAAACCAAAAGCAACTTATACCTTTGATCTCGCAGGGATTAAAGATTTTGATACGTATGGAATTATGCTGATTTTGCATCATGTAAAACAACTTGAAGCACAGGACTGTACCGTCGAAAAAATTGGAGCAAGCACCTCTTTGGAAAAGCTTTTAAGCGTCTGTGAGATGCACTATCCCAAAGAAAAAATTCAAGAACCGAAAGAAATTTTTATACTCTCTTACCTTGAGAATGTTGGAAGACTTGCCTTTGAAGGTTATAAAACCCTCGCTACCTTCTTCTCTTTTACAGGTGAACTTGCGCATTTTGTACTCGCGGCATTTCTTAAGCCACAGACAATTCGCCTTAAAGCAATGCTTTATCATGTCGAACAAAGTGGCGCTGGGGCTCTCCCCATTATTTTACTGACCTCTTTTTTAATCGGTATTGTTATTGCTTATCAAGGGGCAACGCAACTGGAAAAATTTGGTGCAAATATTTTTATTGTCGAGATGGTGACTATTTCAGCCGTACGTGAGCTTGCACCCCTTTTAACGGCCATTGTCATAGCGGGGCGAAGTGCCTCTGCTTATGCTGCACAAATTGGTGTTATGAAAATCACCGATGAAGTGGATGCTATGAGCTCTATGGGATTTTCACCGTGGAATTTTTTAGTTTTACCTCGTCTTTTTGCCCTGATTATCTCCTTACCTCTTTTAGTCTTCTTTGCAGATATTGTCTCTGTTTTTGGCGGTATGGTGATTGCAACCACAAAGCTGGATGTCAGTTTTGTCGAATTTATTGACCGTATCAAAGCAACGGTTGCGCTAAAACATCTGATCATTGGACTTATTAAAGCACCTATTTTTGGATGTATCATTGCAACAATTGGCTGTTTCCGTGGCTTTCAGATTGATAGTAGTACCGAGAGCGTGGGTAAATACACCACCATTAGCGTTGTCAATGCTATCTTTTGGGTTATTGCGATGGATGCGATTATTTCAGTCTTATTGACGGAGCTTGGGTTATGAAAACTCCTGTGATCATCGAAGCCAAAGAGATCGTCACCTCTTTTGGAGACAATGTTATTCATGATGGTGTTAATTTTAAAATCCAAAAAGGAGAGATTTTTGGACTTTTGGGGGGTAGTGGTAGTGGTAAAACAACGCTCCTTCGAGAGATGATTATGCTCCAAAAAGCACATTCCGGAGAGATGATTGTCCTAGGAACGAATGTTCTAACTGCTTCTCAAAAAACAGCTCAAAAATTGAGGCAACGATGGGGTGTTCTTTTTCAATTTGGCGCTCTTTTTACCTCTCTTACGATTTTAGAAAATGTTGCTATTGCCATGAAAGAATATACGCAGGTTCCTGATTGGCTCATTGAAGAAGCTTCATTGATGAAGCTCTCAGTCGTAGGGCTTCCTCCCAAAGTTGCAAACATGTATCCTTCCGAGCTCAGTGGCGGTATGAAAAAACGAGCGGGACTAGCACGTTCCCTCGCGCTTGACCCTAAACTACTTTTTTTAGATGAACCAACGTCGGGACTTGATCCTCAAAGTGCAAGAGCCTTTGATGAACTCATTGTTACCTTACGCGATACCCTTGGCGTTACCGTTGTGATGGTTACCCATGATAAAGATACGATGGCAAATGTACTGGATCGTTTTATTATTTTAGGCAATAAAAAAGTACAATTTGAAGGCACTATGGAGCTTTTAAAGCAAACGACCGATGAAGAGTTGAAAAAATTTTTAAGTTGAGGCTGAAATGGAAAATAAGTTAAGTTATATTTTAGTAGGCGCATTTATCTTTGTATTACTTATTGGAGGTGTTTTTTCCATTCTTTGGCTGGGCAATTACTCCGATAAAGGAAATTTCAAATTTTACAAAATAGCCACCAAAGAGTCTGTTTCTGGCTTAAATGAAAAAGCGCCTGTCAAACTTCAAGGTGTACAGATTGGTGAAGTACGAGGCATTACCATCAACCCGTATAATGCTGAAGAAGTTTTAGTGACGGTTCGTGTTCAAGATAATGCTCCTATCAAAGAAGACACCTATGCTGTTATTGAGGCACAAGGAATTACTGGACTTAGTTATATCCAGTTGCAAGGGGGAACCAATGATGCAAAAAGCCTCAAAACAAGTAATAAAGATGAAGAATACGGCATCATCTATTCACGCCCATCTACTTTTTCACGACTTGATAAAACGATTACCTCACTCAGTACAAAAGCGGAAATGATTTTTGAGCGAGCTGAGAGTATTATGAGTGAAAAAAACGTCAAAAATCTTGAAATCATTATTGCCAATAGTGCCAAAATAGCTGAGTCAACCAGTAAGACTATGGCAAATATTGAAGCCCAAAATAAAGAGATCAATCTGTTACTCAAAGAAGCGACAAATGCTGCTACGGGCATTAAAAATATGTCATACTCCCTCACTTCTGCGGTTGATAACACAGGAATTGATATGATGAATAATGTACGAGATGCTGCACAAAGCGTTAAAGTCGTCATGGGCGGTTTAAACCAAAAAGTAGAAAAAGGCTCCTTTGATGTTGATATTTTGCTCAAAGAGAATTTAATGCCACTTCAAAAAACACTTCAAGATTTACAAGTGTTGGTTAATGAAACGAAAGATCTTGTCAGTAATCTCAAAGACAGTCCAAGTGATATTCTCTTTAAAGAAGAGACCATCCAGCCAGCACCTAATGAACGATAAAGGAAATAAGATGAAAAACGTACTTCTAACGCTTACCACACTTGTGCTTCTTAGCGGTTGTAGCATCAAAGAAACGTCGCAAAGACCCTACAACTATTCTCTAGAGCCTATGATGAAATTAGAGCGATTTAGCGTTGCCAATCAGGACGTGCTCAAAGTTGCCTATATTGATGCACCCAGTGGTCTTAATTCAAGAGCCATTGTGTATAAAAAAGAGGGTGCAATGTTGCCTTATAAATACGGTGTATGGAGCGAAACGCCTCCTTTAAAACTTCAATACCTCATCACGGAGGCATTGCAAGACCAACATCATTTTGGATCTGTTATTTCAGGAACCTCTATGGCATCGAATAACCTGGTCTTAGAGCCCGTTATTCAAAATTTTGAAGAAGTTTTTCGTGAAGATGGCACATCTTATGTGCATGTAAGCATACGTTTTCGTCTTGTTGAAATCAAAACAGGTGAAGTGCTAGGGAGTACTAAACTTTCTTCTAAAAGAGATGTCACCAATACCCATGGTGCAGAAGGTGCCGTAGAAGCATTTAACACAGCAACTGAAGATGTGATTAAAAGCCTCTCGATCTGGATCAATGAACTTCGGAAATAAACAATGAAAAAAGTGCTCTTTGGCTGTTTAATTCTTATGAGTTTCTTATTTGCCAAGACCGATTTTAGTGAAATGAGTACAGAAGAGCTGATAGCGCTTATTGGTTATGTCGACCAAAAGGCAGAAGAGCATTTTTACCAAGAACTTGACAAACGTGTAACAACCATGAGTGAAGAAGAAAAAGCGCTCTATGATGAAGATAAAAAGAGAAGAGACAATGCCCAAAACTAGACTTCTTCTTTTGGAAGACGATACCAATCTTAGCGAAACAGTCTGTGAGTTTTTGGAGTCTAAAGGCTATCATGTTACGCCTGTCTACGATGGTGAAGCCGCAGAAGAACTGATATATGAACATCAGTATGACCTCTTTTTACTGGATGTCAATGTTCCCTCTTTAAATGGATTTCAACTCCTTAAACGCGTACGCCGTGAAAACAATACAACCCCTGCCATTTTTTTGACATCCCTAAATGCTATTGAAGACTTAGAACATGGTTATGAAAGTGGTTGCGATGATTACTTGCGCAAACCCTTTGTGCTTAAAGAGCTTCTCTTTCGTATCGAAACTATTTTAAAACGTGAGTTCTTTCATACTCAAAGTCCTAAAATTTGCATTGATGAAGGTATTGAGTATGACCCACTTAATAACCAACTGTTAGTCAATCACAAAGTAGTACAACTCCAAAACAAAGAAGCAAAATTACTCAAACTCTTTTTACAAAAGAAAAATGAAATCATCAGCCATGAGATGATTATGGCACATTTGTGGGAATACGACGAACAAGGTAGTGACGATACACTGCGTACTTACATCAAAAATCTTCGTAAAATTATGGGGAAGGATCGTATTGTTAGCATTAAAAAACTGGGATATAAATTTACGCTCGCGTGAGAAAAAAACGCTTCGATCGTTTCTATTTCTCTATGCTTTTTTAGCACTCCTTATTTTAGGATTTGTAGCTTTTTTATACTATGGTTTAGAGCGTGATTTAATGCTTCAGAATCAAAGAGAAGCTCTCTCTAATCTTACAAATGAACACATTGCACGTCTCAAATCTTTACATGTAAACCTTGGAAAAGAGCAAACGTATCCAAGAGATGAACGATTTAATTCTGCTATTTACGACAGTAGTCTTAAACAAATTTTTTCAACATTGAGTACCAATAAAGTCAATCTTTACGAAGATATTTACCTTAAAAAAAATCATATCTACTTTGTTAAAGAGCTAGAATCTTATTATTTGGGTGCTCGGTATATTGTGATTGAAATTGATGCACCACTTTCATGGGAGAAAAAAGTTTTCCGTAAGCTTTTGACGTATGGTGCCATTATTTTTGGTATTTTGATTGTTATTGGTTATTTTTTACTGGCTCTTCTTCTCCGTCCAATGAGAGATACCATTACGCTCTTAGATCGCTTCATTAAAGATACAACCCATGAACTGAACACGCCTGTCAATACAATTCTCTCTAATATTGAGATGATTGAGCTTACGGCATTAGATGAAAGTTTGGCAAAAAAGATAAAGCGCATTACGATCGCATCTAAAACCATCTCAAATCTTTACGATGATCTTACCTATTTAGTGCTTTCACATCACATCATTTCTCATGATGAAGAGGTCGATCTTAAAGTTATCATTGAAGAGCGATTGGAGTATTTTTCACTTCTCATTGAATCAAAAAAACTTACTTTAACGTCTACGCTTGAAGAAAATATTTTTTTGATGATAGATCGTAAGAAAATTGCCAAACTAATTGATAATATTCTCTCTAATGCTATCAAGTACAATAAAATTGGAGGAACGATTCATGTACTTTTAACACCAAAACAGATTGAAATCAGCGATAGTGGAAGAGGCATCGAAACCAAAAAAATCAATCAAGCCTTTGAACGCTACGTGAGGTTTGATCATACGGTCGGAGGGTTTGGTATAGGACTCAGTATCGTAGCAGCCATCGCCAAAGAGTATACTTTACATGTAAGCATTGACTCTAAACTACACGAGGGAACGGCAGTGAGGATTGCATGGTAAAAAAAATAGTTATTTTAATGATCATAGCCTCTTTTATCTGGGCGAAAACAGGAGTCTATGAGAAAAATTGCATTCCTTGTCATGAAGATATGGCAATCAAAATTGATAAATTTTTCTACCGCTATCTCCTCAAATACAGTAGTGAAATGGAAGTGAAACATGCTATGAGTAAGTATCTTAAAAATCCAAAAGCAGAAAATTCTATTTTAGTTGATGGGCTAATTAACCGCTTTGGTGTGAAGAAAAAAACAACCTTAAGTGATGAGCAACTCCAAGAGGCTCTTGATACCTATTGGAATCAATACAAAATTTTTGATAAATTAAAATAACTACTTTTTTATTTCACAATAAATTCACTTTTAATCTATATAATTATCCTATTATTTACATAAGGAGTTACGATGAAAAAGATATTGTTTTTAGCAGGTCTTGTATGTGCTACTTCTATTTTTGCAGCTGATGGGGAAACCCTTTTTAAAACCTGTGCAACTTGCCACGGGTCAAAAGCTGAAAAATCAGCACTCAATAAATCTCAAATTATTGCGGGTTGGGATGCGGCTAAAATTACAGCAGCACTTGACGGTTACAAAGCAGGTACATACGGTGGTGTACTAAAAGGTACAATGACGGCTCAAGTCAAAAACCTTAGTGCGGATGATGTAAAAGCACTCGCTACCTATATCTCTTCAATCAAATAATTAGTAGAGGAGAGATTTTCTCTCCTCTATTGATACTGCTATATTTCAAGCCCAAAATCTATCCTAAAATCTATTATAAGCTTCTTCGTTTTTCCATTTTTTTACTATCTCTAAATTTAACATTAAATTAACACTGATATGTCATTGTTTTATGCAAGGAAACTTTTAGTTTTGAAGTGCTGTTTACCCGAGTTGATCGCCAAACCTACATCGGATAAACACAACGTGCTTGTTGCAACGCAAGAAAATTCTACTCAAACAAGGCTTAAATCCTAAGCTTTTTCTGCGTTAACCACAAGCACATTCTTACATGTAATAATAAAAATGGTTTGCAAAGGCAGAGATACCTCCCCTCTTGGTGCAACGTTATGTCACAAAATAATACGTATGAAGAGGCTCTGCTTTTGCAAACCATTTTTAAAATCTTAAGGAGGTGTTAGGTGGAATACATTGGATTATATCCTCTATTCTATTTTCCGCAAATTGGTTCAGCTTGGCTGATGGGGATTACGGGCAGTATTCACATTATGGCGTCACATACGTCTGTGGGTGCCGCTTTATTGTTTGCTTTTTTAGCACACAAGGCGTATAAGGAAGATAGACCAGAGCTTTATGACTATATGAAAAAGTATGGTATGTTCTTGGTTATTTTCTCTTATGTGATTGGTTCTATTACGGGACCTGGTATTTGGTACACTGCCACAGCAGCAAGCCCAAGAGGTATTAGTGCACTGATTCATAACTTTGTGTGGGTATGGGCAACCGAATGGGTTTTCTTTATTGTGGAAGTCATTGGCGTCTTTACACTGATTTACACCATTGGGAAAATTGATCGCAAGACACATCTTAAACTGACCTATATGTTTGCGCTGGCTTCCGTTTCAACGCTTTTCCTTATTATCGGTATCATCAGCTTCATGATGTGGCCAGGAACAGAAGCCTGGTATCAAACAGGATCAGCCAGTGATGCATTCTTTGGTATCAATACCTTCCCACATATGTTCTTACGTATCGGCTTTATGATTGTAATGTCCGCCATCATTGGCTTCATCATTAGCAGCAATCTCAAAGAAAAAGAACTCAGAATTGAACTAACACGTAAGCTGGCTGTTATTGGTATGATTGGTGGATTTACGGTGATGATGTCTTTCTTATGGTATATCCAAACATTGCCTCAAAGTGCATGGGATCTTTTCCACGATGTTTTATGGGCACGTGATGGCATGACGCGTATTATTGTGGTCAGCATTATTGCACTTTATTTAATTTTAGCCTTTGCACTTCCTCGCTCCATCAATACCGTTTTAGCCGTTGTAATGATGCTTGTGATTGGCGTGATTGGTGTTTGGCCTGGTGAAAAAATGCGTGAAAGTATGCGCAAACCTTATGTTGCAGGTCGTTACATCTATAGTAATCAGCTCATTGCCCGTGATGTCCCAGGCAAACATGTTAAATCTGAAATGGCACTTGTGGCAGAAAAAGGTTTATTAAAACTAGACCCATTCGTTCCCGATCATCTTAGAACCATCACGCCTGAAAATCAACTTGAAGCAGGAAAGCTCATCGCTAAGATTGCCTGTTCAAACTGCCATTCTTTGGAAAAAGGGGCTAAGTTTAGACCATTACCCGATAGATTCCCACAAATGGATGCTGCTACGATTGAGACCATATTGACGGATGTTGTAGCAGCTGGAGTTCGTAGTTATATCCCACCGATTAAACTACCAACCGATGAAACAAAAGCGCTAGCAGCTTGGCTTGCTACGCAAAATTAAGAGGAGGAAAACTATGGATATCGGTCTTGTTTTGAACACGCTACGCGATCCTGCTGGCGTACCATTTTACCCTATTGTATTTCAAGCATTGTATATTTTAACATGGGCATTGCATATTGCCTTTGTGCTTTTAGCATTAGGAAGTATTCCTCTTGCATTGATAGGTTCTGCTAAAAAAGCAGTTGATGAAAACTGGAAAATATTGAGCAGTCATATGACACAAGTTGCAAAAATTAGTGTCTCTTTACTGATTGTTTTAGGCGTAGCGCCTCTTTTATTCACGCAAGTCATTTACGATGCGAACTGGTACGTCACAAACACCATCTCCGGTCTTTGGGTCGTTGCATTCATCTACATACTAATTTTGGCCTACTCTCTTTGGTATTGGTTCTACTATGCCAATAGAGACAACTCACCGATGGCAGGGATCATAGGCATCGTCTCTTTTGTTGCATTCATTGGTGCAGGTGTTTTGATGCACGCGTTTGCTAACGAATCCATTCAACCCGAACAATGGATGAATTGGTACGCACCTAATGGCGTAGTCGATACATCAGGAACGGTTTTACACATTGATATTCTTCGCTTAGCGTTCATGGTTAGTCTTAGTGCACCCGTTACAGGTATCTTTTTGCTCAATTACGTGGATTACACCTCAAAATGTGATGGGTATACCGCTGAGTATCTTGCGTTTGTGAAAAACCTTGGTAAAAAAATAGCCATTGTGGGATTGCTCGTTAGTGCTGTTCTTTTTGCCGCGTGGATACTTACACTCCATATGCTCCTTAATCCATTGGTGCTTGCCATTGTCCTTTTTGTGCTTATTTTACTTTTCATGGTCATCAAAGAGAGCAATAGCTACATCACAACCCTTGTTTTAGTGGTCACGGCACTCTTGATTTCAACGCTTCGTGAGGTGATTCGCATGAACATTATGAGCAAATACGGTTATAGTATCTACGATTATCCCATGAACATCGACTGGCCAACGGTCATTATGTTCCTCTCAACGTTTGTCTGTGTTGGATTTACGGGCGTTGGATTTATGCTGACTTTAGCGTGGAGAGCAGGACGCACCAAAGGACTCTATACGGCAGATGGTACCGTGACAAAACTCGCAAATGCTACGGTTGGCATTACGATTATTTGGGCATTGGTTTTTCTCGCGTGGGGACTTGTGGTTGTCTTTAAAAATACGCTTTAGGTGGCTATCTATCGCTGTTTGCAAGGCTAAAATTTAGCCTTGCATCTTTACATGTAAAAATTAATAAGTGAAAATCCCCACACAACGACAAAAATAACGATACTTAAAAAGACAACGGAGCTACCTGCATCTTTTGCACGTCCTGCCATTTCGTGGTACTCAAGCGTTACAAGGTCTGTCACACGTTCTATTGCACTGTTAATCGCTTCTGCCATAGGAATGCCCATCAGTGCTATAAACATCACGAGTTTGGATAAAAGATCCAAAGGAAGCAGATACAGAACAGGAAGTAAAATAACTACAAGCCCCAGCTCTATTTTAAATGAAGTCTCATTAGCGATCATATCTTTTAAACCTTTGAGCGCATAGGTTGTATTTTTAAAAAAATGATATTTAGGTTGGTTTCTCACACTAAGCCTTTATTGATGTTTGTAGGTTAGTATATCTTTTGTACGATCATAGAGTGCTGTTTTAACCCCCATCACACCTAAAATTGTATGAAAAAGATTGTCATGTGAGTATTCTTGTGATGATCTTTGCTCAAGAGATGCTATATCAATGCGTTCCTTGCTTTGAGAGCCAAACCACATCAGTGCCCCTATATGTGTCTGCTCTTCAGGAGCCATAAAATAAGGAATCCCATGCAAATAAAGCCCTTTTTCACCCAAAGACTCCCCATGGTCTGCCATATAGATCATTGATGTTTGGAAATTTTGATCATTCTGTTTTAAAAAGGCAATGGTTTTAGAGAGAAAATAATCCGTATATAAAATAGCATTATCATATGCGTTTCCGATCTCTTCAGCACTGCATTTTTCGACTTGATTGGTTTGGCATACGGGGGTAAATTTTTCAAATGCTTTCGGGTAGCGTTTATAATACGCTGGACCATGATTACCCATCTGATGAAGGACAATAACGATATCACCTTTTTGCGCATCAACATATTTTTGTAATCCAACTAACATTCCCTCATCACGACATTCATCTTCACACAGTGTATTGTTTTGACTTATTTTATAATCTTGATACTCTACCCGTAAAGCAACGCCTTTGGAGTCGGAATTATTATCGCGCCACAATACATTGACACCGCTGTGTTTAAGTACATCGATAACATTTTCAGTCGACTTCGCTTCTTTATCACTGTAGTTTTGGCGTCCTAAATTAGAAAACATACAGGGTACGGAGATAGCAGTTGATGTCCCACAAGAATAGACATTTGAGAAATTAATAATATCCTCTTTTTGCAGTAAAGGATTGGTCTGCCTTTCATAACCATTCAGTGAAAAGCGATTAGCACGGGCCGCTTCACCCACAACGACAATGGTCAATTTACGAGTAGCACCTTCTTCTTTTGTTGCATCTAGTCCAATCTGTTTCAGTGTTGCTTCTTTCTTATAAAAGCTATTGTACATATAACTTCCTACAGAGTATAGGCAATAAGTTGGATTGGTATAGTACCGTAAAGGTTTATTTTCTCTAAAAAATGAGGTGTAAAAACGATTAAAGGCAAATAGCATCACGGCAATCAAAACAAGAGCAATACCAATACTTTTTGCCTTATTCCAAGCCTCTTGTTTGAAACTTCCATGAAGAATAGGTACACGATAAATTAAAAATGAAGGGATAATACCCAAGAAAAAGAAATAGCCTAAAAGATTCCAGTTTATAAGGTCCAATGACTCATTAGCATTGGTTTCCATGGCATTTTGGATCATTGTATCATCAAGAATGACGTTGTAAGTATTCATAAAATAATTTGTTAACGAGGCAATTAATAAAAATGCTATTGCAACTGGTTTCAGAGTATAACGTGAGGCGAATAAACTCAGCAACACTGTTATAATAGCAACCAATACAACGCCTAAAGAGAGTAAAAAGCCACTATTGGCAATGGAGACATCATAGACTTGCGTAACATGTTTAAAAAAAGAAATATTGTCAAAAAGCACTAAAAAAAGTGCTACAACAACGATAAGCTGATTACGGGTTATTTTAAATTTCATTCATTTTCTCTTGATAGTTGGTTTTACATGTAAAGTATAGTTTAGTTTTTTAAACAAATGTTTTTTGCGAGATACCATTTCACGATTGCCATTGTTGAATAACTCATTTCTCGCTGCTCAAAAGGAATTGAACAAACACGCATTTTTGAACTTATGACACCACTTACCAAGGTTAAAAAGAGGAAAAAAGCTATTCCTATTACGATATTATAGGAATAGCCTAACCAGCTACCCACAAGAAATGGCGTAAATGTTAATAGGCCATAAAGGCTAAACATTGCTATGCGGCACCAAAACCCCTTTATTTTGGGAATGATCTCAATAATAGGAGGAACTTCTTGCTCCATAGGTTACTTGAGGTTTGTAAAGTTTACAGGGAAATCAAAATCGCACCCACGAATCGCTTTAATAGCTTCTTGCAAATCATCAATCGCTTTACCTTCAACTCTGACGACATCGCCACGAATCGAAGCTTGAACTTTGAGTTTAAGATCTTTAATCTCTTTGACAATTTTTTTAGCATCATCACTCGAGATCGCATCTACAATGCTCACCGTTACTTTGGTTTTATTGCCGCCTGCAACTTCTCGTTTCGTCTCTTTCAGTGCTTTGGAAGAAATCTCACGTTTGATAGCCTCTGAAATAAGTGCTTCAACCATTGCATCAGCTTTAGAATCTGTGGTTGTCACCAAAGTCACCGTCTTGGCTTTTTCATTGTGCTCAAATTCGCACGTAATGCCTTTAAAATCCCATCGATTGGTGATAACTTTTTTAGCTTGTTCATAAGCGTCTTTAAATTTTTGTTTATCAATCTCTGCGGTAATGTCAAAACTATGCTCTTTTGCTGCCATATATTCTCCTTAGTGTCTTAGATATTCTTTGATATTTTCGCCTACTAAACGCATCAATTCTCGCCTAGCTTCAATGCTCCCCCACGCAATATGGGGCGTAATAATTAAGCGTTCAGGATGCTTTACATGTAAAAGGGGATGATCCTCTATCATGGGCTCAATAGCCAATACATCAAGCCCTACATAAATCTCTTTGGTATCAATAACTTCACGTAAATCATCTTCATTAACGATACCTCCCCGTCCAACATTGACAAGAATAGCACCTTTTTTCATTTGATGGAATTGCTCTTTGGCAATCAAGTTTTTTGTTTTGTCATTTAGTGGTGCATGGATGGAAATCACATCACATGTTTGCATCATCTCTTCTAGGCTAATTTGCGTATAAGGCGTCTCGTAATGTCCTCCGCTAGCGGAGAAATAAACCACCTGCGCGCCAAAAGCAGTCGCAATTTTAGCAACCTCTTTTCCAATCGTCCCTAAACCAATAATACCCCAACGTTTTCCTTTGATTTCCCAAAAAGGACGATCAATATGGGTAAAAATAGAGATTTTGGTCCACTCACCTGACTTGACATACTGATCATAATACTCGCACTGGCTCAAAAGATTGAGCACTAACATGATGGTTGTTTGTGCTACGGATGCCGTGGAATACCCCGCAACATTTTTAACGACAATGCCTTTTTGCTTGGCATAATCTAAATCAACGTTGTTCGTCCCCGTAGCGGTAATGCAAATGAGCTTTAACCCAGGGCAGGCGTCCATCACCACAGAATCGATGATCACTTTATTGGTGAGTATAATTTCAGCATCTCCAATATGTTCAACGCGCTCAAACATCTCGGTCATCGCAAATGTTTCAAATACCCCAAACTGCTCAAAAAGGCTCAAATCAATATCATTTCCCATGGTACTAGCATCTAAAAAAACGATTTTCATCTTTTAATCCTTTATGCGGTGTCCCACAAATTTTGAGAAGTTTTCCATAATGAGCCCTCCTCTTCGAAAGCCAAGCCCACAAGCCTCATAAGCGAAGAAAACCCCCGCTTGATAGGATTCCCCTTCAACGTCTTTTGGAAGTTCCACATACGCTTGATAGATCGGTTTAAAGTTACCGTAATCGCCCTCAACTTTTGCCATAACAGACATGTCTGTATCGTAAATAATCGTGTTAGCACCTTCGCGTCCAAACGCTCTTTTTTCAACCTGTTTTTTGCCCTTGAGTGGCTCATACGATGTCTCTAACAAAAGAGGATGGTTGGGGAAAAGATCCCACAAAATTTTCATAAATGCTTTGCTTTGAAACAGCAGTGTATATGCAGGATTGAGAATAATCGCTTTTTGCTCACGTACAATTTCATCCAGTAAAAGCGCTAAATCACCCTCTTCTATGGCGATGTTTTCCCAAGGAACCAGTTTGAACCAAAATTCAAAATTTTCATCTCCTTTGAAAATACCTTCACTTCCATTAAACCCAACCTCATCAATATACGCAAAATCCGTATGGAATCCTGCTTCATTCGCTGCTGTTTGAAGAAGTCTGGTAGTATTTTCATCTTCAATATTACCTCGAATCGAAGAGAATAAAATCTTCCAACCATCGTAATATTCTGCAAAATCTTCCGTATTACCACCCAGAACCACAAGGCGTTTGAAATTCTCTTTGAGCGCTTCAAAAACGGTATTAAATTGTTTGGCTTCATCCATACCATTGGCCTTAAGCATTGCCCATTGAATAATGGCTGTCTCATACAATGATGTAGGGGTATCGGCATTAAATTCGATGAGTTTAATCGGCTTGCCATCAATGCCCCCTGCAAAATCAAAACGACCATAGAGATGCCAATGCACATCATTAGCCCATGAATTTTTAATGAGCTCTACTAAATTAAAAGGAATATTCAGTTCATGAAAAAGGTTGTTATCAATCACATATTGTCCTGCTTCAACAAACATATCATAAAGGGTGTTTGCCGCTTCATAATAGGCTTCCACTTCAGCAGTACTAACCAACACTAATTCATCGACAACGTACGATGTTTGATCGGCGTCTGTATGCCAATAAAAACCAATTGACTCCAAAAATTCCTTACTTAACGGTTTTATTTTTTCTACATGTAACATCATTAACTTCCTGAACTTGAGGGTACACTTGAGCTTGAAGTACTACTGGATGAACTGCCGCTGCCAGAACTTGAACCAAAAAAGCCACTGCTTTTCGTTGTGCTACTTGTGCTAGAGGTGGACATTGGTTTGTTAAAACTAGTTGTACTGCGAGAATAAGCTTGCGGACTTGAATAATTGGTTGCCCTTTGATTTTGATAGGTTGGATTATTAAAAAGTTTTCCACCTATCCAACTACCAATCATACCTCCAGCAATACTTGAGAGAAGAATACCACCCAAACCCATTTGCCCTGAGTTCATACTTGAATTAGTTAAAGGGGACGTGTTGTTATCAATTTTTTTTGCCTCTTCTTTGACTAAGGCATCTATTTCAGCTTGTGATAAAATCCGCTCGCTTCCATCAGGTTTTCGAACAATAACACGTGTGGTTGAACTTGGATACTCTTCGGCTATTTTATACTCTCCTGTAGCGCTTTCATCAACAATGACAAGTGCTCCTTGTGTTTTTGCTGCATCTGCAAGAGCATTTTTATTCTCATCTTTTTGATCACAGCCTTGCATACTTACAAGAACCATTACACCAATGCCTCCTGCGATCATATAATCTGAAATTTTACGGATATACTGCACGATTTTTACTCTCCTAGAATTTCTTTAAGTTTTTTACCCTTTTTGATAAAAAGTTTGCCATTTTTATCCATAACATCATTCAGTTGACCTATCTTTTTACCAATTTTATCACTGATATGTTGTTTTTCTTTTTTGGAAAATCCTTTTTCTTTGAGATAACTTCTCAAATCTCTCCAATCACTATAAGACTCAAACATATCTTCCACGACCCTATTCTCTTCATCTTCATCTAAAACGTCTGCTTCTTCAAATGAAAAAGGTGTTTGTGAAGCTGTGGTAGCACTAGAAGGAACGATAGTCGTAGGTGTGTTAGTAGATGCTTCATTCCCTGTGTGTGTAATTTGTCGATTGGCTAAAGTCAGAATTGCTTTAAGTTGCTCATCTCTCTCTTTATAGATCATTTCGATTTTTTCTTTTGATTCAATCAACAAACGTTCTTTATCGGCGATGAGACGCTCTTTATCCGCCTCAAGTTTTTCATTTTTAAGTTTCATCTCTTCAAGTTGTACTTTGAGAAGCTCAACATAAGCATTCTCTGCCACATTGTCTATTTTGCGGATCGATGGACCTTCCTTTAGACTACTTTTTGTTAGTAAAATGTACTTGACACCATTTTCAATAATACTTTGCAAGGAACCACGTCGCAAACGATTGTAGATAGCCTCTTTGCTCACGCCTAAAAGCTTTGCTGCCTCAATAACAGTTAGTTTTTTATCCATCTTGATGACCCTTTGCTAACGAAGAGAAATATATTTGTTCTTATGTTATCACAGCTTAGTTTAGTTTAGTTTGAGGAAATTGTTTTGAAGGACAAGAAGAAAAGCCAAGAAGATAACTTCTTGGCTGTGTGTGTTAGAGTCGTGACTCGTAACGGCGAAGCATATAAAGTCTTTTCAACTGTTTTTTGCGAGCACTAATTTTATCTTTTTTGCGTTTTTCTGTTGCTGTTTCATAGAAACGTCTTGCACGCACTTCAGTTACAACTAGGTTACGATCAACTTGTTTTTTAAACTTTCTATACGCTTCGTCAAACGAATCGTTAGGATGTACTTTAATTCCTGGCATACTCTATCCACCACCTTTCTGATGAATTTAAGAATGCATTTTATCTAACTACAATTACATGTAAGCTTAAATCATTTCACTGATTATCTGTATTAATGCTTATAATATAAAAATTGACGATAAAAGCTAATTTTATATTGACTTTATACGTCATTAAATGTATACTTTCAAATAAAACAATGATAAAAAGGTGACATTTTTATGAATATTGTCCTTTTAAAGGCGAGGAGTAATGACTCTTCAATGGTCGTTCAACAGAAACAGATCTTGAAATATGCTCATCATCATGATCTTGAAATCAATACTACTGAGATCGAAAATTCGGATCCGGCATTAGAACTTGAAGAACGTAAAGAGTTCAAAGGCTTCTTGCGATCTCTTTCTAAAAATGATCATATTCTCATCTTTGATCTCTTAACCTTCTCTAACAATGTTGAAGAGTTAGTCAAAATCTTCGAATGTCTACTCACACGTTCCATTTCTATACATATTGCCGATGTCAATACCTGTATTCATGTCGACTCAAAACCTTTAATTTTACTTGATCTTCTTGTTAAACAAAGAGAGCTCAATAAACAACTTGATAAAGAAAAAACGCAAGGAAGGCCAAAAGGTAGAATGTCAAAATCAAAATTTGACGTCCATCGCCCTTATGTCATTGAACTCCTTGAAAAAAACACTTCTATTAGTGAAATTTCAAAAATTTTAAATGTTAGTCGTACGTCATTAAAAGACTATGTAAATTCTAGAGGTCTAAAAGAGCTTGTAAAAGCAAAATTTTCACTTCTTAAATCATCCAAACAACAACCACTCACACTAAAATCTTCTGTTGCGAAAGAGTGTTCACTCATTAAACCACCAGTAGATTACACAGAAGGAACCGTACATGAATTGTAGCAACGATTGTTCAACTCAGCCTACTTATTATAGGTTGAAACGCTATATGAGTTTTGGCATTATTACATTTATATCCCTTGTTTTGCCATTTATCACCATAGAAGGTAAACACTTCTTTTTGCTTAGTTTTGATAAAAAGCAGTTAAACCTTTTCTTTACTGCTTTCGATATGCAAGAACTTTACTTAATGCCTTTTGTCATTATGCTTTTTTTCTTAGGTATCTTTTTTATTACAACTCTCGGGGGTAGAGTTTGGTGTGGTTGGTCATGTCCACAAACGATTTTTAGAGTTATTTTTCGTGATCTTATACAAACCAAACTGTTAGGAATTCGTAAAAATATTCATAATAAACAAAAAGAACCTGAAAATCAGATCGTAAAGCGCTTTATAGCTATCATTATTTGGGCATGTCTAGCGCTTCTCGCAGCATCAAACTTTTTGTGGTATTTCATCCCTCCTGAAGATTTTTTTGTTTACCTTCAACATCCTTTGGATAACACAATTATGTATGGCTTTTTAATAGGCATTACTACTTTTTTGATCTACGATGTCGTTGCACTTAAAGAAAATTTTTGTGTCTATATTTGTCCTTATGCACGTATTCAATCTGCACTTTTTGATGAAAACACCATTCAAACAATTTATGATGTAAAGCGCGGTGGTCAAATCTATGATGCAAAAGGAATGAAGCTTAGTAGCAAACCACCTTTAGCAACCGATGATTGTACAGGATGCGAGGCATGCGTTAGAGTTTGCCCAACGCATATTGACATTCGTAAGGGAATGCAACTAGAGTGTATTAACTGTTTGGAATGTGCAGATGCATGTACCCCTGTTATGGAAAAACTAGGTAAACCTTCTCTCATTACATGGACAAGTTATAATGCAACAGAAAAAGGTGTTAAAACACAATATTTTCGTTTTAGAACCATTGCATATATGGTTGCCCTTAGTATTGCACTTATCGGGCTCTTTGCTATGGGAACTCAAAAAGAGTATATGCTTTTAAATATTAATAGAACTAGCCAACTTTACAAAATGGCAGACGATGGTAAAACAGTTGAAAATGTCTATACATTCTTATTTCAAAATACTGACACTAAAGATCATACATACTATTTTGAAATTTCAAATAAAGATATCAAAATTGATAAACCAAGTGAGCCTTTTTTATTGAAAGCAGGTGAAAAAATGAAGAAAGTTGTTATTCTTAATGCTGCACCAAAAGAGCTAAGAGAAGAAGGCGAAGATTTGCCAATTACAATTAAAGCATATGCTGTTGATGCAAAGGAAAAGATTATTGTTAATCGACATACAATTTTTATCTATCCTAAACGAAGTGATGTTCAGCCTTAAAATACTATTTGTGTATGCAAGATAAGAAGTTTAAATCTTCTCTTGTATACACTTTCTCCTTTTTACAATCTCAAATCCTAGATTTTATATTAATGGAATAAGTTCTGAAAGTATAAGAGGAAATAAGACGATGGCATGCTAACCATTCGTCTTATATGTGGAGTGTATTAAAGCGCTGATTTTGCCTGTTTTACAACAGTTGCAAAGGCTTCAGGGTCATTCATCGCCATATCTGCAAGAATCTTTCTGTCTAAATCAATATTTGCTTTGTTTAGCGCATTGATGAAGCGTGAGTAGCTAATGTCATTAAGTCTGCATGCTGCGTTAATACGTGTGATCCAAAGTCTTCTAAAATCTCTTTTCTTTTGTCTTCTATCACGGAATGCATAAACTAAACTTCTCTCTATTTGCTCTTTTGCTTTTCTAAAGTGTTTTCTTCTTCCACTAAAGAAGCCTCTTGCCATCTTTAAAATTTTCTTGTGACGTCTTCTTCTGACGATACCTGTTTTTACTCTTGCCATGGTGTCTCCTTGACCAAATAAATCAATGTCGGTGTCCCGTCTCGGGAACTTACCCTCATTATGAGGGGAACATTACATGTAGGGTGAATGACTCTTGTCAAAAACTCTTTTTAAACTATGCTTTACAAAGCATTAATTTAATGGACTTCTCATCGCGTGCATCTACAACTTTAGATTCTTTCAAACCACGCATTCTTTTCGTTGGTTTTTTAGTAAGAATATGACTTCTAAAGGCTGCGCCTCTTTTAATCTTGCTCTTACCTACTCTAAAACGCTTAGCGGCACCGCGTACCGTTTTCATTTTCGGCATGCATACTCCTTATATTTATTCTAAAATCTAAATGAGGAAATATCCCCTCTAGCGTTAGAAAACGGCTATAATAGCTTAATTTTCCTTAGAGAGGATTAAAATAAAGAAAAGTTACGACGAGTTATAGGTTATTTTTTAGGAGTAACCAACATATTAATATAACGACCTTCAAGCTTTGGCGTTTTTTCACGCTCAGCAATATCTTCCAACATTGGCCAAAGACTTTCTAAAACCTGCTCTCCAATCTCTGGATTAGACATCTCTCGCCCTTTTAAGAATACCCTAAAACGTACGTGTTTGCCCTCTTCCAAAAACTCTCGAGCATGTTTGATTTTATAATTAACATCATTAGCAGCAATTTTTACAGAAAGCTTGATCTCTTTGATCTCAATAATTTTCTGATTTTTACGTGCTTCTTTCAGTTTTTTTTCTTGTTGGTATTTGAACTTACCATAGTTCATAATTTTGCAAACCGGGGGCTTTGCATCAGGTGCGATTAAAACGAGATCTAGTCCTAGCTCATCCGCTTTTGCAAGAGCCTCTTTTCTGGTAATAATGCCATATTGTGTACCATCATCACCAACACATCTTACCTCAGCTGCCCTGATCTCGTCGTTCAGTATGACATCTTTGTCTTTACTCAAAAGTGTACCTCACTAAGTTTCTCCTTCATTTTTGATATTAATGCTTCTTTTGTCAAATTATACTGTGTTCTTTCGCGTCTATCTCTTACGGCAACACTTTGTCCTTCAACTTCGGCATCACCAATGACCAAAATCATTGGCACGCGCATCGTTTCTGCATTGCGAATGCGTTTATTGAGGCTCTCATTTTTGGAAGAGACTTCTACATCAATTTCTTCAGCCATAAGTTCATTTGCTAATGTTTTAGCATAAGCCAAATGTGCATCTGAGATTGGAATAATCACGGCTTGCGTTGGTGCAAGGAAGAATGGAAATTCTCCCGATGTATGTTCAATCAAAATACCAATAAAACGCTCAAATGAACCCAAAATTGCACGATGTAGCATGACTGGACGTGCATGTTCATTGTTTGCATCAATGTAGGAAATATCAAAACGCTCTGGCAAATTAAAATCAACTTGAATGGTTCCACATTGCCATTTACGTTTAAGCGCATCGGTAATCTTAATGTCAATTTTAGGGCCATAAAAAGCTCCACCACCTTCATCAATGCCATAATGAATGCCGTTTTCATCAAGTGCATTCTTTAAGCCTTCCGTTGCTGCCTCCCAGTATTTTTCATCACCAATTGATTTCTCAGGGCGAGTCGAAATTTCCATCTCATACTTAAATCCAAATGTTTTCATAATAGAATCGACAAAACTTAAAATTTCTATAACATTTTCTTTAATTTGATCCGGTGTACAGAAAATGTGAGCATCATCTTGAGTAAATTCACGCACGCGGAATAGCCCATGGAGTACACCGCTTTTTTCATGACGATGTACAACACCGTATTCAAAAAATTTAAGTGGTAAATCACGGTAACTTCTCACTTCACTTTGAAATACTTTAATATGCCCTAAACAGTTCATTGGTTTAATGCCATATTCAGACTCATCAATGACAGTGAAATACATATTCTCACCATAATTCTGGTAATGACCACTAATTTTCCATGCATCAGATTTTAGAAGTTCTGGCCCTCTTACAGGTAAATAACCTCGCTTGCGATGTGCTTTAAAAAGGAGTTGTTCCAACTTACTTCTTAATTTACCACCATTGGGTAACCAAATTGGAAGACCTGCACCTACTTCATCATCAAAGGTAAAGAGCTTAAGTTCATTACCGATTTTGCGATGATCTCTCTTTTTTGCTTCTTCAATCATAGTAATATAATCTTTGAGGCTCTCTTTATCTGCAAAAGCTATACCGTAAATACGTGTTAGCATTTCACGTTTCTCATCACCACCAAGATAGGCACCTGCAACTTTAATCAGTTTAAAAAATCTAAGATATTTAGTATTGGGAACGTGAGGTCCACGGCATAAATCTTCAAAATCCCCTTGTTTATAAATAGATACTTCACCATCAGGAATTCTTAGCAAAACTTCTTGTTTAAGATTGTCATGTTCAAAGCGTTTAATAACAGCCGCTTTAGTTGTATAAATCTTCTCAATTGGCAATTTAGCAGTAGCAAGCTCTGCCATCTTTTTTTCAATCTCTTTAAGATCAGCATCGCCAATCTTTTCATTGACACGAAAATCATAATAAAAACCGTCTTCAATGACAGGTCCAACAAAAAATTGTGCATCTTTATATAAAGCTTTAATCGCTTGAGCCATTAAATGGGCACATGAGTGGCGGATTATTTCAAGAGCATCTTTTGAATTATCAAATAAGATTTTGTCTTCGTAAGTCTTTGAGGAGGCAGCAGCAGTTTGGGTGTCAATGACGAGAGCACCTTCTTTATAGGCTATAACATCATTCATCATAATAAGATCCTTTTACTTGTATGAACTCCCAAACAGACGGGAGAACAAAAATATGGTGGCCACGAGAGGATTCGAACCTCCGACCACTACCATGTCAAGGTAGTGCTCTACCAACTGAGCTACGCGACCACACAATTTAAGAGCTGAGATTATACCAAAAAAAAATAAAAATGCAACTATTTTCATAACAGTAGGAGATAAATAGAGCATTTAACCTTCTTTTTTGCTTTTCCAAGAATAATATAAAATTAGAATTACTCCAAAATCAATCATCACATCGGCAAAATTGAAAACAGCAAATTCAAAACCATAATGCCAGAAGAAATAATCTACAACACCACCATGAATAAAGCGATCGTAAATATTACTCAGTGCTGCACCTGAAATAATCCCTATAGAAAAACTATAGTTTCGAAGAATGTCTTTATAAAATAACAGATAAATACCTAAACCACCAACTAAAAGTAGCTGGATATACTTTAGATACTCTTCTAAAAAGGCAAACATTGAAAACGCTACACCTTTATTGTAAGTCAAAATCAATGAAAAAAAACTCCCTTCCCAACGGAAGCCTTCTAAGAAAAAAGTTTTAATCAATTGATCTACAAAAAAAATACAACATAATGAAGTAACAAAAACAATCCATCTTTTATTCATTCAGGGCACTTTTAAAAAATTTGACTGTTTTTTCCATACGATCTTCAAGAAGCTTTTCATCTTGACCTTCAAGCAAAATACGTAATAAATTTTCTGTTCCTGAGTAACGAATAAGAACTCGGATTTTTTTGCTTTCTAGCTCGGCCACTAATTTATCATAGCCTTTTAGTTCAGAAAGAGGAATTTTGTTATCGACTTTAATGTTTTGTTGAAGTTGAGGATAAAGCTCAAAAGGACTAAATAGTTTACTCACTTTTTGTTTTTCTGTGAGCATACAGTGCATAACAGCAAGAGCAGCTACTAACGCATCACCAGTTTTAGCAAAATCAGATAAAATAATATGCCCACTTTGCTCACCTCCAAAGTTGATTTTTTCCCTATATAGGGTTTCTAAAACATTTTTATCCCCTACATCACAGCGATAGGTTTTTATACCTGATTTATTAAGATAATCTTCTAACGCCTGATTGCTCATAACAGTAACACAGACACCTTTGTTAGTCAGCCTATTTTGACTTTGTAAAAAAGTGGCAATTTTTCCTATAAGCTTATCACCATGTATAGGATTTCCGTTCTCGTCGACAACCACTAAACGATCGGCATCACCATCAAAAGCAAAACCTAAATCTGCACGAAGACGTCGTACTTCTTCTCCCAGTTCTTCAGGATGTAATGCTCCGCAGTTAAGATTAATATTACTACCATTAGGCTCATCATTGATCATAATAACATCAGCACCAAGCTCATTAAAAATAGTTGGTGCAACTTTGTAAGCCGCACCATTGGCCGTATCAAGAACTATGCGCAATCCTTTAAGCGTTAACGTTTTAGGAAAAGAATTCTTGATTTGTACAATGTAACGGCCAATCACATCATCAACTCTTTTGGAACGGCCAATATCAAATTCCATTTTTTGATTTGCTTCAATTAACGCATCATCATAATAAATCTTTTCAATGGCTGCTTCTTCTGTCTCACCTAGTTTATTACCAAATGAGTCGAAAAATTTAATCCCATTATCAAAATAGGGATTATGTGATGCGCTAATCATGATACCTGCATCACAACGCATATCTTCCGTTAAAAAAGCAATCGCAGGAGTTGGCATCGGACCAATTTGTCTTACATCGTAACCAACGGCTGTTAAGCCTGAGACGATTGCATTTTCAATCATATAACCACTTCGCCTCGTATCTTTACCTACTAAAATTTTATTCGTAATAGAATTTTTACGAAAATAGATACCTGCCGCCATCGCCAAACGCATCGCCATAAAAGCACTTAGTTTTTTTCCAGCTTTACCTCTAACCCCATCGGTTCCAAAAAGTTTCATTGTTTTTCCTAATGTTATCTATACATTCAATCAATCTATATATACTTATGAAATTGTAACAAAACTTTTCTAATCTTTACATGTAAAAAGGTATGCCTCCCATTTTCTACAGTTATCTATATTTACTTAGTGTCAAAAATCAATCATTGACATACCCTATACATAACAATAAAAAATTATTTTAAAAGAGAACTAATGAATATATCGTTATATTATTAATTAAAAATTGATCAACCTACGCAAAACAATGCCTTTTTTATTTTAAATTGCCCTTAAAATAAGTTGTATTTAATATTTATTTTTATATAATCTACGCCTAAATTTAAAAACGAAAGGCTTATCTATGGCAAACCACAAGTCAGCAGAAAAGCGTATTAGACAAACAAAAAAACGCACTGAAAGAAATAGATTTTATAAAACTAGAATCAAAAATCTAACACGTGCTGTAAGAGAAGCTGTAGAAGCAGGTGATCAAGCAGCAGCTGAAGTTGCGTTGAAAAATGTGAATAAAAACTTTCATTCTTATGCAGGCAAAGGTATTTTAACTAAAAATACAGCTGCTCGCCGTGTAAGCAGATTGTCACAACTCGTTAATACGCTAGGTAGTGTTGCTGCATAACTTGCGGCAACTCCCTCTTTATTTTAGTTCCCATCCATGTTGAAAGATAAATTACTCCCATTTCTCGAACGTTATAATGAGCTCTCTACACTTTTAAGTGATCCTAATATCGCTACAGATATTAAGAAAATGACAGCGCTTTCCAAAGAACAGTCAGGATTAGAGAAAATCAAAGATAAAACACTTGAATATCTTTCAACACTTGATCAAATTGAAGAAAATAAACTTCTCTTCGATGATGAAGAGCTCGGTGAACTTGCAAAAGACGAACTTCGGATTCTTGAACCTCGCAAAGAAGAGATTGAAGAAGAGATTAAACTTCTCTTGCTTCCTACAGATCCCAATGATGAACGCAATATCTTTTTAGAAATTCGCGCTGGTACCGGTGGAGATGAAGCCGCTATTTTTGTATCAGACCTTTTTAAATCTTATCTTCGCTACGCTGAAAATCGTGGTTGGAAAGTTGAAATTGTCTCACTCAGTGAAGGTGTACTGAATGGCTATAAAGAGGTTATCGCGCTTATTAAAGGGCAGGGTGCTTTTTCACGTCTTAAATATGAAGGTGGCGTTCACAGAGTTCAACGTGTTCCTCTTACTGAGTCACAGGGCAGAGTACACACTTCAGCAGTTACAGTTGCGGTTATGCCTGAAGTTGATGATGTTGAGATCGAGATACTCGAAAAAGATTTGAAAGTTGATGTTATGAGGTCTTCTGGAAACGGTGGACAATCAGTCAATACAACCGACAGTGCCGTAAGAATTACCCACTTACCTACAGGTCTTGTGGTGGTTAATCAAGATGGTAAATCACAGCATAAAAACAAAGATGCTGCAATGAAAGTGCTCAAAGCAAAACTTTATGATATGCAGATGCAAGAACGCAATGCTAAAGAGAGTGAAGCACGAAAAACACAAGTTGGATCAGGCGATAGAAGTGCTCGTATTCGTACCTACAACTATCCACAAAATCGTATTACTGACCATAGAGTAGGGCTTACATTGTATCGTTTGGATGCTATTATGGAAGGTGGTTTTTATGATGAAATTATCGACCCTATTATTACACATTACCAAACAGAGCTTATGAAAGAAGCAAACCTTTAAAAACAATCTATTTATCGTAGATAAGAAGATTGTTTTGATCAATCATCTCCTTAATCATTTTGATATATTCCTCTTTGAGCTCAGAATAATTACTCATCGTTTTAGAAGCTTCCATACCTCCAAAGTTTTTCCCATTATTTCTTGATTGCAGTCTCTTTTCTCTAAATGTGATATAAGCATCATTCGTATTAAGATTTAGCATATAAGAATTCACTGATTTTTGCAATGAACCAAAAATACGAATCATATGTGTTTTACCTATTGCTCTGTTTTGGGGCATCAAACCAACACCTGAATAAGACCAGTGACCAAAAAGATTATTGGCCTCTTTTGCAAATCGACTTTTCCCCCAACCACTTTCCAATGCAGCTTGTGATAGGGCTAAAGAGGTAGGAATCACATCAATACGTTTAAAATACTCATCTCGATCAAAAAGTGATTCGATGCCGTATTTATTACGCAAAGAGATGAGATAACCTACATTTTGTTGATTGAGTCCACGAAAGGCACCAGGAACAGCTTTTGCAAAAAAATTGGTAATGAATTCTCGATCTTTTATAATCTCATCATTACCCTTATCCACAAGCACTTTCATCTGGCGGATAAATTCCTCTTTTTGCTTTGGGCCATCTTCAATTTGGTAATATTCAGAAGATAAACCTCCCGCGTATAGTGCTCCATTGAAAAGCAAGCAGGAGGCGATAAAAAGAGTAGAGAAAAATTTCACGAATTTAAAGTTCCAACACCGTTTCAAAGACTTTTTGCACCCTTCCTTTGAAAAAAAGTCTTTGATTTTCAATCCGTAAATTTAACTCTTCTCCACTAATAGGATAGACTTTTGCACTTGCTTCTATGAGTTTCTGGCGATAAGCACTGTAGAAACATGCTGCCATCCCAGTACCGCAAGCAAGTGTTTCATCTTCCACCCCTCGCTCATAAGTTCTTACATGTAAAGTATTTTCCTTAAGCATTGCATAATTCACATTGGCATTATACTTATAGCGCATTTGACGTGCAATCACTTTATCAAAGCATGCAGTATCATCAACAAAAGTTACCAGATGAGGTACTCCCGTATCGCAAAAATGCCATGTTAAACCATTTTCATCAAATGACTCACTGAGCACTTGAGGTGTTGTGAGTTCTGTTTCAACAACATCATTTTCTACCAGAGAAGTTATGACTCCAGCCCCTGTTAGAAAGCGCATAGAAGCGCCTGCTAATTGGTTAGTAAAGGCATAGTGAGCGCATGCGCGTGTGCCGTTCCCGCACATAGAAGCAACACTCCCATCATTATTGTAAAATTGCCATTTAAAATCATATTCAGGATGGGGTAGCAACACAATTAAGCCATCTGCACCCACACCTTTTTGTCTGTCACATAACTGTTGCGCCAATCCACTTCGATCAACCTCAACAAAGGTATGAAAAATAATAAAATCATTGCCATTGGCATTATATTTTGCAATTTGCATACGTACCCCGTACAAATTTAATAAATTTTTCGATCTCACTCTCTAGAAATTTCATATCAAAAGAGTTATTGATGAGAAAATCGGCTAAGATTTTCTTCTCTTCAATGCTAATTTGAGCATCGATTCGTTTTTGTGCTTCTTCTTTACTAAAATCTTCTCGAATCATTAATCGTTTTCGTTGCACTTCAACAGGAGCATACACGACCGTCACCAATTTACAAGCATACCCATCACTTTCAAAATAGAGTGGAATGTCGATGATATAAGGTGTTTTCTTCTCTTCTAACTGGTCGCATTGCTTGAAAATCTCTTGTCGAATCAGCGGGTGCAAAAAAGCATTGAGCTTTTCACGCTCCTTCTTATCGTTAAAAATCAGTGCACCAAGTGCTTTGCGATCAATTGATCCATCACGAATAACACGATCTCCAAAAAGGGTTTCAACCTCTTTTACATGTAAAGGTAAAACCTCTTTCGCGATTACGTCTGCATCGATCACTTCAAATCCATGCGACTTTAGCATCGACGAAACAGTACTTTTGCCTGTGGCTATCCCACCTGTTAAAACAATTGCATGTTCATACGCCATTTAATCCTAATACCTTTAACTATTTTTATAACGATTTTAACATAGTTTTGTTAAAATCTATTAAACAATAACCTCACTAAAGGCATATCCATGAGCACAGTCAGCTACAAAGACGCTGGTGTCGATATAGACGCGGGAAACCAATTTGTCGAAAATATAAAACCACTGGTCAAATCCACTTTTGATAAAAATGTCATTGGAGGTATTGGTTCATTCGCCGGAGCATATGAGTTGCCATCAGGGTATCAAAAACCTGTCATTCTAGGTGCAACCGATGGCGTTGGAACTAAGCTCAAACTTGCTATTGATTCTAGTATTTATGATACCGTAGGCATTGATTTAGTTGCAATGTGTGCAAACGATCTTATCTGTAACTTTGGTACGCCACTTTTCTTCCTCGACTACTACGCCATGAGTAAACTAGAAATTGATGCTGCGGTAAGCATTGTTAAAGGTATTGCAGAGGGTTGTATTCAAGCGGAATGTTCACTCATCGGTGGGGAAACAGCTGAAATGCCAGGAATGTACCACAGTAAAGATTTTGATCTTGCTGGTTTTGCAGTAGGCATTGCTGAAAAAGATGAGATGAATCGTCTTCCACACGTAAAAGCTGGAGACATTTTAATTGCGCTTCCAAGCTCAGGTGTTCACTCTAACGGTTTTTCATTGGTACGTAAACTCTTCTTTGACAAACTATGCTACACCTTCGATACTGAATTTGATGGTAAACCGCTTATCGAAACACTTTTAACACCAACACGCATCTATGTGAAACTCTTTAAAGCGCTTAAATCCAAGATCAACGCTTTAGCGCACATCACGGGTGGTGGCATCGTTGAGAACCTTCCTCGCGTTCTTCCTGAAGGGCTCCAAGCACACGTCTACAAATCAAAGATCAAAACACTTCCTGTCTTTGACTTTATGAGTCAATACGTTGAAGAGAGTGAAATGCACCGTACGTTCAACATGGGAGTAGGAATGATCCTCGTTGTCAGTCCTGAAAATGTCAATGATGTCCTTGCGAACAGTGACGGCTATGTGATTGGCGAGCTTAAAGTTGGCCCTAAAAGTGCCGTTATGCTCTAATGAGTAGCGTTTACTTTCTCTCAAAACTCTTTACATACCTGGTTTTACCACCAGGTATTTTTATTGTCTTCTTTTTACTGGCCTCATTTTATGCCAAACGTTTTCGTCTCTTTTTTCTTGTCAATGCTATCATTTTCTATCTTTTGAGTACCACCTATGTTGCCGATTGGCTTCTTACCCCCTTAGAAGCACCTTTTAATAAACCACTTGAAAAACAGTCATCTGTAGATGCCGTTATTGTCTTAGGTGGTGGCAATACCAAAGGAGTAGCAAATTTACCCCTAAGTACCGATGCCTACAAGCGTATGATGTGGGGATTAATGATTGCAAAATCAAATAATTTACCTCTTTTATTTAGTGGTGGAGGAACTAGTAAAGAGTATTTGGAGAGTGATGCGTTTTTAGATAGCCTCAAAGAGCTCAAACTTTATTTAGAAATTCCAACACCTACATCTAAAAGCCTTAATACCAAAGAGTTCTCTTTACATGTAGAAGATAAGAGCATTGATACATACCAAAATGCAGAGCTGAGTAAAGCTGCATTTGAGAAAACAGGGCTAAAAGAACCAACGATCTATCTTGTCACCTCTGCATATCATATGAGGCGTTCTATTCGTCTCTATGAGCACTTTGGGTTTAAAGTTATCCCTGCTGCAACCAACTTTAAAATCAATGCCAAAATAAAAGATGAGTGGGACTATCTTCCAAATGCGCATGCTTTTTATAAAAGCTATGTGGCACTACATGAATACGTGGGACTATTTAGCTTAAGATTTAGAGGAATTTAAAACCGATATTCGTGTTTAACTTCGACGATTTGAACACTATAAGAGCTATACCATCGCTTTTGACCGAGTTCTTGAGCGATGAGATGCTCAGCATTTTCTTTCCACATTTTAATTGCCATTTCACTTTCCCAATATGAGATAGCGACCTCTTGATTACCTTCACAAACCGCTATAAAATCTAAACAACCATAGGTTTCAAAAGCTAATTTTCTTAATTTGTTTGCCATTGTGTTATATTCATTATCAGTTTCTTTCACCGTTGCTCTAAAAATAACAGCAAACATGAGTATCTCCTCTTCTTTACATGTAAAGATTATTTTCGTTTATCATTCGTGATTTTATAGATAAAACTAAAAACTTCGGCAACTGCTTTATACAACATTGGTGGAATCTCTTTATTAATCTCTATTTTTGAGAGAAGCTCAACCAAATCAGCATCTTTTTTAATAAATATATCATGTTCTTGGGCTAATTTGATAATATTATTGGCGACTTCACCTTTACCGGAAGCAACCACTTTTGGTGCAGCACTTTTTTCACGATCGTACTTAAGGGCAACGGCTTTTTGTGTTTTTGGAGTTGGCGTATTCATATGGTTATATTGATCCCGAATTGAAGTTTTTCACCACTAAAATAATCATTTTTGACTGTACTCACATCTTTGTATTCAAGCATTTTGACATTACCTGTTATCAATCCAACTTCATTAAATGCTTGCTTAAGATTATTTAATTGCTGTGTTATTTTTTCGCTTAACTCTTTTTTTTGTACCGCAATGGAGATATCAATATATTTCTCTCCGGAGAGTACCAACATCATATTGAGCTTGCCATAGGCTTCAAGATCAAGATCAATTTGGCAGTGAAAATTATTGTCGCTGGATTGTTTCATCATCATAGAACCGCCTTGAAGCCCATTCCAGCTAAAAGGCACATATAAATGCGTAGAACTACTCACATAGGAAACTAACTGATGGTACTCTATTTGCGTTAGGAGACGATTGGTAATTTCCAATGCTTCCTTATTTTGAGGTGATGTTTGAAGATTGTCACTAAGCTTGGTCAACACACCTTTCATATCACTCAGCAACTCTACATCCGTTGGATCAAGTGAGAGTTTTTGTGCAATCGCTTTACCAACAAAAAGCTCTGGTTTGATCAGCCCATGAATTTTTTGTTCTAAAACGGTGCTCTTATCAACAAAATCGGACTGTTGAATACTTTTAGGATCAAGAATCTCGATTTGTTGCTTAATACGATTAACAACCATTTTTAAGGCTTCCTCTGTCGTCTCGGGAGCTTTAGTAACACTACTATTCATCACTGCTGTTGCTACCGCAGAAGAGAGTAACGTACTCTCTGTTTTAAGTAACACTTCCTTTGATGAAGTCGGGTCATCTATCCCATCTACAGTATTTCCCATTAACCGTTTTTCTATAGGTTGCCCCATATCTTCTGCTTTTATAACACTAGGTTGAGGAGGTATTTTTAAAGCTCCTTCATCCTTTGAAACATTAAGCGGTGTTACTAACAATTCACTTGAGGGGAGGGCAACGCTGTTAGTTTCCTTTAAAAAACTTTCTTTTGTAAGTAATTGGTCAATCTGAGGTTGTAGATCATCAAGCTGAAGAGCACTGAGATTTTCTTTGAGCATCTCTAAAATAACTTTGACCTGCGTACTAAAGTTTTCTTCAACCTTCATATCTAGTGGATAATTCTCAACTTTAGAAGCAATTAAATCCATCTGTTTAATGGCATAATCAAGCTTTTGAACATTTTGATACACTTCTTTAAAAACAGAAGTACCCTCAGAGGAAAGTTCCTGTTTGACACTTTGGCGAAAAAGATCAAGAAGTGCTTTAAGGTTTGTTTGTCCCTCTTTAGAAGAGATATCTTGCGTTGAATTTAAATGATCCATAATGACATTGATCTCTTTTAAAAGTGGAATGACCGCCTTTGTATTGGTTTGACTGAAGTGCGCTTGAAGATCAGAAGTCAACGTCTGAATCGTATCTAGAACTCCTTTTTGAGTTACACTATTGGATAATTTTGATTCAAAAAAGATTCCAGAGTTTTGAATTTGTTCTTGTAACATTTTCACATCTATCTGTTCAATATTTTTTGAAAATAACTGCAAAAGAGCTAACGGTTTTGCAATGGTTGAGTCCATCTTAACAAGAGAACTTAGATTTTTAATATCTTCTGCAAAATTCCCCATATTTTTGAAAAGCTGATTGTTCTGTAATATCTCAAAAATAGCACTTTTAGATTTAGCTTCACTCACAGCACTTCCAAGCAATTGGCCAATGACTTCTTGGGCATTATTAGGCGTTGTCGTAGTTTTTTGGGCTGTAATCGAAAGAGGGATATCCGCACTCTCTTGAATAATTTTTGTGGCATTTTCTTTGGCAATCGCTTTTGGATCAAGGGTTTGCAGTTGATTTGCAAGAAGAGAAGTAGTAGAAATATCCATTACAATATCCCTATCATGGTATGCACCTTTTTACGATTGTTTGTTATCTTTTGTTTTAATTTTCACCAGCCACTCAGAAAGTGTTTTCTCATACCCTATCGACAAATTATCATAAAAATGTAGAGGCTTCTCTAAATATTTTTGTTCTACCCAACCACCAAAGTCATGCGGATACAGATACCCTTTGGGTGAAGGGCTTTTGAGATGAGCTGGAACTTTCAATCCTTTTTCGTTTTTCACATACTCTAATGCATTATTAATTGCCAAATAAGCACTGTTAGACTTGGGACTACAGGCAAGATAGATCAAACATTGCGATAAAATGATACGTGCTTCTGGATAACCAATTTTACTCACGCTTAGAAGCGTACTGGAAGCCAAATTAAGTGCGTTAGGGTTAGCATTGCCAATATCTTCGCTCGCAAGGATAACAAGCCTTCTTGCGATGAAATCAGGACTCTCTCCGCCATCAATGAGACGGGCAAGATAATAAAGCGCTGCGTCCACATCGGAGCCTCTTACGCTTTTGATCATCGCACTAATCAAATTGTAATGGGTGTTATCTGAACTTACGCCATCTTTTAAGGCACTGGGACGCAAATTTTTGAGGGTTTCTAGCGTTACATGTAAATCTACTTTAAGCGCAAATTCGAGTAAATTTAGAAGAGCTCTGCTATCACCTGCACTAGAACTCATCAAATAGGCTATAGCCTCATCTTCTATCTCAAACACGATTTTTTCACGAACCCGTTGGATAATCGCTCTAAGGTCATCTTCTTCAAGTGGATAAAATTCAAAGAGCATCATACGTGAGCGTATGCCGGAACTAAGGACAAAGTAGGGGTTTTCTGTGGAAGCACCAATGATAATCGCTTCATGGTTTTCCATCGGTAACAAAAGGACTTCCTGTTGAGTTTTAGAAAGACGATGAATTTCATCGATAAAAATGAGTGGTTTTTGAAGTGAGCCTCGATGTTGGGAGAGAATCTTGCGAATCTCATCCACCTTAACACTGGTTGCATCTAACTCGTAAAAAGGAAGTTCTAACTCGTTAGCGACAATACGTGCTAACGTTGTTTTGCCAACACCCGCAGGGCCGAAGAAAAGAGAATGGCTCATGGATCCTGATTTTAACAGTTTCCGAAAAGGGCTACTCTCACCACTTAAGTGCTTTTGCCCAGCTAACTCTTCTATCACTTTAGGACGAAAGAAGAGGGCGAAGTTATTGATCATCGTCCTCTTCATCCTCGTTAGCTACTGAAATTTTGCCATTATCCTTTTTGATATATTCAAGATAATCTCTAAGGGCATTATATTCACCGCCATCAAAGTAGCGATGTTTACCAGGTCGTAGCATGCCTAAATCAACCTTGCCATAACTCACTCGTTTGAGGTCAACAACATCCACATCAAAGTACCCAAAGAAGCGTCTAAGCTCTCGGTTTTTACCCTCATTAATGGTCACTTTAATCGTTGAAAATGTTGGATTATTTTTGATGATACGATATGCAACAAAAGGCGCAAAATCCATGGAACGAATCTCACTGTGCGAATGTCCACCCTTGCGTGCATTTTCAAGGAAAAGACCTTCTTGCATCGCTTTTTCCATTGCTGGCGTTATCATACCATTGATTTTTACGTAATACACCCGCTCTAAATCACCATGCATTAATGCAGAAACGACTGAAGGGGAGTCACACAAGAGCAGTAATCCCTCACTGGCAAAATCCAGCCTTCCTACGCTGAGGTAATGTCCAAATTGTGCCGGTAATGTATCGTAAATTGTTCGACGACCACGATCATCTTTTTTACTCACTAACTCACCTTTTTGTTTGTGATAGACAATCACAGAATACCCATGCTTTTCAAAAAGCGCTTTTCCATTTAGCTCGATTTTGTTTTTAAAACTCACCTGTGTTGAAAGGTCTTGGACAACAACGCCATCCACCTTTACGTGTCCTGCTTTGATGAGTTCATCCGCCTCACGCCTTGAATAGTGCGTGTTATGCGAAATCATTTTATTCAGTCTCATTAATTCCATTTATTTTATTCCTGCTTCCACTAAATCGTGGATATGTAACACCCCTTTAAGCACACCGACTTTATCAGTGATGGCGACCAGTTGTATTTTATACTTTTCGATAAACGTCAAAGCATCACTTGCTAAAAGCGTCTCATCGTCCAGTTTTTTAGGATTTTTTGTTGCATATTCATATGCCGTTGCATCCATACTAAAATCATCCCGCATCAATGCGCGGCGTAAGTCGCCATCACTCAAAATGGCTATCAAATGATTGTTTTGATCGGTAATAAGCACATTTCCTAGTCTTCCCTCGCTCATTTTAATGATAGCTTCTTTAAGTTTGGTTGTTTCATGAATGATAGGGAGCTCCTTAGTGAGCATCAAATCTTTGACTTTAACAAACAAACGCTTACCTAGGCTTCCACCTGGATGAAATGAAGCAAAATCCTCTTTTTGAAAGTTTTTCTTCTTCATCAAGCAAACAGCTAACGCATCACCAAGGGCAAGTGTGAGTGTCGTAGAGCATGTGGGCGCAGCATCAAGCGGGCACGCTTCTTTTTCGATATGTAATGGCAAAAAGACGTCGCTATAATGTCCTAAAGAAGACTCACGAGAACGTGCCATTCCGATAAGTGGGATATCAAAACGCTTAATGTGTGGTAATATTTTAATGAGTTCTTCACTCTCTCCGCTGTAACTAATGGCTAATACAGCATCTTCTTTCCCAACCATCCCAAGATCACCATGCATAGCTTCTGTAGGGTGAAGGAAGAAACTACTGGTTCCTGTACTGGCTAAGGTTGCCGCAATCTTCGCTCCAATCAAACCACTCTTACCAACCCCTGTCACAATCAATTTTCCTTTGATACCTGCAATTAAGTTAGTCGCTTCACACATCTCTTCACCAACTATTAGGGCTGCATTAAGAAGCTCTTTGGCTTCAAGTTCTAATACTTCTTTGGCTATGGCTTTAAAATCTTGCATACCATTTCCTACATCATAAAGATCGTGGGTACGATCGTTGGATATTTTTTCATTTGTCTATATATATGCTTACGTACAACTTGACGTATCTCATTCTCTAAGGCTCTTGTATTTTCCAAAAGCTCCGCTTTAGCGTTGAGTACAAATTGATCAATGACACCTTCCATTTCAATTGAGAAGGCTTTATCATCCTTATCTGGGACTAACCCATAACTAATAATTTTTGGTTTACAAATGAGTTTGTGCTCACCTTTATCTAACTGAATCACTAACATTACAAGACCAGAATCGGCCAATTTCTGACGATCGATCACTACATCGTCCGCGATCTGTTCATTAATCTGATTGTCAATAAATACTTTACCTGTTTTAACCGTTTTGATTTTTTTCATATATTTTGCACAAACTTCGATTTGATCACCATCGCTCATCAAGACGATATTGCGCTCAGGAATTCCACACTGCATTGCAGTCTCTTTGTGCTTTGTAATGTGATTATATTCTCCATGGACTGGAAGAAAAAATCGTGGCTTCACCAAGCGTAAAATGAGTTTTTGCTCTTCTTGTGCAGCATGCCCACTCACATGAATTTCACTAAAATCTTGGTATGCTACGTTAGCTCCGCTTTTTAGTAAAAAATTAAGAACTTTAGAAACACTGCCTTCATTTCCAGGAATGGCTTTTGCTGAAATAATAATCTGATCGGTTGATTTTATTTTGACATGACGATGTTCATCGGTTGCCATCCTATAAAGCGCACTCATAGTCTCACCTTGGCTTCCCGTTGTGACAATAAGGACATCTTTGTCTGGATATTTATTAACCTCATGTGGATCAATAAAAATACTTTTATCGAGTTGTATATAACCAAGTTCAATTGCAGTAAAAAGATTTCGCTCCATGGAACGACCAATAACGGAAACTTTTCTGCCATACTTTAACCCATAATCGATGGCTTGATACACTCTGTGGATATTAGATGAAAATGTTGACATAATGACTCGACCTTTTGCTTTTGCAAAAATGGAATCAAATGTTTTTCCTACCGTACTTTCACTGCGCGTAATTCCCTCTTTATAAGAGTTTGTACTATCACTCATCAAGCACAAAACCCCTTTTTCACCATAAGCCGCAAAACGATTAAGATCTGTTACAAACCCATCAATAGGTGTATGATCAATTTTAAAATCGCCAGTATGGATGATTGTTCCAGCTTCCGTTGTAATTGCAAGGGAAGAGGCATCTATAATTGAGTGGGTAATATGAATCCATTCGATTTCAAATTCGCCAATTTTATAGATTTTACGTTTTTCAACAGGTCTAAAATACTTTTTATAAGCCTTGAGTCCGTGCTCATCGAATTTATTAGCCAACATTCCAAGAGGAAGAGGGGTAGCATAAAGTGGAAATTGCATTTCTTTAAAGAGATATGAAACAGCACCAATATGATCTTCATGTGCATGTGAAATAATAATTCCAGCAATTTTTTTCTTAATTTGTCGCAAATAACTGAAATCTGGAACTAAGATGTCAACACCATGCATATCTTCACTAGGAAAACTCATACCGACATCAAGTACAATTGCAGATGTATCAGTCTCGAAGACACAGATATTACCACCAATCTCACCCAATCCGCCAAGTGGCGTAATTTTAATTTTTCCTTTAGATGATTGGTCTATTAAGTTAGAACGATTAAGTCTATCTTTGTGCATTTTTTGATTGGCTTCAATCGCCTTTTTCATATCACGTTGCCAAAGTTCGTTACCTTCAATTGAGGCAGCTGGAGATTTATTGCCTTTTCGTCTTCGATTATTTCGTGGTTTTTTCTCGCCTCCTTCAGACATAGGCTCTTTAACTTCACCATTTTGTGGTGTTTGGCTCACCTGCTTTTTAGTATTAGTGTGAGACGGTTGTTTTGGATTACCTGTAGAATTTGGGATCTTCTCTTTAGAGGTTTCGTTACTGTTCTGTTGTTGCGTTACTTCGTTTTCTTGCATCATTCAACCTTAATGTTTTAAATAGTAGATGATGAGACAAGACGCTAATTTCGTGAGGACGAATTGTTATGGGAAGGGATTGGTCATACATAACTCTTTCTATGTACGATTTGTCAAACTCAGATGAGATATTTTTCAACCAAGTTTTTCTTGGACTTTGGAATGAACATCGCAAATATTTTTTAAATTTTTGCAACTGTTCATTAGATTCAAAAAGGCCAGAAAATTTTCCTTCAACAAACTCTTTTTGTTTGTCAATTTTGAGAATAGACGACACCACTTTAGGTTGTGGTTCAAACGATTCTGGAGATACATCAAAAAGTATTGTAGCCGTCCCAATACTTTGTGCCAAAATCGCTAAAGAGGTAAACTCTTTTGTTTTTGGAAGCGCAGCAAATTTTTCTGCCACCTCTTTTTGGATCATGACCGTCATTGATTTACAATTTGGATCTTCCAAGGCTTCCAAAATAATAGTCGTAGCGATGTAATAGGGTAAATTTGCAACCAAATCGTAAGGCTCTTCACAAAGAGATCCTTTTTCAAATTGCTTCAAAACATCAGTTTGCACCAATGTAAGTTCACCCTCATCGATTTTCGTCGAATATTTTTTTCTCAAATAAACGCACAAGTCTTCATCGACTTCATATGCTACTAGGGCTTTCACCTTTAATAGCTCTTGCGTCAAATCACCTAAGCCAGGCCCAATTTCGACAAGCTTTCGCTCATTTCGGGGCATCGATTGGATGATTTTACTAACAACAGTTGTATCTTTTAAAAAATTCTGGCCAAATTTCTTTTTTGCCTCTATCAATTTGTACCCTATTTTTTTAACTTTCATTGATTGTAGCTAATCTTTACTTATAAAAGAGTTATATGTAGATTTAATTTTACTTTTCAGAAGTTTTTTTTAATTCTTGCGCTATCATTTTAGCCTATATTTATCTAAAAAGAGAGCCTTATGGAGCATTTTGCTAAACGTATTATCCCTTGCCTTGATGTCAAAAATGGACGGGTGGTTAAGGGTGTTAATTTTGTTGGACTTAAAGATGCAGGCGATCCTGTTGAAATTGCAAAACGGTACAATGAAGAAGGTGCAGATGAGCTCACATTTCTAGATATTACGGCTAGCCATGAAGGTAGAGGTACGATTGTTGATATTGTTGAGAAGGTTGCACGTGAAGTGTTTATTCCTCTTACTGTGGGAGGAGGTATCCGAACGCTTGATGATATTTACGCTCTTTTACATGTAGGATGCGACAAGGTGAGTATCAACTCTCCAGCCATTGCTAATCCTCTTTTTATTGATGAATCATCCAAACGTTTTGGTTCACAGTGTATTGTCGTCGCTATTGATGCTAAACGCACAGGAGATTCTTGGCATGTTTTTATCAATGGTGGAAGAATTGATACAGGGATAGATGCACTTACTTGGGCGAAAGAAGTTCAAGAAAGAGGGGCAGGGGAAATCCTTCTAACCTCCATGGATTGCGATGGTGCTAAAAATGGCTATGATATTCCTCTTACTTCACAAATGAGTACCATGCTGAATATTCCAGTAATTGCCAGTGGTGGGGCAGGGACGATGGAACATATTAAAGATGCTTTTTTAAATGGTGCTGATGCGGCTCTTGCTGCTTCCATTTTCCACTTTAAAGAGATTGATATTATGGATCTTAAACATTACCTCGCGCATGAGGGAATTGCAGTACGATTATGATTCTTTGTGCGGGGAGAAATGAAACATTCGATTTTGCCAAACCTATTGGTGTTGGACTTATCGAAAGTGCCATCACGCTAACCAAACTTATTCTAGAAGAGAAACCTGCTTTTTTATTTTTTGTAGGAACTGCTGGAAGCTATGGTAAATATCAGCCTTTTGATCTTGTGCATAGTCATAGTGCTGCAAATATTGAGCTCTGTTTTTTGCAAAACAAATGTTACACACCTTTACAAAATTCCATCGAAGTTGAGAAGGTTCATGTTTCACGTGGAACAATCTATCCGTCACCTATTGTCAATTCAAGTAATTACATTACCACAGATATCACATTGGCACATAAAATGATTGAAAAAAATATTGACCTAGAAAATATGGAATTTTTTTCTGTAGTGAGTGTCGCTAATCACTTCCATATTCCCTGTTCTGGTCTTTTTGTTGTGACCAATTATTGCGATGAAAATGCCCATCGTGATTTTATACACAATCATGCGCAAGCAAAAGAACTCATTACATTACATGTAGAAAAAAATATGAAAATATGAGGTATTATGGAAAGACAGAATATATTCGATCTATCAAAAGAAGAGTTATCGGAAATTATCAAACCCTCTTTCAGAGCGAAACAAATTTATCAATGGTTATATCAAAAATACGTCAATTCCTTTGATGAGATGAAAAATCTTCCCAAAGAGCTCAAAGATCAGCTTGAATCACAGTACTATTTAGATCCTCTTGTGATTGCAAAAGTTGAAGAGAGTAGGGATGGTAGTAAAAAATATCTCTTTGCACTCAAAGATGGCAACACTGTCGAATCGGTTCTTTTGCCTATGAAGCAAGAACAAAATGATGAAGAAGGGAAGCTAATTCACCATACACGCTATACGATTTGTATCTCCTCTCAAGTGGGCTGTAAAATTGGATGTGCATTTTGCCTCACGGGGAAAAGTGGTTTTAAACGCAACCTAACAGCTGGAGAGATAACATCCCAAATTCTTATGATCAAAAGGGATAATGCTATCGCTGAGAATAGGCGTGTCAATATCGTTTATATGGGTATGGGGGAACCATTGGACAATTTAGCTAACGTGAGCAAAGCTGTGCGCATTTTCACAGATATTGATGGACTTTCTATCTCTCCTCGTAGACAAACCATATCCACAAGTGGACTTAGTTCTCAAATCGAAAAACTAGGGCTAATGGAATTGGGTGTTTTGTTGGCAATTTCATTGCATGCGGTAGATGATGAACTCAGACAAACACTGATGCCCATTAACAAAGCCTATAATATTGAGTCGATCATTAATGCTGTTAAAGCATTCCCTATAGACGCACGTAAACGGGTCATGTTTGAATACTTGGTCATGAAAGGGGTAAATGATGACCAAAAAAGTGCTCGTAAACTGGTGAAGCTCCTACATGGCATAAAATCGAAAGTTAATCTCATCTATTTCAATCCGCATGTTGGAAGCGAATTTGCTCGCCCGTTAGAAAAGGATATGATAGCATTTCAACAGTATCTTGTTGATCATGGAGTACTGTGTACTATTCGCCAATCCAAAGGGTTAGATATCAGCGCAGCATGCGGACAGCTTAAAGACAAGGAAAAAAATAATGACAACGCTTGACCTATTTCAAGTTGGCTTTTTAATAATCGTTGTGATCGTAGGAGTAGGAGGACTGATTAAAGTCCTCTTTCTAAAAGAGAAGTAAGAGCTTTACATGTAAAGCTCTTTGAGGTTATTTAGCTATCCATTCCTGAGAGATAATCTCTCGATCAGCAATAAAAATCTTTCCAACAAATTTATCACCCTTAACATAACTACCAACACCTTTAGGTGTTCCACTCATCACAATATCGTTATCAATCAGTGTTGAAAAAGAGTTGATCTCTTCAATAACCGTGAGTGGTTTATAGATCATCAGGTCAATGTTTCCCTCTTGAACTAACACATCATTAATCCACAATTGCATAGAGAGTAAATTAACATCCAAAGCATCAATACTGACAAACGGGCTCATAATAGCAGCACCGTCAAAAGCCTTTGCACGCTCCCAAGGTAAACCTTTTCCTTTAAGCTCACTTTGGAGTTCACGGTTAGTCAAATCAAGCCCAAACCCAACAGCAGCAATGGCTCCTTTTTTGATTAAAAAAGAGATTTCTCCTTCATAATGAAGGGGTGTTTGTTTGCCTGTTATAAGCTCACTGCTTAAAGCAGCGTTAGGCTTCATAAACAAAACCATTGAAGTAGGAACTTCATTGTTCAATTCTTTAATGTGCGCAACATAATTTCTCCCAACACAGACCACCTTACTTGGGGCGACTCTAAGACCATCTAATATAATTGTTTTCATTGTTATCCTTTCATTAAATTGTAAAACAGTGTTTTAGCATCAACCTGTGATTCTATTTTATAAGGAATTCCCTTATACTCAAATGCTAACGTTTGGGCATGCAAAAGAAGGCGTGAACTTTGTGTTATTTCAAGTTGTTCTTCTGCGCTCATAGAGCCCTCTAAATATCGCTCTGCATCTTCTTCGTCTATTCCATAGATTGGATCACCAACGATATGATGTTTCACGTGGAACAAATGAACACGAATCTGATGCTGCCTTCCTGTATAGGGAATCGCTTCTACCAATGTTGCATCTTTATCTGCAAAATAGCAAAGGGGCGTTATTTTTGTTTGTGACGCCTTACCTCTTTCATCCACATGGACTTTAAGTCGAATTTGACTTGTTTCAACATCGCGCTTCAGTTTTTCATCAATCATCAGAACATCATCAATTTTCCCATGCACCAAAGCCAAATAACTCTTTTGAACGTGTCTTGTTGCAAAGATACGTTTGAGCTCGATTTCCGCCTGCTTATGTTTGCCCACCAGCACTAACCCACTGGTACTTTTATCAATACGGTGAGCCGCATTCGCATCTTTCCCATACAACGATTTGATTTCATCGTTTAAGGTATACCCGTCACTGCGTTTTCGAGGATGAATCATCACACCACTAGGTTTTTCAAAAACGGCAAAGTCTTCTGTCTCAAAAACAGGTTGAAGACCTTTCGATTCTCCTTCAAAAACAACCACACTAATAGTACCAACAATCAAAGATGATTTCTTGAGAAGCTGCTCACCTTCCACAAAAACTCTTCGTTTATCCACTATTTTTTGCGCTTCGCCCATACTGATTTCAAAGGTGTCCATTAAGAAGCGAAAGGCAAGTGTTGGTTTTTCAAGAACAAACTTTTTCAAAGTATACGCCAAAATTCAACCCTTTTTTAGTCCGAAATTGTTAAAATAAAAAATCATATCAAACACGAATTTACAGATAAATTCACCGTATTTTATCACATAAAAATCACAAATAGACAAGGAATGAGAATGGTAGAGCGCTACGCACGAGAAGAGATGAAAAAGCATTGGACCATTGAGGCAAAATACGACGCATGGCTTAGGGTCGAGAAAGCCGCAACCAAAGCATGGAACAAATTAGGACTCATCCCTAATAGTGATTGTGAAAAAATCGTTAAGAATGCCAAGTTCAATATTGACCGTATTGATGAAATTGAAAAAGTCACCCGTCACGATGTCATTGCATTTTTAACGAGCGTGGCAGACAGCCTTGGAGAAGAGAGCAGATGGGTTCATTATGGTATGACCAGCTCCGATTGTATTGACACGGCTGTTGCACTTCAGATGCGCGACTCTTTACATGTAATCATAGAAGACGTTAAAACATTGATGGAATCTTTGAAAACCAGAGCGATGGAACACAAAATGACATTGATGGTGGGAAGAAGCCATGGTATTCATGGCGAACCTATCACGTTTGGTTTGGTTTTGGCCATTTGGTACGAAGAGATCAAACGCAGTCTTAAAAATCTTGAAAACGTGATGGATATCATTTCCGTCGGACAAATCAGTGGAGCAATGGGCAATATGGCTCACTCACCGATTGAGCTTGAAGAGTATGTCTGTGAAGAGCTTGGTCTGACTCCAGCTCCCGTTTCTAACCAAGTCATTCAACGGGATCGTTATGCTGCACTCATGAATGCACTTGCCTTATTGGCATCCAGTTGTGAGAAGATAGCCGTTGCAATTCGTCATTACCAACGCACCGAAGTATATGAATGTGAAGAGTTCTTTGAAAAAGGTCAAAAAGGAAGCTCTGCGATGCCTCACAAGCGCAATCCCGTCTTAAGTGAGAATATTACTGGTCTGTGTCGTATGATAAGATCCTACGCGATCCCAGCGATGGAAAACGTTGCTTTATGGCATGAGCGCGACATCAGTCATAGTTCCGTTGAGCGTTTTATCTTGCCAGATGGTTTTATCACCACCGATTTCATGCTTAATCGTCTGAACAGTGTTATCTCTAAACTGGTCGTTTACCCTGAAAACATGATGCGCAATCTTAACCTAACAGGTGGACTTGTCTTTTCACAACGCATCTTACTTGAGTTACCACTTAAAAATGTATCACGCGAAGATGCGTATAAAATTGTTCAAAGAAACGCCATGAAAGTCTGGGAAGACCTTCAACATGGCAAACCAGCACTCAATAGTGAAGGGGAGAGTTTGTACCTTCAAAATCTTCTGAGCGACGAAGATTTAAGAGCAGAACTCAGCGAAACAGAAATCAGAGCATGTTTTGACTATGCTTATTACACCAAAAATGTCGATAAAATTTTTCAAAGGGTATTTAAATAATGTTAACCGTCCAAAAGCGTAATGGTCGCATTGAGCCACTCGATATCTCTAAAATTCAAAAATATACTAGCTCTGCCATCAAAGGTTTGGACAACGTCTCTCAAAGTGAGCTTGAAGTCGATGCGAAGATTCAGTTTCGTGATCAGATTACGACTGAAGAGATTCAAAAGACATTAATCAAAACGGCAGTGGATAAGATCGATATCGATCGTCCCAACTGGACGTTTGTTGCCGCACGTCTGTTTTTGTATGATCTTTACCATAAGGTTAATGGTTTTACAGGGTATGGCAGTTTTGCAGAGTATTTAGACCGTGGAGAAAAAGAGGGGCGTATTGCGCTTGGCATGAAAGCTAAATACAATCTGAAAGACCTTGACGCCTACCTCAAGCCTGAGCGTGATCTTCAATTTACCTATCTTGGAATTAAAACCCTTCACGATCGTTATTTGATCAAGAACAGACAAGGCAAGCCTATTGAGTTGCCACAACATATGTTCATGGCGATTGCCATGTTCTTAGCGCAAAATGAACTCAATTCCCAAGATTGGGCAAAGAAATTTTACGATGTGATCAGTAAATTTGAAGTGATGCTCGCAACGCCAACACTTTCGAATGCAAGAACCACACGTCATCAACTCAGCTCATGTTACATCGGAAGCACACCTGATAACATCGAGGGTATTTTTGACTCCTACAAAGAGATGTCACTGCTCAGTAAATTTGGTGGTGGCATTGGCTGGGATTGGAATTTGGTACGTTCGATGGGTGGTATGATTGATGGGCATAAAAATGCTGCAGGTGGCGTTATACCTTTTTTAAAAATCACCAATGATATTGCCATTGCGGTTGATCAACTCGGAACTCGTAAAGGTGCGATTGCAGTGTATTTAGAGCCATGGCATATGGACATCTCCGACTTTTTAGACCTTAAGAAAAATTCTGGTGAAGAGAGACGTCGTGCACACGATCTTTTCCCTGCGCTTTGGATCAATGATCTCTTTATGAAACGTGTTGAAGAAAATGCGATGTGGACACTTTTTGATCCTGCTGAAGCAGGCGATCTTGCGGAAGTGTATGGTGAAGAGTTTGAGCGTCGTTACCTTGCCTATGAGCAAAATGATGCCATTTCCAAAGAGTATGTGCCTGCCAAAGAGTTGTGGAAGAAAATCTTAACCAGTTATTTTGAAAGTGGAAGCCCATTCCTCTGTTTTAAAGACAATGCCAATCGTGCGAATCCTAATGATCATACGGGCATTATTCGAAGTTCCAATCTTTGCACCGAAATTTTTCAAAATACCGCACCTAATCACTATAAAGTAAAAATTGTTTATAACGATCAAACGATTGACACCTATGAAGAGAGTGATTTGGTTAAAGTTGATAGTGGCGTAACGAAAGAAGCTAAGAAAGTAACCGCACTCGATAGTATCAATGGCAAAGATATTTTTATTGTTGAAAAAGAGATGGTTGAAGGTAAAACGGCTGTGTGTAACCTTGCCAGTGTGAATCTCTCCAAAATTCACACCAAAGAAGAGATCGAGCGAACCATTCCTATCGCAATTCGAATGCTTGACAATGTGATTGATCTTAACTTTTATCCGCATGCCAAAGTAAAACATACGAACCTCAAATCACGTGCCATTGGGTTAGGCGTGATGGGTGAAGCGCAAATGCTGGCAGAACAGCATATCGCATGGGGAAGTTACGAGCACTTTAGCAAAATCGATGAAGTGATGGAAGCAGTGAGTTACAATGCCATTTTGGCTTCATCTAATCTTGCGATTGAAAAAGGAATTTATCCTGAATTTCAAGGTTCGAAATGGAGCCGAGGTATTTTCCCAATAGACACGGCCAATGACGAAGCTAAGAAATTAGTAGATCGTGGTGGGCTATTTGGGTACATGTATGATTGGGAGAGTTTAAGAGAAAAAGTGAAAAAGAATGGTATGCGCAATGGCTATCTGATGGCAGTCGCACCAACGAGCTCTATCTCCATCTTAGTCGGCACCACACAAACAATAGAGCCTGTATACAAACGTAAATGGTTTGAGGAAAACCTCTCAGGGATGATTCCTGTTGTGGTTCCAAACCTCAGTCCTGATACTTGGAATTTTTATACCCCTGCATATGAACTGGATCAACGTGTGCTCATTAAAGCAGGTGCTATTCGCCAAAAATGGATCGATCAAGGGCAGAGCCTGAATATTTTCATTACCTTGGATAAGGCAAGCGGAAAATACCTCAATGACATCTATATGCTCGGATGGAAACTCGGTATAAAATCAACCTATTACCTCCGTTCTCAATCACCTGAGAATAAACTTGAAGTAGCCGATCGTAGCATTGAGTGTGAAGGATGTCAATAAGCGTATCGTGTGAATAAAATACTTTACATGTAAAGGGTAAGAATGAAAACGATAGGATTGATCGGTGGCATGAGTTGGGAATCCACACAGAGCTATTACACTCTTTTAAATGAGGGCGTCAAAGCGAAACTAGGAGGACTTCACAGTGCTAAGATCTTTCTTTACTCAGTTGATTTTGCACCAATTGAGCGCTTTCAAAGCGAAGGGAAATGGGAAGAGGCTGCGCTTGTTATCCAAGAGGCAGCGCTTTCCTTAGAGCGAGCAGGAGTGGATTTTATCCTTTTATGTACCAATACGATGCACAAAATTCTTCCGCTCATTACACCTCATGTGAAAACACCTTTTTTACATATTGCAGAAGCGACTGCTAAAGCGCTCAATGCACAAGATGCCCATAAAGCCATTCTACTTGGAACCCAATTTACAATGCAAGAAACATTCTACACCGAAGTTTTAAAATCCCACCACATTGATGTGGTTATCCCTGATGCAAAAGCAATCGAAATTATCAACCAAATTATCTTTCAAGAGCTTTGCGTTGGTCAAATCAAAACCACTTCCAAAGAGATATTTTTAAAAATAATTAACGATCTTAAATGCCATGATGAACAAATTGATTCTGTCATTTTAGGATGCACGGAAATTGGCCTTTTATTGGATCAACAAAGCGCTTATTTGCCGCTTTTTGACACAACTATTCTACATGTAAACGAAGCACTAACACATGCACTTAACGAATAATATCTTAAAATATAAATTAATTTTATATTTTAATAATAAAAAGCAAAAATACGCTATAAATGCTTAAATTAAGGCCATTAATAGCCATAATTAAAAATCTATCAAACTCTTAATTTTAAACTGTGACATAATTGTTTCAGCTTAATTATTAAGTTTCTTTAAATTTTATACTTACTATAATCTTCTCTACTTTTACATCTAGGATAACCATGCTAACCAAAGTACTCAAACGTGACGGAACGACAGAAGAATTTCAGCCTTATAAAATCGAAGACGCCATTAAAAAAGCCTTTAAAAGTGAAGGTGTCACCTACGATGCAAGCATCTTTCAAGAGATACTCAAGCGTATCGAAAAAAAACGGGTAGCAGCGGTTGAAGACTTCCAAGATATGATCGAACAAGAGCTTTATAAAACACGTTATTTTGACGTTATGCGCTCCTTTATTCTCTACCGACATACCCATAAAATGCAGCGTGAGCATATCTACGGACTCAATGAAGATACGACCTATGTCAATTCCACACAAACAATTGAAGAGTATATTGGAAAAAGTGACTGGAGAATTAAAGCAAACTCTAACACCGGTTACTCAAACGCTGGGTTAGTCAACAACACTGCAGGTAAAGTGATTGCTAACTACTGGCTTGATAAAATTTACTCCAAAGAAGAGGGATTAGCCCACCGTAATGGTGACTATCATATCCATGATCTAGACTGTTTAACGGCGTATTGCGCGGGTTGGAGCCTTCGCGTGCTTTTAGATGAGGGCTTTAACGGCGTTCGTGGTCGCGTTGAAAGTCGCCCACCAATGCACTTTCGTGAAGCCCTTGGACAAATGGCAAACTTCTTAGGCATACTTCAAAGCGAATGGGCAGGTGCGCAAGCGTTTAGCTCGTTTGATACCTACTTAGCGCCATATGCCTTTAAAGATAAAATCTCCTATAAAGAGATTAAAAAAGCGATTCGTAGCTTTATTTATAACCTCAACGTTCCTGCTCGTTGGGGTCAAAGTCCGTTCACAAACATCACCATTGACTGGACCGTGCCTAAAGACTTAGCCGATCAGATTCCAACATCAAACCAACGTCATCTTTTTAAAGAAATTAACGATGCTGAGCTTATGGAAGAGGCACAAAAACGTGGTGTCAATTCTCTTGAAGCCATGACCTACAAGCATTTTCAAAAAGAGATGAATTTGATTAACAAAGCATATTACGAAGTGATGACAGAGGGCGATAAAACGGGTCAACCGTTCACCTTTCCGATTCCAACGGTTAACATCACCGAAGATTTTGATTGGGATGGCGAAAATACGGAGTTACTGTTTGAAAACACCGCTAAAATCGGTTCATCGTACTTCCAAAACTTTATCGGAAGCCAATACGTGAGAGATGCTGATGGCAAACTTGTAGAAAACCCCAAAGCCTATAAACCTGGCCATGTACGCTCCATGTGTTGTCGTTTGCAACTCGATCTTAGAGAGCTTTTAAAACGTGGCGGTGGACTTTTCGGAAGTGCTGAAATGACGGGAAGTATTGGCGTTGTGACGCTCAATATGGCACGACTTGGCTATCTCTATAAAGGCAATAAAAAAGAGTTGATGGAACGCTTTGAATATCTGATGGACCTTGCTAAATCAACGCTAGAGAAAAAACGTGTATTTGTCCAAGAGATGTACAACCGCGGACTTTATCCGTATACAGCACGTTATTTGCCAGGATTTAACAGCCATTTTTCAACCATTGGTGTCAATGGTATCAACGAGATGATTCGCAATTTTACGGATGATAAACACAATATTGCCGATGCATATGGAATGGAATTTGCTCACGAAATCTTAGAATTTGTGCGCAATAAAATGGTCACGTATCAAGAAGAGACGGGGAATCTCTACAACCTTGAAGCAACACCAGCAGAGGGTACAACGTACCGTTTTGCGAAAGAAGATAAAAAACGCTACCCTGAGATCATCCAAGCAGGATCGGGAAAAAATGTGTACTACACCAACTCCTCTCAACTTCCTGCGAATTTTACCGATGATCCTTTTGAAGCATTGGATCTGCAAGATGACCTACAATGCTCCTACACAGGTGGAACCGTTCTGCATCTTTACATGAAAGAGCGCATTAGTTCCAGTGAAGCGTGTAAAAAGTTGGTTAGAAACGTGATCACCAACTACCGTATGCCTTACCTTACAATCACACCGGTCTTTTCGGTGTGTGAGAAACATGGCTACATCAGTGGTGAGCATGAATTTTGCCCTAAATGTGATGAAGAATTAGTAGAACACTACAGAAAAGGAGAAGCATCATGAGTCAAACCGAAATTTTAGAGAAGTTGAAAGAAAAACGCACCAAATGTATTGTTTATACCCGTGTTATGGGTTATCACAGACCCGTAGAGAGTTTTAATGTTGGAAAAACTGGCGAGCACAGAGAGCGCGTTCAATTTGTTGAAAAATGTCCTTGCCGATAAGGCAATTCATAGTATTACGAAATTTACGACGCTAGATTATCCCCATCATCTAGCGTCTATCTTTTGGTTTGCCAAATGCAATATGGCTTGTCCCTATTGCTACAATCCTCAAATCGTACGAGACAGTGGAACTATTAGCCTCCAAACTGCCCTAGAATTTTTACAAAGCCGTCAAGGACGTCTGGATAGTGTTGTATTAAGTGGTGGAGAGTGTACCCTTTATCCCAATCTTGAACCCTTCTGCGAAGCGATTAAAGCATTAAATTATAAGATTAAAATCGACACTAATGGCTCCCATCCAGAGTTACTAGCACATTTAATTATGAAAAAGCTTGTAGATTACATTGCACTTGATTATAAAGCTCCATTAGATCAGTATGAAACATTAACACATTACCATCATAGTGAACGTTTTGAAGAGAGTTTAAAAATACTGATTCAAAGTGATATTCCCTTTGAGGTTCGTACAACACTACATAGTGATTTACTCACTCCCATAGACATTAACACCATCATAAAAGATTTACATGTAAAAGGTTATCACGGAACCTATTACCTTCAAAATTATTTACATGTAGAGCCCACATTGGGTGAAACAAAAATGCAACAAAATCAGTTTAATTTGAGCCAGCTCAGCCCTCTCATACCTATAGAATTAAGAAATTTTTGATACAATCTTTTTAGATATTATTGTATTAGGAACGTCAATGGAGCGCAAAAAAATCTACAACCCCAACTCAGATGAAAGTCTTCAAGATCGTAAAATTTTTGGGGGAAACCCACACGGAATTTTAAATTTTACCAAAGCAAAATACTCATGGGCACTTAAACTTTGGGACATGATGGAAGCCAATACATGGTTTCCTAGAGAAGTTGACACCACAAAAGATGTCATTGACTATAACCGTAACTTAACAGATGCCGAAAAACGTATGTATGATCTCGTTTGGTCTCAACTCATTAGTATGGATAGCTTTCAAACTAACAACTTAGCCGACAACATAAACCCCTACATCACAGCACCTGAGATAAATGCATGTCTTTCTCGCCAATCATATGAAGAGGCAAACCACTCTAAATCCTATGCCGTTATGGCAGAAGCCATTTGCGACAACACGGACCTTATTTATGAGATGGAAAAACACGATGAGGTATTACGTCGCAAAAATGACTACATTTCAAGTGTTTACGAAGAGTTAGCGGGCGATGTAACGGATGAAAAACTTATTCTTGCAATGTTTGCCAATCAAATCCTAGAGGGCATCTACTTTTATTCTGGCTTTACGGCTATTTATGCACTAGCAAGGGCTGGAAGAATGCTAGGAAGTGCACAGATGATTCGCTTTATTCAACGTGATGAAATTACCCATCTTCTTATCTTTCAAAACATGATTAATTCAGCTCAAAAAGAATATCCAGAACTTTTTACCACTGAGCTTAAAGCCAAAGTCTATGAGATGTTCCAAAAAGCAGGTGATCTTGAAATTGAGTGGGGCAAATACATCACCAAAAATCAAATTATGGGCTTTACGGATGACATCATTGAGACGTACATTCACTATCTGATTGACGATCGTTTAACGGCAGTAGGCTTTGAAAAACTCTACAATGCCAAACACCCTATTAAATGGGTAGATGACTTCTCGAAATTTAATGACCAAAAAACAAATTTCTTTGAAGGCAATGTTTCTAATTACAGCAAAGGAAGTCTCTCATTCGATGATTTCTAATCCAATGCTCTGCGCGTTACAATTTGCCTATGAAGGTCAAAGCTTTGAAGAGAATTTTGAGACCCTTCAAGCGCTCTTGGAACAAACACCTCAAAATAGTATCTCATTAGCACCAGAGCTCTGTTTAAGTGCCTACAGCTACGATAAAATGGAAGAAGCGGCAGAATTTTCTGCCACCATCCTTTCAAAACTTGCTAAACTCTCTGTCGGCAAAACATATGGGCTTACATTGATTGAAAAAATTGATACAAAGTATGTCAATAACTTCAAGCTTTTTCATCATGGGAAACTTATTTATACACAGTCAAAAGCAAAACTTTTTACCTTAGGCGAAGAAGAACACTATTTTAGCGCAGGGAATATCGAAGAAATCAACTTCGTTGAGATTAACGGAATAAAAATTGCTGTACTTATCTGCTTTGAACTTCGCTTTCCAAGTCTTTGGGAAAAGATCAAAGGGGCAGATCTTATTTTAATACCTGCCTACTGGGGCAAACTTCGTAAAAAGCATTTTGAAGTGTTAACGACAGCGTTGGCAATTGCCAATCAAGCGTATGTGCTTTGTGCGAACAGTGCCGATGAAAGCATGGCTAAAAGCAGTGCTATCATCTCTCCATTGGGTGATGTCACCAGTGATGATCACCATAACCTAATAATGCATACCTTTGATTTTCATGAAATCAAAAAAATACGACGATATCTTGACATAGGATTAACCCATAATGCCGCAAACGGCTCAATTTAACACCAAAATTAGTTTTCAAAAACATAAAAAAATGGCAGACGAAATTGCTAAAATTTGCCCTATAAGTCAGAATGTTTATGATGCTTTTTGCCAAAGCGAACGTGAACTTTTTGTCCCACAAGGCATGAGTATGCACGCTTACAAACTCGATGCACTACCCCTTGTTGCAAACCAGTGGATTAGCTCGCCTTTAACCGTAGCAAAAATGACAGAAGCTCTTACATGTAAAGGTGCTGATAGTGTTTTGGAAATTGGCTGCGGCAGTGGTTACCAAGCGCTTATTTTAAGTAAAGTTATACGCCGTGTCTTTACCATTGAACGCATTGAAAGATTGCTTAAAGAGGCACGTGAACGCTTTAAAACATTAGGTATTACTAACATACACACACGCTTTGACGATGGACAAAATGGCTGGAGAGAATTTGCTCCCTATGATCGTATCCTTTTTTCAGCTTCCACACCTGAAGTGCCACAAAAGCTTTTTGAGCAGTTAAAAGTAGGTGGGATTTTGGTAGCTCCTATTGAAAAAGGAGAGAAGCAAATTATTACCCGATTTATAAAAACGGAAGAGGGCATTCGCAAAGAGGCATTAGATAACTGCCTCTTTGTCCCTGTAAAAGATGGTCGTGAATTTTAATACTTCTTTACAATCTGTTTGATTAAAAGCTGAGGTGTTACGAGCCCACGATAATCATTGCGGGAAACCGTAAACAAAATATCGATACGATCACCTTGCTTAGCTTTAATATCATAGTTAAAAAAGAGCGCTTCAAGGGCATTGCTCCCCTCTTGTAAAATAAGCTTTAAATGCTGTCCATCTTTACCAATCAAACGATCAACTTTGACGGCAATATTACGTAATAAAAAGCTTGGCTTAGGATTTTTTTGACCATAAGGCTCTTGGTTCTCTAAAATTTCTAATAACTCAAAATCAATCTGATCCGCACTAATTTCTCCTAAGAGATCATTATCAGCTTCCATTGCCTCTTGTGTAAACTGACTGGATGCTTCCACCAAATTGATTCTAAATTGTTCTAAATGTTTAATTTCAATCGAAACACCTGCTGCACCCTTATGCCCTCCAAACCCAAGCAAAAGAGGCTCTTGTGAACGAATAAGCTCTAAGATATCTACATTACCAATACCCCTCGCACTGCCTTTGGCCTTTTCATCTTTGATAGAAAAGACAATAGCAGGCTTTTTAAAGCGTTTAGAAAGCCTAGAGGCGACAATCCCTACGATACCCTCATGCCACTCTTCACCCCATGCAACGATGATATTTTCATTCTCTTTGACATAAGGCAATGTTGATTCAAAGAGGAGACGCTCTTCTTCTTTACGGGCTTCATTCAGGGACACAATATAATCAAGTTTTTGTAAAGCATCGTCTACATTTTTAGACTTTAAAAATTCATAGGAAAAAATTGCATCTTCCATCCGACCTGAACTATTAATCAAAGGACCGATCAAAAATGAAATATCATCCCCTTCTAAAGTTTTTTTACCAAAATACTGTTTAATTGCCTCAAATGCAGCACGTTTTGAGTGATTAAGTTCTACAATACCTTTTTTAACCATGACACGGTTCATCCCTACAAGCTCCATCATATCCGCCATAATAGCAATACAAAGGAGATCTAAGAAGCTAGAAAGGTTATAGTCCACCCCCAGTTCTTCTTTGAGCGCAGCAACTAAATACCACGCTACTTGTGCACCGCAAATTTCACAATGAGGAAAAGTGCAATCTTCTTGTTTGGGATTGACAATAGCATACGCATCAGGCAAAATAGAAGGAATACTATGATGATCGGTGATGATAAGGTCAATACCCTGATGTTTACAAATCTGAGCTGCTTCAATCGCAGAAATACCATTATCAACGGTGATAATCACATGGACATCAAGTTTTGCAACAATGTCTGGATTTAAGCCATACCCATCGGTAAAACGGTTGGGAATAATCAAGGAGTAATCAACCCCTAGATCATCAAAAAATTGGCTTAAAATAACGGAAGAAATGACACCATCCACATCATAATCACCCACAATGGCAATACGTTCATGGTTACGCATCGCATCAGCAATACGTTTAGATGCCTTAGCAATATCTTTTAAAGAGGAGGGCTTAGGAATCTCATTTAAACGGGTACACTCGTCGTTCTCAAATCTGCTTTGAAGAATCCGTTTTATCTCCTCTTTACTCAGCAACCTAGCCATTTTGGCGTTGTAACAAAGCCGCTTTTGCAAAACCTAAAATGGTTTTATTTGGGTTTGTTAAACGTGAGGTAAACTCAGGATGAAATTGAACTCCTAAAAACCATGGGTGACCTTGAAGCTCTACCGCTTCAATTAAACCATTGCTCTCACCACTGACGATAAGCCCCTCTTTTTCAAAGGCTTCACGATACGCTGGGTTTGCTTCATATCGGTGACGATGACGCTCACGAATCACTTTAGCGCCATCATAAACTGACCTGAGCAGTGAACCCTCTTTGGTTTCACATTCATAGCCACCCAAACGCATTGTACCACCTAAAGGACTTTGGAACGTACGAAGCTGTTTTTGGCCACTCGCATCCATAAAAGAATCAATCAAATAGATAATCGGATTTTTACATGTAGGATTAAATTCAGCCGAATTAGCATCTTCAAGATGAAGCACATTACGTGCAAATTCAATCATTGCCAGTTGCATTCCAAGGCAAATCCCAAGATAAGGGATTTTATGTTCTCTTGCAAAGCGGATTGCCGCCATTTTACCCACAACGCCACGCTCACCAAAACCACCTGCAACCAAAATACCATCAACATCGGAAAGAATCTCTTCACACCCTTTCTCTTCAATCATTTCAGAATCAACCCAACGAATTTTTACTTTCGCATTTAGGTTCGCTCCAGCATGAATTAACGATTCAGTCAGTGATTTGTACGACTCTTTAAGGTCAAGATATTTGCCAACAAAAGCGATCATTAACTCATCACGAGGGGCAATGACACGTTTAACCAAAATATCCCATTCATCCATATGCGGTGTCAAATCTCCAAGATCCAATGTCTCGGAGATAGGAACTAAAATATTTTCTTTGAGAAAACTAAGCGGTACTTGATAAATAGTCGTGGCATCTAAACACTCAATCACGGAATTACGCTCAACACCACATGAGAAAGCAAGCTTGTTTTTCAACTCTTTAGGAAGAGGGTATTCAGAACGACAAATTAACATATCGGGTGTGATACCAATACGGCGAAGTTCTTGAACGGAATGCTGTGTTGGTTTCGTTTTAAGCTCACCTGCCGCTTTGATGAAAGGAACGAGTGTGAGATGAATGTTCATTGCACGACGTTTACCAAGCTCACTTTTCAATGAACGAATTGCCTCCAAGAAGGGTAATCCTTCTATATCTCCAACCGTTCCACCAATTTCAACAATGAGAATATCTTGTCCACGCCCCGCTTCTTTGATACGGTTAGCAATTTCGTCAACAATGTGAGGAATCACTTGAATCGTTTTACCAAGGTAATCCCCACGACGCTCTTTTTCGATAACTGCAGAGTAAACGCGTCCTGTTGTAAAATTGTTCGCTTGGGTAAGATTTTCATCCAAAAAACGCTCATAATGCCCAAGATCAAGATCGGTTTCAGCGCCATCATCGGTGACAAAAACCTCTCCATGCTCTAACGGGCTCATGGTACCTGGATCAACGTTGATATAAGGATCTGCTTTTAGGATGCTGACTTTAAAGCCAACGTTTTTTAAAAGTGTAGAGATACTCGCCGCTGCTATGCCTTTACCAAGAGAGCTTAAAACACCTCCGGTAATAAAAATATACTTCGTTTCGTGATTGGACATACTCTTCCGCCTCATTATTATTTAATGGCGAGATTATAGCTAACATAAGCTAATAAAGGGTTTATCCTTAAGGTGATAATGTAAATATCAAAAGAAGAGATAAGCCCCTTATAGAGGGGTTAAGAGGCTTACATGTAAAAATTATAAAGTGTTATTTTGCTTTATCGTGGAAGTAATTGGTTGCTTCAACAAAGCCCTCAATAGAGCCACAGTCAAAACGTCTTCCGGTAAATTTATACGCGATAACTTTGCCTTGACGCGCGAGTTCTAAAAGTGCATCGGTGATCTGAATTTCACCGCCTTTACCCGGTTTTGTATTTTCAATCACTTCAAAAATCTCAGGTGTTAAAATATAACGACCAATAATGGCTAAATTGGTTGGAGCATCTTTTGGATCTGGTTTTTCAACCATGTTTGAGACACGAAGAACTGACTCATTACCATCAACAATTTTGCCATCAATAACACCATATTTGTTTGTATCTTCTTTAGGCACTTCTTCAATAGCAACAACACAACAACGGTATTTTTCATACACTTCAACCATCTGTTTAAGAACAGGATCATCATCGTTATTGTCACATAAATCATCCGCCAAAATAACGGCAAAAGGCTCATCGCCAATCAATGTTTTACCCGTTAGAATTGCGTGACCCAAACCTTTCATCTCTACTTGTCTCGTATAACTGAAGGTGCAATTATCAATTAAATTTCTAATTTCAGTAAGGTAACTCTCTTTTGATGTGCCCTTAATTTGGTGTTCCAATTCATAACTGACATCAAAATGATCTTCAATAGCTCTTTTACCACGACCTGTTACAATCGCCATGGTATCAATACCAGCACTGACTGCTTCTTCAACACCATATTGAATCAGCGGTTTAGTAAGAACAGGTAACATCTCTTTTGGCATCGCTTTGGTTGCCGGTAAGAATCTTGTACCATAACCCGCTGCAGGGAAAAGACACTTTTTTACAGATTTTAAACTATTAATTTTGCTATATTTTGAGATACTTGACACTGTATCGCTCCTGAGGTTTTAAATGTGCAATTTTATCTTAATTTTGCTCTTTTTCCTATGAGGTGTCACTATAGACCTATTACAATAATCTTTCATGAGCTTTATTTTTTCATATTATTATCATTAAAATGTATATTTCATAGCGCCGCGTTAACCCATGTTTTCACCGTATGTCACCCAAAAGAATTATTTAGAGTATAAACAAAGATCTGACATTAACTTATATTTAACTTAATTTATATTTTTAGTATTATTAATTTAATTAAAAATAAAGTGTAGAAACGTTACCAATTTTTTATAAAAAGAAAATATTTTTATTTGATTTATTTTTATTTAAGTATTGTTAATATATAATTCCGAAAACAAAAAAGGAGCTACCAAGATGAAAAAATTAAGTATTGTAAAAGTTGGATTGGCTATGACTCTTCTAAATGCTGTTTTATTTGCTGCAGGCTTTGTCTATTTAGCCCAAACACAATCACTATAATATACTGAAAGTTAATTCTTATAAAAGAAGTCGATTGAAAAATTGTACCAATTGACTTCTTTTATCTGATACCTGAAGATACTCTATAATGTATCTTCTCCCATTATTTCACGCATTTTACGTTCCATTCGCTTTTCAAATGCTTCACTTGAAGGTGAACTTTCAGATGAAAATTTTGCTTTACCGTATAAGACACATCCACGATCTCCAGGATCACACTCTTTTTTGATGATATCACAGATTCCTTCCACATCATGAGGGCATGTCCAACCACCTTGATTCATAAAAAATCCTTACATATAATGTTTTGCCAAGACACTCACGCCACCCACAATAAATTGCACCGCAATCGCTCCTACGATGAGTCCCATTAAACGACTGACAATTTTTTGCCCAGTTATCCCTAAATAATGGCGAATATAGATACTATTTTTAAAAGCAAGATACACACTTAAAGCTACAATTAAATAAGCAATAATGAGTGCTGCAAGAGAAATAATACCTTCACTATGCCCACGTAGAATGATGATCGTTGCAAAAATACCAGGACCGAAAGTAATAGGAATACCTAAAGGAATTACTGAAAATTCATCGTTTTTGATTGCTTCTTCACGTTCTTCTTCGGTTTGATTTTTGGACTCTATCGAGCCTTGAACCATTTTAATGGCGGTAAGCAACAAAATAATTCCACCCATTACTTTAAGTGAATCAATTTCAATACCAAAAAGATTGAGCAAAAAATTACCCGTAAGTAAAACCACAAAAAAAGCCACGATGATAGTCATTGTCGCTTTCCAAGCAATCTTATTAATATGCTCTTTGGTTGTACTCTGAGGTAGGAGTGAAAGCATAATAGCACTCACTCCTAAAGGATCAACAATTGCCATCATTGTAATGGTATGTTGTAATAAAAGATTTAAAAATTCACTCATTAAGCATCAGTCTTTAAAATAGCACCACTACTTGCATTGGTAACAAGTTGGCGGTATTGCTTCAACCAACTTCCTTGAATGGCTTTTACTTTGGGTTTAAATGACGCTTTACGACGTGCCAGTTCTGCTTCATCAATCAGTGCTTCAATCGTATAGGCATCCACATCGATCTGTATAGTATCACCATCTTGCAGAAGACCGATAAGACCGCCCTCAGCTGCCTCTGGGCTTACATGGCCAATGCTGAGCCCTCTGGTAGCTCCTGAGAAACGTCCATCGGTAATCAGTGCAACATCAGCGCCAAGCCCCATACCCATGATTAAGCTCGTAGGGGAGAGCATTTCTTGCATACCGGGACCGCCACGAGGTCCTTCATAGCGAATAACGACAACATCACCCTTTGTGACTTTCCCACCCACGATGCCTGCTAATGCTTCTTGCTGAGAGTCAAAACAGACGGCTTTACCAATAAATTGGCGAGCACCCACAATACCTGCTGTTTTAATAACGCAACCTTCTAGTGCTAAATTACCAAACAAAATTGCAAGCCCTCCCACTTTCGAGTAAGGATTTTCAAGGGTATGAATGATGGCAGTATCTTTAATTTCTGCATTAGCAATGCGCTCACCAACAGTTTCGCCCGTCACTGTTAAATTATCTAAATATAAAATGCCATTATCGCGTCGACTAACCTCTTTCATAACTGCATTCATGCCACCAGCACGGTTGATGTCTTCCATATGAACCGTTGATAGAGAAGGAGAAATTTTAGCAATATGGGAAACGTTTTTACTAATTTCATTAATATCTTTAATCGCAAAATTAACGCCAGCTTCTTTAGCAATAGCCAACATGTGCAAAACTGTATTGGAACTTCCACCCATTGCCATATCGATCGCAAACGCATTACGCACAGCTTTTTCATTCAAGATATTTCTAAGTTTAAAACGATCATCAACGGCAATTTCACAAATTCGTTTTGCTGCTGCACGTAAAAGAACTTCACGTTCAGGTGTCAAAGCAGGGATTGTTCCATTCCCAGGAAGAGCAATACCCATTGCTTCCATGAGTGTATTCATACTGTTGGCTGTAAACATACCAGAACAACTACCACCACTTGGACAAGCATTGCACTCAATATCCGTCAGTTCCGATTCGGTAATATCCCCTTTTTCAAACTTACCAACAGCTTCAAAGGCAGAGTTCAAATCAAGAGGTGCTCCCTCTTTCGTATAACCTTTTTTCATCGGTCCACCACTCACAAACACCGTTGGAACATTAACACGAAGTGCGCCCATAATCATTCCCGGAACGATTTTGTCACAGTTAGGAATACAAATCATCGCATCTAACATGTGCGCATTCATCATTGTCTCAATCGAATTGGCGATCAGCTCACGGCTTGGAAGTGAGTAGAGCATACCATCATGTCCCATTGCTATACCGTCATCCACGCCAATCGTATTAAATTCAAACGGTACACAACCATTCTTACGAATCTCATCTTTAATGATAACACCATACTCATGCAAAAAGAAGTGACCTGGAATAATATCAATATAAGAGTTTGCTACTCCAATAAATGGTTTATTAAAATCTTCGTCCTTTAAACCTGTCGCTCGAAATAAACTTCGATGTGGCGCTCTGTTATACCCTTTTTTGACTTGATCACTTCGCATCAATATTCCTTAAAAAATTTTTTAAATTATAGCAAAACCGCTCTAAAAAAGCTTACATGTAAATAATTTTACGCAAATGACTTTACATTACGAAAAAAAACTGCTATACTCTCAACTCTTTTTTAGATGCGGGAATAGCTCAGTGGTAGAGCACGACCTTGCCAAGGTCGGGGTCGCGAGTTCGAACCTCGTTTCCCGCTCCATTTAGTTTAATCTTAAAAAGAAACGCGTTGCCCGGATGGCGAAACTGGTAGACGCAAGGGACTTAAAATCCCTCGCCCGTTTGGGTGTGCCGGTTCAAATCCGGCTCCGGGCACCACCTCTATATAGAGAAATACGGTGGCGATATAGCCAAGCGGTAAGGCATGGGCCTGCAAAGCCTTGATCCCCGGTTCAAATCCGGGTGTCGCCTCCACCTTGATATCATATATCATCTACAAACTTTCTGTCGGGAGATGGCAGAGCGGCTTAATGCGGCGGTCTTGAAAACCGTTGAGGGTAATACCTCCGGGGGTTCAAATCCCTCTCTCCCGGCCACTAATCCTTAAACTCTTTTAAAACTCCTATTTTATCGATACTCTAAAGCAATTTAAGAAAAATCAAAAAAGCTTCTTTCCAACCTATTTCCAACAACCACAAAAACATACTTAGCTTTTAGCGGTCAATTCAGTTGTGTTTTTCATCCCATAATTTATAATTTTCTTTGCTAAAATATGCCTTTTAGGATACATTTTTTAATTAAAGACAAGGCACTCAAATGCAAAAATTAACAGATTTTAATATGTCAGAATATCTTGATAGCCAAGAAGCAATAATGGAATATTTATCTCAAGTCCTTGAGAGCGGAGATCAAGATGAATTTTTACGAGCATTAGGATATCTTTTAAAAGTAAAAGGCATGACACAAATTTCAAAAGAAACCGGTCTTGATATAGAGAGCCTTGATAAAACTTTTCAGAAGGGTTCTGATCCGGAATTCAGCACTATTGTTAGGGTCATGAATGCAATGGGATTTACTCTACAAATCAAATAACGAAATTTACGCACATGTGTGTATTCTCTTAACTTGCAACTCTACCAAATAGACTTTCGAATGGAATTTTAAATTGATCATGAAGCTTTCGTATCATATCAACTGTTAAACTTCGCTCGCCTTTAAGTACCTTTGATACACGTGTTTCGTCACCCAATGCGCTGACTAAATCTTTTTGTTTGAGTCCTTCTTGTTCCATTCTAAACTTAATAGCAGCGATTGGATCCGGTGCATCAATTTTATAATGTTTCTCTTCATAGACTTCTACGAGCGTAACTAAAATATCTAGTTCATCAAATTCTTTAGTATTAGGCTCTGCATCCATAAGTGCATCAATTCTTTTTAACGCTACTGTATAATCTTTTTCTGTTCTTATTGGTGTAATTTCCATTTTATATCTCCTCTACGTTTATAGCATCGTACTGCTCATGTGTACCTACAAAACGCACATACACAACTTTGGCCGGATAATTGATTTTCACAACTAATCTGTATTTATTGCCGTGAATATTAAAAACAACTCTATTATTCTTGAGTATACTTGCATTACGATACTGCTCTTTAATTTGAACTGGGGTTTCCCAATCTGCCTTAATAGCTTCTTTATGCCAAGATTCTAAAGAGCTTTTACTATCTTTGTATAGCTCTTGATCATAAAAGTCTTTTAATGTTTTCTTTGAAATCACTCTCATGGGCGTATTATATTCCTAAGTTGTCATTTTGTCAAGTTGTTGCCAAATCTTTGTTTATAAAGTTTTAGATCGACAAGACAATTTATTTTTTCTTGCCGATCTAGCACATTTAGTATTTTCTTTGATAGTATCTTTCGATATTCTCACTTTGTATGTAGTTCGCTTTTTTACTTGGCAATTCCGCTCTTGGCGTATACCCTTTATACAAAATTCGTTTCGACGGTACAAACGTGATATGCTCATAATTTTGGCCTAACGATTGAAACAAACTGGTATTTAGCAGATCCGATTCTTCGATTTGGTAATTTTTACGATTCAAAGGATCCGCAACAAGTTGCTCTCTGATCTGCTCTTTTCTATAGCGTACTTTACCGATCGTACTATTGATCTTTTTGAGTGTATACTCATCCACACCTTGAAATAAAAACCAATAGGCTGCTGAGTTTAACATCTTTTGCGTAATACCTTGAGCACTGTCTGCCTTGTTACTTTGCTCTGGGAAATATTGCACACCAGGAAGCAAACAACCGCCTTTACTTCTGATCCTGGTATGTAACCCCTCGATCGTTTCACTATCGAGGTTTTGAGCAAAAGAGAGGTATTCATCAAGAGCAAAGAGAGTGAGAGAGGTTTTTTGATCTTCTTGGCTTAACATGACGGCCGTCAAAGCGGCCAAAAAGCCAGTAAAGAATGGTGTAAGCTTTGAGCGCTGATCATCCCTTGAGAGTAAGAAGAGCTTGCAGCTCTTACGAGAGAGATACTCTTTAATCGTAAAAGTAGGGCTGCCATTTTGAATACAAAAGTTCATATAATCAAAAAATTCAAACGTCAAATGCATCGTACTGGCAACATCCGCTTCACTACGTCTTTCATGATTTTTATTTTCTTCGAAATACTCCTTGAGCTGTTGAATAAAAAGATCAAACTGCTCATTCGATGAAAGCTCACTGTTGTTGTAAAGGATATCGTTAAAAAGCTTCATATAGCGTTGTTTGGAGCTTGCGCTAAAAAAGTCTTTTTGTGTGCCACTTAACGCATTGAAAAGATTGGTTAAAAATATCTCCGTAACGAAAGGACTCGTTTTAGCCTCTTCGAAAGGATTCCAAATATGGCTTCGTTGATCATACGGATTTAAGATAATATCTTTCAACACACTATAATGCTTTTGCACAAGATCACCTTTGGTATCATACGCGACTACACGATCGAACTTATCTTGTGCAATAATGGAGTGGTAAAATTCTGTTTTACCTGATCCCATACCACCAAATATAATTCCTGATTGCGTAAAATCTACCGGATCCGCATAACAGTCAAAATCATTAAATTTACTAGCCAATCCATATACTGGCGACAAACGATATAAAACGATACGATCAAACCGGAACTGATCCAGGAACAATTCACCTTTTGACATAATTTCTTTAACACGCTTTGAAGCCGTCCATCGATTGCCTTCTGTTTGCTCATAGTAATTGGGATAACTTCCCATTACCCACGCCTTATCATCAAAGATACGACCATTGATCGATTCTTGTCTTTTGAAAATAAATGCCCATACGAGATACTCTACAATACAAAGTAGCACAAAGACTGCACCACATGGTATTGGAAGGTTCTTTTGAAATACCCATAAAGCACCGGCATTAAACAATAAACATAATAAAATCGTTGACATTACTATTTCCTTTCTCGTGATTGTGTTATGGATTGAGCTGCTTTTTCGCGCTCATTTTTAAGTAAGATATTTTTCATTTGATCTTTGCCTCGAGTGCTTTCAATCTCTCGTCGATCTCTTTTAAATAAGCCAAAATGTCGGCTAAGATCTGCGAGTGCAATTTTGAGCTTTGTGCAATAGTCTCCCAGTATTGAAAGAGTTGATCCTCTTGATATTCTTCGTTCTTTTTGCTCATTGAATGTCCTTTCGTAGTTATGATTTGTATGTGCCTCATGCTGCATTGCCGACCTAAAATAATCTAGGGTACTGGTTTTAATTTGCGTTTTTTGTGTATTCTCCTTGAGTGTTGCTATGCTGTTGGTATAGATCAAGGCATCACGTTTTGCCCTGGTAATTTGCACGTAGAAGCGGTTTAAATTGGCCATTTGTGCATTCGTGAAAGCGATAACCTTACTGGTTGTTTGCCCTTGGCTTTTATGCGCTGTAATCACGTATCCATGATCGATATAAGGATATTTGGAAGCATCAAACGCCAACTCTTTATTTCCCTTTTGCACTTTGATGATATTCCCATGAATCGCTTGGATCACGGCGGTCTCACCATTTCTAAACTTGAGGTTTCGATTGTTTTTTGTAAAAACGATCTTGTCTCCGATACCAAACGCTTTTTCTTTGATAGCAAAGGTTTGAATCGCTTGAGCGTGAGCTTTACTTAGATCAATTTTGATCCTTTGATCATCTTTGGTAACAGTGATCGTATTGGATGGATGATCGATCTCGGTGATCATCGCTTCTTGCCCAGCACTAAATCCTTGAAACGCGTTTTGCGCGACAACAATTTGACCTACTTGATAATTGCTCGAGTAGTGTTTTTCAATCTCGTTTAGATTGATTGCCTCTTTAATAGATAACAGTTGGGACTGTGTGACTTCATTTTGAGTGACGATATCCGCTCTGATTAACTCGTTTAAAGCTCTACGATTCGCGTTCGTGTCAACGAGAAGTAACGTATCATGACGATCTTTGAGATATTCGTTTTTGATCCTCTCGAGATCTGTCGTTTCATGAAGTCGTTGGTGCTTTTCCAAAATACTAAACGCCTCTTCCAAATCTTTGCTCTTGATAGATGAATACAGCGATCGCATTAATTCTGTTTGCGCACGTTTATTTTCCGTCATCTCAACGATACGGATATTACTTTGCTTTTGAAGCTGCGAGAACATATTGCCAGCACCTAAAGATTGGAACTGCTTTTGATCACCGATAAACACGATTTTTGAATGGTTTTCACGGGCAATTTCACATAAATGGTGCATCTGTAACGAACTGACCATTGAAGCCTCATCAACGATATAAACCATATTTTTTTCTGCCGGTGGATTGACAAAAAACGCATGTAACGTTGTAGAGGGGATACCACTTTCACGCTCCAGCTCTTCACTGGCTTTTCCAGTAAAAGCAAGTCCTCTTAGATTGCTACTTTGCTTTTGACTCTCGAGCGTTTCTCTGACTGCCTTAAGCATAAACGTTTTACCCGTGCCAGCATCGCCCTGGATCACTGAAATAGCCTCATCACTTGTGAGAATGTGCGTATACGCTTCTTGTTGTCCTTTTGTGAGGTTATAAGGCGTATGGCTTAAATATTGCTCCACGTGTTGCACAGAGATCAAAGGAGCTGTGCGGTTTTTTGCCATTTCAACAATCTCGAACTCCTTTTGCAAAAGCTCCGGTGTCGAATAAGCATTTTTATCCAGTTGCACGATCGATCGCTCATTGACATGATCATCAAAAGCACTCTGCATAGCACTAAGTGAATGCTCACCTAACGAAAGCTTCATTGCGTTTTTCATCACATCTTCACGATTAAATACACTTGTCTTTTCGCTTTGAATACGAATCGAAAGATCCACCGCATCTTTAGCTGTCAATTTTTGCTGCTCTGGATGAAGCTGCGTACTATTAAGCTGATTGAGATAGGTTAAATCTTTACCGGCTAGAATGGTTTTGGCTCTTTCGATATTGTTAGATTTGATGACACTGCGATCAGCATTTTTATCTTTGACGCTTCGGCTACCGGTTGTAGCCATCTCTTTGAGCTTCTCTTCCTCGAGCCCAGGATATTGCTGTCTTAGCTCCTCGTATTTCTCAAGCACTTGCTCACGGCGTTGTGAAAATTCACGGATCAACTCTTTAGATACACCTTCAATCTCAAAGAATCCTTCTTTAGCATTAGTAATCTCAATAGCAAATCCTTGCTCTCGAAGATTTTTGGCCAATTCATTGCGATACGTCTGGCCTAGAAACATCTTGTGAGTAAAGAGCTGATCATTGAGTAATGCACGCCATTCACCGTTCTCTTTTTGCGTTGCATTGACGATAAAGCAATGCGTATGCAATGACGGATCATTTTCACGACTGGTATCGTGCTGAAATTTAGCGATGATTAGATTACCGGTTGAGATTGCTTCTCTATGCCCATCTTTTTGTTCTCTTGTTTGCGCATAATGATCTTCCACAAATGCTAGTGTGGTTTGCACCGCTTGATCATGTGCTGCACGTATGAGCTGATTGGTATGCTCATCACCTAATTCACATAAGATCGATGCGGATTTTGGAGCGGAAAAAGTTAGATCCGTTCCCGCTCTTTCACTAATATCTACAAGAGTGCGTTCTTCACTTGGATGAATACCGTAACACAATCGTTCAAACTGTTTAATATCAATTGCACCGCTCAAGCCTAAATGTTCAGCACCTTTGCCAGCCCAAACGCTTGTCTCTTTATCTTGCTGATAATAGTTTTGATCCTTTGCATGATAATGAGCTGCTTGGGCACTATTCATATTGGCAATTGATAGCATTTTTGCCTCTTTTTTATCTTTTTTTCACCTTGTGCCATTAACGTGGCGTTGGGTGTGAATGTTTTCTCGGTTGCCTTTGAGTGGCTCTTTGGTGGCACACGGTAGCTTTTCGATAGCATTGAGTAGCAAGTGGTTGCATACGATTGCTTTCGGTAGCATTACGGTGGCACGAGGTTGCATTACTTATCTTTTGCCCTAGAGGAATCCTTTGAACTTATCCTCTAAACTCACTTTCGGTGTTTCGCCTTTTTCAGCTTGCACCGCTTTTTCTTTGGTTGTTTTTTTCGAGAGAAACTTTTGAACTTGCTGCCTTGATATCTCAAGGCCTCTCACTTCTCGTAAATAATCAGCGATCTGATTATGTGTGTAATTCAAACTCACGAGCTTTTGAATTTCATCTCTGTATGGCTCCAGAGAAGAGACACGCTTTAAAGGCGTATTCTGTTCAACCCAATTTTGAAACTTCATGCTTGCTCTCCCAGGATGATACTTTTAAGCTGCGTGATCGCTTCACTCTCGATATAATCTTTTGCGTTACGTGAAATTTTCCAATTGCGGTAAATTTTCGTCATGGAGTCTCTATTTGCTTTGGTTTTCACCTTTGCATACTCAAGTATTTCGTTTTTGTTATATTGGCTTGCGAGTAGGGCAAGATCTTTGATCGTCTCTTTATTGCGTGAAGCAGCATACGAAAAAAGTGGGCTTTTAGGGCAAACAGCAAAGTGCGTAAACGTAGATTCCATATCCGGGATCTCATAATCTTCATGACCCTTGATAAACATAAGATGATCTGGATCACTAAGATCCGCATTATTTAACACAACGAGAATCTTTGCTGTATCTGGTAAAACGTTATACGTATCGACTAAGTTTTTAAGCTGTACGAAATCGGGCATAAAGGGGATGATAAACAGCGTATCTGCGATCAAATCTTGATCGATAAACGAATGGATCACTTTGAGCGAATCATCACCACCACCGGCATCAATCACGCTGATCTTATCTTCATCAAGCATATTGGTAACGACGAGTTCCTCAAGCTTTTGCGTACCTTCTGCAATATTTAACGAGGTGATTTTCCCTTTGAGAATCTGTGTATTTAAAAACGTCGTCGTCGTTTTATTGTTATTATCGATCTCGATGATCTCAAAATTTCTATCCGCTAAAATAGCCGGTAAAACATGAAAGGCGAGGGTGCTTTTACCTACGCCGCCTTTAGTATTAATAATTGCGATATTTTTCATGGTGTTCTCCTTAATGAACGAATTGATAGATAAGATTGAGAAGCGGTTTATTGGCCGCTTCAAACGCTATAAAAACGATGCTTGTTAAAAGCGCGGAAAGGCACGTTGAAGCAAAAACGATCTTCAACGTGGAACGTTCTTCATGCTTGCGTTTTTTTAGATCCTTGGTGACATTCTCAAGCTCCTTTACGGCATCCACGAGATACGCCTGAATAGTGTTGACTTGAATTTTTTCTGCGATCTTTACACCGATTCCATCGATACTTTTTTCGATTTTTTCAAAATCGTTATTCGTTTTTTCGAAGACTTTAGAAGCTTGATTAAACGACGAAATATGCTCTTCCAACGTTTTTAAAACGATCTGAGCCTCCTCGAAAAATTGATATGTTTGTTCTGCTGTTTCTGGTTTCATCATTTCTCCTTAATACAAGCCACCAGGCCAAAAGATCTTCCATGCGAAAAACCCTAGAATATGGCCGATGCCACTCAATAACCAAAACCAATGTTTGGTAACCATATAGCCTTTGATCTCATCAAAATCTTTCACACCGGCATCAAAGATATGCGCTAGGATCATCACGGTAAACGCAAGTATGATCCAATAGCCGTACATCAAAATTAATGCGCCTACGTCATTTGACACGATTAAATGAGGTACATCAATGAGTTTTTTTGGATACCAGGCCAAAAAAGCAAAGACGGGAATCACCCAGGTCGCTGACTTTAAAAAAGTTTCAATGACTTTATTGCCTTGTAGTTTTTTCATTGCTCACTCCTTATTTTTTATACGAGAGATTGTCTCTCGAGCTTATTGGAAATTGGCTCGAGGAAGTCACCTACATTATGCAATCCGATCATTTTTATCACATGACCTGGTGCAGATAGGATTACCTTCCACATCAGATACACGGCCATAAATGATGAAGTTATCTTGATAAGTCCTAGCGAAAGTTGCAACACCATTGCCACAAAAAAGCTCTGATTGATCGCGTCGAGGAGATAAAATTGTTCTTCTGCAAATTGAAGGAACACATCCATGCAGAGGTAGTACAAAAAGAGCCCTAAGTAAATAAAGATAACAAGAAGTACCGGCTTAAAAAAGATCACAATACCGGTGACGAGGTACTCACTAATTTTGTCCGTCTTGCGCATCGTTACAGCATAAGCAACGACAAACGGCGTGATAAAGAAGTATTGCGTTAATTCAAATAACCATCCCACAACTGCCAAAATTCCGGCAATCATCGATGTTATCAATGGAATGTACTTGAGGATGAGTCCTACGAACATAGCCGCCAAAACAAGACTCGCTAGTTGAATCGTTGCACCACCGCCACCTTTAGAGATAAATGAAAATGCTTTGCCACCAAGTGGACTAAAAAACGTTGCAATGAATGTGAGCATCTCAACGCCGCCTGAAATCACGGAATTGAAAACTTGAAACACCGTATTCACACCAGGTAGAATCATATAGGTCATCTTCGCCATAACCGCACCGAAGAGGCTACCGCCTTCGGTTTTAATCTTCTCGAGTAAACTTTTCTCCTCATCTCCGCTTGCATAAGCGTTGCGGATCTTCTCTTGATTGCTTTCTTGATCTTGTGTAATGCCATTTTTAGCAACTTCGACAAGTGGCATCATTTCGACCAAAATAGCGGCCGATGGGATAAACGCGCTGTTAATCCACCCGAGCTCGTTTTGACGATTATTGAGGAATGTATTGATGCTATTGAGCTTGCTTTGCAATGCGTTATTACCAAAACTCTGCGCAATTTGATCTGCGTATTTGCTTTGTTGTGCGAAGGTCTTTGAAGCAATAAGCCACTTACGTTCAATGGATCTGCACGCTTTAGCAGTAACTCCCTCTTTGGTTTGGTTTAGATTGTAGATACTTTTTTGTGCTAGATCAGCATCGTCTACCTGAAACGTCATTGCATCTGGAAAACGAACTTTGCACTCTTGCATTACATTGGCATAAAGCTCTTTTTGCGCTTTCGCGCTATCCCGTAACGAATAGATCGTCGCTTCACCTTGCATTGTATTTGCGCCTACACTTGCATATAGCTTTTGCAAATAGGTATTAGCCGCGATAACAGCGGCTTTATCGGCAATCTTCGTGCTTGTAATCATAAAAGTGCGAATCATCGATTGCATTAACGAACTTTTTATATTGTTTTCTGATGGCACGGGGATATAAAACAACGTGACCGCAATAAGAGGGATATACAATTTGCTAAGATAATTCGTAGTGTCATTTTCTTTGGCTAAGTAGGCTTGCAGCTTTTTAGATCCAAGAATCACAATAAAGAATGCAGATACAAAGGCAAAAAGAAGATTTTGCAGATAGCTATAAATTGAGGACATATTAGAAAAGAGATTATAAAAATACCCTAGATTCGCTTTATTGAGACTATCAACACTCGAGACAATCTCTGAACTCGTCGTTGCATCCTCTACACCAAAGAACGATAGAAATGTTTCTTGCCTTGTGGTTGAGATATTTGTACCGTAAAGCATATTTGAGTTTTTGACTTGAAGCATGCCAGTACTATTGGTCGCACTAACGTCGACGATAGACGGATCCAACGTTGCCATACCGGTGAGAAAGCGTGAAAACGTCATCGTATCAGTTTCGTATTTTGCTCCGCTTAACTGATAATTCGTATCCGAATTCGACTTCAATTGCCCGGCATAATCACCAGGGCTTTTATTCGCTTGCGCTTTACATGTAAGGTTTTGTTGATTGGCATTTACACCTAAAGCTTTACTTGTATTATTACGACTATACACTTCACAATGCGTTGTACCGCTCTTCGCATCGATATCGATGATCTGTGTTATATAACCATCAGCAACGGCACGACATGAAAATGAACACGCTCCCGGTGCGACGATAGCATCATCATGAGTGAAGAGCGAATCCGCTAACGTATCTTTTTCGCTTGCGACATCAGCAAAAAGGAATAAAGGAAATAAAAACAATACTAAGAAGCGCATTGTGAACTCCTTTTCTCACTTTGATCAAGCGATGCACAATGCGCTTTAAACGATTTATCAAATTCAAAAAACTCTTCAACATTTGGCATAAAACTGGTGATTTTCATAAAGCTTTCGCCTGTGACATAAAACTCGCTGATTGTGGAAATGCGATCATTTTTACTTACTAAACACACGGCAAACTCAGCACGCTCTTTGCAAATTGCATACTGAGCCTTTAGAAGCTTAAATTTCCTCTTGATAATTCCATTATTTGGCGTTAAATCAACAATGCCCGTAAGAATTTGATTTCCCTGAAAAAGAAAACGAAACTCGATAAAGAGATCTGAGGACATTTCCTCTCTCGTCAACCTCTCAAGTTTACTTTCAAGAGTTTTTAGCCGTTTTAAAATATCTGTATTTTCATGTTTCATCACGCACCTCTTACATGGTTTTAATGGTGCTGCGAGAAAGCCATTCAGCGATCTCAGTCTTTGGATAAAGCACTCGTCCTCGCTTACCTCTCTCTACCTTGATGTACTGAGGGCCGAAACCATCTTTGCGCCACAAGATCAACGTAGTCGAACTAACACCAATGGCCTCAGCCGCTTGCTTTTGATTTAGGCAAATTAACTTTTTAAACATTGGATTGTTATTGATTTCTTCCAGGATTTTTGCCGCGTTTTCACTAATTGTTGTTTGCATAGTTTTCTTCCTTGTGTTGGTTTTGGATTTGTGTATTTGCGAGTTCGAAGACTTTATCGGGTATGCTGTATAGATATCCCCAAATTTTAAAAGCTTCCTCTTTTTCAAGAAAACTTTGATTTTGAAGACTAAAAATAAGATCATTTTTGAGCTGAAATCCTTTATGTTCAATGGAGTAGCCCAAGTTGCCACATAAGGCAAATTTGAAACTAGGACAAGATTCGATTAGTCGTTTTTTAAAAGTTTTAAAATCAACTCTTTCAATACCTAAGAGAGAGTTATCTTTTAATAAACTAGAGTGTTCTATACTAGAGTATTCTAGCTCAGCAATTGCCGAGCAATTGTTGAGCATTTGCTCAGTTGAGTATGGTAGACTCAATGTTTGCATTTGTTTTTCAAATTCATCTTTACGCTTTTGTACGCCTTTAAGAGCATTCTGCCTTAACTGCTCAACTTTCAATTCATACTTTTGCATACGCCTAAGAAGAGATTTGGAAAGAAAAAATTCTTCATTTTCAACTTCAAATAAGCCATACTGTGTAATTACAGTTTGCATTTTTGGTGACGTAGTTGCGTATTTTCTCGCGAGAGAAGAGATTAATTTTAAAGGGTATCTATAATCGGGTTGTGCTCTTAACGTTTCAATCAATACCCAATATATACCATAACCCTCAAGCCCCAGTTCATCAATTAACATCAAGCATTTTGGGTCATCTTTAGCATTCACATCATGACTAAACCAATATTGCTCTTCAATTTTTTTGGACATAAATATCCTTATGTATTTTTCAAATTTTGAATTTTTAACAATCAGAGGGATTTGTGGTAGAATTGCAGACCACACCCTCAACTCAGAACGGTGTTACTCTTCTTTCTCGAAGTTTCTCAGGACAAAAGAGAGAAGAGTTTTTTATTCTTTTTAACTATATTCTATATTTTTAGACACCTCCAAATATTCTATAATAGAACTTTTTTAATAGTTAAAACCATAAAAATATTACCTATTAAAGATAATTGGCATTATGGCACTCATAATATAAAAATTTACTTAATAATCTATATAAGGTAATATTTTACTTATAACTCATTATATATATTATCTATTATGGAAATTATGGTATACTCCCATCATTAATTATCAGGGGAGGGTATAATGGTCAATACTATATGTCGGCTATTGCATATAGGTAAATCTACGTACTATAAATATAAAAAAGAGAACTACCCTATTATCAATTTTTTGCATTCTTTTGAAAAAGATGATTTGTTAGAATTAGAACAAACTGGAAGAATCGAAAAATTAGAATTTGCTAATTTTCAAAATTTTGTACATAAGCAATCTCAATTTACTTTGCTACTAGCTGAATTAAATTCGTTTTTAGAAAACGATAATGATCCTGAAACAATTCATCATTACATTGATTATTTAGCTTTTGCATTTAATACACTTAATGCTAAAGCTATGCATTATAAAAGAAAATTTAGCTATGAAAAAGATGTTTTTCCACTTGCACTTATAGATGCTTATGATGATTATATAGAGCATCATTCCCCTGAATTAGCAAACTTTTTTTCTAATGACTTAAAGCTGTTAATGCAAATATCCGAACACTATTTTCCAAAAGAAGAAGGCTATTCTAGTATTGTTGCGTACTTTATTGAAGCAGATTTTTTTCCATTGGTAAAAGCGTGTATGTATGATTATCCACAAAATATGCATTTAACAATAGAGTTATGCATTAGGTTCAATCTTTACAAGTACAAAAGCTCATATAGCTATAAAGAAATATCTGAAAAATTGAAAACTAAAATACCTTGGAATGAGAAGGGTAAAGTACTAGAAGATATGCAGCAGGATTTCGTAAAATTTAAAAATGAGTTGAGTCAGATTATGAAAGATCATGAGAGTAGCAGCAAATCTTAAATTAATTTTTTCTGCTTCATGTTTTCATACACTATTGAATTTTCTCAAAATATGCATCAAACAGTTAATAGCCACATTAATGGTTTGAAAATTTTTACTGTAATTTTATATCAAACTATTAATGCCTCCATTAGCACTTTGATAATACAGTAAATATATATTAATGGTCTGATTGTTCTAAAAGCACCATAGATTCGATATTGTGTGTAGTGTATTGTTGTTTGTTAGCTGATTTTTAAAACAAGAGTCTATTAAACAGTTAATGTAGCCATTAATTGTTTGACGACTATTAATCTGGCTATTAATAGTTTATGCTCCTTGGTATTAATATATATTAAGTCTATCTATTCATCATGACTTATACAAACTCATTACTATACAAATCTGCATAATATACAAAATTGTATAAGTCTTTTTCTCTCAAAAAAAAGATTTTTTAAATGATCATCAATCTGATCCGGAGATAGCACTGGGTTACACACTCTGTGAAAAATACCAGCACGGTTTTTTCATCGGTGGATTTAAGAGGTGTGTATATGTTAAAATATTGCATACAAACTATTTGGAGAATTGAGATGGAAGATACGTTTAGTAGCGTTGTTGATATAACACCTCCTATCAAAAGTAAAATATCCGGTGGGGAATTTGTGATTGCTTATGGCAATTACACTCTTAAAGAAAAAACATACCCTTGCTTCGGTTTAAGATGGACAATTGATCCAACTCAGGACAAAGAAGAGCAAGAGAAAGGCTACCCCGAAAATGGAGAATATTTGACATTACCATTAGGCGAAGATGATATTGATGAAATTATCCGCTTTTTACAACAATACAAAACAAAGTTAAAGAGATTGCGGTAAGCTTTAGTAACTGTTTTTACATGTAGGATTCAAGTTTAGTGACCTTTGAAGCAATGAAATTAGGTGCATCGAGATCGAGGCTTATTAAGCCATCGATCATTTTTCCTATGAGCAGATATTCTACCTCTTTTTTTGTAATATCTCTTAATAGATCCTCTTGAGTGTAATCGATATGAAATCCACAACTGTCGTCGTAACAATAAACCATTTTTTCACCAGCCTTTAGCGGCCATGAGCATAGAGGACAATCGAGCATTTTGTAGCCTTTAAAATTGAAATCGATGCTTACCAGTTTTAATGAACAATTTACAAAACCTTTCCCAATCGTGCAAGTAGATCAAACGTTGATCATCGTGCATAAAACACGTTGAGTTTTGTGCGCTTTCTGCCCAAAAATCGTAAAAGGGTAACTGCTTAATATCTTCATCTCTGACAAACTTCTCATCATAGACTTTGAGGCCAAAGTAAGTTATGTCTGTGACTTCACCTTTGATAATGTTTTCTTCCATTTGACTCATTCCTTATGCGGAGATTACTAGTTTTTCAACTGCATCAAGATTAAGTGATTGTCCAAGCATCCAAAGGCTGTATTTATCTTGCATGGCCAACCAACTCTCAGGCGTTCTTCCAAGAGTTTTAGAAAGGCGTAATGCCATTTCAGGTGTTAGGCTTGTTTGTGTGCTCACAAGACGATGGAAAGTCGAAGGTGCGACTTTGAGCTTATGCGCTACTTCTCGCTCACTGATCCCAAGTTCGTCTAAATAGACCTCTTTAATAAATTGCCCAGGATGGGGCGGATTATACATACTCATTAGTGGTAGTCCTCATAGTTTAAAATATAGACATCACCATTTTCAAACGTAAAGGTGAGTCTGTAATTACCATTCACTTTAATGGACCATATACCTTTTCTATTGCCTTCAAGCTCATGAAGATCAAATCCAAGTAACTTCAAATCTTCAATGATCATAGCGGTATCAAGTGCAGCTAAACGCATACGAAGCTTTTTCGCATGATCGGCTTGAATACCCTTGAGGTTGCCTGATTCAAAAAAGAGTTGAAGACCTTTATGCTTGAATGACTTTATCATGAGAGAATTATAGCATAGTGTTGCATGATACGCAACACTATGCTGTTTAAGATTTTAAAAGTGGTTTTGTTTGAGGTGGTTAAGGTGATCATCGATCTGATCCGGAGAGAGTACCGGGTTACACACACTGTGAAAAATACCGGCACGGTTTTTTCATCGGTGGGTTTAAGAGGTGCGGTGGTTGATCATTACAATGATCCTTTGTGGCTACGCTCTTGGTATTTCCACTTATTCCCTCGAGAGCGAGCTTCTATCGCTTGTTTTCTATCGGCTCAAGATGATGTCTTATAAGTATCTCGAGGCTATTAATAAACCCTTTAGCAGCGTTTTGACACGCTCTGATCATTGCCTCTTGAGAGACTTGATGGAGAGATAAAACATAACCGGCATTTTGAGCAACGCCTTCCATGAATAAACGCTGCGTTCGTCCATTTCCCTCACGAAATGGATGCAGCAAGTTTAACCCATTAAAGAAGATCGCCATTTCTTGAGCAAATTCTTTATGATCCAAATTCACAAAAAACTTATCATCTTGCAGCGCATCAAAAAGAGCTTTGGATACTTCTGGTAATTTGATCCCTGGGGTGAAGCGTGTCTCACCTTTGACAAAGACACCAGGATATCCCATCTCAAAACGATCTTTTCCGGCAAACGTATAGACATCATCAAAAAGGCGTTTATGAATAGCCTGGAGGTGGTTAAAATCGAAGATCCCCGTAACCGGCATATGTCTTATCGATAATTCTGCGATAAGGGTTAGTTTTTGTTCTTTCAAAAATAAATCTTCTAAGTTTATAGCCTCGACTTTATTCGAGCCTAATAGTTCTTGATCAAAGAGTGGCAGATCGATATTCTTATCTTGGATCCGTGCACGTATGCTTTTGATCTCTGTGATAGCCTCAATACGTGCTTCTTCATAGGATAAATCATTTTTTGCCATACGTACCAATCTATCAATATCATATTTATCTGCAAACATTCCCTCGAGAGCATGATTACCTATCGTGGCTTCTATATTTCGATACTGATCTGGTGTTAATTTGTCCTGGTATTTATTGAGGAGTTTGATACAATCATCTTTACATGTAGGATTCAAGACTGGTGACCTTTGAGGCAATAAAATTGGGAGCATCAATATCCAGGTGAATTAACCCCTCGATCATTTTACCCATGAGCAGATCTTCTACCTCTTTTTTGGTGATATCTCTTAATAAATCTTTTTGCGCGTAATTAATATGAAATCCACAACTATCATCATAACAATAAACCATTTTTTTACCGGCTTTTAACGGCCATGCACATATTGGACAATCAAGCATTTATTAACCCTTAAGGTAGTTTTAATGATGCTACCATGGCAATACTTAAGATTAGCCCTGTTATAATCCAGTCTTAACTAAATATAAGAGGTCAAAGTGGTTGTTCTAGATTTATTTTCAGGTGCTGGAGGCTTATCAGAAGGCTTTTCCCGAGCCAATGCTACCTTCGTAGGACATGTTGAATTGGACCCTTATGCATGTAAAACATTGAAAACTAGAACTGCATATTGGAATCTAAAACAGCAAGGAAAACTCAATATCTATTACGATTATCTTTTAAAAAAAATATCAACAGAGACGCTTTGGGAGAAAGCGAATGTTTTACATTCCGATGATGTAATAAATAAAGAAATTTCAGAATCAACTTTTCCTGAAATAACTTCGCGCATTAAAGCAAATCTCAAAAATAAAAATTTGCAGCATGTCGATGTTATTATTGGAGGTCCTCCATGCCAAGCATATTCTATCATAGGAAGAGCTAGAATGAAGGAATCTGTTAATGCTGATCCAAGAAATTTTTTATATAAATATTATGTCAAATTTCTAACTACCTTTAAACCTAAAATGTTTATTTTTGAAAATGTTCCTGGTTTAAAAAGTGCTGGAAATGGACAGTATTTTAAAGATTTAAAAGCCGCTATTGATAAAGCTGGATATCATATTGAAGAACCCAAAGAGCTCATTGCATCTGACTTTGGGGTATTACAAAATCGCAGAAGAATCATTATTGTAGGTTGGAAAAAAAAGAAAAACATGCAGTATCAGTATCCTGATTTTGAAAAAATAGATACTAATAAATATTTAGTCAATGATCTTCTCAAAGATTTACCTTTACTTGAACCTGGCACAAAGATAGAAGGTAAAAATAAATATATTCAAAATACAAATCCTTATTTAATACAAGCCAATATACGAGAAAAAAATTTCAATATATTAACACAACACGAAACCAGACCTCATAATGAGAGAGATAGGGAAATATACAAAGAAGCAATTTTAGATTGGAATCTTTATAAAAAAAGGCTTTGTTATAAAGAATTGGCTAGTAAAAGACCTGAGCTTATTACCCATAAAAATACGGAATCATTCAGAAATCGATTCAATGTAATTAAAGCTGATGAAAGAGCATCACATACCATTCTTGCCCATATGGCCATGGATGGACACTATTATATTCATCCAGATATTCAACAATTACGTTCATTATCCATACGAGAAGCAGCTAGGTTGCAAAGCTTTCCTGATGATTTCTATTTTGAAGGCCCTAGAACAGCTGCTTTTAGACAAATTGGCAATGCAGTACCTCCCAAGATGGGAGAACAGATTGCAAAAACAATAAAAAAGTTAATTGATAATTTATAGAATGTATTTATGCAAAATTACTTATAAAACTTTTTCATAAATACATTTTGCTTTTTCTTTTAATTTTTTGGAGTATGTTAAATTCCAAGCTTGCATACGGCTATGCCATTTTTTATTTTCCAAAAAATCATTCCACGTTAATTCCAAAATACATTCTAATTCAAAATTATCGTTTAATTTTACAATAATGACATGCTCAAATTTCTGCATTGGTATTTCAAGAGATCCTTGAGATGGTAATCCATAAAAAACTCCCGTTGAACCATGATTGGTCACTGTTTTAATAGAATAACGCTCACCTTTCCTACTAATTGCATCAATATTTTCCGTACTAGGTGGTGCAAATTGAAGATTTGGTAGCTTAGGGTTGTTATTATAAAAATCTAAGGCAATATATTCACCTATTTCACCAGTGATATTCTTTGTTCGAATGATATTTCTCTTTTTCAATTCTTGTATACACTTGCTATAAAGCTCAATAATTTCCGAATGCGTAAGTGTTTCCAAATTCATACAATTATCCACTATTTTACCTTGGCTTGTATTATATATTTCGACATAAGTATTTTATTTTTATCTTCTGACATAAAGAAATCAATCTCTTGACAACGTTTTATACTATCCCATAACTCTATTCTTTTTGAATACTCGCCTAAGTCGTCACTTAATGAATATTTTTTAATTAAGTCATTCATTAATTTCATTAAATTCCACAAAAAGACTGATAAATTTTCATCCACGCCTTCATCTTTCCATATTTTTTGAAAATTAAAGTAATTTTTTTGGATATCAGTATAGAGATAAAGAATAGATAAAGAATATGGAATTACTGCTGATCTAATTTGACCAATGGCGTTATTTCTTGTTCCATAAATTAGCTCCATTTCCTTAAATAGAATAACCTTTGCTATTAAAGCTTCATAATAATCTCTATCTATTGTTGGAGGCATTCTCCCATTATCTTCATCAGGACTAAGGTGCTCTATAAAGTTTCTAAAAATTCGTTCTCCGCCTTTCTTCACTAAGTAAGGCTCTTCACCCCATGCACAATAATATTTTCCAAGTTGTTCTTTAGTAAATCTTCTTTCGCTAGGAAAATCTTTTAAAATCTTATTTTTATTGCTTCGTTCCTTTCTCAAAAGAGTATTAAATTCTCCCTTTGATCTTTCAAAAAACCATTTTCTACCTGCTGGAGTCAATACACTTTCACTAAACATCTTAATTTTAATTAGCTGAGAATTACGCGATCGTAAATCAACATTTGATACTTTGGATTGTGCATTTGAATATTTACTAATATTATCAATAAGTTTTTCAAGATCTTTATCATTTGTCTGTTTTGCAACATTAATTTTTGCCATTACATAGACTTTGCTGACATCCAAATTCTCTTTCTTTGAAAAATAAATAGTTGCGGTTGTCTGTCCACCATTTACAATTTGAAAATCTGTTAATGATTCGATATATAATTTATGTTTCTTTTCATAGGTTTTGACAGCTGTTGCTGTAATGGTAAGACCGTTATTGTATGCTATAAACTTTTCAGGCTCTCTTCGTATAGTTTCTTTTATTCCCTTATTAACACCTCTAAAATCAAGAAAAGATCTAACATTTTTTTCTAAAAGCCTACTACTATACTGTCTATACAAATCTGCGATAATATCTGCTTTTAATACACAAAGATATGAAACAAAACTTTCGTTTTCTGCGGCTTTAATAGCTTCAAGGCCATAGTTAAAGGTCTTTTCAAAATCAATGGTCAATACTTCTCTATAGCCTTTGGAAACCATAACATTGAACAAAAAATTGAGATCTATAAGTTTCTTGAGTATTAAGACCTCTTTTTTCTTTGTCTCTTCTTTACTCTTAAAAGTTCTGATACATTTTTCTTCTTGAAAATAAATACTTCTTGGTTGTATAGTTTTACCTTGATTGGAAACAGCCACAGTTAAAGATATAAGAAAAATTTCAATAACATCAAAATCGTCAAATCCTTCAATAGACTCAAGTTTTGAGGCTAATACTTTTGCTCTATCAGAATCTTGAATGGAATTAAACAACTGACTATTAAAAGCTTTTTTGATCAGCTTCTCAACACGTTTGAATTGATGGTCATAATCAGCCTTTTGTAAAATCAGTAACTTGTCCGGATTCGATGTTTCATCAATAGTACTTTCATCAATAATAAATAATTGTAAGCGCTCTCCAGAATTACTTATAGTATACGCATTTAGTTTTTGACCATTTGATTGATCGTGAAAGTAAGAGTCATTAAAATCTTCAGAATCAATTAATTTTGCATCCAACATTGAAGGTAGGACTTGAGATAATAAATTGCTTTGAACAATAAAGCCATCTTGGTCTTTTGAATCTTCCAGCAAATCTAATCGAAAATTTAAACGTTCTTCAATATCACTCATTCAAAAATGTCCTTTTTGAAACTAAAAAATCATTCAAATAGTCTAAATATAAAGTATATTGAATACTCCCTATTGCCTTTGGCGTATTACTTTTCGTAAGCTTTGGAAACGATTCATCTAAGCAATCATATATTGCAAGTTCCATTACCTCAAACTGAAAATTATCATAAATATGTATATTTTGGCTGGTAATATTTTTTTGCAACAGCACAGTTAAAATAATTGAAAAATCTCCCATTTTGTTGATTACCATATCTTTGACAAGCTCCAATAATCTGCGCAAAGATATGGCATTTTCAGAATTAGTCTCAACAGATATTACGTGCAACTCTAACCCTTTTTGTAATTCATCTTCCAACTGATATTCACTCGAAATTTTTATAGAATTTTTTATGGTTTCTTTTGTTTTTACTTCAATATTTTTATTTTCTAATACAAAATCATGCCCGCAATCATATGGCCCTTTCCATGACATCAATATATCATTTAAATGAGAAGAATCACATTCTTTTATTAATAAAGACAAAATAAAAAGCTCACCATAAAGCCCTTTAATTATATCCAAGGAATGTTTTTCTACTTTCTTATCATCAAAAAATTCACTCCATTTGTAAAACATCGCTATAAAAATTTTAGAATATTTGTCTACATCTGATAATTGATATATATGCTGATAAATTGAGATAATCAGGTCATCAAATAAATCTTCAAATGCTTTGTCAGTTAATTCCAAAACAATAAAATTTGTATCCTTAAAAAAGTACAATGTTAAGTTTTGTTTTATCGATTTTTGAAAATCTACATTATAGTTCTTAGGTAACTCCAATAAAAGACATTTATTTAACGAAGAGTTTAATCCAATACTCATTTCAGGAATTGAAATACCACTGTCAATGCGAATAAATTCAAATTCACTTTTCCCAGAGTATTGAATCTTTTTCCATCTATTTTGCAATTCACTAGATTGAATCATCCTTCAAGTTCCTCTTTTATCTCATTATATTCTTCATCTTCATTATATTCTTCATTTATATCTTTATGAAATAAACTTTCTAAATATGTTCCACCAATATTACTATCAATTTTAGGTATTCCAATAGCATATCCTATTAAAGGGATATTCGTATCTATTGATTTTTTTAATTCATCCAATTCAACAATCGGACCATGTTCATCTGAAAAAATTGATTCTAAATCCATTAGATAAATAAGTAAAATACCTTCTTCATCACTCATCATTCTTCTAAATGCTTTTTCAGGAACACTCGTTTGTTTCACTTTTTCTTCTAATGTTATATCACTAATATTTGGATATTTTTCCTTTAACTCTTTCCGAAGTTGGTCTTTAAATTCTTTGTTAGCTTGTTTTATCTGAGCATCATTTAGGCGTATCTGCATATCTTGACCACCACCTAAAATGTTAGAAGATCCACCGCCAGCCGCAAATATATGTTCATTCTTGAGCATATCGTGCCATTTCTTAGAAGTTGAACTTTTTCTTTCTGCTTTACGAATCTCAATTGGTAAGCCTGATACATTACTTTTTAAAACTCCTCCATGACCTGTGACTTTAATAACTATCGACCATTTATTTAATTTATTCTCTTTTGAACAAAGTTTTATATACTCTTTGATTCCAGATAAATCATTATTTCTTTCATAAAAACTATTGGGTAAATTTAAAAAATCGAATAGTTTATCGATAGTTTCAGGTTGATATTCTAAAAATTCCGGCTTATTTTCTTCATTATATTTAATTTCAAAATGAATGTCTGGCGAAGAAATATGTGATACAAAAGCTTCCCAAGCCTCATTGATTTTCTTGTTATCAATATGAAATTTTGTGAATTGTTTCAGATGATCCGAATATGACCATTTAATTTCTTTAGCATTTTTTAATATATCGCCTCTTGTAATCTGAATCACTCCAGGATGACTTAATACTCGTAACGCAAAATTTGCAGGTGTATTATTTGGATCTCGATTCATTTCAATAAATTTATCTTCAAGATCTTCAATAGTAGCTGTTGTTTGATCAAATTTTTCTATTCCATCTTGAGTTACAAACACTTTACAACAATCTATGTAGCCAGGACGATAGCCAAACCATCTTCCCATTTGAAGTAATGTATCAGCGAAGTTTGTATTTCGTATGAAATAATTTATTGTTAAACCTTCAAGTGTAAACCCTCTAGATAGTCTATTTCCCCCTATAGCAATATACTTTTTTGGTTTATCTTCTGGATAATCCAATTTATCTTTTGTTTCACTATTGATAGCTTTTACTTCAATATCACTGATCGCTTTATAAAGTAATGGTTTAATATCATGAAATGTTCTTGGAGTTAAAAAATCATCCTCATAATCATCTGGTAAATATGTTCTAATATTTTCCATAATATAAGCATAATATTTATTCCAAATTTTTTCAAAATCTACATAAATTCCTTTTTTATCAGAAGGAGAATCATTTTCCAAAGCACTTGTAAGTTCATTAACATATTTATCTACATTTTCTTTTGTACGAGTCTGCCATGGTGTAAATCTAGATATGTGAATCAGCATGGTATTATGCGGCTGAAAAAGTTTTGATTGAAACATTTCTTTTTCTCTGCTAGTTCTAATGGCAGTAGATATTACAAAACATTTTATTGCATCTTTTAAAGAATCTGGAAGTTGATCTCTTTTTGGAAAGCCATCATCTCTTTTTGTTGCTCTAGTACCTTTGCCTATTTTTTTTGTGGGCTGCATATCATTAATTGTTATGCGATCCGGGAAATAATCCAAATAATCATTAATAGCGGAAGGAATTAGTGGATCAATTTTTTTAATCTTATTTAAGCGTGTTTCAAAAAAGTGCTTTGCTCCAATGTAATTATCTGGAGGAAAAAGTAGCTCTATAAAATCTTTTGGGAATAAGCTTCCTTCTTGTTCAAATGATTTAATTTCACCATTCTCTTTTATTTCCAGTTTTTCTTTTGGCTTCTCATTTCTATCTTGTAATACATTTGCAAAAGGAGTAGCTGTATAGCCTAAATACGTTTTTTTATTAAATAATGCAAGTAATGCTCGTATTTGACCATTGATAATAGAAGCATACTCAATACCTTTATGTCCTAGGTTATTCAAAGAAGCATTATCTGCTTCATCATCAATAATCAAAAAGGGAATATCGATTTTATCTTTGTTCTCATTTAAATATTTATCTAGCCAGAGTAAGAGATTTTTAAGTACTCCAGTATTTTTTTTACATACTAAAATATTTTTATGATTTAAATCGAAATCTGCTTCTTTCATATTTTTCTTAAAATCAGTTTTGGCTGATGTAGGAATGCAAACTTGATTTACCTCTGGATGACTTCCCCTTGTTCCAAAGGAAGACACTTTACCTACGCCATTCCATTCTCCACCTATATTAGTTCCAACTACTTCTTTTTCAATTCTCTTTTGGGTTTGTTCCCGTAAATCTTCCATAATTCCTGATAAAACAATTATTAAATCATATCCCACATCTAAAGCACTATTTATAACTGCATTAAAATTCGCTGTTTTACCAGATTGTACACTGCCAACGACCAATCCTCTTGTAAAATATGGATTTTCTGAATGTGGATCACCTAATTTTTTAATTATTTCCTGACTTGATCTAGCTGTTTCTTGAATATATAATTCTGATCTCTCTAAATTTTTCAAATATTTTAAATACCTAGCTCTGTAAGTAATGATTTCATCATTATTCCACCCAAGACTTTTGATACGCTCATCTGTTAACCATTTTTTGTTTCTTGTTTCTTGTGTACTAATCGAAATACTCGGGGTCATTCCCTGTTTGTTACGATGTTTTGCTTCTTTTATTGCTATTGCATATAAATCATCGAACTTTTCATCATTAAAAAAAGGAGTGCTTTGCCTAACTTGTGCTTTGAGCTCTTCAGAGCTAAAAAATTGAAATGTCAAAACCTTGTTTTCTTTTAATTTTTTATCTACTTCTATATCAATAAATGTATTAAGTAAGTCAATATAAGTTCTGTTAGTCATCTAATGCCTTTAGTATATGATCCGGATAAGAATTAATTTGATAGCCTAAAGTTGGTAAAATATCTTTTTTAATTATTGATGATTTAATACCATGTGCCTTTAAATTTTTTATGGTTTCGAACAGGTCTTCTTCTGAAAAGTTGTTTTCATTTTCTAGACTTAAGAAAACTTTATCTTCATGAGTTTGTCTTATCTGATTAATTTGCGTATTAATTATTTTGACAAATGCTTTTAAGTGTGCTTTGCCAGATATTGTGAGTTCATCATTTAACATTTGACATATAGGAAATTCATCATTTATCTCAAGAAGTATGCCTTTGTTAGATGGTCTTCTTATAAATGGACTTGCTGATTTCTCTGTTTGTTTTGGATATGTTTTTGTTGTACGATTATAAAATTCTTTGATGGCTTCTTGTGTTAAATCATTTATATAATTTTCAAATGCATCTTTCAACTCATGGGGTACAATGACTTGCGATTTCGCAACATTTAAATGAAGTAAATGATCGACACTATTTCCAATTTCTACTCTTAGCCTCGCTAGTTGAAGTCTCGAAGCTTTCTTTATTAAACCATTCCATCCACCAAATAGAATAATTCTATTAGCCCTATAAATATAGATTCCTTCCATATCTTGCAAGCTTCTATGTTTTGTAGTCCATAGAGATTGATTGCTCTCTTTTGTTTCTTCAATACTTCTAGAAGGCAATACAAAACCTTCCAATTTAATTGCATCAGAACCAAATTTCTTTTGTTTGAATTCGACTGCTCTAAAATCATTTTCATCGATTGGAAATGGATTAAATGGCTTAAGAAGAGCATTATTTACACGAATTTGAAGTTTTTTGCTTTTTCTTTCCATAAAGCGATGAAAAACAAGTGACAAATGATCTGTAGCTACTTCCGTTATCTCCCGATTTAGAGCTTTTCGTCTATTTTCCTCTTCCAAATACTCTTCAAACTTATATAAGCCATACCAGACGACTATTACGTTTGGAATATAGTCTTCAAAGGCATTATAATGTTCATTACTTTGAATTTTATAATCATAAAGAATATTTTCTATCTCTTTTTCTGAATTAACTACAATCCGCCATTTATTGTTTTTCAGTTCATTCAAATCCCACGTTCTTCCTGAAAACTTCTCCGTGCCTTTCAGTCTAGAAATAACTGTAAATTTTCTTGTTTGTGAGAAAGAAGCTGTTTTCATACCTAGGCCAAAACGTCCTAAATCAGATTTCTGGCGAATTTCATCCGGTGAATTGCTGGGAAAGTGCATACAAGCTTTTAAAGTTTCTTCATCCATTCCATTTCCATCATCTGCGAGGAATAAGGTAAATGGCTCTCGATCAGTTTTAATTAATATTTCTATTCTCTGTGCATCAGCAGATATAGAATTATCAATCAAATCAGCGAGTGCTGACTCTAAACTATAGCCTTGCTCTGCAATAGATTTTATTAAAAATTCAGGATTAGGAGTTACATCTTCATAACTTATTGTAGTACCCTCGAATTGACATTCAGACCTATAGAGAGAAATTCTACAATAATTCAGAGATTAAATAATACAAATATTGATAAAATATATTAAATTAATTCTATATTGTATTTTATTGAGAATATTTTCTATATAGATCTTCATTGCATACCTTGGTAATTTAATATCTTAAATGTTTTTATGCAAGTAATTTTAAGACAAATTCTTTTCCACTCTCTGGACTTAATTTAGCATAACGAAGTGTTGTCTTTATATCCTGGTGATTCATAAGCTTTTGAATCGTAAATATTGGTGTTCCTTGAATGGCTAGTAAGCTTGCAAACGTATGTCTCAAGGTATGGATAACGACTCGATTTTTTCTATCATTTTTGTCTAAATCTGCATTAAAAAGATCTGCAAAAATATTTGATAATTGTCTTCTGAGTGTACGTACCGGCATTGTGATCAACTTATCGTTTGGTTTTAGATCCTTACAGTATTCATTTACATAACTTGTGAGATCGTCATTGATAAATCCACGATATGAAGAGGCGTTTTTATGATCCTTTAGCGCAATTATTTTATTGGTGAAGTCGATATCTTTTTTGCATATACTCAGAATCGTCTCTAATCGCCCTCCAGTACTCAAACTCAAACGCACGAATAATCTTAGTAAGGGTTCATCTTCAACGGCCTCTAAGAGCCTCTGGCACTCTTCTTTTGTTAAATATCGATCTCGAGCATTATCGACTTTTAATTGCTTGAGCTTTTTTGTGGGATTATGAACAGCCGTTGATAGTTTATTTTCGATTGCGTAATTGACAATGGCATGTAAAAGGTTGATCGTGAAATTAATCGTGGCTGCTGCATACTCTTTTTTCACCAGGCTCTCTTGCAGTCCTCTTACTTCCTCAAGCCCAATTAAATCAATCTCCATCTTCCCCAGGACGGGAGCGATCCAATTATTATATTTTGATTGCGTATGAGCATTATCTTTATTTTGCATCTCACGTTCTTTGAAAAACTTTTCGGCCGCAATATCTAACGTGATGATGTGCTTTTTCTTTTTAATGGCTATTGCTGGAAGATCTTCGCCTAAACGTTGCTTTGTAATAATCTCATTACGCTTTTGATTACAGTAGTTTGCACGTACGCCTTCGCTTTCTTTGCCGATCTTTGTCTCAACGGTTTTATTATGAGTGTCTTTAAAAACGATATAATATGTCTTATCAGGCTTACCATTCGTGACAGCTTCACGATAAAAAACACCTTGATATTTAGTTTTAATGCGGCTCATTATTCCAACCTATTTCCAACATAAATTTATATTTTATTGGAATAATAACATATTATTGGAAATTGAGAAAGTTATCTTAAAGCCTAAAATAGGCTATTTTGATGATTATTTTACAAAATGTATAATATAGAAAATTTATGCCTTTTAAATCCCTCTCTCCCGGCCACTTCTTTAAAAATTCCTAAATTATGAGATTCTCAAAGCCTAATTTTTTCTACTGTGACCAAATTATGTCCAACAGTTCAATTTGGATCGAAGAGAAAGGTTGTTTTCTTCCTGTTTTTATCATCTATACTATTAAAATATTCTTTGTAAATTATGATTTTTTGAGTTGTTCTAGTTGCTGATCAAAAAACTCTTCGAGTATTTTTTTATCTTTTGCATCTAAATGTGCTTTGGGGTGCATGAGCTCATAGCTTCCCTTTGGCATTAAACCATTAGAAATCAGCTGTTTTGCGCGTTTGATTCTTGTTATTCTTGTATCAGCATTTGTATCTGCCCATGTGGAAAAATTGAGCGCTCTTCGTCCATTGTCAATATGTGCGGCCATCACCCAAGAGACAGGGGCGACGTTATGGTACCATGGGTACTGAACCTCATTGGAATGACAATCAAAACATGCATTTTTGAGAACGACCATGACCTTTTCATCCGCTTGAAGTGCAATCTTTTCATCCACTTTTGGGTTGTTAAAATTTGGTCTCATAAATTGAATAACCATCAATATTCCTACTACCCCAAAGAGTATCTTTTTCATCAAATAATACCTTTATATTAATATGACACTATTTTAACACATTAGTTTAAACAAAAGCCTGACTCCCTAAACGTTTACTACTTCCACTTTGATGGATTTAAATGCTGCCGTTAAAATCAGTTCATCACATCTGTCGCCAAAGAGGTTATTGATACGTGAACTTGCATGATGAAACGTGCAGAAAAGCGTTTTGGGTTGAACTTTGTCTGTCAATTTGACTGTCAGTGGCGCGCTTTGCCCGTATGGCGTTTTTAAAATCACTTTTTCACTGCTAAAATCAGCCGCATCGTTTTCATTGACCCATAAAATGGTTTCATCGTAACGTTTGTTGAGTTTTTCACAACGACTGGTTTGAGAAGCATTATTGTATTGGGCAAGTGTTCTTCCTGTAGTCAGGTGGTATCCTAAAAGTCGCTTTTCACTCAGTTCTTGAACCATTCCTCTGAGTTCGTATTGGTGGTAATGAAATCTGCCATACCCATCTTCTGTTCGAAAGTCCAGTTGATGCAATACGGGGGTATCCTCGGTATGCACAGGCCATTGGAGTCCACGAACACGGTGACGTTCAAGTCGGTTGTAGCTTGCCCCTGAAAAACGTCTATACGCTACTTCACGCACTTCATCCCAAATCTGCTTAGAATCTTCGTACCTGTAACTTCCACCTAGCTTATTGTCGATCATCTGAATCACTTCCCAATCATCGGGCAAGTCCGATTTCACGAGAGGTTGCGAAAGATGTAGCCGTCGCATCGCATTGACATAAACACCTGTTTTTTCATACGCTGATTTTACTCCCACGACAATGTCTGCACGCTTTGCAATTTCTGTCATAAACAGCTCTTGGACGAAAATAAAATCCAGAGTATCGAGTGCGGCATTAATTTTATTGCTATTAGGATGTACATGCGTTAGGTCTTCACCCATGTTGATCACCGCTTTAATGCGTCCTTCAAACATTGCTTCCACGAGTTGTGGTGTCATCAATCCGATCTCTTTAGGCTCTTGATAATCAGGGTCGTAGTAAGGTAACATTCCCATATCGCACGCCCCTTGGACATTGTTTTGTCCGCGAAGCGGCATCAAGCCTGCACCCACTTTTCCGATGTTGCCTGTCATTAATGCAAGGTGTGTGATTGCCGTGACCGCATACGAGCCATCAATGTGCTCGGTAATGCCAAGTCCCCAGAAAATCATCGACTTTTTCAGAGCATATTCACGTGCGACTTTTGGAATCAATTTACTTAAGTGTTCATAACCCTCAATATTTTCAAAATACTTTGGATTGGCAAAAGGGTCACTCAATATTTTCTCTTTAAAAGCGTCAAATCCAAGCGTACGATCTTTCAAAAAATCCTCATCATAAAGCTCTTCAGAAATAATCACATAGGCCATCATGTTTAAAACGAGTAAATTTGCTTCATGAGGAATAATGCCTTTGTACTTTGCAAAGCGGTGCAGGGTAATTTCGCGAACATCAAATACTGCCAAATTATCGTGCTTGGTCGCCATATCGACGATGCGGTTGGAGATAATGGGATGCGCTTCAGTGGTATTGGAGCCAATCACAATCATAAATTCTGTTTGATAAATATCGTTGTACGGATTGGTCGCCGCACCTTCACCGATGGTCGTGCGCATCCCTTTGAGGCTTGGAGAGTGGCAAATACGCGCACAGTTATCGACATGGGGAGAGTTCAGTGTATGGCGAGTAAATTTTTGAAGCAGGTAAGAGCTTTCACACGAGGTTCGCGCCCCTCCGATGGAACAGACACTTTTTTGACCGTATTTTTTTTGAATCTCGTGAAGTTTCATTGCTGCTGCAGTCGTTGCTGCGTCCAGTGTGGTTTCAACCCATTCTTCATCCAACTCTTTTACATGTAAAGCGATTGCTTCGTAAATGGCAGGATTTTTCGCTAGAAAACTTTTACGAATACGTGGAATTCGAAGACGATCGGGAGCATTCACAAACTCAAAACCGTATTTGCCTTTGATGCACAATTTTCCCTCAGACACCACACCATCGGGATGAGCAAAAATGCTTTGAATCGTATTGTCTTTAACATTGGCGGCGATATCACATCCCACTCCACAATAGGTACAAACGCTGTCTATGACTTCCATCTGCTCCATGTTTTATTCACCTTTAGTATAGAAAAAGTCTCCGTGAACGGATTCATTTTTGATTTTTTTAATGGCACTTGCTTTGAGCGCATCGTAACGTACCGTGTCTATTTTTTGCTCGCTCATCAACGTTTCTTTGTCTTTGCCTAGGACTTCTGCATTTAAGACTTCACACTCTTTTTTGGTCAATCGTTTCTTAAGCAGAAGGGCGAGTTCTTCATCACTTTTCGTAAGTGTACGCGTCTCGCCCATGACCATCACAATGATTTTTCGAGCCTCTAATTCTTGTAATTTCATCATACCCTCTTTTAATAATTGCGCGTATTATAGCCTAACGAAACTTTTGCTATACTCCATTTAGGAGAGTTCTTCGTAGAACTCTACACACGTTTTCAAAGCAAAGCTTCGAAAACTACGTTAACACTTGGTTTTGTTCGGCACAAAGCCCTCGCACTTTTTGTGCTCAATTTATTTGTTACATAAAGGTTCACCATGATTATTTACATTCACGGATTTGGCTCTAGCGGAGAAGCCAGTAAAGCGAAACTGCTTCGTGCGTATTGCCAAAAAGAAGGTATCCGTTTTATTGCACCATCCCTGCCTACCATTCCCGATCTTGCGATTAAAACACTCAGCGAATTGATCGAGTCGTATCAAGAGCCTGTGTATCTAATGGGTTCATCTTTGGGCGGCTATTATGCGCTTTATCTCAGCGACAAGTACAACCTTAAAGCCGTGCTCATCAATCCTGCGGTTAATGCTCCCGAAACATTAGAGCGCGCCATTGGACAGGGGGTGAATTATTATGACAACTCAACGTATGAATGGAACGAGTCGCACCTTGAAATGTTGGAAAGCTATGAGATCGAAGAACCTAATCTTGAAAACCTGCTTGTATTGCTTCAAAAAAGCGATGAGGTGTTGGACTATGAAGAAGCATGTGACTTTTTAGAGGGCGCGAAGATGGTCGTAGAAGAGGGTGGCAATCACAGTTTTGAAGGACTGGATCGCCACTTGGAGAGCATTAAACGCTTTTTCGGCGTCGCTTTAAAATTGTAATATTGTTGAGTAACTTGACCGCATAAAGTGTTAAAACTGTTCCAATAATAATGAAGAGATCGACTTTTTCACCTAAGAAAACGGCACTTAAAATGATCGCCGAAAACGGTACCAAAAAGACGAACGAGCTCACCTCGGCAGCGCCTAATTTTTCAATACCTAAGAAAAAGATCGTATTGGCAAAAGTGGAGGCTGCGAGGGAGATCAACAGCGTATTCAGCCAAAAAATACCATCAAATGAGCCAAACGGTATCGTGCTCACATCCACAAACAAAACCCAATCCAGAACAACCGTGACAATATACATGTAAAAGGTAAAAACAATCGGTGAGATCTTTGTTGACTTCGAGCTGACAATCGTCAAAACTGCCCATAAAATGGCGGCTAATAAAAAGTATAGATTGTGAATCACTAAAATATGCGCTAAATCAAACGTCCAAATATGCAGCATCGTTAAAACACCCACCGCACCCAAACCCAATGCAAACAGGTCTTTAGAACTCACTTTTTTGGTGCCCAATAACGCTAAAAAAATAAACGTTAAAATAGGAATCATCGTCGTTACCATCGCCCCACCCAAAGAAGCGGTACCAAACTTAGTGCCAAGATAGTAGTATTTGTTGTAAAAAATCAACGCTAACGCCGCCAATACGACCAAACCAAAGCTCTTAAGGTCGATTTTGAACGAGTGTTTCAGCCACACAATGATGGGAACCATCGTAATCGCCGTGATGCCAAAGCGCAAAAAGATCATCTCAAAAGCGCTCACATAGTGTCCTAAAACTTTGACATTGACCCACGAACCACCCCATGCGACCATTGCAAGAAAAAGTAAAAAAAAGAAAATATTTTTGTTTCCCATAAAAACTCCTTGTCGCGAAGTTTACACAATTTCAGATTATTTATATAGAATAAAATTGCTTTTTTGAAGCAGTGTCTTGGGAGAGTAACCGTAAATTTTACGAAAGGAGCGGATAAAATGCGACTGATCGCTAAAACCTGCCTGCAATGCAACTTGAGAAAGTGACTCACCTTTAATCACAAGTGTTTTAGCTTTGCATACGCGCCCAGCGATGATGTATTGATGCGGTGTCAATCCTGTATGGTTTTTAAAAAGCCTTAAAAAATGATATTTACTCACATGCGCCGTTGAGGCGAGGGCGTCTAAAGTGATGTCTGATCCAAGGTTGTCATGAATGTAATCTATAACCACAGACATCGCTTTAGGATCTTTACATGTAAACAGATACGACGTGGCTTTTTGCGCGTAATGCGCTATAAGATAAGAGAGGGCATCAATGAGCTTAGACTCCGAATGCATCGGCTCTTCATTGGCATAAATAGTGTGAAAAAAAGCGGCTAACTTCGTATAGAGTTCAGCATCTTCAATGATATGTTGCTCAAAAATCGGTATCTTCTTCTCGCCGTACATCTGCTCATAAAGCGTACTTAAAAGCTCCACACTGGGATAGAAATTGGTGTATTTCCATGCATACGAATCGCCGCCATGAATTTCACCCGGATTGATAATCCGAGTAGTGCGTTCATATGCGGAAATTATTTGACGCTCATGATGCGACTTAAACATGCCCTCATGCGTGATTCCAATCGCGTAGGTGTCGTGAAAATGAGATGAAAAGGTATTGGTCGAATGAGCGATATTTTCAAACGCAGTATCATTCAATAAAGAAGGTTTCATGGCAAAAGTATAACGCAATTTTGCACGTCATAATAGAACAAAATTGCGCATATTTTTTTAGTATGAAGGCAACTCACATTGGCGCGCTTGCGCTATGCGAAGTAAACGCTCTCTTGCCTGATCACTTTCTTGATAATCTTTGCTCGAAGCTGGATTATCGCTAATCAAAAACATTGCCGGTGAGAAAACAGTAATGCCCGTCAATCCTTTGGATTGATTATCAGCTTGCATGCTCATCACATCTTTTTCAAGCTCTTTAAGATGTTCACGTGTATGCGTCAACGCTAGTGTCAGATCTTTGCAATCTAGTTGATACTCCGCAGATTCCATATCGCTTGGTAACAACCTCATGGACGGTGGCAAATGACTCATATCAGGCGGTAAATCCCTCGCAGAATGTGCACACCCAACACACAACAACCCTATACAAACAAGACTAATTACTTGTAAATTGAATTGCTCGACCTTTGCCATCCAAACTTCCCCAACTAAGTGCTGAAATACCAACCGTTCCGTAACGGACATAAATGACAGCATCTGCACCGAGTTTTGCTGCTTCCTCTTTGAGCTTCGCATCAATCATCTCTTTGGTGGGTTCTGGATGAAAAATAGTTGTTTTGTTGACAGTGACCGCAAGATCACCCAGTGAAACATACGGACGATTTGTCATATCTCCTTCTGTTAATTGAACCTGATCAGGAGAAACCTGTTTGATTTCTTTAATCGCTGTATTGGGATTGGTCACTTGGGTTTGAGACCACGTAGCACATCCCGATAATAAAAAACTCACAACCATACTGCCCACTACAAATCTGAAAGACATTCTTACTCCTTTTAGTAAAGTTTGATGGTAGAAGATTAGTAGCGTGTAAATTTGACCGCTTGCGCTTTGCCTTCGATGCCGCTCACGCGATTCCATGAAGCACCCAGTTTCGTGTAACGTACGTAGATCAGTGCGTCAGCTCCTTTTTTGGCAGCTTCTTCTTTCAGTTTTGCCTCGACTTGCTCTTGGGTTGGCTCTTCACCCCATGGATTGAGTTTGCTCAGCGTTACACTCACTTCACCAAGTCCGGCATAGGGTCGATCGGTAATGTCAAGATCATAGAGAAGCACTTGTGTAGGTAGCGTGATTTTAACCTCTGACGTGACAGGAGCAGGCGTTTCAGGTGCTTTTTGACTCCAAAAATTGAAGTTCAAACCGATGGTAGAACATCCTGAAAAAAAGCCTAAACATATTAACATTGCTACCCATTGTTTCATCGTTCACTCCTTAAAAATTAGACAAAGTTTACCATAAAAAAAGATTAGATCGTTTTTACATGTAAGCTTTTAATCTTCCACAAAATAACCATGCGCACTAAGAAAATACCGCTGAGTAGCCCAAAGCACAAACTAACACTCAAAATAAACCATGGCTCAGTGACAATGGCTAATTCTCTGGCAAGTGCTACACCTACTGCAAATTTAAGCCAAAAAATGACCATCATCAGAGTCAACCAAAGCCAACTTCCTTTGATCGCAAAAGCGTTATATTCTGCCATAAAAACCACATTGTAAAAAGCTCTTATACGAATTCCCAGTGCCATCATCACCATCATTCCTACACTCCACGCCACAATCCCAAGACTCATGCCAAATGCGGAGGCAACGCCGTATATGGAGAAAATTATCATCATGCAAGGCAATATAAACGCACGCACATAAGAAACCTTACGATCACGACTTTGCATCCAGCCTAATATGAGTAACACACCAAAGAGCAGAAAAACCCATACGGGAGTATGCGCTAAAATTGCCAGTACCATGACGATTCCTTTTTGTATAACCTATCAGCCATTTTATCATATAATACACTTTCGTAAAGGAGGCGCCGTGCAAAACGTACTCTTAGAAATTGCCAAACAGGCGATCAGTGACAGCTTTAACCATACATCCACTTTGAATCCAAAAGCTTTAGTACAAGCACATCCTGAATTTTCAACTCCTAAAGCTACGTTTGTCACACTCACCCTTGATGGTCAACTGCGTGGCTGTATCGGCTCACTCATAGCCCATAGACCTCTTCTAGATGACCTCATACATAACGCCAAAGCAGCTGCTTTTGATGATCCACGTTTCTATCCGCTCAGCCCCGAAGAGTTTTTACATGTAAAGATTGAAATCTCTCTTTTGAGTGAACCCCAACCCATCCTATATGAAAATACCAATGACCTCAAAAGCAAAGTTACGGTGGGAATGGATGGTATTATTCTTCAAAAAGGGTCTCGAAAAGCAACCTTTTTACCCCAAGTTTGGGAACAACTGCCAACCTTTGAACTCTTTTTTTCACATCTATGCCAAAAAGCGGGGTTAGCACCTGATTGCTTGGAAAGCCATCCTGAGATTTGGTATTACAGGGTTGAGAAGGTGAAATAATGCACTATTTTAAGACTGAAGGTTCACGTCTGGTTTGCTTACTCTGTGCGCACTACTGTCATCTTAAAGAGGGACAAATAGGCATCTGCGGTGTCAATCAACATGTCGATGGAACTATCAAAAATCTGGTGTATGGACATCCCGTAGCCATGCACATTGACCCTGTGGAGAAAAAACCGCTCTACCACTTTTTGCCCGACACCAGAGCCTTTTCGATCGGAACGATTGGTTGTAATTTCAAATGTCCTTTTTGTCAAAACTGGAGTATTTCGCAAGAAAAATCTTTACATGTAAAAGAGTATTTTGCCCCTCAACAGATTATCGAAATGGCACTCAAATACGAATGTGCCTCCATCGCCTACACGTATAACGAACCCACCATCTTCTATCCCTATGCTAAAGATATCGCGATTTTGGCTCATGAAAAAGGAATGAAAAATATCTTCGTTACCAATGGTTTTGAATCCAGCGAAGTGATTGATGATATGGTAGGCATCATTGATGCGGCAAATATTGATCTCAAATCCTTCAACCATGACTACTACAAAAAAGAGCTCGGAGGAGGGCTTGAAACCATCTTGGAAAATCTCAAGCATTTCAAGCGTAATGGCATCTGGATCGAGGTTACCACACTTATCGTCCCCACCAAAAATGACTCCGATGAAGAATTGAATTCTATTGCTTCCTTCATTGCCAAAGAGCTTGGTGTTGAGACACCATGGCATATCAGTGCTTTTCATCCTGACTACCATGAGCAAGGGCTCCCTTCGACCTCTGTTGAAACACTTAAACGTGCTGAAGCCATCGGCCGAAAAGCTGGACTTAAACACATTTACATTGGCAATGTCGGACTTGAAAACCCTACAAGATGCGTTACATGTAATGCTGTTTTGATCACACGAAAACGCTTTGAAGTGATGGAAAACTATCTCGTGGATGGATGCTGTCCAAAATGCAATACCAAACTCACAGGAGTTTTTGATGAATAAACACCGCAAAGCTGCTGTAGCTGGGATGTTTTACCCTGACGTCTGCAGTGAAATAAAACACATGTTCGATCATTTTGATAAAGCGATGCCCAACATAGCACTCGATGTTATACCCCGTGCGCTCATTGTCCCTCATGCGGGCTACATCTACAGTGGCTATACCGCCAATCTTGCTTACCACTATACCGCATCCAAATGCTCCGATGTTGAACGTGTGGTTGTCATTGGTCCTAGTCACCGCATCTACGTAGCAGGGGCTTCCATTGCCCTTTTAGAGGCATACCATACACCGTGTGGCGAAATAGAAATCGACTTAGCATTCAGTTATGCCCTTAAGCGAAAATTTGCCTTTTTAGACTTTCACCCTATGGCGCATGAGGAACACTCCACCGAAGTGCAAATGCCTTTTATTCGACAGTATTTCAAACACGCCAAAGTCGTTGAAATCGTCTATGGAGACATCTCTCACAGTGAGCTCTCAACACTCATCGACGAAGTGCTAAGCGATGAAAAAACACTGGTGGTTATCAGCACCGATCTCAGCCATTTTTACACGGAAGAGGAAGCCAATAAGCTCGATCATACATGCATAGAAGCGATTTCGCATCTTGACCTTCATGCGCTCTCTCATGGCTGTGAAGCGTGCGGTATAACCGGTGTTAAAGCGATGGTTCAAAGCGCACTTTCACACAACTTTCAAGCCCATTTTTTAGACTACCGAACCAGTTATGCGCACAGTAAAGACGCAAGTCGTGTGGTGGGATACACGTCATTTGTAATTGGTTAAAAAGTAGATGCTAATTGCTTAGGTTAATTTTTTTGCTGTTAGGGGTGTGCTATACTTTCTCATCTATTCAAAAGGCTACCTATGCAACCCTCCAAAGATTATTTTCATGAAAAATCAAAAACATATGAAAAAGAAGTTACACGAACCAACAACGTCAAAAACATCGGTGAAGCTATTTTAGAGAGGCTTACTTACGATAAAGCAACAACCCATATGATGGACTTTGGCTCAGGTACAGGGCTTTTGACAGAACAGATCGCACCGTTTGTGCGCAAAATGACGACCATCGACATCTCGCCCTCGATGAACGAGGCGCTCCGTGCCAAAAAAGAGCAACTGCCGTGTGAACTTGAGATGCTTGAAATCGACTTGGTCAGTACGGAGGTTGATGCAACCTTTGATGGTATCATCTCTTCCATGACCATTCATCACGTCGAAGATGTGCAAGCGCTTTTTCACACATTTTACCGTTTGCTCAATCATGGCGGAACCATCGCTTTAGCGGATTTGGACAAAGAAGATGGTACATTTCACACCGAAGACATGGGCGTGTTTCACTTTGGATTTGACCAAGAAGAGTTTGCCACGTGGGCGCAAAAAGCAGGCTTTGACGATGTGAACATTGAAATTGTTAGTGTGGCGAAAAAGCCGTATGGCGATTACCCCATCTTTTTATTGACAGGGCGCAAACACTAGGATTTTCCTAGGAAAATCTTTACATGTAAAATGTTTTTCTAAACAATCGGCACGTAAATCTCCGTTCGCAAGTTCTCAGGTTTCGTGCGTCTTGGGTCTCGGTTGAGGTACTTCTCAAACACAGGTGCATCACGAAGCCCAACGCCTTCACTCACCACCCAATCCATAATCTGCGCGTAAGTCGCTGTGAGGTTTTCATACGGCCCTTTGTGCAAAAACACTGCACATTTTCCACCATCAAGCACCTTTTTAAAGACTTCACCTTTGACCTCAATGCTTTCATCCTCGCAGGTAATGCACGCATCGTAACGCAGTAAATTTTGCTCGACCAAACTGGGATTATCGTGTCCGATGCCAAAGTGCATCGTCGCTTTACCCATAATATTTTTATGAAACTTCATTCTCTGCTCGTAAGCAAACGCCATCAAGACATTCCACGCTTCACACGAAGAGGTTTCGTAAGCACCCGTTTTTCGCACGTAAAAAACACTCAAAGGTTTAAACTCGACCATAGTAGGTTTTAGCATCACAACTCCTTTTTTTGCTTTCAGCTGAGTTGCGTAGGTACGCGGACTCACGCCGAAGCGGTTTTTGAACGCTTTGCTAAACGAGGCGTTAGTTTCAAACCCGCAGGAGAGCGCTACATCGGTGATCTTAGGTTCGGTTTTTAGCTTCCACGCCGAATACACCAACCTCACCCGAGCGATAAAATCGCCGATATTTTCTCCCGTCACGGCTTTGAAAATGCGATGAAAATGGTACTTTGAAAAGCCCGCCACTTTGGCTAATTCTTCAAGGCTTAGCTCTTTGTCTGCGTTTTGCTCGATGTAAAAAACGACCTTATACACCAAGCGAACATAATCTTCCCTGGTACTTGCTTTCATCGCACCTCTTTTGCTTTGCGTTTGGAGTATTGTAGAAAAAGCGGAAAAATAAAACTACTCCGATATTGCTAAGTTTTCAAGACTGTATAACGTATAGCTCTTTACACTTGATAAGATAAAAGTGCAAATACAATCCCGATAAATAGGGCATAGGGCGAATAAAATTTTGTATCATACAATGCAAAATCCGAAGTTTTTATTTTTTTGAAAAAACCAACAGTATTAAAATCCCCAATAGCACGCACAATAAATATCCCTGATACAATCCATCCAAAATATACTATATACTTACCGTATAAAGTTGAATATAAATCGCCAAAAGAAAGCGCAGATGCAATCCAAGCAAATCCAATTAAAACTATACCTACAACAATGGTCGCAATTTTTCCAGGGTGCAACAAAGGTTTTCCATTGATGGTCGGTATTGACTTATTAAGCCAAACCTTGCCACCCAATGCCCAATAAAAATGTAATACTCCAATGCCTATCAAAGAGACAATAGCAACTATCGTGATAATGTTCATTTTTTTCCTTAATAGATAAAAATATAGAATAATTGCGTATTCAAAACTACTCCAATATCGCTAAATTTTACACCATATACTTTTTAAATCCCTTAAATCCATCAGTTTCATATCCAAGTGATTTATAAAACTCATGAGCATCTACTCTACTTATTGAAGATACGAGCATTATGTAACGGCAATTAGCTTTTAATGCTTCAGCTTCCAAAGCACTCATAAGTGCCCTTCCAACACCTTTACTCCTCGCATGTGTTGCGACGACAACATTTTCTATCACCATGAAAGATTGGCATTCTCCCACTAAGTCAAAGCAAATAATTCCCATAGCTGAGCCGATTAAATCATCCTCTATTTTTGCGCCCAATACACTATAATTTGGATTTGCCATTATAGAGTCCAAACTGGAAGACATTTTGCCAAGATTGCTTTTGGTTCCTATAAACTCCGTAAAAAGCGTTGATAGTTTTGGTAAATCATTTTTTGTAATTCTCACTATTTTCATCGCTTCCCCTCAATATGCTCAATCAACTCCTCTATCACATCGACGTAATCCTGAACGTTCTGTGTCGCTTTTGCCGAAAGTATAGCGCCCTCAATGGTTGAAGTGGTAAAAAGAGCCAGTTTGGTTGTATCGCAGGGTTTCATCTCTCCTACGGTCACCGCTTTGTCGAAAATGGCTTTGACGTTGGTGCGAAATGCACCGTAGATGGACTTCATCAAGGTGTTAAAATCTTCATCGATGTTAGACATCTCTTGCACGACATTGGCAATGGGGCAGCCACGTTGAAAGTCACGCACTGATGTGTCGCGCAGGCGTGTGTAAAACTCTTCCAAAAAGCCGCTGGTGTAGGTTTCGACATAGCTGTATTTTTCTAGATTTTTTTTGAGTATCACTTCTTCGATCGCAGCAAGTGCCATCTCTTTTTTATTGGCGAAGAAGTGGTACATAGAACCTTTGTGAACGCCTGCTTTAGCTAAGATATCGCAGAGTGATGCACCTTGATAGCCGTGCGAAAAAACTTCGTCAAAGGTGGCATTAATAAGCTTATCTCGTGTCGTTTCCATCTCTTTTTCCTTGTGTAATTGAGTTGATTATAGCATATTTTTACATTACTTGACTAAATGGTCAATTTTTGTTAAACTTCACTTGACCAAACAGTCAAGGAGGTTTTATGAAACGTGCTCTTATTGTTGTGGATGTTCAAAATGAGTATTTTGATGGCGGTGCTTTACCGATTAGCTATCCACCCCATAGTTTTGAGCGGATCAAAACAGCCATTTCCGAAGCGCAAAAAGCGGAAATTTTGATCGTTTTTGTGCAACATACCAGCCTTCAAAAAGATGCAGGAGCCTTTGTACGAGGAAGCTACCTATGGGAATTTCACGATGAGCTCAAGAAACTAAAGCCTGGCCTTTATATTGAGAAAAACCATGCGAGCTCTTTTGCAGGAACAGACTTAAACTACAGATTGCGAACTCTTGGTGTCGACACTGTTGCCATCATAGGCTATATGACGCAAAACTGTTGCGACGCCACGGCGCGTGATGCCTCACAACTTGGTTTTAACGTCGAGTTTTTAAGCGATGCCAATGGCACGCTGGCATTTTCCAATGAAGCAGGGGAGGTGAGTGCACAAGAGTTGCACCAAGCTTTTTTAGTCGCGCAAGCATTTGGATTTAGTCGCGTTTTAACGCTTAACGAATGGATACCATTACTTAAAAAGGAAACATCATGCCATTAATCAATACCGTCAAACCCGAAAATGCCACAGGTGAGCTCGCAGAGCTTTATGGAAAAATCACTGCAATGCGCGGACGAGTGAGTAACTCAGCGCAAATCTTTAGTGCAAGTCCAGAGCTGATCAAACAGCAAATGAGTTTCATCGAATATTACATGGTTAAACAAAAAAGCCTTTCGATGCCTTTGCTTGCCTCTATTCGTATGCTTATTTCCGATAAAAACAGCTGTAGCTATTGTGTCGATATGAATGCTTCTATCCTCATCAACATGCTGGGCTGGACCCCTAAAGAAGTGGAAGCAATGCGTGCTGACCCAAAAAGTGCAAAACTTGAGGAGAAAGAAAAAGCAATGCTTCTCTTTGTTCTCAAAGCGGTGCGAACACCACACGACGTTGAAGCCAAAGATGTTCAAATACTTCGTGATCTTGGTTATACCGATGGTGAAATACTCGACGCAACCAATCATGGTGCACGTATGACTGCTGTTGACATCATCTTTGATGCGTTTAAAATCGAGAAAGATTTTTAGTCACATTTGCCTTAAAAGTAACGGCTAATTAAGGTATAATTCGTCTAATTCTTTTAAGGCACACTTTTTTATGATTAATAATGAAATTTTCTATCTTTTTTCCATCATTTCTGTCGGTTATATCTTAGGTAATATCAAAGTCAGAGGCTTTTCTCTGGATGTGACCGCCATGCTTATCGTAGCACTCATCGCAGGGCATTTTGGTATGGTAATCTCTGATGCATTTCAATACTTTGGATTGGCGATTTTTATCTATGCAGTAGGGCTTCAATCTGGTCCTGGTTTCTTCGATACCATCAAGCATGAAGGACTCAAGCTCAATTTAATTGCTACGGCACTTTTAGTCTTGCTCTTTGTCATTATTTTTGGTTTTGGTTACTTTTTTGAGATGCCTAAAACCATCATCGATGGTATTTTTACAGGAGCCCTTACCAGCGTTCCAGCACTTGCGGCAGCTCTTGAGATTAAGCATACACCAACGACTTCTGTTATTTTCGGCCTAGTTTATCCTTTTGGAATTGTGGCAACAGTACTTTTTATTCGTCTACTTCCAGTGCTTTTTCGTGTTGATTTACAAAAAGAGGTTGAAGAGTACGAGTCAAGTCAAAAAGTACGCTTTCCTGACATTTTGACTCGTAACTTTCGCATTACCAATGAAAACTTCAGAAATATCGAAATCAAAAAATCCAAAATAGAGAGCATGACCTCTACGGTCATTGAACGTATGACCTCAGATGGCGCGATTGACCATACCACGGAAGACGTTTCTTTGAGTTTTGGAGATGTTATTAGAGTTGCAGGAACGGAAGAACAACTGGCAAATCTCAGCATCGTTTTGGGTCAAGAGATTGGAGAAGAGCATGAATTCCAAGACAATATGATCGTTCTTAGACTCCTCACCACTTCAAAAGAGATCGTGGGTAAAAAAATCGGTATGATCAAAGAGCTGAAATCTCTTCGTGCGGTGATTACAAAAGTAAGACGTGCAGGTATTGATATTCCTGCATACCCAAGCCTTACCTTGCGTCTTGGTGATAAACTCTACGTTGTTGCACCTAATGCGTATGGTGAAAAAGTGACAAAACTCATTGGTAATGATCTTTTAAAATATCCCGCTGCAGATTTTTTACCTATTTCTTTGGGAGTTGTGTTTGGTATTTTATTAGGAAGCATTCCTCTTTATATCCCAGGTGTAGGCGACATCAAACTCAGCTTTGTTGGTGGTATCTTAATTACCGCCTTAATCCTTGGGCGTCTTGGACGTGTTGGACCAATCGTATGGAATCTTTCACCCCATTCAACGACACTTTTAAAAACGCTTGGTCAACTCATTTTTATCGCAACACTGGGCACGAATGCAGGCAAATACCTCGTTGAGTCACTAGAAAACAATGGCATTTTACCCATCATACTCGCCCTTGGTGCGCTTATTCTCTCTTTGGGTCTTATAACGTTTATATGTCGAAAAATTTTCAAGATGAATTTCTTAGATATTTTAGGTCTACTCTCAGGCGCTATGACCTCTACCCCTTCATTAACGATGGCAAACAACATGACCAAAACAGACTACCCTTCCATCGCTTATGCAGCGGTTTATCCTCTTGGTTTGGTACTGGTTATTGTCCTTGCGCAACTGGGTATGAAGATTATGTAACATGCAGATGGACATCCTGACGCACAATCATTGGCTCAATAATTATGTTTTAAACAAAGAATTTAGCCTCCTTGCAGGAATTTCATCCAATGCCTATCGTTACTGGAAAGATGTTGAAGCCGCGAAATTTGATGATGCAAGGGTAGTATTCCTGCGAAAAGAGAGCATCATTCCTAAATACAAAGAGATTGTTAAACAGTGCACAAATCTTACAGGAATGGTACAATCTCAAGCCTTTTGCAAATATACAGGACTTGCGCCTTCCCATCTCATAGAACACAACAACTCTTGCATCTACAAAGCATTAGAGATTATTGATGTATGTGATATCAAATTGGTCAATCTCCAAAAATTTTACGATGATTTGAAATTAGACTACAACTACCATATCTACATTGAAAAATGTAAGTATTTTGGTCCTTCTCCTTTTGAAAAAAAAATCACGCTTTCGAGTGGGATCTGCGTGGGGTATTATTAACCTAAAACGTTATTGGATTACAACACAAAAGTCACGCTTCTTCGTTATAATGCTTTGTACTTAAACCAAAGGAGAAAATAATGTTTGGCGGACGACGTATAGCAGAATTAGAAACTGAAAATCAGACACTTAAAAACGAACTTGAAACACTCAAGAGCGAAGTCATACGACATGAACAATCTCAACAAAAATCTTTAGAAGAAACTCAGAATGCAACACCTATCAATCAAACTAAAGATGAGCTTTTAACAATTCTACTTGGAAGCTATGAAGATGGTATGAACTTCCTTCAAAATACCATTGAAGAAAGCTTAACGATGCTCAATGAGATTAACACACTCAATAATGCTTCACTTAAAGGGGGAGAAAGTATCGGAATACAAACCAAAGATATTGCCCAATCTCTTGAAAAAGTGCAAGAACTCACGCAAAAATTTACACATGATGTTGAAAACCTCTCAAGCAGTGTTTCTGCCATCAGTGACATTATCAACCTTATTAAAGATATTTCAGACCAAACCAATCTTTTAGCACTCAATGCCGCTATTGAAGCTGCACGTGCAGGAGAACATGGGCGTGGTTTTGCTGTTGTCGCCGATGAGGTGCGTAAACTTGCTGAACGCACCCAAAAAGCAACCCTCGAAGTCGAATCAAACATTAGCATTCTCAAACAGAACACTAACTCTATGGCCGATACTAGTGAAACATTCCAAACGGAATCACGCGCCTCTATGAAAATATTAGAAGCGTTTAGTGGCGAGATTACAACAATGCTTTCAAATTCACAAAGTATTACCAATAAATGTGACAATGTAACCAATGAAATTTCTGTCAGCAATGGTAAAATTGATCATATTCTCCTCAAACTCCAAGGCTACAATGCAGCCCTCTCACAGAAAAAAATTGATATCTTGGGACATACATCATGTCGCTTTGGTAAGTGGTTTGGCAATATTAGCGCTAAACTTAATAACGCCATTGTACAAGAGGTTAGTAACCACCACATTGGTGTTCATGATGGCTTGAAAAAAGCGATTGACGCATTTGCGACACATTCAGACTCACGAGAAGGAATTGAGCTATTTCGCTCTGTCGAAAAATCAAGTAAAATTGGTTTTGAAAAATTGATTGAAGCTTTTAAAAGCATTCGTAAAGAGTAAAACGTAATATGTGCCTAGAAGAAGGATTAATGGCATCAACTCACTTGATGTCATTAATCCTCAAATAAGCACAAAATCGTTATACTTCCACTCTTCCGATCATAGAGAGGTGTCCGAGCGGTTGAAGGAGCACGCCTGGAACGCGTGTGTGGGGCAACTCACCGAGGGTTCGAATCCCTTCCTCTCTGCCATTACCTACTTTTTACTGCATCTCATTTCTAAGTTTTCCATATTTATCACATGCGATTGAGAGATTTTGTTCACAGGCACGTTTGTAAAGTTCGAGTGCTTTATCCAAATTTTTGGCTACTCCTTCACCATTGCGGTACATCACACCCAAATTATAACAGCTCTTTTCATAGCCTTCATCACAGGTTTTTTGGAACAATGAAAGAGCTTTACTGTAATCTTTTTGGACACCTTGCCCTTTGTAGTACATCAGCGCAACGCTGTAACAGCCTCTCGTATGACCACTTTCGCACGATTTATAAAAAAGGGTAAACGCTTTGATGGCATCTTTGGCGACACCTTCTCCTGTGTCATACATGATGCCAAGATTGTAACAACCATCTGAAAAACCGCCATCACATGACTTTGTAAAGAGTGAAACAGCTTTTGCATCATCTTTATCTTTGTAAACGCCAAGCCCTGAGTCGTACATATTGCCAAGGTTATAACACGCTTCGGCATTATCTGCATCGCAACCACTTTGAAAAAATGTAACTGCACTATCGTAGTCACTTTTCTCGTATGCGTTTAATCCATTCATGAGATCATCTGCATACGAAAGAGATGTACAAAGTGTTAAAAAAGATAAAAGGTATAAAAATTTTTTCATGGTAACTCCTTATTTGTATTTTCCTTTATAGGTGATTTCATCAAACAGTAACTCTTCCATCAGCTCAGGGAACGATCGCATTGTTAAAAAAATGGCCATATTTTTCGCAATAAACATTGGGTTATTGGCATTCGTAATAGCTTGAATGAGGGATTCTTGATCGGCTTTGCTGTAATGGTGAATAGAATACATAAAGTCTTTGATATGCTCTTTAGCAACAAGGTCGTTTGAGCGTTTTTGGTACTCTGATTGTAGGGTTTCTAAATTCCAAATAGTTTGGGAGAAAATATCGCGCATGCTTTGACTGGCAAGAAACTCCTCAAACACCAGTTTCATATCAAAATCAATAATAAGGCTTGGTTTAGAATCACCGATAAAATAGATATTATCACGTTTAATCTCGCCACCGTAAATATTTTTCTCTTTATACGCATGGTCAATAAAAACTGCTCTTTTACCAAGGCGCTTCGTCACAGCCTCGCTGCTTTTCAACAGTTTCCATGAAAGTGCTTGATAAGCCTTCGGATCTTTGGTCGTTTTTAAAATAGTTTCTTTGATTGCATCTTGATAGATTTTTTCAACGCTATTTTCACCTATCACTTGATTGTTATCGTTCTTTTTTGTGTCACCGCATCCGCTAAGGAAGCATAAAACGATTAAACATGTCATGATATCTTTTAGCATCAACTGACTCCTTTAAGCTCGTCTTTTCTTCATTGTATAACGGCTTAACTTAAAGCATTAAAAACCAAAAAAGTTAGATATTCAAATCTTTACATGTAAAGGGAGCAGAAGAACCTGCTCCTTCGTTTCAAGCGTGCTTTTGCGCCTCTAATTGGTTTTTAATCAATGGCTTAATCCCACCGCTTTCCAAGATGTGTAACACATATTCAGATAGAGGTTCTGCGGTTGCAATCAAGCCTTTTTCAGAGCGAATCGTGCCACTTTGTAGATTAATACTCAAAGCATCATTCATGTGGATCAGTTTTGAGATATTCGGACAAACCAAAAGAGGAACACCAAGATTAATCGCATTGCGGTAAAAAATGCGCGCAAAAGACTCTGCGATGATCGCACCCACACCCACCGCTTTAAGGGTAATGGCGGCATGTTCACGACTACTGCCACAGCCAAAATTGGTACCCGCAACGATAAAATCGCCTTTTTTCACTTTTTTGGTAAAGTCAGGGTCAGCCCCAAACATCGCGTATTTAGCGACATCTTCCACATCGGTGAACTCCACAAAACGCCCCGGATAAATCTGGTCGGTATCAACATTTTTGCCAAAAACGAAGGCATTGCCACTCAATAATTTTTGCATCTTTTCTCCTTTACATGTAAAGCGTAGGATCGACGATTTCGCCCATCAAAGCCGCTGCAGCAACGGCTGCGGGTGAACCTAGAAAAATCTCCGCTTTGGTGTCGCCCATGCGTCCTGGAAAATTGCGATTGGTGGTTGTGATGCAGGTCTCACCTGAGGCGATCATTCCCTCATGCGTTCCCAAACAGGCGGCACATCCGGGCGTGACAAAGGTCGCTCCCGCTTCGATCAATGTTTTCACATACCCCTTTTCCATCGCCTCAAGCAAAACGCCTTTGGAGGCAGGAACAATGACAAATCGTGTGCGAGAAGCCACTTTTTTGCCTTTGAGAATATGCGCCGCAATACCGATGTCATCCGCCCTGCCACCCGTACATGAGCCCAAATAGGCTTGATCGATGTGGCGACCGATAAATTGGCTCAGATCATAGACATTATCGACACTCGAAGGTGCGGCAAGTTGAGGTTTAAGCTCACGCACATCAAAGCTTACTTCATCGGCATATTTAAAATCAGCGTCGGTATGGTAAATCTCATACGGGCGTGTCACTCTCTCTTTCAAAAACGCCATTGTAATCGCGTCAGGCTGTATGTAGCTGGCTTTGGCGCCCATCTCCGTGCTCATATTGCACAGTGCCATACGTTCTGAGATGCTCAGATGCTCCAACATAGAGCCACCAAATTCAACCGCTTTATACACGGCATAATCCGCTCCAAGTGCGCCAATCGCGTGCAAGATAGCATCTTTGGCATAGACACCTTTGGGTAATTTCCCCTCAAAATTGATCTTAATAATTTCAGGTACCCTAAACCACAATTTTCCTGTCGCTAAAATGATCGCCAAATCGGTCGCTCCCACACCCGTTCCAAACGCTCCAAACGCACCATGTGTTGTCGTGTGAGAGTCCGTGATAACCACAATTTCTCCCGGATACGCCAAACCTTTGTCTGCCAAAACTTGGTGACATACCCCTTGGTCAATGTCCATGAGAAGATCTATGCCTTGATCCCAACAAAACTCCCGAAACTGCTTCTGATTTGCAGCCTGAGTAATCGTGGAAGCAGGGGCATAATGGTCTAAAAACATAATCACCCGACTGGGATCATACACCTTTGTACCACCCATCTCAAAAAAAGAGCGAAGCGTTTGCAAGTAGAGATCATTGATGCCTGCCATATCGACTTCACAGTTGATAATCTCACCTGTTTTAACACTCGCTTTGCCTGCTTTTTTGGCTAATAACTTTTCAATCGCATGCATTCTTTATCCTTTCTTTTTTTCTTTACATGTAAAGGTGAGCGCGTCTTTTTTCTCCAATTTTACTGTTGCATCCAAACAAAAGCAATGCTTTACTTTAATCACTCTTCAAACCTTTACATGTAAAGAAAACTTGTAACATCTTCAAACACTTTGATACCAGTAAAATTAACCACTTTCTTGAAAAGATAGCCTTGTCATGCTATACTAAATAAAACAGTCTATTAAAGAGCATCCTATGATCAATCTTAAAAAAATACAAATGTTACCCGCGCGTGAACAGGTAGCCTCCATACTACGCTCTTCAATCCTTTCTGGTGGTATTAGCAAAGGTCAGTCTATCACGCTGGATAGCGTTGGTGAACAAGTCGGAATGTCTCGTACACCCGTGCGCGAAGCGTTTCAAATCCTTGCGAATGAAGGACTCTTAGAGCTTCGTCAGAACCGTTGCGCCATCGTAAAAGGCATCTCCGAAGAAGCTATTAAAGACCACTACGAGATGCGCATCTTGCTTGAAACAGAAGCACTTCGTAGAGCATGTGAACACATGAATGACGAAACACTCAAAGCGATCCAAAATGTCAACAAACAAGGTCAACGTGCCGAACAAGCGGGCGATACAGAAGCCTATAACCTCGCAAATCAGGCATTTCATATGACCATCTGGGAAGCCGCTGACAGTGAAAAACTCAAATCGTTTCTCTCTCTACTCTGGAATGGTCTCTCCATGAACCGCTTGGTAACGGCGCAAGAGTATGCGGGTATTTCACTCGCAGACCATAACAAAATTGTTGAGCAACTAACGGCAAAAGATTATGCTGGAGCTTGCGAAACGATGCGTCAACATATCATCTACAGCATGAACAGCACTCTTTCTAATTTTAAATAACAAAAAGGCGCTCTATATGCGCCTTACTTTTTCTAACTCTTTGCAATCATCGAAACAATATGCTTTGAAGTCTTCGCAAGTGCTTCGTCTTTTCGCTCATGAAATGTTACTTTATTGGCTTCAAAAAGGTTATTTCCCTCCGCATCAATTGAAATAATCAACGGTCCAAACTCTTTAACTTTGAGGATCCAAAACGCCTCAGGCATTCCAAATTCTGGCCACTCTTTGCCTTCTATTTTTTCCACTTGTTCGGCAGCGACCACACCACACCCTCCTGGGAAAACCGCATGAACCGCCGTGCTCTCTTTACACCCTTCCGCCGTTTTTGCTCCCATTCCGCCTTTTCCAATGACAAGTTTCACACCCGTTTTGGCTAAAAACTCCTTTTCGTAGCGCTCCATGCGCATACTGGTGGTTGGTCCAATGGAAACCATCTCCCAGCCACCTTCAACATCTTTGACAATAGGCCCTGCATGAAAAATAGCAATGCGATCCATCGGAAGTTTGGGCATGATCCCCTCAGCAATAATGCGTCTATGCCCTTCATCTCTACACGTAACAAGCGTTCCACTTAAATAAACAATGTCACCGACTTTGAGTGATTTGATGGCTTCATCTGAAATGGGGGTTGTTAAAATTTTTTTCATAATGTAGCTCCTTTGTGCGAAACAATTTCATAGTTCATGTGTTCATCAAAACGAATCACGCCATGGCGATTTGCCCAACAGCCTATGGTTACACCAACACCAAGAACGGAAGGATGATGTGCCATACCTTCAATATGAACAGCCATGACGCTGTTTTTTCCCGAAATACCTTGAGGTCCTAGTCCTATGTCATTGAGCCCTTTTTCAACCGTCCTTTCCATTTCTGCCGCTTTAGGATGAGGATTATGTGTACCGACAGGGCGGAGCATCGCTTTTTTAGAAAGTAGTGCCGATGAATTAGAACAAGTTCCGATACCGATACCAACAATCAAGGGAGGACACGCATTGATGCCCCAGTTAACAACCGTATCGAAAACAAATTGCATCGCTCCCTCATAACCTGCAAGTGGTGGTAAAACGATACTTCGTCCAGGAAGCGAACAACCGCCGCCCGCTTGATAAACTTCTATCTCTACGTTGGTACTATCATCAACGATTTCCCACGTAATATAAGGAACATCCGTACCAACATTGGTTCCTGTATTGACTTCATCAAAGACTTCAACAGCATTCAAGCGCAGTGGAGCACTTTTGGTAGCAAGAATCGTAGCCTCTTTTAAGATCTCACGTAATTGTCCCAAATAGGGAAATTTAGCACCTGTTCTGACAAAATATTGAATGACTCCCGTATCTTGACAGGTGGGGCGACTGAGCTTTTTCGCTTTATCCATATTTTCAAACATCACATCATAAATGGCTTTAGCCAAAGGTTGTTCTTCCTGAACTCTGAGTTCCTTAAGCTTTGCCATCACATCATCAGGGAGCTCTTTGGAAACTAAATCCACAAACTTTCCTAACGTTTGAGTCATCATCTCTTTTTGATCGAGTACAAACATCGTTATATCCTTTACATGTAAATCATATTTAGAGAAAAATCAAAGCACCGACTAAAAGTACCGCCATGAAAATAGTTGCAAAAATAGCGCCTAATGCCCACCATTTTCCTTGTGAAATATAACCAGCGCCATACCAAATAGGCGAAGGTCCTGTACCATAAGGAGTGATAATTCCCATCAAACCAATCGTACTGGTGAGTAAAATCATAAAAGTCATCAACTGATCAGGAGCAATCAGTTTTGACGCAATCACAATAAAAATAGGCAATAATGCTGTCGTGTGCGCCGTTAAACTGGCAAAAAAGTAGTGCAAAAGAAAGAAGAGCACTATCATCAAGATCATCAACATTGTGGGGCTTAGTCCTGAGAGATAAACTTCAGTCCCTTTGCCCATCCATGCCAAAATACCGACATCTTTAAGCCCTGAGGCTAATGCCACGAGTGTTGCAAACCAGACTAAAATATTCCATGCAGGCTTATTACCAATGACATCATCCCAAGAGACAACATTGGTTAAGACCATCAGTACGGTGATAGAAATCGCGGCTATTGTTGCATCAACATTGAGCTCTTTACCAAAGATCCAAAGGATGAGCGCTAAAAATGCGAATGATCCCATCAAAATTTCTTTTAACGCGATAGTGCCCATCTTTTTTAACTCATCTTTTGCCCATGCAGGCGCTTCAGGAGACTGTTTTTGAGTAGGTGGATAAATCCAATAAACCAAAAGTGGCGTTACAAGGAAAAGTGGCAACATAAGAGGTACCATGATTTTTGCCCACGCACCCCATGTTATGAAAATATTTGCACCTTTTGCGATGAGATCAATGGCAAGAAGATTGGGGGCAAGTGCCGTTAGAAACATGGAGCTTGTCACACAGGTTGCGCTCATCGCTATCCATGTGATGTATGCACCCATTTTACGAGGTTCATGCTCAGGTGTTGAATTGAAAATAATGGGGATGTTAATCGCAATAGGGAAAATGGTTCCTCCTCCTCGCGCCGTATTCGAAGGCATAAAGGGTGCTAATACAAGGTCGGCAAACGCCACCGCATAGCCAAGACCGAGTGAACTTTTACCCATGTAGCGAATCATGATAAGCGATATTCTTTTTCCTAAACCCGTTTTTTGGTAACCCATTGCAAACATAAATGCTGCAAAAATAAGCCAAATCGTGGAATTGGAAAACCCCGAAAGTGCCCATTTGACATTGGCTGCGGGTGTTTTGCCCGCAAGTCCTATTAAAGCCATTAGTGAAACACCTATTAGTCCTACCAATGCGGCAGGAACAGGCTCAATAACAAGTCCAACAATCACAGCTAAAAAGATTGCCATATAATGCCACGCTTGAATAGTAAGCCCTGAGGGAATAGGAGAAAACCAAACGATCAGTAAAACCAAGACAGGAACTAGTATCGAAATGATCCGTTTCGACATTGCAAAACCTCCATATGATAAATTTTTAACATTCATCAAAGACTTTATTATCTAAAAAATAGGAAATAAATCATTGTGAGTAACCTTAATCGTTCAATGTCTGGCACTTACCGTTAGCAAAAAAAGTTTGTTCCAACATATGTAATACTTTATCACATATCATTTATTACAAGATTGTAGATAGAGTCCGCTTAAAAAACTATTAATGTATGGTGATCAAAAGGATTATAATATTAACCGTTTCAAAATATTCTCTTAACTATTAACATAAAATTTAAATTTTTACCCTATAATTTCTATAAAACTATCTACACGAAAGAAAAAAACGCATGTCTAAAGCCCTTACAGAGCGCCAAATCGTCTTAGTCCTTGCGTCTTTATCGGCAATTACTCCTTTGGCGATTGATATGTATTTACCTTCATTCCCAGCCATTGCAACAGACCTTCACACAAGTATCCCCAATGTTGAATTTAGCCTTAGCCTTTACTTTTTTGGTATGGCAATGGGACAGCTTTTGGGTGGGCCCATTTCCGATGCTTACGGCAGACGCCCTATGGTTATGATAGGATTGATTGTTTTTGGAATGAGCAGTTTATTGCTCTCCATTACCAATCAAATCGAAATTTTTTGGATTCTTCGAGCTCTTCAATCTTTTGGAGGAGGTGTTGCCACTGTCAATGTCTCTGCCACCGTACGCGACATGTTTAATGGGAAAGAGAGTGCACGTATTTTTTCATTAATTGCGATGGTCATGCTCATGGCACCACTGTTAGCACCAACGCTTGGCGCATTGGTTCTTAAATTTTTTGAGTGGGAAGCCATCTTTTTAATCCTTGGATTTTACACCCTTTTTGCCCTAATTTTTTATCTATTTCGCTTTCCTGCCATAAAGCAAATACGCACTAAAATTACCCCCATTCAAAACTATAAAACCGTTTTAAGCCACAAACTTGCAATGGTTTTCATTGTTTCACAAATTCTTTGTACCTCTGGTATGTATACCTTTATTACCTCTTCCTCATTCGTTTACATGGAGCATTTTCATGTCAGCGCAAGCCGATTTTCACTTTTTTTCGGTGTTAATGTTTTAATGATGATGATCTTTGGAAGGCTTAATGTTTGGGTTGTGAAGCGAAAAGACCCTTTACAACTCTTACGTTTTGGAGTTATCGTACAAGCCATTGTCGGTATTATGTTATTTGTATTACGTGACGCAGGCCTCTTTGTTATTTTTCCCTTAGTAGGACTCTATGTTGGTATTTTAGGGTTTGTTTTCGGAAATTCTGTCTCATTGACATTGGAATTTTTCCCAAGTATTAGTGCATCAGCCAATGCCATTATTGGTGTTTTACAGTACAGCGTGGGAGCACTCATGGGCTTTATTGCAAGCTCTTTACACGATGATACACTCTTGCCTATCATGGGCGTTATGATGGTGGTCAGTTTGTGTGGTGCGACACTTTTACTTTGGGGTAGCAGGGGTTACATTCCCCATCATGGCGGGTAGATATAAAATCTTTTTATCAACCGTTGATAGAGCCAGTGTTGCAATCTGCTCTGGCGTAAAATAATCATCAACTTTTACATGTAAATCGCATTTCACGACTTCTAACTCCAGCTTAAAATGGCTGTAGGTGTGCGTTACTTTTCCTAAAATTTCTGCATTTTCTGGGCACTCATCCACTTGAATAAATCCCCAAAGGCCATGAAGAAGTCTTTCTTTACGTTGAATGAGCCCCAATTTGCCCTCTTTGAGTGCAACCAAGGCAAAACGTCGCTTGATAGGAACTTTCGCTTTTTTAAGGGATTGTGGATAGTTTTCAGGCGTATCTTTACCTTTACATGTAAAGTTTAGTGGACACTCTAAACAGTTTGGATTTTTGGGCGTACACACGAGTGCTCCAATGTCCATCATTGCTTGGTTATGTTCATAGGGCTGCTTTACATGTAACAGTTCCCACGCCTTTTTCCAAAGCACTTTTTCATCTTTGACGCTGAGTGCAAAATAACGACACAAAACGCGCTTCACATTGGCATCCAAGATTGGGAGTGCTTGATGATACGCAAACGAGCAAATGGCATGTGCCGTACTTTTTCCAATGCCTTTAAGCCCGCCTAATTCTTCGGGTCTTTTGGGTAAAACCCCTTTACATGTAATGGCCGTGTGATGAAGATTACGAGCACGCGTGTAGTAGCCAAGCCCTTCCCACATTTTTAAAACATCATCAAGCGGAGCCTCTGCCACGCTTTTTAACGTTGGAAAGCGCTCTAAAAAGGGAAAGTAAAACCGCTCAAGAACCGTTTTGACTTGGGTTTGTTGCAGCATAATTTCACTGAGATAAATTTTGTAGGCATCAGTAGTTTGGCGCCAGGGAAGATCATGACGACCATTTTTTTGATACCACGCGTAAATCGCCTCTTTTACATTCAAGCTAAGCACCAATTAATCGGTTTTTTGCCGTTACATGTAAGATATTCATTGCTTTTTGAAAAGGGCTTCGAGCCAAAAAATCCACGGTATGAGGAAAGAGGAGAAGGGTGAGGAGCACGTAAAATCAGGTGTTTTTTACCATCAATGAGGCTCGCTTTTGCACCTGCTGGACTGCCCCAAAGAATAAATACCAAATGCTCTTTTTCAGTGCTTAACGTCTTAATCACAGCATCTGTAAAGTTTTCCCAACCTTGTCCGCGGTGTGAATTAGCTTCGCTAGCACGCACGGTTAAAACGGTGTTGAGTAAAAAGACACCTTGCTTTGCCCACGCAGTTAAATTACCATTTTTAGGAATGGTACAACCCAAATCATCTTTAAGCTCTTTAAAAATATTTTGAAGGGATGGCGGATGCTGGATGCCGTCTTGTACAGAGAAAGAGAGCCCATGTGCCTGGCTCGCTCCATGATAAGGATCTTGCCCTAAAATGACCACTTCAACGCTCTCAAAGGGTGTGTTATCAAATGCCGCAAAGATGTTTGCACCACTAGGATAAACAGTATAGTGTGTTTTTTCTTCCACTAAAAAGCTTTTTAAAGCTTCAAAATAGGGCTTTTGAAACTCTTCACGTAAAACATTTTTCCAACTCTCTTCAATTTTTGGGTCTACCATGACTATCCTCTGTATATTTTAAGAATTTTTGGGTAAAATACGCTTCGCCTTCTTCTAGACCTGTGCAATGTCTTTTAAGAGTAACGCTTCAGGGTGGGAACACAGCAGAGCGCTTTTTTTAGGTGTGTGCCGCAGTCATCTGGGAGAGGGTTTTTTTATACCTTTTTTCTAAACTCCCAAATACGTTTCAATTTCCAATGCTAATTCATAAAAATCAACATTTCCTATTTTTCCTTTTTCTTTCAATTTACCGCGAATATGCTCTTTGCCTTGTATTAGTTCTTTGGATCTAACACCATGCGAAATAGAAAGTGTCGCTTCAATAAATGCAGCTAAATTATCGCAATTTTTAAGTGCTTTTCCATCAATGGCATTGTATTTTTCCTCATTGTAGGCTGAAACATCTTCAACCATTTTGATTTCATGCTCATTGATTCGGTTCATAAATTCATCTTTTTGATTGTCCCCGTAAAGTCCAAGAAGGTATTTAAACTCTTTAGTGAGCCCCTCTGGAAGGTAGGGCAATATCTCTTCTTCAATCATCTTAATTTCAAACTCACTGATAATATCATCCAATCCACTGACAGAATATTTAACGGGAGAGATGATGTCACGGGTGAGGGCTTCAGGAAAATCATGAAAAAGAGCACAAAAGAAGTTATTGACCAGACGCCCGTCACACGCTTTGGCTGAAAGAGAGTAAAAATAGCCCAAAATGGCGACAATCAGCATATGACCCAATACAGAAGTTTCAGGAATACGAGGCGTTTGTGCCCAACGCTTTTGAAAACGAAGTCGTCCGCTTAAATCAACAATTTTAGAGATTTTTTTATTCATTGCCATTTTGCGAACACTTATGAGTTCGTAATAATCCTCAATTTCTTCTTCAACCGCCTCTTTCACGCGATCAATATTGTTTAAAAATTGACTGGTTTGATAGACAATGGAAAATTCCCAACGCGTTGCCATATACGAAGCGGCTTTAAGGATAAAACGCTCTTTTTTATACATGGAACTATCATTTAGATAGGTTTTAAAACGCTCGTAAAAAGCACCCTCTTCAATATCGCTGAGTGAATCATAGAGCTGTTCTAAAACCCAAGTATTGATCTCTTTCTCTTTTTTTTGAAGTGCTTTGCGAAAAACATCGGGGCGAATATCGGTGACAACCACGCGACGCAAAAATTCAAAAATGCCCGCTTCAATTAAAGAGCGCATATTAATGCTCTCTTTGGGTTCCATTTTTGCGATCAAATAAGCTATGATAAATTTATGCGCTTGTTTATCAAGTTCCACGAGTTCAACCATGCGTGGATAATCATTCCAACGCTGAATCGATGCAGCCCCAAAAAACTGCTCAATGAGTTTTGGACTTAACATGAACTCTCATTTCGTACTTGTTTTGAATCGATTTCAATGACCGTATGAACGTTACCTCTTGGATTAAAATCAGCAACAACTTTGAGCCATTTTGGCTTGAGTTTACGATCTAGTAAATCATAAATTTCATTAGCACTATTTTCATGGCTAATGTTTCGGTTCATAAAACTGTTAATGTAAAGCTTGATTGCTTTGAGCTCAACAACAAGTTCATCAGGAGTATAGTCAATGTAAATGGTTGCAAAATCGGGATAACCACTGCGTGGGCACAAACAACAAAACTCTGGCAATGTAAGCTTAATCACATAATTTTTTTTATGTTGATTAGGCCAAATTTCTAAGTCTTTTTCAACATCAAATTCTTTAATAATTTGTTCACCGTATTTCATAAAATATCTCCTACTATTTGTTCTAAATTTTTAGGCTTTGAAATACAAAACCCTTGTATATAATCAGGTTTCATCTCTTTCATCTTTTGAAAATATGCCTCTTTATCGACAAATTTTACCATACTTTGTATATGAAGTGTTTGGATGAGTTCTACATAATGTAAAAGAAGTTGTTGGTATTTGGAATCATCTATTTTTTTAGTAAATTCAATGTCAAACTTCACTAAATCAATGGGTAAATGTTTAAGATACTCAAAACTACAGTTATTACCCCCAAAATTACCTAGGGCTATTTTAAACCCGACTTCTTGATAACTCTCTATAATTTCTCTAAACCGGTGCATATTTTCATAACTCTTTTTTTCTGTAAATTCAAGAATAAAGCGATTTGGTGCAATATTCTTTTTTTCAAAAAGTGTTATAAGATAGTGCTTAAAACTGAGATTTCGTAGTGTTACAGGTGAAATTTCAATACTCAAAAGAACTTCTTTTTCCAGTAAAGGTAAAATTTCCTCCACTAGAAGTTCAAAAACTTTTTCATCAAATATTTTTTCATACCCTGTGTGGTTAACAATACGCTGAATCTGTTGTTTGGAAAGCAGTCCATAGGTTTGAGATTCCATACGGGTTAAGACTTCTACTATTTCGATTTTTTCCGTTTCAAGGCTTAAAGAGGGTTGATATTTAAAAAAAAGTTGATGGTATTTAATTGCTTCATCTATAATCATTTGAAATTGATTGAGCTTGATATTTGGCATTATTTCTTCACTCTTTTTTTGTTCTTCTATGAGCATTAAAAGATGTTCTATGATATTTTTTGTATCACTGTCATAGGCAGCACTTAAAAGTGAAAAATCAACTTTTATTTCGATATTCGAAATTCCTACATTTTGAACACTCTTCGTAAAAATAGTTAAAAGATGACGAAGTTCTTTACTTGGATTTTTAATGTAAAACAAAAAACTATCATTGCTATAGCGCCCAATGGAAACATTTTTAAAATGATGTTCTCGTAAAAAAAACTCTAATTTTTGTATAAAATGAAAGAGCAGAATATCTCCATTATGGATACCATAACGCTCATTAATATCACTAAAATTATTTACATGTAAAAAGATAATTGTCGTGTTTTCTCGATCTTTTATGTTTTCGATTTTAGTCATTATTTCCATTCTGGTAAATGTTTTAGTCGTAGGATCAATCAACGTTGTTTGAAATCCATGATAAATCAAATAGACCGTATAATAAACATAAATGGGAATTAACAAAATAAGAAGAATAAAATTGACTGAAGTATAAGGAAAAAGTTGAAATGCGTGAAAAAAAATGCCGATGAGAAGAAGAAAAGGAAAAGCGATTTTAAGAGCTGTAATAAATCGATTTTCTCTCTCCTTAATCTCAGAATAGAGCATTAAACGTCCAAGTGTTTTACATCTTTGGCATGATCTTGAATGTACTGTCGGCGAGGTTCAACTTCATCACCCATAAAGAGGGTAAAGGTGTCACTGGCTGCTTCTGCATCTTCAACCTTAACTTGTAAAAGGCGTCTGTTTTCAGGATTCATAGTTGTTTCCCAAAGTTGTTCTGGATTCATTTCACCAAGACCTTTGTAGCGTTGGATATAAGCACCTTTTTTAGCACTTTTTTCGATTTCATCTAACACTTCAACAGGATCTTTGCCGTCAAACACATCAAAGTCACGTTCTTGTATTTTTGTATAAATGTAACGTGCTTCTTCATAAAGAGGATTGGTATAGAACGTTTCATCTAAAAGAAGTTCTTCTAAACCATCTTTGGTTTGAATAAAGAGATGAATTCCTTCATCATTGATGTAATGATTTAAAATATTGTAACCAAGGTTTGTAATAAATTTTTGAATTTCAACAAATAATCCTTCCGTAGGAAGTACAATCAAATCTGGATTTTCAATTAAATAACGAATTACTTCGATCATAGCAAAACGTTTTTCAAGCTCTTTTAAAATACCTCTATACGCAGAAATAATTTTAAAGTAATCCACTAAATCAGGAGTTCCAACACCTTCAATCGCAATACTATCCATACCTGATTCAATTAAAAAAGCATTCATTTCATGATCATCTTTGAGATAAATCTCTTTTTTACCTTTTTTATAACGGTAAAGTGGTGGCTGCGCTAAATAGACATAACCATTATCTACAATAGGACGCAAAAAGCGGAAAAGGAATGTTAAAAGAAGGGTTTGAATATGGCTACCATCGACGTCCGCATCGGTCATAATAATTAGTTTGTGGTAACGAAGTTTTTCTTCGTTAAATTCATCACCAATACCGCATCCTAAGGCAGTAATCATATTTTTAATTTCATCGGATTTTAAAATTTTGTCTAAACGGCTTTTTTCAACGTTAAGAATTTTACCTTTAAGTGGCAAAATAGCTTGAAAAACCCTGTCACGTCCCTGTTTTGCAGAACCGCCCGCACTATCGCCCTCTACGAGGTAAAGTTCACAAATACTTGGATCTTTACTTTGACAATCTGCCAATTTTCCAGGAAGTGTACCAATGCTCATGGCATCTTTTCTTCGTGTTAGATCACGTGCGTTTTTAGCCGCTTCACGACCACGTGCTGCTGCAAGCGCTTTGTTCATAATCGCTTTGGCTTCAATAGGGTTTTCTTCAAAATATTTAACCAGTTGTTCATAGACCAATTTTTGAACAATGGGTTTAACGTAAGAACTACCCAATTTTCCTTTGGTTTGACCCTCAAATTGAGGTTCAGGTACTTTAACACTGACAATAGCAATCAAACCCTCGCGAACATCATCACCCGTTATTTTGGCATCTTTTTCACGTGCTCCTGCATTTAAAGAGATATAGTTGGTAATAGCACGTGTCAGTCCTGCTCTAAAACCGCTCTCATGGGTTCCACCATCAATGGTTTTAATGTTATTAACAAAAGAGTAGAAAATTTCACTGTAGGTTGAGTTATACATCATCGCAACATCAACTTCAACATCATCAATGCTAGCAGTATAATGAACAGCTTCTGCTACTTTTTCTTTTTTATTGAGATCCATTACAAACTGTTTAATACCACCTTCAAAGTGGTACACTTCAGCACGTCCATCTCTTTGATCTTTAAGTTCAATTCGAATTTTTGGGTTAAGATAAGCAAGCTCTCGGAAACGTGTTGCCAAAATTTCAAATTGAAATTCTGTTGTTTCAAAAATAGTACCATCAGGCCAAAACTCAATCATTGTACCCGTACGATTGGTTGTTTTAACCACACCTAATGGTGTTTGAGGAATACCACATGCAAATTCTTGACGATGCTCATTTCCTTCACGTTTAATCGTAGCAATAAGTTTAGATGAGAGGGCATTTACAACCGAAACACCAACACCGTGTAAACCACCACTCACTTTATAGGTATCTTTATCAAACTTTCCACCTGCATGAAGTACGGTTAAAACAACCGTCGCCGCTGACATATTTTCACCCTCATGCCAACCAACGGGAATACCACGACCATTATCAATAACGATACATGAACCTTCACGTGTAAGTTCCACTTTAATCAGATCACAATAGCCTGCCATTGCTTCATCAATAGAGTTATCAACCACTTCATAAATAAGGTGATGAAGACCATTAATGTTGGTATCACCAATATACATACCTGGACGCTTTCGTACTGCTTCAAGGCCTTTTAAAACTTTAATATTGTCTGCACCGTAAGTACTCATATTTTCTCCACTTCCTATTTTTAATTCTTTGATACGCTTTTAAAGCAAAGCTCTAAAAGCTACGCTAGCGCTGAGTTTACAAAAGCGTAAGCTCACGCACTGTGTGCTTAATTTTTTAAATCATAATTGGCATAACAATGGTCGTAAAATTATCACTTTCTAAAGTGAATGGAAGACCACTGTCATTGAAACCTAGGGTAAAGTTACTATTTTCGATATTAGATAAAAAATCTAAAATATAACGACTGTTAACTGCAAGGTAAATATCACTCTCAAGTCCTGTTTTAAAATCAATTTCTGTTTTTGCTTCAATGTTATCATCATTTAAACTTTCAAAGACGATTTTATCAGGTTTAAAAGTGATTTTAATTTCAGGGGAAATAATAGAAATTTGTTTAATAGATTCCACCATAGATTCACGGTTAAGTAAAATTCGATAGTTTTTATTTTTTGGAATAATGCGTTGATAATCAGGAAATTTTCCGTTGATGAGTTTTGTAAAAAATGTAAAATGGGCTGAACTTGCAATGAGTGTATTTTCATCATAAAAAATTTCAATATTATCAAAAAAAAGTTTTTGAATTTCACTGATAGCTTTTTTAGGAATAATCAATGAAAAATCATGTTCTGTTGGTTGTTCGATTTTCATAATAGCAAGACGTTTCGTATCGGTTGCAACTAAACTGATGCTATTGTCTTTAATATCAATTAATGATCCGTTGAGTTCAAATTTAGGATTGTTACTATCAATAGCAGGAGCTATCTTTTTGATAGAGCGAACAAGCGTATTGCTATTGATGTCAAATTTAGGTTTAGAATCAATTTCAGGGAAAGGAGGAAAATCACTAGGGCTTAGCATTGGAAGTTTAAATTTGGAGCTATTCTGTTTGATGTAGAGGTAATCATTGATTGTTTCTAAAATAACTTCGTCATCTTTTAAACCTTTGATGATATCCAAAAGTTTTTTACCATTAGCGGTTGCATTACCTGCAACACTAATTTTTATTTCAGGAGTATGGTAACTAAGACCGATTTCATAATCAGTTGCTTTTAGTGTAAATTGAGTTTCTTCAGCCATAAGTAAAACATGTGATGTTATTTGACTTAAATCTTTTTTTTCTAAATAGGGTTGTATGTTAAGTAGCATGTTTTCTAAAATACTTTTTTTGATCGAAACTTTCATAGACTCTCCTTTTATTATTTAATTTAAAATAGCTGAAGTAGTAGATTGGGATGAATTTGTGAAAACATCCACATTATATCTCAAACTAGGGACTATTTGCGTGAAAGATTTGGTGTGAGTTTTTCACATCTCGTCACGTTTACCATCAAAACTTTTTATATCTGCTTTGTTAAAATCTTATTTTTAAGATCTTCAACTTTGAGTTTGAAGGACTCATTCGTTTCAATCAGTTCATTAATCTTTTTAATATTGTGTGAAACCGCTGTATGATCTTTCATTCCAAAATAGGTTGCTAAAGATGGCATTGAGTTTGGTGTGAGTGTCCGTGCCAAATAGATACCAATACGTCTAGCTTCTACAATGTTTTTACTACGTTTGGTTGATTTAATTTCGCTAGGCTTAATATTGAGATCTTTTGCAATAATTTGAATAATATCTTCAAGGCTAATATTTTCACGACGCTCTTTAATCTGTTCGCGCATAACATTTTTTGCAAAATCAAGGGTAATTTCTTGACGCATCAGTGATGCATAAGCATTGAGGTTAATAATAGCGCTTTCAATTTCACGAATATTATCGCCCATGTTGGCTGCAATGTAATTAACAATATCACTGTTAAGATTAATACCATCTAGTTCACATTTCTTTTTGATAATGGCAATTTTGGTTTCCAATTCTGGCAAACCAATATCGGCAATCAAACCCCATTCAAAACGGCTTTTTAAACGATCTTCTAAGCCATTAATCATTTTAGGTGGTTTATCGGATGTTAAAACAATTTGTTTACCCGCAGAGTGAAGTTCATTAAAGGTGTGAAAAAACTCTTCTTGTGTTTGAATTTTATTGGATAAAAATTGGGTATCATCAATGAGTAAAACATCGCAATTACGGTATTTTTCACGAAATCTGTCCATGGATTGGTTTCGAAGATTGTAGGTAAAGTCATTCATGAACTGTTCAATCGTAGCGTAAATGACAATTTTACCTTTTGCTTGAGCATAATTACCAATAGCATGAATAAGGTGTGTTTTACCAAGTCCTGTAGGTCCATAAATAAAAACAGGATTGTACATCACACCTGGTTTTTCCGCAATGGATTTAGCAGCTGTATAGGCATATTGGTTTGAACTTCCTACCACAAAGCTATCAAAGGTGTAGGATGGATTTAAAATGGTGTTTTTAGTATTTTTAATGGCATCGATTATTTCGATAGGGGTTGTTTTTACTTTTGTTGTTTTAAGATGTTCTTTAAGAACAATTTTGATTTCAGACTTTTTACCTGTTTTGAGTTCAAAGAGATGGGCAATTTTATCGGCATATTTGGTTCTAACCCAATTAGCAATCAAAATATTAGGGGCAAGAAAGACCATTTGATCCGAATTAGAGGCCTTTTCATGGAATTTTAGTTGTTTAATATAGCGATCATATTCTAAAGAAGCGATTTCTCCTTTTAAAAGTTCTATGACGGTATCTGCTAACAAAAACGCTCCTTAAAAAAGTCTTCACCCTGTGAATATCATGTGAATAAGTTTGATTTATTTTATCTAAACTATTATTAGTTATATGTTAAAGCGGGTATGGGTATAATGTGAAAAAAGTTATTCACCCTGTGAACAAAGCTGTGAATAAAGGACAAAAAA